>NZ_JBCHWG010000001.1:0-2720336 GCF_059801165.1 Cedecea sp. Ae19-4 | reverse complement strand
CCCCCTAAACCGATAGGTCAGCCTTTAAATAAAAAACCTATAGATCTAAACCTGTAGTTGGTCGTGCCAAATTGTGGAAAACCGCTCCACACAAGGGACACGGGGCACTCCTGCGGGGTTCCCCCACCGCTTCGCGGCGGCTCCCCCTCCCGCATGAGAGGCGTTCGATACGCTCACAAGTTGGCTTGAGGCGACGGCAAGTCGTCGCAGTGCAGCGGAACGCCGTGGATTACACACCGCCCCCTCGCACCTCACCGGACCCCGAAAAGGACAAAAAGACGATCGGGCACCAAAAAGGGAAGGGCAGGGCCAAAACCAGCATAAGGCCTCTAACGGCCTGCAAAATCGTCCAAAATCGCTCCTGTATGGGGCGTGGTAGCGTTTTTTCAGTGTCGGGATGGTTCTGCTGTCATGTGTGAAAACTCCTCACGGAGCGATACAGGCCGTTTTGGCGGTGTGTAATAGACGGAGAAGTTGCGGCAGGAAAACAAAACCCCGCACTCAGGCGGGGTTGTGGGCGATGAAACTGGTGGTGCTCGTCAGCGATTGATGACCCTGCCTCGCTGCTGTTCTTCCTCTTCCATCTGAAGGATGGCCATTCTCACATGCTCTACCAGTACCACCTGATTCTTGCTGCCGAAAAGTGGCATGCGATTAAGCATACCCATGCCACCGTAGAAATGCGCAGCGGCAGGCAGAGCCAATCGGTTCACACGATGCTGTAGTGCCGTGTACTGCTTATCTAGTGCGTCGAGCTGCGGGCCGAAGCCTTTGCGTCTCAGCCATTGGCCAAGCGCCCACATACCAATACCGAGAACAAAAAAGCCACCGAGCATCATCAGGCCAAAAAATATATCGTTCATCATGATTACGTCTCCGATTGAGAGTTAACACTAGAAGCCATGCCGGGCACATTGAGCGCGCCGATGTCTCCGGTGCTAGTGGTGTCCGATGCCGGACGAATAATGTTGGATTCCGCTTGTGTAGTCGTCTCACCGCCATCATCAGGCGCTGGACTGTCACTGCCGGGGACTGGAGGGGGAGATCCGGTGCCCCCGAGCGAAAGCCCGTGGGAGCTTTCCATGCCTGGTACGCTGATAGCGCCCAGCACGCCAAGCGCCCGTGTGGCCACCTCGGCGCCCTGCGCAACAGCCTTGCCGTTGCCGCCAGTCCCTTCTTTTGGTGTCATCTGCCGTTGCTGCGCGACGGCTTGCTGATCCATATCGTCGTCACCACCCTTCGCAGCTTTTCCGGCCTGTTTGGCGGCTTGCTTTAAGCCGCTGCCTGATTCTTGGCTAGCAGGCGAAGCGGCCGCCGACACTGGATTCGCCGATCCTGACGCGGCACCACCCCCGACGCGAGAACCTGCGGCCTTTGCGGTCGCACCGCTGCCCCCTCCTGTGCTTGCGCCAATTCCAGCGCCGCCGACGCCCGTCGCACCACCGATACCCCCTGCGGTACTGCCGCCTGCCATGCTGGCGTTCAATGCGGAGGCCAGTCCACCACCCGCGGCACTGGCAGCGCCTCCGCCAGTTCCCGCGGCCCCTAGTGCTCCAGCAGCCGGGGCTGCTGCCCCAGCTGTTGCAACAGTAGCGATTGCGGCCGCCGCACCGGCTGCACCGGCTGCGGCCATGCCCCCAATTGCAGAGCCGCCGCCCATCGACGTGCCGTTAATCATGCCGCCGATCAGTTCAGGGATAGTTTTGGTCAGGTAGGCGCACACCAAAGACAGGCCGACCAAGGTCATCAACGACGCTTCGTCGTTGGTGTAGGCTGCCGACCATTCTGCGGAAACCTGCATGATCAGACCCACAATCAGAGTCAGGACAAACAGCTTGGCACCTACCGCAACGGCATAGCGAATGGGAGCCAGTGCATATTCGCGCGTCCATTGAGAGCCACCGAAACCCATGAACAGGACGGCGGCATTGATGATGACGTAGGCCTCTACGAGCGTCACGAACACCAGAGCCGCTATAAACGTGAAACACATCAGGACGATCAATGCAGATACGGCCACTACAACCGATGTGATTGGGCTGAACATCGACACACCGGCCGTCAGCACCTGCCGTGAAAAGTCCACAGCAGTTGAGAACATATCCCCCGGCATCAGCTCCGCACTACCCAACCCTGCCGCGTGCGCCCCGGCCTGCCGGAAGCTGTTGACGATGGCCCCGCCCCACTCGGTCGCGTGATCGAGCATCGCATAGAAGAACCCTATCACGAGGATGAATTTCACCAGATCATGGAGGATGTCGCCCAGTTCAGCTCCGCGCATGACCAAAGGAGCAAAAGTCCAAACTAACTGGATGACGGCAAGGCATCCCAAGAGCCACAAGGCGTAGTCATGCAGGCGCGGTGCCCATTGGTTTGAAGCGTTCTGAATCAGCCGCAGAAGGCTGTTCATAGACGTGTTGCTCTGCGCCAAATCGACCCCGGCAGCCATCGCACTAGTTGCAGATAGCAAGAGCACCGCGCCGACAAGTGCGAAAACGGTTGAACGTCGCATAGTCAGAACCCCTCAGACGGGCCGCGAGTGTTTGGGCGGCTGCGGAATTGGTCATCCTGATGGCCATTGCCGACCGCTGCGCATTCCGGTGCGGCGGCGTTCGTGACGACCACGGCGGTCAGTGCCGACCCGCCAAGGGCCGAGACGAGACAGAGGGCGGCAATCAGCGCCTTAGAAATCATCATGGTTAGAACCCCTCAGACGGGCCGCGTGTATTTTCACGGCTGCGGAATTGCTGTTCGGAGGCATCGCTAACGGACTGTCGTTCGTTTTGCTGCGCCATGTAGTTGCCTTGCAGGGTGATTTGTGTGGCTACCAGATCGCGCAGCTTCTGGAGCTGCTGCACGTTCTGCGCCGCAATCTCGTTCCCGGCTTGAATGGCTTGCTGACGGCCAACGGCCGACTGCGAACGGCTCACCAACTGATCCAGCATCGCGTTCTCATCCTCGAATGTGCTGGTATTTACGCCAGCGGCCTGCATGGCCGTGCGGGCGTTATCGAAGCCGGATTGTGCCCAGTCCCGATAGCGCTGCGGCATGTTGTTTTGCCCTTGACCAATCGAGTTCAGATAGCTGTCATAGCCCTTGAACTGCTGGCGAAACTGTTCGTCCAGATTGCTGATGTTGCGGCCGAGCGACTGCGCCGAGTTGTAGACGCTGGCCACGCGCTGGAGGTCGCCAGTGATAGAGTTGAACATGCGGCTGGGCAGTGACATGCCCTGCTTAATCATGTTGTCGTACTGCTGGATCTGCGTCTGCAACTGCTGCGCGGTGTTCAGTTGCGTGTTGACCGCTTCGGCGTACTCGTACATCTGCTGATAGAACGTCGAGCAGTTCGAGCAATAGATGGCATAGGCCGGAGTCGGTGCCATGTAGGGGCCAACGCCAAGGCTTGCGATTGCCAAGGCCAATGCCGCACTCCGTCCGAATTTTCGCAGTGACGAAATAGACAGTATTTGCGATTCTATTTCCATACCTAATACCTCGTTTTGATAAATTCCGAGGCTTAAGTATTCCTCAAAGCGCCTGACATCGCTAGACATGAAAAATAACTTTATTTCAATAAAAACAAACACATAAGTGTCCGTCAAACGTCTATTTCCGGACAGGTGGGATTGCCTAAAATCTTGTTTTTTAACGAGGTTTTCTTAGAAGGATTCAATTGAAAGTGTTGTCCGTAAAACGTATGTTTACGGACAAAAAAAGCCCACCGAAGTGAGCTTTTGATAAGGCGGTGCGCGGCGTCAGTGGGCCGCGTAATAGGGATTCTGTACGCGATAGAGGTCACGCTCTGTTTCAGGGATGTGCAACGTTTCAAGGTGCCACTCTTCGAGTGAAGAAGCCAGCTCGGCCGCAATGCGCTGGGCTTCCATAACGCTCTTGCCAGACCGCCCACTGGCTCGACCGAGGTAGGCTTGCAGTTCGTTGAGTTGATTGGCCAATGTGCTGATGCGGTGAGCTGTCTTCATGATCAATTCTCCTTGCTGATCCTTTCCACGATTCTGTCGAATTCTTCCCGGACTTGATCGTCCGTCAGTTCAAGATTAACCAATCCTGACTTTATTGCAATTCTTCCGATTCTTTCTGCTGCCTCATTGTCGAGTTTTGCCAATCTGGCTTTCGCCATTTCAAGCTCTGAAAGGGCATCAGAACGGCGCTCTGCGAGGGTTTTTCGTGCCATGATTACTCCGTCGTTTATTGATGATCGAGTTTCGAAAAAAAAGCGCGCAAACGGAAGCTATGTTCTCACCCGAGTCGAGCAATTTACAAGGCTTAGATTTGGCTGGCCTAGCATATGGCCTCTCAAAGTCCCTCCTTTTGGTGTCAGTCCGTACTTGATGCTCATGAACTCAGTCGGGAACGCGATTCTATGCAAATGTACGCGATTCTATGCGATTAGAAGAATTGATTAATGCGATGCTACGCGAATGTATGCGAATTAGCGCGAATGTACGCGATTACGCCATGTTTTAATGGCGATTCTACTCCGGTCGCATAGAATCGCAGAGAGGTAGCAGGCAGGATGTGTGTTGTACCGGTACGGGCAAGCCCGCACCAGTCCAACACCGCCCCTTACTCACCTGCGGTTCGACGGCATCCTGCTCTGCGAGGCTGACGGTCGCTGCCGCGACAAAGGAGCCACGGGCACCAAAAAGGAGGCGCAAGCCGGGCAAGACAACGACACCAATCCGCGCCATCGGGCGCGATGGAAAAGGGGCACTGATGAGTGACGAAGAACAGAAACCGAAAGGGAAGGGCCGAGGAACCCGACCCCGAGGCCAACGAATAGAGGTATGGGTGAACAACGACGAAAAGGCCGAGCTGGCCGACCGGGCTGCTCAGTCCGGTTTGTCGTTGTCCGCCTACATGAAAGCGGCCGGACTGAACGCGCCTATTCGGGCAAGGGCTGACCTGTCAGCCGTGGCCGATCTTGTGCGCGTGAACGGCGACCTTGGCCGGGTGGCCGGGTTGCTGAAGTTGTGGCTCGCGGAGAAGCGCGGTCAAGGTGCAAGGCCCGTTGACGTTGAGCAGATGATGATCGAATTTCGCGAATTACAGGCGGGAATTCGAGAGAAAATGAGCGCTATAGTCTTTTCCAGAAAATGACGACGGGTTATGCTCAGTTTTTCGGGTTTTCTGTTTGATGCTTCTTCGGGATTGGTTGCTGGTTTAACCTGCAATACATATCCATTTTGATGTACTTTGGATTGTGCAATCCAATAAAATTCGGTGGGCAACATGAAATATATCAAAATTCTGCATGCTTGATTGTTCCGTAGGAATGGGGGTATCGCGAAATGAAAGACAGATCACATATTGAGGTAATGGTCGAATATCTCCGCGCCAATCCGGCCTATTCAGAACAGTTGCTTGCCGAAGTACGTCGCGATGGAAGTTTGGATGAGTTGTCGATTCTTTTACGACAGATGAAAGAGGCATTTGAGTGCGACTGTACATGTTCGGGATCCGCAGCGAAGCAATGATGACCAAGCTGCGTCGGTCGTGACGGCCCAAGCTGGATGCGGTTTCCTCAAAAACGAGTGAATATCCTTTGCGACGCTGGGCGCAAGGTGGCTTCGTAGTGCGTATGCTTAAGTCCGTTTCGCTAATTCTCGCGTTCGGGGGAACTCGCAATCGGCGCGAAAGGGGATAAAATGCTATCTGATATTTCTATAACAAACGAAGCAAGTTACGGGGCAAATACGCAACGTCTGGCAGGACTTCGCTCAATCAATTTTATTTTCGGTACCAATGGATCGGGTAAAACGACTATCTCGCGTGTCATTGCAGACCCCGCTTCAAAACCCGCCTGCGCTGTTACGTGGACCGGTCAGCCACTGGAGCGTCTTGTCTACAACAGTGACTTCTGCTCTCGGAATTTCGCTCAACAGATGCCGGGCATTTTCACGCTAGGGCAGGCGGAGGCTGAAACGCTTGCCAAGATCGAAGCGGCGAACGCCCAAGTGCAATCCCTAACCCGAGACATTGCTCAACTCCAAAATACCTTGGGTGACGTAAGCTCCGGCAAGCTCGGGGAACTCCAGACTTTAAGGACTGGCATAGAACAGAAATGCTGGGAGATCAAGACAGTCCACGATCCTTATTTTCAAGAGGCATTCACTGGCTTCCGAAGTTCAAAGGCTAACTTTTGCGACAAGATCCTGATGGAGTGGGCGCAGAACTCTGCTGAGATTGTCCCGCTTGACGAGCTCAAACAACGTGCGCTGACAATTTTTGAGAAAGGGCTCGAACGTCTTACACCCATCGTAGTGTTTGACGCCAACGACCTTGTGGTCCTTGAAGGCTCGGCAGTTCTCTCGAAAAAAATCGTAGGGAAAGAAGACGTTGACATCGCTGCACTTATACGTCGCCTCGGCAACAGCGACTGGGTGCGGCAAGGCCTTGGTTATGTAGACGAAGCGGGGCCGCAGTGCCCATTCTGCCAGCAGGAGATGAACGACTCTCTAAAAACAAAACTGAATGACTACTTTGACGAAACCTATCTTGCTGATATCGCAGCAATCGAACGCATAAGGGACGCATATGATGCTCACTCCAAAACCCTTTTGTCTCGGCTCGAGTTGATCCACAGTGCGGGAAGCAAGTATCTTGATGTGGTAGCGTTTCGCGCCGATATCGATCGACTCTCGGCACGGTTAGAGTTGAATCTTCGGCAAATCGACCGCAAACGGAAAGAGGCAAGTTCGCAAGTCACGCTTGAGCCCGTTGGTGAAATCGTCGCCTCCCTTCAAGATGCTATCTCCAACGCAAATACTGAGATAGGTAAGCACAATGCGACAGTTGACAATCTGGCGACCGAGCGGGCCACTCTTATATCGCAAATCTGGAGATGTTTACTTGAGGAGTCGAGGCTCGCATTTACTGACCACGATAACGCGAAAAGGGGGCTTGATCGTGCCGTTACTGGCCTGACGGCCGGGCTTGCTTCAAAGCGAGCGGCGCTTGCAGAGGCCAGTAACGAACTTGCAGCGTTGGAACGCGAAGTAACGAGTGTTCAGCCAACCGTTACGGAAATTAACGCCATTCTAAGATCGTTCGGCTTTACGGGTTTCCGCCTCGCGACCGCTGGCCAACATCAAAACCTCTATGAAATTGTAAGAGGAGATGGGAGCGAAGCTGCTACCACCCTTAGCGAGGGAGAGCGCACCTTCATCACTTTCCTCTACTTTTACCACCTCATTAGAGGCAGTATCAATGCAAGCGGGATAAATGCGGAGCGAGTCGTCGTGTTCGACGATCCTGTCTCTAGCCTTGACAGCGATGTGCTCTTTATCGTCAGTGCTCTGATCAAACGTGTGCTCGATGAGGCTTGCCGAGGGACTGGGCTTATTAAGCAGGTCTTTCTATTGACGCACAACATCTACTTCCATAAAGAAGTATCTTTCGATCCCAAGCGCGGCACAGAATGCCGAGCACACGAGACGTTTTGGATCGTGCGGAAAGTGAACGATGTATCCGTAATCACCAGCTACAATCACAACCCTATCAGTACTTCTTATGAGCTCCTTTGGGCTGAGGTCAGATCGCCGAACCGATCAAATATCGCGCTCCAAAACACGCTAAGACGCATCCTCGAGAACTACTTCAAGATTCTCGGAAACCTCGATAAGGATGACATCTGCGCGAGATTCGAGGGCCGCGACCAGCAAATATGTGGTTCGCTATTTACTTGGGTGAATGATGGATCGCACAGTTTCAACGATGACCTGTACATTTCTGTCGATGAAGCGATGGTCACCCGTTATCTCGATATTTTTCGCAGAATCTTCGAAGTCACAAATCACCTCGCGCATTATGAGATGATGATGGGGCCACAAGCGCTAGCTACTCTAGCACTTGCGAATGAGAACACAGCCACCGACGCAGTGGACGAAACGGCAGCATGAGTTACGATTTCAAAAATCTATCATCGGCCGACTTTGAGGATCTTGTTCGAGACCTCATAGGACGAGAAGAAGGACTTCGCTTCGAAGCATTCTGCGCAGGGCCGGATGGCGGCATTGATGGCCGGCACGCGCAGGCTAATGGTAACGTCATTCTACAGGCGAAGCATTATGAAGGTTCGCCGTTCGGTAAGTTGATAGCCACTATGAAGCATGAGCGATTTTCAATCGATAAGCTCGCTCCGATTCGCTACATTTTAGCGACTTCCTGTAAGTTCACCCCACTTGGAAAGGGTAAGCTCACTCCGCTTATAGGGCCCAGCCTGAGGTCGGAAGCGGATATTTTTGGTCCGGAGGACCTCAACGGTCTTCTCCGGAAGTACCCAGATATTCTCAAGTCGCACATCAAACTGTGGCTTTCAGGTGCGGGTGTTCTAGACCGAGTCGTACGCGCGGCGGCCCATACCTTTGCAGCGTTCACGCGAGAAGATATTGAACAGAAGGTCCGTGTCTACGCATCAAACCCGAGCTTCGATCAATCACTGGCTACGCTGGAGAAGCATCGGCTTCTTATCATCTCAGGGCCCCCGGGTGTTGGTAAAACGACACTGGCCGAGATGCTATGTTACACATTCCTGAGTGAGGAGTGGGAGCTCGTTCCCATCCGTAGTCTAGAGGACGGCTTCGCGGCCATTAGCGACAGCAAAAAGCAGGTGTTCCTTTTCGACGACTTCCTAGGAAGGGTTGCCCTCGACCGGCAAGCTCTGGCGCACAAGGATTCTGATTTAGCGCGGTTCATGAGCCGAGTACGTCGCTCCCCAAATGCTCGTTTTATTCTGACGACGCGGGGGTACATCTTTGAAGAAGCCCGGAGGGTTTCCGAACATCTTGGCGACCAGCGCCTCGATGTAACGAAGTACGTTCTCGATGTTGGTGTTTATACGCGCCGGATTAAGGCGAGGATTCTTTACAATCATCTACTCGTGTCAGAGACACCACAGTCGCATATCCGTGCGCTATTGGAAAGCAAGAGGCTTGCGGAAATTGTTGATCACAAGAACTATAACCCGCGTGTCATCGAGGCTATGACCGATGCATTTCGCATTGGTGATATCGAACCCGCAGACTATGCTGTGGCCTTTATCGGTGCTCTGAATAACCCTAGCCAGATTTGGGATACCGCATTCCGTACACACATCGATCATCGGTGCAGACACCTCTTGATGGCGATGTTTTTTCTCACGGAGTATGGGGTGCCCCTTGGCACGCTTCGCTTGTCTTTCGAGCTCTTACATACAGCGATGAGCACAGCCTATGGCCTACCGCACGGGCCTAAGGACTTCGAAGAAGCCCTTCGCATCCTAGAAGGTAGCTTCGTCAACATTGTCAACATCAGCGGACCAAGGGTTTCTTTTCTCAATCCTTCGCTCAAGGATTATCTCTCATCCTATCTGTTGGACACAGAGCTATTAATTCGTCTTGTCCCTACAGCAGTCTCCATAGACTGGTTGTCGAGTTTGTGGGATTTTGTGTATCCGCGCGGTCTTAGCGAAGACGATCAAACAAAGATCGCCCTAGCCTGCACTGGCATGCTGGATATGATCGAAACGCGTCCGCACTGGCGCCCGCGAGCTGGCGATGCGCGGTCGCTTGAATACAACGATGCTGCAAACTCCAAACGGCTGGGGATGTTGATGGACTGGTGGCGGCTCACGAACGAGCGGGCATTTGCTGACAGCATTATGGCGATTGCCCGCAATCCACAGCAGGGCTTTGGTGCATGGTCGGATGGAGAGGCCTTGATCGACATATTTTGTCGGCTAGGTGACAAGGGATATGGGCGGCCATTCATATACGAAACCGAATTATTGGAGCTCCTTGAGAAGGCGATCACGGACACTATACGCTGGTGTTCGAGTGACATGCTCTCCACGCTTGTGGATGCAGTGGATGCAGTGGATGCAGCGCAAGGGCTGCCGTCCAGCATCAACCATGCCTTGCAAGCAGCTGTGCTAGAAGAGTTCGAGGAGAATACCAGTCGCATCAGCGAGGATGATAGCGAGTCCTCCTTATCGGATCGTATCGATGCCCTCAAAAAGTTCGCGCCCCGTTTCGGCGTGCCGGAAGATGTTTTGAGTCGCGCCGTCTCCGACATCGAGGACCGAATCGGCGAGATTGAAGACCGGAGCAGTCCCGCTCCCTCCCCGAGTTTCCCACCGTCGAACAAGAGAGAGCGGGAGAAGTTTGACGATAGAGCTCTTCAAGACCTTTTCACTCCTCTCTTGGATCGGTAGTAAAGTTATTGCCGTTTAGGCCGTTTCATTCAGGAATGGGATCATCTTCCTGACATGGTATTCATTATGGTATTGCCGATAGGTTTTTTTATAACTATATGATTTTAATGCGAATTAATTACAACAATATAATTGAGTGGGAATAATCACTCTCTTAATTGACTAGATGTGCTGAAAGCCCGCGATTGCGGGCTTTTTTATATTTGTCTTCCCTTACTTATGCAGCTTCATCCCTTTTATCACCTTATCCACCATCTTCTTCGGGCCGCGCATTGCCAGGCCGACCAGGTTCATGCTGTCGGCATCTTCCGCTTTGAACACTTCCCGGTTGGCTGCATCATGCCCGGTGGAAAACATGGCGTGCACGTATGGGATCAGGGTTAGCTCGCGCTCCAGGCCTTTACGGTGAGCGGTTTGCAGCCCGGCGAGATCGGATTCGAAAATCAGCATCGGCTGGCCGGACAAATTGCCGTATTCGCGGCCTTTCGCATCTATGTAGGGCGCGCCCATGATTTCCGGGGAGGAGGCGGCCACGCCGGTGCCGAGAAACGCCACCACGTTCAGGCGCTGCCAGGTGGGTAAATCGTCGCGTACGATAAAGGCAATTTTGGTATCAAACATCTGTCCTGCTTCTCCGTTCATCTTTCTGAGAAAGCATCATCGAAGATAACAGGGCGGTCAGTATAGAACGTTTGTGCAGCGGCGCTGGTAAGCGACAGGGGAGAGGCGATAGGCGCGCTGGAACCAGCGTCCCATATGGCTTTGGTCGGCAAATCCGGTTTGTGAGGCGACCAGCGCTGGCTCTTTCCCCTGCGCCAGCAGCGAACGGGCAGTGCGCAGGCGGAGTCGCACCAGGTAAGCGTGGGGCGACTGGCCAAATGCCTGCTTAAACTGGCGGTTGAGCCGGAACCTGTCGATGCCGGAGTGCAGCGCGAGTTCGTCGAGGCCGATGTCCAGATGCATACGATCGTGAAGATAATTCCGGACTTCATGCATTTGCCGAAGCGCATCGTTTGAGGTGGAAGGCGGCCTGAGGCTGATGTGACGAGAAAGCAGGGCGATAAGGTGGTCGAGCGTCTGGTCGCGGGCGAGTCGCCCTTCGCGATGGTGAACGGCAAAAAACGCCTGCTGAATAGCAATGCTTAGCTGCGGGTCGTCCGCCAGGGTGTTATGGAAAGCGGCTTCCAGCGTGGCGATGTTGCCCAGCCCGCGGCGCTGCATGTGCTCGCCCACCCAGACTTGCGGCAGGTAGAGCATCGCGTAAGTAAAGCCTTCGGCTTCGGGAGCGTGGCCGTCGTGCACCGCGCCGGGTTCAATCAGAATGGCTCTGCCCGGATGGCTGGTGTGCGTGGTGCGGTGGCAGTTAAAGCGCTGGAGCCCCTGCTGCGTAACGCCGACAAGCACTTCGTCGTGATCGTGCGCGTCGTAAGCGTGGCCGGAGAAATGGGCGTTAATGCTCTCGATGCCGCTCTCTTCATCGCGATTGATATCAACCCAGTCGCTGCTTGTTTTGTCGCGCGTTATCATCAATCAGGCCTCGCTTTAAAACGAATTCGGTTTCCGAAAGAGGAGCAGGCTACTCGATGCCATAGAAAAGGAAGTTAAGCGCCGCTTTTATTGTATTTTCATGTTCAGCCGCGCTGCAGTGTTCTGCGCCCAGGACCCGTTCAGGGATGCTCGCGAGTTCATGAGTCATCACAATAAAATCTTCACCGGCCAGATGAATGGATGGGGTGAGTTTGTCCGTGCGTGGCCCTTTATAGTTTTCAGCAGGGAATAAAGGAATGACGACTCGGGTGTTTCTACGCCCAATGATGTTGCTCTGAACATTCAATAAATACGGGTAAGCCGTTGGCTTTCCCGTATTTTTGTAGACGGTGAATTGCATGATTAGAACGTCCTGTAGGTGTCGGATAAAAGGCCGTTTTCTTCCGTGAGCTGGTTCAGATAGTCGATTGCGGCTTCGTTTTCTTTCTTCCAGCGAGCGGCTTCAATCTCCTTGATTTCGGCTTTTAGCGCTTTACGCAACGTTTGTGACAAGTTGATTCCTGCCGCTTTGGCTTCCTGAATCAGATCTGGCTCCAGTGTGACGGTGACGGTTTTTTTCACTCGTATACTTGCTGATGCAGGCATGGCTCCTCCTCAAGAACTGTGCTTTTGTATGTGTTAATAACGCATACAGTAGCACATATACTGTATGGCTAAAATATCACCAAATGTCTTTGGTTAAAAATCGACTTCATGTCCGGGTTTCAAGCCCGCTATATAAATCCCGATTGATCTGTTAAAACATCTGGCGATCCGACTCCGGCAAAAGTTAAACAAGACTGAGGTAACGAACACCATGAATAAAGCAGATCATCTCCAGGCAGTCACGGCCAAAGCCAGGGCGATCATGGCACGGAACAATATCGAGGCTTTGGTGGTGACCACCCCGGACAACTTTTGCCATGTCACCGGGTTAGCCAGTTTCTTTATGTACACCTTCCGCCACACCGGCGCGGCGCTGGCGGTCATTTTCCGGGATGAGAAGCTGCCTTCGTTGATCGTGATGAACGAGTTTGAGGCGGCTGGCCTGCAGTTTGATCTGGCGAACTATGAGCTGAAGACCTTCCCGGTTTGGGTGGATGTCGACGAGCCTTTTAACCCGCAGCGGGTGGTGAAAGAGCGGCCGATTGGCCCACCGGTGGAGGCCGTTTTCAAGCTGCTCAAGTCCACATTGGCGGATGCGGGCGTGCTGGATAAAAACATCGCTATCGAGCTGAATGCGATGAGCAACGGCGGCAAGCAGACGCTGGATAAGGTGATCCCGAATCTACGGCTGGTGGACTCCACGGCAATCTTTAATGAGCTACGGATGGTCAAAAGCCCGTGGGAGATAGCCTTCCTGCGTAAAAGCGCGCAGATCACCGAGTATGGCATCAGTGAAGCTTTTAAGACGATTGGCGTGGGCTGTTCGGCGTGGGATCTCACCGCCGCCTACAAAGCAGCCGTGATGCAGCACCCGGAGACCAACCTGTCGCGCTTCCATTTGATCTCGGTGGGCGATGATTTTGCCCCAAAACTCATCCCGAGCCGCGAACCCGTTAAACCGGGGGATTTGATCAAATTTGACTGCGGCGTGGATGTCGCCGGGTACGGGGCGGATTTGGCGCGAACCGTGGTGTTCGGGCAGCCAACGGCCATGGCCGAGCGAATCTACCAAACCATTTTGCAGGGCCACGAGCATATGCTCAGCCTGATTGGCCCGGGCATAAAGCTCAGCCATGTGTTTAACGACACGATGAGTAAAATCAAGGCCAATGGCTTGCCGCACTATAATCGCGGCCATTTAGGGCACGGCGATGGGCTGTTCTTAGGCCTGGAAGAGGCGCCGTTCGTGAGCGCTGCGGCAACCGAAACCTTCGAACCGGGCATGGTCTTTAGCGTGGAAACGCCTTACTACGGCATCGGCGTCGGGGCGATCATGCTGGAAGATATGTTGCTCATCACCGATGACGGCTATGAATTGTTTAGCCACTTACCGAGGACGCTTCAGCGTTTTGAGTAAGCTTAATTCGGGGCATTAAGATGCCCCGTTAATCTCTTAATTAAGATATTATTGTGAATTCGTATTGTCAGCTTTGCTAAATTAATTATCTTAATTTTGTAATAGTTGGATAGTACATTGCATTATTAAAAATAAAGGAACCTGCGAGATTAATTTGTACATAAAGGGGTTATAAATAATGCCCGATAATACCAGGCGGTTCCTTTAGGTCAAAAATAACGGATTTTAGTATAAGCGGCTGACATCTACCATTTTTGCATGGGCGAGAGAATATTCAGCAGGCCTCAGTCTCATTCTTTGCTTAGCTAAATTCATTGCCTGCTGACTGGCGCCAGAAAAATCCTTCGGATTTTGCCCCTCGGAGATACCGCAGCCTTTTTGATAGTGAAAGTTGAATGTTTTGGGGATAACGCCAGAGTAATACTCATTTGAATACTCGGCGCTGCCTCCCTGCGCTTTGATAAAGCTGACAATATCATTCCCTATGTGGCTGCTGGGAGGGGAACACCGGACGTAGCTTTGTTTACCGTCGCCGCCAAAGACCGTTGCTTTAAGGCTGCTCATGCTGATGTTTTTAGCGGCTAAAGCATTCTTAATTTCTCTTAAATTTTGCTGCAGCCCGACTTCTGAATCAAAATGCGCGCAGAGAAGGTAATCATGCTGCTCTGATACGGCATAAAGCCCCAGGCAGGTTTGTATTGCCGGCATGGAAAGATCAAGCCCTTCTTTTTTGAACAGACCATATTGGCCCTGTAATACGACGACTCTCATATAATTAATTTCCTTATTAGATGAAATACCCGCGCAAAGAATATAGCAATCTAAAAAGAATGACACGTAACCATTAGTGAGATATTTCTGTAAAACGCCAGATGCCGAATCAGAATAAATACAGAGCAATCGGGCGTAAATAACTTGTCCTGCCTCAGCTAAAAAATGCCAGCTTCACCGCAAATATCGCCAGGAACAGGCCGGTGGCTTTCCCCAGCAGATAAACCATGCCCGGCCGCGAACGCACTTTCTCTGCAAGCGAAGTCGTCAGGAAGATCATTATCGAACAGTAGATAAAGGTCAGCGCGGCGGCCGTACCCGCCAGAATAGCGAACGTCGGGATCCCCAGGCTGCGCGCCGGGTCGATAAACAGCGGCAGAAACATCACGTAAAACAGAATGGGTTTGGGGTTCATCAGAGTAATGACCATGCCCTGCAAAAACGGCGTTCTTTTACCGGTCACCGGCGGCGGCGGGGCGCTGGTTTTCGCTTTCATCAGCAGCTGCACACCCATCCATAGCAGGTAAGCGGCACCCAGCCACTTGATGACCTGGAAAACATGCGGCGAGGATTCGAGCAGTGCAGCCACGCCCGCGATAGCCAGCCACAGCAGCACCTGGTCACCCAGAATAATCCCCATCAGGCAGAGATAGCCGCTGCGCGCGCCGCCTTTGCTGGCGCTGGTGATCAGGATCAGATTCCCGGGGCCGGGAATGATTAACAGCAGGATGAAAGAGACGACAAAGGTGCCGTAATGAATGATGCCGGGCATGCTCAGGTTTTCCTTAAAGTGCTTAGTTCAGATGATGCATTCTTGCTTTTATGCGCCGTACTGGCTGGCTTTATGATGGGAAGGAAGGCCGGTAGGCGGCAACCGAAAAGCGTGATATGTTTTCCTTATCTATGAAGAATTTCGATTTTTCGAAAGCTGCTCTTTCCAATAACTGACTGAAAATATGGCCGGAATAAAGCTAAATCAGCTGGAAATGCTGATAGCCGTAGTGGAAAACAATGGTTTCAGCGCCGCAGCCGCAGCATTGGGCTGTACTCAGTCGCGCATCAGCCATGCGATTGCCGAACTGGAACAACAGCTGAATGTGCGCCTGCTGCATCGCTCGCGCAGCGGCTGCGTGCCGACTGCCGCCTGCACGCAAATCCTCAAAGATGCGAAAAAAATCATGCAGCTGCTGGACGGTATTGAGCAGACAGCGGCGGAAGCGCCGCAGCTTGCCGGGCGCGTGCGGGTGGCCTGCTTCCGCAGCGCGACGGCGAACCTGTTGCCGCCTTACTTTGAGGCGCTGGCCACGGCGCTGCCCGATATTCATCTGGATATTGATGACAGCGCGACGGAATACCATCACCTCAACGACGCGGTGGTGTCCGGGCGGGCGGATATCGGCATTACCATTCAGGGCTACCCGGACTCGCTGCACGGCGTGCCGTACATCAGCGACCCTTACGTGCTGATGCTGCCCCGCAGCTTCCGCCTGCGGCAGCCTTTTAGCTGGCAGCAGCTGGAAAACCTGCCGTTTATCCAGCCGAACGCCAACACTTTAAGCCCCGCCGTGGAGCGCTGCCGTGAGATGGGGCTGCGTAATGAGGTGGTGCATAAGCTGGCCAGCGACAGCGGGATAGTCGGGCTGGTGAATCAGGGCCTGGGGTTTTCCATTATGCCGTGGCTGTCGGTGCTGCCGGTGCCGGAGAATATGCGCATTCTGGATTTGCCCCAGCCGCTGCGCCGCCATTTATTCATCGTCACCCGCCCCGAGCTGCGCCATGACAGAGTGATCGCCACGCTGATTAATTTCCTGCGCGATAAGGCGCTGATCCGCACGACCAGCGTCTGGCGCTCGGGCATGCTGGCTTTCGATTACTGACCGGCTTCCAGCCACTGGCTGGTCAGGGACATGGCCTGAGTGTCAAAGTCGATGCGCATCCGCACCCCGAGCGGGAGCGTCAGCATCGGGTGCGTGTGGCAGCAGTCAAAATCAGAGACGAGGGGGATCTCGCGGCCATTCAGCACTTCCCTCAGGATGTGCAGCGGCGTTTTTCCGCTGCCCTGGTCGTCAAACAGCTCGTGTCTGCCGAGCACAATGGCGGCGATGCGGTCGAACACGCCGCACAGTAAAAGATGGGAAAACTCCCTCTCCAGCTCAGCCGCGCTTTGCAGGCTGTCCTCGATAAACAGAATATCTCCCCGGTTGATATCGGGCATGTATTCGCTGCCCCAGATGCCGTAAAGCGTATTCAGGTTGCCGCCAATGACGCGGCCTTCTACCTTGCCGGTGCCCTCGAAGCACCAGCTGCCCGGACGCAGAGTTTTCGCCCGGGATTGTGTTTCCCAGTCGAGCATTTCCTCGGTCCACGCTGCGGGCTGGCTCAGCGTGTAAGGCAGTGCCTGAGACCGGCTGAGAATATTGAGGAAATAGTCAAACGTGATGTCGACCAGCGGAGGGAACTCACCCAAAGAAGCCACCACCGCCGGGCCATAAAAGGTAATCAGCCCAGTTCTTTGATAGATGCCCGCCAGGAGCGCGGTTACGTCCGAATAGCCGATGATGATTTTGGGATCTTTCATCAGCTGCGCGTAGTCGATATAAGGCAGCAGCGAGTTGCTGTTTAAGCCGCCGATGGCCGAAATAATGCAGCGCACGTTCGGGTCATGCAAAAGGGCATTAAACTCATCCGCCCGCTCGCGAATGGAGCCAGAACGCCAGTAATCCTTTTTGCCTGTCAGGCTGCCCTCCTGCAGACAGAACCCCTGCGACTCAATAAACGCTTTTGCCCTTTGGTAGCGCTGTGGGGCAAACGCGGTGGCCGCCGATGAGGGGGAAAACACGGCGATCGTGTCCCCCGCCGTTAATGGGCGGGCATAAATCTGCGGCATGGCGACTTCTCCCTGTGGGTCAGTTATCGGCTGGCGGTAGCCGGGAAAACAAACTCAAACTCTTCCTGTTCAAACTCATCGGGCGCTTCCCACAGGCTGCTGGCGACTTCAAAAATCTCGTCCGGCACGACCATTGAGAAGGTTTCGCCTTGTTCGGTATTGCGGCGCTGTACGCGCTCGCGGCGAACGCTTTTGGGCGCGTCAAGGACGTGTACGCAAAACGGAATGCCTTCTTCCTGCAGCTGGCGGAGCAGGGCTAACCTTGGGCCTTGCTGAATCAACCCCAGCTCCAGCGCAATGCTGTTGGTGGCAAGCACCGTGCGGGCATAGCTCAGGATAAGCGCAATCAGCCGGTCTTTGCGTTCCACATACCAGGGCACAAAATTTCCGGCCGGGCGGTCGGGGCTGTAGAGCCGCACGAACCACTCGTCCAGCGCGATGTGGGTAAACCCGTCGGTTTTGGCCAGGGCTTTAGCGTAGGTCGATTTACCCGCACCAACCGGGCCTTCAATAAAGTGTATTTGGTTCATCGGATAAGCTTTTTGTAGGAGGAATTATCAGGCGCGTTTTGTCGCGTACTTAACGATAGTAGCGTGAGAAATAGCTTTTAAATAGCTACCTTATTTGTTGTTTTTATAAGAAATAACCCGATGATTACTGATAGTTATTTTCCGGCAAATCTTAGCATCATGTTGAATTTGTGAACCCTTTTTCCTCTGCAATACTGCCCCGGCGTGTGCTGAAACGTATAAGTCCGAAGGGCAAGATTGCGCGATATGGGGAAGTGCAGAAGCATCATGATTCAACTTGAGAACATCAATAAGATCTATCCGGGCAATGTGCAGCACGCGATCAACTCGCTGAATATGACCATCCACGAAGGGGAGTTTTGCACCTTTGTTGGCCCCAGCGGCTGCGGGAAAACCACCACGCTGCGAATGATAAACCGCCTGGATATCCCGGACAGCGGTGAAGTCTATATTCAGGGGGAACCGCTCTCCCGCGCCGATATCATTCAGATTCGCCGCAAAATTGGCTTTGTGATGCAAAGCCCGGCGCTGTTTCCACATCGTACCGTCGCAGAAAATATTGCTACCGTGCCGCGCCTTTTAGGCTGGGACAAGCGAGCCATTTTCCGCCGCATCGACGAGCTGGTGGCGCTGATGTCCCTGAACCCGCTGGTGCTGAAGCGCTATCCCCATCAGCTCTCCGGCGGGCAGCAAAGTCGGGTGTCTATCGCCCGTGCTCTTGCGGCCGATCCACCGATTTTGCTGATGGACGAACCTTTTGCCGCTATCGACCCCGTCGTGCGCGACAGGCTGCAGGGCGAGCTTCTGGCGCTGCAGGCCCGGTTGCATAAAACCATTATCCTGGTGACCCACGATATCAACGAGGCGATTCGCCTCGGCGACCGCATTGCCATTTTCCGCGAAGGCGGGCACCTCGAGCAGTTCGATACCCCGGACAATATTCTCTCCTGGCCCGCCAGCGACTTTGTGCGCGATTTTATTGGCCCTGAACCCAATCTCAAGCGATTGGGCATGATGCGCGTGGCCGATCTGCCGCGCCGGGATGTGCCAGTCTTCACGCACGATGAGTCAGCATCCGGCGAGCCTGCCTTGCTCCACGGGCAGCGGGCGCTGGTCCTGGATGCCGAAGGGCGGCCTCAGCACTGGCAGGAAAATGGGCAGCAGTTGCCGGTTCTTATTGCCAAAGAAAGTGAGTCCCTGCGCCACGTTTACAGCGCCTTGCTCGACGTCCCGCAGGGTGTGCTGGTGCGCGTCACCGCCGAAGGGCACTACGCCGGAGCCGTGGACAGCGCCCTGTTGAGCGATGCGCTTAACCGGCACCAGGAGCTGCACCGCAATGATTGACTGGCAATGGGTGACCGACAATCTCGACATGATAGGTGAGCTGATGCTGCAGCATTTACAGATGGTACTGCTGTCCCTGGCGATGGGGACGCTGCTGACCGCAGGGATGCTTTTATTGTCCATCGTCTGGCCGGCGCTGTCCGGCCCGCTGATTTCCCTGAGCGGGGTGCTTTTCACCATTCCGTCGCTGGCGCTGTTTATTCTTCTGCTGCCGTGGACCGGGCTGTCTGTCACCACGGCGGTGATTGGCCTGACGCTTTATTCGCTGCTGATCCTGCTGCGTAACGTGCTGGCGGGGGTGCAAAAACTGCCCGCCGACGTGCTGGAGTCTGGCCGGGCGCTGGGCTACACGCGCTTTGGCCGCTTTATCGACGTGGAGCTGTTTCTGATTCTGCCCGCGCTGTTTGCCGGGCTGCGCATCGCTTCCGTGACGCTTGTGGGGTTAGTGATCGTCACCGCGCTGATAGGCCAGGGCGGGCTGGGGCAGCTCATGATCCTGGGATTCAACCAAAACTTTTTAACGCCGATTCTGGTCAGCCTGGCGCTGAGCCTGGTGCTGTCGCTTGGGCTTGACCTGCTGATCTCGCGTCTCGGCTACAGCCTGACGGGGTGGACGCGCTGATGGAGATCGTTCAGCAAACCTGGCTTTGGTTTTTGCAGGCCGACCACTGGGGCGGCGATCTCGGCATCTGGCACCGCTTTGGCGAGCATCTTTATTACGTGCTGATAAGCCTGCTGCTCGGGGCGCTGATCGCCCAGCCGCTTGGCATTCTGCTCGGCTACTGGCGGCGCGGGGCGTTTTTTGCCATCAACCTGTTCAACATCGGCCAGGCGTTCCCTTCGCTGGGGATCATCTTGCTTTGCATCATGCTGCTTGGCTTTAACGATGTGCCGGTGTTTATCGCCCTTGTTGCACTGGCGATTCCACCGATGCTGACCAACACCTACGTCGGCATCAGCCACGCCGATCAAACGCTGTGCGATGCGGCTAAAGCGATGGGCATGACGCCGCTGCAAAGCCTGATCAAAGTGCGTATTCCGCTGGCGATGCCGCTGATTTTTGCCGGGATCCGTACCTCGCTGCTGCAGCTTATTGCGACGGCGGTGGTTGCCGCCTACGCCGGGCTGGATGGCCTCGGACGCTTCCTGATCGACGGTCTGGGGCAGCGCGACTATCCGCAGGTGATCGCCGGGTCAGTGGTGATTTCCCTGCTGGCCGTCGGCTGCGAGCTGCTGATGTCGCAGGTGGCTAAGCGCTGGCTCAATTTTGCAATACCAACCGCAGGTTAGAACTTGCGCACAACACAACATAAAACAGAGAAGGGTGATGATGATGAAAAATTGGCTGGCAACGGCGAGCAAAAGATTCCAACTGACTTTACTGGCGGCAGGGCTGGCAAGCGTAGGATTTGCGGCGCACGCGGAAACCGTCACGATTGGCGGCGCAAACTACTCAGAACAAACGATCCTGGCCAACATCTACGCCAGAGCATTAAAGCAGCAGGGCATCGAGGTCAAAACTCGCCTTAACCTGGGCAACCGCGAAATTATCATTCCGGCGCTGAAATCCGGCGAGCTGGACGTGGTGCCGGAGTATCTCGGCGCGCTGCTGAACTACTACCACGGCGGAAGTAAAGCGACGACCGAACAGGAAGTCTCTGCCGAACTGCAGCAGGCGCTACCGGCAGATCTGGCATTGCTGAAACCGTCCTCGGCGGCCTCCAGTACCGCATGGGGCGTGCGTGAAGAGACGGCCAAAAAATATAACCTGAAAACCCTGTCCGACCTGGCGAAGGTTGCCCCTGAGCTTGTGGTCGGTGGCCCGCCGGAAGTGGCGACCCGCGCCCTTGGTCTGCCGGGGCTGGATCGCGTGTACGGCATCAAATTCAAATCCTTTAAGTCACTGGATATCGGTGGCCCGCTGAGCCGCCTGGCGCTGAACTCCGGCAAAATCGACGTAGCGACGCTGGTGTCGACCCAGGGCGATCTGCTGAAAGAGAAGTGGGTGGTGCTGGAGGATGACAAACACGAGCAGCCGGCTCAGAACCTGGTCCCGCTGGTGCACAAAGGCGCTGTTTCGCCGAAAGTGGAGGAAGTACTCAACGATATCTCCGCCAAGTTAACCACTAAAGATTTGATCCAGCTGAACAAGCTGGTGGACGTCGATCATAAAGATCCCGCTAAAGTTGCCGACCAGTGGGTAAAAGAAAAACTGGCCGCTAAATAATGAGTCCCCGGCCAGGGAGGGCCATTTCACAACGAGTATCCCGCCATGCCGCAAGCTACCGCCATTTTTAACCTGTTCTTCTTCAATCCGCAGGGCGATTATCGCTTTTCCTGGCGCCATCCGAACGCGCCGGGCAAAGAGATTTTTACCCTGAAGTATTACGCCGACCTGGCGCGCAGGGCCGAAGCCGCCGCGCTGGATAACATTTTTATCGCCGACCATGTCGCTATTTGGGACACGGTGTCGAGCGGAGTGCCGCATTACGCTAACCCGCGGCTTGAGCCAATCACCCTGCTAGCTGCGCTGTCGGCGGTGACCGAAAACATCGGCCTGATGGCGACGGCTTCAACGTCCTACACTGAACCTTATAATCTGGCGCGTTATTTTGCCTCGCTTGACCATTTGAGCGGGGGACGAGCGAGCTGGAACGTCGTCACGTCCTGGCTGCCAGAAGAAGCGGCCAACTATGGGCTGGATACCCTGCCAGAGCACGGCAGGCGTTACGAGCGCGCCGCAGAGTTTATCGCAGTGGTCAGAAAACTGTGGGATTCCTGGGAAGAGGAAGCCGTGCTGATCGATAAGCAAAGCGGCTATTTTGCCGATCCAGATCGAGTACATCCGCTCAACCACGCAGGCGAGTTCTTTAAGGTGCGTGGCCCGCTGAACGTGCCGCGTCCGCTGCAGGGACATCCGATTGTGGTGCAGGCAGGCTCCTCCGAATCCGGCAAAGCGCTGGCGGCGGCCCAGGCCGATATTCACTTTGTGTTTATGAGCAACATCGGGAAAGGGCTGGCCTATCGCGAGGATATGAATAAACGCCTGAGTGAAAATGGGCGCGAGCCGGAGCACTTTAAAATCCTCGGTGGTGTGCTGCCGGTGGTGGTGAACACGCCGGAAGAAAAGGAGCAGCGCCGGGCGCTAATTCAGACGCTGATGAACGACCAGATGGCGCTGGATCTCCTCAGTACCTATCTGCGGATGGATATGGGAGAATACGATCGTCACGCGCCGCTGCCGCCTTTGCCGGACGAACAGGGCTTTGACGGGCTGAGAACCGCGCTGCAGATCATCAAGGGTTACGATCCTGCACTGACGGTGCTGGAGCTGGGCCGGTTATTGCTTCAAAGCTCCGACAGCTGGCTGGTCATTGGCACGGCGCAGGAAGTCGCCGACACGTTGAGCGAGGCGTTTCACGCCGGGGCCGTGGACGGCTACAACCTGATGTTCCCGTTCCTGCCGGTGGATTTCGATAATTTTGTCGACCAGGTGGCGCCGATTTTGAAAGAGAGCGGGGTGATGCAGCAGGCTTACCGGCCAGGTACGCTGCGTGAGAAGTTGGGGTTGCCGCCGGTGGGGAATCAGTTTAAGCGTGGGTGACAGGTTCGCCCCTCACGCTAACCCTCTCCCTGCGGGGGAGAGGGGGCTAGAAACGCAGGGAATAACGAATACACCTTCTCCTTTTGAAAGAGGGGACAAGAAATATAGGGAATAACGAATACTCCCTCTTCTTTTGAAAGAGGGGACAAGAAATATAGGGAATAACGAATACTCCCTCTTCTTTTGGAAGAGGGGACAAGAAATACAGGGAATAACGAATGCACCTTCTCCTTTTGGGAGAGTGGACTAGAAATGAAGGGAATAACGAATACACCTTCTCCTTTTGGGAGAGTGGACTAGAAATGCAGGGAATAACGAATACACCTTCTCCTTTTGGAAGAGGGGACTAGAAATGCAGGGAATAACGAATACTCCCTCTCCCTGAGGGAGAGGGTCGGGGTGAGGGTAAAAAAGCCGTAACCTAAAGCGTCACCAAACCACTTGCCGCCGCTTTCTGTGCCGCATCGCTAATGGGCTGATAATCATCCCGGTGCGTCACGCTAAAATCTTTTATCAGTAACGCCTCCCTTACTTCTTGCCACTCAGGCTCGCTCACCAGCCGTTTCAACGCGCGGCGCAGCTGCGCCAGTTCCACGGCTGAAGTTTGCACCGAGGTGATCATCGGTAAACCCGGTGCCAGCGCCGTTGTGCCGATAGAAACCAGGCCCGCAACGCGTTCCGGTTCGTGATGAGCAACCAGCGCGAGAGTGACTGCATCAATGGCGGCAATATCGCTCGTGCCGGCCTGCACCTCCGCCAGCGACTGGCGGTGGCTGCCGCTAAAGGCGATGTCTGAGAGGAACTTCCCGTCTTTTTGCAGCGGGGCAACCAGGCTGCGCAGGCCGTGATAGCCGGACTGGGAGTCGTCGCTGTTGCAGACGACGCGCTTGCCCCGGAAATCTGCCAGCGTTTTTCCCGCGTCGGCTTCACGCACAATCAGCTGGCTGCTGTAGTGAAACCCTTCGCAGCCTGCCGCCTGATAATGAAACGTACCGACGACCTGCACCTTAGGCAGCAGGACGCACAGGGGATAACCGCAGGTCTGGCTGAGCAGCAGCCGCGAGTCTTGCCAGTGGCTCAGGCGATCTTCGGGTTCGCTATAAATCAAACTGTCGCCGTCCAGCCCTTCTTCGCTCAGTAGCAGGCGCAAGGTGGCTAACAGCGCTTCGGTATCCGGGTGATGCACGTCGTACATCGGCAGCGAGATAAGCTTACTCATGGGCTTTCTCCTGCGGCACCACGTCCTGCGCCAGGCGGCCGTCCGGGAAGAACGGGTTAATTTCCACCTGGATCGGTTTAATCAGATGCTCGCGCATCAGCTCGCCGTAACCGTTCACAAAGAAGCCCTGGTTCCGCTGCAGGTATTCCTCTTTATACGCGCGGTAAACGGTTGGCAGCCCGTACCACGGAATGCCGGGGAGATCGTGGTGCACTGAGTGATAGTTCAGATTCAAGAACAGCAGACGCCAGAACATGCCTGCTTCGTTAATCACCGTCCGAGCCTCGGGATCTTCCGCCGCGCGGTGTTCGAAGAAAGAGCGGACTTTGGTCATCGCCAGCATCGGCCAGGTGACGACCAGCAGGTAGTAAACCACCGAGAAATCATGCTTCACCAGCCAGCCGAGCACCGGGATAAGCAGCAGCAGATGTACCGTCCACATCGCCATCGCCGGGCGATTACCGCCGCGGAAAGTTTCCCAGATATTGATCGCCGTCCAGCGCATGGTCAGCACCGGCGTCAGCAGCAGCCTACCTGGGAAGGTGTTACGCAGGCGCACCAGCAAGCGCTGAACGCCGCTAAAATGCTGCCAGCGGCGGCGGGTAAAGTAGTAACTTTCCGGGTCAGTTTCCGGCACGGTCAGATCTTCATCCTGGTGATGTTTCAGATGCAGATCGCGATAAGTGCCGTACGGATACCAGATAGAAAAAGGGATCAGCCCGAACAGCTGATTCAGGCGCGGGAAGCGCGTCGGGTGGCCGTGCAAAAGCTCATGCTGCAGCGACATATACCAGGTGGCTAACCAGATGAGCAGCAGCGTTGCCGGGAAGAGGCCAATGGTTTTCCACCACGCCACGGTGGCAAACCAGCCGCCGTAAATCGTGATAATCAGTAGCCAGGTGGGCAGTTCCGTGCGCCACAGCCACGAGCGCCGCAGTTTACTGACAAATTCCCGTTGTTCTTCATGTAAATAGACCGACGCTCTGCCACTCATTTAACTTATCACTGCCCGCAATTAATCGTTGATTTGAGCAGAGAGTAAATCGTCGCCGCTAAAGCCCATAGGAATATAAATAGCTATGCTTAGAACATAAAATGCTTAAACAGAAAGAGAGAATAAAGGCAGAGGTGCGTAGCGGCATAACGACAGAAAAGGGCGGCTTTTGGTCGCCCTTCAGGCTTTACATTGACTCAATGCCAACCCGCTGGCCGTAGGAGAGTTCCAGCGTGTTACCGTCTGGATCGGCAAAGAACACGAAGTAACCCACCGGGTCGCCAAGCTGCTCTGGTTCTCTGCGCAGCACGCCTTCGGCTCTCGCCATTTCCGCCTTGCTATCAATTTCTTCTTTGGTTGCGCAGGCCACGCCCAGGTGACCAAAATTCCCCAGCGGCGTGTCGGTGTTGTTGTCTGCCTGCACCAGAACCAGCGCAAAAGGCCGAGTGCGATCGCTGAGCCAGGCCACCTTGCGTGCGTCCGGCAGGTTGGGTTCGCGCTGGTGAATCACTTTCATTGCGGTATAGCGGAGGTAGAAATCGACGCTTTTATCCAGATCCTTCACCATAAATGCGACGTGGGTAAAGCCGACATCAATCTGTTCCATAGTCTGCCCATTCAGCTGTTTTTGATGGCGTGACTTTACAACCTCAAGTTAACTTTAGGTCAAGGCGAGGGGCCAGCAAACGGGGCGCTTGAGCATTTTTGAACAAGTGGTAGGAAATTAAAAGAGCGCGAGGGGGAACCGACGGACTAGCGGTTAGCGCTGTCCACCTGCTGGCTGCTTTGTTGGGTTTCTGCTTTTTTATCCTGATGGTGGTACCAGGCTCCGATGGAGGAATAAATAAAGCGACCAAAAAAGAACAGAAAACTGATGAGCAGAATAATGCGGGTCATGCGATTATTAAAACGGTTTCGTCTTTGCATAGTCGTAACCTGTGTCACGCAGGGGTCCTTAAGATTGGCCCGGCGATGCGGGCGACGGGGCTATTTAGTCACACAGAACCACTCAGGTCAATTATTCATCATGTAAAAACGGCCTGAATGTATGATTCATGGGCATTTCATTCATGAGGTGAATTTGTTGTGAACTAATATGAATCATATTCAGTCTGAATTTTACCTCAGCGGTGATTCATTGAACTGATACTGATATGCATCAATTATTCTTAATGTTGGCGAACTAAAATTTGTCCCCCGCAGTGACGGAAGATGGGCCGTAACGAACCGGAAAGGATATCCGGAAGATACCCGAAGAGGAACAGGGATTTTGGCGAAGATGTATGCAACTGGCTAGCTGGTATAAACAATCAAAAAGTAAATGGTGGGCACTGCCCCTGATTCTCCCCAGCCTGCTGCTGCCGCTGGTGGCAACGTTTAACGCGCAGACGGTACTGGATGGCGGGCGAGTTTTCCTGCTTTACATGTCGCTCCCGCTGCTAACCGCTTGCATCGTACTGTTCGGGCGCGCGGCTATTCCGGGCATTGTTCTGGCATTGCTGATTCGCTATCTGCCCTCAGAAGGCGTGTGGATTTCGTTGCTGGCCGTCCTGCACTTTATCGTGCCGATTACGGTCAGTTCGTGCTGCTATCGCTATTTTGTGTCGCGACGCAGCGCGGTGACCTTCGGCCTGATTCAGCTCACCGCTCAGCGTATGTTTTGGCTGGTGCTGGTTAACGCCGGGCTATTTCTGGTGTTCTACGAGATAGCGTTATTTTTAGGCTGGTACGATCGCAGCTTTTCTATTCTGTCCGCCACGCCGTGGAGCGCCAGGACATTAATTAATTTCCAGGCCGTGCTGGTGGGGGGATTAACCGGGCTGCCGTTCTTCTATTTTATTTTAAGAATGATAGTGCACCCGCGCTTTATCAAAAGCTTCTGGTCCCGCATGCGGGGACAGCGGCAGAAGGGCGTGACGCGAAGTGAAATGCTGCTCTGGGCCGCGCTCATTGGCCTGCTTATTTGGCTGCTGCTGTACCCGATTAGCCAAAACAAAACGATTTTTAATACCGATTACACGCTGACGCTTATTCTGCCCGTTATGCTGTGGGGGGCGATGCGTTTTGGCTTCTTGTTTATTACCAACGCCTGGACCGTGGTACTGATTATTCTCTGCGGCGGCTTCCATAATTACCTGCCGCCGGATATGGGCTTTCAGCTGCATTTGGCGATTGCGTCGTCCTGCTATGCGGTGTTTTCCATCACCATCTATTTAATGGCGGCGGTGACCACCCGACAGCGCTTCTTGCACTATAAAGCACGCCGCGTGGCGTTCATCGACCCGATGATGCAGATGCCGAATCTACGCGCGTTATCTCGCGACCTCGGGAACACGCCCTGGTCCGCGCTGGGATTTTTATCGATTCCCGAGCTGGAGCTGCTGGGGCGAAACTACGGCGTTTTGCTGCGCATTCAATACAAACAGCAGCTGGCGGAATATTTGCGCGGCCAGCTGTCGCCCGGCGAGAGGGTGTACAACCTTTCCGGGCACGATCTCGCCCTGCGCCTTAATTATGAATCTCATCAGGCTAAAATTGAGTCTCTGTACGCCCATGCCCGACGGTTCCGCTTTATGTGGGACGGGATGCCGCTGCAGCCGCAAATCGGCATCAGCTATTGCTTTGTGCGCCACCCGGTGTCCCATCTCTACTTATTGCTCGGCGAGTTAAGCACCATGGCCGGGGTATCGCTCTCTACGCAACAGCCCGAAAGCCTGCAGCAAAAAGGCTCCAATCACATTCAGAATGCGGTCAAACGCAAAGTTGAAATGATGAACCGCCTCCAGCATGCGCTCGATCAGGACCTGTTTGTGCTGATGGCGCAGCGTATTGAAGGGTTACGGGGTGACGCCTACTACGAGGTGTTGTTGCGGATGCGCGACGATAAAGGCGAACTGCTGTCACCGGATATCTTTTTGCCCGTCGCCCATGAATTTGGGCTTTCATCCCGCATTGACCGCTGGGTGCTGAATGCCGCCCTGCAGTTTATGGATAAGCACCGCGACAGTTTGCCGGGCTGCAGGCTCGCCATTAACCTGACGCCCGCTTCGGTGTGTCAGGCCCAGCTTCCGGGGGATGTGCAGCATTTGCTGGCGAAGTACCGTATTGAGCCGTGGCAGCTGGTTTTTGAAGTGACAGAAAGTCACTCTTTAACCAACCTTGAACAGGCCAATGTAACGTTGAAGATGCTGCAGCGCATGGGTTGCCGGGTGGCTATCGACGACTTTGGCACAGGCTATGCCAGCTATGCGCGTCTGAAAGAGCTGAGCGCCGACATCCTTAAAATTGACGGCAGCTTTATCCGCAATATTTTAACCAGCAGCCTGGATTACCAGGTGGTGAGCTCGATATGCCAGCTGGCAAGAATGAAGAAGATGCAGGTTGTGGCGGAATATGTCGAAACGCAGGCGCTCAAAGATGCCGTCCGGGCGATGGGCATAGATTATGTGCAGGGATATTTGATTGGTCGCCCTCAACCGCTGGAGAGCCTTGCAGAAGAACAAAGCCCCTCTGCGCCGGAAGACGCAAAGGGGCTGATGGAGTAAATCAGGCGGAGAGCGCCGCTTCGGCCTCTTCTTCGATGGTCAGCTTCCAGCCGGTCATGCTTTCCCAATACAGCTGTTCACGCTCCAAATCCAGCTGAACCAGCGTGTTCTGGCTGAACCAGTCGTGCGGGAAGCGCAGCGTCCAGTGGTTGTCGTCGGTTTCCAGCACCAGCGTCGGCGGGGTGGTTGTCGCCTGGCGCTGGTTATTCAGCAGCGTGGCCAGACGAATCAGCTGAATCAGCGGCAGGAACTGTTTCTTTTTAAACAGCGTGAAGCGCGGCAGATCGTCCAGCTTAATGGCCTTGCGGTGGTAGCGCACCAGGGAAGCCATCAGCACCTGCTGCTCCTGGTTGAAGCCCGGCAGGTTGCTGTTTTGCAGAATGTAGGCCGAGTGGCGGTGCATCCCGCTGTGGTTGATGCCCAGCCCGACTTCATGCAGCATCGCGGCCCACTTCAGCAGCGCGGCCATCTGCGGGTTAGCCAGCTTGTGGTTCTGTTTTTCCCACTGCTGGTACAGCAGTTCAACGGTTTCCAGTACCCGACGAGCCTGATCGCTGTCGATGTGGTACTGCTCCGCCAGGCTTTGCGCGGTGCGAATGCGAATATCCTGATGGCGGAAGCGGCCTTCCATTTCGTACAGCACGCCTTCGCGCAGCGCACCGTCAGACAGGCGCAGTTCGCGGATGGCGAGCGCATCAAACACGCCGCACAGAATGGCCAGCCCAGGCACAAACACCGCTTTACGCTCTTCGGACAGGCCCGGCAGGCTCAGGGCGTCGAAGGTTTTAAACTTCAGCACTTCCTGCTGGAGCATGTCCAGGCGTTCCGGGGTGATCATCCCGTCTTTTTCGCCCATCTCGATCAGCACTTCATGTGCCGCTTTAATGGAGCCAGAGGCGCCCATCGCGACTTTCCAGCCCTGCAGGCGATATTGCCAGGCAAGGGTTTCCAGTTTTTGGATAGCCGCCATGCGGGCGCGCTTGAAGTTTTCCGGGCTGATGACGCCGCCAGGGAAGAAGTTTTGTGCGAAGCTGACGCAGCCCATACGGCGACTTTCCACCAGCATTGGCTCAAAATCTTCGCCGATCACCAGCTCGGTGGAGCCCCCGCCGATATCAATCACCAGCTTGCGGCCTTTCTCCGGCTGAGTGTGTTCCACGCCCATAAAAATCAGACGGGCTTCTTCGTTCCCGGGAATGATTTCGATCGGGTAGGGGATCACTTTCTCCGCGCGTTTCAGAAACTCGGCGGCATTGGTGGCCTCGCGAAGCGAGTGGGTGCCCACAATGCACACGTTGTCTGCTGCAAATCCCTGCAGGCGTTCGGCAAACAGCGCCAGGCAGGAGAGCCCACGCTCCATGGCCTCCTCGCTTAATTTGTTATCGGGCCCGAGGCCATCCGCGAGGTGCACGCGCTGCTTCAGGCGGCCAATGATTTGCATGGCGCCATCCACCACACGGGCAATGACCATGTGGAAGCTGTTCGAGCCGAGGTCGACCGCAGCAAATTCCTGCGGCCGTGGAGCATGGTTTGATATCGGCATAATTTTATCTTCGCCTGAGAGCGTTAGTCAGGTTGTTCCAGAGTTTTAATATAATCGTAGATCGCCAGCTGCGAACGCACTTTCCGGCGGTTGCCGCGCGGCACATAGCGATTACTCAGTTCTTTGTCGATGATGCGCGCTTTCACCGTGTCGTTCAGCTGGATATCAATGATATCGAGCATACGCTGCTTCAGGCGCGGATCGAGGACCGGGACGGCCACTTCAATGCGGTAGTCGATGTTACGGGTCATCCAGTCGGCTGAGGAGAGGAAGACTTTTTTATCGCCACCGTTTTCAAAAATATAGACCCGGTCGTGCTCGAGGTAGCGGTCAACGATACTCTGCACGCGGATATTATCGCTGATCCCGTCGAGTTCTGGAATCAGCGAACACATGCCGCGTATCAGCAGGTTCACCTTCACGCCCGCGCTGGAGGCCGCATAAAGTCTGTCCACCAGGCCTTTGTCTACCAGGTTATTCAGCTTCAGCGTGATCCCGGCAGGCTGCCCGTTCTGGGCATTTTTGATTTCGCGATCGACCAAATCGTACAGCAGGCGACGCGAGTTCTGCGGCGACACCAGCAGATAGTCGAAGGTCACCGGGCGGTACGGATTTTCGATAAAGTTGAACACGCGACGCACTTCGTTGGTGATGCGAGCATCGGCGGTTAACAGGGAATAGTCCGTGTAGAGACGGGCGGTTTTCTCGTTAAAGTTACCGGTCCCAATATGCGCATAACGCACAATCTCTTCGCCTTCCATGCGGGAAATAAGGAACAGCTTGGCGTGAATTTTCAGCCCCGGCGCGGAGAAGATAACGTGCACACCCGCCTCGGTAAGGCGCTTCGCCCAGTGGATATTCGCTTCTTCGTCAAAACGTGCCTGCAGCTCGACCACCACGGTGACTTTCTTGCCGTTATGGGCGGCGTGGATCATGGCGTCAATAATGCGTGAGTCTTTCGCCACGCGGTAGATATTGATTTTAATCGCCAGCACGCTTGGATCGAAGGAGGCCTGGCGCAGCAGCTCAAGAACGTGTTCGAAGGTGTGGTACGGGTAGTAAAGCAGGACGTCACGCTCGCGGATGGCGTCGAACCCGTTACGGAATTTATCGAACCAGATATGGCGCAGGCGCGGCAGCGGCTTGTTCACCAGGTTAGCTTTCCCGACGTTCGGGAAGCCAATAAAGTCTTTAAAGTTGTGGTAGCGTCCGCCGGGAATGATCGAGTCGTAGTTGGAAATGGTCAGCTTGTCGCGCAGCATCTCCACCATCGCATCCGGCATATCGCGCTGATAAACAAAGCGCACCGGCTCGGCGGTCAGACGCTGTTTCAGGCTGGAGGACATCAGTTCCAGCAGGCTGGATTCCATTTCGGTAACCAGGTCGTACTCGGCGTCACGCGTCATCTTCATTGAATAGGCGTTGAGCGCGTCGTAATCGAAGAATCCTTTGAAGATCTCGTCCAGGCAGTAGCGCAGGATGTTATCCAGCAGGATCATCGGCTTGCGGCGACGTGGTGCTTCCGGTGGCAGGTTCACAAATCGCGGCACTTTGTCAGACGGGATCTCCAGCAGCGCGTAGCGAATGCTGTCCCCACGAATGATTTCGACCGCCAGGTAGGTGTAATCGTCCTTCAGGAACTGCACCAGGTCGGTATCGCGGTTGATCAAAATCGGCGTGATGTGCGGGCGAAGCTGATGCTTGAAGTAGCTGCGCAGCCAGCTTTGCTGATTTTCGGAAAGCTGACGTTCGTTAATCAGGAAGATTTGGTTGCGGGCCATCTCCAGCAGCAGCTCGTTATACAGGCTGTCAAATTCCTGATCGGCCTTCAGCACCCGAGCCTGAATCTTGTTCAGCAGGTGGCGCTGGTTGGAAGGAGAACCCTGTTCTTCACTGATTAAAATGCGGCGCTTCAGTTCGGCGAAACGCACTTTATAGAATTCATCGAGGTTATTGGAATAGATGCCGAGAAAACGCATCCTTTCAATCAACGGGTTGAGCTTGTCCGCCGCTTCCTGCAGAACGCGTTCGTTAAAAGACAACCAGCTCAGTTCTTTTTCGATATACAGCTTATCCTGACCCATTAGTCCTCACACTCCGTTTTCGTGGACGTGGCAATGCCGTCACCGTCACGTCAGTTATTATGGCGAGCTTTAGCGGAGAATGTCCAACTATGCAGATGAAACTCTCTCATCTGACCATGACAACTTTATGAGAGACAGACACAAAAAAAGGGCCTAAGCCCTTTTTAGTTAAATTATTCTGCTGCATGTCCCTGCGGGGGCAGCTGCACGCCATCAAGCCAGGCGGCGTTTTGGCGCATTTTTAGTCGATCGTCGAGGAACCAGCTGACGACCAGCGGGTAAATCGCGTGTTCCTGGTGCTGAACGCGGGCGGTGATTTCGTCCTCATCATCCCCTTCAAATACCGGCACTTTGGCCTGCAAAATGACCGGGCCGCCGTCCAGTTCGTCAGTGACAAAATGCACGGAGGTGCCGTGCTCTTCATCGCCGTTTTCCAGCACCTGGCGGTGGGTATGCAGACCGGGATATTTCGGCAGCAGGGAAGGGTGAATGTTGAGTAAACGACCGCTGTAGCGCGCCACAAAGGCCGGGCTGAGAATGCGCATATAACCCGCCAGCACCACGACGTCCGGCGCGTAGGCGTCAATCTCCTGCATCAGCTGGCGATCGAACGCCTCGCGGCTGGCAAACTCGCTTGCCGCCAGCGCGTGGGTCGGGATCCCAGCTTCGCGGGCTCGCTCAAGGCCGAACGCTTCGGCCTTATTGCTGAACACCGCGCTGATGGTGCCGTTAATCTTCTTCTGCTGGCAGGCGTCAATGATCGCCTGCAGATTGCTTCCGTTACCGGAAATCAGCACCACAATGTGTTTCATTACTCAATAACCACGCGCTCTTCGGAATCAGATGCCTTGATGATACCGATTTTCCACGCTTTTTCACCTTTGGCCTGCATCAGCGCAACGGCTTTATCCGCTTCTGCCGCCGGCAGCGCAATGACCATGCCCACGCCGCAGTTAAAGGTGCGGTACATTTCGTGGCGGCTGATGTTGCCGGCCTGCTGCAACCAGTTGAAGACGGCTGGCCACTGCCAGGAAGATTCGGTGATAACGGCCTGGGTGTTGTCCGGCAGTACGCGCGGAATGTTTTCCCAGAAGCCGCCGCCGGTCAGGTGGGCGATGGCGTGAACATCCACGTTTTCAATCAGCTCAAGGATGTTTTTCACGTAAATGCGGGTTGGCTCGAGCAGGTGATCCGCCAGAGGTTTCCCTTCCAGTTCGGTGGTCAGCGGGTCGGTGCCGCTCACTTCCAGCACTTTGCGCACCAGCGAGTAGCCGTTGGAGTGCGGGCCGCTTGAACCCAGCGCAATCAGGACATCGCCATCGGCAACTTTAGACCCGTCGATGATTTCAGACTTCTCAACTACGCCCACGCAGAACCCGGCCACGTCGTAGTCTTCCCCGTGGTACATGCCTGGCATTTCAGCGGTTTCACCGCCAACCAGCGAGCAGCCTGACTGCAGGCAGCCTTCGGCGATGCCGGTGATAACGCTGGCGGCAGTATCCACGTCCAGCTTGCCGGTGGCGTAGTAGTCGAGGAAGAACAGCGGCTCGGCGCCCTGAACCACCAGGTCGTTCACGCACATGGCGACCAGGTCAATGCCGATCGCGTCGTGGCGTTTTAAATCCATGGCCAGACGCAGCTTGGTCCCCACACCGTCGGTGCCGGAAACCAGAATCGGTTCGCGATATTTCTGAGGCAACGCGCACAGCGCACCGAAACCGCCCAGGCCACCCATCACTTCCGGGCGGCGGGTCTTTTTCACTACGCCTTTAATTCTGTCGACCAGAGCGTTACCAGCATCAATATCTACACCGGCATCTTTATAGCTGAGAGAGGTTTTATCGGTCACTGCTCGTTCCCCACGGGTGGTATATAAGAAAAACGCGGCAATTCTAACAGTGCAGGCAAACGTTTGCGAGCCTCTTGTCATCGGCAAGAAAAGAATTCCTGAGATAGACTCAATCCAGTCCGGTTGATCTCGATCATCCCATTAGCTGTAGCGCAGCGGCAAAAAAGCGGTATAATCCGGCGATTTTTTTTGTGGTAGCCAACTATCTCGGGGGAGAAAGAGTATGAAGATCGTGGAAGTGAAACACCCACTCGTCAAACACAAGCTGGGCCTGATGCGCGAGCAAGACATCAGCACCAAGCGCTTTCGTGAACTCGCCTCTGAAGTAGGCAGCCTGCTTACTTATGAAGCCACTGCGGACCTGGAAACCGAGAAAGTCACCATCGAAGGCTGGAACGGCCCGGTGGAAGTCGACCAGATCAAAGGCAAAAAAATTACCGTTGTGCCAATTCTGCGTGCTGGCCTTGGCATGATGGAAGGCGTTCTGGAAAACGTACCCAGCGCGCGTATCAGCGTCGTTGGCGTTTACCGCGATGAAGAAACCCTGCAGCCGGTACCTTACTTCCAGAAGCTGGTTTCTAATATAGAAGAACGTATGGCGCTGGTGGTTGACCCGATGCTGGCGACCGGCGGTTCTATGATTGCCACCATCGACCTGCTGAAAAAAGCGGGTTGTACCAGCATTAAGGTACTGGTGCTGGTTGCCGCGCCGGAAGGCATCGCCGCGCTGGAAAAAGCGCACCCGGACGTGGAGCTGTACACCGCTTCTATCGATCAGGGCCTCAACGAGCACGGGTACATTATTCCTGGCCTCGGTGATGCGGGCGATAAGATATTCGGAACAAAATAAGATTCATCAGCCGACTTTGAAAGTCGGCTTTTTTTTGATTGAAGCAAACACCGTTCGTTAAAAATAACACTTAGAGGAAAACAACATGACCCGCCGCGCCATTGGGGTAAGTGAACGCCCGCCCTTACTGCAAACGATTCCGTTGAGCCTGCAGCATCTGTTCGCCATGTTCGGCGCAACCGTGCTGGTGCCGATCCTGTTCCACATCAACCCGGCCACGGTGCTGCTGTTTAACGGCATTGGCACCTTGCTTTATCTGTTCATCTGTAAGGGCAAAATCCCGGCGTATCTGGGGTCCAGCTTCGCGTTTATCTCTCCGGTATTGCTGCTGCTGCCGCTGGGGTATGAAGTGGCGCTCGGCGGATTTATCATGTGCGGCGTGCTGTTCTGCATCGTGGCGCTGATTGTGAAAAAAGCCGGTACCGGCTGGCTGGACGTGATGTTCCCTCCGGCGGCGATGGGTGCGATTGTTGCGGTTATCGGTCTTGAGCTGGCGGGCGTGGCGGCTAACATGGCCGGACTGTTGCCTGCGGATGGCGCATCCCCGGATTCCACCACCATTATTATCTCGCTGGTGACGCTGGCGGTCACGGTGTTTGGTTCCGTGCTGTTCCGTGGTTTTATGGCCATTATCCCGATTCTCATCGGCGTGCTGGCGGGTTACGCGCTCTCCTTCGCCATGGGCGTGGTAGACGTGACGCCCATCCGCGAAGCGCACTGGTTCGCGCTGCCAACCTTCTATACGCCTCGCTTTGAATGGTTCGCTATCTTCACCATTCTGCCTGCGGCGCTGGTGGTTATTGCCGAACACGTGGGTCACCTTGTGGTGACCGCGAATATCGTGAAAAAAGACCTGATTCGTGACCCGGGCCTGCACCGTTCGATGTTTGCCAACGGCATTTCAACCGTGTTCTCCGGCTTCTTCGGCTCCACGCCAAACACCACCTACGGTGAGAACATCGGCGTTATGGCGATCACCCGCGTGTACTCGACCTGGGTTATCGGCGGTGCGGCAATTATCGCCATTCTGCTTTCCTGTGTCGGCAAACTGGCGGCGGCGATTCAAATCATTCCGGTGCCGGTGATGGGCGGTGTTTCTCTGTTGCTGTACGGAGTGATCGGCGCCTCCGGTATTCGCGTGCTGATCGAATCCAAAGTGGATTACAGCAAAGCGCAAAACCTGATCCTGACCTCCGTGATCCTGATCATCGGGGTGAGCGGGGCGAAGGTGCACATTGGTGCGGCAGAGCTGAAAGGCATGGCGCTGGCGACCATCGTCGGCGTGGGCCTGAGTCTTATTTTCAAACTTATCAGCATACTGCGCCCGGAAGAAGTCGTGCTTGACGCGAAAGACAACGACGCGCAGGCCTGATCGTTTCCTCGCCGGGCGGATCCTCGCCCGGTTCTAAACCTCAGCCATTCTGTGTTAGACTCGTTTCGATTTTCTGCCTGTTATGGTTGAGGTACTTCTGAATACGCCGGCACAGCTCTCACTGCCACTCTATCTTCCCGACGACGAAACCTTTGCGAGTTTCTGGCCGGGTGACAACCCTTCTTTATTAGCCGCCCTGCAGGCGGTACTCCGTCAGGATCACAGCGGGTACATCTATTTCTGGTCGCGTGAAGGCGGCGGGCGCAGCCATTTGCTGCATGCGGCCTGCGCAGAGCTTTCCCAGCGCGGTGAAGCCGTGGGCTATGTGCCGCTGGATAAGCGCACCTGGTTTGTGCCGGAAGTGCTCGACGGGATGGAGCAGCTGTCGCTGGTTTGCATCGACAATATCGAATGCGTGGCCGGGGATGAGCCGTGGGAAATGGCGATCTTCAATCTTTATAATCGCATTCTGGAATCCGGGAAAACGCGCCTGCTGATCACAGGTGACAGGCCGCCTCGTCAGCTCAATCTGCAGTTGCCTGACCTGGCTTCCCGCCTCGATTGGGGGCAAATATACAAGCTGCAGCCGCTTTCCGATGACGACAAGCTGCAGGCGCTGCAGCTGCGCTCCCGGTTGCGGGGGTTTGAGCTGCCGGAAGACGTGGGGCGTTTCCTGTTAAAACGCCTCGATCGCGAAATGCGAACCCTGTTTATGACGCTCGATCAGCTCGATCACGCCTCGATTACCGCCCAGCGCAAACTCACTATTCCGTTCGTCAAAGAGATCCTCAGCCTGTAGTTTTCCCCGTCCGCCGACGGGGAATGTCGCGTTATACCTGGCGTAATCTTTCTGCCGCGGCGTCCAGCGTCGCTTCCTGCTTAGCAAAGCACAGGCGAATCAGCTTGTGCGGGAAAGCATCCGCGCAGAACACCGACAGCGGAATTGCCGCCACACCTACTTCTTTGGTCAGCCACTGGCAGAAACTCACGTCGTCGAGATCGGAGATTGCGCTGTAGTCGGCCAGCAGGAAGTAAGTCCCTTCGCAGGGCAGAATTTCAAACCGGCTGTCCGCCAGCGCTTCAACAAAGCGGTCGCGGCGCGCGCGGTAAAACTCCGGCAGTTCACGATAATGTTCCGGCTCGGCACGCAGCATGTCGGCAATCGCAAGCTGCGCCGGGGTATTCACCGCGAACGTCAGGTACTGGTGAACTTTACGCAGCTCCGCACTGATGGCCGCCGGTGCCACGCAGTAGCCCACTTTCCAGCCCGTCATATGGAACGTTTTGCCGAAAGAGGACACAGAGATAGCGCGCTCGCGCAGTTGCGGGTGGGCCAGCACGCTGGCGTGGCCTTCTTCGTCGAAGCAGATATGCTCGTACACTTCGTCGCTCAGCACGTAGACTTCGTGCTGCGCAATGGCCTGCCACAGCGCGGCAAAATCACTTTTGCGCCAGACGGTAGCGGACGGGTTGTGCGGCGTGTTAAGAATGACGAGGCGAGTTTTGTCGCTCAGCAGGGCAGCAAATTCTTGCCAGTCGACGCGGAAGTGCGGCGGCTGGAGAGCAATACGTTTCAGAATGCCGCCAGAAAGCGTCACGGCTGGGGCATAGCTGTCGTAGCTTGGGTCAAAGCAAATCACTTCATCGCCCGGGCGAACCAGCGCGGTGATGGCGGCATAAAGTGCTTCGGTGGCGCCAGCGGTGACCGTAATATCAGTATTGGCATCCGGCTTGTGGCCGTACAGCGCTTCGGTTTTCTCGGCGATGGCTTCGCGCAGGGCCGGCACGCCGGTCATCGGTGCGTACTGGTTTGCGCCCTGGCTGACGTGAAACGCCAGGCGTTCCTGCAGGTAGCGCGGGCCGTCAAAATCCGGGAAGCCCTGGGAAAGGTTAATCGCATTGTGCTGCTGCGCGAGGGCGCTCATTTGCGTGAAAATAGTGGTGCCGAGCGCCGGCAGTTTGCTTTCTGGAATCAAAGGGGAGTGGCTCATTATTCTTCGACCTTAACGTGGTGCGTGTGTTTCCCTGTGTTGCCGGGACTATAACACGATGTTAAGATTTAGCAATCAAGACGCTTAGACGTCTAAATAATAATGACCTCAGTTGCCAACATAACGCAGCGTTAACGGCTGGAGAGATGATGATTCGCGCCATTGTTACCGATATTGAAGGCACCACCAGCGACATTCGCTTTGTGCACAACATCCTGTTCCCGTATGCCCGCGAACGCCTCGCGGGTTTTGTTCGCGAGCAGCAAAATGAAATAGCCCCAATACTCAACGACCTGCGGGCGGAAATTAATGAACCGCAGGCGGATATTGAACGGCTGATTGAGACGTTGTTTAGCTTCATGGATGTAGATCGTAAATCTACCGCGCTAAAAGCGCTGCAGGGCCTTATCTGGCGGGATGGCTACGTGAATGGAGACTTCACCGGCCATCTCTATGATGACGTTCTGCCCGCGCTCAAGGCCTGGAAACAGCAGGGTATTGCCCTGTATGTCTATTCATCCGGCTCGGTGGCGGCGCAGAAGCTGCTTTTTGGCTACAGCGACGCCGGGAATATTACTGAGTTGTTCAGCGGCTATTTTGATACCCACGTAGGGGCCAAGCGTGAAGCGCAGTCCTACCGCAACATCGCGGCGGAGATCGGCGTGGCACCTGAGTCGCTGCTGTTCTTGTCAGATATTCACCAGGAGCTGGATGCTGCACGGGAAGGCGGTTGGCAAACCGTGCAGCTTATTCGCGGCGAGGCGGATGACGTCAGCCGCCATCGCCAGGTAAACCGTTTCGACCACATTAATCTGGAGTCGTTTTCTTCATGAGCGCATTGACCATTTTTACCGATACCGAAGCAAAGGAGCCGGTATGGCACAGCACGGACGCGCAAGAAATTCGCGAGCAGTTGAACGCCAAAGACGTGCGTTTTGAACGCTGGGAAGCGAACCAGGATTTAGGCAACGACCCAACGCCGGAAACGGTGATCCACGCTTATCAGCATGCTATCGACAAGCTGGTGGCGGAGAAGGGCTATCAGAGTTGGGATGTGATCAGCCTGCGGGCGGACAACCCGCAGAAAGACGTGCTGCGGACTAAATTCCTGTCTGAACATACCCACGGCGAAGATGAAGTACGTTTCTTCGTCGAAGGCGCGGGGCTGTTCTGCCTGCATCTGGACGACAAGGTGTATCAGATCCTCTGCGAGAAGAACGACCTGATTTCCGTCCCGGCCGGGACACCGCACTGGTTTGATATGGGGTCCGAGCCGCATTTCACCGCGATTCGTATTTTTGATAACCCGGAAGGCTGGGTGGCGCACTTTACCGGCGATGCGATTGCGGATGCTTATCCACGCTTGCCGTAGGCTGAGATTGACCCTCTCCTGCCAAAGGAGAGGGGGAAAATTGTGAATCTGTAGTGCGTTCTATTCCTTCTCCCCTTTGGGGAGAAGGTCAGAATGAGGGGCATTATTTCTTCGGTAAAAATACCCCATCCCGAACCTGTTCCGGCGTCACCACGCCCGTATCCAAAATCCAGCCGCTAATCAACTCTGCCGGGGTAACGTCAAACGCCGGGTTATACACGCTTGCGTTGTCTGGCGCCCACTGCACGCTGCCAAAGCTGCCCGCCACGCCGGTCACTTCACTGGCGGCACGCTGCTCAATCGGAATGGCTTCGCCGTTCGGACAATTTCTGTCGAGCGTGGTATGAGGCGCGGCAACGTAGAATGGAATGCCGTGGTAATGCGCCAGCACGGCCAGGCTGTAGGTGCCGATCTTATTGGCAACGTCACCGTTCGCGGCGATGCGGTCCGCGCCCACCCAGATGGCGTCCACCTGCTTTTTCGCCATCAGGCTGGCGGCCATGGAATCGCAAATCAGCTGGTAAGGAATACCCAGCTCCCCTAATTCCCACGCCGTTAGCCTGCCGCCCTGCAGCAGCGGGCGGGTTTCGTCCACCCAAACGCTGGCGACGTTCCCTTCGTTAAATGCCCGCTGAATAACGCCCAGCGCGGTGCCGATGCCTGCGGTAGCCAGCCCGCCGGTATTGCAGTGGGTCAGCAGGCGGCTACCGGGTTTAACCAGCGCCGCGCCCGCCTGGGCGATGTTATCGCACAGCACTTTATCTTCTGCCACCAGCCGCAGCGCCTCTTCTTCGAGCGCAGCCACAACATTTTCCTGAGCCAGCGCCTGCTTCATGCGGTCGAGGTTATTCATCAGGTTTACCGCCGTCGGGCGGGACGCCCGCAGGGTTTCCAGGGCTTCAGCGAGCTGAGCTTTTGTCAGCCCTTGCTCCGCCAACAGCGCCAGCAGCAGGCTGGCGGAAAGGCCGATGAGCGGCGCGCCGCGTACGCTGAGGGCGTGAATATGCGCGACCAGCTGTGACACGGTGTGCGCCGGGAGCCAGTTTTTCTGCTGCGGCAGCGCCTGCTGATCAAGGATCCAAAGCTGGTTATCACGCACTTCCAGGCTGGTGGTTTTTAAATTATGCATTCGTGTTAATTCCATGTTGCGTTGTTGCGGTATATTGTGCCAACATGACTTCCAGATGTATAGACGTCCAAACGTCTTAATTGACTTTATTTTCTGAGAGGATCGCCATGTCGCAATACCGCACTTTTACCGCCGCTGACGCAGTGGCCTATGCTCAACAGTTTGGCGGGCTGCAGACGCCGTCTGAGCTGGTGGAGGCGCAGGAAGTGGGCGACGGCAACCTCAATCTGGTGTTTAAAATCTTTGATAATCATGGCGTCAGCCGGACTATCGTGAAGCAGGCGCTGCCGTATGTGCGCTGCGTGGGCGAGTCCTGGCCGCTGACGCTGGATCGCGCTCGCCTTGAGGCGCAAACCCTGGTGGAGCACTACCAGCACAGCCCGGAGCACACGGTCAACGTGGTGCATTACGACCCAGAGTTGGCGGTGATGGTGATGGAAGATCTCTCCAGCCATCGCATCTGGCGCGGCGAGTTGGTGAAGGGCGTGTATTATCCTCAGGCGGCCAGCCAGCTTGGTGAGTATCTGGCAAAAGCACTGTTCCACACGTCAGATTTTTATCTGCATCCGCACGATAAGAAGGCGCTGGTTGCCCGCTTTATCAACCCGGAAATGTGCGAAATCACAGAAGATCTGTTCTTTAACGATCCGTATCAGATCCACGAGCGAAATAACTACCCGGCCGCGCTGGAAGAACAGGTTGCCGCGCTGCGAAGCGACAGCGACCTGAAGTTGGCCGTGGCGTTGCTGAAGCATAAATTCTTTTCCAGCGCGGAAGCGCTGCTGCACGGCGACATCCACAGCGGGTCGATTTTCGTTGCGGAAGGTAGCCTGAAAGCGATCGACGCTGAATTTGGTTACGTGGGCCCGGCCGGGTTTGATCTTGGGACCGCCATCGGCAACCTGCTGCTGAACTACTGCGCGCTGCCGGGGCATTTTGGTCCACGGGATGCAGCCAGCCAGCGTGAACAGCGCCTGAAGGATATTCAGGAACTGTGGCTGAGCTTCTCAGAGCGCTTTACGGCGCTTGCCCGCGAGAAAACACGCGACGCGGCGCTGGCAACGGAAGGCTACGTTGAGCACTACCTGCAAAAAGTGTGGGTTGATGCGGTAGGCTTCTGCGGCACCGAACTGATTCGCCGCTCGGTTGGTTTGTCGCACGTTGCCGATCTGGAAAGTATTGAGGATGAGGCGGCGCGCCTGGCCTGCGTCAGCCACGCTATTGAGCTGGGCAAGTTTTTGATTCTGATCGCCGGGCAGGTGAATTCGGTGGATGAGTTTATTGCGAGGGTTCGGCAGAAGGGGTGAGTTTCTCTGCCTCAAAATTTATTTCAACCGTTAATCTCTTCTATGAGGGGCTGGCGAAAGGTTCCGTTCACCTCAAGCACAAATTTACATGCAGCCACCGCACCGGGGGTTGTCAGGGAGATAACGCCATCTCCCTGACAACCCCCGGCGCCCGGCGAGCTCATCGCCGCTGAAGCGGTAAACCCACCGGCTATCACCCAAATATTCGGGGTCGTTCGCGATTCAGCGGTCGATTTATTTGGCCGGGAGCCCGGGTTCTCAGGGGAGTGACGGTGACTCCCCTGAGACGTTCACCTATGCCGGGTTACCTATAAAACAGGACTGGAAGTGAACGGAATTTCATCCATATCTGCATAAAAATTATCAATGGCAAAGAAATTGCTTCTTTGAGGCAAACTACCCCAAATACTCAATAACCGACAACCCGCCGTTATAATCCGTGCTGTACACAATCCCTTGAGCGTCGACAAAGACATCACAGGACTGGATCACCTGCGGGCGTCCAGGGCGAGTATCCATCATCTTTTCCGGGGCGGCAGGTACCAGCGCACCTGTTTCTACCGGGCGGTACGGGTTGGAAATATCGTAGGCTCGCACGCCAGCGTTCTGATACGTCGCGAAAATTAGCGTATCGCTGATAAAGCTACCTGGGCGGTTTTCGTGCAGATTATGCGGGCCGAAATGCGCGCCTTTCGCCACATAATCAATCTCATCCGGCTGCGGGAACGTGGAGATGCTGACCGGGTTCGACGGGTCGCGAATATCGAACAGCCAAATCAGCTTCTCGCCGTCCTCCTGATTGTCCAGTACCGCTTCGTCGAGTACTACCAACAAATCGCGATTCGGCAGCGGCAGCGCCGTATGGGTGCCGCCGCCAAACGGCGGGCTCCAGTTACGGTGGCTGATGAGCTGCGGCTGAGTGCGATCGGAAACGTCCAGCAGCGTCAGGCCGCCGTCGCGCCAGCTGGCATACGCCGTGTAGCCGCTGATAATCGCGTGGTGTAGCGCATAGCGTTTGCCTTCCGGCCAGGTGGGCTGCTCGCCTGCGGCAGTGTTCATGCCCGGTAGCCACCAGTTGCCTGCCACCTGCGGATTGCGCGGGTCGGCGAGGTCGATAGTCAGGAAGATATAATCGCTAAACCCATCGATCAGCGCGGAAACATAGGCCCAGCGGCCGCCCACATACCAGCAGCGGTGGATGCCGATACCGCTCAGCGACAGGAAGCTGATTTCTTTGGGTTTATCCGGCGTGGAGATATCAAAAATGCGTAATCCGGCGCTCCAGCCTTTGTCCTGCACGTCGCGAACCGTTTCGCCAACCGATTTGGTGTAGTAAACCTTCTCATCGGCGAAGCGCACGTCGGCAAACAGATCCCGGGCGTTAATCACCAGCAGCAGGTCGTCGTGCGCCTGCAGGTGAATATTCCAGGTACCCGGCGGCGCGGGCACGAAACCCGCCGCTTTCGGGTTTTTAGGATCGCGGACGTCCACAATCGAAAAGCCCTGCGACACCATATGGCCGATATACGCATAGCCCCGGTGCACCATTAGCTGCACGCCGTCCGGTTTTCCTCCCTGATCGCTATGGCCGATCAGCCGCATATTGCGGCTGTATTCGGGTTGTGGCAGTGCCATTGCGGAACTCCTTATTTATTTTTCGCTTCGAGCGTGGCGAACCACGGCGCGATAAAGTCGTCGGTCTGGCCCCAGCCTGGAATGATTTTGCCCAACGAAGTGACGTTGACCGGGCCAGGCTGGCTGGCTAGCAGAGCCTGCGGAATGGCTGCGGCTTTAAAGTCGTAGGTCGCAGGCGTTTGTTCCCCGGCGATCTTGTAGGCCACCAGGCGCACGTTGGTGGCACCGATCAGCTTCGGATCGACCGCCACGCTGACTTTCCACGGGCTGTTGGCTTCGCGCATCAGCTGAATGTCCTGGTTGGAAACGTCGATGCTATAGAGCTTAATTTCGGTACGGCCGTTTTCCTGCAGCGCTTTATAGGCGCCCTGGCTGAAGGCATCCCAGGTGCCCCAGATGGCGTCGATTTTGCCTTTCGGGTACTTCGCCAGCACTGCGCCCACTTTGTTGGCGGTGTCGCCCTGCACGTCGGAAGAAACCGCGCCGATGGACTCCAGCTCTTTAATGCCCGGGTTGGCTTTCAGCAGTTCCTGATAGGCCGCCTGGCGGCGTTCCATCGGTGGGAAACCGGCCACCCACAGCTTGATGATGTTGGCTTTGCCGTTGAAGTCTTTGACCAACTGGCCGAAGGAGAGGCTGGTCAGCGAGGCGTCGTCCTGCTGGGTGACGGTCACGCCGGGAATGGTGCCGTTTACGGCGGTATCAAAGACCGACACCGCAATGCCTGCGGCTACGGCTTTTTTCACCAGTTCGGTGGAGTAAGGATCGCGACCCTGAGAAAGAATAATCCCGTCATACTTCTGGCTGATCGCCTGGTTCACAAAGTCCTGGAAGCGGGCGTCGTCGCCGTTGCTCAGGAACGTGCTGACCTTGAAGCCCAGCTTTTTAGCCTGTTGAACCGCACCTGCGACAAACTGCGTGGTGTTGTCGTCGGAGCCCAGGTTGCGGATCACGGCGATGCGGATTGGACCGTCGTGGGCGGCGATTTTTTCCGGCACCGGCGATGGCGTAGCGGCGTGGCCCGGCAGAGCGGCAAGCAGGCTAAGCGCCAGCAGCGAAGTTGTCAGTTTTTTCATGGTCGTTACCCTGTGTGAAGTTGTTGTTTTAGCGTCGTTGTATGTAAGTAATTGCCAGCGCGGCAGCCAGCACCAGGCCTTTAATAATGTCCATCGCGTAATAGGGCACGGAGAGCATCACCAGCCCGTTTTGCAGCACGCCCAGAATCACCGCGCCTACCAGCGTGCCGAGCGCGTTAGGTTTACCGGAACCTGCCAGAGAGAAACCAATCCAGGCGGCAGCCACGGCATCCATCAGGTAGCCGCCACCGGCGTTAACCTGTGAAGAGCCAATACGTGAGGCCAGCAGGATGCCGCCCAAACCTGCCAGCAGCGAGGCCAGCACGTAGGCCGCCACGCGGTAACGGGTGGTACGAATGCCGGACAGGCGAGCCGCCTCCGGGTTGCCGCCGATGGCGTACATCCGGCGGCCATGTTTGGTCAGAGAGAGCGCGAGCTGTGCGACCAGCGTGACCACCAGCATGATGATGACGATGGTCGGCACCTGCCCGAGCAGGCCAAAGGCGGCGGGAATCGTCCCTTCCGCCATGTCGCCGCTCGGCAGCACCATGTTTTCGGTGATCGATCCACCGTAGCTGTAGGTCATCGCCACGCCCTGAATCACAAACAGGCTGGCAAGCGTGGCAAGCATGTCGGGAATTTTCAGCACCACGATCAGGAAGGCGTTGAATAGCCCGACCAGCGTGCACAGCACCAGGGTAATAAGAATCGCTTCGGTGGTGCCGAAGCCGTGCCAGACGAACAGCGAAATCACCAGCGCGTTTGCCAGCGAGGCGGTCGAGCCGACGGACAAATCAAACCCGCCCACGGTGAGCGAGATTGACACGCCGATGGCGATCACCGTCACGATGGCGATGGAGCGCAGAATATTGATGATGTTGTTCGGCTCAAGGAAACTGTCGGACGCGATGCCGAACAGCGCCACCAGGGCCACCACGGTGAGCAACATCCCCCATTTGTAGAGAAAGTCAAAGAACTGCTGGCGGCCTGACGCGCTGGCCTTAAGGGATAATGCTTTGCTCACGCGGGGGTTCCTCCGGTGGAGTAGAGTAATAAGGTTTCTTCGGTAGCCTGGTGGCCGTCCAGCTCAGCGACGATGCGCCCGTCCCACAGCACGCAGATGCGATCGCACAGCCCGACCAGCTCGGCAAATTCGCCCGAGGCGTAAATCACCCCTTTGCCACGACGGGCCAGCTTGTCAATCAGCACGAAGAGGTCGGTTTTGGCTTTGATGTCTACGCCTTTGGTTGGCTCATCAAAAATCAGCACGTCGGCTTCGTTGCGCAGCCATTTGCCGATGGCCACTTTTTGCTGATTGCCGCCGGACAGGCGGCGCAGCGCTTGCGCCGGGCCGCTGGTGCGAATGCCCAACTGCTGAATGGTCTCCTCCGCCCAGTGCTTAGCTTTGCGGTAGTCGAACAGCCCCCAGCGGGTAAACTGGCTGTCGGCGCTGACGGCGAGATTCATGGTGACCGACTCGTCGATAAAAATGCCTTCTTTGCGGCGCTCCTCCGGCACCAGCACAACGCCGCGAGTGACGGAATCCGCCGGGTCGGTCGGGCGCCAGGCCTTGCCTTTTAATTCGCCGCGATCAAGCGTGCTGCGGGTGGCGCCGAACAGCGCTTTGCAAAGCTCGGTTTTCCCCGCTCCGGCGAGGCCCGCAATACCCAGAATTTCGCCTTTGCGCAGGCGTAACGAGATGTCGCGCAGCAGCACATCGTCATGCAGACCTTCCACTGCCAGCAGCGTGTCGCCCTCAACCGGCGGGCGGTGAGGGGGATAAATGTCGTCCAGCTGGTGGCCCAGCATTTTCTCTACAATCTCTTCGCCACTGAGATGCCCCATCGGGCCGCTGTCCACCAGCTTGCCGTCGCGCAGCACCGTCATCTGGTCGCAAATGGCTTTCAGTTCATGGATGCGGTGGGAGATAAACACCACGCCAATACCACCGCTTTGTAGTCGCTGCACGACGCGGAAAAGATGCTCGCTTTCCTGGCTGTCCAGCGGGGCGGTGGGTTCGTCGAGGATCAGAAAGCGGCAATGATGTGAGAGCGCCCGCGCCAGCAGGATTTGCTGTTTTTCCGCCAGGGTGCATTGCTCAATACGTTTTTTGACGTCGATCTCTACGTCGAGCTGCGCCAGCGCTTCTCGAGCCTGCCGGTAAATTTTCGACCAGCGGTAGACATGCCCCGTTTCGGCCAGCTTATCGAGCATGATGTTTTCCGCCACGCTCAGGCCCGGCACCAGGGCAACGTCCACTTCCTGCTGCACCAGATGGATCCCCAGCAGTTTGGCGTCACGCGGGTTGCGGATCGTCACCGTTTCACCGTCGATCAGGATTTCGCCCTGGTAACCCTCGTGCGCGCCGGAAAGCACCGCCATCAACGTGGATTTACCCGCGCCGTTTGCGCCGGTTAAAGCATGTACCGAGCCGCCCTCCAGCCGGAAATTCACCTGGCTCAGCGCGTTAAAGCCCGCGAAGGCGATAGAGATTTCTCGCATCTCAAGGCGGTTAAGCGTGGTCATAGCGGCGGCGACTTCCGGGTTTAATGAATTGATCTGTCGAATTTTTAACGGCCTTCTGGGTTGCGGGCAATGAACGAAAAGACATAAGATAAAGCAAAATGATATTAGCCGTCCAGATGTCTGGACATATCATCGGCATAGAATATATCCCGCCAGCGAAGAAAAGGAAATGCATCATGACCAGCACCGCTATCCGCGTGGTTACCGGCCCCGCGAATTACTATTCACACCCCGGCAGCCTTGCTCGTCTGACTGAGTTTTACAGCGAAGATCAGCTGAATAACGCAGTCTGGATCTACGGCGAACGCGCGTTTGCGGCGGCCCGGCCTTTCCTGCCGACGGCGTTTTCGCTGCCCGGCGCGAAGCATATTCAGTTTGGTGGGCACTGCAGCGAAAGCGACGTGCAGAGGCTGGTGGCGGAGTCTGGTGAACGTCAGGTGGTGATCGGCCTCGGCGGTGGAGCGCTGCTGGATACGGTCAAAGTGGTTGCTCGTCGGCTGAATGCGCCAGTGGTGGCAATCCCGACCATCGCGGCAACCTGTGCGGCCTGGACGCCGCTGTCTGTGTGGTACAACGACGCCGGCCAGGCGCTGCGCTTCGAGATTTTCAACGATGCTAACCATCTGGTGCTGGTGGAGCCGGAAATTATCCTGCGTGCGCCGCAGGAATATTTGCTGGCCGGCGTCGGTGACACGCTGGCGAAGTGGTACGAAGCGGTGGTGCTTAGCCCGCAGCCGGAAAATCTGCCGCTGACCGTGCGCCTCGGTATTGGTGCGGCGCTGGCGATCCGCGATGTTTTGCTGGAGCGCAGCGAACAAGCGCTGGAAGATCAGCGCCAGGGCAAGTTAAGTCAGGCGTTTCTGGACGTGGTCGAGGCGATTATTGCCGGGGGCGGGATGGTGGGTGGCCTGGGCGAACGTTACACCCGCGTTGCCGCCGCGCATGCCGTCCATAACGGTCTGACGACGCTGCCGCAAACCGACCGCTTCCTGCACGGCACGAAAGTGGCCTACGGGATTCTGGTACAGAGCGCACTGCTGGGGCAGGACGATGTTCTGGCGCAGCTGACGCAGGCCTATAAGCGTTTCAATCTGCCAACAAAACTGGCGCAGTTGGATGTGGATATCCATAATCGTGCCGACCTGGATAAGGTGATTGCCCGTACTTTACAGGCCGGGGAGTCGATTCATGCGCTGCCGGTGGCGCTGTCGCCGGAGAGTTTGCTGGCGGCGCTGGAGAAAGTTGAGGCGTTGTAAAGATTTGCCCCTCACCCTAACCCTCTCCCCACAGGGGAGAGGGGAAAAACCAGAAGCGACGTCGTGGTTGAGGACAACGTTAGTCGTAAAGCGAGGCACGGTTCCGGCTTAAATCGCCTCCGTTTTCTCTCCGACTGGCCAGGGTCCGGCCGTCGGGAACGGCCGGAGGCTGAGAGCGTCGGGAACGCATCTCAGCCGACCCAGGACTGGGAGATAAAACGGAGGTCTGCCGCTTCAGCGGTCGATTTATTTCGCCGGGAGTCCGGGTTCTCAGGGGAGTGACGGTGACTCCCCTGAGACGTTCATCGACGCGGTGGCAAAATATAAAACTTTACTTAAGGTGAACGGGACTTTAGCCATGTTTGCATAGAAACGGCCAGGCTTAAGGCGCTGAAGTTAACTCCCGCACCAAACTAAACGCCTGCTTCATATGCTCCTCGCTGACGATAAACGCCCTTAGCTGCTGTGCAGCGTCCATCCCCTTGGCAATCAGCCCCTGCGGGCTGGCGCTAATCTGCCAGGTCAGGTCGCGGCGGTGGGTTTCTCCGGCCAGGTGCAGCGGCATCTCCGGCGTTTTCACCTTGACCAGCATCGCCGGAAGGGAAAGCGCGTCGCTCGCCCCGAGCAGGTTTTTCGCCAGCGTCATGGCGCTGAGCTGAATCGGCTGCAGGAACGGCAGCACTTTGCCATCGATTTCTGCGCAGTCGCCGAGGGCGTAAATATCCGGGTCAGACGTTTGCAGCTGGCTGTTCACCAGGATGCCCCGGTTAACCTCAAGTCCTGCATGCTGCGCCAGCCCGACGTTCGGGCGCAGGCCGATGGCGGACACTACCGCATCAACTTGCAGCTCACGTCCGTTGTTAAGCGTGGCGCACAGCCCTGACTCCGCCTGGCTCACCGCTTCCAGACGCTGGTTGAACAGCAGCTCGACGCCCATCTGGTTCAGGCGGGATTGCAGTCGGCCGCTAACCTCTGCCGGAAGCAGCGACGCCATCAGGTGGCTGGCGTTATCCACCAGCACAACCTCTTTGCCCGCACGGCAGAAGTCCATCGCCAACTCGCTGCCGATCAGCCCGCCGCCGAGGATCATCACCCGCCGGGCGTCGCGCAGCCGGGCTTCACAGGCCTGATACTCCTGCTGGCTGTTGAGCGTCGTCATCAGCTCTTTGCCGGCAACGGGCGGCAGCAGGGCGGCAGAGCCGGTCGCCAGCACCAGCTTGTCGTAGCGCCACTGCTGCTCGCCGCAGTTGACCCGTTTATTTTTTGGGTCAAGGCTGCTGACCCAGCTATTGGCGTGCAGCGTCAGGTTGAACTGCTCCGCAAACGCGCCAGCCTGCTGGCGGGTCATCGCTTCGGCCCGCTGGTTTAAGCTGATGACGTGGCTCAGGTCCGGTTTGTTGTACTCGTCGGCGCTGTCGGCGGCAATCAGCCGGATGGGCACCTCTGCGCTGTGTTTGCGGATATTTTTCACCAACTGGCGGGCGGCAAAGCCTGAGCCGACTATCACAATGCCGTTGTTCATTTGGCCTCCGTTGCCAGTTCGTCGAAGACGTCTTTGCCCAGCGAACATTCAGGGCACAAGAAACTGTCAGGCACTTCGCTCCATGGCGTGCCTGGCTCAACGGCCTGCATCGGTTCGCCCTGCGCTGGATCGTAAATCCACTGGCAAACGCTGCACTGCATGCGGGGGCCGAGGTCGGCGCCGGTGGATTCTGCTTTTGCTTCTTCGGCTAGCGGAGCGACGGTGATTGAAGCCTGAGCCACCGGCAGCGGGGAGAGCGCCCACTGGCGGGCGATTTCGCGACCGTGTTCGCGGCAAAGTTCCAGGGCGTTGCCGTCCGGACGCCATTTCGCCTTCAGGCTGAGGGACATTTCAAACCCGGCGTCCTGCAGGCGGGTGGAAAGGCGATCGACCGCGCCGCCGCTCCAGCCGTGGGAGCCGAAGGCGCTGGCGCGTTTGTTGCGGAAGCGCAGCCCGGTTATCTCTTCCACCAGCCCGGCGATTTTCGGCATCATCACGTTGTTCATAGTGGAGGTGCCGACCAGCACGCCTTTGGAGCGGAACACGTTGGTCAGAATTTCGTTTTTATCGCTGCGTGCCACGTTGAAGATTTTCACCGCCACGCGCGGGTCAACTTCGTGAATGCCCTGGGCAATGGCGTCCGCCATCATGCGGGTGTTGTTCGACATGGTGTCGTAGAACAGCGTGATGCGGTCTTCCTGGTAATCGGCGGCCCATTTCAGGTACAGCTCAACGATTTGCGTCGGGTTGTCGCGCCAGACCACGCCGTGGGAAGTGGCAATCATCTCCACCGGCAGGTTGAAGCCGAGGATTTCGGTAATTTTTGGCGTTACCAGGCGGCTGAATGGCGTCAGGATGTTGGCGTAGTAGCGCTGGCACTGTTCGAACAGCTCGGTCTGATCCACTTCGTCGTTAAACAGATGCTCGTCGCAGTAATGCTGGCCGAAGGCGTCGTTGCTGAACAGCACCGCGTCGCCGGTCAGATAGGTCATCATGCTGTCCGGCCAGTGCAGCATTGGCGTTTCAACGAAGATCAGCTGTTTGCCATTGCCGATGTCCAGGCTGTCGCCGGTTTTCACCACCTTAAAGTTCCACTCCGGGTGATGGTGGTGACCATTAATGGAGTCGATGCCGTTGGCGGTGCAGTAGATTGGCGTGTGCGGGATGCGTGACATCAGCTCGGTCAGCGCCCCCGCGTGGTCTTCTTCCGCGTGGTTGATAATGATGTAGTCGAGCGTGTTAAGGTCGATTTCACGCTCAAGGTTTTGCACAAACTCGCGGCTGAACTTGTGGTCCACAGTGTCGATCAGGACAGTTTTCTCTTCGCGAATGAGGTAGCTGTTGTAGCTGCTGCCGCGTAGCGTTTTATATTCCGTGCCGTGAAAATCACGCACTTCCCAGTCACGTTGCCCAACCCATTGAATGTTGTTTTTAACCTGAATAGCCATTGAGAACCTCATTGATGTCATAGCGTTAAGTACTTCAATGACGGTGTTATTGCGAGTATCGTGCCAGTTTTATAATTTATTGATTTTTAATTATTTGTTGTTTTTTGTGTTCTTTTTTATTGTCATAATGACATTTTTGTTTTTGGTCATAATGACTCTGATGTTTGTCATTTTGACTACTCAGGCGTAAGCTGAACGCCTCGCGTTCCAGGAGCCTCCCTATGAGCCTGTCGATGTCTTCTCTCGCCGCCATTGCAATCGAACTGCAGAGCGGCATCAGCCATTCCGATCGCTTTACCCGCGTTATCCGAACCCTGAGAAAGCTGCTCGGCGGTGATGCCACGGCGCTGCTGCGCTACGAGTCGCGGCATTTTTACCCGCTGGCGATAGACGGCCTTGCCCTCGATGTGCTGGGGCGGCGCTTTGCCGTGGACGCTCATCCGCGACTGGAGGCCATTGCCCGCGCGGGTGACGTGGTGCGTTTCCCGGCCGACAGCGAGCTGCCCGACCCGTATGACGGCCTGATTCCAGACCATGAAGAACTCAAAGTTCACGCCTGCCTGGGGCTGCCGCTGTTTGCCGACCAGACGCTCATCGGGGCGCTGACCGTGGACGGCATGGATCCTTATCAGTTCGACAGCTTCAGCGATGAGGAGCTCAGGCTGATTGGCGTACTGGCGTCCGGGGCGCTGAACAATGCTTTGCTGCTGGAACAGCTTGAAAAACAAACGCCGGAAGGCACGGTACAGCCCGCTATTGCGCGGGAGGCCGCCGGGGAGATGATTGGCCGCTCGCCGGGCATCATCCAGCTGAAAAAAGAGATTGATATCGTTGCCAGTTCCGATCTGAACGTGCTGATCACCGGCGAGACTGGCGTGGGGAAAGAGCTGGTGGCGCGGGCGATTCACGCCGGATCGGCCAGGGTGGCAAGTCCGCTGGTTTACCTTAACTGCGCCGCGCTGCCGGAAAGCGTGGCGGAAAGTGAGCTGTTCGGCCATGTGAAGGGCGCTTTTACCGGGGCGATTCATCACCGTACCGGCAAGTTTGAAATGGCGGATAACGGCACACTGTTTCTCGATGAAATCGGTGAATTACCGCTGGCGCTGCAGGCCAAGCTGCTGCGCGTGTTGCAGTACGGTGATATTCAGCGGGTAGGGGACGATCGCAGCCAGCGCGTGGATGTTCGGGTATTGGCCGCGACTAACCGCGATCTGCGCCAGCAGGTACTGGCCGGCGAGTTTCGCGCCGACCTGTTTCACCGCCTGAGCGTTTTTCCGCTGCACATTCCACCGTTACGCGAGCGGGGAGAGGACATTGCGCTGCTGGCCGGTTTTTTCTGCGAGCAAAGCCGCGTGAAGATGGGGCTGAAACAGGTTGGGCTGAGTGAATCGGCTCGGATGCTTCTGGCGCAGTATGGCTGGCCGGGAAATATCCGCGAGCTGGAACACGCCATTTATCGCGCGATTGTGCTGGCCCGCGCCGGTTACCCACAGGGCGAGCTTGTGCTTCAGCCTCAACATTTCCAGCTTGCTGGCCAGTTGGATGTGGTAGCCCACGAGCCAGAAACGCCACCCGTAGAAAACCCTTTTGCCAGCCTGCGAGAAGCGACCGATGCGTTTCAGCGCGGCCAGGTTAGGGAAGCGCTTGCCCGTAACGGCAATAACTGGGCGGCCAGCGCCCGGCAGCTCGGCGTCGATGTGGCCAACCTCCACCGGCTGGCGAAGCGGCTGGGAGTGAAATCACCCCAAGGGAGTACCTCTTAACTTCAACCGCAGATAAATTCATCATACAAACTCGTTGTTTAGCGGCGAAGCGGCGCGGATAATCGCTGTGTATTTTTATATATAACGAGGATGCTATGGCTTTGACTTCAGCACGCAGCGCGGGCGCCCTGGCGCTTTGCTCACTTCTTTTCAGCGCTTCGGCGCTGGCTTCTGCCGATATTCGCGTCACCTATGCAGGTTCGATGGGCAAGGTCATGGACCAGTCCCTCGGTCCGGCCTTCGCGAAAGAAAACCACGGTGATTACCAGGGGCAGGGGCAAGGCGCTTACGGAATGGCGCGGCTGCTCGCCAGCAAGAAAATTACCGCCGATGTGTTTGTCTCCATCACCCCTGGCCCTATGCAAATCCTGAAAGATGCCGGGCTGATTGACGATGCCGTGCCGGTGGCCAGCACCAGCATGGTTATCGCCTATAGCCCGAAAGGAAAATACGCGCCGCAGTTTGCCGCCGCGAACGGAAAAGACGCCAGCTGGCTGAAAGTGCTGGCGACGCCGGGGCTGAAGTTTGGCCGTACCGATCCGTATAACGATCCTAAAGGGCAGAATATTGTCTTTACGCTGCTGCTGGCGGAAAAATATTACCAGCAGCCGGGCGTGGCGAAGCAGGTGATGGGGGAAGTACAAAACCCTGCCCAGGTCAGCCTGGAAGGTGGCCTGCTGACGCGGCTGGAGAGCGGGCAGGTTGACGCCGCCGCCGGGTACGAAAGCGAAGTGATTTCCGCCAAACTGCCGTACATCGCGCTGCCGGATGAGATCAACCTCAGCAACCCTGATGAAGCCAAACAGTGGTACGACACCGTGAGCTTCACCATCAAGGACAGCGCCGGGAAAGATCAGGTGCTGCATACCCAGCCGCTGGTCTATTACGCTGCCGTGCTGAAAAACGCCCCGAACGGCGTGCCGCAGGGGCAGAAGTTTATCGACTTTATGCGCAGCGCCGAAGGCCAGAAGCTGTTTAAAGCGAATGGCTATGCGGCACCTAAAGGCCAGGCGATTTACGCGCAATGATGCGTAGCCCGGCAATGTGGCTGTCGCTCCCGGCACTGCTTCTGCTGGCGATTCCGTTTGCGACTTTGCTGGGCGTCACGCCGTGGCACGGGTTTCATTTGGCCTGGGGAGACGGTAGCGCGATTGCCGTTTCTCTTGGGTTGGGCGGCCTGGCGCTGATGATTGTTGTCGCGCTGGGGCTGCCGGTGGCATGGTGGCTGGCCTGGGCCAAAGGCCGGCGTCGACTGCTGGTTGAGGCACTGGTGTTGCTTCCCCTGCTTACGCCGCCGCTGGCGATGGGGATTTTGCTGATTTCCGCCTGGGGGCCGTATAGCCTGGCGGGGGAGTGGCTGTCCCGCTTCGGGCTGACGCTGGTGAATAACCCCGGGGCTTTCGTGCTGGCTCAGGTTTACGGCGCGCTGCCTTACTTTATTACCGCCGCCCGTTCCGCGTTTGCCGCGGTGCCGAAAGAGATCCTTGAAGCCGGGCGCACGCTCGGGGCCTCGCCCTGGCAGCGCTTCCTGCGCCTTGCTTTGCCGATATCCGCGCCGGGACTTGCGTCGGCGCTTGCCGTGGCCTGGGTTCGGGCCATCGGTGAATTTGGCATCGTGATGATTTTTGCCTATTTCCCTCAGGGGATCCCCGTCAAGCTGTATACCAATCTGCAAAACGACGGCGTGGATGCGGTTTATACTTTAGTATGGCTGCTGCTGCTGTTCACTTTGCCTCTGCCGATTATCTGCTTTGCTTTTGCCCGGCGAAAAGCGGCGCATTAGGGCTGTCAGGTTGCTGTCGGGTTGATGTCGTGTCGCTGTCGTGTTGAAGTGGCGCGGGCTGAGCCATAGTCAGGGCGGGTTAAATCATTTGAGGATCTCCAGCCATGAGTAACAACATTAAAGCGTTGCGTTTGTCCCGCGCCTGGTCCCAGGAGCAGCTGGCCGAACTCTCTTCCCTGAGCGTCAGAACTATTCAGCGTATTGAAAATGGCGGCCAGGCAAGCCTGGAAACCATGAGCGCGATTGCGGCGGCGTTCGATCTCAAGGTGACGGATTTATACGACGACAATGAGCCGGACGGTGAACCTGAGGATGCGCTCAATACGCGCATTCTTGAAGCTAAGCGCCGCGTGGCTCGCGAGTATCGCTTCTACCGTTCCGTGCTGGTGTGGGCGATTGTGTGTACCGGCCTGGCCGTTATTAACTGGCTGACTTCGCCGGGCCACTATTGGTTCCAGTGGGCAACGCTGATTTGGGGCGCGCTGCTGGTAATGGGCGGCCTGCGCCTGTTCCTGCTGAAGGGCTGGCTGGAGAAACGCCAGCAGCAGCGCCTCCAGCAGCTGTTGCGGAAGTGATCAGTTCACAATGCGGTTGCGGGCAATCCAGTCGATAAAAGCCTGTTTTGGCAGGGCTTTGCTGTAAAGCCAGCCCTGCCCCCAGGCGACGCCGTGTTCCCGCAGCCACGCCGCCTGCGCCGCCGTTTCAATCCCTTCGGCGAGCGTTGCCAGATGAAGCGTTTTCGCCATTTCAATGATGTACGGCGTGACGTTTTTGTACTCCAGCGCGTCAACGAACGATTTGTCTATTTTCAGGATATCAACGTCGAGATCCTGCAGGTAGCTGAGGCTGGAATAGCCGGTGCCAAAGTCATCCAGATAGATAGGATGACCCGCTTCGCGGTATTTCGCCACAATCGGGGCGCTCACCTTAGGGTTGGCAAAGCCTCGCTCGGTAATCTCCAGCGCTATTTGTTCCGCTTTGACCTGATACTTCAGCAGCAGCGGCCTGATGGCCAGCAGCACCCTGTCGTTAAGCACGTCGCTCGGGGAGAGATTGATTGAAATATGGTGCCGAGGGTGGGCGTGCAGCCAGTCACCGAGATCGGCGAAAGTCTTTTTAATCACCAGCTCGGTGATCTGCGAAATAAGCCCGGTCTGCTCGGCAATGGGAATGAAGATGTCCGGGCTGATGAAACTCCCGTCCGGTAAGCGCCAGCGAAGCAGCGCTTCTGCACCTACGCCTTCACCGGTTTTTAAATCAACGATGGGCTGATATTCGAGGCTAAATTCCCGGCCTCTGATGGCGTCCTGAATACGCGCCTGCGGGGATTCAAGACGGCGCAGCAGGCGAGTGATGAACCAGCCTGCGCTAAGGCTAACGAGAATACCTATTGGCAGCCAGATGACCAGTTGCTTATACCAGGCCGTTTGCAGCGGGGCACTGGACGCCCAGGTTATCAGGGCCAACCCGGACGCCGGAGAGCGGAGAATGACATAGTCGTTTTTCCCGTCGGAGTAAGTTGTCACGCCCTTTGCTACCTGGCTTTCCCAGCTGTTGTTGGGCAACCCGGCGTTACTGGCAATCAGTCGATTACGCGCCAGGCCAACCAGGGCAACGTTGACCGGCGTATTGCCAAGAGGAATGACGTCAATGAAGGCCTGCGGATCGATAACCACCACATGATCCTGGTTACCGATGTATATCATTGGGCGCTGAAAACCCAGATCGGTGACGTCGGTGTACCAGGCGAAGAAGCCCCGTGTGCTTTGCGTATCGGGTGGGCCAAGCTTAATGCCATGGTGTGCTGCTTCAAGGGAAGAGCATACGGCCCGGTCGCCGACGAGATAGACGACTTCCTGGATGTAGAGATAATCAAAAGCGACGCGGCGCATGGCATCCAGATGGCTGGCAGAGCAGTGCTGGCCGCGAAAAGCGTTGATTTGCCTGAGCGCCATGTTGGCCTGGCTAATAACTTTGTCGCTGCGGACCATCCCACGATCGGCGTAATTTTCAAGCTCGTTATGGAAGTTTTTCTCGGCTTTGTTATGGGCCAGATAAATGCTAAGCAAGATGGGCAGCAGCACTGCCACGATCAGTACGCCATTGACGAGGGTGACCCTTTTTTGGCTTGTCATAAGTGGGTTCCGGCGTAAGGGGTAAATGTCAGGGATAATTTACCTGCCAGCATAGTTCACCGGGCACAGGAATGTTATGTTTCAGCGCAAAGGTTAGGAGCCCGCGATGAAAAAGAAAGACTTTGTGACCCAGGATTTACTGAGCAAAATTTATCAGCACAGCGAATCTGGCCCGCGCAAATTGCCGCCTGAGCGGCAGCTGGCCGAAGAATATGGGGTTTCACGCTTTACCATTCGACAGGCGCTGGAAAAACTGGTCAGCATTGGCGTGGTTTCCATTATTCAAGGGTCCGGGATCTGGATTAACGAGCAGGCCCGCAGCAGTCCGCTGGTGTATAACTCGATTACCGAAAAGTCTTTCGACCGCATTACGTTTCGGCTGATTAGCCTGCATAAAAAGCTGCCCGACCGCGACGAACAGCAGGTTTTTGGCCTTGGCGCCGGGGAGTTTATCTGGCAGTTTTGCCGCCTGCGCCTGGTGGATGGCCAGAAAGTACAGATTGAAACGTCGCGCCTGCCGGCTAAAGATTTCCCCGACCTCAACCAGAAGGCGATAGAAAGCTCTTTGCAGCAATATGTCCTGAGCAAGGGGTTTCGTATTTCGCATTTACTGACCCGCTACCAGGCCGTTGCGGTCAATAAAGAACAGGCCCAGCTGCTCGAATGCAAGAAGGGCCAGCCCGCGATGCAAATCAGTAATCGCGGCATTCTGGATGGGGGACGGGTGTTTGAGATCAGCGATATCGTCGATATCAACTATTCCTGCACCTACGTTATCCCCTTCAACCACGCTAATCTCGCCCGCCGTAAAACGTCTTAAGGCGTGTGGATCGCGCCGTTGGGCAGACGGCTTTGCGTCCATTCGTGCGGGCGATATTCCACCGGGAAGCGTTCAGCCTGCTGCTGGTCAAACCCCACGCCAATGCCCGATTTTTCCAGAGGATACATATAGCCTTTTTCCGCAGCCGGGGAGCCGGGGAAGACGGCGGCGGTGTTCTCTTTGACGGGAATAAACTCCTGAATCGCCGCGTTATGCAGGTGAATGTTCAGGTGCGTATTCACCGCAACCGCAATCGGCGTCATGTCCGGTGGCCCGTGCCAGGCGAGGCGCACGCCAAAGGCCTGGCAGAGCACCGCCAGTTTTAGCGCCGGGGTGATCCCGCCGATCTGCGAAACGTGGCAGCGAATAAAATCGATGCGGCGGTTCACGATCAGGTCATGCCATTCCGCCGGGTTGTTGAACAGTTCGCCCATCGCCAGCGGCACGGAGGAGTGCTGGCGCACCTGTTCCAGCCACGCGCTTTGCTGCGGCGGCAGAATATCTTCGATAAACCACGGCTGGTAAGGCTCCAGCGCTTTCGCCAGTTGAATGGCCTGCTGGGGGAATAACCGCTCGTGAACGTCGTGCAGGATATGGAAGCGGTGGCCGTATTTCTCACGCAATGCGCGGAACATTTCCACCGTGTTAGCCATGTATTCGTCCTGGTCGTAATACGCGCCGGGCGTGGGATCTTTGGTCTGGTGCATACTCTGAGGCGTGCCGCCATAGAACCCCAGCTGGCAGCGGATGTAGCGGTATCCTTGCGCCAGCAGCTTATCCACTTCCTGATAAAGCCCTGCAAGCGTTTCACTGGCGGCGTGGCTGTAAACGGCGATGGCATCCTTCGATTTGCCGCCCAAAAGCTGGTAAAGCGGCATATTCGCCAGCTGGCCTTTGATGTCCCACAGCGCCATATCCACGCCGGCGATGGCGTTGTTCATGACCGGGCCGTTTCGCCAGTAGGCGTTGACGGTCATCATCTGCCACAGGTCTTCAATGTGGTTGGCGTCGCGGCCAATTAACAGCGGCTTGAGGTATTCATCGACCAGGGTTTTTACCGCCAGCGGCCGCTGCTGGAAGGTGGCGCAGCCGAGGCCGGTGACGCCTTTGTGAGTGGTGACGCGGACCGTGACCAGGTTGTGCCGGTCCGGTTTAGTAATAAAACATTCAATATTTTCGATAATTGTGGGTAGCACGAGAAAGCTCCACCGTCAGGCTGAGATAAACACAGTGAATTAAATTCTGCTATTACTATCACCCTATTTTTCTCTTCGGGTAAACGCTTTTTTGACTCTTTTTTATTGGTCAGTTATTTCACTTTTAAAGGCCATAAAACCGTACCAATTGCTGTTCTTGTTCTTTTGTTTTGGCTATTTGTGACGATTGTCATGTTTCATTGGTTTGTTTTTGATTTTTCTATTCTCTACCATCGGCGCAGCAACACATAACAATAAACCAACACCGGGGAGTTATTCATGGGGAGTCGTGACGTCATTGCTTCTATTATTCGTCTGGTCGGCGGGACGGATAATATTAATAAAGTCTGGCACTGCATGACGCGTCTGCGTTTCGATTTAATTGATGATAATAAAGTGAACCAGGCGGAGATCAAAAAGCTGCCCGGCGTGCTGGGCGCACAGACACAAAGCGATCAGTTTCAGATAATCATCGGCCCACAGGTGAACAGCTGGTATGAGCAACTGACTGCGCTGCTTGGCGGCGCAAAAGAGGCACCTGCCGCTTCTACTGGCAAGAAAGAGCGTAAGAGTCTGGTGTCGCTGTTTATGGACACGGTTTCCGGCGTTTTTGGCCCGATTGTCCCGGCAATAGCCGGGGCGGGGATGATCAAAGGCCTGCTGGCCGGGCTGGTGGCGCTCAAGCTGATTTCGGCCAAAAGCGATACGGTGATCGTTATCGATCTCATCGCCAGCGGCGTGTTTTATTTCCTGCCGTTTTTCCTCGCGATCTCCGCGGCAAGAATGTTTAAAACTAACGAATACCTCGCGGCGGCGGTGGCGGCCTGCTTCATGTATCCGTCGCTGATTGAGGCGGCGAAAGCGCTGGCCGCGCATCAGGCGGGCGCGGTGGATGCTTTCTATTTTCTGAATGCGATCCCGGTTTCGGTGTTTAACTACGCCTCCAGCGTGATCCCGGTTATTTTCTCGGTGCTGGCGCTGAGCTACATCCACCGCTGGGTGGACAGCATCATGCCTGACGTGCTGAAAACGGTGTTCACCCCGACACTGACGTTATTCATCTCCGCGCTGGTGGCGCTGGTGGTGATCGGCCCGCTGGGGATTTATCTGGGGAAAGGGCTGGCCTGGTTTATTGAAGGGCTGTTCGGGATTTCCGCGAGCTTCGCCGGGCTGGTGGTGGGCGCAATTCGCCCGATAGCGATTCTGACCGGAATGCACCACGCCATGACGCCGATTGCACTGCAGAACTTTACCGATCGCGGCTATGACATGCTGATGCCGATGATGTTTATGGCCAACATGGCTATCGCCGGGGCGACGTTTGCCATCTGGCGGCAGAGCAAGTCGAAGGCGGATCGTTCGGTGGTGCTCTCTGCCGGGATCTCCGCGCTGCTGGGGATTACCGAACCGGCGCTGTTTGGCGTGTTAACCCGCTACAAGAAAGCGTTTATTGCCGCCACGGTTGCCAGTTCGATTGCGTCGGCCTTCATCGCGTTCTTCGGCGTGCGGCTGTACGGCTATATTCTGTCGAGCATTTTTAGTCTGCCCGCTTATATTGGGCCGTACTTTATCTTTGCCCTGCTGGGCGTGGCGCTGGCGCTGGGACTTTCTTTCGCGCTGACCACCGTGCTGGTGCGTGAGAAAGAGACAAACGCATTCTCGTCGAGAAAAAGCGTGTAAAAACCGCTACTATCGGTTTTTCTCTCGTGCTGAATGATTGGATATGGCTTCTCTGAAAGATGTTGCAACCCTGGCGGGCGTGTCGCTGATGACCGTTTCCAGGGTCATTAATCAGGCTGAACACGTTAGCCCGGCGACCCGGGAGCGGGTACAGCGGGCCATTGATGAGCTGAATTATGTGCCGGACTATTCCGCCAGGAAGATTCGAAGCAAAGGCGTTAAAGCATCGACAATCGGTATTCTGGCACTGGACACCGCCACCACGCCCTATTCTGTAGAAATACTGTTGGCCATTGAGCAGACTGCACGTGAGCGAGGCTGGAACAGTTTTCTCATTAATATCCTTTCTGCTGGCGACGCCGAGCGGGCAGTGAATCAACTCCTGGCCCAGCGGCCGGACGGCATCATTTTTACCTCGATGGGGCTGCGGCACGTTGAGCTCCCTGCGGTACTAAAAAACCACCGGGTGGTGCTGGCCAACTGTATTAGTGATGATGCTGATTTACCGAGTTACATTCCGGATGATTTTAACGGGCAGTACCAGGCCACTCGCCATCTGATTGAGCGGGGATACCGCCGTCCGCTTTGCCTGTGGCTGCCCGAAGAAGCGCTTGCCAGCCGTTCTCGTCAGGATGGATTTGAGCAGGCCTGGCGCGAAGCCGGGCTCGACGTTGAGACTGTGATGCAGTATCACATGCAGTGGGGCGATAGCCATTATCCTGAATTGGCTGGGCTTGTTCTGGCACATTGCCAGCAGGGAAAAGCGGATTTCGATGTGCTGGTGTGCGGTAATGACCGCATCGCTTTTGTGGCCTGGCAGACGCTGTTGGCGCAGGGCGTGGCAATTCCTGAGCAGGTGGCTGTGCTTGGATTCGATAATCAGATAGGGATCGGTGATTTGTTCCTTCCGCCGCTGACGACGGTTCAGTTGCCGCATGACGCGATTGGTCGCCAGGCGGCATTGCATTTAATTGACGGGTTGACCCGCAGCGGCATCCAGCGGCTGCCTTGCCCGCTGGTCAAGCGCGTTTCGCTATAGCGCGTTCAATTGCCACAGCGTGCCGCCCCGGCATAAGGCTTTCCCGTGGCTGGCAAACAGTTCCAGCTGACGTTCCCCAGGCTGCGGGTAGAGGCGGCTGCTGAGACAATATTCGCCCTGGTTAACAAAGACTTCGATGGAAGAGCGATCGATAAAAATCCGCAGATGCAGGTCGCCGTTTTCCGATAACGGCACGCTGCGATCGCCGTCCAACTGCGCGTCCTGATAGCCGCGTGACAGCACCAGACGCTGCGTCAACGCATCGACAAACAGCTCACAACCCTGTCCAAGGCGAATACCGTAGCGTTCAGCCGTGCTTTGCCCGGCTTCCCAGGCTATCTCTAACTCCACGGCTTCTGCATTCGGGTGCAGCATCAACTCTTGCGTGTCCAGCACGCAGGGCAGCACTAATTGCTCCCCGGTGCGGAGCGTTGCCAGTTCGTGAACCGGATTTTGGTAGAGTTTGCCGTTTGGCATCACGCACAGCTCGCGCGGCACGGTAAGGCAACCCGCCCAGCCTTCGCGTTTAGAAGGCATGGGAGATTCCCACATGTCCATCCATCCCAGCACGATGCGGCGGCCATCTTCGGCGACAAAGGACTGCGGGGCGTAAAAATCGTGGCCGTGATCCATCTCTTCAAACGGCTGATAAACGGTGAAGCCTTTCCCCGGTTGCCATCGCCCACGTAAATAGCCGCTCTGGAACAGGTTCTGATAAGCCAGGCCTTTAGCCTTGATGCCCTGCGGGGAAAACATCAGGATCTGGCTGTTTCCGAGCGGAAAGAAATCCGGGCATTCCCACATATAACCCATATCCGCGTTGGCTTCTGCGAGAATGCGATCTAACTGCCACTCACGAAGTGAATTGCCTCGATAAAGTAATACTTTGCCTCGATCGTGCTCGTCCCGGGCACCAATGACCATCCACCAGGTGCCCTCCTGTTGCCATACCTTCGGATCGCGGAAATGCATGATGCCGGGCGGTGGGGTGAGAATGACGCCTTGTTTCTTAAAGTGAACCCCGTCTTCGCTGGTGGCGAGGCATTGCACCTGGCGTATAGCGCTGTCATTGCCCGAACCTTCCAGCCAGATATGCCCGGTGTAAATCAGCGAGAGCACGCCGTTATCGTCCACCGCGCTGCCGGAGAAGCAGCCATCGCGATCCCATTCGTCCCCCGGCGCCAGCGCAATGGGCTGATGTTCCCAGCGAACCATATCCCGGCTGGTGGCATGCCCCCAATGCATTGGCCCCCAGTTTTGATCGAACGGGTGGTGCTGATAGAAGGCGTGGTAAAGCCCATTGTGATAAATCAGGCCGTTAGGATCGTTCATCCAGCCCGCGGGTGGGGCCAGATGATAGAGCGGATAAAAGGCGTTGCCGCGCGCTGTTTGCAGAGTTTCTAAGGCGGATTGAGCCTTGTTCAGTGGGGTATTCATAGCATTACCTGGTGGTCAGATTTAAAGAAGGATGTTCGTTCCCGGGGGTTGAGTCTTTGAGCAGAAAAGCGGATATCAGCGTGAGTGCCAGAACCAGTCCGGCCAGAATCATGTAGGTGTCCGCGAAGCCTAGCTGGTCGTAGCCGCGCCCTACCAGTGGAGAAAGTACGGTGGCACAGATTGACGTTATAAACTGGAAGCCCACCAGATACAGCGTGGCGGAGAGTCGCTGATCGAACTGCGTGGTGATGTACTTAAACATTGAAATAAGCAGGATAGGAAGCTCAACGGCGTGCAATAGCTTCATGCAGGAGATGGTCAGCGGATCGCTTGCCATCCCGGAGCCAAAAATACGCATCGCCATGATCAGGCCGCTGAGCAGCAACCCGCGTTTGGCCCCGATGCGGTTAACCAGCATTGGGGCGAGAAACATTCCGCCCGCTTCCAGAAAGACCTGGAAAGAGTTGAGAAAACCAAACATTTCGTTGCCGCGCTGTACGTCGTTGAACAGCGAGGCGAAATAAACCGGGAACTGCTGATCGTATACGTTGTAGACGCTGACGCCGCAAACGAAAAGGACCAGCGCCCAGAAGCGAGAGAGCTTCAGCAGCCCGAAGGCATCGGTCAGCGTAAGGGCGCTGGCTTTGCCGTATTCCAGTTCGCTGAGGGCGTTAGGTTGCATATCGCGCATGCGCCACAGCAACAGCAGAAACAGGCAGGCAGAGGCGCTACCCATCCAAAAATTCAGCTGTGGATCGAGATTAAAGAGCAGCCCGGCAAAAAATGTAGCGCCAGCCCAGCCTAAAGAGCCCCACATGCGTGACTTGCCGTATTCAAAGCCAACGATGCGGCTGACGCGCTCGGTATAGGACTCCAGCGCACCAATCCCGGCGAAGAAGGTTGCCCCGACATAAAGCCCGACGCTGATAGCACCTGCGACAATATTTATCTGGAGCAAGGGCGTGCAGACGAAGATAAACCAGGGGCCGCTTATCAGAAGCAGGACGCCTATCACCCACAGCAGCGATTTACGAAGCCCCAGTTTGTCCTGAACAAAGCCGTACAGCGGCTGGGCACACAGGGCGGTAAAGGCGATGATGGAGAAGATCAGCCCGGTTTCCGCTCCTTTCAGGCCGATTTTCTGGTTCAGCCAGAGGGCGATCAGTGAAAACGCCGATGACCAGGTCCAGAAAAAGGTAAACAGCAGCCCGCTCAGGATCAGATAGTGGTGTTTATTGCGTTTGGTCAGTGCCATGTGTGCAGTCTCTGAATGCTTGAATGACTGTATTGTTAACGTTAACTTTTGGCTGGGAGAAGAGCGTAAGCTTCATAAATGTGATGTTAATCGCAATAGTTAACGTTAACAATGTGGTTTTGTGATCCAGATTGGATCATCAGCGAAAGAGGGAAATTAGAGGGAGGCCCGATGCAGAGCATCGGGCGTTCATCAGGGCGGATCAGCGGCGATGGGCCAGGCGGCGAACTAAATGATCGCCGAGGCTTTGCACCAGATGCACCATTACAATCAGGATGATGACGGTCCCGACCATGACCTGGTTGTTAAAGCGCTGGTAGCCGTAGCGAATCGCCAGGTCCCCCAGACCGCCGCCGCCGATAACACCGGCCATTGAAGAGAAGCCGATCAGCATCACTATTGTCAGCGTGATGCCCGCCAGAATGGCAGGGAGCGCCTCGGGCAGCAGCACTTTACTCACCACATGCCAGGCGTTGCCGCCCATCGACAGAATGGCTTCAATCCGGCCTTTGTCTACCTCATCCAGCGCGCTTTCGACCACGCGGGCGAAGAAGGGGAAGGCGCCGATGGTGATGGGCACCACAGCGGCAGTGCTGCCGAGCGTGGTGCCGACGATAATGCGGGTCAGCGGGATCAGCGCGATAAGCAGGACAATAAACGGCAACGAGCGCCCCACGTTAATGATGCTGCCGAGTACATGATTCAGGCGGGGCGCGGGCAATACCGCATCCCGGCGAGTCAGGAACAGCAGGACGCCGAGCGGCAGCCCAATCAGTACGGTAAACAGCCCGGCCAGGCCCACCATGTAAAGCGTGTCGAGGGTGCCGTCCAGCAGGAGCGGCCAAAGATCTTCCCAACTCATGCTACTTCGCATAAGACTCTCCCTTCCACGCCGTGGCGGCGTAAGAACTCGCGTTCGGCCTCTGCGTCGTGCAGCAGCGAAGTGCGTAACCTGGAGAACGGGTCGACTAATCGTTCAGACAGCGGGCCGCTTTCGATTAATTGGCCGTGCTCCAGCAGCGCCGCGTGATCGCAGATGGCTTTGACGACTTCCAGTTGATGGGTGATCAGTACGATCGTCAGCCCAAGCTGGCGGTTGATGTCCGCCAGCAGGGCCAGAATTGACGCGGTCGTGTCAGGATCCAGCGCGCTGGTGGCCTCATCGCAGAGCAGGATTTCCGGGTGGGCGGCCAGCGCCCGGGCAATGCCAACGCGCTGTTTTTGCCCGCCGGAAAGCTGGGACGGAAAGGCTTTGGCTTTGTCGCTCAGGCCCACAAGATTCAGCAGCTCGGCAACGCGCTTTTGGCGAGCCTCACGCGGTGTGCCGGAGATTTCCAGCGGCACGGCAACGTTGTCCTCCACGCTGCGGGCGTGAATCAGGTTGAAATGCTGGAACACCATGCCGGTGCGCTGGCGGTGCTGGCGCAGCTCGCGCTGGTTAAAAGTGGTGATGTCCCGGTCATTCATGATAATGCGGCCCGAGGTGGGCCGCTCCAGCAGGTTGAGACAGCGAATAAGCGTACTTTTCCCGGCGCCGCTGCGGCCCAGAATGCCGTAAATAGCGCCATCCGGGACCACAAGGTTAATGTCATCCAGCGCCGGTCGGCCTTCTCCGGCGTACACTTTGCTCAGCCGCTCAAGGGCGATCATGACTTAGTCTCTACCGGGATCACCGAGCCGTTGTACTGCTTGCGAATGAACTCGGCCACCTGAGGGGATTCAAGATCTTTCGCCAGCTGTTTGATGCGTGGGTCGTTTTCCAGATTCGGGTTGGTGACCAGAATGTTGGCGTAAGGGTTATGGGTGGCGCTTTCCAGGCCAAGGGAGTCTTTGGCCGGGCTGAGTCCGGCTTCCAGCGCATAGTTGCCGTTGATCACGCCCAGGCCTACGTCATCCAGCGAACGGGGAATCTGCGGGGATTCAACTTCCAGGATTTTCAGCTTCTTCGGGTTGCTGGCAATGTCTTTGGGCGTTGCCTGGTTGGTGGCGGCGTCCTTAAATTCCGGTTTGAGGGTGATCAGGCCTTTGTCCTGGAGCAGGTAAAGGGCACGACTGAGGTTGGTGACGTTGTTCGGTACCGCGATGGTTGTGCCTTCCGGGATGGATTTCAGGTCTTTGTATTTGTGTGAGTAGATGCCCAGCGGTTCGATATGTACCGTGGCGGCAACGACAAATTTCTTGCCGAGCGCTTTCTCCTGGTCACGTAGATAAGGCACATGCTGGAAGTAGTTGGCATCGACGTCGCCGTTCGCCAGCAGTTCGTTGGCGTTAACGCCGTTGCTCAGTTCGACGACCTTCAGCTTGAGATTAGGGTCGAGTTTTTGCACAAAGGCGAGGATTTCCGCATGCGGGACCGGATCTGCCGCGACGCGCAGCGCATCTGCGGCCTGTGCCGCGAAAGTCAGAGACAGTGACAGCGCAACGCCAGCCAATTTAAAAGCGGTCTTTTTCATCATTATTTTCCTTTTGTTTTAATGTGTTATTAAGCGATCAGTTCACTGCTGTTACGAAGGACATCCGGGTAATAACACTCCGCCACGTCAGGGTGTGAGCGCAGGCGGCCTTTCAGATAGTTCCAGCCCACGTCGCGCAGCAGCGGGTTTTGCGGGTCGCTTTCTGGCCCCAGGGCTTCGCGGGCCAGCGATTCCGGGAGCTGATAAACCGGCACCACGGCGTTGAGCTGTGCGCCGAGGAAGAAGGCGATGGACAGGCGTTCTTCATCCTGAGGAGGAGAAACTACGCGGTGAACGGTAGCGCGCAGGTAGCCGTTGGTGGCCAGCTCCAGCAGTTCGCCAATATTGACCACAAAGCTGCCCGGCAGCGGCTGGGCATCGACCCAGTTGTCCGGCGAGACTTCGACCTGCAGGCCTTTTTTCTCGTCCTGCAGCAGGAAGCTCAGGAAGCCGGAGTCTTTGTGAGCGCCCACGCCCTGGCTGCTCTGCGTGGCAGACTGCCCAGGATAGCGAATCAGTTTGATGTGTTCGTTGGGCAGGTTGCCGTAAAGGTCGTCAAAGGCATCGGCCGGCAGGCTAAGGGCTTCGGCAAAGGTGCGCAGCAGTTTTAACGCTACCGCGGTCATTTCGCTTTGCCACCGTAAAAGCGTGGGCTTGAGTTCTGGCCTGGCGGTCGGCCAGAGGTTTGGCCCCTGCAGGCGACGCCACGCCGGGGCATATTCATCCGGCGGCAATGCCTGGCGTTCTGCGCCGAGGTCAAACTGTTCGCGCCAGTCGGGCTGGCCGCGGGTAAGTTCGCTGGCGGCGCGGTTGTAGCCACGGAAATGCGGCGAATGGATCATCGCCACCTGCTGTTTTTCATCGTCGGGGAGGGCAAAGAAGCTGCGGGCTTCGTCCTGGACCGCCTGCTGCAGGTCAGGGCTGATACCGTGGTTGATCAGGTAGAAAAAGCCAATTTCTCGCGCGGCGTAGCGCAGCTGGCTGAGGAAGGCTGAACGGTCAGTTTCACTGCCGCTCAGCTGGGAAAGGTCAAGAATCGGCAGTGCCAGGCCTGGATTGGTGCTCATAGTTTACTCCGGTCAATAAAGTCTTAGAAAAGGCGGTCGGGTTGAGTTCGGCACAACAGCGGCACAGCATCATGGCAATGTCCTTCTGGATACGGTCGGGTAGCGTTAGCGCTTACCTTGCCGCAATCAAAAAACCTCGCCCAATATTGTTATCTTCTAAGGTATGACCCGGTGGGGTTCTAAGCATTTGCGGAAACGAGAAAAGTCTAATCATTGCAAAATATTTCAATGAATAGGGGTAACTTATGGATTTCACTGAGGCTTAATTACATTTAGAAATAGTTAACGAGCAGTTAAGTTATGGCGGCAGTTAAGTTTATGGGTTTTATGCCGAAGAGGTTGCTAAGCGTTTCGCTTTCTACCCCCAGGTGTCTTCATCATGCTAAAAACTACACAATCCCGATTTATTACCTCTTTATGTTTGTTTTTCATGTTGTTAATCGCGGTCACTTCGCTGGTGATTCACTTTTTTGTGACGCCGCAGCTGAAGCGCAACGAAACCCAGCTGATTCGCTTCGAAGTGGATAACGTGGCGGTCAATATTACCGAGCAGATGAACCGGGTACAGGCGCAGATGCGCAGCATTACCCAGTCCGTGGCTGCAATGCAAAGCGATGATATCAATAAGTTATTACCGACGCTGGTGGATCAGTACCTGGATGTGAACGTGTTTGGCGGCGGCATCTGGCCTCTGCCGGAAAAACGCGAGGCGGGGCGCAATAAGTTCAGCACTTTCTTTGCCCGCAACGGCAGCAATAAACTTGAAGAAAATACCTACTGGAACTCGGATGCCGCGCCTAACTATTACGAGCAGGTGTGGTACAAAGCCGGGCTGGCTTCTCCGGCAGGGCAATGTGCCTGGGCAAACGCCTACCAGGATGACGCCAGCCCGCAGCCGCGAACGAACTGCGCCATGGCGATTACCAAAGAGGGGCAGCCGTGGGGCGTGGCAACCATCGACGTGACGCTGGGCTTCTTTAATCAGCTGGCCAAACAGATGAGCGAGGCGGTGAAAGGCCAGGTGCTGATCATCGAAGCCGACGGGAAAGTCGTCGGCAACGCGGATCAGATTGGCAAAACGGCGGGCTTAAAAAATCTTTCTGAGCTGAGCGGCTCGCTGCCAATGGCGAAAGCGGTTCAGGGAATGTTGCCCGGTTTCAATGCCAGCCAGAGCGGTGAGAATGAATACGATAACGACGGCACTTCGCACACCGTTATTTTACAGACGGTAAAAGGCAGCCCGTGGATTCTGGCGGTTGACCTGCCAACTGCGCTGCTGACCAAACAAACGGACGCGATTCTGCTGCGCCTTGGCATGGTGCAGATCCCGATGGCGATCGTTTTGCTCGGGATCCTGGTGCTGTTTGTTCGCAACATGATGCGCCGCCTGGGCGATCTTAACCACAACATCAGCCGCCTGTCTGCCGGTGGTGCTGATCTGACGCAGCGCCTTGAGCCCACCAGCAGCCCGGAATTTAACGCCATTATCGACAGTTTTAACGGCGTGATTAGTTACCTGCAAACCATGCTGCGGCAGGTTGGGGATAGCGCCAGGGCCATTTCTTCGGCCTCTCATCAGATTGCGACGGGCAACCAGGATTTGTCCGCCCGCACCGAAGATCAGGCCAGTTCGATTGAGCAAACGGCGGCATCGATGGAGGAGCTGACCAGCACCGTTCGCCAGAATGCCGACAACGCCGCCCACGCCAACGAGCTGGCGCGCGAAGCGTCCAGCGTGGCGGTGAAAGGGGGAGAAGTGGTGAAGCAGGTCGTCAGCACGATGAATGCTATTCAGACTTCTTCCGGCAAAGTGGTGGATATTATCAGCGTGATTGACAGCATCGCTTTCCAGACCAATATCCTGGCGCTCAACGCCGCTGTTGAGGCCGCCCGAGCCGGTGAGCAGGGCAGAGGTTTTGCGGTTGTGGCTTCTGAGGTTCGCAGCCTGGCTCAGCGCTCTGCGCAATCGGCACGGGAAATTAAAGCGCTGATCGAAAATTCGGTGAGCAATGTGAATCTGGGGACTGAGCTGGTTAATCAGGCTGGCAGCACCATGGAAGAGCTGACTCAGGGCGTGCGTAACGTGACGACGCTGATGGCCGAAATTATGTCTTCCAGCCGCGAGCAGAGCACCGGCATTGAGCAGGTGAATCTGGCGATTAATCAGCTGGATAGCACCACGCAGCAGAACGCCGCGCTGGTCCAGGAAGTCTCTTCCGCCTCGCATTCGATGGCGGAACAATCCACTCAGCTTGAGCGTGTAGTCGCCGGATTTAAACTCTAATCACAGCGGGCACCCAGGCGGTGCCCGTTTCTTTTTGGCCTACCTTCCCGTTGAAACCCCGCTTGCAATTTGCCCAATCATCTTTTATTTTATTGTTACGTTATAACATATCGGAACGATTTTTATGCAGCGCGATATCCATCCGTTTTACCGGACCGTGGTGTTTCACGACACCAGCGTAAATGAATATTTTAAAGTGGGCTCGACGATCAAAACCGACCGCGAGATTGAGCTGGACGGGGTGACTTACCCCTACGTGACGATCGAAGTCTCTTCTGCTTCACATCCTCATTACACCGGCAAACAGAAAGTCTTCGTCAATGAAGGCGGCCCGGCGCGCTTCCAGCAGCGTTTTGGCAAGTTCTTTGGCGGGAAGGAGTCTTAAGAAATGCAGGTATTGAATTCACTTCGCAGTGCAAAACAGCGCCACCCCGATTGCCAGATTGTGAAGCGTAAGGGGCGGCTGTATGTGATTTGCAAATCTAATCCGCGTTTTAAAGCGGTGCAGGGACGGAAGAAACGTCGCTAGCGGTTATCGCTCACCCGCAGGTTGCTGGCGGGTGAGTGAGAAGACATCATAAAACGACAGTTCCCCTTTGCGGTTGAGCATTTTGTGCAACAAAGATTTTTGCTCTTCATCCACGCCTGGGGAGTTAAGAATTTCATCGATCAGCGCCGTGGGCACGTTGCGGGTGTTGTACCATTCGCCGTTATAGCAAACGCGCAGGTCGAGAACGTCAATATCGCTGTAGCGGTAGCGAGGGTTGACGTCAAAGAAGAAAAACGCGTTCATCAGCGCGAACAGCACGACCAGCAGCCATACTGAGCCCGCCAGGGTTTCTGATTCCAGCATTACCCACATTGTGGCAAACCAGCCGATATACATGCCGATAAATAATCCGGGATGCTTGCGGATAAAACTGATACTGAAGCGCGGGCGGTTATCGCGCTTTTCAGTTTCATTCAGATGTTCGATGGTATTGGTAAGCAGGCGCTGAATTTCTGACATAGTGTGCCTTCTAAGTTCTCTGTTTCGGTTGTACGCGTGGCCAGACTATTTTAAGAACCAGGGACCAGGCAAAAAAGTAACAGATAAGCCAAAAATAACCATAACAGTTAACAAGACTGACCGACTTAAAGTGTCTTAATGATACGGGCCGGGTTACCCACCACAACGCAGTTGGCTGGAATATCTCTGGTCACTACCGAGCCTGAACCCACCACCACATTATCACCAATGGTGACGCCCGGATTAATAACCGCGCGTCCGCCAATCCAGACGTTATTGCCAATTGTCACTGGCTTGCCAAGTTCGACGCCGCTATTTCGTGTTTCTGCATCCAGGGGATGGGTCGCGGTATAAATATGAACGCCAGGTGCCAGCATACAGTTGTCACCAATGCGAATAGGACAAGGGTCCAGCATGACGCATTCAAAATTGGCGTAGAAGTTTTTACCCAGGTAGATGTTGTAGCCATAGTCGCAGCGGAAAGTGGGTTCGATGTAAGCCCCTTCGCTCTGGCCAAGCAGCTCGGCGAGGATCTCATCGCGGTACGCCTGTTCGTCCGGCGAACTTTGGTTGTAGCGATGCAGCAGTTGGCGTGCTTTGTGGCTCTCCAGCTGCAGGGTTTCGTCTCCAGGCCGGTATAGCTCTCCGGCAATCATTTTACGCTTTTCTTCACTCATCACGGGTTCCCTCTTCAGTGGCCTGCAAGGCTACCTGAATTTCGGAAGAAAAGAGTGGGTATCGTTCCCCGAGCGTGATGGACCTCACGTCGCAGACTGCGGCGCGGAAGGTTAGCGTAGAGGAGTGCTGGCGGTATTTCGCTGGCTGGTTAACGGGCGTTAATCCAAACCTGTGTAACATCGACTGAGACAAACCAGACAATAACAGAAGATAAAATGTGATTTTAAATATTATTTAATAAGACAGCTATTAACGAATAAATTTCCACACTGAGGGTGGGATTTTATCATACAGTTTATTCATCGTCAGTTCTGCAAGACGGTGGTCGGCTGCTGAATAAAATACCGCCAGTTCATTATCTGATAATTCATATTTATTTTTTTCTATTACGCGTTCCAGCGTATCAATTGTCTGACAACGCCGCAGGCGCATCAAATAATCGGTCTTAGTGAGCTTGGTAGTCATAAATTCGCCTTAAGTATTTTAATATTTTTAGAACGAGTGGCTTACTGGGTTAGCGCGACTCTCACTGATGAAACATCTGAACAAGCGATTCCCTGATTTACGCCACCGCTGCAAGTCCTGTGCGTTAATGCCGTAATTGCTAAATAACATGAAAGTATCGTCCAGGTATTCATCAATCTGTTCAATCAATTTGCTCTCATCTGGATACTTAATCTTATAATTAAGCGCCGATGCTGCAATGTGCTCAATCAATTCATTCAACTGCAGATTAATGGCCGACGTAGGATCATTAACCCACCCATGATTGCTCTCACCAAGATTGGTCAGACAATCGTGATACAGACTCTCACAGAGGAACTTAAGCTGCGCGATGTCGTGCCGCTTTGGTGAGTATTCGTCCATAGTGCTGCCCCTTTTATCGGTAAACCAAATGATAAACACAACGGGTTGGGGTGGACACACCTGAAGAGGTGAAGAACTGTTGCCACGATTATTACATGTGCTGTAACTATAAATCAATATTGCCTGGATTTCATGCGGCTCTAACGAAAAATTACAATTAAGTTAAAAAAGGAGAATACGTTACTAAATGTGAATTAAAACTTTAGTATGAATTTTAACTTAAATTCTCAGACAGTCATTAACCCATAATCGGTAATATTTATAACTTTCAGCTGGTTAATCCATCTATAAGACTATTCTGTATCCGGCTAAAAATCAGGCGTTAATTTATAAGAATATTCCCAAATAAATGTAACACTTCGGTTTTTGTTGTTTCGTTAATCATGGATTAACGAGCATTTAAGCGTTATTTTTTCCGAAATGAGGCGGCATTTATGTTGAAGATAATGCGGAAGAGAGAAGTGAATGTGGAAATAAGAAATCTGAATTAACAATACTGAAACCGGTTTCTGTATTCATAAAAAAGGCCGCATTACGCGGCCTTTTGTTATGTGATTGAACGGCTTACTGGTGATGCTCTACCGCATGCGCATGTTCAATATCTTCACTCTTGCGGCTAAAGCGGCGGCGTACCACCACGAAGAACACCGGCACGAAGAAGATAGCCAGCACGGTCGCAGTCACCATACCGCCCATTACACCGGTACCTACGGCGTTCTGCGCGCCACTGCCCGCACCGGTACTGATAACCAGCGGCATTACCCCGAGGATAAACGCCAGAGAAGTCATCAGGATCGGACGCAGACGCATACGCACGGCTTCCAGCGTCGCTTCAATCAGACCTTTGCCTTCTTTCTCCATCAGATCTTTGGCGAATTCAACGATAAGTATCGCGTTCTTCGCCGACAAACCAATGGTTGTTAGCAGACCAACCTGGAAGTAAACGTCGTTGGTGAGGCCACGCATCGTTGCCGCCAGCAGGGCACCGAATACGCCAAGCGGAACAACCAGCATGACCGAGAACGGAATTGACCAGCTCTCATACAGCGCCGCCAGACACAGGAAGACCACAATCAGCGAGATGGCGTACAGGGCAGGGGCCTGGTTGCCGGACAGGCGTTCCTGGTAGGACATGCCCGTCCAGTCAAAGCCAATGCCGGTTGGCAATTTCGACGCAAGCTGTTCCATCATGTCCATTGCTTCACCGGTACTTTTACCCGGTGCTGCCTGGCCAAGAATTTCCATGGACGGTAAGCCATTGTAACGTTCCAGACGCGGTGAACCGTATTCCCAGCGTGAGGTAGAGAACGCGGAGAACGGTACCATCTGGCCGGAAGAGCCACGCACGTACCAGTTACCGATGTCGCTTGGCAGCATACGGTATGGCGCTTCGGCCATGACGTACACTTTCTTCACGCGGCCACGGTCGATGAAGTCATTGACGTAGCTGCCGCCCCAGGCTGCGCCCAGCGTGGTATTAATATCGCTGATGGATACCCCCAGCGCCTGTGCTTTTTCCTGATCGATATCGATTTTGAACTGCGGTGTATCTTCCAGACCGTTCGGACGCACGCCAACCAGCAGGTCAGGGTGCTGGGCAATCATGCCGAACAGCTGGTTACGAGCCTGAGTGAGCTGCTCGTGGCCAAGGTTTGCCTGGTCAATCAGCTGGAAGTCAAAGCCGGTTGCGGTACCCAGCTCGACAATCGCCGGCAGGTTAAAGGCAAAGACCATTGCATCTTTAATCTGCGAGAAGGTGCCCATCGCACGGCCTGCAATAGCCGGAACTTTGTTCTCTTCTCCAGAGCGCTCACTCCAGTCTTTAAGCGACACGAACGCCAGACCGGTATTCTGACCACGACCGGAGAAGCCGAAGCCGTTAACGGTAAACACTGAGTTAACGTTGGCTTTCTCTTTCGTCAGGAAGTAATCCGTGACTTCATCCAGCACTTTCTGCGTACGTTCCTGGGTTGCCCCCGCAGGCAGCTGCGCCATGGCTAACAGCACGCCCTGGTCTTCGTCCGGCAAGAACGAGCTTGGCAGACGAACAAACAGAACTGCCATGCCGACAACAATCAGCAAATACACCACCAGATAGCGGCCGGTGCTGCGCAGAATGTTACCGACGCTGTCGGTGTAGTGGTGCGTGCTCTTGTCGAACATTCTGTTGAACCAGCCGAAGAACCCTTTCTTGTCATCGTGATGACCTTTCGGGATTGGCTTAAGCATGGTTGCACAGAGTGCAGGAGTCAGGATCATCGCGACCAGTACCGACAGCACCATCGCCGAAACGATAGTAATCGAGAACTGACGATAGATGGCACCGGTAGAGCCGCCGAAGAAGGCCATTGGGACAAACACTGCAGACAGTACCATCGCGATACCGACCAGTGCGCCCTGAATCTGACCCATGGATTTACGCGTGGCTTCCTTCGGTGGCAGTCCATCTTCCACCATCACGCGCTCGACGTTCTCAACCACAACGATGGCGTCATCCACCAACAGGCCTATCGCCAGCACCATGCCGAACATCGTCAGGGTGTTTATCGAGTAGCCAAAGGTGGCAAGGATAGCGAACGTGCCCAGCAGTACCACCGGTACCGCAATGGTTGGAATCAGCGTTGCCCGGAAGTTCTGCAGGAACAGATACATAACCAGGAACACCAGCACGATAGCTTCGACCAGCGTTTTCACCACTTCGTTAATGGAGATTTTAACGAACGGCGTGGTGTCGTACGGATATACAACTTTCAGGCCTGCCGGGAAGTAAGGCTGAAGTTTTTCTACCGTGGCGCGTACCGCTTCGGCGGTATCCAGGGCGTTAGCACCTGTCGCCAGTTTTACACCCAGACCGGCAGCAGGCTGGCCGTTATAGCGAGCGATAACGTCATAGCTTTCGCCGCCCAGCTCAACTTTTGCCACGTCTTTCAGCAGTACGCGAGATCCATCCTGATTCACTTTCATCAGGATTTTGCTGAACTCTTCTGCTGATTTCAGACGGGTTTGCGCAATGATGGAGGCGTTCAACTGTTGACCTTTGACCGGCGGCGTTCCGCCGAGCTGGCCCGCTGCTACCTGGGCGTTTTGTGCCTTGATAGCGTTGATCACATCCACCGGCGTCAGCTGGTAGTTGTTCAGTTTGTTCGGATCCATCCAGATACGCATCGCGTACTGAGCACCAAACAGCTGAACGTCACCGACACCGTGGGTACGGCTGACCGGGTCTTTAATGGTTGCGCCAACGTAGTCCGCAATATCCTGCTGGTTCATAGAACCGTCGGTGCTGATCATACCCAGTACCATCAGGAAGCTGCTTGAGGACTTCTCAACGCTAACCCCTTGCTGCTGTACTTCCTGCGGCAGCAGCGGCATAGCCAATTGCAGTTTGTTCTGCACCTGAACCTGTGCGATATCGGCATCGGTGCCGGAATCGAAGGTGATGGTGATTTGAACGGTACCAGAGGAATCACTGGTAGAGGACATGTATAACAGGCCATCGATACCGTTCATATTCTGTTCGATAACCTGGGTTACTGAATCCTGTACCGTTTTCGCATCTGCACCCGGGTAGTTAGCAGAGATCTGAATTGCCGGTGGCGCGATCGTAGGATACTGCGCGATAGGCAATTTCATGATCGCAAGCGCACCCGCCAACATAATAATGATGGCGATTACCCAGGCAAAGATGGGGCGATCGATAAAAAACTTAGACATGTCTTAACGGCTCCTGTTTGAGTTAAGACTTCGGTTGTTCTGACTGCGCGCCTGCGGCGGGTTGCTGTTGGCCTTTATTGTCTTCCGCAACTTCCTGCGCTTTTACCTGAACACCCGGTTTTACTTTCTGTAGGCCGGTAACAATCACGCGATCGCCTGTTTGTAACCCATCGGTAACCAGCCATTTGTCGCCGATCGCCTGGCTGGTTTGCAGCTGGCGAACTTCAACTTTGTCATCCTTCCCAACAACCATCGCTGAAGCATCACCGCGTGGAGTACGAGTTACCCCCTGCTGCGGAACCAGGATGGCATTCGGGTTAACGCCTTCTTCCAGTTTGGCGCGAACAAACATTCCTGGCAGCAGGGTTTTGTCCGGGTTAGGGAAGATAGCGCGCAGGGTGATAGACCCGGTGGTCTGGTCAACGGTCACTTCAGAGAATTCCAGCGAGCCTTCCTGAGGGTAGGCAACGCCGTTGTTCATCGTCAGCTGGACTTTCGCTTTACCGTTTTCCTGTTTCAGTTTGCCGTCGGCCAGCTCCTGCTTCAGGCGCAGGAAGTCATCGCTGGACTGGGTCACATCCACATAAATCGGGTCAAGCTGCTGGACGGTGGCGAGGGCGGTGGTTTGCCCGCTGGTAACCAGCGCACCTTCGGTGACCGCGGATTTCCCGATGCGGCCGCTGATAGGTGAAGTGACTTTGGTGTAGGCCAGGTTGATACGAGCAGTTTCCACTGCGGCTTTTGCTGCGACGACGTCAGCGTTTGCCTGCTGTGCGGTTGCCGCAGCCGTATCGTAGTCAGACTGGCTGATGTACTTGGTGCCCAGCAGTTTCTGGTAACGTTTGACGGTCAGCTGTGCAAGATTCGCGCTGGACTGGGCTTTCGCCAGGTCGCCTTTCGCGCTGTCGTAGGCAGCCTGATAGGTGGCAGGATCGATCTGATACAGCGAAACACCGGCCTGAATGTCGCTCCCTTCAGTGAAGTTACGCTTCAGAATAATGCCGCTAACCTGAGGACGAACTTCTGCGATGCGGAAGGCGTTGGTGCGTCCTGGAAGCTCAGTAGTAATCTGCAATGGCGCGCTTTTCAGAGTCACTACACCCACTTCCGGGGCGTGCGGCGCACTCTGCTGAGTCTCTTTCTCGTTACATCCTGTAAGCGCTAAGCTGCCTGAGAGCATCAGAACGGCCGCCAGAGGCGTAAACCCTCTGTTTTTGTTCATATGTAAACCTCGAGTGTCCGATTTCAAAGTTGTTCAATGGATCAAATGTCCACAAACCCATTGCTGTGTTTATATTATCGTCGTGCTATGGTACATACGTTCACAAATGTATGTAAATCTGACTAAAGTAAATTCACTCACTTATGGCACGAAAAACTAAAGCTCAGGCGCTTGAAACCCGCCAGCACATCCTCGACGTTGCGATTCGCCTGTTTTCACAACAGGGCGTCTCTGCGACTTCGCTAGCGGATATCGCGCAGGCTGCCGGGGTAACTCGTGGTGCAATTTACTGGCATTTCAAAAATAAGTCGGAATTGTTTAGTGAGATCTGGGAGCTAACCGAATCCAGTATTGGTGACTTAGAGATTGAGTATCGGGCAAAATATCCAGACGATCCACTCTCGGTGATAAGAGAATTACTCATTTATATCCTACAGGCAACGGTGACAGAAGAGCGCCGGCGCCTGATGACCGAAATCATTTTCCACAAGTGTGAGTTTGTAGGCGAACTCGAAGTTTTGCAGCAGGCCAGACGCACGCTTTATATGGAAGGAAATGAGCGTATCGAAGCCGCTTTACAGCGCTGTATCGATGCCGGAAAACTCCCTGCAGGCCTGCGCCTTTCCCTCGCCGTCACGCTGATGCGCAGCTACATTACCGGGCTGATTGAGAACTGGCTGGTGGCTCCGGAAACCTTTGATTTACATGCTAAAGCGCCAGACTTTGTCGCCGTCCTGCTGGAGATGTTCCAGCTTAGCCCCACGCTGAACAAACCGGCGTAACTTTCGGCTGCCATTCACCCGATAAATCATTTGAGATTCCTCCGAGGGCGATTGCTATTCTGCGCCCTGAAGCCGTGTTATTCTGCGCGTCTTCCGTGGCCTTTTACTTTTAGCTGGCACTCACATGCGCAGCACCGTAATGACTCAACCATGACTATCCAGCCCAACGCTCTGTCGCGGACTTCCCGTTCCGCATTGATTCTTTTCCTGTTTTTGTGTGTTTCCGTCCTGTTGCCTTTTTCTGTGGCCCAGGCGGCGGCAGGCAATGGCGATTTGCCGACAAAGGCAGAGGTGCAGTCGCAGCTGGACTCGCTGAATAAGCAAAAAACGCTGACGCCGGACGATAAGCTTACCCAGAAAGATCTCACCGAAACGCTTGAGATGCTGGACAAGCTCGACCGCGTGAAGCAGGAAACGGCACAGCTCAAAACCACGGTTGCCCAGGCACCGGACAAGCTGAAGCAGGCGACCGACGCGCTGAATTCGCTGAGCACGCCAGCCGATGACGAAGCGACGCGTAAAACGCTGGGTTCGCTTTCCCTTCGTCAACTGGAAGCCCGGCTGACCGGCGTACTGGATCAGCTGCAGTCGGCCAACAACGATTTATCCACGCTGAACAGTCAGCTGGTGTCGCTGCAAACCCAGCCTGAGCGCGTGCAGAATGCCATGTACAGCGCCTCTCAGCAGCTTCTGCAGGTGCGTAACAGGCTGAACGGCACCACGCCGGGGGAAGCCACTCTCCGTCCAAGCCAGCAAAACTTGCTGCTGGTGCAGCAGGCGCTGTTGAATACCCAAATTGAGCAACAGCGGAAAAGCCTGGAAGGCAACACTGTCTTGCAGGATGCGCTGCAAAAACAGCGCGATTACACCAACGCCAATATCGGGCAGCTTGAGCACACGCTTCAACTGCTGCAGGAAGCGGTTAACAGTAAGCGCTTAACGCTGACGGAAAAAACGGCTCAGGAAGCCGTCACGCCAGACGACGCCGATGCCAGCGCGGTGCAAAATAACCCGCTGGTGCGTCAGGAACTGGACGTTAACCACCAGCTCAGCCAGCGGCTGATTAACGCCACTCAAAGCGGGAATGAGCTGGTTCAGCGGAATATCCGCGTTAAAAACTGGCTCGATCGTGCGCTACAGTCCGAGCGTAATCTGAAAGAACAAATCTCGGTGCTGAAGGGCAGCCTTTTGCTGTCGCGCATTCTTTATCAGCAGCAGCAAACGCTGCCGTCAGCCGACGACCTGGAAGACCTCACCAACCGCATCGCCGACCTGCGCCTGGAGCAGTTCGACATCAACCAGCAGCGTGATGCGCTGTTCCAAAGCGACAGCTACGTCGACAAGATTGTCGAAGGGCATAAAAACGAGGTTAACGACGAAGTTCACGACGCGCTGATGCAGGTGGTGGACATGCGTCGTGAGCTGCTGGACCAGCTCAACAAGCAGCTGGGCAACCAGCTGATGATGGCGATTAACCTGCAGATTAACCAACAGCAGCTGATGAGCGTCAGCAGCAGCTTGAAGAAAATGCTGACCCAGCAAATCTTTTGGGTGAACAGTAACAAACCGATGAACTGGGAGTGGATCAAATCCTTCCCGGGTGCGCTGCACGACCAAATCAAAGGCATGAAGCTGGATATCAGCTGGCACAAAGTGCTGGACGGGCTGTTTATGTCGCTGTTCACCGCGCTGCCGTTAATGCTGCTGGCCGGGCTGCTGCGCTGGCGCTACAAGTGGATCGACAGGCAGCTGGCTAAGCTGGCCTCGGAGGTCGGGCAGCTGCGCACGGATACCCAGCTCAACACGCCTAAGGCGATTCTGCTCAACTTCCTGAAAGTGCTGCCGCTGACGATGGCCATTCTCTCGGTGGGGCTGGTATTGCTGTTTATGCAGCTCAATATCAGTGAGCTGCTGTGGGCGTTTGCCAAAGAGCTGGCGCTGTTCTGGCTGGTGTTTGGCATGGCCTGGCGCATTCTGAGCAGCCGCGGTCTGGCCGTGATCTGGTTTAACATGCCGGAGCACCTGACCCGTCATTATCGTCGCCAAATCGTGCGCATCAGCTTTGCCTTGCTGCCGCTGCTGTTCTGGTCTGTCGTCGGCGAGATGTCACCGCTGAACCTGATGGACGATGTGCTCGGGCAGTTTATGATCCTCCTTAACCTACTGCTGATCACCGCGCTGGTTATCCCGATGTGCCGCGACAACTGGCGGGACAAAGAGTCCCATCCGATGCGGCTGCTGACCATTACGGTGCTCTCCATTGTGCCGGTCGCGCTGCTGGTGCTGACCGCAACCGGCTATTTCTATACCACGCTGCGCCTGGCTAATCGCTGGATAGACACAGTTTATCTGGTCATTATCTGGAACCTGATTCACCAGACGGTGATTCGTGGTCTGAGCGTTGCGGCACGCCGTATTGCCTACCGCCGCGCGCTGGCTCGCCGCCAGAATATGGTTAAAGAGGGGGCAGAGGGCGCAGAGCTGGTCGAAGAGCCGCCGCTGGCGCTGGATCAGATCAACCAGCAAACCATGCGTTTGACCATGCTGCTGATGTTCGCCCTGTTCGGCGTGGTGTTCTACGCCATCTGGTCGGATTTAATTACCGTCTTTGCCTATCTCGACAGCATCGTGCTGTGGCATTACACCGGCAGCGAAGCCGGCGCCACGGTGATGAAAAACGTTACGATGGGCAGCATCTTGTTCGCGATAGTGGCGACGATGGTCGCCTGGGCGCTGATTCGAAACTTGCCGGGCCTGCTGGAAGTGCTGGTTCTGTCGCGGCTGAAAATGCGCCAGGGCGCCTCTTACGCCATTACGACCATCCTCAACTACGCCATTATCGTGATTGGAGCGATGACGGTGTTTGGCTCGCTGGGCGTGTCGTGGGACAAACTGCAGTGGCTGGCGGCGGCACTGTCGGTGGGCCTGGGCTTTGGTTTGCAAGAGATCTTCGGTAACTTCGTTTCCGGCCTGATCATCCTGTTTGAACGCCCGGTCCGCATCGGCGATACCGTTACCATCGGGACATTCTCCGGTAGCGTCAGTAAGATCCGCATCCGTGCGACGACAATCACCGACTTTGACCGTAAAGAAGTGATCATTCCGAACAAAGCGTTTGTGACCGAACGACTGATCAACTGGTCGCTGACGGACACGATCACCCGCGTGGTGATCAAGCTCGGCGTGGCGTATGGATCCGATCTCGATAAAGTGAAAGCGATCTTGCTGAAGGCGGCGATGGAACATCCGAGAGTGATGCACGACCCGGAACCAGCGGTGTACTTCACCACGTTTGGCGCCAGCACGCTTGACCATGAACTGCGCCTGTATGTCCGTGAACTACGCGACCGCAGCATTACCGTGGATGAGCTGAACCGCGCCATTGACAGACTGTGCCGTGAAAACAATATCAACATCGCCTTTAACCAGCTTGAAGTGCATCTGCACAATGAAAAAGGCGATGAACTAACGGAAGTTAAGCGTGATTTAGGCAAAAACGGCGGCCTGCCGCCGCCGACCAGCCAGCCTTAATCGCCGGCGGGGGGCGTTTGTGCTTCCCGCTGCTTACGCAGAAAATCCTGACGGACAATGTCCAGCGCCGCGAGGGCGGTGTCCGTTGGGATCTGGTGCTGCTCCAGCAGCATGATTAAATCGACGGCCAGTTTGACCTCGTCCGGGGCGTTATCCAGCGACATTCTTGCTCCTTAGTTGGGGTTAACTCAGCCCGCGTTCGCGTCTTTCAATGGCTTTTTCTATGCGGGTCAGCGCCTGACGACAGCGCTGCAGGCGGCCTTCCAGCGCGGCCAGTTCTCGCTGAAGCTTTTGCTGGCCAGCAAGCGTGGTTTGCAGGGAAAGCTGGCTTTCTCTATCGCTCACCATCGCCAGCAGCCTGCGTTCGTAATCCTGATGGGTAGCCAGTTTTTCGTACAGGTTTTCCTGCACCTTTTGCTGCGGCTCGCTTTGGCGTAAATGCGCGGTGGCCAATTCCCGCTGTAGCGCGGCAATCTGTGCCACCAGCTTTTCGGCGATAAATGCCACCTGGTCCGTTTTACCGTGGCTGACGCTAAGCTGAAGCTGGGCGAGATTAGCCTGAGCTTCCTGGAGATAGTCTTTCAGCTGCGTGCTGTGGGTATGGAAAAGCTTGCGGTCGAAGCGCGCCTGGCTTGCCCGAAGCAGGGCGACCGGCTCAACGGCGGCGGCCAGCTCGGCGACCCGGGTTTCCAGGGCTTGTAACAGCGAAGCGGTTTTCACAGAATGGCTCTCCAGGGATTGTCAGAGGTTACAGCATGAAGCGTCTTATTCTACTCATCATCGGCTGGCTGGCGGTAGTGCTTGCGACGCTTGGCGTGATATTACCGCTGTTGCCGACCACGCCATTTTTGCTGCTGGCCGCGTGGTGTTTTGCCCGCTCGTCGCCTCGTTTTCACCACTGGCTGCTGTACCGTTCATGGTTTGGCAGCTATCTGCGGCACTGGCAAACTCACCGCGCGATGCCCCGCGGATCTAAGCCAAAAGCTATCCTGTTTATTCTTGCCACCTTCGCGCTTTCGCTATGGCTGGTGAAGATAGTGTGGGTTAGAATTTTGCTGCTGGTGATACTTTGTGCGCTGTTGATCTTTATGTGGCGCATTCCGGTGGTTGATGAAGCGCAACAAAAGCGATAAACCGCAGCAGAAGCTGTTGCAATTGTCGCGTCCAGCCAGTAAATTCGAGCGTTTTCGAGCACGGGTACAGCTGGTTAACCGTTAACCAGTGGTTCACATTTGAACCCACAGGTACTCTGTTTAGTATCATGTTTTTAGCAGGCATAAACCGATGACCGCGACTGCGCAGCAGCTTGAATATCTCAAAAACAGCATTAAAAGCGTTCCTGATTACCCAAAACCAGGAATTCTGTTCCGTGACGTGACCAGCTTGCTGGAAGATCCGAAAGCATATGCCACCAGCATTGCGCTGTTAGTTTCTCGTTTCAAAGACGCCGGTATCACCAAAGTGGTGGGCACCGAGGCCCGTGGCTTCCTGTTTGGTGCTCCGGTTGCGCTGGAGCTGGGCGTGGGGTTCATTCCCGTGCGCAAACCTCGTAAGTTGCCGCGCGAAACCATCGCCGAAAGCTACGAGCTGGAATACGGCACCGACAGCCTTGAAATCCACGTAGATGCCATCAAACCGGGCGATAAAGTGCTGGTCGTGGACGATCTGCTGGCTACAGGCGGGACCATTGAAGCGACGGTGAAACTGATTCGCCGCCTCGGTGGGGAAGTGACTGATGCCGCTTTCGTTATCAACCTGTTTGACCTCGGCGGCGAGCAGCGTCTGGAAAACATGGGCGTGAAAAGCTTCTGCTTGGTGCCTTTCCCGGGCCACTAAGCTTCTTCGACCTACAGGCCTCGCCCAGCGGGCGGGGCTTTAGTTTAGAGACAAACGCCCAAAAAACGTGGTTTTTAGGCGTTTGGGCAAGCCAAAAGTTCATATCCTTTGCTTTTTTGAGGCGAAGAGAATGCTTTTAAAGCGTCAATATCCAGTCAGATATCACAAGCCTCGCCCAGCGGGCGGGGCTTATGTTAGCATTACCCCCTCGATTCACCTTTCCCGCGAACCAGAGCCTAACTCCAGATGAGCTACCAGGTCTTAGCCCGCAAATGGCGCCCCCAAACTTTTGCTGATGTTGTCGGCCAGCAACACGTACTGACCGCGCTGGCTAATGGTTTGTCGCTGGGCCGCATCCACCATGCGTATCTTTTTTCCGGCACTCGTGGGGTGGGGAAAACCTCAATCGCCCGTCTGCTGGCGAAAGGGCTGAATTGCGAAACCGGTATTACCGCGACCCCTTGTGGCGTCTGCGATAACTGCCGCGAAATAGAACAGGGCCGCTTTGTCGACCTGATTGAGATAGACGCCGCCTCGCGCACCAAAGTAGAAGACACCCGCGATCTGCTGGACAACGTGCAGTACGCCCCCGCGCGTGGCCGCTTTAAAGTCTACCTTATCGACGAAGTGCACATGCTCTCGCGCCACAGCTTTAATGCGCTGCTTAAGACGCTGGAAGAGCCGCCTCCGCACGTAAAATTCCTGCTGGCAACTACCGATCCGCAAAAGCTGCCGGTGACCATTCTTTCTCGCTGCCTGCAATTCCACCTGAAAGCGCTGGACGTCGAACAGATCCGCCATCAGTTGGAGCATATTCTTGGTGAAGAGAAGGTCGTGAGCGAGCCCCGCGCGCTGCAGCTGTTAGCCCGCGCGGCGGACGGCAGCCTGCGTGATGCGCTGAGCCTCACCGACCAGGCGATTGCCAGCGGCGACGGGAAGGTCACCACCGCCGCCGTCAGCGCTATGCTCGGCACGCTGGATGATGACCAGGCGCTGTCGCTGATTGAAGCTGTCGTCCAGGCTGACGGCCAGCGAGTCATGGCATTGCTTAACGACGCAGCCGCTCGCGGCGTGGAGTGGGAAGCTCTGCTGGTAGAAATGTCCGCGCTGCTACACCGCGTGGCGATGGTTCAGCTTTCTCCGTCCGCCCTTGGCAGCGATATGGCAGCCATCGAACAGCGCATGCGAGAGCTTGCCCGCGTTGTTCCCCCGGCCGACGTGCAGCTTTATTACCAGACATTGCTGATTGGCCGCAAAGAGCTGCCGTGGGCGCCGGATCGCCGCATGGGCGTAGAAATGACGCTGCTGCGCGCGCTGGCTTTCCATCCGCGCAAGCCGCTGCCTGAGCCGGAAGCACCTCGCCAGGCGGCAAGCATTCCGGTGATTAACCCGGTCTCACACCAGCCAGCGGTAAGGCAGCAGCAGGCGGCACCGCCGCCGGACCGGGAAGCCCCTCCGCTGCCGGATGCCACCAGCCAGATCCTCCAGGCGCGCAGCCAACTGATGCGCCAGCAGGAGGCTGATAAAGCAAAAAAGAATGAGCCGGCAGCGCAACGACTAGCGCGGCCGGCAAAAAGCTCCGCGCTGGAACGTTTGGCCTCGGTGACCGAACGCGTTCAGGCGCGCCCTGCGCCGACGGCGCTGGAAAAACCAGCGAAGCCTGAAGCCTATCGCTGGAAGGCACAAAATCCGACGGAAGTCGCCCCTGAACCGGTCGCTACGCCCAAGGCGCTGAAAAAGGCGCTTGAGCATGAAAAAACGCCGGAGCTAGCGCAGAAGCTGGCCGAAGAGGCTATCGAGCGCGATGAATGGGCGGCGGAAATCAATCAGCTGGTGCTGCCAAAGCTGGTACAACAGCTGGCGCTTAACGCCTGGAAAGAGGTGGACGGCAACCGGGTTTGCCTGCATTTGCGTCCTGGCCAGCGCCACCTGAATTCGCCATCGGCGCAAAAAACGCTGTCAGATGCCCTGAGTTCGCACCATGGCGAAGCGATAGAACTGACTATTATTGAAGATGATAATCTGGCTCGCCGTACGCCGCTGGAGTGGCGTCAGGCTATCTACGAAGAGAAGCTGGCGCAGGCGCGCGAGGCGATGAGCAACGACAGCAATATTCAGACTCTGCAAAGGTTCTTTGATGCTGAGCTGGATGAAGATAGTATTCGCCCTGTTTGATATGCCTCGCCTGGCGCGGCATAGTGTGAAACCCTGATAGCCACTCTCGCATTCTGTGAGGGCTGGCCCGATGAAAGAGAGAAGATTATGTTTGGAAAAGGCGGTCTGGGTAACCTGATGAAGCAGGCCCAGCAGATGCAGGAAAAAATGGCCCAGGCTCAGGAAGAAATCGCCAACATGGAAGTCACCGGCGAGTCCGGCGCGGGCCTGGTGAAAGTCACCATCAACGGGGCGCACAACTGCCGCCGTGTCGAAATCGACCCAAGCCTGATGGAAGATGACAAAGAGATGGTTGAAGACCTGGTTGCCGCAGCCTTCAACGATGCCGCTCGCCGTATCGGCGAAGCGCAGAAAGAAAAAATGGCTGGGGTGTCCAACGGCATGCAGTTGCCACCGGGCTTCAAAATGCCATTCTGATGATTTTCCGCCTTCTCCCGCCCGGGAGAAGGCCGTTTTCTTACTCCTCGTCCAGCGCCTGATAGCTCTCCGCCAGAAAATCAATCAACGCCCGCACCGCAGGTAACTGCCCTCGTCGTGAAGGGAAGACCGCATGCACGATCTCCATTCTTGCTCGCCATTCTGGCAACACGTGAACCAGCTTGCCCTGCGCCAGCGCGTCGTTAAGCATCAGCTTCGGGAGCTGCACGACGCCAATCCCGTTCAGCGCCGCGGTACGCAGCGCGATCATATCCGTCGTCACATAGCGGGGCTTGTGGTGAACAATCACCTCCTGCTGTTCCGGGCCAAACAGGCACCAGCGATAAGTTTGCTGCGGCCTGTCCAGCGCCAGGCTTGGCCAGTGGGCGAGATCTGTAGGTGCCGCAGGCATACCCTGGCGGGCGACCAGATCAGGGCTGGCGACCAGGCACATGCTGCGGGTGGCCAGCTTGCGCATCACCAGGTCGCTGTCTTCCAGCGGCAAAGGGCGCACGCGAATAGCTAAATCAACGTTTTCGTTCAGCACGTCCACGCGACGGTTGGTTTCCTCAAGCTGAATCACAATCTGCGGATAAAGATGCATAAAGCGCGCCAGCATATCGCCGACGTGGACATGCAGCAGCGCTATCGGACAGGTGAGGCGGATCAGCCCTCGCGGCTCTGACTTGAGCGTGTCGATGGCTTCCTGCGCCGCTTCTGCTTCAATCATCATTGCCTTGCAGTGGCGGTAGAAGATCTGCCCGGCTTCGGTGACCGTGAAGCTCCGCGTCGAGCGCTGCAGCAGGCGGGTTTCAAGCCGCTCTTCCAGCAGCGCAATGCGGCGGCTCAGGCGGGACTTTGGAATGTCGATAACCCGGCTGGCGGGGGAAAAACCGCCGTGGTCTACCACCTGCACGAAGTACCACAGATCGTTTAGGTCCTGCATTTCTATTGTCCTGATTATGGGACACTGAGTCCATTTTAGCACTCTACCGGGCTGAGCGTCTGACGGGTAAGCTTTATCCCATCAGAAACAACCCTTGTGGAGAGAATCATGAAATCAATTCTTGGCGTCTACACCGCACCGGCTTCCCACTGGGTGGGGGATGGTTTCCCGGTTCGGTCGCTGTTTTCGTACTCAAAATTTGCCGAGCAGCTTAGCCCGTTCCTGCTGCTGGACTACGCGGGCCCGGCGGAATTTAAGCCGAGCAATAAAGGCCAGCGCGGCGTGGATCAGCATCCGCATCGTGGCTTTGAAACCGTGACCATCGTCTACAAAGGCGAAGTGGCGCATCGCGATAACGCGGGCAACGGCGGTGTGATTGGCCCGGGTGACGTGCAGTGGATGACCGCCGGGAGCGGCATCCTTCACGAGGAATACCATTCTCCGGCATTCAGCGAAGCGGGCGGCAGCCTGGAAATGGTGCAGCTGTGGGTTAACCTGCCTGCAAAAGACAAAATGACCGCGCCTGGCTATCAGCCGATTACCGACGGCGATATTCCGGTGGTCGATTTGCCCGACAATGCCGGTAAGGTTCGCGTGATTGCCGGTGAGTTTGACGGAACCAAAGGCCCGGCCAGGACCTTCTCGCCAATCAGCATTTGGGATTTGCGCCTGAACCCACAAGGCGTTACGCAGTTGGCGGTGAAAGACGGCTGGAACACGGCGCTGGTGGTGTTGAAAGGCACGGTGCTGGTCAACGGTGAAGAGGTGGCGCGTGAAGCACAGCTGGTAGTGCTGGATGCCAAAGGCGAAAGCGTGACCCTCGAAGCCAATAATGACGCGGTGGTTCTGTTGCTCAGCGGTGAGCCTCTGAATGAACCTGTGGTGGGTTATGGCCCGTTCGTGATGAACACCAAAGAGGAGATTCATCAGGCCATCGATGATTTTAATCAGGGTCGTTTCGGCAAAGACATCGCGTAAACATTTCCCCCGGCGAGCCTTCGTGCGGGGGATATCTTTTCCTATACCCATCCGCGGGGCTAATGTTAGGCTATAGCCCACTTTTTTCTCACAAGCCCGAGCGATGCAAACCAGTCCTTTACTCTCAGCCCTTATGGAATCCCTGCGCTGCCTGCCCGGCGTTGGCCCGAAATCCGCCCAGCGTATGGCGTTTGCCCTGTTGCAGCGCGACCGCAGCGGCGGCATGCGTCTGGCTCAGGCGCTGACCCGCGCCATGTCCGAGATTGGCCACTGTGCGGATTGCCGTACCTTTACCGAGCAGGAAGTTTGCTCCATTTGCTCCAATCCACGTCGCCAGGAAAACGGCCAGATTTGCGTGGTGGAAAGCCCGGCGGATATTCACGCCATCGAGCAAACCGGCCAGTTCTCAGGCCGCTACTTTGTCTTAATGGGGCACCTCTCGCCGCTGGATGGCATTGGCCCGAACGATATTGGACTGGATCGCCTTGAGCAGCGCCTTGCCAGCGAGCCGATGAAAGAAGTTATTCTTGCCACTAATCCGACGGTAGAAGGCGAAGCCACGGCGAACTACATTGCCGAGCTGTGCGCGCAGTACGGCGTTGAAGCCAGCCGTATCGCCCACGGGGTGCCGGTGGGCGGCGAGCTGGAAATGGTGGATGGCACCACGCTTTCACACTCGCTGCTGGGTCGCCATAAGATTAATTTTTAATCGGTTGGGGGAGGTTTTTGCCTCCTCCAGCTTGAAAAGGCACAAATCGCTACCATATCCCCCTCAACGTTTTCTTCATCCCGTATGATTTTGTTGAGGTATCAATGACCATGAAAGGACAAGAGACCCGCGGTTTTCAGTCAGAGGTAAAACAGCTTCTGCACCTGATGATCCATTCTCTCTATTCAAACAAAGAAATCTTCCTGCGTGAGCTGATCTCCAACGCCTCCGATGCGGCAGACAAGCTGCGCTTCCGCGCCCTGTCTGACGCCAGCCTTTACGAAGGTGACGGTGAACTGCGCGTTCGCGTCTCTTTTAACAAAGACAACCGTACCCTGACTATTGCCGATAACGGCATCGGCATGACCCGTGATGAAGTTATCGATCATCTGGGCACCATTGCTAAATCCGGCACCAAGGCTTTCCTCGAGTCCATGGGGTCTGACCAGGCGAAAGACAGCCAGCTTATCGGCCAGTTCGGCGTAGGCTTCTATTCTGCGTTTATCGTGGCGGACAAAGTCACCGTTCGCACTCGCGCCGCCGGTGCCAGCGCGGAGCAGGGCGTGTTCTGGGAGTCTGAAGGCGCGGGTGAATACACCGTGGCCGACATTGAGAAAGTCGATCGTGGTACCGAAATCACGCTGCATCTGCGTGAAGGCGAAGATGAGTTCCTCGACGACTGGCGCGTTCGCTCCATCATCAGCAAATATTCTGATCACATCGCTCTGCCGGTTGAGATTGAACAGCAGGAAGAAAAAGACGGTGAGACCATCGTTAGCTGGGAAAAAATCAACAAAGCTCAGGCGCTGTGGACCCGAAGCAAATCCGAAGTTAGCGATGACGAATACAAAGAGTTCTACAAGCACATCGCTCACGACTTTACCGACCCGCTGGCCTGGAGCCACAACCGTGTAGAAGGGAAGCAGGAGTACACCAGCCTGTTGTACATCCCTGCGCAGGCGCCGTGGGATATGTGGAACCGTGACCACAAACACGGGCTGAAACTCTACGTGCAGCGCGTGTTTATCATGGACGATGCCGAGCAGTTCATGCCGAACTACCTGCGCTTCGTGCGTGGCCTGATAGATTCTAACGATCTGCCGCTGAACGTTTCCCGTGAAATCCTGCAGGACAGCCGCGTGACCCAGAACCTGCGCAGCGCGCTGACCAAGCGTGTGCTGCAGATGCTGGACAAGCTGGCGAAAGACGATGCTGAGAAATACCAGACCTTCTGGAAAAACTTTGGCCTGGTGTTGAAAGAAGGCCCGGCGGAAGATAACGCGAACCAGGAAGCTATCGCTAAACTGCTGCGCTTCGCGACCACGCACAACGACTCCTCCGCGCAGACCGTGTCGCTGGAAGAGTATGTCTCCCGCATGAAAGAAGGCCAGGAGAAGATCTACTACATCACCGCGGACAGCTACGCGGCGGCGAAGAGCAGCCCGCACCTGGAACTGCTGCGTAAGAAAGGCATCGAAGTCCTGCTGCTTTCCGATCGCATCGACGAGTGGATGATGAGCTACCTGACCGAGTTCGACGGGAAAGCGTTCCAGTCAGTCAGCAAGACCGATGAATCACTGGATAAGTTGACGGACGAAGAAACCGAAGAAGCGAAAGAAGCTGAGAAGGCGCTGGAGCCGTTCGTGGACCGCGTGAAAACCCTGCTGGGCGAGCGTGTGAAGGAAGTGCGTCTGACGCATCGCCTGACCGATACCCCGGCGATCGTCACCACCGACAGCAACGACATGAGCACCCAGATGGCGAAACTGTTTGCCGCTGCGGGCCAGGAAGTGCCGGAAGTGAAGTACATCTTCGAGCTTAACCCGGAGCATGCGCTGGTGAAACGCGCTGCGGATACGCAGGATGACGCGCAGTTTAGCGAGTGGGTTGAGCTGCTGCTTGACCAGGCGCTGTTAGCTGAACGCGGCCAGCTGGAAGATCCTAACCAGTTCATCCGCCGCATGAACCAGCTGCTGGTTTCTTAAGTCGGATTGATTATCTGACAAAAACCACCTGTATCGACAGGTGGTTTTTTTTCACTTAAATATTCAGGCACAGTAACTGCAGAAAATTTCATGCTTTAAAAAGTAAGGTTATTTTTCTGTCGGAATACGGGCTATGGATGTTGAATTTCAGATATTACAGCCACTTTATTTTGCTTTCCCAACCTTTCAGTTCCATGCATTGATTAAATAACCGGTCCCGGCTTTCGCTATTCACGTCCATCACATAGCTTTCAATTTCTGGCTTTTTTACCGCCCGGGTTTTCTCGCCATCACACTCATCTTTTTTAGTACAGGCTTCGTAGTAAGTGGTGTACTTAGTACGTTGTGCAACCTCATTCCTTACCGGAAAAGCCTGCTGGGACTGGGTTTCACAGTCTCCTCGTGCGCTGGTGTACTCCTGCGCGTTACTGCGAGTTTTTACCCACTGAGATGTGCACCCGCTTAGCAGCAAACAACAGATAATGGCAATTAAGGGCTTATTCATGGCGGGCGCTCTTCCTTTTAGCAAAATAGATCTCCTGGTTAACAGCCTGACGCCAAACAGCGTCGGCAGGCTGTGTTGGCCGTCATTATAATTGCTGTACATAAACCTAATCTATATAGCAGGCCTTTTTCAGCCAGCCTGACGGTTCATAAATTACCAGGCGAAAACCTTATTATTCCCCCGATGAGATAAGGGATAAGGCCGCTGCTGAAAAATAAAAATGCTGTTTGGCTGAACCGATTCTGGCTTCCATCAGGGCCGCTAAGCGGTCGGGATTCAAGCGAAATCGAGGCCCAGGGCTTCAGCCTGAGCGCCTCCCTTCCTTGTGATGATACCGCCTTTAGTGGTATGGTTTTCGCCTCAAATTCGATTGAATAATTAAATGTATGGGGAATTACGCAATGCGTATCATTCTGCTCGGCGCACCGGGCGCAGGTAAAGGGACTCAGGCTCAGTTCATCATGGAGAAATACGGTATTCCGCAAATCTCCACCGGTGATATGCTGCGTGCTGCGGTTAAATCTGGTTCAGAACTGGGTAAACAGGCCAAAGACATCATGGATGCTGGCAAACTGGTGACCGATGAGCTGGTTATCGCCCTGGTTAAAGAGCGCATTGCGCAGGAAGACTGCCGTAACGGCTTCCTGCTGGACGGTTTCCCACGCACTATCCCGCAGGCAGACGCCATGAAAGAAGCGGGCATCAAGGTTGATTTCGTGCTGGAGTTCGACGTACCTGACGAGCTGATCGTTGACCGCATCGTGGGTCGCCGCGTGCACGCTGCTTCCGGCCGCGTTTACCACATTAAATTCAACCCGCCTAAGGTTGAAGGTAAAGACGACGTGACCGGCGAAGAGCTGACTACCCGTAAAGACGATCAGGAAGAAACCGTGCGTAAACGCCTGGTGGAATACCATCAGATGACCGCGCCGCTGATCGGCTACTACTCTAAAGAAGCGCAGGCGGGTAACACCCAATACGCTAAAGTTGACGGCACCCAGGCCGTGGCTGACGTGCGCGCTGAACTGGAAAAAATCCTCGGATAATTTCCCGCAGCGGCAAAAAATACCAGGGCATGCCCTGGTATTTTTTTGCCCCTATTTTCCCCTTTCACTGTAATCGGTTCTCGTTTCGCTCTTTTACGTTACAATTGACGGCAATTTACAGATAAGGGGTGGGAATGAATCAGGAAAAAATTGGCATCTTACTGGCTAACCTTGGTACGCCGAGCGCCCCGACACCGGCGGCGGTCAACCGCTATCTTCGTCAGTTCCTCAGCGATAAGCGCGTGGTAGATACGCCCCGCCTGCTTTGGTGGCCGCTGCTGCGCGGCGTCATTCTGCCGATCCGTTCACCGCGTGTCGCCAAACTCTATCAGTCCATCTGGATGGAAGAGGGCTCGCCCTTGATGGTATACAGCCGTCGGCAGGAAAAAGCGCTGGCGCAGCAGCTGCCGGACACGCCGGTTGCGCTAGGGATGAGCTACGGCGAACCGTCGCTCAAAAGCGCCGTGGACGACCTCCTGGCGCAGAACGTGACGCACATTGTGGTGCTGCCGCTTTATCCGCAGTTTTCCTGCTCAACCGTGGCGGCGGTATGGGACGAGCTGGGGCGTATCTTCGCCGATTACCGCAGTCTGCCTTCTATTTCCCTGATTCGCGACTACGCGACAGAGCCGGCTTACATCAACGCGCTGGCGGCCTCGGTCAAACGCTCTTTTGCCGAACACGGTGAACCGGACGTGCTGCTGCTTTCCTATCACGGTATTCCGCAGCGCTACGCGAATGAAGGCGATGATTACCCGCAGCGCTGCCGCGACACCACCCGCGAACTGCTGAGCGCCCTTGAGCTGCCGCCGGAAAAAGTGATGATGACCTACCAGTCCCGCTTTGGCCGCGAACCCTGGCTGATGCCGTACACCGACGAAACGTTGAAAATGCTGGCCGAAAAGGGCGTGAAGCATATTCAGGTGATGTGCCCGGGCTTCTCCGCTGACTGCCTGGAAACGCTGGAAGAGATGGCGGTCCAGAACCGGGAAGTGTTTATCGAGGCGGGCGGGGCGAAATACGAGTACATTCCGGCGCTGAATGACGATCCGGCCCATATCGCGATGATGATGAATCTGGTGGAGCGGTATCGCAAATAGAAACCTGAGGCGGGGAATGCTACTATTCTCCGCCTTATTATCCAGCCCCGTAACGACACCATGAAATTTCCCGGTAAACGCAAATCCAAACACTACTTCCCCGTCAGCGCCCGCGACCCGCTCTTACAGCAAACTCAGCCTGAAGCAGAAAGCGGCTCTTCCTGGGTGGTCGGCATCGACCAAACGCTGGTCGACATTGAAGCCAAAGTGGACGATGAGTTTGTACAGCGCTACGGGCTGAGTTTTGGCCATTCTCTGGTGATTGAGGATGATGTGGCCGACGCGCTCTACAAAGAGCTGGTCGACAACAACCTGATTACCCACCAGTTTGCCGGAGGCACCATCGGCAATACCATGCACAATTACTCAGTGCTGGCCGATGACCGCTCGGTGCTGCTCGGCGTAATGTGCCGCAATGTCGAGATCGGTAGCTACGCCTACCGCTACCTCTGCAATACCTCCAGCCGGACCGACCTTAACTATTTGCAGGGCGTTGATGGCCCGATTGGCCGCTGCTTTACGCTGATTGGCGACCAGGGCGAGCGTACTTTTGCCATCAGCCCGGGCCACATGAACCAGCTACGTGCGGATAGCATTCCGGAAGAAGTGATTGCCGGGGCATCCGCGCTGGTGCTGACCTCTTATCTGGTGCGCTGTAAGCCGGGCGAGCCGATGCCGGAGGCCACCATGCAGGCGATTGCCTGGGCGAAGAAACACAACGTGCCGGTGGTACTGACTCTGGGCACCAAATACGTGATTGCCGAAAACCCGACCTGGTGGCAGGCTTTCCTGAGCGAGCACGTTTCGATCCTGGCGATGAACGAAGAAGAGGGTGAAGCGCTAACCGGTGAAAGCGATCCGCTGCTGGCCGCCGACAAGGCGCTGGACTGGGTTGACCTGGTGCTTTGCACCTCCGGGCCGGTAGGCCTTTATATGGCGGGTTATACCGAAGAGACCGCGAAGCGTAAAACCCAGCACCCACTTCTGCCTGGTGCGATTGCCGAATTTAACCAGTTCGAATTTAGCCGCGCGATGCGCCTGAAAGACTGCGCTGAGCCGCTGCGAATCTACTCCCACATCGCGCCATATATGGGCGGCCCGGAGAAGATCATGAACACCAACGGCGCGGGAGACGGGGCGCTTGCGGCGCTGTTGCACGATATCACCGCGAACAATTACCACCGCAGTAACGTGCCGAATTCCAGCAAACACAAGCTGACCTGGCTGACTTATTCCTCGCTGGCCCAGGTGTGCAAATACGCCAACCGTGTGAGTTATCAGGTCCTGAATCAGCATTCGCCACGCCTGACGCGCGGCCTGCCCGAGCGGGAAGACAGTCTCGAAGAGTCTTACTGGGAACGTTAAGTTGAAGCGCTGAGCTATAACGCTCAGCTTTTGTTGAAACGGGCAGGTGCAAGACCTGCCCAAAAGACCATTAACCCGTCACCGCTTCCTGTGTGACCGGCGGCACCAGCAGCCCAAGCATGGTATTGGCAATCTCCCTTTCTCCCATCACAACCTGATTAGCGCCACGCTCGGTGATGTAATCCACTTCGTCGTCGTAATGTGCGCGGGCGATGATTTCGATATCCGGGCATTTTGCTCTGGCCGTCGCGACGATTTCACCGGCTTCGTAGCCGTTAGGAATGGTCAGCAGCAGCCAGCGGGCGCAGTCCAGATGGGCCAGACTCATGATCTCTTCGTTAGCAGCATTGCCCAGCACGGCGCGGATCCCGCGTTCGCGCAGCTCATCCACTCGGCTGCGGGAGGTTTCGATCACCACCAATGGCACACCTTCGGCAATAAGCTTCTCGCCAAGCAGGCTACCGACGCGGCCATAGCCCACCAGCAGAGCGTGGTTGCAGATATCCACCGGGATTTGTTTCTCTTCCTCGATGGCTTCTTCCAGGGTTTGCTCGTCCAGCGTTTCGGTTTTCTCGAGGTAGCGCTCAAGCACGGCAAACAGAATTGGGTTCAGCATAATCGACAGAATTGCGCCAGCCAGCACCAAATTTTGCCCCGTTTGTGGTAACAGGTTCAGCGCCATGCCGAGGCCGGCCAGAATAAAGGCGAACTCACCGATCTGCGCGAGGCTGGTGGCGATGGTCAGCGCGGTCCGCTGGGAGTGACCAAACATGCGCACCAGCAGGAACGCCGCCAGGGATTTACCGAAGATGATGATGGCCAGCGTGCCCAGTACCGCCAGCGGTTCCTGAATCAGGATCAGCGGATCAAACAGCATGCCGACGGAAACAAAGAACAGCACCGCAAACGCATCGCGCAGCGGCAGGGTGTCGTGTGCCGCGCGGTGGCTTAGCTCTGACTCATTCAGCACCATACCGGCAAAGAAGGCACCCAGCGCAAAGGAGACATCAAACAATTCAACCGCGCCGAATGCGATGCCCAGGGCCAGCGCCAGCACGGAAAGGGTAAACAGCTCGCGGGAACCTGTCGCTGCGCTGCGAGCCAGAATCCACGGCACAAGGCGGCGGCCAACCAGCATCATCAGGGCGATAAACGCCGCGACCTTTCCGATGGTGATAGCCATATCCAGGCTCAGGGAAACCAGCCCAACGTTGCCTTTTTCCATCATGCCGGCGACGGCTGGCAGCAGCACCAGAGTCAGCACCATCACCAGATCTTCGACAATCAGCCAGCCAATGGCTATTTGCCCTCGCTGAGTATCAATTAGCTGCCTTTCTTCAAGCGCGCGCAGCAGCACGACGGTACTTGCCGTCGATAAACAAAGCCCAAAGACGATACCGGTCATCACCGACCAGCCCATCAGCCAGGAAAGCGCCATGCCCAGCAGCGTCGCGACGCCTATTTGCGCGATGGCGCCGGGGATGGCGATGGCCTTTACCGCCATCAAATCCTTCAATGAAAAATGCAGCCCGACGCCGAACATCAGCAGAATCACGCCTAACTCCGCCAGCTCAGGGGCAAGTTTGGTATCAGCAACAAAACCAGGGGTAAAAGGTCCCGCCAGCACACCAGCTAATAAATAGCCCACCAGCGGAGATATGCGCAGCTTGTTAGCCAGCATACCCAGTAAAAAAGCGAGCACGAGACCACCAACAATGGTGGTGATAAGCGGTGTGGCGTGATGCATTCCGTCTCCTTTGGTTGGCCGATGTTCCAAAACGTTCTGTTACACAGTTTATGACAAATTCTTTATCGGCGTTTATGAATAATTGTTGAATTTTGAATAAAAAGCGCATTTCGATAAAAAATAGGCTCTGAGTAGCATTTAACTCAGTTATCTGAGGCGACTGCCAGAAGGGTATGGAGACAGGATGCGGCCAAAGCAATACTTTGGCCGCTAAAATCTACGCTTTGTGGCGATTATCGGGCAGGAATATTGTCATAATGCCGAGTAACGGCAAGAAGGCACATATTTTGTAGACCAACTCGATGCTGGTGTGGTCAGCAATTAACCCGAGTACGGCTGCACCCAGGCCGCCCATCCCAAAGGCGAAGCCGAAAAAGAGCCCGGAAACCATACCGATACGGCCAGGAAGCAGTTCCTGAGCATACACCAGGATGGCCGAGAAAGCGGAGGCCAAAATAAAGCCAATGATCACCGTCAGGACGCCCGTCCAGTAAAGTGATGCGTAGGGTAAAACAAGGGTAAATGGCGCGACGCCGAGGATAGAGCCCCAAATTACGTATTTTCTGCCAATTTTATCCCCCACGGGGCCACCAATCACCGTGCCTGCCGCGACGGCAAACAGGAATGCGAACAGGTGAATCTGGGCATTTTGTACGGATAATCCGAATTTTTGCATCAGGTAGAAAGTGAAGTAGCTGCTGATGCTCGCCATATAAAAGTATTTAGAGAAGATCAGCAGCAGTAAAATCGAGACCGCCAGAATCACTTTGTTGCGCGGCAGCGGGTTGACCACCGGCACGGCAGGGCGGCTTTTGGCGATTTTATGCTGAGCGGCGTACCAGCGGCTGATTTGCAGCAGAACCACGATAGCCAGCAGAGCAGCGAGCACGAACCACGCCACGTTACCTTTGCCGTAAGGCGCGATAATAATAGCCGCCAGCAATGGCCCCAGAGAGCTGCCGAAGTTACCGCCCACCTGGAACAGCGACTGCGCAAGCCCGTGACGGCCACCGGACGCCATACGCGCCACGCGTGAGGACTCAGGATGGAATACCGAAGAGCCTGTGCCTACCAGCGCCGCGGCGACCAGAACGGCCGGGAAGCTGCCCGCCAGCGCCAGCAGCACCAGCCCGCAAAGGGTAAAGCACATGCCGATCGGCAATGACCACGGCATCGGGTATTTGTCTGTGTAGTAGCCCACCAGCGGCTGCAGCAGCGATGAAGAGAGCTGGAAGGTCAGGGTGATCATCCCGATTTGCATAAAGCTTAGGGAGAACTCGGCCTGTAGCAGCGGGTAAATAGCCAGAATCAGCGACTGAATCATGTCGTTAAGCAGGTGGGAGAGGCTTATAGCGCCAAGGATCCCAAATGCGGTGCGCGCTTTTTTTTGCTCCGGGGGCGTACCCGGCTGGGTGAGGGTTTGAGAGCTTGCCATAATTACCTGTACGAACGGTTATTGTTTTTAGAGCGGGCGGCGCAGGAGATCGCCCGGAAGAAATTCTTACCCTGCTAACATACTCGCGCGGGGGATTTGAAGAAAGTCGCATTTCGGAAAAGATAGCTGTCTATCCTGAACGCTATCTGTTATTTCTGCGCAGTTACATTTTGACATGGAGATTTGCAATGCGGTTTGCTGCGAAAACAATAACCACGGCGCTGCTGGTGGCATTGAGTTTAACCAGCGCTTCAGCGCTGGCCTGGGAAAAAGACAAGACCTATAAAATTACCATTCTTCATACTAACGACCACCATGGTCACTTCTGGCGGAATGAGTATGGAGAATACGGGCTGGCAGCGCAAAAAACGCTGGTAGACAGCGTGCGTAAAGAAGTCGCGGCGGAAGGCGGCAGCGTGCTGCTGTTGTCCGGCGGGGATATCAACACCGGCGTGCCGGAATCAGACCTGCAGGATGCTGAACCGGATTTTCGCGGCATGAGCCTGATTGGCTATGACGCCATGGCCGTCGGCAACCACGAATTCGACAACCCCTTATCCGTGCTGCGCCAGCAGGAAAAATGGGCAAAGTTCCCGCTGCTGTCCGCCAACATTTATCAAAAAAGTACCGGCGAGCGCCTGTTTAAGCCTTATGCGATTTTCAAACCTCAGGGCATTAAGGTGGCGGTTATCGGCCTGACCACCGACGATACGGCTAAAATCGGCAATCCGGAATACTTCACCGACATCGAATTCCGCAAACCTGCGGAGGAAGCCAAACTGGTGATCCAGGAGCTACAGGGCACCGAAAAACCGGACGTGATCATCGCCGCAACCCATATGGGCCACTATGATAACGGCAACCACGGCTCGAATGCGCCGGGCGATGTCGAAATGGCAAGAAGCCTGCCGGAAGGCGCGCTGACGATGATTGTGGGTGGTCACTCACAGGATCCGGTCTGCATGGCGCAGGAAAACCAGAAGCTGAAAGATTATGTGCCGGGCACACCATGCGCGCCGGACAGGCAAAATGGCACCTGGATTGTGCAGGCGCATGAGTGGGGGAAATACGTCGGGCGGGCAGATTTTGAGTTCCGCAACGGCGAGATGAAGCTGGTGCACTATCAGCTGATCCCCATCAACCTGAAAAAGAAAATCACCTACGACAACGGGCAAAGTGAGCGCGTACTTTACACGCCTGAAATCGCCGAAAGCCAGCAGATGCTTTCCCTGCTGACGCCGTTCCAGAACAAAGGCCAGGCCGCGCTGAAGGTGAAAGTAGGCAGCGTGAACGGGCATCTGGAAGGGGACCGCAGCAAAGTGCGCTTTGTGCAGACCAACCTGGCGCGCGTATTGCTGGCGGCACAAATGGCCCGAACCAGCGCGGACTTTGCGGTGATGAGCGGTGGCGGCGTGCGAGATTCTATCGAAGCCGGGAACATTACCTATAAAGATGTGCTCAAGGTGCAGCCGTTCGGCAACACCGTGGTTTATATCGACATGAACGGCAAAGACGTTGAGGAATACCTGACGGCGGTGGCGCAGAAAACACCGGACTCCGGCGCTTACCCGCAGTTCTCTAACGTCAGCTTCACCTCAACCGGCGGCAAGCTGAGTAACCTGAAAATCAAAGACCAGCCGATTGATCCGGCCAAAACTTACCGCATGGCCACGCTGAGCTTCAACGGCACTGGCGGCGATGGTTACCCGGAAATCGATAAAAAGCCGGGCTACGTCAACACCGGGTTTGTCGATGCGGAAGTCCTGAAGCAGTACATCGAACAGAACTCCCCGCTGGACGTAAATGCTTACCAACCTAAGGGCGAGGTAAGCTGGAACTAAGCGTTAATCGCGGCGGGCGATATCGGCGAAGCTGGCATCCAGCAGTTTCGCCAGATCGCTTGCCGCGAGTTCGATATCCAGCCCGCGCTTGCCGCCGGAAATGTAGATGCTGGCAAACTCCTGTGCCGGAGCATCAATCACCGTTGGCAGGCGTTTTTTCTGCCCCAGCGGGCTAATGCCGCCCACCAGATAACCGGTGATTCGCTGCGCGACCATCGGGTCCGCCATTTCAACCTTCTTCACGCCCAGCGCCTTAGCGACCTTTTTCAGATCAAGCTGCCCGGCAACCGGCGTCACTGCCACGGCGAGGTGTTTCATGTCGCCATTCAGCGCCACCAGCAGCGTTTTATAGACCTGGTCGGCATTTAGCCCCAGCTTACGGACCACTTCGTCACCAAAGTTGGTTTCCAGCGGATCGTGCTCATAGGCATGAATTTGAAAGCTGATTTTGTTCTTTTCGAGGAGTTTTACCGCGGGAGTCATGGTTTCCTTCTTTATTCGTTGTTTTGAAAACGCACAAAATAGTAATCATAGTGATATACTTGACGAGTAATATAGCGCTACATAATAGTGATGGCGTAAACCATCACATTAAGCGACAATTCAGCTTCGGTTGCTTCGGCAGCCGGGATAAACAGAATAATAAATGAAATTCCTCTTTGACGGGCCAATAGAAATATTGGCCATTTTTTTATCCTTTTTTCAGCATTTCTGGCAGGTTACCTTCGCCGTAAAGGTGCAACGCGCCGACCGCAACCACATAGCGCCCGGCGGGCAGCTGTTGCAGAAACGCCTGCCACTGGCGGTTTCGCTGATGCATCAAAACGTCATACAGCGCATCGCCAAAGGTGTTCGGTAGCGCAATATTGCCCTGCTGCGGCGGCGTTTCCAGCCACCAGCCAATCATTATCTGCAGCAGCCGCGCGTTGGTGTGCCAGTGCTCCAGCGTGTCGTTCAGCAGCGGCAGCCCACCGTCAGGCAACCCCTTCAATAATTCTATCTGGCTTTGCGCGCCTTCAAGCTCGGTGACAGGCACGCCGTAGCGCTGTGCAGCTTCCAGCAGCTGATAGTCGATGCCGTAGTCAGGGCGAAGGCCAAGCCGCTGGGCCTGATGTGCCTGTAAAATCAGTGCCACCTGCCAGGCGGGCTGGTGCTCAATGCTGCTCAGTGAAATACCTAACTCGCTGCACAGGCTCAGCACCTGCTGGTAATCGTCTGGAGCCAGACGAGCCTCCAGGTCGATGTCCTCCACTATTTCGCTGAACGGCGAATCGCCAGAGCGGATATCTGCCTCGACGATCAGCGCATCTGCCGCGCGAAGTTTGTCCACCAGGCGAGAGGAAAGCGGAGCCATGTCCCGGGTACCCATATGAATGCTGCCCACGAGGTGCAAATGGCGCTTGCCGGGGAGCGTAATATCAAGGGCAGGCCAGGGATAACCAGAGGCTGTCAGGCTGGAAAGCAGTGCGCTAAGACGTTGGAACAAACCCATATCGCGATTCCCTGGCTAAAAAGCCATGCTAACGCCCTGGGCTGGAAGGGGGAAGGAAAAAGTCGGCCTTCCGCTCAAAAGGAGAAGGGAAGGCCGCAGAGAGGCTAGCCTTTCGGTTTAAAGCGCAGCAGGCGGTTGGCGTTGCTCACCACGGTGATGGAAGACAGCGCCATCGCGGCACCGGCAACCACCGGATTGAGTAGCGTGCCGGTCAGCGGGTAGAGCACGCCCGCGGCAATCGGAATGCCAAGCGAGTTGTACACGAAGGCTCCCATCAGGTTTTGCTTCATGTTCCGCAGCGTGGCTTTGGAAATGGCCAGCGCATCGGCAACGCCCACCAGGCTGTGGCGCATCAGCGTAATGGCGGCGGTTTCAATGGCTACGTCGCTGCCGCCACCCATCGCAATCCCTACCTCGGCCTGAGCCAGCGCCGGGGCATCGTTTATGCCGTCGCCGACCATCGCCACCTGGCGGCCCTGCTGCTGTAACTGCTTGATGGCGTTAGCTTTGCCGCCCGGCAGCACACCCGCAATCACTTCATCAATGCCGACTTCTTTGGCGATAGCGTTGGCGGTCACCGGGTTATCGCCGGTGAGCATGACCAGGCGGTAGCCGTTACGGTGCAGGCGCTGGAGCGCACTGACGCTGTCGCTGCGAAGCGGGTCGCGGATGGCTAACAGCGCCATGAGCTGGCCGTCTGCCGCCAGCAGCACCGGGGTTGCGCCCAGGCGAGCCTGAGCGTCAATGCTGTCGGCAAGCGGCTGAGTGTCCACGCCCTGCTCATCGAGCAATGCTTTGTTGCCCAGCAGCAGTTTGTGCCCGTCCACCTCACCGCTGACGCCCAGCCCGCGCAAAGTACGGAACGACGTCACTTCCGGCAGCGTTGAACTGCCTGCTTTTTCAATAATGGCGCGAGCAAGCGGGTGGCTTGAACCCTGCTCAAGCGCGGCTGCAAGGCGTATCGCTTGCACCTCGTCCACGCCGGCGCGGGTTTCCACGGCGACCACCTGTGGTTTGCCTTCGGTCAGCGTACCCGTTTTGTCAAAGACCACGGTATCCAGCGTGCTGGCGCGCTGCAGGGCATCGGCATCACGAACCAGAACGCCAAATTCGGCTGCACGGCCCACGCCTGAAATAATCGACATCGGCGTGGCAAGGCCCAGGGCGCAAGGGCAGGCGATAATCAGCACCGTGGTGGCAATGACCAGCGTGTAAACAATTTGCGGTGCAGGGCCGAAAAAGTACCAGATGGCGGCACTGATCAGCGCGATAGCGACGACGACCGGCACAAATACGGCGGAAATTTTATCGGCAAGCTGGCCGATTTCCGGCTTGCTGCTCTGCGCCTGGCGAACCATGCGGATAATGCGCGACAGCGTAGTGTGGCTGCCGGTGGCGGTGGCGGTGAACAGCACGCTGCCGTCCTGCACTACGGTCCCGGCGTGAATCCCGTCGCCGTTTGATTTTTGCATCGGCACCGGTTCACCGGTCAGCATCGCTTCGTCGAACCAGGCTTCGCCCTGGGTGATTTCCCCGTCAACGGGCACGCGGTCGCCGGTGGTCAGGCGCAGCGTCATTCCGGCGGTGACTTCCGCCAGCGGCAGCGTTTTTTCGCCTTCTTCCGTCACCACTCGCGCGGTCGGTGGCGTTAAGTCCAGCAGGCGTTCAAGCGCTTTAGAAGAACGCTGACGTGCACGCTGTTCCAGCATATGCCCAAGGTTTATCAGGCCGATGATCATCGCGCTGGCCTCGTAGTAGAGGTGGCGGGCTTCCATCGGGAAGTGCTGCGGCCAGATATTTACGGTAATTGAGTAGAGCCAGGCCGCGCCGGTACCGAGGGCGACGAGCGTGTCCATGGTAGCCGCGCGGTTCATCAGGCTGCGCCAGGCGCTACGGTAAAAATGACCGCCGGCAAAGACCATCACCGCAAGGGTAATAATCCCGATGGTCAGCCACAGGGAACGGTTGTTCTCGGTGACCATCATATTGTCGCCGATCATGCCCCAGACCATCACCGGGATCCCGACGGCAAGGGCGACAATCGCCTGCCAGCGGAAGCGTTTCATGGCGGCGTTTGCCGTTTCTTGCTGGCGCTCGCGGCGTTTCTGATCGTCTTCAATCGCTTCGGCACCGTAACCGGCACTTTCCACGGCTTTGACCAGCGATTCTGCGGAGGCGGTGCCCATCACCAGCGCACTACGCTCCGCAAGGTTAACCCGTGCCTGGCTGACGCCCGGTACATTTTGTAAGGCATTTTGCACCCGGGAGACGCAGCTGGCGCAGCTCATACCGCCGATCAGCAACTGCTGGCTGTCATCGTCGGTAGACGCTGCCGGAAGCGAAGGGGCGACCGCTGTCAGTGCTTCCGACGGAGTTGATGACTCTGCCAGCGGTTCAGCCTTTGGGTGGCTGGCGACTTCTGCGCCGTATCCCGCTTGTTGGACAGTTTCCACTAACGCTTCCGGCGTAGCGCTGCCGGTAACGCGGGCGTGGGTTTGGGTGACTTCAGCCTGCTCAACGTCTGCACGCTGCTCGAGGCTCTCTTTGACGCGTTTAACACAATGGCCGCAGGTCAGGCCATCCAGATTCAGATCCACAATGTGTGACATCGCAAGACTCCTGTATGATGGTGAGGTGAAATATTGACCGAAAGGATGATTCGGTTAACTATGAAAGAGGTTAAACCTTCCATCAAGGGGAAGGTCAAGGAGCAAAAATGAATATTAGCGATGTGGCGAAAAAAACCGGGCTAACCAGCAAGGCGATTCGTTTTTACGAAGAGAAAGGGCTGGTCACGCCGCCGTTTCGCGCCGACAACGGCTACCGCAGCTATACGCAAAAGCATCTCGATGAGCTGACGCTGCTGCGCCAGGCCCGTCAGGTCGGGTTTAATCTGGAAGAGTGCAAAGAGCTGGTGAGCCTGTTTAACGATCCGGCCCGGCACAGCGCGGACGTAAAAGCCCGAACTTTGCAGAAAGTCGCGGATATCGAGCGGCACATTATTGAGCTGCAGAATATGCGCCAGCATTTGCTCACGCTGGCGGAAGCCTGCCCGGGTGATGACAGCGCCGATTGCCCGATCATCGACAATCTTTCCGGCTGCTGCCATCGCCACGAGATTAACTAAACCGCTTTAATTTTGAGCGTTATGCCTTCCACGGCCAGCACCACAACTTCACAGCCCGCCGGGAGATCTTCATCGGCGGTGACTGGCCAACTGCTGTCGGCCACGCGAACATGTCCCCGGCCATTGACCAGTGCCGCTTCAAGACGGAAACGGCGGCCAACCAGTTGCTGCCCGCGCTGATTCAGCACTTCACCTGGAATTTGCTGCCTGCGGCTGGACAGCCAGCGCCACCAGATAAAGGCGGCGACCAGCGTCAGCAGGGCAAAGCAGACGCCCTGCGTTTCCCAGCCAAGCGGCAGCAGCCAGACCAGCAGGCCGGTGATTACCGCCGCCACGCCGCTCCACAGCAGATAGCCGCTGGCGCCGAGCATCTCCGCCGCCAGCAGCAGTCCGCCAAGCGCAAGCCAGAAGACGTGTGGGTGCGCGAGAATGCTGTCGATCATTTTTTACGCTCTGTGCCGCTCTGGGCAATAAGTTCGCTGATTCCGGCGATGGAGCCCATCAGGCTGGAGGCATCCAGCGGCATCAGCACCACTTTGCTGTTATTGGCCGACCCGATTTGCTGCAGCGCGTCGGTGTATTTCTGGGCCACGAAGTAGTTCACCGCCTGAATATCCCCTTTGGCGATAGCCTCGGACACCATTTGCGTGGCGCGAGCTTCTGCTTCAGCACTACGCTCGCGGGCCTCCGCCTCAAGGAAAGCCGACTGACGCTCACCCTCAGCTTTCAGGATCTTCGACTGCTTTTCACCTTCGGCTTTGACAATTTCCGCCTGGCGGATCCCTTCGGCCTCAAGAATATAGGCGCGCTTGGTACGCTCGGCTTTCATCTGGGCGTTCATCGCATCAATCAGCTCAGCCGGTGGGCGCACGTCACGGATTTCGATACGGGTGATTTTAATGCCCCACGGGTTGGTGGCTTCGTCGACGATGTGCAGCAGGCGAGTGTTGATGTTGTCGCGCTGGGACAGCATCTCATCCAGCTCCATCGAGCCGAGCACGGTACGGATGTTGGTCATCGTCAGGTTGATGATCGCCAGCTCAAGATTGCTGACTTCATAGGCGGCGCGCGGGGCGTCAACCACCTGAATAAAGCACACGGCGTCAATGGCGACGTTGGCGTTGTCTTTGGAAATGACTTCCTGAGAAGGGATGTCGAGCACCTGTTCCATCATGTTGATTTTGCGGCCTACGCGATCCATAAACGGCACCACAAGATTCAGGCCTGGCATCAGGGTTTTGGTGTAGCGGCCAAAGCGTTCGACGGTCCATTGGAAGCCCTGGGGCACGATTTTTACCCCGGCAGCCACAATCACCAGCGCCACGAGAATTAATACGGGGATCACGATAAGCATTAAAAAACCTCCTGTTTGTTTTGCATTCAGTCTAACTGCTTAATTTGAAACATTCAGCAACATCCCTGTACCCGAGAAGAATTAATTGCTGTTTTTATTTTTATTATGCCTAAATGGAATGATTTTCATGGAGTAAGTTCATTTCACGCATGGTGTCAGCAGGCGTAGTATCGAATGCTTCGGCAGCTCGCGCTATCGGGCGGGCGGTATTTGGCAAGAACACTTATCCCGGTGAGGAAGCAATGGGAACAATAATAGCTGAGCAGCATCAGGCGAATAACAACCGCTGGCAGAAAATTGTGGAAGAATTAATTTCACCCATGGCGATTGATATTGACGGCAACGGCCCGGCAGATATTCGGGTGAACAATCCAGACTTCTTCAAGCGAATATTACAGGAAGGTTCTCTTGGCCTGGGTGAAAGTTATATGGATGGCTGGTGGGACTGCGACCGGCTGGACATTTTATTTACCCATATTTTGCGCCACGGCCTGGACAGCAAAATGCCGAAGCATTTCTCCGACCTGCTGCGTATTGCCGGGGCCAGAGTCTTTAATTTGCAGTCTCGCAAACGCGCCTGGATAGTCGGCAAAGAACATTACGATATTGGCAACGATCTGTTTGCCGCGATGCTTGATCCGTATATGCAATATTCCTGCGGCTACTGGAAAGACGCGGAAAATCTGGCAGAGGCGCAGCGTAACAAGCTGCGGATGATCTGCGAAAAACTGCAGCTCAAAGCGGGCATGAAGCTGCTGGATATCGGCTGCGGCTGGGGCGGACTGGGGCAGTATGCGGCGCAGGAATATGGCGTCTCCGTCGTCGGCGTGACTATTTCGGCGGAACAGCAAAAAATGGCCCAGGATCGCTGCCGGGGCCTGGACGTCGAGATCCTGCTGCAGGATTATCGAGACCTCAACAGCAAATTTGATCGCATTGTTTCCGTGGGCATGTTCGAACACGTCGGGCCAAAAAACTACAATACCTATTTTGAAGTTGCAGCCCGCAATTTAAAACCTGATGGCCTGTTCCTGCTGCATACCATTGGGTCGAATGAAACGGATTTAAACGTCGATCCGTGGATCAACAAATACATCTTCCCTAACGGCTGTTTGCCCTCGGTGCGCCACATTGCCAGCGCCAGTGAAAAACATTTTATTATGGAGGACTGGCACAATATCGGGGCCGATTACGACAGAACGCTGATGGCCTGGTACGATAATTTCCTCCGCTGCTGGCCTAATATCTCGCGTAATTATGACGAGCGCTTCAAGAGGATGTTTAGCTATTATTTGAACGCCTGTGCGGGCGCATTTCGCGCGAGGAATATTCAGCTTTGGCAGGTATTGCTGAGCCCTAATGGGGTGGAAGGCGGGATCCGCGTTTACCGATAAACAAAAGGCCGGAATATCCGGCCTTTTTTCGTTCTCTCTGCTTAATACATCAACGCATAAATCTGACGGCGGTATTTGGACGCCAGCGCGTCGCCGGTGCCCAGCGCGGCCAGAATCTCCATCATCATTTTGCGTGCCTGGCCGTCGGCGGCACCCAGGTCTTTTTTCAGGTGAGTGTAAAGCAGCTCCAGCGCTTCTTCGTTCCGGCCAACCTGATGCAGCTGCAGCGCGAGCTGTCTGGCGAGCTGGGCGTTGTCCGGCTCGTTTTGAACCTGCTGCTGCAGCTGCTGAATTTCCGGCGTGTCGGCGGCCTGTTTCAGCAGTTCAATCTGGGAAACCAGCGCCTGATAGCGGGTGTCCTGGTCCTGCAGAGGCACGGTTTTCAGCACCGCTTCTGCGTCTTCGCTGCGGTTCAGGGCAATCTGCACTTCCGCCAGCAGCAGGCCAATTTCGCTGTTCTGGCCGGACAGCTGCCACGCATCTTTCAGCAGCGGCAGGGCTTCGGCGTGCTTGCCTTCCTGCATCAGCTCTACGGCCTGCTGGGCTTTCAGCTCTTCTTCACGCGGCAGCACTTTGTCGAGCAGGGCGCGAATCGCTTCTTCCGGCTGCGGGCCCTGGAAGCCGTCCACCGGCTGGCCGTTCTGGAACAGATAGACGGTAGGAATGGAGCGCAGGCCAAACTGCGAAGCCACCATTTGCTCGGCGTCGCAGTCAACTTTAGCGAGAATAAACTGGCCGCTGTATTGGGCCGCGAGCTTGTCCAGGATCGGCGTTAACTGCTCGCAATGCTGGCTGCGGGCAGACCAGAAATAAAACAGCACCGGCTTAGCCATGGACTGTTCCAGCGTCTGATGCAGGTTCGCTTCGGTAATGTTAATAATGTTTTCTGCGGACATGGGCGATTCTCTGTTAAGCATTTGTTTTTTTACATGGGGGCTGAGGCCGGGACTTCAACTCAGCTCCGTAAAATTTTGTCCATTACGCACGCTGGCAGCAGGCGGCGGAGCACGGTAATCACGTGAGTTACCACGGTCACCGGGTAGCGCAGCTTCGGCCTTGGGCTTTCAAAAGCATGGCGTACTTTCGCTACCACCGCCTCCGGGCCGAGGGTAAACCGTGCGGCAATCCCCGGATTCTCTACCGGTTTGTCGCTTTGGGTTTGATTGACATTATCGGTAAAGCGGGTGCGGATCGGCCCCGGCTCAATCAGGCTGACTTTAATCCCGCTGTGGCGAAGCTCCATGCGCAGCGCGTCGGACCACGCTTCAAGTGCATATTTACTGGCGGCGTAGGCCCCGCGACCCGGCGTGGAAATCAGCCCCATCACCGAGCTGGTCATCACGATGCGGCCTTCCTGATGAGGCTGCATGGCCGGCAGCAGCAGCATGGTGAGCTGATGCGTGCCGAAGAAGTTGGTGGAAAATTGTTGCTCAAGCTGTTCGCGGGAAATGGCGTTCAGCGGGCCATACACACCGTAGCCACCGTTATTAAACAGTCCGTACAGGCGGTTGCCGGTGATGGCAATCACTTCGGCGGCGGCGCGTTGGACGCTTTCCGCATCGTCAAGATCGAGCTCAATGCCGGTGAACCCAAGCTGATTCATGCGCTCTACATCGGCTGGTTTGCGGCAGGCGGCGAGAATGTTATAGCCAAGCTTCTGTAGCTCCTGCGCGCTGGCTAAGCCAATCCCGCTGGAGCAGCCTGTAATTAAAACGGATTTTTGCATAACTTTACCCGAAGGGCGCCCCGATTATTTATCAGTCGTGTTTAACTATCTCGTTGTATCCGACGCGGCTGTGCCGGTTATTTAGAGAGTAGCGGAGTCAGCCGCGTCGCCATCCAGTCGGCGATAAACGGCTGAGCATCCCGATTAGGGTGAATGCCGTCATCCTGCATCCATTGCGGTTTCAGATATACCTCCTCCATAAAGAACGGGAGCAGGGGAATATCAAACGCTTTGGCAAGCTGCGGATAAATAGCGCTAAACGCCTCATTATAGCGGCGTCCGTAGTTGGCGGGCAGGCGAATTTGCATCAGCATCGGCTGCGCACCGGCAGCCTTCACGTCGGTGATAACCTGGTTGAGGGTTTTTTCTACCGCCTGAGGCTGGAACCCACGCAGGCCGTCGTTGCCGCCAAGCTCCACTAAAACCCAGCGGGGCTGGTGCTGTTTTAACAGCGCCGGCAGGCGAGCCAGGCCCTGCGCCGCGGTATCGCCGCTGATGCTCGCATTCACGACTTTTGTACCCTGCGGCTGCCATTTGGCATCCAGCAGGGCGGGCCAGGCGCTGGTGGCCGCCATACGGTAACCGGCGCTCAGGCTATCGCCTAAAATCAATAGCGTGTCCGCCGCGGCGGCGCGGAAAGTCATCAAAGCCAGAAACAGGAAGGGCAAATGCCAGCGGAAAACATTGTTGAAGTTCATCATCTTAGTAAGTCCGTGGGTCAGGGTGAACACGAGCTTTCCATCCTTACCGGAGTTGAGCTGGTTGTCAAACCGGCCGAAACCATCGCCCTGATTGGCGAGTCAGGATCGGGCAAGTCCACGCTGTTGGCGATTCTGGCCGGGCTTGATGACGGCACGGACGGCGAAGTCAACCTTTGCGGGCAGCCGCTGCACAGCATGGATGAAGAGGCCCGGGCGGTGCTACGCGCGAAAAACGTTGGCTTTGTGTTTCAGTCCTTTATGCTGGTGCCCACCCTTAATGCTCTGGAAAACGTGGAACTTCCTTCGCTGCTGCGCGGCGAAAACAGTTCGGCCAGCCGGGCGCAGGCTAAAGCGCTGCTGGAACAGCTGGGCTTAGGCAAACGCCTCGATCACCTGCCAGCTCAGCTATCTGGCGGGGAGCAGCAGCGCGTGGCGCTGGCTCGCGCGTTTAACGGCAAGCCGGGCGTGCTGTTTGCCGATGAGCCCACCGGCAACCTCGACAGGCAAACCGGCGACCGCATTGCCGACCTGCTGTTTTCCCTCAACCGTGATTTCGCCACCACGCTGATCCTCGTCACCCACGACGAACAGCTGGCGGCACGCTGCGACCGCCGCCTGCGGCTGCGCGAAGGCAAACTGTGGGAGGAAGCATGATAGCCCGCTGGTTCTGGCGCGAGTGGCGCTCTCCCTCGCTGCTGATTGTCTGGCTGGCGCTTAGTCTGGCGGTGGCCTGCGTGCTGGCGCTGGGCAGCATCAGCGACAGAATGGAAAAAGGGCTCAGCCAGCAAAGCCGCGAATACATGGCGGGCGACCGGACGTTGCGCAGCGCCCGCGCCGTACCGGACGAGTGGCTGACTCAGGCGCAAAGCGACGGCTTAAAGGTCGGCAAACAGCTGAGCTTCGCCACCATGACCTTTGCCGGGGACACGCCGCAGCTTGCCGATGTGAAAGCGGTCGACGGCGTGTATCCGATGTACGGGGAACTGGAAACCAGCCCGCCGGGCCTGAAGCCTGAGCCAGGCACCGCACTGCTTGCCCCGCGCCTGCTGGCTTTGCTTAACCTGAAAGTGGGCGACAACATTGACGTGGGCGACGCCACGCTGCGTATTGTCGGGCAGGTGATTCAGGAGCCGGACGCCGGATTTAACCCGTTCCAGATTGCGCCGCGCCTGATGATGAACCTGGCCGACGTCGAGAAAACCGGGGCGGTGCAGCCCGGCAGCCGTATTAGCTGGCGCTACAAGTTTGGTGGTAACCCGCAGCAGCTGCTGCAGTATGAAAACTACCTGCTGCCTAAGCTCAAGCCGGAGCAGCGCTGGATCGGCATGGAGCAGGACGAAGGCGCGCTGGGCAAATCCCTGGAGCGTTCGCAGCAGTTCCTGCTGCTTTCTGCGCTGCTGACGCTGCTGCTGGCCGTGGCGGCGATTGCCGTGGCGATGAGCCATTACTGCCGCAGCCGTTACGACCTGGTAGCAATCCTGAAAACGTTGGGGGCGGGCAGGGCGGCGCTCCGGAAGCTGATTATCGGCCAGTGGCTGATGGTGCTGGTGCTCTCGGCTATTGCCGGAGGCGCCGTCGGCTTGCTGTTCGAAGCCGCGCTGATGCAACTATTGAAGCCGGTGCTGCCTGCCGCGCTGCCGCCAGCGAGCCTGTGGCCGTGGGTGTGGGCTATCGGCGCGATGGTCACAATCTCCGTGCTGGTGGGGCTGCGCCCGTACCGGCTGCTATTGGCCACTCAGCCATTGCGTGTGCTGCGCCGTGACGCCGTGGCCAACGTCTGGCCGTTAAAAATTTATTTGCCGGTCATCAGCGTAGTGGTGGTGCTGCTGCTGGCGTTGCTAATGGGCGGCAGTTCGCTGCTGTGGGCGGTGCTGGCGGGCACGCTGGTGCTGGCGGCGCTGTGCGGCCTCGTTGGCTGGGGCGTCCTGAAGCTGCTGAAAAAGCTGACGCTGAAAAACCTGGCCCTGCGCCTGGCGGTTAACCGCCTGCTGCGCCAGCCGTGGGCGACGCTCAGCCAGCTGGCGGCGTTCTCGCTGTCGTTTATGCTGCTGGCATTGCTTTTAGTGCTGCGGGGGGATTTGCTGGACAGATGGCAGCAGCAGCTGCCGCCGGAAAGCCCGAACTACTTCCTGGTGAACATTGCGCCGGAGCAGGTTCAGCCGGTGAAAACCTTCCTTGCTGACCATCAGGTGATCCCGGAGTCGTTCTATCCCATTGTACGGGCGCGCATGACGGCGATTAACGGCCAGCCCACCGAGGGCAACCCGGATGAGGCGTTGAACCGCGAGCTGAATCTGACCTGGCAGAGCCAGAAGCCGGATCATAACCCTATCCTGGCGGGAAGCTGGCCGCCGAAGGCCGGGGAAGTGTCGATGGACGACGGCGTGGCGAAACGCCTGAACATTAAACTCGGCGACAGCGTGACCTTTGTGGGGGATACCCAGGACTTCACCGCGAAGGTGACTAGCCTGCGCAAAGTGGACTGGGAAAGCCTGCGGCCAAACTTCTACTTTATCTTCCCGCCGGGCGCGCTGGACGGGCAGCCGCAGAGCTGGCTCACCAGCTTCCGCTGGGAGGGGAATAACGGCCTGCTGACCCAGCTTAACCGCGAATTCCCGACCGTCAGCCTGCTGGATATCGGGGCTATCCTGAAACAAATCGGCCAGGTGCTGGAGCAGGTCAGCCGCGCGCTTGAGGTGATGGTGGTGCTGGTGACTGCCTGCGGTCTGCTGCTGTTGCTGGCTCAGGTACAGGTGGGGATGCGCCAGCGTCATCAGGAGCTGGTGGTTTACCGTACGCTGGGCGCGGGTAAAAAGCTGCTCAGAACCACGCTGTGGTGCGAGTTTGCCGTGCTGGGGCTGGTGTCCGGTCTGGTAGCGGCCATCGGCGCGGAAACGGCGCTGGGCGTACTGCAAACGCGCGTGTTCGACTTCCCGTGGGAGCCAGATTTGCGTCTGTGGATCGTGCTGCCGGTCACCGGGGCGGTATTGCTGTCGCTTTGCGGCGGCTGGCTGGGCGTTCGTTTGCTGAAAGGGAAGGCGCTGTTCCGCCAGTTTGTTATCTGAGGAGGCCGGGCAGGGATGCCCGCCTACCGCTATAAACTTTGTTATATTTCGCTATTTATTGCGTTAGAACATATTTTCTGCATTTATTGGTGTTTTTTTAATATCTATTAAGAAAAGACTGATGGATAACCGCACGAATTAATAAAAATCCCTCAGAAATCGGACTTAATAAGCGTTAATATGCCCCCGCTTATAATAAATACGTTTACCAGGGATCCACATGAAAGCAAATTTGCGCGCTTTACCATTACTGATTGGGGCCGGCCTGCTTGCAGGTATGGCATCTTTCGCTGCTAACGCAGAAATCACTGTCCTGAAGCAAGATCCGCAGGCCGGTAACCCGCTCAGCCGCCTCAATTTCACCGTGGGCGGCAGTATTCGTCCACAGTTTAATATGATGTCCGGCGACGGCGATAAAGGCTCTTACAAACGTAATGGCTTTGATGGCGGCACCCGTTTCCGCTTCGCGGCCGATTATTATCTGTTCGATGATATTAGCTGGATCAGCTATTACGAGCTGGGCGTGAATATTCCGGCGGTCTTCGAGTGGGACAACCACTATGCAGAAGGCGCGAACAATACCACTCGCCGTATGCTGTACACCGGTCTGAAAAGCAAAACCTGGGGTCAGCTGACCTACGGCCAGCAAAACAGCATCTACTATGATGTGGTTGGCGCGAAAACCGATATCTGGGACTACGACATGATCGGTCAGGCTCCAGGTAACGGCATGAACGGCGACTACGACGGTTCTTACCGTTCCCGCAACATGCTGAAGTACAAAAACACCTTCGGCGATGCGGACGTGTACGCTTCTTACCTGTTTGAAGATCACGACATCCGTGCCACCAACGGCATGCGCTACAAGCGTAAAGGCGGCGGCTCTCTGGGCGTGGATTACCACATCACCAAAGACCTGACCTGGGGTACCGCATGGAACTACACCCGTGCCGACATGCGTAACCCGACCGACGGCGACAGCAAGTCTTACAACCAGAACATCTACGGTACGGCGCTGAGCTGGAAACCGGACAACTGGACGTTTAGCTTCGGCGGCGGCTGGTACCAGAACTTCCTGACCACCAAGCTGAAAGACGTGAACAACTACTTCTCCGGCGACGCGTGGGGCATCGAGTACTTCGCGGGTTACACCATCCCGGTTGGCCAGTACGCGGTGAAATCCGTACAGCCATACTTCATGGGTGACCGTCTGCAGTACGTGACCGGCCGCAGCTACCAGCGTATCGACAACGGTGTGGGCGTGAGCTTCAAGCTGGATTACGGCTTCCAGGTGGACTACGAGCACGTCTTCACCTCCAGCACCGACAACCTGGGCGACATGAACCTGGTTCGTCTGCGCTACGATTTCTAATCGTGCCTCTGGCGGGTGGCAGCCTTGCTGCCCGCCTCATTCAGCGTTTCCTGCCTTATTTTTTATCTATTCAGAAACGGGTAAGCATGTTCGGGCCCTGAAGGCTTTGCGCCACTCTGTGGGCGTGGTTTTAAAACGCAGCCTGAAGTGATGCCGGAGTGTTTCCGCTGAGCCGAATCCAGACTGCTCTGCCACCTGGTCAATGCTGATTTTCTCGCTTTCCAGCAGCGCACAAGCCTTTTCCAGCCGGAGGCTGAGCATCCACTCGCCCGGCGTGGTGCCGGTGGCATCTTTGAACCGGCGGATGAAGGTGCGGCGGCTCATGCCCGCTTGCCTGGCTAACTGCTCAATCACCAGGGGCGCATTGAGATGGTGGCGCAAGTCGTCCAGCAACGGCGCCAGACTTTTGGTGCTGCGTTTAGGTACGGGCTGTTGGACCCACTGTGCCTGGCTGCCTTCCCGTAACGGGGGCGTAATCATGCGCCGCGCAGTCCGGTTGGCGATTTCAATCCCGTAATCACGACGAATAAGATGCAGGCAGAGATCGACCCCCGCGGCACCGCCTGCGGAGGTGATCAGGCTGCCCTCATCGACGTAGATCATGCTGTGCTCCACCTGTACCGCAGGGAACCTGTTCGCGAGGATCTCGGTGCTGTTCCAGTGGGCGGTGGCTCGCTTGCCGTCCAGTAATCCTGTTTCGCAGAGAATAAAACTGCCGGCGCAAATCGACACTATGCGGGAACCGTTTTGATGGGCGCATTGTAAGGCGGCAATCAGCGGCTCCGGGGCCGGTTCAAAAACATTTCGCCAGCCGGGGATGACAATGGTTCCTGCGTCTTCCAGCAGCTCCAGCCCGCCATCCACCACTAAACGCACGCCGCCCTGAGCGTCAAAAACGCCGTTCTCTAACGACGCGACGCGCAAGTCATAGAGAGGCTGGCCGAGCACTTCGTCCACGCGGCCAAAAGCTTCGACGGCAATCCCAAACTCAAAAGTGCAGAGACACTGATAGGCCAGCACAACCAGCCGTCGATTTTTCGGTCTAAAAGTGCGGTCTTGATCTGGAGAGATGCCTGGCATGGTTGTCCTGTCTCTAAAAATGGCACGATCTTGACGATATCTGACCTGAGCGTCGATTTCTACTCCACCCCGAATCTTTCATGCTGGCACCTTCTTAACGTTTGGCAGGAAATCAGTATGAAAAATCTCTTAGCGTTGATGGCGGTCTGCTTAGCCGCGTTGATGTCGGGCCTGGAAATATCCAGCGTCCCGGTTATCCTGCCGGTGCTGGAAAAGCAGATGCAGGCCAATTTCCGTGAACTGCAATGGATCATGAATGCTTACACACTCTCCTGCACCGCGGTGCTGATGGCCACGGGGACGCTGGCGGATAAATATGGCCGCAAGCGTATTTTTATTATCAGCATTATTGGGTTTGGCCTGACGTCGATCCTCTGTGGCCTGTCCCGGACGCCGGAATGGCTTATTGTGGGGCGCTTTTTGCAGGGACTAAGCGGCGGGGCGATGTTAACCAGCCTGATTGCCATCCTGTCGGTTCAGTTTCCGGCAGGAAAAGCGCGCAGCCGGGCGTTTTCCGCCTGGGGGATCACATTTGGTTTTGGACTGGGCTTTGGCCCCGTCATCGGCGGCGTGCTGGAGGCGTGGTTTAGCTGGCAATGGGTATTTCTGATCCACGGCGTTATTGCGCTGCTCACCCTGGCCCTGACGCTGAAAAATGTCGTCGAGTCGCGGGAAAATACCACGAAACCGCTGGATGTCGCTGGCCTGATGACGTTGAGCGTGGGCGTGGTGGGGGCGACGTGGCTCATCACCCAGGGCGGGAGCATCGGCTGGACCAGCCGTGAAGCCGAGTTCATCTTGCTGGGCACGTTTATCAGCCTGGCGCTGTTCGTCATTATTGAGTTACGCCACCCGCATCCTATGTTTGATTTCTCCGTCTTTCGGATCAGGCCTTTCTCCGGGGCGCTAATGGGATCTGTGGGGATGAATTTCAGCTTCTGGCCGCTGATGATTTATCTGCCGGTTTATTACCAGATTGGGAAGAGTTACAGCATTATGGAGACCGGCATGGCGCTGCTGGCCTACACCTTGCCCACGCTATTAATGCCGCCGGTCGGTGAAAAACTCGTGCTGCGCTTTGGGGCCGCACGCATCATCCCGCTGGGGCTGCTTGCTATCGGCCTGGGATTTGTGCTGATGAGGCTGGGCGTTATCTATCACGTCAGTTTACTGCCCGGCGCAATACTTTCGGGCATGGCGCTGGGGTTAATCAATACCCCGGTCACCAACACCACCACCGGCTCCGTGGGTGCTAACCGCGTGGGCATGGCTTCCGGGATTGATATCAGTTCGCGCTTAATTACCCTTGCCATAAATATTGCGTTAATGGGGAGCCTGCTGGTGGCGGGGATAGCCGAAAGCTTACAGAGCCATATCGACAGCGTGAGCGAAAGGTATGCCCTGGCAGAACAAATAGCCGGCGGCACCAGAGCCATGCTCAGCAGCGACATGATTATTCAGGCGCTGAGTAATGGTTTTTCCGGCGTGCTGGCCTACGGCGCTGTGGGCGTGGGCTGTTTGTCGCTGGCGAGTTATTTGCTGTTCAATGTCAAAACAAACGTTAAGCGCAAAAGGGCGGAATCCTGCGCGGATTAAGCTCATCTCAATGCAAAGCGGGTTTTCCGCTTTGCTTGGTTGTTATTCGCAAAAGCCCTGTTCATGCCCGCCGCGCCTTCTCCTGCGAGCAAGATGAAATATTTTCAATTAACCCTGTTAACGGAATGTGCCATCTTATTCTGTCCAGTTGGATCAACAACTTAGTAAGCGGCCCGTGAAAGAGGCTCGCCTCAGGACACCACACATCATTCTGTAAGGGAGAATACCCATGGGAAATCATTTCGGCTGGCGCGTGGCGACCGGCGCTTTACTTCTGGCCAGCGGCCTGCAGTTTGCTCAGGCCAACAGCGACCCGCACACCATCGTCTTCGGCGTAGCGCCGGGGCCATACGGCGATATGGTCAAACAGGCCATCGCCCCGTCGTTAAAAGAGAAAGGCTATAAAGTCGTGGTGCGTGAGTTCAGCGACTACGTGCAGCCCAACATGGCGCTGGCCAACGGCAGCATCGACGCCAACCTGTTCCAGCACTCGCTGTACTTCGACAAATTCACCGCCGACAAAAACCTCAAGCTGGCGAAGCTGATTACCGTACCAACCGCCGGGATGGGCATTTATTCCCATAAAGTCAAAAGCCTGGACGAGCTGAAGCAGGGCGACATTGTCACCCTGTCTAACGACCCGACCAACCTCGCCCGTGGGCTGCGCTTCCTGCAGTCCATGGAGCTTATCACCATCAAAGAGAACATTGACCCGACCAAAGCCTCCGAGCGCGATATCGCCACCAACCCGAAAGGCCTGGTGTTTAAATCGCTGGAAGCCGCACAGCTGCCGCGCACGCTGGACAGCGCCAGCGCCGCGCTGGTCAACGGTAACTTTGCTATTGCCGCCGGGCTAAAACTCTCTTCCGCACTCAAACAGGAACACCTGGACGAGAACCTCAAAAACATCATCGCGGTGCGTGCCGAAGATGCGGATAAACCGTTCGCCAAAGACATCGTGGAGACCGTGAAATCCCCGGCCTACGAAAAAGCGATCGACGATCCGCAGAATATTTTCAACGCCTTCCAGAAACCGGACTGGATGGTTGCCGCCGATAAAAAGTCATAGAGCAAAGCGGGCAGGCGGGATGCCTGCCTTTTGTCGCTAATTTGAGGTTGTCATGATTGAGATTGAAAAGGTCTGCGTGGACTTCCCCACGGGCCGGAGCCAGACCAGTCGGGCGGTGAACGATGTTTCACTGCACATTGGCGCGGGGGAGATTTTTGGCATTGTCGGCACCAGCGGAGCCGGGAAAAGTACCTTATTACGTACTCTGAACGCGCTCCAGCGCCCGAGTGAAGGCCGCGTAAAAATCGCTGGAACTGAGGTAACTTCGCTGCAGGGGGCCGAGCTGCGCAAAGCGCGTCAGCGTATCGGCATGATTTTCCAGCACTTCAATTTGATGCACACCCGGACGGTCAGGCAGAACGTGGCGTTCAGCCTCAAAGCCGCAGGCTGGGAACGCAGTAAAATCGGCCCACGCGTGGCCGAAATTCTTGAGCTGGTGGGCCTGGCCGACAAAGCGAACCGCTACCCGGTGCAGCTGAGCGGCGGGCAGAAACAGCGCGTGGGCATTGCGCGCGCCATCGCTAACCACCCGGATGTTTTGCTCTGTGACGAACCGACTTCCGCGCTGGATCTGGAAACGTCGGCCACCATTCTGGCGCTGCTGAAGAAGATCAACCAGCAACTGGGGATCACTATCGTGCTGATCACCCACGAGATGAACGTGATCAAAACGATTTGCGACCGCGTGGCGGTGATGTCCGGCGGGGAAGTGGTGGAGTCCGGCGAGGTGTTCGACATCTTCGCGCATCCGCAGCATGAATTTACCCGCCAATTGGTGTCCCACACGCTGAACCTGACGTTGCCGGTGCGCCTGCTGGACAACATGCGCGGCGCGCTGCTGAAAATCATGTTTGTCGGCGACTCGGCCGAACAGCCGGTGCTCTCCTTCGCGGCGGTGAAATACGGCGTGGCGGTGAACATTCTGCACGGCAAAATTGAGTACATCAGCGACCGCGCGCTGGGCATTCTGGTGGTGGCGATCACCGCGCCCGGCAACCCGGCGGCGGTAGGGGATGCCATCGACCATATTCGGAAACATACGGCCTGTGTGGAGGTGCTGAATGGATGATTTAGTCGCGGACCTGACGATTGCCTTTGGCGAAACCTTCCAGATGCTGGGCATTTCCACGCTGCTGGCGATCATCGGCGGCCTGCCGCTGGGCTTTTTGATCTTCGTGACCGACCGCAATCTGTTCTGGCAGAACCGTTCGCTGAACATCATCAGCTCGGTTCTGGTGAACATCGTGCGCTCGGTGCCGTTCGTCATTCTGCTGGTGCTGTTGTTGCCGCTGACGCAGTTCCTGCTCGGCAACACCATCGGGCCGATTGCGGCTTCCGTGCCGCTGTCGGTGGCGGCAATTGCGTTTTATGCCCGCCTGGTAGACGGCGCGCTGCGGGAAGTGGACAAAGGCATTATTGAGGCCGCAGAAGCCTTTGGTGCCAGCCCGATGCGCATCATCTGCACCGTGCTGCTGCCGGAAGCCAGCGCCGGTTTGCTGCGCGGCTTAACCATAACCCTGGTCAGCCTGATCGGTTACTCGGCGATGGCGGGGATTGTCGGCGGCGGCGGCGTGGGTGACCTCGCGATCCGCTTCGGCTATTACCGCTACGAAACCCAGGTCATGGTGGTCACGGTTGTGGCGCTGATCGTGCTGGTGCAAATCGTGCAAATGTTTGGCGACTTTCTCGCCAAACGCGCGGACAAGCGCGACAGGCATTAACCTTCTTTCTGGCCGGGCGTTCGTTCGGCCAATATGATTTTTAGCTGCTTGTGAGGCCCATTTCCCGGCGGTTTTCTGCCTGATAAACCCCCAAACTGCAATTCCCCAAGGCGTTTCATCATTCCTGCGAGCCGCCTCGAATTTTTCCATTCTGCCTGATTTTTAATCTATATGACTGTGCAGCCATCCCGTATGATCGGAGCGTTGAGCAAAAGATAAACCCGGTCAAAGCCGGAAAAAGAAGCGCCCCCGAATAATGGAGATTTTTATATGGATATGCGTAATTTCCAACAATGTAGAGGGATGACGAAATCACCATCATGGACTTTTCTTGATGTCTTTCGCTGGAAGATACTTCCCGAAAAATTCGGCGGCGGCAGATCTTATGCCCGAGATTTTAAAGATGCATGGGTCAAAAAAAATCGTACTCTTATCAGAGCTGCAGCGTTTCGCTATAAACTTCCGCCAGAATTGCTCGCGGGTGTTTGCTGGATAGAGGTAGGCGGTGACCCAAATATCATAGATCGTTTTGCTTTTGAGGTTCGAGCCATAGACTGGAGCGGGCCTGCGTATACCGATCGTTATTTCACAATAACCTCCCTTCCGGCTAAAACCTCGTTTGGATTTGTCAGTATGCAGTTGCGTACTGCCGCTCAAACTATGGGGCTGGATGCTGACACAATGAGCACATCAGAGCTTCGCTCCCTGTCTCAGTGCCTTGAAAAAGACACCTATAATATCAATCTTGCTGCTATGCATTTACGCCAACTTGCCGACTATGACAGGTTACCTTCGCGGCTTAGTATTAATGATGTGAAAATTATTGGGGCGAGATATAACCGTGGTACGAGTCCGAGTCTGGAAAATATAAAAAAAGATACGCGATATGGTGATTTTATTGTCAAGCATTGGCCGCACTTTAACAGACTGGTTTTGCAGTAGGGGGCAGAATGAGAGTGTTTACTAGGGTTGTACTTGTTCTGTTTTATCTATTGTGTATGGTTGCGATGTATTTATCTATGATTGATAAATATGATGTCATATATGATATGGATTCGGCATTTCCCAGGGGGTCATTAGGTAATGGCAGCAATAATAGTGTCGTTTTTTCAGGGGTAATATTACTCTTTATATCTCTATCTCAGATGCTATTTTTTTACTTTGAGCAATCGAAAAAATGGAAATGGGCAGCGGCGATCATGACAGTATTGGCTTTCCTTTTTTTCTTTGCCAAATAAAGCTCATTTGGATTTTGGTAACCTTTAGCTGAATTTAGATTTCATGTTTATTCCGAGCCCACGCAGATGTTTTGATGTGTGGGTGATAGTTTGCGGTTCAGAGAACTTGGTGACATAGGGGGCGGCGTATCTTTGAAAATTTGTATCCAGGTTGCCCCAAATCTCACAGTTGCCCTTTCCCCTGCGATTGGCTAGTATCGCTCCTGCTTCTCGCAAGTCGTAAACGTTAACGTTATCCAACGTACATATTCTCCCCGGCATTCGGGGTAATTGTACTTGGGTAACATAATGGCAATTTTTGTATCCCCCCTTATTTCGTACCGCAAGCCCCACGTTCTGGGCTTTATCCTCTATTTCATCGTTGGCCTGGTCGACGGCGCGATTGTGCCTTTTTTCCCGCTGTGGGCGCAGCAGTCTGCCGCTATCCCGGTGGAGTTTATTGGCCTGCTGTTCGGCTGCTATGCCGGGGGCGAGCTGCTGGCCGCGCCGTTTATCGGCGGGATTGCCGATCGCGTGGGCAGAAGGCCCGTGTTGATTATTTCGGCGACCGGCGTTGGGGCGGGCTTTATCGCGCTGTTCTTTGCGCACGGCGTTTTTGCCGCCGCCGCTGTGCTGATCGTTATTGGCCTGTTTGAATCGGTGCTGCATCCGACCATTTACACCGTGGTGGCGGACGCCACGCCAGCCTCGGAGCACCGCCGCCAGTTCAGCATCATGCGCGTGTGTTCCGGTGCAGGCGCGATTGCCGGGCCGCTGCTGGGCACGGTACTGGTGCAAGAGGGGCTGGGCTACGTTTTTCTGGCCGGAGGTTCGGGAATGGTGGTCGGCGGCGTGATGCTGGCGATCTCTCTGGCGGAAACGCGTCCGTTGGCCGCTGGAGTGGACGATGAGGCCGACGATGAAGAGGGGCTCAGCGCGCTGCTGCCCGCATTTCGGGATCGCCGTCTGGCCGGGGTGCTGATTTGGGTGCTGCTGCTGGGCGTGGCCGGGAGCTGGGTGGAAGCCGTCATGCCGCTGTATGCCAGCAATCAGATGGGAATGAGCGCCGCAAGCATCGGTTATCTTTTCGCGTTCGGGGCGGGGATTAACACGGTCGGCCAGCTGGCCTTAACGAAGCTGTTTGCCCGACGCTCTGCATTGTTTATCACGCTCAGTGCGGGTTTGGCGCTGATCGCTGCCTTTGTTTTGCTATTGGCTCATCCACACGTCGTCACGCTGGTGATGGCGGTCTGCCTTTATTCTCTGTCCCAGATGATGACCGGCCCGCTGATCCCGACGGCGGTGAACAAGTTAGCCCCGGCGCGGCTGCGCGCGACCTACATGGCGGCACTTTCGGTGGTGAGCGATCTGCAGGGATCGGTGGGGCCGGCTACCGGCACGGCATTGTTCGCGCTGGCGTTTACGTTGCCGTGGGCAGTGGGCATTCCGCTGGTTGGGCTGGCGGTGACCGGACTAGGGCTGACGCTCGCCTCCGGGGAAAAATCGGCTACTCGTTAACGCTGCGCAGCCAGGCTTCGACCTGCTGGTAATCCCCCCGGAAGACGATCTGGTCGGCCTTCTGGCTGAGCTGATAGCGGTACATCGGGTCGTAATACTCTTTCAGCAGCGGCGACAGCCAGGCCAGATGGCCTTCGCAGGAGCCGGTTTTCCTCTGGGTCAACAAGGCTTCGTCCAGCCTGGCGGTGAACTGCTGAAAGCGTTCCATGCCCAGGCGGCGGCGGATGGCAAACAGACCGTGGTGCAGATACTCGGCGTAATCGCGCCACGCGGTTTCTTCCTCGCTGACGGATAAAAACGCCTCGCTCATCTGCCGGAAGTATTCGTTTTTGAGGCGCTCCAGCCGCAGCTCGAACGGATCCTCAATGGCCACAATCGGCGAGCGCAGCATCTGTTCCCTGAAGGCTTCGGGGATATGGCGGGAGCCAATCATCCGGCCTTCATCCTCTACAACCAGCGTTTTCAATTCGGTCGGACTGATTTTCAGCAGAGTGACGGCGAGATTGTTTTCGAAGCTGGCCTGAGAAGGCTGGGCGACAATCGTGCGGCCAAACGACGAGCCGCGATGGTGCGCCAGCCCTTCGAGGTCAACGCCCCTTGGCAGGGAGCGGATCAGAATCGTTTTGCCGCAGCCTGTGTTGCCGCTGACGATAATCATCGGCGACTGAGAACGGGTGTCGATTACCTGCATGGCATGCTGGCGCAGGGCTTTGTAGCCGCCGGTGACCAGCGGGTACTCGAGGTCTCTCTCCCGCAGCCACTGCTGCACGATGTGGCTGCGCATTCCGCCTCTGGCGCAGCATAAATAGCCCTCGGGCTGCTGGCGGCAGCTTTCCAGCCAGCGTTCTATTCGGCTGGCTTTTCGCTCGCCGCTGACCAGACGGTGCCCCAGTTCGACGGCGGCCTGTTGGCCCTGCTGCTTATAACACGTTCCGACCTGAGCGCGTTCATCGTCCAGCATCAGCGGTAGGTTATGCGCGGCGGGCATTGAACCCTGAGCGAATTCTACCGGGGCGCGAACGTCAATCAGCGGGATGTCGTTGAGCAGCAGGCGGTCGTAGTCCTGCGTGTTGGGGCGTTTTTCCATGGCATAACCTTAGTCTGAAGCGGCGAAACGGGGGAATTGTGCGCTTCTGGTCGGGCAAAGGAAAGGGGAAGGGGGAAAATGGTCTGACCCTCTAAAGTCAAACAGAGGGTCAGACGAGGTGCGGTTTTACTTCACCAGCTTGCTCTGCGCCCAGGCGATGCCGCTGGCGTATTCGGCCGGAAGCAGGGGAACCAGGGCTTCCAGCGAGGCGCTCAGGCGGCCGGTGTCGCTGTCGTTCAGGTTGAGGTGCCCGACTTTACGGCCCGGACGAACGTCTTTGTCGTACCAGTGCAGGTGCACCAGCGGCAGCTTCAGCCACGCATAGTTCAGGTCGGTGCCGATCAGGTTCACCATCACCGACGGGGCATTAACGACAGGCTGCGGCAGCGGCAAATCCACGATGGCGCGCAGGTGCAGCTCGAACTGGCTGATAGAGGCGCCGTTTTGCGTCCAGTGCCCGCTGTTGTGCACGCGCGGGGCCAGCTCGTTGATCAGCAGGCCGGCTGGCGTGACGAAGCACTCCATCGCCATCACGCCGACGTAGCCCAGCTCGTGCATGATGGCGGTGAGCATGGTTTCGGCCTGGCGCTGCTGTTCGGCATTGGCCTGCGGGAAGGCAACGCTGGTGCGCAGAATGCCGTCCTGATGCAGGTTGTGGGTCAGCGGGTAGAACACCGTGCTGCCGTCGTGGCCGCGCGCGCCTACCAGAGAAACTTCGCCGGAGAAGTTAATGCCCTGCTCGACGATGCATTCGCCGTAGCACTCTGCCGGCAGCTGGTCGGTTTCATCGGCACGTAAGCGCCACTGGCCGCGGCCATCGTAGCCGCCCACGCGGCGCTTCACGATAGCCAGAGAGCCCAACTGGCTGAACACGTCCTGCCATTCGTGGCTGCCGGAGAGCAACTTCCACGGCGCGGTGGCCAGGCCGAGCTTATCGAACAGCTGCTTTTGCGTCAGACGGTCGGCGATGATCGGGAAGATATCGCGGTTAACGAAGGCGTTATGGCGCGCCAGTTCGCGGGTCAGCGCGGTTTCCGGCCAGCGCTCAATCTCGGCGGTGATCACGCTCTGGGCGAACGGCACGGCTTCCGGCTCGGCGTCCAGCCCGACAGGGTAAACGGCGATGCCCAGCGGCTCACCGGCCTGGCGGAGCATGCGCCCCAGCTGGCCGTTACCTAAGACACAGACGCGCTTCATGCTTCACTCCGTGGATCCGGATTATCCAGCACTTCGTCGGTCTGGGTTTGACGCCAGGTCGCAAGGCGCTGGCTCAGGTCGGCGTCATGCAGGGCCAGGATCTGCGCGGCCAGCAGGGCGGCGTTGGCGGCTCCGGCTTTACCGATGGCCAGCGTGCCGACAGGAATGCCGCGCGGCATCTGGACGATAGAATAAAGGCTGTCCACGCCGCTCAGAGCAGCGCTTTGAACCGGCACACCCAGCACCGGGACCAGGGTTTTCGCGGCCAGCATACCCGGCAGGTGCGCTGCGCCACCGGCTCCGGCGATGAGCACCTGGTAGCCATTGGCTTTGGCCTGCTCGGCAAAGCTGAAAAGCTTGTCCGGCGTGCGGTGGGCGGAGACGACTTCGACATGGTGAGGGACATTCAGGGCGGTAAGGATTTCAGCGGCGAACTGCATGGTGGCCCAGTCACTTTTGGAACCCATAACAATGGCGATACGCGCCGGGGTGTGCTCAGAAGACATGCGTCTCAAAACTCCTGTGGGTGTGCAGACATCATCGGGCGACGGGCGCCCATATCAGAAGGGCTCAGAGAATAGCACGAACTCCCGGCAAGGAAAACGGTTGCGTGGTTAACGAATCGGCAAAAAAGCGGGCTTTTAGGTCAGAAAGGAAAATGAATCAGCTCGACGTTTTCCGGCGTGACTTTGATCATCGACCCTTCTTTATGCCACGCGCCTAACACGCAGCGGAAAGCGGGTTGCCCGTTAGCCTCAAGTTCGTGAATAGCCGGACGATGGGTATGCCCATGAATCAGCCATTGAACGTTGTGGCGGGTGAGAGTGTCGACCACCGCCTGCGGGTTTACGTCCATGATCTCCAGCGACTTCATATTATTCGCCGCCTGGCTGTCGGCGCGCATCCGGTCGGCAATACGCTGGCGAATAAACAGCGGCAGGGCGAGATAGAGCTTCTGCAGCCATGGCTGATGAACCTTGCGGCGAAACGCCTGATAGCCTGCGTCGTCGGTACACAGCGTGTCGCCGTGCATGATCAGGATTTTTCGGCCATAAACATCGAGGAGCTTTTCTTCCGGTAGCAGCGTCATGCCGCTGGCTTTGGCGTAGCGCTTGCCGAGTAAAAAGTCCCGGTTGCCGTGAATGAAATAGCAGGGAATGCCGGTATCAACCACCGCTTTAATGGCCGCGGCGATTTGCTGGTAGAGCGGCTCCGGCGCGTCGTCGCCAATCCAGGCTTCGAACAGATCGCCAAGAATATAGAGCGCATCCGCCTGGCGGGCTTCACCGGCTAAGAAACGCAGAAAACCGGCGGTGATCGCCGGTTCTTCTGGGCAGAGGTGTAAATCTGCAATAAACAGTGTCGACATTATTCGCTGACGGTCACGCTTTCGATAATAACGTCTTCTTTCGGTACATCCTGGTGCATACCGCTGCGGCCGGTGGAAACGGCTTTGATTTTCTCAACCACGTCCATCCCTTCAACCACTTCTGCGAACACGCAGTAGCCCCAACCCTGCAGGCTTTCGCCGCTGAAGTTCAGGAAGTCGTTGTCGGCCACGTTGATGAAGAACTGTGCGGTAGCAGAGTGCGGAGCCTGGGTACGAGCCATTGCCAGCGTACCACGGGTGTTTTTCAGGCCGTTATTCGCTTCGTTCTGAATGGTGTCTTTGGTCGCTTTCTGCTTCATACCCGGTTCGAAACCGCCGCCCTGGATCATAAAGCCGTTGATCACACGGTGGAAAATGGTGTTGTTGTAGAAGCCTTCGCGGCAGTAGTCCAGGAAGTTTTTAACGGTAACAGGCGCTTTATCATCAAAAGTTTTGATGACGATGTCGCCGTGATTAGTGTGAAAAGTAACCATGCTTGCATCCTATGAGTGTCAGAGAGTACGGCGGCAAACGGTGCCGTCGTACCAGCACGCTGTTATAGCATAACGCTACATCATAGTCAGTAATGCAAAGCAGACTGCCGTCGGGGAAAATAATCGGGTAAGATAACCGGGAGTATTCTTCCACACGCTTACATGGAATCCCCTGATGTTAAAAATATTTAATACACTGACTCGCCAAAAAGAGGAATTCAAACCTATTCATGCCGGAAAGGTAGGCATGTACGTGTGTGGTATCACCGTTTACGATCTCTGTCATATCGGCCATGGCCGTACTTTTGTTGCGTTCGACGTGGTGGCGCGCTACCTGCGTTCCCTCGGCTATGAGCTGAACTACGTGCGTAACATCACCGACATCGACGATAAAATCATTAAGCGCGCCCATGAAAATGGCGAAGACTTTGTGGCGCTGGTCGACCGCATGGTCGTCGAAATGCACAAAGATTTCGACGCGCTGAACATTTCACGCCCGAACAGCGAGCCGCGTGCGACCAAACACATTCCGGAAATCATCGAAATTGTTGAACAGCTGCTGGCCCGCGATCACGCCTATGTGGCGGAAAACGGCGATGTGATGTTCTCGGTGCTGACCGACCCGAATTATGGCCTGCTGTCTCGCCAGGATCTGGATCAGCTTCAGGCGGGTGCACGCGTGGACGTGGTTGACGTTAAGCGCAACCCAATGGACTTCGTGCTGTGGAAAATGTCCAAGCCAGGCGAGCCTGCGTGGACGTCTCCGTGGGGCGAAGGCCGCCCGGGCTGGCATATCGAATGTTCCGCCATGAACTGCAAAGAGCTGGGCAACCACTTTGATATTCACGGCGGCGGCTCCGATCTGATGTTCCCGCACCACGAGAACGAAATCGCGCAGTCTACCTGTGCCCACGACGGCGAGTACGTCAACACCTGGATGCACTCCGGGATGGTGATGGTTGACCGCGAGAAGATGTCCAAATCCCTGGGTAACTTCTTTACTGTGCGTGACGTGCTGAAGTATTACGACGCGGAAACCGTGCGTTACTTCCTGATGTCCGGCCACTATCGCAGCCAGCTCAACTACAGTGAAGAGAACCTGAAACAGGCTCGCTCGGCGCTGGAGCGTCTGTACACCTCGCTGCGTGGGACCGACAGTAGCGTGGCGCCAGCCGGGGGCGAAGCCTTCGAAGCCCGCTTCCGCGAAGCGATGGACGATGACTTCAACACCCCGGAAGCCTACTCCGTGCTGTTCGATATGGCCCGCGAAGTGAACCGCCTTAAAGCGGAAGATCTTGCGGCGGCAAACGGACTGGCGGCGGCGCTGCGTAAGCTCTCCGCAATTCTGGGCCTGCTGGAGCAGGATCCGGAGCAGTTCCTGCAGGGCGGCGCGCAGGCGGACGACGGCGAAGTGGCGGAAATCGAAGCGCTGATCAAGCAGCGTAACGATGCGCGTCAGTCGAAAGACTGGGCGCTGGCGGACCAGGCGCGTGACCGCCTGAACGAGATGGGCATTGTGCTGGAAGACGGCGCGGGTGGCACGACCTGGCGTCGTAAGTAAGATTTATAACGTGAAAAAGCGGCCTATGACAGGCCGCTTTTTTTATGGCTGGCCGCTGTGGCGCGGCCTGATTGGCAGGTGCTTTATTCCGGGGCTGAGGTGCGAATCAGGTAATCAAACGCGCTCAGGGAGGCTTTCGCGCCTTCGCCGGTGGCGATGATGATCTGTTTGTAAGGCACGGTGGTGCAGTCGCCTGCGGCGAACACGCCCTTCACAGTGGTTTCGCATTTTGCGTCGATGATGATCTCACCCATGCGGTTGCGCTCCACGCTGCCTTCCAGCCAGGTGGTATTCGGCAGCAGGCCGATCTGCACGAAGATGCCGGCCAGGGCAACGTCATGCACGCTTTCGGTCACGCGGTCTTTATACTGCAGGCCGGTCACTTTGCTGCCGTCGCCTTTCACTTCCAGCGTCTGGGCGTTGAGCACGATGTCGACGTTTTTCAGGCTGCGCACTTTGTTTTGCAGAACCTGGTCAGCCTTCATTTCCGGAGCAAATTCCAGCAGGGTGACGTGCTCGACGATACCCGCCAGGTCAATGGCCGCTTCCACGCCGGAGTTCCCGCCGCCGATGACCGCCACGCGCTTGCCTTTGAACAGCGGGCCGTCGCAGTGCGGGCAGTAGGTCACGCCTTTGGTGCGGTACTGATCTTCACCCGGCACGTTCATGTTGCGCCATTTCGCGCCGGTCGCCACGATAATGCTGCGCGCTTTCAGCGTAGCGCCGGACGCGGTTTGAATTTGATGTAGGCCGCCTTCGGTTTTGGCCGGGATCAGCTTGCTGGCGCTTTGGGTGTCGATCACGTCCACGTCATAGTCGTCCACGTGGGCTTTCAGCGCGCCCGCCAGCTTCTGGCCTTCGGTTTTCGGCACGGAAATGTAGTTTTCGATATCCACGGTATCCAACACCTGGCCGCCGAAGCGTTCGCCCATCAGGCCAGTACGGATGCCTTTACGCGCCGCATAGACCGCCGCCGCCGCGCCCGCAGGGCCGCTGCCGACGATCAGCACGTCATAAGCCTCACGCTGGTTCAGCGCTTCCGCCGCGCGTTTTTCTGCGCCGGTATCAATTTTGCCCACGATTTCAGCCAGCGTCATGCGGCCCTGACCAAATTCTTTGCCGTTCAGGAACACGGCAGGCACGCCCATCACATTGCGTGCCTGAATTTCATTCTGGTAAACGCCGCCGTCGATAGCAGTATGGGTGATGCGCGGATTCAGCACGCTCATCAGGTTCAGCGCCTGCACAACGTCCGGGCAGTTGTGGCAGGAGAGGGAATAATAGGTTTCAAAGTGGAAGTCACCGTCGATCTCACGGATTTGCGCCAGCAGATCCTGAGATTCTTTGGACGGGTGACCGCCGACCTGGAGCAAAGCCAGCACCAGGGAAGTGAATTCGTGACCCAGCGGAGAGCCGGCAAAGCGCGGGCCCTGGCTTGAGCCTGGGTTAGTGATTAAAAACGACGGTTTGCGCACCGGCAGGTCGTTATTAATGCTGAAAGAAACTTTGTCGGATAACTCAGCGATGTCTGCCAGCAGTTCTTTTACTTCAGATGATTTCGCGCCGTCGTCCAGCGTGGCAATCAACTCAACAGGTTTCGTTAGTCTCTCAAGATAGGCTTTGAGCTGGGTTTTCATTGTTGTGTCGAGCATGGTCAGTCTCCCTGGTGGCGAGAAAAAAACGGCTGCCGGAGCAGCCGTAAAATAAAAGAGGGTAACGCGGGTAAAACTTAGATTTTGCCGACCAGGTCCAGAGATGGAGCCAGAGTCGCTTCACCTTCTTTCCATTTAGCCGGGCAAACTTCGCCTGGGTGAGAAGCGACGTACTGAGCCGCTTTCACTTTACGAAGCAGGTCAGACGCGTCACGGCCAATGCCTTCGGCGGTCACTTCGATAGCCTGGATGATGCCCTGTGGGTCAACCACGAAGGTAGCGCGGTCTGCCAGACCTTCGTCTTCACGCATGTTTTCGAAGTTACGGGTCAGCGCGCCGGTTGGGTCGCCGATCATCGCGTATTTGATTTTAGCGATGGTTTCAGAGCTGCCGTGCCACGCTTTGTGGGTGAAATGGGTGTCGGTAGAAACGGAATACACGTCTACGCCCAGTTTCTGCAGTTCTTCGTAATGGTCAGCCACGTCGCCCAGTTCGGTCGGGCAAACGAAAGTGAAGTCAGCCGGGTAGAAGAAGAAAACGCTCCAGCGGCCTTCGGTATCTTTTTCCGTAACTTCAACGAATTCGCCGTTTTTAAAAGCCTGGTTTTTGAATGGTTTGATTTTGGTATTAATTAAAGACATCTAAACTTCCTCCGTTTTGCGATGGGAGAAAGGTACCGAATTTTGAACTGCGTCACTAATGGGTAGGCTTTATTGAATCAAGAGGTATTTCCTAACAGCTATGCGGCGGGCATAAAAAAGGCCACCCGTTGCGGGGGTGGCCGGTGTTGCGCGTTACAATTCCACTTTAAAAAATTATAACAGCGGCGAAATTACAGCACTTTAGCCTTAAAAAGGTCAATTCCCCGGTTCGTTGTAGTAGCGATGGTTGTAATCGTTGAAAACTATTAAAGGTCATCAGTCCTAAAATTCGCGGGATATTCTGAAAAGTCGAGGTGGTGAGCAAAGTAATGTCAGGGGAATTGCAGCTATATGACGGTAAGGTTAAATTACCGGCTGTTATTTTTCTGCATGAATAATCGCGCCAGGCCGCGCGAGGGTTGAGGTATTTGCATTGTCCGAATTGCTTTCTTTGGTGCTGTTTTTGGCAGCTATTGCCGTATATGCGGTAAAGGCGGGTCGAAATATCTGGTGGCTGTCGATCATCCTGCTGATGCTCGGCCTGTTTATCGTGCTCAACGTGACGTTGCTGGCCAGTAATTATTTTACCGGCGAAGGCATTAACGACGCGGTGCTCTATACGCTCACCAGCAGCATGACAGGCGCGGGCGTCGGCAAATACATTTTGCCTGGGCTGGGCCTCGCCGTGGGGTTGATTGCGATTTTTGGCGGTCTGACCTGGATTTTACGCCGGAAGAATCATCCTCATCATTTGGGCTACAGTGCCTGGCGCTGTTTCTGGCCCTGTTTTCAATCAAAACAACGCCTGCCTACCAGCAGGTGGTGTCGCTGATTAAATCCCAGACCCGCACCGGCGCGTCTGACTTTGCCGACTGGTATAAAGTCCCGGAAGGCACCATTAAACAGCCGAAGCTCAACCTGGTTTATATCTACGGCGAAAGTCTGGAACGCACCTATTTTGATGAGCAGACGTTTCCCGGCTTAGCGCCCGAGCTGAACGCTCTGAAAAGCCAGGCAATAGATTTCAGCCATACCGGGCAGATGGCGGGGATGGACTACACCATTGCGGGCATTGTGGCCTCGCAGTGCGGTATCCCGCTGTTTGCACCTTTCGAGGGGAACTCCTCGGCGTCAATGTCGAGCTTCTTCCCGAAGAACATCTGCCTCGGGGATATTCTTAAGGCATCCGGCTATCAAAACTACTTTATCCAGGGCGCGGACCTGCGCTTTGCGGGTAAAGACATTTTCCTGCAGTCCCACGGCTTCGAGCATATGTACGGCGCGCAGGAGCTGAAGGGAATGGTGGCGGACCCGAATTACAAGAATAACTGGGGCTTTTACGACGATACGGTGCTGGACGAAGCTTATGACAAGTTTATCGAGCTTTCTAAAGCCGGGAAGCGTTTCTCGCTGTTTACCCTGACGGTCGACACGCATCACCCCGATGGCTTTATCTCGAGAACATGTAACCGCCGCAGCTACAGCTACGGGGGCAAAGAAAACCGATCTTTCAGCGCCGTTTCCTGCAGCCAGGAGCATATCGCGGCGCTGATAGACAAAATCAAAGCCTCGCCGTATTTCCGTAACACGGTGATCGTGGTCTCTTCCGACCATCTGGCGATGAACAACACGGCGTATAAATACCTGACGAAGCAGGACAGGCAGAACCTGTTCTTTGTCATTCGCGGCGATAAACCGCAGGCGGAAATAAAAGCCGTGAAGCGTAACACGATGGATAACGGCGCGACGGTGCTGGATATCCTCGGCGGGGGGAACTACATCGGCCTGGGGCGCAGCAGCCTGTCGGGCGAGTCTCTGTCGATGGTCTTTACCAACCTGAAAGAGAAGGTTACCGAGTGGAAACCGGACGTGATCGATCTGTGGAACTTCCCGAAAACCATCAGCCGCTACAGCATCGATCAGAAGAAGAGCACGTTCAGTTATTCTGGCGCGCACTTCAAGCTGCCGTTATTGCTGAAAATCGGTAAAGGCAAAATTGAACCGCTGCCGGAAAGCGAGTACTCCGCGCCGCTGCGCTATCAGCTGGCGGATTTTAAAAGCGATGACCGGTTTATCTGGGCTGACCGCTGCTACAAAATGGCGCGCCTGTGGGAACCGCAGCTCGCGCTTTCTACCGGGCTGTGCGTGGCCCAGGGGCAGCTTGGTGGAGAGCCAACGGTACGGCTGGTGGACAAACCGCTGGATGAATACAACGTGCAGTTTGACGAGCAAACGCTGAGTAACGATCGTTTCAAAAATAATGTGGCTCTGCTGAAGGCGGATGAGAACAACATTCGCTACCAGGCGGACAGCTTTATCTTTAACGTGGCTGGGGCGCCGCAAAGCGTGAAGCAGTTCAGCGGCATTTCACGCCCGGAAGCCTGGGGCCGATGGTCGAACGCCAATATGGCGCCCGTGGTGACCATTGAGTATCAGGATCCGCTGCCGACCACGTTTGATCTGGTGCTGGTGGCCAAAGCCTTTGGGCCAAACGTCGGCGAGCCGGTTTCGGTGAAGGTCGGTGATGAAGAGCAAACCATTACTTTTGGCGACCAGCTTTCTACCATCACGCTACGTTTTTATAACCCGGCAGGCAGCAAAGTGCTGACTATTGAGCCGCCGAAGCCGCAGCTGTCCAACGAAGGCAATATTTTGGGGCATGAACCGCGTAAGATTGGCGTGGGGCTGGCTGAGCTGAAAATTGTGCCGGTGAGCGGCTAACCCGTTCCCGGAGAGAGAACGGGCGGGGCAGGTCAGAGGATCTCGAGCACCTGTTCCGGCGGGCGGCCAATGCGGGCTTTGCCGTTGGCCAGTACGATTGGGCGCTCGATAAGTTTCGGGTGCTCAATCATCGCCTGAATGAGCGCTTCTTCGCTGAGGCTGGCGTCGTCCAGCTTCAGTGCTTTGTACAAGTCTTCTTTGCGGCGCATCAGCTCCCGGGCGCTGGTAAAGCCCAGTTTCTTCAGCAGTGATTTGACGGTAGCTGCGTCAGGCGGCGTTTCAAGGTAGAGCACTACTTCTGGCTCGACGCCCTTTTCCTTCAACAGGTTCAGCGTTTCACGGCTCTTGGAGCAGCGCGGGTTGTGATAAATTTCGACCTTCGTGGACATACGGACTCCTGTTACATCTTCATATAAGGTTTAAAGCGCTGCTGAAGCTGGCGCAGCTGATCGATCCGGGCGTCGTACCTCGCCTGCTGCAGACTGCCGAGTTTCACCTGCGAGCTGGCGCTACTGAGCATTGAAATGGCCTGATCCAGACGGCCATTGAGCGCCATGACTTCGGCGCGAGCCGCTAACTCCTGATCGCGGTTGCCCAGTTTCCCCTGAGCCTGAGCCAATAAATCCCAGCCGTTGGTGTCGTCAGGGTGAGCGAACGTGTAGCGATTAAGCTGCGTTGCTGCCTCGGCGGTCTGCCCGCCTTCCAGGTAAGCATTGGCGAGGTTCAGCTGCAGCACCGGGTTATTCTTCAGGTCCGGGGCGTTTTTCAGCCGGTTGATCGCGTCGTTGGCTTTGTGCTGGCCGAGATCGATATCGGTGGCCAGATCGAGATACCACGGGTTGCCCGGCTGGGCGCTAATCAGTGGCTGAAGCGTTTTTCTTGCCTCGTCGTATTTATCCGCCTGCAAAGCCTGCAGCGCGCGACCATATTGCGCCGCGTTTTGCTCACGCACGTTGCCTTTTGACCAGGCATCCAGCAGATCCGGGGTTAGCTGATTGCGGCCCGAGTTATACATCCCCAGGGTGCGAACCTTTGCCATGTAGAAACTTTCCGAGGACTGAACCACCACCGGGCGCATTTGGTTGGCGCGGTTGCGGGCATCCGCCAGGCGGCTTTCCGGCAATGGGTGGGTCAGCAGAATTTCCGGTGGACGAGAGGAGTAGCGGGCCTGATCGAGCAGCTTTTCGAGGAAGCCAGGCATCGCCTGAGGATCAAACCCCGAACGCTGGAGTACCTGAATACCGATGCGGTCAGCTTCCTGCTCATTTTGCTGCGTAAAGCTGATCATGCCTTGTTGCGTCCCGGCCAGCGTTCCGGACAGGGCGGCCATCCCGGCCTGGGGGCTGGCCATTGCCAGCAGAATTGAGCCTAAGGCTCCCACCCAGGTCAGGGGCGCATTTTTCTTTTGATCTTCCATCGCACGCGCGAGGTGGCGCTGGGTGACGTGGGAGATTTCGTGAGCCATAACAGAAGCCAGCTGGCTTTCCGTATCGGCATAACGGAACAGCGCCGAGTGCAGTACCACATTGCCGCCGAAGAAGGCGAAGGCGTTGATTTCGTCGTTGTTGATCAGGAAGAAGTGGAACGGGGTCTTCACCGAATTGGCGTGGCTAACCAGCCTCATGCCCAGTGAGTTGATGTACTGCGTCAGCAGCGGATCGTTAATCAGCGGGGCGCTACCGCGCAGCTGGCGGACGTAAAAATCGCCCATCTGCATTTCCTGCGCGATAGACAGCGTGCTGCCCGCGGATGTTCCCATATCTGGGAGTTGGTCAGTCACATCCGCGCGCGCTGGCAGTAGGGTTCCTACCAGCAGTGAGGCCGTAAGTGTTGCAATCAGGGTCTTTTTCAACTGCCTAACCATAACTACTGTCCCGTTTAGTCGTTGTCAGATTTTGACACGATGAGTACAAGTTTGTTCGCTTAAAGAAGTGTACTGTAGGGCGTTGAAGCTGCGAAGATTTTATTTGGTGGATTCTCCTTTGTAATCCGCCGTAAAAAGCAAAGTCTTTGCGGTGACATTTCGATACAATTCGGCATCAAAAAAAACTTCACGGAAGGGATGTATGCTCGACATGTTGTTGCAGTGGTATCGCCGTCGCTTCAGCGACCCGGAGGCGATTGCCCTGTTGGTTATTCTGGTGGCGGGTTTTTGCATCCTGTTCTTCCTGCACGGTCTGCTGGCACCGCTGCTGGTTGCCATCGTTCTGGCCTATTTGCTTGAGTGGCCTACGGTGCGCCTCGAGCGTATTGGCTGTTCCCGAACGTGGGCCACCACCATTGTGCTGGTGCTGTTTGTCGGCATTTTGCTGCTGATGGTGCTGTTTGTGGCGCCCGTCGCCTGGCAGCAGGGCATCAACCTGATTCGTGATATGCCGGGGATGCTCAACAAACTTTCCGATTTTGCCGCCACATTGCCGAAGCGTTATCCGGCGCTGGTGGATGCGGGCATTATTGACGCCATGGCCGAAAACGTTCGCAGTCGGCTTTCCGGCATGGGCGACCAGGTGGTGAAATTCTCGCTGGCGTCGTTGGTTGGGCTGCTGACATTGGCTATTTACCTGATTCTGGTGCCGCTGATGGTGTTCTTCCTGGTGAAGGACAAAGAGCAGATGCTGAATGCCGTGCGCCGTGTTCTGCCGCGCAACCGTGGTCTGGCCGGGCAAGTCTGGCTGGAGATGAACCAGCAAATCACCAACTATATTCGCGGCAAAGTGCTGGAGATGATTGTCGTGGGCGTGGCGACCTATATCGGCTTTATTATTTTCGGGCTGAATTACTCGCTGCTGCTGGCGGTGCTGGTTGGCTTCTCGGTGCTAATTCCTTACATCGGCGCGTTTGTGGTCACTATTCCGGTGATTTGCGTGGCGCTGTTCCAGTTTGGCCTGGGCACTGAGTTTTGGACGCTCTTTGGCGTGTATCTGATTATTCAGGCGCTGGACGGCAACCTGCTGGTGCCGGTGCTGTTCTCGGAGGCGGTGAATCTTCATCCGCTGGTGATTATTCTGTCAGTGGTGATTTTTGGCGGGCTGTGGGGATTCTGGGGCGTGTTCTTTGCAATCCCGCTGGCAACGCTGATTAAAGCCGTGGTTCACGCCTGGCCGGATGCTTCAGCGGTGGATGACGCGACGAGTCGGGAGTAACAGGAAGAAAAAAGCCGACTAAGATGTCGGCTTTTTTATCTGTTCTTTATCTGTACTTAGGCGTTTTCGGTCAGCCAGTTCACAACGATATCGTGGTGGTTGCTGGTTTTGAAATCGTCAAACACCTTTTCCACTTTACCGTCGCCGTCCAGCAGGAAGCTGATGCGGTGAATGCCGTCGTAGGTTTTACCCATAAAAGATTTCTCGCCCCACACGCCAAACTGATTGCAAACCTCGTGGTCTTCATCAGAAAGCAGGGTGAAGTTAAGCAGCTCTTTCTCGGCAAAACGGGAAAGTTTTTCCGGCTTGTCGGTGCTGATGCCCAGCACTTCCACGCCACGCTTTTTCAACTCATCCATGTTGTCGCGCAAACCACATGCCTGCACGGTGCAGCCTGGTGTCATCGCTTTTGGATAGAAATAAACCAGAACTCTCTGTCCCTGGAAGTCGGTTAAATTTACTTGTTCGCCGTCCTGATCGGGCAAGCTAAATTTCGGTGCAATATCACCGGCTTTCAGTGGGCTCATCACTACTCTCCGTCTTTAATCATCTTGCTGTGGGTTAACCACGTTAATAGTGCCTTCTGCTTTCAGTTCTGTACATAGGGCTTTAAACGCTTGCTCGATAATTGTCGCATCCTGTGAACCGGGGCTGTGGGCCGTGATCTGAATATACAGACGTGGCCCCACGCCGTTTTCAGCGGGCTGAGTGCGGGAAACAAGCTCGGCAATGTTCATTTGATGGGTATCAAACAGATGGGTAAATCGCTCAATCAGGTGCGGCGAGTCTGCCACTTCAACCTGCACCCAAACCGTGGCCGGCGTGGCCGGTCTTTCCTGCGCGGTTGTGCGTTTCATCACAATTAACAGATCGAGTTCGGCGCCCTTTAGCGGCAGAGTGGATTCGATCAGGGTTATCGCGTTCCAGGTGCCGGAAAGCAGCATGATAAAGGTGAACTCTTCACCCAGCATCGCCAGCCGGCTGTCTTCGATATTACAGCCGCAGCTGCTTACGTGACGTGTGATGGTATTGACGATACCCGGACGGTCCGCCCCCAGGGCTGTGATAACCAAATAATGGTGTGATGAGGGTGTCAAACGTGTTCTTCCTGTCAATCGGTGAGATTCACATTAGGAAAGCATAAAAAAAGTATGCTGCCAACCGCTTAGCGCCTTCTGGCGGCTTGCTTTTGCTATGGCACCAAACGTAACATTGGAGAACATGTTTGCACAGAGGGTGGCTAATGTTTACGGGAAGTGTTGTCGCGATAATTACGCCGATGGATGAGAAAGGTAATGTCTGCCGGTCCAGCCTGAAAAAACTGATTGATTACCATGTCGCCAGCGGAACATCGGCGATTGTCTCGGTAGGGACTACCGGCGAATCGGCTACCTTAAGCCACGACGAACACGTCGACGTAGTGAAGCTTACCGTGGAACTGGCGGACGGGCGTATCCCGATCATTGCCGGTACCGGGGCTAACGCCACTTCCGAAGCGATTTCCCTGACGCATCACCTGCAGGACAGCGGCATTGTGGGCTGCCTGACGGTCACCCCGTATTACAACCGTCCTACTCAGGAAGGCCTGTTCCAGCACTTTAAAGCGATTGCTGAAAGCACCCATCTGCCGCAGATGCTGTATAACGTGCCGTCGCGTACCGGCTGTGACATGCTGCCGGAAACCGTTGGCCGCCTGGCGAAAATCAAAAATATTATCGGTATCAAAGAAGCCACCGGGAACTTAAGCCGCGTAAACCAGATCAAAGAGCTGGTTGAAGATGACTTCATCCTGGTGAGCGGTGATGACGCCAGCTCGCTGGACTTCATTCAGCTTGGCGGCCACGGCGTGATTTCCGTGACGGCAAACGTAGCCGCGCGTGAAATGGCAGAAATGTGTAAACTTGCCACCTCAGGGCAATTTGCACAGGCTCGCGAAATTAACCAGCGTCTGATGCCGCTGCACCATAAATTGTTTGTAGAACCTAACCCTATCCCGGTGAAATGGGCCGCGAGGGAGTTGGGTCTTGTGGCAACCGACACCTTACGCCTGCCGATGACGCCGCTGACCGACGCCAGTCGCCCGGTGATTATCAGCGCGCTTAAGCATGCCGGTCTGCTGTAAAGCTTAGGGAGATTTGATGGCTTACTCAGTACAGAAGTCGACGGTGGCAAAAGTTGCTGTTGTTTCGCTCGCCATGCTGTTAGCGGCGTGCAGTTCCGATCAGCGTTACAAGCGTCAGGTTAGCGGCGATGAGTCCTACCTGGATGCGACCCCACTTGCGGAAATCCACTCTCCGGCCGGGATGATCCTGCCGATTCAGAATGGCGACTACAACATTCCGGTCACCAACGGCAGCGGTGCTGTAGGCAAGCAGCTGGATATTCGCCCGCCGGCGCAGGCGCTGGCATTGGTGAACGGGGCTCGTACTCAGTTCACCGGTGATACCGCCACGCTGCAGGTTGAAGCTAACAAGGCAAGCGGCCTTTGGCCTCAGGTGGTCAGTATCCTGCAAGCCGGGAACTACGCTATTGCCCAGCGCAACGATGCCAGCCAGACCCTGACAACCGACTGGGTTCAGTGGAACCGCGCTGACGAAGACGTCCAGTATCGTGGCCGCTACCAGATTAGCGTGCAGCCTCAGGGCTACCAGCAGTCAGTCGTCGTTAAGCTGCTGAACCTGGAGCAGGGCGGCAAGCCGGTGGCGGATGCTTCATCTCTGCAGCGCTATAGCGCGCAAATGCTGAACATCATCAGTGCCGGTCTCGATAAGTCTGAAACGACCCGCCAGAATGCGCTGGACAACCGCAGCTCAGCGCAGCTTGACGTGCAGAGTGCCGCGGATGATACCGGGCTGCCAATGCTGGTCGTTCGTGCGCCGTTCAACGTCGTGTGGAACCGCCTGCCGGCCGCGCTTGAAAAAGTGGGCATGAAGGTCACCGATACAACCCGCTCTCAGGGCAATATCGCGGTAACCTACAAAGCGCTGTCTGACAGCAGCTGGAGTGATCTGGGGGCGAAAGATCCTGGGCTCACCAACGGCGACTATAAGCTGCAGGTTGGCGACCTCGATAACCGCAGCAGCCTGCAGTTCATCGATCCGAAAGGGCACCCGCTGACGCAGTCTCAGAACGATGCACTGGTCGCTGTCTTCCAGGCAGCATTCAGCAAGTAATACTCAAGGGCCGGTTAATTCCGGCCCTTGTTATTTAAGCCTTATGTATTAACCCCCCTCGATTGCGCAAGCGATCGCTATACCTGGAGTAAGAAAGATGCAAAAGCAAGCTGAGTTGTATCGCGGCAAAGCGAAGACCGTTTACAGTACCGAAAATCCGGATCTGTTGGTGCTCGAATTCCGTAACGATACGTCAGCAGGTGACGGGGCGCGCATCGAGCAGTTCGACCGTAAAGGCATGGTAAACAACAAGTTTAACCATTTCATTATGGCCAAACTGGAAGAAGCGGGTATCCCGACCCAGATGGAAGCGCTGCTTTCTGACAACGAAGTGCTGGTGAAGAAACTCGACATGGTGCCGGTAGAGTGCGTGATTCGTAACCGCGCCGCGGGTTCACTGGTGAAGCGCCTTGGTATTGAAGAAGGTATTGAGCTGAACCCGCCGCTGTTCGATCTGTTCCTGAAAAACGACGCCATGCATGACCCTATGGTCAATGAATCTTACTGCGAAACCTTTGGCTGGGTGAGCAAAGAGAATCTGGCCCGCATGCGTGAACTGAGCTACAAAGCTAACGACGTACTGAGCAAGCTGTTTGATGACGCTGGCCTGATCCTCGTTGACTTCAAGCTGGAGTTTGGGCTGTTCAAAGGCGAAGTGGTGCTGGGTGACGAATTCTCCCCGGACGGCAGCCGCCTGTGGGACAAGCAAACGCTTGATAAAATGGACAAAGACCGTTTCCGCCAGAGTCTGGGTGGCCTGATTGAAGCGTACGAGGAAGTTGCTCACCGTCTCGGCGTTAAATTAGACTAACTACGCAATCGTTTACGTTGCGCAATGGGGTGCGTTTTTGCGCACCCTGTTTTTTCGCTGTCTGTTCTTATGGTAATCCTGCCGGTAACCACCTACGATCTATCCATTACATGTTGTGATTGTTAATGAGGACGAGCGTATGCGTTGGCAAGGACGTCGCGAAAGCGACAATGTAGAAGACAGGCGCAATGACGCCTCTGGCCCTGGAATGAGCATGGGCGGCGGCGGTTTTCGCATCCCACGCGGAAAAGGCGGGCTGGTGCTGCTGGTCGTGGTCATTGTGGCAAGCTATTACGGCGTCGATCTTACTTCCTTCCTGTCCGGCGAGCCGCAGGTTTCTCAGCAGTCTTCCCAGCAGCGCTCCATCAGCCCGAAAGACGACGAAGCCGCCAAATTTACCTCGGTCATTTTGGCGACAACCGAAGATACATGGGGTGAAATTTTCCAGAAGATGGGGCGTACCTACCAGCAGCCTAAGCTGGTGATGTACCGCGGGGCAACGCGCACCGGCTGTGGTACCGGCCAGTCCGTGATGGGGCCGTTCTATTGCCCGGCGGACAGCACCGTTTATATCGACCTCTCCTTCTACGATGATATGCGCAACAAACTTGGGGCGGGCGGCGACTTTGCCCAGGGCTACGTCATTGCTCACGAAGTGGGGCATCACGTGCAGAAGCTGTTGGGTATTGAACCGAAAGTGCGCCAGCTGCAGCAGAATGCTTCTCAGGCCGAAGCTAATCGCCTGTCGGTAAAAATGGAACTTCAGGCCGACTGCTTCGCCGGCGTCTGGGGGAACAGCATGCAGAAACAGCAGGTGCTTGATTCAGGTGACCTGAAAGAAGCGCTCAATGCTGCTGAAGCCATTGGGGACGACCGCCTGCAGCAGCAAAGCCAGGGCCGAGTGGTGCCGGACAGTTTTACCCACGGCACTTCCGAGCAGCGCTATACCTGGTTCAAACGGGGTTTTGACAGCGGCGATCCGGCCCAGTGCAACACCTTCGGCAATACGCTCCGTTAATCGATGACCGCAGCAACTTTCATCGCGCCGATGCAGCAGGCAACGGCGCATATGTGGCAGACGGGCATCCGCCGGCTGATGGTGCTGGCCGGTGATAGTCTGTGGAGCAGCGAGCAGGTTGCAACGCTGTCGACTTCTTTACCCGGAGACTGGCTGTGGGTTGGCTCTTCCCCTGAGTTGCCTTTGCATTGCGCGCCCTCGGCAGTGCGCAGCATGCTTGGGCGTGAGTTTCAGCATGCCGTTTTTGATGCCAGGCGAGGCCTGGATGCCGCCGCCTTCGCTGCGCTTTCCGGGATGCTCAAAGCGGGCAGTTGGTTGCTGCTATTGACGCCTGAGTGGTCGCGCTGGGCTTCGCTTCCGGATGAAGATTCCGGCCGCTGGAGCGATGCGCCACAGGCGATTCCGACTCCCCATTTTGTTTCCCATCTTCAGCGCTGCATACGGCAAGATTCAGAAGCCGTGCTGTGGCAGCAGCATAAATCATTCACCCTGAATCCTTTTGCGCACCGCCCGGTCTGGCAGCCCGCCAGCGGTGCGCCGGAGCAAGAGCAGGCCGCTATCCTTGATAATTTGTCCGGGATGGCGCGCGGCGTGGCGGTAGTAACGGCGGCCAGAGGCCGGGGGAAATCTGCGCTGGCGGGCATGCTCGTTGACCGGACACCCGGTGCTTGTCTCGTGACAGCGCCCGCGAAGGCCGCCACCGACGTGCTGGCAAGCTATGCGGGCGAATCATTTCAGTTTATGGCCCCGGACGCGCTGGCCGCAGAGCGTGAATTCGCGGCATATGACTGGCTGATTGTGGACGAGGCCGCCGCTATTCCGACCCCGCTGCTACGCCAGCTAATAGAGCGTTTCCCCCGCGTTTTACTGACCACGACGGTGCAGGGGTACGAGGGAACCGGGCGCGGATTTTTACTGAAATTCTGTGCGACATTTCCGTCCCTCAAGCTTTTCACGCTGAATACGCCGATCCGCTGGGCGCCGAACGATCCGCTGGAGCAGGTGATTGACAAGATCATGCTTTTTGATGAGCCGGATCTGGCGCAATTCCCGCAAGGCAATCCCGTTTTACAGGTTGTTGAGCAGGCAGACTGGCTTAGTAACCCTGAGCAATTAAAGCAGATGTATCGGCTGCTTTCGGGCGCACATTACCGTACCTCACCGCTCGACTGGCGGCGGATGCTTGATGCGCCCGGCCAGCATTTTATCGCGGCCATTATCAAAGAGCAGTGTGCAGGCGCTTTGTGGCTGGTTGAAGAAGGTGGACTCGATGCAACGCTAAGCCGTTGCGTGTGGGCCGGGTTCCGGCGCCCGAGAGGCAATCTGGTGGCACAATCGCTGGCGGCACATGGCGGAAGCCCATTGGCCGCTACGCTTCGCGGGCTGCGTATCAGCCGCATTGCGGTTCATCCTCTGCGTCAGCGCGAGCATATTGGTGCCAGCATGATTGAACATGCGCGGCAGGCGGTTAATCATCAATGTGATTATCTTTCGGTCAGCTTCGGCTATACCGATGAACTGTGGCGCTTCTGGCAACGCTGTGGTTTTGAGCTGGTGCGAATCGGAAGCCACAAAGAGGCCAGCAGCGGCTGCTACAGCGCTATGGCACTATTGCCTCTGACCCCCGAAGGCAGGTCGCTGGCAGAAAATGAGCGGCGGCGGCTACGGAGAGACTGGCCTTGGCAAAAAGACTGGCTGGAATTGTCTTTGCCTCTTACCGCGGATTGTCCAACAGAACTGTTGGCCGAAGACTGGGAAGAGTTATCCGGTTTTGCTTTCGCGCATCGTCCGCTGGAAGCCTGTCTGGGGGCGTTGAATCGCCTTTTGCTGGCGTCCGTTTTACCGCTGCATGCGCTTCGCGGGCGCCTGCAGCAACATGAAAGCAACGAGGCGCTCAGCCAGCGGTTGGGGCTTTCCGGCAAAAAAGCCCTGCTTACGCTAATGCGTCAGGAAGCCCAAAGCGCGTTGGAAAATCTCGATCGGGATCGCACGGCTGAGCTGCACAACGGCATTATGCAATTGCAAAAATTCCACTAACTTGTTCAATGAAACGGCATGGTCATCCCCATGCAGCGGCGTATAGTTGTCTCCATTAACCAGGAGAAAGCCATGAAACATGACCATTTTGTTGTCCAAAGCCCCGCAACGCCGGCCAGCCAGCTGATACTGCTGTTTCACGGCGTAGGCGACACGGCCAAAGCCATGGGCGAAATTGGGAGCTGGTTTGCGCCAGAGTTTCCTGATGCTCTGGTGGTCAGTATTAGCGGGCCGAATCAAAGTGGCGCAGGCCGGGAGTGGTTTTCGGTGGCAGGCGTGACGGAAGAAAACCGTCAGCAGCGCGTGGATGCCGCGATGCCTGAGTTTATTGAAGCCGTGCGTGACTGGCAGCGGCAAAGCGGTGTGCCGCCCACGGCGACGGCGCTGATTGGCTTCTCTCAGGGGGCCATTATGGCGCTGGAGAGCATTAAGGTTCAGCCGGGTCTGGCGGCTCGGGTCATTGCTTTTAGCGGACGTTATGCGGAGCTGCCGCAGCAGGCCTCCACCAGCACCACGATCCACCTGATTCATGGCGACAACGACAAAGTGATCCACGCGACACACGCGGTGGATGCCGCCGAGAAGTTACTTAGCCTGGGCGGGGACGTGACGCTGGATTTGATTGACGATCTGGGGCATGCGATAGACGACCGCAGCATGAAGGCGGCGCTGGATCACCTGCGCTACACCGTGCCGAAGCACTATTTCGATGAGGCTTTGAGCGGCGGCGCGGCACCAAAAGATGATGATCTGATTGAGCTGCTGTAAATATGCGTCTCACTCCGGAATCGCCCGGAGTGAGACAGACTGCTATTTCTTCTTAGGCCAGTCGTCCTCGTCATCCCACTTATCGTTAAAATCACGATGCGGCGGAAGCTCAGGCTTGTCTGCCATGTACTTCTTCGGATCGATTCGGTTCAGGTCTTTAATGACGTTAATAAAGATCCCCAGTAATAACACCAGGACAATAATCCACCAGTAATGCGATAGCCATTCCATGCTGATACCTCTTCAGTTGGCTGCCCGTCAGGCGACAAGCTGTTCCATAATGCGCTGATACATCCGGGCCAGCAGCTGCAGGTCGGCGGCGTTAACGCATTCATTGATTTTATGAATGGTGGCATTCACCGGCCCCAGCTCAACAACCTGAGCACCCATGCGGGCGATAAAGCGCCCGTCAGATGTACCGCCCGTGGTTAACAGCTGCGGTTTAATTTCATTATAGTGCTCAACGGCGTTCACTACCGCATCCACCAGCTTACCGCGTGACGTCAGGAACGGCAGACCGGAAAGCCACCACTCGACGGTGTAGCGCAGTTCGTACTTATCCAGCAGGGCGATAACGCGCTGCTTGATGTCTTCATCGGTTAGCTCGGTGCTGAAGCGGAAGTTAAACTGCACAAACATATCGCCCGGAATAACGTTGTTGCTGCCGGTGCCGGCCTTCACGTTGGCAACCTGCATGCTGGTGGCCGGGAAGAACTCGTTGCCCTTATCCCACTCAATATCCGTCAGCTCTGCCAGCATTGGCGCTGCGCGATGTACCGGGTTATCGGCCAGATGCGGGTAGGCAACGTGGCCCTGGACGCCGTGAATGGTCAGGTTACAGGTCAGGGAGCCGCGACGGCCATTTTTCACCACGTCGCCAACGACTTCGGTACTGGACGGCTCGCCAACCAGGCAGTAGTCCAGACGCTCGCGGCGCGCCATCAGCGCTTCAACAACCTTCACGGTGCCGTTGGTTGCGCTGGCTTCTTCGTCGGAGGTAATCAGGAACGCCAGACGGCCTTTATGGTTGGGGTGCTGGGCGACAAAACGTTCAGCCGCTACCACCATCGCCGCCAGCGAACCTTTCATGTCCGCCGCGCCACGACCAAACAGCATTCCGTCGCGAATCGTGGGCTCAAACGGCGGGTTAATCCAACGGTCGGCATCCCCTGATGGCACCACGTCGGTGTGCCCGGCAAACGCCAGCGTCTCACCCTGCCCACGCCAGGCCCAGAAGTTCTGGGTGTCGCCAAAATCCATGTGTTCAACGGTAAAACCAATCGCGCGCAGGCGCTCAATCAGCAGCGCCTGGCAACCGGCATCATCGGGGCTCAGGGAAGGACGACGAATAAGCTGTTGCGTCAGCTCAATAACCGGGCAGGACATAGGACTATACCTCGTTGATAAACTGCTGATAATGAGTTTCGTTGAAACCCAGCAGCATAGGCTGACCGGGCGCGCAGAGCAATGGGCGTTTGATGATTGCCGGCATCTCCAGCATCAGCGCCGCCGCGCTTTGTGCGTCATTGATGGATGCGCGATGGGCCTCATCCAGCTTGCGCCAGGTTGTGCCCCGCGTATTTAGCAGCGCTTCCCAACCAAGCTCAGAGATAAAACTGTTCAGCAGCGCGGCATCCAGCCCGTCAGCTCGATAGTCGTGAAACTGGTAATCCACGCCCTGAGCTTCTAAAAAGCGGCGCGCCTTTTTGATGGTGTCGCAATTTTTAATGCCGTACATGGTGATCATAGTGGCGGTCGGTTCCGTTTTAGTTTGCCATAGGGCAACCATTCTGCCGCAGGTGAGGGGAATTATCGAGCCGCGATTCAGTGCTAAACCGTTATTCTGCTAACGATATATTTGTGATGGCGCTCAATAGTTGACCGCTCAAAAAAGGTTCAACTGCAGGATATATCCGCGTATACTTGCGCCAACATCAAGAGAGGCGGTTATGATCGAGCACGAATTAGGGCAGTGGAAAGACTTCATCGAAGGTATGTTGCGCAAATAAGCGTTCCGGCATAAAAAGCAACGGCGCGATATTCTGGTACTGAATACTCTGCGAACATCAGCAAAAAGGCGACCTGAAAAGGCCGCCTTTTTTGTGGCTTATTGCCCGAGAGTTTAGTCGTGGTGCTCTTTGAGCGGGAAGCGTCTGCGCACCAGGACAAAGAACAGCGGCACAAAGAAGATGGCCAGCACGGTGGCGGAGATCATCCCGCCCATCACGCCGGTGCCTACCGCATGCTGGCTGCCGGAGCCTGCCCCGGTGCTGGTCGCCATCGGCAGAACCCCGAAAATAAACGCCAGGGACGTCATTAATATCGGGCGCAGTCGCTGGCGGCAGGCCTCAAGCGTGGCGGCAACCAGGTCCTGGCCTTTGGCGTTCAGGTCGTTGGCAAATTCGACGATTAAAATGGCATTTTTCGCCGAAAGGCCGATCACCGTTAGCAGCCCGACCTGGAAGTAAACGTCATTCTCAAGGCCTCGCATCCAGGTGGCGAGCAGGGCGCCAATCACCCCAAGCGGTACCACCAGCATGACGGAGAACGGCACGGACCAGCTCTCGTACAGCGCCGCAAGGCACAGGAATACGACCAGCAATGAAATGGCATACAGGGCAGGTGCCTGCGCGCCGGAGAGGCGTTCCTGGTAGGACATGCCCGTCCACTCGAGACCAAAGCCGTTCGGCAGCTTGCTGACCAGATCTTCCATAATGTCCATGGCGGTACCGGTACTTAACCCAGGTGCCGCTTCCCCGACAATTTCCAGCGCGGAATAGCCGTTGTATCGCTCCAGGCGAGGCGAGCCTGTTTCCCACCGGGAAGTGGCAAAGGCGGAGAACGGCACCATGCCGCCTGTTTTATTACGCACGTACCAGCTATTGATATCGTCCGGCAGCATGCGGTACTTGGCCGCAGCCTGGACATACACTTTCTTCACGCGCCCGCGATCCATAAAGTCATTCACATAGCTTGAGCCCCAGGCCGTTTGCAGGGTGTTGTTGATATCATCGATGGAGACGCCCAGCGCCTGAGCCTTACGCTGGTCGATATCGATTTGCAGCTGCGGGCTGTCGTCCAGGCCGTTGTGGCGCACTCGCGTGAGCTGCGGGTTATTGCCGGCCATTTCCAGCAGCTGGTCACGCGCCTGCATGAGCGCATCGTGCCCCGCGCCGGCATGATCCTGCAGCTCCATATCAAAGCCTGCGGCGTTGCCCAAACCGTTAATCGCGGGCGGGCTGCTGGCAATGACGCGCGCTTCTTTGATCTTATTAAAGGCTTTGGTGGCCCGTTCAATGATGGCAAACGAACTGCCGTCGGCGCTGCGTTCGTCCCAGTCCTTCAGGCGAATAAACATGCGCGCCACGTTTTGCCCGTTCCCGCCCGGGCCTGCGCCAATGGTGGAGAACACCGACACGACGTTGTCTTTCTCTTTGGTGAGGTAATACTGCTCCACCTGCTGCACCACTTTGGTTGTCTGCTGCTGCGTTGCGCCGCTCGGAAGCTGTACTGACGTGGTGAACACGCCGCGGTCTTCCTGGGGCAGGAATGACGTCGGCAGTTTGAGGAACAGGAACACCATGCCGCCAAGCAGCAGGGCATAAATCAGCATCCAGCGTAGGCTACGGGAGAGGATTCTTGCCACGCCGTTTTCGTAGCGTTCGGCACTGCGGTTAAAGGTGCGGTTAAACCAGCCAAAGAAGCCTTTCTGGCCGTGATGCTCACCTTTATGCAACGGCTTAAGAATGGTTGCACACAGGGCTGGGGTGAGGATCATCGCCACCAGCACCGAGAGCACCATGGCGGCGACGATAGTGACCGAGAACTGGCGGTAAATCGCCCCGGTTGTGCCGCCAAAGAACGCCATCGGCACGAACACGGCGGAGAGCACCATGGCGATGCCGACCAGCGCTCCCTGGATTTGGCCCATAGATTTGCGTGTCGCCTCCCGAGGGGAGAGGCCTTCCTCGCTCATAATTCGCTCGACGTTTTCTACCACCACGATGGCGTCATCCACCAGCAGGCCGATAGCCAGTACGGTGGCGAACATCGTCAGCGTGTTAATGCTGTAGCCGAAGACATACAGCACGGCAAAGGTGCCGAGCAGCACCACCGGTACGGCAATCGTCGGGATAAGCGTGGCGCGGAAGTTTTGCAGGAACAGGTACATCACCAGGAACACCAGCAGAATCGCTTCCAGCAGCGTTTTCACCACGTCGGTGATTGAGGCTTTAACGAACGGGGAGGTTTCGTAGGCGATTTTAGCTTCCAGACCGTGTGGGAAAAACTGCGAAAGCTCTTCGATTTTGGCGCGGGCCAGCTTGTCGGTTTCCATTTCGTTGGCACCGGAAGCCAGCTTAATGCCAAGCCCGGAAGCGGGCTGCCCGTTGTAGGTGCTCAGGAAGTCATATTTCTCCGCCCCCATCTCAACGTCCGCCACATCCCCCAGCGTGACCAGCGAACCGTCCTGATTCACCCTCAGCGTAATGTCTTTGAACTGCTGCGGTGTTTGCAGGAGCGACTGGGCATTGATGGTGGCGTTCAGCGCCTGTTTGTCCAGCGACGGCGTGCCGCCAAGCTGGCCCACGGCAATTTGCGCATTCTGGGATTTGATGGCGGTGACCACGTCCTGGGTGGTCATCTGGTAGTTGATGAGCTTATTCGGGTCGAGCCAGATACGCATGGAATACTGCGAGCCGTAAGCATCGACGCTGCCGACGCCGTTCACGCGGCTCATCGGGTCCTGTACGTTACTGGCCACGTAGTCAGCGATGTCCTGCTTATCCATGCTGCCGTCGGTGGAAACAAAGGCCACCATCAGAATATTGGTGTCACCGGTCTTGTTCACCGTGACGCCCTGAGTCTGCACGTCCTGCGGCAGCTTTCTTACCGCAGACTGCAGCTGGTTTTGCACCTGCTGTACCGCAGAGTCCGGGTCCGTCCCGGCCTTAAAGCTCAGGGTAATGGTGGCCTGACCGGCGCTGCTGCTTTGGGACGACATGTACATCATGTTGTCCAGGCCGGTCATGCTTTGCTCTATCACCTGCGTGACGGTGTTTTCCAGGGTTTGCGCGGAAGCACCTGGATAGTTGGCGGTGATCCTTACGTTGGGTGGCGCAAGATCGGGATATTGTTCGACGGGCAGTGAAAAAATAGCCAGTGCCCCGGTCAGGCAAAGTAAAATTGCCAGCACCCAGGCAAAAATGGGGCGAGAAATGAAAAAATTCGCCATGCGGTCAGGACCCCTTAAAAGCTTCTAATTGTTATCAATAACCGCATCACTGTAGCTTTAACCGCTTAGTCAAACGTGGAGAAATCTAGGAGATAGTGTAAATATGCTTTGGAATTGGCAGGATTTGTAACCATACCGTTTATTGGGTCGTTTTAACCCCGGCTTTCCAAAAATAATACCGTGGCCGCGACGCGTGACCTTACCTGCAGCTTACGAAGCAGGTTACGGATATGCACTTTTACCGTCTCTTCTGAAATATGCAGCCCGCTGGCAATTTGCTTATTTGACAGCCCACGGGCCACCTCTGACAGCACGTCCAGCTCACGCTCAGTGAGAATAGCAAACGGATCGCTGCTCTGCCGCTCACTCCCACGGTTGGTCAGATACTCGCGTACCTGCTCGCTAAATGCTTTTTCACCCGTCAGGCAGCGGTGAATGTCCTGCAATAAAACCTCCGGATCGCTGTCTTTCAGCAGGTAACCATCGGCCCCGGCATCAATCAGCGTAAAGATATCGCTGCGGGCGTCGGACACGGTCAGGATAACCACGCGGGCGCTGATCCCGTCCCGGCGCAGGGCGTTGAGCGTATCGAGGCCGCTCAGGCCCTTCATGTTCAGGTCGAGCAGAATCAAATCCGGTGAAAGGCGATTCGCTAAACTGATGGCCTCCGCACCGCTGCTGGCTTCACCGACGACCGTAAACGTGCTGTCCAGCTCAAGCAACTGGCGCACTCCGCGCCGCATCAGCGGGTGATCGTCCACGATTAAAACCTGGTATACCGTTTTCTCAGACATTGCTAACTCCTGAATAAAGCTAATTATTGTTATGGCTCCCGGCGTCAGCCAGAGGCGCAGAGGTAAAGTGGACTTCTACTCGCGTTCCGCCCTCTGGCGGACGGGATATTGTCAGCAGGCCGCCAAGTCGGCCTGCGCGTTCGTGCATGATATTCAGCCCGTAGTGACCTTCCGGCTCTTCAAGGCTGGCAATCCCGTGCCCGTCGTCAAATACCGAAGCGAAATGCTCGCCGCCGCTTTCTGAGCGGCAAACCACCTCAATATGGCTCGCATTGGCGTGTTTAATCGCATTCAGTACCGCCTCCCGGATGATTTGCAGCAGGTGGATTTGCTGCGAAGCGTCCAGAACCTGAGTCGGCATGCTGCATTTCAGGCTAATGTCTGCCTGGGTTTGCTCGCGCAGCGGTTCAAGCAGCTCCTGCAGCGCGGCGGGTAAATCTGCCTGCTGCAGCGTCAGGCGGAAGGTGGTGAGCAGCTCGCGTAGCTGGCGATAGGCGTCGTTTAAGGCCTGTGAAAAATCCCCGACAATTCGCTGTGCGGGCAGGTTTTCCTCGGGCACCGCGCGCTTGAGCAGCGTCAGTTGGATACGAAGATATGAGAGCACCTGGGCCAGAGAGTCATGCAGCTCGCGGGCAATCGTAGCCCGTTCCTCCATTAACAGCAGTTGCTGGTAGTGTTTTTGTGCCTGATTAAAGTACACACCTCGCCCCAGCATGGTGGCCACGCTTTTCATCAGCTGTTGGGAAGGGGCTTTATCCGGTGACTGCCAGCGCAGCGTGCCAAAAGCGCTGTCCTGCTGAACCAGCGGCAGGGTATGCCATTTTTCGTCCGGGACCGGGGAGCCTTCCGTCAGCCGCCAGTTTTCACCCACCTGCATTTCCAGGGCGCTGACCGCCTCATGCTGGTGGATGATTTGCAGGATCTGCATGAAACAGTCGCGATTGATGGTGCTGACGTTCAGCGCCTGGGAGCAGCTGTACAGCACTTCGAGCATGCGGTTGGCTTCCTGCAGGCGCAGGGTCTTTTGCTCCACCTGCTGCTCTAAGGAACGATAAAGTTTTTGCAGCTCATCCGCCATGCGGATAAAAGCCTGTGCCAGGGCACCCAGCTCATTGGGCAGAGAGCGGTCAAGGTTCGGGAGGGTAAATTCGCCGCGCTCAATAGCTTTACTCGCTTCCACCATGGTATTGAGCGGCATGACCACCTGCTGGCGGATGCGGCGCAAAGTGAAGAATACCAGGGTAAAAATAGCGATAAAACCGACCACCGAAGCCGCGACAACCTGCATCATTTTTCGCTCGGCATAATGCTGCAGCGCCAGCACGAACAGGTCGATTTGTTCCACGTAGGCGGCAATGTTATAGCGGTACCAGTCGATGTCTTCGTTCTGAATATGCTGTTGCATTTGCTGCCAGGCCTGCTGCAGAGCGTTATAGCGGGCTTGCACCTCAGCAGGCACCCAAAACCGGTTAAGCTGCAGCAATGTTGGGGCGTTCAGCGACTGTTGAAACTGCTGTAAATGTGCCGGAATAGCCCTGGGGTTACTCTGAAGATCGTAGCCCAGACGGTAGCTCTGCATACGCAGCGAGCCCGCAATGTTCACCGCTTCTGCGTCTTTCAGGCTGCTGGCGAGCGTCAGCATTGCGATGCCGGTGGAAAGCAATGACAGCAAAACAATCGAAAAGAAAGCGCGGGCAAGGCTGGTGGAGACCGAGCGTTTGACTGTCACTGGGGAATAACCCTTTAAAGTATGCGGTGGAGCGAAACCTACCAGAATCTGCCTGAGACGCAAACGCCTGGCGGTGACTTTTTCGCCCCAGCGCGAAAAATGCAGCCGTATTTAACGCAAGCTTTGCGACAGCATAACGTCTGCCTTACATCTGCTGATTCCTCCTCGTCACGCCGAAACCGTGCACCTCTTTGATCCGACAACGGCATTTACCCCTTTATGGGGATGCTTTTGTAACCCCTCATCACATACCTTAAGTGCCGTAAAAACCGCAGAGAATACGCGGATAAAAAGAATAACGTTTCTACCCGGTGGCGACCTGGCCGGGCATTTTGAGCAAGGATCTGCCCAATGGCTAAACTGACCCGTCGTGGCCTGCTGACCGGGGGCTGGCACAGTTCTACTCCCGCTGTTCGCCCTCCATGGAGCGGCGATGAAAACCATTTTCTTCTGGACTGCACGCGCTGCGATAGCTGCGTGACCGCCTGTCAGAGCCGGGTGCTTCGCCGTGGCCAGGGCGGCTACCCCGAAATCGACTTTAGCCGGGGGGAGTGCACTTTCTGCTACGCGTGCGCGGACGCCTGCCCTCAGCGGCTTTTTGCCCCGCAATCAGCGCAACCCTGGGCACTGACTTTACAGCTCGGCGAAACCTGTCTGGCCTGGCATCAGGTGGAATGTCGCAGCTGCGAAGATGCCTGTGAACCGCAGGCCATCCGGTTCATCCCCACTCTGCAGGACGTTTCCCGTCCACAGATTTCTTTGTCTGCCTGTCACGGCTGCGGCGCTTGTGTTGCCGGGTGCCCAACGTCAGCCATCACCCTGAGGCCACAAAATGCACACTGACTGGCACGTATGCGGCCTGGTGGTTCAGGCCAGACCTGAACATGTTGCTGCCGTACGCAGCGCGATCAACTCGCTGCCCGGCAGCGAGGTTGCGGTTGACGATATCGACAGCGGCAAACTTGCGGTGGTTATTGAAGCCGCCGAAAGCAACACGCTGCTGGAACAAATTGAGCGGGCACGCAATATCTCCGGCGTGCTGGCGGTGTCGCTGGTTTATCACCAGCAGAATGAACAAGGTGAGGAAGCACCATGAAACTCAGTCGTCGTAGCTTTATGAAAGCGAATGCCGTTGCCGCAGCTGCCGCGGCGGCGGGCCTCAGCGCACCGGGCGTGGCTCGTGCGGTGGTCGGCAAACCCGATGCCATTAAATGGGACAAAGCGCCGTGCCGCTTCTGCGGTACCGGCTGCGGCGTGCTGGTGGGGACCCAAAACGGCCGCGTCGTCGCAAGCCAGGGCGACCCGGAAGCGCCGGTCAACCGAGGGCTGAATTGCATTAAGGGCTACTTCCTGCCAAAGATCATGTACGGAAAAGATCGTCTCACCCAGCCGCTGCTGCGCATGAAAGACGGGCAGTACCACAAAGAGGGCGAGTTCCAGCCGGTAAGCTGGGAAAAAGCCTTCGACGTGATGGAAGATAAATTCAAGAACGCCCTGAAAGAGAAAGGCCCGGACGGCATCGGCATGTTTGGCTCCGGGCAGTGGACGGTGTGGGAAGGCTACGCCGCCGCGAAGCTGTTCAAGGCAGGCTTCCGTTCGAACAACATCGATCCGAACGCGCGTCACTGCATGGCGTCTGCCGTCGTGGGCTTTATGCGCACCTTCGGCATGGATGAGCCGATGGGCTGCTATGACGATATTGAGCAGGCGGACGCCTTTGTGCTTTGGGGCTCCAACATGGCAGAGATGCATCCGGTGCTCTGGTCACGCATCGCTAACCGCCGCCTGACCGATGAAAACGTCAAGGTTGCCGTGCTTTCGACCTTCCAGCACCGCAGCTTCGAGCTGGCGGACAACGGTATGGTCTTCACGCCGCAAAGCGATCTGGCGATCCTGAACTACATCGCCAACCACATCATTCAGAACAACGCGGTGAACGAGTCGTTCTTTAAGCAGCACGTTAACCTGCGCTGTGGCGTGACGGATATTGGCTATGGGCTGCGCCCGACGCACCCGCTGGAAAAGGCCGCGAAGAATCCGGGATCTGACGCTTCCGAGCCGATGAGCTTCGACGAATACAAAACGTTTGTCGCCGAGTACACGCTGGAGAAAACCGCTGCAATGAGCGGGGTGCCGAAAGACCAGCTTGAAGCGCTCGCGAAGCTCTACGCTGACCCGAATAAGAAAGTGATTTCCTACTGGACGATGGGCTTTAACCAGCACGTGCGCGGCGTCTGGGCGAATAACCTGGTTTACAACCTGCATCTTCTGACCGGGAAAATCTCTCAGCCAGGCTGCGGGCCATTCTCGCTGACGGGGCAGCCGTCCGCCTGCGGCACCGCGCGTGAAGTGGGCACTTTTGCACACCGCTTACCGGCAGACATGGTCGTCACCAACGAAAAGCACCGGGAGATCGTCGAAAAAACCTGGCAGCTGCCCGCCGGCACCATTCCAGCCAAAGTGGGTTTGCACGCAGTGGCGCAGGACAGGGCGCTGAAAGACGGCAAGCTCAACGTGTACTGGGTGATGTGCAACAACAACATGCAGGCCGGGCCGAATATCACCGAAGAGCGTATGCCGGGCTGGCGCGATCCGCGTAATTTCATCATCGTCTCCGATCCTTATCCGACCATCAGCGCGTTAACGGCGGACCTGATCCTGCCGACGGCAATGTGGGTTGAGAAAGAGGGCGCCTACGGTAACGCCGAGCGCCGTACGCAGTTCTGGCGTCAGCAGGTGAGCGCGCCGGGCGAGGCGAAGTCCGATCTCTGGCAACTTGTGACCTTCGCAAAACGCTTCAAGGTCGAGGATGTCTGGCCTGCTGAGCTTCTCGAGAAAAAACCAGAATACCGGGACAAAACCCTGTTCGACGTGCTGTTTGCCAGCGATGCGGTCCGCAAGTTCCCGGTGACCGAACTGGCAGCAGAGCAGCTAAACGACGAATCCCGCGAGCTGGGCTTCTACCTGCAAAAAGGCCTGTTTGAGGAATACGCCAGCTTTGGCCGCGGGCACGGGCACGATCTGGCCCCGTTTGACGAGTATCACAAAGCCCGGGGCTTACGCTGGCCGGTGGTCGACGGGAAAGAAACCCAGTGGCGCTACAGCGAGGGCCACGACCCGTACGTTAAGGCCGGGGAAGGCTTCAAGTTCTACGGTAAACCGGACGGGAAAGCGGTGATCTTCGCGCTGCCGTTCGAGCCGGCGGCAGAAGCCCCGGACCAGGAGTACGACCTGTGGCTATCTACCGGGCGTGTGCTCGAGCACTGGCATACCGGCAGCATGACGCGCCGCGTGCCGGAGCTGCATCGTGCCTTCCCCGAGGCCGTCACGTTTGTGCATCCGCTGGATGCCCAGGCGCGCGGTCTGCGCCGTGGCGACAAAGTGAAGGTGATTTCTCGCCGTGGTGAAGTGGTTTCCATCGTCGAAACCCGTGGCCGCAATAAGCCGCCCCGAGGCCTGGTCTACATGCCGTTCTTCGACGCCGCGCAGCTTGTGAATAACCTGACGCTCGACGCCACCGACCCGCTCTCCAAAGAGGCGGATTTCAAGAAGTGCGCCGTAAAGCTGGCGAAGGTGTAACGTGCAATGCCCTTCGGTCGCGGCATCGCTAAGTGTCCGGAGGGTGTTTTCAGAATAACAATTCGATGGAGCCTGGGAGCTAAATCATGAATAACCAAGGCCTGATGAAGGCGTTGTTTCAATGGGGAGCGGCATTCACTCTGGTTGTCAGCGGTGCGCTTTGGGCGGCAACTGGCGTGGATCTTAAGCAATCGCCTGAAGTGTCCGGCACCCCGGAAGGGGCTGTGCTGATGCCAAAGCAGCAGCAGCGGATGGCGCTGAACTACGTTAACCAGCCGCCGATGATCCCGCATAGCGTGGACGGCTACCAGGTCACGACGACCAGTAACCGCTGCCTGCAGTGCCACGGTGTTGAAAGTTACCGCACCACGGGAGCTCCGCGCGTCAGCCCAACGCACTTTATGGATAGCGACGGCAAGGTGCTTTCGAACGTGGCGCCTCGCCGCTATTTCTGCCTGCAATGCCACGTGCCCCAGGCGGATGTTGCCCCGATTGTTGAAAATACCTTCGAGCCATCCAAAGGGTTTGGGAAATAAGTTATGGATAAATCAACTCGTCAACCCGGCATCATTAAACGCGTGTGGCAGTGGTGGCGCAGGCCGAGCCGGTTAGCGCTAGGCACGTTGCTGCTGATTGGCTTTGCTGCCGGGATAATTTTTTGGGGCGGTTTCAACACCGGGATGGAAATGTCCAACCGCGAAGAGTTCTGCATCGGCTGCCATGAAATGCGCAATAACGTGTATGAGGAATACATGGGCACGGTGCATTACAACAACCGCAGTGGCGTGCGTGCGACTTGCCCGGATTGCCATGTGCCGCACGAATGGGTGCCGAAAATGATCCGTAAAATTCAGGCCAGCAAGGAGCTGTACGCCAAGGCCTTTGGGCTGATAGACACGCCGCAGAAGTTTGACGATCACCGCCTGGCGATGGCGCAAAACGAGTGGCGGCGGATGAAAAACAATAACTCCCAGGAGTGTCGAAACTGCCATAACTTCGACTATATGGATTTCACCGCGCAGAAAACCGTGGCGGCCAAAATGCACGATGAGGCGATCAAAGACGGAAAAACCTGTATTGATTGCCATAAAGGCATAGCGCATAAGCTGCCGGATATGCGAGAGGTTGAGGCGGGGTTTTGATTAATATTCTGGATTTCTTATTTCTGTAAGCCAGGCATATTTCCGTTCACCCGTAGATCGATTCCCCATGTACGCTCAGAGCACGGTGAACGTGTCAGGGGGCATTACGCCATGCCCCCTGACAACCCCCGGCGCCCGGCGAGCTCATCGCCGCTGAAGCGGTAAACCCACCGGCTATCACCCAAACATTCGGGGTCGTTCGCGATTCGTTCCCGACGATCGCTCTCTTTCGCTGTTCCCGACAGCTCAACCCCGCCCGAGTTGGGTCATAGCCGGGGGCGATGAGAGCCGGGAACAAGGGAGTGGCTTGTAGGACTTGCAGCAACGTTAACGTTCCGTGTGGCTGCGGGTTTAAAGCGAGGCACGGTTCCGGCTTAAATCGCCTGCGTTTTCTCTCCGACTGGCCAGGGTCCGGACGTCGGGAACGGCCGGAGGCTGAGAGCGTCGGGAACGCATCTCAGCCGACCCAGGACTGGGAGATAAAACGGAGGTCTGCCGCTTCAGCAGTCGATTTATTTGGCCGGGAGTCCGGGTTCTTAGGGGAGTGACGGTGACTCCCCTAAGACGTTCACCGGTGCGGGGGCTATATATAAAAAAGGGCTGGAAGTGAACGGAACTACTATCTGGTAAACATAAATAAAATCACCCTCCAAAAAACACACCCAACAAACACACCTAACGCCACGCGACAACGCTCACAGAACGGCATATGATTGTCGGCTCCCTTACCGCCTTGTGGAGACCGTATGTCGTTACGTATCGAAGTCATCAAAGATAAAGTCCTGTCTGATAACTACTTCATCCTGCGCAATATTACCTATGACCTGTCTCGTAACGGGGCCGAAAGCGTGCGTCATAAGCGCGAAGTTTATGACCGGGGCAACGGGGCGACCATTCTGCTTTATAACCGCGAAAAGAAAAATGTGGTGCTAACACGCCAGTTCCGCGTCGCGACCTGGGTTAACGGGAATGAAGACGGCATGCTGATAGAAGCCTGTGCCGGGCTGCTGGATGCCGACGAGCCGGAAGTCTGCGCCCGCAAAGAGGCGATGGAAGAAACGGGCTTTCAGGTAGGAGAGGTTGAGAAAGTCTTTGAGTTGTATATGTCTCCCGGCGGCGTGACCGAAATCGTCTATTTCTATCTGGCAGAATACAGTGATTCTCAGCGAGAAGGCGCCGGCGGAGGGGTGGAAGATGAAGATATCGACGTGCTGGAAATCCCGTTTAGCCAGGCAATGGCGATGGTGAAGAATGGGGACATTCGCGACGGGAAGACAGTGATACTGCTTCAACAGCTACAGTTGCGCAATATTATGGGGTAAAACTCCATAAAATCATGTTATTGCGATTTTTAATATTGATATAAAGCTATCCGACAAATCCGATTGAGCAGGCTGTCTCGTGGGCCGAAGATACGTCGCACCATCGTACGTTTTTCACGCTTCGCTTTTTAGGGCAGCCTTCAATGTTCTATCGGACATCCTCCTTGCTTATGCTTGCATTGCTGGTAGCCAATGCGGCATTTGCCGCGCCAGCGCAAAAGCAGTTTTCCGACTGGCAGGTGACCTGCAATAACCAGAACTTTTGCAGCACCCGTAATACCGGACTGCATCAGGGGTTGGTGATGACGATTACCCGGGGTGCCGGGGCTCGCACTGACGCCAGTTTGCGCATCGACCTGGGGAATATGGAGAGTGCGGACGTTACAGTCTCGCCTGTAGCACCGAGGCTGCGGTTTGACGACGCGCCGCTTGCTATCCAGCCCAGCGAGTGGAAAGTGTCGCCTCATCATTTGATGACCAATAATCCGGAGGCGATTAACGGTCTGCTAGACGCTGTTATGAACGGCGATAAAATTACCCTTGCCGACGGCAGGGGCATCATTTCACTCAGCGGGCTCAAAGCGGCGCTACTCTTTATCGACAGCCAGCAAAAGCGTATCGGCAGCGAAACCGCATGGATTAAAAAAGGCGACGGACCTCCGCTCAGCGTGCCTCCGGCTCCACCGCTCAAAGAAGTGGCTGCAGCTACGGCACCAACAACGCCACTTTCACACGATGAACTGAACGACCTGTTGGATTACGGCACATGGCGGATGAATAACAGCCAGTGCTCGCTCGATCCGCAGCGCCGGGAAGTGCGCGTTTTCCCTCTGACTGACGATAAAGCCTTGATGCTTACCAGCTGTGAAGCAGGTGCCTATAACGTGGTTTATCTGGCCTGGGTCATCTCCCGGCAAAAGCCGTTTGTCGCCAGGACGATTCACCTGCGGTTGCCCTTCGTACCGGCCGACGGGAGTTCAGAGCTGGAGCTGATGAACGTGGGATTTGATGAGCACAACAAAGAGTTAACGACTTTGGCGAAAGGGCGCGGGCCCGGCGATTGCGGCGTGGCCACGCGCTGGCGCTTTGACGGGCAGCGTTTCCGGCTTGTGCGTTATGCCGCTGAATCTGCCTGTGATAGCTGGCATAAAGCGGGCGGCTGGCCGACGCTGTGGGTCACCAAATAGGGTGGATTCATGGAATAAGAAGAACCCTCTCCCCATGAGGAGAGGGCTGGCAGTGTAGGCTATTTCTTGCCGAGTGATTTTTTCGCTACGGCTACGATGTTTTCTACCGTAAAGCCAAAGAACGGGAACAGCTTCCCGGCAGGCGCGGATTCGCCAAAGGTTGTCATACCCACAATCCCGCCTTTGAGACCGACGTATTTATACCAGTAGTCGGCTATACCCGCCTCAACTGCCACACGAGCGCGAACCGCATAAGGCAGGACGGACTCCTGATACGCCTCATCCTGAGCATCAAACACGTCGGTGGACGGCATAGACACGACGCGAACCTTATGCCCTTCTTTGCTCAATGCTGCCGCGGCCTCGACGGTGATTTCAATCTCAGAGCCTGTGGCAATCAGGATGAGGTCTGGTTTGCCGTCGCTGTCCTTCAGAATATAACCCCCTCGGCCGATCGCTTTCAGTTGCTCGGGCGTACGGTCCATCTGGGCCAGATTCTGGCGAGACAGGATCAGCGCAGTTGGGCCGGTCTGGCGCTCAAGTGCGGATTTCCAGGCCACGGCGGCCTCAACCTGATCGCAAGGCCGCCAGGTGCTGAAGTTGGGCGTCAGGCGCAGGCTGGCTAACTGCTCGACGGCCTGGTGTGTCGGGCCATCTTCCCCAAGGCCGATGGAATCATGGGTATAAACCATGATCTGCCGGGCTTTCATCAGCGCCGCCATACGTGCCGCGTTACGGGCGTACTCCACAAACATCAGGAAAGTGGCGGTGTAAGGGATAAAGCCGCCGTGCAGGGCGATGCCGTTGGCAATGGCGGTCATACCGAATTCGCGTACGCCGTAGTGGATATAATTCCCGGCGGTGTCCTCTTTAATCGACCTCGAGCCTTTCCAGATGGTCAGGTTACTCGGGGCCAGGTCGGCGGAGCCGCCAAGCAGTTCCGGCAGCGACGGACCAAAGGCGTTAAGGGTATTCTGCGAAGCTTTGCGGGTGGCGATTTTGTCCGGGTTCGCCTGCAGTTGTTCAATGTAGCTTTGGGCTGTTTTCTGCCAGTTATCCGGCAGTTTACCTTCGGTACGGCGTTTAAATTCGGCGCTCAGGGTAGGGTGAGCCTTTGCGTAAGCGGCAAACTTCTCTTTCCAGGCGGCCTCCGCTTTTTCGCCTGCCTCTTTGGCGTCCCAGGCGTGATAGACCTCTTTTGGGATCTCAAACGGCGGGTATTTCCAGCCGAGCTGCTTGCGCGCCAGGGCGACTTCTTCTTCACCCAGCGGTGCGCCGTGAGCCTCTTCTTTGCCCGCTTTGTTTGGCGAACCAAAACCGATCACGGTGCGGCAGATGATGAGGGACGGTTTGTCCTTCACGCTCTGGGCTTCTTTGATGGCTTTTTTCAGCGCTGCCGGATCGTGGCCGTCAATCTCATGGATCACGTGCCAGTGATAGGCCTCGAAGCGTTTGGCCGTGTCGTCGGTAAACCAGCCATCGGTTTCCCCGTCGATGGAAATCCCGTTATGGTCATAGAAGCCGATCAGCTTGCCTAAACCCAGCGTCCCGGCAAGGGAAGATACCTCATGGGAAATGCCCTCCATCAGGCAGCCGTCGCCCATGAACACATAGGTGTAGTGGTCAACGATGTCATGGCCCGGCTGGTTAAACTGCGCGGCCAGCGTGCGCTCGGCAATCGCCATCCCCACGGCGTTGGCTAACCCCTGGCCCAGCGGGCCGGTGGTGGTTTCCACGCCGGGGGTATAGCCCACTTCCGGGTGGCCGGGCGTTTTGGAGTGAAGCTGGCGGAAGTTTTTCAACTCCTCCAGCGGCAGGTCATAGCCGCTCAGGTGCAGCAGGCTGTAAAGCAGCATCGACGCATGGCCGTTCGACAGCACGAAGCGGTCGCGGTTGGCCCAGTGCGGGTTAGACGGGTTATGGCTGAGGAAATCATTCCACAGCACCTCGGCGATATCGGCCATGCCCATGGGCGCTCCGGGGTGGCCGGAATTGGCTTTCTGGACCGCATCCATACTGAGGGCGCGAATGGCGTTGGCAAGCTCTTTACGTGATGACATGTTTCACTCCAGGTCTTGTTAAAGTTTGGCGGCGAGCAGGTCTTCCAGTTTGCGTTGATCTATGGCGAACAGGCGGATCCCTTCGGCCAGTTTTTCCACGGCCATAGCATCCTGGCTATGTTCCCAACGGAATTCCGCTTCGCTCATGGGGGCCGGACGGCGGAAGCCCTGTGAGAATGGGATCAGTTTACGGATAACTTCTTCTTCACTGTCCTGCAGCTGCTGCAGCAGGTTAGGGGCTATGGTCAGCCGGTCGCAGCCCGCCAGGGCGAGGATTTGTTCCTTACGACGGAAGCTGGCGCCCATGACGATGGTTTCATAGTTATGTTGCTTGAAGTAGTCGTAGATATTGCGCACGGATTTCACGCCCGGATCTTCTTCAACGATATACGGATCCATCGGTTTACGCGCCTGATACCAGTCGTAAATACGGCCCACGAACGGGGAAATCAGGAAAACGCCCGCTTCCGCACAGGCACGCGCCTGAGCAAAAGAGAACAGCAGTGTCAGGTTGCAGTTGATGCCTTCTTTTTGCAGCTCTTCCGCCGCGCGGATGCCTTCCCATGTCGACGCCAGCTTGATGAGAATGCGGGATTTATCGATCCCCTGTTCGGCGTACAGGTCCACCAGGCGACGAGCCTTGCTGATGCTCTTTTCTTTGTCGTAGGAGAGGCGGGCATCCACTTCGGTAGACACGCGACCTGGAATGCTTTTCAGAATTTCCGCACCGACATTGACCGCCAGTTTGTCACTGGCTTCGGCCACAATGTGTTCCCTGCTGCCGCCGTGCTGTTTGCCGTAGGCCAGGGCATCATCAATCAGCGGCTGATATTGCTCAAGCCCCGCGGCTTTTAACAACAATGAAGGGTTGGTGGTGGCGTCTTCAGGCTGGTAGTGGCGAATAGAGTCGATATCACCGCTGTCTGCAACCACGGTGGTGTACTGTTTAATGCTGTCTAACTGATTCATTACTATCTCCTTGAAAAAGCAACGTCTTACCTGAGCGTTCCGTGTCGCTCGCCGTGAAAACTTACGCTTTGCATAACCCAAAAGCATAGCAGATGGGGGCGATGACGGGGCAGCCGCTAACATCGGTTCTATAGTTAGCTAACAATAATCACGCCTAATCTTAATAGTATGGCTACCTTCAAAGTTTGCGAAACGTGCCCGCGTGATACTAGGCGGCTGACGTAACAATAAAGAAGACCCAAAAAGGAACGATGCAATGGATGAACAACTGAAGCAAAGTGCCCTCGATTTCCATGAGTTTCCAATTCCGGGGAAAATTCAGGTTTCTCCGACCAAACCCCTTGCTACCCAGCGTGACCTGGCGCTGGCATATTCGCCGGGCGTAGCGGCACCTTGCCTTGAAATTGAAAAGGACCCGCTCGCCGCCTACAAATACACCGCGCGTGGCAACCTTGTGGGCGTGGTTTCTAACGGTACCGCGGTGCTCGGGCTAGGCAATATCGGCGCGCTGGCAGGCAAGCCGGTCATGGAAGGTAAGGGCGTCCTGTTTAAAAAATTCGCCGGTATCGACGTCTTCGATATCGAAATTGATGAGATGGATCCGGACAAGCTTATCGACGTGGTGGCCGCGCTGGAACCCACTTTCGGCGGCATTAACCTGGAAGATATCAAGGCACCGGAGTGTTTCTACATAGAGCAGAAGCTGCGCGAGCGCATGAACATTCCGGTGTTCCACGACGACCAGCACGGCACCGCGATTATTTGTACCGCCGCAGTGCTGAACGGCCTGCGCGTGGTTGAAAAGAACATTACCGATGTACGGCTGGTGGTTTCCGGCGCGGGGGCTTCGGCAATCGCCTGTATGAACCTGCTGGTCGCGCTGGGAATGCAAAAACACAACATCGTGGTTTGCGACTCGAAGGGCGTTATTTATAAAGGCCGCGAAGAGAACATGGCCGAAACCAAAGCCGCCTATGCCGTAGAAGACAGCGGCAAGCGGACGCTGGACGACGTGATTGAAGGCGCGGACATCTTCCTCGGCTGCTCCGGCCCGAAAGTGCTGACCCAGGAAATGGTGAAGAAAATGGGCAAAGCGCCGCTGATTCTGGCGCTGGCTAACCCTGAGCCTGAAATTCTGCCGCCGCTGGCGAAAGAGGTGCGCCCGGAAGCCATTATCTGTACCGGCCGTTCGGACTACCCGAACCAGGTGAACAACGTGCTGTGCTTCCCGTTCATCTTCCGTGGCGCGCTGGACGTGGGCGCCACGGCAATTAACGAAGAGATGAAGCTGGCTGCGGTACATGCGATAGCCGAGCTGGCTCACGCTGAACAAAGCGACGTGGTGGCCTCCGCCTACGGCGAGCAGGAACTGACGTTCGGCCCGGAATACATCATTCCTAAGCCATTTGACCCGCGCCTGATCGTGAAAATTGCCCCGGCGGTAGCCAAAGCAGCGATGGACTCCGGCGTGGCCACGCGCCCGATTCAGGATTTCAATGCTTACAGCGAGAAGCTGGAAGAGTTTGTCTACAAAACCAACCTGTTTATGAAGCCGATCTTCTCCCAGGCGCGCAAAGAGCCGAAGCGTGTGGTGTTAAGCGAAGGGGAAGAAGCGCGCGTGCTGCATGCCACACAGGAGTTGATCACTTTGGGGCTGGCGAAGCCTATCCTGATTGGTCGCCCAAGCGTTATCGAAATGCGTATCAAAAAGCTGGGCCTGCAAATTCAGCCGGGCAAAGATTTTGAGATCGTGAATAACGAATCCGATCCGCGTTTCAAAGAGTACTGGCACGAGTACTACAACATCATGAAGCGCCGTGGGATCACTCAGGAGCAGGCGCAGCGGGCGGTGATCAGCAACACGACTGTGATCGGGGCGATCATGGTGCATCGTGGTGAAGCGGATGCGCTGATATGCGGGACAATCGGCGAATATCACGAGCACTTTGACGTGGTAGAGAAGCTGTTTGGCTACCGCGAAGGCGTGAAGGCTGCCGGGGCGATGAACGCGCTGCTGCTGCCGAGCGGCAACACCTTTATCGCGGATACCTATGTGAACGATGACCCTACGCCGGAAGAACTGACGGAAATCACGCTGCTGGCGGCGGAAACGGTGCGCCGCTTCGGCATTGAGCCGAAAGTCGCGCTGCTTTCCCACTCCAACTACGGTTCTTCCAACAGCAAAGCCGCCTGCAAAATGCGCAAAACGCTGGATCTGGTGCGCGAGCGTGCGCCTGACCTGGAAATTGACGGGGAGATGCACGGAGACGCCGCGCTGGTTGAAAGTATTCGCCATGAGCGTATGCCGGACAGCCCGCTGAAAGGCTCTGCCAATATCCTGATCATGCCGAACGTTGAGGCGGCGCGTATTAGCTACAACCTGCTGCGCGTGTCGAGTTCTGAAGGGGTGACCGTTGGACCGGTCCTGATGGGCGTGGCGAAGCCGGTTCACGTGTTGACGCCGATTGCTTCGGTGCGCCGCATTGTGAATATGGTGGCGCTGGCGGTTGTGGAGGCGCAAACCGCACCGCTGTGATTGAACTCCCCCTCGCCCTCTCTCCGGAGGGGCGAGGGGGAAAACCGAGTAAAGCGGATAATAGAGTCATCTTTCCCCAAAGGGATATGGGGGACAGCGAGTACTAAAAATCCCCTCTCCCTTTTAGGGAGAGGGTGAGGGCAAAAACGCGAAAGCTACACCCACTCCTTCACTGGCAGGAAATCACGATACAGCGCAGCCTCCGGGCTGCCTTCTTCAGGCTGATAGTCATACTCCCAGCGCACCAGCGGCGGCATCGACATTAAAATCGATTCGGTGCGCCCGCCGGTTTGCAGGCCAAACAGCGTGCCGCGATCCCACACCAGGTTGAACTCAACGTAGCGCCCACGGCGATAGAGCTGGAAGTCACGTTCGCGTTCGCCGAAGGGATGATCCTTGCGGCGTTCAACAATCGGCAGATAAGCGTCCAGGAATCCTTGTCCGACGGCCTGAATAAAGCGGAAGCCGTAGTCAAAGTCTGGCTTGTTCAGATCGTCGAAAAACAGCCCGCCGATACCGCGCTGCTCGTTGCGGTGTCTGATAAAGAAGTAGTCATCGCACCACTTTTTATAACGCGGGAAAACGTCGTCACCAAACGGCTGACACAGGTCACGCGCCGTGCGGTGCCAGTGCACCGCATCTTCTTCGAAGCCGTAGTAAGGCGTTAAGTCGAAGCCGCCGCCAAACCACCAGACCGGATCGGCGCCAGGTTTTTCGGCAATAAAGAAACGCACGTTGGCGTGGCTGGTCGGCACATAAGGGTTGTTCGGGTGTACCACCAGCGAAACGCCCATGGCCTCAAAGCTTCTGCCCGCCAGTTCCGGGCGGTGGGCCGTGGCAGACGCCGGCATGGCGTCACCGTGAACGTGAGAAAAGTTCACGCCAGCCTGTTCGAACACCGCGCCGCCGCGCAAAACTCGACTGCGCCCGCCGCCGCCGCCTTCTCGCTGCCAGTTGTCTTCCTGGAAGACGGCGCCATCAAGGGCGGAAAGCTGCTGGCATATCGTATCCTGCAGGGAGAGCAGGAACTGTTTTACGGCGTGGATATCGGGCTCAGTCATAAAAATTAACGCTTCTTACCGTGGACTTTATGGTTATCAAACCAGTTGAAATAGCTCATCACGCCGGAGGCGATGGCGGTGGCAATCTTCTGGCGGAAGGCGGTGGTGCCGAGCAACTTTTCTTCGCCCGGGTTGGTGATGAACGAGGTTTCAACCAGCACGGACGGAATGGACGGCGACTTCAGAACGACGAAGGCTGCCTGTTCCGTGTTGCGGCTGTGCAGCTTATGCACCGGCTTTATCTGTTTCAGAATATGCGAGCCGAGCGTCAGGCTGTTTTTAATCGTGTCGGTCTGCACCAGGTCAAACAGCACCTGCTGCAGGTAGTGATCTTTGTCTTTCACTTTGCTACCCGCTACGTCATCCGCGGCGTTCTCTCTGTCTGAAAGATATTTCGCCATAGCGCTACTTGCGCCTCGGTTAGACAGGGCGAATACGGAGGCACCTGCGGCGGTTGGACTGGTGAAGCCATCCGCGTGGATCGACATAAACAGATCTGCGCCGTGCTGGTGGGCGATTTCAACGCGATCGTACAGCGGAATAAATTCGTCCGTGGTGCGAGTCAGCCTGGCATCGATCCCGTTGCTGCGCAGGATGCTGCGCACGTTTTTGGCAATGGCCAGCACCACGTGTTTTTCTTTCGAGCCGTTGTGGCCGATGGCGCCGGTATCAATCCCACCGTGGCCCGGGTCGAGCATAACAATGCGTTTTGCCCCGGATTTTTTGGCCACTTTACTGTGGGAATTGGTGGTTTTCAGCGATTTGGCTTCTTCCTTTGCCAGCGCTTGGTTCATACCGGTTAGCGTCAACGCTGCTAAACCTGTGAGCAGGATCTGGCGGCGCGTCGTAAGTTGCGTTAGCGATTTAATTTTGCTCATGCGGATGAATTATTTATCTTATGGAGTCCAGATGGGAAGTTATAACGTATCGGCTTCATGCAAACGACACTCTGGCGTCAGAAATGTATATCCATTCGTTTCATTTCATGACTGGTCGGAGATTATGCCATTTTTTTCGCGCTTTTGCGGCAGTTATTGGCTTAACGGACGGTTAACGCCATAATCAACCTTTTACGGCTTAAGGTGGCTAATACCATGGAAATTCGCGTTTTTCGCCAGGAAGATTTCGAAGAGGTCATTACCCTTTGGGAGCGCTGCGATTTACTGCGCCCATGGAATGACCCGGAAATGGACATTGAACGTAAGCTGCATCACGATGCGGACCTGTTTTTAGTCGCTGAGGTGGGTGGCGAGATCGTCGGTTCGTTGATGGGCGGGTATGACGGCCATCGGGGTTCAGCCTATTACCTGGGCGTGCACCCGGAGTTTCGGGGCCGCGGCATTGCTAACGCCTTGCTGAACCGGCTGGAAAAGAAGCTGATTGCCCGCGGTTGCCCGAAGATCCACATCATGGTGCGCGAAGAGAACGATCTGGTTATCGGCCTTTATGAAAAGCTCGATTACGAGCATCAGGACACCATTTTGCTCGGCAAACGGCTGATAGAAGATCAGGAATATTAATTTTCAAATGTGTTCATGCCATGTATTTGCCTGCTGATTATGATTCACAGGGCAACTTAAAAGCACCGCTGCTGTTCTGGGCGGTGTTGTTGTTACAGGCCCGCACCTGGGTTTTGCTGGTGCTGGCGGGGGCTTCTCGTCAGCAGGGCGATGCGCTGCTGGGCCTGTTTTATCCCGATCGCGATAACTTCTGGCTGGGGCTGATCCCCGGTATTCCGGCTGCGCTGGCCTTTTTGCTCAGCGGACGTCGCCACCTTTGGCCCCGGTTCTGGCGGGCGTTTCGCTGGATATTGATTGCCGCCCAGGTTGGGCTGCTGGCGTGGCAACTGGCGCTGCTGGCCGGGGATGAAACGCTGACCGGTACCACCGTTGTTCTGCTGATTATCGATCTGTTCGCGCTTTGGTGGCTGCTGACTAACCGCCGGCTGCGGGATTACTTTGCCCTGAAAAACGAGTTAAGCGGCACTTTTTGACGTCCCCGTACTCCAAAGGCCGTTACCATTTTTTGAAAAGGAATGATCAATGAAATCTCTGCGCCTGATGATGCTAGGCCTGCCGCTGGTTCTGAGCGGGTGTTCCACGCTGTCCTCCGTTAACTGGTCTGCGGCTTATCCGTGGAACTGGTTTGGCTCTTCCGTTGAGGTGAGCGAGCAGGGCGTGGGGAAACTGACTTCAGCCACCGCGATGGATGAGAAGGTCGTGAGCGAGGGGTTGAATGACAATTATCGTCTGCGCAGCGGCATGAAAACTGAAAACGGCACCATCGTGCGCTACTTTGAGGCGATGAAAGACAAAGACGTTAAGCTGGTGGTGAACGGCGAAAAAGGCACCGTGAGTCGCGTAGATGTGATGGATGCTGACATCAAAACCGCCAGCGGCGTGAAAATCGGCACGCCTTTCAGCGATCTGTATCAGAAAGCGTTTGGGGCCTGCGAAAAAGCGACCAGCGACGATGCGGCAGGCGTTCTCTGCCAGGCGCCGAACAGCCAGCACATCAGCTATCTGTTTACAGGCGAGTGGCACGGGCCGGAAGGATTGATGCCGTCGGATGATACGCTGAAGAAATGGACGCTTAACAAAATTATCTGGCGTCGATAAAATTTGCGCCGGGTTTGCGCCGTCGCAAGTCGGCGTGAATAAATCAGGTTAGAATAGCCCGATAAATGCCTCCGTTCGGAGTCATCATAGTTATGTGCCACCTTTGGTGGCATTTTTTTCAGGAGGAATCATGTCTCGGGTTCAAAGCGGCATTCTGCCGGAACATTGTCGTGCCGCCGTTTGGCTGGAAGCTTCTGTCCAGGGCGACTTCAGCGCGCTGAGCGCAGGGTGCAAAACCTTTATTGAAGCGTTGAATGCTTTCCAGGAACAATTCCCTGACGCGATGCTGGGGGCGACCGTTGGCTTCGGGCACGACCTGTGGCGCGACCTCAGCAAAGGCGAAGGTGCCGCAGAGCTGAAAAACTTTACGCCACTAGGCAAAGGCCTGGCGCCCGCGACCCAGCACGATGTGATGATCCACATTCTTTCTCTGCGCCATGACGTGAACTTCTCCGTGGCTCAGGCCGCGCTGGCCGCGTTTGGCGATGCGCTGAAAATTGAAGAAGAGATTCACGGTTTCCGCTGGGTAGAAGAGCGCGATCTCAGCGGCTTCGTTGACGGGACCGAAAATCCACAGGGCGAAGAAAATCGTCGCCAGGTGGCGGTGATCAACGAAGGCGTGGATGCCGGGGGCAGCTACGTGCTGGTTCAGCGCTGGGAACACAACCTCAAGCAGCTTAACCGCCTGAGCGTGCACGACCAGGAGATGATCTTCGGCCGTACCAAACAGGAAAACGAAGAAATTGACGGCGACGCGCGGCCAGCCACTTCTCACCTGAGCCGGGTCGATCTGAAAGAAGACGGCAAGGGGCTGAAAATTGTGCGTCAGAGCCTGCCTTACGGCACCGCCAGCGGCGTGCACGGTCTCTATTTCATCGCCTATTGCGCGCGTTTGCATAACATTGAACAGCAGCTATTGAGCATGTTTGGCGACGCTGACGGGAAGCGTGACGGTATGCTGCGCTTCACTAAGCCGGTCACCGGCGGTTACTACTTTGCGCCGTCGCTCGATAAATTACTGAGCCTGTAATCCCCTCCGGCGTAGCGTTTGCTACGCCGCTTTCTTATATCCCTTTCTTCTTGTAAATCGCCAAACGGTATATAAAAGCGTTACAGCTTTATCGCTCGTTATAAATACACTGACTGTCATGACTTTATGGTATTCATCACATTTATAAGGGCGAAGCATGGCAATCAGGTCAGTTAAAAAAGTATGGAACGCGCTCGCTGTCTCTTTGCTGCTGGCAGGCTCTGCCCATGCAACCGAGCTGCTGAATAGCTCTTATGATGTGTCCCGCGAGCTGTTTGCCGCGCTTAACCCGCCGTTTGAAAAACAGTGGGCGCAGGAGAATAACGGCGACAAGCTGACGATAAAACAATCTCATGCCGGGTCATCAAAACAGGCGCTGGCCATTTTGCAGGGCTTAAAAGCTGACGTTGTAACTTATAACCAGGTGACCGATGTGCAGATCCTGCACGACAAAGGCAACCTGATCCCGGCGGACTGGCAGAGCCGTCTGGGCAACAACAGCTCGCCTTTCTACTCCACCATGGCTTTCCTGGTGCGCAAAGGCAACCCAAAGAACATCCACGACTGGAGCGATCTTGTGCGCCCGGACGTGAAGCTCATTTTCCCGAATCCGAAAACTTCTGGTAACGCTCGTTATACCTATCTGGCAGCCTGGGGGGCGGCAGACAAAGCTGACGGCGGCGATAAAGCCAAAACCGAGCAGTTCATGACGCAATTCCTGAAAAACGTCGAAGTGTTTGATACCGGCGGCCGCGGGGCGACAACCTCCTTTGTCGAGCGTGGGCTGGGCGACGTGCTGATCTCTTTTGAATCAGAAGTGAACAATATCCGCAACCAGTACGCCAAAGACGGTTATGAAGTCGTAGTGCCGAAGGTCAACATTCTGGCCGAGTTCCCGGTTGCCTGGGTGGATAAAAACGTGAAGGCCAACGGCACGGAAAAAGCGGCCAAAGCCTACCTGAACTATCTCTATAGCCCTCAGGCGCAGACCATCATTACCGATTACTACTACCGCGTGAATAACCCGCAGGTAATGGATAAGCTGAAAGATAAATTCCCACAGACCGAGCTGTTCCGCGTGGAAGATGCGTTCGGCGGCTGGCCGGAAGTGATGAAAACGCATTTTGCTACCGGCGGGGAGCTCGACAAGCTGTTAGCGGCGGGGCGTAGTTAATGTTTGCCAGCCGTTCAAAACGCGTATTGCCGGGGTTTACGCTTAGCCTCGGCACCAGCCTGCTGTTTGTTTGCCTGATCCTGCTGCTGCCGCTGAGCGCGCTGGTGATGCAGCTGGCGCAAATGTCGTTCTCCCAGTACTGGGACGTGATTACCAACCCGCAGGTGGTGGCCGCCTATAAAGTCACGCTGCTCTCCGCCGCGCTGGCTTCCGTGTTTAACGGCGTGTTCGGCCTGTTAATGGCGTGGATCCTGACGCGTTATCAGTTTCCGGGGCGCAGCCTGCTAGATGCGCTGATGGATTTACCCTTTGCGCTGCCCACCGCGGTGGCAGGTTTAACCCTCGCCGGGCTGTTTTCTGTCAACGGCTGGTACGGCGAGTGGCTGGCGCAGTTTGGCATTAAGGTGACTTACACCTGGCTGGGTATTGCCGTCGCGATGGCGTTTACCAGCATTCCGTTTGTGGTGCGCACCGTTCAGCCCGTGCTGGAAGAATTGGGGCCAGAATACGAGGAAGCTGCTGAAACGCTCGGCGCGACTCGCTGGCAGAGTTTCCGCCGCGTAGTGCTGCCGGAGCTTTCTCCGGCACTGATGGCGGGCGTAGCGCTTTCCTTCACCCGTAGCCTGGGGGAGTTTGGCGCGGTTATCTTTATCGCCGGAAACATCGCCTGGAAGACGGAAGTCACCTCGCTGATGATCTTCGTGCGCCTGCAGGAGTTTGATTACCCGGCGGCCAGCGCCATTGCGTCAGTGATTCTGGCGGCGTCGCTGCTGCTGCTGTTCACCATTAACACGTTGCAGAGTCGCTTTGGTCGACGCGTGGTAGGTCACTGATGACGGACGTCACTGCTTTGAAAAACTATACCCGCTCCCGCATTAACTGGGGAAAATGGGCGCTGATCGCCATCGGTGTGCTCGTCTCTTTCCTGATTCTGGTGGTGCCGGTCGCGTCTATTTTTGTAGAAGCCTTTTCCAAAGGGCTGATGCCCGCGCTGCAAAATATCGCTAACCCGGACATGCTGCACGCCATCTGGCTGACGGTGATGATTGCCCTGATTACCGTGCCGGTAAACCTGGTGTTCGGCACGCTGCTGGCCTGGCTGGTGACGCGTTTTAACTTCCCTGGCCGCCAATTGTTGCTGACGCTGCTGGATATCCCATTTGCCGTTTCCCCGGTGGTTGCGGGCCTGGTTTACCTGCTGTTTTATGGTTCTAACGGCCCGCTGGCGGGGTTCCTCGATGCCCACAACCTGCAAATCATGTTTGCCTGGCCGGGCATGGTGCTGGTGACTATCTTCGTCACCTGCCCGTTTGTGGTGCGTGAGCTGGTGCCGGTGATGCTAAGCCAGGGCAGCCAGGAAGATGAAGCCGCGATTTTACTGGGCGCTTCCGGCTGGCAGATGTTCCGCCGCGTGACGCTGCCCAATATTCGCTGGGCCCTGCTTTATGGCGTGGTGCTGACCAACGCCCGCGCCATCGGTGAATTTGGCGCGGTGTCGGTGGTGTCCGGTTCGATTCGCGGCGAGACGTTCTCGTTGCCGTTACAGATTGAGTTACTGCAGCAGGATTACAACACCGTTGGTTCGTTTACCGCCGCGGCGTTGTTGACCCTGATGGCAGTCCTGACCTTGTTCTTAAAGAGTGCGGTGCAGTGGCGTCTGAATAATCAGGAAAAACGCCTGAAGCAGGAGGAAAATCATGAGCATTGATATTGCCAATATTAAGAAGTCATTTGGACGCACCCAGGTGCTGAACGATATCTCGCTGGATATCCCTTCTGGTCAGATGGTGGCGCTGCTTGGTCCGTCCGGCTCTGGTAAAACTACGCTGCTGCGTATTATTGCCGGGCTGGAGCACCAGAACAGCGGTCGCATCAGCTTCCACGGCACCGACGTCAGCCGGATGCATGCCCGCGATCGCAAAGTCGGCTTTGTGTTTCAGCACTATGCGCTGTTCCGCCATATGTCTGTATTCGACAATATCGCCTTTGGCTTAACGGTGCTGCCGCGTCGCGAACGGCCTTCCGCCTCTGCGATCAAACAGAAAGTGACGAAACTGCTGGAAATGGTGCAGCTTTCCCATCTGGCCGACCGCTACCCGGCGCAGTTGTCCGGCGGGCAGAAGCAGCGTGTTGCCCTGGCGCGTGCGCTGGCGGTGGAGCCGCAAATCCTGCTGCTGGATGAACCGTTTGGCGCTCTGGACGCACAGGTTCGTAAAGAGCTGCGCCGCTGGCTGCGCGAGCTGCACGAAGAGTTAAAGTTCACCAGCGTGTTTGTGACGCACGATCAGGAAGAAGCGATGGAAGTTGCCGACCGCGTGGTGGTGATGAGCCAGGGCAATATCGAGCAGGTCGATACGCCTGAGCAGGTCTGGCGTGAGCCCGCGACCCGCTTCGTGCTGGAGTTCCTCGGCGAGGTTAACCGCCTGAAAGGCGTGATTCGTGGGAGCCAGTTTCACGTCGGCGCGCATCGTTGGCCGCTGGGGTTCACGCCGGCCCATCAGGGGGATGTTGATTTGTTCCTGCGTCCGTGGGAAGTGGACGTCAGCCGCCGCACGAATCTAGATTCACCTCTGCCGGTGCAGGTGCTGGAAGTCAGCCCGCGCGGGCATTACATGCAGCTGGTTGTGCAGCCGCTGGGCTGGTATGACGAACCGCTGACGGTGGTTCTGAAGGAACAGCAAATTCCGCAGCGCGGTGAGCGTCTGTTTGTGGGATTACAAAACGCGCGCCTGTATGAAGGTGCCAACCGTATTCAGGGTGTAGACCTGGCGCAGTCCGCCTGATAATTTACCCCGACAGGACACGCACTAGCGGCCCACCGAGGCCGCTTTTTCATTTATTGCGGGCAGGCAAGTGATCACTTTAGAAAGCACTATTGGTAATACTCCTCTGGTCCGGCTGCAGCGCAGCGGGCTGACGAACGGCAGCGAGATTTGGGTCAAACTCGAAGGAAATAACCCGGCAGGTTCGGTTAAAGATCGCGCGGCGCTGTCGATGATTGTTCAGGCGGAAAAGCGAGGGGAAATACAACCCGGCGATACGCTGATTGAGGCAACCAGCGGCAATACCGGCATTGCGCTGGCGATGATCTCTGCGCTCAAAGGCTACCTTATTAAGCTGCTGATGCCGGACAACATGAGCATGGAGCGCAAGGCGGCGATGCAGGCTTACGGCGCCGAGTTGATTCTGGTCAGTAAAGCTCAGGGCATGGAAGGCGCGCGTGAGCTGGCTCAGCAAATGGCCGACCGTGGCGAAGGCAAGATCCTCGATCAGTTTAATAACCCGGATAACCCGCTGGCGCATTACACGACGACCGGGCCGGAGATCTGGCGGCAGACCGAAGGGCGAATCACGCATTTTGTCTCCAGCATGGGCACGACGGGCACGATAACCGGCGTGAGTCGTTTTATGCGCGAGCAAAGCAAGCCGGTGAGAATTGTCGGGCTGCAGCCGGAAGAGGGCAGCAGCATCCCGGGGATCCGCCGCTGGCCAGAGGAGTGGTTGCCGAAAATTTTCAACCCGACGCTGGTGGATGAAGTCATCGACATGGCACAGACCGAAGCCGAGCAGACGATGCGCCGCCTGGCGATGGAAGAGGGGATTTTCTGCGGCGTAAGTTCCGGCGGGGCGGTGGCGGGTGCGTTGCGCGTAGCCAAAGCAAATCCGGGGGCCGTAGTGGTCGCTATTATTTGCGACAGGGGCGATCGCTATCTTTCTACCGGCGTGTTCGGGGAAGAGAGCTACGTTCAGGGCGCTGGCATCTGACGCTGTAAGCCAGGAAAAGGTCGCCTGAGGCGATCTTTTCCTGAGAGCAGGCTTACTTCACAACCGGGTTTTTATGCAGGTTCAACGCCTTCATAAAGGTATCATCAAGCTGTAAATGCTGTTTCACCAGCTCAGGCGGCGTGCTGGCCAGCCACTGGTTAAGCGAAATATCCGCGTAATAGTCGCTTTTAAACAGTTCCAGGAAACGCAGGGTTGTGGTGCCGGTATTCTCGATATAATGCCCCATCGCAAAGGGAACGTAGCCGACATCCCCGGCGCGGTAATCAAAGGTTCTGGCCTGACCCGAAGAGGCGAAAACGCCCATTCTGCCTTCCCCTTCAAGATAGTACTGCCATTCATCGTTATTTGGGTGCCAGTGAAGTTCTCTCAGCCCGCCGGGCTCTATTTCCACCAGGGCTGCCGCAATAGTCTTCGACACCGGGAAATTAGATGAATCCGTTATTCTGACGGTACCGCCAGGGGCTTTGATCGGATCCTGAGCCAGCATATGGTGGGTGAATTTAATCTCTGATTTAGCTGCGCCATTAATACTGTCTGAGGCAAGGCTGCCGGGTACTGTACCCGCGAAAATATATTCATCAGCAGGTGAAGGCAGTTTAGAAAATGTAGACACGGGCACCTGGAAGTTTTTTGCTAATATCTCCGGAGGGATATGTTTAAACCAGTCGGATAACAGGAACGTACTGTCTTCATCAAATCCGCCGTCGTCGAAGGCCAAAAGAAACTCACAGCCGTCAGGCCCGATACCCTGAATGGAGTGAGGAATGCCCGGCGGGAAATACCATAAATCACCGACGCCGATATCATCCACAAACCAGCCTCCTTTTGCATCGAAGGCCGTTACCCGCGCATTGCCGTAGGTCATGTAGGCCCATTCACCCTCTTTGTGCCAGTGAAGTTCGCGGATGCCTCCGGCATTAAGGCGCATGTCCACCCCGGCGATGGTGGTTGAAATCCCCAGCTCCCGCTTGGTGACTTGCCGGGTCCAGCCGCCGGTGCCTTTTCTGACATGGGCATCGCTGAAGGAGTAGCGCAGGTTAGGCAACGTGCCGCTGTCGGTAGCGGGCGGGTTAACAATGTCAGGGTTTTCAGCTTCCCGGATGGGGTCGTGAGGGCCTGGATCGCGCACGCTTGCCGGGTAGGATTTTACTTTGTCATCGTGGGCATGGGCCTGCCCGGCGGCTAATACGACGGTACCGCCTGCGGCAAAAGCCATGAAGCTTCTTCTGGATATATCTTTCATATAATAGCTTCCTTATATTCATGCAGAGTGAGGTTTATTCTCCGGAGGGAACTTTTGTTATAGGTGAAATTATGGAGTTTGACCTTGTGGAATTGTAAGACAGGCATGAGTCGACAATGTAAACAGCGGGTGGAGAAGATATATCCTTATGATGTAATGGATATTTTGTTGATGTGATGTTTAAGTGGTAGTTATTAATTTCCAGGTATCCAGCACTAATCGGTAATAATGTTTTCTTCACCATTCAGGTGATACATTTTCAAGGTGTAACGGCTGAAAGAAAATATTACTTTTGTCGTTAATTTGATAAATCTGAAGGATGGTAGCTGTATCTCTGCTATTGCCGGAATAAAGAGGGCGCTCTTAGCATGGTTGTACCGCCCGGGTCTGGCTATAATGGCCGCTTCGCAATTCAGACCTTAGCTGTCTGGCGGGCAAGGGGAAAATATGAGTCAGGATAACGATATACAGTCTGTACTGTTTCACGATGCAGGCCGGGCGCTGCAGGCCGATATTGTGGCGGTGCAATCTCAGGTCGTTTACGGCAGCGTCGGGAACAGTATCGCGGTTCCGGCGATTCGGCAGCATGGGTGGCGGGTGATGGCGGTGCCAACGGTGTTATTCAGCAACACGCCGCATTACGATACGTTTTATGGCGGCGTGATCCCGGCGGACTGGTTTAGCGGCTATCTGCGAGCGCTCGAAGAACGGGATGCGTTGCGCGAACTGAAGGCCGTGACGACGGGTTACATGGGCAGTGCGGAGCAAATCCATCTGCTGGCGGAGTGGCTGCGTCAAAGACGCAAAAGCCATCCTGAGCTGTTGATACTTGTCGACCCGGTAATGGGGGACACCGACAGCGGTGTTTACGTCAAGGCGGGTATTCCTGAAGCTTATCGCACGGCGCTGCTGCCTCATGCACAGGGGATCACGCCTAATCTCTTTGAATTGCATATTCTGACCGGAATGCCCTGCGATACGCTGGAGCAGGCGGTGATGGCGGCCAGAAGTCTTCTCTCTGAAACGCTGCGCTGGGTGGTAATAACCAGTGCGCCGGGGAACTGCGCGGATACTATTTCCGTGGTGACGGTGACCGCTGATGAAGCCGATGTGACCAGCCACGCTCGCGTGGTGACCGACCTGAAAGGCACCGGGGATTTGTTCTGCGCCGAGCTGGTAAGCCGAATACTTGCAGGCAAGCAGGTGGCGGTTGCCGCAGGAGAAGCTGCGCATCGGGTGTTTGAAGTGATGACCTGGACTCAGGGGCAGCGCTCAGATGAACTGATTCTTCCTCGCTGAATCGCAGCCAATAAAAAAGGCACCCCAGGGTGCCTTTTTCTCTGCATGAATCTTACTTCTTGATGCGGATAACCGGGGTTTCGCCCACGGTCACGCTACCTGTCAGTTTGATCAGCTCTTTGATTTCGTCCATGTTGGAGATAACAACCGGTGTCAGGGTAGACTTGGCTTTCTCTTCCAGCAGCGGCAGGTCGAACTCAATAACCACGTCGCCTTTCTTCACGCGCTGGCCTTCTTCAGCGATGCGCTTAAAGCCTTCGCCTTTCAGCTCAACGGTGTCGATACCAAAGTGAACAAACAGCTCAATGCCGCTATCGGATTCGATAGAGAAGGCATGGTTGGTTTCAAAGATTTTACCGATGGTGCCGTCAACCGGAGCAACCATTTTGTTGCCGGTTGGTTTGATAGCGATGCCATCACCAACGATTTTTTCAGCAAACACGACGTCCGGCACGTCTTCAATGTTAACGATTTCGCCAGACAGTGGAGCAACGATCTCAATGGTTCCGGTGTCGCTATTGCCTTTGTCACCGAACAGTTTACTAAATAACCCCATTAGCCTTCTCTCCTAAGCAGTAATTTGGGCAGCATCTCGTGAATTAGCAGATTGTTTTTTCTTCAATGAACTTGTTAACCAGCGTCATTAACTCGTCCGTTGTCGGTTGAGCAAGAGCCTGCTCTGCTAACACTTTCGCATCTTCGAAGTTCGTGTTACGAATAATCTTCTTGATACGTGGGATAGAAATGGCGCTCATACTGAATTCGTCCAGGCCCATCCCAAGCAACAGAAGTGTAGCACGTTCGTCGCCCGCAAGCTCACCACACATACCGGTCCATTTACCTTCTGCATGAGAAGCATCAATAACTTGCTTAATCAGAGTCAGTACGGACGGTGACATCGGCTGGTAAAGATGTGAAATCATATCATTACCGCGGTCAACTGCCAGGGTGTACTGAGTTAAATCGTTGGTGCCGATGCTGAAGAAGTCGACTTCTTTGGCCAGATGACGAGCAATCGTCGCGGCCGCAGGGGTTTCGACCATCACGCCGATTTCGATAGATTCATCGAATGCTTTGCCTTCGTCACGCAGTTCCTGCTTGAAGATCTCAATCTCTTTTCTCAGGGCACGCACTTCTTCAACAGAGATGATCATCGGGAACATAATGCGCAGCTTGCCAAACGCAGAGGCGCGCAGAATAGCTCGAACCTGGTCACGCAGGATCTCTTTGCGATCCATGGCGATACGAATGGCACGCCAGCCCAGGAACGGGTTCTCTTCTTTAGGGAAGTTCATGTACGGCAGCTCTTTGTCGCCGCCGATGTCCATGGTACGGACGATAACCGCCTGAGAGCCACAGGCTTCAGCCACGGCTTTGTACGCGGCAAACTGCTCTTCTTCGGTTGGCAGTGAGTCACGGTCCATGAACAGGAATTCGGTACGATACAGACCCACACCTTCAGCGCCGTTACGCTCAGCACCGTCGATGTCACGCACGGTACCAATGTTGGCACACACTTCGACCTGATGGCCGTCGAGGGTGATGGCTGGCAGGTCTTTCAGCTTAGCCAGCTCTGCTTTTTCAGAGGCAACCTGCTGTTGAACGGCGCGCAGCTCTTCGATCTGCTCGTTGGTTGGGTTAACGTAAACTTTGTTGTTAACCGCGTCGAGGATCAGATAGTCGTCGTTTTTCACGTCGGAGGTGACGCTACCGGTGCCCACAATCGCTGGCAGCTCAAGGGAGCGCGCCATGATGGAAGTGTGGGAGGTACGGCCGCCGATGTCGGTGATGAAACCCAGCACCTTTTTCAGGTTCAGCTGTGCGGTTTCAGACGGGGTCAGATCTTTGGCAACCAGGATAACTTCATCCTTAATTGCGCTTAAATCGATAATGTTCAGGCCGAGAATGTTCTGCAGCAGACGCTTACCGATGTCACGTACGTCAGCCGCACGTTCTTTCAGGTATTCGTCATCCAGCTCTTCCAGAGCCGTTGCCTGGCCTTCAATCACTTCGTACGCCGCAGCGTCCGCCGTGACCAGCTTGTCTTTGATAAGGGCTATGATTTCCTGCTCGAGCTCTTCGTCTTCCAGCAACATAATGTGGCCTTCGAAGATAGCTTCCTTTTCTTCACCGAAGGTCTCGCCAGCTTTAATTTTGATCGCTTCTAACTGCTCGGATGCTTTGGCGCGCCCGCTGAGGAAACGTTCAACTTCCTGCTCAACTTTGTCGGCAGAAATTTTCTTCCGGTCGATGACAATTTCATCTTCTTTCAGCAAAAGTGCTTTGCCGAAAGCGATACCCGGGGATGCTAAAATGCCTGAAATCATAACCCTACCTTACTTGTGACTGATATTTACGAAGAACCCAGAACTTACTCGAGTTCAGCCATCAGTTTTACTAAATGCTCAACGGCTTTCTGCTCATCTTCACCTTCGGCGGAGAGCGTCACTACGGTACCCTGAGTCAGGCCCAGAGTTTGCAGTTTGAACAGGCTCTTAGCGCTGGCGCTTTTGCCGTTGGAAGTCACAGTGATTTCGGAAGTGAAGCCTTTAGCTTCTTTAACAAACTGAGCAGCAGGGCGGGTATGCAGACCGTTCGGAGCGGTAATAGTTACTTCTTGCTGGAACATTGTATTTCCCCAACTTATAGGTTTAGTGTTGTGGAACTAAAGTCTAGCCTGGCGGCCACACTTTAGCCTGTATCGTTAGCGCCATCGTCAAAGGAACGAGGCACTGGATGCATGGGAATCGTGAAAAAAACGCCAACAGCGTTTCACAGATTCTTCATCATTATGCCGTGAAAACCAGATAGGCACCAAATCGTTAAATCGATTCAGCAGGCGCATCTCACAGCTTGATTAATTTCGCGCATCAAAATAATTGCTGGTTAAATACCAGACCTGCGGGGGTAAGCGCAATGCCGATGAGGGTGAAAATTTGATGCAGGCCACAAAAAAGCACCCTCACGGGTGCTTTTTTAAGCATATATCAAATACTGGCATTACTGTTGCAGTTCTTTCTCAGTGAACAGATCGGCAAACAAAGCAGTACTCAAATAGCGCTCCCCGGAGGACGGAAGGATAACCACAATATTCTTATTGGTAAAGGCTTCGTCTTCCTGAAGTTTCAGCGCGGCGGCCACGGCGGCACCGGAAGAGATACCCGCGAGAATACCTTCCTCATCCATCAGGCGGCGAGCGGTCGCAATGGCGTCGTCGTTGCTGATAGTGACCACTTTGTCGATAAGCTTCAGATCGAGGTTACCAGGGATAAATCCGGCCCCGATACCCTGAATTTTATGCGGACCAGGCTTCAGTTCTTCACCCGCCAGCGCTTGAGTAATTACCGGAGAATCCGTTGGCTCTACCGCCACGCTAATGAGCGAGGTTTTGCCTTTGGTATTTTTGATGTAGCGGCTGACGCCCGTCAGCGTACCGCCGGTACCGACGCCGGCGATAAACACATCCACTTCACCATCGGTATCTTCCCAGATTTCCGGGCCGGTGGTTTTTTCGTGAATTTCCGGGTTTGCCGGGTTGCTGAACTGCTGAAGCAGTAAGTATTTAGCCGGGTCGCTGGCGACGATTTCTTCGGCTTTCTGGATGGCACCTTTCATGCCTTTAGCGCCTTCGGTCAGCACCAGGTTTGCACCCAGCGCTTTTAACAGCTTACGGCGTTCGATGCTCATGGTTTCCGGCATGGTCAGCGTCAGCTTGTAGCCGCGCGCTGCCGCGACATAGGCCAGAGCGATACCGGTGTTGCCACTGGTAGGTTCGACTAACTCCACGCCAGGCTTCAGCACGCCGCGTTTTTCAGCATCCCAAATCATGTTGGCACCAATACGGCATTTGACGCTAAAGCTTGGGTTACGGGACTCCACCTTAGCCAGAATGCGTCCGTTGCCGATACGGTTCAGGCGAACCAGCGGCGTGTGGCCGATTGTCAGGGAGTTGTCTTCATAAATTTTGCTCATGGCTCGTCCTTAACTGTCTGAATTTTGGGATACCGGTCCAGCATACCCGCTCAGGAAATATGCGGAAGTAAGGAAATAGCATATCTATATGTGGAAGGGAAATAAGCCAATGCAACATGGAATAAGCCATGGCATAAGCCGCTTCCCTTCCTGAGAGCATTATTTCCACATGGCGTGTTTTGCCCGATAGCAGTCCACCCACATGGCCGTCGCGCCGCAGACGGCAACCGGCATGATAAACAGGTTCAGAACCGGGATCAGCGTGAACAGGCTCACCAGCGCGCCAAACTGCATGTTGACGATCTTTTGCTCGCGAAGCGCCACTCGCATCTGTTTGAACGGCACTTTATGGTTATCAAAAGGGTAGTCGCAGTATTGAATCGCCAACATCCATGCGCTGAATAAGAACCACAAGACCGGGGCGACAGTTTGGCCAATGCCGGGAATAAAGTAGAGCAGAAGCAGGACTAGCGCGCGCGGCAGATACCAGGCTAGCTTTTGCCACTCACGCTTCATGATGCGTGGCAGATCTTTCATTATATCGAGCACGCCCGTATCCGGCGGCGTTGCGCCCGTAAGGCGAGCTTCAAGCTGCTCTGCCAGCAGGCCGCTAAACGGCGCGGCAATCAAGTTTGCGATTGTCGAAAAGAAGTAACCAAACACCAATAACACCGAGAGCGTTACCAGTGGCCAGAGTACGTAACTCAGCCATTGTAGCCAGTCTGGCATGTGGCTCATCATCGACGGGATCCAGACATCAAGACGCGTGAATAACCACCAAAAAGCGCCACCAAGCAAGATGATATTGACCAACAGCGGCAGCACGACGAAACGCTTGATGCCGGGTTCGCGGACCAGTTTCCAGCCCTGGGAAAAATAATACACGCCACTGCGCGGCGGGGTTCCGGAAGATGAAACCATAATCTGAGCAGACTCCTTATCAGGTCAATGCAGTTAGCTGCTTCGCTATCATAACTGACTGCATTCAGAAAAACTTGCCAGGAATTGGTCGAAAAATCAGCTAAAAGGTGCGCTTACGCTATCTTTATGGTGAGAAAACCGTGCTCGCACTTGCACTTGAGCAGATGGGCAAATACTCTTAGTGAGTAAATGTTTGCCGCGGTGGCAAGGTGTTAGAACAACAGAGAATATAATGATGCAGGATTTGCGTCTGATATTAATCATTGTTGGCGCAATCGCCATAATAGCCTTACTGGTTCACGGTCTGTGGACCAGTCGTAAGGAACGCTCGTCCGTGTTCCGCGATCGCCCTTTGAAACGTATGAAGTCGAAGCGTGACGAATACGAAGAAGAGGATGATGAGGAAGAAGAAGGCGTCGGTGAAGTGCGCGTGCGTCGTACTGCGCCCGTGCCGGAATCTGCCTCTCGTGAAGCGAATGCGCCACGTCAGCCTCAGGCACCTCAGCACAACTATGAGCCGCCGTATGCGTCAGCAGAACCTCGTCCTGCCCCGCAATCGCGCCAGCCTGAACCGGTTACCCCGCACCACGTTGAGCCCGCGCCTCAGCATGTTGAACCAGTGCGTCCTGTCGCACCTCCTGCGCCAGCTCCGGCGGCAGTGCCTGAGCCACAGCCGGTCGCTCCCGTTCAGCCTGCACCACAGTTCACTGCGGAACCAACGCCAGAGCCTGTGGCTGCTGAACCAGTGCCGCAGCCTGCACCGGTGAAAAAAGAGACGGTGATCGTGATGAACGTCGCTGCCCACGCGGGCACGATGTTAAACGGCGAGTTGCTTTTGAACAGCATTCAGCAGGCCGGTTTCAAGTTTGGTGAAATGAATATTTTCCACCGCCATCTTAGCCCTGATGGCAGCGGTCCAGTTCTGTTTAGCCTGGCGAATATGGTTAAACCTGGGTCTTTCGACCCTGAGAACATGGCGGATTTCGCCACGCCAGGCGTGACCATCTTTATGCAGGTGCCGTCCTACGGCAATGCAGCGCAAAACTTTAAGCTGATGTTGCAGTCTGCGCAGCACATCGCCGATGAAGTCGGTGGCGTGGTGCTCGACGATCAGCGTCGCATGATGACTCCGCAAAAGCTGCGCGAGTACCAGGACAGGATCCGCGAGGTTGTTGAAGCCAACGCCTGAATCCCGGCCTGAATCTTCCCCCTAAACCCCCGCCTGTCGGGGGTTTTTTATCATTGATGGTGCGATATGGACTCAATCGAACAACAACTTAACCACCTGCGAACCACGCTTCGCCATCATGAATATCTGTACCATGTGCAGGATAATCCCGAAATTCCCGATGCGGAATACGACAGGCTGATGCGCGAACTCCGTGCGCTTGAAGAAACGCATCCGGAATTGATTACCCAGGATTCACCGACCCAGCGTGTCGGTGCTGCGCCGCTGAGCGAGTTCACCCAGGTACGCCATGAAGTGCCGATGCTGTCCCTCGATAACGTTTTCGATGAAGCAAGCTACCTAGCGTTCAACAAACGCGTGCTGGACAGGCTCAAAAGCAGCGATGCTTTGACGTTTTGCTGTGAACTAAAACTGGATGGTCTGGCGGTAAGCCTGCTGTATGAAGACGGTGTTCTTGTGCGGGCCGCGACACGCGGTGACGGCACAACTGGTGAAAATATCACGTCTAACGTCCGAACCATTCGCGCGATACCGCTTAAACTCCACGGAGACAATATTCCTCGTCGCCTTGAGGTGCGTGGAGAAGTTTTCTTGCCGCAGGCAGGATTCGAAAAAATCAACGAAGAAGCTCGCCGTACTGGCGGGAAAGTGTTTGCCAACCCTCGCAATGCGGCGGCAGGCTCGCTGCGCCAGTTAGATCCGCGCATTACCGCTAAACGCCCGCTGACCTTCTTCTGCTACGGTGTTGGGCTGCTCGAAGGCGGTGAGCTGCCAGGCAGCCACATGGCGCGTTTGCAACAGTTTAAGGCCTGGGGATTGCCGGTCAGCGACCGCATCCGTCTGTGCAGCACGCCGGAGGAAGTGCTGGCGTTTTATCATCAGGTAGAGGCCGATCGTCCAACGCTGGGCTTTGATATTGACGGCGTGGTTATCAAAGTTGACTCGCTTGCGCTGCAGGAAACGCTGGGCTTTGTGGCGAGAGCGCCGCGCTGGGCCGTTGCGTTTAAGTTTCCGGCGCAGGAACAGATGACCACCGTGCGAGACGTGGAGTTCCAGGTAGGGCGTACCGGCGCAATTACGCCCGTCGCTCGTCTGGAACCGGTGCAGGTTGCTGGGGTACTGGTAAGCAACGCGACGTTGCACAATGCCGATGAGATAGAGCGTCTTGGCCTGCGCATTGGTGACAGAGTTGTGATCCGTCGCGCTGGGGATGTTATCCCACAGGTTGTTGGCGTGGTGGAGTCTGAACGCCCGGAAGACACTCAGGCAATCGTCTTCCCAACGCAGTGCCCGGTTTGCGGTTCAGACGTTGAGCGTGTGGAAGGCGAAGCTGTTGCCCGCTGTACCGGGGGCCTGATTTGTGGTGCCCAACGCAAAGAGGCGCTGAAGCACTTTGTGTCCCGCCGTGCGATGGACGTTGACGGCATGGGCGACAAAATCATCGATCAACTGGTGGAGAAAGAGTACGTTCACACGCCAGCCGATCTGTTCAAACTGACGGCGGGTAAGCTTACCGGGCTGGATCGCATGGGGCCTAAATCGGCACAAAACGTTGTGGATGCGCTGGAAAAAGCCAAAGAGACAACTTTTGCTCGCTTCCTGTATGCCTTAGGTATTCGTGAAGTCGGAGAAGCCACCGCCGCAGGGCTGGCCGCGCACTTCGGCACGCTGGATGCGCTTATCTCGGCCAGCATTGAGGAGCTGCAAAAAGTGCCGGATGTCGGCATTGTTGTGGCGACGCATACCTTTAACTTCTTTGCCGAAGAGAGCAACCGGGATGTTATCCGTCAGCTTACCGAAGAGGCCGAGGTCCATTGGCCTGCGCCTGTGGTCGTCAAAGCGGAAGAGATCGACAGCCCGTTTGCCGGGAAGACCGTGGTGCTCACCGGCTCGCTGAGCATTCTTTCCCGTGACGAAGCCAAAGACCGGCTGACCGCGCTCGGTGCAAAAGTGGCCGGAAGCGTGTCGAAAAAAACCGATCTGGTCATAGCCGGGGAAGCGGCCGGCTCCAAGCTTGTCAAGGCGCAGGAGCTGGGCATTCAGGTTATTGACGAAGCGGAAATGATTCGTTTACTGGGTGACTAAATGGACAAAGAACAGCTCATTGAGATAGCCAACACGGCCATGCCCTTTGGTAAATACAAAGGCCGGATGCTGATTGATTTACCGGAAGAGTATTTGCTGTGGTTTTCCCGCAAAGGGGAGTTCCCCGCGGGCCATCTCGGTGAGCTGATGGCCCTGACGCTGCTGATTAAAGTGGAAGGGCTGGACAACCTGGTCCGGCCCCTCAAGCGGCACTAGGTTCTGATGGCTGCGGCCTGTTTTTCACCGGCTGCAGCCGCTTTTCTTTGGTAACGCCGGGCCATACCGGCGCAGATCATCAGCTGGATCTGGTGGAAGATCATCAGCGGCAGCACCATCATTCCCACGGCAGCAACCGGAAATAGAATATTAGCCATCGGGATCCCGTTGGCCAGGCTCTTTTTCGATCCGCAGAAAACAATCGTAATTTCATCCGCTTTGCTAAAGCCAAAGCGCCGCGCCACAAAGATATTTACCGCTATCACAATGGCCAGCAGCACGAGGCTGGAAGCTACGATAAACAGCAGCGAACCCGCGCCAACCTTATGCCAGATGCCGTGCGTCACGGCTTCACTAAAGGCGGAATAGACCACCAGAAGAATCGAAGTCTGGTCAGTTTTGCCGATCCATTTCTTGTTTTTTGCCACCCAGGCACCAATCCAGGGCCGCATCAGATGCCCGGCCACGAACGGCACCAGGAGTTGTAGCATAATGCTGCCCACCTGATGCAGGCTGCCGCTTGCACCCTGAACGTGCATCACCAGGCCAACCAGCAATGGCGAAAGAAAAATGCCCAGCAGGCTTGATGCCGAGGCTGAACAAATAGCCGCCGCGACGTTGCCCCCGGCAATAGAGGTAAAAGCGATGGCCGATTGTACCGTGGCGGGCAAAATACAAAGATAAAGGAACCCGCTGTAAAGTTCGGGGCTGACATTGACCGGTTTCCACCAGCTAAATAACACGCCAAGCACCGGGAACAGGACGAATGTGCTGCACATTACCCACAGATGAAGCCGCCAGTGGCCGCCGCCGGAGATCACCGCCTCGCGAGACAGTTTGGCGCCATGCATAAAGAACAATAAGGCGATGGCGGCGGTGGTCAGCCCCTCGAAGAAACCGACAAAACTGCCTTGTGCCGGGAAGAAAGAGGCCAGCAGGACGGTACAAACCAGCGTTAACGTAAAGGGGTCGACAATGCGGAGCAATTTCATAGCCATTCCTCAAAGGTGAAGGGCGCTATTGTGTTTCTGCTAATTTCAGAAATAAAATTGATTTATTAAATGCATTGATGAAGAAAATAGATGAATTATTCCCTGCGTCAGCTTCGCGTGTTCGTGGCCGTAGCCCATGCCGGCAGTTTCAGTCGGGCAGGGGAGAGTATTGGTCTTAGCCAGTCAGCCGTAAGCCACAGCCTGAAGGAGCTGGAAGCCGAGCTGGGCGTGAAGCTGCTTGACCGTACTACCAGGGAAGTGGTGCTTACGCCTGCGGGAGAGTTGCTGGCTCCTCGCCTTGAGCGGCTGCTGGAAGAGCTGACCACAACGTTGCTGGATGCTCGCGTGGTTGGGCATCAGCTTAGCGGCACGGTTCGCGTGGCCGCCAGCCAGACGCTATCCGCGCACCTGATGCCGCAATCTATCGCTGCCAGCGCGGAGACTTATCCGAATATTCGATTTATGCTGCATGATGCTTCCCAGCAGTGGGTTTTGCAGAGTATCCGCCAGGGCGAAGTTGATTTTGGCGTAGTTATCGATCCGGTTCAGGCTAGCGATCTGGAGTGTGAAACGGTGTTGTCTGAGCCTTTTCTGCTGCTGTGCCGCAGCGATCATCCGTTTGCTAAAGTGGAACAGGTTGACTGGCTGGCGCTACAGGGGCAAAAGCTGGTGCTGCAAGATTATGCCTCGGGCAGCCGCCCGTTGATTGATGAGGCTTTTGTCCGGCAGGGGATAGAGGTGAGCGTTGTTCAGCAGATTGGGCACCCCGCAACGCTGTACCCGATGGTAGAAGCTGGGATTGGTTTAAGCGTGTTGCCCGCGTTGGCGCTGCCTTTGCCACAAGGGAGACCGCTGGTGGTGAAGCGGTTAACGCCGGTCATAAACCGACAGCTGATGCTGGTCAGGCGAAAGAACCGATCGCTTTCCCGTGCGGCGGAAGCTATCTGGCAGGAGGTGCGGGAACAGGCCAGGCTGTTAACCCTGGCCCGGATTGGCGACCCGCTATTTATGGACGACTAGATATAAATATCAATCTGGTGATCGTCGGAAGGTTTGTTCACGCCGGTGGCCTTGATCTGCTGCTGTTCCTGCTTCTGCTGGGCTTCCTCAGCCTGCTTGCGCTGAAGCTGAGCCAGCTGGGCCTGCAGCATTTTAATCTCGGTCTGAAGTAACTCGACCTGTTTCTTTTTCTCTTCAGCTGGACGATCCGGCGTGCTGGAGACTTCTCTCAGTTTCTCCGTCAGCTGGGTAATTTTTTTGCTGATTTGGGCAATCTGCGAGGCTGTGCTGTTATCAGTGCCGCCGGAGGCAGAAGAGGACCCGGTAGCTGTGCCGGTGGTCAGCTGAGAGCCCTGAAGAGCATTACTGGATATTGTAGTCATCATAACTCCTTTGATGGAATGGTAAGGGAGTTATCGGCCTGGCGGCGAGGAAGTTGATAATTTTTTGATGATGGGATTCTCAGATACCGCAGATAGCAAAAAGGCGCCTTTAGGGCGCCTTTCCACATTGGTGGGTCGTGCAGGATGGTATTGCCCTTCGGGCTCGTCGCAAGCGACGCGCAAAATCAAAAGCGATTTTGTCGAACCTGCAGCAGGCTCGAACCCTGCCCGAATCACAGATAGCAAAAAGGCGCCTTTAGGGCGCCTTTCTACATTGGTGGGTCGTGCAGGATGGTATTGCCCTTCGGGCTCGTCGCAAGCGACGCGCAAAATCAAAAGCGATTTTGTCGAACCTGCTGCAGGCTCGAACCCTGCCCGAATCGCAGATAGCAAAAAGGCGCCTTTAGGGCGCCTTTCCACATTGGTGGGTCGTGCAGGATTCGAACCTGCGACCAATTGATTAAAAGTCAACTGCTCTACCAACTGAGCTAACGACCCGATGGTGGGTGATGACGGGCTCGAACCGCCGACCCCCTCCGTGTAAAGGAGGTGCTCTACCAACTGAGCTAATCACCCAAACTTCGGTACTGCTAATTTCATAAGAGGAGATGGTGGGTGATGACGGGCTCGAACCGCCGACCCCCTCCGTGTAAAGGAGATGCTCTACCAACTGAGCTAATCACCCATCTCTAAATCTCTTACTTCACATTCCGGGTCACTCTAAAGAGTGGTGGGTGATGACGGGCTCGAACCGCCGACCCCCTCCGTGTAAAGGAGATGCTCTACCAACTGAGCTAATCACCCCCGGTTTGTGGAGTCGCATTATAGGGACAGTTGAAAATGAGTCAACGCATTTTCTAAAGTTTTTATTCGTTCGTCTTAAAATTAAACGATGCGATCAAGAAACAGGCATTGGCGTTTGATTTATCATCAAATTCTCTGCTTTACCGCTATCTACAGGCATCAACATTGAGGAATTAGCGCACAGTGATAGAATGTTGCCTGTTAATTTTCCCTGGCAATTGCCGCTTTGCCGGCAAATATGTGTAACTAAGGCCGTTTAATGAAAATCAAAACTCGCTTTGCGCCAAGCCCAACAGGCTATCTGCACGTTGGCGGTGCCCGTACTGCTCTCTACTCCTGGCTGTTTGCTCGTCATAACAAAGGCGAGTTCGTGCTGCGTATAGAAGACACCGACCTCGAGCGTTCAACCCCGGAAGCCATCGAAGCGATTATGGACGGGATGAACTGGCTGAGCCTGCAGTGGGATGAGGGCCCGTACTATCAGACCAAGCGTTTTGATCGTTACAACCAGGCCATCGACGAAATGCTTGCTGCGGGCACGGCGTATAAGTGCTATTGCTCTAAAGAGCGCCTTGAGGCATTGCGTGAAGAGCAAATGGCCAATAACGAGAAACCTCGTTATGACGGTCGCTGCCGCCATAGCCATGAGCATCATGCTGATGACGAACCGTGCGTTGTGCGTTTCGCCAACCCGCAGGAAGGTTCCGTCATCTTTGATGATCAGATCCGTGGCCCGATCGAATTCAGTAACCAGGAACTGGACGACCTGATCATTCGCCGTACCGATGGTTCCCCAACTTACAACTTCTGCGTAGTGGTGGACGACTGGGATATGGAGATCACCCACGTGATCCGTGGTGAAGACCATATCAACAACACGCCGCGCCAGATCAACATCCTGAAGGCGCTGAACGCGCCGGTTCCGCTTTATGCCCACGTTTCTATGATCAACGGCGACGACGGTAAAAAACTGTCCAAGCGTCACGGGGCGGTGAGCGTGATGCAGTACCGCGACGACGGCTATCTGCCGGAAGCGCTGCTCAATTATCTGGTGCGTCTGGGCTGGTCCCACGGTGACCAGGAAATCTTCTCTCGCGAAGAGATGATTGAGATGTTCAGCCTGAACGCGGTAAGCAAGTCTGCCAGCGCCTTCAATACTGAAAAGCTGCAGTGGCTGAACCACCATTACATCAATACGCTGGAGCCAGAGTACGTGGCAACGCACCTGCAATGGCACATCGAGCAGGAAAATATTGATACCCGTAACGGCCCGCAGCTGTCTGAGCTGGTGAAACTGCTGGGCGAACGCTGTAAAACCCTGAAAGAGATGGCGCAGACCTGCCGCTACTTCTACGAAGATTTCAGCGAGTTTGATGCCGATGCGGCGAAGAAACACCTGCGTCCGGTAGCGCGTCAGCCGCTGGAAGTGGTGCGAGACAAGCTGGCAGCGCTGAGCGACTGGACTGCAGAAAACGTTCATCACGCTATACAGGCTACTGCTGATGAGCTGGAAGTTGGGATGGGGAAAGTGGGGATGCCGCTGCGTGTCGCCGTGACCGGGGCTGGTCAGTCTCCTGGCCTTGATGTCACCGTGCATGCCATTGGCAAACAGCGCTCCGTGGCGCGCATTAATAAAGCGCTCGATTTCATCAGCGAGCGTGAAGCTCAGCAGTAAACATCGCAAATGTAGATGCAAAAAGCCGGTGCTCAGTCACCGGCTTTTTTATTTACTTATTCTTTTGAATTCCGAGTCGCTTGAGCAAACCTTCGCTGCCTTCACTCTCAAGGATCTCGGTCATTTTATGCTGTTCTTCTTCGGATAAGGTACGCAGGGTGTTTAGCATCAGCTGTTCCAGCGGCGTTCGAAGGACGCTATAAGATGCCACTCTCTCACTCATTTTGCTGGTGTTGGAGAGAAACGTTTTCACCGGCTCGGAGATATAAACAAATCTTGCTTTACCACCCGGTACGCCTCGTTTTTTACTGGTTTCCCAGTTATGTTTTAGTACCCATTTATTAATTGTCTGGCGGGTGTAACCCGTCATCTCCGCCAGTTCATCGGCGGTCATTTTTTCCTTGAACATCAGTAATCCTTTATTTTTCCTGACGCCGACAGGACAATAGCCGGGCAATTATTCGTTATCGCTGATCCCCAACCGCGCAAGTAAACCGGCAATCCCGTCCCGCAGCAGCATGGCAGACATCTTTTTCTGTTCGCTGTCGGACATTTGCTGCACTGAGTTGAGCAGTAGATTTTCCAGGGTGGCGTCCGTTGTGCTGTAGCGGGCTGTATTTTCCGTCACTCGTCGGGTGCTATTGATAAATTCCCTGACCTGCTCATCTATATGGATAAGCCTCGCTTTTCCTCCCTGAACGCCGGGTTTAGGTGAGGTCTCCCAATTTTCTTTACGCACCCACTTATTGATGGTCTGGCGGCTGTAGCCGGTCATCACGGCCAGTTCTTCTGGTGTCATTCTTTCCTTGAGCACAGTGATTCCTTTTCATTGCGACCGAAACGGCTTTATTAGTGGTTCATTTTATTGAACTGACTAACGCTAAACTGTGACAGAATTAACTACAACGGGATGATATGCAACCGAGAATTGCCGAAGGCGATGGCTTTTTAGGCGATTGATCGCGGAAGAACAAATTGCCGTTGACACGCTATGTGGGGTTTCATATTATGCCGCCCGTCAACACGACAAGGTCTTTACGGTTTGGGGCTATAGCTCAGCTGGGAGAGCGCTTGCATGGCATGCAAGAGGTCAGCGGTTCGATCCCGCTTAGCTCCACCAAATCTTCACCAGCAGATTTGGTACCGTAAAATCAGCACCTGTCAGTGGGGCTATAGCTCAGCTGGGAGAGCGCTTGCATGGCATGCAAGAGGTCAGCGGTTCGATCCCGCTTAGCTCCACCAAAATTTGAACCCTCGCTTCGGCGGGGGTTTTTGTTTTTCAGACTCCAACACACCTGCTTTTGGCTACCCTCGGTAAAAAAACCTCAACTTATGTCCGCTTGTTCTATTATTTCTGCTGTAGGGTAAGTTCTGCTTTTGTGCAGGCCTGAAACTTGATTCGCTCAATAAATAAACGTAACCTTGCCAGCGAAAAACCCTTTTTAAGCAATCACATAAAATTAACACCAGGGCCTATGATTATTTACAAGATGATAAAAAAAATAGCGGTTTCCCTGGCGCTGTGTTTACTTCTCATTCCCTTTTCTCGTTATATTTCACCGACAACCGTTGTTGATGGACATAAAACCTACCTCGCCTATCTGCCGCTCAGCTTTATAATGGCAATGATTATTATTTATGGCCGGTCTGCGATTATTCCGCTCACGCTAGGGTCGCTGGTTGTTTACAGCTGGCTGCTTGATTTAGCCGTTGTGCCGCTGGTTGCTTTTATTTTCTGTCTGCTATTCCCCTTATTGATTGCCAGTTTAATTACCCGCCACTACGTGGGCCGTCGCTGGCGTTTTGGGCTGCCCAATAAAGGCATGGGGCAGCGTATTTTTTGGCTTGGTTTTGTCGCCCCGTTTACCATCAAACTGCTGATGTACCTCACAGGCAATGTGATTGAGTACCCACCAGAACTGGCGCCATTCTTTGGTGGCGGTTCCGTTATCTACATGATTGTTGATGTGCTGAACCTTGTCGTGGCCTCGCTCATCTTTACAACGCTTTTCTATTACCCGCTGCGTATGCTGTTGAACCCGCATTTTGCGGTCGGTTTCTGGCGGCGCTGTGTCCGGCACTACAGGCAGGATAAAAACCGTTTCTATACGCCGATTTGGCTGGTTGTCTGGATGGCGTATTTGCTGCTGATGTGTTCGCCGTGGCATAGTGAACTGATTGCCGGCTATCTGGTTCCGCTGGTCTTTGTGCTGCTTACCCTGGGGATCCGTCGCCTTGGTGCGAGGCCTGTTTCTCTGTTGTGGGGGATTTCGGCATGGGTATTATTGAGTTACAACACGGGTTTTTTGCAGGGCGTAAATACGCAATATGCTCTTTCCTTTATTCTGTCAGTCTTTATCTCCTTTACCGTATGTCTGTTGTATATGGCCACTTCATACCATAAAAATGAATGGATGAAGCGGGTTTATCATCTCCAGGCGCAGACAGATCCATTAACGCAATTACCTAATTTACGCGCGCTTGAAGAACATATTCAGACCTTTCAAACCGGTGCACTTTGCTGCCTGAGAATGGCGAACTTTGAGTTTCTTAGCCGACATTACGGCATGATGATGCGTGTTTACTGCAAGAAAACCATTGCCAGAGAATTACAACCCTGGCTGCTGGAAGGGGAAAAAATATTTCAGCTGCCGGGCAGTGAGCTGCTTCTGTTTTTACGGGAAGGCGAAACAGAAGCCCGGCTTACCTATTTTGTTGAACACCTGAATAATAAGAAAATCCCCTGGCACAATGTTACCCTTGAAATTGAATATGGGGCTTCCTGGGGCATTGTGGATTCACCGAAAGAGCTGCAGCGCATGCTCGGGCAATTAAGCTATCTGGCTGAAAAAGCCAGCGACACGCAGCGCGTACTTGGCCTTGATGCCAGGCTGCAGGCGGTCTCCGGGCAAACAACCGAGCGGGTGCTGCTGCTGCAAAAGATTAAGCAGGCAATAGACGAAGAAGCCTTTCAGCTCTACGCGCAGCCCATTGTCGACTGCGAAGGGAAGGGCTATCACGAAATCCTCAGCCGCCTGGTGATTGATGGGCAGCACATCACCCCGGATAAATTTATTCCGATTGTTGCCGAATTTAACCTCAGCACCCGTTTTGACATGATGGTGATGAAGATGCTGCTGACCTGGCTTGCAAAGCACCCAGGCAACGTGCAGCAGACGCGCTTTTCGGTCAATCTGATGCCGCTCACGCTAATGCAAAAAGAGATTGCCCAGCAGATTATTGCCCAGTTTGACGTTTACAAGGTGCCGACCAGCGCGGTCGTCATTGAAGTGACGGAAGAGCAGGCATTTTCAAACTCAGAAACCTCTAACCAAAATATTGCCCTGCTGCGTGAGAAAGGTTTTAAGATTGCTATTGATGACTTTGGAACAGGCTACGCTAACTATGAGCGCCTGAAGAAGCTGCAGGCGGATATCATTAAGATAGATGGTTGCTTTGTCCGCGATATCACCGGCGATGTGATGGATAAGCTTATCGTGAAGTCCATTTGCGAACTGGCGGCGGCCAGAGAGCTCAGCGTCGTCGCAGAGTATGTCGAAACGGAAGAGCAGCGCGACATCCTGCTGCAGCTTGGCGTCCAATACCTGCAGGGGTATCTGGTGGGGAGACCCAAGCCTTTGCAGCAGCTTAAGCACTGACGCTCTCCTTTGCACCCTAAAAAGGAATCACCGTGAGCACGTCGCTGATTAGCCATATTCGTCTGCCGATGGTAAAAACACTGCGCATCACCCATGTGTGCTTTCTGTCGCTCTTTTTGCTGATCACCTTTCTTTTCTGGCAGCAGGGGGCGCTGTTCAACCACGGCTATCGCACCAGCCAGCTTAGCCACCTCGAAAGCGTGATCGCCAGGCTTGAAAGCAAATCTGAATATCAGATGGACAACCTGCGCTATCTCCGCCGCATGTTCATTGAAACGCTGAATGAGCCGCAGTTCACGCCGATCTCGCAGCTGGCTTCCCGGGCCAGCAATAAAGAGACGCTGTCGCCGCTGCATATCCAGAGCCTGCCGATCCCCGATAGCGTGCAACCTTTTAAAAACAAGCCGAAAGAAGAAAGGGAAAAACTCACGCAGCGGGAATATCAGGCCCTGCGCGACATTCAGGATCTCTTTCCGCTGGCAGGCGGGAGCAACCGTCTCTCTTCGAACATTTATTACATGTCGCGCTCCGGGGCATTTATTGCGTCGCTCTCCCCCGATGTGAACAAACTGCTTATCGAAAGTGCTAACCCTCTGGCGATGCAGGGATCGTTTGTGCTTGGCTCTCCGCTGTTGAACCCGCGCCGCGATCCGTTCTGGACCCGGCAAAATATCGCAGATTCCGGCAAAACGCTGATTAATGGCTCTCTTCCGGTGGACTTTGACGATCGGTGGATTGGGCTGTTTGGTATCGCGGTCACCACCGAAACGCTTCGGCTGTTTCTCTCCAGCGCTTTGCCGGAGGAAACGCAAAGCGCCTATCTGCTTTTTGATGAGCAGATGAACCCGCTGACTCGCCCCGTTGGCTCGCAGAATGGCTATCGCCTCAGCGAGAAGCAGCGACAGGCAATTCTTGAAAAGTTGGTCGATGAATCCCGGGGCACCTTACGTTTTGGCTATGCTTATGCCACTTTCGGCCATGTCACGGGGACGGGGGCAATCCTTGTCAGCGTCCAGACCATCCGGCAGGGGCTACACGAGGACTTTGGGCGTTTTAGCGTGCTGCTGGTAGTGATGTGGCTGACGGTGATTCTTATTCTGTTTGGTTCACACCGCATGATTTGCCGGCTGATTCGCAACATGGGCCATTTGCAGCAGGAAATGCACCGGCATGCGCTGCACGATGATCTGACCGGCGTTCTAAATCGCCGTGGCTTCTTTGAAACAACCGGGCGTATCAGCCCGCAGTACGTGGATTACTCTCTGATTCAGCTGGATCTCGATCATTTCAAAAAAGTGAATGACCGCTTCGGGCATCAGGTTGGCGACCGGGTGCTTATTCACGCCACGCGCTGCATCCAGCAGGCGATCCGCAGCCAGGACATTGTCGGGCGTATCGGCGGCGAAGAGTTTTGTGTCTACCTGCCTAATACCGATCTGCATGCGGCGATTGCCGTGGCGCAGCGGGTGCGCAAAATGCTGGTGAACACGCCGCTCAGGCTGGAGGACGAGTCTGAACTGCTGGTGACGGCCTCGCTGGGCGTGGCTTCCCATGAAGAAGCCCCAGACGGTGACCTGGAACACATCCAGAGTCAGGCGGATATTCGCCTGTATAGGGCGAAACAGCAGGGGAGAAACAGAGTGTGTTGGGGCGGCGAGGCTGAATCGCAGGCATAAAAAAAGCCGGTGACCAGCACCGGCTTTTTAATACGCAAAAATTAGATAACCAGCGCGGCGATAGATGCCGACAGGATACTCACCAGCGTAGAGCCGTAAACCAGCTTCAGGCCGAAGCGGGAAACCACGTTGCCTTGCTCTTCGTTCAGGCCTTTAATGGCCCCGGCGATAATACCGATAGAAGAGAAGTTAGCGAAGGAGACCAGGAACACGGACAGGATGCCTTCCGCGCGCGGCGACAGGCTGCCGGCAATCTTCTGCAGATCCATCATCGCAACGAATTCGTTAGACACCAGTTTAGTCGCCATGATACTGCCGACCTGCAGCGCTTCTGCGGACGGCACGCCCATCACCCAGGCAACCGGGTAGAAGATATAGCCCAGAATGCCCTGGAAGGAGATACCCAGCACGGCAGCGAACAGCGCGTTCAGGCCAGAAATCAGGGCGATAAAGCCGATCAGCATGGCGGCAACGATAATCGCCACTTTGAAACCTGCCAGAATGTACTCGCCGAGCATTTCGAAGAAGCTTTGACCTTCATGCAGGTTAGTCATCTGCAGATTTTCTTCTTTCTCATCCACGCGGTACGGGTTGATCAGCGATAACACGATAAAGGTACTGAACATGTTCAGTACCAGCGCGGCAACCACGTATTTTGGCTGCAGCATCGTCATGTACGCACCTACGATTGACATGGACACGGTAGACATAGCGGTCGCCGCCATGGTGTACATGCGGTTGCGCGACATCTTGCCGAGAATATCCTTATAGGCGATGAAGTTTTCTGACTGTCCCAGAATCAGCGAGCTTACGGCGTTAAAGGATTCCAGCTTACCCATACCGTTGACTTTAGAAAGCACGGTACCGATAGCGCGGATAACAATCGGCAGAATGCGAATATGCTGCAGAATACCGATCAGCGCAGAAATGAACACGATAGGGCACAGCACCTTCAGGAAGAAGAAAGCCAGGCCTTCATCGTTCATTTTGCCGAAGACAAAGTTTGTCCCTTCGTTAGCGAAACCGAGCAGTTTCTCGAACATTTCGGAGAAACCTTTTACGAAGCCCAGGCCGACGTCGGAGGTCAGGAAGAACCAGGCCAGTAACACTTCGATCACCAACAGCTGAATGACAAAGCGAATACGAATTTGCTTGCGGTTAGGGCTAACCAGCAAAGCCAGCAGCGCGACCACAGCAAGCGCTAAAACAAAGTGCAAAACGCGGGACATATTTGCTCCAAATATGAGGCAGGTTTAATTTCGTTGCACATTCTATGTAACAAGCAATAAGAAAACGAGATCAATTCCACACTATAGTGATGAGCTGTGACGGAACGCAAAAATAGTGATCCACCATACATTTCTGCTATGTTAAGTAAAGAAGCTAAAAGTTACGTTAAGATGGCTCATCGACAGTTTACACGTTGGCCAAATGTTAATCCGTTAACCGGCATCCAGATTCACTATCTCACGCCTCCTGCACATCGTTTTCAGCTATCAGAGAAATCAATTTCCCCGCACTAAATGAACTTGATAACCATTCTCATTTTGATAGCATAAAACATAGCAAAGGCTATATCTCAGAGGCAGAAGATGACAAGCAGTCGCATTGACAGCAATACCGGACGTACCGCGCGTAAGCTGCGGCTGGCGTTGATGGGGCCAGCGTTTATCGCCGCTATCGGCTACATCGACCCCGGTAACTTCGCGACCAATATCCAGGCCGGGGCGAGTTATGGCTATCAACTGCTGTGGGTGGTGGTGTGGGCAAACCTGATGGCGGCGCTGATTCAGGTACTCTCCGCCAAGCTGGGGATCGCCACCGGCAAGAACCTCGCCGAGCAAATCCGCGATCATTACCCGCGCCCGCTGGTGTGGATTTACTGGGTTCAGGCGGAAATTATTGCCATGGCGACGGACCTCGCGGAGTTTATCGGGGCGGCCATTGGCTTCAAGTTGATTCTGGGCGTCTCTTTGCTCCAGGGAGCGGTGCTGACAGGGATAGCCACTTTCCTGATTTTGATGCTGCAAAGCCGCGGGCAAAAGCCGCTGGAAAAAGTTATCGGCGGGCTGCTGCTGTTTGTGGCGGCGGCCTACATCGTTGAGCTTATTTTTTCCCAGCCGAAGGTAGCTGAGCTGGGCAAAGGGATGCTGATCCCAAGTCTGCCGACGTCCGAGGCGGTCTACCTTGCTGCTGGCGTTCTGGGCGCGACAATCATGCCGCACGTGATTTACCTGCACTCTTCTCTGACTCAGCACCTGCATGCGGGCAACCGGGCAGAGCGCTATTCCGCCACTAAATGGGACGTGGCGATAGCGATGACGATTGCCGGCTTCGTCAACCTGGCGATGATGGCCACCGCCGCAGCGGCGTTTCACTTCACCGGGCATACCGGCGTTGCCGAGCTGGAAGATGCCTATAAAACGCTGGAACCGCTGTTGAGCCATGCCGCAGCCACGATTTTCGGGCTTAGCCTGGTGGCGGCCGGTTTGTCATCCACGGTGGTGGGCACGCTTGCCGGGCAGGTGGTGATGCAGGGGTTTGTCCGTTTTTATATTCCGCTGTGGGTTCGCCGGGCGATTACCATGGCGCCGTCCTTCGTGGTCATCATGATGGGGCTCGACCCAACGCGTATTCTGGTCATGAGCCAGGTGCTGTTGAGCTTCGGGATTGCGCTGGCGCTGGTGCCGCTGCTGGTGTTTACCAGCGACAAAAAGCTGATGGGTGATTTGGTTAACGTGCGCTGGGTTAAGCTGGTTGGCTGGGCGATAGTCGCGGTGGTGGTGGCGCTCAACCTGTGGTTAATTTTTAGTACGCTGTTTGGCAACTAATCTTGCCAAAGAAAGTGCGAAGGGCTGGATTATCCAGCCCTTTTTTATTTAATGACGGTGTCCGTGGCCTCTGCCGCGATGGTCGTCGCGGTCGTTCCAGCCTTCGCGATAGCCGCGTTCATAGCTATTCCGTCCGCGGTCCCAGCCTCGATCCCAGCCACGGTGGCGATGCCAGCCGCGATCGCGCCATTCATAATTGCGGTGCCAATAATCACGGTCGCGCCATCTGCCGCCGTCCCAGTAATTACCGCGATAATCTTGATCGCCAATCTGTAATTTCACCGACGGCAGCAGGGTGATTTCACCCGCGTTTGCGACCATCGGCGCCGCGGCCAGTAAGGCAAGGGCAAGCATTAGTGACCTGAACATACTTTCTCTCCCTGGTTCTCAGAGCCGTGTTGCGGCTTGTTAACACAATCTTACAAACCGACAACCGGGCTGATGAATTACACAATTCCTAAATCATCGGCCATAGCACTTATTGCACAAGTCACTGGCGTGAACCCGGAGGGAAAGTTAAACGTTTACACTAAGATCGCCTCGATTTCTGCTCGTTCCTGTTCGCTGAAATGGCGCTGGCTTAGCATGCCCACGGCGTCCTCTATCTGGCTGGTTTTACTCGCGCCAATAAGCACCGAAGTCACTTTTTCATCGCGGAGTACCCAGGCCAGCGCCATCTGCGACAGCTTTTGCCCGCGTTTCTCCGCCAGCGCGTTGAGCTGCCGTACTTTTGCCAGCTTCTCTGCCGTAATCTGATCGGGGTTCAGGAAACGGCTGCCGCTGGCAGCGCGTGAATCTGCAGGGATGCCGCTCAGATAGCGGTCGGTTAGCTGGCCCCCGGCAAGCGGGGAAAAAGCGATGCTGCCTACGCCTTTTTCCTGCAGCAGATCCAGCAGGCCACCTTCGACCCAGCGCTCAAACAGGGAATAACGCGGCTGGTGGATCAGGCAAGGCGTACCGAGATCGTTCAGGATATCAATAGCTTTCTCTGCCCGATCGGCCGGGTAGTTTGAGATCCCGACATACAGCGCTTTGCCCTGGCGCACCACATGGTCGAGGGCGCGCATGGTCTCCTCCAGCGGCGTGTCAGGATCCGGGCGGTGGTGATAAAAGATATCGACATACTCCAGCCCCGTGCGCTTCAGACTCTGGTCGAGACTTGAAATCAGATATTTGCGTGAACCCCAGTCGCCATAAGGCCCGTCCCACATGGTGTAACCCGCTTTGGTGGAGATAATCAGCTCGTCGCGCCAGGCCTGAAAATCTTCCCGCAAAATGCGCCCAAAGTTGGCTTCAGCTGACCCAGGCGGTGGCCCGTAATTATTGGCAAGGTCAAAATGGGTAATGCCCAGATCGAAAGCCTTTCTCAGCAGCTGGCGGCTGGTTTCCAGCAGCGTTTCATCACCAAAATTATGCCAAAGGCCAAGGGAGATGGCGGGCAGTTTCAGGCCGCTGCGGCCGCAGCGACGGTACTCCATAGACGAATAGCGTTCAGGGTTGGGCTGCCAGGTCATTATTGTCATCCTTACAGGTAACAGAGAAATCAGTGTATACGTTTTCACAGCCCAGAATACGCCGTATTTCACTGTAAATTCCACGTGCCACCCCTTAAATCGGATATATTCTCGACACCGATCCCGGTTACTTAATACTCACAGCAAGCCCTCATAGAAGGAAAATCCTATGCGCTACTGTGTGGCAGACTATCTTGTTGACCGGCTTAACGAAGGCGGGATCGAGCACCTCTTCGGCGTCCCCGGTGACTACAACCTTGTTTTCCTGGATCACGTGATTGCGCATCCGAGGCTTGCCTGGGTGGGCTGCGCTAACGAGCTGAATGCGGCTTACGCCGCCGACGGGTATGCCCGCTGCAAAGGCGCGGCGGCGCTGCTGACCACGTTTGGCGTGGGCGAACTGAGCGCGCTGAATGGCGTAGCGGGCAGCTATGCCGAACATCTTCCTGTCATTCATATTGTTGGCGCGCCCAATAGCCGCGCCCAGCAGCGCGGTGAACTGCTTCATCACACATTAGGCGACGGGGATTTCCGCCATTTCCTGCGTATTGCCGAAGAAGTTTCCGTGACACAGGCTTCGCTCACCCCCGCCAATGCCTGCAGCGAAATTGATCGCGTAATTCTTGAAGCGCTCAAGCAGCAGCGCCCCGGTTACCTGTTATTGCCGAGCGATGTGGCGGAGGCGCCAGCAACGCGGCCTTCAAAACGACTAATGGCTCCTGAAACGGTGGCTGAACCGGCAACGCTGGAAGCGTTTCGTCATTGTGCGCAGGCAAAAATTGCCGAAAGCCGAAGCGTAGCGCTGCTGGCCGATTTTCTGGCCCTGCGTTATGGGCAGCAAAAAACGCTCCAGCAGTGGATGGCGAGCACGCCCATCCCTCACGCTTCACTGCTGATGGGGAAAGGGTTGTTCGATGAAAGCCAGCCTGGTTTTCTGGGCACCTACAGCGGGGCGGCCAGTCCGCCGCTGGTGAAGCAGGGGATTGAGAGCGCGGAGCTGGTTATCTGCGTGGGTGTGAAGTTTACCGATACCATCACCGCCGGTTTCAGCCAGAAGCTAAGTCAGCAGCAGACAATTGAGGTTCAGCCGGAGGCGGTGCGGGTAGGCGAGCGCTGGTTTAGCGGGATCCCGATGGCGCAGGCCATCGCCATTTTGCAGCCGCTGTGTGCTCAACAGGCTGCGTCCTGGCCGGAGGCCACGCAAAGGCCACCGCAGCTTCCCGTTTGCGACAGCGACCGGCTGGACCAGCACGCTTTCTGGCAAACCCTGCAGGACGCCTTACAGCCTGGCGATATCATTCTGGCCGACCAGGGCACGGCGGCCTTTGGTGCCGCGGCCTTAACGCTGCCCGCAGGTGTGACCTTTATCGTCCAGCCGCTGTGGGGATCGATTGGTTTTACGCTGCCTGCGGCATTTGGCGCACAAACCGCATGGCCGAGCAGGCGTGTGCTTTTGCTGATAGGCGACGGCTCCGCCCAGCTGACTATTCAGGAACTGGGTAGCATGCAGCGTGACGGCCAGAAGCCGGTGGTCATGGTGCTGAATAACGATGGCTACACGGTTGAGCGCGCGATCCATGGCCCGGAACAGCGCTACAACGACATTGCCGCGTGGGACTGGACCCGCCTGCCGCAGGCAATGAACGTGGATAGCCTGGCCGAATGCTGGCGTGTCACGGAAACATCACAGCTTGCTGCCGTGCTGGAAAAGCTGGCCAGCCCGGAGAGGCTGGCGCTGGTGGAAGTGGTGCTGCCTAAGCAGGACATTCCCGAGCTGCTCAGAGCGGTCACCACCTCGCTGGGTAAACGCAACTCGGAAATGGAACATTAATTAGCGGTTTGGCCGCCCGGCCATCATCAACGGTTTACCCGCCAGCAGGAGCCAGGCGGGCAACATCACGATGCACAGCAAGGGCAGGAGTTTGACGTCCGGTACCACGGCCATCGCCATAAACAGGCTCAGCCAACCGTCGCGCGTGACCACCAGCACCATGCCAAGGACGGCGCAGGAGAGGGTAATCGCGGCAGGGACCGCCTCAACGTGCTGGTGCAGCATCATGCCTAACGCCACGCCCACAAACACCGCCGGGAAAATACGCCCGCCCCGGAAACCGCTGGCGGCAGCGATAATCAGCGCGGCCAGCTTCACCACGGCAAACAGCAGCAGCGACGACACGGAGAAATCGGCGATAGCCAGCTGCTGCATCTCATCCAGGCCTTTAAACATTGTCACCTCACCGCCGATTACCCCCAGCAGGCCTAGCAAAAAACCGCCTGCACCGAGTATAAGCACCGGATGTTTGAGCTGGTGCATCAGGCGGTGCAGCCTTGGCAGACACCAGACGCCCACCATGCCCATCGCAATGGCGATAGCCGCGACAACCGCCCCGCTGAACAGGTCTTCAATGTGCATTTCGGGGTAGCTGGCAACCGGCAGTGCAAAGTGCGGCTGAAAGAAAATGCTGGTGGTCAGCGCCCCGGCGGATGCGGCCATCAATGGCGCGAACAGTCTGTCCCACAGCGGGACTTCATTATTTCCGCCCAGGGTTTGCGAAAAGATCAGCGCCGCGGCCACCGGCGTGCCGAATAAAGCGCCGACGGTGCCCGCCGCGGCGAGAATAGTCCAGTCAAGCGGGCTGACCTTCGGCAAAACGCGGGCGCCAAGCGCCACCGCGAGCGCAATATTCACCGCCATAATCGGGTGCTCCGGCCCCAGGCTCACGCCACCGGCAAGGCCAATCACCAGCGCCATCACCAGGCCCGGAATAGCCATCGTTGGCACGGGCGCCCCGATAAGCGGTTCGGTCGCGGGATCGGGCCCGCCGTGGCCAGGCAAATAGCGGATAACCAGCCCAACCGCGACGCCGGTCAGGGTCAAAATAAGCAGTATCCAAAACGGGGACTGGGGATCGTACCCGCGCGCCGCTGGCAGCGTGGCCCACAGATATTCCTGCAGCGCAGCGGCAACCTTCATAACGACAATTAATACCAGGCTGGATAAGACGCCGATAATCAGAGCCGGAATGGAAAGTACCAGCATGGTTCTGGCTCGCGGATGGAGCATAGTCAATCCTTACAATAGGAAGTCGCACGGCGCAAAAACGGAAAGTCTTAAGCCGCATTGCAAATAGAGCTGAAACGGTAAAGCCAGAATGTGACCTGGTTCAACAATCGCGCCGCACCTGGATGATGGTCGTTGTTGTTTCGGCTGGCTAATTTTACAGTGTTGCCAGAACTTATTCTGACTTTAGCGGAGCTGTTTGAGAATGACAAAATATGCTTTGGTGGGAGATGTCGGCGGCACCAATGCACGTCTGGCGCTATGCGATTTGAACACGGGTGATATTTCACAGGCAAAGACTTACTCCGGCCTTGATTTTCCAGGCCTGGAAGCGGTGATTCAGCACTACCTCAAAGAACATAATATCAGCGTGCAGTCAGGCTGTGTGGCCATTGCCTGCCCGATAAACGGGGACTGGGTGGAAATGACCAACCACACCTGGGCATTTTCCACCGCCGAAATGAAGCAAAACCTGGGCTTCGATCATCTGGAAATTATCAACGACTTTACCGGCGTTTCCATGGCCATCCCGGCGCTGAAAAAAGAGCATCTGATTCAGTTCGGCGGTGGCGAGCCTGTGGCAGGCAAACCGGTGGTGGTGTACGGTGCGGGCACCGGGCTGGGCGTTTCTCACCTGGTGCACGTCGACAAACGCTGGATCAGCCTGCCGGGCGAAGGCGGCCACTCAGATTTCGCGGCGAACAGCGAAGAAGAGGGCATTATCCTGGAGCAGCTGCGCAATGAACTTGGGCACGTCTCCAACGAGCGCATTCTCTCCGGGCCAGGTCTGCTGAATCTCTACCGCGCCATCGTTAAGGCCGATGGCCGTGAACCGGAAAACTACCAGCCGAAGGACATCACCGAAAAAGCCGTGGACGATACCTGCACCGACTGCCGCCGCGCGCTGTCGCTGTTCTGCGTGATCCTGGGGCGTTTCGGCGGCAACCTTGCGCTGAACATGAGTACGTTTGGCGGCGTGTATATCGCCGGCGGTATCGTGCCGCGCTTCCTGGAGTTCTTTAAGGCTTCGGGCTTCCGCGGCGGGTTTGAAGACAAAGGCCGCTTCAAAGCGTTCGTGAAGGATATTCCCGTTTATCTCATCGTGCACGATCAGCCTGGGCTGCTGGGCGCCGGGGCTCACCTGCGTCAGACGCTGGGCCACGTCCTGTAATACCGCGCGGGCGCACTGCGATTGCGCCCGCCAGTTTCCCTTCTCTACAGGCGCATTAGCTGCCGGAATTCTTTCACCTTACTGCGGCTCACCGGCACCTGAAAATCGAGATCTCGCAGGCGAAGAATATAGGTATTGTTAAACCACGGCTCTATTTCACGGATTTTGCTCAGGTTCACCACATAAGAGCGGTGGCAGCGGAAGAAATGGCTCTCCGGCAGGCGGCTGCAGAATTCGGTGATGTTCATCGGCATGACGTAAGACTCACGGCGCGTATAGACGAAGGTCATCTTCTCGTGAGCTTCCGCGTAGTAAATATCGTTGATGTCGGTGACGATAATTCGCTCGTCTTTGATCAGGTTAATCGTCGTGGCGTCGCGGTTTTCATGGCTGGCGGCAGGCTGAGAGGTTTGCTGCTGATAAGCCACCTCGAGTTTTTGCAGCATGCCAATAATGCGTGACTCCTGATACGGCTTCAGAATGTAGTCAAACGCTTCCAGCTCAAAAGCTTCCACCGCATGCTCTTTCCAGGCGGTAATAAACACGATGAACGGCCTGTGGGCAAATTTGCTGATGTTCTGCGCCAGCAGCACGCCGTCCAGCGACGGAATATTGATGTCGAGGAAAATGGCGTCCACTTCATGATGCTGCAAATACTTCAGCACATCCATACCATCGTCGAAAGAGGCGGCAATCTCCATGTCGCTGTGGTTTTTGATGAGCCAGCTCAGCTCCTGCTGCGCCAGAAACTCATCCTCTACGATAATGACCTTCATGCTTCTCTCCCTTCCAGTGGGCGCGGCGCGGCGGTGGGGACATAGCGCGGCACGTAAAAGGCGATTTCGGTCCCCGGCTCCAGGCGGCGGATGATCAGCCCTTCGCCGTAGAGCAACTGCACTCGGTGATGCACGTTCAGCAGGCCAATTTTATTCCCCGGCATTTCGTTATTCTCCACGCGCTCGACCACTTTAGGATCGATCCCGTGGCCGGTATCGCGCACGGCAATGCGCACCCGGTTGCCGCTCTCTTCAATGCTTATCGTCACCACACCCTTACCTTTACAGGGCTGAATGCCGTGCACAATGGCATTTTCCACCAGAGGCTGGATAAGCAGGCTGGGAATGCGGCAGTTGACCTCTTCATCAATGTTATAAATCACCGTCAGCTTGTCGCCAAAGCGCGCCTGCTCAATGGCAATGTAATCCTTGATTTGATACAGCTCCTTGCGGATATCAATCTGCTCGTCGTCGTTCAGCTCGATGTTATAGCGCAGGTAGCGTGACAGGTTGACGATAAGCTGGCGGGCAGTGTCCGGGTTCATACGGATTGAGGAGGATATCGCATTCAGCGCATTGAACAGGAAATGCGGGTTTATCTTGCTTTGCAGCGCCCGGAGTTCGGCTTTGTTGGCCATTTCGCGCAGCTGCTCCGCGCGGGAAACCTCAAGCTGGGTAGAAATAATCTGCGACAGGCCAACCGCCATTTCCTGCAGCGTGGAGGTGATCTGGTGGGCATGGCGGTAATAGATTTTCAGGGTGCCGGTCACCACGCCTTTTTCCCACAGCGGGATGATGATTAAGGAGTGAATTTCCGGCGTTCGCCAGGCTTCGTCATCGTTGCGAATGATGATGCGCCCCTCTTTCAGTGCCTGACGGGTGCGCGGGCTGAAAGCCTGGTCGTTCTCGTGATAGTTATTTTCCCCCAGCCCGACGTAGGCCAGCACTTTTTCGGTATCGGTAATGGCCACCGCATCCGCATCGATATCGTGGCGAATAATCTGGCAAACCTGGCGTAGCGACTCGCTGTTAACCTTGCGGAACAGCGGCAGCGTTTTGTTGGCGATATCCAGCGCTAGCTTGGCCTGGCGGGCGGCGCTGGCCTCTTTCTCGCCCTCGACGCTTTGCACCAGCAGGATAATAAAGCCGATTGACACCGAGCCGAGGATCATCGGCACGCCGATTTTGGACACGATATCAAGGCCCAGCGCGGTGCTTGGCGCCCAGAGCACCACCAGAATCATGGTCATCGTTTCACAGAGCATGCCGCCGATGATACCGACTCGCCAGTGCTTCTCTTTCGGCACTTTGCGGTTGATCCAGCCGGACATTATCCCGGCCAGGATGCTGGTGATAAAGCAGGGGATAGCGGTGATGCCGCCGATATCAATCAGGTAGCGGTGTGTCCCGGCGATAAGCCCGGTAATAATCCCCACCCAGGGGCCAAACAGGATCCCACCGGACATCACCGCGATAATACGCACGTTGACCAGCGAGCCTTCAACCGGCACGCCTGACCAGGTACTGAACAACGCAAACATTGAGAAAATAGCGGTGACCGCCAGCAGCTCTTTAGGCGTATGGGCGCTTTTGTGCAGCAATTCGCGGAACAGACGAATTCGAATCAGGAAGAAAAGGCAAATAAGCATCAGCGCCGCGCGATCGAACACCGCCAGCAGCATAGTAAAAATTTCGTGCACGGGTCACTCGCGTGGCTCAGAGGGGAAGCGCCAATGATAAGGAAATTTGGCGGGGGTTTCCAGTTGAGGACACCCCTCACCCCGACCCTCTCCCCAGGGGGGCGAGGGAGAAAATACCAGGTCACAACAGCATGCAGTCTACTCCCTCCCCGCAAAGGGGCAGGGAGAAAATAGGTGACGAGGAACATGGTTGATTGCCTCTCCCTTCCAGGGAGAGGGCCTGGGTGAGGATCATTACTTCCCGCCAAGCTGTTCCCGCCCAGCAGGCGTCAAATCCTGCGTGGTCGCACGACCAGCAAAATCCACCTCAAAATCATCGGCGGCGAAATCCGGCGGCGTTTTACCCTCAACAAATGCGTCCCACTGGCGCGGCAGGTACCCGGCATTCTTCTCGCACCACGGCGCGGCGGCGATGTACATCACGTTGCTATCGAACTCACCGAGGTGCTCGTTCTCGACGGCATGAATCACATCGCAGTGCCAGAAAACGGTATCGCCCGGCTCCATATCGGGAATTGAGGAAATCCCAGTCAGTAAAAGGGGATGCCACTCTTTGTTAATGGATAATGCTCTGCCTGGCTTAGCTTCGCACAACGATTCCTCTGGTACATCGTCCTGCAGCGCCCGCAGCAGGATCCAGGCCATGGCATTCGCCACCGGCAGCAAATTTAGCGTGCCACCGTGTTTGCGCTGGGGCGTGAGCGCCGTCCAGCCCTGGAAAGTACGGAACATCGAACAAACCGCAGGGGACGGGAACTCCCTTACTTCCGTTCTGCCTTCGGCGGCAAACGGATCGTAATCTTTCCAGTTACCGGAAAATACGTGGCGGTAAACGTGGCGGAAGTTTTCGTCCAGCCAGCGCTCAACCGATCCGCCGTCAACGTGCGGAGAAAGCCCCAGCGAGCTTGAGCGGGGCGGGCGACGGCGAGTGCGATCCGCGTAAGAAACGACGCGATTTGGATCGAAGTGTTGCCTGCCGTGGCTTTCCGTTTGCCACAGATTATTGAGGAACACCTGCACCGCTTTCATACGCTCATGCTGGCGGGCTTCGGTTTGTGGTTTAGACCAGTAAATGCCGTAAATCTGCGGCTTACTGTCGGCAAGCGTGCCGAAATAGTTGTCTTCCGCCGCATTTTTCAGGCGTTCGACAAAATGATTTCGTGCCAGATAATTGCCGATCTCTTCATTCCAGCCACGAGCTTGTTCCTGCGGGAAAACGCCCCGGATCGTGCAGCAGCCGCGCTGGCGAATCAGCGCTTTTTGTTGCTCGCTCACGCGGCCCTGAAGAATGTCGTCGGCGTCGAGCTGCGGAACAGGGTTCTCGCCGCGCGCCATTTCTTCGCGGATCGTTTCGATCTGCTGGCGAATATTGGCTTCAAGTTCGGTAAACGCCGATTGATAGTGGGGCAGATCGCGGCGCAGCTTTTGTTTTATCTCGCGGATAGCTTTTGGCAGATCGTTAATGTCCAGGTGCATAGGTGACGCCCTCTTTCAGAGAATAAGTTACTGAGTTGTTGCTACCTGGTTAATGTATGCCTGAATTATTAAATGAAATAGTGATGTATTTCATTCGAAAATTCCCGTTTTGTGCCGCGGAAAAAATATTTTCATTTCCCCCTCGACAGGCGATTTTTATTCAGGCTATTTTCAAAACAGGCCACATCACGTGGCAGCGTCGCTCGGACGGTCCGGGCGCTCACGTTACTCTGAGGAATTTATGGCTGACTCCAGTCCAAAACGTCGTTTTTCGCGTATCGATCGCTTACCCCCTTACGTTTTTAACATCACTGCCGAGCTGAAAATGGCTGCGCGACGCCGCGGCGAAGACATTATTGATTTCAGCATGGGCAACCCGGACGGGGCGACACCGCCGCACATCGTCGAGAAACTTTGCACCGTGGCCCAGCGTGAAGACACGCACGGGTATTCCACTTCGCGAGGCATTCCTCGTCTGCGCCGCGCCATTTCTCGCTGGTACAAAGATCGCTACGACGTGGATATCGACCCGGAAAGCGAAGCCATTGTGACCATTGGCTCGAAGGAAGGGCTGGCGCACCTGATGCTGGCTACGCTGGATCACGGGGATACCGTGCTGGTGCCGAACCCAAGCTACCCAATTCATATTTACGGGGCGGTGATCGCCGGGGCGCAGGTTCGCTCCGTGCCGCTGGTGGAAGGCGTGGACTTCTTTGCCGAGCTGGAGAGGGCGATTCGCGAAAGTTACCCGAAACCGAAAATGATGATCCTCGGCTTTCCGTCTAACCCAACCGCCCAGTGCGTGGAGCTGGCGTTTTTCGAGAAGGTTGTTGCCCTGGCGAAGCAGTACGACGTGCTGGTGATTCATGATCTGGCCTACGCCGATATTGTCTATGACGGCTGGAAAGCGCCTTCCATTATGGAAGTGCCCGGTGCGCGCGACGTGGCCGTTGAGTTCTTCACGCTGTCAAAAAGCTACAACATGGCGGGCTGGCGGATCGGCTTTATGGTCGGTAACCAGGAACTGGTCAGCGCGCTGGCACGTATCAAGAGCTACCACGATTACGGCACCTTTACGCCGCTGCAGGTGGCGGCGATTGCTGCCCTTGAAGGCGATCAGCAGTGCGTGCGTGATATCGCAGAGCAATACAAACGCCGTCGGGACGTACTGGTAAAAGGGTTACATGAAGCGGGCTGGATGGTGGAATGCCCGAAAGCGTCCATGTACGTCTGGGCAAAAATTCCTGAACATTACGCGGCGATGGGTTCGCTGGAGTTCGCCAAAAAGCTGCTGCAGGAAGCGAAAGTTTGCGTTTCACCGGGGATTGGCTTCGGCGACTACGGTGACACTCACGTTCGCTTCGCGCTGATTGAAAACCGGGATCGTATCCGTCAGGCCGTGCGCGGTATTAAGGCGATGTTCAGGGCTGACGGGCTGCTGCCACCGCTGCCGAAAAACGCGGCGGAAAACGCCGAATAATGAAACGAAAACAGGAGCCCTTTGGCTCCTGTTCTTTTTGCGCTGCTGTTTGTGAAGGCTTATTCAACCATCAGGAAGAAGGTGCCGGCCCACAACACAACAATCACAGAAATACCCATCAGAAAATATTTCACTTCACATCGCTCCGCGCTGACGCGCATCTCAACAGGTACATAATAAGCTGAAGCCGCAAACTGCTTTTAGGGTGCCGCTTCATCTGGTATTCGGAGGTAAAACCTTACCCGGACGGCGCTAATGTACTCCCAAATTAAAAATGAAAACAAGTGTCTCAAAATTGTGACAGTTGTCTGTTTTTTGAACTTTAATTAGGTGTGGGTGATCCCTTATTTACTTCATTAAAAACATTAAGATATATCGCATTTTTAGTGATATTTTTTGTCTAAAAATAAGTATTTTTGCTTACGCTAAATTTTATTAATTTTTTTCGCTGAACAGGGGGGAAAGATGATCGTTTCAAAAGAAAATGCGGAACACTATTTGTGGGGAACAGACTGTGATGGATGGCATCTGTTAAAAGATCCTGCTTTGAGCGTGATTCATGAACGTATGCCGCCGGGGCGGACGGAACAAAGGCACTACCATTCCGTGGCGCAGCAATTCTTTTTTGTGTTAACCGGGGCATTGACGATGGAGCTGGAAGGCGAGCGCTACGTTGTGCCCGCGGGGAAGGGGATCCCGATTCCGCCGCAGGCAAAACATCAGGCTCGCAATGATTCCGATAACGAGGTTGAATTTCTTGTTATCTCGCAGCCAACGACCCGAGGCGACAGGGTGAATTTGCCAGTAACGGATTAATCGCGCTTTTCAGAGTTTGGATGCAATTCAGGCGGCGGTTAAGCAGGTATCTTTACACTCTCAGCAAATCGCCAGGGCGAACTTATTCCCCTTAATGAAAACGACCATGACAACGACCGAAACTGCTTCATCTGGCTCGCCGCAAACAACCTCCGTCCGCCTGCTGTTCGCGGCGCTTATGCTCGTCATGCTGCTGGCCGCGCTGGACCAAACCATCGTTTCTACGGCTTTGCCGACTATCGTGGGTGAATTGGGCGGCCTGGACAGGCTTTCCTGGGTTGTCACTGCGTATCTACTGGCTTCCACGATAGTCGTGCCGCTCTACGGCAAGTTTGGCGACCTGCTCGGGCGCAAAGTTGTATTGCAAACGGCGATTGTGGTCTTTCTCCTTGGCTCCGCGCTGTGCGGCCTCGCGCAAAACATGACGCAGCTTATTTTAATGCGCGCGCTCCAGGGACTGGGCGGCGGCGGGCTGCTGGTGGTCACCATGGCGGCGGTGGGCGACGTGATCCCGCCCGCCGAACGCGGCAAATATCAGGGGCTTTTTGGCGGTGTTTTCGGCCTGGCGACGGTCATTGGCCCGCTGATTGGCGGTTTTCTGGTTGAACATTTTTCCTGGCGTTGGATTTTCTATATCAACCTGCCGCTGGGGATTTTTGCCCTGCTGGTTATCGGCGCGGTGCTGAAATCCCAGACGGCGCGAATTAGGCATCAAATTGATTTTCTTGGCGCGGGCTACCTGACAATTTCTCTGACCTGCCTGATTTTATTCACCAGCGAAGGCGGCACGGTCATGGCGTGGACTGATCCGCAGCTGTGGTGCATCTTTGCGTTCTTTGTCGTGGCGCTCATTGGCTTTATTTATGAAGAGCGACTGGCGATTGAGCCGATGATCCCGCTGCACCTGTTCCGCAACCGTACTTTTTTATTGAGCTGCCTGATTGGGTTTATTATCGGCATGTCGCTGTTTGGCTCGATGACCTTTTTGCCCCTTTATCTGCAGGTGGTAAAGTTCTCAACGCCGTCCCAGGCGGGGATGCAAATGCTGCCGCTGATGGGGGGACTTATCCTGACCTCAATCATCAGCGGGCGCATCATCAGTAAAATAGGCCGCTACCGCATTTTTCCCATTATCGGAACGCTGTTAAGTTTTATCGCGATGGCGCTGCTCGGTACGCTAAAGCTGGAGACGCCGCTGACCACGCTTTATCTGTACGTTGGTCTTTTAGGGCTGGGACTCGGCATGGTGATGCAGGTATTGGTGCTGGCCGTGCAGAACAGCGTGGAAATAAAACTTATCGGGGTAGCGACCTCAAGCGCGACGCTGTTTCGCTCCATCGGTGGTTCAATTGGCGTGGCTGCGTTTGGCGCGGTTTTTACCTCCGTGCTGCGCAGTAATCTTGAGACGCTGATCCCGGAGGGGACTCAATTGCCGCGCCAGCTTGGCGCGCAGGCGGTACACGAACTGCCCGTAGCGATCCGTAACGATTATCTGCAGGCTTTTGGCTCAGCGATTCATTCCGTGTTTATAATTTCGGCGGGCGTTGTGGTGCTGGGCTTTGTCCTCGCGCTGCTGATGAAAAATGAGCCGCTGCGTAAAGGCTGACTATGAAAAAAAACATCGATTTAAACAGTGATTTAGGTGAAAGCTTCGGGCAGTGGACAATGGGGGATGATGCCGCGATCCTGCAAATTGTCAGCAGTGCCAACGTGGCCTGTGGTTTTCACGCCGGATCGCCTGCGGGCATGCTCGAAACACTTCGCGCCGCAAAAGCTCAGGGCGTTGCCGTGGGCGCGCACGTGGCGTATCCGGATCTCGTCGGGTTTGGCCGGCGCAATATGGATATTGCCAGCGACGAACTGACGGCAGACGTCATTTACCAGATTGGCGCGCTACAGGGGCTGGCACAGGCAGTGGGAACGCGTGTCCTGTATGTGAAACCGCATGGGGCGCTGTATAACACCATCGCGCATGACAAGCGCCAGGCCGAAGCGGTGCTGGATGCCATTCTGGCGTTTGACGCCTCCTTGCCGCTGGTGGTGCTGGCGGGCTCGCCCCTGCTGGCATGGGCGCAGCAAAAAGGGGTGGCGACCGTCAGCGAAGCCTTTGCCGACCGGGCCTATCATGCTGATGGTTCTCTGGTGTCAAGACGTGAACCTGGTGCCGTGTTACACGATGCCGGGCAGGTTGCCGCACGTATGCTGCAGCTGATTACTGAGGGTGGCGTGGAGTCAATCGAAGGCGTATTTACCCCCATCCAGGCCGACTCCATTTGTGTGCACGGCGATAGCGCGGGGGCGCTTGCTATGGCGCAGGCAATCCGCAATCTGTTTATTTCTCAGGAAATAGAGGTGCAGGCTTTTGCCAGATAAACGCGTTTTGCGCTGCAGGCGGAGTGCGGGGTGACCGGCTCTCCGCGTACATTGTGGCTGGCGCTTTTTCCACCTCTGAAATTGCTTTCATTCACTCTTCTTCTGTCTTTTATTGTTAACAATATAATAACATTATATCTAACAAAACTGTGACAAAGCACAATATACATATAACTTAATATGTTTTATAAAATGTAGCCATTGCCTGCAACTATGCCCCCTAAAGAGAAAGACATATGGAACAGACATCTGCTACAAAAAATACCGATTCCCTGCCGGAGAAGGGCCAGCAGTTCAACCGCTCCATCGGCCTGGTGTCTAACTTTGCGCTCGGTTTTACCTACCTCTCGCCGTTGACCGCCGTGTATTCCCTGTTTGCGCTGGCGATAACCCTCGCCGGGCCGCCAGCCATCTGGTGGATTCTGATTGCCGCCTGCGGGCAGCTGCTGGTTGCCCTGGTGTTTGGCGAGGTGGCTTCGCAGTATCCCATCACCGGCGGGCTATATCCGTGGGCCAGAAGGCTGTGGGGGAAGAAATACGCCTGGATTGCCGCGTGGATTTACCTCTGGGCGCTGGTGGTGACCATTACGTCTATCGTGGAATACACCTCCACCTTCGTCGCCTCGCTTTTCCATTACGGCGATACGCCAATTGCGATGCTGCTCACTTCCGTGGTGCTGCTCACCATCATGATGGGCGTCAACATGTCCGGGACGAAAAACCTGGCGAGGGTCGCCCGCTTCGGGTTCTGGTGCGAAATTATCAGCGTGATTGCGCTCGGCATTTACCTGCTGATTTTCCACCGCAATCAGCCTTTCTCCGTGGTGTTTGACGCCATGGGCGCGCTGGCAAAAGACGGCAGCTACGGCACGGCCTTTATGTCGGCGTCGCTGATGGGGCTGTTTATGTTCTTCGGCTTTGAAGCCTGCGGCAACGTGGCGGAAGAGGTGAAAAACCCGGGGCGTAAGATCCCGGTGGCGATGATCCTCAGTATCGTTTTCGGCGCGATCTCTGCGGTGATCTCCATTCTGGGTTACCTGCTGTCATCCCCGGATCTGATGAACATTGTGAACGGCAAAATAGCCGATCCGATCCCGGCGATTCTGAACGATGCGCTGGGCGAGAAGGGCGCCATGCTGTTTATCGTGATTGCCATTGTGGCGATGCTCTCCTGCATCCTGTCGCTTCAGGCCGCGCTGAGCCGCCTGATCTTCTCGTTCTCCCGCGACAAAATGCTGCCGGGCAGCGAGTGGATGGCGAAGATCTCGAAGCATAACGTGCCGGACAACGCGATGTTGGTGAGCTGCCTGCTGCCGATGGTGATTTGCGTCTGGGTCTACTTCCAGCCGGATAACCTTGCTCGCATCACCGCGTTTGCCGTGATAGGGATATACGTCTCCTTCCAGATGGTGATTCTGGCCGCGCTGCGCCAGCGCCTTAAGGGCTGGAAGCCTGCGGGAGAATGGACGCTGGGGGCATGGGGCACGCTGGTGAATGTGCTGGCGCTGGCCTACGGTATCGGCGGGATCTGGCTGTTGGCCCAGCCTGCGGACAGCGCAACCTTTATTGACCGCTGGACGGTGCTGATTGGCCTGGCGTTGGTCATCGGCTCGGGGCTGGTTTACATGACGATTGCCAGACCGTTCGGCCATTCTGATGCGCCTGAAAATGACGCCATTGAATACGCCAAACGGCTAAATCTTTCCCGCGAGTATTAATCCAAAGGGCCTTATGGCCCTTTTTTTGTATGCATTTATCCACACTATTAAAGGGTCTTATGACCCTTTTTTAATCAGCTCATATAACGTGCAGTATTCTGTGTTATAGACTTCAACTGCCTCAGCGGTATTCAGTAATTCACCCACGCGGTATTTAGGATAAGTAGAGAAAATAATCCGCTTATCTAAATTAGTCAGCATAACTCTGTGGTTATTGAACAGCGGAAGTAATTCTTCCTCTACTTCGCTGACCAGCACATCAATTGCCGCCACGCCAATAAAACGCTGGTGCAAATAAACCGGCATCGCAGAGGTTAAGGTATAAGACGTATTACAAACGTAATCGACATAAGGGCCGTGAATATACGCCTGGCCGTTTTCCTGAGCATCTTTAAACCACTCAAAGGTCCTGAAATCCAGCCGCTGCTGGGTGGCCTGATCCAGGTCGAGATTCACCTTTTTCACGCCGTCGGCCTTTTTGTACCACCACTCCAGCAGCCAGTACTCTTTCTCTTCCGTGCTGCCTGCAATGTGGCTGGCAAAGCCAGAGCCTGAGCAATAAGGCGTTTCGTTCAGCGTCTCTTTGATGTGTTCCTGGATGGCTCGCTTTACCGCGGGATCCAGCAGCAATTTATGATCGCCGCCGTGAAACGCTGCCAGCGTGGACTCAACCTGCCCGGCAAGCGCAATGGTTGCCTGGATGGTGGTGGTAAGGATGTCGTCAATCTTACGGGTAAAAGGGATGAGGCTTGCAGGTACATTCATGGCGATGCCCGTGTTGTTGTGTCAGTTTTATTTATATTTTAATTTGCTTTCAATGAGATAGAAGGTGAAGGTGTCGATGAGTTGCGTGGCTAATCGCACCGCCTCCTGCTCGTGATGGGTTTCTAGCGCGGCGATCAATTCGGTATAAACATCAATCACTTCCCGATGAATGGCTTCATCACGGTAAAGAATGGCCACCAGTGAAGCCCATTCGGCCTGCAGCAGCAGTTCCTGGTTGGCAAGCCTTGCGGACTGAGAACTGGCGGAAAGTGCCAGCAGGCAGCGCATATCTGCCTGAGTTTTTAGCTCCGGCGTGCTGGCCGATTTCAGCGCCTCAACAAATTCCCGCAGCCGGGTGATATCCGCGCTGGTCATGCGTCTGGAGGCCAGTTTGGCGCTGTGGCTAATTATGGCGCAATGCATTTCGCCGAGGTCAGAAATATAGTCTGAGCTGATGGCCTTAAAAGGGTGGAGAGGCGTCTGAAATTCGCCGCTATTTTCGCAAACAAAGCTGCCGCCATTTCGTCCACGAACGGTGTGGATTAAATTATTCGCCCGCAGAGTATTTAAGGCTTCGCGTATTGTTATGTGGGAAACGCCCATCATTTTGGCAAGGTCGGCTTCATTAGGAAGCTGCTCATTTGCCTCAAGCAAACCAGTAATAATTGCATTTGAAAGCCGCTGCACAATTTGATCGGATCGACTTGCCTGTCCTATAGGTGCGAATATTACTGCGTGAGTAATCATAGTGCTCTCTGATTAAAATTCCCTGAATCAACGGTTATTGATAGCACAGCCCGGGCCTTTAAGAAAGGCATCGACAGGCTACCAGAAACGGCGGTTTTCACCGCTTGCCCGGCATTGCAATGTAAAAATATTGTTAAATTGTGGGGTCGATCATGTTGCTATCAAGCGCAGATTGAAAAGTCGCCACTCAAAAGATATTACATAATATTGTTTATGTTTAATCTGAGGAAAAGGCGATGCAAACCCTGAAGCATTTTATCAACGGGCACTATGTGGCGGGCCAGCCAGCCACATTGTTTGACCTGGTCAGCCCGGTCAACGGCGAGGTTTATGCACAATCCCCTGACGGCGGCGCGGAAGAAGTTAACCAGGCTTACGCGGCGGCAAAAGCGGCGTTCACGGTATGGAAACATTCCCTGCCGTCCGAGCGGCAGCGTGCCTTGCTGAAACTTGCCGATGAAATTGAACGTAATGCCGCGCGGATTGTGGAGGTGCAAAGTCAGGAAACGGGGCAGCTTAAACACTTTATCGAGCGCGATGAAATCGCGGCGTCCTGCGACGCTATCCGCTTCTTTGCCGGGGCGGCCCGTTGCCTTGAGGGGAAAGCTTCCGGGGAATATGCCGCCGGGTTTACCTCAACCATTCGCCGTGAACCGCTGGGGATTGTCGGGCAGGTGACGCCGTGGAACTACCCATTCATGATGGCCGTTTGGAAAATCGCTCCGGCGCTTGCGGCGGGCAACACCGTGGTGCTGAAACCGAGCGATACGACGCCTATCAGCACGCTGATTCTGGCCGAAATTGCGGCACCTTTGTTCCCACAGGGCGCATTCAACGTGGTGCTGGGCAAAGCGGGGACGGGCTCGCTGGTGGTATCCAACCCGGAAGCCTCGTTGGTGTCGATTACCGGTTCCGTTCGCGCCGGGCTGCAGGTTGCCGCCTCTGCTGCCGCCAACCTGACCAAAGCACATCTCGAATTGGGTGGCAAGGCGCCGGTGGTGGTGTTTGCCGATGCGGACATGAACAAAGCGGTCGAGGTGATTACCGCCGCCGGTTTCTCTAATGCCGGGCAGGATTGCACCGCTGCCACGCGTATCATCGTTGAAGCCTCCGCCTACGACGCTTTCCTTGAAAAGCTGATTCAGAAAACCAAATCAATCACCTTCGGCGAGCCAGACGATCGCGAGGCTTTGTATGGCGCCCTCAACAGCCGCAACCAGCTGGAGCAGGTGACGGGCTTTATTGAACGGCTGCCTGCCCATGCAAAAATTGAAACCGGCGGCAAAAAGGGCGCGGGCCCCGGCTACTACTTTGAGCCGACGATCATTTCCGGGCTGAAGCAGCGCGATGAAGCCATCCAGCATGAAGTTTTTGGCCCGGTGATGACTATCCAGTCTTTCAGCAGCGAAGAAGAGGCGCTCAGCAGAGCCAACGACGTGGAATACGGCCTGGCGGCAAGCGTCTGGACCAGCAGCCACAGCCGGGCGCAGCGCTTTAGCACCCGTCTCGATTTCGGCACCGTGTGGATCAACAACCATATCCCGCTTTGCGCGGAAATGCCCCACGGCGGATTTAAAAAGTCCGGCTACGGCAAAGACCTTTCGTCTTACTCCCTCGACGAATACACCCGCCTCAAACACATTATGTGCGATATCACTGAATAAGGATCCCTGCGATGAAAAGAGTTAATGCTGTTGCGCTGTCGCTGTTTTTCTTTTCAACCCTGGCGCTGGCCGAAAGCGCTCCGCTTTCCGTCGTGAAAAATTATATGGCCGCGTGGAATGCCCACCAGGCCGGGCAGGCGGCCCAGTATCTTGCCAGCGATATGGTTTATTACGACGCCGCCGTCGGCACACCGGTTGAAGGGAAAGAGAAAGCCGAGAAAGAGGTGATTGGCGCGTTTATTAAAGCGGTGCCGGACCTGCACTGGCAGATGACCAGCGAGCCGGTTTATAACCACGACACTATCGCTTTCCGCTGGACGTTCACCGGCACCAACAGCGGCGAGTGGGGCGGCAGCCCGGCAACCAACAACCCGATCAAGTTTGAAGGCGTGAGCTTTATCAAAGTCAGCCACGGCAAAATTACCTGGCAGGGCGATTACTACGACTCGAAGAAACTCGACGAAGAGCTCAAACCTCGGCAATAGCCCGCAGCACACCGCTTACTGGTCGTTACCCGCGGGCGGCGCACCGGCAACCCGTTACCAGAAAAGACACTATAGTTAACAGGCTTATCGCGTAGCGAAGCGGCAGGGAGTTTGTTATCATTTGGTTAACAATATGTCTATACCCTAAATAATTCGAGTTGCAGGAAGGCACCAAGGCCGTGAATCCTCAGGCGCATAGATAACTATGTGACTGAGGTGAGCGGATGCAGGTCACGCACATGCAACTTGAAGTATGACGGGTATAAAGGACTGATAAAAAAGGTTATCTATGTCTATTACCCGACGTGACTTTCTTAACGGGATGGCAATTGCAATTGTCTCTGGTTTAACGCCTCTGGAACTGGTGAGGGCAAACGGCAAAGCACCCGGCAGCGCCGTGATAAATGCAGATTACTACCCGCCGGGGCTAACTGGTCTGCGCGGCAACCACCCTGGCTCGTTCGAAATGGCGCATGCCCTTGGGCGCGAGCACGAAAAATTCGACTTCGGTAAGCTGCCGGTAGAAGAAGAGTACGACCTGGTGGTGGTGGGAGGCGGGATCAGCGGCCTGGCGGCAGCCTGCTTCTGGCGCGAAAAAATGGGGAAGGAGGCCAAAATCCTGATCCTCGACAACCATGACGACTTCGGCGGGCACGCCAAGCGCAACCAGTTCAACGTCGGCGGCAAAACGCTGCTGGGCTACGGCGGCAGCGAATCATTCCAGTCGCCGAACAGCAACTTCAGCCCGGTGGTTCACGGCCTGATGGATTCCCTGGGCGTCAGCATCACGCGAATGAAAAGCAGCTTTGACGCTACTTTCTACCCGGACCAGAACCTGAGCCGCGGCGTGTTCTTCGACAAAAAGAACTTCGGTGAAACCAAAATCGTCAGCGGCGACCCGGGTCGCGCGGTGTCGGACGATATTCCGCCGGACAGGCTCAATGGCCGCAGCATCGAAGCCTTTATCAATGACTTCCCGCTGAGCGAGGCAGACCGCAAGGCGCTGCTGGATCTGCACGTCAACCCTGCCGATTACCTGCCGGGCATGACGGTCGAGCAGAAAAGTGAATGGCTGGATGTCCACAGCTATCATGAGTTCCTCGAGCAGAAAGTCGGCTTAAGCAAAATGGCGCTGATGTACTTCCAGCAGCGTACCAACGACTTTTTTGCCATCGGGATTGAAGGCGTGAGCTGCAGCGACGCGCGCGCCTGTGCGCTGCCGGGCATGGAGGCAATGGGGTTGCCGCCGCTGGATGGCGAAGCGCTGGCCGACCTTGAAGAGCCGTACACTTACCACTTCCCGGACGGCAACGCCGGGCTGACGCGCCTGATGGTGCGAAAACTGATTCCTGACGCGCTGCCGGGCAGTACGATGGAAGATTCCGTCACCGCAAGGCTGCACTACGAGCTGCTGGACAGGCCGGAAAACGGTACCCGCATTCGGCTCAACAGCAGCGTGATTAACGCCGCCAATGCCGATAACGGCGTGGTGGTGAGCTATATCAATAATCAGAGCGGCAAGCTGCGCCGCGTGAAGAGCCGCAACGCCATCATGGCGGGCTACAACATGATGATCCCGTACATCGTGCCGGAGGCACCGGAGCAGCAGAAAGAAGATCTGCGCCTCAACGTTAAAGCGCCGCTGGTCTACACCAACGTGGTGGTCAACAACTGGCGTGCTTTCAAAAACACCGGCGTGCATGAATTCTATTCCCCGGCAGCGCCGTACAGCCGCGTGAAGCTTGATTACCCGGTCAGCATGGGCGACTACCATCACCCGCAAACGCCGGACGACCCGATGTGTATCCACATGGTGTATGTGCCGACTTATCCGGGCAGCAACATGTCTCCGCGCGAGCAGTTCCGCCGGGGCCGTGCATTCCTGCTGGGGTCTACCTTTGAAGCCCACGAGCAGATGATCCGCTCTCAGCTGCAGGAGATGCTGGGCCACACCGGCTTTGACCACGAACGCGATATTGCGGCCATCACGGTCAACCGCTGGGCGCACGGCTATGCCTACTATGCTAACGCCCTGAGCGATGACATGGAGAAAATGCCGGAAATTATCAACCGTGCCCGCCAGCCGATAGGCCGCATCACGATTGCTAACTCTGACTCAGACTGGAGCGCTTACGCCCACGCGGCTATCGACCAGGCATGGCGTGCGGTCAACGAACTTGTGGCGATGGGGTAACCAGGAAATGAAACGTATTTTAGCGGCTATCTCGATCCTCTTTTCTGCCAGCGGCTACGCTGCCGTATCGCAAGGTGAGTATGTGGCGCGCGCGTCAGACTGCGTCGCCTGCCACACCGTAGACGGCGGCCAGCCGATGGCCGGAGGCAAAAAGTTTTCCACGCCGGTGGGGGATATCTACTCCACCAACATCACGCCGGACAAAACCCACGGCATTGGCGATTACAGCTACGAAGATTTCGAGAAGGCGGTTCGCCAGGGGATAGCCAAAGATGGTCACGCCCTTTACCCGGCGATGCCTTATCCTTCCTACGCCAAAATGACCGATGAAGACGTGAAGGCGCTGTACGACTACTTTATGAAGGACGTTGCCCCGGCGGCGACCGCCAATAAAGAGAATGATATTCCGCTGCTGCTGTCGGCCCGCTGGCCGCTGCGCGTGTGGAACGGCCTGTTCGTGGATGACGTGAAATCCGGCGGTGTGGTGGTTGAGGCCCGCGGGGATAACGCGGAGAAAATTAAACGTGGGGCTTATCTGGTGCAGGGGCCGGGCCACTGCGGCGCCTGCCATACTCCACGCGGCATGGCGATGCAGGAGAAAGGCTACGATGATTCCAGCCCGGAATTCCTGAGCGGGGCGATGATCGACGGCTGGTATGCGCCTTCCCTGCGCGGCATGAATATGTCCACCCAGGAAGTGAAAGACTTGCTGAGCAAAGGCCGCAGCCAGCATCACGCTATTGCCGGGCCAATGGGGGAAGTGGTCACCCAAAGTACCCAGTACCTGACGGATGCCGACCTGGAAGCTATCGCGCTGTATATCGCCAACTTCAAGCCGCAAAAACCAGCCGCCACGCCGGTGAATGCTGCCGTGGTTTCTCAGCCGTCCGACGGTAAAACCCTCTACATGCGCTACTGCTCAACCTGCCACAGCCCGGACGGGAAGGGGACTGACTTTAACGTGCCGTCGTTGGTGGGCAACTCGGCGGTGATGGCGAAAGATCCGTCCTCGCTTATCCGCGTGATCGCCGACGGGGCGCACACGCCGCAAACCCAGGGCACTATTCCGTTCATGATGCCCGGCTATAAAGGCGTGCTGTCGGACAAAGAGATGACCGATGTGGTGAACTACGTGCGTGGTTCCTGGGGTAACGGTGCGCCTGCGGCAACCGAAGCTGAGGTGAAGAAGATAACCGGCGAGGGCAAATAGTTCAGCCAGATAAGTTTAAACAGGGGCCTTGATGGCCCCTCTTTTTCGGGGTTAGATTCGCCTGGCCTCGTGAAATTCGCTATCATCCGGCTTCACTCTCCAGCCGGGCAGCCCAATGTCTACGATTATTGATACGTTTATTGCCCCGCCTTGTTTTGATGAGATAGAAATTCTTTATCAGGACGAGCATCTGGCGTTGATCAATAAACCTTCCGGCTTGCTCAGCCTTTCAGGGAAAAACCCGCAGAATCTTGACTCGGTGCATCATCGGCTGGTGAAGATATTCCCCGGCTGCACGCTGGTGCATCGCCTGGATTTCGGCACCTCCGGGCTGATGGTGATTGCGCTGAATAAGGCGATCAATGCGTTGCTCTGCCAGCAGTTCAGCCAGCGTTCTGTTGCCAAGGTGTATACCGCGCTGCTTTGCGGGCATCTTGAAAAAGAGGAAGGAATGATCGACGCGGCGATTGCCAAAGATCCGGCGCTGTTTCCACTGATGTCGATTTGCGCCGTCAGCGGCAAACCTGCTCGCTCGCGTTACACTGTGGTTGAGCGGATTTATCGGGAACTTGAAAATGGTGCTCGGCTGCCGTTAACGAGGGTACAGCTTGCGCCTGAAACCGGACGGACCCACCAGCTGCGCATCCATGCGCAATATCTTGGGCACCCGATCCTGGGCTGCGATCTGTATGGCGGGCTGGCGTTGCCGTGCACCGAACGAGCGCCTCGGCTGATGCTGCATGCCAGCGAACTGCATTTTGTTCACCCCGTCAGCGGCGAACCGGTGGCGGCCAGGTGCGACAGCCCGTTCTGACGGGGAAACGTGTTGTGGCAGAAATTACTCGTTGCCCCACTGATTCAGAAACTCAGCGATTTCGTCAATGCGCTGTTCGGCAAGGCCAGCCTCAACGGCCATCTCACCCTGCGCTTCCTCGCTGATTTCCTCGTTATTCATTAAGCGGGTAATCAGCAGCTGGAAATAGTGCGCCACGGCATCACGCTCATCCTCGGCAACGGGCTTTGCCGCTTCCGTCGAGTACTCGTCCGCGATGTCGTAATATTTCAGGTCGATTTCGTTGTTCATGGTTATCTCTGGGTTTGTTAGCCTGGCCCGGATGATAACACTGTTCAGCGGGCAAAAGGGATCAGTGAGTTTCTTCCACACGCAGCGCTTCCTGCACCGCTGGCCGCGCGTTTATCGCCGTCATATAACGGGTAATAGCGGGCCACTGGTTAAGGTCGATTGATAACATTTTGCCCCAGCTCAGGACGGTATAAAGATAGGCATCAGCCACGCTAAAAGTGGAGCCGGTTAGATAAACCGTCTTCGAGAGTTTGTCCTGAACAAAATCGAGTCGCTTGAAAAATTTTTCGCGGAAGATGGTTTTAACCTCTTCCGGCAGCGAAGCGTTGAACAGAGGGGCAGACGCGGTATGAAGTTCGCTGGTGATGAAATTCAGCCACTCCTGCAATCTCACCCGCGCCCAGCTTCCTGCCAGAGGCGCTAGCCCTTTTTCCGGCTGGAGATCGGCCAGGTATTGCACGATAGCCGTGCCTTCCGTCAGGATCTCTCCGTTGTCCAGCTCCAGCGCGGCAACATAGCCTTTGGGCGTGACGGTGAAAAAGTCTCGCCCGTCGGCGGTGAGTTTAGTTTTGTTATCCACTTTGATGAGTTCGAATTCCAGCTCTAATTCACGCAGGATAATGTGAGGCGAGAGCGAACAAGCTTTTGGGGCGTAATACAGTTTCATGGCATCTCCAAAAATGGGGAAACAGGTGTACAGTGCGCGACCCGGCACCTGGATGCACTATGATTTAGCCCGGCACCTCTGTAAAATTAATCATTCATTAAATAACTATTAGTTGAGCTACTGATAACGATGATGAACCTTTTGCACTGGCGGTTGCTGGTCGCGGTGGCCGATGCCCGCAACATTTCCCGTGCGGCGGAGGAGGTGGGCATGACTCAGTCAGGTGCCAGCCAGGCCATCGCGCAGCTTGAAGCTTCCCTGGGGTTCCCGGTTTTTACCCGCGAGCGCAGGAACATTGGCGTTACCGCGCTGGGGGAGCAGGTTATCGCTCATGCCAGGAGTATGCAGCTGCATCTCGAGGCGATCCGCTCGCTGACCGAGTCGTGTCGGGACTTAAGCGGGAGCCGTATTCGCCTCGGCAGCTTCCCGTCGGTGACATCGACGCTGCTGCCCGGCCTGCTGCGTGACTTCAGGCGTTTGCATCCCGGCATTGAGGTCGTGGTACTCGAAGGCATTGATGAAGAAGTCGAGCAGTGGATTGCCGCAGATACCGTCGAACTGGGTGTGGTGATGAACCCCGTTCCCGGCCGGGCTGACGTTATTCTCGGGCAGGATGCCTGGATGGCGGTGTTGCCTGCCAGCCACGCCATGGCGCGTGGGGCCAGATCCCGGGGAATAACCCTTGAAGCGTTGGCGGGGCAGCCCTTCGTGCTGGCGACTGGAGGCTGTGTGGTAAACGGCGGCAGTTTAATGGCAGAGGCCGGTTTGCGCTTGTCTGACGTACGCGTCACGGTCCGGGACTGGGTCAGCGCCTGTATGCTGGTGCGTGAAGACATGGGTGTGGCGATAGTGCCTGCGTCCACGCTGCCTGAAGATATGCGCGGCCTGTGCGTGGTGCCGCTGACGCCGGGGCTTCATCGCGAGTTTGGCCTGGTGTGTTCTTCGGCAGGAAAAACATCCCCGGCGGTTCAGGCCCTGGTAACCCGACTGCGTAAAGCGGGATGAGCTAAACGCCGAACAGCTTTCACTGCCCGGTGTTTATCTCCTTCGCCAGCGTTTGCAGCCTCGATTTCAGCCAGTTGGTCGCGCTCCGCTTCCCGCTTCGTTTGTGTGAATAAATTTTTATTTCAAACGGACGTATTTCGAACGGTAATGAAAAAATCTTTATATTCGTGGCTGGCATCAGTTTTTCAGCGGCAAAGCGCGGCAGCGCCATTAGCAGATTGCTTTCTGCCACAATAAACGGCGCGCTAAGCATAGATGGCGTCTTGATGGCTATTTGCCGCGTGTAACCCATTTGCTCAAGCTGCCTGTCCAACACACCTTGCTTCTCATTCCACGGCGTGACAACGATGTGCCTTGCGGCGAGATAATCCTCAAATGTCAGCCGTGTCCGGCTTGGGTGACTGATGACGACATACTCATCTGTAAACCAGCCAATTTCTTCCAGCTCCGGATGCCGGATATCTTCTGAGGTACTGAACCCCAGCGCCAAATCCACTTCGCCCGCCAGAAGCTCCGTCAGTGCCGGTGTATGAGGCAAGTAAAGTAACTCGAAGCTCAGGCCGGGCGCTTCATGCTGCAGTTTGTGCATCAGGGCAGGGAAAATACAAAAAGCGGTAAAATCCGTAATCGCTATCTGCAGGCGCTCTGTCGTCCGGGATGCGTCAAACTCCGGCTGCTGAGTCAGCTCTTGATCCAGGTATTTCAACGTCGAAGCAATAGAAGGGGCGAGCTGCGTGGCATACGCGCTGGGACACATCCGGTGCCCTTCCCGGTAAAACAGCGGGTCATTGAGCGAGGCTCTCAGTCTCGACAGCGCGTGGCTAAGCGCCGAGGTGCTCATCGCCAGTTCATCGGCCGCCAGGCGGACGGAACGATGGCGATAAATCGCGTCAAAAACAGGCAAAAGGTTTAAATCGAGACGCCTTAAGGTTGGATGCATAATATTCATCATCTGGTGATTTCATTGCACTTAATTCGCCTGACAATAACCTTTATGCTTGGGGCCAGCAACGTTAACGCCATCCAGAAATAACAGGAAAACCAATGAGTATGACGATTCGTCAGGCCCGCCCGGAAGACGCTCAGGCTATTTACGACATGATCTATGAGCTGGCCGTGTATGAAAAAGCCCCCCAGGAAGTGATCACCACGCCAGAGGAGATCCGGGCGACGCTGTTTGACGCAGGCAGTAAAACTGAAGCGTTGATCTGCGAGACAGAAGGCAAAATTATCGGTTACGCCGTTTTCTTCACCAGCTACTCGACCTGGCTTGGGAGGAACGGTATCTACATGGAGGATTTATACATCTCTCCTGAGTATCGCGGCAGGGGAGCGGGAAGGTCGTTACTGAAATATATCGCGCAGTGCGCGGTGCAGCGGCAGTGTGGCCGCCTGGAATGGTCTGTCCTGGACTGGAACCAGCCCGCGATTGATTTTTATCTGAGCATCGGGGCGTTGCCGCAATCGGAATGGGTTCGCTACCGCCTGGATGGTGAGGCATTATTGAAATTTGCCGAATAAAAACAGGACGATATAACAATCCCGCAGCGGCGGGATTTATACAGCTAACAGCGCTTATTTGCAAAAATGCGATGAGTTATTTTATGGTAACTTATTAATATTAATGGCATTAATCGATATAATGCAGTGCTGAACGTTTAGACATAAATATGCACACTTTATTTCAGCCGTGGCATCTGGTGTTCAAAATCTGCCCACGTTAGAGTGATGGTCTGGTTTTTAGCCTGGGTGACAAAATGAAAGTATTAAGTATCGTCGGTGCAACGCTGTTAGCGACCTCATTCCATGCCTCGGCATTCGTTTCTAATTCCTCGGTTCACCCTGAACAGACGGCGAATGTGAACAATAACGCCGCCCATGGGCATGCCATTCCTTCCGAAGCCAACTACGACATCACCAAAATCATCCCGATTGCGGGCTGCAACTGCGCTTTTTGCACCGCTTTACGCAGCGCGAATCTTTAATCCGATCTTACTGTTTCAGGCCCTGTTTATCGTCATGATAGCGGGCCTGAAGTTGCCTGTTTGCTCGCGTCAAGCTGCTAGTCATACCACGGTTGCCTATCGCTGGTGGCAATTTCCATGCTGACAATCAGCTCTTCCGGGACAATGCGCGTCAACGATAGCTCCGGCAGATCGTTAATGGCGAAGAAGCCGATATCGGTGGATTCCTGGCTGAGGGCAAGGTTGCCGCCGGTTTCTTCACACAGAAAAATGAGCTTGTAGACGTGCCAGGGCAGCGGGGGATGGCCGTGCAGATTACGGTCCCACACGCCCAACAGTTTGGTCACCTTCACTTCCAGCCCGGTTTCTTCCCTTACTTCCCGGCAGACGGCAGCGGACGGGGTATCGCCCACATCGGCCCAGCCGCCGGGTAAGCTCCATTTCCCATCCTCCGCTTCTTTGACCATCAGCACCTTACCGTCGCGAATAATAAAAGCGCGAACGTCGGTTTTCGGTGTGGCGTACCCGGACTCAGAGACAGGATTCAAGGTTTCTGAATTAATGTTAAAACGGGAGCGGAGCAGGTTTTCGGCGATGTCACGGAGGGCTTCATAGCGTTCCTTGTCAAACACATCTTTGGCGTATGTCAGCCCGTTCTGGGCAATAGCATTGAGTTTCTGAGCGACTGTGTGGATATCGGTCTCTTTGATGGCGTCCGGCATTGTTTTCACCTGTGTTGTGCAGAAAGAAAAACTCAGTCAGTGCACAACCGTAGCAGTAAAATCAATGGATTAAAATGTGAGTAGAGCAGGTTTCGCGAGGCAGTTTCCGGCTAACCCCCTCATTTCTGGCATTATCTTGTTGAGGATCTTTGCGCTATTCTGGGTCTACTTTCGGATAATGATGAATAACGACTTGCCATGAAATGGACTGCTTCGCTAATTTTGGGACTTACGCTCACCGCACCAGCTCTCGCCATAAACTTGCCCGAACCAGCGCCTGTTAAAAGCATCGAAGTAGTGCCCGGTACGACCGTACGCTTAGGGCCTGGGATCAATACGGCTTATCGCGTGACGACTATGGCAGGGCTGAGCAGCGAAGTCTGGATATACACCGACTGCCGGACCGATGATAAAACGCTGCTGTTTATTAATGCGCAGGCGAATAAAAGTTTGCGCGTCTACGCGGTCAACTCCATCAACCGCTATACGCCGGGGACGGCATTCGAGCCGGATGCGGACAGTCCGTTTATGACCACGCCAGGGCTGGATCTCTGTAAGCAGAATGTGCCGGAAGCGAAGTGGGCCGGTGTCCCTTCCGCGAGTCAGAACGGTGAAAAGCGGTTTGTTGATGTCTCTAACAGCCAGCGTGAAGGGGCAATACTGAAAGCCCGGCTGGCGACAGACTTCGACAAAATCTATCACGAAGAAAAATACGGTGCGCCTTACTCGGTAAAAATCGAGGATGTGGTCTTCAACTGCGTAAAAGCGGAGGGCATCGCAACCCGTACTTTCTCGCTGGATAACCAGGGAATGGCAACGGACACCTCAGCTGGGGAAAATAAAGTCCTCTCGCCGGAAACGGCAAGCGTTGCAAAAACACTTTGTGGCGTCAGCAATCTGTCGAGCTACAAAGGCACGGGCGCGCTTGTCCGTCGTGACAAAGAGGCGGCCGATACCACGCCCGCTAAGCCGGATTTAGACAATAACACCCCGGCGGCATTGCAGCGGTTTGCCCTTCCGGCGCAGGTGACAAATGCTATTGATAAAATCTTTACCGATCCGCAGCAAAAACCGGCTTTTCGCTCGATAAGTTTTACTCAGGTAAGCCAGGAAGGAGACGGCCTTACGCTTAGGGCAAAAGTCGATGCTCAGCCGGACGGCACGACGCTCACCGTGACGAAGATTAGCCTCGGCAATGCCGATTTCTATTCCCAGTATCAGCGCTTGTTTAACATGGTGGATGTGAAAAAGTGGGAAGCCATGTCCGAAGCACCGTGGGTTAGCAAAAATCTGGAGAGCAATTTCATGCTCCCGGTGAAACCGGGCAAAACTTATTCCTCACGCAGCCAGGTTTACAACCAGGATAAGCCTGATACAGAGCAAACGCTAAGCCAGACCTGCGTGGCCGGTAAAGAATGGCAAAATGCTGCCGATATTCATCCTAATTTCCCTGGCCGCTACCTGGAGTTAATCTGTAAACAGGATCTCGGCGACGGCAAAGAAGCCAGCGGTGACTATGCCTATTTTGAAGACCTGCGCATGTTTATTCGCTTTGGTTATCAGGAGAAGGGTGAGGCGAAGCGGTTTATCTATAGCGATGTGAAGGTGGTGCGGTAGTTTAGCGTCATTTCCAGCATTTCATATCTGACAGCAGCATTCTCTTCTCACGGATGCTGCAACTCAGCCTGGTCTGCTGATGTGACTCTGGCCGCAGATTAAGTGGTTTATTCATATTCATGATTAGACGTAAAGAATAAGGTCACTGTATAGGCACAATCGTTTATACAGCAATGATAGGTTTATAACTTTTTTAAATTACTGCTTCGCGCACAGTAGCTTTTCGGAAATTAAATAATAACCCTGTCACCCAGGGGGCAATACTACTAAAAAAGGAATGACCAATGAAGGCAAGAACGTTATTTATCTTATCAGTTTTGGCAGTGTCATTTAATGTCGATGCATTGACTCAATTCAAACCGGCTGTTTTAAATGCTGCTCTTTTGTTTGATCATAATCCAACTACCGGTCACGTAAAGCATAGTGTTCAGTCGATTAGAGATGAGCAAGGAAAACTTCTGGTGATGACGGAGGTTAAGTACGATCGCAGCGGGTGTTTCACTAATATCAATATGGTTGATATGGTCAATGGTCGAATTTTCCATGTAGTCAATAAAGATGGAGTACTAAGCTCTTTTGAAGGTCAGAGTATTACTGGAAAGGTTAATAAGCGCTGCGAAATAACTGAGCTTGAGAATGATCAGGGAAAATATACTCTCACTTATAATGTGCACGGTCTGCTTGAAAAAATGGTGGACAAAGATACGGGCAAAGTTGCAACGCTATATGAGTATCGCAATAGCCAATTCCCTGAGCGTATAAGAGATTACAATGAACCAAGAGACGATCGTTTTTTTTATCCATCAGGAAGCGCGCAATTCATGGACTCTGAGCTAGTATCAAAAAGTCAGTACTTCACCGTCAGGGTGAAGCAAAGCTGTACTTATACCGATGATGGTAATGCAGACAAATGCTCGATGATATCCTCCGTTAAAGATGATTATCACGGTGCAACACAGTTATGGATGACTAGCCACGAAACAGAATATTTCTGATTCTAATAAAAATGGGCGAACCGATGCCAGAACTCAGGCGGCTCAGTAATATCTGGCCGCCTTAACGCAATGAATCGTTACCACATCAAATCATCAGGCACCACGAAGTCCGCATACGGATCGTCTTCGTCTTTGTCTTCTGGCGCCAGGTCGCTGCTCAGCACAATAAAACTGGCATCGCGCTGTTTAATTTTATCGGCAACGACTGCGGGAATAATGGCGTATTCACCTTCAGGGTTTTTATCTGAAATCAGGCGGGCAATGGCCAGGCGGCCTTTGATCAACTGAGTCTGGGTCACTTTATCGACGTACACTTTTTTAATTAAGTTATTGTCCGTGAAGTTATAGCCGATATCGCCCTTAGAAATAACAATGCGGTTCATTTCGATCAGCTGCTTGATCTGCGCTTTATATTCTTTGGCTAAAGTGGCCTGCTTTTGCTGTTCGCTGAGTTCTTTATCGCGCTCAACCTGAGCCTGTTTGTTGGCTTCCACGGCTTCCCGAGCTTCACGAGCCTGCACGCGTGATTTCTTCGCGGTGCGCTGCACTTTGGCCACTTTTTTGCTGCTAACCAGGCCTGCTTTGAGCATCTGCTCTTGTAACGTAAGTTTTGTCATGTTCTTTTCGACGGCTGAGGGATCGTTGAGGGGATTATATCCTTAATGCTTCCGGTGATTCCATGCTGTGGATATGCAAAGCTCACTGCATTGATAGCAGAAGGTATTTTTAATGACGAGTCTGAAAGAAAGGCAGAGCAGAAAGGTGAAATCTAATGGCGTTCCCTGCAGGAATCGAACCTGCAACTAGCCCTTAGGAGGGGCTCGTTATATCCATTTAACTAAGGGAACGCGGCGGGCGTAGTATACCCGCTTTTCGAGGCAGGTTAAGAGGTTGGCGGTCCGTTTGCCTGGAAGATGAACAATTTACCCGTCACATTTTCCGCTCTTCGCTGAATGTCGGCTCATTTCTTCTTGCTTCCGCTTCGCCTCGGCCTTCTTCTTATTGCTCATATCGTTTCGGATCTGCGCGTGGCTGATCAGCGCGAAGATGAACGTTCCGCCACAAATATTTCCGGCTAAGGTGGGCAGGGCAAACGGCCATAAGAACTCGCTCCAGTGCAGCGTGCCGTTGAACACCAGATAGAGAATTTCGACCGAGCCGACCACGATATGGGTTAAATCACCCAGCGCAACCAGCCACGTCATCAGCACGATAACAAAGATTTTTGCCGAACCCGCGGCAGGGAACATCCACACCATGGTGGCGATGATCCAGCCGGAGATAATGGCATTGGCGAACATCTCACCGGGCGGGTTTGCCATCACCTTCATGCCGATATCGTCGAAGGCTTTGCGAGTGGCTTCGTCGAATATCGGCATAAATTCAAAGGCCAGCGCCGCCATCGCGGTGCCGACGATATTCCCGAACAGCACAATGCCCCACAGCCGCATCAGCAGCCCCAAATTGCTGGTGGTCGGGTGCTGCATCACCGGCAGCACGGCGGTGACGGTGTTTTCAGTAAACAGCTGCTGGCGCGCCATAATGACGATGATAAAACCAAAGGTGTAGCCAAGATTTTCCAGCAGAAAATTGCCGGGCACGCCGACCAGGTTAACGTGAAAAATCCCTTTCGCCAGCAGCGAGGCGCCCATCGACAAACCCGCCGCCACGGCAGACCAGAACAGCGCCATGCCGTCGCGCTCCAGCTCTTTTTGCCCGTCCTGGCGAATGTGCTCGTGAATCGCCATCGCGCCGGAGGGCAGGCGATCCTCGTCCACTTCTATTCTCTTGCCGCTCAATTTCTCATCGCTGTCCACTGCCAGCTCATCGTTCTTAGCTATTTCATCGGGCTCGATCTTGTCCATCAGGGCGGTTCCAGGTCGGAAAATGTTCACTTAAGCGTAGCGGTTTTTATCCCACGTTTTTGACGAATGGGAATAATCGCCCAAGATTTGATCTGAATAAGCCAATTAACCCTAATGGAGTAGCCGAAGGCGTCGGGGGTAACCTGAAGAAAACAGGGCGATATGATATGCTTAGCGTCACCCGAGACAAGGAGCGCCTCCTGATGCTAGAAGCCCGACAACTGACCTGCCAGCGTGACGATCGCACGCTGTTCAACGCGCTGTCGTTTAGCGTTGAGCCGGGAGAAATGGTGCAGGTGGCGGGCAAAAACGGCGCGGGGAAAACCACGCTTTTACGTATTCTGGCCGGACTGGCGCAGGCCGATGAGGGCGAAGTCTTCTGGCAAAATCAGCCACTTCGCCGCCAACGCGATAATTTCCACGGTGACCTGTTGTGGATTGGCCACCAGCCGGGGATCAAATCCGTTCTCACCCCTTTTGAAAATCTCACCTTTTTTCATGCCGATGTAGCCGAAGAACAGCTGTGGGCTGCGCTCGAGCAAACCGGGCTGCTCGGCTTCGAAGATTTATCCGTCAACCAGCTTTCCGCCGGGCAGCAGCGCCGCGCCGCGCTCGCTCGTCTGTGGCTTTCCACGGCAAAGCTTTGGCTTCTGGATGAACCGTTTACCGCCCTGGACGCCGCCGGCATTGAGCGCTTGACCCGGCGCCTGCAGCAGCACGCCGAAGCTGGCGGGATAGTAATTCTCACCAGCCATCAGCCACTAAGTTGCGCTATACGGCAGATTCATTTGCAGGAAGCTGTTTATGATTAGGCGCATTTTCTGGCGCGAACTGCAGGTCGTGTTTCGTCGCGGGGCTGAAATCGCCAACCCGCTGTGGTTCTTCCTGATTGTGATAACCCTGTTTCCGCTCGGCATTGGCCCGGAGCCGCAGCTCCTGGTGCGCATTGCGCCGGGGGTTATCTGGGTGGCGGCTCTGCTGGCCTCTTTAATGGCGATGGACAAGCTGTTCCGGGATGACTTTCAGGACGGCTCGCTGGAACAGCTGATGCTGCTGCCGGTGCCTTTGCCGCTGGTGGTACTGGCGAAAGTGACCGCTCACTGGGTGGTGACCGGGCTGCCGTTGTTATTGCTTTCACCGCTGGCGGCCCTGCTGCTCGGGCTGGATTTTTATGGCTGGCAGGTGATGGCCACCACGTTGCTGCTGGGGACGCCGACGCTGAGCTTTCTCGGCGCGCCCGGCGTGGGGTTAACGGTTGGTCTGAAGCGGGGCGGGGTGCTGCTCAGCCTGCTGGTGTTGCCGCTGACTATCCCGCTTTTAATTTTTGCCACCGCCGCGATGGATGCCGCCTCGATGCATCTGCCGGTGGAGGGCTATATGGCAATTCTTGGCGCGCTGCTGGCCGGCAGCGCCACGCTAAGCCCGTTCGCTACGGCAGCGGCGCTGCGGGTAAGCGTTGCATAACTTTATTTTTTGTTTTGTGAGCAAAACCTATGTGGAAAACATTACATCAGTTGGCTAAACCCGAGCGGCTTTACCACTTTTGTGGCCGCCTGCTGCCCTGGCTGGCTATCCTCAGCGCGGTGCTGCTGGTGGTCGGTTGCGTCTGGGGCTTTGGTATTGCCCCGGCGGACTACCAACAGGGGCAAAGCTACCGGATCATGTACCTTCACGTCCCGGCGGCGATGTGGTCGATGGGCATTTACGCCAGCATGGCGATTGCCGCCTTTATTGGCCTGGTGTGGCAGATAAAAACCGCCGATCTGGCGGTGATGGCGATGGCCCCCATCGGGGCGGCATTTACCTTTATCGCCCTGGTCACCGGCTCCGCCTGGGGGAAGCCAATGTGGGGCACATGGTGGATTTGGGACGCGAGGCTGACCTCCGAACTGGTGCTGCTGTTCCTCTACGTGGGGGCCATCGCGCTGTACAGCGCGTTTGACGATCGCCGTCTTGCGGGCCGTGCCGCCGGGATTCTGGTGCTGGTCGGCGTGGTGAACCTGCCGATTATTCACTTCTCGGTGGAGTGGTGGAACACGCTGCATCAGGGCTCGACCAATATGCAGCAGTCCATCGACCCTTCCATGCGTACGCCGCTGCGCTGGACTATCTTCGGCTTCCTCGCGCTGTTTATCACGCTCACCCTGATGCGCCTTCGTAACCTGCTGCTGTTACAGGAAAGCCGCCGTCCGTGGGTGTTAGCGCTTGCTAACGGCAAAGGAGCAAAATCATGACGTGGGCGTTCACACACTGGGGCGAGTTTTTCGCCATGGGCGGCTACGCCTTTTACGTCTGGCTGGCGGTGGCTTTTACGCTTCTGCCGCTGCTTGGGCTGATTTTTCATACCCGCTACCAGCACCGCGCCATTCTGCGGGCGGTGGCGCGCCAGCAGGCCAGAGAGCAGCGTATTCGTGTCGCTCGTCAGCGCCAGGAGGAAGTTTAAGTGAATCCGCGTCGTAAAAACCGGCTTTATCTGGCCGTGGCGGTGCTGGCCGGTCTTGGGCTGACAATAACGCTCGTGCTGTACGCCCTGCGCAGCAATATCGACCTGTTTTATACCCCCGGCGAAATTATCTACGGCAAAGGCGAAAGTCATTTAATGCCGGAAACCGGGCAGCGCCTGAGGATCGGCGGCATGGTGATGCCGGGCAGCGTGAAGCGCGACAGCCAAAGCCTGAAGGTCAGCTTCAAGCTGTATGACGCGCGTGGCGTGGTGGACGTGACCTACGAGGGCATTCTGCCGGATCTGTTCCGCGAGGGGCAGGGCGTGGTGGCCCAGGGCGTGATGGAAGGTGCCACGCTTATCCACGCTAAAGAAGTGCTGGCGAAACATGATGAAAACTACACGCCGCCGGAGGTGAAAGCGGCGATGGAGCAAAATCACCAGCAGGCCCCGGAAGTGTATAAGGATAACGCCTCATGATGCCGGAAATTGGTGGGTTTCTGCTAAGCCTGGCGCTCGGCTGGTCTTTGCTATTAAGCGTTTATCCACTCTGGGGCGTGGCGCGCGGTGACCAGCGGCTGATGGCCTCCGCGCGGCCGTTTAGCTGGGCGCTGTTTATCACCCTTTGCGCATCATTCCTGATACTGGTTAACGCCTTCGTGGTGAACGACTTCAGCGTGCTTTACGTCGCCAACAACTCGAATACCGAGCTGCCGGTCTGGTATCGCGTGGCGGCCACCTGGGGGGCGCACGAAGGGTCATTGATGCTGTGGGTGCTGATGATGAGCGGCTGGACGTTTGCCGTTGCTCTCACCGGGCGCAGCATGCCTAAAGAAGATCACGCCCGCGTGCTGGCTGTCATGGGGATGATTAACTTCGGCTTCCTGCTGTTTATTATTTTCACCTCCAATCCTTTTATCCGCACGCTGCCGGACTACCCGCTGGAAGGGCGAGATTTAAACCCGCTGCTACAGGACATCGGCCTGATTCTGCACCCGCCGCTGCTGTATATGGGGTATGTAGGTTTTTCTGTGGCGTTTGCTTTCTCGATTGCGGCGCTGCTGGGCGGCAGGCTGGACAGCGCCTGGGCGCGCTGGACTCGCCCGTGGACGCTGGCGGCATGGGCTTTCCTGACCGTGGGGATTGTGCTGGGTTCGGCGTGGGCTTATTACGAACTGGGCTGGGGCGGCTGGTGGTTCTGGGACCCGGTAGAAAACGCCTCGTTTATGCCGTGGCTGGCGGGCACGGCGCTTATCCACTCGCTTTCCGTTACCGAAAAACGCGGCAGCTTTAAAGCCTGGACGGTGCTGCTGGCGATAAGCGCCTTCTCGCTTTGCCTGCTGGGGACGTTCCTGGTTCGCTCCGGCGTGCTGGTGTCGGTGCATTCCTTTGCGTCCGATCCGGCGCGCGGCATGTTTATTCTGGCTTTCCTGGTGGTCGTTATCGGTGGTTCGCTGCTGCTGTATGCGGTCAAAGGCAGCAAAGTCCGCTCCCGCGTGAGCAACGATCTCTGGTCGCGCGAGTCTTTCCTGCTCGGCAACAACGTCCTGCTGATTGCCGCCATGCTGGTGGTTCTGCTGGGCACGCTGCTGCCGCTGGTGCATAAGCAGCTTGGCCTCGGCAGCATTTCCATCGGGGAGCCGTTCTTCAATACGATGTTTACTGCGTTGATGGCCCCGTTTGCGCTGATGCTTGGCATTGGGCCGCTGGTTCGCTGGCGGCGCGACGAGCCGGGCAAGCTGCGCAAGCATCTGCTGGCGGCGGTGGTTATCACGCTGATGCTGTCGCTGCTTTTACCGTGGCTGATGCAGGATCGCGTAGAGGCGATGACGGTGGTCGGCCTGCTGATGACCATCTGGGTCTTTGTGCTGGCGTTGATGGAGGTTTATCAGCGCGCCACGCATCGCCACGGCTTCTGGGGTGGGTTACGCAAAATTCCTGCCAGCCACTGGGGGATGGTTTCCGCGCATTTGGGCCTGGCGGTGACGGTGGTTGGCATCGCCTTTAGCCAGAGCTACAGCGTCGAGCGCGATGTGCGCATGAAGTCCGGCGACAGCATTGATATTCATCAGTACCACTTTGTGTTCCGGGAAGTGCGGGACATCACCGGCCCTAACTACCGCGGCGGTGTGGGCGTGATTGACGTCACCCGCCACGGCAAGCCGGAAGCCACGCTGCACGCCGAAAAGCGTTTCTATAACAGCAACCGGGCGATGATGACCGAGGCGGCCATCGACGGCGGTTTCACCCGTGACCTTTATGCCGCGCTGGGCGAAGAGCTGGACGATGGCAGCTGGGCGGTACGCCTGTATTACAAACCTTTCGTGCGCTGGATTTGGGCGGGCGGGCTGCTGATGGCCCTCGGCGGGCTTTGCTGCCTGTGTGACCCGCGTTATCGCAGCCGTAAAGTTAAGCCGGAGGCCGCAGCATGAAGCGCCGCTATCTTTTTATTCCGCTGGCGCTGTTTCTGCTGCTGGCCTCGCTGCTGCTCTGGCAGCTGGCGCGCAATGCCCAGGGCGAAGCGCCCACGGATCTGGAGTCGGCGCTGATTGGTAAGCCTGTGCCGGTGTTTCGTCTGGAATCGCTCGATGAGCCGGGTAAAGAGTGGGGGCGGGAAGTGCTGGCGGACGGCAAGCCGCTGCTGCTGAATGTCTGGGCGACCTGGTGCCCAACCTGCCGCGCCGAACACAAGTTTCTTAACGGGCTTGCCGCGCAGGGCGTCCGCGTCGTCGGCATGAACTATAAAGACGATCGCCATAAAGCGATTACCTGGCTACGCGATCTCGGTAACCCGTACAGGCTAAGCCTGTTTGACGGCAACGGCATGCTGGGGCTGGATCTCGGCGTGTACGGCGCGCCGGAAACCTTCCTGATCGACGGCAAGGGGATCATCCGCTACCGCCACGCGGGCGATCTGAACGATCGCGTCTGGCAGCAGGAGCTGAAGCCGCTTTGGGAGAAATACAGCCAGGAGGCGGGCTCATGATGCGCGCAATGTTCTTTTTGCTCGGGATGCTGTTTAGCCTAAATGCGGCGGCGGCCATTGATACCTTCACTTTTAAAGATGAAGCGCAGGAGCAGCAGTTCCGTCAGCTAACCGAGGCGCTGCGCTGCCCGAAATGCCAGAACAACAGTATTGCGGATTCCAATGCAATGATTGCCTCAGACATGAAGCTTAAAGTTTACGAGCTGATGCAGGAGGGAAAAAGCAAGCAACAGATTGTGGACTATATGGTGGAGCGTTACGGCCATTTTGTGACCTATGAGCCGCCGCTGACGCCAGCCACGGTGATCCTCTGGGTGTTGCCGGGGCTGTTTATTGTCGGTGGTGCGGCGGTGATTGTCTTGCGCAGCCGCAGGCGGCAAAAGATTTCGCTCACGGAAGAAAATCCGGCGCTGAACGGCGGGATAACCTCAGGGAAAATCTCGCTGTGGGTCTTTTTGCCGGGGGGCGTGCTGCTGCTGGCGGTCAGCGCTGGCAGTTATCTGAAAACGTCCGGGCTGGCGCAGGTGCAGGCCTGGCGGCAGGCGACGGCCGAGACGCCAGCGTTGTTAAAACGTGTTCTTGACCCGCAGGCCGCGCCGCTGACTATGGAAGAGATGGCGCGTCTTGGGTTAGGATTACGCACGCGATTGCAGCAACAGCCTGATAATCTTGAAGGCTGGATGATGCTTGGGCGCATTGGCATGGTGCTGAATAACGCCACAACGGCGACACAGGCTTTTGCTCACGCCTATAAACTTGCGCCCACAAACGGCGAAGCAAAGCTGGGCTATGCTGAAGTATTGACCCGCTCTGCCGACGCGCAGGATAACCAGCTTGGTGGGCTTCTGCTCCGCGAAATGTTAAAAGATGACCACACGAATATTCGCGTGCTCAGCCTGCTGGCGTTCAATGCTTTTGAGCGCCAGAACTACCGTGAGGCGATTGGGGCGTGGGACATGATGCTGAAAATTTTACCGGCAAACGACCAGCGCCGCGCCGTCATTGAGCGCAGCATCGATCAGGCGAGGGCCCAGCTTGAACCGGGCACCACTGAAAGCGCAGACAAACAATAATAGGGAGACGCTAATGAATTTCCGCCTGACCGGACTTGCTCTGGCAACAACGGTATTAGTGGGATGTGCCAGTTCTGGTAGCCAGCAGCCTCAGGGGCGTTCGGACCCGCTCGAAGGGTTCAACCGTTCAATGTTCAACTTCAACTACAACGTGCTGGACCCGTATGTATTACGTCCGGTGGCCGTAGCGTGGCGTGACTATGTGCCGGTGCCCGCGCGCAACGGCCTGAGCAACTTCACCAGCAACCTCGAAGAGCCCGCCACGATGGTGAACTACTTCGTGCAGGGCGACCCGTACCAGGGGATGGTGCACTTTACGCGCTTCTTCCTGAACACCCTGCTGGGGATGGGGGGCTTCATCGACGTGGCCGGGATGGCTAACCCTAAACTTCAGCGCGTCGAGCCTCACCGCTTCGGCAGCACGCTGGGCCATTACGACGTAGGCTACGGTCCTTATGTGATGTTACCGGGCTATGGCAGCTTCACGCTGCGCGAAGACGGCGGTGATTTTGTCGATACGCTGTATCCGGTGCTTTCCTGGCTGACCTGGCCGATGTCCATCGGTAAATGGGCGGTCGAAGGTGTCGAAACGCGCGCCCAGTTGCTGGATTCCGACGGCCTGCTGCGCCAGTCAGCCGATCCTTATATCACCGTGCGTGAAGCCTACTTCCAGCGCCATGACTTCCTGGCTAACGGCGGCCAGCTTAAGCCAGAGGCGAACCCGAACGCGGCGGCGATTCAGGATGACCTGAAAGATATCGACTCCCAGTAAGTGCTACCTGGATGTGAAAAAGCGAACATTGATGTTCGCTTTTTTATTGTCATAACACTGACATAAAATGACACATCTTTACTCGCCAGCATTTTGTGTTGGTATGTTATAAAATAACAATCCAAAAATACTGCGTAACTCTTGCGCACCTCACGCTTAAAACATCATGCCACCTACCCGGTTACCCGAAGCTGAACTGCTGCCTCAGGCGCTGCCCGCTCGCTATTCGCTGGCCGGCGCGCAGGCCCGACTCGCCGCGCGTGCGGTGTTCGCCTTAACCTTCTTGCTGTTTATGATGCTCCTGCTGGCGCTGACGGTCAGTATCCTGGAGCCAGATTCCCGCTGGGTCGCTTTACTCTGCAGCAATGCCGCAGCGCTTTTGTTATTGGTTGTTTCGCTGCACGCGACGCAGCGTATTTGCCAGTGGCGAAGCTTTAAGTTTTCCCCACCGATTGAGCCTTCGGTTCAGGAGGAAGAAGCGCCCAGGAATCCTCTTTTAAGCTGGCTTACGGGCCTGGTGCCGTTAAATTTTGCCCGGGCTGAAGCTTTGTTTAAGGCAGAAGGCATCTGGTCCGGGGCGCTTGCCGCGCTGGCGTTCTATATTGCGTTTTCTGGCTGGAGTAGCCGCTACGTTCCGCTGCTGGACAATAATAACCGCTGGATAGCTGTAGCGTGCCTGGCAGGATCCGTCTTTGTGCTGCTGGTGGCCGAACGGCATCTCAGTGCGGTATCGAAAGAAGCTTCCCCGGAAGCCGGGTCGATAGCGCCGCTGCTGCGCCTGGTGATGGCGGTACAGGTGCTGAGTTTACCGGGACTTGTCTGGCCACAGCTCAACAGTGCACTGGCGATAAACTTGCCCGCTGCGCTGGTACTGCTGGTTGCCGTCGAGTTTATGCTGCGCGGGCTGTTTTCTCTGTTCGCACCCCCCGGAGACGGCACGACAGAGCCCAGGCTTATCCCCAAAAGCCAGCTGGCCGCCCAGCTAACCTGGCCGCCGCGCCCGCTCGGGTTTTTACAGCAGGAGCTGCACCAGCGGTTTGGCATCGATCTTCGCCAGGTCTGGGCCTTCAGCGTCCTGAAGCGCGCGTTTATCCCGATGGTGACCCTGATGGTGATCTGCGGCTGGTTGTTGACCGGGCTGCAGCAAATCTCAGCCACCGAACGCGGCGTGTATGAGCGCTTTGGCCGCTCTGTGGCAGTGCTTGAGCCGGGGCTGCATCTGGGGCTGCCCTGGCCGTTTGGTCGGGTGCAGTTGACCGAAAATGGGCAGGTGCATGAGCTGGCTGCCGGGGAAGATCCAGCCAGCCAACCTCCTGTAAAACGCGCCGATGCCGAAGGCCCCGCGCCCGCCAGCGCCGACAGGCTTTGGGATGCCACCCACAACTTCGACAAAGCACAAATCATCGCCAGCCAGAGCGGGGATCGGCAAAGCCTGCAGATCGTTAACAGCGACGTGCGCTTTATGTGGCGTATTGGCCTGACTGATAACGCCGCGCTGGCGGCAACCTACCGGGCAGTGAACCTGTCTGATCTGGTGCGCAGCACGGCAAATGAGGTGTTGGTACATCAGTTCTCGTCTTTAACGCTGGATGATGTCCTGAGCGAGCGGCGTGACGACCTGGCCGGGCAGATTAACCAGGCCGTGCAGCAGCAACTGGATAACCTGCACAGCGGCGTGGAAATCCTTTCTACCGTCGTGGAGGCGATTCATCCGCCTGCTGGGGCGGCCGACGCTTTTCATGGTGTACAGGCCGCGCAGATTGCCGCGCAGTCTCTGATTCTGAGAGAGCAGGGAAGTGCGGCAGAAAAAGCCGCGATTGCCGCGACCAATGCTGCAGTGCGCGAAAACACGGCGCAGGTTAATGCTACCGAAGCGCTAAGCGAAGCTCAGGCAACGGCCATCCGCTTTGCCGCGCAGAAGAATGCTTACCAGCAGGCAGGGCAGGTCTTTATCGACGAGCTTTGGTTTAAACAGCTTCAGCAGGCCCTCAGCGGCCGCCCATTATTGGTCATTGACCAGCGAATTGGTGCCGGTTCGCCGCCCACGCTCGATCTGCGTGATTTCCCTACTTCTACCGATGCGGCGCGGCGTGACGCGCCCGCTAAACCCGCACAGGAGCTTTCCCGGTGAGCCATTCCCACTCTCATGGACATCATGATCACCACCACGGCCACGGCTGCAGTCATGGCCACTCTTCCGCCCCGGAAGGGGGTAAAAAAGGCGCCTGGAAGCGTATTACCGCCGCCGTTGTTTTGGTCGTTATTCTGCTTGCGGCTGCGAGCCTGGTGCAGGTGAGATCCGGTGAATCACTGGTGATCACCCGTTTCGGCAAACCCGTCCGCGTGCTGCTGGAGCCGGGGCTTGCCTGGCGGCTGCCTGCCCCTTTTGAAACGGCAACGGTGGTGGATCTGCGCCTGCGGACGACGTCCAGCGGGCTGCAGGATGTCGGCACGCGCGATGGCCTGCGGATCATCGTTCAGTCCTACGCGGTATGGGAAGTGGACAGCACGCCTGAACACGTGCAGCGGTTTATGCGGGCGGTGCAAAACCAGCCGGATGAAGCGGCCCGGCAAATTCGCACCTACTTAGGCTCAGCGCTGGAAACCACCGCCAGCGGCTTCACGCTTTCTCAACTGGTGAACACCGACGGCAAGCAGGTTCAGCTGGCGGAGTTTGAATCGCATCTTCAGCAGCAAATCAGCCAGCCGCTGCTGCAAAGTTACGGCATCAGGCTGGTGCAGATGGGCACCGAACGCCTGACGTTGCCGGCCGTGACGCTCAACGCCACGGTTGACCGTATGCGAGCAGAGCGTGAAACCATTGCGATTGAGCGCACGGCGGAAGGTAAGCGCGCGGCGGCAGAGATTCGTTCCGCCGCCGACCGCGATGCCCGCATCACCGAAGCTCAGGCCTCAGTGAAAGCGGCGGATATCGAAGCCCAGGCCCAGGTACAAACGGCGTCCATTTACGGTAAAGCTTATGCCAGCGCCCCGCAGCTTTATAGCCTGCTGCGCCAGATTGACGCGCTTAGCGGCATGGTGAATGCGCAAACCCGACTGGTGCTGCGTACCGATGCCAAACCGTTCAGCCTGCTGGTTGACGGGCCGAAAATGGATAAAGCGGCGGATAAAAAACCATGACTGAACGGCAAAAACTTGAGCCCGGTGGGCCGTGGACGCAGTCGATTCGGCTGGCGTTTATCGCGATCTTTGTGCTGACGCTGTTTGCCGCCGGGGCGTGGTTGCTGTCGAATGTCCGGCAAATTCCGCCGGGCAGCAGGGCCGTGGTGCTGCGCTTCGGCGCTGAGCAGCGCGTAGCCGAGCCTGGCTTGCTGCTTGCCTGGCCCGCGCCGGTAAATGAAGTAGTGATGGTGCCAGGACCGGATCGGGTGATTGAACACCGGGTGACCGCGCTGCTGCGCTCGTCCGAAGCGCAAAGCCTGGATATCAACGGTGGCCCCGGCAATGATGCTGTTTCGGGCTCTGGTTTCTTGCTCACCGGTGATGCGGGCGTTGTGCAACTGGATATTAGCGTATTTTATCGGGTCAGAACGCCAACCGCTTATGTGTTACAGGACAAGCATGTCCTGCCGCTGCTGGACCGGCTGGTCGAGCGCGCGGCGGTCGCGGTTTGTGCTTCCCGCGATCTGGATACCATTCTGGTTGCCCGGCCCGAAATGCCCGGCAACGATATGAACGTGGCGCAGCAGCGCGAACAGCTGCGGAGCGACGTGCAGCGGAATATCGAACAGAATTTGCTGCGGCTTCAGCAGTCGGGGAGCGATGCGGGGATTACTCTTGAGCGGGTGACCGTGCAGTCTGCTTTACCGCTGACGACCGTGGCGGCATTCAATGCGGTCTTAACCGCCAGCCAGCAGGCCTCGAAAGCGATCGCGACGGCGCAAAGCGATGCCTCATTAACGCGGCAAAAGGCGGTTCAACAGGCCGACCAGATGCTGCAAACTGCCCAGGCAAAAGCGCAGGAGAGCGTGGCGAAGGCGCAGTCGGACACGGCGACAATTGCCCGTCTGGCCAGCAACCATGACGATCCTGATTTGCTGGGACGTATTTATCGCCAGCGAATAGCCGGGATCCTGTCCCTGGCCGGGTCGGTAATCACCGTGTCGCCGCAGGATGATGCGCATTTGATCCTGCAGGGTGTAGCGCAACAAGAGGCGACGAAACCATGACTTCTTCTGTACAAGCCGGTGGGGCGCTGACCCGCCAGGAGCAGCGGCATATTACCCGCCAGTTGATGCTGGCGCTGGTGGCCAGCGGGGCGCTGATTCTGGGGCTGCTTTGGCGGTGGCTGGCGCCTCAGCAGGTTGCCGTTGGCGATTTACTTTTGGGCGCAGCCTCGGTTGTTGTGGCTGTTCCGGTGCTGCGTCACGCGCTGCATAGCCTGCGCTACCCCAGCCTGCACGGATTGACCGACCAGCTTATCGCGCTGGCATTGCTGGGTGCCTGGGCGACCGGGGATCTTCTGACCGCCGCGCTGCTGCCGCTGATCATGATCGTCGGGCATATTCTCGAAGAGCGCAGCGTGATTGGGTCGCAGGAAGCTATTGCCGCGCTGAGCAAACTCACGCGCAGCCGGGCGCGGCGCTTAAGCGCGGACGGTGAATTACAGGATATTGACAACCACGATCTCGAACCTGGCGATGTGGTTGAAGTGCGTGCCGGGGACCATATTCCTGCCGACGGCCTGGTGCTGGAAGGCAAAGCCAGCCTGGACACGGCACCGATTACCGGGGAGTCCGTACCGCAGGAAGTTGTGCCGGGTGCGGAAGTTTTTGGCGGGGCGATAAATCTGGATGGTCTGCTGCGCATCCGGGTTACGCGTACCGGAGAGACCTCGACGCTGGGGCGCGTGATCGCCCTGATGCAAAGCGCGGAACAGGCAAGCCCGCCGATAACGCGTTTGCTCGAGCGCCACGCGGCGCGTTATTTGCTTTTGGTGCTGATGATTGCCGCCAGCACCTGGTTCCTGACGCAGGATGCCCAGGCGATGCTGGCCGTCCTGGTGGCAGCCTGTCCCTGCGCGCTTGTGCTTTCCGCCCCGGCATCATCTATTGCCGGGCTGACGGTGGCCGCCCGCCACGGCATTTTAATTCGCGGCGCGGCCTTTCTTGAGGAGCTGGCGGAGATCAACGCCGTGGTGGTCGACAAGACCGGCACGCTAACGCACGGCAGGCTACACCTGCAGGCCGTGGCGCCTTATGGCGACACCGATCCCACTTTGCTGCAAACCCTGGCGGCCAGCCTGGGCGCGACCAGCAATCACCCGGTCAGCCGCGCGGTAAGCGAGATTGTTTCGCGGGAAGCCTGGCTGCCTCTCGAAAATGTGCGTGAGCATCAGGGGCTAGGCGTTTCCGCCTCTACACCGCAGGGAGAAGCGGTGCTTGGCAGGCGTGAGCTGTTAGCCTCCACTCTGAGCGACTTACCTGCAGCCCCTGAGCACGATGGCCCGATTGTCGGGCTGGCGCTGGATGGCCGTTTTCTTGGCTGGCTGCTGCTGGCTGATAGTCTGCGAAGTGAGGCGGCAACGGCGATGGCCGAGCTGCGCGATCTTGGGCTAAACCGACAGCTTTTACTGACCGGCGATCGCCAGTCGGTTGCGGACAAAATTGCGCACCAGGTGGGGATCGCTGACGTAGTGGCCGGGGCGCTGCCCGCGGATAAACTGGCGCAGGTAAAACGGCAAATCGACAGCGGCTACCGGCCTATGGTTATCGGCGATGGTATCAACGATTCGCTGGCACTAAAGGCTGGCGTGGTGGGCGTGGCAATGGGGGCCGGTGGGTCCGACATCGCGATGTCTTCGGCGGATATTGTCTTGATCGGCAGCGATCTTCGCCGGCTGGGCACCTGCGTGCGCCTGAGCCGCTGTTGCCGACGGACTTTGCAGGTCAACGTATTTATCGGCCTGGGCTGGACGCTGGCCATTGTCGCGATGGCGGCTTTTGGCTGGCTTGGCGCTTCTGGCGCAGTTATCGCTGCGCTGTTGCATAATCTCAGCACGCTGCTGGTGCTCGGCAATGCGGGAAGATTACTGCGGTTTGAAGAGAAGCTAAACGAGCAGGCATAAAAAAAGCGCCTTCTGATGAAGGCGCTTTACTTTTCGGGGCAGTAACTTAGAACGCGTAGTTGAAGTTAGCGCCGTACAGCCAGGCTTTACCTTCAGATTTGAAGGAGTACGGGTACTCTTCAATGTTCACTTTCTGACCGTGCATGTAGGAAACGCCTACGTCCACAGACGCGTCTTTGTTGAACGCATAGGTGGTACCGGCGCTCAGCCACAGGCGGTCCTGGTCCGGAATGGAGATAGAACGCTTGTTAGCCGGCACCGGGCTGTCATCGAACGCGATACCGGTACGGAACGTCCAGTTGTCGTCCATATAGTAGGTGGTACCCAGCGCGATGCGGTAAGCATCCCGGAAGCCTTCATCTTTATAGAACAGCTTCTGGCCGTTGCTGTCTTTCGCTTTCAGCTCCTGGAACTGGCTCCAGCTGGTGTAGGTCAGGCTATAGTGGATGGCCCATTTTGGTGCCACTTTGTTATAACCGGACAGTTCCCACATCTCAGGCAGATACAGGTTCAGAGAGCCAGGAATAGTCGCGCCGCCCGTGCCGACAGGAATGTTGTTTGCGGACAGGATACCGGAGAGTGCCGGTGGCAAAGCACTTGATGGTGGCAGGCTGCTCTTATAGTCGCCGTCGAAGTCAATTTTCACTTCAGAGCGGTAGGTGAAGCCGTAGCGGTTGTCTTTATCAATTTCATACAGGATCCCGGCGTTCCAGCCGAAGCCCCATTTGTCACCCTTCAGATGGGCGATTTGGGTATCTGCAGGGATAGATCCGAGCAGACCTTTATAAGCTGCTGGAACTTTTGGATTTGCCGCCAGAATTTGTGGCAGATCGCCCGCATAGCGCTCAATCTTCGCTTTAGCATAAACCGCGTCGAAACCGAGGCCGAAGCTCCAGTTGCTGTTCAGGCGGTAGGCGCCGCTCAGGTTCATGTTCAGGGTCGTCAGGTCGGTGGTACCGCCCATCGAGCCTGCTGCGTAGCTGTCATTATACTCGGTGGCCAGGCCGTAGTTAGAGGTAACGGACGCACCCCAGCCAAACTGGTCGTTGATCGGCGCCACAAAGTGCAGGTTAGGGACCCATGCGGTTGGCGCGATGTTTTTCGCATCCAGGCTTTTGCCTGACGGCGAACGGCCGGAGATATCAACGTCCGGGTCAACGAAGATAGCACCAGCGGAGAAAGAAGGGCGATCGAACATCATGATGGTAGCGGGGTTGCGGCTTGCTGAACCCGCATTATCCGCAACTGCACCTTCCCCCGAATACGCTCGGCCAAGGCCAGAGGAAGAGAACTCGTTTAATTGAAAGCCGGCGGCGTACGCCTGGGAGGAGACTATTGCCACTGCAACCGCGAGGGCTGACTTTGTAAACAGGTTTTTCTGGCTCATGACCAAAACCTCATTGATTTATTTTTATGCAAACAATGTTACATACCGTAACAGGAGCGCGAATAGTAGGGACTGATCGGGTACAGAGAAATCAGACCAGTGGCGAGAGTATAGGTCTGACCAGCGAGGATGTTGCAAGTTTGTTTCTAAAGTTTTTCATGTTTGATCTTGAAAACGGGATCTGAGTGGCAAAATTGGGGGGAACTTCTCATCAAAGCGGGGATGTTATTTGTTTTAGATCATTTTTAAGTGTGATTTCCGTCACTTGTCGGTTTTGTGAGGATTATCAACTGGAGCAGATGCAACGGCGGGCGTAAAATAGCCACAATTATTTTAACCATTCTCCTATTTTAAGCCGCATTACAGAGGAAAGCGTGATGAGTAAAAATACCGCCGATGAAACCCCGGTTTGCTGCTGCATTGATGTCGGTTCTATTATCGACAACACAGATTGCATCGCCTCCTACAGCCGTGTATTTACTAGCAAAACAGAAGCCGATGAAGTGCTGGCTGCGTTAACGGCTAAAGCCCGTGACGTTGAGTCTGAACCTTGCCAGATTACACCGCGCTACACCGAAGTCGCCGACGGCGTGCAGCTGGATATCGATTTCCAGTTTAGCTGCCAGGCTGAAACGATGATTTTCCAGCTCGGCCTGCGTTAAATTCCCGCTCTCTAATTCCCCCGTGTAAAGCGGGGGCGTTCATTTCGTTATGTAATAATTCGTGTCGCTTCTCCCATTTTTTTCGCCCGCTGGTTGGCTGGATGTGAATTTTTAGTTAAGACTGTGATCAGGTCAGACCACTTTTTGTCTGTATTCACTTTTTTTAGCAGGGGAGCGTTATGAGTCAGGCACTGCCGTTGATTACCCGCCAGGGCGATCGTATTGCCATTGTCAGTGGTTTACGCACGCCGTTTGCCCGTCAGGCCACGGCTTTTCATGGTATTCCCGCCGTCGATCTCGGCAATATGGTGGTGAGCGAGCTGATGGCCCGCAGCGAAGTGCCGCCCGAGGCGATTGAGCAACTGGTCTTTGGCCAGGTGGTACAAATGCCGGAAGCGCCAAACATTGCCCGTGAAATCGTGCTGGCGACCGGCATGAGCGTCCATACCGATGCCTACAGCGTCAGCCGTGCCTGCGCCACAAGTTTCCAGGCCGTTGCAAACGTAGCCGAAAGTTTGATGGCCGGCACCATTCGCGCCGGGATTGCAGGTGGCGCAGATTCTTCTTCCGTGCTGCCTATTGGCGTCAGCAAAAAGCTGGGCCGTACGCTGGTGGACGTGAACAAAGCGCGCACGCTTGGGCAGCGGCTGAAACTGTTTTCCAAATTACGTCCTCGCGATCTTTTGCCAGTTCCTCCCGCCGTGGCTGAATATTCTACCGGTCTGCGTATGGGGGATACCGCTGAGCAGATGGCGAAAACTCACGGCATCACTCGCGAACAGCAGGACGCGCTGGCACATCGTTCCCACGAGCGTGCCGCCCAGGCCTGGCAGGAAGGAAAGCTGGCCGATGAAGTGATGACGGCGTTTATTCCTCCCTATCGTCAGCCGTTCGCTGAAGATAACAACGTGCGTAAAGGCTCCAGCCTCGCCGATTATGCAAAACTCCGTCCGGCGTTTGACCGCAAGCACGGCACCGTGACCGCGGCTAACAGTACGCCGCTGACGGACGGCGCTGCGGCCGTGATCCTGATGACCGAATCCCGGGCAAAAGAGCTTGGCCTCAAGCCGCTCGGTTTCCTGCGCAGCTACGCGTTCACCGCCATTGATGTCTGGCAGGATATGCTGCTTGGCCCGGCGTGGGCGACGCCGCTGGCGCTTGAGCGCGCGGGCATTACGCTGAATGATTTGACCCTGTTTGATATGCACGAAGCCTTTGCCGCGCAGACGTTAGCCAACCTGAAAATGCTTTCTAGTGAAAACTTTGCCCGCAATGTGCTGGGCCGGGCTCACGCCACGGGCGAAGTCGATGACGCGAAATTTAACGTGCTGGGAGGGTCGATCGCCTACGGGCATCCGTTTGCGGCGACGGGCGCAAGGATGATTACCCAGACGCTGCATGAACTGCGTCGCCGCGGGGGAGGCTTTGGCCTCGTTACCGCGTGTGCGGCCGGTGGGCTTGGTGCGGCAATGGTTCTGGAGGTGGAGTGATGGCACAGCAAGGCGCATTCGATTTACACATCCGACTGGATAACGTTGCCGTAGTGACCATCGACGTTCCGGGCGAAAAAATGAATACCCTGAAGGCCGAATTTGGGGCGCAGGTACACAGCATTATAAAAAAACTGCGCGACAACCCGAGCGTGCAGGGGCTGGTATTTATCTCCGGCAAGCCGGACAACTTTATCGCCGGGGCCGACATCAACATGATAGGCGGCTGCAAAACGGCTGCAGAAGCGCAAGAGCTGGCGCGACAGGGGCAGCAGATCATGGCAGAAATCGCCGCGCTGCCGATCCCGGTGGTGGCCGCGATTCACGGCGCCTGCCTGGGCGGCGGCCTGGAGATGGCGCTTGCCTGCCATGTCCGCATCTGTACCGATTCACCTAAAACGCTGCTTGGCCTGCCGGAAGTGCAACTGGGCCTGCTGCCGGGCTCGGGCGGCACTCAGCGTTTACCTCGCCTGATAGGCGTCAGCAATGCGCTGGACATGATTTTGACCGGCAAGCAGCTGCGCCCGCGTCAGGCCCTGAAGCTGGGGCTGGTGGATGACGTGGTGCCCGAATCTATTTTGCTTGAGGCCGCTGTTGAGCTGGCGCTTAAAGGGCGGAAACCTTCGCGTGAACTGCCGGTAAAAGAACGCGTACTCGCCGGGCCGCTGGGGCGCTCGCTCTTGTTCAGCATGGTCAGCAAGAAGACCGAAGAGAAGACGCAGGGCAATTACCCGGCAACGGGCTGCATTATCCAGGTTATCCGCACCGGGCTGGAGCAAGGGAGCAAAAGCGGCTATGAGGCCGAAGCCAAAGCGTTTGGTGAGCTGGCCATGTCTCCCGAATCTGCCGCTTTGCGCGGCCTGTTCTTTGCCAGTACGGAGCTGAAAAAAGAGTATGGCGGTGAAGCAAAGCCCGGCAAACTAAATTCTGTCGGCGTGCTGGGGGGGGGATTAATGGGCGGCGGGATCGCCTATGTGACGGCCACCAAAGGCAAGCTTCCGGTGCGCATTAAGGACATTAACAACGAAGGCATTAACCACGCGCTGAAATACAGCTGGGATCTGCTGGAGAAGAAAGTCCGTCGCCGCCATATGAAGCCTGCTGAGCGCCAGCGCGAACTGGCACGTATCTCCGGTGGAACCGATTACCACGGCTTTAGCCAGCGAGATATCGTGGTGGAAGCCGTGTTTGAAGATCTGGCGCTGAAGCAAAAAATGGTGGCTGAGGTTGAACAGTATACTGCACCGCACACCGTTTTTGCCTCGAATACTTCTTCGCTGCCGATTGCCGATATTGCCGCTCAGGCAGCGCGCCCGCAGCAGGTTATTGGCCTGCATTTCTTCAGCCCTGTAGACAAAATGCCGCTGGTCGAAGTGATTCCTCATGCAGGGACTAGCGCGGAAACCATTTCCACGACCGTGCAGTTGGCGAAAAAACAGGGCAAAACGCCGATTGTGGTAGGCGACAGCGCCGGGTTTTACGTCAATCGCATTCTGGCGCCTTATGTTAATGAAGCGCTGCGCTGCCTCACGGAAGGTGAGCCGATCGAGCGTATTGACGATGCGCTGGTGAAGTTCGGTTTTCCGGTGGGGCCGGTACAATTGCTGGATGAGGTTGGGATAGACGTCGGCACGAAGATTATCCCGATTCTGCAGCAGGCTTTCGGCGATCGCTTTGCCGCGCCTGATACCGTGGATGCAATCTTGAAGGACGATCGCAAAGGAAGAAAAAATGGTCGCGGTTTCTATCTTTATCCTGCAAAAGGGCGTAAAAGCAAGAAACAGCCTGACACAGCGATTTACACGCTATTAGGCGTGACGCCGAACGGGCGTCAGACCCCGGAACACATCGCCGAGCGCTGCGTCATGATGATGCTCAACGAGGCCGCTCGCTGCCTCGATGAGGGTGTGGTCAGAAGCGCACGTGATGGCGATATTGGCGGCGTTTTCGGCATTGGTTTTCCGCCGTTTTTAGGCGGGCCGTTCAGGTATATGGACAGCCTGGGGGCCGCCGATGTGGTGGCAAAATTACAGCGTTTAGCGAGCCTGTACGGGGAGCGGTTCAGCCCCTGTGAAAGGCTGATTATTATGGCTGAACAACACCTTAGTTTCTGGCCCGCGTTGACGTCGCAGCCGGTGACCGAGCTTGACGAAGCGCTGAGCTAAAACCGGTAAATGTACGCTGCAAGGTCATTTTGTAAACAGATATTGACTATACTTGCAGCATTGAGGTAAAAGACAGCGTTTCATTCGATGTACGGATAAGGCACAATGCCCGGCTGCCGTGAACCCCACTTTTTCAGCGTGCGGGTTCAGGCGTTCCTGGTTAACAAAAGCGGTGCAATATGCAAGTTTTTATCATGCGTCACGGCGACGCAGCACTCGATGCTGCCAGCGACTCGGTTCGTCCCTTAACCCAATGTGGGTGTGATGAATCCCGTCTGATGGCGACCTGGTTAACGGGTCAAGTGGCAAGTATCGAACGTGTTCTGGTGAGCCCTTACCTGCGAGCTGAACAAACCCTGGACGTGGTGCGGGAAGCGCTGAACCTCCCGGAAAAAGAAGACATCCTGCCAGAGCTGCGGCCCTGCGGTGATGTAGGCCTGGTGGGGGATTACCTGCTGGCGCTGGCAAGTCAAGGTGTTGAATCTGCGCTGGTGGTTTCCCACCTGCCGCTCGTGGGTTATCTGGTTTCCGAGCTTTGCCCGGAAGAGGCTCCGCCGATGTTTACGACTTCGGCCATTGCCAACGTCACGCTGGACCCGGATTCCGGTAAAGGTGTGTTTAACTGGCAGATGAGCCCCTGCAACTTCAAGGTGGCTAAGGCTATCTGATTGCTGTGAGCATGAAAAAAAGAGTCGCGAACGCGGCTCTTTTTGCTTTTAAGGTGCTCAGGATTTTCCCCCTCACCCTAACCCTCTCCCCAAAGTGGCGAGGGGACTGCTCCCGATCGTTTTCCCCCTCTCCCTATGGGAGAGGGCCGGGGTGAGGGGAATCCCTTGCGCTGAGCTTATGGCAGCTCCGGCGGCTGCCACTCCTCAATCTCAATCAGCACCAGCAGCGCGGCATCGCCGCCGTACTCTTTCGGTGCCTGATGAAACGCCACAATATGCGGATGCTGCGCCAGCCAGAGCGGCGTTTGCTGCTTTAGGACGTGTTTACCGTGGCCGTGCATCACGCAGGCACAAAAAACATGCTCGCGGCGGCAGGCGGCTATCAGCGCGCCCAGCTCCTGTTTGGCCTGAAGCTGGGTCAGACCGTGCAAATCAAGAAATAGCTCCGGAGAATAATCCCCGCGACGCAGTTTCTTCAGTTCAAAATGACTCACGCCTTCGCGCACGTAGCGCATTGGCCCTTCGGTCGCCAGGCGTGGCTGAAACTCATCGGAAAAATAGTGGCTGGCATCAGCCTGCTCCTGCAGCAGACGCTTCACGGGCACTTCCGTTATTTTCTTGCGCACCGGGCGGTGGACAATCGTGTCCTGAGCCAGTTTTTTCGTGCCGCCCATCAGGCCGCGAAACAGCGCCTCATCTTCGGAACTGAGCGGTGATTTTTTTTTCATGTTTCTCTCATCTCGCATTCGCTTTGCGGCCAGTTTACCTGCTTTACCCGGCAGCAATAAAGAAAACGCAAATTTCGCGGCCTCCCGGCGTCGATGGATGCTGATTTGTCGCCTCCTTCATGGCAAACTAACCGATTATTATTGAACTAGCGTGAGTCGCCTGCGGAGGGCACGTGGATAAAATTTTCGTCGATGAGGCAGTAAACGAGCTGCATACCATTCAGGACATGCTGCGCTGGTCGGTCAGCCGCTTTAGCGCCGCCAACATCTGGTATGGGCACGGCACCGACAATCCATGGGATGAAGCCGTTCAGCTGGTTCTGCCAAGTCTGTACCTGCCGCTGGATATTCCTGAAGACATGCGCACCGCGCGTCTGACCCCAAGCGAGCGTCACCGCATCGTCGAACGCGTGATTCGCCGCGTCAACGAACGTATTCCGGTTGCCTACCTGACCAATAAAGCCTGGTTCTGCGGCCACGAGTTCTACGTGGACGAACGTGTACTGGTGCCGCGCTCGCCGATTGGAGAGCTGATTAACAACCGCTTTGCCGGGATGATCGACCACGAGCCGCAGCACATTCTGGATATGTGCACCGGCAGCGGCTGCATCGGGATTGCCTGCGCCTATGAATTCCCGAATGCGGAAGTGGATATTGTTGATATTTCCCCTGACGCTATCGCCGTGGCCGAGCAGAACATTGCCGAGCACGGCCTGGACCACAACGTCACGCCGATTCGCTCTGACCTGTTCCGCGACCTGCCTAAAGTGCAGTACGACGTGATTGTGACGAACCCGCCGTATGTTGATGAAGAAGACATGGCGGATCTGCCGGGCGAATACCACTTCGAACCTGAGCTGGGCCTGGCGGCCGGCAGCGATGGTCTGAAGCTGGCTCGTCGTATTCTTGGCTGCGCGCCGGATTACCTGGCCGACGGCGGGATCCTGATTTGTGAAGTGGGGAACAGCATGGTACACCTGATGGAACAGTACCCGGAGGTGCCGTTCACCTGGCTTGAGTTCGACAACGGCGGCGACGGCGTATTTATGCTGACTAAAGCGCAGCTGATTGACGCTCGCGAGTACTTCAGTATCTACAAAGATTAATTGCCGAACGTAGACGAGCCTTCGGGCTCGTTTTACTTCCCGCGCACAACACAATAACTAGAACGGTGATTAAGGAGCCGTGATGGCTGGTAACAGTATTGGACAGGTTTTTCGCGTAACGACATTTGGTGAATCTCACGGCATCGCGCTGGGCTGCATTGTTGACGGCGTCCCGCCGGGCATCCCGCTGACGGAGGCCGACCTGCAGCACGATCTCGATCGCCGCCGTCCGGGCACCTCGCGCTACACCACTCAACGCCGTGAGCCTGACCAGGTCAAAATTCTCTCCGGCGTGTTTGAAGGCGTGACGACCGGCACGAGCATTGGCCTGCTGATTGAAAATACCGATCAGCGTTCCCAGGATTACAGCGCCATCAAAGACGTGTTCCGTCCGGGACACGCGGATTACACCTACGAACAAAAATACGGCCTGCGCGACTACCGCGGCGGCGGCCGTTCTTCTGCCCGTGAAACCGCCATGCGCGTTGCAGCGGGCGCCATTGCCAAGAAATACCTTGAGCAGAAATTCGGCATTAAAATTCGCGGCTGCCTGACGCAGATGGGCGATATTCCGCTGGAAATCAAAGACTGGGATCAGGTTGAGCAGAATCCGTTCTTCTGCCCGGACCCGGATAAAATCGACGCGCTGGACGAGCTGATGCGAGGCCTGAAAAAAGAGGGCGACTCCATCGGCGCGAAAGTGACCGTTGTGGCTGACAACGTGCCGCCGGGCCTCGGTGAGCCGGTCTTTGACCGCCTGGACGCAGACATTGCCCACGCGCTGATGAGTATCAACGCGGTGAAAGGCGTGGAAATTGGCGAAGGCTTCGGCGTGGTGAACCTGCGCGGCAGCCAGAACCGGGATGAAATCAGCCAGCAAGGCTTCCAGAGCAACCACGCGGGCGGCATTCTGGGCGGCATCAGCAGCGGGCAGCAGATCGTGGCTAATATGGCCCTGAAACCAACTTCCAGCATTACCGTGCCGGGCAAAACCATTAATCGCGAAGGCGAAGAAGTGGAGATGATCACCCGCGGGCGTCACGATCCTTGCGTGGGGATCCGCGCTGTGCCGATCGCAGAAGCAATGCTGGCTATCGTGCTGATGGATCACCTGCTGCGCCAGCGCGCTCAGAACGCTGACGTTTCTTCCCCGCTGCCTCGCTGGTAAGACGATGAACAAACTCCTGATCGGGATGCTGGCGCTGGCCGCCAGCGCCCAGGCTCTAGCGGCGACGCCGTGGCAAAAAATCGACCACCCGATTGCCGGTAGCGCGCAGTCTATTGGCGCGTTTTCCAACGGCTGCATCGTCGGGGCTCACGCGTTGCCGCTTGAGGACGCCCGCTACCAGGTGATGCGCCCGGATCAGCGTCGCTACTTTGGTCATCCCGATCTGGTGATGTTTATTCAGCGCCTGAGTAATCAGGTAAATCAGCTCGGCCTGGGGACAGTGTTGATTGGTGACATGGGCATGGCGGCAGGCGGGCGTTTTAGCTCCGGCCACGCCAGCCATCAGACCGGGCTTGATGTCGACATTTTCCTGCAACTGCCAAAAACTCGCTGGACGTCGGCGCAATTGCTGCGCCCTCAGGCTTTGGATTTGGTTGCTGCCGACGGCAAGCGCGTGGTGCCTTCGCTGTGGAAACCGGAAATCGACAGCCTGATTAAGCTCGCGGCTAAAGATAACGAGGTGACGCGCATCTTCGTGAACCCGGCTATTAAGCAGCGGCTTTGCGAAGATGCGGGCGCTGACCGCGACTGGCTGCGTAAGGTGCGCCCGTGGTTTGCCCACCGCGCCCACATGCACGTTCGCCTGCGCTGCCCGGCTAACAGCCTTGAGTGTGAGGATCAGCCTCTGCCTCCGCCGGGAGACGGCTGCGGGGCCGAGCTGCAAAGCTGGTTCGCGCCGCCTGCACCGGGCAGCACGCCGCCGAAAAAGACAACGCCACCGCCGCTACCCGCCTCCTGTCAGGCATTACTGGATGAGCACGCTCTGTAAATGGAATGGTTTATGGTTTCCCCGCTGCTGCTGCTGGCGCTGTTTTTTGTCGCCATGCTGGCCGGGTTTATTGATGCCCTTGCGGGCGGCGGCGGGTTACTGACGGTCCCTGCTTTGCTGGCGGTAGGCATGTCTCCGGCTCAGGCCCTGGCAACCAACAAGCTACAGGCCTGCGGCGGCTCGGTTTCAGCCTCTCTCTATTTCATTCGCCGCAAGGTGGTCAGCCTTGCCGATCAGAAGCTCAATATTCTGATGACCTTTATCGGCTCTACGTGCGGCGCATTGCTGGTGCAGCACGTGAAGTCCGATATTTTGCGCCAGATCCTGCCGCTGCTGATTATCGGCATCGGGCTCTATTTCCTGCTGATGCCAAAGCTCGGGGAAGAAGACCGGCAGCGCCGCCTGCACGGTTTGCCGTTCGCGTTAATTGCCGGGGGCTGCGTCGGTTTTTATGATGGCTTCTTTGGCCCCGGCGCCGGGTCGTTTTACGCGCTGGCCTTTGTGACGCTTTGCGGCTTCAACCTCGCCAAATCCACCGCCCACGCGAAAGTCCTGAACGCCACCTCCAATCTTGGCGGGCTGCTGCTGTTTATCATCGGCGGCAAGGTGATTTGGGGCACCGGCTTTGTGATGATGGCCGGGCAATTTTTAGGGGCGAGGGCGGGTTCGCGCCTCGTCTTAAGTAAAGGGCAGCAGCTGATTCGCCCAATGATTGTCGTTGTTTCGGCGGTAATGAGCGCCAAGCTGCTGTATGACAGCCACGGACCGGAAATTCTCCATTGGTTAGGGATAGCCTGAAATGAATGATGTCACTATGAGCAAACAACACCATTACCAGGAACTGATTGACGTGTTCGATAGCTGCTTCCTGGCAGAGTTTAATACCCGCTTGATCAAGGGCGATGACGAGCCTATTTATCTGCCTGCGGATGACGAATTGCCGTATAACCGCATCGTCTTCGCGCACGGCTATTACGCCAGCGGAATGCATGAGATTTCCCACTGGTGCGTGGCGGGCGCAGAGCGCCGCAAGCTGGTGGACTTCGGTTACTGGTATTGCCCGGACGGGCGAGACGCCGAAACCCAGGGCAAGTTCGAAGATGTGGAAGTGAAGCCGCAGGCGCTGGAGTGGATGCTCAGCACCGCCGCGGGCTTCCCGTTTAACGTCAGCTGCGACAACCTGAGCGGCGATTTTGAGCCTGACCGCATTGCGTTTCAGCGCCGGGTTCATGCCCAGGTTATGACTTATCTGAAAGACGGGATCCCCGAGCGCCCGGCTCGTTTGATTGACGCGCTAAGGGCGTATTATGGCACCCCTGCGCTCGAAGCCGGGCAGTTTGCCTGGCCAGAAGACCTAAACTAAAAATCACCTGTATGAAGAGGATGTATGATGATCGCGGAATTTGAGTCACGTATTTTGGCGTTGATTGATGAGATGGTGGAGCACGCCAGTGACGACGACCTGTTTGCCAGCGGTTATCTGCGTGGGCACCTGACTCTGGCGGTAGCCGAACTGGAAAACGGCGACGACCATACGCCAGACGCGCTGCATGTGGTGGTGAGCGATAGCCTGCAAAAGGCGATTCAGGCCGGTGAGCTTTCCCCGCGCGACCAGGCGCTGGTGTTGGGCATGTGGGAAACGCTTTTCGAGAAGGCGAAGTTTTAACCCTCACCCTAACCCTCTCCCTAAAAGGGAGAGGGGATAAAAGCGTTACAGAGAAGCTGATGAGGGGAACATCACTTCACCGCTTTTCCTTTCAATAGCTTCCTTACCCAAAGCCGATTCGGGTTCAGCGCCGCGAGCGTGACTGCATCCAGCGGAATAGGCTCTTCACTCATCTGCGCTGCCAGAATCTCAGAAGCCAGCGGCGCGCTACACAGCCCGCGTGAGCCCAATGCACCCAGCATATAAAGATTGTCGTAAACCGGTGCAGGCTCTGCGTTTGCACGATCCTCGGCCAGCCCGATATATTGCTCAAACGTGGCGTCATAATCTGGCACACTGCCCACCATTGGAAGGTGGTCGCGTGAAGCGCAGCGCACGCCGCAGCGGGCTTCGTTGGCTGAAACGTCCACTTCTTTTGCCCATTCGGCATTCGGCAGGCAGTCGAGCAGGCGCTGGCGATTATGCTGCTGATCTTCTGCATTCCAGGTCATTTCATCCCGGCCACGGTGATAGCTGGCGCCAATACAATGCTGCTGGTTGTGCGGGTTGACCGGCGTCAGATAGCCGTCGTAGCACAGCACCTGGCGGAGCTGGCTTAATCCCGGCGTGGTAGGAATATGGCTGACCTGGCCGCCGACTGAATAAACAGGCAGGTTCTGAGTTTGAGAAAACCGACTTATTTGATGTCCGTTGGCCAGCACGACGGCGGCATGCTGGGCGGTCTCCTGCTGAGCAAAATCTATCTTCCAGCCGCCATTCGCGGCCGTTAAGTCGGTCACCCGGTATCCATAATGAATCTTTAATCCTTGCTGTTCGGCTTGTGCAAGAGCGCCGGTGGTAAGCTGTGCCGGGTAGAGCCAGCCGCCCAGCGGATAGCTGATGCCACCGCACTGCGTGTCCACGCCACAGGTTTCCGCCACAGTATCAGCATCCACCGCCTTCGCCAGTAAGTCTGGCAGGTTCAGACCGAGCATCTGTTCGATTTTATGTGCACTTTTTTCATCCCAGGCGAGCTGGGTTACGCCGCACCAGGCATGATCAAAAGTTACCGGAAGGGCATCGTACAGTCGGCGCGCGAAGGTGAATGCCGCCGGGAAAAAGGTGGTTAGCGCCGCATCATGCGCGGTAAGCAGCGGGTAAAGTGCGCCCTGACGGTTGCCGGATGCGCCCTGGGCTGGGGCTTCATCCTCGCAATACAGGGTGACCTTCCAGCCTCGACGCAGCAGCGCCAGGGCGAGCAGGGCGCTGGCAATGCCGCCGCCAATAATCGCGGTTTCACGTTCACTTGTGCCAGGGCGAGCGTACCAGGGGGTGCGGGCAGGAGTATCCACGGGCTGTTGTAGAGATCCAACTAGCATTTCGCGTTTGCGGCCAAACCCTTTGCTGCGTGTCACGGTGAAGCCCGCTTCAATTAAGCCACGGCGTACAAAGCCTGCGGAAGTAAAGGTCGCCAGCGTGCCCCCAGGGCGAGCCATGCGAACCATGGCCTGGAAGAGCTGCTGCGTCCACATATCCGGGTTTTTGGAGGGCGCGAAGCCATCCAGGAACCAGGCATCGACCTGCTGATTAAGGGTGTCATCTAACTGAGATATCAGCTCGTTAATATCGCCAAACCACAGGTCAAGCGTGATGCGGCCATTGTCCAGCAGCAGGCGGTGGCAGCCGGGAATCGGCAGCGGCCATTGTTGCTGAAGCTCGGTGGCGAAGCGACTGAGCTCTGGCCAGTGCTGATGGGCCAGCGCCAGATCGGCGGCGGTCAGGGGAAATTTTTCAAAACTGATAAAATGCAGCCGTTTTAAGCAGGCATCTTCACGTTTCACACAAAATTCATCGAACGCCTGCCATAAAGTCAAAAAGTTAAGGCCGGTACCAAACCCACTTTCTGCGACCACAAAAAGCGGTCTTTCGTGGGTTGCAAAGCGTTCAGGGAGATGGTTTCCGCCGAGGAAGACGTATCGCGTCTCTTCCAGTCCGTTATCGTTAGAGAAGTAAACGTCGTCAAAATCTCGGGATACAGGTGTACCTTCTTCGTTAAAACCGAGGTTGGCGGATTGTATAGGGGAATGTTTCACGTAAGTTGCTCGTCTGACAGGCAGTGGCACGATCATAACGGCGTGAGCGGAGCGGCGCAAATTTCCGCACAATTTGGCTGATCGGACTTGTTCGGCTTACAACTGTACGCTATTGTGCGACACGAAATCCTACATAGTGCAGTGAACGAGGTATTTGAATGAAACGTGCAGTGATTACTGGCCTGGGCATTGTTTCCAGCATTGGTAATAACCAGCAGGAAGTCCTGGCATCTCTGCGAGAAGGACGCTCAGGGATCACTTTCTCGGAAGAGTTTAAAGACGCGGGAATGCGTAGCCACATCTGGGGTAACGTCAAGCTGGATACCACTGGTTTGATTGACCGTAAAGTGGTTCGTTTCATGAACGATGCCTCTATCTATGCCTATCTCTCCATGCGTGAAGCGATTGCCGATGCAGGCCTGAGCGAAGAGGTTTACCAGAACAACCCGCGCGTTGGTCTGATTGCCGGTTCCGGCGGCTCTTCTAAAGCGCAGGTCTTTGGTGCTGACGCCATGCGTAGCCCGCGTGGCCTGAAAGCCGTGGGTCCTTACGTGGTGACCAAAGCCATGGGCTCTGCGGTTTCCGCTTGCCTGGCAACGCCGTTCAAAATTCATGGGGTGAACTACTCCATCAGCTCCGCCTGTGCAACTTCCGCCCACTGTATCGGTAACGCGGTAGAGCAGATTCAGCTCGGTAAACAAGACATCGTCTTTGCCGGCGGCGGCGAAGAACTGGGCTGGGAAATGGCGTGTGAGTTTGATGCGATGGGCGCGCTGTCCACCAAGTACAACGAAACGCCAGAAAAAGCTTCCCGTACCTATGACGCGCACCGCGACGGCTTCGTCATTGCAGGCGGCGGCGGTATGGTTGTGGTTGAAGAACTGGAGCACGCTCTGGCTCGTGGCGCACACATCTATGCTGAAATCGTTGGCTACGGCGCAACGTCTGACGGCGCGGACATGGTTGCCCCATCCGGTGAAGGCGCGGTGCGCTGCATGAAGATGGCGATGCACGGCGTTGATACCCCAATCGACTACCTGAACTCCCACGGTACTTCTACTCCGGTAGGCGACGTGAAAGAGCTGGGTGCGATTCGTGAAGTGTTCGCCGATCGCAGCCCGGCGATCTCTGCGACCAAAGCCATGACCGGCCACTCTCTGGGCGCCGCGGGCGTACAGGAAGCCATCTATTCTCTGCTGATGCTTGAACACGGCTTCATCGCGCCAAGCATTAACGTGGAAGAGCTGGACGAACAGGCTGCTGGCCTGAACATCGTCACTAAAGCGACGGATGCAGCGCTGACCACCGTGATGTCCAACAGCTTCGGCTTCGGCGGCACTAACGCCACGCTGGTGATGCGTAAGCTGAACGCTTAATCGCCATAATCATTCGGAATGGGGCACCTGCGGGGGCCCCATTTTTTTGCCCATTGTTCAGCATTGACAGTCGGTTAACCGAAAGGCACTATGCATTCCCCTCCATTATCATTATTGATAATGCGTAAGCGTTTAACGTTAACCAACGCACCCTGTCATCTGAACACTCAGAGGAAAGGGCGCGGGGTAACTTGCGCCTTGCTCTGAATTTATGGAGTAAGCAGTATGTCTGCAGTACCTGATTCCACTCTTAAAACGTCGAAATCGGCAAATACGTCGCTTTTCAGAATTACTTTTGCGGTCTTTCTGACCTATATGACGGTGGGCCTGCCGCTGCCCGTTATCCCGCTTTTTGTTCACCAGCAGTTGGGCTACGGCAACATGATGGTTGGCGTGGCGGTGGGCATTCAGTTTCTCGCCACCGTATTGACCCGGGGTTACGCGGGGCGACTCGCCGACCAGATGGGCGCTAAACGCTCCGTCCTGCAAGGGATGTTTGCCTGCGGACTGGCGGGCGCTGCCTACCTGCTCGCCGCGCTATTGCCGGTAGAGCCAGCGGTGAAGTTTGCCTTGCTGATCGTTGGGCGGTTGATTCTTGGCTTCGGCGAAAGCCAGCTGCTGACCGGCAACCTGACCTGGGGACTGGGGCTGGTTGGCCCTGGGCGTTCGGGTAAGGTGATGTCCTGGAATGGGATGGCGATTTATGGCGCGCTGGCTGCCGGTGCACCGCTGGGGTTGATGCTTAACAGCCAGTGGGGTTTTGTGGCGCTGGGCGTGACAACCATTGCTTTGCCGCTGATTGGGCTGCTGTTTAACGGCACCGTGAAACCTGTTCCGGCCCATAAAGGCGAGCGGCCTTCGTTATTGACTGTGATCGGACTTATCTGGCAGCCGGGGCTGGGTCTCGCGCTGCAGGGCGTCGGCTTTGCGGTTATCGGCACCTTTGTTTCGCTCTATTTTGCCGCAAACGGCTGGGCCCATGCAGGCTTCACGTTGACGGCTTTTGGCGGCGCTTTCGTACTGGTGCGCGTGCTGTTTGGCTGGATGCCCGATCGCTACGGCGGCGTGCGCGTGGCGCTGTTTTCCCTTGCGGTTGAAACCGTGGGCTTGCTGCTGCTCTGGCACGCGCCTGGAGCCTGGACCGCGCTGCTGGGTGCGGCGCTGACCGGCTGCGGTTGTTCGCTTATATTCCCCGCGCTTGGCGTTGAAGTGGTTAAGCGTGTTCCGCCTCAGGTGCGCGGCACGGCGCTGGGCGGCTATGCTGCTTTCCAGGATATTTCATACGGTGTCACCGGGCCGCTGACCGGAATTCTGGCAACGTCTATGGGCTATTCGTCGGTGTTTATGGCCGGGGCCGTTTCTGCGGTGCTGGGGATTGCCGTGACGCTGGTGGCGTTCAGGAAGTAGGTTTGCTTGTTGCCCGTTTTTTCCCTCTCCTTTTGGGAGAGGGTTGGGGTGAGGAACTAGATCACCAGCCAGAGCAAAATCACCACCACGACCAGCGCGATCAACGCCAGACCTGGCCTCGCGCTCAGCGCCTTTATCGGCTCGATAATTGCGCTAAACATCGGGTTGTAGATCGGCTGAATATCACGCACTTCAATCGTAGCTGGCTGTCGCTCGGCGCGTTTTAAAAACACCTGATTGAGAATGTCCTGTACCTGCGCGGTCGTCAGTATCGTTTGCGGCGTGGCCTGGAAGCGCTGCTGGCTGTAATCCACCATCTCTTTCCACTCCTGCGGCTCAAGCGGCTGCTTTAGGGCCGCCTGCACGCTGTGCAAAGTAGGCGTAGACTGCTGGCTCAGCGTTTGCCTTGCCTGGAGCCAGGTTGTCAACAAAGCAAAGTGCTTAGCCGGAATGAGTTCACCGGTTTTCACGCCGGACAGCTCCAGCATTGACTGCCAGATTTGTTTGCCGGACTCGCCCGTTGCCGCGGCGAGTTTGGTGACAAGCTGGTTCAGGCTGTTGTGCTCGGCGGGGAGCAGCGGGCGGTCGGTGGCCGGGCGCTGCTGCGGCTGAGGGATGGCGAGCTGGTTGTTTTGCAGCAGCGTCAGCACGGTTTTGAGCTGGTCCGGCGTGAGCTGGCTCAGCGCCGTCTGGCCAAACTGCTGGCGGATAAAGTCGCTCACCGCCTGGCGGTTATTGCCCTGGGGCAGCAAATCGCTCAGTTGCTGAATGATCTGACGCGTTGCCAGCGTGGTTTGCGCACTGGTCAGGCGCTGATTCAGGTTCTGCTCAGCGGCAGGGAAATGCCGAGACAGCAGCGGCGTCTCGCTTTTGAGTCCCAGATCGTGCTTAAGGCCCGCCCACACTTCAGCGCTCTGCTGTTGGCTAAGCGCAATGATCCGGGTGATCAGGCGCTCCAGCACGGTACGTTGCTGGGTGGAAAGCGGCTGTTCGCCGGCGGCAGACGGTGCGGAGGGAGGTTCCCCCGGAGGACGCGGCGTGGCGCCCTGAATGGGTTGCATTATTAAATGATCCTTAAGTGCGACAAAACATTCGCAAGTAGTTCGTTATGCCCGGACGTCAGATTATGGCACACTATCCGGCCTTATCTCGACGATTAACAGACAGGTACTCAGGTGAAAATCCTCGTTGATGAAAATATGCCCTATGCCCGCGAACTTTTCAGCCGCCTGGGCGAGGTGACTGCCGTGCCGGGACGTCCGATTCCGGTGGATGCGTTAACGGATGCTGACGCGTTGATGGTTCGTTCGGTCACCAAAGTGAATGCCGAACTGCTGGACGGTAAAGGGATCAAATTTGTCGGGACGGCCACGGCCGGAACCGATCACGTTGATGAAGCGTATTTGCAAAGTGCCGGGGTGGCTTTCTCTGCCGCTCCTGGATGCAACGCGATTGCCGTGGTTGAGTATGTGTTCTCCTCCTTATTGATGCTGGCCGAACGTGATGGTTTTGAGCTGAAAAACCGGACAGTCGGCATCGTCGGCGTGGGTAACGTTGGTGCCCGTCTTCAGGCTCGTCTGGAAGCCTGGGGCGTGCGCACCTTACTGTGCGACCCGCCGCGAGCCGATCGCGGTGATGAAGGCGATTTCCTTTCGCTGGAAACGCTGGTGCAGGAAGCCGACGTCATCACCTTCCATACGCCACTGTTTAAATCCGGCGAGTATAAAACGCTGCATCTGGCGGACGAGGCGCTGATTAGCCGCCTGAAGTCTGGCGCTATTCTGATTAATGCCTGTCGTGGCCCGGTAGTGGACAACAACGCATTGCTGAAATGCTTAAAAGCAGGGCAGAATCTCAGCGTTGTGCTGGACGTCTGGGAGCCGGAGCCGGATCTCAACGTCGAGTTGCTCGACAAGGTCGATATTGGCACGGCGCACATTGCGGGCTATACGCTTGAAGGTAAGGCTCGCGGCACCACGCAGGTCTTTGAAGCCTTTAGCGATTTTATCGGCCAGTCTCAGAAAGTGGCGCTGGATTCACTTCTGCCTCCGCCGGAGTTTGGCCGCATTACGCTGGCAGGCCCGCTCGATCAGCCCACGCTCAAAAGACTGGTGCATCTGGTGTATGATGTGCGCCGCGACGACGCGCCGCTGCGAAAGGTAGCCGGTCAGCCTGGTGAATTCGACAAGCTGCGTAAGAACTACCTGGAGCGCCGCGAGTGGTCATCGCTGTATGTGCAGTGTGACGATGCCGACGCGGCAGGCATGCTGCAAAAACTTGGCTTTAGCGCGGCACATCACCCGCTTCGCTAAGCAATATCTTCTGGCTCCCTGGGGCGACGTCCCGGGGAGCATCTGTTCTATTTTCTGGAGTAAACCAACATGTCCGAAGGCTGGAATATTGCCATTTTAGGCGCCACCGGTGCCGTAGGCTCAGCTTTGCTTGAACTGCTTGCTGAACGTCAGTTCCCGGTTGGTGAATTGTATGCCCTGGCGCGCGGCGAGAGCGCCGGTGAAAATCTGCGTTATGAAGGCAAAACTATCCTGGTGCAGGACGCGGCAGAGTTTGACTGGACGCAGGCTCAGCTGGCGTTCTTCGTGGCGGGCGTTGAAGCCTCCGCTCGCTATGTGGAAGAAGCGACCAACGCGGGCTGTCTGGTGATTGACTCAAGCGGTCTTTTCTCGCTGGAGCCGGACGTGCCGCTGGTTGTGCCGGATGTGAACCCGTTCGTGCTGAGCGATTACCGTAACCGTAATCTGGTGGCCGTGGCGGACAGCCTGACCAGCCAACTGCTGAGCGCTTTGAAACCGTTGATTGAGCAGGGTGGCCTGTCACGTATTCAGGTGACCAGCCTGCTGTCTGCTTCTGCGCGCGGCAAAGTGGCCGTAGACGCGCTGGCCGGGCAAAGCGCCCGTCTGCTGAACGGCATTCCTATTGATGAAGAAGACCTGTTTGGCCGCCAGCTGGCGTTCAACATGCTGCCGCTGGTGCCGGACGCCGAAGGCAGCGTGCGGGAAGAGCGTCGCCTGGTGAATGAAGTGCGTAAAGTGCTGCAGGACGATGGCTTAATGATCTCCGCCAGCCTTGTGCAGTCGCCGGTGTTCTATGGCCATGCCCAAATCGTCAACTTTGAAGCGCTGCGCCCGCTGGCGGCAGAAGAAGCCCGCGATGCGTTTGCTCAGGCAGAAGATATTGAGCTGTCTGAAGAAGGAGAATTCCCGACTCAGGTGGCGGATGCGTCCGGTAGCGGCCATCTTTCTATTGGCTGCGTACACAACGATTACGGTATGCCGGAGCAAATCCAGTTCTGGTCAGTCGCCGATAACGTTCGCTTTGGCGGCGCGCTGATGGCGATAAAAACCGCTGAGAAACTCGTGCAGGAGTATATGTACTGATGTCCGAAGTGCTAAGCGAAATTCCGCTTCATAAAATCGCGCTCGGCATTGAGTACGACGGCAGTAAATATTACGGCTGGCAGCGCCAAAACGAAGTGCGCAGCGTGCAGGAAAAGCTGGAAAAAGCGCTGTCTCAGGTGGCCAATGAGCCGATTAACGTGTTTTGCGCAGGGCGCACCGATGCGGGCGTTCACGCCACGGGCCAGGTGGTGCATTTTGAAACCAGCGCGGTGCGCAAAGATGCGGCCTGGACGATGGGCGTCAATACGAATTTGCCTGGTGACATCGCCGTGCGCTGGGTAAAAGATGTGCCGTCTGAGTTCCATGCCCGCTTTAGCGCCACGGCTCGCCGCTATCGCTACGTGATTTATAATCACCGCCTGCGTCCGGCCATTCTGCAGCAGGGCGTAACCCATTTTCATCTGCCTCTGGATGCGGATAAAATGCACCGCGCCGCGCAGAGCCTGCTGGGGGAAAATGACTTTACCTCGTTCCGTGCGGTGCAGTGCCAGTCCCGCACCCCATGGCGCAATATGATGCACATTACGGTAAACCGCTACGGCGCTTACATCGTGGTGGACATTAAGGCCAACGCTTTTGTGCACCACATGGTGCGCAACATCGTCGGTAGCCTGATGGAAGTCGGCTGCGGCAACCAGGCTGAAACCTGGATGGCCGATCTGCTGGCAATGAAGGACCGCACTAAGGCCGCTGCCACCGCGAAGGCGGAAGGGCTGTACCTGGTGTCGGTGGATTACCCCGACCACTTTGCGCTGCCGCGTCTGCCGATGGGGCCGCTTTTTTTAGCCGATTGATTGCTGCTTAAGAAAGGATACTTTGATGGATTTCATCCGTTTTATCATCGACTTCATTTTGCATATCGACGTGCATCTGGCCGAGCTAGTGGCACAATACGGTGTCTGGGTTTACGCTATTCTGTTCCTGATTTTGTTCTGCGAAACCGGGCTGGTAGTTACGCCGTTTTTACCGGGTGATTCACTGCTGTTTGTGGCGGGCGCGCTGGCGTCGCTGGAAACCAACGACCTGAACGTGCATTACATGGTCATTTTGATGGTGATTGCCGCCATCATCGGCGATGCGGTGAACTACACTATCGGGCGGCTGTTTGGTGAGAAGTTGTTCAGTAATCCGAATTCAAAAATCTTCCGCCGCAGTTATCTCGATAAAACTCACGCTTTTTACGAGCGTCACGGCGGAAAAACGATTATCCTCGCGCGCTTCGTGCCGATTGTGCGAACCTTCGCACCGTTTGTCGCCGGGATGGGGCACATGTCCTATCGCCATTTTGCGTTCTATAACGTGGTCGGCGCACTGCTGTGGGTCTTGCTGTTCACCTACGCGGGCTATCTGTTCGGTAACCTGCCGGTGGTACAGGAAAACCTGAAGCTGCTGATTGTGGCAATTATCGTGGTGTCGATTTTGCCTGGCGTGGTGGAAGTTATCCGCCACAAACGCGCGGCGTCGCGGCAGTCAAAATAATACGTGGCAGCGGTTCGACCACTTTTTTATCCAAAGTAGAGGGCCGTTGTGTTTTAATGAGCACCATTTATGGTCTGGGGCAGGGAAAACTGCCGCAGAAAAGCTGGTATCGACCAGGTTCAAGCAGAAAGGTCATCAATGAGCTGGATTGAACGAATTCTCAATAAGAGCAATATTACTCCCACCCGCAAGGCGAGCATCCCTGAAGGGGTGTGGACCAAGTGCGACAGCTGCGGCCAGGTCCTGTACCGCGCCGAGCTGGAACGCAATCTTGGTGTCTGCCCTAAGTGCGATCACCACATGCGTATGTCGGCCCGCGATCGCCTGCATAGCCTGTTAGATGAAGGCACAATGGTGGAATTGGGGAGCGAGCTTGAGCCAAAAGATTTGCTGAAGTTCCGTGACTCCAAGAAGTACAAAGATCGTCTGGTTAGCGCGCAGAAAGAGACCGGCGAGAAAGACGCGCTGGTTGTCATGAAAGGCACCCTGCACGGTATGCCTGTTGTGGCTGCGGCCTTCGAGTTCGCCTTTATGGGCGGCTCAATGGGCTCCGTAGTTGGCGCGCGTTTTGTTCGTGCCGTTGAGCAGGCGCTGGAAGACAACTGCCCAATGGTGTGCTTTTCCGCTTCCGGCGGGGCGCGTATGCAGGAAGCGCTGATGTCGCTGATGCAGATGGCGAAAACCAGCGCTGCGCTGGCAAAAATGCAGGAACGCGGTCTGCCGTACATCTCCGTGCTGACTGACCCAACCATGGGCGGCGTTTCCGCAAGCTTCGCGATGCTGGGTGACCTGAACATTGCCGAGCCGAAAGCGCTGATTGGCTTTGCCGGTCCACGCGTTATCGAGCAGACCGTTCGTGAAAAACTGCCGCCGGGCTTCCAGCGCAGTGAGTTCCTGATCGAAAAAGGCGCTATCGACATGATCGTTCGTCGTCCGGAAATGCGCCTGAAACTGGCGAGCATCCTGGCGAAGTTCATGAATCTGCCAGCGCCAAACCCGGAAGCCCCGCGTGAGCCTATCGTGGTTCCGCCAGCACCGGAACAGGGTCAAGAGGCCTGATTCGCAACTAAGGGCAGGCCAGCAGGTTCTGCCCTTTTCTTTATGTGCATGTTAAGTGGGCATCATGGACAAAGACCTTATTCCTCAAGCCACGTCGCCCCTGGCCACGTGGCTTTGCTATCTTGAAAACCTTCATTCCACCACTATCGATATGGGCCTTAAGCGCATCAGCAACGTTGCGCGCAAGCTCGATGTGCTGAAACCTGCGCCAACGGTTTTTACCGTGGCCGGCACGAACGGGAAAGGCACCACCTGCCGTACGCTTGAAACCGCGCTGATGGCCGACGGCTATCGAGTAGGGGTTTATAGCTCTCCGCATCTGGTGCGTTACACCGAGCGCGTGCGCATTCAGGGTGAAGAGTTGCCTGAAGCCCTGCATACCGCCTCGTTTGCCGAAATTGAGGCCGCTCGCGGAGATATTTCCTTAACCTATTTTGAATACGGAACGCTCTCGGCCTTGCTATTGTTTAAGCAGCAGGCGGTAGACGTGGTGATTCTTGAGGTTGGCCTTGGCGGGCGTCTGGATGCCACCAATATTGTGGATTCCGATGTGGCTGTGGTCACCAGCATTGCGCTCGATCACACCGACTGGCTTGGCCCGGACCGTGAGAGCATTGGCCGTGAAAAAGCCGGCGTCTTCCGCAGAGATAACCCTGCGGTTGTGGGCGAGCCAGATATGCCGCAGACGATTGCCGATGTGGCGCAGGAGAAGGGCGCGCAATTACTGCGCCGCGGCGTTGACTGGGATTATGAAGTTAACGGCACAGGCTGGACGTTCCGGGACGCTAACGGCGAGCTTAAAGATCTGCCGCTGCCGCTGGTTCCACAGCCCAATGCCGCCACGGCGCTGGCCGCTTTACGTGCCAGCAAACTGAACGTGAGTGAAAACGCGATACGCTACGGCATCGAACATGCCACGCTGCCGGGGCGTTTCCAGATTGTGTCTCAGGCACCGCGCGTGATTCTTGATGTTGCCCATAACCCTCACGCGGCGGCTTATCTTGCGGGTCGCCTGGCGGCGCTACCAAAACAGGGTCGTGTGCTGGCGGTGATTGGCATGCTACACGATAAAGACATAGCCGGAACGCTTGCCTGTTTGTCGCCTCAGGTCGATAGCTGGTATTGTGCTCCGCTGGAAGGGCCACGAGGCGCAAGCGCAGAGCAGCTTATGGCCCATCTTGGTCACGGCAAAGCATTTGCAACCGTGGCGGACGCATGGCATGCCGCCATGGCGGAAGCAACGGCAGAAGATACCGTGCTGGTGTGTGGTTCGTTCCACACGGTAGCCCATGTAATGGAAGTACTGGACGCGGGGAGAGCAGGTGGCGAGTAAGTTTCAAAACCGATTAGTCGGAACCATTATTCTGGTCGCACTGGGCGTGATTGTGCTGCCGGGTCTGCTGGACGGGCAGAAAAAACATTATCAGGATGAGTTCGCGGCCATTCCTTTGGTGCCAAAACCTGGAGACAGCGACGAGCCCGATATGCTGCCGGCGGCTACTCAGGCTTTGCCAGCGCAGCCGCCGGAAGGCGCGGCGGAAGAGGTAAGGGCGGGCGCTTCCGTACCGCCGGGGCTGAACAGCGGGGCTATCCCGAACGAAGGCTCTGCGGGCGTTGACGAAGTGCCTGTCGCGCGCGAACAGCCTAAGCCGCAGCCCGTGCAGGAAAAACCAAAGCCTAAGCCGGTGGAAAAACCGCAGCCTAAACCTGCCGCTGATGATAACACTGGTCAGCAGCTTGCGATGGCCTCCGAACAGGCGTCGAAGGCGGAAAAAACTGCCGACAAAGCCCCGACCGGGCAAGCCTATGTGGTGCAGCTTGGCGCATTGAAAAATGCGGACAAAGTGAATGAAATTGTTGGTAAACTGCGTGGGGCCGGGTTCAAGGTTTACACCTCGCCGACCACGCCTGTGCAGGGGAAAATTACCCGTATTCTGGTCGGGCCGGATGCCTCGAAAGATAAGCTGAAGTCTTCGCTGGGCGAACTGAATTCGCTTTCTGGTCTGAACGGCGTGGTGATGAATTATTCGCCAAGGTAGTCGCCAGTGAGCCTCACCCCGGCCCTCTCCCTGGAAGGGAGAGGGGGAAAAATATCGCACCATGCTGTTCCCTCGCCCCTTTGGGGAGAGGGTTAGGGTGAGGGGAAAAACGACGGTACATCGTCGCTTCCCCCCAACGGAGTGAAGGCAAAACAGGCACTTTTTTAATGGCGTTGATGCTTTTTTCAACGCCATTATTTATTTACGCGGGGGAAGGAAATCCCTACGCAAACGTTTTCTTTTTCTGTTAGAATTCGCCCCGAACTGGACGTCAGGGCAATTTATCACGAGATTTTTTCATGATCTGGATAGATTACGCCATCATTGCGGTTATCGGTTTTTCTTGTCTGGTAAGCGTAATACGTGGGTTTGTGAAGGAAGCGTTATCGCTTGTGACCTGGGGATGTGCTTTCTTTGTCGCCAGTCATTACTACACTTATCTGTCAGTCTGGTTCACTGGCTTTGAAGACGAACTGGTACGTAATGGGATAGCTATCGCGGTGCTGTTTATCGCGACGCTGATTGTTGGTGCGATAGTCAATTATGTGATTAGCGCGCTGGTGCAAAAAACCGGCCTGTCGGGTACAGACAGGGTGTTGGGGATCTGTTTTGGCGCCTTGCGTGGCGTACTGATCGTCTCCGCCATTCTGTTCTTCCTGGATACCTTTACCGGTTTTTCGAAAAGCGATGACTGGCAAAAGTCGCAGCTTATCCCGCAATTCAGTTTCATCATCAGATGGTTCTTTGACTATCTGCAAAGCTCGTCAAGTTTCTTGCCCCGCTAATCGTAGTGGGGATGTGGCTTAATGAGGAAAAGACAACATGTGCGGTATTGTCGGTATCGCCGGTTTCATGCCGGTAAACCAGTCGATTTATGATGCGTTAACGGTGCTTCAGCACCGTGGCCAGGATGCCGCAGGCATCGTCACCATCGACGCGTTAAATTGCTTCCGTCTGCGTAAAGCGAATGGCCTGGTGAGCGATGTGTTTGAAGCCCGTCACATGCAGCGTCTGCAGGGGAATATGGGTATTGGCCACGTGCGTTACCCCACAGCCGGCAGTTCCAGCGCTTCTGAAGCTCAGCCTTTCTACGTCAACTCGCCTTACGGGATTACGCTGGCGCATAACGGTAATCTGACCAATGCTCACGAGCTGCGCAAAAAGCTGTTCGAAGAAAAGCGCCGCCACATTAACACCACTTCTGATTCTGAAATCCTGCTCAATATCTTTGCCAGCGAGCTGGATAACTTCCGCCATTATCCGCTGGAAGCAGACAACATTTTTGCTGCTATCGCCGCCACTAACCGCCAGATTCGCGGCGCTTACGCCTGCGTGGCGATGATTATCGGCCACGGCATGGTTGCCTTCCGCGACCCGAACGGCATCCGCCCGCTGGTGATCGGCAAACGCGATCTGGGCGATGGCCGCACCGAATACATGGTGGCCTCCGAGAGCGTGGCGCTGGACACTCTGGGCTTTGAATTCCTGCGTGATATCGCGCCGGGCGAAGCAGTTTACATTACCGAGAAAGGCCAGCTGTTCACCCGCCAGTGCGCCGACAATCCGGTCAGCAATCCTTGCCTGTTCGAGTATGTGTACTTTGCTCGCCCGGACTCCTTCATCGACAAGATTTCCGTCTACAGCGCGCGCGTTGAGATGGGGAAAAAGCTTGGCGAAAAAATTGCCCGTGAATGGGAAGACCTGGATATCGACGTGGTCATTCCGATTCCAGAAACCTCCTGCGACATCGCGCTGGAAATCGCCCGCATTCTTGAGAAGCCGTACCGCCAGGGGTTTGTGAAAAACCGCTACGTGGGCCGCACGTTTATCATGCCGGGCCAGCAGCTGCGCCGTAAATCCGTGCGCCGTAAGCTGAATGCCAACCGCGCTGAATTCCGCGACAAGAACGTGCTGCTGGTGGATGACTCCATCGTGCGTGGCACCACCTCTGAGCAGATTATCGAGATGGCACGTGAAGCCGGTGCCAAAAAGGTTTATCTGGCATCCGCTGCGCCGGAAATTCGCTTCCCTAACGTGTACGGCATTGATATGCCGAGCGCCAACGAGCTGATTGCTCACGGCCGCGAAGTGGATGAAATTCGCCAGATCATCGGCGCCGACGGCCTGATTTTCCAGGATCTGGACGATCTGATCGAAGCGGTACGCGTGGAAAACCCGGACATCACCCAGTTCGAATGCTCCGTCTTTAACGGCATCTACGTGACGAAAGACGTTGACCACAAATACCTGCAGTATCTCGAATCCTTGCGTAACGACGACTCCAAAGCGCTGGCGCGTCAGAACGAAGTGGAAAACTTAGAGATGCACAACGAAGGCTAAGCTAAGCCGCCCTCGTTTACAGGCCCACGGTTTACCCCGTGGGCTTTTTTATGCCCGATGCACAGAGAGACAAATTGTGGTTGGTTTTTCATTCTATCATTCCATTACTTTATGGAATGATAGATGGAAGAGTGAATGTCAGACATTACGAGTCAAAATGCCTCCTGGGCCACGCTGCTTAGCGGCCATAACGGGCTGCGATCCCTGGCCCTCGCCGGCGGCGTGGCGCTGCATGCCATTAATATTTATATCGTCACCACGATTTTGCCGACCGTCATTCAGGAGATTGGCGGCCTGGCCTGGTATGCGTGGAACACCACGCTCTTTGTCGCCGCGTCGATTGTAGGCTCCGCCATCTCTGCGAAACTGATTGCGCGCCAGGGCGCGGCGATGGCCTACCTGTCGGCCCTGCTGCTGTTTTCCTGCGGGGCGGTAATCTGCGCGCTGGCACCCTCCATGCCGGTCATGCTCCTGGGGAGAGTGGTGCAGGGACTCGGAGGTGGTGTGTTGTTTGCGCTGAGCTACGCGCTGATCCGCGTCGCCTTTGAGGCTCCGCTATGGTCCCGGGCTATGGCGCTGGTTTCCGGCATGTGGGGCATCGCAACCCTATGCGGCCCGGCGATCGGCGGTGTTTTCGCGGAGATCGGCGAATGGCGCCTTGCGTTTTGGGCGTTGCTGCCGATAGCCGCCGTGCTTGCCCTGATTGTGATGGTGCAATTTAGAAGCATGTCGAAGCCTGAAGCCGGTGAGGCACGATTGCCCGTACTCACCATCTCGCTGTTGGTCCTGTCTGTGCTAGCCATTTCCCTCGCCGGGCTGGGCGGCTCTTTGCCCCTGAATATCTCCGGAATAGCTGTTGGTCTGGGGCTAGGGTGGCTCATCGCTCGCCTGGACAGCAGGCCGGAGGCGGCAAAATTGCTGCCTCGCGGCGCTTATTCCCCGACGCGCGGTATTGGCCTGCTTTATGCGATGATGGCGCTGCTGGTCATTGGCCTGACGACGGAAATATACGTGCCATACTTTCTGCAGCTCATCCATCTATTCAGCCCGTTGTCTGCCGGTTATTTGACGGCAATGATGGCCGGGGGCTGGACGCTGGCGGCGCTTTGTAGCGCTTCAGTCAGTGCAAAAATGTCGCAGCGGATAATCTGCGTCGGGCCGCTGGTGGTGCTTGTGTCGTTGGTCACGCTGTCCATTATTATGCCGACACCTTTTAACGGCCCGGCGGGCGTGGTTGCCTGCGGTACGGCGCTGGCGGGCGTTGGGTTCGGGATTGGTCTTGCCTGGCCTCATCTTTTAACGAAGGTATTTCAGGCGGCACCGCCCGGGGAAGAAACGCTGGCGTCCGCCTCCATTACTACCGTGCAGCTTTACGCGACGGCGCTCGCCGCCGCCCTGGCCGGGGTTATTACTAACGGGGCCGGCATCACTTCACCTGGAGGGGTTGAAGGGGTCAGCGCGGCCAGTATGGCGTTGTTTGGGGTCTTCGCTTTGGCGCCGGCCTGTGCGACGCTTTTAGCAATACGCCTGAGTCGGCAGGCCAGGTGATATCTGTCACTTTAGGGGCGGCAATGCTAACATCGGCGGCGTTTGGCGGATAACGGGCAGCGTGGATGAAAAAAGTGATGGGGAGCCCGCAGGGCCAACTAGAAATACTGGCAGGTCTTGCTCGCGCGATGGCGCATCCCCATCGTCTTGCCTTGCTGGAGGCCGTTTTTCAGCACGAAAGTTCAGTTGAGCAACTGGCAGAGACAACCGGCCTTTCCGTGACCAATACCTCCCAGCATTTACAGCAGCTCAGGCGGGCCGGGTTCGTACAGTCGCGGCGCGTCGGGAAGCAGGTTTTTTACCGCGAAGGCGAAGGGCCGGTGGCAAACGTGCTTTCTGCTCTGCACAATTTTAATACCTGGCAGCACAGCGAAATGCAGCGCGTTGCGACGGAGAGTCTCTACAACCCGCAGCGGCTGGAGGGGGTTTCCATTGAAGCGCTGCTGGCCAGGCTGGAGCAGGGCGCGTTGTTGCTGGATGTTCGCTCCGCGGAAGATTATTCCGCCGGCCATATTCCCGGTGCGCTGAATATTCCGCTGGAGAAGCTGGAGCAGCACCTGTCTGATTTACCTCGCGACAGGGATATTCTGGCCTACTGCGGTGGGCGTTTCTGCGTACTTTCCAGACAAGCAGTGGCGTTTCTGCGCCAGAAAGACTTTATGGTGCAGCGCGTGGATGATGGTTTTCCTGGCTGGCAGGCGGCCGGGTTGCGAGTTGAGTCGAAATGGTCATCCTGAAAGGGTGAGAAAAGGTGATGAATGAAACGACTGATTGTCGGTATTTCCGGCGCAAGCGGCGCCATTTACGGGGTGCGTTTACTGCAGCTCCTCCAGCAGCTGCCGGAGGTGGAAAGCCACCTGGTGATGAGCAATGCGGCGCGCCAGACGCTGGCGCTGGAAACCGATTACTCGCTGCGTGATGTGCAGGCCCTGGCGGATGTTGTGCACGACTCACGGGATATCGCCGCCAGCATCTCCTCTGGTTCGTTTAAGACCATGGGGATGGCGGTGCTGCCGTGCTCGATTAAAACGCTGTCCGGCATCGTGCACAGCTATACGGACGGGCTGCTGACCCGTGCGGCGGACGTGGTGCTGAAAGAGCGTCGCCCGCTGGTGCTTTGCATTCGCGAAACGCCGTTGCACCTCGGGCACCTGCGCCTGATGACCCAGGCGTCCGAGCTGGGCGCGGTGATCATGCCGCCGGTGCCGGCTTTTTATCATCGCCCGCAAACGCTGCAGGATATTGTCGACCAGACGGTCAACCGGGTGCTGGATCAGTTTGACCTTGAGCTGCCCGAAGATCTGTTCGTTCGCTGGGGTGAACACAAGTAATGCACTGCTGCGGTGCATCACAAAATGATTGCCTCATTATGGGGCAATTCTGCAACGCCGATCGCTTTTAGAAGATTTAATCCTCGAAAACCGCCTTCCCCTCTAGTCCCGCTTCCCAGACCTGCTATCTTTCAAACTAGCGCGAAGTTGCAACGTTTTATTAACATAAATCAGCGGCTTTTTTCCACGCAGGGAAAAGTGGCATGAGAACTGCAACTCTCCGTATGCAAAGGCATTACCACACAACAAGACATCACAAATAAGAAAGCCAAACTTGAGGGTATCGTATGAAGAAGTCGGTTCTTGCACTGTCTTTACTGCTCGGCCTGTCCAGCGCAGCCAGCGTGTTTGCAGCGATTCCGCAAAACGTCCGCATTGGTACCGACGCGACCTACGCGCCATTCTCTTCGAAAGACGCGAAAGGCGATTTTGTTGGGTTTGATATCGATCTGGGTAACGAACTTTGCAAGCGCATTCAGACCAAATGTACCTGGGTTGGCAGCGACTTTGATTCCCTGATCCCGTCGCTGAAAGCGAAGAAAATTGACGCCATTATCTCGTCTCTGTCGATCACTGAAAAACGCCAGCAGGAGATCCTTTTCTCCAACAAACTGTACGCGGCGGATTCCCGCCTGATCGCGGCCAAAGGTTCCCCGATTCAGCCGACGCTCGAATCGCTGAAAGGCAAGCACGTTGGGGTGCTGCAGGGCTCCATTCAGGAGACCTACGGCAACGCTGAATGGCGCCCGAAAGGCGTTGATGTGGTGGCCTACGCCAACCAGGATTTGATTTACTCTGACCTCGCTGCAGGGCGCCTGGATGCGGCATTCCAGGACGAAGTTGCCGGGAGCGAAGGCTTCCTGAAACAGCCTGCCGGGAAAGACTATGCCTTTGCCGGTCCGTCCGTGAAGGACAAAAAATACTTCGGCGATGGGACCGGGATCGGCCTGCGTAAAGATGACACCGAGCTGAAGGCCGCGTTCGACAAAGCGCTGGCTGAAATGCGTAAAGACGGGACTTACGACAAACTGGCGAAAAAGTACTTCGACTTTAATGTTTACGGCGAATAAGTTTATCCCTTAGTCTGTAGCCCGGTTTTGAATATATTCTTAACCGGGCAGGATAACTATGCAGTGGTGCAGTCCCGTTCCGGCTGCACCGTTATGGTGCGAAAACGGTTTTTTCGCAACGTGTTGCGTAAGTTTTCCCTGTTTGTAGTGGGTGTGAGCCTTAAGTAACGGACAGTCTATTGAGGATAATTATGAAAAAGCTGGTTTTGTCTCTTTCTCTGGTGCTGGCGTTTTCCAGCGTGACCACAGCATTCGCTGCCATTCCGAAAACCCTGCGGATTGGCACGGACCCAACCTATGCGCCATTTGAATCCAAAAATGCTCAGGGCCAGCTGATCGGCTTTGATATCGATTTGGCGAAAGAACTCTGCAAGCGCATTAACACCCAATGTACCTTCGTTGAAAACCCATTGGATGCGCTGATCCCTTCGCTGAAAGCGAAGAAGATCGACGCCATCATGTCTTCGTTGTCCATCACCGAAAAACGCCAGCAGGAAATCGCCTTTACCGACAAGCTGTACGCGGCAGATTCTCGTCTGGTGGTGGCCAAAGGTTCCCCGATTCAGCCGACCCTTGAGTCGCTGAAAGGCAAGCGCGTCGGCGTGCTGCAGGGCACCACGCAGGAAACCTACGGCAATGAACACTGGGCGCCAAAAGGCATCGAAATTGTCTCCTATCAGGGGCAGGATTCCATTTACGCCGACCTGGCTGCCGGACGTATTGACGCCGCCTTCCAGGATGAAGTCGCCGCCAGCGAAGGCTTCCTGAAGCAGCCGGTGGGCAAAAACTATCAGTTCGGTGGCCCGTCCATCAAAGACGACAAGCTGTTTGGCGTGGGCACCGGCATGGGCCTGCGTAAAGAAGATAACGAACTGCGCGAGGCGCTGAACAAGGCGTTCGCGGAGATGCGTAAAGACGGCACCTACGACAAGTTAGCGAAGCCGTACTTTGATTTTAATGTGTATGGTGAATAAGCCTTACCGGTGACAAAGGCCCCGCGTCAGACGGGGCCCAATAAGCAGCAAACACTGACGACAGGATACGCACCATGTTGTATGGCTTTTCCGAAGTAATTTTCAAAGGGGCTCTGGTTACGCTTGAGCTGGCGCTCGCCTCGGTTGTCCTTTCCGTGCTGATTGGGCTTGCCGGTGCTGGCGCAAAATTGTCCAAAAATCGCCCGCTCGCTTTGCTGTTTGAAGGCTACACCACGCTGATTCGCGGCGTGCCTGATCTGGTGCTGATGCTGTTAATTTTCTACGGGCTGCAGATGCTGCTCAACAGCATTACAGATGCGCTGGGAATGGCGCAGTTTGATATCGACCCAATGATCGCCGGGATCATCACGCTCGGTTTTATCTACGGGGCTTATTTCACCGAAACCTTCCGTGGGGCCTATCTTGCCGTGCCGAAGGGCCATATTGAGGCGGCCACCGCCTTTGGCTTTACCGGGTCACAAACTTTCCGCCGTATTCTGTTCCCGGCCATGATGCGCTACGCGCTGCCGGGCATAGGTAACAACTGGCAGGTGATCCTCAAAGCCACCGCGCTGGTTTCTCTGCTTGGCCTGGAAGACGTGGTAAAAGCCACGCAGCTTGCCGGGAAAAGCACCTGGCAGCCGTTCTACTTCGCGATTGTCGCCGGGATTATCTACCTGGTCTTTACCACGGTTTCAAACGGGGTGCTGCTCTGGCTTGAACGCCGCTATTCCGTTGGCGTCAAGAGGGCCGAGCTATGATCGATATTATTCACGATTACTGGCAGTCGCTGCTGTGGACGGACGGTTACCGCTTTACGGGCGTCGCCATTACGCTGTGGCTGTTGATTACGTCCGTGGTGATGGGCGGGATTCTGGCGCTGTTCCTCGCCATTGGGCGCGTGTCCAGCAACAAATTTATTTCGTTCCCCATCTGGCTCTTTACCTACGTATTTCGCGGCACGCCGCTCTACGTGCAGTTGCTGGTGTTCTATTCCGGGATGTACACGCTGGAGATAGTCAAAGGGACGGAGCTGCTGAACGCGTTCTTCCGCAGCGGCCTGAACTGTACCGTACTGGCGCTGACGCTCAACACCTGCGCCTACACCACGGAGATTTTCGCCGGTGCTATTCGCTCGGTTCCGCACGGTGATATTGAAGCGGCGCGCGCTTACGGCTTCTCAAAAGTGAAAATGTACCGCTGTATTATTCTGCCTTCCGCGCTGCGTATTGCGCTGCCGGCCTACAGCAACGAAGTGATCCTGATGCTGCACTCTACGGCGCTGGCGTTTACCGCCACGGTGCCGGATCTGCTCAAGATTGCCCGTGATATCAACTCCGCAACCTACCAGCCGTTTACCGCGTTTGGCATCGCGGCCGTGCTGTATTTGATTATCTCTTATGTGCTGATAAGCCTGTTCCGCAAAGCGGAAAAACGCTGGCTGCAGCACGTTAAACCCGCTTCGCACTGAGTGACTTCTGATGGCTGAAATTAAATTAAACGTAACGGATCTGCACAAACGCTACGGCGAACATGAAGTGCTCAAAGGGGTGTCTCTGAAGGCTAACGCCGGGGACGTGATCAGCATCATCGGTTCGTCTGGCTCGGGCAAAAGTACCTTTTTGCGCTGCATTAATTTCCTTGAAAAACCAAGTGAAGGCACGATTGTGGTCAGCAACCAGAACATCAATCTGGTGCGGGATAAAGACGGTCAGCTCAAAGTCGCCGACAAAAACCAGCTGCGCCTGCTGCGCACTCGCCTGACGATGGTGTTCCAGCACTTCAACCTGTGGAGCCACATGACGGTGCTGGAAAACGTGATGGAAGCGCCTATTCAGGTGCTTGGGCTGAGCAAGCAGGAATCAAAAGAACGGGCGATTAAGTACCTGGCCAAAGTCGGCATCGACGAGCGTCAGTACTTTAAATACCCGGTGCATCTGTCCGGTGGCCAGCAGCAGCGCGTTTCCATTGCCCGTGCGCTGGCGATGGAGCCGGAAGTGCTGCTGTTTGACGAGCCTACTTCGGCGCTTGACCCGGAGCTGGTGGGCGAAGTCCTGCGCATTATGCAGAAGCTGGCGGAGGAGGGGAAAACCATGGTCGTGGTCACCCACGAGATGGACTTTGCCCGGCATGTTTCCAGCCACGTTATCTTCCTGCATCAAGGGCGCATTGAAGAAGAAGGCCCGCCAGCCGAGCTGTTTGGCAGCCCTAAGAGCGCTCGCCTGCAGCAGTTCCTTTCTGGTTCGTTGAAGTAATCCCTCACCCTAACCCTCTCCCAAAGGGAGAGGGGACTGATGGTTTTCTCCCTTCCGAATCGGAGTGGGCATTCATTGTTTTCCCCCTCTCCCTCTGGGAGAGGGCCGGGGTCAGGGTGAATAACGCCTCACCTCTCAGCCAACAACCTTACCGCCGTACTCTCATCCGTTACCAGGCCTGACATCCAGCGACCGGTCAATGCTGCTTTGATGGCGGCAAATTTTCGCGCTCCACCGGAAAAAGCGATGATCTTACGTGGGTTATCGCTTTGCAGCGGCACGCTGGTCAGCAGAGCATCCAGCTCGCTGTAAACGCGCTGGCCATCGTGGTCAAAGAAATGCCCCAGCATTTCACCGGCAACGCCCTGGCGGTGCAGCATGTTGACCTGCTCGTCGGTAATAAAACCCTCGGCGTTCAGCGGGCAGCCGATGTCCACCTCGCCAACACCGAGGAACGCGACATTGGCCGCCAGCGCCCGGTCTGTTACTCGCTGGTACACTTTATGCCGGCACCACATGTCTCTGTCTTCTTCGCTGTCGGCGTACAGAGGGGCGGGGATGAAATAATATTTGCCCTGCATTTTTTCCGCCATTTTTAGCGGCATGTCATAGCGCGTACCCGAGTCATCGCGCGCAATCGCCCCAATCATTGAGACGCAGTGGTGCTGCGGGCGTTCGATCCACGGCAGCACGTCGATGATTGAGCGCAGCGTTTTCCCGGAGCCGATGCCGAAAACCTGCGGCTGCTCGTCAGCGATAAACTGTGACATCACTTCGGCACCTTCCACCGCCAGCATCTGCTGGATAGCTTCGTCATCCAGCCCTTCCGAAGGCACCACGCGGCAGATTTCCAGGCCGAAACGCGCCTGGACTTGCTGCGCCAGCTTCAGGCAGCGGGCGACCGGATGGGCAATTTTCACCGTTACCATACCCTGCTCGCGTGCGGAAGAAACCAGCCGCTGAGCGACCTGACGGGAAATGCCCAGTTCGCGGGCAATATCCTGCTGCGTCATACCTGCCACGTAATACATCCAGGCAACGCGTGCGGCTTGCTCTTGTTTTTTCTCTTCTCTGCTCATGGCGACACCTTATGACTCTTTGAAACACATTCTACTCCGCGCGCGTTTCGTTGGTAATTGGGCAAAAGTCATTTTTATGGGCAAATGTTGTCTGTGTGAGTTTGATCTCAGAAAGACGGCACCTGCCGCAACTAGACTATAACAATCGGGCAAATGCCCATGAAAATGACAAATGCTTAATTCTGAGGTGAATCATGACGACGAAATCGGTATGGATGCATATTGGCGCAGGTTCTTTCCACCGTGCCCATCAGGCGTGGTATCTCAATCAGCTGCGCGAGCAGGGCGATGACGGCTGGAGTATTTCGCTGGGCAACATCCGCGATGATGCCGGCGAGTTGCTGAGTCAACTGGCGGCGCAGCACGGCGAATACGTGCTGGAAACTGTTACGCCGGAAGGTGTCCGAGCCTACGAAAAGATTGCCTCTATCCGAAAAGTGCTGCCGTGGGATAAAGAGATTACAGCCCTGGTTGAAGAGGGGGCCAGAGCGTCGACCCGCGTGATCGCCTTCACCGTCACCGAAGCCGGGTATTATCTCACGCCGCAGCACGAGCTGGACGTTCATCAGCCGGATGTCAAAGCCGATCTTGCCGGGGGCATGACCACGCTTTACGGCGCGCTCAGCCGCATTCTGCATCGGCGTATGAGCAACGGCGGTGAGCCGGTAACGCTGCTCAACTGCGATAACCTGCGCCACAACGGCGAACGCTTCCGCCACGGCTTTCTGTCGTTCCTGAAGGCGAAGGGTGACCACGCGCTGTTTGACTGGGTGAGCACCCACACCGTGTCGCCTAACACCATGGTTGACCGTATTACCCCTCGCCCTACGGCAGACATTGCTCCACGGGTGAAAGCGGCGACGGGGTTCGACGATAAGGTGCCGGTGATGGGGGAGTCTTTTATTCAGTGGGTTATCGAGGACGACTTTATCAACGGTCGCCCGCCGCTTGAGAACGTTGGCGTCGAAATGGTGAAATCAGTGCTGCCGTATGAAGAGGCAAAAATTCGCATTCTGAACGCCAGCCACAGCTGCATAGCCTGGGCGGGGACGCTGACCGGGCTGAACTACATTGATGAAAGTACCGTGCAGCAGCCGATTAGGCAGATGGCATGGGACTACGTCACGGAGGATGTTATTCCTTCACTGTCGCCAAGCCCGTTGGATCTGGCTGAGTATCGGGATGTGGTGCTGGCCCGCTTTAGTAATCCCTATATCAAAGACACCAACCAGCGCGTAGCGGCCGACGGCCTGTCCAAGATCCCTGGCTTTATTACCCCGACGCTGATGGAGTGCTATCAGCGAGGTGAGGAGCCTGCGGCCACGGCGGTTCTGCCCGCACTGTTCTTCCTCTTCCTGCAGCGCTGGGCGCAAGGTCAACTGCCTTATGAGTACCAGGATGGCGTCATGCAGGACGACGCGATTCGGGCCTTGTTCGCCGCTCCTGAGCCGCTCAAAGCCTTTGTCAGCGACGAAACTTTGTTTGCTGAACTCGCGCATTCCTCCGCTTTCCATGAGCTGATGGCGCGGACGGTCACTCGCCTTGAGGCGTGGATCAAGTCTCCTCAATCGCCTTTGGCAGCAGCTTAAGGAGGCGCTATGTATCTTGGTATCGATATCGGCACCTCTGAACTAAAGGCTTTGCTGATTGACGGGCAGGGTGAAATTTTAGGCTCTGCTCACGCGGCATTAACCGTTCAGCGCCCGCATCCGCACTGGGCGGAGCAGGATCCTGAGGCCTGGTGGCAGGCGACGCAGCAGGTGGTCTCTACGCTGCGCCAACAAATGCCTGATGCCTGGGCGAAAATTCGCGCTATTGGCTTGTCCGGGCAGATGCACGGCGCGGTGTTGCTGGACGACCAGGGAAAAGTGCTGCGTCCCTGCATTCTGTGGAACGACACGCGCAGCGCCGAACAATGCGCTCGGCTCACGGCAGAACACCCTGAATTTCTGACCATCAGCGGCAACCTGGTGATGCCCGGTTTTACCGCCCCGAAGCTACGCTGGGTGGCGGAGCACGAGCCGGAAATCTTTTCCCGCGTGGATAAGGTGCTGCTGCCGAAAGACTACCTGCGCTGGCGGCTGAGCGGCGCGTTCGTTTCTGACCCGTCGGACGCCGCCGGAACGCTGTGGCTGGACGTGGCAAAACGTGACTGGTCAGACAAACTGCTGGCGGCGACCGGACTAACCCGCAGCCAGATGCCGCGCCTGGTAGAGGGCAGCGAAGTCAGCGCCGTTTTACGTTCCGCCCTGGCGACCGAGTGGGGGCTTAGCTCCGGCGTTAATATCGCCGGCGGCGGTGGCGATAATGCTACCTCGGCAGTGGGCGTTGGCGCGGTGAACAGCGGCGATGCGTTTATTTCGCTCGGCACGTCTGGCGTTATCTTCGTGGTAAACGACGAGCTGCAAACCCGCCCTGAATCCGGCGTGCATGCTTTTTGCCATGCTCTACCTCAGCGCTGGCACCAGATGAGCGTAATGCTCAGCGCCGCCAGTTGCCTGCGCTGGGTGTGCAATCTGCTGTCGGTCACCGAAAGCCAGCTTATGGAGGAAATGGCAGATCTGAGCGACGAGCAGAAAAAGCATGCGCCAGTTTTCCTGCCTTATCTGTCTGGGGAGCGCACGCCGCATAACGATGCTCACGCCATGGGGAGTTTCTTCGCACTCAACCATGAAACCAGCCGTGCCTTACTGGGGTATTCGGTGATTGAGGGCGTGACTTTTGGCCTGGCGGACGGCATGGCGGTGCTGGAGACGTCCCGCAGCCAGATTACCCAATGCAGCCTGACCGGCGGAGGGGCGCGTAGCGCTATCTGGGCGCAGCTGATTGCCGACGTGCTGGATGTGCCGATTGTGACCCATCCGGCGAGCTCCTCCGGAGCGCTCGGTGCTGCTCGCCTTGGCTGGTTGGCCGACGGCGGCGTAGAAGAAGTTGTTTGCCGCAAGCCTCCTGTTCAACAGCGCTTCACGCCGCGTAAAAAACTGCAAAGTGTGCTGCAGCAGCGGTTGTCCGTGTTCCATCTGCTTTACCAACAACAAAAAGCCGCTCGTAAGCTGCTGCCCTGACGGCCCTTCCGGCGGCCTCTCTGCCGCCGGAAACCCCTGTACCCGTGAACGAGGAAGAGTGTGATGCAATCTAAACACTACTGGTTTGGTTTACCTAAACATCTGCTGTGGGGATTTGTCGCCATCGCTATTTTTATGAGCGGCGATGGTTTCGAGATGGCGTTTTTGTCTAAACACATTACCGACATGGGCTTTACGCCCGCGGAATCAGCGATGGTGTTTACTCTGTATGGCCTTGCGGCAGGTCTGGCGGCCTGGGCTTCCGGCGTAGTCGCTGAGCTTATCACCCCGCAAAAAGCAATGCTGATTGGTTTTGTGACCTGGGTCGTGATGCATGCATTGTTTATGACGCTTGGCCTCGGGATGCGTAACTACCCGCTGATGCTTCTGTTTTACGGCATTCGCGGCCTGGCTTATCCGCTGTTTATCTACTCCTTCATGCTGATGTTGGTGCAGGTGGTACCGCGTGAGAGGCTGGCGGCGGCAACGGGCTGGTTCTGGGCGATGTACTCTATCGGCATCGGCGTGGTAGGGAGCTATCTGCCCAGCCTGACTATCCCGGCATTTGGCGAAACGGGGACGCTGTGGATGGCCATTGCCTGGGTCACGGGCGGGGGGCTTATCGCCTACTTCAGCCTGCGTAATGTACCGGTTGACCGTTCGCGGGTTAATTTGCCGCTGAAAGAGAAAATGACGGAGATGTCGCGGGCCGTGACCATTCTGTTCAGCAACCCTGACGTGTTTTACGCCTGTCTTATCCGCATTATTAACACGCTGTCGCTGTTTGGCTTTGCGATAGTGATGCCGCTGTTGTTTGTTGACCGTCTCGGTTTTACGATTTCAGAATGGCTGCAAATCTGGGCGGTGTTCTTCTTCGTCACCATTTTCACCAATATCTTTTGGGGAATCATGGGGGAGTACATCGGCTGGATCCGCCAGGTTCGCTGGTTCGGCTGTTTAGGTATGGCGATCTCCAGCCTGACGTTTTATTACCTGCCGGTGTGGGTGGGGCATAACTTCTGGGTGGCGCTGATCCCGGCGGTCATGCTCGGCACTTTTGTCGCGGCGTTTGTGCCGATGACGGCGGTGTTTCCAACCCTGGAGCCGCATCATCGCGGGGCGGCCATTTCCATCTATAACCTGTCGGCGGGGATGAGCAACTTTGTGGCACCGGCTATTGCGTCACTGATCCTGCCGTTTTTCGACATTGTGGGCGTAGTTTGGGCGTACACCGGGCTGTATCTGTTCGCGGGCGTGCTGACGTTTATCATCAAAGTTCCGCAGCCGAAAAGGGTGAAGGATAAAGCTGACGCGGGGAAAATGAGCCCTGTAGAGCAGTAAAATGAAAAAGCCGGGGATAAACCCGGCTTTTTGCCGTTAGCGAATCACATCCGCCAGAGCTTCATCTAAATCAAACCAGCGGAAGCCAAAGCCGGATTCCTCAAGGCGTTTAGGCAGCGCCCGCTGCCCGCCGAGCACTAACACCGAAGATTCCCCCATCAGAAGACGAATGGCCGTGGCCGGGGCGCGAAGTATCGCCGGGCGCTTGAGGGCATGGCCGAGAGCATGGGAAAACTGTTCGTTACGAACCGGGTAAGGGGAAACCAGATTAAACGGCCCGCGCAGGTCGTTATCCAGCAGCCAGAGAATGCCGTTTACCATATCGTCGACGTGGATCCACGCCAGATACTGCCTGCCATTGCCGATGGGGCCGCCGAGCCCCAGCCGGAACAGCGGCAGCATTTTGGCCAGAATTCCGCCTTTGGGGGCTAAAACAACGCCGGTACGTAACAGGCAAACTCGCGTCTTTTCACTTTGCGCACCACAGGCGATTTGCTCCCAGCGGGCGCAAAGCTTGTGGGTAAATTCGTTGTGGGGAGGTTCGTCTTCGGTAACGACCACTTCGCCAAGGTCGCCGTAATAGCCGGTGGCTGACCCGGAAATGAAGACTTTGGGCGGCTGCTGGCTGGCTTTAAACAGCTCGACCAGCCGCTCGGTGATTTGCCAGCGGCTCTGGCACAGGCGCTGCTTTTGCTCCTCGCTCCAGCGCTTATCGGCGATCGGCTCCCCGGCCAGGTTGATGACCGCGTCAAAGGCGTCGAGATTCTGTAAGCCGTCGAGCCCTTTGAGCAGTACGACGCGATTATTCAGCCGCTTGCGGGCCTTTTCCGGCGCACGCGTGACGACCGAAACAGTATGGCCCAGCTCGAGCAGGCGAGCTGTCAGGTGGCGGCCAATCAGCCCGCTGCCGCCGGTAATCAGGATCTCCATACTTTCCTCCCACCTGGACGCGCTTATCGCCGCCAGCTCAGGGTCATGGATACCGAGTCGGCGTAGCGGAGCGCGTGAAGTTTATCGATCTCTACTTCAGCATATGTCACCCACGGGTGGGCGCATGCGATGTTCAGCACATCCTGAGTTAATTTTTCCAGCAGGGAGAAGCGGTTATTCTCAACCAGCTGGATGATGTCTTTGGTCACGGTGCGGTAGTTCAGCGCATCGTTGATGTCTTCACTCTCCCTGGCTTTGCCCGCTGGGTAGTGGAGAGCGACGTTAATCACGACATCCTGCCGGTTGGCGATCTCTTCTTCTTTGATACCAATAAAAGTCCGCAGGCGCAGGTTTTTAATGCGAATAATGGCGTCTGGTTGCATGGATGACATTGCAGGTTCCTTATTAGTCTTTTCCCGCCACAGGATACACCAGCGCGGGAAAAAACCTGAACCGGGGATTATCCCTTATCTGCCCGCTGATAAGCCTTCACGGTGGCAGGCCGGGTGCGGATCCGCTCAAACCAGTTCCTTACCGCCGGGAAATTGGCGAGGTCAACGCGCTGGCGCTCATGGGACACCACCCAGGGATAAGTCGCGATGTCCGCAATGCTGTAATCGTGGCCGCCAAGCCACGGGGCTTTCTCCAGCTGTTTATTGAGTACGCCGTAAAGACGCTGGGTTTCAACCTGGTAGCGCTCGATAGCATAAGGGACGGGCTGCGGAGCAAAGTGGTTGAAATGGTGATTCTGGCCCAGCATCGGGCCGAAGCCGCCGACCTGCCAGAAAAGCCACTGCAGCGTGGCATGGCGGGCGCGCAGTTCTTTGCTGAGGAGTAACCCGGTTTTATCCGCCAGATAAAGCAAAATTTCGCCGGACTCAAAGAGACTTAAAGGCTCGCCGCCGTCGGCCGGTTTGTTATCCACGATGGCAGGAATTTTGTTATTCGGCGAGATAGCCAAAAAATCCGGGCGAAACTGTTCGCCTTTGCCGATATCGACCCGGTGGATTTTGTACTCCAGGCCGGCCTCTTCCATAAACAGGGTAATTTTATGGCCGTTTGGGGTAGGCGCATAATAAAGTTCGATCATGGTCACTCCAGGGGTTAGTCCATTTTGGCAAATGTTTCGAGTATAGAAGTTATTGCTATTTCTGCACCGCAATGGTGCGTTTTAAGCGGATGACAAAACGCTTTTTTCGCTCTATGTTCAATAACCTGTCGCGCGAATAAGTGAGGATATGATGAGCCAGCCTGCCATTACGTTGTGGACCGATAGCCAGTGTTTCAGCCCCTATGTGCTTTCCGTTTTTGTTGCGCTGAAAGAGAAAGGACTCGCCTTTGCGCTGCAAACCATCGACCTCGCCAGTGGCCAGAATTTAAAGCCTGGCTGGAAGGGGTTTGATCTGACTCGCCGCGTCCCGGTGCTGGCGGTTGGCGATTTTGTGCTCAGCGAATCCTCCGCCATTGATGAATATCTGGAAGAGCGTTTTGCGCCGCCGACGTGGGAACGCATTTATCCTCATGACATTGAAAAACGCGCCCGGGCGCGGCAGGTGCAGGCGTGGCTTCGCAGCGACTTAATGCCCATTCGGGAAGAGCGCTCCACGGCCGTGGTCTTTGCCGGCGAGAAGAAACCGGCGCTAAGCCCGGCGGGCCAACGGGCTGCAGAGAAGTTAATCGCTACCGCAGAGCATTTGCTCCCGCAAGGGCAGCCAAATTTGTTTGGTGAATGGTCTATCGCCGACACCGACCTGGCGCTGATGCTCAACCGTCTTATCCTGAACGGGGATGAAGTGCCTGAGCGGCTGAAAGAGTATGCGAGCTTTCAGTGGCAGCGCGCGTCGGTGCAGCTTTGGCTGGCACAGTCGGCCAAAAACGCAGGCTGATAGCGGGCGGGGAATTCGTTATGATTGGCGGATTGTCATTACTGGAGCCAGGGATAAATGAAACTGATGTTTGCTTCGGACCTTCACGGTTCGCTACCCGCTACGGAAAAAGTCCTCGAACGTTTTGCACACAGCGGCGCGAAATGGCTGGTTATTCTGGGCGACTTACTGAATCACGGTCCTCGGAACGCGTTGCCCGAAGGCTATAATCCTCCAGCGGTGGCGCAGTGCCTGAATAGCGTTGCCGATAAGATTATCGCGGTGCGCGGAAACTGCGACAGCGAAGTGGACCAGATGCTGCTCCAGTTTCCGATTACCGCGCCCTGGCAGCAGGTTTTGCTGGCGGAGCAGCGGCTTTTTCTGACCCACGGGCATCTTTATCATCCTGGGCATTTGCCGCCGCTGTCCGCTGGCGATGTTCTGATTTTCGGCCATACGCATCTTCCGGTTGCAGAAAAGCACGAACAGATCTATTTGTTTAATCCGGGCTCTGTCAGCATACCGAAGGGCGGTTTTGAGGCCAGTTACGGGATGCTGGATGATGGTGTTCTGACCGTTCGCACGCTGGAGAGTGATGGGGTTATTGCACAGGTGCGTATTACCCCGTAACGTTGACAGGTTAATCCAATAACGCGCCGTAAGAGCGCCCCTGAATAAGGTTTCCCTGATGGTGGAACAGAGTCATTTTGTCGGCACGGAATGGGTAGATATTGTTAATGAGGACAATGAGGTCATCGCGCAGGCAAGCCGCGAGCAAATGCGTGCGCAGCGGCTGCGTCATCGCGCGACCTATATTGTTGTTCACGATGGCATGGGCAAAATTCTGGTGCAGCGTCGCACCGAAATTAAAGACTTCATGCCGGGCATGCTGGATGCTACCGCAGGCGGCGTAGTACAGGCGGATGAACAAATGCTCGAGTCAGCTCGCCGCGAGGCGGAAGAAGAGCTGGGTATTGCCGGCGTGCCGTTCGCGGAACACGGGCAGTTCTACTTCGAAGACGATAGCTGCCGCGTTTGGGGCGGGCTTTTTAGCTGCGTGTCCCACGGGCCTTTCGCGCTGCAGGAAGAAGAAGTCAGCGAAGTGAGCTGGATGTCCCCGGAAGAGATCACCGCGCGCTGTGACGAATTTACCCCTGATTCGCTGAAGGCGCTGGCGCTGTGGATGACCCGCAACGCCAAAAACGAGTCACAAAGCGAAGAAAGCGAGTAATTGTTGGCCCTCACCCCGATCCTTTTCCAGCAAGAAGGGGACCTGGGTGAGGGAAAATCAGCAGCTCTCCCGCATACACAGCGATGACGCGATAGTCGGGCTTCTGTCCCATTCTTCTTCGTTAATTCTTGCCAACAGCGCTCGCCCGGCTTCAATCCCAATCTTACGATGCGGTACCGCAATGGTGGTCAGCGCTGGCTGGCACACGCGGCTCACGTCGCTGTCGCCAAACCCGACGATGGCTAAGTCGTCAGGCACTTTGATGCGCCTGCGCTGGCATTCGTACAGCGCGCCGCAGGCCAGCTCATCCGACACGCAAACCAGCGCATCCAGCTCCGGCCAGGCCAGCAAAAACTCGGGTAGCTGTGCGGCCCCGGTGGAGAAATTCGGCGGCGCGGCAGCGTTGATCACCCTGTTGGGCGACATATGGTGGCGCAGCATCGCTTTGTACCAGCCTTGAAGGTGCTGCTGGAAAATCCACTGTTCCTGGTTCGCGCACAGTAGCCCGATATTCTGATAGCCTCGGTGGATGAGCATTTCCGTCAGTTCAAACATGGCGGCGACGTTATCAATGCCGATGTTCATGTCCAGCGGATCGGCGCGGGTGGCACCGATTTCGAGCACAGGAATGCTGGCGTGTTTCAGCCAGCCTCGCACCGTGTCGCTGTGTTCCACGCTCAGTAGGATCGCCGCGGCGATATTGGACGCCAGTAGGGTTTCCAGCAGCTTCTCTTCCTGCTCCAGCCGGTGCTGGGATTCTGCCAGGACTATCTGATACCCCGCAGGCTGCAGCACCTGCTGCAGGCCGGCAAACATTTCACTGCAGCCGGATTCTGCCAGGCTTGGGACCACCATTGCAATGGTGTACGAGGAGGCGGAGGCCAGCGCGCTTGCCGCAAGGTTGGGCATATAACCCAGCTCGGAAACCGCCGCTTCGATTTTTTCGCGTAATTTGTCGGAAACCTGCTCCGGGGTTCTTAGCGCTCGCGAAACGGTCATAGTACCGACTCCGGCGAGCTGAGCCACATCTGCAAGCGTCACCTTACCGGTACTTCGCCGCTTTCGGGTTATGGACATTGTGATTCCTGATTCTCGACCTGAAAAACGCCAGGCTGACGTTGGCCCCTGAAAACGAAGGGGAAATATCGCTCAAGTATACGCCTGAAATCGTGCGCCTAAATGCGATTTAACACAATGATTGCAATCTGATAGCGCTATCACAAAATTGAGTGATAGTTATTGGTAGCGCTATCTTTGTGATATCAATCACAGTTAAACCCAGGGCCGTTGAATAAAGTTTGCCCATCATCAATGTCGATTTCGAGAGGTTATCGTGCTTAACCAATGGCTGCATCCGCAGACTATTCAGCTTCAGGGCGAGGTCGCAAACTGGCAGCAGGCGCTGGAGATTAGCGCCCGGCCGCTGCTGGACGCGGGGATTATTGCGCCCCATTACCTGACGGCCATTATGCAGCAGCACCAAAAGCTTGGGCCGTACTATGTGCTGGCACCGGGCCTGGCGATGCCGCATGCGCGTCCGGAAGAGGGCGCGACCGGGCTTGGCCTGTCGCTGCTGAAGCTGAAGCGGGGCGTGAGCTTTCATTCTGAGGGGAACGACCCGGTGGACGTCATTATTATGCTGGCGGCCCCGGACAGCCATAGCCATATTGAAATGATTTCTGCGCTCGCTGAGCTATTTTCCAGCGACGAGGACATGGCGTTACTGCATCAGGCCAATAACCTGGAGGAAATACAAAAAATCATTAATCGATTCTAATTTTTTAATTTAACACCATAGGTTTTTACGTTGCATTGAAAAATGCGATGCGCTCTTACTCTACTAAAAATATAAGGTACACAAAATGAAGATAATGGCAATCTGCGGTTCCGGCCTCGGCAGTAGTTTTATGGTTGAAATGAATATTAAAAAGGTGCTTAAAAAACTCAATATTGAGGCAGAGGTTGAACACTCGGATTTATCTTCCGCCACGCCGGACGCGGCGGATGTGTTTGTGATGGCGAAAGATATTGCCGCCAGCGCGCGCCTGCCGGATAGCCAACTGGTGGTGATCAACAACATCATCGATATCAATGAGCTGGAAAATAAGCTGAGCGCTTATTTCGCCGGTCGTTAATCATAATAATAAGCGGAGGCGGATATGTTTATCCTTGGCACGCTGAATTTTATTGTTGATATTCTGAAGGTCCCGGCCATTCTCGTCGGGCTGATAGCCTTAATTGGTCTGGTAGCGCAAAAGAAGTCATTTTCTGATGTGGTGAAAGGCTCAATTAAAACCGTATTAGGTTTTATTGTTTTGGGCGGCGGTGCCACCGTATTAGTGGGGTCTTTGAATCCACTGGGCGGTATGTTTGAGCACGCCTTTAATATCCAGGGTATTATTCCGAATAATGAAGCGATTGTTTCTATCGCACTGGAGAAATACGGGGCATCCACGGCGCTGATCATGGCCTTCGGGATGGTGGCGAACATCATTGTGGCTCGCTTTACCCGCCTGAAGTACATCTTCCTGACCGGGCACCACACATTCTACATGGCGTGCATGATAAGCGTCATCCTGACCGTGGCGGGCTTTGAAGGCGTGGCGCTGGTGTTCACCGGGTCGCTGATCCTCGGGCTGATAATGGCGTTCTTCCCGGCCATTGCGCAGCGCTATATGCGCCGCATCACCGGCACCGATGATATCGGCTTTGGCCACTTCGGTACGCTGGGTTACGTCCTGTCCGGCTGGATCGGCAGCAAGTGCGGGAAAGGTTCGCGCTCAACGGAAGAGATGAACCTGCCGAAGAACCTCAGCTTCCTGCGTGACAGTTCAATCTCCATCTCCCTGACCATGATTGTCATCTACATGATCCTCGCGATTTGTGCAGGCCAGGCTTATGTAGAAGAGAAACTCAGCGGCGGCCAGAACTTCCTGGTTTACTCCATTATTCAGGCGATTACCTTTGCGGCCGGGGTGTTCATCATCCTGCAGGGCGTGCGCTTGATTCTGGCGGAAATCGTCCCGGCGTTTACCGGTTTCTCTGAGAAGCTGGTACCTAATGCACGTCCGGCGCTGGACTGCCCGGTGGTTTACCCTTATGCGCCGAATGCCGTGCTGGTGGGCTTTCTGTTCAGCTTCCTCGGCGGTCTGGTGGGCTTGTTCCTTTTAGGGCAGATGAAGCTGGTGCTGATTTTGCCGGGCGTGGTGCCTCACTTCTTTACCGGGGCGACAGCGGGCGTGTTTGGTAACGCTACTGGCGGCCGTCGCGGCGCGATGGTGGGGGCTTTTGCCAACGGGCTGCTGATCACCTTCCTGCCGGTCTTGCTGCTGCCTGTTCTGGGCGCGCTGGGCTTCGCCAACACAACCTTCTCCGACGCCGATTTTGGCGTGGTGGGGATTATCCTCGGCAACCTTGCACGCTTCCTGTCACCTGCGGCGATTACCGCAGTAGTGGTCGCCGTGTTTGCGGTACTGGTCGGGTTCAACTATCTGGGCAAAGGAAAAGGCACTCCTGCCGTACATACTGAAGACAAGACGGGGGCTAAATAATGAATGAACTGGCTGACGTCACGCGGTTTGCGCGCGACATCCGGGTAGAGACGCTGAAAGCGCTCACCCAACTGGGGTTTGGCCATTACGGCGGCAGCATGTCGGTGGTCGAGACGCTGGCGGTGCTGTACGGCGACGTGATGAATATCGATCCGGGCGACCCTGACTGGGCTGAACGCGACTACTTTGTGCTGTCGAAGGGGCATGCTGGCCCGGCGCTGTACAGCACGCTGGCGCTGAAAGGGTATTTTCCTGCGGAGCAGTTGGCCACGCTAAACCAGAACGGTACCAGCCTGCCCAGCCACCCCGATCGCCTGAAAACGCGCGGTGTGGATGCGACCACAGGTTCGTTAGGGCAAGGGATTTCGATTGCTGCCGGCATGGCGCTGTCCCACAAACTGGCGCAGCGTCGCAACCGGGTCTTCAGCATTGTCGGCGACGGCGAGTTGAACGAGGGGCAGTGCTGGGAGGCTTTCCAGTTTATTGCTCATCACCGTCTTAACAATCTGACGGTGTTTGTGGACTGGAACAAACAGCAGCTGGACGGCGAGCTGGACGAAATCATCTGTGCTTTCGATCTGGCAGAGAAGTTTAGCGCCTTCGGGTTTGACGTGGTGCAGGTGAAAGGCGATGACATTCCCGGTTTGCTGGCGGCGGTGAAACCCGTTCGCAGCGGCGAACAGCGCCCTTTGCTGGTGATCCTCGACAGCATTAAAGGGCAGGGGGTGCCGTACCTTGAGCAACTGGGGAACTCCCACCATCTCCGCCTGACGGAGCAGTCAAAACAGGCGCTGGAGCAGGCCATCGCGCAACTGGAGGCGGCACATGATTAAGGTAAGTCAGAGCGGCGGCCAGGACGCCGTTGAGATGCGTAAAGTCTACGCCGGGTTTGTTCAGCAGCAGATTGGCGAAGGCAGCGGGATCATTGCGCTGGAAGCTGACCTGATGAGTTCGATGGCGATGGATGGCGTGCAGCGAGATAACCCGCAGCATGTGATTAACTGCGGCATCATGGAAGCCAACGTGATTGGCGTGGCGGCCGGGCTGTCGCTGACCGGCCGCAAACCGTTCGTCCACACCTTTACCGCCTTCGCCAGCCGCCGCTGCTTTGACCAGCTGTTTATGTCGCTGGATTACCAGCGGAATAACGTCAAGGTGATTGCTTCCGACGCCGGGGTGACGGCCTGCCATAACGGTGGAACCCATATGTCGTTTGAAGATATGGGCATTGTTCGCGGGCTGGCGCATTCTGTTGTGCTGGAAGTGACTGATGCGGTGATGTTTAAAGACATTCTGCGTCAGTTAATCGAGCTGGAAGGCTTCTACTGGGTGCGGACTATTCGCAAGCAGGCGGCGACGGTTTATGAGGCAGGTTCAACCTTCACCATCGGCAAAGGTAATGTGCTGCGTGAGGGAACGGATATCACGCTAATCGCCAACGGAATTATGGTTGCGGAAGCGCTGAAAGCGGCTCAGCAGCTGGAGCAGGAAGGGGTTAGCGCGGCGGTCATCGACATGTTTACCCTCAAGCCTATCGACCGCATGCTGGTGAAGAACTACGCCGAAAAAACCGGCCGAATTGTGACCTGTGAAAACCACAGTATTCACAACGGGCTGGGCTCAGCGGTGGCGGAAGTGCTGGTGGAAACCTGCCCGGTGCCGATGCGCAGAGTGGGCGTGAAGGAGCGTTACGGCCAGGTCGGGACTCAGGACTTCCTGCAGCAGGAGTATGGCCTGACGGCGGCAGATATCGTGCAGGCGGCGAAAGAGCTGCTGTAGCGGTTAAAGGTGACAGAAAAAGAAAAGGCAGCCAGATGGCTGCCTTTTTTGCGTCTCAGTGAGCTTACGCTTGCTGAGCGGACTGAATCGCGGTCAGCGCGATGGTGTAGACGATATCGTCCACCAGCGCGCCACGGGACAGATCGTTAACCGGCTTGCGCATACCCTGCAGCATTGGCCCGATGGAGATCAGGTCTGCAGAACGCTGTACCGCTTTGTAGGTGGTGTTCCCGGTGTTCAGGTCAGGGAAGATGAACACGGTCGCACGGCCCGCAACAGGAGAGTTTGGTGCCTTAGACTTAGCCACGTCAGCCATAACCGCAGCGTCGTACTGCAGTGGACCGTCGATGACCAGATCAGGGCGTTTTTCCTGAGCGATACGGGTGGCTTCACGCACTTTCTCAACGTCGCTACCCGCGCCGGAGTTACCGGTTGAGTAGGAGAGCATTGCGACGCGTGGGTCGATACCGAAGGCGGCTGCGGAGTCAGCGGACTGAATCGCGATTTCTGCCAGCTGTTCTGCGGTTGGATCCGGGTTGATCGCGCAGTCGCCGTAAACGTAAACCTGTTCAGGCAGCAGCATGAAGAACACGGAAGAGACCAGAGAACTGCCCGGTGCGGTTTTGATCAGCTGCAGCGGTGGACGGATGGTGTTGGCGGTGGTGTGAACCGCGCCGGAAACCAGGCCGTCAACTTCGTCCTGCTCGAGCATCAGGGTGCCCAGCACAACGTTGTCTTCCAGCTGCTCGCGGGCAACGGCTTCGGTCATGCCTTTGCTCTTACGCAGCTCAACCAGGCGGGCAACGTAGCTTTCGCGAACCACTTCTGGATCAACTATTTCGATGCCTGCACCCAGCTCAACGCCCTGCGCCGCAGCAACACGGGTGATTTCATCCGGGTTACCCAACAGAACACAGGTAGCGATACCGCGCTCAGCACAGATGGCTGCCGCTTTAACGGTACGCGGTTCGTCGCCTTCCGGCAGCACGACGCGTTTACCGGCTTTGCGAGCCAGTTCGGTCAGCTGGTAACGGAAAGCTGGAGGAGACAGACGACGGCTGCGCTCGGAGGTCGCGGTCAGGGATTCGATCCAGTTAGCATCGATGTGGCTGGCCACATATTCCTGCACTTTTTCGATACGCTGATGGTCGTCGGTTGGGACTTCCAGGTTGAAGCTCTGCAGGCTCAGAGAGGTCTGCCAGGTGTTGGTTTCAACCATGAACAGCGGCAGGCCGGTAGCAAAAGCACGTTCGCACAGCTTGCTGATGCGTGGGTCCATTTCGTAACCACCAGTCAGCAGGATAGCGCCGATTTCCACGCCATTCATGGCGGCCAGGCAGGCAGCAACCAGCACGTCCGGGCGATCTGCGGAGGTAACCAGCAGAGAGCCAGGGCGGAAGTGTTCCAGCATGTGCGGAATGCTGCGCGCACAGAAGGTAACGGACTTCACGCGGCGGGTGTTGATGTCGCCTTGGTTAACGATGGTTGCGTTCAGGTGGCGAGCCATGTCGATTGCGCGGGTGGCAATCAGCTCGAAGCTCCACGGCACGCAGCCCAGAACCGGCAGTGGGCTGTCGGCAAACAGCAGCTTAGGATCGATGTTAGCGATGCTTGCTTTGCTGGAGTCGTCGAAAATTTCAGACAGGTCGGGACGGGTGCGGCCTTGCTCATCAACCGGGGCGTTCAGCTTGTTGATGATGACGCCGGTGATGTTGGTGTTCTTGCTGCCGCCGAAGCTGCTGCGGGTCAGTTCGATACGCTCTTTCAGCTGCTCCGGAGAATCATTGCCCAGAGACATCACGAAGACGATTTCTGCGTTCAGGGTTTTGGCGATTTCATAGTTCAGCGCCTGCGCAAACTGGTGTTTGCGGGTTGGGACCAGGCCTTCAACCAGTACAACTTCAGCATCTTTGCTGCTGTTGTGGTAGTTGGCGATGATCTCTTCCATCAGCACGTCCTGCTGGTTGCTGGACAGCAGAGACTCAACGTGGCTCATGTGCAGCGGCTCAGCGGCCGGGATGGTGGAGTTAGCACGGATGATGCTGGTGGTCTGGTCCGGCGTATCGCCACCGGTACGCGGCTGGGCGATAGGTTTGAACACGCTCAGGCGAACGCCTTTTTGTTCCATAGCACGGATAACGCCAAGGCTTACGCTGGTAAGGCCGACGCTGGTTCCGGTAGGGATCAGCATAATAGTACGGGACACGGTATAACCTCTTTCGTTTTCGCGAGCAGATATGCTCACTCGACTCAGAAAACAACACCGCCAGCTAAGGCTGGCGGTGAGGGAATCAGGCGGTCAGGCGGGATGCATCCTGAGCGATGACCAGCTCTTCGTTGGTGGTGATAACCACCGCAGGGCGGGTGCCTTCCTTGTTGATGAAGCCAGACTTGCCGAAACGTGCAGCCAGGTTGCGCTCGTGATCAACGTCGAAGCCCAGTACGCCCAGTTTGCCCAGGGACAGCTCGCGCACCATTGCGGCGTTTTCACCGATACCGCCGGTGAAGACAACGGCGTCCAGACGACCGTCCATCAGCGCGGTGTAGGAACCGATGTATTTCGCCAGACGGTGGCAGTAAACGTCCATTGCGCGTTTAGCGTCTTCTTTAGTTGCGTAGTTGTCTTCAACGTAGCGGCAGTCGCTGGTCACTTCGGTCAGACCCAGCAGGCCGGACTCTTTGGTCAGCATTTTGTTGATGTCTTCTACGCTCATGCCCAGGGCATCGTGCAGGTGGAAGATGATAGCCGGGTCGATGTCGCCGGAACGGGTACCCATCACCAGACCTTCCAGCGGGGTCAGACCCATGGAGGTATCAACGCATTTGCCGTTACGGATTGCAGAAACGGAACCGCCGTTGCCCAGGTGGCAGGTGATGATGTTCAGTTCATCAACCGGCTTGTTCAGCATTTTTGCGGCTTCCTGAGTCACGTAGAAGTGGCTGGTGCCGTGTGCGCCATAGCGACGAACGCCGTGCTCTTTGTACAGTTTGTACGGCAGAGCGTAGAGGAAAGATTCTTCCGGCATGGTCTGATGGAACGCGGTGTCGAACACGGCAACGTTTTTATCAGCCAGGTTAGGGAAGGATTTCAGGGCTTCAGCGATACCGATCAGGTGAGCCGGGTTATGCAGCGGTGCAAAAGAGGCTGAATCTTTGATACCCTGAATCACGGAATCATCGATAACTACGGAACTGGTGTATTTTTCACCGCCGTGTACGATACGGTGACCAATTGCGGTCAGCTGAGCGGACAATTCTGGTTTTTCTGCCAGAATTTTATTAACGATGAAGTTAAGAGCTTCGCTGTGAGCGGCACCTGCACCCAGAGCCGCTTCTTGTTTAGCGCCGTCCAGCTTCCACTTGATACGGGCTTCAGGAAGGTGGAAACACTCTGCTAAACCAGAAAGGTACTCTTCACCGTTTACAGCATCGATAATTGCGAATTTCAGGGATGAGCTACCGCAGTTCAGAACCAGTACTAGCTTACTCGACATGGAAGTACCTATTTTTGATACGTGGCTAAAAAAACGTCAGTGAGTCTATCAGCGTAGCGCATGATGACGCGGACATTTATGATTAACGTCATGCCGGAAGCGTTTTTCGGCATGGCGAATAAAATTACTCAGAGTTTACGCCATATTCCTGAAGCTGCAGGTCACGGCGATGTAAAAGAATGTTTGACAGCTTGTGGTTTCCCAACTACGGCCATCAAAGGCCGGCACAGGGTAGCAGATAGCGGCTCGGAAAGACAAAATTTTTTGAACGATGTCATTTAGAGTTGTTGAGTTACAGTATTATTTTATTTTTTATACGTAGAGTTGAGGTATGAGCCATGTCGACACCCCAGAATAGCCATGTAAGCTGGTTTAGCCTGTTCGGACGTGGGCAACACTACTCGAAGACCTGGCCGCTGGATAAGCGTCTGGCGCCGGTATTTATCGAAAACCGCGTGATACGCGCCACCCGCTATGCCATCCGCTTTATGCCGCCGCTGGCGGTATTTACCCTGACGTGGCAGATCGCGTTGGGTGGCCAGCTTGGCCCGGCGGTGGCGACGGCACTCTTTGCCTGTAGCCTGCCGATGCAGGGGCTGTGGTGGCTGGGTAAGCGCTCGGTCACGCCATTACCGCCGTCGACGTTACAGTGGTTTTATGACGTTCGCATGAAGCTTCAGGAAGCCGGGCAGGCGCTGGCACCGGTGGAAGGTAAGCCAGACTATCAGGCGCTGGCGGACGTGCTGAAGCGCGCGTTTAAGCAGTTGGATAAAACTTTCCTGGATGATTTGTAATTACCCTGCGGTTGCGCATATAAAGGAAGGCACACTTTCTTAAAGGTTATCCTCGTCGTAACCTGCATTTTTCCATGTACCAAAGGAGCCAGGAAATGGAAATGACCCACGCGCAACGTCTGATTTTATCTAACCAGTATAAGATGATGACGATGATGGACCCGGATAACGCCGAACGCTATCGTCGTCTGCAGACCATCATCGAACGCGGCTATGGCCTGCAAATGCGCGAGCTGGATCGCGAGTTTGGCGAGCTAAAAGAAGAAACATGCCGCATCGTTATCGACATCATGGAAATGTATCACGCGATGCATGTCTCCTGGACAAACCTGAAAGACGGCAAAGAAATCGATGAACGCCGCGTCACCTTTATGGGCTTTGATGCTGCCACCGAAGCCCGCTTCCTCGGCTATGTTCGCTTTATGGTGAATATTGAAGGCCGCTATACCCATTTTGATGCCGGCACCCACGGTTTCAACGCCCAAACCCCAATGTGGGACAAATACCAACGAATGCTGAAAGTGTGGCACGCCTGCCCACGTCAGTATCACTTAAGCGCCAACGAGATTGCGCAGATCATTAACGCCTGAGGAGAGACGCGGAGTGAAGTGTAAAGGTTTCTTGTTTGATTTGGATGGTACGCTGGTTGATTCCCTTCCCGCCGTTGAACGCGCGTGGGTAAACTGGGCAAAGCGTTTTAATATTTCCCCGGAAGAAGTATTAGGCTTCATCCACGGCAAGCAGGCGATTACTTCACTGCGCCACTTTATGGCCGGTGCTTCTGAGGAAGAGATTCAGCAAGAGTTCCTGCGTCTGGAGAAGCTTGAGTCTGAAGATACCGACGGCATTGTCGCGCTGCCGGGAGCTGCGGAGCTGCTGGCGCATCTTAACGAAGCGGGTATTCCGTGGGCCATTGTCACTTCAGGTTCCGTGCCGGTGGCATCCGCTCGTCGCCTGGCCGGTGGGCTGCCAGAACCGGACGTGATTGTGACGGCGGAACGCGTCGCACGCGGTAAGCCTGAGCCGGATGCCTATTTGCTGGGAGCGCAGCTGCTTGGCCTGGAGCCGGAAGAGTGCGTGGTCGTTGAAGACGCGCCAGCAGGCGTGCTTTCAGGGCTGGCTGCCGGTTGCCACGTGATAGCCGTTAATGCCCCGGCGGATACACCCCGGCTTGAGCACGTGGATTACGTTCTGACGTCCCTCACCGAACTGCTCGTCCAGAAATCCCCGGACGGAGTCGTCGAAGTGTTAAGAAAACACTAATCCCATGATTTAACCCCGCATTTGCGGGGTTTTTTTATGGCATTCTCGTCTACATTCAATTCACCAATATTCAGCCATTCAGGGACTCGTTTTGAATTCGGAACTCATTTGGGTGTTGTCGTTACTGGCGGTTGCCGTTCTGCTGTTCGCCACAGGAAAAATGCGTATGGACGCGGTGGCGTTATTGGTGATTGTCGCTTTTGTGCTCAGCGGAACATTAAGCCTCAGCGAAGCATTTTCCGGCTTTAGCGATCCCAACGTGATTCTGATTGCCGCGCTGTTCATTATTGGCGACGGGCTGGTGCGCACCGGTGTAGCCACCAAGATGGGAAGCTGGCTGGTGGACGTGGCGGGCAGCAGCGAAACCAAAATGCTGGTCCTGCTGATGGTGACGGTGGCCGGGTTGGGGGCATTTATGAGCTCCACCGGCGTGGTGGCGATTTTTATTCCGGTGGTGCTCAGCGTTTCTATGCGCATGAAAATCTCACCTTCCCGGCTGATGATGCCGCTCAGTTTTGCCGGGCTGATAAGCGGCATGATGACGCTGGTTGCGACGCCGCCTAACCTGGTGATCAACAGCGAACTGCTTCGTGAAGGGCTGGAGGGGTTCCAGTTCTTTAGCGTGACGCCGATTGGCCTGGCGGTGCTGGTGCTGGGCATCCTTTATATGCTGGTGGCGCGTTTTGCGCTCAAAGGCCAGGGCGAAGAGGCTGGCAAAGAGAGCTGGAAGCGCCGTTCATTTCGCGATCTGATAAAAGAATATCGCCTGACCGGGCGGGCTCGCCGGTTGGCTATTCGTCCTGGCTCACCGATGGTTGGCCATCGTCTGGACGATTTAAAGCTACGTGAACGCTACGGCGCGAACGTGATTGGCCTGGAGCGCTGGCGCCGCTTTCGGCGCGTTATTGTCAACGTGACCGGCGGTACGGAATTCCGCGCCCGCGATGTACTGCTGATTGACATGTCGGCCTCAGAGGTTGATTTGCGAGAGTTTTGCGGGGAGCAAATGCTGGAGCCAATGATCCTGCGGGGGGAGTATTTTTCCGATCAGGCGCTGGATGTGGGGATGGCAGAGGTTTCTCTGCTGCCAGAGTCAGGGCTTACGGGGCAGACTTTGCGAGAAATGGCTTTCCGAACCCGCTACGGCCTTAACGTTGTTGGCCTGCGGCGGGCGGGTGAAGCCATGGCAGGATTGCTGGTGGATGAACCTATCCAGTTGGGCGACATTATGCTGGTGGTTGGTGACTGGAAGCTGATCAACCAGCTTTCACAGCAGAACCGTGATTTCCTGGTGCTGAGTCTGCCTGTGGAAGAGCAGGATGCCTCCCCGGCCCACAGCCAGGCACCTCATGCGATTTTCTGCCTGGCGCTGATGGTGGCGCTGATGCTGACCGACGAAATACCCAATCCAATCGCCGCGATTATCGCCTGTTTGTTGATGGGCAAATTCCGCTGTATTGATATGGAAAGTGCCTATAAGGCGATTCACTGGCCGAGCATTATTCTGATTGTCGGGATGATGCCTTTCGCTTTAGCGCTGCAGAAAACCGGCGGGGTGGATCTGATCGTTCATGGGCTGATGGAGTTTGGCGGTGGCTACGGCCCATATATCATGCTGGTGTGCCTGTTTGTGATGTGTGCGGCTATCGGGTTATTTATTTCTAATACCGCCACGGCAGTATTGATGGCGCCTATTGCGCTGGCTGCGGCTAAATCAATGGGGGTGTCGCCGTATCCGTTTGCGATGATTGTGGCGATGGCGGCTTCTGCGGCGTTTATGACGCCAGTCTCTTCGCCAGTGAACACGCTGGTGCTGGGGCCAGGAAACTATAAGTTCAGCGACTTCGTGAAGCTCGGCGTGCCGTTTACGGTCATTGTGATGATCGTGAGCGTGGTGATGGTACCGATGCTGTTCCCGTTCTGATATTTACCCTCATCCCGGCCTCCTCCCTGTAAGGGAGAAGGGGAAAACATTATCCTGATTTCGCTTCGGCAGATGGACGTGTTTAAAGCGGCGAATCCTGGCTGATTTCATCCAGCGAAAGCTGGAAGCTTGGCACAAATACCCGCATAAAATAATCCATTTCCGGGCTGTGGCGGTCGGCCAGCGTTTTTTCCAGGCGACTTTTCGCCAGCAGAAACTCGTTGTTCCCGGCCGACAGCTCCTCCAGGCATTTCAGATAAGCGCATAACGCATCGGCCTGCTTCACCAGCGCTTTCTCTTCTTCACTGTAGCTGTGCTCATCAATCAACGGCGCCCAGATATCACGAAGCTCTTCCGGCACCATCTCGATCAGCTTCTGCTGCGCAATCTTTTCAATGGCTTTGTATTCGTGTGCGATTTGCGAATTGAAGTATTTTACTGGCGTGGGGAGATCCCCGGTCAGCACCTCGCTGGCGTCGTGATACATCGCCAGCAGCGCAATACGTTCGGCATTTACGTTGCCGTTAAACTTGCGATTTTTGATAGCGGCAAGGGCGTGGGCAACCATGGCGACCTGCAGGCTGTGTTCAGACACGTTCTCGGTGCGGACATTCCGCATTAGTGGCCAGCGGCTAATCAGTTTCAGGCGGGAGAGGTGGGCAAAGAAATGGCTCTGACTCATGACGTTCTCGCGGTAACAACTTGGTGACGTCATTGTGAGGGGAGAAAGGGGGCATTGCAAATGCCCCCGAACGGCTTACTGATGGTAGTGTCCGAGGAAACGTCCCAGCTTAGCTATCGACATTTCCAGATCATCAATGCGCGGCAGAGTGACAATACGCACGTGATCCGGCCACGGCCAGTTAAATGCCGAACCCTGAACCAGCAGAACCTTTTCCTGCAGCAGGAAGTCCAGCACCATTTTCTGGTCGTCATGAATTTTGAAGCGTTTTGCGTCAATTTTCGGGAACATGTACAGCGCCCCACGAGGCTTAACGCAGGAGACGCCGGGGATCTCGTTGATCAATTCCCAGGCACGGTTACGCTGTTCGTACAGGCGGCCACCAGGCACGATAAACTCGCTAATGCTTTGGTATCCTCCCAGCGCTGTCTGGATAGCATGCTGGGCAGGGACGTTGGCGCACAGGCGCATAGAGGCTAACATCTCCAGACCTTCAATATAGCCTTTAGCGTGTTTCTTCGGCCCGTTGAGCACCATCCAACCCTGACGGAAACCGGCCACGCGATAGGTTTTTGACAGGCCGTTGAAGGTAATGGTTAACAGATCCGGTGCCAGGGCTGCGATCGAGTGATGCTCGGCATCGTCATAAAGGATTTTGTCGTAAATCTCATCGGCAAAGATGATCAGATTGTGCTGGCGTGCAATCTCGACAATCTCTAACAGCAACTCTTTGGAGTAAACGGCGCCGGTAGGGTTGTTTGGGTTAATAATCACAATGCCGCGCGTGCGTGGGGTGATTTTAGCGCGGATATCGTCGAGGTCCGGGAACCAGTCAGAACTCTCATCACACAGATAATGCACGGCTTTGCCGCTGGACAAAGAAACGGCAGCTGTCCAAAGCGGGTAGTCTGGCGCGGGAACCAGCATTTCGTCACCGCTGTTTAGCAGCGCCTGCATCGACTGGACGATCAGTTCGGAAACGCCGTTCCCGATATAAATATCTTCCGTAGTCACATCCCGCATCCCACGAGCCTGATAATGCTGCATGATGGCTTTACGGGCAGAGAAAAGCCCTTTGGAGTCGCAATATCCCTGGGCGGTTGGAAGATTACGGATCACATCAACAAGGATTTCATCCGGCGCTTCGAAACCGAACGGCGCGGGGTTGCCGATGTTGAGCTTAAGCACTTTGTTGCCTTCTTCTTCAAGGCGTTTTGCCTCTTTGAGTACCGGGCCACGGATGTCATAACAGACATTATCAAGTTTGCTGGATTTTTCGATGGGGGACATGAAGCTTCGACCTTTGTTGTTAATTTCGCGTCCTGCCGTGGAAGCGCACCGCCACAATGTACTCCTGCTTAAGCGAGATTTGAAGGATGGGGCCTGAAGAAATGCAATTTATCTTTACAGCACAATGTATAAGCACGGAACGCGATTTAAAAATACTGATGGTCAAAAAAACTATGAATTTTAGTTATTGTGGTTTTATTGGCTAATTATATCGCCATGATGCAATGGTATTCACTGCTTCTTGCTCACTGCGGAGGGAGAGGTGCTGCCGACGTAAATGCGTTGTCGCTAAACATAAGTAAAAATTAATATTCATGCCTGAAACATTAAGGGATTAATGAAAAGGTAGTTAAAGAGATGTATATCAAAAGATTGGTCAATGTAATAGATAAATACCTCGGCAATAATTAAGTGTCTTTTATTATAGTGTGTGGCTGACTTCAAAAAACGTTGTAAATAATCAACAGAGTGGAAACCACAAAAAGAGAATAAGATCAGATAATTCGCAATAAGTGTTATAAAACATCATGTTTTACTGTAAGATACACTACGAAAAATGGTAGGTTTTGGATGCCAGTAGCTGTGCCAACGACATGGCTTTGCCGGAAAATTAAAATATTTCCATTATTATTCAGCTGGTTGTGTGTTTTGGCCGGTTAAAGCCTGCCGCTGCACTCCAGCCCGTTAAATAATCATATAAAAGCTTATTAAAAGTCGTTTTTTGAAGCTGACTTACCTTTCTAACGCAGTTTTAAAATAGTCGACTGGTACGATGAGTTGGTGGTTTTTTTCTTATCCTGACCTGCTTAATATCCCGTTTGGGTGTGTTTTAGATTATTGGGACATGCCGGGGAATACAAAAATAACAAACAGAACCGTCGCTAACGTATGCGGCCAAGACTACCGGAGACATTCGGTAAAAGGAATTGCTTTATCTCTTTGATAAATCATAGCAATACAACCAGGGCAGACTCGAAAGAGCAACCTATTAGTGAATAAATTATGATTAACGCAAATCGTCCGATACTGAACCTCGACCTCGATCTGCTGAGGACATTCGTTGCGGTCGCCGATCTCAATACCTTTGCGGCAGCGGCGGCGGCAGTGTGCCGTACTCAATCCGCTGTAAGCCAACAGATGCAGCGCCTCGAGCAATTAGTTGGGAAAGAGCTTTTTGCCCGACATGGCCGCAATAAACTGCTCACCGAGCACGGCATTCAACTGCTGGGCTATGCGCGTAAAATCCTACGCTTTAATGATGAAGCGTGCTCTTCGCTGATGTTTAACAACCTGCAAGGGTCGCTTACCCTTGGCGCCTCCGATGAAACGGCGGACACCATCCTGCCGTTCCTGTTAAACCGCATCAGTTCGGTTTACCCCAAGCTTGCGCTGGATGTCAGGGTCAAACGCAACCCCTTTATGATCGAAATGCTTAATCAGCATGAGGTCGATTTGGTGGTGACGACATCAAACCCTTCTAACTTTGATGCCATCGTCCTGCGAACCTCGCCTACGCTGTGGTACTGCGCCGCTGATTATGTTTTTCAACGTGGGGAAGCGCTGCCGCTGGTGATGCTGGACGATCCAAGCCCGTACCGCGATATGATGCTGGAACATCTTGATGCCAGCCAGACGCCATGGCGTATTTCTTATGTCGCCTCTACGCTTGCCGCGGTCAGGGCCGCCGTAAAAGCGGGATTAGGCGTAACGGCCAGGCCGGTTGAAATGATGAGTCCGGAACTTCGTGTGCTGGGGGCGTCAGAAGGACTGCCTATTTTACCTGAAACCCAATATCTGCTGTGTAAAAACCCCGAAAGTGGTAATGAGCTGGCGCAAGCGATCTTCAGTGCGCTGGCGACGCCGGAAAACCCATACCGTTATAACACCGTGGGAAGTGAAGGGGACGACACGCTGCTGGTTGAAGGGGATTTTGAGTAGCTGCAGGTCGACTAGTTAGTAACAAAATATTAAAGATACAAAATGGGTCGTTGGTGGTTTTTTTTACGCCAACGGCCCATTTTTTATACCTGATTTTCATTAAATCACATGGGTGCTCATCTTTTCTAACAAATTCAATATATTGGTTGCATGTTTATTTTCGCTCGTTTTATGCGCAAAAACTTCATGCAAAGGCCAGGTAATGTTAAAAAACGCATAACAATGTTGCTTCTTTTTGAAGTGGATTAACAAAAGCGTGTCTCAGATCAAGAAAATACTCCCTCTTGGGGGGAGGAATAGTTGTAATTTCCTGCCAAAATATAGGGGCTGTTTATTTTTTCACACGGAACGGACACGATTCACCCTCATCTAAATCTGGTCTTTACGCGAGTGTTGATGAGTTTTAACGCATTAAATGTTAATGAATTGCTGTCGGTGTAAATTAATGTGTGGATACTTTTGTTAAAGTTGACAAAAGGTTATAGAAAGGAGTAAAAAACCCCATCAATTGGCTGCCTACGTATTATTTCCGGTAGTTATTGTACGGTTGATTGTTCCTCCCCATGAATCGATGTGGCGTTCATCTGCCAACAAGAGCAGAGACTTTGGCGCCACTTTTGATGAGTAAGCAATGAGTATGTCAACATCCACTGAAGTTATCGCTCATCACTGGGCGTTCGCTGTCTTTCTTATTGTCGCCGTTGGCCTGTGTTGTTTGATGCTTGTCGGGGGCTGGTTCCTTGGCGGACGAGCTAAGGCACGGCACAAAAACACCCCCTTCGAGTCGGGCATCGACTCCGTTGGTACGGCGCGTCTACGTCTCTCCGCCAAGTTTTACCTGGTCGCCATGTTCTTCGTTATTTTTGACGTGGAAGCCTTGTATCTCTACGCGTGGTCAACTTCTATCCGTGAAAGCGGCTGGATTGGCTTCGTCGAGGCCGCAATTTTCATTTTAGTGCTACTGGCTGGTCTGGTTTATCTGGTGCGCGTTGGCGCTCTGGATTGGACTCCTGCGCGTTCGCGTCGTGAGAAAATCAACCCGGAAACAGACAGTCTCACTAACCGTCATACGCAGTAATAGCGAGGCAATAAGATGGACTATACGCTCACCCGCATAGACCCCAACGGTGAGAATGACCGTTACCCCCTGCAAAAGCAGGAGATCGTAACCGATCCCCTCGAACAAGAGATTAACCGCAGCGTTTACATGGGCAAGCTCGAGCATGCTATGCACGATGTGGTGAACTGGGGTCGCAAAAACTCAATCTGGCCATACAACTTTGGCCTTTCCTGCTGCTATGTAGAGATGGTGACCTCGTTTACCGCTGTACATGACGTGGCGCGTTTCGGTGCAGAAGTTTTACGTGCTTCTCCTCGTCAGGCTGACCTGATGGTGGTGGCCGGTACCTGCTTCACCAAAATGGCTCCGGTAATTCAGCGCCTTTACGATCAGATGCTGGAGCCTAAATGGGTCATTTCCATGGGCGCCTGCGCTAACTCTGGCGGCATGTACGACATCTATTCCGTTGTGCAAGGTGTCGATAAATTTATCCCGGTTGATGTGTACATCCCAGGTTGCCCGCCGCGTCCGGAGGCTTACATGCAGGCGTTGATGCTGTTGCAGGAGTCTATCGGTAAAGAGCGCCGCCCGCTGTCGTGGGTCGTTGGCGATCAGGGCGTTTACCGCGCCAACATGCAGTCCGAGCGTGAGCGTAAGCGCGGCGAGCGTATCGCGGTCACCAACCTGCGGACGCCGGACGAGATTTAATTAGCGCCTGCGGTCAGTGAGCGTCTTTGTATATCAATAATATAAAAACAAAGACACTGAACGCAGTCACCACAGAACCATTTGCAATGGTGAGAACTATGACCGATTTAACCGCGCAAGACGCCGCTATGCCAGCCTGGCAGACAAGGGATCACCTGGATGATCCGGTCATTGGCGAATTGCGTAACCGTTTTGGGCCGGATGCCTTTACCGTTCAGCCAACCCGCACCGGGGTGCCCGTCGTTTGGGTTAAGCGTGAACAGTTACTGGAAGTGGTCGATTTCCTTAAGAAATCACCAAAACCCTACGTTATGCTGTTCGACCTGCATGGCATGGATGAGCGTCTACGCACACACCGCAACGGTTTACCGGCTGCGGATTTTTCCGTTTTCTACCACCTGATTTCCATTGAACGCAATCGCGATATCATGCTCAAGGTGGCGTTGTCTGAAAACGATCTCAACCTGCCGACGCTGACCAAACTCTTCCCGAACGCCAACTGGTATGAGCGTGAAACCTGGGAGATGTTTGGCATCACCTTTAATGGTCACCCGCACCTGACGCGCATCATGATGCCGCCGACCTGGGAAGGCCACCCGCTGCGTAAAGACTACCCGGCGCGCGCCACCGAATTCGATCCGTTTATCCTGACTAAACAGAAAGAAGATCTGGAAATGGAAGCGCTGACCTTCAAGCCTGAAGAGTGGGGCATGAAGCGCAGCAGCGAACATGAAGACTTCATGTTCCTTAACCTGGGGCCGAACCACCCCTCCGCGCACGGTGCTTTCCGTATCATCCTGCAGCTGGACGGCGAAGAGATCGTCGACTGCGTGCCGGATATCGGTTACCACCATCGTGGTGCTGAGAAGATGGGTGAGCGTCAGTCCTGGCACAGCTACATTCCGTATACCGACCGTATTGAGTACCTCGGCGGTTGCGTCAACGAAATGCCTTACGTGCTGGCGGTTGAAAAGCTGGCTGGCATCGTCGTGCCGGAACGCGTTGAAGTTATCCGCGTTATGCTCTCTGAGCTGTTCCGTATCAACAGCCACCTGCTGTACATCTCCACCTTTATTCAGGACGTGGGCGCCATGACGCCGGTCTTCTTCGCGTTTACCGATCGTCAGAAAATCTACGATCTGGTGGAAGCGATTACCGGTTTCCGTATGCACCCGGCCTGGTTCCGTATTGGCGGCGTTGCACACGACCTGCCGAAGGGCTGGGAACGCCTGCTGAAAGAGTTCCTGGAGTGGATGCCGAAGCGCCTGGATTCTTATGAGAAAGCCGCGCTGCGCAACACCATTCTGAAAGGCCGTTCCCAGGGCGTTGCAGCCTATACCGCGAAAGAAGCGCTGGAGTGGGGCACCACCGGTGCTGGCCTGCGCGCCACCGGTATCGACTTCGACGTGCGTAAGGCTCGTCCTTACTCCGGCTACCAGAACTTCGATTTCGAAGTCCCGGTTGGCGGTGGCATCAGCGACTGCTACACCCGCGTTATGCTGAAAGTTGAAGAGCTGCGCCAGAGTCTGCGCATCCTTGAGCAGTGTCTGAAAAATATGCCAGCCGGCCCGTTCAAAGCGGATCACCCGCTGACTACGCCGCCGCCGAAAGAGCGCACGCTGCAGCATATCGAAACCCTGATCACTCACTTCCTGCAGGTTTCCTGGGGCCCGGTCATGCCGGCCAATGAATCCTTCCAGATGATTGAGGCAACGAAAGGGATTAACAGTTACTACCTGACCAGCGACGCTAGCACCATGAGCTATCGTACCCGTATCCGTACCCCGAGCTTTGCGCACCTGCAGCAAATTCCGGCGGCGATCCGCGGCAGCCTGGTTTCTGACCTGATTGTCTATCTGGGTAGTATCGATTTTGTAATGTCTGATGTGGATCGCTAACTATGCACGATAACCAACAAAACCAGGCTGAAGCTTTTGAGCTGAGTGCGGCAGAGCGTGAGGCGATTGAGCACGAGAAACACCATTACGAAGATGCCCGTGCGGCCTCTATCGAAGCGCTGAAAATCGTTCAGAAACAGCGCGGTTGGGTGCCAGATGGTGCCATCTACGCGATTGCTGACGTGCTGGGTATCCCGGCGAGCGATGTAGAAGGTGTGGCCACTTTCTATAGCCAAATATTCCGCCAGCCGGTTGGCCGCCACGTGATTCGCTACTGCGACAGCGTGGTTTGCCATATCACCGGTTACCAGGGCATTCAGTCGGCTATCGAAGCCAAACTGAACATCAAGCCGGGCCAGACTACGTTTGACGGCCGCTTTACCCTGCTGCCAACCTGCTGCCTGGGGAACTGCGACAAGGGGCCGACCATGATGATTGATGAGGACACTCACAGCCATCTGACGCCGGAAGCCATCCCTGACTTGCTGGAGCAGTATAAATGAAGACGATTATTCGTACTGCCGAAACCCATCCGCTGACCTGGCGTCTGCGCGATGACAAACAGCCGGTCTGGCTTGACGAATACCGTAGCAAAAACGGCTATGAAGGCGCGCGTAAAGCGCTGACCGGCATGGCGCCAGATGAAATCGTGACTGCGGTAAAAGACGCTGGCCTGAAAGGGCGCGGCGGCGCGGGCTTTTCCACCGGTTTGAAGTGGAGCCTGATGCCGAAAGACGAGTCCATGAACATCCGTTACCTGCTGTGTAACGCCGATGAAATGGAGCCAGGCACCTATAAAGACCGCCTGCTGATGGAGCAACTGCCGCACCTGCTGGTGGAAGGCATGCTGATTTCCGCTTTTGCGCTGAAAGCATACCGTGGCTACATCTTCTTGCGTGGTGAGTACATCGAGGCGGCAGACCACCTGCGTCGCGCGATTGCCGAAGCCACCGAAGCGGGCCTGCTGGGTAAGAACATCCTGGGTTCCGGTTTCGATTTCGAACTGTTCGTACACACCGGAGCCGGGCGTTATATCTGCGGGGAAGAAACCGCGCTGATTAACTCCCTGGAAGGCCGTCGTGCGAACCCACGTTCTAAGCCACCGTTCCCGGCATCAAGCGGCGTTTGGGGTAAACCGACCTGTGTAAACAACGTCGAAACCCTGTGTAACGTCCCGGCTATTCTGGCTAACGGCGTGGAGTGGTATCAGGGCATTGGCGGCGGCATGAGTAAAGATGCCGGCACCAAACTGATGGGCTTCTCTGGCCGCGTGAAAAACCCTGGCGTCTGGGAATTGCCGTTCGGCACAACCGCTCGCGAAATCCTGGAAGAATACGCCGGCGGCATGCGTGATGGCCTGAAGTTTAAAGCCTGGCAGCCGGGTGGGGCGGGGACCGACTTCCTGACGGAAGCTCATCTCGACCTGCCGATGGAATTTGAAAGTATTGGTAAAGCAGGCAGCCGTCTCGGTACGGCGCTGGCAATGGCGGTTGACCATGAAATTGGTATGGTGCCGCTGGTGCGTAACCTGGAAGAGTTCTTTGCCCGTGAATCCTGCGGCTGGTGTACACCGTGCCGCGATGGTCTGCCGTGGAGCGTAAAAATCCTGCGCGCGCTTGAGCGCGGCGAAGGACAGCCGGGGGATATCGAAACCCTGGAGCAGCTTTGCCGCCATCTGGGTCCAGGTAAAACCTTCTGTGCCCACGCGCCGGGTGCCGTTGAGCCATTGCAGAGTGCGATTAAATATTTCCGCGACGAATTCGAAGCAGGCATTGCCAAACAGGATTACGGAAATCTGCGTGCCATTAATGGTATTCAGCCGAACCTGTTAAAAACGCGCTGGTGATAGACAGCTTTTCACCCTCACCCTAACCCTCTCCCTGAGGGAGAGGGGATAGACCGGTGATTTTCTCCCTCTCCTGGGGGAGAGGGCCGGGGTGAGGGCGAAGGTGGTTCGCACAAGAATTTTTGATTAACGCCTGAAGTTATTCAGGCCAACTGGAAGCATGCTGACTATGGCTACGATTCATGTAGACGGCAAAGAATACGAGGTCAACGGAGCAGACAACTTGCTGGAAGCTTGTCTCTCCCTCGGTCTTGATATTCCTTATTTTTGCTGGCATCCGGCGCTGGGCAGCGTCGGTGCTTGCCGCCAGTGTGCGGTGAAGCAATATCAGAACGCGGAAGACACTCGCGGTCGCCTGGTGATGTCCTGTATGACACCGGCCTCCGACGGGACCTTCATCTCTATTGATGATGGCGAAGCGAAACAGTTCCGTGAAAGCGTTGTGGAATGGTTGATGACTAACCACCCGCACGACTGTCCGGTCTGTGAAGAGGGCGGCAACTGCCACCTGCAGGATATGACCGTGATGACCGGTCATAGCTTCCGTCGCTACCGCTTTACCAAGCGTACTCACCGCAATCAGGATCTCGGTCCGTTCATCTCTCATGAAATGAACCGCTGTATCGCTTGCTACCGCTGCGTGCGTTACTACAAAGACTACGCAGACGGTAAAGACCTGGGCGTTTACGGCGCGCACGACAACGTCTACTTCGGTCGTCCGGAAGACGGCACGCTGGAAAGCGAGTTCTCCGGTAACCTGGTAGAAATTTGCCCGACCGGCGTATTCACCGACAAAACGCATTCCGAACGCTACAACCGTAAGTGGGATATGCAGTTCGCACCGAGCATCTGCCAGCAGTGCTCGCTGGGCTGTAACACCAGCCCGGGTGAACGTTACGGCGAACTTCGTCGTATCGAAAACCGCTACAACGGCACCGTGAACCACTACTTCCTGTGCGACCGCGGCCGTTTCGGTTATGGCTATGTGAACCTGAAAGACCGTCCGCGTCAGCCAATTCAGCGCCGTGGTGATGACCTCATTACCCTGAACGCCGAACAGGCAATGCAGGGTGCGGCGGATATCCTGCGTCAGTCGAAGAAAGTGATCGGCATCGGTTCTCCGCGCGCAAGCGTGGAAAGCAACTTTGCTCTGCGCGAGCTTGTTGGCGCTGAAAACTTCTACACCGGTATTGCGGCAGGTGAGCAGGCTCGCCTGCAGCTGATGCTGAAAGTGCTGCGTGACAGCGGCGTTCACACGCCTGCGCTGCGTGAAATCGAATCTTACGATGCGGTGCTGATCCTGGGCGAAGACGTTACCCAGACCGGCGCTCGTGCTGCTCTGGCTATCCGTCAGGCGGTCAAAGGCAAGGCGCGTGAAATGGCAGCGGCTCAGAAAGTGGCTGACTGGCAGATCGCCGCAATCCTGAACATCGGTCAGAACGCTAAGCATCCGCTGTTTGTCACCAACGTGGATAGCACTCGCCTGGATGATATCGCCGCATGGACTTACCGTGCGCCGGTTGAAGATCAGGCTCGCCTTGGTTTTGCGATTGCCAATGCGCTGGACAGCAACTCTCCGGCGGTTGAACTGGATCGTGACCTGAAAAACAAAGTGGACGTTATCGTGCAGGCGTTGGCCGGTGCGAAGAAGCCCTTGATTGTTTCCGGGACGAACGCCGGTAGCGAAGCTGTGATTCAGGCGGCAGCCAATGTGGCTAAAGCGCTGAAAGGCCGCGGTGCAGACGTCGGCGTCACCATGATTGCTCGTGCGGTTAACAGCGTTGGCCTCGGCATGATCGGCGGTGGCTCTTTGGAAGAGGCTCTTAGCGAGCTGGAAAGCGGCGCTGCCGATGCGGTAGTGGTGCTGGAAAACGACCTCCATCGCCATGCTTCCGCTGCCCGTGTAGATGCGGCGCTGAGTAAAGCCCCTCTGGTAATGGTTATTGACCATCAGCGCACGGCCATCATGGACAAAGCACACCTGGTACTTTCCGCGGCGAGCTTTGCAGAAAGCGACGGGACGGTGATCAACAACGAAGGTCGCGCCCAGCGTTTCTTCCAGGTTTATGACCCGGCTTACTACGACACCAGCGTGACGATGTTCGAAAGCTGGCGCTGGCTGCACTCGCTGCACAGCACCGTGCAGAGCCGTGACGTTGACTGGACGCAGCTTGACCATGTGATTGACGCCTGCGTGAAGGTATTGCCTCAGTTAGCCGGTATTAAAGATGCCGCGCCGGATGCTTCCTTCCGTATCAAAGGTCAGAAACTGTCCCGTTCTCCTATCCGTTCGAGCGGACGCACCGCTATGCGCGCCAATATCAGCGTGCACGAACCGCGTCAGCCGCAGGATAAAGACACGATGTTTGCCTTCTCAATGGAAGGGAACAACAGCCCGCTGGCCGACCGTCAGCAGATTCCGTTTGCCTGGGCTCCAGGCTGGAACTCCCCGCAAGCATGGAACAAATTCCAGGCCGAAGTGGGCGGTCATCTGCGCCACGGCGATCCGGGCGTGCGCCTGATCGAAGCCTCTGAAACGGGCCTGGACTACTTCACTTCCGTGCCGGATACCTTCCACGCGGAAGAGGGCAAATGGCGAATCGCGCCGTACTACCACCTGTTTGGTAGCGACGAGCTGTCCCAGCGTTCTCCTGTGTTCCAGAAGCGTATGGTTGAGCCTTACATCAAGCTGAACCCGGCCGATGCCGCGAAGCTTGGCGTTAACGCCGGAAGCCTGATCTCCTTCAGCTACGAAGGCCAGACGCTGAGTCTGCCGCTGCAGCTGTCCGAAGGTCTGGTTGCAGGGCAGGTTGGTTTGCCGATGGGGATGCCGGGGATTGCGCCAGTGCTTGCCGGTGCTCGTCTTGAAAATCTGCAGGAGGCTGCGCAATGAGCTGGCTGACACCGGAAGTTATCGACATTCTGCTGAGCATCCTCAAAGCGGTTGTCATTCTACTGGTCGTGGTGACCTGTGGGGCATTCATGAGTTTCGGCGAACGTCGTCTGCTCGGTCTGTTCCAGAACCGCTACGGACCGAACCGCGTAGGCTGGGGTGGTTCACTCCAGCTGGTTGCGGACATGATCAAGATGTTCTTTAAAGAGGACTGGATCCCTAAGTTCTCCGACCGCGTGATCTTTACGCTTGCACCCATGATCGCGTTCACCTCGCTGCTGCTGGCCTTTGCTATTGTGCCGGTCAGCCCAAGCTGGGTGGTGGCGGATTTGAACATCGGGATCCTGTTCTTCCTGATGCTGGCGGGCCTGGCGGTGTACGCCGTGCTGTTCGCTGGCTGGTCCAGTAACAACAAATACTCCCTGCTTGGTGCGATGCGTGCTTCCGCGCAGACCCTGAGTTATGAAGTGTTCCTGGGGCTTTCCCTGATGGGCGTGGTGGCGCAGGCCGGTTCCTTTAATATGGCCGACATCGTCAACAACCAGGCACATCTGTGGAACATCATCCCGCAGTTCTTCGGCTTCGTGACCTTTGCGATTGCCGGCGTTGCGGTTTGCCACCGTCACCCGTTTGACCAACCGGAAGCCGAGCAGGAACTGGCCGATGGTTATCACATCGAATATTCCGGTATGAAGTTCGGTCTGTTCTTCGTCGGGGAATACATCGGCATCGTCACCGTTTCTGCACTGATTGTGACGCTGTTCTTTGGTGGCTGGCATGGCCCGTGGTTACCACCGTTCATCTGGTTCGCGCTGAAAACCGCGTTCTTCATGATAATGTTCATTTTGATTCGCGCCGCACTGCCTCGTCCACGTTATGACCAGGTGATGTCCTTCGGCTGGAAAGTTTGCCTGCCGCTGACGCTAATCAACTTGCTGGTGACCGCCGCGGTCATTCTTTACCAGGCACCATAAGGGGTGAAAAAACCATGACATTGAAAGAGTTAGTGGTTGGTTTCGGCACCCAGGTACGCAGTATCTGGATGATCGGCATGCACGCTTTCGCCAAGCGCGAAACCCGCATGTATCCGGAAGAACCAGTGTATCTGCCGCCGCGCTACCGTGGCCGTATCGTGCTGACGCGCGACCCGGACGGTGAAGAGCGCTGCGTTGCCTGTAACCTGTGTGCGGTAGCCTGCCCGGTAGGCTGTATTTCCCTGCAGAAAGCCGAGATGAAAGACGGTCGTTGGTATCCGGAGTTCTTCCGCATCAACTTCTCACGCTGCATCTTCTGTGGCCTGTGCGAAGAAGCCTGTCCAACCACCGCGATTCAGCTTACCCCGGACTTTGAGCTGGGTGAGTATAAGCGCCAGGATCTGGTGTACGAGAAAGAGGATCTGCTGATCTCCGGTCCGGGCAAATACCCGGAATATAACTTCTATCGGATGGCAGGTATGGCAATCGACGGCAAAGATAAGGGCGAAGCGGAAAATGAAGCTAAGCCTATCGACGTCAAAGGCCTGTTACCTTAAGGAGTCAGGAATGGAATTCGCTTTTTATATCTGCGCCATTGTGGCCGTCCTGACGACCCTTCGGACGATCACTCACACCAATCCAGTGCATGCGCTGCTGTACCTGATCATCTCGCTGCTGGCGATCTCCGGGGTGTTTTTCTCCCTCGGAGCTTACTTCGCCGGTGCGCTGGAGATCATCGTGTACGCCGGGGCTATCATGGTGCTGTTCGTCTTCGTGGTGATGATGCTTAACCTCGGTAACGCGGTTCAGCAGCAGGAACGCGAGTGGCTGAAACCGCAGCTGTGGATTGGGCCTGGCGTCCTGTCTGCAGTCCTGCTGGTGGTTCTGATTTACGCCATCCGCACCGTTAACGACCAGGGTATTGATGGCACGTCCATCGATGCGAAGCAGGTCGGTATCGCGCTGTTCGGGCCTTACGTACTGGCGGTGGAGCTGGCCTCCATGCTGCTGCTGGCGGGTCTGGTCGTTGCGTTCCACCTGGGTCGTGAAGACCGTGCCGGTGAGGTGCTGAGCAATCGCCCTGCTGACATGGCCGTGAGAAGAAAAACGGAGGAGAACGTATGATCCCGCTGCAACATGGACTGATCCTCGCCGCCATTCTGTTCGTGCTGGGACTGACCGGGCTGGTCATCCGCCGCAACCTGCTGTTCATGCTGATCAGCCTGGAAGTGATGATTAACGCCGCCGCGCTGGCCTTCGTGGTTGCCGGCAGCTACTGGGGCCAGGCTGACGGTCAGGTGATGTATATACTCGCGATTAGCTTAGCTGCTGCCGAAGCCAGTATTGGCCTCGCGCTGTTACTGCAGCTCCATCGTCGTCGCCAGAATCTGAATATCGATTCAGTAAGTGAGATGCGTGGATGAACCTTCTCTGGTTAACCATTGTTCTGCCATTGATTGGCTTTTTACTGTTGGCATTTTCCCGCGGCCGCTGGTCAGAAAACCTGTCCGCAACCATCGGGATGGGCTCTGTAGGTCTGGCGGCGGTAGTCACCGCCATTGCTGGGGTTGATTTCTTTAACAACGGGCAGCAGGCGTTCACTCAGCCGCTGTGGACCTGGATGGCGGTCGGTGATTTTAACATCGGCTTCAACCTGGTGCTGGACGGCCTGTCCCTGACCATGCTTTCTGTGGTTACCGGTGTCGGCTTCCTGATCCACATGTTCGCTTCCTGGTACATGCGCGGTGAAGAGGGTTATTCCCGATTCTTCGCCTACACCAACCTGTTCATCGCCAGCATGGTGGTTCTGGTCCTTGCCGACAACCTGCTGCTGATGTATCTCGGCTGGGAAGGCGTGGGCCTCTGTTCTTACCTGCTGATCGGTTTCTACTACACCGATCCGAAGAACAACGCGGCGGCAATGAAAGCGTTCGTGGTGACTCGCGTCGGGGACGTGTTCCTGGCCTTCGGCCTGTTCATCCTCTACAACGAGCTGGGCACGCTGAACTTCCGCGAAATGGTTGAGCTGGCACCGCAGCACTTCGCTGCCGGCAACCAAATGCTGACCTGGGCAACCCTTATGCTGTTAGGCGGTGCGGTCGGTAAGTCTGCACAGCTTCCGCTGCAAACATGGCTTGCGGATGCGATGGCGGGCCCAACCCCGGTTTCTGCGCTGATTCACGCGGCTACCATGGTTACCGCGGGCGTCTACCTGATTGCCCGTACCCATGGCCTGTTCCTGATGACCCCGGAAATTCTGCATCTGGTGGGTATCGTAGGTGCGATCACGCTGGTGCTGGCAGGCTTTGCCGCGCTGGTACAGACCGACATCAAACGCGTACTCGCTTACTCCACCATGAGCCAGATTGGCTACATGTTCCTGGCGCTGGGCGTGCAGGCGTGGGATGCGGCAATCTTCCACCTGATGACCCACGCGTTCTTTAAAGCGTTGCTGTTCCTGTCATCCGGTTCGGTGATTCTGGCGTGCCATCACGAACAAAACATCTTCAAGATGGGTGGTCTGCGTAAGTCTATTCCGCTGGTGTATGTCTGCTTCCTGGTTGGGGGCGCGGCGCTGTCCGCTCTGCCGCTGATTACCGCAGGCTTCTTCAGTAAAGATGAAATTCTTGCCGGTGCGATGGCGAACGGCCACATCAACCTGATGGTTGCGGGCCTGGTCGGGGCGTTTATGACCTCGCTCTATACCTTCCGCATGATTTTCATTACGTTCCACGGTGAAGAAAAAATTCACGCTCACGCAGGGAAGGGGATTACCCACCACCTGCCGCTGGTTGTTCTGCTGGTGCTGTCCACCTTCGTTGGCGCAATGATTGTGCCACCGCTGCGTGGCGTACTGCCGGAAACCACTGAACTTGCGCACGGCAGCGTGCTGACCCTGGAGATCATCTCCGGCGTCGTCGCCATTGCCGGTATCCTGATTGCCGCCTTCCTGTGGCTGGGTAAACGTACTCTGGTGACGTCGCTTGCGAACAGCGCACTGGGGCGTTTCTTCGGTACCTGGTGGTTCAATGCCTGGGGCTTCGACTGGCTGTACGACATGATTTTCGTCAAGCCATTCCTCGGTATTGCGTGGCTGCTGCGCCGTGACCCGCTGAATGCTTTGATGAACATTCCGGCAGTTCTCTCCCGCTTTGCTGGCCGCGGCCTGCTGGTGAGCGAGAACGGTTATCTGCGCTGGTATGTTGCGTCCATGAGCATCGGTGCCGTTGTAGTTCTCGGCCTGCTGCTGGTTCTGCGTTAACAGGATTTCTTCCATCCCCCTCTCTCTGTTGAGAGAGGGTCGGAGTGGGGCTTAATACCTCCTCTGGCGCTGGGAAGTGAGCGATGTTTAAGAATTATTTTGACTTAGGGACTCAAACGCCATGCTATTACCCTGGCTAATACTAATCCCCTTTATCGGCGGCTTCTTCTGCTGGCAGACCGAACGCTTCGGCGTGAAAGTGCCTCGCTGGATTGCGCTGATCACCATGGGGCTGACACTGGCACTGTCTCTGCAATTGTGGTTGCAGGGTGGCTATTCTCTGACGCAGTCGGCGGGTTTGCCGCAGTGGCAGTCAGAGTACATTCTGAAATGGATCCCACGTTTTGGCATTGATATTCACCTGGCGCTCGACGGTCTGTCGCTGCTGATGGTGGTGCTGACCGGCCTGCTTGGCGTGCTGGCAGTGCTCTGTTCCTGGAATGAAATCGAAAAATATCAGGGCTTCTTCCACCTCAACCTGATGTGGATCCTCGGCGGCGTTATCGGCGTGTTCCTTGCCATCGACATGTTCCTGTTCTTCTTCTTCTGGGAAATGATGCTGGTGCCGATGTACTTTCTGATTGCGCTGTGGGGCCACAAAGCCTCCGACGGGAAGACGCGTATTACCGCCGCGACCAAGTTCTTCATCTATACCCAGGCGAGCGGCCTGGTGATGCTGATTGCTATCCTGGGTCTGGTGTTTGTGCACTACAATGCGACCGGCGTGTGGACCTTTAACTATGCGCTGCTGCTGAAAACGCCGATGTCCCACGGTGTACAGTGGCTGCTGATGCTGGGCTTCTTTATCGCCTTCGCGGTAAAAATGCCGGTGGTTCCTCTTCACGGCTGGCTGCCGGATGCGCACTCCCAGGCACCAACGGCGGGTTCCGTTGACCTGGCAGGTATCTTGCTCAAAACTGCGGCTTACGGCCTGCTGCGTTTCTCTCTGCCGCTGTTCCCTGAAGCGTCTGCTGAATTTGCACCAATCGCCATGTGGCTGGGTGTCATCGGCATCTTCTACGGCGCGTGGATGGCCTTTGCCCAGACCGACATTAAACGCCTGATAGCTTATACCTCCGTTTCCCACATGGGCTTCGTGCTGATTGCTATCTACACCGGCAACCAGCTGGCTTACCAGGGCGCGGTAATTCAGATGATCGCTCACGGTCTGTCCGCGGCGGGTATGTTCATCATCTGCGGTCAGCTTTACGAGCGTCTGCACACGCGTGACATGCGCATGATGGGCGGCCTGTGGAACAAAATTAAATGGCTGCCGGGTCTGTCGATGTTCTTCGCTGTTGCCACGCTGGGTATGCCCGGGACCGGTAACTTCGTCGGTGAATTCATGATCCTGTTCGGCAGCTTCCACGTTGTGCCGGTCATTACCGTGATTTCAACCTTCGGTCTGGTCTTTGCCTCTGTTTACTCTCTGGCGATGCTGCATCGCGCGTACTTCGGGAAAGCTAAGAGCGAAATCAGCGATAAACAACTGCCTGGCATGTCCATGCGCGAGTTCTTTATCATTCTGTTGCTGGTGGTGCTGTTAGTTCTGCTGGGCTTCTTCCCGCAGCCGATTCTGGATACCTCGCATTCTGCGATGAGCAATATTCAGCAGTGGTTTACCAGTTCACTTTCTACTACAAGGCCGTAATTCGCCATGACAATAACTCCTCAACATTTGATCGCGCTGCTACCGCTGTTGATCGTCGGATTGACGGTGGTGGTTGTGATGCTCTCCATTGCGTGGCGACGCGACCATTTTCTGAATGCTACGCTGTCGGTTATCGGCCTTAACGCCGCGCTGATTTCACTGTGTTTTGTCGGTCAGGCAGGGGCGATGGATGTCACCCCGCTGATGCGCGTTGACGGCTACGCCATGCTCTACACCGGGCTGGTACTGCTGGCGAGCTTGGCAACCTGTACCTTTGCTTATCCGTGGCTGCAGGGCTACACCGACAACCGCGAAGAGTTCTATCTGCTGGTCCTGATTGCTGCCCTGGGCGGTATTCTGCTGGCTAATGCGAACCACCTCGCGGCGCTGTTCCTCGGCATTGAGCTGATCTCTCTGCCGCTGTTCGGTCTGGTTGGCTACGCCTTCCGCCAGAAGCGTTCTCTGGAAGCGAGCATCAAGTACACCATTCTGTCAGCGGCGGCATCGTCCTTCCTGCTGTTCGGTATGGCGCTGGTATACGCTGATTCCGGTAGCCTGTCGTTTGTTAGCCTCGGCAAGAGCCTGGCGGACAACATGCTGCACGAACCTCTGCTGCTGGCGGGCCTGGGTCTGATGATCGTCGGTCTTGGCTTCAAGCTTTCTTTGGTGCCGTTCCACCTGTGGACCCCAGACGTATACCAGGGCGCGCCTGCCCCGGTTTCCACCTTCCTGGCAACCGCCAGCAAAATCGCCATCTTTGGCGTGGTGATGCGTCTGTTCCTGTACGCCCCAGTGGGCAACAGCGAAGCGGTTCGCGTCGTGCTGGGTATTATCGCCTTCGCGTCAATCCTGTTCGGTAACCTGATGGCGCTGAACCAGTCCAACATTAAGCGTCTGCTGGGCTACTCTTCCATCGCGCACCTTGGTTACCTGTTAGTGGCACTGATTGCGCTGCAAACCGGCAATATGTCGATGGAAGCGGTAGGCGTTTACCTTGCGGGTTACCTGTTCAGCAGCCTGGGTGCATTCGGCGTGGTTAGCCTGATGTCCAGCCCGTACCGTGGCCCGGATGCCGACTCGCTGTTCTCCTACCGCGGTTTGTTCTGGCACAAGCCGGTGCTTTCTGCGGTGATGACCGTGATGATGCTTTCCCTGGCAGGTATCCCAATGACCCTGGGCTTCATCGGCAAGTTCTACATCATTGCCGTGGGCGTTCAGGCTCACCTGTGGTGGCTGACCGGCGCCGTGGTTCTGGGCAGCGCCATCGGCCTGTACTACTACCTGCGCGTGACCGTGAGTCTGTACCTGAGCGCACCTCAGCAGCTTAACCGCGACACCCCATCTAACTGGGCGTTGACTGCGGGCGGCGTGGTGGTGCTGATCTCCTCCCTGCTGGTGCTGTTGCTCGGTATTTATCCGCAGCCGCTTATCAGCCTGGTGCAGCTGGCGCAGCCGCTGATGTAATCGGGTTAACAAGACAGTTCAAAACCGCCACTTGCTGGCGGTTTTTTTATGGGCTTAGTTTTTGGCTAGCTCGAGGATAAAATCCAGAAAACAGCGGGTGCGTGCGGCGGGATTGATACGTGAAGGGTAGTAAGCATAAAGCGGAAAACGCTCGTCCGGCCAGTCGGGAAATAAATCCACCAACAGTCCCTGTTTCACAAGATCGTCAGAGCCAAACGTCATCATCTGGGCAATCGCGTGCCCGCTCAGGCAGGCCTCATGCAAAGTGCGGGCGTCGTTCAGCGTCAGGCGCCCGCTGACCGGGACTTTAATCACTTCTCCTTTACGATGAAACTCCCATTCAAACGGCCTGCCGGTTTCCGGATCGCGGAAATGAATGCAGGTATGCCCCAATAGCGCCTGTGGTGTTTCAGGCCTGCCGTGCCGCGCCAGATAGGCCGGGGTAGCAACCGTCATGATGCGAGTTTCCAGCAGCTTGCGTGCCACCAGCGTGCTATTTCGAGGGACGCCAAAACGAACAGCCAGATCGAAACCATCACCAATCATATCCCCCAGCCGATCGCTTGTGACCAGATCCAGTTCAAGATCGGGATAGCGGGACATAAACGTTTCCAGTTGAGGCCCCAGGATCAGGCTAGAGAAGAACGGATCGATGTTGACCCGAAGTCTGCCGGTAATGGCTTTAGTGGAGAGCGACGCGGTGCTGGTCACGTCCTCCAGCGCGGCCAGCAGCGGCAGGATCTGACGATAAAACGCTTTGCCTTCAACGGTCAATGCCACTGCGCGGGTGGTGCGGTCAAAAAGGCGGATGCCGAGGCGTTTCTCCAGGCGGGCAATCGCCCGGCTGACCCCCGGCGGTGACATATTGATCACCTCCGCGGCGGCGGCAAATGTGCCGCTTTCCACTACGGCGGTAAACACGGACAGACCATCAAAGGTCCGATCGTTAAAAATCATATTAGTGCTCCGCAGTCATCAGTGAATTGTCTTAGGTGCTATCGATACAACATAGCTGCATCCGCATAATGCCGTCCACACCCTGCGGGGGATCTCAAACTGGAGAAACATTATGTTCGCAATTACAGGTATTACCGGACAAGTTGGCGGTGCACTGGCAGAAGCATTGCTTGCTCAAGGGCATGAGATTCGGGCCGTCGTCCGCTCTGAAGCTAAGGGACAGCCCTGGGCACAGCAGGGCGCAGACGTTGCGCTGGCTGAAATGCACGATGGCGAAGCGCTGGCACAGGCCTTCAGCGGGGCCGAAGCGGTCTTTATCCTGCTGCCGCCGGTGTTCGATCCTTCCGGCGATTTTGCTGAGCCGCGTGCAAATATTGCGGCCATCAGGCACGCTCTGCAGGCGGCACGTCCACAGCACGTAGTTTGCCTTTCAACCATCGGGGCGCAGGCCACCCAGCCAAATCTGCTGAACGCATTAGGAATGATGGAAAAAGAGCTCACGGATGTTTGTGATTCCGTCGCGTTCCTCCGCGCGGGCTGGTTTATGGAGAACTTCCTCTGGGATGTAGAAAGTGCCAAAGAGACCGGGACTATCTACAGCCACCTGCAGCCGCTTGAGCGCGTTATCCCAATGATTGCGACAGTCGATATCGGCCAGCTTGCCGCCGAATTATTGACTCAGCCAGAATCAGGCACCCGGATTGTGGAACTGGAAGGACCGCAGCGCTACAGCCCGCAGCTGGCAGCCGAAGCGTTCTCTCAAGTTTTGGGGCGGCCGGTAACGGTAAAAGCCGTGCCGCGGGAAAACTGGGAGGCAGATTTCCTTGCTCAGGGCATGAAAAACCCGCTCCCACGCATGCAGATGCTGGACGGCTTTAACGAAGGCTGGATTGATTTCGCCGGCGACACGGTGAAAGGTGCCACGCCTCTGGAAACTGTGCTAAAACAGTTGCTTGAGCGGCACCAGTAATCCGTCAGGTGGCGCCTGAATCAAAAGGAGTTTTTCAATGCTTAACTGGCAGGATTTACACCATTCTGAACTGAGCACCACCGACCTTTATGCCCTTTTGGCCCTGCGCTGCGAAGTCTTTATTGTTGAGCAGCGTTGTGCATATCTGGATGTTGATGGTGAAGACTTGGTGGGAGAGAACCGCCATATCCTCGGCTGGCGGGACGGCAAACTGATTGCCTATGCCCGCATTCTAAAGAGTGACAACGAGCTGGAGCCGGTGGTCATTGGCCGGGTTATTGTTGATGCGTCGGTGCGCGGCGAAAAGCTTGGGCAACAGCTCATGACTCAGGCGCTTGCCGCCTGCCAGCGCCAATGGCCTGACCGTGTAATTTACCTGGGCGCTCAGGCGCATTTACAGGCGTTTTATGCCCAGTTCGGCTTCTACCCGGTCACCGAAGTGTATGACGAAGATGGTATCCCGCATATCGGGATGGCCAACGGCTAACGCAGGCGAAATCAGCTCCGGTTGTCTATAGTTAGCGGACGAGGAATTTTTTAACACGGAGAACAGTGATGCAACCGTATGAATCTCGTCTCGATGATGACCTCGCACTTTTAAGCGACACGCTTGAAGAAGTGCTTCGCGCCTCCGGCGACCCGGCTGACCAGAAGTACATTGAGCTAAAGGAAAAGGCCGAGCAGGCGCTGAATGACGTCAAAGCACGCATCAGCAACGCTTCCGACACTTACTATTACCGCACCAAAAAAGCGGTCTACCGCGCCGATGATTACGTGCATGAAAAGCCCTGGCAGGGTATTGGCATCGGGGCTGCAGTCGGGTTGGTGGTTGGGCTTTTGCTTCGCCGATAATCTTGACCGCGCCTGCAAATGGCAAATAAAAAATCTTACCCCCTGGGTAGGATTTTTTTTTGTGGGAACGACCACGTATAATCAGGGGTTTTTACGGGGCGTGAGGTAAACGTGAATTCAGTAGCCGTCGCACTGCAGCAAATGCAGCAGGAATTAGCAGGGGAATTTGCGGATAAGCCGGGCCTTCAGCGCCTGTGCGTGCCGGTCACGCTGAGTGACGCCTCCGATCCTCTCGCCTGGCTCACGGCTCAGTCACGTTATCCCCAATTTTACTGGCAGCAGCGTAACGGTAACGAAGAAGTGGCTGCCCTGGGGGGATTGCTGAGTTTTTCTGCGTTGGAAGACGCCCAGGCTTTTCTGCAGTCCCACCCGGAACAGCCTTTCCTGCGCGTCTGGGGATTAAATGCCTTTGATCCGTCCCACGGTTTTCTTTTTCTCTCGCGGCTGGAATGGCGGCGAGTAGGGGGGGAGGCGTTTCTTTGGCTGCATCTGTACAGCGAAACTTCCTTGAAGCAGGATGCGTTGGCGGCTGCGGCTTTTATTGAGCAGCTTCTGCCGGCGAAACTTCTCCCGCAGCTCAATCTCAAATGCCTGGGTGAAAGCCATCTGCCGGAGCAGCCCGAATGGAACCGCCTGGTGGATCAGGCCGTCAGCGCCATCAGCCAGAAAGCGCTGGATAAAGTCGTGCTCGCCCGGGCCACCGATCTGGCGTTTTCTTCCCCGGTTTCTGCCGCAGGATTCATGGCCGCCAGCCGCCGGGTGAACCTGAACTGCTACCATTTCCTGATGGCGTTTGATGCGAAAAATGCCTTTCTTGGCTCCAGCCCGGAACGCCTGTGGCGAAGAATCGACGATGCGCTGCGAACGGAGGCCCTGGCCGGAACGGTAGCTAACCACCCGGACGATGCTCAGGCCGCTACACTAGGCCAGTGGCTGCTGAAAGATGACAAAAACCAGCGTGAAAATATGCTGGTGGTCGAAGACATCTGCCAGCGCTTACAGGCTGCGGTTGGTGCACTGGATGTGTTGCCGCCGCAGGTTATGCGGCTGCGCAAAGTGCAGCATTTGCGTCGCTGCATCTGGACGCAGCTGAAGCATCAGGACGATGCGCTTTGCCTTAAACAGCTGCAGCCTACCGCCGCCGTGGCGGGGTTACCGCGTGAGCTGGCTCGGGCATTTATTGCCGCGAATGAGCCTTTTGCGCGTGAATGGTACGCAGGTTCGGCGGGTTATCTGTCCCGCCATCAAACGGAGTTTTGTGTGGCGCTGCGCTCGGCAAAAGTGAGCCATACCGGCGTTCGTCTTTATGCCGGGGCGGGCATTGTCGCCGGCTCGGTTGCCGCAGAAGAGTGGCAGGAAATTGAAAACAAAGCGGCCGGTTTGAAGACGTTACTGATCGGCAGTGGTAACTGAATAAGCTATTCACGACGCAAATCAATTTAACCCTTGCCATAGTATTTATAATCGAAAGTCGAAATTGACTGCGGACAATATTATGTCGATAAGCTCATTTAACCGCCGCTGGGCGGGCGTCATACTCGAAGCATTAACCCGACATGGGGTGCGGCATGTGTGTATCGCGCCCGGCTCCCGCTCCACGCCGCTGACGCTCAGCGCGGCGGAAAACCGCAGTTTCATTTGCCATACTCACTTTGATGAACGGGGCCTGGGCCATCTGGCGCTTGGGCTGGCAAAGGCCAGCGGCGAGCCGGTGGCAATCATTGTCACCTCCGGCACCGCCGTGGCCAATCTTTATCCCGCCGTGATAGAAGCCGGATTGACCGGCGAAAAGCTGATTTTGCTGACGGCAGATCGCCCGCCCGAACTTATCGACTGTGGTGCGAACCAGGCGATTCGCCAGCCGGGACTGTTTAACTCCCATCCTTCCGCTGCACTCAATCTGCCTCGCCCAACGCATGATATTCACGCCAGCTGGCTGGTCTCTGCCATTGACAGCGCCGTCGGCCAGCTCAACGGGGGCGCACTGCATATCAATTGCCCCTTTGCTGAGCCACTTTATGGCGCGCCGGACGATACCGGCGTCGACTGGCAAAACCAGCTTGAAGGCTGGTGGGAAGGCAACACCCCCTGGCTGCGTGAAGTGCACGACAATGCCGTGCCGAAGCAAAGAGACTGGTTCTTCTGGCGGCAAAAACGCGGAGTGGTAGTGGCCGGACGGCTTTCTGCCAGCGAAGGTGAGCAGGTCGCAGCCTGGGCGCAAATGCTTGGCTGGCCGCTTATCGGCGATGTGCTTTCACAGACCGGACAGCCTCTGCCGTGTGCGGACCTGTGGCTAAGCAATAGCCAGGCCGTGACTTGTCTTGAACAGGCGCAAATTGTCATCCAGTTAGGCGGCAGTCTGACCGGAAAACGGGTTCTTCAGTGGCAGGCCGCCTGCAGGCCGGAAGAGTACTGGCTGGTGGACAAGCAGCCCGGGCGTCTCGATCCTGCCAACCACCGTGGCCGCCGTCTGGTTGCCAGCGTTGAAACCTGGCTGGAAAAACATCCGGCAGAAAAACGCCTGCCCTGGGCCGAAGCGCTAACGTCTCTGGCCTGGCAGACGCTGGAAAAGGTTGAGCAAGGAACCCGAGAATTTGGTGAGGCACAGGTTGCCCAGCGCCTGTCACAGCTGCTGCCGGAAGGCGGTCAGCTGTTTGTTGGCAACAGTTTAATTGTGCGTTTGATAGATGCTTTTGCCCAGCTTCCCGTGGGGTATCCGGTGTACAGCAATCGAGGGGCGAGCGGCATTGATGGCCTGCTGTCAACCGCCGCAGGCGTTCAGCGGGCAACGGCGCGCTCCACGCTCGCGATAGTCGGCGACATTTCGGCGCTCTATGATCTTAATGCCCTTGCACTGCTGCGTCACGCCTCGGCACCGTTTGTGCTGCTGGTGGTCAACAATAACGGTGGCCAGATCTTCTCACTTTTGCCGACGCCTGCCGAAGAGCGTGAGCGTTTTTACTGTATGCCGCAAAACGTGAACTTCTCCCACGCAGCCGCCATGTTTGAGTTGGGGTATCAGAACCCTGAAAACTGGCAGGCGCTTGAAGAGGCCGTTCGTCGGGCCTGGTTGCGCCCTGGCGCGACGGTGATTGAAATTAGCGTGCCGGAAACCGCCGGCGCTCAGACGCTGCAGCATTTGCTGGCCCTGGTTAGCCAGGCATGATCCTTCATGCCGCGCCGCATTCGGGCCACCGTTCAACTCTGCCACACATAGTCTGGCTGCACGGTTTTCTTGGTAGCCATCATGAGTGGCAGGCGATTAAGCCGCACTTTTCCGACTGGCCGCAGCTGTGCGTGGACCTGCCCGGCCACGGTGGTTCCACCGATCTTCACGTGCAGAGTTTTGCCGAGGTTGATAACGCGTTACGAAATACCCTCAAGCATCACGGTATAAATCACTATTGGCTCGTGGGCTACTCCCTGGGCGGGCGCATCGCGATGTATCACGCCAGTCAGGCTGAGTCGAAAGGGCTGCGTGGCCTGGTGGTAGAAGGCAGTCATCCTGGCCTGATAAGTGGGGCAGATCGCGAGGCGAGAGCGCTGAACGATGCCCGCTGGGCGCAGCGTTTGATGCACGAAGATATCCAGACCGTGTTGAACGACTGGTATCAGCAGCCTGTTTTCCGTTCCCTCAGCCGCGCGCAACGCACTGACTTAGTCGCCCTGCGTGCGCAAAACAATCCCGAGACGCTAGCCCGGATGCTTGAGGCAACGTCGCTTTCCCGACAGCCCGATTTACGTGAGCCACTTGGCCAGCTAGCCGCGCCGTTTCATTTTATTTGCGGTGAACGAGACGAAAAGTTTCGCGCCGTTGCCGCCGAGCTTAACTGTTCCCTGGCTCTTATTTCCGGGGCAGGACACAACGCCCACCGTGAAGCTCCCGCCGCGTTTAGTTCCGCTCTGTTAACCCTCTTTCGTCAATATGACCTGTAAGGATCTTTCATGATTTATCCTGATGAACAAATGCTTTATGCCCCGATTGAATGGCTGGATTGCTCCGAAGGTTACACCGATATTCGTTACCACAAATCCAGCGACGGTATCGCCAAAATCACCATCAACCGCCCGGAAGTGCGTAATGCGTTTCGTCCGCTGACCGTCAAAGAGATGATCAATGCCCTGGCCGATGCGCGCTATGACGACAACATTGGCACCATTATTCTGACCGGCGAAGGAGAAAAAGCCTTCTGTGCGGGCGGTGACCAAAAAGTGCGTGGTGACTACGGCGGCTACCAGGACGCAAGCGGCGTACATCACCTGAACGTGCTCGACTTCCAGCGCCAAATTCGCACCTGCCCTAAGCCAGTTGTGGCGATGGTGGCGGGTTTCTCCATCGGCGGCGGCCATGTGCTGCACATGATGTGTGACCTGACTATCGCGGCGGAAAACGCCGTATTTGGCCAGACTGGCCCGAAAGTTGGTTCTTTCGACGGCGGCTGGGGCGCTTCCTACATGGCGCGTATTGTCGGCCAGAAAAAAGCTCGCGAAATTTGGTTCCTGTGCCGCCAGTACGATGCGAAAGAAGCGCTGGATATGGGCCTGGTGAATACCGTTGTACCGATTGCCGATCTGGAAAAAGAGACGGTTCGCTGGTGCCGTGAAATGCTGCAGAACAGTCCGATGGCGCTGCGTTGCCTGAAAGCGGCGCTGAATGCTGACTGCGACGGTCAGGCGGGGCTGCAAGAACTGGCCGGGAACGCCACGATGCTGTTCTACATGACCGAAGAAGGCCAGGAAGGGCGCAACGCGTTTAACCAGAAGCGTCAGCCGGACTTCAGCAAATTTAAACGGAATCCGTGATGCGGAGCGCGGCGCTGTGGCGCTTTCAAATCCCGATGGAGGCTGGCGTAGTGCTTCGCGACCAGCGTCTCAAATTTAGAGATGGGCTTCTGGTGCGCCTGACAGTGGGCGAACGCAGCGGATGGGGCGAAATTTCCCCTCTGCCGGGATTTAGTCAGGAAACACTCGTGGAGGCTCAGGCGCAGGTCGACCGCTGGCTTGAACAATGGCTGGCAGATGAATCGACTCCGTTACCCGAGTTGCCGTCGGTCGCTTTTGGCTTGAGTTGTGCGCTGGCTGAGGCTGAAGGTACGCTGCCACAGGCCGCTGACTACCGCGCCGCCCCGCTGTGCACCGGCGACCCCGACGAGCTGATCCTGGCACTGGCAGAAATGTCGGGCGAAAAAATCGCGAAGGTGAAAGTGGGGCTGTACGAGGCCGTTCGCGATGGCATGGTGGTTAATTTATTGCTTGAAGCCGTGCCTGAACTTCGTCTGCGTCTGGATGCTAACCGCAGCTGGACCCCGCTCAAAGCGAAGCAGTTCGCTAAATACGTCAACCCGGATCATCGCTCGCGCATCGATTTTATTGAAGAGCCGTGCAAAACCCGCGAGCAGTCCCGAGAGTTCAGCCGGGATACGGGAATTGCAATTGCCTGGGACGAAAGCCTGCGGGAGGCTGATTTTACTTTCACCGCTGAGCCGGGCGTTTCAGCAGTGGTGATCAAACCGACGCTTACCGGTAGCCTGAACAAAGTGCGTGAGCAGGTTGCGGCGGCACATTGTCTGGGGCTGAAAGCGGTGATCAGTTCCTCCATTGAGTCCAGCCTCGGTTTGACTCAACTGGCCCGCATCGCCGCCTGGCTCACGCCGGGAACCTTGCCTGGGCTGGATACTTTATCCCTGATGCAGTCTCAGCTTGAGCGCAGCTGGCCCGGCAGCCCTCTGCCGTGTGTTACCGTGGACGGACTCGAGCGTATTCGATGATCTTTCCCGACTGGCCGTGGCGTCACTGGGCCGATGCCAGGAGCACAAGTGTTGCGCTCCGTCTCGACGATGAACTATTAACCTGGCAAACGCTGTGCCAGCGCGTGGATACGCTGGCGGGAGGTTTTCGCCAGCAAGGAGTAAAAGAAGGCGATGGTGTTGCGCTTAAAGCGAAAAATGGCCCGCAAACGCTGCTCGCCTGGCTGGCGTTATGGCAGTGTGGGGCGCGCATTCTGCCGTTAAATCCTCAGTTGCCTGATAGTTTGCTGGCGCAGCTTTTACCGTCGATGACGCTGAGCTACGGGTTAACTTTGACCGACAGCGAACCTCTGCCGGATGTGGTTCCATTATCGCTGACTAGTGCACTTTCCTGGCACGAAAGCTGGCAGCCGATGCGTCTGGCTTCCATGACGCTGACATCTGGTTCAACCGGGTTACCCAAAGCAGCGGTGCATACATTCTCGGCCCACCTTGCCAGCGCAGCGGGTGTCCTGGCGATGATGCATTACGGCCCCGACGATAGCTGGCTTTTATCTTTACCGCTGTTTCACGTTTCCGGGCAGGGGATCCTCTGGCGCTGGCTGTATGCCGGCGGCCAGTTGGCGATATCAAGCGCGCAATCGATAAACGAGGCGTTGCATGGCTGTACCCACGCTTCATTAGTGCCCACACAACTGTGGCGGCTGCTGGAAAAACAGGAACCTCTGGCGTTGCGTGAAGTGCTCCTTGGCGGGGCGGCTATCCCCGTTGAACTGACGCAGCAGGCGGAAGCACGTGGAGTGCGTTGCTGGTGTGGTTATGGGCTCACCGAGCTGGCCTCTACGGTTTGCGCCAAACGCGCCGACGGTCAGCCAGATGTGGGGGCTCCATTGCCAGGCCGGAAGGTAAAAATCGTCGATGAAGAAGTGTGGATACAGGCGAATAGCCTGGCCAGCGGCTACTGGCGGGACGGGCAACTTATTCCTCTGGTGAATGAACAGGGCTGGTTTGCTACCCGCGATAGGGGCGTTTTGCATTCGGGCCGCCTGACGATTGTCGGGCGTCTTGATAACCAGTTTTTCAGCGGCGGGGAGGGCATCCAGCCGGAGGAGGTTGAGCGGGTAATTGCCGCGCATCCAGCGGTTCAGCAGGTGTTTGTGGTGCCGGTGGACGACGTTGAATTTGGCCAGCGGCCCGTTGCCGTGGTTGAGATCAGTGCCGGATGTGAGTTTAACGACATTGCCGCCTGGCTTGACGGAAAACTGCCCCGTTTTCAGAGGCCTGTGCGCTGGCTGGCGCTGCCGCAGGAGTTAAAACAGGGCGGGATTAAAATCTCCCGCCGCAGGCTGACAGAGTGGGCAGCAGGGGCATAACCCCTGCAAGGTATTACTTATTGTTCTTCAGTGCCTGAAGTGCATTCGCTACCCCGGCACCGTATTCAGGATGTACCTGGCTGAACAGGCAAATCTGACGGTTCTGAATGCTTTCCGGGACGTCTTTCATCTCACCCGCAATGCGCACAAACATACGCTGATGCTCTTCATCGCTCAGCAGGTTATACAGCGCGCGCGGCTGGCTGAAGTAGTCGCTATCTTCGCGATGGTTCCAGTGGTCGGCTGCGCCTTCCAGGCTCAACGGCGGCTCGCTGAAATCTGGCTGTTCCTGGAAAACGTTAAAGCTGTTTGGCTCGTAGGTTGCGCCATTGCCGCTGTTGCCGTCCACCCGCATGGCTCCGTCGCGGTGGTAGTTGTGGAACGGGCATTTTGGCGCGTTCACCGGAATTTGATGATGGTTCACGCCCAGGCGGTAGCGGTGTGCGTCACCGTAGGAGAACAGGCGACCCTGCAACATGCGATCGGGTGAGAAACCAATGCCCGGTACGACGTTGGCCGGGGACATCGCCACCTGTTCAACGTCAGAGAAGTAGTTTTCCGGGTTGCGGTTCAGTTCCAGCACGCCCACTTCTATCAGTGGATAGTCGCCGTGTGGCCAGACTTTGGTCAGATCAAACGGGTTGTACGGCGTTTGTGACGCTTCGGCTTCCGGCATAATTTGCACGAACAACGTCCAGCGAGGGAAATCACCGGCCTCAATGGATTCGTACAGATCGCGCTGGGAGCTTTCGCGGTCCTCTGCAATCAGACGGCTGGCTTCATCATCCATCAGGTTCTCAATACCCTGCTGGGATTTGAGGTGGAACTTCACCCAGAAGCGCTGATTGTCGCTATTGATAAAGCTGAAGGTATGGCTGCCAAAACCGTGAATGTGACGATAAGAGCGCGGTAGGCCACGGTCGCTGAAATCAATGGTCAACTGATGAAGGGCTTCCGGCAGGTGCGAGAAGAAATCCCATTTATACGTAGGGTTACGCAGGTTGGTGCGCGGATCGCGTTTGACGACGTGGTTCAGGTCGGGGAATTTCAGCGGGTCACGGAGATAGAACACCGGCGTGTTGTTGCCCACCAGGTCCCAGTTGCCCTCCTCGGTATAGAATTTCATGGAAAAGCCGCGAATATCTCGTTCGGCATCCGCCGCGCCGCGCTCACCGGCCACGGTGGAAAAGCGCAGGAACAGCTCAGTTTTTTTGCCGACATCTGAGAATAATTTTGCCCGGGTGTAGCGGGTGATGTCATGCGTCACGGTGAAATGACCAAACGCGCCGGAGCCTTTAGCGTGCATGCGGCGCTCAGGGATCACTTCGCGGTCAAAGTGGGCGAGTTTTTCAAGGAACCAGACGTCCTGAAGTAGCATCGGGCCTCTCGGGCCTGCGGTAGCAACATTGTTGTTGTTTACAACGGGAGCGCCTGCGCCGGTTGTTAATCCTTTCTTGCTCATTAATGCCTCCTTGGGAGCCAGGTTTCACAGTAAAAAAGCGTTTATTTAAATCCACTTTTTTACTGTGTTTATTATTCACCTGCTCAATGTGTCATTTCGCGCTACCCGGCTGCATTGATCTTGTCACACAAAAAGGCGTCTTTTCATTTTCTTACAATCAAGGAAATATTGGCATTTTCTAGTGCGTTAATAAGATAATGCGCCACGCCATCCAATGGCATTTTTAAGGGCAGCCCTTTTTCTTTTTCAGGAACCAAGGAATGAATAAATTACTTTTAGCCGGCGGCGCGGGTTTGCTGCTGGTTTCCGCAGGTGCCAGCGCAATTGGCGTGAGTGCTGAAGTCGGCAAAGAATACACTAACCTCGGCGTGGGTTTTGGCACCGAAAGCAGCGGCATCGCGGTAACCGGTAACTATGCGCATAACGACGACAACGGTGATACCGTAGGCCTTGGCCTCGGTTTTAATATTCCTCTGGGGCCGATGATGGCAACCGTAGGCGGTCGTGGCGTTTACCTGCACGCAAAAGATCGCAAAGAAGGTTATGCGCTTGCGGCGGGTGGCGGTTTGAGATGGCCAATCACTTCTGACATTGCCATTTTTGGCGATTACTACTATTCCCCGGACTCTCTGTCCAGCAGCGTGAAGGACTACAAAGAGGCCAGCGCCGGTGCAAGCTGGAACTTTATGCGTCCGTTTTCAGCGCAAGTGGGTTACCGCTATATTAGCCTTGGCGGCAAAGACGGCGATCGTACCGACACCGTGGCCGACGGTCCGTATGTGGGCGTGAGCGCCAGCTTCTAATCCCTTAACGCGGCTTTTAGCCGCGTTAATGTTGCAGACAAAGAGGAAAAAAGCGTGGTTTTTCCCTCTTTGCGGTTATCAGCCGAAAATCAATGAATTGATTTTCCGTTTTTTGACGAATCCTTTGGCGTTTTTTCTATGCCCAGAGGTTGGTCAGTAGTCTAAGCGCGGCTTTTAGCCGCGTTTTTTATGTCTGCCGTTCTTTGGTGCCTGCGCTATAGTGGGGCGTTCCCCTGCTGCGGAGTAAAAGATGTTAAAAGTAGAAATGCTGTCCACCGGCGACGAAGTGCTGTACGGGCAAATTACCGATACCAATGCGGCCTGGCTTGCCGACTATTTCTTTCACCAGGGTTTACCCATGTCGCGCCGCAATACGGTCGGCGACAGTCTGCCTGACCTGGTTGCCGTGCTGAAAGAGCGCAGCCACGAAGCGGATGTGCTGATTGTTAACGGCGGCCTGGGACCAACCAGCGATGATTTAAGCGCGCTGGCGGCGGCGACGGCGGCGGGCGTTGAGCTGGTCGAGCACGCGGAATGGTTAACCTATATGGAGCAGTTTTTTGCCGAGCGCGGGCGTGTGATGGCGCCGAGTAACCGCAAGCAGGCGCAAATCCCGGCTAACAGTGAAATGATCGACAATCCCGTCGGCACCGCCTGCGGCTTTGCATTGACCTTAAACCGCTGCCTGATGTTTTTCACTCCCGGCGTACCGTCAGAGTTTAAGGCTATGGTGGACAAACAAATCATGCCCCGGCTGCGTGAACGTTTTACCCTCCCTGAACCGCCGATATGCCTGCGTTTAACGACTTTTGGACGCTCAGAGAGCGAGCTGGCGCAATCGCTTGATCCGCTGGCGCTGCCGAAGGGCGTGGTGATGGGCTATCGCTCATCGATGCCGATCATTGAGCTTAAACTTACCGGCCCGGCCGGCCAGCGTGAAGCGATGGAGGCCGTCTGGCCGGAAGTCCGCCGCGTGGCAGGTGAGAGTCTGATTTTTGAGGGCACCGAAGGGCTTCCAGCACAAATAGCGCGCCGCCTGGGCGAACGCTCCCTGACTCTGGCCGTGAGCGAACAGTTCACCGGAGGCCTGCTGACGCTGCAGTTAAACCGGGCGCAGGCCGTGCTCCGGGCGAGCCGCGTTTTACCGCAGGCACCTGAAACATTGGCTGAAGCATTAGCGTCCAGCGCAGAATGGTGCCTGAATCAACAGAGCGATCTGGCCCTGGTGATTTCGGGCGAAGAAGATCAGCAGATAAATTTTGCGATCTCCACGCCAGACGGCACTTTTGGCCTGGCCGTGAAGTTTGGCACCAGCCGCCACGCGCTGGCAATACGCCAGGAAGTTTGCGCCATGATGGCGCTGAACGTGCTGCGCCGCTGGTTCAACGGCCAGCCGCTGGAAAGCGAACACGGCTGGATTAAGGTCGTAGAGTCAGTCAGCCTTTAACCTTCAGGCGAGCGCCCGAGCAAGTAGCGTGATCGGGTGCTCGCAGCGTTTGCTGGTCGACATTTCTATCTGCCATTTACAGGTTTCGCAGTCCGTCACCACCAGGTCTACGCCACTCTCTTCTATTTGCTGGAACAGCGGGGCGCCAATTTGCTGGGAAGTCGGGTAATTTTCCTTTTTAAACCCATAGGTCCCGGCAATGCCGCAGCACTGGGAGTCCAGCATCACCAGTTCCACGCCGGGAATGCGGCGCAACAGCTCAATGGAATAGAGCGTCCAGCCCATTTTCTCCATATGGCAAGGCGTATGATAGGCGATACGCAGCGGCGTGTTTTTTAACGGCAGCGTTCTGCCATCCTCTTCCAGCAGTTTCCAGATATAACGCGTGGCGAGTTCAATCTGCTCGCGAACCGGGGCCGTGTCGATACCAAGAATATGCGGATATTCATCGCGCAGCGTGAAGGTACAGGTTGACGAGGTCGCAATAACCGGCAGCCCGCGCTGCATGACGGCCTCTTCCAGCGAGCTGGCGTTTACCCTTGCCTGTTTCTTTGCCTTTTCGATAAAGCCGTTGGCAATAAGCGGCACGCCGCAGCATTTTTCTCTTTGCAACAGCTGGACGCCGATGCCCATCGCGTTAAGCACTTTGACCATGTCTTTGCCGAGCTGCGGATGGTTGTAGTTCACGAAGCAGCCGTGGAAGAAAGCAACCTGCTGCGGGAAGCTGGCCTGGTGCGCGGCCTGGCGCCGATACCACTGGCGAAATGTGCCGAAGGAATATTTGGGCAACTCGCGGTGGGAATCAATTTTGAGGGTTTTATCCAGCAGCTTGCGTACGGGCTTCAAACCGGTCGTGGCGTTGATCAGCGGGGCGAAAGGCGTGGAGAGCGTACCGAGTAAATCCGTATGACTGAGAACAGCATCGCGCAGCGAAGGTTTATGTTCGCCATATCTGGCCCGCGCCCGCTGGATGATATCGCCAATGTTGACTTCGGACGGGCAGGAGACTTCGCAGCGCTTGCAGTTGGTGCAGTACTTCAGCGCGTCGTCGTACAGGGAGGGATCTTTCAGGCGCAACCTTTCTCCGTCGGGCCCGGCCTGTTTTGGCCCCGGATATTCCGGGCGAACGCGGCTTACCGGGCAAGCCGTGGTGCAGACCGTGCATTTAATACAGCTTTCAAAGCTGGTTTCATCAAGCAGGTTCATGGCAAGCCTCCGCGGCAACAAGGATTTGATTGGCCACACAGAGCGCCGTGAGCATCGATACGCCGGCTCCGCATCCCTGATGAATAGGATCAAAGCCCCCCAGCACCGAGCCAATAGCGTAGAGATTTTTGGTGTATTCCCCGTGATGGAACGGCTGGAAGTGGTTATTCACGGTTAGCCCAAATTGCAGCCAGGGCTGCGGCGTAAAGAAATCTGTTTTGCTCCAGGCGGCTCGCTCGGCCTCGATGTTCACGTCCAGCCCGAAGATGGGCTCGATGACATGTTGCCGGGTAGCCTCCAGCCCGCCGCTGAAAAAGCTGCCGCTGGCCAGGATGACATGCCGGGTCCGCAGCGGCACTTCACGATGATTTTTGGTGAACAGGGCATTGATACGCCCTTGTTCAAGCTGAGCGCCGGTTACGGTATCTCCGGGCATAATAAGCCCGCCCAGGGTCTGAAAACGGCGGCGGAGCGCATTGTGTAGCCTCATCCCAAGCACCGAAGGCGGCAGCGTTGGCAGGAGTTTTACCGGCACGCCGAGGGCTTGCTCCACGGCGGCCACCGTTCGTGCTTCCAGGTTCAGGCAAGCGGGCAGAATCATAGCCTCGCCGCTGCCCAGCAGCAGCCTGAGTTCATCCACCAGCGCCGGAAGGTTTTCCGGCAGATCCAGCACCCGGGTGATGTTCACGGCGCGAAACTCGCTTGGGTTGTTACGTAAGACATCCAGTACGGGCAGGGTGAGCTCGGCGACGTGCACGTTACAGCCGGCGGCAGACAGTGAACCCGCCACCAGCTCTGCCTGAAAATCCAGGAAGCCAGCAATATTAATGACCGTCACTTTTTGCCAGGGCAACGGCGCCTGCGGCACTTCCGGCGGGCTGAGCCAGCTGGCCCTTTGCTTGCCCAGCGGCGTGATTCTGAGGTGATTTTGGCGATGATGACCCACCAGCGGAATGCCAGCCCTGGCCAGCAGTTGCTCACTCTCTGCAGCGAGCGCCAGCACGCGCTCTTTGCCCATCAGGCTGTAAGGATGCTGAGGCGCTTGCTCCGCCAGATTTTCCAGCGCCGTCTCTGGCTGGTGAACGGGAGTGCCGTCCGGTAACGTTGAAAGCAAATCCAACGAACCAGAAGAGAAGTGCAGCGCGCTTTGCCCGCGGCTGACGATGGCGCAGCGCTGGCCGCTTTCCGCCAGTTTTATGCCAGCTGTCAGCCCGGCCAGGCCGCTGCCGATGATAATCGTGTCAAATTTCATCCCTGTTCTCCGTTGTCCAGACCGCATAGTCCCTGATAAATCCAGGCGGTAAATTCGCTTTCTCGCAATGCATTTCCCCAGGCGACAGGGCGAACGCCCTTCCAGCGTTCGTTGAGGAAGTGAGAGAGTTGCTCCAGCGATTGTGCAGGCGTAGTGAGCTGGAAGCGTTGCAGGAGACCGGCTGCCCGGCAGGCGCACAGCTCGCCCTGACAGGTGCCCATGCCAACGCGCGTTCTGCGGCGCAAATCTCCCAGGTTTTTTACGCCGAGGGCATCAATGGCATAGCGCACTTCGCCGGTGGTGACGGCTTCGCATTCGCACACCAGGCTGTTGCTGAGTCGGCTGTTATTCAGCAGCCGCGTTGCGCGGTCGCCGTGCCGCCAGACGGCGGAACCGCGAATTGTCGGTGGCAAGGAGATAACTTTCCCCAGCGTTTGTTCTGCCGTATGTTCGGAGCCCGGCAGCGACGCCGAGGCGGTGGAACAGGGGGTGGTATTCCCTAAACGCTCGCAAACCAGATCCGTTGCCCACTCCGCCATCAGACGATAGGTCATCAGTTTGCCGCCGGTAATGGTGATGAAGCCGTCCATGCCGTCGCGTTTCCCGTGATCCAGCAGCACAATTCCACGGCTGACGCTGCGCCCGGTGGGATCGTTGTCGCTGGCAACCAGAGGCCTGACGCCAGCGTAGGCCCGAAGAATACGGGTTCGGCCAAGCACCGGTGCCAGCTTTTCCCCTTCACGAATCAGCGTGTCCACTTCATCCGGTGTGACGCACATATTGTCGATTTGGTCGTAGTCGATATGCGTGGAGGTGGTGCCAATAAGCGAAATGGTATCGCCGGGGACCAGAATATCGGCGTCTGCTGGTTTACGGCAGCGGTTGATGACCATGTTGTTGATGCGGTGCCCGAGGATCAGTAACGCCCCTTTGGCCGGGAACATTTTTACGCTTAGATCGGCGTATTCTGCGATGTGCTGCCCCCAGATCCCTGCGGCGTTTACCACCATTGGTGCACTAAACTCGCCTGCCTGGCGGGTAAGGTGGTTGAAGACTCGCACGCCGCAAACGCGTGAGCCTTCGCGAATCAGCCCGGTGATCTCGCAGCCCGTCAGCACTTCTGCGCCGTGTTCTTTGGCATCAAGCATGTTAGCGGCGGTGAGGCGGAATGGGTCGACCGTGCCATCCGGGACACGAACCGCGCCGAGAAGCGATGGGTTGGCGGACGGCTCAAGCCGTAATGCCTCTCGGGGATCCAACGCTTCTGCAGGAATACCGGCCTGGCGACAGGCGGCGATAAACCCGCTTTGAAACGCCAGATCATCTTCCGGCAGGGTGATAAACAGGCCATCCGTGGGCTCGATACAGTGGCGGGCAATACGCCGCAGAATGCGGTTTTCTTCGATGCACTCTTTGGCGGATTCCCCATCGGTGACCGCATAGCGTGAGCCGCTGTGAAGCAGGCCGTGATTGCGGCCTGTGGCACCGGTTGCGATGTCGTGACGCTCAAGCAGCAGTACTTTCAGCCCGCGGCGGGAGCAGTCTCGCGCTATGCCGGCACCGGTTGCCCCTCCACCGATGATAATCACGTCCGCTTCTCTGCTCACATGGTGCTCCTTTACCCCTTTTTATTTACCGTTATTCAGCCACAAAGAAAGTGTGGAATGTTTGATTGCGAGCAAATTCGAGCAATAAACGAAAATAATTAGTGAAAATATGCACCATTTCGCCTTTCTGTAATAAAAATGTAACATTGTGTGCGATGTTTCACAGTAAATACGCGCCCGGATAACTACCATGCGCTCGCAAAAGAACATTTGGCAGGAGCCGCTTGCTCCCGCTGAACATCAACGCCACGGAGGCTCGTATGTTAAGTATCTTCAAACCCGCCGCGCATAAGACGCGTTTGCCAGAGGAGCAGATAGATCCGACCTATCGCCGCCTGCGCTGGCAAATTTTCATGGGTATCTTCTTCGGTTATGCCGCTTACTATCTGGTAAGGAAAAACTTTACCCTTGCGATGCCGTATCTGGTGGAGCAGGGCTTCTCCCGAGGCGATCTCGGTTTTGCGCTTTCAGGGATTTCGATCGCCTACGGATTTTCGAAATTCATCATGGGCTCGGTCTCTGACCGCTCGAATCCGCGCGTATTTCTACCCGCCGGGCTGATTCTTGCCGCCGCCGTGATGCTGTTTATGGGCTTTGTGCCCTGGGCAACGTCCAGCATCGCAGTCATGTTTGTGCTGCTGTTCGCCTGCGGCTGGTTCCAGGGCATGGGATGGCCGCCGTGCGGGCGCACCATGGTGCACTGGTGGTCGCAGAAGGAGCGTGGAGGCATTGTTTCCGTCTGGAACTGCGCCCATAACGTCGGGGGCGGTATTCCTCCGCTGCTGTTCCTGCTGGGGATGGCGTGGTTTAACGACTGGCATGCGGCGCTATACATGCCCGCTTTCGCCGCCATTATTGTGGCCATTATTGCCTTCGGCTTGATGCGCGACACGCCTCAATCCTGCGGCCTGCCGCCGATTGAAGAGTACAAAAACGACTACCCGGACGATTACAGCGAGAAAGCGGAAGAAGAGCTGACGGCTAAGCAGATCTTCATGAAGTACGTCTTCCCGAACCGTCTGCTGTGGTACATCGCCATTGCCAACGTGTTTGTCTATTTGCTGCGTTACGGCATCCTGGACTGGTCGCCAACTTACCTGAAAGAAGTAAAACACTTCGCGCTGGATAAATCCTCGTGGGCCTACTTCCTTTATGAATACGCGGGTATTCCAGGCACGCTGCTGTGCGGCTGGATGTCGGATAAGGTATTTAAAGGTAACCGCGGCGCGACAGGCGTGTTCTTCATGGTGTTGGTGACGATTGCTACCGTGGTTTACTGGCTCAACCCGCCGGGTAATCCGGGTGTGGATATGGCCTGTATGATTGTTATCGGCTTCCTGATTTACGGCCCGGTAATGCTGATTGGCCTGCATGCGCTTGAGCTTGCACCTAAGAAAGCGGCAGGGACGGCAGCGGGCTTTACCGGCCTGTTTGGTTACCTGGGCGGCTCGGTCGCGGCCAGCGCGATTGTCGGCTACACCGTGGACTTCTTCGGCTGGGACGGCGGCTTTATCGTGATGATTGGCGGCAGTATTTTGGCCGTGCTGTTGCTGATTGTGGTGATGATTGGCGAGCGCAAACACCACGATGAAAAAATGCTGAAAAACGGCTAAGGAGAGCATCATGAAACTGATGGCAAAATCTTTACTGGCGGGCGTGGTGCTGGTGGCGACCAGCAGCGTCTTCGCCCAGACCACGGACAAAATCGTGATTGCCCACCGGGGCGCCAGCGGCTATCTGCCTGAGCATACGTTACCGGCAAAAGCGATGGCCTATGCCCAGGGCGCGGATTACCTTGAGCAAGACCTGGTGATGACCAAAGACGACAGGCTGGTGGTGCTGCATGACCACTATCTGGACAGGGTGACCGACGTCGCGAAGCGTTTCCCGGATCGGGCGCGCAAAGACGGGCGCTACTACGCCATCGACTTTACGCTGGCGGAAATTAAGTCCCTGAAGTTCACCGAGGGCTTCGATATCGTTAACGGCAAGCAGGTGCAAACTTATCCGGGGCGTTTTCCGATGGGCAAATCCGACTTCCGGGTGCACACCTTTGAAGAAGAGATCGAGTTTGTTCAGGGGCTGAATCATTCCACCGGGAAAAACATCGGTATCTATCCTGAGATAAAAGCGCCGTGGTTCCACCATCAGGAAGGCAAAGATATCGCGGCAAAAACCCTTGAGGTACTGAAGCAGTACGGCTACACCGGCAAGCAGGACAAGATCTATCTTCAGTGCTTTGACGCCGCCGAGCTGAAGCGCATTAAAAACGAGCTTGAGCCGAAGATGGGCATGAACCTTAACCTGGTGCAGCTTATCGCCTATACCGACTGGAATGAGACTCAGGAAAAACAGCCGGACGGCAAGTGGGTGAACTACAGTTACGACTGGATGTTTAAGCCGGGCGCGATGAAGCAGATTGCCGAGTATGCCGACGGCATTGGCCCGGACTACCATATGCTGGTGGAGAAGGCGTCAACCAAAGGGAACGTGAGGCTCACCGATATGGTGACCGAAGCACACGCCAACAAATTGACCGTGCATCCTTATACGGTGAGGGCGGACGCGTTGCCGGACTACGTGAGCGATGTGAATCAGCTGTACGACGTGCTGTATAACCAGGCGGGCGTAGATGGGCTGTTTACCGACTTCCCGGACAAAGCCGTACGGTTTCTTAATAAGCCGTAATCGCTAATGAAAAAGGCCGCATTTGCGGCCTTTTTTACATCACTACATCTCGAGTTCGATATCTCCCCGTGCTTTGCAGCAGCAGGGGAGAATTTCACCGGGCTGGATAAATGCCAGCGGCTCGGTCAGCCACTGAACTTCCCCCGCCAGCAGCTTAGTGCGGCATGAACCGCAATAGCCTTCCCGGCACTGATACTCTACGCAGACTTTGTGTGACTCCAGCGCCGCCAGTAGCGAAGGGTGTTCTTCTTCGCTCATCAACTGCGCGCCGGTAATGCTGAGCGTAATGCGGCCCATTGTTTACAGCTGGAAGTTGCTCAGATCGTCGGTATCGACTTCCGAGTCAATCTGGCCCACCAGGTAGGAGCTGACTTCCACTTCCTGCGGCGCAACCTGGACGTTGTCGGACACCAGCCATGCGTTGATCCATGGAATCGGGTTGGAGCGAGTCTGGAACGGCAGGTCAAGGCCCACGGCCTGCATGCGGATGTTGGTGATGTACTCCACATACTGGCAAAGGATGTCTTTGTTCAGGCCAATCATCGAGCCGTCGCGGAACAGGTAGTCGGCCCACTCTTTTTCCTGCTGGGCGGCCAGCACGAACAGGTCGTAGCATTCCTGGCGGCATTCAACGGCGATTTCCGCCATTTCCGGATCGTCTTCACCGCTGCGCATCAGGTTCAGCATATGCTGGGTGCCGGTCAGGTGCAGGGCTTCGTCACGGGCGATCAGCTTGATGATTTTGGCGTTACCTTCCATCAGCTCGCGTTCGGCGAAGGCGAAGGAACAGGCGAAGCTCACATAGAAGCGAATCGCTTCCAGGGCGTTAACGCTCATCAGGCAGAGGTACAACTGACGCTTCAGCGCACGCAGGTTCACGGTGACGGTTTTGCCGTTCACGTTGTGTGTGCCTTCGCCCAACAGGTGCCAGTAGCTGGTCATCTCAATCAGGTCGTCATAGTAGCCAGAGATGTCTTTGGCGCGCTTGAGGATTTCCTGGTTGGTGACGATGTCGTCAAAGACGATCGCCGGATCGTTCACGATGTTGCGGATGATGTGGGTGTAAGAACGAGAGTGAATGGTCTCGCTAAACGCCCAGGTTTCAACCCACGTTTCCAGCTCAGGAATGGAGATCAGCGGCAACAGCGCGACGTTCGGGCTGCGGCCCTGGATGGAGTCCAGCAGCGTCTGGTACTTCAGGTTGCTGATGAAGATGTGTTTCTCATGCTCCGGCAGCGCCTGGAAGTCGATGCGGTCGCGGGAGACGTCCACTTCTTCCGGGCGCCAGAAGAAGGAGAGCTGCTTTTCAATCAGCTTTTCGAAGATGTCGTATTTCTGCTGGTCGTAGCGCGCCACGTTAACCGACTGGCCAAAGAACATAGGCTCGGCGAGCTGATCGTTTTTCGTCTGTGAAAAAGTAGTGTAAGCCATGAGGTTAAATCCTGTAATACGTCGGAAAAATCCCCTCGTAAGAGGGGATTAAGCGTTAAATCTTACATGCGCCACTTTCGCAGCCATCGTCCTGGATGGAAGGCGCCAGGTCATCCTGAGTGTCTTCCGCGCCGTCACGGGTGTTTTGATAGTACAGGGTCTTCACGCCGAATTTATAGGCGGTGAGCAGATCCTTCAGCAGCTGCTGCATTGGCACTTTGCCTGACGGGAAGCGCGTTGGGTCATAGTTGGTGTTGGCAGAGATCGACTGGTCGATAAACTTCTGCATCAGGCCAACCAGCTGCAGATAGCCATCGTTGCTCGGCATTTCCCACAGCAGCTCGTAATTGTTTTTCAGCGCTTCATAATCCGGCACAACCTGGCGCAGGATCCCGTCTTTCGACGCTTTAATGCTGATGTGGCCGCGCGGTGGCTCGATGCCGTTGGTGGCGTTGGAGATCTGCGATGAGGTCTCAGACGGCATCAGGGCAGAAAGCGTGGAGTTGCGCAGGCCGTGAGTTTGGATGGACTCACGCAGACCTTCCCAGTCCAGATGCAGCGGTTCGTTGCTGATAGCATCCAGGTCTTTCTTGTAGGTGTCGATTGGCAGAATGCCTTTTGCGTAGGTGGTTTCGTTGAACCACGGGCAGGCACCTTGCTCTTTCGCCAGTTCGTTTGACGCTTTCAGCAGGTAGTACTGAATGGCTTCGAAAGTCTTGTGCGTCAGGTTATTTGCGCTGCCGTCGGAGTAACGCACGCCGTGCTTCGCCAGATAATAGGCAAAGTTAATCACGCCGATACCCAGGGTACGACGACCCATTGCGCCGCGTTTTGCCGCCAGAATTGGGTAATCCTGGTAGTCGAGCAGAGCGTCCAGTGCGCGCACAGCCAGCACAGCCATCTCTTCCAGATCGTCCAGGCTTTCAATCACGCCAAGGTTGAACGCAGACAGCGTACACAGGGCGATTTCGCCGTTCTCGTCGTTGACGTCGTCCAGCGGTTTGGTCGGCAGGGCGATTTCCAGGCACAGGTTGGACTGGCGCACCGGGGCAATCGCCGGGTCGAACGGGCTGTGGGTGTTGCAGTGGTCAACGTTCTGGATGTAGATACGGCCGGTGGAGGCGCGTTCCTGCATCATCAGGGAGAACAGTTCCACCGCTTTCACGCGCTGTTTACGGATGCTGTCGTCTTTCTCGTATTTGGTGTACAGGCGCTCAAACTCGTCCTGATCGGCGAAGAAAGCGTCATACAGTCCCGGCACGTCAGACGGGCTGAACAGGGTGATCTCTTCGCCCTTCAGCAGGCGGGTATACATCAGCTTGTTGATCTGTACGCCGTAGTCCATGTGGCGCACGCGGTTACCTTCCACGCCACGGTTGTTTTTTAGCACCAGCAGGCTTTCCACTTCCAGATGCCACATCGGGTAGAACAGCGTTGCAGCCCCGCCGCGCACGCCGCCCTGGGAGCAGGACTTCACTGCCGTCTGGAAGTGCTTATAGAAAGGGATACAGCCGGTGTGGAACGCTTCACCGCCGCGAATCGGGCTGCCCAGCGCACGAATGCGGCCGGCGTTGATGCCGATACCTGCGCGCTGGGAAACGTATTTCACGATCGCACTGGAGGTAGCGTTGATGGAATCCAGGCTGTCGCCGCACTCGATCAGTACGCAGGAGCTGAACTGACGGGTCGGGGTGCGCACGCCAGACATGATTGGCGTAGGCAGGGAAATCTTGAAGGTGGAAACCGCGTCGTAGAAACGTTTCACGTAGCTGAGGCGGGTTTCACGCGGGTAGCCGGAGAACAGGCAGGCGGCGACCAGAATATAGAGGAACTGCGCGCTTTCGTAGATCTCACCGGAAACGCGGTTCTGCACGAGATATTTGCCTTCGAGCTGCTTCACTGCCGCGTAAGAGAAGTTCATGTCACGCCAGTGATCGATGAAATCGTTCATCTGCTCGAACTCTTCTTCCGTGTAGTCTTCCAGCAGGTGACGATCGTATTTACCCATCTCAACCATTTTCACAACCTGATCGTAAAGCTTCGGCGGCTCAAACTGACCGTAGGCTTTTTTACGCAGGTGGAAAATTGCCAGGCGAGCGGCGAGATACTGATAATCCGGTGCGTCACGGGAGATCAGGTCAGCTGCGGCCTTGATGATGGTTTCATGAATGTCAGAGGTCTTGATGCCGTCGTAAAACTGGATATGGGAACGCAGTTCAACCTGGGAAACGGAGACGTTGTTCAGACCCTCAGCGGCCCAGTCGAGTACCCGATGAATTTTATCCAGATTGATGCGCTCTTTGCTGCCATCGCGTTTTGTAACCAGCAGACTCTGATTCATGTGAGTTTTACCTGTCCGTGAGATGAGTTTTCCCCTGATTTATACACATCCGCCAGCCTGTGACTAACTCTGTGGATAAATACTATATATAGGGGGTGGGTGACAAAATGGTCACTAGATGGTGAGTATTCTAGTAAGGAATCCGTTCAGTACAAGTATTGATTTCGTCAATAAAATGAGGTTCGGCGGAGCGCTTTTTTCGTAAGTCCACGTCACATAAGGCTTGAGGGAATTGTCAATGGGATGCAAAAAAAATGAAAATTTTGATCGGGTGCTGATTTCTTAAACTTCATCGATAATTGCGCAACGGTTCTGGCGCAATTATCGATAATCAATCCTTATACGATATGCCGATTTATGCTTCAGTATGCAGCATATAATTAACATCTACCCCTGGGCCCAGCTTGAATACGTTGGTGATCGGGTTGAAATGTAATCCGGTCATATGGCGCTCGCGCAGCGGGGTTTCATCCACCCAGCGTAAGAGTTCGGCGGGCTTGATAAACTTTTTAACATCGTGCGTGCCTTTCGGCACCATGCGCATCACATACTCAGCGCCGACGACGGCCATCAGCCAGGCTTTGCCGTTGCGGTTAATGGTAGAGAAGAAGACGTGGCCGCCGGGTTTGACTAAACGCGCGCAGGCGTGAACCACCGATTGTGGGTCAGGCACGTGCTCCAGCATTTCCATACAGGTTACGACGTCGTACTGCCCGGCGTGTTTGCTCGCGTGTTCTTCAACCGTCTCCTGGACATAGTCCACCTTAACGCCGCTTTCCAGTGCGTGAAGGCGGGCCACCTGCAGCGGTTCAAACCCCATATCCAGGCCGGTGACGTTGGCACCTTCACGAGCCATGCTTTCCGCCAGAATACCGCCGCCGCAGCCAACGTCGAGCACGGTTTTACCGAACAGCCCACCGGCGCGCTGGTTGATATAGCCTAAACGCAGCGGGTTGATGCGGTGCAGCGGCTTAAATTCACCTTCCAGATCCCACCAGCGGGAAGCGACAGCTTCAAATTTGGCGATTTCCTCGTGGTCGACGTTCTGCGTAACCGGTTGGTTTTCAGCATTCATTACAGCGGTGACTCCTTGCAGATGTTAAGGCTGGCAGTATATCAGGCTAACGGCGTGAATAAAGCGCCGACAATTGCGTTGAGGTTTCCCCACACAGGGCCGGATGTGTTATAATTTGCGACCTTTGAATCCGGGAAAACAGTAGAGGGATAGCGGTTACATGAGCGACCTTGCCAGAGAAATTACGCCGGTCAACATTGAGGAAGAGCTAAAGAGCTCGTATCTGGATTATGCGATGTCGGTTATTGTCGGCCGCGCACTGCCAGATGTCCGCGATGGACTTAAGCCGGTACACCGTCGCGTGCTTTACGCGATGAACGTATTGGGCAATGACTGGAACAAAGCATACAAAAAATCCGCCCGTGTTGTTGGTGACGTTATCGGTAAATATCACCCTCATGGTGATACCGCGGTTTATGACACCATCGTCCGTATGGCACAGCCATTTTCCCTGCGTTACATGCTGGTCGACGGCCAGGGTAACTTCGGTTCCGTAGACGGCGACTCCGCCGCGGCGATGCGTTATACGGAAATCCGTATGTCGAAAATCGCCCACGAGCTGATGGCAGACCTGGAAAAAGAGACGGTTGATTTCGTCGATAACTACGACGGCACCGAAAAAATTCCAGACGTCATGCCAACCAAAATTCCTAACCTGCTGGTAAACGGTTCATCCGGTATCGCAGTCGGGATGGCGACGAACATTCCGCCGCACAACATTACCGAAGTGATCAACGGCTGCCTCGCCTATATTGAAGACGAGAACATCAGCGTTGAAGGGCTGATGGAACACATTCCAGGCCCGGATTTCCCGACTGCCGCTATCATTAACGGCCGCCGCGGTATTGAAGAAGCGTATCGCACCGGCCGCGGTAAAATTTATATTCGCGCCCGTGCTGAAGTAGAAGCGGACGCGAAGACCGGCCGCGAGACCATTATCGTTCACGAAATTCCGTATCAGGTGAACAAAGCTCGCCTGATCGAGAAAATCGCCGAGCTGGTGAAAGACAAACGCGTGGAAGGCATCAGCGCCCTGCGCGATGAGTCTGATAAAGACGGTATGCGTATTGTTATTGAGATTAAACGCGACGCCGTGGGCGAAGTGGTGCTCAATAACCTGTATTCCCAGACTCAGCTGCAGGTTTCCTTCGGTATCAACATGGTGGCATTGCACCATGGTCAGCCGAAGATCATGACCCTGAAAGAGATCCTGTCTGCGTTCGTGCGCCACCGCCGCGAAGTGGTGACCCGTCGTACCATCTTCGAACTGCGCAAAGCCCGCGATCGCGCGCATATCCTTGAAGGGTTGGCTATCGCCCTGGCGAATATCGACCCGATCATTGAACTTATCCGTAACTCGCCAAATGCTGCCGAAGCGAAAGCGGGCCTGGTAGCCCGTTCCTGGGACCTGGGCAACGTTTCTGCAATGCTTGAGCGTGCGGGTGATGATGCCGCACGTCCTGAGTGGCTGGAGCCAGAGTTTGGCATCCGCGACGGTAAATATTTCCTCACCGAGCAGCAGGCTCAGGCGATTCTGGATCTGCGTCTGCAGAAACTGACCGGCCTTGAGCACGAAAAACTGCTCGACGAGTATAAAGAGCTGCTGGAGCAAATCGCTGAATTACTGCACATCCTGGGCAGCGCAGAGCGCCTGATGGAAGTGATTCGCGAAGAGCTGGAAGCGATGCGCGATCAGTTCGGCGACAACCGTCGCACCGAGATCACCGCCAACACCGCAGATATCAACATTGAAGATCTGATCAACCAGGAAGATGTGGTGGTCACCCTGTCTCACCAGGGCTATGTGAAGTATCAGCCGCTGACCGATTATGAAGCGCAGCGCCGCGGTGGCAAAGGCAAGTCGGCCGCCCGTATTAAAGAAGAAGACTTCATTGACCGCCTGCTGGTGGCCAACACCCACGACACGATCCTGCTGTTCTCCAGCCGTGGTCGCCTGTACTGGATGAAGGTTTATCAGCTGCCGGAAGCGAGCCGTGGCGCGCGTGGCCGTCCAATTGTGAACCTGCTGCCGCTTGAGCAGGACGAGCGTATTACCGCGATTCTGCCGGTGCGCGAGTACGCAGAAGGCATCAACGTGTTCATGGCGACCGCAAGCGGTACCGTGAAGAAAACTGCGCTGACCGACTTCAGCCGTCCGCGTTCAGCGGGCATCATCGCCGTTAACCTTAACGAGGGTGACGAGCTGATTGGCGTTGATTTAACTAACGGTAGCGACGAAGCCATGCTGTTCTCGGCGGCAGGTAAAGTGGTGCGCTTCAAAGAAGACGCCGTTCGTACCATGGGCCGTACCGCAACGGGCGTTCGCGGGATCAAGCTTGCCGGTGACGACAAAGTGGTGTCTCTGATCATTCCTCGCGGTGACGGCGCGATTCTGACCGTTACCCAGAATGGTTACGGTAAACGCACCGCGGCGGCCGAGTATCCAACCAAGTCTCGTGCAACGCAGGGCGTTATCTCTATCAAAGTCACCGAACGTAACGGCAGCGTCGTTGGGGCGGTGCAGGTGGAGGATACCGACCAGATCATGATGATCACCGATGCCGGTACGCTGGTGCGTACCCGCGTGTCTGAAGTCAGCGTGGTCGGGCGTAACACCCAGGGCGTTATTCTCATCCGTACTGCGGAAGACGAAAGCGTTGTGGGCCTGCAGCGCGTCGCCGAACCTGTGGATGACGAAGAGCTGGACAGCATCGACGGTAGCGTGGCGGAAGGGGACGATGATATCGCGCCTGAAGCGGATACCGATGATGATGTTGCCGATGAAGCGGACGAATAATCCAGAATAGTCGTAAATAAAGGGTCGCTTTGGCGGCCCTTTTTGTTTGCCGTTGCGGGACAAAGGTTTTGCGGCTACCTTAAGCGCATCTCCGTTCACTCGCTCGCGTACTTTCAGGCCCAATTTGAAATACTTCGTCTCTTTTCGCAGCACCCTTAAAATTTCGCGCTACCTGTTCAGGGCGCTGGCGCTTCTGCTCTGGCTGCTTATCGCGCTGTTTTCCGTGTTTTACATCGTCAACGCGCTGCACGATAAAGAGTCGGAGATTCGCCAGGAGTTTAACATCAGCTTTGACCAGGCCCAGCGCTACATCCAGCGCACTTCGGACGTGGTGAAAGAGCTGAAGTACATTGCTGAAAACCGTCTCACGGCGCCCAATGGCGTGCTTCCTCCGCTCGATCAAAGCGCGGATAAAACCGAGGCGCCAACGTTTATGCCGCTTTTCCCGGACTCTGACTGTTCGGCAGTGAGCGTGACCTGGCGAAGCTCGCTGCAGTCTCTCTCCTGGTTCCTGCGCTACTGGCGCGATAACTTCTCCGCGGCGTACGACCTCAACCGGGTGTTCCTGATTGGCGGCGATAATCTCTGCATGGCAGATTTTGGGCTGCGTGATATGCCGCTGGAACGGGAAAACGCGCTGAAAACGCTGCATGAACGCATCATGAAGTATCGTACCGCGCCGCAGGATGAACGGGCGAACAGCATTTACTGGATTGGGCAGGGGCCGCGCCCCGGCATTGGCTATTTCTACACGCTGACGCCGGTCTATCTGGCGAACCGCCTCCAGGCGCTGCTGGGGATTGAGCAAACGGTGCGTATGGAGAATTTCCTGACGCCGGGCACGCTGCCTATTGGCGTCACTATCCTGGATGAAAACGGGCACCCGCTGATATCGCTGACCGGCCCGGAATCGCGCATTGAACCGGAAAGTCGCTGGATTCAGGATCGCTCCTGGTTCGGCTATACCTCTGGCTTTAAGGCGCTGGTACTAAAGAAAAACCTGCCGCCGTCCTCGCTGAGCGTGATTTACTCTGTGCCTGTCGATTTGGTGCTGGAAAGCATCAGAATGCTTATCCTCAATGCGGTTTTACTCAACGTCCTGGTAGGCATTGTGCTGTTTACCCTGGCGCGAATGTATGAGCGCCGGATATTTATTCCGGCCGAGAGCGATGCCCAGCGGCTGGAGGAGCACGAGCAGTTCAACCGGAAGATCGTCGCGTCTGCACCCGTGGGTATCTGTATTTTGCGCACCCAGGACGGCACTAATATTCTGAGTAACGAACTGGCGCACAATTACCTCAATATGCTGACGCACGAGGACAGGCAGCGGCTGACGCAGATTATTTGTGGCCAGCAGGTCAACTTTGTCGATGTCATGACCAGCAACCACACCAATCTGCAGATCAGCTTTGTGCATTCGCGCTACCGCAATGAGAACGTGGCAATTTGCGTGTTGGTTGACGTCAGTGCCCGCGTGAAGATGGAGGAGTCCCTGCAGGAAATGGCTCAGGCCTCGGAGCAGGCGAGCCAGTCTAAATCTATGTTCCTCGCCACTGTCAGCCATGAACTGCGTACGCCGCTGTACGGCATCATAGGTAACCTGGATCTCCTGCAGACCAAAGAGCTGCCGAAGGGCGTGGACAGGCTGGTCACGGCGATGAACAACTCATCCAGCCTGCTGCTGAAAATCATCAGCGACATTCTCGACTTCTCGAAAATCGAGTCAGAGCAGTTGAAAATTGAGCCGCGTGAGTTTTCTCCGCGCGAGGTGATGAGCCACATTACCGCCAACTATCTGCCGCTGGTGGTTCGCAAGCAGCTGGGGCTGTACTGCTTTATCGACGATGATGTACCGCTCACGCTGCAGGGTGACCCTATGCGCTTGCAGCAGGTTATCTCCAACTTACTGAGTAATGCGATTAAGTTCACCGATATTGGCTGTATTATCCTGCATGTTTCTATCAACGGCGATTACCTGAGCTTCCGGGTGCGCGACACCGGGGTAGGGATCCCGACCAAAGAAGTGACCCGGCTTTTTGACCCGTTCTTCCAGGTGGGGACCGGCGTGCAGCGTAATTTCCAGGGAACCGGGCTGGGGCTGGCGATTTGCGAAAAGCTAATCAGCATGATGGATGGCGATATTTCGGTGGATACCGAGTCGGGAATGGGCAGCCAGTTTACGGTGCGTATCCCGCTGTATAAAGCGCAGTTTGCGCCGAAGAATAATGTTGAAGGGCTGGCGGACAAGCGCTGCTGGCTGGCTATTCGCAATGATTATCTCAGTAGCTACCTGGAATCTTTGCTGATCAAAAACGGGCTACAGGCGCAGTCCTGGTCGGGTGAAACGCCGGGCAGCGACGATATTCTGATTACCGATGATAATCTGGTGGCGCCGTGGGGCGGCCGGGCGGCAATTGTCTTCTGCCGCCGCCATATCGGTATTCCCGTTGAATTTGAACCTGGCCGTTGGGTGCACAGCGTCGCAGCACCGCACGAGTTGCTGCCGCTGCTGGGGAGGATTTACAGCATTACTGTGGATGTGCCTGGCAGTTCTCCGGCGCTGACGGCGGCCAGTGAGATAAGCGAGCGAAACGATGACATGATGATCCTGGTGGTGGATGACCATCCGATCAACCGTCGCTTGCTGGCCGATCAGCTCGGATCGCTCGGCTATCAGTGCAAAACGGCGAATGACGGGATTGATGCGCTGAACGTGCTCAGCAAAAATCATATCGATATCGTACTCAGTGACGTCAACATGCCGAACATGGACGGCTATCGCCTGACGCAACGCATTCGCCAACTGGGGCTGACGCTGCCGGTCATCGGCGTGACGGCAAACGCGCTGGCGGAAGAGAAGCAGCGCTGTCTGGAATCCGGTATGGACAGCTGCTTGTCTAAACCGGTCACGCTGGATGTGATTAAACAGACGCTGGCGGTTTATGCTGCCCGAGTGCGAAGTACACGCGATGCCTCGTAAACTAAGCTCATAAAAAAGCCCCGCATTTTCATGCGGGGCTTTTTCTTGGTGGCCGTGGCGGAGATTACTCTTTGTCCGCCGGCGTCAGGCTCACTGAGGAAAGGTAATTCAGCAGGGCAATGTCGTTCTCGACGCCCAGCTTCATCATCGCTGATTTCTTTTGGCTACTGATAGTTTTGATGCTGCGGTTCAGCTTACGGGCTATCTCGGTCACCAGGAAACCTTCGGCGAACAGGCGCAGAACTTCGCTTTCTTTCGGCGACAGGCGCTTATCGCCGTAGCCACCTGCGCTGATTTTTTCCAGCAGGCGGGAAACGCTCTCAGGGGTGAATTTCTTGCCTTTCTGCAACGCGGCGAGCGCTTTTGGCAGATCGGTTGGCGCACCCTGTTTCAGCACAATCCCCTCAATGTCGAGATCCAACACCGCGCTGAGGATTGCCGGGTTGTTGTTCATGGTTAGCACGATGATCGACAGGTTAGGGAAGTGGCGCTTGATGTATTTGATCAGTGTGATGCCATCGCCGTATTTATCGCCTGGCATGGACAGATCGGTTATCAGTACGTTGGCTTCAAGCTTTGGTAAATTATTGATCAGTGCCGTGGAGTCTTCGAATTCACCGACAACATTCACCCATTCGATCTGCTCAAGAGATTTGCGAATGCCGAACAGAACAATCGGATGGTCGTCAGCAATAATTACGTTCATGTTGTTCATGTAATAGGCTACCTTGCTACAGCAGACTTTTGACGTAAGCATCAATGTCGCTGATATATTTTTGTATGTTTGAAGCATCACTTTCACGAATGTGGTGCTCCAACGTTTCACATAACTGTTTGCCGGGCACCAGATTCAGCATCGCAAACACGCCCTTCAGGCGGTGCGCAGTCTGCGCCAGAGCGGCAAAGTCGCCCGCTGCAGATTCAGTATACAGTCTGGTGACATCTTCCGGTACCGTGTCGACAAACAGCGCGTAATAACCGCTGGCGTGCAGCTGAGCGTTTTCGTCGCCGCCCAGAGGCGAATCGGGTGTGTCTTCCTCCGCCAGTTGGTTTTCAATCAGCTGCAGAACGGCGTCCTGCATCGCATTGCTGATATTAAAGTTTACCCGGAACTGGCCAGGTGCAATCTTCCGCATCCCGTTTTCATCATCGCTTAAAAGCAAGCCCGAAGCAGTAAGATTAGACGGATTATCAGTGAGGAAGATATCAAAGTCTTGACTCGCGAGTCTTTCGTCCGGGGAAATGCAGTTCGCGCCCCAGTTTTCCAGCATGCGGGTCACAATCGTTCGGACCTCGTTGGAGGTGATATCCAGCATCGCCACAACGTCATCCAGCAGTCTCTCATCCCGCGAATCTGCCTGTGATTCTGCGGCCATCCTGATATGTAAATTATAGCGTGTGCCGATGTCCGGGCGCGTTTTGATGTTCAGATGCCCGCCGAGCTTACGAGCAAGGCGATCGCAAAGGTAGAAAGCCAGCCCGTTGGCCTGCCCATAGCGGTCTTCGCTGGTTTCGTTGAGGAACGGGAAGTGCAGGTTATCAATTTCACCGCCGCCGATACCGTTACCGGTATCCAGGACGCGGAACAAGAGGCGATCTGGCCCGACTTCTTCCTCGCTAATATCAAGCGTGATCTTGCCAATCTGCGTAGTGGTCACGGAATAGTGCAGCAGCAGCTCAAGGATTTTGCGCAGCACGTCTTTGTCGCCGTGGCGTTTTTCATCGGCCGGCAGGTTATTGTTGATGAGCAGCTGCAGCCCTTTACGCTTGATAATCGGCAGCATCGACAGGGCAACTTCATCAATCAGGCACTGAATAGAAAACTCGCTGACGCTGGTTTTCCAGCTGTCGGCTTCCAGCATGTTGAGGAGCTGGATCTCGTCGACCAGACGGACAATGACCTGGGCATCATTTGCCAGCTGCAGATGTTTGCTGTCGTTAATTTCTGCAGCATGTTCCGCCAGTTGCTTAACCGGAAGCTGCAGGGCTTCGCCGATATGCTGCATGAAGGCGGCCCGGCCCTGCTGGTTTTTCTCATACAGACGCTGGGCCTGTTTGAGTTTTTTGTTCACCAGAATTTCGCGATCCTGATCGCGGATCACAAAAATCTGCGTGCGCGGGGCTATCTGGCTACGGAACTGACGAATCTCATACAGCTCGTTGTTGACCGTGGCCTGAATGACCCCCTGATGCTGGTCCGCCATCGAAATAATATTTTGCAAATTCAGGTGGGGGAGCAGGTGATCGGCAATTTTATTGCTGATCACGGTACGGTTCGCGTCGAGGTCGTGAACCAGCAGGCCAAGGGGCAGGATCGCGACGATCTCTTCATTTAGCGCACGCAGTATTTGCAGCTCGCCATTCCCCGAATTGCTTTCCGCCTGCCGCTGAGGCTGCTGGCGGAAGGTTGCAAAGCCAAAAACGGCCAGACCGAGCAGCGCGATGTTCAGCAACAGCGGCAGAAGAATATTTTGCAGCGTGTCCATCATCAGCGTCCCAAACGGAACTTGCCACACCAGCTGGAGCTGCGTCGTCGCTACCGGAGCCGTAATTTCAATTCGTGCACTATTAAAGTTAATGCTGACGCTGTCCGGATCGTCTTTATCCGTTGAAGTTGTCGCGGCTGTCCGCTGGCGTTCGTCAGGATCCAACTGGAAGCTGTCCAGGGACATAGTGGGCGGGATAAGATCGTTAATCGGCAGATCGAATGCGACCACGGTTGCCAGATGCCCAGGCTGGTTAAAGGTGGTTCTCAGCGTGAAATAATGGCCGTTTTGCCAGTTAAGTTTGCGCAGAGGCGAGAAGCTTTCCCGCTCATCGAGGGCATTAGCCTGCTGCAGCATCTCCGCGCGGCGTGAATCCACGATGGTGCCGACGCCGGAGTCTTTAAAACCAGATGACAGGTCCTTGAGCGGCAGCGTTGAGACCAGAATCATGCTGTTGTCCTGGCCATTAAGGTAGTACATCGACCAGGGGCTGCTTTCCGCTCCCCACAGCGTGTCCAGGTAGCCGGATATCCGCTGCGTCATTTCCAGCGTGGAGCTGTCATGGGAGCCAAAAATCAGCGCCTCGGTTTTGCTTCGCGGTTTATCGAGGTAATAGACGTCCTGACGCAGCCGGGTTTCCTGGAGATTTTCGCCAGAGGCTGTCGGGGCTGTCGCGATGTTGTCGTAGATTTGCCATGTGGCGTAGCGGTAGGTTTCTACACGCTTATGCAGAGCATGGGTGATATCGACAATCTGGTAGCTTTTGTCCTTTAGCCAGGCATTAACGGCGCTTTGCACCAGGACGCCCATCGAGACGAGCAGAACGACGATCAGCAGCAAAAAGAAGCGGGTAATGTTGCCGGGGAACAGTGAAAACTTATTTAGCGGCGTATTTTCAGACTGGCTCATTGTATGTATGCAACCCGGCGAAGCCTCGCCAATCCTGGATGATAGGTAGCCCAACTGCTTGAGTGAGCCGTTTCGCCTTAGCGGTTTAGCGCTTGCAGATGCTAAGAATACCTTTATATGGCGGTGTCGTCAGCAATCTGACGCAGTATAAGGTGTTCTCTGTTTTTTTTCAGGTGACTGATTATTAGGAAAAATCCTTAAATAATAATTTACCTTAAGTCTTGTTGGTAATTTGTACAGCTGGGCGAGATTTGTACAAATATTTTCTGAGGGTATGTTGGGCGTGGGAAATAGAATTGTTTAAGAAAAATCCGCATTCTGTATGAAATATGGAGAAAAAAAGCAGGCTGATTAATTAACAGACGTTATAAATTGCATAGCTAGCACACAGATATTAAATTTGTGTAAAGATGAGTAAAAAAAAACCGGATGCAAGCATCCGGTACTAATAGGGGTAAACGGACATTCAGATTCGAATGACGGTAATAAATAAAGTTAATGATGATAGCGATAATGATTCTATCGCCTAAGTTAATAAAAAAATTATCATTGAGTGCTACTTTTTTATTTTAGATGTAACATATTGATTTAATTGTGCTGTTATTATTTTTTGATTATTAATGCTTATATTTTTAGCTATTCGTGCTAAAAAAAGTTCCCTCTAATTTACATTTTGATACATCTATATTGATAAATGAAACATCTATATAGTTTTCGTATCATATTCTCGTTGGATTATTCAGTATTTGTTTTGGACAATGAATTTGCCGACTGATTAGAGGGTTAATCAGTAAGCAGTGGTAAATAAAATAAGGCATATAACAGAGGGTTAATAAGATGAAAGTTAAAGCACTGTCCCTTCTGGTACCGGCTCTGCTGGTAGCAGGCGCTGCAAATGCAGCCGAAATTTACAACAAAGACGGCAATAAATTAGACCTGTACGGTAAAGTTGATGGTCTGCACTATTTCTCCAACGATAAAGGTAATGACGGCGACAAAACCTACGTTCGTTTTGGCTTCAAGGGCGAAACTCAGATCAACGACCAGCTGACCGGTTACGGCCAGTGGGAATACAACGTTCAGGCGAACAACACTGAAAACTCCAGCAACCAATCCTGGACTCGTCTGGGCTTTGCTGGTCTGAAGTTCGGTGATGCGGGTTCTTTCGACTACGGTCGTAACTACGGCGTTGTTTACGATGTCACTTCCTGGACTGACGTTCTGCCAGAATTTGGTGGCGATACTTACGGTGCAGATAACTTCCTGCAGTCTCGTGCTAACGGCGTGGCAACCTACCGTAACACTGACTTCTTCGGTCTGGTTGATGGCCTGAACTTTGCTCTGCAGTACCAGGGTAAAAACGGTAGCCAGTCTGGCGAAGCTAAATCCGAAGGCGGTCGTGGTATTGTAAACCAAAACGGTGACGGCTTCGGCGGCTCCCTGACCTATGCACTGGGCGAAGGCTTCAGCGTTGGTTCTGCAATTTCCAGCTCTAAACGTACCGCAGATCAGAACGCTGCCGGCGTGCTGGGTCACGGTGATGATGCAACCACCTACACCGGTGGTCTGAAATACGACGCGAACAACATCTATCTGGCAACACAGTACACTCAGAGCTATAACGCTACTGCTATCAACAAATCTGGCTTTGCAAACAAAGCACAGAACTTTGAAGTGGTTGCTCAGTACCAGTTCGATTTCGGCCTGCGTCCATCCATCGCTTACCTGCAGTCTAAAGGTAAAAACATCGAAGGTTACGGCAGCCAGGATATCCTGAAATACGTTGATGTGGGCGCGACTTACTACTTCAACAAAAACATGTCTACCTACGTTGACTACAAAATCAATCTGCTGGACAAAAATGCCTTCACTCAGGCAACCGGCATCGGTACCGATGACGTTGTGGGTGTAGGCCTGGTTTACCAGTTCTAATTTAGCTCAAGCTAACAAAGGCGCCGCAAGGCGCCTTTTTTATGTCTCAAACCTCAATGGCTCGCCGCTTGCTCCCTCTCCCGGCCGCTTTTGCTGTACCCTTACGCTCCCGAAACTGGAGACTGACACCATGGATTTACGCATTATTCGTTACGGCTGGCTTGCCGTCGCTCTTTTCGCTCTCTCAGGCTGCGATAACGCTCAGCCTGACGCCACAAAGGCCATGGTGCTTGAGGGGAAAACCATGGGAACTTACTGGCGCGTGAGCCTGGCGGACGTTGATGATGCACAGAAAGCCTCACTGCAGAAAAAAATTCAGGATCAGCTGGATGCCGACGATCGGCTGATGTCGACCTGGAAAAAAGACTCGGCGCTTTCCCTTTTTAACCAGTCCGCCAGCACTGAACCGTATCCGGTGAGTGAGGCGATGAGTGATATTGTCACGATGTCGCTGCGCATCGGTGCGAAAACCGATGGGGCGATGGACATTACAGTCGGGCCTTTGGTCAATCTGTGGGGCTTCGGGCCCGATAAACAGCCGCTGCACACGCCGAATCAGGCACAAATCGATGCCGCCAAAGCCTTAACCGGTTTGCAGCATCTGAAGGTGGTGAATGCTGCCGGTAAGCAATGGCTGCAAAAAGATCTTCCCGGCCTGTATGTCGATCTGTCGACCATCGGGGAGGGTTACGCCGCCGACCATCTGGCCCGCCTGATGGAGCAAAATGGCATTAGCCGCTATCTTGTTTCTGTCGGAGGCGCGGTCACCACCCGCGGCACTAATCCGGCGGGAAAAGCCTGGCGGGTGGCTATTCAGAAACCGACCGATCGGGAGAATGCCGTGCAGGCAATGGTGGATATCAACGGCCACGGGATCAGTACCTCAGGCAGTTACCGCAACTATTACGAGCTGGACGGTAAGCGTATTTCCCACATCATTAACCCACAGACCGGGCGGCCTATTGAACATAAATTAGTTTCCGCTACCGTCATTGCACCAACGGCGATGGAAGCAGATGGCTGGGACACGGGGTTGATGGTCTTAGGGGAAGAAAAAGCCAAACAGGTTGCGGAGAAAGAAGGCCTGGCCGTTTACCTTATCAGCAAAGAAGGGGACGGATTCCGGAGCTGGATGTCGCCTCAGTTCAAAACCTTCTTGCTTGACGAAAAAAATTAAAAAGCAAGAACCCGAGTTTTTCATCCGGCCTGTGCTGCCATGATGGTATCGTTAAATTAAGCATGAGGTCGCGATGATGAAGCAGACAAACGGGTATATTACAGAGCAGCAGCGCTGGCAGGCGGTGGAACAGCGCGACACGCAGGCCGACGGGCAATTCGTTTTTGCCGTCAAAACCACCGGTATTTTCTGCCGGCCTTCCTGCAGCGCTCGCCGTCCGCTACGTGAAAATACCGCTTTCTACGCCACACCCGAAGCGGCGCTAGAAGCCGGGTTTCGCGCCTGCAAGCGCTGTCAGCCGGATAAGCTTGCCCCTGAGCGCCAGCGAGTGGCGCGCATTGAAGAAGCTTGCCGGATTATTGAATCCAGCGAAGTGCCGCTGACCCTGGATGAGCTAGCCGGGCGGGTCGCCATGAGCAGCTTTCATTTCCACCGCCTCTTTAAAAGCGTCACGGGCCTGACGCCAAACGCATGGCAAAAAGCGCATCGCGCTCGTCGTTTACGTGCTGGCCTGGCACAAGGGAAAGGGGTGACAAACGCCATTTTTGATGCGGGTTTTCAGTCAGGGAGCGCGTATTACCATCAGGCGGATGCTGCGTTGGGCATGACGGCAAGCCAGTATCGTAAAGGTGGTGCCCGTGCTCATGTCCAATTTGTAGTTGGCACCTGCCAACTGGGGGAATTCCTGGTGGCGGAAAGCGAGCGCGGTATTTGTGCAATCCTGTTGGGTGAGAACGCCGAAACGCTTATCGGTGAGCTGGAAACTGAATTTCCTTCGTCACAACTTACTCCGGGCGATGAGGCATTCGCTTCACGCGTGGCACAGGTCATTGGTTTTATCGAATCGCCTACGGCTGAGTTTTCGCTGCCGCTGGACATTCGCGGGACGGCATTTCAGCAACAGGTATGGCAGGCGTTACGATCCGTTCCGCCAGGATCTACCGTTAGCTATAGCGAACTGGCGGAACGTATCGGTAAACCTGCTGCCGTACGGGCGGTGGCCGGAGCCTGCGCGGCTAATACGCTTGCAGTCGCCATTCCCTGCCACAGGGTGATCCGCAGCGACGGTGGTTTGTCCGGCTATCGCTGGGGCGTGGAGCGCAAGCGTCAGCTGCTGGAAAACGAAACGAGAAGGCAGAAAGAATAATGCTGGATTTGTTTGCTGATGAATCTCCGTGGGAAGAGCCGCTTGCCGAGGGTGCGACAATTCTGCGGCGCTTTGCCCGGGAAGAGGCCGCCGCGCTGCTGGCCGGTGTTGGGCAGGTTTCTCAGCAGGCGCCTTTCCGCCATATGGTGACGCCTGGCGGCTACACCATGTCGGTGGCTATGACCAACTGCGGCGCATTAGGCTGGAGCACCAATCAGAATGGTTACCTCTATTCGCCACAGGATCCGCTGACCGGGCAGGGCTGGCCATTGATTCCGGAAGTATTTCTGTCCATTTGCCACCGAGCCTCGCTCGCGGCGGGTTATCTGGATTTTGAACCCGATGCCTGCCTGATCAACCGCTATGCCGCAGGCACCAAACTCTCTCTTCATCAGGATAAAGACGAGCCTAATTTGCGCCAGCCCATTGTTTCGGTTTCGCTTGGCTTGCCTGCCATATTTCAGTTTGGTGGCCTGCAGCGCGGAGACCCTTTGCAACGTATCATGCTGGAGCATGGTGACGTTGTGGTATGGGGGGGCGCATCAAGGCTTTTTTATCACGGTATTCTGCCGCTCAAACCCGGTTTTCATCCTCTCACCGACCAATTCCGCTACAACCTGACCTTTCGTCGTGCTTCGTAAGGCGAATAAAAATAAGAATTATTCTTGATGTGGGCGGCGAGCCGTTTAAACTGCTCGCTGTTTTATTTTGCCGGTAGGGAATTATGGAGCTACTTCGTGTGGTTTATCGCCAGTATCGCTGGCCTTTTGTAATGGTCATGGCGTTAAGCCTGGCCAGTGCGGCGCTAGGCATTGGCCTGATTGCGTTCATTAACCAGCGTCTGATTGAGACACCCGATCTTACCTTCGCGGTTCTGCCAGAGTTCATGGGATTACTCTTGTTGCTGATGGCCGTGACGCTGGGTTCGCAGCTGGCGTTAACCACCCTTGGACACCATTTTGTTTTTCGTCTGCGTAGCGAGTTTATCAAGCGCCTGATGGACACCGACGTAGAGCGCGTCGAGCAGTTGGGCAGTGCTGCGCTGTTGGCGGGGCTAACCAGCGACGTGCGCAACATTACGATTGCCTTTGTTCGCCTGCCGGAACTGGTACAAGGCATTATTCTGGCTATCGGTTCCGCCGCTTACCTTGCCTGGCTGTCACCTAAAATGCTGGGCGTGACCACCGTATGGCTGGTTATCACCATTGTGGGCGGTTATCTGCTGGTGGCGCGGGTATACAAACACATGGCCCAGCTTCGTGAAATTGAAGACCAGCTTTATCACGATTATCAAACCGTTATCGAAGGGCGTAAGGAACTGGCCCTGAACCGCGAACGTGCGGCGCGGATGTACGAAGACACCTACACGCCTCACGCTGCCGATTATCGAAACAATATTATCCGCGCAGATACCTACCACCTTAGCGCCGTGAACTGGTCCAACATTATGATGCTGGGTGCGATTGGGCTGGTGTTTTATATGGCTAATAGCCTGGGCTGGTCCGACACCAACGTAGCGGCAACCTTTTCTTTAACGTTGCTATTTTTGCGTACGCCACTCCTTTCCGCCGTCGGGGCGTTACCGACGCTGCTGAGCGCCCAGGTTGCCTTCAATAAGCTGAATAAGTTCCAGCTCGCCCCGTACGATGCTGCGTTCCCCCGTTCGAAGGCCGCCGGGAACTGGCAGCAGATTGAAATGCGCGATGTGGTGTTTCAATACGGGGATAATAGCTTTAGCGTTGGCCCGCTGAACCTCACTATCAAGCGCGGGGAACTGCTGTTTCTGATTGGCGGTAACGGCAGCGGAAAATCGACCCTGGCGATGTTGCTGACAGGACTTTATCAGCCGGTCAGCGGGGCGATTTATCTTGATGGCCAGCGCGTTGAGGCCCGGACGCAGGATGACTACCGTCGGCTATTCTCAGCGGTATTCACCGACGTTTGGCTGTTTGACCGCCTTCTGGGGGCACAGGGTAAACCGGCTAATTCTGAGCTGGTAAACAGCTGGCTCGAGCGGCTGAAAATGAGCAGTAAGCTAGAGCTGGACAACGGCACCATTCTCAACCTCAAGCTTTCGAAAGGGCAGCGCAAGCGCGTGGCGCTGCTGCTGGCGATAGCGGAAGAGCGAGATATCATCCTGCTTGACGAATGGGCCGCAGACCAGGATCCTCATTTCCGGCGTGAATTCTACCAGGTATTGCTGCCGTTAATGCAGCAAATGGGGAAAACGGTCTTTGCCATCAGCCATGACGATCACTACTTTATTCACGCTGACCGGCTTCTGGAAATGCGCCAGGGCCAACTCAGCGAGCTGACCGGCGACGAGCGGGCACAAGCTTCACGCGATGCCGTGGCAAGAACGGGTCATTGAGTCAGCGCCACCTAAACAAAGTAAAAAAACCAGCCAATTAAGGCTGGTTTTTTGTTTTCTTCGTCCCGTCAGGCTATAAACTAACTCGTCGTTTCCAGGGAATTATTTTATGACCGCCATTCAGAAGTACAGCACCAAAGAGCGTGACCAGGACAGGGCACGTATTCTGCAAATTCTGTTGACCAACAAAGCCGTCGCCAGCGGTATTCTGGCCAAAGAACCTTTCGCTGAAACACAGAGCGCCGAGCAGGATATCGCCGAGATAGTGACGCTGGTTGGGCGATTGCCCGCGCCGGATCTCGCCGATGTCCTGGAAGCCTTGCCAACGGAAGAGCGCTTAGCGCTATGGAGCCTCGTCACCGAAGACCGACGCGGTAGCGTGCTGGTTGAGGCTTCAGAGACGGTCTGGGATGACCTGATTGAAGATATGAGCGATAAAGCGCTGCTTAATGCGCTGCGCCCGCTGGATATCGACGATCAGATCTATCTGGCGCAGTACCTTCCTCGCGATCTGGTCGGGCGTTTGCTGGCCACGCTGCCGCAGAATGAGCGCACGCAAGTTCGCCAGATCCTGCATTATGACAAGCACAGCGTTGGCGCAATCATGGATTTTGAAGTGATCACCGTGCGCCCAGATGTCACGCTTGCCGTTGTGCAGCGCTACCTTCGTATTCGCGGCAAAGTACCGCAGAACACCGACAAACTGTTTGTCACCAGCCGGGACAAAACGCTGTTGGGTGAGCTGGACCTCACCGCGATTCTACTGCATTCGCCGCAAACGCCGGTGCTGAAGGTGATGGACGACAACCCCACCTGCTTCGCGCCGGAAGATCATGACGAGCAGGCCGCGCGTACCTTTGAACGCGATGACTTGATCAGCGCCGCAGTGGTTGACAGTACCGGCAAGCTGATGGGGCGCTTAACGGTGGATGAGATTGTTGACGTGGTGTACGAGGAAACCGACAACGACCTGCGCCGCATGGGCGGCCTGAGCACCGAAGAGGATGTCTTTGCACCCGTCAGCAAAGCCGTGCGCACCCGCTGGGCCTGGCTTGCCATTAACCTTTGTACGGCGTTTGTGGCCTCACGCGTGATTGGATTATTTGAACATACCATTTCGCAACTAGTGGCTCTGGCATCGCTGATGCCGATCGTGGCGGGCATCGGTGGTAACACAGGTAACCAGACGATCACCATGATTGTACGTGCGCTGGCGTTGCAGCATATTCAGGCCGGAAACATCTCCTTCCTGATGCTGCGTGAGCTGGGCGTCGCGTTAATCAACGGGCTAGTGTGGGGTGGCGTGATGGGGGGCATTACCTGGCTGTTGTACAACGACGCGGCAATGGGCGGCGTGATGACGCTGGCGATGATCCTGAATCTTCTGGTTGCGGCGTTGATGGGCGTCGTGATTCCAATGACGATGACCAAACTGGGCAAAGATCCTGCCGTCGGCTCAAGCGTGATGATCACCGCCATTACCGATACCGGCGGATTCTTTATCTTCCTGGGGCTGGCTACGCTGTTCCTGTTGTAAGTGTAAAACACCGCACAAAGCCGCCAGTTCAGGCGGCTTTTCTTTTGGCTGTTCAGGCAAAATCCAGGCACAAAAAAACCAGCCATAAGAGGCTGGTTTTCAATGTTTATTTGGTCGGCACGAGAGGATTTGAACCTCCGACCCCCGACACCCCATGACGGTGCGCTACCAGGCTGCGCTACGTGCCGACGCAGAAGAATCATAGTACATTTTTCCGCGTTGATTGCAAGGGAATACGCAGCTAACTGTCTTATAAATAAACAATTAGTTGGCGATGAAGCGCTTCTCGTCAGTCAGCACCTGCAGCAGCAAATCAAGCTGCGGCTTGGTTTCATTGATCCGTTTACCCTGCAGATCGTACATCCGATAGTTGCCGTTGTTATTCAGCACCAGCGTCATCTCGGGCGTTGTCACGGCCAGGGTTTGATTGTCGGCACCAATCACCCAATTGTTACGGCGCGTCGCGGCAAATAAATCCTCCCCCTGAGAGTACTCATTGGCTGCCGTTTTAACGTGCAGCAGACGCTGCATCAGGGTGGTCATCACGTCCTGATGATCGGTGAGTTTGGTGATGGTCTGCGCAGGTGTGCCCGGCCAGTGAATCACCAGCGGCACTTGAATCCGCGCACGTGACCAGGCGAAAGAGTCACGCTGGTCGCCGAGCGGAATCCCGTGGCCTGCGGTAATGATAACCACCGTGTTTTGCAGCTTGCCTGCCGCTTCCAGCGCATCCAGTACGCGTTTAATTTGCTCATCAACATTACCGGCTGCGCGGGAATAGCGCTGCTCAAAGCCCTGTTGATTTTCGTTATCGTCGATGCTGGTGCCGTTAAAGGCGACCCAGGAGAACCAGCGATTGTCCTCGGAAGCATACTGGTTAAGCCAACTGATCCACTGTGTTGCCGTCTGGCCGTCGGTCTGGTTTTTGGCCGGGCGCAACGAGAAATCAGACAGCAGGGCCTGGCGGTACATCGCCGAGTTAAAGCCGTCGGATGCAAACAGGCCAAGCTGGTAGCCCTGCTGATTTAAACCCGTAATCAGTGCGGCAGGGGTGCGGTTTGACAGCACACCGTCCATATAAGCCGGGGAGATACCGTAGAACAGGCCGAACATGCCGCTATCGGTGTTATTCCCGGAACTCATGTGCTGAGTAAAGCGGATATTATCGTGGGCAAATGCCTTCAACGCTGGCATATCTTTGCTCATGCTTGCGGCATTCAGCCCGTCAACGGTAATCAGCAGCACATTGTTACCAAGACCCATATCGCGAAATTGCAGATTACTCAGCGGATACTGGACCGACAGCGCTGCCGGGCTACCTTGCTCCACCAGCCTGCGCTGGTATTCCTTGGCATCCAGCAGACCGTGTTTTTCAAGAAAACGACGGGCGGTCATTGGGTATGAGAGCGGCAGATTAGCCCGCTGCATGGTAATCGGGCGATAGAAGTTAGCATCCGCCCAGATGTACATCAGGTGGCTACTAAAGAAAGAAATAAAGAACAGAATCACTAAAGGACGCGCGTATTGCCGACGACGCCCGAGGCTGCGCAGTTTTTGCCAGCTCCATGTCGCAAACAGCATCTCAATAAGCAAAATCACCGGCACGCTGATAAACATCAGCTGCCAGTCACGGGCCATCTCCCCCTGGTCAGGGTTAATCACCAGTTCCCAGACGGTGGGATTCAGGTGGAGGTGGAAACGCGTGAAAACTTCGCTGTCTATCAGCAGTAACGTCATGCCCGCCGTGGCCAGGGCCGCGCTAATAAAGCGCAGCAGGCGCTGCGACATGACGATAAACGTCAGCGGAAAGATAAGCAGTAAATAGGCGGCAAACACCAAAAAACTGAAGTGCCCAACAACGCTCACGTACGAATAAATTCGCCCCGTCAGCGTCGTTGGCCAGTCGGCGATAAACAGATAGCGGCTACCCAGCAGCATGGCCAGCAGGATATTAAACAGGGCGAACCAGTGCCCCCAACTGACCATTTGGGAAACTTTTTCGCGGTAGCGCTGACGGTTAGTCACCATAACTTGTTACGATAGTTCCTTAGTGGGCTTTATCTTCGCTCACCGAAGCTTGAAGCGCCTCAGCAAAGGAGCGAGCCAAAGGACGACGCTGAGCGGACGCCACGTCGGTGTTTATCAGATTGGTGACCATATTTCCCAATACCATCAGGGAAAGATCGGTAGGCGCGTGGTGTTTTTCCAGCACGGCTGCCAGTTCGGTCAGCATCGCTTCAACTTGTTCGTCACTGTAGCGGGATGTTTGTGGCATAAATTAAAAATCATTCGTATTCGGGAAAGGGCATTATCTTACCGTAGCAGGGACGATTTTTCCGCTTTTTTATCACGACTTGCGTCCCGGGAGCGGCAGTGGTTGAATACCGCCCGGTCTTAAAGGAGAGTTTAACATGAGTCTGGATATCAACCAGATTGCCCTGCATCAATTGATTAAGCGCGATGAGCAGACGCTGGACGTCGTGCTGCGCGACTCGCTGCTGGCAACTGACGGTGCCGTCGAAGAGATGATGGCGGAACTGCATCGCGTATATAGCGCTAAAAATAAAGCTTACGGCCTGTTCAGCGAAGAGAGCGAACTGGCCGAAGCGCTGCGCCTGCAGCGAAATGGCGATGAGGATTTTCTTGCCTTTACCCGTGCGGCGACCGGTCGTCTTCGCGATGAGCTGGCAAAATACCCGTTTGCCGACGGCGGTATCGTGCTGTTCTGCCATTATCGATATTTGGCGGTCGAATATCTGCTGGTGGCGGTGTTGAACAATCTGAGCAGCATGCGCGTTAACGAAGAGCTGGATATCAGCGCGACTCACTATCTCGATATCAACCATGCGGATATCGTGGCGCGTATTGATTTGACCGAGTGGGAAACCAACCCGGAATCTACCCGCTACCTGACCTTCCTGAAGGGCAGAGTGGGGCGCAAAGTGGCCGATTTCTTTATGGATTTCCTGGGCGCCAGCGAAGGGTTGAACGCCAAAGCGCAGAACAAAGGTCTGCTGCAGGCGCTGGACGACTTCACGAACGAAGCTCAACTGGACAAAAACGAACGCCAGGCCGCGCGCCAGCAGGTTTACGCTTACTGCAACGAACAGCTTCAGGCGGGGGAAGAGATTGAACTTTCTTCGCTGGCGGATGAGCTGCCGTGGGCGGTTGACGACAAAAACTTCCAGCAGTTCACCGCCGAAAAAGGCTATGAGCTGGAAGAGAGCTTCCCGGCGGATCGCGGCACGCTGCGGCAGCTGACCAAATACGCTGGCAGCGGCGGCGGGCTGACGATTAACTTCGATGCCATGCTGCTGGGGGAGCGTATTTTCTGGGATCCGGCAACCGACACCCTAACTATTAAGGGGACGCCGCCGAATCTGCGCGATCAGCTTCAACGCCGTTCCTCTGGTAAATAACCTGCCAACACGGCCCGCCTGTTTTTAGCCGGGCCGTATCATCCTGCTGATGCTTAAGGCGACACCGTCGGGGCAGTATTCGGGATGTAGTCTGGCTCCGGTCCTTCGTTTTCAGGCAGTTGCTGCAAATGGCGGATCTCCAGCTTTTGCCCCATCCAGACGGCGTGATCGGTATGATCGGCCCTGGGTTGCCCGGTGTTGGGATGCAGCAGTACGGTTAACCCGCAGCGGTTCAGCATCAACCACGGCGCAAATCGAGCAAACGCCTCCGGCATAAAAGCAACCTGATACATTGGCAGCGCATGAGGGCCAACGGGCACATCGTGCCAGCGCCCCAGCAGGACTGAAAAACGCAGCGCAATCTCTGCCCGAATCCGTTCCGCAATCAGCCTTTGTTCAGGCGTCTCGAAATAGATATGGGCGTGGTAGCTTTGTATCGTCCTGATAGCCTGGATATCCTTCTCTACGGCGGGTACCCGCGATGCACCCGCAGGGATTTTTTCAACCATGGAATTTGTCTCTTTTGGCCAGGCGTGGCGTCGGAAATGCTTATATAACAAAAAACCCCGCCGAAGCGGGGTTTTTTTCGAACTTAACTCGCGATTAAGCGCGAACGAAGTCGATGTGAGTCAGTTTTGGCTTGAACGGGTGACGCTGCACAGCCTGAACTTTCACTTTTACTTCTTTACCGTCGATAGACAGGGTCAGAACTTCTTCGTAGAAACCAGGTTTAGCCTGCTGGTTCATTACGGCGTCGTGATCCAGTTCGATGGATACAGGAGCTTCCGCGCCACCGTAAACGATAGCTGGGAATTTGTTTGCTGCACGCAGGCGGCGGCTCGCACCCTTGCCATGCTCTTTACGTTCTACTGCATTGATAGTAAACATTGACTGTTTCTCTTTAAATAAGCCTGCTACAGGCGACCCAGCAGCAGGTAAAGTTTTCTGCTTTGCGGATGCAAAAGCGGGCGGCATTATAGCCGTATCCGGCTCTGCCGGCAATGAAAAGTACCCGTTAGCCGCGTAATTCGTTGGCCCGGCGGAAGCGCCCCTGGTAGTCAAAAACCTTTTCACGGACGTTCCAGAACTGGCCATTTTTACGGGCTACCACAAAATCTGGATGGCGTAGCAGCGGCTGCTGAGCCACAACATCCGCTACGGTGATCCAGCGTAACGGCACGCCGGGCGCGCGCGAGTGCGGGCGGATAAACAACTGTTCGAACGCCATGCGCTGGGCCGGCGTCTGGAGACGGAAGCGCTCGCTGACGTCTGCGCCATCTTCGTCGTAATAGGTGATTTTAAGCCAATCGCCTTTAGCGTCTCCGCCGGACTGAAGCGTCATGCCGCTGCAGCGCAGCACCAGGGCATCTTTCAGCTTCAGCGCCGCTTTAAGCATATCGTCCGGGTCGACCAGGACGTGGTCACACTGATGGCAGCGGCGGGCGGCGATATCGTTTTCAGCATTGCAGTTTGGGCAGTTTTTGAAGCGGAAGCGGTAATCGCACTGCTCGCGCAGGCCGTCATCGTCTTCAAACCAGCCCTGACAGCGGCGGCCAAAGTGTTCAATCACCTTGCCATCAGCGGTGGTTTTTCCCCAGAAGGTATTGGCAAACCCGCAGGCAGGGCAAAAAACCTGCACCGGCACGTTGTCGCTCCTCCCTTTGGCGTGGCCCACTTCGGGCGTGAATAAATCGTGTGGGTTTCCGGCATAGTCGAGAATCAAACAGTCTTTTTTCCCCGGAGAGAGACGCAGGCCGCGACCAACAATTTGTTGGTAAAGGCTCACGGACTCGGTAGGGCGCAGAATGGCTATCAGATCCACGTGCGGCGCGTCAAAGCCGGTGGTCAGTACCGCCACGTTCACCAAAAAGCGGAACTGCTGATTTTTAAAAGCGTCGATGAGCGTGTCGCGGGCAGGTCCTGGCGTGTCGGCTGTGATCAGGGCTGCATCGCTTGCGGGCAGCAGGGCGGTTATCTCTTTCGCGTGCTCTACCGTGGCAGCAAAGATCATCACGCCGCGTCGGTCTGCGGCAAATTCAACGATCTGGCTAATGATATGCGGCGTGATGCGTTTTTGTTGTTTCAGCTCGCGGTTCAGATCCGCTTCGCTGAACAGCCCGTTGGACTGCGCCTGCAGACGGCTAAAATCGTACTGCACCACCGGCATATCCAGCCGTTCCGGCGGCGTCAGGTAACCATGCTTAATCATATAGCGCAGCGGGAGCTCGTAAATGCAGTCGCGAAACAGCGCCTTTTCATCGCCGCGAACCATGCCGTGGTAATGAAACTGATAAATCCAGCCTTTGCCGAGGCGGAAGGGCGTGGCGGTCAGCCCCAATAGCCGCAGCCGGGGATTGTTGCCGCGCAGATGCGCCAGAATTTGCTGATACTGGCTTTCGTCACTGTCGCCGATGCGGTGGCACTCATCGACAATCAGCAGGGAAAACTCACCGTGGAAATGCTCGAGGTTGCGGGCCACGGACTGAACGCTGCCGAACACGACTTTGCCCTGGCTTTCCTTGCGCTGCAGGCCAGCGGCGAAAATATCTGCCTCCAGCCCGAGAGAGACATACTTCGCATGGTTTTGCGCCACAAGCTCTTTCACATGAGCCAGCACCAGCACGCGCCCGCGCGCCACTTTTGCAAGCTCCGCAATCACCAGGCTTTTGCCCGCACCGGTGGGCAACACGATGACGGCAGGTTCAGGATGCTTGCGGAAGTAGCTGAGGGTGGCATCCACCGCTTCTTGCTGGTAAGGACGAAGAGTAAAAGACATGGCCGGGCGGTTTTTCAACCTTGTTATCAAATGACTGCAACGATTATGCCATAAAGCACCGTTTTACCTTGAGAGAGTTTTTGATGTCGCTATACTGGCAAACTAATTATCAGGCAAACCAATTTCCACCTGAATGTGGGCTCCAGCCCCTGCCGCACGCTCACTTGTCGGCACCTTCATGAAACAGGCAATACACTAATGCGACTCGACAAATTTATCTCTCAGCAGCTCGGCATCAGCCGTGCTATTTCTGGCCGTGAAATCCGTGCTAACCGCGTCACCATTGACGGTGAAGTTGTGCGCGACGCCTCTTTTAAACTGCTGCCGGAACATCAGGTCGCGTTTGACGGTAATTCACTGACCCAGCAGCACGGCCCGCGCTACTTCATGCTGAACAAGCCGCAGGGGTACGTCTGTTCTACCGACGATCCCGATCACCCAACGGTGCTTTACTTCCTCGACGAGCCGGTGGCGCACAAGTTACATGCTGCAGGTCGTCTGGATATTGACACCACCGGCCTGGTACTGATGACGGACGACGGCCAGTGGTCACACCGCATTACCTCTCCACGCCATCACTGCGAGAAAACCTATCTGGTGACGCTGGAATCACCGGTTGAAGAAGGCACGGCGGAACACTTCGCCAAAGGCGTTCAACTGCATAATGAGAAAGACCTCACCAAACCTGCCGTGCTGGAAGTGATCACGCCGACGGAAGTGCGTCTGACCATCAGCGAAGGCCGTTACCATCAGGTAAAACGCATGTTTGCCGCCGTGGGCAATCATGTGGTTGGCCTGCACCGTGAGCGGATTGGCGGCATCGCCCTGGATGCTGAACTGGCGCCGGGGGAGTACCGCCCGTTAACCGAACAGGAAATTGCCAGCGTCGGCATGCCCTAATCACCGGAGTCACTTTTGAGCCGTAAACAGAACTCTTCTGTCGGTATTATCGTAATCCTTGGCCTGCTGGCGATGCTGATGCCGCTGTCCATTGATATGTATTTACCGGCGCTGCCGATGATAGCCCAGGGCTTTAATGTCCCGGCGGGCAGCGCACAAATGACCCTCAGTACCTATATTTTGGGTTTTGCCATCGGGCAGATCTTCTACGGGCCGATGGCCGATAGCCTTGGGCGCAAGCCGGTGGTGCTGGGCGGCACGCTGGTGTTCGCGCTGGCGGCAATTGCTTGTGCGCTTTCACAGACTATCGATCAACTAATTTGGATGCGTTTTCTGCACGGCCTAGCGGCCGCGGCGGCGAGCGTGGTGATCAACGCCCTGATGCGCGATATCTATCCGAAGGAAGAGTTCTCCCGGATGATGTCCTTCGTGATGTTGATTACCACCATTGCGCCGCTGGTAGCGCCAATGATCGGGGGCGCAGTGCTGGTGTGGTATAGCTGGCACACGATCTTCTGGATTCTGGCCGCCGCCGCGCTGCTTGCATCGGCGATGATTTTCTTCTTTATTCACGAAACGCTCGCCCCAGAAATGCGGCAGAAGTTTAATCTGCGCACCACGGCGGGCAATTTTGCCACGCTTTTCCGCCATAAGCGGGTGCTGAGCTATATGCTGGCCAGCGGCTTCAGCTTTGCCGGGATGTTCTCGTTCCTCAGCGCCGGGCCGTTCGTCTACATCGAATTAAACCATGTATCACCGCAGCACTTTGGCTACTACTTTGCGCTGAACGTTGTGTTTCTGTTCTTCATGACCATGATCAACAGCCGCTTTGTGCGTCGGGTTGGGGCGATCAACATGTTCCGTACCGGGCTATGCATTCAGTTTGCCATGGCGGTATGGCTGGTGGTCAGTAGCCAGCTGAGTTTTGGCTTCTGGGCGATGGTGCTTGGCGTGGCGGTGTTTATCAGCTGCGTGTCGCTGGTGTCATCCAATGCGATGGCGGTCATTCTGGATGAATTCCCGCATATGGCCGGCACGGCGTCTTCGCTGGCCGGAACATTCCGCTTTGGCATTGGCGCGTTAACCGGGGCGCTGCTCTCGGTGGCCACCTTTAACACCGCGTGGCCGATGATCTGGTCCATCGCTATTTGTGCGACGGCCTCCGTGCTGTTCTACTTCTACGCCAGCAAAGCCCGCCACTCGAAAGCCTGAAAACTGCGGGCGTTTCAGTTCAGAAACGCCCGTACTCTTCCCGAAAATTCCCGTATAATCTCTGTTGATATAGGATATATGTTTCGCATATGTAAAAGGCTCAACTGTAAAAAGTCACAACTTTGTAGTTAAAAAGGTTGAGTTAGATCTCAGAAAGCGATACATATAGCGCCGAAACGCGTGCCATAGCACAAAAATAAAGCGTTAGTTTTGAAATCTCTACATGAGATGTGAGCCGTTTTAATGCTCGTTTAAACGCAATTTATCAACATTGTGTTAACCTTTGTGTAAAGAGTTTGAGATAAATTGCCGATTGGAACTTCCGGGGAAATGAAATTGAACACCATACAACTGTCCATCGTGCATCGTCTGCCGCAGAGCTACCGCTGGTTGACGGGTTTTGCAGGCTCCAGAGTTGAACCGATTCCGCAAAATGCGCAACAGGATGATGATTGCCTGATTGGCCTGAAGCTGCTTAGCCCGGACGGGGAAAAAGCGTGGCCAATCATGGATACGCTCAGCCAGGCATTAAGCGATATTGAAGTGGACAGCTCCGTCGTGGAGTGTGAAGGCGAGCCGTGCCTGTTCGTTAACCTGCAGGACGAGCTGGCGGCAACCTGTCGCCTGAAAAACGTGGGCGTTGCTATCGCTGAATCTTTTTCCAGCCATAACCCTTTCTGAATCTCAGGCGAGCGCCAGAAGCTGACGCGTGTAGTCGCTTTGTGGGGCGCTAAAGATCTGCCTGCAGTCTCCCTGTTCGACCACTTCTCCCTGACGCAGTACCACCATCTGATGGCAAAGTGCTTTCACTACCTGTAAATCATGACTGATGAAGATATAAGCCAGGCGGTGTTTTTCCTGGAGAGATTTTAGCAGCGTCAGAATCTGAGCCTGAACCGAGCGATCGAGCGAAGAGGTCGGTTCATCCAACACGATAAGCCGCGGCTGCAAAATCAACGCTCTGGCGATAGCGATGCGCTGGCGCTGGCCACCGGAAAACTCAGCCGGGTAGCGGTGGAGCATATCCGCCTGCAGCCCGACCTCTTCCAGCGCCTGAACCACTTTGGCCTTACGTTCTGCGGCGTTTAACGCCGGATGATGCACCCGCAGGCCTTCCTCTACAATTTGCAGCACATCCAGGCGTGGATTCAGTGCCGAATTAGGATCCTGGAACACCACCTGCACCTGGCGGCGCAGCGGCAGCAGCTGCTTACGGTTGAACTGGTGGAGCGGCTGGCCGTCAAACCAAATAGTGCCCGTGGAATGAATCAATCGCAGCAGCGCCATGCCGGTGGTGCTTTTGCCCGATCCTGATTCCCCAACCAGCCCGAGGCTTTCCCCTGGCCGCAGTTCAAAGCTAAGATTTTTAAGCCCGTAGTGGTGTCCCACCGTTCTTTTCAGCAGGCCCCGGCGAATGGGAAACGCAACCTGCAGATCCTCAACTTTGAGCAGGGGAATAACGTCTGCTGCCAGCGGCACCGGGTCGCCGGACGGTTCAGCGTTCAGCAGCTGTTGGGTATAGGGATGCTGTGGATGACTGAACAGATCGGTGGTGGGCTGTTGCTCCACGCATTTGCCGTGACGCATCACCGCCACGTTGTCCGCCAGCTTTTTCACGATACTCAGGTTGTGGGTGATAAACAGCAGGCCCATATTCAGTTCCTGCTTCAGCTCTTGCAGCAGTTGCAGGATCTGCGCCTGAACCGAAACATCCAGCGCCGTCGTCGGCTCATCGGCAATCAGCAATTCAGGGCGAGTCAGCAGCGCCATCGCAATCATTACGCGCTGGCGTTCGCCGCCGGACAGCAGGTGAGGGTAGTCCTGGAGCCGGGTCGCAGGGTTGCGAATGCCCACGCGATCGAGGCAGGTGAGGATCTCCGCGCGAGCAGGTTCAGGCCGCATTCCCCGGTGGAGAGAGAGCACTTCATACAGCTGTTTTTCGAGGGTGTGCAAAGGATTGAGCGACACCATCGGTTCCTGAAATATCATTGCGATTTTGTTGCCGCGCACGCCACGCAGCGTCTTTTCCGGTGCGTTTAGCAGGTCTTTGCCGTGAAACAAAATTTCCCCGGAGGGATAAACCACCGGCGGAGACGGCAGCAGGCGCAGCACTGAAAGCGCCGTCACGCTCTTGCCTGAGCCAGACTCGCCGACCAGCGCAAGGGTTTCACCCGCTTCCACCTGAAGCGAAACCGAGTCCACCACCTGCCGCAGGTTTTTGCCCTGCTGGAAAGCAATAGAAAGATCGTTGATAGCGAGAAGCGGAGTGGTCATGGTCAGCGCGCCTTAGCCGGATCAAAGGCGTCACGAACCGCTTCGCCAATAAAAATTAACAGGGAGAGTAAAATGGCCAGAGATAAGAACGCGGAGATGCCCAGCCACGGTGCCTGAAGATTATTTTTGCCCTGAAGCACCAATTCCCCCAAAGAGGGCGACCCCAGCGGCAGACCAAAACCAAGGAAATCCAGCGAGGTTAATGTCGTTATCGACGCGCACAGAATGAACGGCAGGAAGGTCAGGGTAGCCACCATGGCGTTGGGCAGCATATGCCGGGTCATGATTGACCAGTCGCTGACGCCCATCGCCCGCGCCGCGCAAATATAGTCGAAGTTGCGGGTGCGTAAAAATTCCGCCCGCACAACGCCCACCAGTCCCATCCAGCCAAACAAAACGGTGATACCCAGCAGCCACCAAAAATTGGGCTGTACCACGCTGGAGAGCATGATGATCAAAAACAGCGTCGGCATGCCGGACCAGACTTCAATCAACCGTTGTCCCCACAGGTCAATGCGTCCACCGTAATAGCCCTGCACCGCCCCGGCCAGCACGCCAATGATGCTGGAGAAAAAGGTGAGTAACAGGCCGAAGAGCACGGAAATTCGTGTGCCGTAGAGGATCCTCGCCAGCACATCGCTGCCGTTGGCGTCGGTGCCAAGCCAGTTTTGTGCGCTGGGCGGCGAAGGAAAAGGGACATTGCTGGCGTAGTTGATGGTGTTGCTACTAAAACGGATCGGCGCCCAGAGGACCCAGCCTTTTTCATTCAGGCGTTCCGTTAGCCAGGGATCCTGGTAGTCCGCAGGGGTTGAGAGCGGGCCGCCAAAATCACTTTCGCTGTAGTTTTTCAGCGCCGGGAACCAGAGTTTGCCCTCGTAGTTCACCACCAGCGGGCGCTCATTGGCGACCAGCTCAGCGCCCATGCTCAGGACAAAAATCAGCGCAAAGATCCACAGCGACCAGTAGCCGCGACGGTTCTGACGAAAGCGCGCCCAGCGCGCCTGGTTTACCGGGCTTAATCGGCTCATCCGCGTCCCTCAAAATCGATACGGGGGTCGACCAGCGTGTAGGTGACATCGCTGATGATGTTGGTCAGCAGGCCAATCAGACTAAAAATATAAAGGGTGCCGAAAATCACCGGGTAGTCGCGGGAAATTGTGGCTTCGTAGCCCAACAGGCCCAGCCCGTTAAGGGAGAACATCACCTCAATCAGCAGCGAGCCGGTGAAGAACATGCTGATAAACGTCGCCGGGAAACCGGCAATCACCAGCAGCATCGCGTTACGAAAGACGTGGCGATACAGAATTTTTTTCTCATCCAGCCCTTTGGCTCGCGCCGTCACCACGTATTGCTTGCGAATTTCATCGAGAAAGGCGTTTTTCGTCAGCATGGTTAACGTGGCAAAGCCGCCGATAACCGTCGCCAGCACCGGCAGCGTGATGTGCCACAGATAGTCAGTGATTTTGCTGTACCAGGGCAGGGCGTCAAAATTGGCCGACGTTAGTCCTCGCAGCGGGAACCAGTCGAGATAAGTCCCGCCGGCAAACAGCACAATCAGCAGGATGGCAAACAAAAATGCCGGAATGGCATAGCCGATAATAATGAAAATGCTGCTCCAGATATCAAAGCTGCTGCCGTTGCTGACCGCCTTACGGATCCCCAGCGGAATCGACACCAGATAAATAATCAGCGTGCTCCACAGTCCGATGGAAATGGAAACGGGGAGGCTGTCTTTTATCAGCTTAATCACCGAGGAGCTACGGAACAGACTGTTGCCAAAGTCGAAACGCAAGTAATCGCCGAGCATAGTGAAATAGCGCTCGTGTAGCGGTTTGTCGAACCCGTAGCGATGCACAATATCGGCAATGACTTCCGGGTCAAGGCCGCGGCCCCCACGATACTGGCTGCTGGTGGCGTCACCCACGCCCGTTCGGGCATGACCGCTGCCCATAGCGTCGTTGCTCATGCCCGGCATGCCGGTTGTGTGGCCCATTTGTATTGCGGCAATGGCCTGATCCACCGGCCCACCAGGGGCAATCTGCACGATGAAAAAGTTGATGGTGATGATTGCCCACAGCGTGGGAATGATAAGCAGCAAACGCCGCAGAATATAAGCGCCCACGTTATTCCCCCTGACGTCGGTCGGCGGGCAGCTTCGCCGCTTTGTTGACGTCATACCACCAGTTATCAAATCCGGTGCTGTAGAGCGGATGAATGGCGGGGCGGGAGAACTTATTCCACCAGGCCAGGCGGTCGGCCGACATATACCACATCGGCAGCATGTAGTTGTTCCAGGTCAGCACGCGGTCAAGGGCACGGCCCAGCGGCAGTAGTTTTTTCTTGTCGCCCTGGTTGGCGATAATCATCTCAATGAGCTTGTCGACCACCGGGCTTTGTACCCCTGGCGCGTTATAGCTGGAATTGATGTACTCCGAGGCCCAGATAATTTGCAAATCCGGGCTTGGGTAAGGCATTGCGCGGTATAAACTTGGCATCATGTCGTAGTCGCGGCTGCGCAGGCGGCTTGAAAGCTGCGAGTTATCGACCTGGCGGATATTCATGGTGATGCCCAGGCGCTGCAAATTGCGCTGGAAGGGGAGGATCCATTGCGTGTTGCCGGCCGTGCCGGTCAGCAGTTCGAACACAAACGGCTGGCCGGTGCTGACATTCACCAGCTTCTGGTCTTTTAACGCCCAGCCCGCGTCTTTAAGCAGGCTGAGCGCCTTGAGCAGATTTTCCCGGTCAAACCCGCGTCCGTCTGATTTCGGCGGGTTATAGATTGAGGTGAAGACCTCCGGCGGGAGATCCTTTTTCATCGGCGCCAGCAGCATCAGTTCGTCGGCGTCCGGGTAACTGCGAGCGGCGTATTCCGTATTCTGGAAATAGCTGTTGGCCCGGCTGTATGCGCCATAAAACAGCGCCTTGTTCATCCATTCGAAATCAAAGGCCAGGCCGATGGCTTCCCTTACCCGGCGGTCGCTGAAAAGGGGGCGCTGGATGTTAAACGCCAGCCAGCGGGTGTCCTGGGCGGATTCGTTTTTCTGCTCATCCTTGACGATGTAATGGTTGCTGAAGTTTTTCCCGATGTAGCGCGTGGCCCAGTTTTTGGCAGAGACTTCAGTGCGATAATCAAATGCCCCGGCCTTGAACGCCTCAAAAGCCACGTCATCATCGAGATAATAGTCGTAGCGGATGGTATTAAAGTTCCAGCGCCCGCGGTTTACCGGCAGATTTGCCGCCCAGTAATCCCGCACCCGCGAATAGGTAATGTATTGCCCCATTTTCCAGTCGGTGATTTTATAGGGCCCGCTGGAAAGCGGTGGGGTAGAGAGCGGGTCGCTCAGCTTATGATCCTTCCAGAACTTCTCCGGGAACACCGGGAGCGAAAACAGGCCCAGCATCCGGTCTTTGCTTGGTGTGGCAAGCTCAATACGCACGGTGAGCGGCGCAATGGCGCGTACCGTTGCCCCTTTGTAAATCAGGCGGAACTGCGGCACGCCTTCCGTCATGAATTTATTGAAGGTGAAGGCGACATCCTCGGCGGTAATCGGACTGCCGTCCTGAAAGCGGGCGCGCGGGTTAATGGACACTTCCGCCCAGGCAAAGTTGGACGGGTAGCGGGCCATCTCGGCAATCAAAGGATAATAGCTGCCGGGTTCGTCATCGGAAGTGGTGAACAGGGTGTCATACAGCGTGTCGGTGCGAACGCCCGGATTACCCCGCATGGCAAAGCGGTTGAAGTTATCAAAAGTGCCAATGGCCGAGAGCGTGATATTGCCGCCCTTGGGGGCTGCGGGATTGACGTAATCGAACTGCGTGAAGTTGACGGCATATTTAGGTTCGCCCAGGACGGCAAAAGAGTAGCTTTCGTTTATCTCTGCGGCGCGTGGCGTAAGGGAAAAGGTGCTCAGGCAAAGCAGCATCAGTGCACGTACAGCTTTTGTCATCTTCATTCCTTGCCCGGTGGGTGGGAAAGCGCAGGCGTCACGCTGCCGCGCCCGGTAAACCCATGATGGTTAATCATAAGTTAGCCAGTGAAGATTGCGCAATGCCTGTCAGTCTTTCAATTCGTCATAAAGCGTGTGGGAAGGATTCCAACTGACAAGCTGGCTTAAGGTCAGAGGGCGGCTGAAGTAATACCCCTGCAGGAAGTTACAGCCGCGTTCGATAAGCCATTTCGCCTGCTCCGGCGTTTCTACCCCTTCCGCTACCGTGTTCATATTCAGGCGCTGAGCCAGCGTCAGCACGGCGTCCAGCACCGGCGCGGTCACCGTTTCCATACCGATAGAGTTGACGAAGCCGCGGTCAATTTTCAGATAATCCAGAGTAAAACGCTCGAGGTAAATCAGGGCGCTGTGGCCGGTGCCGAAGTCATCCACCGCAATTTCAAATCCCTGCTCGTGCAGCCAGGCGAAAATGCCCATCGCCTCTTTTTCTTTCAGCATGTCGCGTTCGGTTATCTCAAACACTAACTGGAAATGGTGCGGCGGCAGTGACGCGGCGAAGGCCTGAATGTCCTGCTTAAACGTCGGGGAGTGAAGGTGGCTTGGGGCGAGGTTCACGCCGAGCTTGGCCCCGGCGGGCAGAACTTTTTGCAGCGTTGGCGCGTCCCGGGCAATCAATTCAAACAAATGGCGCGTGAGGGGCACAATCAACTGCTGAGCTTCGGCAAAGCCGATAAACGCATCCGGGGGGATCATACCCGCCGTTGGGTGCTCCCAGCGCATCAGCACCTCTATGCCACGCATCTGCAGAGCCTGTGAGTCGACCACGGGCTGGTAAACAACAAAAAACTGCCCCCGCTTGATGCCGGTAAGAATTTCTTTCCCCGCCCGTACCTTGACCGACAGAAAGTAACCGCACAGCGCGACGCTCAGCAGGCCGGATAATAGCCCGGCCAGAATGGCCAGTTGAATATCCTCCAGCGGCCACGGTGTACCATAAATGTAGAGTTTAATCGGGTAACCATTAAGGACTGAGATTCTGGTGGGCGAGGGGGGAAGCTCATCGGTATTTATCACGTCCGGTGAATAGGATGTGAGCGCCTTGTTGCCCACCACCAGGGCCATGGAGCTGATGTCCTGCTGACGGGAGGTGAAAACCAGGTAGGGCGTAAGATTGACGTTTAGGGTGGTAAAAACGCCGCGCCCCGAGGCCAGCGGGTTAAGAAACCAGGCGGCAATCACCGGCTTGCCCGGCATCATTGGCGTGCCGTTCATAATCGCCAGGTCGACGGTTTTATTGATATTGATCTCGGGTTCCAGCGCATCCATCGACATTTCCATGTTGCCGGTGGCGGAAGAACAGTAGGCAATGCCGTTACGCACCAGCAAAAAGGCTCGTACGTTAGGATTAAAAGCCGCACGAGAAGTCAGTTCGCCGCTGACCCTTTCACACTCGTTCATGGTTAAAGGCTGGATACCCTCGGCGGTGGCGTGAAGTTCTTTAAAAAAGGTATCCAGGTAGTTACTGATGTCGCGAGAGAGGAGGTTATAGGCGGACTCACGCTTTGAATGGAGCGCCAGGCTGGTTAGCCCACCGATAAATAATGCGGCAAATAATCCCATTAGCAGGCTAAACGCGACTATCTGCTTTGGGGTGCTAAAGTAGCGTGAAAAAATGTTTCTATAAGACATGGAATTATGAGTCCCGCAGGGGCAAGCGAATCATCGTTTGTTTTGTGCTTTTTTCTGACTATAACCCATAACCAGGAAATTGTTTAACTTGTTTCACAGGGTAACTATTTCATCTTTCAATTTTAAGAGGAAAGAGTAACCGTCTGAATTTTAGGCATAAAAAAACGCTGCATTGGCAGCGTTTTTAACGTTGGTGGCTTTGCTGAGTAGCCAAGGGAATAACTCTCAACAAAACATATCTTGTGGCGGCGTTAGCTGCGGCTTAGCACCCGGCGCGCTTCGTTGTAACGCTTCTTCCAGTAAGGCTCGTCCATGCTGGAGATCACAACGCCGCTGCTGGTGGAAGCATGTACAAATTGGTTATTGCCAATGTAGATGCCTACGTGACGGCCAGTTGAGCCTGCACGGAACAGCACTAAATCACCGGTGCGTAACTTGTTACGCGAGACAGATTTACCGGACTCCTGCTGCTCAGACGTTGAGCGAGGCAGGGTTAAACCAAACTGTTCCTGGAAAGTGCGCTGCACGAAGGCAGAACAATCAATACCAGCTCTGCTGCTGCCGCCAAGACGGTAGCGTACACCTTTCCAGCTCGCGTATTGCTCCATAATGCGTGACTTCACGTCAACATTACGAACCATCTCTTCGAATTCATCCTGAGAGGCTTGCAGTAAAAAACCATCTTTTTCACCGACTGCATGCGTCTCAGAATGCATATTTGCTGTGTTAGTCGAACTACAGGCGGAAAGCATAACTGCCACCGCAATCGCGGGTATCGCCCGCAAGATGTATCTCAAAATAGGCTGAGATTTGACCATTTTGTTTGTTTTCCCTTGATGTCCTTAACGAATAATTCGTTATACAAAAATACCAACGTGACGAGACTAATTACCTAAAAGCCACGAGACAATTATTCATGCACAAAAATGTGGAACATCGCACACTTTTATTCACAGCACAAATAGATCAGCCGTAGAGCAAACTTTCCCGAGACTACCCGATAAAACCAGGCTATGCGAGCGTTTTTATTCTTATTTTTATAAGAAATTGTGATGATTCGTCGCGAAAGGTTATTTCGAACAAATGATCGGCAATGCTGCTGATTTTATCGTCAGGTCATTCAAATTGAAGCGGATTTTGTATGAGTAAATATTCATCTGGCTGTCATGATGCTGAAAAAATAAACAGAGGCCCGGGTGGGCCTCTGTTCGGTGACTATCTTCATCACTTATTAACCGTCAGCGGGACGCTTTATATTTTCCCGGAACAGTGCGGTTCAGTATAGAAATTAACCGGTCGCTGACTGGGGTTAATAGCACCCAGGGCAGGCCAACCAGAGTAATAGAGACTGACCCGACGTAGACATCGGTAAACCAGTGTGCGCCTATCATTATTCTTGGCGAAGAGAAGATAAAGAAGATCGCGAGGGCAATAAGAAACGCTCGTGGGCCGAAATAACGCAGCATAAACCCGGTGAAGATAAGCAGCATCAGGCCGTGATCGCCAGGGAAGCTATCGCTCGAGGCGTCTTTCGTCGGGAAGTGCAGCAGTTCGCTGACGCGATGAATGTCTTTAAAGTACAGCGTAGGGCTGGCGTGCACCACCGGGATAAGGTGGCCGAGCTGGTTGATGACCACGGCGCACAGCAGCATCACCACGCCCATCAGCACCAGGCGGCGGCGGCCAGCGGCGTCTTCATGCAGCCAGAACCAGGAAAACAGCGCGCCCATCGCCAGCAGCGAAATGCCGTCGAAGGCCCGGTTATTGGTGATGGCAATCAGCGTTAAAAAGGTATGGCTTTTAACCAATTCATTATTAAAGAAATGGAACAGCGTGGCGTCAATGTTGAACCAAAATCCATGGTTCTCTGGCAGGTACCAGCTAAAGAACAGGGCAATGCCCAGGAGGTTCAGCAGCAGGATAAGAGGGAGGCGATTAATCATGATACAGCTTCTAAATCTCATTCTGGGGGCGCGAAGGTAGAGGCGCTAACTTAAACGTAAGCTCAACAGGCTGGCTTGCAGGACGTTCCAGTCGGGCTGAGCCGGGTGAATCAATTCGATGCGGCTGTCCAGCGGCGGCGAGGGTTGCGTTTCAATATGCAGGTCGTTGCCCTGGCGGTTGATACGTACCAGGCCTTCGGGAATACGCAACACGCCTTTGACTCGCTCAACCGGGGCAAGACGTGCCCACTCCAACAGGCCAATGGTGTCGAACACGGTTTCTTCATCGAAAATCCAGCCACAGGCGTAATAACCCTGCCCACTGTTCACGCTCCGGCGCCAGCGCTGATGCCCCGGCAGGCTCAGCGCAGCAAGACCATGAGGAACCGATTGGGCATGCTGGTGCTCAGGGCTTTGCGGCAGCTCGCGTTGGTTCTGTCTTGGTTTGTCGAGGAGCGCAATGCTGACGGCCCCTTTTTCTACGTGCATAAGTTCGCGGCTGTCGCCATTGTTTTGATACCAGCGCGCTAAAGCGGCCTGGCTTTCCGGCGTGGCGCGATCTTGCTTGTTGACTACAATGATGTCCGCCGCCGCAAGCTGATCGCGGAAGTTGTCATTATTCAGGGCTTTTTCATCCAGAAGCTGGCGCGAGTCGAGCAGGCAAAGCGTGGCCCGCAGGTCAATCCACGGCTGATATACGTCGGCGGTGAGCATGTCCAGGATTTGTTTTGGGTGGCCAAGGCCGGTAGGTTCAATCAGCAGGCGGTCGGGCTTGCCCTGGCGCAGCAGCGTATTGAGGCCGACCTGCATCGGCAGGCCGTTAACGCAGCACATACAGCCGCCAGGGATCTCTTTCAGCAGCGCGCCGCTATCTGCCAGCAGGGCGCCATCAATCCCCACTTCGCCAAATTCATTGACCAGCACCGCCCATTTTTCATCGGCGGGCTTGTTGGCCAGTAAGTGCAAAATGGTGGTGGTTTTACCGCTGCCCAGAAAGCCGGTAATTAAATTCGTTTTTGTCACGGTGACTCCGGGGGTTTACTGCCTGCAAACCACGTCAATCTATCAGTGATTATTCATTATTTACGCTGACTATCCTGACGACAACCCGGAGAAAAGAGAAGCCTTAACGCGGCTTACAGCACGGTAAGACTACGTTAAGCGCATTGATTGTTAACTTAAGCGCAAGTTTTCGACCGCGCCGCGTGCGCCCAGGCGGATGAGTTGCTGCCAGGCTTGCCGCACGTTTTCGACAAATTTTTCGTTTTTGGGCAGGTCATCACCAAAAATTTCGTTCAGGCTGAGGAGGGCGCTGACGCGTTCGTTTTCGCCGCTGTCGCTCACCAGCATCTGGATTTTGCCCTGGAGCGGATCGCGAACGTCAATCGCATGGCCCTGTTCGTCGAGGCCGCTAACGTAGCGCATCCAGCCTGCGATCCCGAGCGCCAGGCATGGCCAACTGCTCCCGTTTGCCAGATGCCAGCGCACGCTTTCCAGCCAGCGCTGAGGAAGCTTCTGACTGCCGTCCATGGCGATTTGCCAGGTTCGGTGCTTCAGCGCCGGATTTGCGAACCGCTTGAGCAGGCTGGCGGCGTACTGATTCAGGTCGATGCCCCGAATGTTCAGCGTCACCGCCTGCTCCTGCAGCATCAGGTGCTTTGCTGCACGGGCAAAATGTTCGTCAGCCATACAATCATTAATATGCGGGTAACCGGCGAGGTAGCCGAGATAAGCCATAAATGAGTGGCTGCCGTTGAGCATCCGCAGCTTCATCTGCTCGTAGGGCACCACATCGTCAACCATTTCCACCCCGACGGCTTCCCATTCCGGGCGTCCGGCGACGAAATTATCTTCGACGACCCACTGAATAAACGGCTCGGCGGCAATGGCGCAGGGGTCTTGTACGCCCAGTATTTCCGCAATTTCCTGCAGCGATTCCTCCGTGGCTGCCGGAACAATGCGGTCGACCATGGTGCTGGGGAAGGTGACTTCTTTGGCAATCCATTCTGTCAGCCCGGCGCTTCGACTCGCGGCCATACCCAGAACGGCCTGGCGAACCAGGTGCCCGTTATCAGGAATGTTATCGCAGGATAAGATCGTAAAGGGGCTAAGCCCACGCTCACGGCGACGGCTTAGCGCCTCCACAAGTATTCCTGGTACGGAATGCGGAGACTCCGGCGACGCCAGATCGTGAATAATCCGCTCATTGGTGGGATCAAGTTTTCCGCTGGCGGGATCGATGCAGTAGCCTTTTTCGGTCACGGTCAGGGAGACAATGGCGACCTGCGGTTCACAAAACTTCTCTATGATGGCTTCCATGCCATCCAGCCTCGCATTCAGGCATTCTTTCACGGCACCGATGACCCGCGCCTGGTTTCCCGCCGCCCCTTTTTCCAGCACCGTGAAAAGATGATCCTGTTGCCTGAGATCGTGCATCAGCTTATCACCGTTAAACAGGCTGATCTCACAGATCCCCCAGTCGCCGCCCAGTTTGTTGAGCACCCGATCGGTGAGCAGGGCCTGATGCGCACGGTGGAAAGCGCCAAACCCAAAATGCACGATACGGGTTTTCAGCGCGCGGCGGTCGTAGTTTGGCCGTTGAACGGTATCCGGAAGTGAAGCAGTGGCAAGGGTATCCATAGAGTCGCATCCTGTGTAGGGAGGTGGGAATCTATGCAGTGTAAAGCTGTATGACAGGAAATAAAATTGGTCTGTTTAGTTAATCGATTTTGTGTGATGTAGGTCTGATAATAAAGCAGGATGATGTAATTGGTATAATAACTTTGGTTGTGAGAACAAAAAAAAACGCTCCCGAAGGAGCGTCATTTATTATTAGTCTGCGCGGCCCATAGAGCGTTTTTCTGCGATATGAATGCGGATTTTTTCCCCGGCAACCATGTATTCCGGCACCTGAATCACCAGGCCGGTGGACAGCGTTGCTGGTTTGGTACGGGAGCTGGCGGAAGCGCCTTTGATGCCCGGAGCCGTTTCGATGATTTCCAGATCCACGGTCTGCGGCAGCTCCAGCGCCAGCAGCTGGCCGTCCCAGGTCAGAACCTGCATGTCCGGCATACCGCCTTCGGGAATGAACTGCAGCTCTTCTTCGATCTGGTCTTTGGTGAAGATGTACGGCGTGTAATCTTCTTTATCCATGAACACGTATTCGTTGCCGTCGATATAGGAGAAGTCAACGAAGCGGCGGGTCAGGGTGATGGTGTCAACGATATCATCACCTTTGAAGCGCTCTTCCACTTTCTGCCCGGTGCGAACATCGGAGAAACGCATCTTGTACAGGGTTGCTGCGCCGCGTGCGCTGGGAGCCTGGATATCAATGTCTTTAACAATCAGCAGCTTGCCGTTGTAATTGAGTACCATGCCTTTTTTGATTTCGTTAGCTCTTGCCATCGGTGTTTCCTGTCAAAAATTGAGATGCGAAAATATTGCGTCAAAGTACTCGTGAGGCGCGTTTCAGGCAAGTGGATTTAATAAAGAAGCACAAAAGTAAGGGGCTTAAGGCAAACGTGCCGACAACATCCTGCTTTGCCGACACGCCGGTGGCTTAACGCGCCTTAGCCGCGGCCATCCTTAGGCGCTAAGAAATAGAAAGCAAACGGCAGCGAACATAGAATAGTGAACATGATCGTGTAGATAGTGACCCACGCGCCCTGCATGATAAACATGTCCAGCGTCCACTGTTCCATTGGCCAGTTGTACTGCTCTTCCACGCCTTCAAAGGTCACCTTCGAAATAAGCGACACGACAATAGTGAAAACGATGGCAACCGCGATAAGGAACTTTTTACCTTCCGGCGTACGAAGTTTTGCAAGCATATCAGCCTCCTGGCTGGGAAATGATTAAGCGTAATGGCCCCGACAACCGGGGCCAGGTAATTAAAACGTGACGTTCACTTTGCCCCAGACCGTCCGGCCTGGTTCATTGACCGGGGTATTGGACGAATAGCCAAAGCTGCTGTTGCCCGCCAGGTTCAAGTGTTCGCTGTAGGTTTTGTTCAACAGATTATCGACCCCTGCGCTGAGCTTGATGGCTTTGCTTAGACGGTAAGCCGCGTTGGCGGAAAAAATCGCAAAGCTGCTGCTTTTATCGAAGTCTTTCCCGACCACGTTACCCTCATTCAGCGCCACGCGATGCTGGCCGCTGACCAGCCGCAGCAGGCCGGTGCTGCTCCAGTCTCCTCGCTCCCAGGTCAGGCCGAAGCGTGTTTCCAGCGGGGCTATTTGCGGCAGCGGCTGATGGTCACTGGTGTTTTGCCCCCAGGCATACGCCAGGCTTGCGTCCGCTTTCCAGGCTTCGGTCAGCGCGTAGCTCATGCCCATTTCGCCTCCCATAATGGTGGCGTCCACGTTATCTGCCTGACTGACGCGGGCGTTCCTGGGGTCATAGCGGAAGAGAATAAAATCATTCACCCGGCCAAGGTAGGCGGAAACCCAGCTGTTGAAGCGCTCCCCGCTGTACTGGGCGCCAATATCCAGCTGCGTCGTTTTTTCCGTTTTCAGCTTATCGAAGACATTTTTAGTGCCGTCCGGCCCGTAGGTGGGGGAAAACAGCTCCCAGTAATCCGGGAAGCGCTCGGTGTAGCCCACGCCAGCGTACAGCATGACGGGGATATCGCTCAGCGTTTGTTCGTAGCGCACAAAACCTGCCGGTAGCGTTTTGCTCCGCACGCTGGCACCTGCGTCCGTATCATTATTGACGCGAGTTCGATCGAGGCGCGCGCCGCCGATAACTTTGCTGCTGTCGGTGGCATTCCAGGTCAGTTCGCTAAAGATACCTGCGTCCTGGAAACGGGCATCCTGCTTCCAGCCGGCGCCCTGTTTGCTGCGATGGGTGCTTTGCTGCCCGTCGATACCGCTGCGCAGTTCGTAGTCAGACCACAGCCACGTGCCCATCATGCGCCCGCCAACCGTGCGGCGATCGAGCTGCATCGCCATTGGCACATTCATGCTCATGGATGAACCCATGTCCATCGAACTGCCCATATCCATGCCCATCGAGGAGGCCATATGCCCGCCGGACATGCCGCTGGACATTGTTCCCGGCGAGCGGAGGGAATAGTTGTCCATAATATGATTGGCGTAGTTGTAGTAGACGCTGCTTTCAAACTTGTTGAACACCTCGCCGATGTTCGACATTTCAAAGCGCGCCCCGAGGCTGTCGCGCCTGAACTGGGAGCCGTCCATACTGCGGCCCGCGTAGCGGGCTTCACCGTTGCCTTTACCCGCCGTTAGCTCCAGCAATGTGTCTTTGTTGGGCGTCCAGCCCAGCGCAACATCGGCGTTCCATTTATCCCACTTTGAGGCCACCCGGTTGCCGCTGCCGTCTTCGTAATCGCCGGAGTGGGACTTATTGCCGATCAGGCGTAAATAGCCGTCCTCACTCCCCAGACTGACGTCTGCATTGCTGTCCCAGCGCTGGTTGGACGCTGTGAGCAGGCTGGCCGTGCCCTGGATGCCCGCTTTATCAAAGCGCGGCGGTTCCCTGTCGAAGCGGACGGTTCCCGCGGAGTTACCCGGCCCCCATAGCACGCTTTCCGGCCCTTTAATCAGCGTCAGCAGATCAAAGCTCTCCGGTGAAATATATGAACTTGGGGCATCCATTCTGGCCGGACAGGCCCCCGGCATTTCACCATTATTGGTCAGGATACGCAGGCGAGAACCGAACATGCCGCGAAAAACCGGGTCGCCGTTGGTGCCGCCGTTGCGGATTTGCGAGAAACCGGGGATGGTTTTCAGGTAGTCAGATCCGTCGCTGGCTGGCACAGGCTGACGCGGCGTTTTAGGGGACGTCACAACTTCCAGCGGTGATGATGCCGGAGAGGTGACGATCATCACGGCATCGTCCGGCATAGTCATCGTGTCATGCGAACCCGCCGCGATGGCTGCGGGAGAAGTGATAGCCAGCAGTATCCAGGATACCAGCGGCTTTAAATGTGTTTTCATCATTGCCTTACTGTCCTTCAGGCGTAACGTTGCCGCTCTTTATAAAAAGAACAGCTCGAGACAACGCTTCAGCGTCGCCTGCGGCATTACGCGGTTAATTATTGGTGTTTTAAGCGAAGTAACAGGCAGCAGAGGGCGGGGCGCGGGCCGGGTGAGGTGACCAGGGGCGAGAAATCGCCGCGCAGCAGAGTGCGATCACCGGCGTCCGGCGCACGCAAATCAACAATAACAGCAGTAAAACGGTGAGGCAGAATTCAATAAAAGGCAGGTGGATCAGCAGCTGGCAATAGCCGCAGGCGATTTCTTCTCCCGGCGACATGCCCGGGCCGGACATCAGCATATTGTGCGGCATTGACGCCTGAGGGCACGGTTCGGGCACAGGCATGTGATGGTCCATGTCAGACATGTCCATTGTCATCATCATGCTGCTGTGTTCGCAGGCTGAATGGTGCATCAGCGATTTTGAAATTACCGGTGCAATAAACAGCATGGCAACGGCAAGCAGCGCCAGCCAGCAGGCTGTTCGGTGAAAGTGATTGCGCCGTGACAAAACGTTACCGATCCGTAGTCGTTGTGGCGCAAGTGTATCCTGAAAGAAGGAATGATGTTAAATGAATTGTTAGATTGACGCAGGCAGTGGGTCTGCTATTGTCACGCACCTTTTGACGCCGGTGGAAACGTAAATGGATTGTCGTCCTGACTGCGGCGCTTGCTGTACTGCGCCTTCTATATCAACGCCTATCCCCGGTATGCCGGAGGGGAAGCCCGCCAACACGCCCTGTATTCAGCTGGACGAACGCCTGCGCTGCAAGCTGTTTGGATCGCCTTTGCGGCCTAAAGTCTGCGGCGGCCTCCAGCCTGCCAGAGAGATGTGCGGTACCTCACGCCAGCAGGCAATGGCCTACCTGATCCACCTTGAAGCCGCGACGGCACCTTAAATATCTTTGATTTGGGCCATGCAATAAATACTGACGGCTATCATCCCCAGTGCGATGAAAAAGACGCTGTGATAGTTCCAGATCTCGGCCACCACGCCGGCGAGCGAACCGGCAATGATCCACCCTACGCGCGTGGTGTTGGTATACAGCGTGGTGGCGGCCCCTGCCTGGCCAGGCATAAGATCCTGAAAATAGATCATGCCGATCCCGGCCAGAATCCCGATAAAGATAGCGTTGAGCAGCTGCAGCCCCAGCAGCATATATTCATTGGTCAGCGTTACCATTCCGACATAGAAAAGCAACCCGGCGGCAACGGCAAAGCGCATCAGGAAGCGCTTACCGAAGCGTTTGGCGTAGTAGCCCGCAATCAGCATGGTCGGGATTTCCAACCCGGCTGCGGTGCCCATCATGATCCCGGCGAGCTTCTCCGGGAGGTGTAACTCATTGATGATGTAAAGCGGCATATTGATGATATAGAGGCTGTTACAGCCCCACATCATGGTACAGGCGGCGAACAGGAGCAGGGCGTCGCGGCGGTTGCGACGCGGTGACTCGAGCCGGGCTTCTGCTTTTGCCACCGGTTCTTTGCGCATGGACGGCAAAAAGAGCCACACCATCGCGCCGCAAATCACAAAGGCAAACGCCGCACTTAGGTACATCACCTTGAAGCCAAACCCCATCGCCAGCGCGTAGGCAATTGGCGGCCCAATCACCCAGGCAAGAGACACCTGTGCGCGGAGGATAGAGCTGAACATCACCGCTTCACGCCCGGTGCTGTCGGCATGCTCGCGGGCAAGCGCAAACATCTGCGGGTTGGTGGTGGAGCCGAAGCTGCTTAGAAACACCCCGACGAACAGCAAAATAAAGTAGTTACGGTTCCAGGCGAACAGGATGCAGCCCAGCGCACCGAGCAGGCAGCAGGCAAAAATCAGCGTTTTCCGGTCGCCTTTGCGGTCGGAGCGCCCGGCTAAAAACTGGCTCACCAGAATGCCAATCACCGCGCTGCCGGTGAAGAAAAAGCCGACCAGCGCAGGGCGAACGTGGACTTCATCGGTTAAAAACAGGCTTAGCGTTGGGGTTTGTAGTGCCCCGGCGATGCCGGTCAAAAAAGCCACAATCAGAAACGCGGTTGAGGTGAAGTCCAGAGGCTTACGGGCGGCGGTAACGGGAGCGTTTTGCATACTTTTGGACGGCAGGAAAAAGAATGCGCGGAGTGTACCCTTGTTACCCCTAAATAGACAGATTTACCCTTAAGTCCTGCGCGGGAACTCGCACAAATTATCCAGGAAGCGAAGGCCGCTTTGGCGATACGTTGCCAAAGCTGAAATTTGCTGATGCCGGGTTGTAAACTGTTGCCAGTGTGCTGAACACTCGGCCTGCTAAACTGAAAATGTGCTGAAGCTCTAAATTTCGCAAACAGAAATGCGAGAAATGTTGCGTGTCATGCAGCATTAGCGCAACACTCCTTGAAACGTTTCAGCGTCATCTTTTTGCATCCCGCAGCTCGAGATGGCGCATTTTTTCTCAAGCTAGCTGAATCGTTTCAATTCAGCGAGAGAGGCGATCTATGTTCCAGTTATCTGTGCAGGATATTCACCCGGGCAAAGCTGCCGGGAGCAAAGAAGACGCTATCCGCCAGGTTGCCGCCGCCCTTGTGCAGGCAGGCAACGTCGGTGAAGGCTACGTCAACGGTATGCTGGCGCGTGAGCAGCAAACCACCACTTATTTAGGCAACGGGATTGCTATCCCGCACGGCACCACCGACACGCGCGATCTGGTGCTGAAAACCGGCGTTCAGGTTTTTCAGTTCCCGCAGGGCGTGGAGTGGGGCGAAGGGCAGACCGCTTACGTGGCGATCGGTATTGCGGCCAGTTCCGACGAACACCTTGGCCTGCTGCGCCAGTTGACGCATGTGCTGAGTGACGACGAAGTGGCTGCACAGCTGAAATCCGCCACCAGCGCGGAAGAACTCCGGGCGCTGCTGATGGGCGAGAAGCAAAGCAGCGCGCTGCTGCTGGACAACAGCCTGCTGGCGCTGAACGTCGAGGCCAGCGATTTGATGACGCTGCAGGCGCTGAACGCGGGCCGCCTGAAGCAGGCGGGTGCGGTTGATGCCGCTTTCGTCAGCAACGTGATTGCCGGTAATCCACTGTATCTCGGTCAGGGTATCTGGCTGAATGACAGCGCGGCAGGCAACCTGGCCAGCGCGGTTGCTGTCAGCCGTCCGGCGGCCAGTTTTGAAGCGGATGGAAACCCGGTTTCTCTCCTGATGACCGTCGCTGTGGCCGACGACCAGCCCTTGCAGGTGCTGAACCGCCTGAGCGACATGCTGATTGGCAACCGTGCCGACAAGCTTTTAACCGCAGATGCGCCGGCGTTGCTGACGCTGCTGACCAGCGATGATGCCCCGGCAGAAGAAGCGCTGAGCGCCGAGTTTACCGTGCGTAATGAACACGGCCTGCACGCCCGGCCGGGTACGGCGCTGGTTAACACCATAAAACAATTCAATAGCGAAATTACCGTGACAAACCTTGATGGAACCGGGAAACCGGCAAATGGACGTAGCCTGATGAAAGTTGTTGCTCTGGGTGTGAAAAAAGGCCACCGGCTGCGCTTTACCGCGCAGGGTGAAGATGCTGAACAGGCGCTGAAAGCGATTGGCGAAGCCATCTCTGAAGGACTGGGGGAGGGCGCGTAATGACCAGACGTGTAGCAACGATCACCCTGAACCCGGCCTATGACCTGGTGGGCTTTTGCCCGGAAATCGAGCGTGGAGAAGTAAACCTGGTGCGCACCACCGGTCTGCATGCGGCTGGCAAGGGCATCAACGTCGCTAAAGTACTGAAAGATCTCGGCATCGACGTGACCGTAGGCGGATTCCTCGGCAAAGACAACCAGGACGGCTTCCAGCAGCTGTTTAGCGAGTTGGGAATCGCCAACCGCTTCCAGGTCGTACAGGGCCGTACCCGCATCAACGTTAAGTTGACCGAAAAAGACGGGGAAGTCACCGACCTGAACTTTTCCGGGTTTGAAGTCACCGGCGCGGACTGGGAACGCTTTGTGGCGGACTCCCTGAGCTGGCTGGGCCAGTTCGACATGGTTTGCGTCAGCGGCAGCCTGCCTGCGGGCGTTTCCCCGGAAGCGTTCACGGACTGGATGACCCGTTTGCGCAGCCAGTGTCCGTGCATCATTTTCGACAGCAGCCGCGAAGCGCTGGTTGCCGGTTTGAAGGCGGCACCGTGGCTGGTCAAACCGAACCGTCGCGAGCTGGAAATTTGGGCCGGTCGCAAGCTGCCTGAATTGAAGGATGTGATTGAGGCGGCGCATGCGCTCCGTGAGCAGGGGATTGCGCATGTGGTGATTTCTCTAGGCGCGGAAGGCGCGCTGTGGGTTAACGCTTCAGGGGAATGGATTGCCAAACCACCCACCTGTGAAGTTGTTAGTACCGTTGGCGCAGGAGATTCCATGGTTGGCGGCCTGATTTATGGCCTGCTGATGCGCGAGTCCAGCGAACACACGCTGCGCCTTGCTACCGCCGTTGCGGCCCTGGCCGTCAGCCAGAGCAACGTAGGCATTACCGATCGTACACAGCTGGCCGCCATGATGGCTCGTGTCGACCTGAAACCTTTCCACTGACAGCAGGAGACAGGCAATGAAAACGCTGTTAATTATTGAACCGGGACTTGGGCAGGCGCGCGCGTATCTCGCGAAGACGCTGCTCGGTGCCGCAGCGCCAAAAGCGCACCTCGACATTATTGATAACCCGAACGATGCCGAACTGGCGATTGTCGTTGGCAACGCCATTCCCGCTGATACTTCACTGAACGGCAAAAAGGTGTTCCTGGGCGATATCGATCGCGCGGTGCAGCACCCGGAAGTGTTCCTGAACGAAGCGAAAGGTAAGGCTCATACGTACACCGCCCCGACAGCTGTTGCAACCGCCCCAGCAAAAGGGCCGAAGCGTATCGTCGCCGTCACGGCCTGCCCGACCGGCGTGGCGCACACTTTTATGGCGGCGGAAGCCATCGAAACCGAAGCGAAAAAACGCGGCTGGTGGGTGAAGGTTGAAACCCGTGGTTCCGTTGGCGCAGGGAACGCGATTACCCCTGAAGAAGTGGCCGAGGCGGATCTGGTGATTGTGGCGGCGGATATTGAAGTGGATCTGGCTAAATTTGCCGGGAAGCCGATGTACCGCACGTCTACAGGCCTTGCGCTGAAGAAAACGGCTCAGGAGCTGGATAAGGCGCTGGTCGAGGCCAAACCTTACGAAGCCGCAGGTAAAGCCAGCGCGGCTCAGGAATCCGGCAAAAAAGAAAGCGCCGGGGCGTATCGCCATCTGCTGACGGGGGTGTCTTACATGCTGCCGATGGTGGTTGCGGGCGGCCTGTGTATTGCGCTCTCCTTTGCCTTCGGTATCACTGCCTTTAAGGAACCTGGTACGCTTGCCGCGGCGCTGATGCAAATTGGTGGTGGCTCTGCGTTTGCGCTGATGGTCCCGGTTCTGGCGGGGTATATTGCCTTCTCGATTGCGGACCGTCCTGGCCTGACGCCGGGTCTTATCGGCGGCATGCTGGCCGTTAGCACCGGTTCGGGCTTTATCGGCGGCATCATCGCCGGTTTCCTGGCGGGTTATATCGCGAAGCTGATTAGCTCGAAGCTGAAGCTGCCACCAAGCATGGAAGCACTGAAGCCGATCCTGATCATTCCGCTGTTCTCAAGCCTGGTTGTTGGCCTGGCAATGATCTACCTGATTGGCACCCCGGTGGCTAAAATCCTGGCGGGCCTGACCCACTGGCTGCAAACCATGGGCACCGCGAACGCGGTTCTGCTGGGCGCGATTCTGGGTGGCATGATGTGTACCGATATGGGCGGCCCGGTGAACAAAGCGGCTTACGCTTTTGGCGTCGGCTTGCTCAGTACCCAGACCTACGCACCAATGGCGGCGATCATGGCCGCGGGCATGGTACCACCGCTGGCGCTGGGCCTGGCTACGCTGGTGGCTCGCCGTAAGTTTGATAAGGCGCAGCAGGAAGGGGGCAAAGCGGCGCTGGTGCTCGGGCTGTGCTTTATTACCGAAGGGGCGATTCCGTTTGCCGCCCGTGACCCGATGCGCGTGCTGCCTTGCTGCATCATCGGCGGGGCGCTGACGGGGGCGCTGTCCATGGCGGTTGGCGCGAAACTGATGGCCCCGCACGGCGGCCTGTTTGTCCTGCTGATCCCTGGCGCGATTACTCCGGTGCTGGGTTACCTGCTGGCGATTGTCGCCGGTACGCTGGTGGCGGGCCTGTCCTACGCCTTCCTCAAACGTCCTGAAACGGAGCTGGCGGCGAAGGTCGCTTAATCTTCCGCTCAGCTAAAAAACGCCTCGTTAATGCGGGGCGTTTTTCTTTCTATGATCAATGTTACTCTCCGAACAATCCTTAAAGGCCGCTAAGTCAGTTCCTGAGGCATGTCTCGAGCCTGACTGAAAACCTGCCTGTCGTTGCACCCCATTTATTCTCACTTTTCACACACCTGCTTTTTCAAGCTTGTTTCTGAGTGAATAAAAATAAATATTTTGGCCTGGCACACAATGAGAGTGTACTATGTACCCATTGGTGTACGTAGTACCCTTAAGGATGAGGGCGCAATGACGCACGCTATAACTTTTATTGAGACGACGTTATTTACCCGGCAGATTAAACAGTTTGCGACAGATGATGAACTTAGCGCGTTGCAAAAGGTTTTAATTGGCTCCCCGGAGAAAGGTGATCTGATTCAGGGCACCGGAGGGTTACGGAAAATCAGAATGGCAACCGGCGTTCGGGGTAAAAGCGGGGGCGCTCGGGTAATCTATTTTTTTGCAACGGCAGAGATGATTTGGCTGATCATGGCGTGGCCGAAGCACATAAAAGACAACCTGACGGCAGCAGAAAAAGCTGAACTCAGGAGGCTGACTAAATTACTAAAAGGTAACGTAGAAAATGAGCTTCTTTAATGACCTTAAAACCTCGCTTGAAGAGGCGGTGGAAATTAAAAACGGGGGAAAATTACCCGCGAAGGTCGTGCGTTATGACGTGGCGGATGTTCGGGCGATAAGGGAACAGCTGAAGGTTTCGCAAAGTGAAATGGCTCAGGCCTTAGGCACCAGCGTTGACACGATCAAAAGTTGGGAGTCAAAACGTCGCAATCCCACCGGATTAGCGGCCAAGGTACTGGCTACCATTCAAAGCAATCCTGCATTTTATTATGAGCTGGCAGCGCACTGAGTCAGCTACCAGCAATGACCCTGACGCATCCAGCGACAGCGTTATGCCGTCGCTTCCTCGTGCTGTTGTGCTTTAAGCCAGGCGATCTCTTCGGCCCAGATATCCGGGTTGGTAGTTTCCAGAATTAACGGAATACCATCGAAACGGGCGTCACGCATGATCCAGCTAAACGGCGTGTGGCCGATATTCCCGAGGCCGAGGCTGTTGTGGCGGTCAACGCGGCTGCCAAACTCGCTTTTGGCATCGTTGAGGTGCATCCCGCGCAGGTATTTGAACCCGACGATACGCTCGAACTCACTAAAGGTTTTTTCGCAGTCAGCTTCCGTGCGCAGATCGTACCCGGCGGCAAAGGCGTGGCAGGTATCGATGCAGACGCCAACGCGGGATTTATCTTCCACGCCGTCAATAATCGCCGCGAGATGCTCGAAGCGGAAACCAAGGTTACTGCCCTGGCCAGCGGTGTTTTCGATGACTGCGGTCACGCCTTCGGACTTCTCCAGCGCAATGTTAATCGACTCCGCAATGCGCTTCAGGCATTCCTCTTCCGGAATCTGCTTCAGGTGGCTGCCCGGATGGAAATTCAATAGCGTCAGCCCCAGCTGCTGGCAGCGCACCATTTCGTCGATAAACGCCTCGCGGGATTTTTCCAGCGCATCTTCAACCGGGTGGCCGAGGTTTATCAGGTAGCTGTCGTGGGGGAGGATTTGGCCTGGGCCATAATGGTATTTTTCGCAGGCGCTCTTAAAGTTGTCGATCACTTCGCTGGTCAGCGGCGCGGCGCGCCACTGGCGTTGATTCTTGGTGAACAGGGCAAAAGCGGTGGCTTCCAGTTCGTGGGCGCGAATGGCGGCGTTTTCCAGGCCACCCGAGGCGCTAACGTGCGCTCCAATAAACTTCATCTGTCTTCTCCTGTTTCTTGACGGGCAAAACCCGCTATCGGTAGTCCGTCATGATAGCGGGTCAGAAGGCTTTTTTCCGTATTGAATTATGCTAACAGGTGATGAATTGCCAGGTTAATGGCCGCGCCGCCGACAATCAGCCAGATGAACAGCACCAGCGCCATAAGTAGCGGGCGAACCCCGGCTTTTTTCAGGGCACTAACGTGGGTCGTCAGGCCCAGAGCCGCCATCGCCACTGCCAGCAGGAAGGTATCCAGCGTGACCAGCACATTCACCAGCGCCTGTGGCAGGAAGTGGAAGGAGTTGAAGATCGCCACCACGATAAAGAGTATTGCAAACCACGGGATGGTGATTTTACCGGTTTGCGCCGAGCCAGCCGGTGCCAGAGATTTAACGCGGGCGGCCAGGAAAATCAGGAACGGGGCGAGCATCATCACGCGGAGCATTTTGGCAATCACCGCCGCATTTTCCGTTTCCGGGCTAATGGCGTGCCCTGCGGCAACAACCTGGGCAACTTCATGCATCGTTGACCCGGTGTAAATCCCAAAGGCTTCCGGCGTAAACCAGTGACTGACGAACGGGTAAATCATCGGGTAGATAAAGATAGCCAGCGTCCCGAAGATAACCACGGTGGCGACGGCCACGGTGACTTTACTGGCTTCGGCTTTCACCACCGGTTCGGTGGCAAGTACAGCCGCCGCGCCGCAAATACTGCTGCCCGCACCAATCAGCCAACTGGTTTGTCTGTCCAGACCAAACACTTTCTGGCCGAGCCAGCAGGCGAGGGCGAAGGTGCTGCACAGCGTCAGGGCGTCAATCACCAGGCCGCTGACGCCAACGTCGGCAATCTGCGAAAACGTCAGGCGGAAGCCATACAGAATAATGCCGAGGCGCAGAAGGTGCTGCTTGGCGAACAGCACGCCGCCGTCGCACTGCTGCCAGATTTTGGGATACACGGTGTTGCCGATTATCATGCCGCACAGGATGGCGAGCGTCAGGGCGCTAAGGCCGACGCCTGCCACCGCGGGAATGTTGCCAAGCCATAACGCCAGGCCGGTAATGGCGGCGGAAAGCGCCAGCCCCGGTAAAAAATGCCACAGCGTGTGGCGGCGAGCTTGTACGGTGAGTACTGTCATAACCTTCTCCTCTGTCTTAGGGAAAAGGCTACGCCTGGCTGGCATAAAAATAAAATTGATTATATATTTATAATTAATCTTTATAAGTGGTAAGCGATGGCTGCCACCACAGGAAATCTCTCTTATGCATATCACGCTGCGGCAGCTGGAAGTCTTTGCTGAAGTGCTTAAAAGCGGTTCGACCACGCAAGCTTCCCAGATGCTGTCCCTCTCTCAGTCGGCGGTCAGCGCCGCGCTTGCCGATCTTGAAGGTCAGCTTGGGGTTCAGCTCTTTGACCGAGTGGGGAAGCGCCTCGTGGTAAATGAACACGGCAGGCTGCTCTACCCGCGAGTTGTCGGGCTGCTGGAGCAGGCCGGTGAAATAGAACAGCTGTTTCGGGAAGATAACGGCGCGATCCGCGTGTATGCCAGCAGCACCATTGGCAACTATATTCTGCCGGAAATGATTGCCCGCTATCGCCGCGACTTCCCGAAGCTGCCGCTGGAGCTTAGCGTCGGCAACAGCCAGGACGTGATCAACGCGGTGGCGGATTTTCGCGTCGATATTGGCCTGATTGAAGGGCCTTGTCATATGGCGGAGCTGGTGACCGAGCCGTGGCTCGACGATGAGCTGGTGGTCTTTGCTTCGCCGGGCAACCCGCTGGTGCACCAGGCGGTAACGCTGGAAAGCCTGGCAAAGCAGCCGTGGATCCTGCGTGAACGCGGCTCAGGCACCCGCGAAATCGTCGACTATTTACTGCTTTCGCATCTGCCAGAGTTTCAGTTGGGTATGGAGCTGGGCAATTCCGAGGCGATCAAACATGCGGTGCGCCACGGGCTGGGCATCAGCTGCCTGTCTCGCCGGGTGATTGCCGAGCAGCTGGAGAGCGGCTCATTGGTTGAAGTGGCTATTCCCCTCCCTCGTCTGGTGCGGACGCTGTACCGGATCCACCATCGCCAGAAGCATATCTCTAACGCGCTGCTGCGTTTTCTGCGCTACTGCGAAGCATAATGCACCAAAATCTTGCAGCTGCACCTGATTGGGGTGTGGCTGCGAGGCAACCTCCCGCCCGTTAACTTCTTTTTCACCGCAATGTAGCAGCGATCTTTGCGATTCATCGTCGTTGGCACATTAGTTGCAGAATTGAATTCAAAGAATCTTTTGTTTCAATCAGGCGACGAGGCTGCACATGACGATGAAAAAATGGTTGTTCTCTTTAGTTGGCGCAACGGTGCTGCTGGCTCAGGCCGGGGCGGTAATGGCCGATCAGCTGCAGGATATCGAAAAACGCGGCGTGCTGCGCGTAGCGGTTCCGCAGGATTTCCCGCCTTTTGGTTCAGTGAACGTTGACCTGAAACCTCAGGGTTACGACATTGATATGGCGGCTTACCTGGCAAAAGGTCTGAAGGTCAAGCTACAGCTGGTGCCGGTCACCAGCGCGAACCGCGTGCCATATCTGCAGACGGACAAAGTTGACCTGGTCATTTCCAGCCTCGGCAAGAACGCTGAACGTGAAAAAGTCATCGATTTTAGCCGCGCTTACGCCCCGTTCTTCCTTGGCGTGTTCGGGCCGAAAGATGGCGCAGTGACAGATGCTAAAGCGCTTAGTGGGAAAACCATTGGCGTGACCCGTGGCGCAGTAGAGGACATGGTATTAACCGACCTCGCGCCGAAAGACGCCGACGTGAAGCGCTACGAAGACAATAACACTACCATCTCCGCCTATCTTTCAGGCCAGGTGCAGTACATCGCCACCGGTAACCTCGTTGTGGCGGCGATTGCCCGCCAGAGCCCAGCCAAAGCGCCGGTCAGCAAATTTATGCTCAAGGATTCCCCTTGCTACATCGGGCTGAAAAAGAATGAACCTGCGCTGAAAGCGAAGGTGGACGAGCTGATTGGTGAGGCGCTGAAGGACCATACCCTGAACACCTTGTCGCAGAAATGGATGCAGGCGCCGCTGCCTGCCAACCTCGGCGCTTGAGGTGCCGGGGATGACCACGCAACTTGATTTTGCCGGTCTGCTGCCTTACTGGCCGGAGTTATTGTCCGGCCTGTGGGTGACGCTGGGGCTCACTTTTATGGCGACGGTCGGTGGCGTGGCTATCGGCATTACCGGGGCGGCCATTCGCAGCGGAAAGCCAGGGCTGTTAAGCCTGGCGTGGGGCGGATACGTGGAACTGATTCGCAACACGCCGTTCGTTGTGCAGCTGTTCTTTATTGTCTTTGGGCTCCCTGCGCTGGGGTTAAAGCTCAACGCCGGGGAAGCGGCGCTTATCGCGATGCTGATTAATTTAGGGGCTTACAGCACCGAGATTATTCGCGCAGGTATTCAGGTGACGCCGAAAGGGCAGTGGGAAGCGGCTCGCGTGCTGGGATTAAGCCGTAGCCAGACCTTTTTACGCGTGGTGCTGCCGCCGTCGCTGAAGCGTATTTATCCGTCGCTGGTCAGCCAGTGCATCATTGTGATGCTGGGCTCTTCCGTGGTGTCCCAGGTGTCCTGCGAAGATCTGACCTTTGCGGCCAGCCTCATTCAGTCGCGTACCTTCCTCAGCTTCGAGGTCTATCTGGTGACGACCTTAATGTACCTGGTGCTGTCGTTAATTATGCGTCAACTGCTGCTGGCGGCAGGGCGGAAATGGTTGGGGAGTGATGTCGGATGATGACGTTTACCGACTGGGATATCGTGCGCAACCTGCTGCTGGCGGCCCGCTGGACGGTGCTGCTGTCGCTGATTGCTTTTTTCTGCGGCACTCTGGTGACGCTGCCTTTATTGCTGCTGCGCATGAGCCGCTGGAAATGGCCCAAACGCTTCATCAGCGCCTACGTCGCGCTGTTTCAGGGCACGCCGCTGCTGATGCAGTTGTTCCTCGCTTTCTTCGGCATTGCGCTGTTTGGCATTGATGTCAGCCCCTGGACGGCGGCCACGCTTGCTCTGACGCTGTTTACCAGCGCGTTTTTGCTGGATATCTGGTACGGCAGCATTCGTGCTTTGCCTAAAGGCCAGTGGGAAGCCTGCCGCTGCCTCGGTTTGAGCTTCGGGCAGACGCTGTGCCGGGTCATTGCCCCACAGGCGATGCGTATCGCCGTGGCACCCACGGTTGGGTTTTCGGTGCAGGTCATTAAGGGCACGGCCCTGGCCTCGATCATCGGTTTTGTCGAACTAACCAAAGCCGGCACCATGCTGAACAACGTCACGTTTGAGCCGTTTAAAGTCTTTGCCCTGGTGGCGCTCGGCTATTTCTTACTTTGCTATCCGCTGTCGCGCTACAGCCGCTACCTGGAGAAAAAATTTAATGCCGCTCATCACCATTAATGATGTACAGAAATATTATGGCGACAATCACGTCCTGAAGGGCGTTAGCCTGGATATCGACATGGGCGAAGTGGTGTCGATCATCGGCCGCAGCGGCTCCGGCAAAAGTACGCTGCTGCGCTGCATGAACGGGCTGGAAGGCTACCAGGACGGCAGCATCAAGCTGGGCGGCATGACCATTACCGACCGCGAGTCACAGGCGCGTGAAATCAGCCGTTCCGTGGGTATGGTGTTTCAGAACTTTAACCTATTCCCGCACATGACCGCGCTGGAAAACGTGATGCTGGCGCCGCGCCGGGTGCTGAATAAAAGCGCCGCCGAATGCCGCGAGTTGGGGCTGGAGATGCTCAATAAAGTCGGCCTGGGCGAGCGGGTGGATTACTACCCGGCTAACCTGTCCGGCGGCCAGCAGCAGCGCGTGGCCATTGCCCGCGCGCTGGCAATGAACCCAAAAGTCTTGCTGTGCGATGAAATCACCTCGGCGCTTGATCCGGAACTGGTGGGCGAAGTGCTGAAAGTACTGGAGCAGCTGGCGGCAGAAGGCATGACGCTGATTCTGGTCACTCACGAAATGAACTTTGCCCGGGAAGTCGGCGACCGCGTGGTGTTTATGCACCAGGGCAAAGTGTGGGAGCAGGGGGAAAGCAAGTCGTTCTTCGCCAATCCCCGGACTCAGGAACTGCAGCAGTTTATTTCGTCCGTGCGCGGGCTGGGTTAATCTTTGACCGCCGGGCAACTGAGCGCGCCGGCGGTTTTTTAATTCCCCTCAAATTATCGGCCTGATAAGTGCCTCGCTAATAATCGCCGGGCGATCATGAAGCTCTCTTATAACCCGGGATTTCTGCTATCTGAACAAAGACGTTTTGTTACAATCTTGCCTCATTTTTTGGATAGGCAACAATTTCCTATGGTTTCACAAGATAAAACGACAGAAGCGCCTGGCTTACGCCGCGAATTAAAGGCGCGCCACCTGACGATGATCGCCATCGGCGGATCCATCGGCACGGGGCTTTTCGTTGCCTCTGGGGCAACAATTTCTCAGGCAGGACCGGGTGGGGCGCTGCTCTCTTATATGCTGATTGGCCTGATGGTGTACTTCCTGATGACCAGCCTCGGCGAGCTGGCGGCGTTTATGCCGGTGTCCGGTTCTTTCGCGACCTACGGCCAGAAATATGTCGAAGACGGCTTCGGCTTCGCGCTCGGCTGGAACTATTGGTACAACTGGGCGGTGACCATCGCCGTTGACCTCGTGGCCGCACAGCTGGTGATGAATTACTGGTTCCCGGACACCCCTGGCTGGATCTGGAGCGCGCTGTTCCTGGGCATTATGTTCCTGCTGAACTGGATCTCCGTGAAGGGCTTTGGCGAAGCGGAATACTGGTTCTCGCTGATAAAAGTGACCACCGTCATCATCTTCATCATTGTGGGTGTGATGATGATCGTGGGTATTTTCAAAGGGGCGCAGCCGGTAGGCTGGAGCAACTGGACAACCGGCGACGCGCCGTTTGCCGGGGGCTTTGCCGCAATGATCGGCGTGGCGATGATCGTCGGCTTCTCTTTCCAGGGCACCGAGCTTATCGGGATTGCCGCCGGTGAATCCGCTGACCCGGAGAAAAACATTCCTCGCGCCGTGCGCCAGGTGTTCTGGCGTATCCTGCTGTTCTACGTGTTCGCGATTCTGATTGTCAGCCTGATCATTCCTTATACCGATCCAAGCCTGCTGCGCAATGACGTGAAAGACATCAGCGTCAGTCCGTTCACTCTGGTGTTCCAGCACGCGGGCCTGCTGTCTGCGGCGGCGGTGATGAACGCCGTTATCCTGACGGCGGTGCTGTCTGCGGGTAACTCCGGGATGTACGCTTCCACGCGCATGCTTTACACCCTGGCCTGCGACGGCAAAGCGCCGCGTATTTTCTCGAAGCTGTCCAAAGGTGGCGTGCCGCGTAACGCGCTGTATGCGACCACCGTTATTGCCGCGCTGTGTTTCCTGACTTCTATGTTTGGCAACCAGACCGTTTACCTCTGGCTGCTGAATACCTCGGGGATGACCGGCTTTATCGCCTGGCTCGGGATTGCCATCAGCCACTATCGCTTCCGTCGCGGCTACGTGCTGCAGGGCAACGACATTAACGACCTGCCGTACCGCTCGGGCTTCTTCCCGATTGGGCCGATCTTCGCGTTCGTGCTGTGCCTGATCATCACGCTGGGCCAGAACTACGAAGCGTTCCTGTCGGATACCATTGACTGGGGCGGCGTGGCGGCGACCTATATCGGCATCCCGCTGTTCCTGGCTATCTGGTTTGGCTACAAGATAACGAAGGGCAGCCGCTTTGTGCGCTACAGCGAAATGGAATTCCCGAAATTTCGTGAGAAATAAGCCTTAGCAACAATAAGTTACTCTTTAGAGGGCGTGATCATCACGCCCTTTTTTATTTCGCTCTCGCCAGCAATAATTCCTCCAGGTTATAGTAGAGAACAATTAAATTGATAACCATTATCATTTGCTTTATCGTTAACGCCATTCTTTAAGGAACGAAGGAGTGTTAGCGTGAAGCGTATGATTAAATTCAAGAATATTTGTCTGGCCCTGGCATTAACCGCCGCTGGTTTGCCTGCCGCACTGGCCGCGACGGTGACCGATATCGTCGGGCGTGAAGTAACCATCCCGCAGAAGGTTGACCGCATTTTGCTGGGGGAAGGGCGGCTGTTTTATGCTCTGGCGCTGCTGGAAGGGCAAAAACCGATTGACCGTATCGTCGGCTGGCAGGGCGATTTCCGTAAGTTAGATACGCAGACTTACGCGGAATATAAAGCGAAATTCCCGAAAATTGATGACATTCCGCTGATTGGCAGTACCACCGCCGACAGCGTCAGCCCGGAAAAAGTGCTGACTTTACACCCAGACGTGGCGATTTTTGGCCTGTCTGGTCACGGCCCTGGCCGCCACAGCGAGCTGGTCTCTCAGCTTGAAAAAGCGGGCGTCCCGGTGGTCTTCGTTGATTTTCGTACCTCGCCGCTGAAAAATACCTTGCCGAGCATGCGCGTGCTGGGCAAAGTGTTGCATCGCGAGAAACAGGCCGATGATTACATCGCCTTTTATGAAGCAAACCTGAAAAAAATTACCGACGTCACCGGCAAGATGGCGGAAAAAGACAAGCCATCCGTGTTCATAGAACTGCGTGCGGCGGCCATGGAAGAGTGCTGTGGTTCGGCGGGCAAGGGTAACATGGGCGACTTCATCGACCTGGCGGGCGGCACGAACATTGCCAAAAATCTGCTGCCGGGCGCGCTGGGCACCGTAAACCTGGAAAAAGTGCTTGCCGCTGACCCGCAGATTTATATCGCCAGCGGCGGTAAAGCCCCTGGCTCAACCTCTCCGGGCGTAGTGCTTGGCGCTCAGGCTACTCAGGCCGAAGCGCAGGCCAGCCTGAAGAGCGTGCTGGAGCGTAAAGGCATTGACCAGTTAACGGCGGTCAAAGAAGGGCGCGCCTATGGCGTATGGCACAATTTCTACAATTCGCCGTACAACATCCTCGCGATTCAGGCGATGGCAACCTGGTTCCATCCACAGCAGTTTGCTGAGGTGAACCCGGAACAGACAATGCAGCAACTTTATAAACAGTTCCTGGCGGTCGAGCCAACGGGAACGTACTGGACCGATCTTAAGAAGTAACGAAGGTAAGACTTAATGAGTGCCACCACCGATCCAATGCCAAACGAGGCGCAGCCTGCCACCATCATGGGGCGATACCAGCAGGTGCTACGTCACCGCTATTTGCTGATGGGGGCGTTGGTTATTGCGATTTTCGCCTCGCTGCTGCTGGACTTTACCCTTGGTCCGTCCGGGCTGCCGCTTGATACGCTGTGGCAGACTCTGATTGACCCGGCCAGCGCTAACGCCGGTACGCGGGTGATCGTGTGGGACATTCGTCTGCCTTATGCGCTGATGGCGCTGCTGGTCGGTATGGCGCTGGGCCTGGCGGGGGCGGAGATGCAAACCATCCTCAATAACCCGCTGGCCAGCCCGTTTACCCTCGGCGTTTCCTCCGCCGCGGCCTTTGGTGCCGCGTTGGCGATTATCCTCGGCATCGGCATTCCTGGGGTGCCCGATCAGTGGTTTATCTCCGCCAACGCCTTCGTCTTTGCACTGTTTGCCGCGCTGATGCTGGACGCCATTACCCGCTGGACCCGCGTGGCAAGTTCCGGCGTGGTGCTGTTTGGTATCGCGCTGGTGTTCACCTTTAACGCCCTGGTGTCGATGCTGCAGTTTATCGCCAGCGAAGACACGCTGCAGGGGCTGGTGTTCTGGACGATGGGCAGCCTGGCGCGAGCCTCCTGGGACAAGCTCGGCGTGCTGCTGCTGGCCTTCGCCATCATCATGCCGATTTCTATGCTGAGTTCCTGGAAGCTGACCGCGCTGCGCTTAGGCGAAGATCGTGCTGTCAGTTTTGGCATCGACGTAAAGCGTCTGCGTTTAGGCACGTTGCTGCGCATCAGTATTTTGTCCGCGCTGTCCGTGGCGTTTGTCGGCCCCATTGGTTTTATCGGCCTGGTGGCACCGCACATCGCCCGTATGCTGTTTGGCGAAGATCATCGTTTCTATCTCCCGGGCAGCGTGCTGGTCGGTGCTCTGGTGCTGTCGCTGGCGTCGGTTGCCTCTAAAAACATTATCCCTGGCGTCATTATTCCGGTGGGGATTGTCACCTCTCTGGTGGGCGTGCCGTTCTTCCTGAGTATTATTCTGCGCCATAAGGGGAACGTGTGATGCAGGGCTTAAAGATTGATGCATTCAACGCCGGTTACCCGAAGCGTCAAATCATCGAAAACCTGAGCGTGCCAACGCTGCCGCGGGGCAAAATCACCGTGCTGCTGGGGCCGAACGGCTGCGGGAAATCGACGCTGCTGCGTTCGCTGGCGGGGCTGAATCGCGCGGAAGGGCAGCTGTATCTTGATGGTGAAGACTTAATGGCTTTGCCGTTCGCCAAACGCGCCGAAAAAGTGGTTTATCTGCCGCAGTCGCTGCCGCAGGGCGTCCATCTCCACGTGCTGGAGTCCATTATCGTGGCCCAGCGCGCGTCCGGTGGCCGCCACAGCGCTGAAAGCGAAGCGCAGGTCATGCAATTGCTGAAACAGCTGGGGATCTCGCACCTGGCTCTGAGCTACCTCGACCAGCTTTCCGGCGGGCAAAAACAGCTGGTGGGCCTCGCGCAGTCTTTGATTCGCCGTCCGTCCCTGCTGCTGCTCGACGAACCGCTGAGCGCGCTGGATTTAAATTACCAGTTCCACGTCATGGATCTGGTCGCCCGCGAAACCCGCGAGCGTAATATCGTCACCGTTGTGGTGGTGCACGACATCAATATTGCTTTACGCCATAGCGAGCACGTTCTCATGCTGCGCGACGGCAAACTGGTTGCCAGCGGCGAGCCGGAGGAAGTGATTACTCCGCGCAGTCTGGCCCAGGTTTACGGCGTGAAGGGGCGCATTGAACGCTGCTCACAGGGCGTTGCCCAGGTGCTGATCGACGGCCTGGTGGAAACGCCCACCGTATAACAACGCATTTCAGAAATACTAAGGAACACAGTATGCAGCCGGCGGCCAATGTAGCCGCTGGCGCATAGTGCAATGTGAGCGCTAAACGGTTGTTTCGTTTGTAATTCACCTCATGGAGAGAAAGAAATGTTAAGGTTGAATCCCATTGTCCGGGGAGGACTTTGTGCGTCTTTACTTGGTCTGGCTTTTCCCGTCATCGCCGACGATCGTGAAGAAACCCTCGTTGTCACCGCGTCTGCCACCGAGCAAAACCTCAAAGATGCGCCCGCCAGTATCAGCGTCATCACCCGGGACGAACTGCAAAAAAAACCGGTTAACAATCTGAAGGATGTGCTGCAGAACGTGCCTGGCGTCCAGCTGACCAACGAAGGGGATAACCGCCGGGGCGTCAGTCTGCGAGGCCTGGACAGCAGCTACACCCTGATTCTGGTGGACGGTAAACGAGTCAACTCCCGTAATGCGGTATTCCGCCATAACGACTTCGATCTGAACTGGATCCCGGCGGATGCCATCGAGCGCATCGAAGTGGTGCGCGGGCCGATGTCCTCCCTGTATGGTTCCGACGCCCTCGGCGGCGTGGTGAACATCATCACCCGTAAAGTTGGTAAAGCCTGGCACGGCACCTTCACCGTAGATTCCACGGTGCAAGAACACCGCGATCGCGGCGACACCTATAACGGCAACTTTTTCACCAGCGGCCCGCTGATTGACGACGTGCTGGGCGTAAAAGTCTATGGCAGCCTGGGCAAGCGCCAGAAGGACGGCCAACAGGCGTCAACGACCAACGCCAGCGGCCTGACGCCGCAGATTGAAGGCTTCACTTCCCGCAATGCCAGCACCGAGTTTGCCTGGACGCCGGCTGAAAATCAGGATGTCACCGTGGGCTACGGCTTTGACCGCCAGGACAGGGAATCTGACTCGCTGGATAAGAATCGCATCGAACGTCAGGATTACTCCCTCGGGCATAACGGCCGCTGGGGCTTCGGCAATACCGAACTGCGTTTCTATGGCGACAAAATCGATAACCTGAATCCAGGCAACAGCGGGGCGATTACTTCACGCAACAACAGCCTGGACGGCAAACTGGTGCTGCCGCTCAGCGACATCAACCAGTTCCTGACCTTCGGCGGGGAGTGGCGGCATGACAAGCTGAGCGATCCGGTGAATATTACCGGCGGTAATAGCTCGCAAACCTCGGCCAGCCAGTACGCCCTGTTTATTGAAGACGAATGGCGCATCTTTGAGCCGCTGGCGCTGACCACCGGCATTCGTATGGATGACCATGAAACCTACGGTGACCACTGGAGCCCGCGGGCCTATCTCGTTTATAACGCGACGGATACCGTCACCGTCAAAGGCGGCTGGGCTACGGCCTTCAAAGCGCCGTCTCTGCTGCAGCTTAGCCCGGACTGGACCAGTAAATCCTGCCGTGGTGCCTGCCAGATTGTCGGCAGCCCTGATCTGAAGCCGGAAACCAGCGAAAGCTTTGAGCTGGGGCTGTATTACGCCGGGGACGAAGGCATTCTGGACGGCGTGAGCGGTAGCGTGACCGCTTTCCAGAACAACGTTGAGGATATGATTGATATTCAGCGTACCGCGAACCGTAGCGTGGCACCGTCTTACTCAAACTTTGTGGGCTTTGATAAGAGCGGTAACCCAATCTTCCGCTATTACAACGTGAACAAAGCTCGCATCCGCGGCGTAGAAACCGAGCTAAAAATACCGTTTAACGACCAGTGGAAGCTGTCGCTGAACTACACCTATAACGACGGGCGTGACCTGAGCAACGGCGGCAATAAGCCGCTGCAGCAGCAGTCGTTCCACACCGCCAACGGCACCGTTGACTGGGCGCCGCTGGAGGACTGGTCGTTCTATGTGTCGGCGAACTACACCGGCAAGCAGCGTGCGGTTTCTGCAACGGATAAAACGCCCGGCGGCTACATCGTGTGGGACACCGGCGGAGCCTGGAAAGCGACCAAGAACGTGAAGGTGCGGGCAGGGGTTCTGAACCTCGGCGACAAAGATCTGAATCGTGATATCTACAGCTATAACGAAGACGGTCGCCGCTACTTTATGGCGCTGGATTATAGTTTCTAAGTTGTGGATACCCGTCCCTGGAACGGCGGCAATGTTTCTTTAAATTTCGCTGTCCAGGGCGGTGACTATATTTTTCTTTCTAAATCTTCAGGGAGAGATCTTTTGCCCTGTCGTTGTTCCGTTCACCTGTAGATTTGTTTTCCCTCTACGCTCAGAGTACGGTGAACGTGTCAGGGGGCATTACGCCATGCCCCCTGACAACCCCCGGTGCCCGGCGAGTTCATCGCCGCTGAAGCGGTAAACCCACCGGCTATCACCCAAACATTCGGGGTCGTTCGCGATTCGTTCCCGACGATCGCGCTCTTTCGCTGTTCCCGGCAGCTCAACCCCGCCTGAGTTGGGTCATAGCCGGGGGCGCTGAGAGCCGGGAACAAGGGCGTGGCTGTGAGACTTACAGCTATCCAAACGTTCAGAGTGGCTGCGGGTTTAAAGCGAGGCACGGTTCCGGCTTAAATCGCCTCCGTTTTCTCTCCGACTGGCCAGGGTCCGGCCGTCGGGAACGGCCGGAGGCTGAGAGCGTCGGGAACGCATCTCAGCCGACCCAGGACTGGGAGATAAAACGGAGGTTTGCCGCTTCAGCGGTCGATTTATTTGGCCGGGAGTCCGGGTTCTTAGGGGAGTGACGGTGACTCCCCTAAGACGTTCACTGGTGATGGCGGTACAGATAAAGCAGGACTGGAAGTGAACGGAACTATAGCCGCTCCTTTATAGCGCGACTTTGTGACTAAGAGACAGCGGCCAGGTGACAGGCAACGCCCTATCCCCGCAAATACTCCGCATGAAAACGAAGATGATCCTCTACAAATGTCGCGATGAAGTAGTAGCTGTGGTCGCAGCCCGGCTGTATGCGCAGTGTCAGCGGCCAGCCTTTCTCCTGCGCGACTTTCTCAAATTCTTCCGGCCTTAGCTGGTCGGCGAGGAATTGATCGTCATCCCCTTGATCGATAAGCATTGGCAGCTGTGCCGACGGCGAGGCTTTACCCAGCAGGCAGCAGCTGTCCCACTCTTGCCACAAGGATTCATCTTCACCCAAATAAGCTCTAAAGGCTTTTTGCCCCCACGGCACTCGGGTCGGGTTAACGATAGGCGCAAAGGCAGAAACTGAGCGGAAGCGGCCAGGGTTTTTCAGCGCCATGATCAGCGCACCGTGTCCGCCCATGGAATGGCCAAAGATCGACGCTTTTTCGCTGACGCTAAAGTTCTCTGCAATCAGCTGCGGCAGTTCGTCACGCAGATAATCGTACATGCGGAAGTGCGTGGCCCACGGCTGCTGAGTCGCGTTGAGGTAAAAGCCCGCGCCCTGGCCCAGGTCATAGCCTGCGTCGTTAGGGACTTCTTCGCCACGGGGGCTGGTGTCCGGCATCACCAGAACAATACCAAGCTCGGCCGCTACGCGCTGCGCGCCCGCTTTGGTCGTGAAGTTTTCGTCGTTGCAGGTTAGCCCGGAAAGCCAGTAAACCACCGGCGGCGGGGAGGCGCTTGCCGGCGGTGGGAGAAAAATACTGAACGTCATTGGGCAGTTAAGTAGGGTGGACGCGTGGCGCCAGCGCTGCTGCCAGCCTTCGAAACATCGGTGCTCTTCCAGTAATTCCATCCAGAGGATCCTTATCTATTTTCAAGACTTATGAACAACTTTCACTTCACCTGAGTCTAGCCATCCCGCATTATGGCCGCAACGGTATTGTTCTCGCCCGCTCAGGCAATGAACGGTATTTTCGATTTCAATAATTATGCCCGGCACTACTGGATTCTAAGCACGTGCTGCCGCACAATAAGCGGACACTTTGCCCCATGAAGGGCAGAGGTCAGCCACACCTGCAGGAGAAAACAGCATGTCATCACTCTCGAAAGAAGCCGCCCTGGTTCATGAGGCGCTGGTTGCGCGCGGTCTGGAAACGCCGCTGCGTCCGCCGTTGCGTGAACTGGATAATGAAACCCGTAAAAGCCAGATTGCCGCCCATATGACGGAAATCATGCAGCTGCTTAATCTCGATTTGAGTGACGACAGCCTGATGGAAACTCCGCATCGCATCGCCAAAATGTATGTCGATGAGATTTTCTCCGGCCTGGACTACGCCAATTTCCCGAAAATCACCGTCATTGAAAACAAAATGAAGGTGGATGAAATGGTCACCGTGCGTGATATCACCCTGACCAGCACCTGCGAGCACCACTTCGTGACCATCGACGGGAAAGCCACCGTGGCGTATATCCCGAAAGATACCGTCATCGGCTTGTCTAAAATTAACCGCATCGTGCAGTTCTTTGCTCAGCGCCCGCAGGTTCAGGAACGCCTGACCCAGCAGATCCTGATTGCGCTGCAAACGCTGCTGGGCACCAACAACGTGGCGGTGTCCATTGATGCGGTGCATTACTGCGTGAAAGCGCGTGGGGTAAAAGACGCCACCAGCGCGACCACCACCACCTCGCTCGGCGGCTTGTTTAAGTCGAGCCAGAATACGCGTCAGGAGTTCCTGCGCGCAGTACGCCACAATTAATCCCCCCCAGGCAGGTATCCGTGGAGAGAAATGTCACCCTGGACTTCGTCCGCGGTACCGCCATTCTGGGCATTCTGCTGCTCAATATTGTCGCCTTTGGCCTGCCGAAGGCGGCTTATCTCAACCCGGCCTGGTATGGCGAGATAACCTCCCGCGACGCCTGGACCTGGGCGGTGATGGACCTGTTTGCCGAAGTTAAATTCCTCACGCTTTTTGCGCTGCTCTTTGGGGCTGGCCTGCAAATGCTGCTGGCTCGCGGCTCACGCTGGATCCAGTCGCGGCTGACGCTGTTAGTGCTGCTGGGGTTTATGCATGCGCTGCTGCTGTGGGATGGCGACATTCTGCTGGCATACGGCCTGACCGGGCTGGTGTGCTGGCGGCTGATTCGTGACGCGACGGGGCAAAAGCAGCTGTTTAATACCGGCGTCGTGCTGTACCTCATCGGTATTGGCGTCCTGTTGCTGCTGGGCGTCATTTCAGGTGACGGCATTAATCGCTCCTGGGTGCCGGATGCGGCCAACCTGCAATATGAGCAGTGGTGGAAGCTCGGTGGCGGCGTGGAAGCTATCAGCAACCGCGCCGATTTGCTCTCTTCGAACCTGGTGGCGCTGGGGGCGCAATACGGCTGGCAACTGGCGGGCATGATGCTGATTGGCGCGGCACTGATGCGCAGCGGCTGGCTGAAAGGGGAGTTTAGCCTGAAGCATTACCGGCGAACCGGTGCCATTTTGATCGTCATCGGCATGGCGATTAACCTGCCGGCAATTTTAGCCCAGTGGCACCTGAAGTGGGATTTCCGCTGGTGTGCGTTGCTGTTACAGGCCCCACGTGAGCTGAGCGCTCCTTTTCAGGCGATTGGCTATGCTGCGTTGGCCTGGGGCTTCTGGCCGCAGCTGTCCCGTTTCCGGCTGGTGGGCTGGATTGCCTGCGTCGGTCGGATGGCGCTGACCAACTACCTGCTGCAAACCATTCTCTGCACAACCTTGTTCTATCGCTTTGGTTTCTATATGAAATTTGACCGTTTATCGCTGCTGGCTTTTGTGCCTGCGGTGTGGGCGGCGAACATTCTGCTGTCGGTGTTATGGCTGCGCTATTTCCGCCAGGGACCGGTGGAATGGCTGTGGCGGCAGCTAACCGCCCGTGCTTCAGGGACCGCCTTACACAAAGCACAGAGATAATGATATTCGTCACAAAGGTTAACGAATTGTATGTAACCGCTTTCATCACTGTGATCGACTTCACGCCGAACCGCCCCCCACTCGCCGCAAAATAGCCACCTTGCCTAAAACAGGGTGCACCTATGAGACCGACTCCCCCAACGCCGATTACCATTCGTGACGTTGCCCGTATCGCCGGGGTTTCAGTAGCGACAGTATCCCGAGTATTAAATAACAGCGCGCTGGTCAGCCCGGAAACGCGCGAAAACGTCATGCAGGCGGTTGCTGAGCTGGGCTACCGTCCAAACGCCAACGCGCAAGCGCTGGCTACTCAAGTGAGCGACACCATCGGCGTGGTGGTGATGGACGTCTCCGATCCCTTCTTCGGGGCGCTGGTCAAAGCCGTGGATGTGGTTGCCCAGCAGCACAATAAATATTTGCTGATCGGCAACAGCTACCACCAGGAAGACAAAGAGCGTCATGCCATTGAAGTGCTGATCCGCCAGCGCTGCAGCGCCCTGATTGTGCACGCCAAGGCGCTGAGCGACGAGGAACTGGCTACTTTTCTGGAGCAGGTTCCCGGCATGGTGCTGATCAATCGCCTGGTGCCCGGCTACGCTCACCGCTGTGTTTGTCTGGACAACGTCAGCGGCGCGGTGATGGCTACGCGGATGCTGCTGAACCAGGGGCATTCGCGCATCGGGTACCTGGCCTCCAGCCATCAAATTGAGGATAACGACCAGCGGCATCAGGGCTGGCTGCAGGCGCTGGCGGAGCAGGGGATCGTGCCGCCGGAGGGCTGGGTCGGCATGGGCACGCCGGATATGCAGGGCGGGGAAGCGGCGATGGTTGAGCTGCTTGGGCGCAATCTGCAGCTTAGCGCGGTCTTTTCCTATAACGACAGCATGGCCGCTGGCGCGCTAACGGCGCTGAAAGACAACGGCATTGCCGTGCCGCAGCATGTATCTATCATCGGCTTCGACGATATTCCCATTGCCCGTTACACCGACCCGCAGCTGACAACCGTGCGCTATCCGGTGGTTTCGATGGCGCGTTTAGCTACCGAACTGGCGTTACAGGGCGCAGCAGGCCAGCTGGATCGTGATGTAACGCACTGTTTTATGCCGACTTTAGTCCGTCGTCATTCGGTGGCGATAAAGCAAAATGTGGCGTCGATCACTCCGCTGTCAAAGAGTTAGATGTAACCGGTTTCAATCTGTGAGTAAATTCACAGTTAATTAACATTGCGCTGACTATTATGTCAGCGTTTTATCAGCTGAAACACGATGTAACGGTGACTGCTCATTTTTAGCGTCGTGATAAGGCCATTAACGCTCATAAAAACGCAGTATTGGATTGTTACCGAACACGGAAGTGCACATTTTTTAGGATAACTTCGGCATTCAGTAACTTTTTTATAACATTACTGTCCTGCCTGGTTTCGAACGCGAACTACCCTGCAAAATAAAAACCGGAGATACCATGAATAAGAAGGTTTTGACTCTGTCCGCCGTGATGTCCTGCATGTTGTTTGGTGCCGCAGCGAACGCCGCTGACCGTATTGGCGTGACGATTTATAAATATGACGACAACTTCATGTCAGTGGTTCGTAAAGCTATCGAGAAAGATGCGAAAGCGTCACCTGACGTACAGCTGCTGATGAACGACTCCCAGAACGACCAGTCCAAACAGAACGACCAGATTGACGTTCTGCTGGCAAAAGGCGTGAAAGCGCTGGCCATCAACCTGGTTGACCCGGCCGCCGCGGGCACCGTTATCGAAAAAGCGCGCGCGCAAAACGTGCCGGTGGTGTTCTTCAACAAAGAACCTTCCCGCAAAGCGTTGGATAGCTACGACAAAGCTTACTACGTCGGCACCGACTCTAAAGAGTCCGGTATCATCCAGGGCGACCTGATTGCTAAACACTGGGCGGCTAACCCGGCCTGGGACCTGAACAAAGACGGCCAGATCCAGTTCGTGCTGCTGAAAGGCGAACCAGGTCACCCGGATGCCGAAGCACGTACCACCTACGTTATCAAAGAGCTGAACGACAAAGGCCTGAAAACTCAGCAGCTGCAGCTGGATACCGCGATGTGGGATACCGCTCAGGCTAAAGACAAAATGGACGCGTGGCTCTCTGGCCCGAACGCTAACAAAATCGAAGTGGTTATTGCTAACAACGACGCAATGGCAATGGGTGCAGTAGAAGCGCTGAAAGCCCACAACAAATCGTCTATTCCAGTGTTTGGCGTAGATGCCCTGCCGGAAGCGCTGGCACTGGTGAAATCCGGTGCGATGGCCGGGACCGTGCTGAACGATGCCAACAACCAGGCTAAAGCGACCTTCGACCTGGCGAAAAACCTGGCCGACGGTAAGCCAGCCGCTGAAGGCACCAACTGGAAGATCGAGAACAAAATCGTACGCGTACCTTACGTAGGCGTGGATAAAGATAATCTCGCACAGTTCATCGGCAAATAAATACCCGTCATCCTTCGAGCCGCAGGGGCGTGAACTGCACTCGCTCACCCCAGTTGCTTACTTGATGTAAGCGCCTGGGGATTATCGAGCTTGTTGCCTGCCTGCAACTCGAATTATTTAGGGTAACGTTTTTTAGTTGTACACGGGCGCAGATACCTGCGCCCGGCTTTAGGCAGGTTACTCAGCGACACAGGTATAATTATGGTCGACAATAACTCAGCTACGCCGACGGAATTTTTGCTGGAAATGACCGGCATTAATAAATCCTTCCCCGGCGTTAAGGCACTGGATAATGTTAATTTAAAAGTACGGCCACACTCTATTCACGCCCTGATGGGTGAAAACGGTGCGGGCAAATCGACATTATTGAAATGCCTTTTTGGGATCTACAGCAAAGATTCCGGCAGTATCCTTTTCCAGGGAAAAGAGGTGAATTTCAGCAGCACGAAAGATGCGCTGGAAAACGGTATTTCTATGGTGCATCAGGAGCTTAACCTGGTTCTGCAGCGCACCGTGATGGACAACATGTGGCTTGGACGCTACCCGACCAAAGGCGTGTTTGTCGATCAGGATAAAATGTACCGCGACACCAAAGAGATATTTGATGAGCTGGATATTGATATCGACCCGCGAGCCCGCGTCGGTACGCTGTCCGTTTCTCAAATGCAGATGATTGAAATCGCCAAGGCTTTTTCCTATAACGCCAAAATCGTTATTATGGATGAGCCAACGTCCTCGCTGACGGAAAAAGAAGTTAATCATCTCTTTAAAATTATTCGCAAATTAAAAGATCGCGGCTGCGGGATTGTTTATATCTCCCATAAAATGGAAGAAATATTCCAGCTGTGCGATGAAATTACGATTTTGCGCGACGGGCAGTGGATTGCCACCCAGCCGCTGGAAGGGCTGGATATGGACAAAATCATCGCCATGATGGTCGGCCGCTCCCTGAACCAGCGCTTCCCGGACAAATCCAACGTGCCGGGCGAAGTGATCCTTGAAGTCCGCAACCTGACCTCGCTGCGCCAGCCGTCGATTCGTGATATCTCCTTTGATCTGCATAAAGGTGAAATCCTCGGCATTGCGGGCCTCGTCGGCGCGAAGCGTACCGACATTGTAGAAACGCTGTTTGGTATCCGCGAGAAATCTGGCGGTACCATCAAGCTTCACGGAAAAAAAATCAACAACAGCAGCGCGAACGAAGCGATTAATCACGGTTTTGCGCTGGTGACCGAAGAGCGTCGCTCAACCGGGATTTACGCCTACCTGGATATCGGTTTTAACTCACTCATTTCCAATATTCGTAACTACAAAAATAAGGTCGGCCTGCTGGATAACTCCCGCATGAAAAGCGATACCCAGTGGGTTATCGACTCCATGCGCGTGAAAACCCCGGGGCACCGCACTTCTATCGGCTCGCTGTCCGGCGGTAACCAGCAGAAGGTGATCATTGGCCGCTGGCTGCTGACCCAGCCGGAAATCCTGATGCTGGATGAACCGACGCGCGGCATTGATGTGGGCGCCAAGTTTGAGATTTATCAGCTGATTGCTGAGCTTGCCAAAAAAGGGAAAGGGATCATTATCATTTCGTCCGAGATGCCGGAATTGTTAGGGATTACAGACCGTATTCTGGTGATGAGCAACGGGCTCGTGGCCGGAATTGTAGACACCAAAACAACAACGCAGAACGAAATTTTACGTCTTGCGTCTGTGCACCTGTGATGATTTAGGGGCTATTAAAAATGAGTGCGTTAAATAAGAAGAGTTTTCTAACTTATCTAAAAGAGGGCGGCATCTACGTGGTGCTGCTGGTGTTGCTGGCGATCATTATTTTCCAGGATCCGACGTTCTTAAGCCTGCTTAACCTGAGTAACATTCTGACCCAGTCTTCGGTGCGTATTATCATCGCGCTCGGTGTGGCTGGGCTGATTGTCACCCAGGGGACTGACCTGTCCGCAGGGCGCCAGGTGGGGCTGGCGGCGGTTGTGGCGGCTACGCTTTTGCAATCAATGGATAACGTCAACAAGGTGTTCCCGGACATGCACACCATGCCGATTCCGCTGGTGCTGTTGATTGTCTGCGCCGTGGGCGCGGTGATTGGCCTGGTGAACGGGATCATTATCGCTTACCTGAACGTGACGCCGTTTATCACTACCCTGGGCACCATGATCATCGTGTACGGGATCAACTCCCTGTATTACGACTTCGTGGGCGCGTCGCCGATTTCCGGGTTTGACTCCCACTTCTCTACCTTCACGCAGGGCTTTATCGCGCTGGGTAGCTTCCGCCTGTCGTACATTACGTTCTACGCCTTGTTTGCGGTGCTGTTTGTGTGGGTGCTGTGGAACAAAACCCGCTTTGGGAAAAACATCTTCGCTATCGGCGGCAACCCGGAAGCGGCGAAAGTCTCCGGCGTTAACGTGGCGCTGAACCTGATCATGATTTATGCCCTGTCCGGCGTGTTCTATGCCTTTGGCGGGATGCTGGAAGCGGGCCGTATCGGCTCGGCCACCAACAACCTCGGCTTTATGTACGAGCTGGATGCGATTGCGGCGTGCGTGGTGGGCGGCGTGTCGTTCAGCGGCGGGGTAGGGACGGTGCTGGGCGTGGTGACAGGGGTAATTATCTTTACGGTTATTAACTACGGCCTGACCTATATCGGCGTGAACCCTTACTGGCAGTACATCATCAAGGGCGGCATTATCATCTTCGCCGTGGCGCTGGACTCCCTGAAGTACGCGCGTAAGAAGTAATTTCTGCGGTAACCGTATTTTGACCGGGCGCGGCTTCGATTTTCTGGCATAAGCTGCGCCCCTGATATCTCAGTGTTAATGGCTTTAACACCCTGATACTGCCGTTCATCTTACCCACAGGTGGCACAAATGAAGGTAAATAATTTATCCTGTATATCTTGTACCAGGAAACTGTTTATTAATATTACCTTTAACCACTTTATAGGCTAATTCTCGATCACCTTTTACATATTTAGTGAACGGATTATTCCATACTATACGGTTGGTGGGGGCTGCCATGTAAGCAAAACTGATTCCCTTACTGATGAAGATATCTCGCGCTCTTTCCAGCCAGTTACCCTTTCCAATATAGCAAGCCTGAAATTTGATCACGCCCACGCGGCGTAGAGACATTTTTTTCAAATCATCCGCCAGCGCCTCGGGGCTGTAGTGACCCAGCATATGTTCACTGGCGTGAGCAAAAATATCTATGCGGTCATTTTCCGTCACGGACTGAAGATAGTGGAAGTTGTTATAAATATACTTTTTTTCTTCGCTCTCAGACTCTCGACCTACCAGCTCAAGCATGTCTTTATATTTTGACTTCAGGTAAGCATATTCATGAGGTCGGCGTTTTTTAAAGTTATAGGCAAGCACGACCTCTATTTTTCCAAAGGGCCAGTCATGCGATCTTAATAAAGGTATTTTGCCTGCGGTTCTAAATAAGCTGTTTGTAAATTTCATTTTCTCTATTTTTATGAGGACTAAGGTAGGGGAAGTGAATTCCATGTAATACACTCCGCGGGAATGCATATTATTCAACATTCACCTAAATGGCCTACGAAAGAAAGGTTTTTGGTCTTAATTCATTTTGTTTATGAGTTAAAGGTTGAGAATTAAAGTTTCTCACTTATTGAGATGGAGATATTGCGCTCCGCCAAAATAATATGGGGTGAAAGGCATAAGGGCGAACTCAGATGTCGGATTCAAGGGAATAAGAATGCAGCAGTTGAGGAATTAGGAAAGGCGACGACGGAAGAGGCGCTATCAAAATGACCGCAATAGTTTATCTCACTTCTTCTCTTTTTTCTGGATTTCCAGCAGTTGCTCCGGCGTAACGGCCGGATAGGCCTGCGCGTCTTCCGGGACTTCCTGCTGCGACGGAATAGGCACTAACGGGCCGAGAAAACGCGGCTCACGCTTGAAGAGATAGAGATCCGCTAATGCCCCCAGGCGAGCGGCAAATTCGCGGGTACGCACGGTCAGCATGTTTTTTGGGGAAGGTACCGCGTAGCACTGCGCCTGAATCCCCATATGCAGCGCGATAAACAGCGCACGCTCGCAGTGGAAGCGCTGGGTGATAATGATGAAATCGTTGGTATCAAAGACTTTACGGGTGCGGACAATCGAGTCCAGCGTGCGGAAGCCTGCGTAATCCAGCACGATATCCGCCGGATCAACGCCGCCTGCGATCAGGTCTTTGCGCATGGTCATCGGCTCGTTGTAGCTTTGCTGCGCGTTATCGCCGCTGAGCAGCAGGTAGTTCACCTTGCCGCTGTTGTAGGCGTTCAGCGCGCCCTGAATACGGTACAGGTAATACTGATTGATGACGCCGGTGCGGTAATACTTGGCGGTGCCGAGCACTACACCCACCTGGCGATAGGGCAAGTCCTGCAGTTCATCGTAGACGTAGGGGGCGGTTTTCCAGCTGATCCAGCGGTCGAGCCCGAGCGCAGCCGCCAGCATTAAGCCGATAACAATAAGCAGGCTGTAAAACACGCGCTTCAACATGGACTTGCAGACTCATTCGCGGGGTGAAATTTCATCCAAGGCTACTTTACCCGGCCCTCAAGAGCAAGAAACGCGGGTTCAGTTGGGGCAAATTTCAACAATGCGAGTGTGGGTACACCCGCAACGGAGAATTATTGAGCAATATTAACACGCTCAACGGCTTCACAGCCCAGCGCTTTCAGCGTGGCGGAGGTGGCATCCCACTGCAGCAGCGGCGCATCGATTTTTTCTGCCAGCACGGCGCGCTTAATTTGTGGGTAGTCGTAACCATTCAGAGAAAGCAGGTTCAGCGCGGCCTGCAGCGGCGGAAGGGAAGGGTTAAACGCAGCGTTTTCCGCATAGCATCCGGTGAAGATTTTCCCGTCGACCATTTCCAGCGCAACGCCTGCCGGGGCTTGACTGTAAGGCGCATGACTGCGGTTAGCCGCGGTTATTGCCGCCTGGGTCAGGGCATCCCCTTTCAGCGCAAAACCGTGGTTTTCTTCATCCAGCAGCAGCGTTTTGATGTCCAGGTCGCGCGGGCCAAAGGCATCCGGCAGATATTCACCCAGAGTGGAAGGCATGCGGCCAGGCAGATGAATACCCAGCGCGGTGCCGCTGTTCAGTTCATTCATAAACTGACGGCAGTGACCGCAGGGCGTGTAGTTGACGGTGATATCAACCAGGCCTTTTTCGCCGCGCATCCACGCGTGGGTAATGGCGCTTTGTTCGGCGTGCACGGTTTGCTGCATGGTGGCACCCAGAAACTCCATGTTGCCGCCAAAATAGAGATTCCCGCTGACGCCTCGCGCGACGGCGCCGACGTTAAAATGAGAGAGGTCTGCGCGGGCACAGGCTGCGGCCAGCGGCAACAGAGCGAAAGCCAGGTCTTGGCCACCCAGCCCGGTTTGATGTTTTAGCGCTTCAACTTCGGCTGCGGTAAACATAGCCGGGAAGTGGTCGTCGGCAAGCAGGGGTTGCAAAGCGGTTTGCAGCGCGGCGGGGAGTTGCACAACGGCGGCATCAAAACGTGAACGCATGTTAAAGCCTCATCAAAGGTAACGGAAACGTAGTTTACGGATCTGTACCGGCCAAATATGTGATCTAGTTCTAATTGTTTATGCAACTTATGAAAACAAATCTGAAAGTGCGCGATCTCTCGCAAGCTTTAGCCGAAAAGCTTCAGCAGTACCGGGAATAAAAACGGAGCGATAAGCGACGTCATGACCCCGCAAATCACCAGCGCCAGCGAGCTAAAAGCCCCTTCCTGGAAGTCCAGTTCCGCACAGCGAGCGGTGCCGAGCGCGTGGGAAGCGGTACCCATTGCCAGCCCGCGTGAGGCTTTGGTATTGATGCGCATCATGTTCAGCAGCGTGTGGCCAAATACCGCGCCAAGAATACCGACGAAGATAACGCAGACGGCGCTGATAGCCGGGATACCACCAATGCCGCCGCCAACCGCCATTGCAATTGGCGTGGTGACGGATTTTGGCAAGACCGAAGCGGCAATTTCCGGGGACGCCCCCATCAATAATGCAATAGAGGTGCCGGTGGACATCGCCACCATGCTGCCAATAAAGCAGATGGTAATAATGGATTTCCAGCGGGCGCGAATCTGGTGTATTTGCTCATAGAGCGGGAAGGCCAGGGCTACAACGGCGGGCTGCAGCAGGTCGTTGAGCACTTCGCTGCCTTTAAAATAGTGGTCGTAAGGAATGCCGGTCAGCAGCAAAAAAGGAATGATCACCACCATGCAAACCAGCAGCGGGTTCAGCAGCGGGGATTTCAACCGGGCGGCCAGCTTGCGGGCGGCAAAAAACACCACCAGCGTTAACGGTAAAGACCACCATATAAAGTGCATCATTTTTTCTCTGCCTCGCCTTCACCAATCACTTTTCTTTCACCGTGTACCAGATGTGAGCTCCAGCTCACGATAACCAGCACCACCAGCGTGCTGATCAAACAGGATACCACCACCGGGCCAAACTGGGCTTTCAGCACGTCGTAATACTGCATCACGCCCACGCCAATAGGGACGAACAGAAGGGCCATATAGCGAATCAGCAAATGGCAGCTGGGTTTTACCCACTTCGCCGGCAGGATCTGCAGCGACAGCAGCACAAACAAAATCAGCATGCCGATAATGCTGCCGGGAATGACGATAGGCAGTAAAGAGGCGACAAAAATACCGGCGTATAAACACAGGTAAATTAAGACAAAAGCGCGAAGATACTGCCAGATTATCGTGAACGAGTTGCGCATGGAGGTTACCCTTTAAGAAACGCATTCATCATACAATTAAACTCAAAATTGTGCTATCCATCACATCATGAATTATCAGCATAACAAACATTCCCTGCGTGAAGGTTGTCGGGCGGATTTCGGGCAATAAAAAAGCGGCCCGGAGGCCGCTATTTTGCAAACTGCTGGACTTAGTTCAGACGAACCGGCATCCCGGAACGGTTCTGAATCGCCTGGTCAACAACGGTGGTGTCAACGTCGGACTGAGCGGTCACCTGCTGAACGCTGCTGGTCAGTTTAATCGGCACGATTTCATCGGAGTTGAACTGCGCTTCAGTGGTGGAAAGCGGGTTGTGAACTTCGATGTAGCGGCTGCCGTCTGGCTCGGTGGTGGCTTTTACCGGCTCATCAATGAATTGAACGCGGGTGCCAACCGGCACGTTGTCGAACAGGAACTTGATGTCTTCGTTACGCAGACGCACGCAGCCGTGGCTTACGCGCAGACCGATACCGAAGTTGGCGTTGGTGCCGTGAATCGCATACAGGTTACCGATGTACAGCGCGTACAGGCCCATTGGGTTGTCCGGGCCAGCGGGAACAACGGCTGGCAGCGGCGTACCGGCTGCGGCGTATTCCGCATGCATTTTCGCCGTCGGGGTCCAGGTTGGGCCATTTTTCTTACGCTCTACCTTGGTGGTCCAGTTGATCGGGGTATCTTTCCCCAGCTGGCCGATACCGATTGGCAGCACGATCACCGTGTTGGTGCCTTTCGGGTAATAGTAGAGGCGCATTTCGGCACTGTTGATCACAATCCCTTCATGCACGGTGTCCGGCAGGATCAACTGCTGAGGGATGTTCAGAATGGTGCCGGCTTTTGGCAGGTACGGGTCAATGCCTGGGTTAGCTTCCAGCATGTTAGACAGACCCATCTGGTACTGTGCGGCATACTCTTCCAGCGGCGCGGTGCTGCCTTCAGGAATAGTGATAACCTGGTTTTCACCAACCAGGCGGCTGCCGTTAGTCGGTAACGGATAAGTCACGGCGGAAGCAGAGAAAGACGCGACAGCCACAAAAGCCAGTAAAAGCGAGCGTAATTTCATATTCATGTTATGCGAGTGTTATGCCAGACGGGCCAGCTAGTGAGTGTTCATGGACGATTCAGCCGCGCATTATATGTGCATTACATTCATCTGGGAAATCAGATGTGGATGAAATCACAATTTTTTCACACTGATTAACTATTGTACGGTGAAGATGCGGGGCGACCCTTTATCATAGTTATGGCATAATGTGGCCGAAATCACATTCCAAAATCTCGACAACTTATTTCTCCAGGACATACCAGTGCTTGTATCCAGCAACGTTACCATGCAGTTTGGCAGCAAACCGCTGTTCGAAAATATCTCCGTTAAATTTGGCGGCGGCAACCGTTACGGCCTGATTGGCGCGAACGGAAGCGGCAAATCCACGTTCATGAAAATCCTCGGCGGGGACTTAGAGCCAACGCTTGGCAACGTTTCTCTCGACCCAAACGAGCGTATCGGTAAGCTGCGTCAGGATCAGTTCGCCTTCGAAAAATTCACCGTACTCGACACCGTTATCATGGGCCACGGCGAACTGTGGGAAGTGAAGCAGGAACGCGACCGCATTTATGCCCTGCCTGAGATGAGCGAAGAAGACGGTTACAAAGTTGCCGACCTCGAAGTGAAATACGGCGAGATGGACGGCTACACCGCAGAAGCACGTGCCGGTGAATTGCTGCTTGGCGTGGGCATTCCGCTGGAGCAGCACTACGGCCCGATGAGCGAAGTTGCTCCAGGCTGGAAGCTGCGCGTGCTGCTGGCGCAGGCGCTGTTCTCTAACCCGGACCTCCTGCTGCTCGACGAACCAACGAACAACCTGGACATCGACACCATCCGTTGGCTGGAGCAGACGCTGAACGAACGCGACAGCACCATGATCATTATCTCGCACGACCGTCACTTCCTGAATATGGTCTGCACCCATATGGCTGACTTGGACTACGGCGAGCTGCGCGTTTACCCTGGCAACTACGACGAGTACATGACGGCGGCAACTCAGGCTCGCGAGCGCCTGCTGGCGGACAACGCGAAGAAGAAAGCGCAGATTGCAGACCTGCAATCCTTCGTTAGCCGCTTTAGCGCCAACGCCTCCAAATCTCGCCAGGCCACCTCCCGTGCCCGTCAGATTGATAAAATCAAGCTGGATGAAGTGAAGGCGTCCAGCCGTCAGAACCCGTTCATCCGCTTCGAGCAGGATAAGAAACTGTTCCGTAACGCCCTTGAAGTTGAAGCTGTGACCAAAGGGTTCGAGAACGGCCCGCTGTTTAAAAACTTCAACCTGCTGCTGGAAGTGGGCGAGAAGATTGCCATTTTGGGTGCCAACGGCGTGGGTAAATCTACCATGCTGAAAACCCTGGTCGGCGAGCTGACCCCGGAAAACGGCAGCGTGAAGTGGTCTGAAAATGCTCAGATTGGCTACTACGCCCAGGATCATGAATACGAGTTCGAAAACGATCTGACCGTCTTTGACTGGATGAGCCAGTGGAAGCAGGAAGGCGACGACGAACAGGCGGTGCGCAGCATCCTGGGTCGTCTACTGTTCAGCCAGGACGACATCAAGAAGCCGGCCAAAGTCCTTTCCGGGGGCGAGAAGGGCCGTATGCTGTTCGGCAAGCTGATGATGGAAAAACCAAACATCCTGATCATGGATGAACCAACGAACCACCTGGATATGGAATCCATCGAGTCGCTGAACATGGCGCTGGAAATGTACCAGGGGACGCTGATCTTCGTTTCCCACGACCGTGAGTTTGTTAGCTCGCTGGCAACCCGCGTGCTGGAAATTACCCCAGAGCGCGTGATTGACTTCACCGGCGGCTACGAAGATTACCTGCGTAGCAAAGGAATCGACGGGTAATTTTACCCTCACCCTAACCCTCTCCCTAAAAGGGAGAGGGAATAGATTATGTACTGTTCTGCCCTGTTGTTTTCCCCCTCGCCCCTTTGGGGAGAGGGCCGGGGTGAGGGGCAATTACAGCCCCCATACCTCGCATTCCACGCCGTTCACCAGCAATCGACGCCTTTCTCCCTCAGGCAAAGACAGCTTAATCTCGCGCCACGCGGGCAAATAATCCCCCTTGCGGCTAAAGGCCACGTTAATCTCGTTGGCTGAGCAGGTTATTTCCCAGCTAAGCCAGAGCGCGTTGCCTTCTTTATAGCCCCAGGATTCTCCGTCATCCTCAAACAACACGCCGTGGGACGTCCCGGTGCCCTGCAGCGGGTAAATTTTTATCTCACGAACGGTATCGTCCTGCGGGGAAACGTAGCTGATGCGTTCGCTGTGAGGCAGAGCCGCACCGGCGCGAACCAGCAATGGCAAACGCTCAAGCGGGGCGGGCAGGGTGATGGTCTGGCCGCCGCTAAACCACTGGCCGGAATAATAGTCGTACCAGCCGTGCTCATTGGCCGGCAGCCATAAAGTACGTTCGCGTTGTCCTGGTTCCACCACGCTTGCCACCAGAAGATCCCGGCCCAGCAGGAACTCATCGCATTCATCAAACGTCTTCACGTCATGTTCATGGTCGAGGAACGTCGGCCTCAGCATGGGTTCATCATCCGCGTGTGCCTGCCACAGCAGCGTGTAGAAATAGGGCAGCAGGCGATAACGCAGCTCAATGGCGCTGCGGATGGCCGGAGTCACCGCCGGATACATCCAGGGTTCGTTCACTGTGTGGTCATCATTCCACGAATGGATGGTGAAGCGCGGGTGCATCACGCCGTTCTGAACCCAGCGCACGAAAAGCTCGGCGTCAGGTTTGTCGCCCGAAAAACCGCCAACGTCATGCCCGACGTTAAACAGGCCGGACAGGCTCATGCCGACGCCCATCCGCGTGTTGTAACGCAGCGTATCCCAGCTGGTGCGGTTGTCGCCGCTCCACGTCTGGACGTAGCGCTGCATCCCGGCGCAACCGGAACGGGAAATCAGATATGGGCGTTTTTCCGGGGAAAATTTCTGCTGAGCCTCCATCGAAGCGCGCATCATCAGCAGCGGCATGACCGGGCGAATATGTTTGATGGCTATCGGCTGGCCAAAGCCGTGACAGCGCGCTTCCCCGTCCCACACTTCGTATTCGTTGTTGTCGTTCCAGGTGGAGCCAATGCCCATTTCCAGCAGCTGTGTGGTGACGCCAGCCTGCCACCACTTCACCGTGGCCGGGTTGGTGAAGTCCAGATGAGAGCCTTCATCGTCCCAGAAGCTGGAGTGTTCCGGCGCATCGGATTCCGAATCTTTGATAAACAGCCCGTCTTTGGCAACCTCCTCATAACGCGGATGATCCTGCAGCAGACAAGGCTTGATGTTGGCCGCAAGCCGGATCCCGGCCGCCATAAACGCCTGGCTCATCACCTTCGGCTGCGGCACCTTTTCATAATTCCAGTTAAACACGTAGCGTTTGTTATTGATGGAGGTGTAGCCCGACGAAAGCTGGAATGAGTCGCACGGAATCGCGTGCTGCTGGCTCAGCCGAATAAAGTTCATCAGCTGATTTTGGGCGTCGGGTGCGTCGGTGTAATGCATCGTTGAGCCGCTGTAGCCGAGGCTCCATTTTGGCCCGAAGAAGGTTTTCCCGGTCAGGCGCACGAAGGCCTTGGTGACGTCCAGCACGCGCGGGCCGAGAAACAGGTAATAGTCCAGATCGCCGGCTTCTGCCTGCCAGCGGCGATAGGCCAGATGATAGTTGTCTATCTCGTTGCCCAGATCCAGCCAGCAGCTGCTCAGGTTGTCATAGAACAGGCCAAAGCTGACGTCGTCCCGGCGCGTAATGGTGAAGGGAATATGCTTGTAAAGCGGGTCGGTCGACACCGCGTTATAGCCCATTGCGTCCAGATTACGCATCTCATAGCGCCTGCCGGTGCGGTTAAGCGGCCCGGCTTTTTCACCCAGCCCGTAAAAGCGCTCCCCGGCAAAGCGCCGCTGATAGTGTGCCACGCCATCGCCGTGAGCGTTAAGCTGGTAGGCGCTGGTGGGGCGATCGCAGGCGAGGGGCAGCCATTCGCCCTGGGCGGATTTGTATTCCCACTCCAGATAAAGCGGCTGACGCACGGTCACGCGCAGGCTTTCGCTACTGATAATGAGCCTATCCGATTGCTGTTCCAGCGTGAAGCCGGGCAGGGTAAACCCGGCGTGACTTTCGCGGTCGCGCCCCTCCCACGGGACATCCTGCTGCGGGGCGATGCTCCAGGTGCGGTCCAGCGCCAGGCCCTGTTGACGTTTAATCAGCACGCGAAACAGCTTATCTTCCAGCACATACAGGTGCAGCGAATGCTTGCCGTCGAGGGTCAGGATAACCTGGCTGTCATCTTGTTTTGCGAGCGTCCAGTTCTTAAGTGTTTTCATGAGAGACCATCCATTCAGGTGCGTTTTGCGCGGCGTTCGGCGATAAATGCCACCAGGAACACCGCGCCGATCAGATCAAAAAAGCCCATGGCGATAAACAGCGGGTTGAAGCCAATCTTGTCGGCGGTCACGCCGATGATCAGAGAGAAGATAAAGCTGGCAATCCAGGCCGCCGAACCGCGCATGCCGTTGACGGTGGCCATCTGGCCTTTATCAAAAGAGTCCACCACCAGCGCGCTGAGCATGCAGGAGATAATCTGGTGCCCGAAGCCGCCGATGGAGATAAGCAGGATGGCAATCCAGGGATCTTTGGTGACGGCGACCAGCGCCAGAGAAAGCATCAGGAACGCGCCGGTTACCGAACTCGCCACCACGGAATTGGTGCGCGAGCAGCCAAAAATACGGACGTAAACTTTGGTCAGATAGCCGCTGGCAATGCTGCCGATATCGGCAGCGAGGAACGGCAGCCAGGCGAACATAGCAATCTGTTTGAGATCCATTCCGCGTTCGTTGGCCAGGTAAAGCGGAACCCAAAAGCTCAGGACCGCCCAGGCGGGTTCCGCCATAAAAGCTGGAATGGCGATGCCGTAAAAGCGTTTATTTTTGGAGACGGTTTTCAGGGCGGTGAAAAACGGCAGTTTCACGGCGGGCGGCTCGTTGTCCTGCTTGATGAACGCCAGTTCTTCCTTGCTCAGGTTCGGGTGCTGTTCCGGGTTGTGGTAAAACAGCCACCACAGCACAACCCACCCTAGCGCCAGCGCGCCGCTGAACATAAAGGCACCCTGCCAGCCAAAAAAACTGTGGGCAAAATAGATAATCGGCGGAGCCAGCATTGCGCCGATGGAAAAGCCCACCCCGGCCCAGCCTGCGGCAATCGGTCGCTCTTTTTTCGGGAACCATTCACCCAGCGTTTTGGCGTTGGCGGGCGTGGCTGCGGCCTCCGCGCCGCCCATCATGAAGCGCAAAATAGCCAGCTGTAGCCAGCTCCCGGCGCCGGCATGCAGCATGCACATCACCGCCCAGATGCTGGCGCAGATCAGAAAGCCGATCTTCAGGCCAATCACGTCGATCAGCCAGCCGCAGAGAGGCTGGAACAGGGTATAGGCCAGCTGAAAAGCACCGACTATCCAGGAATATTGTTCGGTGGTAATGCCGAGGGAGGTTTTCAGTTCAGGCGCCAGGATCCCCAGCGCATTACGCGTGATGTAATTCACGGTGACGCCAAGTAAGAACAGAACCAGAACCCACCAGCGCAAATGTCGGAAAACGCGTCCTGCCTTAACGGCGGTTATCGGTTGGTCGATGCCATGACTCATAGTTCACTCCACCTTGTAGGGTAATTAGTAGAATTGGTATGCCACTATTTTTGGCGATGGATGTAATTTAATTATTTGATTTTTATATTTTTAATTTTATTTTCACTTTCAGTGAGAACCTTATTGGTTAACAAAATGGAGCGTAATTGAGTTATCAGCCAACCAATAGCGCAATTTTTGCAAATATTTTCACTACCTCGATCCGACGCGAAGAAATAACGCTAAATCTCCGGCACTATGGCGTACTCGCAGTCATGAAAATTTTTTCATTTCACAAACGGGCGTCGATCACAAAATGAGTAAAACGCTAAAAATCACCGAAATTGCCGCGCAAACGGGGCTGTCGATAAGCACCGTTTCCCGCGTGCTGGCGGGTAAGGGGAATACCAGCGAGTCGGCCCGCCAACGGGTACTGGCCTGCGCCAAAGCTAAGGGGGTATTGCAGGGCATTGCCGCGGGCAGATTATTGGTCAACAGCCTGGTGGTTTTTGCGCCCCGTCGGGCGTTTGATGAGCGGCTGGACGTCTTCTACTACCGGGTGATGCAGGGCATCGGCAAGGCGCTGGTACCTCACGACGCCAGGCTGCGCTTCTGCGCGCTGGAAGAGAATGACAGCGATACCGGACTGTTTCTCAGCAAGATGAACGAGGCGGAAACCGAAGCGGCCATTCTGCTGGGGATTGATGATCCGCACATCCACGATCTGGCGGCGGATCTGGGCAAGCCTTGCGTGCTGATCAACTGCCAGGATCGCAAAATGCGTCTTTCAGGCGTGGCGCCGGATCACCTGATGACCGGCCGCTTTGCCGCAAATTATCTGTTCGACATGGGGCATAAAGGCGTACTGACGGTAATGTGCCTGCGTCGCTACACCATGGAACAGCGCCTGGCCGGGATTCGGGATGCGTGGGACAGCCGTAATTTGTCGTTTGATGAGACCCGGCATTTGTTAGTCGCCCAAAGCTTCGGTGCCAAAGAGAGCGAGGCCTTAATCAGCGACTATCTGGCCGTTACGCCGCGGCCGGCCTGGCCGAGCGCGCTGTTAGTCGGCGGCGATTTTATGGCGGCAGGTGCCGTTAGTGCTCTGCAAAAAGCAGGGTTGCGCGTGCCGCAGGATATGTCAGTAATGAGCATCGATGGCTTTAACCTGGCCGAAATCCATGACGTGCCTTTAACCTCGGTTCATGTTCCCAGGGACGAGCTGGGTGAGGAGGCGGTTCAACTGCTGCAGCAGCGCCTGATGCGCCCGGAAGCGCCGGTGGTGAATATTCTGTTGGGCGGTACGCTAAAGGTGCAGGCTTCAGTGCGGCGCGTGGGAGCGGGGAAGGGTCGACCGGCGGTGACCAGCGATAAACTCTACGACTGAGCAGAAAAAAAGCATAAATAAACCCTAAACAGCGCAGGTTCTTTGCCTTGCGCCCGAAGTTTAAATCCCTACTATAGGCCGCGGAAGACTTGCAGTATCTCGTTAGGCGAGGCTCCTGTACAAACATAGGTTGCTGATCTGACGACGTCGAGAGACGCCCAAGATTAGGACAGGTTATATCGAGCGAAGGTATAACCCCAGGTAACTTCCCCCGCTTTAGGGGATACGTTGTGCAGTGCTAAAACCGAGACATGGAGATAGCGTCAGCACTCTCATATCTTGCTTCGCCCCAGGATGAGGACTGTTTATTTTTAAAACAGTAACCGGGGAAAAATCATGACCTTTTCAACTAATACCTCAGCGCACTCCCGCGCTTCTCTGGCCGTGTCCGTCAAGCTGCCATCCTCAGACTCACAAAACACCGTGCTGGCTTACCTGAGCCAGGATTACATCGCTTTACCGCCGGGCACTTCGGTGCAGGATGCGCAGGCGTTGTTCTGTTCGGGCATTAAAAATGAGCAGATCCCGTCGCAGATATTTGTGGTGGACGACGATGCTCATCTGTTTGGCCTCGTGCCGGTAAAATCACTGCTGCAGGCCGACAAAGAGGCGCTACTCAGTGATCTGATGCGGCCCGTGGCGTTCTCATTAACGCCGGAAAAAACGCGGCATGAAGCCTGCGTGGATATTAAAAAGGCGGGCGCTAACTACATCCCTGTTTTGAGCTACGGCAAGCTGAAAGGCGTGCTGGGCCCGCAGGAAATCGCTCAGCTGCTTGAGGACGAAAACACGCTGGACAGCCAGCTGCAGGGCGCGTCGTCGCCGCTGGAAACGCCCTATCTGCAAAGCAGCGTCTTTACGCTGTGGCGCAAAAGATCGGTCTGGCTGCTGCTGCTGTTTGTGGCCGAGGCTTACACCAGCTCGGTGATTAAATCGTTTGAAGATCAGCTTGAGGCGGCGATTGCGCTGGCGTTCTTTATCCCGTTGCTGATTGGCACCGGCGGCAATACCGGCACACAAATTACCTCGACGCTGGTCAGGGCGATGGCGCTCGGCGAAGTGGGGCTAAAGGATTTGGGCGCTATTTTGCGCAAGGAGATCTCGGCCTCGGTGCTCATTGCCTTAACCATTGGCACCGCCGGGTTTATTCGGGCCTGGATGCTGGGCGTGGGTATGGAAGTGATGATGGTGGTCAGCCTGACGCTCATCGCCATCACCGTCTGGAGCGCGATTGTTTCTTCGATTATTCCGATGCTGCTTCGTAAGGTGAATATCGATCCGGCCGTGGTGTCGGCGCCGTTTATCACCACCTTAATCGACGGAACCGGGCTGCTGATTTACTTCGAAATTGCCAAGGTGATGCTCACCGATCTGGCGGTCTAAAAATAACGGGGATAATGATATCCCCGTTTTCGTTTCTACCCGCACACTTCACACTGCGGGTTACGTGTCAGCTTCATCTCTCTGAACTGACAGGTCATCGCATCGTAAAGCACGATTTTCCCGCGCGCTGGGGTGCCGTAGTTTGCCAGCAGCTTGATGGCCTCCATGGCTTCCAGCGAGCCGATAATCCCGACCAGCGGGGCCATAACGCCAGCCTCAACGCAGCTCAGCGTACTTTCGCCAAACAGACGGCTCAGGCAGCGGTAGCAGGGCTCGTTATCCTGATACGTGAAGACGCTAATCTGGCCCTCCATGCGAATGGCCGCCCCGGACACCAGCGGGATCTTATGCTGATGGCAGCCGCGATTGAGCTGGTTGCGTATAGCCACGTTATCCGTGCAGTCCAGCACCACATCGTGGCGGGCGATTAACCCGGAAAGCTGAGGGTATTCGAGCATCGCATTGACGGTGTCGAGTTGGATATGCGGATTAATCGCCGCCAGTGAATCCCGCGCGGAATCCACCTTCGGTTTGCCAATTGTGGCATCGCTGTGCAGCGTTTGCCGCTGGAGGTTTGAGAGCGAAACGGTGTCGAAATCGAGCAGCGTGAGCTGGCCCACGCCCGCGGCCGCCAGATACTGTGCCGCCGCGCAGCCCAGCCCGCCCAGCCCGACGATGAGCACTCGCGAAGCCTTAAGCTTTTCCTGGCCGTCAAAGTCAAAGCCGCGCAGCACAATCTGGCGGTTGTAGCGCAGCATCTCCTCATCGCTAAGCTCGACCATTTCAGCCTCCGAACAGCGGATTAAACGGTTCGACCTCAACCCATTCCCCGGCCTCTACGTTGCCGCGTTCGCGCTCCAGCACCACAAAACAGTTGGCCTGGCTGAAGGAGCTGAAAATATGCGATCCCTGATGCCCGGTGCTTAACACTTCCAGGTCGCCTTGCTCATTGCGGCGAAGAATGCCGCGCTGGAAGTCGAGGCGGCCAGGGGATTTCTTCAGCTTGCCGACGGTGCGAACGCGCATGCGCGGCGGCAGAGGGCTGGCGATTTGCCCGCTCAGCTTCGCCAGCAGCGGCTGCACTAGCTGGTAGAACGTCAGAGCGGCGGAAACCGGGTTGCCCGGCAGACCGCAGAACCAGCTGTTTTTCAGGCGTCCAAAGGCAAACGGTTTGCCCGGTTTAATCGCCAGCTTCCAGAAGCCGACTTCGCCCAGTTCTTCGAGGATTTGTTTGGTGTAATCGGCTTCGCCCACGGAAACACCGCCGCTGCTGATGACCACATCTGCCCGGCTGTCCGCTTCGTTAAACACCGCGCGAAGGGCCGCCTGGTCATCCCGAACGATGCCGAGGTCGATCACTTCACAGCCCAGCTGCTCCAGCATGACGTGCACCGCCAGGCGGTTGGTATCGTAGATTTGGCCTTCGGCCAGCGGCTGGCCCGGAAGTTGGAGTTCATCGCCGGTGGAGAACACCGCCGCACGCACTTTGCGAAAGACCTTCACTTCCGGGATGCCCAGCGAGGCAATCAGCGGCAGTTCGGCGGCGGTTAATTTCACGCCTGCGGCCAGCACGCTGGCGCCCTGATGGATATCCTCACCGCGACGGCGAATATTCTGGCCGTTCTTCACCGGAGCGTTAAAACGCACGCCGCTTTCGGTGACTTCCGTCTCTTCCTGCATCACAACGGCTTCAGCTCCGACAGGGATCGGCGCGCCGGTCATGATGCGCACGCAGGTGCCTGCAGGCCATTCACCGCTAAACGGTTGTCCGGCGAAGGCTTTCCCGGCGACGGGCAGTGCGCCCCCGGCTTTGATATCCGCCAGCCGCACCGCGTAGCCGTCCATCGCTGAGTTATCGAAACCGGGGACATCCAGCGGCGAGACCACCGGGGACGCCGTGACGCGGCCCGTGGCCAGCAGCAGCGGCAGGGTTTCTGTTTCAGACAACGGATGAATACGGGACAGCATCTGTTCAAGTGCGGTTTCAAGCGGGATCAGCCCGGCGGTAAATTCCATTCATGACTCCTGGGGCAGGGGCAAAATAAGGCCTTAGTATGGCAGAAAACGCCGCCTGACGGCATGTCTGGGATCAGCAAAAACCTTTCGTCAGTGGTCGGACATGCGTTACATCACGTTGTCACGTTTCTTCTTTACGCTCGGCCTGCGTGTCAATCGCCATTGGCTATAGTCATTGTGGCTAATAAAAAACCTTGCAAGGAAGAACTGATGATAAGCAAACAAAAAGCATTCAAATTCAGTATGCTGGCCGCCGCTGTGGGCTTCACCTCATCTGCATTTGCCTTTGATTCCCTCACCGTTTTTGGCGACAGCCTCAGCGATACCGGCAACAACGGGCGCTGGACCTGGAACAGCAGCCAGAACAAGCTCTATGACGAGCAGCTCGCCGCACATTATGGCCTGACGCTGACGCCTTCCCGCGAAGGTGGGAGCAACTATGCCGCAGGCGGGGGCACCGCTGTGCCCGCGCTTAATCCGGCCGATAATACGCAAAGCCAGGTTCAGCGCTACCTGAGCCAGACCGGTGGGCGGGCGGATGGCAACGGCTTATATATTCACTGGATCGGTGGCAACGATCTTGCCGCGGCCGCCACTCAGCCTGCGCTGGCGCAGGGGATAGCGGCCAATAGCGCGGCCAACGCCGCCGCTCAGGTGGGGGCTTTGCTTGATGCGGGCGCCGGGCTGGTGGTGGTGCCGAACGTTCCGAATATCGGCGCCACGCCAACGCTAATGGAACTGGTACTCAGCGCCGGGCTTGGGGCGGCGGCCACGCCTGCGATTCAGGCTGCCTATGCGTCTTTGGATGCGGCACAAACGCCTGACCTGGCGAGTCGTCAGCAGGCGATTCATCAGGCACTGCAGGCGGCGGCTTCCGTTGTCAGTGCCAATCCGCTCGTTCAGCAAGGGGTAGCCGCGCAGCTGATAGCCGCCTACGATCGGGCCGTGCAGCAGGCCGCTTTGCTTACCACGTTCTACAACAGCGCCGAAGATCAGGCCCTGCTGCAGCATGGGGGGAATATCGCCCGGGCGGATATCAACGGTGTCTTCCAGGAGATTCTGGCTAATCCTGAGGCCTTCGGTCTGACAAACAGCGCCGGGATGGCCTGCCCGCCGGGCGTGGCGGCGACCGACTGCACCAGCTCCACGCCGGGATTTAACGCCGCGCAGGATTATCTGTTTGCCGATCATTTCCACCCGAGCCCGCAGGTTCACAGCATCATTGCCCAGTACATTGAGTCGATTATCGTCGCGCCCGTCCAGGTCACTCGCCTGAACCAGGGCACGCAGGCGATGGTGCGCGGCAGCCGGGCAACGCTCGACAGCCGCTATCAGCAGTTGCGGCAGGGCGATAACGCCGCAGGTTCACTGGGCGTGTTTGGCGGCTACAGCGGCGGGTATCAGCGGTACAGCGGCAATAGCGAAACCGGCGACGGCAAAGGTAACACCAATAACCTGACGGTCGGTCTCGACTATCAGCTGAACGAAAACGTGCTGCTGGGCGGGCTGATCGCCGGTTCGCTGGACAATCAGCGCCCGGACGACGGCTACCGCTACGATACCCGAGGTTTTCAGGCGGCGCTCTTTGGCCAGCTTCGCGCGGGCCAGGCCTGGCTGAACGGGGACGTGCATTATCTCTCTGCCGACTTCACCAATATTCAGCGCGATATCACCCTGGGGCAGCTTACCCGCACGGAAAAAGGCGACACCGACGGCAGGCTGTATGGCGCGCGATTGACGGCTGGCTACGATATCCCCGTCACGGCCTGGCTAACCACCGGGCCGGTGCTGCAGTACGCCTGGGATTACAGCCACGTAAACGGCTACAGCGAAAACGGCAGCAGCAGCACGGCTATGCGCTTTGGCGACCAGAACGGCCATTCGCAAATCGGCAGCGCGGGCTGGCGCGTGGACACGAAGCTGGGCGTCATCAATCCCTGGGCGCAGGCAAGCTATCGCCATCAGTTCGGCGATGACAGTTATCGGGCGAACGGCGGCCTAAAATCCACGGCGCTGACCTTCAGCCGCAGCGGTGAACAGCTGGATAAAAACTGGGCCGATATCGCCGTCGGGGCAGATATGCCGCTTTCGAATACCGTGTCCGCATTCGCGGCGGTGGCACAAACGGCAGGCTTAAGCGACGGGAACCAGACCAGCTACAACGTGGGGATCAGCGCGAAGTTCTAAGATTTTGTTATTACCACAGAAATAGCGGCTTTGGTTTAATTGGCCGCTATTTCTCCTTCCCGCCAGGGCGGCAAAAGGCTCATAGAGTAAAGTCAATTTTCTTTACAACACTTTTACGTCTTTCTATATTCAAAAATCGTATCAATGTTTGGCAACGATTCTGATATTTATAGAAAAAACGCTGCCGGATATCACTTTCTACAGGCAATGCCGAATGACCAAAGCCGTTATCGCTATTCATGGCGGGGCCGGAGCCCTGACCCGCGCCCACCTGACGCCGGAAAAAGAGCTGCAGTTTATTAGCGCACTCTCCGACATTGTTGAAGCCGGGCAGCAGATCCTTGAACGCGGCGGCAGCGCGCTGGACGCGGTGACCGAGGCGGTGCGCCTGCTCGAAGAATGCCCGCTGTTCAACGCCGGGATAGGATCTGTGTTCACCAGTGAAGGTACACATGAGCTGGACGCCTGCGTGATGGATGGCAACAGCCTGAATGCCGGGGCGGTGGCGGGCGTGAGCCATATTCGCAACCCGATCCTGGCGGCAAGATTAGTGCTGGAAAACAGCCCGCACGTGCTGATGATTGGCGAAGGGGCGGAGCGTTTTGCCGCGCAGAATGGGCTTGAGCCGGTCGAAGCCACGCTCTTTTCGACCGAAGAACGCTATCAGCAGCTGCTGCGCGCCCGTGAAAGTCAACAGACTCTGCTGGATCATGACGGGGCTGAGCCGATTGATGCCGATAAAAAATTTGGCACGGTAGGCGCAGTGGCGCTGGATAAACTGGGGAATCTGGCGGCGGCAACGTCCACCGGCGGAATGACCAATAAACTGCCGGGCCGGGTAGGGGATTCTCCCTTAGTCGGCGCGGGCTGCTATGCCAACAACGCCAACGTGGCCGTGTCCTGCACCGGCACGGGCGAAGTTTTTATCCGCACGCTGGCGGCCTACGATATTGCGGCCCTGATGGAGTATGCCGGACTAAGTCTGCAGCAGGCCGTTGACCGCGTGGTGATGGAGAAACTGCCCGCGCTGGGTGGCAGCGGCGGCATGATTGCCATCGACAATCAGGGGAACGTCGCGCTGCCGTTTAACAGCGAAGGAATGTACCGTGGCTTTGGCTTTGTCGGCGATGCCCCGAACGTAGGAATTTATCGTGACCAGGAGAGTTGATGCCGCACAGTCATGAGCTACCGGACGAGCAGGTGCTTGCCGTTAGCGACCTCAATATTCGCTTTCGCCAACAGCAGCAGGTTGCCGACGCGGTACGCCACCTGTCGTTGACCCTTAACCGGGGCGAAACGCTGGCTATCGTGGGCGAGTCTGGTTCCGGGAAGTCGGTCACGGCGATGGCGCTGATGCGCCTGCTGGAGCAGGGTGGCGGGCAGGTTAGCTGCGACAAGCTGCTGCTGCGTCGGCGTAATAAAGAGGTGCTGAACCTGCCCGAGCTGAGCAACGCCCAGATGCGTCGCGTGCGCGGGGCGGATGTGGCCATGATTTTCCAGGAGCCGATGACCTCGCTTAATCCGGTGTTCACCGTGGGCGAACAAATCGCTGAGTCCATCCGTTTACATCAAAAGCTTGATGGACGTGCGGCGCTGGCGGAAGCAAAGCGTATGTTAGAACGCGTGCGTATTCCTGAAGCACAGGCCATCCTGAACCGCTATCCGCACCAGCTTTCCGGGGGGATGCGCCAGCGAGTGATGATTGCTATGGCGCTCTCCTGCCGCCCGGCCGTATTGATCGCCGATGAGCCGACAACTGCCCTCGACGTGACTATTCAGGCACAAATCCTGCAGCTTATTCGCGTTCTGCAGGATGAAATGCAGATGGGCGTCATTTTCATCACCCACGATATGGGCGTGGTGGCGGACATCGCCGACAGGGTGCTGGTGATGTACCGGGGGGAAGCGGTTGAAACCGGCACCGTGGAGCAAATATTCCAGAACCCTAAGCACGCCTACACCCAGGCTTTGCTGGCTGCCGTACCAAGGCTTGGCGCCATGAACGGCAGCGATTTACCGCGCAAATTCCCGTTGATTGTCCCAGGCCAACCGAATCAGCAAGAGCCCGAAACCGAGCAGGATACGATTCCTCCCGGCGCGAAGCCGGTGCTTGAAGTTCGCGATCTGGTGACCCGCTTCCCGCTGCGTAGCGGAATATTCAACCGGGTGACGCGCCAGGTACATGCCGTTGAAAAGGTGAGTTTTGATTTATTGCCCGGCGAAACGCTGGCGCTGGTGGGCGAGTCCGGCTGTGGTAAATCGACCACCGGGCGCTCGCTGCTGCGGCTGGTGGAAACCCAGGGCGGCACCATCACCTTTAACGGTCAGCGTATTGACAATTTGCCTAACGGCGAGCTGCAGCACGTTCGCAAAGACATTCAGTTTATTTTCCAGGATCCGTATGCCTCGCTGGATCCGCGCCAGACCGTCGGCTACTCCATTATGGAGCCGCTACTGGTGCACCATGCGATGCCTAAAGAAGAGGCCCAGCAGCGCGTCGCCTGGCTGCTTGAGCGAGTCGGTTTACAGCCTGAGCACGCGTGGCGTTACCCGCATGAATTCTCCGGCGGCCAGCGGCAGAGGGTTTGTATTGCCCGCGCGCTGGCGCTGAACCCGAAGGTGGTGATTGCCGACGAGTCCGTCTCGGCGCTGGATGTGTCGATTCGGGCGCAAATCGTTAACCTGCTGCTCGACCTCCAGCGCGAATTTGGCATCGCTTTTCTGTTTATTTCCCACGACATGGCCGTCGTGGAACGTATCAGCCATCGCGTGGCGGTCATGTATCTGGGCCAGATTGTTGAAATTGGCCCGCGCCGCGCCGTGTTTGAAAACCCGCAGCATCCGTACACCCGCAAACTCATGGCGGCGGTACCGGTGGCTGACCCAACCCGCAAGGGACGCAAGCCTGTTTTAGTGTCTGATGAGATCCCCAGCGCCACACGCAGCCTGGGGGATGAACCGCACGTAGCACCGCTGGTTGCGGTGGGGCCGGGGCATTTTGTCGCCCGCCACCCCATCGGCAGCAGTGAAAATCGCCTATAAAGGAAAACAATAATGACAGCTAACACAACGCAAAAATGGCTGCTGGCGGCGGGACTTGCCTCCGCCGTTATCGCCACGCCCGCTTTCGCTGCTAAAGATGTCGTCGTAGCGGTGGCCTCAAACTTCACCACGCTCGACCCTTACGACGCGAATGACACACTGTCCCAGGCGGTGGCCAAATCGTTCTATCAGGGGCTGTTCGGGCTTGATAAAGACATGAAGCTGCAGAACGTGCTGGCAGAAAGCTACAAAGTGTCTGACGACGGCCTGGTGTACACCATCAAGCTGCGCACTGGCGTGAAGTTCCAGGACGGCACTGACTTCAATGCCGAGGCGGTAAAAGCGAACCTCGATCGCGCCAGCAACCCGGACAACCACCTCAAGCGCTACAACCTGTATAAAACCATTGCCAAAACGGAGGTGGTCGATCCTTCCACGGTGAAAATCACCTTAAAAGAGCCGTTCTCGGCGTTCATCAATATTCTGGCCCACCCTGCGACGGCGATGATCTCCCCGGCTGCGCTGCAAAAATACGGCAAAGATATCGGCTTCCATCCGGTGGGTACCGGCCCGTATCAGCTGGATACCTGGAACCAGACCGATTTTGTGAAGGTGAAGAAATTCGCCGGTTACTGGCAGCAAGGCCTGCCGAAGCTGGACAGCATTACCTGGCGCCCGGTCGTGGATAACAATACCCGTGCGGCGATGCTGCAAACCGGCGAGGCGCAGTTCGCGTTCCCGATCCCTTACGAGCAGGCGGGCGTGCTGGAGAAAAACAGCAAGCTTGAGCTGGTTGCCTCGCCGTCGATCATGCAGCGCTACATCAGCATGAACGTCACCCAAAAACCGTTTGATAACCCGAAAGTCCGCGAAGCCATCAACTATGCGATTAACCGCCAGGCGCTGGTGAAAGTGGCGTTCTCCGGCTTCGCTACGCCAGCAGAAGGCGTGGTGCCGCCGTCGCTTGCCTATGCCGAGAAATTCAAACCCTGGCCTTATGACCCAGCCAAAGCCAAAGCGCTGCTGAAAGAAGCGGGCTTCCCGAACGGCTTTGAAACCACGCTTTGGTCCTCGCACAACCACAGTACCGCGCAGAAAGTGCTGCAGTTTACCCAGCAGCAGTTGGCGCAGGTGGGTATCAAGGTGAAAGTGACGGCGATGGACGCCGGGCAGCGTGCTGCCGAAGTGGAAGCAAAAGGGCAGAAAGAGAGCGGCGTGAGAATGTTCTACACCGGCTGGTCGGCGTCAACCGGCGAAGCTGACTGGGCGCTGTCGCCGCTGTTTGCTTCCCAGAACTGGCCGCCAACGCTGTTTAACACCGCGTTTTACAGCAATCCGCAGGTGGACAAAGACCTGGCCGATGCGCTGAAAACTACTCAACCGGAAGAGAAGGCGAAGCTGTACAAAGACGCGCAGGATACGATCTGGAAAGAGTCTCCGTGGGTGCCGCTGGTGGTGGAAAAACTGGTTTCTGCCCACAGCAAAAATCTCACCGGCTTCTATGTGATGCCGGATACCGGGTTTAGTTTTGATAATGCGGATTTGAAGTAGCGTGATAATGACCCTCACCCCGGCCCTCTCCCTAAAAGGGAGAGGGGGGAAAGCTAAGCCTGTTGGTGCCTTGTCTCTTGATTCCCACTCCCCTCAGGGAGTGGGTTAGAGTGAGGGGCTGCGATGTTTAACTATTTCCTCAAACGCCTTTTGGGCCTGATCCCGACGCTGTTCATCGTGGCGGTGCTGGTATTCCTGTTCGTGCATCTGCTGCCCGGCGACCCGGCGCGGCTGATTGCCGGGCCGGAAGCGGATGCCACGGTCATCGAACTTGTTCGCAAACAGCTGGGATTGGATCAACCGCTGTGGCGGCAGTTCCTGCATTACATCACGCACGTCGTGCAGGGGGACTTTGGCACCTCGCTGGTTTCGCGCCGCCCTGTGTCTGAAGAGATTGCCAGCCGCTTTATGCCCACGCTGTGGCTGACGCTGACCAGCATGGCATGGGCGACGCTGTTTGGCCTGGTGACCGGCATTGTGGCCGCCGTCTGGCGCAACCGCTGGCCGGATCGCGTGAGCATGACGATTGCCGTGTCCGGCATTTCATTCCCGGCCTTCGCGCTGGGAATGCTGCTGATGCAGGTTTTCTCGGTTGAGCTGGGCTGGCTGCCCACGGTGGGGGCCGACAGCTGGCAGCACTACATTCTGCCGTCCATTACCCTTGGGGCGGCAGTGGCGGCGGTCATGGCGAGATTCACCCGCGCGTCGTTTGTGGATGTGCTGCACGAAGATTACATGCGTACCGCCAGGGCGAAAGGCGTAAGCGAAACGCTGATCGTGGTAAAACACGGCCTGCGTAACGCCATGATCCCGGTGATCACCATGATGGGGTTGCAGTTCGGCTTCCTGCTCGGTGGGTCTATTGTGGTGGAAAAAGTGTTTAACTGGCCGGGATTAGGGCGTCTGCTGGTGGATTCAGTGGAGATGCGTGATTACCCGGTTATTCAGGCCGAGGTTCTGCTGTTTTCGCTGGAGTTTATTGTGATCAACTTAGTGGTGGATCTGCTGTATGCCGCCATTAACCCGGCCATCAGGTACAAATAAGGATGCGACTTTTAAACTGGCGACGCCAGGCCATAGTCAACGCGATGCCCGTGGTACGTGCCGGGCAAATTCGTACCCCGTGGAGCGAGTTTCTGCGGCGTTTTCGCCAGCAGCCCGTGGCGATGACTGCCGGGCTGTTTGTGCTTTTGCTGATAGTGATTGCGCTCATAGCACCGTGGATTGCCCCCTTTGATGCGGAAAACTATTTCGATTACGACAGGCTGAACGACGGGCCGTCGATGCTGCACTGGTTTGGCGTTGATTCGCTCGGGCGGGATATTTTTAGTCGTGTGCTGGTCGGGGCGCAAATCTCGCTGGCCGCTGGCGTCTTTTCGGTGCTTATCGGCGCGCTAATCGGTACCTTCTTTGGCCTGCTGGCGGGCTATTACGAAGGGTGGTGGGACCGCATTATCATGCGAATCTGCGACGTGCTGTTCGCTTTCCCCGGTATTTTGCTGGCAATTGCGGTGGTGGCGGTGATGGGCAGCGGCATGACCAACGTGATTATTGCGGTGGCGATTTTCAGTATTCCGGCCTTTGCCCGCCTGGTGCGCGGCAACACGCTGGTGCTGAAACAGCAAACTTTTATTGAGTCTGCTCGTAGCATTGGTGCCCCGGATGCGACTATCATCTTCCGGCATATTCTGCCGGGAACCGTTTCGTCGATTGTGGTGTATTTCACGATGCGCATCGGGACCTCGATTATTTCCGCCGCAAGTCTGTCATTTCTCGGCCTGGGGGCTCAGCCACCTACGCCGGAGTGGGGCGCTATGTTGAACGAGGCGAGGGCGGATATGGTGATTGCCCCGCATGTGGCTATTTTCCCGAGTCTTGCCATCTTTTTGACCGTGCTGGCGTTCAACTTGCTGGGGGATGGACTGCGGGACGCGCTGGATCCGAAAATTAAAGGCTAAGCTGAGGCAGTAGATTCGTTGCCCTGGAGTGAAGAAATGAGAAAAATAACCGGGGCACTTCTGCTAAGCCCGTTGCTGATTGCCACTGCCTGCCCGGCGGCCAACTGGTCGCTTGGCGCGCAGGGGGGCCTGTATCAAACCCCTTACCAAACCCGGCACCAGCTTCGCTGGGCGCTGCCCTACGTCGGCTACGACGGCAAAACCTGGTACCTCGACGGCACCGAAGCGGGCTATAACTTCATCAATACCGACACGCTGCTGCTGCGCGCTAAAGTCTATTACTACGATACCCTGTATCAGGCAGATACCGGGCAGACGCCCGCGCTGCGGGGGCTGAATAATCGCCATAGCACGATGATGGGCGGCATGACGATGCAATACACCACGCCGATAGGCGCGTTCAGCGCGACAATTGCGGGCGACACGCTGGGCGTCAGCAACGGCCTAACGGCGAATACGGCCTATATTGCAATGGCGCAGTGGGGCAATTTCACGCTGGTGCCGGAAGCGGGAATGGACTTCTCGAATGCGCAAAACACGCGCTATTACTATGGCGTTTCAGAGAAAGAGTCGGCAAAAACAGGCCTTGCGGCATGGCGGTCACAGGGCAGCATAGTGCCTTACGCGCAGCTGGCAATGAACTACGCCTGGACGCCGCTCTGGAACACCTGGGCGCAGTTCACCCAGCGTTTTTATCCGAGTACTATCAGCGACAGCCCAATGGTGAATAAAAATAACCTGCGGGAGTTAACGGTGGGGATGAGCTATACGTTTTAAGTATTTTCTCCCCTCAGCCCAAAGGGGCGAGAGAAAACAAGGATAGAGGGGGTATTATTCCCTCTCCCTTGTGGGGAGAGGGGTAGGGTGAGGGGCAAACTAAACCACTGAACCCCACAGATCGTACTCATCCGCGTTTTCAACTTTCACACGGACAACGTCGCCTGGTTTCAGCTTGGTTTCGCCATTCAGGTAAACCGCGCCGTCGATTTCTGGGGCATCCGCCATGCTGCGGCCGATGGCGCCTTCTTCGTCCACTTCATCCACCATGACCAGAATCTCGCGGCCCACTTTTTCCTGCAGGCGCTCGGCAGAGATTTTCTGCTGCAGCTGCATAAAGCGGTTCCAGCGCTCCTCTTTCACTTCTTCCGGCACCTGGTCAGGCAGCTCGTTAGCGGTTGCGCCGTCAACCGGGCTGTATTTGAAGCAGCCCACGCGATCCAGGCGCGCTTCTTTCAGGAAGTCGAGCAGCATCTCGAAGTCTTCTTCGGTTTCACCCGGGAAGCCGACGATAAAGGTCGAGCGCAGGGTCAGATCCGGGCAGATTTCACGCCACTGCTTGATGCGCTGCAGCTGACGATCCGCAGAACCTGGGCGCTTCATCAGCTTCAGAATACGCGGGCTGGCGTGCTGCAGCGGGATGTCGAGGTACGGCAGAATCTTGCCTTCCGCCATCAGCGGGATCACATCGTCAACGTGTGGATACGGGTAAACGTAGTGCAGGCGAGTCCAGACGCCCAGCTTAGCCAACTGTTCACACAGGCTAACCATGCTGGTTTTGACCGGAGCGCCGTTCCAGAACCCGGTGCGGTGCTTAACGTCCACGCCGTAAGCGGAGGTATCCTGGGAGATCACCAGCAGCTCTTTCACGCCTGCTTCAACCAAACGTTTTGCCTCTGCCAGCACGTCGCCGATTGGGCGGCTGTCCAGATCGCCACGCATGGACGGAATAATGCAGAAGGTGCAGCGATGGTTGCAGCCTTCGGAAATTTTCAGATACGCGTAGTGACGCGGCGTCAGCTTCACGCCCTGTTCCGGCACCAGGCTCAGGAACGGGTTGTGCTGCGGTTTGGGCACGTAATGGTGAACGTGCTGCAGAACCTGCTCGTAGCTGTGTGGGCCGGTGATTTCGAGTACCTTCGGATGCACTTCGCGGATCTGATCTTCTTTTGCACCCAGGCAACCGGTGACAATCACCTTACCGTTTTCATTCAGCGCTTCGCCGATGGCTTCCAGCGATTCCTGGACGGCGCTGTCGATGAAACCGCAGGTGTTGACGATGACCATGTCGGCGTCGTCATAGCTTGGCACCACGTCATAGCCTTCGGTGCGCAGTTCAGTCAGGATGCGTTCGGAGTCCACGAGGTTTTTCGGGCAGCCGAGGGAGACAAACCCGATACGGGGTTGTTGGGTCACATTGCTCATAGCTTAAAAAGTGTTCAATTATTAGAAAGATTAGGGCAGGGATTCTACAGAGGTTGGGCGGGAATTTGTACTGGAGAATTGCAGTTTGCGTTAGACGTGATTTATTCCGCTTCGGTTTACCCACCGCATACCCCGGCTTGCCCGATAAATAGCATCAAATGCGAAAGATATTCGCTGCGAATCCCCACCCCTTGACCATACTTACTCTGTGGGTTAATGGGTAACCCACGAGGAGGATGCGCTATGTCCGGACGTACGCTCAAACACGACCTGCTGCAAAAGCTGCAGGTCGCGAAGGGGGAGATCGCCGCCTACCTGGCGTTGAGAAAGGCCAAAGGGTATATGTCTGTCAGCGAAAGCGAACAGCTGCGGACCCGCTTGCTGGATGTCTGCCACCGGAGCCGCGATGCTGCCTTTGTGCTGCAGGCGAGCCTGGCCGACGATGAAAAAGATGATTTTCGCCATGCCGTTGAGGCGTGTTCATCCGCCGCACTTTGCCTGATGAGCGGGCGTAAAGACTGCCCGCAATACATCGCGGTTGATGCGGCAAAGCTTGAAACCAGCCTGATGCAGCTCACCCGTAGCCTGAATGCACTGGCAGAACGCGGAAAGGCCATTGAAGCCTGACCCGAGCGCGGGGAGTCTGCCAGGCTCCCCGTTCTTAATGTTATGTAAAATCAAGCAGTCGATTATCTCCGGCGGCTACCCTTAAGGAATAGCCAAAACCAGGAGATTGCCATGCCGCCGTTCCCGTCCCGCACGCTTATTGCCGCCGCGCTACTTTTCTCTGCCTCTTATGCCCTGGCTGCCAAAACCAACGTTGAAGTCCTGCAAACCAACCTGCCCCACCCGTGGGCGCTGGACTTTTTACCGGATAACCAGGGCATGTTGATTACCCTGCGTGGCGGGGAGCTGCATCTGTGGCAGCAGGGCAAGAGACTGTCCGCGCCGATCGGCGGCGTGCCCGTTGTCTGGGCCCACGGACAGGGCGGTTTGCTGGATGTTGTGCTGGCCCCGGACTTTGCCAGTAGCCGCCGCGTGTGGCTTAGCTTTGCCGAAGGCGGCAGCGACAATAAAGCCGGTACTGCCGTCGGGTATGGAACGTTAAGCCGGGATCTGAAGCGGCTGGAAAACTTTAAGGTTGTGTTCCGCCAGACGCCAAAACTCTCCACCGGCAACCATTTCGGCGGACGCATGGCGTTTGACGGGCAAGGCCATGTGTTTATCGCGCTGGGGGAAAACAACGAGCGCGCTACGGCTCAGGATCTCGATAAGCTGCAGGGCAAAGTGGTGCGGCTTAATGCCGATGGTTCCGTCCCGCAGGATAACCCGTTTATAGGCAAACCAGGCGTCCGGCCTGAAATTTGGTCTTACGGGCACCGTAACCCGCAGGGATTAGCCATTAATCCGGCCAACGGGGAGCTGTGGCTAAACGAGCACGGGCCGAAAGGTGGCGATGAAATCAATATCCCGGCAGCCGGGAAAAACTACGGCTGGCCGCTGGCGACCTGGGGCATTAATTACAGCGGGTTTAAGATCCCCGAAGCCAAAGGAGGGGAAGTTGAAGGCACCGAGCAGCCGATTCATTACTGGAAAGTCTCTCCTGCCATAAGCGGCATGGCGTTTTATTCGGCTGACACCTTCCCGCAGTGGAAAGGCAAGTTGTTTATCGGCGCACTCAAAGAAAAGAATCTGATTGAGCTAACGCTGGACGGCGACAAGGTGACGGCCGAACAGCGGCTGCTGGGGGATCGTAAAAAGCGTATTCGCGATGTGCGCGTCGGCCCGGACGGCTATCTGTATGTCCTGACCGACGAATCTGACGGCGAGCTGCTAAAAATCAGCCCGGCCGAAGGCTAAATCAGGTCAGCGGGAGCATCACAATTTTCTTGAACGCCGGGCGCTGGGTCAGTTGCTGATACCAGCGTTGAAGATTTGGCACCGCATCCCACGGAATATCAAGGTTGAGCAGGCTGTAGATTTGCGGGCCGAAGGCGAGGTCGCCCAGGCCAAAGGCTTCGCCACCCAGCCAGGGCTGTTTAGCCAGTTCCGCATCTGCAATCGCAAACAGCTTGTTGCAGGCCACAATACTTTGCTCAATCAGCTTCTGATCGCGCTCTTCCGGCGGGGTTCTGACCAGGCTGGCGTACACCCCACGGTAGGGGCCAGCGACCGCCGTAGCGGACCAGTCCATCCATTTTTCACCTTTGGCACGTTCCGCCGGGGCATTTACCCACAGCGAATCGCGACCATATTCAGCCGCCAGGTAGCGCACGATGGTGTTGGATTCCCACAGCGTCAGCCCGTGTGCGTCGTCGTGAATGCACGGCACCAGGCCATTCGGGTTCATCGCCAGGTATTCAGCGTCGTGCGTCAGGCCAAATTTCCCGCCCGCGGGCACGGAGCGGTACGGCAGTTGCAGCTCTTCCAGACACCACAGCACTTTCTTCACATTGGTGGAGTTATCTCTGCCCCAAACGGTAATCATGGTGGTTCCTTTTTTTGCAGGTGGACATCGAGTATGCCCGGCTCCGGTCACGAAAACACCACTGTTTCTCAACCGAAGCTAAAAAAAATGGCGTGACGGCGGCAACTCGCGCAGATATCGAATAAACTTAAAAAACTTTACCAACTCTATGTTTCTTTAAGTGGATTCGTGCGTTATTACTCACACCCTGACTTTTGGGTGGCGGTGCGCACCGTGAATTTTTTAAGAATGGATACTCAGGTGGTTTTATGACGATCTTGCAAATGCCTGCAACACTACGTGGTTTAGTCGCAGGGACAACCCTGCTGCTGATGGCGGCTCCTGCGCTAAGCGCTGAGCAGACCGCAGATGCGCCCCAGGTCGATGGCAGAGCCTGGATTTTGATGGATTACGCCAGCGGGAAGGTGCTGGCGGAAGGAAATGCCGACGAAAAGCTCGATCCGGCAAGTCTGACCAAGCTGATGACCAGCTACGTAGTAGGGCAGGCGCTGAAAGCAGGCAAGATTCACCTGACGGATATGGTGACTATCGGGAAAGATGCCTGGGCCACCGGTAACCCGGTGCTGCGCGGCTCTTCGCTGATGTTCCTGAAACCCGGCGATAAAGTCTCGGTGGAAGATCTGAACAAAGGCGTCATTATTCAGTCCGGGAACGACGCCAGCATTGCGATTGCCGACTATGTGGCGGGCAGCCAGGACTCGTTTGTCAGCCTGATGAACAACTACGCGCAGAAGCTCAAGCTCACCAACACCACCTTTAAAACTGTTCACGGCCTGGATGCTCCGGGGCAGTACAGCACCGCGCGCGACATGGCGCTGCTGGGCCAGGCGCTGATCCACGACGTGCCGGACGAGTACGCGGTACACAAAGAGAAAGAGTTCACCTTTAACAATATCAAGCAGCCGAACCGCAACCGCCTGCTGTGGAGCTCCAACCTGAACGTTGACGGCATGAAAACCGGCACCACGGTGGGCGCGGGCTATAATCTTGTCGCGTCGGCAACCTCCGGCGATATGCGCCTGATTTCCGTGGTGCTGGGGACAAAAACTGACCGCATTCGCTTCAACGAGAGCGAAAAGCTGCTGACCTGGGGTTTCCGCTTCTTCGAAACCGTAACGCCAATCAAACCTGACGCGACTTTTGTGACCCAGCGTGTCTGGTTTGGCGATAAGAGCGAAGTCAATCTGGGGGCAGGCGAGGGCGGCTCGGTGACTATTCCCCGTGGCCAGCTGAAAAACCTGAAAGCCAGCTTTACCCTGAATGAACCTCAGCTAACCGCGCCGCTGAAGAAAGGCCAGGCCGTCGGTACCATCGACTTCCTGCTGAACGGCAAATCCATTGAGCAGCGCCCGCTGCTGGTGATGGAGCCGGTTGAAGAGGGCGGCTTCTTCAGCCGCATGTGGGACTTTGTGCTGATGAAGCTCCACGGCTGGTTCGGGAGCTGGTTCTCTTAAGCGCCTACCACGTTAGCGTCAGGTTTTCCGCCGCGGCATAGTCTATAAACTCCGCGGCGGGAGGCCGGTTGGTAATAATCGTATCAAACGCCGTCAGCGGCCCCATGCAGGCGGCGCGAACCTTGCCAAACTTGGTGTCATCCACCACCAGAATATTACGCTGGGCCATGCTCAGCGCCCAATGCTTCACCGCCAGCTCATTCAAATTAAAGCAGGTTGCGCCGTAGCGCAGGTGGACGCCGGCCGCGGATAAAAAGGCGATATCCGGGCAGATATTCCCCAGGCACTCCTGGAAGTTAATCGGATTGAAAATCGCATTGCTGGCGTGAAACTCGCCGCCGCTTAAAATCACCCGGCAGTTCGGCTTCTCCTGCAGCGCCAGAAAAGTGTTGAGGGAATAGCACAGGCCAGTGAAAGGCAGATCGTCGTCAAGGGCGTCAATAATGTAAGGCGTGGTGGTGCCGCAGTCGAAGAACACGGTCTGGCGCGGGCGAACACGCTGCGCGGCGAGCCTGGCGGCGTGGCGTTTCTCTTCAACCTGGCGCGTTTTTTCATCGCTAAGCAGATAGTAGCTGGCCCCGGCGCTGCGAGGCTCCAGCACCACGTATCCCCCCAGCAGAACAACCTGACCCGGTTCGCTGTTAATGTCGCGGCGGATGGTCATTTCGGAGACGCCCAACAGCTGAGCGGCTTCTTTGAGATGAATTTTATCGCTGCGCTTCAGCGCCTGTAGCAGGCGGTTAATGCGCTCTTCACGGCGGGTTTCCATAGCGGCCTCTGAACATTAAAAAGCCCCGCTAAGGCAGGGCTTTAGTTAATGCATATTACCTGTGGCGCACAGCTTAGTCACGCACCCAGCCTTTACGGATGGGGAGCGCGAAACAGTAGCGGTAAATCTGATGCAGACGCTGGTGGATTTGCGGCCCGCGCAGGTTCCAGACGATCTGCGACAGCAGACAGGCGCTCATGCCGACCAGCAGGCCGCCGAGCATGTCCAGCGGCCAGTGCACGCCGAGATAGACGCGGGACCAGGCAATCGCGCAGCCGATCGCAAACAGCATCACGCCCGACCAGATGCGGTGCCAGCACAAAAATGCCAGGGCGAAGGTGAAGATTACCGTGCCGTGGTCGCTCGGGAAAGAATCATCCGGCGCATGATGCAGGAAGTTGTAGCCCAGCCCGACCACAAAGGGGCGAGGGTGCGGGAACGCATGACCGATGATCCACGACAGCGCCACGCTAATCACCAGCGCCATGCCGGTTTTGATCACCACCTTGCGCTGGGCCGGCATTTGCTTACGCTGGCCCCACAGCCAGAGCGCGACGATCAGCAGCGGGACGATGCTGATCAGATCCCGGGCGAAGAAGATCGCCAGTTTTATCATCCACTCCGGTGATGACGGGGTGGCATTTATGAGCAAAAACAGATTCTGGTTGAGCGTTTCCATTATGACTTGTCCTGTGCTTTAACTGACCAGGTGGATATCGCGCCGTAAAGCACCACCTGGGTTAACCATACCCACCAACCTGCCCACAGGTTGTGGCTGAAAAAGTGCGCGCCGCGCATCACCTGGCCGTACCCCATTCCCAGGCCGAGAAAAACGCCAAGGCCGAGGAAAAACCACGCCAGACGCGGGCGTTCACGGTAAAACAAAAAAAACAGCGCCATAACGCCAAAGCCGCTGGAAGCATGGCCGCCGGGAAAACATCTTCCTGGCCCGCTGTCTGCCGGAGCGGGGCTGAAAAGCGGGTACGAGGCGGCATTCCCGCCGTACTCCACCAGGCTCCACGGGCAGGAGTGGTGGCTAAACCCTTTCAGGACGCCGACCGTTAATGCCCCAAGCCCGATGAGCAACGCCACTACGACCAGCCGTGGCTGACGACGCCAGAGTCCCCATAGCAGCGCGATAACCCCGCCTGCAATCACCAGGTCCTTTAACAGGCGGTGGTTGAGCAAATCCAGCCGCCGATCGTTTTGCAGCGGAAAACTGTGGCTGGCGGCATCAAACCAGAACCCGGTCAGCCAGCGATCCAGCTCTTCATTCCGGGAAAGCCAGCTAAAAACGGCAGCCAGTATTATCAGGATGCAAAGCTGGAAAAGATAGAAGCGGGACGGTAGTCGGTAAAGCAGTTTTGTCTTATTTACCGTTGGTTTAGGAAAACATTTCATCTTGTAGTTGGCGAAGACCGTACTGACCTTAAATGCATGGCAGCAGAATATTCATCACAGATTAAGAAATCCTTAATAGAATTGAGGTATAATGTGCGCGGCTTTACACCCCGTGCTATTTGTCAGCCGCTGACTACCGCTGGTACGGGCAATTGAATACACTCTGCGCGTTTCTTTATCTTCTGAGTTCCTAATGCAACATAATACGATAGCTAACAAAACGTTAGGCCGTCAGGCGCTGCTGTTCCCGCTCTGCCTGGTGCTCTACGAATTCTCAACTTACATCGGCAATGACATGATCCAGCCGGGCATGCTGGCCGTGGTGGATCAGTTCCAGGCGGGCGTGGAATGGGTGCCGACCTCAATGACGGCTTACCTGGCGGGCGGGATGTTCCTGCAGTGGCTGCTCGGGCCGCTCTCTGACCGTATTGGCCGCCGCCCGGTGATGCTGACCGGCGTAGTCTGGTTTATTGTCACCTGCCTTGCAACGCTGCTGGCCCAGGATATTCAGCAGTTCACCTTCCTGCGTTTCCTGCAGGGCGTCAGCCTGTGCTTTATTGGCGCGGTGGGCTACGCCGCTATTCAGGAATCGTTCGAAGAGTCGGTTTGCATCAAGATAACCGCGCTGATGGCTAACGTGGCGCTCATCGCGCCGCTGCTTGGGCCGCTGGTCGGCGCGGCGTGGATCCACGTCGCTCCGTGGGAAACGATGTTCGTGCTGTTTGCGCTGCTGGCCGCTATCTCTTTCTTTGGGCTGCACAGGGCGATGCCGGAAACCGCGACGCGTCTTGGCGAAAAGCTTTCGCTGAAAGAACTTGGGCATGACTACAAGCTGGTGCTGAAAAACCTGCGTTTTGTCTCGGGCGCGCTGGCTACGGGCTTTGTAAGCCTGCCGCTGCTGGCGTGGATTGCCCAGTCGCCGGTGATCATCATCAGCGGGGAGAATCTCAGCACTTATGAATACGGTCTGCTGCAGGTACCCATCTTTGGCGCGCTGATCCTCGGTAACCTGGTTCTGGCCAAACTGACGTCCCGGCGCAGCGTGCGCAGCCTGATCATCATGGGCGGCTGGTGGATTGTGCCGGGCCTGATTGTGGCGGCAGTGGCTACGGTGGTTTCTTCTCATGCTTATTTGTGGATGACCGCTGGCCTGAGTCTGTACGCCTTTGGCATCGGCCTGGCGAATGCGGGCCTGGTGCGCCTGACGTTGTTTGCCAGCGAGATGAGTAAAGGCACGGTGTCGGCGGCGATGGGCATGCTGCAAATGCTGATCTTTACCGTCGGTATTGAGCTGAGCAAGCACGCCTACCAGTTCGGCGGCAACGGTCTGTTCAGCCTGTTTAACCTGCTTGGCGGGGTGGTCTGGCTTGGCCTGATGGTGTTGTTCCTGAAGGATAAAACTGTCGGGCAGGCAAGAGACGCCTAATAAGAAAAAACCCCGGATTTCCGGGGTTTTTTATCGGTTACTTAACCGCCATGCCGGGCTGAGCACCGCTGTCCGGGCTCAGCAGGAAGATATCTTTCCCGCCAGGACCTGCAGCCATCACCATCCCCTCAGACACGCCAAAGCGCATCTTACGTGGAGCGAGGTTGGCCACCATCACGGTCAGGCGACCTTCCAGCTTAGACGGATCCGGGTAAGCGGTACGAATGCCGGAGAAGACGTTGCGTTTTTCGCCGCCGAGATCCAGCGTCAGGCGCAGCAGCTTGTCGGAGCCGTCCACGAATTCTGCTTTCTCAATCAGCGCAATACGCATATCCACTTTCGCGAAGTCATCAAAGGTGATGGTCTCCTGAATCGGATCGTCAGCCAGCGGGCCGGTTACCGGCGCCGCATTCAGCGCTTTCACTTCTTCTTTAGACGCTTCCACCAGGGCTTCCACCTGTTTGGTTTCGATGCGGTTATACAGCGCCTTGAAGCTGTTTACCTTGTGGTTCAGCAGCGGCGTAGCGATGCTGTCCCAGCTCAGTTCAGCATTCAGGAAGGCTTCTGTACGCTCGGTGAGCGACGGCAGAACCGGCTTCAGGTAGGTCATTAGCACACGGAACAGGTTGATGCCCATAGAGCAAATGGCCTGCAGATCGGCATCGCGACCTTCCTGCTTAGCCACCACCCACGGAGCCTGCTCGTCCACGTAGCGGTTAGCAATGTCCGCCAGCGCCATGATTTCGCGAATAGCACGGCCAAATTCGCGGCTGTCCCACGCTTCGCCGATGCTTTCTGCCGCGTCGGTGAAGGTTTTATACAGCTCTGCATCGGCAATCTCTGCGGCCAGCACGCCGTCAAAACGTTTGGCGATAAAGCCGGCGTTACGGGACGCCAGGTTAACCACTTTGTTGACGATGTCGCTGTTCACGCGCTGCACGAAGTCTTCCAGGTTCAGGTCGATATCGTCGATGCGGGAAGAGAGCTTCGCGGTGTAGTAGTAGCGCAGGCTGTCGGCATCAAAGTGGTTCAGCCAGGTGCTGGCTTTGATAAAGGTGCCGCGAGACTTGGACATCTTCGCGCCGTTAACCGTCACATAGCCGTGAACAAACAGGTTAGTTGGCTTGCGGAAGTTGCTGCCTTCCAGCATGGCCGGCCAGAACAGGCTGTGGAAGTACACGATGTCTTTGCCGATGAAATGATACAGCTCGGTCGTAGAATCTTTCTTCCAGTATTCGTCGAAGCTGGTGGTGTCGCCGCGCTTGTCGCACAGGTTCTTAAAGGAACCCATGTAGCCGATTGGCGCATCCAGCCAGACGTAGAAATATTTGCCCGGTGCGTTCGGAATTTCGAAGCCGAAGTATGGTGCATCGCGGGATATATCCCACTGCTGCAGGCCAGATTCGAACCACTCCTGCATCTTGTTCGCCACCTGCTCCTGCAGCGCGCCGCTGCGGGTCCACGCCTGCAGCATTTCGCTGAAGGAGGGCAGGTCGAAGAAGAAGTGCTCGGAATCACGCATTTCAGGCGTCGCGCCGGACACCACGGATTTTGGATCGATAAGCTCAGTTGGGCTGTAGGTGGAGCCGCACACTTCGCAGTTATCGCCGTACTGATCCGGGGCTTTACATTTCGGGCAGGTGCCTTTGACAAAACGGTCCGGCAGGAACATGCCTTTTTCCGGATCGTAGAGCTGAGAGATAGTGCGGTTTTTAATAAAACCGTTCTCTTTCAGGCGGCCATAAATCAGCTCCGACAGCTCGCGGTTTTCGTCGCTGTGGGTGGAATGATAGTTATCATAGCTGATGTTAAAGCCTGCAAAATCAGTCTGATGCTCCTGACTCATTTCGGCAATCATCTGCTCTGGGGTGATACCCAGCTGCTGCGCTTTCAGCATGATAGGCGTGCCGTGGGCGTCGTCTGCGCAGATGAAGTTAACCTCGTTGCCGCGCATTCGTTGGTAACGGACCCAGACATCAGCCTGAATATGCTCCAGCATGTGACCGAGGTGGATTGAGCCGTTTGCGTACGGCAGGGCGCACGTTACCAATATTTTCTTCGCGGGTTGAGTCATAGTGGGAATTGCATCTTCTGATTTTAAAAAAGGGGACTTGATATTACCGGATTGGCAATTGTTTAGTAACCCCAAAGCCCGCAATAACCGTATATGAATCGGTGGTGTGGTTTCTGGTATGCTTAGCGGATTGCAATGTCCGATAAAAACATAAGGAGTCGGGATGAATTCGCAATCCCCGTCCAGCAAGTCCCCGGAACAGCTACGCGCGATGGTTGCCGGGACCCTGGCTAATTTTCAGCACCCTACCTTGAAACACAACCTCACCGCGCTGAAAGCGCTGCACCATGTCGCCATGCTTGACGATACGCTGCACGTTGAGCTGCAGATGCCGTTCGCCTGGCAAAGCGGATTTGACGCCCTGAAAGAGACCTGCAGTTCAGACCTGCTGCGGATCACCGGCGCGAAAGCAGTAGACTGGAAGCTAGGCCATCACATCGCCACGCTGAAGCGAGTGAAAAACCAGCCCGGCATTAACGGCGTTAAAAATATTATTGCCGTCAGCTCCGGCAAAGGCGGGGTGGGGAAATCAACCACCGCGGTAAACATGGCGCTGGCGCTGGCGGCCGAAGGGGCCAAGGTCGGCATTCTGGATGCCGATATTTACGGCCCGTCGATCCCAACCATGCTGGGAGCTGAACACGAGCGCCCAACGTCCCCGGACGGCAAGCACATGGCGCCGATCGTGGCGCACGGCCTGGCAACTAACTCGATCGGTTACCTCGTCACCGACGAAAATGCCATGGTGTGGCGCGGCCCGATGGCCAGCAAAGCGCTGATGCAAATGCTGCAGGAAACCCTGTGGCCGGATCTGGACTACCTGGTGATCGATATGCCGCCGGGCACCGGTGACATTCAGCTGACGCTGGCGCAAAACATTCCGGTTACCGGGGCGATGGTCGTGACCACGCCGCAGGACATCGCGCTGATCGACGCCCGTAAAGGGATCGTGATGTTCGAGAAAGTTGAGGTGCCGGTGGTTGGCATTGTCGAGAATATGAGTATTCATATCTGCAGCAACTGCGGTCACCAGGAGCCGATTTTCGGCACCGGCGGCGCGGAGAAGCTGGCGCAGCAGTATCACACCACGCTGCTGGGGCAGTTGCCGCTGCACATTACCCTGCGTGAAGACCTCGACGCCGGTAAGCCGACGGTCATTAATCGCCCGGAAAGCGACATCACTACGCTGTACCGCGACCTGGCGGGGCGCGTGGCGGCCCAGCTCTACTGGAACGGAGACGTGATCCCTAGCGAGATCGCCTTCAGAGCGGTGTAAAAACTTAGCCGTAGCTCCGTTTCTTGTTTTTCCCTCTCCCTCTGGGAGAGGGCCGGGGTGAGGGAGCTACCTCAACACAAAATGCATCAAATAGTATTCACCGTCCGGCCCCTCTCCCGGAGCCTCAATATGCCAGCCGTTACGCCGATAAAACTCAATCGCGTGTTCATTTCTCGCCAGGCACTTTAGCGAACCCGTTGCGGTAAATTCACTCTGCACTTTCTTCAGCAGCGCCTTTCCCGCGCCCGTTCCCTGATGTTCCGGGCTGACGAACAGGTTATGCAGGAAGTTATCCTGCACCCAGACGGAAGCGAAGCCGATGCGGTGGCCGTTATCTTCGGCTACCCAGATGCGTTCATCCTGAGTGGCGCTGTCAAAGTCTTCGAGCTGCCAGGCGCTGCCGTCGAGCCAGGGCCAGGCTTTGCGGCGGGCGTGAAGGTAAAGGGTGCGTAAGAAGGGACGATCGGATTCTTGCCAAAGTCGTAGGATCAAATGATTGCCTTTTAGGATGAAAGTTAGCCCATTGAGTCTACCCTTAAGCCTGAAGAGTGCCAATTCACCGCCGGTAAATTTAGCTCCGGCGGACAAATCCGCGCGGTTTTTGTTACAACGCGTTCGCTTCTCTATATACTGCCCGCTTTTGAGCCCTGAGATTGCCCCATGTTGAATAATGACGTACTGCTTAGCGTTCGCTACATGCTGAACCTGAATAACGATGGAATCGTTAAGATCCTTGCCCTGACCGGCACCGACGTCCCTGCGGAACAGATTGCTCCGTGGTTAAAGAAAGAAGACGAAGAAGGCTTTAAAGCCTGCCCGGATCTGATCATGGCGAACTTTCTTAACGGTTTGATCTACTTCAAACGCGGCAAAGACGAAAGCAAGCCGGAGCCGAAGCTTGAGCGTCGGATGACCAACAACATTATTCTGAAAAAGCTGCGTATCGCCTTTGAGCTGAAGTCTGACGACGTGCTGGAGATCCTGACCGCCCAGCAGTTCCGCATTTCTATGCCGGAAATTACCGCCATGATGCGTAACCCGGATCATAAAAACTACCGCGAGTGCGGCGATCAGTTCCTGCGCTACTTCCTGCGTGGTCTGACTCAGCGCCTGAAGCCAGCGAAAGCGGAATAAGACGTTGGGCGGGTGAGCGCCTCTCACCCGCTTCATAACTAGTCGTTGTTTCTTCTACCCGATAAAAATCAGTACAGCGTGGCCTCCCGCATCATCTCGATAAGTCTCCGCAAGCCGGGATGGAGCTGCCTGCGGCTGGGGTAATACATCACCATCGGTTCATCTTCACACACCCACTCCGGAATAACCTGCACCAGCTGCCCGCTTTCCAGCAACGGCCGCACTCGCACATCCAGGCAATAAGCCAGCCCGAAGCCGTTCAGGGCGGTATCAATGATCATTTCGCTTTCATTGAGGATCAGCGAGCCGGGTACATCCAGCGCCAGCGCCTCTTTGCCCCGGTTAAGCTCCCATTTATACAGCGTGCCGTTGCCGAGCCGCATCCGGATGCACTGGTGCTGAAAGAGATCGTCCGGGTGGTTCAGTGGGAGGTGCGCGGTAGAGGTTAAATACTGCGGTGAGGCCACCACAATCCACCTAAGCTTACGCGTCACGGGCATCGCAATCATGTCTTTAGGGACGCTCTCCCCGTAGCGAATCCCGGCGTCGTAGCCGCTGCCGATAATATCAACCAGCGTGTTATCGACGGTAATCTCCATCTGCAGCCGGGGGTACATCGCCATAAATTTTGCCAGTACGGGCGCAAACAGCAGCTGGGCGGCGTCTCGCGGGATATTGATCCGCAGCCGTCCGACCGGGGATTCGCGGTAATGATCCAGCTCATCAAGCGCCATACGGATATGGGAAAACCCCGTTTCCAGATGCCCAAGCAGCGCTTCACCGGCGTCGGTAGGCACAACGGAGCGGCTGGTGCGGTTGAGCAGGCGCACCCCAAGTCGCTCCTCCAGCCCGCGCATCGTGTGGCTTAGCGCAGAGGTAGACACGCCCAGCTCAGAGGCGGCGAGGCGGAAGCTTTTCCGGCGGCAGATGGTCAAAAAAACGTTGAGATCGGCGAGTTCACCACGGACCGGAACCGGCATAAAAGGGGCCTCTGTCATCAAGGGTTCGTTGAAATTAATTCAACTTAACATGAGTTACAATTGGTTCACAGAACAGACAGGGGTAAATCATGGCAATCGAAACAATTCACATCGCGGGCATCTCTGAGCCCGTCAGCCGTATCGGCCTGGGCACGTGGGCCATTGGCGGCAGCATGTGGGGCGGCAGCCACGACGGGCAGTCGATAGCGACGCTGCACGAGGCGCTGGAGCGCGGCATCAACCTTATTGATACCGCGCCGGTGTACGGCTTTGGGCATTCCGAAGAGGTGGTGGGCAAAGCGCTGGTGGGCCGCCGGGACAAGGCGATTATTGCCACCAAAGTGGCGCTGGACTGGGACGACGCCGGGCGGGTGACGCGTAATTCCACGCCGCAGCGCATTCGTCAGGAAATTGAAGATTCGCTTCGCCGCCTGCAAACGGATTATATCGACCTGTACCAGGTACACTGGCCGGACGATTTAGTGGCGATAGACGAAACCGCGCGCGTGCTGGAAACGCTGCATCAGCAGGGGAAATTCCGCGCCCTCGGCGTCAGCAACTATTCCCCAGCGCAAATGGACAGATTCCGCAGCGCCGCGCCGCTGGCAACCATGCAGCCACCGCTCAACCTGTTTGAACGCGGCGCGACAGAAACGGACCTTCTGCCCTATGCGAAATACCATCAGATGGTGGTGCTGGCCTACGGCGCGATTTGCCGGGGCTTGCTGTCCGGTCGCATGACGCCGGAAACCGCGTTTGGCGAAGGCGACCTGCGCAGCTTTGATCCGAAATTCCAGCCGCCGCGCTTTGCGCAGTATCTGGGCGCAGTCGAAGCATTGAAAGCGTTTGCTGCAGAGCGTTACGGCAAGAGCGTGATGGCCCTGGCACTGCGCTGGGTGCTGGATGCCGGCCCAACCATTGCGCTGTGGGGCGCTCGTCGTCCTGAACAGCTCAACGGGGTGGAAGACGTGTCCGGCTGGACGTTGACCGCCGAAGACAAATGCGATATTGATCACATTTTAGCCAGGCATATTAGCACCCCGCTGGGGGCCGAATTTATGGCACCTCCGCACCGGAAAACATCGCTTTAGTTCTCTCCCGCGCCCCGCTGAATCGCGCCGGGGCGTATTTTGTTGTTCACCTGCACAAGTCAAAAAACTATGTCATCACTGAATGAACAAACCCTGGCACAGGGGGCCGAGACGGTTTCCCTGTCGCGAGCGGGGCTGCTAAAAGCGCTGTTCGCGCTCGGCATGGGCGGCTTCGCCATCGGTACCGGCGAATTCGTCATCATGGGACTGCTACCCGATGCCGCAAACGGGCTGCACGTTTCTATTCCTTCTGCAGGCCACCTGATCAGCATTTATGCGCTGGGCGTGGTGGTTGGCGCTCCGCTGCTGGCGGTGCTGGGTGCCCGCATGGCGAGGCGTGACTTTCTGATTGCCCTGATGGCGATGTTTGCCGTTGGCAACCTGTTGAGCGCTTTTGCACCAGGCTATTACTCCATGATGCTGGCGCGCTTCCTGGCCGGTTTCCCGCACGGCACGTTCTTTGGCGTCGCGGCTTTGCTGGCGGCAAGCCTTGTGGAGCGTTCGAAGCGGGCGCAGGCGGTGTCGATGGTGCTGCTCGGCCTGACGATAGCCAACTTACTGGGCGTGCCCGCCGTGGCGGCCATTGGGCAGCTATTCGGCTGGCGCAGCGCGTTTGCTATCGTGGGCGGGCTTGCCGTGCTGACGCTGATTCTGGTGTGGATCTGGGTACCGTGGCATGCCGGGGATAAAGACGCCAGCCCTCTGCGTGAGCTGACCGCGTTGACCCGCAAGCAGGTGCTGCTGACGCTGGCTATCGGCGCGATTGGCAGCGGCGGAATGTTCTCCGTCTTCAGCTACGTTAAGCCAACGATGCTGGAGCTGGCGCACCAGTCGGTAGGCATGATCCCGGTGATCCTGTCGATGTTCGGCCTGGGCATGATTGTCGGCAATATCGTCGGCGGCCGTCTGGCGGATCGCGGGCTGGAGAAAACCGTTCGCCTGCTGCTGATTTGGGCGATTCTGGTGCTCAGCGCTTACGTTTACACCTCGCACTATCCGTGGCTGGGCGCGGTCACCGTGATGCTGGTGGGCACAATGGTGTCGCTTTCTTCGGTGCTGCAAATTCGCCTGATGGACGTGGCCGGTGACGCGCAAACTATGGCGGCGGCGATGAACCACTCGGCGTTCAACATTGCCAACGCGTTAGGCGCCTGGCTTGGTGGGGTGACCATTTCCGCAGGCTTTGGCTGGGAGTCCACCGGCTGGGTTGGGGCAATTCTGGCGGTATTTGGCCTGCTGATCCACACCTGGGCGGTTATTGACGCCAAAAAACATCCGCCGTTAGCACATTGAGGTTTTCATCATGACAGTCAGTTTAGTGCTTGCAGAAGCGCTGATCGCCGGCGTCAAAACGGCGGTGGAGGCCCACAGCTTTCCTCCTGTTTCCGTGGTGGTGCTGGACAGCGGCGGCCACCTAACGGCCTTTGCCCGCATGGACGGGACATTCCTGGCCACCATTGATATCGCCATTCGCAAAGCGCGTACGGCGGTGCTGTTCCAGGCCAATAGCGAAGATGTCGGCGCTAATTTGCACCCGAACGGTCCGGCGTATTCGCTGGAGAACAGCAACGGTGGGCTGGTGGGCATTGACGGCGGTATCCCGCTGCGCAACGCGGAGGGCGCGGTTATTGGCGCGATTGGCGTGTCGGGTGCGACAAAAGAGCAGGATGGGCAAATCGCTGCCTTTGCCGTAGAAGCGGTGTTTGGCTGCCGAGCGTAATGACAGAAAAGGAGCGAAATTCGCTCCTTTTGCTTTTACCCTATTTTGGCTGAAAATACGGTCCTTTCGTCACAGAATCGCGCACGATCATCTCAGAACTGTACAAGTTATCCCGTGAGAAATAGCCTCCGTCCAGCATCGCCGTCAGGCGGTTAATCACTTCATGGATCATCTCGCTCACCGGCTCTTTCACGCTCGACAGCGGCGGGGTGAGAAAAGTCCCGGTCGGGACATTATCAAAGCCAATAACCGACACATCGCGCGGCACCGACAGGCCCGACTGGCCGAGTCTGCTGATAGCGCCGATAGCCATGTCATCGTTGCTGGCGACCAGGGCGCTAAAATCCTGTTTCGCTGAGAGCAGCGTTTCTACCGCCGCCGACCCGCTGACAGGCGTCCATTTTCCGGTGGCGATAAGCTCGTCCCGGACCGGCAGCCCGGCCTGCTCCAGCGCTTCGCGGTAGCCAGACAGACGCTCTCTCGCCGTGGGAGAGTCGAGGACGCCGGTGATAAAGGCGATATCCCGATGCCCCTGGTCAATCAGGTAGCGCGTGGCCTTGAAGCTGGAGCCTTTGTGATCGCAGCAAATGCAGTGGCTCTGGTGTTTACGCAGCTTGCGGTTCATCACCATGATCGGCTGCTTATGCTGCTCAATCAGCGCATCCATCTCATCCACGCTTAAAAAACGCGGGTAAATGATCACCGCGTCGCAGTGCAAATCGAGCAGAAACTGCACGGCAGCCTGCTCTTCCTGAGCGCTGTGTTTGCCGTCGACCAAAATCAGCTGCCGCCCGCTGGCTTCGAGCTTTAGCGCAGCCTGGGAAAGCAGTTCGCTAAAATAGTTCCCGCTGTACAACGTGTTGGTCACCACCAGGCCGATGTAGCCTGATTTGCTGGTCGCCAGATTGCGTGCCAGCAGATTAGGGCGATATCCCGTTTCCTGAATGGCCTGGTACACCTGCGTTTTAGTGGCCTCGCTCACGTAGCCCTTGCCCGACAACACGCGCGAAACGGTCGCCTTTGATACGCCTGCTTTTTTCGCCACTTCCTGCATCGTCGACATAAAGGCTTCTCGTAAGTTCGTCATTTCTGACCATTTTACACTTTTCGCGGCCAGGGCGCAGCGTAGCCTGTATTTCGATGTAAATCACAAAAATCGATCTCAATAAAAATAATCATTGTTATCTAATTTTCAACTACACATGATTATGTGGAACCGGTTACCTACAAAATCATAACAAGAGAGTTTCACCTCATGGCTAACAAGTACGAGGCAGTATCCCGACAGATTGTTGAGGCTTTAGGCGGCGCGGAAAACGTGGTGGCGGTAACCCATTGCATGACGCGGCTGCGCTTTGTATTACAGGACGATGCAAGGGTGGACATTGCCCGGCTGAAGGCCATTTCCGGCGTGCTGGGCGTGGTGAAAAACGACCAGCAATGTCAGGTCATTATCGGTAACACGGTGTCTCAGGCCTACGCTGAAGTGCTGAAACATCTCCCCGAAGGGGCTGGCGACAGGCCGCAGGCGGCAAAGGGCAAACTGACCCTGAAACGCATCGGCGCGGGCATCCTGGATGCGCTGATTGGCACCATGTCGCCGCTTATCCCGGCGATTATCGGCGGCTCGATGGTGAAGCTGCTGGCGATGATCCTCGCGATGACCGGAGTATTTGAAACGACCTCCTCGACGCTTACCATTCTTAACCTCATCGGCGACGGCGCTTTCTTTTTCCTGCCGGTGATGGTGGCGGCTTCTGCCGCCGTGAAATTTAAAACCAACATGTCGCTGGCGATTGCTATCGCCGGGGTGCTGGTACATCCGGCCTTTATTGACCTGATGGTGAAGGCGGCCCAGGGGCAGGCGGTTGATTTTATGGGCATACCCGTCACCGCCGTGAAATACACCTACACCGTGATCCCCGCGCTGGTGATGACCTGGCTGCTGTCGTACATCGAAAAAGGCGTGGATCGCATTACGCCAGCGGTGACCAAAAACTTCCTCAAGCCGATGCTGATTGTGCTGGTTTCCGCGCCGATAGCGATTTTACTGATTGGGCCGTTAGGTATCTGGATTGGCAGCGGGATCTCCTCGCTGGTGTACACCGTTCACGGTTATCTGGGCTGGCTTTCCGTCGCCATCATGGGGGCTATCTGGCCGCTGCTGGTGATGACCGGCATGCACCGCGTGTTTACGCCAACGATTATCCAGACCATCGCCGAAACAGGCAAAGAAGGCATGGTTATGCCGTCGGAAATTGGCGCTAACCTGTCCCTCGGCGGGTCGTCTTTGGCCGTCGCCTGGCGAACGAAAAACCCTGAACTGCGTCAGACGGCGCTTGCTGCCGCAGCCTCAGCAATCGTGGCTGGCATTTCAGAGCCTGCGCTTTACGGCGTCGCGGTGCGGCTGAAACGCCCGCTGGTTGCCTGCCTTATCAGCGGTTTTATTTGCGGTGCCGTCGCCGGTATTGGCGGGCTCGCCAGCCATTCCATGGCTTCACCGGGGCTGTTCACCAGCGTGCAGTTCTTCGATCCTGCCAACCCGATGAGCATCGTTTGGGTGGGGGCGGTGATGATTCTGGCCGTGGTGCTGTCGTTTATTACTACGCTTATTCTCGGCTTTGACGATATTCCCGTCGAGGAGCCGAAAGCCAAAGAGCAGGGCAGCAGCACGGCGTTTGTACGACCAGATAATGCAGTAAAAACACTTTAAGCAGAGGTAAGCATGGCTGAGACAGTTTTTCCAAAAGGATTTTTGTGGGGCGGCGCTATCGCGGCTAATCAGGCTGAGGGCGCGTACCAGGCCGGCGGCAAGGGGTTAAGCACCGTCGATATGATCCCCCATGGCGACAACCGCCTTGGGGTAAAGCTCGGGGTGGAAAAGCGGTTTGCGCTGCGCGACGATGAATTTTACCCGAGCCACGAGGCCATAGATTTTTACCATCGCTATAAAGACGACATCGCGCTGCTGGCAGAAATGGGCTTCACCGTTTTCCGAACCTCCATTGCGTGGAGCCGTATCTTCCCCAAAGGGGATGAAACGACGCCGAACCCGGAAGGGATCGCGTTCTACCGCGACCTGTTTGCCGAGTGCAAGAAATACAACATCGAACCGCTGGTAACGCTGTGTCACTTCGATGTGCCGATGCACCTGGTGCAGGAATACGGCTCATGGCGCAACCGTAAAATGGTGGAGTTTTTCAGCCGCTACGCGCGCACCTGCTTTGAGGCGTTCGACGGCCTGGTGAAATACTGGCTTACCTTCAATGAAATCAACATCATGTTGCACAGCCCGTTCTCTGGCGCGGGGCTGGTCTTTGAAGCAGGCGATAACAAAGAGCAGGTGATGTACCAGGCCGCGCACCACGAGCTGGTGGCCAGCGCGCTGGTCACTAAAATCGCCCATGAAGTTAACCCGGTAAATCAGGTTGGCTGCATGCTGGCGGGGGGGAACTTCTACCCGTACAGCTGCAAGCCGGAGGACGTTTGGGCGGCGCTCGAGAAAGACCGCGAGAATCTGTTTTTTATTGACGTGCAGGCGCGCGGCGCTTATCCCGCTTACGCGGCACGAATGTTCCGTGAGAAAGGGATTGAGATTGTCACCGAGCCTGGCGACGACGAGATCCTGAAGAACACCGTCGATTTTGTCTCCTTCAGCTATTACGCCTCGCGCTGCGCTTCGGCAGACATGAACGAGGGGAATACCAACCCGGCTAACATCATTAAATCGCTCAAGAATCCGCACATTACTTTCAGCCAGTGGGGCTGGGGCATCGACCCGCTCGGCCTGCGTATCACCATGAACATGATGTACGACCGCTACCAGAAACCGCTGTTCCTGGTAGAGAACGGGCTGGGCGCGAAGGACAAGGTGAATGCCGACGGGGAAATCAATGATGAGTACCGCATCAGCTATCTGCGGGAACACATTAAAGCTATGGGTGAGGCAATTGAGGACGGTATTCCGGTCATGGGCTACACCTCGTGGGGCTGCATTGACCTGGTGTCAGCGTCAACCGGTGAGATGAGCAAACGCTACGGCTTTGTGTATGTCGATCGTGATGATGAAGGGCAGGGAACGCTGGCGCGCACGCCGAAGAAGTCGTTCTACTGGTATAAGAAGGTGATTGCCAGTAACGGCGGGGATCTGGCGTAATTTTCCCCTCTCTCTCCCCAGAAGGCAGGGGAGAAATACCGTTTTATCCCCTCTCCCTTTTAGGGAGAGGGTTAGGGTGAGGGGCGTTATCAGAACGCCATCGAAGCCTGTACGAAGTAGGTACGCGGCTCACCTACGTATTTCCCGGAGTTATTGTCATTCGAACGCGTGTAATAACGCTGATCGAACAGGTTTTTAATCCCGGCACCCAGCTTCAGGTGAGACAGCGACGGCCCAAAGTCGTACTCGCCGCGCATATTCCACACCATATAGCCTGCGATATTACCAAACTGCCCGTCCGCGCTTTCGTCGGTGATGTAGTTCGGCCCGGTACCCGGAGAGCTCTGTTTAGACTGTGCAAAACTGTCCAGATTCCATACCCAGTTACCGGTCGCGTAGCGGGTGCCCACGGTGTACACCTGGCGAGAGTAGAACGGCAGATCTTTCCCGGCGAAGTCCCCTTTGTCACTGGTGGCTTTGGTGTAGGTGTACGTGGTGTAAACGCTCACGCCGTCCAGTGCGCGGTCGACTTCGCTTAGATCGTAATTTAGCGCCAGTTCAAGGCCCTGGTGTTTGGTTGCACCGAGGTTCGTCCAGCCCACAATGTTGTTGATGTACTGCAGCTGATCGTCGAAGTCGATGTAGAACAGCGTCGCTTCAGCCTTCAGCGCGGTGTCGTCATAACGGGTACCGAACTCATAGGTATGCGCTTTTTCCGGGGTCAGGCCGGCTGCCGGCTGATTGCCGCTGCCGCCGCGGGTCAGCTGGAAGTACTGCATACTGCCGAAGGAGGTGCTGGCGTTGGCGAACAGTTTCCAGGCATCAGACATATGGTACATCACGCTGATAGAAGGCAGCGGCTGGCTGTAGGTCTTCTCGCGATCGATGTTCTGGAAGGAGTCGCTGGTGTGCGTTTTGATGCTTTCATAGCGCAGACCCGGCGTAATCGTCCAGTCGCTGACGTTGATGGCATCATCAATATAGAAAGCGTTCGCTGCAGTACCGCCCGAGCTGTGCTGGTAGTACTCGGTCATGTCCGGTTTGGTGAAGGTTGTCGCAGGATCATACGCTTTTGGCGTGCGGTAACCTTTCTCGTCCGACGTTTCGTTTAGGTAGCGGTAGCCCAGGGTGACTTCATGAGACATATCCCAGAAGCGGAACAGCTGGGAATAGGTTGGCTCAATCGCCCAGGTGGAGTAGTTGCGAGGCGCTGAGTTCAGGGTACGTTTGTTGCCCTTGAAATACTCCAGATCGCTGCTGCGGTAGCTGTCGGTGAAGTAGGTCAGGACTTCCAGCTTTTTATCGTCTTCTGTGTGCTTATATTTGAAGGACATGTCCTTGCGGCGGCCTTCAAAGCTGTCCCAGCGGCGGTCCGACTGGAACGGATCTTTTGCATACTGTGCGGTCGTCAGGCCGCCTGGCATACCTGACTGGGCTTCGTAATAGTGGAAGTTAGCCTGCAGCTCATCGCGATCGGTGAAGTTGTACTTGGTCTTCAGCATGAAATCGTCGATGTCGGTATTGTCGTTGCTTTCACGGTAGCCCTGGCCGTGCAGGCCGGAGTAGAGCAGTTCTGCACCAAAGCCGTTATCGGACGTGCCGCCCACGGACGCGCTGGTCAGCGTTTTCAGGCCACCGTGGCTGGCGCCCTGGGTCTGCGCGCTGACGGTACCGCCAAACTCTTTTGGAATGTCGCGCGTAACAAAGTTAATCACGCCGCCAACGTTTTGCGGCCCATAACGCACTGCGCCGCCGCCGCGAACCACGTCCACGGACTGAATGTTGCCCATGCCCAGCGGCGCCATGGAAAGCTGTGGCTGGCCGTAAGGGGCAACCGCGAGCGGCACGCCGTCCATCAGGATGGTTGAACGTGGGGACAGGCGAGAAGTCAGGCCGCGCACGCCAACGTTAAGGGAAATGTCGCTGCCGCCGGTGCCGTTGCTGTCACGCACCTGCACGCCCGGAATGCCTTTTAGCGCATCGGCTAGCGTCTCTGAACCTTGCTCACGAAGCTGCTGATCTGTAACGATCGAGCGTGCGCCGGGGTGGTTAAGCAGCACGGTGCTGGTGTCTGGATTATCGAGCCAGTTGCCGACGACGGTAATGTCGTCAGCTTTTTTATCTGCGGGAGCTTTATCTGTTTGTGTGTTATCAGCGGCGAGCGCTGGCAGCGCAAATGCTATCGCGCTTGCCAGGAGAGAGACACGAAAAAGGGGGCGCATCATCATTCCTATAGAATTATGGGTTTGTCGTTATGAGTTTTTTTGGAAATGACAATCTTAATGATAATTATTTTCAAGTAAATAGTTTTGTTGCGGAATAATTCGGGATAAGGCGAAAAGTAAGCAAAAAAAACCGAGTGGTTGGATGACCGCTCGGCAGTACAGATGAACAGACCGGGAATTCAGGCTGTTAAGGGGTAACCCAGAACACGCCGCTGTAATCCAGGGCGGTAAACTGCTTGTGAGCTTGCTCGATGTCGGCCTGTGGATCGATGTCTTTGAACAAATCCGGGTGCAGGAACTTAGCGATGGTTTCCACCGCAATATAGTTCAGCGGAGAGTCGTAGAATTGATGGTAAATCGCCATCACGCGCTTCTCTTTCACCGCCGTGAGCACGTTAATGCCGGTCCGGCTCATCAGCCCTTTGAGCTTCTGTTCGGCCACGGCTTTATCGGCCATATAGCCCAGCGGCACGGCTTTTGGCGAACGGTTGCCGCGGTTCCAGTCGGCACCCGTCATCAGGTAAAAGTCCGGGTTGCTGGTGATCACCTGCTCGGTATTCACCTGGCCGCTCATTTCAGGGAACAGCTTGCTGCCAATATTGTTGCCACCGGCGGTATCAATAAACTGGCCGTAGCTGCCCTTGCCGAAAGTCTGGCAACATTCGTCGCCGCGAATGCCCGCCGCGCGTTCAATAAACACGCTCGGGCGCTGCTCAGGTTTCAGCGTCGCCACGCGCTCGCGCACCAGGTTCATCCTCTGCTGGTAGTGTTGAATAAAGGCGTCTGCGTTTTTCTGCTCATCAAACACTTTGCCGAGTAACTCAATGCTGGGCAAAGTGTTGGTCAGCGGCTGCTGGCGGAAGTCGATAATCAGCACCGGAATACCCACTTTTTCCAGCTGGCTCAGCACGCCGCTGTTCTTCAGTTTGGCCAGCACGCCGATGTCAAAAATAATCAGATCCGGCTGTAAGGTGACCGCTTTTTCAACGCTGAAATCCGTGTAGTACGGATTTTCAAACATCGTGATTTTGCTTACCTGGGGGAATTTTCGCGCATAGGCGTCCGCCAGATCGGGCGCTTTGGTCTTCAGCGAGTTATCCCAGGCAATGATGTTTTCCAGCGGATCCTTCGGGTGAATAATATTCAGCGCCAGCAGGGCGCGCGCATCGGCCAGCATCACGCGCTTTGCCGGATGGTGCAGCGTCACTTCCCGGCCCGCTACGTCGGTAACAACAATCGGGGCGGCCTGGGTGGCGAAGCTCAGCAGGGCAACGGCGGCGAGCAGCCAGCGAGCTTTGGCGGTAAACACTGTGAACATGGATGACCTTCAGAACGGGAAAATTTAGGAAGGGAATGATAATCGATCTCATAGCGTTTGGAATGGGGACGCGGGAATTTTTCTGGTTACGAAAGATGCCAGGGCGAGGCTGACGGGAACCTGTCGTCTGCTTTGGCCACTCAAGGGCTTTACTGAACCGTGGTGTTGAACCACACAGGAGAGTCCATCGTGTATAGCGTTTCAAACAATGCAGCCCAGGGGCGGCACTTTCATACGTCTAATGTACAGACACCGGCCACGGCGTTTCAGGATGTACCGTCGCTGGGGCAGAAAATTGGCGCAGGCAGTCAAAAAGATGTTTTTCACTCACGACAGGATCCGCGCAAGTGCCTGTGCCTGTTCAGACCCGGCACCACCGGCACCATTTCAGCGGAACAGTACGCTTTAAAAGAGCTGGAAACGACCAAACAGCTTAAGCATCTCGGTTTTCCCGTGGTGGACGCTCATGCATTGATTAAACATGGCGGTCACGTGGGCGTGGAGAAAGACTACATTCACAACGCTTTTGATTCCGAAGATATCGTGAATAATAAGAAAAGCCTGCCGGACGATAAGAAATTCAATCAAAACGTCCTGGCCGACTGTAACGCCATTATTAACAAGCTGAAAAATCATGAATTGCACATCGACGATCTGCAATTCTTAGTCGACAGCCATGGCCGCGTGCTGATTAACGATCCGCGCGATGTGATTCGCTCCTCGCCGGAGAAAAGCATCAGTAAAGTTAACGAGCTGCGGGCTCATGCTTTAAATAACCTGCTGGATATTGATAGCGACTAGCAGTGGGATTAATGGGAGGGATAACCGTGCTGCGGATAATGTTGGTGACGCCGGATAACAAAGGCTTTGCCTCACTCAAAGCGCAAAGCGTTGAGGAACAGTACAATATGCTGCGCCGGCTTGAAGCCAACTGGCTTAGCGGAGAAAACCGTTTTGACTTGCCCGGAGAAAAACTACTGGGTGTCTTTGCCCGTGAGGAACTGGTCGGCATTGGCGGGCTTAATCGCGACCCGTTTTCAGCAGACGAACGCGCGGGGCGTATTCGACACCTGTACCTTAGCCCGGCCTGGCGGGGAAAAGGAGCAGGGCAGCAACTGCTGCAGGCCCTGGTTGCCGGCGGAGACCACTGGTTTGATTTTTATAACACCCATGCTCCCGAACACGCCTTTCGCTTTTATGAAGCCGCCGGGTTTCAGGCCGTTTCCGGTGAGGAGAGGGTGACTCACCGGTTACTTACTCGCCGCTAGTTTTGGGCGAACTGGCGGCCAGTTTTGCCGGGCAGAGGTTTTTAAGCCGTTCAATCAGCCAGCGTCCGGCCGGGCCGGGCGGGGAGGCAATCGGGTAGACGCCAAACATCGGCAGTGCGAGCCCTGCCGGCGGAACATCCTCAATGTTCAGCCGCACCAGCCGCCCCTCGCGAATATCTCGTTCGACAACGTGTGACGGCATGCTGCCCCAGCCGAGGCCATCGAGCAAAAAGGCGTGTTTGGCCAGCAGATCGCCCAGCCGCCAGGTGGAAGGTGACATTACGCCAAACTCTTTCCCTTTGGAAAGCTCCGAGCGGTCGGTCAGCACCAGCTGAACGTGTTTGGTCAGTTCGGACTTTGGAATGATGCCTTCGAACTGCGCCAGCGGGTGATCGGGCGCGGCTACCATCACCAGCGAAACGCCGGTCAGACGCTCCCCGGTCAGCGAGGCCGGCATATCCGGCAGTGAGCCCAGAATACCAATCCCCGCGCTGCCGTTAAGCACCGGTTTGTAGCCCCCACCCAGCGCCTCTACAAACAGACGCAGCGGCGTGCCGGGAAACTGTTCGCGGAAGGCTTTGGCCGCCGAAGTCATCGCCTCCAGCGGGAAGAAAACGTCCACCACCACCGAAAGTTCAGATTCCAGCCCCGACGACATACCGCGCGCTCTCGCCTTCATAAAATCGACGCCAGAAACAATGCAGCGGGCGTCGATCAGCAGCACTTCACCTTCTGGCGTTAGCTTTGGATAGCGGCCGGAACGGTCGAACAGCTGCACGCCGATCTGGGCTTCCAGCCCCTTAATCAAATCGCTGATCACCGACTGGGCGCGGTACATCTTGCGAGCAGCCGCAGAGAAGCTGCCTTCGTCGACGGCGGCAATAAACGTGCGAAGTTGGTCCAGCGAAATACCGTCCAGCATTGTGGTTCCTGCCTGGCTGTCAAGGGATGAAGCGCAATATAGCCCTTCGGCATGGGTTTGTCATTGGCGATGATGTATCGGATATGACGATGGATTGCATCGAAATATAACGGCTATTCGGGTGGGAGAGGCGGTGGCATAGTGGCTGCCATGTTCAGCGAATCTTAAAGATTGAGCACACCTATGTTAACGGCTCTAAAAAAACTCTTAACGCGCTTATCCCCTAAATCAGACTCCATTTCAGAGGCTAAAACGATGTCGACTATCCTGCATATTGATACCAGTGTTCTGGGCGGTTATTCCGTCAGCCGCCAGCTGTCGGCGGAGATTGTTGCCCGCCAGAAAACGCTGCACCCCGGTGCCACCGTGATTTACCGCGACCTGGTGCAGTCCCCGGCTCAGCACCTGTCCGACAAGCACATTGCCGCTTTCCAGGGCGCGGAAGTGACCGACGCTGAGCTGGGCGCAGACCTCGCGGCCGGTGGGGCGTTTATTGACGACCTGTTCGCCGCAGACGTGATTGTCATTGGCGTGCCGATGTACAACTTTTCTATTCCATCCCAGCTTAAGGCGTGGATCGACCGAGTTTGTGTGGCTGGACGCACCTTCCAGTACGGCGCCAACGGCCCGGAAGGCCTGCTGCCAAAAGGCAAAAAAGTGTTTATCGCTTCTTCGCGCGGCGGCCAGTACACCGGCGACAGCCCGGCGGCATTCCTGGAGCATCAGGAATCCTATTTGAAAGCGGTACTGGGCTTCATTGGCCTGACCGATGTGACCATTATTCGCGCAGAAAACCTGAGCCGTGGCGACGAAGCGAAAAGCGCCGCACTCGCCGATGCGAAAAACCAGATTGCGTCACTGGCCTGATTACGGATAACGAATAACGAGCCCTGGCTATTACTGCAAAGGCTCGTTTATTTCGCGGAAGTGAACTAAAACGCCCGCCAGATAAGCACGGCAATCCCGCCAAACAGGATCCATTTCACGATGTAATACACCGTTTTATTCCAGCTTTTTAACTTCTTGCCGACGATACGAATCTGATAGATGTAGCGGAAAGCGCGGTTGATCCCACCGATGCGGTCGTTTTCATCGTTAGGTGCCGACGCGGCGCTCATCAGGTTGCGCCCCAGCCAGTGGTTAACCGCCTGAGCCCAGCGGTAGCGCATCGGTCTTTCCACGTCGCAGAACAGAATCAGGCGATTTTCGCCGCTGGTGTTTTCCGCGTAGTGAATATAGGTTTCATCGAACAGCACGCCTTCACCGTCCCGCCAGCTATAGCGCTTCCCGTCCACTTCAATAAAGCAGCGATCGTCATTCGGGGTCGCAAGTCCAAGGTGAAAACGCAGCGAACCGGCGTACGGATCCCGGTGCCTCGGCAGGCGGCTGCCGTCGGGCAGGGTGGCGAACATCGCAGCTTTGATGGAAGGAATGGTGCGCAGCAGTTCGGTGGTTTTCGGGCACAGTATGCTGGCCGACGGGTGGGCGTTTTCATACCATTTCAGGTAAAAGCGCTTCCAGCCTGTTTTAAAGAAGGAGTTGAAACCGGCGTCGTTAAATTTATCCGCGGCTTTTATCTGCTCCATTTGTTGCAGATGCATACCTTCGTCGCGAATCACTTCCCAGTTTTCCCGCAGCGTTGTCAGCTCGGGAAAGGTTTCCGGTGTTAAATAGGGCGTATTCGGCACCCTAGAGAAAAGATACATAAAACCGTTAAGCGGGGCGGTAAACGTGGAATGGTCCGACAGCTGCCGCCAGAAACGAAAGCGAATCTTGCCGCGATAATGCACATAGACCACTGAAATAATAATGATGAGTAAAATAATATATTTCATGTTGTTATCTGACCACTGTGTTTTTTTGCTCATTCCCTGCCGGGCCAAAGCCCCGACTGCCCAAAATGCGCCTTTGAAAAGGCGCTGAAATAGAGCATAGCAGTGGTTTTAACGAAGTAAATGTTGCCTGGGAAAACTTACCAGCCTACAGATAACCCCGCGCCGTAACCCATATTGTTTTCTGTATCATCACTGACGGTGGCTTTCACAACAACAGCATTTCCGATACGTGTAGAGGCGCCCACGGCTAAAGCATTTTCACCTTCATAGCCGCCAATCCCTGCCCCTATAGCCACGGTTTGATTATTCATCACCTGCGGTATATTGCTCATTGCCATCGCGCCAGAGATACCCGCGTTGGCCTCTTTTTGATTATTGTTAACTTCGTCTTTTAATGCAGAAAATGCATTATTTAATTTGTCTATCGATAGGCTGTTGGCCTGAATCAGGCGGGTATTATTTTCTGCATGTCCCGTATTTAAAGAAATATTGTTAGCGTTAGTGGATACGCGTGCCTGCGTTGCCGTATCAAGTTTCGTTTCGGTGGTTATCAGGCCATTTTTGCCATTTGTTCCGTTTTTACCATCAGCGCCGTTTTTAACCTGAGACTGGACATATTCGATCATCGCTTTATCTTTGGCTGCCTGGTGGTCGGCATCTGTCTCCGGGCTGTCCAGGTGTGAACTTTTATCGGCTGTGGACGGTACAACCGGATCCATAATTATCGCCGTTGAAGGGGTAAGCGTGCTGGCGACGATTGAGTGGGGAGCATCGGGATGCGGCGGAACGGGCTCTGAATGATTCCCGTCCATATGCGGGGTCGTCACCGTCCCACTCACAAAATCGCTGGTATAGTTTGTCTGATGGACGCGATCGTAATCCCGTACAGCCTGCTGCTGCGACGCATCCATACTTTCAAAACAGGCCTTTGCTTCCTGCCAGGTAATAGATTTATTCACCATATTATTATAGAAGTCGCTTACCACATCAGCCCTGGCTGAAGTCGAAAGGACCAAAATACCAAACACCAAAGCCATTGATTGACCAAAGTTAAAGGATTTCATTTTTCTCTCACCATAAATAAATTGAACGTTCCAATGCATTATTGAGTGCACTAATAACGGCGATGAACTATCCCGAAATGTGACAATGCAATCCTTGATCTAAATCATAAGAAAATTCTTAGTGGAGAGTGTTTAAAAGCGATAAAACAGGCCGTTCACATTCATTATTTGCGCTGGTGCCAGGCTGCTCACACCGCTGTTACAATCGGGGTGAAAAGGGGTAAGGCGCTTACGTTTGAAAGTGCAGTTACTCGCGGGCCGCTTGATGGCAGAAGAGCGTGGAGCGGCTAAATTTGACGGGATGATGACCGTTTTTGCCGTTTACAAGACTTCCCGCTGGCATTACCATCCTCTGCACGGATTAATGACCTGCATTAATCACAACATATTGCTGTAAATGACTCGGGGTGCCCTTCTTTGTGAAGGCTGAGAAATACCCGTACCACCTGATCTGGATAATGCCAGCGTAGGGAAGTCAGATGCCTGTCCGGCGTCCCTTCTTTCACGCCGGACAGGAGCCTTACCGTTATGCAACCTGACCTGCTACCCGGCGCAACCGCCGCCTCTGTTTTACACCACCTCCGTCAGCATTCGCCGCTGGTTCACTGCATGACCAATGACGTAGTGCAAACCTTTACCGCTAACGTGCTGCTGGCGCTTGGGGCTGCCCCGGCGATGGTGATTGAAGCCGAAGAAGCGGCACAATTTAGCGGGCTTGCCAGCGCGCTGCTGATCAACATTGGCACCCTGACTTCAGAACGCGCTGCGGCGATGCTGGCTGCTATTCACGCCGCCAATAGCGCCGGAACGCCGTGGGCACTAGACCCGGTCGCCGTGGGTGGTTTGGCTTTCCGCACGCGTTTCGCTCGCGACATTATTCAACTGAAACCAGCCGCCATTCGCGGTAATGCGTCTGAAATCATGGCGTTGGCAGGGGAGCAGGCCGGAGGCCGTGGCGTAGACAGCACCGATGATGCACTTTCGGCGATCCCGGCGGCGCAAAAGCTGGCCCGCGAAACCGGTGCAGTGGTTGCCGTAACCGGAGAAACTGATTACGTCACCGATGGCGAACGAACGTTTGCCGTGACCGGCGGGGGAGAACTCATGACGCGTGTGGTCGGCACCGGCTGCGCGCTTTCCGCCGTGGTTGCTGCGTGCTGTGCTTTACCGGGAGACAGGCTGGACAACGTCGCCAGCGCCTGCCGCTTTATGTCGCTTGCCGGCGAGCAGGCCATCGCCGCCAGCCGTGGGCCGGGCAGTTTTACCCCAGCCTTCCTCGACGCCCTTTATCTGCTGAATGCGGAGGGGCTTGCATGAAACGCATCAACGCATTAACTATTGCCGGAACCGATCCAAGCGGTGGCGCGGGGATCCAGGCCGATCTGAAAACTTTCTCCGCGCTCGGCGCTTACGGCACAAGCGTGATCACTGCGCTGGTGGCGCAGAATACCCGTGGCGTGCAGTCCGTTTATCGTATTGAGCCTGAGTTTGTGGCGGCGCAGTTAGATTCTGTCTTGAGCGACGTGCGAATAGACACCACAAAAATTGGCATGCTGGCAGAGGCCGATATCGTTGAAGCCGTCGCAGAGCGACTGGCGTTCTATAAGGTACCAAACGTGGTGCTGGACACGGTGATGCTGGCGAAAAGCGGCGATCCGCTGCTGGCCCCATCGGCGGTAGAAAGCTTACGTCGGAAGCTATTGCCGCATGTCGCGCTGATCACGCCCAATCTCCCGGAAGCGGCAGCGCTGCTGGATGCGCCCCACGCGCGCAGTGAAAAAGAGATGCGCGAACAGGGTGAAGCGCTGCTGGCAATGGGCTGCGAGGCCGTGCTGATGAAAGGCGGGCACCTCGACGACGCAGAAAGCCCGGACTGGCTATTTACTAGCCACGATGTCCAGCGCTTTACCGCGCCGCGCGTGCAAACAAAAAACACCCACGGCACTGGCTGCACTTTATCTGCCGCGCTGGCTGCGCTCCGCCCCCGCCATGACGACTGGGCGCAAACCGTGGCTGCCGCAAAAATCTGGTTGTCGAAGGCGCTGGCTCAGGCGGATTCGCTGGAGGTCGGGCACGGTATCGGCCCGGTACATCATTTTCACGAATGGTGGTAACTGTCGGTTAAAAGAGAAGTTTTTAGCCAGCGTAATACCAGTGGTACTATACTGGCTTCATCTTCCCTGCCGGACAATTGCGTACCATGGAACAGGCTCATCACCAGTTAGTTGAACAGCTCAAACAGCGCTTTTCCGCTCCGGATAACGCTCCTCTGTACCTCAAGTTTGCCGAAACGGTGAAAAACGCCGTGCGCGCGGGCCTGTTGCCGCAGGGCAATATCCTGCCGGGGGAGCGCGATCTCAGCCAGCTCACGGGGGTGTCACGCATTACCGTGCGCAAGGCGATGCAGGCGCTGGAAGATGACGGCGTGGTGACGCGTTCGCGCGGCTACGGGACGCAAATTAATGCGACGTTTGAGTATTCGCTGAAAGAGGCCAGGGGCTTTTCGCAGCAGGTTGTGCTTCGGGGTAAAAAGCCAAATACGCTGTGGGTGAACAAACGCGTGGTGAAATGCCCGGCAGACGTGGCTGAACAACTCGCGATCCCGGCGGAAAGCGAGGTTTTCCTGCTCAAGCGCATTCGCTACGTGGATGAAGATGCGGTGTCTATCGAAGAGTCTTACGTGCCGACCGGGCTGATTGCCGACCCGGATGAGATTGGCGTTTCGCTGTACGACTACTTCCGCAGCCAGAACATTATTCCGCAGCGCACCCGCAGCCGGGTCAGCGCCAGAATGCCGGACAGCGAATTCCAGTCACACATCAAACTGGAAACGCCGGTGCCGGTTTTGGTCATCAAACAGGTGGCGTTCGACCCGCACAACCGGCCCATCGAGTACAGCATCAGCCATTGCCGCAGCGACTTATACGTTTTCGTCTGCGAGGAGTAAGGTTTGCTCGAGCTGCGCGAGTTTTGGCGCGCAGTCCCCGCCCCGGTGGCCGACCACGTAGCTGGCTACCGCATTCCCGAGGCTGACTGCTTCTTCCAGGCTCCAGCCTGCCGCCAGGCCCGCAATTGTGCCGCCCGCATGGCTGTCGCCCGCGCCGATGGTATCCACGACGGTAGTCGGGAAGGGCGCAGCGATCCCTATGTTATCGCCGGCCGCAAACCACGCGCCGTCCTTATCTAAACGAACGATCAGCTGGCTGCCGTAGCGGGTGAGCCATGCACGGCAAATCGCTTCAATATTTTCCGCTTCCACTTCAAGCCATTCGGCAACAATCGCCGCTTCCTGACGGTTGAGCGAAACAATCGGTTTGCAGGCCATAATCCGCGCCAGCAGCGGCTGCGGGATATCTGCGATACGCGGGCCAAAGTCGATGAACGGGGTAATTTCCTGCAGCGACTCCAGCCAGCCAACGAGCAGTTCCGCACACGGCCCGGCAAGCTGGTAGCCAGAGAGCGAGAGCAGGCTACCTGGCGGGATGGTCAGGCCGTCAAGCCAGGCCTGATTCCACTGATGCTCGACGCCGCGAAACGACATAAAGGTGCGTTCGCCGTCGGGTTCGACCAGTGCCAGGCACCAGCCGTTGTCTCCCGTATCGGTGTGGATCTCGCTGCGGATGTGCTGTTTTTCCAGGCTGTTGCGAATAATGTCGGCCCAGGTGCCCTGGCCAATTGGCAGCGCGTTCTGCGAGTCAATGCCGAGGCGCGAAAGCGTGATGGCGATGTTCAGCGCGCACCCGCCAATGTTCACGCCCTGCTGATGCAGTTCGATATCGCAGCCGCGCCACGGGAGGGCGTAGGCGTCGGCGATGACGTCAATCACCGCCGAACCGAGCACGCAAACCGGGCGTTGAGCCTGCAGCTGGGGCAGTTTGCTCAGCAGTTCATTTGGCTTCATGGCTGGCCTCTCTTTGCTGGCGATAGGCCATAAAGATGCGGCTGTAGCGCGTGAAGTCGAGCTGGTTCTCTTCATCCAGCTCCTGTTTCAGCGCCGGATCGATGCTTTCCACGCCGTTCAGCGCGCCGCAGATAGCGGTGGCCATAGCGCCGATGGTGTCGGTGTCTCCGCCGAGATTGGCGCACAGGATGGCGCAGCGGTTAGGGTCGGTTTTCGCCAGTTCGACCATCGCAATCGCCGCCGGTACCGACTCAACGGTGCTGGTACCGGTGCCGACCAGCTGGTAAATCTCTTCCATGGCGGATTCGGTGCCGCGCGCTTTTCTTGCCACACTCAGCGCTAATTCCAGGCGTGCCGCGAGGGACGCGCTAAATGTCGTGATGCGTTTTTCCTGCGCGTGGCGGGCGATGGAGGGCAGCTCATCGCAAATTGTGGCCCAGCTTGCGCCGTCGATAGCGCGGGAAATGGCCCAGGCAATAACGACTGCCCCGGCAATGGCCAGATCTGATTTGTGCGTCGGGCTCGAAGCTAGCGCGACCTCGTCCACAAACTCATCGAGACTGGCCGTGGGCAGCAGGCAGCCAAGCGGGGAGGCACGCATCGCCGCCCCGTTGGTTACGCCGTTGTTTTCCAGCTCGCTTACCGGCATGCCTTGTTTAATCGCATTCAGGGCTATTTTCGACGTCGGGCCGAGCACGTTTTTGTTAAACGCGTCGAACCCTTCTGCCCACGCCAGAATATGGCGGCCAATGGCGTCCGGGTTGATAACCCCGTGGTGCTCGATGATGGCGTCCGCCAGCGCCAGCGCCATTGAGGTGTCATCGGTAAACTTAGCGCGGGCAAAATAACAGGCGGCGTTGTTTTCTGCCGGGCCCGGCAGGAACTTGTCTATCCAGCCGAAATGGGCCTTCACCCGCGAGCGCGGCCACAGTTCGGACGGCATCCCCATCGCATCACCTAACATCTGGCCGTAAAAGGCTCCCAGAATACGATTTTCCATTGTTACGCTTCCTTTAATACTTTTTCAGATTCATCACCGGCAACGGCGATGGCAGCAATCTCTTTGTCCGACTCGCGGAAGAAGACCATGAACAGCACGGCGATGACGGCAATCATTATTGCGCCAAAGCCCCACATCCCCGCCCAGTTAAAGGTCTGACCGTTCACCGGTGAGGAGTAAGCAAACATTTTTTCCATCATTTTGCCGCCGAGGCTGTAGCCGAGCAGGCTGCCGAAGCCCTGGCAGCAAAGGGTGATCAGCCCCTGCGCCGCGGTGCGCATGTACACCGGGGATTTCTTGTCTACGTAAATGTAGGCGGTGACGTAGTAGAAGTCGTAGCTCACGCCGTGCAGCAGAATGCCGAGGAACAGCAGGCCGTAAGTGAACAGGTGCGACGCGTCGCCGTACACAAAGAAGCCGTAGCGGATGGCGGCGGTGATCAGGCCCAGCAGCAGAACCTTTTTAATACCAAAGCGCTTAGTGAAGAACGGCAGCGCCAGCATAAAGAAGATTTCCGAGAACTGGCCAAGCGTCATCCAGCCTGTGGCGTTGTGCATCCCGACTTCGGTCAGATAGCCGTTGGCGAAGATGTAGTAGAACGCCAGCGGCATCGCAAACAGGAAGGAACAGAAGAAGAAGACCAGGAAGTTTTTGTCCTTCAGCAGCACGAGCGCGTCCAGGCCCAGCATCACCTTCAGGCTGAGCTTGCCGGTGCTTTTCGGCGGCGTGTTCGGCAGGAACAAAGCGAATACGCCTAACACAACCGAGCTGATGGCGGTGATCAGCAGCGGCACGTTGGTTGGCGAGATATCGCTAAAGCCCATTATCTGCGGCAGGAAGCCACACACGATCCCGGAGGCAATCCAGCCGATGGTGCCCATCACGCGAATACGCGGGAAATCACGCTCCACGTCGTCGACGTTGGAAAACGCGATGCTGTTGGTCAGCGCGATGGTTGGCATATAGGTGAGCGAGTAAGCCAGCAGCAGCGGGAAGAAATAGACAAACTCCGTTTGCTGGGCGGCCAGATACATCAGCCCGGCGCCGACAAACATCAGCAGCGCCAGTACTTTTTGTGCGGCAAAGAAGCGGTCGGTCAGCGAGCCGACCAGAATAGGAGACAGAATAGCAGCGATGGCGGTGCAGGCGTAGGACCAGCCGATTTCACCGGCGGTAAAACCACTTTTGTTGAGGAACAGCCACAGGGGCACAAACCAGGCGCCCCAGATAAACCATTCCATAAACATCATGAACGAAAGGCTAATCGTTGTACGTTTCATGCTCAGGACCTTCATGACAGGTGTAGGGTGTGCCTTAACCATACCAATTAATAATACCTTTTAAATACCTTTGCGTCGATTCTATGATCGCCTTTGCAAAAATAGCCGGGGTGGCCACCTGGCTTTACTCCTGGAAAGGAGGCAAAAGTGCGCTTGAACTGGCAAATCCCCGCCGTCGGTACCAGGATTAGTGCGGCCGGTTTTTTCGACCCGGCAGAACAGGATTCTTCATGCGCAGCGGGCAGGGGGCTCGCTGCCTTTACGGGAGCGTATTATGACTGATATTGCGCAGTTGCTTGGCAAAGATGCCGACGGCTTGTTACAGCATCGTTGTATGACTATTCCGGCAGACCAGCTTTATCTGCCCGGCTCGGACTACGTTGACAGGGTGATGGTAGACAACAATCGCCCGCCTGCGGTGCTGCGAAACATGCAGACGCTGTACAACACCGGGCGTCTGGCTGGGACTGGCTACCTCTCTATTCTTCCCGTCGATCAGGGCGTTGAACACTCGGCGGGGGCTTCTTTCGCCGCGAACCCGCTCTACTTCGATCCGAAAAACATCGTTGAACTGGCCATCGAGGCAGGCTGTAACTGCGTGGCTTCTACCTATGGCGTACTGGCCTCGGTTTCACGCCGCTATGCCCACCGCATTCCGTTCCTGGTGAAGCTTAATCACAATGAGACGTTGAGCTACCCGACCACCTACGACCAGACGCTGTACGCCAGCGTAGAGCAGGCCTTCAACATGGGCGCCGTTGCTGTCGGGGCCACGATTTACTTTGGTTCACCGGAATCCCGCCGCCAGATTGAAGAGATCTCCGCCGCCTTTGAGCGTGCGCATGAACTTGGCCTGGTCACCGTGCTTTGGGCCTATCTGCGTAACTCCGCATTTAAAAAAGACGGGGTGGATTATCACGTCAGCGCCGACTTAACCGGGCAGGCTAACCACCTGGCGGCGACTATCGGGGCCGATATCGTGAAGCAAAAAATGGCGGAGAATAACGGCGGCTATAAAGCGGTAAACTTTGGCTACACCGACGAAAAGGTTTACAGCAAGCTGACCACCGACAACCCTATCGACCTGGTGCGCTACCAGCTGGCTAACTGCTATATGGGCCGTGCCGGCCTTATCAACTCCGGCGGTGCCGCTGGCGGTGAAACTGACCTGGCGGATGCGGTGCGTACGGCGGTGATCAACAAACGTGCGGGCGGCATGGGGCTGATTCTGGGGCGCAAAGCGTTCAAGAAATCAATGGCCGACGGCGTGAAGCTGATCAACGCCGTGCAGGATGTTTACCTGAATGAGAAAGTGACCATCGCTTAAGCTCCGTTGAGTAAGGTTATAAGGCCCTCTTTTATGAGGGCTTTTTTATGCGGATTTTTATACTGTGGCATTATTACCTTCACCCTAACCTTCTCCCTGGAAGGGAGAGGGGAAAAGGCTTCACCGTGCTGGCTTACCCCAATAGCGGGCAATTAGGCGGTAAACGACAGGCCAGCGCATTCGGATGCACTTCAATGCGAAAATGCCGTCCGCTCAGCGGTTCCCCGTCCAGGTTAAAGGTAATATCGTGCGGGGCCGAAATCTCAAACCAGGCCGATTTCCCTTCAATAATGTTTGGGTTTTCATCCGGGCGCGTGAGCGTAGTCAACAGCGCAGGAAGCAGGTCTTCACCGGTGAAAATCCGTAGATCAAGCAGCCCGTCGTTGATCAACGCCTCCGGGCAAAGCTGTTGCCCGCCGCCGGCCTGGCAACCGTTACCGATGCCGATCACTAATGCGTCGCCCTGCCAGCTAAAGCCTTCTCCGCGAATGTCGCAGCGATCCGGCTTGAGCATGTCCATGCGCATTAAACCGTGAATAAAGTATGAGACGCCGCCAAGCGCTGCTTTGAGTTTTTCCGGCGTTTCGGTGGTGATGCGTGTGCCAAATCCGCCGGTCGCCATGTTGATGAAGAAGGCTTCATCGTTGACCTGCACCAGGTCGATATTGGCGGCTTTGCCAAACAGCGCGAGGCGCAGCGCTTTTTCAAAGTCCTCAGGAATACCGACGCTGGTGGCAAAGTCGTTGGCCGTCCCCAGCGGGAGAATGCCCAATGCCGGGCGGCTGCCCGCAGAAAGCTTCGCGAGGCAGGTGGCAATCTCATTGATTGTGCCGTCACCGCCGCCGGCAACCACGGTGTCTACGCCAAGGCTCAGGGCTTCGTCAATGTAACGTTCGGCATCACCTTTCTCCCAGGTCACCCTGATATGCAAGGTGTAACCTTCCTCACGCAGCGTATGCACGGCCTCGCGCAGCTGTGGGTTACCGGCGCCTTTACCGTTCAGAATCAAAAATGAATGCGGGGATCTCTCCATGACTTACCTCAGAAAAGTGAGCATTATCAAAGTGTAGAGCAAAGTGGGCGCGGGGGAGTAAGAACTGGCTGAATCAGCGGAAAAAAGAAAGCCTGCGCAAGGGAGATTGCGCAGGCCAAGGAGGTGGTTCCTGGTACAGCTAGCATTTATGGGTTATGTTTTTCAGCTTGCGGATAATAACGTTATCTTGTGTAACCGTATGTGATCGGTTTCTAAGAATGCTCTTAGCGCGAAAAATAACCCTAATTCACTAGTTTGCGTGCGGTTTACGGGTTGTCTGACCAGAGAGATTGCGCATCAGTAGAGCATAATCCAGCGCTATCTCCTGAGGTACAGGCATCCATACGGTATGACCGTCGCCTGGAGCCACGTCTATCGGCTGGGATTTGCCGTTTTCCAGCGTTTCCAGCGTAAAGGTGATATTCCCCTGCGGGGTCATCATTTCCAGACTGTCGCCCAGCAGGAATTTGTTTTTCACCGCCACGGCCGCCAGATCACCCCGGCGTTCGCCGGTAAACTCGCCCACAAACTGCTGGCTCTCGGAAATGGAGTGCCCGTACTCGTAATTCTGATGGCTGTCGTGGGTATGTCGGCGCAGGAATCCTTCGGTATAGCCACGGTGGGCCAGGCCTTCCAGCGTTTGCAGCAGCGTAGGGTCGAACGGCTTGCCCGCTGCGGCGTCGTCAATGGCGCGACGATACACCTGCGCGGTACGTGCGCAGTAGTAGTAGGACTTAGTACGGCCTTCGATTTTCAGCGAGTGCACGCCCATTTTTGTCAGGCGCTCCACGTGCTCAATGGCGCGCAGATCTTTCGAGTTCATGATGTAGGTGCCGTGCTCGTCTTCGAAAGCGGTCATGTATTCGCCTGGACGTTTGGCTTCTTCCACCATAAACACTTTGTCCGTTGGGGCGCCGACGCCAAGCGTAGGCTCAACGTTTTGCACCGGAATTGGCTCGTGCACGTGGACGATATTGCCGATGTCGTCTTCTTTGCCTTCCTGAACCTTATATTCCCAGCGGCAGGCGTTGGTGCAGGTTCCCTGGTTAGGATCTCGCTTGTTGATATAGCCAGAGAGCAGGCAGCGGCCTGAATACGCCATGCACAGCGCGCCGTGGACGAAGATCTCCAGCTCCATTTCTGGAACCTGTTCGCGAATTTCGGCGATTTCTTCCAGCGACAGCTCGCGGGAAAGAATCACGCGCGTCAGCCCCATTTGCTTCCAGAACTTCACTGTCGCCCAGTTAACGGCGTTAGCCTGCACGGAGAGGTGAACGTCCATTTCCGGGAACGCCTCGCGCACCATCATGATTAGCCCTGGATCGGACATGATCAGCGCATCCGGCCCCATGTCGATAACCGGCTTAAGGTCGCGAATAAAGGTTTTGAGCTTGGCGTTATGCGGGGCAATGTTCACCACCACGTAGAATTTTTTACCCAGCGCGTGGGCCTCGTTGATCCCGAGCTGGAGGTTTTCGTGGTTGAATTCGTTATTGCGCACGCGCAGCGAGTAGCGCGGCTGGCCAGCGTAGACGGCGTCTGCACCGTAGGCGAAAGCGTAACGCATGTTTTTCAGCGTTCCCGCCGGGGAGAGGAGTTCCGGTTTAAACATGAAGTTCTCGTTCTGATATCAGGTCAGAACCGCTCCATCTGGTGAAGCGGCTAAAGTCGAGTGGATTACCACAATTTAAGGGCGGGAATTGTAGCGCCGTGAGGCTGGGGAGTAAACCGTCTTGCGGATTCAGAAAAGAAACCGCCCTCCGTTGAAGATCAGTGATGAAAATGCGATATCCTTCGCGTAATCCTCCAGCGCGTCGTTGTTTTCTTTGAAATGGGTCAGGAATTGTTCCATGGCGTCAGCTTCATCTGTGGCACGCGTTTCAAAGCCTATTTTCTGATAACCCTCCAGACTCAGGCGTTGTTTTTCTTCTGCCGTCAGTGATGCCTTCGGATAGATATTGACGGAGATAGCTTTACTGTAGAAAACGTATTTTTCCATGATGCTACCCTTTAACTGTCACTTAAAAAGCCGCTAATTTTTTGCCGGGTAGCGGCCTAATCTTGCTCACGCCAGAGCTGATGCTTGCATTTGCTGCAAATAATGGTACGACGAAAATCGGTAAATCTTGCCAGCCCAACGTCGAGTATTTCTGACGAATGGCAGTGAAAGCACTGCGGGTTGCCGTTGGGGGCAATTTCTGCGGGATGAGCCTGGAGATATTCCTGCTTTGTGGGCAATTTTGACCACAGCCCGGTAATCGGGGACTTCCCGGTCGGCACAAAGCAGACATAGAGCACGCCAAGTACCACTAATACAGCCAATATTATGAGTATTGTCGACACAGCTTCTCCTTAAACTGATAGCACATATTTTTAGTAACCGTTTGAAATATAGCTGGTTAAATCTAATCTGGCTGTATGTCGTGGCACGTATTTATATCACCCGCCCGGCGTCCGCCTCCCAGCGATAACCCACCCCGTAAACGGCGCGAATAAACGACTGATCGGTATCCAGCGCTTCAAGCTTGCGGCGCAGGTTTTTTATGTGACTGTCGATGGTGCGGTCGGTGACCACGCGGTAGTCGTCATACAGATGGTTCAGCAGCATTTCGCGGGAGAACACCTTCCCCGGCTCGTGGGACAGGGTTTTTAGCAGGCGGAACTCGGCGGGGGTGAGATCCAGCAGTTTACCGCGCCAGATAGCCTGGAAACGGCCTTCATCAATCACCAGCGGACTTTCCTCCGACCCGGCGGAAATGGCAAGCTGACGCTTGCAGCGGCGGAGAATTGTTTTCACGCGGGCGACGACTTCGCGCGGGCTGTAAGGCTTGCAAATATAGTCGTCGGCGCCAATTTCCAGCCCCAGCAGACGGTCAATTTCTTCTATTTTGGCGGTCACCATGACGATGGGGACTTCGGAGAAACGTCTAATCTCTTTGCACAGCGTCAGGCCGTCTGTGCCGGGCAGCATCAAATCCAGCAGAATGAGATCCGGCGGCGTGTGGCGAACATACGGCAGCACCTGGTCGCCGTGGTTCAGCAGAGTAGGGGCATAGCTTGCCGCGCGGAGATAGTCGATGAGCAACTGCCCAAGCTTAGGTTCATCTTCTACGATCAAAATACGGGGCGTACTGTCGTCAATCGGTAGCTCGGTCATAGTGTCCTCGACGTTTCTGTTTCCAGAGGAAGTTCAACGGTAATACTAACGCCGCCAAAGCGTGAATGGGAGGCGGTTAGCGTTCCGCCATGGGCGGTCACAATATTCTGGCAGATAGACAGGCCCAGCCCTGAACCGCCGCTGGCGCGGTTGCGGGAGCCTTCCGCACGGTAAAAACGGTCAAACAGCTGGCCTAGCTGCTCGTCCGAGACGCCGGGTTCGCTGTCGTCAAAGCTCATCACAAACTGCTGATTCACAATTTTACCGCCAATCACCAGTTGCCCACCGCTGTCGGTGTAGCGGAGGCTGTTTTCCAACAGGTTATTGAACAGCTGCATCAGGCGGTCTCCGTCACCGAAAATAGTCGCGGTTTCAGGTAGCGCAAGGCGTATTGTCAGCCCGCGTGACTCAAAACGGGATCGAAATGCCCCGGCAACCACTTCCAGCAGCGCAATGATATCCAGCGATTTTTTCTGGTAGGCCAGCGCGCCTTCATCGGACATGGAAAGCTGGTGCAGGTCGTCAACGAGCTTGGTCAGGGTGGCGACTTCCATCTGCAGTGACGTGACGGACTCCGGCGTAAACTGACGCACGCCGTCCTGAATTGCCTCTAGCTCACCGCGCAAAACGGCAAGCGGGGTGCGCAGCTCGTGAGAAATATCCGCCATGTAAGCCCGGCGCATTTTATGGTTTTTTTCCAGGGTGCTGGCAAGCTGGTTAAAGTCCTGTGCCAGCCGCCCCAGCTCATCCTGGCTGCCGACCGCGACCCGGGTGGAAAAATCTCCGGCGGCCAGCTTGTGCGTACCTTCAACCAGGCGTTTCACCGGGGCCAGAAGGCCACGGGCAAGCAGGAAGGTGGCCGCTGCCGCCAGCAAACTGGACAGGGCGACGATGATCCAACTTGTGCGCCGCTGCTGGCGATCGAAGTTAATGTCGGTATTGCGGGTCAGACGCTCAATGGGGGAGGCAATCACCCAGCCAACGTCCTGGCCATTGACGTTAATCGGTTTGCGCATCCCGTCTGGAGGGAGCTTCTCTCGCGGGCCAACCAGAACCTGATAGTTTTGATCGACCACCCAAAACTTAGTGCGCCAGCCCTGCGGCGGCATGCCGTGAGCTTCATCCCCTTCGCGCTCAAACGAACGTAAAATCTGAAACACAAACCTGTCGTTGTGCCGCAGGAAGCGCCAGTTGCCGTGCAGCGCATACTGTTCGCCCAGGGCATCACTCAGCATCTCAATGCGCTGAGTATTGCCGCGTTTGATGTAGTCGATAAAGCCGCGCTCAAAGCTTAACCTCACGCCCCAGTGCATGATGGCCAGCACCAGCAGGCAGGTGGAGAATATGGCGAGGAATAATTTCCCGGTGATCCCGGAGCGGTAAAGTTTCATGTTTCGCTCCTTTTACGGCGGCTGATGACCGTGTTTTCTGAACGGTCATTTGGGACGCGGGCAAACAGCAATGCCGGAAGGGCGATGACCAGCGCCATGCAGAAATAGGTGTACATAAAGATGCTGTGAGCCTGTTCCCCACCCACCGGAAGCTGCTGGTGGCCAAACATGCCCAGCAGCAGGCCCGCGACGGTCACGCCGATACTCATGGAAAGCTGCATGACCATTGAGAGCATGCTGTTGCCGCCGCTGGCGAGGTCATCCGGCAGATCTTTTAGCGTCAGCGTATTCATGGAAGAGAAGCGCATGGAGTTGACCATGCCCTGTACAAACAGGACGACCGGCAGCAGCCAGAACCAGCCCATCAGGGCCGTCCCCATAAACATCAGCGTGATCAGCGCCAGGCCAAGCGTGGCGACGACCAGCACGTTGCGATAGCCGAAGCGGTTGACGACCTGCACAACGATACGCTTCATGCCCATGCTGCCCAGCACCATTGGGACCATCATCAGCCCGGCATGGAATGGCGAGAAACCCATCCCAATCTGCAGAAACACCGGCGTCATAAACGGCAACATGCCGCTGCCGATGCGCCCGCACAGGCTGCCCAGCAGGCCAAGCGAAAAGGTTTTCGTGTTGAACAGATTGAGATTGAACAGCGCGTTTTCGTTGTCCCGCGCATGCCACAGGTAAAGCAGAATGGCGATAACCCCGCCGAGGATCAGCAACCCGAGCGTTTCACTGGAAATGCCCAGGCCTTTTTGTCCGTCCAGCGCAATGGTCAGCGCCGCCATCCCAAACGCCAGTAGCAGGAAGCCGGAAATATCAAAGCGTCGGGTTTGCATGGTGTAGTTGGGCATCAGCCACAGGGTAGCGATGGCCCCGACAATGCCGACAGGAATGTTTATCAGGAAAATCCAGTGCCAGGAGGCGTACTCCACCAGCACGCCGCCCAGCGCAGGGCCGAGCAGGGGGCCTACCTGGCCTGGGATCGTCACGAAGGTCATCGCCGCCATATATTGCGCCCGCGGCACGATTTTCATCACCGTGAGGCGCCCCACCGGTACCATCATGGCCCCGCCAATGCCCTGCACGACGCGGGCGAGAACAAGCTCGTTGAGCGTTGAGGCATTGGAGCAAAACAGGGACCCGAGGGTAAAAAGAATTATCGCCGTGAAGAAGATATTGCGAACGCCCACTCTGTCCGCCAGCCAGCCGCTTGCCGGAAGCATGACCGCAACCGTTAACACGTAGGCCACCACCACCGAGTGCATATGCAGCGGGCTTACGCCCAGACTATGCGCCATCGAGGGAAGCGCGGTGTTCACAATCGTGGTGTCCAGCGCCTGCATAAAGAAGCCAAAAGCGACAATCCATAACTGCCAGCGAACGGCGGTGGGCAAATCAGTCATACGGACAGAGCCTTACTTTCACGGGGTTTGCGGCTAAAGCGCAATCTCAGTCGGTCAAAGAACAGGTAAACCACCGGCGTGGTGTAAAGCGTCAACAGCTGGCTCATCACCAGCCCGCCTACGATGGTGATCCCCAGCGGCTGGCGAAGTTCTGCGCCATCCCCGCTGGTTAGCACCAGCGGTAGCGCGCCAAATAGCGCGGCCAGCGTGGTCATCATAATAGGGCGGAAGCGCAGCAGGCAGGCCTGGAAAATCGCCTCTTCCGGCGTTAAATCGCCCTTACGCTGCGCCTCTATTGCGAAGTCCACCATCATAATGGCGTTCTTTTTCACGATACCTATCAGCAGCATGATACCGATTAGCGCAATCAGGCTGAAGGGGGCGCCGAAAAGTTCCAGCGCCAGCAGCGCCCCGACGCCCGCAGAAGGCAGCGTCGAGAGGATGGTCAGCGGGTGAACGTAGCTTTCGTACAATATACCCAGCACGATATACACCGTGGCAATGGCTGCCAGAATCAGAATCACCTGCGAGTTCATCGTCTGCTGGAACACCTGTGCCGTCCCGGCGTAGCTGCCGCGCACGGTAGTCGGTACGCCTAGCGAGGTCATGGTTCTGTCGATGGCGTCGCTGGCTTCAGAAAGCGATACCCCGTCAGGCAGGTTGAACGAGATGGTTGATGCGGCGGACAACCCCTGATGGTTAACCGACAGCGGGGCGTTCGCTGGCTGCCATTTGGCAAAGTAGGAGAGGGGGATCGACTTTCCTTCGCTGTTAATCACAAACATCTGGTTGAGCGAGCTGATGTCCTGGGTGTAGCGCGGGTCGACCTCCATGACCACCTTATACTGGTTCAACGGCTGGTAGATGGTGGAAATCTGGCGCTGACCAAAGGCGTTGTTGAGCAAATTGTTGGCATCCGAGACGCTGATCCCCAGACGTGACATGGTTTCACGGTCGTAAATCAGGTCCATCTCCGAGCCGTTATCCTGCTGGTCGGAGTTAACGTCAGCCAGTTCCGGCAGCGCCGCCAGCGCTTTACGGATTTTCGGCTCCCACTCTCGCAGGGCGCTTAACTCATCGGAAAGCAGCGTGTACTGGTAGCTGGCGTTCGCCTGACGGCCACCAACGCGAATATCCTGCACCGCCATTAAATAGAGGTTGGCGCCGGGCTCTTTTGCAAGCTTGCCGCGCAGTCGGTCAATCACCTGCTGGGCGGTTTCCTGGCGTTCGCTCAATGGCTTAAGTGAGATAAACATCATGCCGCTGTTAACCCGAGAGCCGCCGGTAAATCCGGTGACGTTATCCACCGCCGGATCTTCACGAATGATCTTCATAAAGTCCTGCAGCTTACCGCGCATGGCCTGGAAAGAGATGCTCTGATCGGCCTGAATATTGCCCATCAGCCTGCCGGTGTCCTGTTCCGGGAAGAAGGTTTTTGGGATCGCAATGTAGAGCCAGACGCTCAGGGCTATCGTCCCCAGCAGCACCATGCCCACCAGCCGCGTATGGTTTAGCACCCATTTCAACGACCGGGCGTAACCGCCCTGCATGGCAATCAGCAGGCGACCAAATCCACGGTTTTTGTTTCTCTTTTCCGGCGGACGGTTCTTCAGGAGCCAGCCACACATCATCGGCGTGAGCGTGAGCGACACCACCAGCGAAATCCCGATAGCGACCGAAAGTGTGACCGCAAACTCGCGGAATAGGCGCCCCGGCAGACCGCCCATCAACAGCAGCGGCAGGAAGACCGCCACCAGCGACAGACTCATGGACAACACGGTAAAGCCCACTTCCCGCACGCCCTGGAGCGCCGCTTGCATGGGCTTCACGCCCGCTTCCAAATGACGGGAAATGTTTTCCAGTACCACGATGGCGTCATCGACCACAAAACCTGTGGCGATGGTCAGCGCCATCAGCGACAGGTTATTGAGGCTGAAGCCGCACAGATACATGGCGGCAAAAGTCCCGATCAGCGACACCGGCACGGCCACCGCCGGAATAAAGGTCGCGCGCCCTGAGCGAAGAAACAGAAACACCACCAGAATCACCAGCGACACGGAGATCACCAGCGATTGTTCTACCTCGGCCAGCGAGGCGCGAATGGTTGGCGACCGGTCCTGGGCTACCTGCAGGTCGATAGAAGCCGGAATGGTTTCTCGTAGTTCGGGTATTTTGGCGCGGATGCGGTCCACGGTTTCGATGATGTTCGCTTCCTGCGACTTGCGAATCATCAGCAAAATGGCTGGTTTGGCGTTGGTCATCCCGGCGTTACGCACGTCCTGTACGCTGTCGGTGACGTTGGCGACATCCTGAAGCCGTACGGCCGAACCGTTATTGTAATGCACGATAAGCGGCATATAGTTTGCCGCTTTTTTTAGCTCGTCGTTGGTCTGAATTTGCCAGCGGCTTGTACTGTCTTCTACCGAACCAAGGGGACGGCGAACGTTGGCATTGCTTATTGCCGTCCGGACGGCATCCAGCGACACGCCCTGGTTAAACAGCGCCTGTGGGTTGAGGTCCACGCGCACCGCGGGCAGAGAGCTTCCGCCGACGTCCACGTCGCCCACGCCGTCGATTTGTGAGACGGTTTGCGCGAGCTGCGTGGAGGCAAAATCATACAGTTCACCCTGCGATAGTGTGTCCGAAGTGAGCGTCAGGATCATGATCGGCGCGTCGGACGGGTTGGCCTTGCGGTAAGTTGGCCGCCCCGGCATCCCGCTTGGCAGGAGGCTTTGGGCAGCGTTAATCGCCGCCTGCACGTCCCGCGCGGCACCGTTGATGTCACGGTCGAAATTAAATTCCAGAATGATGCGGGTGCTGCCCAGCGAACTGGACGAGGTCATTTCGTTGACCCCGGCAATGCGGCTCAGGGAACGCTCCAGCGGCGTGGCCACGGACGACGCCATGGTTTCCGGCGACGCGCCCGGCAGCGAGGCGCTGACCATGATCACCGGAAAATCGACCTGCGGCAGCGGGGCAACCGGCAACAGGCGGAAGCCCAGCACGCCGCACAGCGTAATGGCGACGGTCAATAAAATCGTCGCCACCGGGCGGTAAATGAAGAGGGCAAAAAGCTTCACTTACGCCTCCTCATGCTGTCGGCCGAAACGACGGCGCGTGTAGTGCGACAGGCGGTCGAACAGCAGGTAAATCACCGGCGTGGTAAACAGCGTCAGCACCTGGCTGAGCAGCAGGCCACCCACCATGCCAATACCCAGCGGGCGGCGAAGTTCTGCGCCAACGCCGGTTGAAAGCATCAGCGGGAGTGCACCCAGCAGCGCGGCGAGCGTGGTCATCAGAATCGGACGGAAACGCAGCAGACAGGCCTGGTAAATCGCTTCGTACGGGGCCATGCCCTGTTCACGCTCGGCGGCCAGCGCAAAGTCGATCATCATGATCGCATTCTTCTTCACGATACCAATGAGCAGAATGATGCCGATAATAGCGATAACGTCCAGTTCGGCCCCCGCCAGCATCAATGCAAGCAGTGCGCCAACGCCCGCCGTGGGCAGCGTCGACAGGATAGTGATCGGGTGGATAAAGCTTTCATACAGCACGCCAAGCACGATGTACATCGCCACGACCGAAGCAATAATCAGCCAGATGGTGCTGCCCAGCGCGGCCTGGAAGGCGAGGGTGCTGCCCTGGAACTGCGTCGTGATATCGGACGGCATCGCCAGCTCTTTTTCCGCCGAGGTGATGGCGTTCACCGCGTCGCCCAGCGATTGCCCTTCCGGCACGTTAAAGGAGAACGTGGTGGACGGGAACTGGTCCAGGTGATTGATCGACAGCGGGGCAAAGCGCTGCTCCACCTTCGCAATCGCGCTTAATGGAATGCTTCCGCCAGTGCTGCTGGTGAGGCGAATGTTGTCGAGCGCGCTCAGCCCTGGCGTGGTGCTAGTGTCATGTTCGAGTACCACGCGATACTGGTTGGCCTGGGTGTAAATGGTTGAAATAAGGCGCTGGCCGAAGGCGTTATACAGGGCGCTGGTCACCGATGACATGTTGATGCCGAGGCGGCTGGCGCTGTCGCGGTCAACGTTGACGTAGGCCATCAGCCCCTGATCCTGCCAGTCACTGCTGATATCCGCGAGCTGAGGCAGCGTTTTAAGCTTGTCTTCCAGCTGCGGCACCCAGGTGCTCAGTTCGTCCAGCGAGGTCGCCTGCAGGGTGAACTGGTACTGGGTGCGGCTCACCGTGGTGTCGATAGTCAGATCCTGGATCGGCTGCAGATAAAGCTGCACGCCCGGGACGCTGGCGACATTCTGCTGCAATCTGTCAATCACCGTCGGGATGCGGTCATCACGGTCGCTGAGCGGCTTAAGGTTAATTTGCAGGCGGGCGCTGTTTAACGAAGGGTTGGTGCCGTCTACGCCGACAAACGACGTCAGGCTTTCCACCGCCGGATCTTTCAGTATCACGTCTGCGACCTGCTGCTGACGCTGGGCCATGCTGGCGAAGGAGACCGACTGCGGAGCCTGCAGCGTGCCCTGGATAATGCCGTTATCCTGAATCGGGAAGAAGCCTTTGGGGATAAAGATCCACAGCACAATGGTCAACGCCAGCGTGCCAAAAGCAACGCTCAGCGTCAGCCACGGATGATTCAGCACTTTGCTAAGCAGGCGGCCATAGGCGGCAATGATGTTATCAAACATCTTCTCGCTGGCGCGGGAGAAACGGTTCTGCTTACGCAATGATTCGTGGCTCAGCATTCTGGCGCACATCATCGGGGTAAGCGTCAGCGAAACCACGGCGGAGATTAAAATAGAAATTGCCAGCGTCACGGCAAACTCGCGGAAAAGACGGCCCACGATATCACCCATAAACAGCAGGGGGATGAGTACCGCAATCAGCGAGAAGGTCAGGGAAATAATGGTAAAGCCGATTTCCCCGGCACCTTTTAGCGCGGCGGCTAGCGGCTTCTCGCCTTTTTCGATGTAGCGAGAAATGTTCTCTATCACCACGATGGCATCGTCCACCACGAACCCGGTGGCGATGGTCAGCGCCATCAGCGTCAGGTTATTGATGGAGAAATCAAGGAATACCATCACCGCAAATGTGCCGACCAGCGACAGCGGCACGGCGACGGCAGGAATGATGGTGGCCGGCACGTTGCGCAGGAACAGGTAAATGATCATCACCACCAGCGCAATGGCCAGCATCAGCTCGTGCTGGGTGTCGGTCACGGAGGCGCGAATGTTGGTGGTACGGTCGCTGAGCAGTTTTACTTCAACCGACTTCGGCAGGCTTTGGGTCAGCGTCGGCAGCATCTGGCGGATGCTGTCTGCCGTCTCAATGATGTTGGCCCCAGGCTGGCGCTGGACGTTCATCACGATGGCCTGCTGCTTGTTTGCCCAGGCGCCGAGCCAGCTGTTCTCTGCCCCTTGCTCAACGGTGGCAATATCCCCGAGGCGGATTGGCGCGCCGTTCTGATAAGCGATGATTAAATCCCGGTATTCCTGGGCCGACTTCATCTGGTCGTTGGCGGAGAGCGTGACGGCGCGCTCCGGGCCGTCAAGGCTGCCTTTGGCGGAGTTGACGTTGGCATTGGTGATGGCGGTGCGAATGGTTTCGCTGGTCAGGCCGAGTGCGGCAATCGCTGGAGCGTTCAATTTAACGCGAACGGCGGGGCGCTGGCCGCCCGCCAGCGTGACCAAACCGACGCCAGAAACCTGGGAGATTTTCTGGGCTACGCGGGTTTCCACCATATCTTCCACCTGCGTCATCGGCAGGGCGGTTGAGGTCACGGCAAGAGTCATGATAGGCGGATCCGCCGGGTTGACCTTGCTGTAAACCGGCGGGTTTGGCAGGTCAGTGGGCAGGAGGTTTGTCGCGGCGTTGATGGCTGCCTGCACTTCCTGCTCGGCAACGTCAAGCGCCAGCGTCAGCTGGAACTGAAGGGTGATAACCGACGCCCCTCCGGCGCTTTGCGATGACATCTGCTTCAGGCCAGACATCTGCCCAAACTGGCGTTCGAGTGGGGCAGTGATCGCCGAAGTAATGACGTCCGGGCTGGCGCCGGGATAGAGCGTGACCACCTGAATGGTAGGGTAGTCCACCTCCGGTAGCGCTGATACCGGGAGAAAGCGATAGCCAATAATCCCCGCCAGCAGGATAGCCACCATCAATAGCGTGGTGGCAACTGGACGAAGAATAAACAGGCGGGAAGGGCCGCCAGTGGAGCCTGGAGGTAACACCTGCATCAGGAGCGTGCTCCGTTGTGTTTGTGACCGGATTTTGCCTGGGCGGCAGGTTTGGCGTTATCGTCGGCCGCGCTGTGCGGTTCGACAACCTCAACCTGCGCGCCTTCCGTCAGGCGGTCAATACCGTCGGTCACCACGCGATCGCCTGCGGAAACGCCGGCGCTAATCACGACTTTCTGACTGTCCTGAATTCCCGGCGTAACCAGGTGTTTACTGACTTTGTTATCGCCGTTCAGTACCCAGACGAAGTGGCCTTCATTGCCCATTTGCAACGCACCGGCTGGGATCACCACGGCATTTTGCTGGGTGTCCACCAGCATACGGGCGTTCACAAACTGATTTGGGAACAGAGCGTCATCCAGATTATCAAAGCGCGCTTTCAGCTTGATGGTGCCGGTGGTGGTATCGATTTGGTTATCAAGGCTCAGCAGTTTACCGCTGCTGAGTTTTGCGCTGTTGGTGCGGTCCCAGGCTTCAACGCTCAGCGTTTCGCCGGCTTTCTGCGCTTTAATCACCGTGGCGATGTCGTTTTCCGGCAGGGTGAACACCAGGTCAATCGGGTGCGTTTGCGTCAGCACGACAATACCGTTGGTGTCGCTGGTGGAGATCTGGTTGCCAATATCGACCTGCTTCAGGCCAACCCGGCCGTCGATAGGGGCGGTGACGCGACTCCAGTTAAGCTGCAACTGAGCGCTGGCAACGCTGGCTTCATCGGCCTTAACCGTGCCGAGTGTGGATTCCACAAGCGACAGCTGAGTATCGAGGTCCTGGCGGGAGACTAAGTTGGTTTTTACCAGTTGTTGGTAGCGGGCGAGGTCGCGGCGAGCATTTGCCAGGGTTGCCTGATCCTTAGCCAACTGCCCCTGGGCCTGAGCCAGGGCGACTTTGAACTGGCTCGGGTCAATTTCTGCCAGCAAATCACCGGCTTTTACCTGCTGGCCTTCCTGGAAATGAATGGCCAGAAGTTGCCCGTCAACGCGGCTGCGCACCGTCACGGTATTGGCCGCGGTGATAGTGCCCAAGCCGGTTAAGTAATGCGGCACGGCTTCACTGGTTGCCGTTGCAGCCTGAACCGGGGCCAGCGCACCGCCGCGCATTCCGCGTCGGCCGCCCTGGGCGGATGTCTGGCCTGATTTAGCCTGGGGCTGAGTCCCCGAAGATGTATTGTGGCTGCGCCAGAACCAGACGGCGGCAATCACCACCAGAATAAAGGCTGTAATCCACAACCAGCGAGAAGTCTGCGTGCCTTTCATAGATGACGTGTTCTCTTTCTGAAACGATTAGGCTTAATGTGACTAGTTTAGTAATCAATAGCCCCGTAATGATGGAGGAAATATGAAGTACTGTCAGATTAGCAACATATAGTAAGTAAGTGATGTTTTCGTGGCCAAATAAAACTGTTTTTCCCAAAACGTTTTCCGAGGCGTCACGCAATTTTCAGTCCCAGGAGTAGTCATATCACGAAGCGAGAAATAAGCTGTGGTTTATATTTTAAATATAACCTATAGTTTATGAGGTGAGTGATGATCTGGCGCGCGATATTTACCGACTCTTTCTACTTTTGGTATCAGGCCCAGCCCGTAGAGCTCCGCAAACGACTTGGGGCGGCCTTCGGCAATATTGAGTTCTGGAGGCCGGCTTTAAGCCGCCCGCAGGCGGACACGGTAAAGGGATCTCGCTATCCCAATATGAAGGCATTACGTTTGCTATGCCGCGGCAAGCCATATCGGATCTTTTTTGCTTTTGACCCGCATCGCAGAGCCGTTGTGCTGTGTGGTGGAGACCAATCAAACGATACGCGTTTTTATCAGGCGCAGATGAAAGTGGCCGATACGCAGTTTGCGCATCACCTGGCAGAACTGGAAGATGAAAATGAAAACGTTAACTGAAGTGATGGCGGAGTTTTCGGCGGAAGAGCAGGCCGAGATCCGCGCAATGACCGAAGTCTTAATTCTGGAAACGGGATTACAGCTGGTACGTGAGCAGCAGGGACTTTCTCAAAAACAAGTGGCGCAAAAAATGGGGGTTTCCCAGCCGGCAATCGCCGCGATTGAACAACGCGGCAACGATCTCAAAGTGCTCACGCTGAAGCGCTACGTTGAGGCGCTGGGCGGTAAACTTTCGCTGCATCTGGAGTTTCCAGAAAGCGACCGGCGTTTCCAGATATAAAAAACCGCAGGAGGCCTGCGGTTTGAGCGGTATGTTTGAACGTGATTATCTAAAAACCACGTCTGACCAACGGGCAAGCCCCTGCGTCACCGAGCCAAAGTCATCCCCTCCGGCAATTGGAATATCAGGCAACTGCTGGGCGAGCGCATGGCGCAGCAGCGGAGAACGAGCGCTGCCGCCGGTCAGGTATATAACCTCAGGTTTAGCCTGGCTGTTGTCCATCGCCAGCGTGACCTGTTCCATGATCCGCTGTAGCGGCTGGCTGATAGCGGTTTCCAGCGCTTGCTGGCTGATGTCGCAGCCTACGTCTTTGGCAATAAACGGCAGCAATGCTGAAACCTGCTGGCTGTTGGAGAGCGCAATCTTGCTCTCTTCTGCCGCCCTGACAAGGCGATAGCTCAGACGCTGACGCCAGACTTTCTGCAGAAACGCCACCTTTTCCGGCTCGCGCGCGTCCCGCACCAGCTCATTGAGCGAGCGGCCGTTAGCCGCGCTGTAGAAGTCATTCTGAGCCGGGACATCGTTAATCGCGACGGCGTTCCACCAGGGTAATACCGGCAGCGCGATGCCTTTTTCCGTCTGGCCGCCCATACCAAGCAGCGGAGCCAGCTGTTTAAATGCCAGCATAATATCCAGATCGTTACCGCCCACGCGGCAGCCGCTGTGGCCCAGAAGGCTTTGTTCACGGTCGCGGCGCAGGTGCCAGTCAGGCCCCATCAGCAGTACCGAGCAGTCGGTGGTGCCGCCGCCAATGTCGACCACCAGCACCTGCTTTTCTTCCTGTAGCGTGGCTTCAAAATCCAGCCCCGCGGCTACGGGTTCAAACTGAAACACCACGTCGCGGAAGCCAGCGCGGTGCGCGGCGCGTTCCAGAATCCCCTGAGCCTGCTGGTTAGCATCTTCCCCGCCCAGTCCCTGGAAGTTAATCGGCCTGCCAATCACGGCCTGGTCGATGGTGCCTTCCAGCTGGTTTTCCGCCTGTTTGCGGATGTGCAGCATCATCGCGCAGACCAGATCTTCAAACAGCGCGACCTGCTGCGGTTTCAGGCCGGTGGCGCCGAGGAAGGACTTTGGCGATTTAACGAAGTAAACCTCTTCCGGATCTTCCATGTACTGGCCAAGAGAACTTAAGCCAAATTTTACGCTGCCGGGCAGCACATCAATGTCTTCTTCGCGATTGTAGCTCACCGCACGGCGCAGCAGCGCCTGGGTCTCGCTTCCCGTAGCCGGAACTTCGTGGTGGCGGAAGAGCCACTCGCTCACCGCTTCACGCGTCGGTGCACAGAGCATAGAAGGCAGCAGCGATGAGCCGTTCTCCATCTCCAGCAACTGTGGTTTTCCGTCGTGCATAATGGCGACCGAGCAGTTCGCCGTCCCGTAGTCAAAACCGATTTTCATTTTCGTTGATTATCCCCATGCCAGTGAGAAGGGGGGCGACTTTAGCGGAATGCCGGTCCGTGGGCAACTGAATATGAAAGCAAGGCAGAAATCGGCATTTGGCGGTATGCTAAATAAGCAGTGTTGTCTGCCTAATGCCCTCATTCTCTTCAGGATTATTTATGTACACCCTTAGCTATCAACCGCCCTATGACTGGTCCTGGATCCTTGGTTTTTTACGGGGACGTGCCGTGGAGGGCGTGGAAGTTGTTACCGCCAGTCGCTATCAGCGCAGCTTCGCGCTGGGAGAATATGCCGGGCTGGTGACGCTTGAACCAGACGAGAAAAATCTTTGCCTCAATGTGACGCTAAGCGACGGCCTGCAGCCTGTGGCAGGCGAAGTTTTACAGCGCGTGAAGAACTTACTGGATTTGGACAAGGATCCGCAGCAGGTATTAAGCAGCCTGGGCACGTTGGCGGCAGCCCGGCCCGGCCTGCGTCTGCCGGGATGTATGGACCCGTTCGAACAGGCCATTCGGGCCATTCTTGGGCAACTGGTTAGCGTGGCGATGGCGGCAAAATTGACCGGCAAAGTGGCAAAGACCTTCGGAGGGAAGCTTGAAGGTCACGAGGGCTGGTATCTGTTTCCGGATGCCAGGACGCTGGCAAACTGCGATGTTCAACAGCTGAAATCTTTAGGCATGTCGCTTAAGCGTGCAGAGGCTATTGTGCATCTTGCCGGAGAGGTGGTGAAAGGGCAGTTTCCGCTGCAGCTACCCGATGATTTGGAGCAGGGAATAAAAAACCTGATAGCATTGCCCGGTATCGGGCGCTGGACAGCCAACTATTTCGCCCTGCGCGGCTGGCAGGCCAGCGACGTTTTCCTGCCGGACGATTACCTGATTAAACAGCGCTTTCCTGATATGACGCCTGCACAAATCCGCCGCTACGCCGAGCGCTGGCAGCCCTGGCGCTCTTACGCGCTGTTACACATCTGGTATAGCGACGGCTGGACGCCAGACTGACTCACAGGATTATATGCTACGATATTTGAACTTGTAACCGACCTTTATTAGTAAGAAAATCCCGATATAAAAGTGGTGTCCGAATTTTATATTTAAATTAATATTACTGAATGAGTTTCATTTTTAATTCAGATGAACGGATTATAAGGGTCGAATGTGAGAGTTTTAGTTACAGGGGCCACGGGTTTCGTGGGGAGTCGCTTGGTTACAACGCTCAGGGAATTGGGGTATGAAATCGTCGGCACAACTCGTCGTGGCTCGCAGAATACTGCTGGACTGGTTGATATCGGCGATATTTCGGCAACAACGGACTGGTCCCCGGTGCTTGAAGGGTGTGATGCCGTCGTGCATACCGCCGGTCGGGCTCATATCTTAAAAGATTCAGCTGCGGATAAACTCTCGGCGTTTCGGCAGGTTAACTGTGACGCAACCTTAAAGCTTGCTCACGACGCGTTGAATGCAGGGGTCAACCATTTTGTTTTCATCAGTTCTATTGGCGTAAATGGCAATGCCACTACTCATACGCCATTTAACGAAAAATCAATACCTAAGCCTGTCTCAGATTATGCGATTTCTAAATTTGAAGCTGAGCAAAAGCTGAACGAAGCATTTTCTTCAGGCCCAATGGCGATTACGGTGATTCGCCCGGCGCTTATCTGTGGCGAAAATGCACCGGGCAATATTCGGCGTTTGTTAAAACTGGTTGCCAGTGGGCTGCCACTTCCTTTCAAAGGAATAAAAAACAAGCGAAGCATGGTTTCTCTGGAAAACGTTGTCAGCTTTATTGCCACTTGCCTGAACGATCCTCGTTCAAAAAATCAGCTTTTTGTTCTCGCCGATAAAGATAAACCCACCACGGAAGATATTGTTCGATCATTCGCGGGTGGAATGAACAAATCTCCTCGTGTCTTTTGGTTTCCAGCGGCTATATTGAAGGTTTTACTGATGCTAACAGGGAAGCAAAGCATTTATGAGCAGCTCTATGGCTCATTGGATATTGATGCCTCCTACGCCTCCGAGCTGTTGGGTTGGCAGCAACCCGTTACGCTTTCCGAAACGATGGAAAAAGCAGCAAAATATTATTCAAAGGACGCTCAGTAATGCAGGCATTAATTGTGGCCGTAGTCGTTTTTATTCTCTCATTTATTCTGACCTGGTGCCTACGAGCCTATGCGTTAAAAAACAACGTTATTGATATACCGAATCAACGTAGCTCTCACTCTATACCGACGCCTCGTGGTGGCGGTGTGGCCATTGTTATCAGTCTTATGGTTGGGTTGATTGCGCTGTCCCTCCTTCAGCTCATTTCATACTCGACGATGTTCTCGCTGATTGTTGCCGGCGGAATTACCGCGGTGGTCGGTTTTCTTGACGACCATGGGCACATTGCGGCTCGCTGGCGATTACTGATGCACTTCCTGGCCGCCGCAGCAGGGCTTTTCTTTCTTGGAAACTTTCCTGCGATCGAGCTTTTCGGCTACACCTTCTCTGCCGGATGGATTGGGATGGTTTTCGGATTAGTCTATCTGGTATGGATGCTGAATCTTTATAACTTTATGGATGGCATTAATGGGCTGGCGAGCATGGAGGCGATTGTTTTTTCCCTTTCATCTCTGCTGATTGTCTGGATTGCTGTGCCTGATGCTTTGGGGTCAGACGCATCGCTTAGCGTTTTGCTGCTGGGGGCTGCCGCGCTCGGTTTTATCTTCTGGAATTTCCCGAACGCAAAAATTTTCATGGGCGATGCCGGAAGTGGCTTTCTGGGAATAACCATCGGCTTACTGGCTCTTCATATTGGCCTGCTTGATAGCAAACTCTTCCTTGCCGAGATGTGTTTACTTGGCGTTTTTATCGTAGATGCTACCTTAACGTTACTGCGCCGTTTGCTGGCAGGCAAAAAGGTGTACGAAGCTCACGCAAGCCATGGCTACCAGATACTTGCAAGAAAATATGGTAGCCATAAGCCCGTTACTCTTGGTGCGCTGTGCGTCAATTTTATCTGGTTAACCCCTTTTGCCATGTTGATTGCAGCGGGTGCCATTACGGGAGTGGTAGGATTAGCGATAGCCTGGGCTCCGGTTGTGATTGTCGCGTGGCGCTGCGGAGCTGGCGTAGAGGATAAGGGCTAATAAAGCAGGGTTACGGGCACCACTGATATATATTTAGTTGTACCAGAGGGTGCTCAGTAAAAATTTTCACTCTATAACAACAGGTTGGTGAACAGGTGTCCTGTTCTATTGAAAATATGCTTACGTTTCTGCTTGCTTTACCAAGACCGGTAAAAAGAATTATTACGCTGGCAATTGATGTTGTGCTGCTGTTGTGTGCTTTCTGGTTCTCTTTCTGGGTGCGTATTGATGCCCTGACACCTCTGACAAGTGGGCCGCACTGGTTACTGATTCTGTCGATTATTCTGGTCACGCTAGGCTTCTTTGTCAGACTTGGCCTCTATCGTGCGGTTATTCGATATATTACGGCTAAAGTTTTTGTCTCGGTTGCGGTGGGTATGGTGGCGTCGTCCATCCTGCTTATCGTGACCGCGTTTTATACAAATATTTATTTGCCTCGTACAATCCCATTTATCTATTTTTCCTTTGGTTTACTGTTGGTTACAGGCTCCAGACTGGCGTTAAGAATGCTGGTCAACCATGGATTAAAACTGGGAACCAAGGTCATTATCTACGGTGCAGGTGCATCAGGCTGCCAGTTACTGCCTGCCTTAAGCCAGGCGTCTGAGTATTACCCGATTGCTTTTGTTGACGATAACCCACGTCTACAAAAAACCGTTATGCATGGTGTGACGGTTTACTCGCCTGAAAAGCTGGCCTGGTTAGTCGAGAAGTACGAGGCCAAAAAAATCCTGTTGGCCATGCCAAGCTTGAGCCGCACTCGTAAAAGCGAAGTGATGAAAAAGCTGGAAGGTCTCCCCTGTGAGGTGCTTTCTATTCCCGGAATGGTTGATCTGGTGGAAGGGAAAGCCAGCATTGCTACGCTGAAAAAAGTCTCTATTACCGACCTTTTAGGACGTGACCCCGTGGCGCCTGTACCTGAGTTAATTGCCCGGAATATCCAGGATAAGTCGGTCATGGTGACAGGGGCGGGGGGATCCATCGGCTCAGAACTTTGTCGCCAGATTATTCTGAACGGGCCAAAAGCGTTAGTTCTCTATGAGATCTCTGAGTTTTCGCTTTACGCTATCGAGCGCGAATTATCTGAGATGATCAAGAGCAAGGGATTGACGATCAAACTCTATCCTGTGCTGGGTAATGTGCAAAACCAGGCTCATCTGGAGCGGGTTATCGGGAGTTTCGGTATCGAAACTATCTACCACGCCGCGGCTTATAAACACGTTCCTTTAGTTGAGTATAACGTTGCCGATGGCGTCAGAAATAACGTCTTTGGTACGCTGGCCTGTGCACAGGCAGCAATCCGCTGCGGTGTCCCGAAATTTGTATTGATCTCTACGGATAAAGCTGTTCGCCCGACCAACACGATGGGGGCAACAAAACGCATGGCGGAGCTTGTGCTGCAGGCATTGGCGGTACAGCAGTCAGGTACCTGCTTTAGCATGGTGAGATTTGGTAATGTGCTGGGGTCTTCAGGTTCTGTTGTGCCACTCTTTGAAAAGCAGATAGCTAAAGGGGGGCCAATTACGTTGACACACCCGGACATTATTCGCTACTTCATGACGATTCCAGAGGCCGCGCAGCTGGTTATACAGGCTGGTGCGATGGGCAACGGCGGAGACGTTTTTGTCCTCGATATGGGCGATCCGGTAAAAATCATCGACCTGGCAGAGCGTATGGTTTCTTTAAGTGGCTTTACCTTACGTGATGATTCGAATCCGGAGGGTGATATTGAGATTAAAACCACCGGATTGAGACCAGGTGAGAAGCTCTTTGAGGAACTCCTCATTGGTGACAATGTGATGACGACGCAGCACCCACGAATCATGGCCGCCAGTGAAGTGAAGCTTTCATGGGAGGAGCTTAACGTTTATCTCACCGACATGAACGACGCCTGTGGACATTATGACATGGATACCATTCGTTCCATTTTGCTCAAGGCGCCTACAGGCTTTAATCCTAGCGATGATATTTGCGATATCGTATGGAAGAATGCTCCCTACGATATGCCCAATTAAAGTCAGGATGAAGGTCACGAGTTGAACTCAGCGGTGACTAAGCCAGTTCTGGCTGGCAGACGCTAAATAAAAACCCCTGAATCGGTCAACCGGACAGGGGTTTTTTTATTGGGGTGGGGCCGGTCAGTTAATGCCAAAATAACTATTCGTCAGCAGCAGCTCCAGCGGCTGCGGCTGGGCGATGGTTTCCCCATAGATTAAATCAATGCCAATGCCCGACAGCGTATCCATTACCAGAGGCATATCCGCCGGACCGGCGATAGTTTGCAGCGCCATGCGTTGGGCGTGACCATGCACAATCGTCACCATCATTTCGTCCATCAGATTACAGTGCACGTTGAGGATCAGGTCCGGGTCTAACATCACGTAGTCGAACAGATGATGGCTCAGGGTATTAAACAGTTCCAGATCGCGCCCAACGTGGCTCAGCACCATGCGGCAACCGGCTTTGCGCAGCCGTTTCAGGCTGGCATAAGCGCGCTGTGGCTCGGTGAGCAAGTCGCTGCTTTGAATCGTCAGGTGCAGCAGACGGGCCGGCATTCTGCTGGAGGAAAGCTGTTCCAGCAGCTCATTGACGAAGGTGTCGCTGACCAGGCCCGCACCGGAAACGGGCAGCGCGACGCCAAAACCTTTCCTTGCGACCTGAGCGGCATACTTGTCAAAAAATTCGCTAAATACGCGGCGATCCAGCGCATGGTGAAGTGCCGGGTCGGCGAGGCCTGAGCGGAATGCGGCTTCGTTGATAACGTCCCCTTCGTTGCCCCAGAAGCGCAGGGTCAGGAGATAGAAACAGGTCGATTCCGGGATGCGCGGCGGCGCAATCGCCATCGCTATCATCAGCATCGGATTGTCTTTGATCACCTGCCACTGCTCGTCGAGGGGCATGGTGTCTCGCCCTTGTTCCATGTAGTGGCGATGCGGTTCATAAACCGTGACCTGGCCGCGGCCGTTGTTCTTCGAGGCGTAGCAGGCGATATCGGCCTGGGAGAGCACTTCAGACGCGATAGCATTATCGCCGTCAATGTGCGTGATCCCGGCGCTGGCGCCGATGCGGTGCAGACGGCCATCCCACATAAAGTGGTAGTCGTTGATACTGCGAATGATGCGCTCAGAAATATAACGTGCGTTTTCAGTGGAACAATCTGGCAGCAGCAAACCAAATTCGTCGCCGCCGAGGCGAGCAAGGAAATCCCCCGTGCGCAGCATACTCAGCATCATCGCCGCCAGCTCCCGCAGCAAAGCATCACCTGCGGCATGGCCCGCGGAGTCGTTTACGGCTTTAAAACGGTCGAGGTCAATGAACACCAGGGCATGGCGCTGGCGGTGTTCAACCGCACCCTGCAGTAAGCGCTTCAGGTGATTCTCAAAGCTTACCCGGTTGGCCAGGTGCGTCAGGCTATCGTGCGAGGCGCTGTAGCTCAGCTGTTTGAGCATTTTCCGGGACTCAGTCACATCCTGGATAACCAGCACGGAGCCAATGCTTTGGCCGTCCAGCGTGGTCAGCGGCGTAATGGTGTAGTGGATGTCGTAGCTACCGCCGTTGCGGCAATGCAGCACGACATCCTGCTCTATAGCGCTCCGGGAAAAATCGCCGCTGTGTATGTTTTCCATCACCGGGCCGTTATCGCCGAAGGTGATGCGCAGAATCGCCAGAATGTGCTGGCCGATGGCCGCCTCCTGCGCCCAGCCGCTGAGCTTCTCGGCAATCGGGTTCATAAAGGAGACATTCATGTCGACGTCGGTGCAAATTACCGCTTCGCCGATCGAGTCCAGCGTGATGTGCAGCCGCTCTTTTTCCTGGTACAGCGCTTCGTTGAGCTGCTTAACTTCGGTCATGTCCATATTGATGCCCAGCAGCCGTTCCACGTCGCCGTTCTTATTCAGCACGCGGTTAGCCAAGGAGCGGATATGGCGGATACCGTCTTTGACATGGATACGAAATTCAAGCTTAAACGGCAGGCGATTTTTTAACGACTCGCGAATAACGGTTTCCGAGTGGGCGAGATCTTCTTTCACCAGCCTGTTCAGCCAGAGCTGGTAGGTGGGTTTGGTATGCGGCGGCACGTCGTAAAGCTCAAACATCCGCTTATCCCAGCTGATGACATCGTTGGTCAGATCCCACTCCCAGATGCCGATGCCGCCGGCTTCATTGGCAAGCGTAATCCGCTCCATCAGCCGCTTGTTGATCCACTCGGTATGCTTCAGGTCGTTGATGTCTTCAATCTGGGCTATGTAGTAGAGCGGCGTGCCGTCGGTATGACGCACAACGGACGCCGTGAGCATGGCCCACACGACATTGCCCGCGCTGGTGTAATAGCGCTTTTCCATTGAATAGCTATTGATATGCCCGGCCTCAAGCTTGCTCAGGTGCTGAAGATCGAGATTCAAATCTTCGGGCCAGGTAATTTGCTGGAAGGTGAGATCGCTCAGCTCTTCGCTGGAATAGCCGAGGAACTTACATAATGACTTATTGACCTGCAGCCATTTGCCCTCGGTAGAGACCAGCGCCATGCCAATAGCCGAGTATTCCATGGCGTTACGAAAGCGCGTTTCGCTTTCGGTGATGTGTTTACGCTCTGTGCGGGAGGAGTACATCACCATTGTGATGACGTTTGCCGGCAGCAGAATCAGCAGAAACGGCAGCCACGGCGCATATTCCAGCACGCGCGGGTGGGGCGTTAACATCGGGAGCTTGCCGATGGCTATCATCGCCGAGACCATCATCAGCGTGGCAAGGAAAATAATAAAGGCTTCCAGACGCGGCAGCCGAATGGCGCTCCACATCAGAATGACGATGATAAAAGTGAACGGCCAGGGCAGATAAATTAATGAAAAATAGCTGAGTGCCAGCGTGACGGCGAAGGTTGCCACGGTTTCGAATAGCAGGGCCGCTTTGCGGTGACGAAGCAAATAATAAGGTTTAAACAGCAGCCCTGCCGGCATCAGCGCCAGCGCCCCGATGGATTCAGACAGCACCCATATAAAGAAGGTTTTCAGCGACGAGGAGTCAACCGGTATCGGCAATAGCGTCACCAGCAGGCCGCCGACCAGCGGAGGGATTACCGCACTGCACACGGCAAGTCGTGACCAGTTATTGAGGTTTTGTAAGGGGTTTTCCCGCGGCAAAAAGCGGCGTAACAAAAGCGCGCCCAGCAGCGCCTCAAACAGGTTTATTGCGGTTAACGAGATATTCAGACCGCTAAATGAAAAAACGGCGGCGCTGGCTGCCATGCTGCCCAGTGCACAGACGGCGGCAATGAACGGCCATTGACGGAAAGGAGAACGGAAAAATGCCGCCATCATCACCGAGGTGGTAAACCAGATAGGCACCAGATCGGTGCCTTTTAACGTCAGCTCAAGGGAATAGAGGGTGAAAACAAAGCTGAGTAACCCCAAGCCAGCCAGCAGTATCAGTGAATGGACGGCGGCTTCTGTTTGTCTGTTTTTTCTAATCATTACCGCAAATCCGCTTGGACACTGCCGCCAGGAGTCATGCCCGGATGCATATAAATAAAGAATCGGTTTATGCTAGTACAAACAATTTACAATTCCTATGCTCGGTTGTCAGAATTTACCTACAGAGTGTCAGAAATTGCGTAGTCAAATCACGTAATTAAATAATTCCACTTTACCCGTTGCCTGGCGATGGTGCGCTGTCATGCCTTTGTCACTTTGTTGGCCCTTTGCCGCGTAATTTCACGATTGCAGGGGGTAAGAGACTGGTATCAAAAGGCGGTTGTCCCTATAATTGCGGCGTTTGACGCCTCCGCGTCGTCCTTCCAACACTTTTCGTATTCAGGCCGTAAATAATATGACCGATCAGTCTCATCAATGCGTCATCATCGGGATAGCCGGCGCATCGGCTTCAGGGAAAAGCCTCATTGCCAGCACGTTGTATCGTGAACTGCGCGAGCAAGTCGGCGATGAACACATTGGTGTCATTCCAGAAGACAGTTACTACAAAGATCAAAGCCATCTGTCGATGGAAGAGCGTGTTAAAACCAACTACGATCACCCCAGCGCAATGGACCACAACCTGCTTTTCCAGCATTTGCAGACGTTGAAGTCCGGCAAAGCTATCGAACTGCCGGTTTATAGCTACGTGGAGCACACCCGCACCGACCAGACCGTGCATTTGGTCCCGAAGAAGGTGATCATTCTGGAAGGCATCCTGCTGCTGACCGATGCGCGCCTGCGCCAGGAAATGAACTTCTCTATTTTTGTTGATACACCGCTGGATATCTGCCTGATGCGCCGTATGAAGCGCGACGTTAACGAGCGCGGCCGTTCAATGGACTCCGTGATGGCGCAGTATCAAAAAACGGTACGCCCAATGTTCCTGCAATTTATTGAGCCTTCCAAACAATACGCCGATATTATCGTGCCGCGCGGGGGCAAGAACCGCATCGCAATCGATATTCTGAAAGCCAAAATCAGTCAGTTCTTTGAATAAAGACCTTTGCGGGCGCGCGTAAGCCGCTCGCTTTTACGTTGAATCCCTCATCCATTGCCAATTGGCTATCGTCGACGCTCTGTGGCAGTGTGTGTAAACTGAGATTGATAAGGAGAATCTGCGATGCGCCTTTGCGATCGTGATATCGAAGCCTGGCTGGATGATGGCCGTTTAGCGATTACCCCCCGTCCTCCGGTTGAACGCATTAACGGTGCCACCGTGGATGTGCGCCTCGGCAATAAATTCCGCACGTTTAGCGGGCATACCGCACCTTTTATCGATCTCAGCGGCCCAAAAGATGAAGTCACCGAAGCGTTAGAGCGCGTGATGAGTGATGAGATTGTGCTGGAAGAAGGTGAAGCTTTCTTTCTACACCCCGGTGAACTGGCGCTGGCGGTAACGCTGGAATCTGTCACGCTGCCGGACGACCTTGTGGGCTGGCTGGATGGGCGTTCCTCGTTAGCGCGCCTGGGCCTGATGGTACACGTCACCGCCCACCGCATCGATCCGGGCTGGCATGGCTGTATCGTGCTTGAATTCTACAATTCAGGGAAGCTGCCGCTGGCGCTGCGTCCGGGCATGATGATTGGCGCGCTGAGCTTTGAACCCCTCTCCGGGCCAGCCGCTCGCCCTTATAATCGCCGTCAGGATGCCAAATACCGCGACCAGCAGGGTGCGGTAGCAAGCCGTATCGATAAAGACTGAATTGCAGTGAGTTGTTCGCCCTCTGGCGAATGATATGGAGAATGTTATGAGACGACTATTAACCACGTTGATGATTCTGCTGGTTGTGCTGATAGCCGGCCTGACCTCACTCGTGTTGTTGGTTAACCCTAACGACTTCCGTGGTTATATGGTTCGTCAGGTTGAGGCCCGCAGCGGCTATCACCTTGAGCTGGAAGGGCCGCTGCGCTGGCATGTCTGGCCGCAGCTGAGTATTTTGTCTGGTCGCATGTCACTGACTGCGCCGGGTGCCAGTTTGCCAATGGTTAGCGCGGAAAATATGCGTCTGGATGTAGCGCTGATTCCGCTGCTTTCTCACCAGCTTCAGGTTCGCCAGGTCATGCTGAAAAGCGCGGTGATTCAGATGACGCCGCAGGCTGAAGCGAAGCTTTCGGCTAACGCGCCGGTAGGGCCAAAAGACACCATTAGTGAACCGGATACCGGGCGTGGCTGGTCCTTTGATGTCGCGAAGCTTAAGGTCGTCGACAGCGTGCTGGTCTTCCAGCATATCAATGACGAGCAGATCACCGTCCGCAACATTAACCTGCAAATGACGCAGGATGATAAGCGCCAGGCGCATATTGAATTCAGCAGCCAAATCAACCGTGACCAGCGGGATTTAACGCTTTCGGTCACCGCAGATGTCGATCTCCATGACTATCCGCAGCAAATCAACGCCACGTTAAGCCAAATTGACTACCAGCTGCAGGGCGCCGACCTTCCGGCTGGCGGCATCGGCGGCTCGGGATCGCTTCAACTGGGCTGGAAAAACACGGGCAGCCAGCTTTCGCTGTCAAATATGCAGCTCACGGCCAACGACAGTGATTTACAGGGCAATGTCAGCGTGGCGATGCAGGATAAACCGCAGTGGACGGTGGATCTGCAATCTCGCCTGCTCAATCTCGACAAACTGGTGGCCAATGCGCCCGTTGCGGATACCTTGATTAACCAACAGGCCCAGCAGGCTCAGCAACCGTCCCGCCCGGGCCCGGTGATTGCCGAACAACAGGGTGAAACCAACTACCACAGCCTGCGTAATTTTAATGCCGTACTGAATATCAAGGCTGGTGAAGTGCGCTGGCGCGGCCTGGCGTTCAGCGATGTGCAGACCGCGCTGGTGAATCAGGAGGGTAAACTCAGTATTAACCAGCTCAACGGCAAGCTGGGGCAGGGCACGCTCTCGCTGCCGGGCTTCCTGGATGCCAGCGGCAAGACGCCTGAGCTTGCCTTCCAGCCGCAGGTGAAAAATATTGAGATCGGCAAAATTCTGACCGCGTTTGATTACCCGATTGCGTTAACCGGGCAGTTTTCTATGACGGGTGATTTCAGCGGTGAACGCCTTGATGCGGAGGATTTCCGCAGTAACTGGCAGGGAGACGCCCAGCTTGAGCTGGCCCATTCCCGCCTCGAGGGGATGAACTTCCAGCAGCTGATTCAGCAGGCGGTCAGTCGGAACAATGAGGGCGTGGATGCGCAGCAGAATGTTCAGAACGTCACCGAGCTTGATCACTTCTCCACGTCTGCGTCGCTGGATAACGGGCTTCTGACGATGACGAAGATGGTCGGTGAGTCCAGCGTATTGTCCCTGACCGGCGAAGGCACGATGGATCTGGTGAAAGAGGTCTGCGACACCAACTTTGCAATTAAAGTCGGCGGCGGCTGGCAGGGCAGCGACAGTAAACTGATTGAAGTGCTAAAAAACACGGCCGTTCCGCTCCGGGTTTATGGCCCGTGGCAGCAGCTGAATTACACGCTGCAGGTTGACCAGGTGCTGCGTAAGCAGCTGCAGGATGAAGCTAAGCGTCGGCTCAATGACTGGCTGGATAAGCATAAAGAGAGCGACAAGGCGAAAGACGCTCAGCAGTTACTGAATAAGCTTTAACGACAAAAAAACCGGCTCTCGCCGGTTTTTTTATACCTCATAATCCAGCAGATTATCGCCTTGTTCGAGCGGGATGATTTGTACTTTGTTGACCCTGTGATTCACCACCTCCAGCGTTTTGAGCAAATAATTCCCCACTTCAACGCTCTCGCCTTCGGCTGGAATATGCTGCAAATGCTCCATCAGCAACCCGGCAATGGTGTGGTATTCCCGTTTCTCATCCAGGGGAAGGGCGATGTACTGCACCAGGTCGTCCAGCGGCATGTGGCCGTTAGCCGTCCAGCTGCCGTCCTGATTTTTCTGGATATCGTGGCGGGCATCTATCTCTTCCACTTCGTTCGGCAGATTACCGGCGATGGTTTCCATCACGTCGCTTAGGGTGACAATGCCTTCCACCGAGCCAAACTCATCGACGACAAAAGCAAAATGGGTGCGCGCGTTGCGGAACTGTTCTAACGCCTGCAGCAGCGGTAATGCCTCCGGGAAAACCAGCGGCTGACGAATCAACGGCGTAATATTCAGCGCTTCGCCGTGCAGCGACTGCTGCAATAAATCGATAACGTGCACCACGCCGAGGATGTCATCGTCATTGTCCGTGACCACGATGCGCGTGTGCTGGTTTTTATTCAGAAGTTCGCGAACCTCGGCTTCCGGGGCGGTAATGTCCAGATGCTCGACGTCGTGGCGGGAGGTCATGATACTGCTGACGCTGCGCTGGTTCAGGTGCAGCACGCGCTCGATCATCCGCGTTTCCTGCGGGTTAAAAACATCGCTGTTAATGCCGCTGTCGGCAATAAGTGAGGCGGTCTGGGCATCCAGTTCCGCGTCTTCTTTCTTGCCGTTCAATAGCCGCAGCACGGCTTCGGCGGTGCGCTCCCGCAGCGACTGATTTGCGGAAAGAAAACGTCGGCGGTTAAATATCGCCAGTTGATTGAGTGATTCAATCATCACCGAGAATCCGATGGCGGCATAGAGATAGCCTTTCGGGATTTGATAGCCAAAGCCGTCGGCCACCAGGCTAAAGCCAATCATCAGCAGGAAACTCAGGCACAAAATCACGATGGTCGGGTGGCTGTTCACAAACCGAGTCAGCGACTTGCTGGCCAGCACCATCAGCCCGATGGCGATGATAACCGCGACCATCATGACCGCCAGATGGTCGACCATGCCAACGGCGGTGACCACCGAATCAAGGGAAAACACGGCGTCAAGGATGACGATTTGCGCCACAACGGGCCAGAATTTGGCCCCCCGTTTTTGCGTGTGATGCTCGCTGTCTTTGCCCTCCAGCCGCTCATTCAGCTCCATCGTGGCCTTAAACAGCAGGAACATACCGCCCAACAGCATGATCAGATCCCTGGCGCTAAAGCTAAGGTCGTGAAGGGTGAATAGCGGTCGGGTAAGCGTCACCAGCCACGAAATGGAGGCCAGCAGCAGCAGGCGCATAACCATCGCCAGCAGTAAGCCCGTGACGCGGGCGCGATCGCGCAGTTTAGGAGGCAGCTTTTCGGCGAGGATGGCAATAAAAACGAGGTTATCAATGCCCAGAACCAGTTCTAAAACGACCAGGGTAACTAACCCGGCCCAGACTGAGGGGTCGGCAATCCATTCCATACGGGGTTTATAGCCTTTAACTTACGGGCAAATGCCACACGGAAATGATGGATAATTGTCGGACAAAAAGCAATGTTTGTCTGAGAATAATCCGTAATGACTAATAGAATTTTCAGCATTAAATGAATGCCCGGCAAATTATTGCGGATAATATTTAAAGAAGCATTTGAGTTATATATTTTATATATGAATACGCCGCTATGAGATAGTTCTGCATATTTTCCCAGGCATTGTCTTATTATTTTTATTGTCAATATAAAGAAAATCCTAAAATGTTATTATTGCGTGGTTCATATTATTCTTAAAAGTCCGCCTCCAGCCTTTTGTCTCCTTGCCTGCTGAGTTTTAAGCTGCAACAATCTTTGGCGATGATTAGCAATGAATGTGTGATTACTCGTTTAGTAATAGTTTGTCCCAGCATTGTCATAAGACCTGATTCATTTTTTTCAATATCTTTCGGATATTAGAGAATCTCAGGTTATTAGGATTATTTACCTTTTTCAGTGGGTTGGTGACTGTGAGCCAGGGGCGGTAGCATGCCCGGATGCGGCCAGATAACAGCAAGTGATGGCGTCATCAGAATGTCGGGGAATAAGCTTATTTTAGGAATAATGCCAGTTTTCTCATTCTCTGAATATGTTCAATTCTGCACTTCGTTCTCACGGTTAATTGCTTGCCTGTTTTATTCGCTCAGGATAATTACTCTGCCATAGTGATAAATATTCAATGATAAAATACAAACTGAAGTTGATGCCATTATTGGTGTCAGTCACCCTGATGAGCGGCTGCACGATATTTCCCGGCAGCAATATGTCTACGTCGGGAAAAGACGTCATCAAACAACAGGATGCCGATTTCGACCTTGACCGAATGGTCAACGTTTATCCTTTAACGCCGCGACTGGTGGAGCAACTGAGGCCTCGTCCAGTGGTTGCCCAGCCGAATGCCGGGCTGGATAAAGATATCGCCAATTACCAGTACCGCGTCGGGCCGGGGGATGTATTAAACGTCACGGTCTGGGATCATCCGGAACTCACCACGCCTGCGGGGCAATATCGCAGTTCAAGCGACACCGGTAACTGGGTACAGCCCGATGGCACCATGTTCTATCCGTATGTGGGCAAAATCAGCGTGACCGGCAAAACGCTGGCAGAAATTCGCAGCGATATTACCAGCCGTCTTGCGCAGTACATTGCCCAGCCGCAGGTGGACGTTAATATCGCTGCCTTCCGCTCGCAAAAGGCCTATATCTCCGGGCAGGTAAATAAATCCGGCCAGCAGCCCATCACTAACGTACCGCTGACTATCCTCGACGCGATAAATGCCGCAGGCGGTTTAACCGAAGTAGCCGACTGGCGTAACGTCGTTCTGACCCATAACGGGCAGGAAAAACGCATTTCTCTGCAGGCGCTGATGCAAAATGGCGACCTCAGCCAAAACCATTTGCTCTACCCCGGCGACATTCTGTTTGTGCCGCGTAATGACGATCTGAAAGTGTTTGTGATGGGGGAAGTGAAGAAGCAAACCACCCTCAAAATGGACTTCAGCGGCATGACGCTTACCGAGGCGCTTGGCCAGGCCGAAGGTATCGATCTCACCTCGTCCAACGCCAGCGGCATCTTCGTGATCCGTCCGCTCAAAGGCCAGACGCAGCAAAACGGCAAGATTGCCAACATTTATCAGCTCGATATGTCCGATGCGACTTCGCTGGTGATGGGCACCGAGTTCCAGCTCCAGCCGTATGACGTGGTGTACGTCACTACCGCCCCAGTTTCTCGCTGGAATCGCCTGATCAACCAGCTTCTGCCAACCATCAGCGGCGTGCGTTACATGACCGATACCGCCAAAGATATTCACACCTGGTAACGCGCTATGTTCAACAAAATACTTGTGGTTTGCGTGGGGAACATCTGCCGTTCCCCCACGGCTGAACGGCTGCTCAAACGTTACCACCCGGAGCTTAGCGTCAGCTCAGCCGGGCTGGGGGCGCTGGTCGGCAAGGGCGCTGATGCCGGTGCTGTTGAGGTTGCCGGGCGGCACAACCTTTCGCTTGAGGGGCATTTAGCCCGCCAGGTTTCGGGGCGTCTATGCCGGGAGCACGATCTGATTCTGGCGATGGAAAAACGCCACATCACCACGCTGTGCGAAATGGCACCCGAAATGCGCGGCAAAGTGATGCTGTTTGGCCACTGGGATGCCGGCAGAGAAATTCCTGACCCCTATCGTAAAAGCCGCGACGCCTTCGAAGCGGTCTACAGCATGCTCGACCTTTCTGCCCAAAAGTGGGCTAACGCACTCAACGCTCATCAGGGATAACAATGACAGAGAAAGTACGCCGTTCGAGCGCCCCGACCGAGGGCAATGACGAAATTGATATTGGCCGTTTGTTTGGCACCGTGCTGGAGGCTCGCTGGTGGGTTATCGGCATTACGGGGCTGTTTGCCGTGCTGGCCGCGGTTTATGCCCTGTTTGCCACGCCGGTCTACAAGGCCGACGCGCTGGTGCAAATCGAACAAAATGCCGGTAACACGCTGGTGAACGACATCAGCTCCGCGCTCAGCAATAAGCCACCGGCGTCTGCCGCAGAAATTCAGCTGATCCAGTCCCGCATGGTGCTGGGGAAAACCGTTGATGACCTGAATCTGGACATCTCGGTGACTAAGAACACCTTCTGGCTGTTCGGCGCTGGCTGGGACCGCCTGCAGGGGCACCAGAACGACACGGTGAATGTCACCACGTTTACGCTGCCGGCGGCGATGAACAAAGACACCTTTACCGTGGAAGTGCTGAACGATAAACAGTATCAGCTGACCAGCGACAATGGCTTTAGCGCCAAAGGTGAAGTGGGCAAGCTGCTGAGTAAATCGGGCGTTACGATGCAGGTGGAGGGCATCCAGGCGCAGCCCGGTGACAATTTCACGGTGGTGAAGTATTCCACGTTGGGGATGATCAACCAGCTGCTGGGCAACCTGACGGTGACTGAAAACGGCAAAGATACCGGCGTGCTTAGTTTGTCCTACACCGGGGAGGATAAAGATCAGATCCGCACCATTCTCGACAGTATCACCCGCAACTACCTGGCGCAGAACGTGCAGCGTAAATCTGAAGAGGCCGCCAAAAGCCTGAAGTTCCTGGCCGAGCAGTTGCCTGAAGTGCGTCGCAATCTGGATGCCGCAGAGAACAAACTGAATGCCTATCGTCAGCGCCAGGATTCGGTGGATCTTTCTCTGGAGGCGAAATCGCTGCTGGATTCCGTGGTCAACATCGACGCTCAGCTGAATCAGCTGACCTTCAAAGAAGCTGAAATCTCCAAGCTGTACACCAAAGCCCACCCGTCCTACCGCACGTTGCTGGAGCAACGCCGAACGCTGGAAGATCAGAAAGCTCGCCTGACCAACAGCATCGCCGCGATGCCCAAAACCCAGCAGGAAATTGTGCGCCTGACCCGCGATGTGGAGTCCGGGCAGCAGGTTTATATGCAGCTGTTGAACAAGCAGCAAGAGCTGAAAATCACCGAAGCCAGTACGGTGGGTGATGTGCGCATCGTCGACCCGGCGATTACGCAGCCTGGCATGGTTAAACCTCAGCGCGTGCTGGTGGTGCTGGGCAGCATCATTCTGGGCCTGATTGTGTCTGTGATCGGGGTGCTGCTGCGCTCGCTGTTTAACGGCGGCATTGAAAGCCCGACCGTGCTGGAAGAGGCGGGGCTCAGCGTGTATGCGAGCATTCCGCTCTCCGAATGGCAGAAAACCCGCGACCAGGCCAACCTGCGCAACGTCAAAGGCACTAAGCGCTTCAAACAGAGCCAGTTGCTGGCGGTGGGTAACCCGACCGACCTGGCCATTGAAGCCATTCGCAGCCTGCGCACCAGCCTGCATTTCGCCATGATGCAGGCCCCCAACAACGTCCTGATGCTCACCGGCGTTAGCCCGTCTATCGGTAAAACCTTTGTGTGCGCCAACCTCGCGGCGGTGATCAGCCAGACCAACAAGCGCGTGCTGCTGATGGACTGCGACATGCGCAAAGGCTATACCCACGAACTGCTGGGGACCACCAACGTTAACGGGCTGTCCGATGTGCTGTCAGGGCAGGGGGATATTACCCGCTGCGCGCAGAAAACCTCCGTGCCGAACTTTGACCTTATCCCACGCGGGCAGGTCCCGGCTAACCCGTCCGAACTGTTGATGAACGAGCGCTTCTCTCAGTTGGTGAAGTGGGCCAGTGAAAATTATGACCTGGTGCTGATAGATACGCCGCCGATTCTGGCTGTCACCGATGCGGCAATTGTGGGGCGCCATGCGGGCACCACGCTGATGGTGGCTCGCTACGCGGTGAACACGCTGAAAGAAGTGGAAACCAGCCTGAGCCGCTTTGAGCAGAACGGCATTGCCGTGCGCGGCGTGATCCTTAACTCGATTTTCCGCCGGGCCACGGGCTACCAGGATTACGGGTATTACGAATACGAATATAAGTCGGATGCTAAATAAGGTGATAGCCATGAACAGCAGCGCAACTCGCCCGCTTATCTCTATATATATGCCGACGTGGAACCGCCAGCAGTTGGCCATTCGCGCCATCAACTCGGTGCTGCGGCAGGATTATGACCACTGGGAAATGATCATCGTCGATGACTGTTCCGCCAGCTTCCAGCAGCTGGAGCAGTTTGTTGCAGACCTCGGCGATCCTCGGGTGCGTTACATTCACAACGACATGAACAGCGGTGCCTGTGCGGTACGTAACCAGGCCATTGGGCTGGCGCAAGGGCGTTTTATCACCGGCATTGATGATGATGACGAATGGACGCCGAACCGGCTGTCGGTGTTTCTGTCCCACCAGAATCAGTTGGTCACCCACGCGTTTTTATATGCCAACGACTATTTGTGTGAAGGGCAGGTCTACTCGCAGCCGACCAGCCTGCCGCTGTACCCGAAGTCGCCGTATTCCCTGAAGCTGTTCTACAAGCGCAATATCATCGGCAATCAGGTCTTTACCTACGCCGAACGCTTTAAAAGCAGCCTGTTTGATACCGAGCTGAAGGCGGCGCAGGATTACGACATCTTCCTGCGCATGGTGGTGGCGTTCGGCCAGCCGTGGAAGGTGGAAGAGGCGACCCAAATTCTGCACGTTAATCACGGCGAAATGCAGATAACCAAATCCCCCAAGAAATTTGCCGGTTATTTCCACTTTTACCGCAAGCACAAAGCCAAGTTCGACCGGGCCAGCAAGAAATATCAGCTGTATACGCTCTACCAAATCCGCAATAAGCGCATGTCGTGGCGCACCCTGTTAGCTCTGCTGACGGTGCGCAACGGCAAGCGCCTGGCCGATAGTCTGCGGGGGAGGTAAGCGTGCTGGAGGATATTCGTGCCAATAGCTGGAGCCTGCGCCCGTGCTGCATGGTGCTGGCCTATCGCGTAGCCCACTTTTGCTCGGTGTGGCGCAAGAAAAACGTCATCAACAACCTTTGGGCTGCGCCCGTGCTGCTGGCCTACCGATTCATTACCGAATGCCTGTTTGGCTATGAAATTCAGGCGGCAGCCACCATTGGCCGCCGGTTCACTATTCATCACGGCTATGCGGTGGTTATCAATAAGTTCGTCGTCGTCGGGGATGATTTCACCATCCGCCACGGCGTCACCATTGGTAACCGGGGGAACAGTCTCGCCTGCCCTGTGATTGGCAACGGCGTTGAGCTGGGCGCTAACGTAATCATTGTGGGCGATATCACCCTCGGCAATAACGTGACGGTAGGCGCGGGCAGCGTGGTGCTGGACAGCGTGCCGGACAATGCGCTGGTGGTCGGTGAAAAAGCTCGGGTGAAGGTGATCCAATGAACATCATGCAATTTAATGTCCGCCTGGCCGAAGGTGGTGCGGCGGGCGTGGCGCTCGATCTGCACCAGCGTGCACGTCTGGCCGGGCTGTCCTCACGTTTTATCTATGGCTATGGCAAAGGCGGCAAGAAAAGCGCCAGCCACGACATTTATCCCGACGTTGAGAAACACACGCCTCGCCTGGTGTCGGTTGCCAATATCGCGCTGTTCCGTTTTCTGAACCGCGATCCATTCGGCAATCTGAATAAGCTTTACCGTCGGGTCACTCGCAGCCCACAGCCGGTTGTGCTGCACTTCCATGTGGTGCACAGCTATTGGCTGAACCTGGACGAAATGGTGTCGTTTTGCCAGCGGGTGAAGGCGCACAAGCCGGATGTTACCTTCGTCTGGACGCTGCACGATCACTGGAGCATTACCGGGCGCTGCGCCTTTCTGGACGGCTGCGAAGGCTGGAAAACCGGCTGTGTTAAATGCCCGACGCTGAACAACTATCCGCCGGTCAAAGTAGATAAGGCGCACCAGCAGGTGGCGGGCAAGCGCCAGCTGTTTCGCGAGATGCTGGCGCTGGGCTGCAAGTTTATCTCCCCCAGCCAGCACGTCGCAGAAGCTTTTAATCAGCTCTATGGTGCCGGGCGCTGCAGCATCATTAATAACGGTATCGACGTCGCCACCGAGGCGATTCTGGCGGAGCTGCCTGAAAGCGGCATCGCGACGGTGAAGCCCCGCGTGGCTATTGTGGCCCACGACCTGCGCTATGACGGCAAAACCAACCAGAAACTGGTACAGGCAATGATGGCGCTGGGCGACAAAATTGAGCTGCATACCTTCGGCAAGTTCTCGCCGTTTGAAGGCGCTAACGTGGTGAACCACGGCTATATGACCGACAAGCGCGCGCTGATGAGCGAGCTGAACACGATGGACAGCCTGGTGTTCAGTTCCCGTGTGGATAACTATCCGCTGATCCTGTGCGAGGCGCTGTCTATCGGCGTGCCGGTGGTGGCGACGAGCAGCGAGGCCGCGGATGAAGTTCTGCGTAAAGTGGGGGGCAAAACCTTCACCCCGGAACACGTTCTGGCGCTGGTGCAGCTTAAAAAAACGCAGCTGGCAGAGCAGGTTTTCGCGACCGATTTAGCGACGTTCCGTGCAGCCAGCCGCACGGCCTATAGCGGCAAGCAGATGCTGGAGGAATATGTCTCGTTCTATCAGGGTCTGTAGCTATCTGCTGCTGCCGTTCATCTATCTGGTGGTGAACATTAAGCTCGCCTCGCTGGGGGAGAGCTTCCCGATAACCATCGTGACCTTCCTGCCGGCGATTTTGTTTCTGTATATCGAGCGCATCAACCTTAAAAAATTGATGATTGCGTTGGGTGTGGGGGCGGGACTGACGGCATTTAACTACATTTTTGGCCAGTCGCTCGACCCGGCCAAGTATGTCACCTCGATGATGCTGTTTGTCTATATTGTGCTGATATTGGGCATGACATGGAGCTGCCGATTCAAAACTATTTCTCAGCGCAATCACCGCAAGATATTACGGTTTTTCTATGCCGTGGTGGGCATTATTGTGGCGCTGGCGGCGGCGGAAATGGCTCAGATTATTCTGACCGGCGGCAGTAGCCTGATTGAGAAAATTTCAAAGTTTCTCATCTACAGCAACAGTTACGTGCTCAACTTTATTAGCTTTGGTGGACGGCGCACTACGGCGCTCTATTTCGAGCCCGCTTTCTTCGCCCTGGCATTAATCTCAATTTGGCTCAGCATCAAACAGTTTGGTATCAAAACGCCGAAAACTGATGTTATGATTCTTTTAGGGATAATCCTGTCAGGATCTTTCTCCGGGGTAATGACGTTTATTTTGTTTTATCTGCTGGAGTGGGCGTTTCAATACCTTAATAAAAGCGCCATTAAAAAGAAGTTGCCATTGGCAATTATTTCACTGGCTGTTTTTTTAATCGGTTTGGTATTCGCTTTCCCTTATATCGCAACCCGTGTTGGCGATTTGGGAACCGAAGGGTCGTCATCGTATTATCGTATTATTGGTCCATTGGCGATGGTTGGTTACTCTCTGGCAAATGTTGATGGCGTAGTACGGTTTGGTTCTCTCTATGAATATGTCGCATCATTCGGAATATTTAACGGTGCGGATGTAGGGAAAACCGTGGACAATGGACTGTATCTGCTGATTATTTATTTCTCATGGTTTGCAGTGTTAATGACCGCTGGCTATATGTGGCGAGTCATGAAAATGATGCGCAATGCCTTTGGCAATAATGAGAATTATCGTGTTCAGCTTTGGTTGTTTATGCCTGTATCTTTGTTTTTTACCGGTTCTATTTTTAGCCCGGAATATGCATTTTTAATTGTTTGCCCATTTATTTTGCGTAAAGCAATTCAGCATTCGCTGCCAGGAGGTGCGCAATAATGTTATTAAGTGTTATTACAGTGGCATGGCGTAACCATGCCGGGGTCGTGAAGACCTGGCAATCGCTGGCGCATCTGGCACAGGCCAAAGGCATCGAGTTCGAATGGATTGTGGTGGACGGCAACTCTCCAGACGGCACGGCTGAGTTTCTTGCTGGCCTGCAGGGCCAGTACAACCTGCGCTTTGTCAGTGAGAAAGACAGCGGCATTTACGATGCGATGAACAAAGGCATCGCCATGGCGCAGGGGCGCTATGCGCTCTTTCTGAACTCCGGCGATGCTTTCCACCCTGAGATTGCCGAGGTGATTTATCAGCTGGCAGCCTTAGGCGAGCGCGATGACGCGATGGTGATTGGTGACGCGCTGCTGGACTTTGGTGATGGTAATAAAATTCGCCGCAGCGCCAAGCGGGGCTGGTATATCTACCATAGCCTGCCGGCCAGCCATCAGGCTATCTTTTTCCCGCTCTCTGGACTGCGTAAATATCCCTACGATCTGCAATATAAAGTCTCATCCGATTACGCGCTGGCGGCAAAAATGTATAAAAACGGCTATGCCTTTAAGCGTATCAAAGGGCTGGTGTCTGAATTTTCAATGGGCGGCGTGTCTACTTCTAACAATATTGAATTGTGCCGTGATGCGAGACATGTTCAGCGAAAAATATTACGCGTGCCGGGCTTTATTGCCGAGCTCTCTTTCCGACTCAGATTAAAAACAACCGGCAAAGCAAAAGCGCTTTATAACAAAGCTTAAAGCTCACAGGAAATATTATGCAGGATTTAAGCGGCTTCAGTGTACCGAGGGGGTTTCGCGGCGCGAGCGGCATTAAAGTGCAGTTGTGGTGGGCGGTTCAGGCCACTCTATTTGCCTGGTCTCCGCAAGTTTTATATCCGTGGCGTGCCTTTTTATTACGTGTTTTTGGAGCGAAGGTAGGCAAGAAGGTTGTTGTTCGCCCCTCGGTGAAAATTACCTACCCCTGGAAGTTAACGCTCGGAGATTATGCCTGGGTTGGCGATGATGCCGTGCTCTATACCCTCGGTGAAATTAGCATCGGCGCAAATTCCGTGGTGTCGCAAAAATGTTATTTGTGCACCGGCAGTCACGATTATATGAGTCAGCATTTCGATATTACCCAGTCACCGATTGTTATCGGCGAAAAATGCTGGCTGGCAACGGATGTATTTGTTTCCCCGGGCGTCACGATAGGCGATGGCTGTGTCGTGGGAGCCCGGAGCAGCGTTTATAAATCATTACCGGCGAATGCCGTTTGCCGGGGAAACCCGGCAGTAAAAATACGCGACCGCGCGTAATGCTTTCACCCTTGCTCTGTTTGTGACTGTTTATCTCCCTCTGCGGAGAGACAGGGAGTGAGGGGTAAGGGCCAATAAAAATGTTCACAGAGGATAAATTATCATGACTAAAGTAGCTCTCATTACGGGTGTCACCGGACAAGACGGCTCTTACCTGGCGGAATTCCTGCTGGAAAAAGGCTATGAAGTCCACGGTATCAAGCGCCGCGCCTCTTCTTTCAATACCGAACGTGTGGACCACATTTATCAGGATCCGCACGCGGGTAACCCAAAATTCCATCTGCACTATGGCGACCTGACCGATACCTCCAACCTGACCCGTATTTTGTCCGAAGTGCAGCCGGATGAAGTCTACAACCTGGGCGCGATGAGCCACGTCGCGGTGTCTTTTGAGTCACCGGAATACACCGCGGACGTGGATGCGATGGGCACCCTGCGCCTGCTGGAAGCCATTCGCTTCCTCGGCCTCGAAAAGAAAACGCGCTTCTACCAGGCATCCACTTCAGAGCTGTACGGCCTGGTGCAGGAGATCCCACAGAAAGAAACCACGCCTTTCTACCCGCGTTCCCCCTACGCAGTCGCCAAGCTTTACGCCTACTGGATCACCGTCAACTACCGTGAATCCTACGGCATGTATGCCTGTAACGGCATTCTGTTCAACCACGAATCTCCGCGTCGCGGCGAAACCTTCGTCACTCGCAAAATTACCCGCGCGATTGCCAACATCGCTCAGGGCCTGGAGAAGTGCCTGTACCTCGGCAACATGGATTCCCTGCGCGACTGGGGCCACGCCAAAGACTACGTGAAAATGCAGTGGATGATGCTGCAGCAGGAAAAACCGGAAGACTTCGTGATCGCCACCGGCGTGCAGTACTCCGTGCGTCAGTTCGTAGAAATGGCGGCGGCTCAGCTCGGCATCAAACTGCGCTTTGAAGGTCAGGGCGTGGAAGAGAAAGGCATTGTGGTTTCCGTCACGGGTCACGACGCGCCGGGCGTGAAACCAGGCGACGTTATCGTCTCCGTTGATCCGCGTTACTTCCGTCCTGCGGAAGTGGAAACCCTGCTGGGCGATCCAACCAAAGCGCACGAAACGCTGGGCTGGAAGCCGGAAATTACCCTGCAGGAGATGGTTGGTGAAATGGTAGCCAAAGACCTTGAAGCGGCGAAGAAACACTCTCTGCTGAAGTCCCATGGTTATGAGGTCGCCATCGCGCTGGAGTCCTGAGCATGAATAAAAAACGTATCTTTGTTGCCGGTCACCGTGGGATGGTCGGCTCGGCCATCGTCCGCCAGCTCGGGCAGCGCGATGACGTTGAGCTGGTGCTGCGCGGGCGCGATGAGCTGAATCTGCTGGACGCTGGGGACGTTAATGCCTTCTTCGCCAGCGAGAAAATCGACCAGGTTTACCTGGCGGCGGCAAAAGTGGGCGGTATCGTCGCCAATAACACGTTCCCGGCAGAGTTTATCTACGAGAACATGATGATCGAAAGCAACATTATTCATGCCGCGCACACGCACGGCGTGAACAAACTGTTGTTCCTCGGCTCATCCTGTATTTACCCGAAGATGGCGAAGCAGCCGATGGCCGAAAGCGAGTTGCTGCAGGGCACGCTTGAAGCCACGAACGAGCCGTATGCGATTGCCAAGATTGCCGGGATCAAGCTGTGCGAGTCCTACAACCGCCAGTACGGGCGGGATTACCGCTCGGTGATGCCGACCAATCTGTACGGGCCGAACGACAACTTCCACCCGAGCAACTCCCACGTTATTCCGGCCCTGCTGCGTCGCTTCCATGAAGCCACGCAGGAAAATGCCCCGGACGTGGTGGTATGGGGCAGCGGCACGCCGATGCGTGAGTTCTTACACGTCGACGACATGGCGGCAGCCAGCATTCACGTGATGGAACTGGATCGGGAAGTGTGGCAGGAGAATACCGACCCGATGCTGTCGCACATTAACGTCGGCACCGGCGTGGACTGCACTATCCGTGAACTGGCGCAGACGCTGGCCAAAGTGACCGGCTACCGGGGGCGCGTGGTGTTTGACGCCACCAAACCTGACGGCACGCCGCGCAAGCTGCTGGATGTATCCCGCCTGCATCGCCTCGGCTGGTATCACGAGATTTCCCTGGAGGCGGGCCTCGCCAGCACTTACCAGTGGTTCCTCGAAAATCAGCAGCGGTTCCGGGGGTAAGCATGTTTTTGAGCGCGGAAGATTTTGCCACCGTAGTGAGCGCCACGCCGCTGATCTCCATCGACCTTATCGTCGAAAACCAGGCGGGCGAATTCCTGCTGGGTTTGCGGACCAATCGCCCTGCGAAGGGCTTTTGGTTTGTGCCGGGGGGAAGGGTGCTGAAGAACGAAACGCTGGCGAATGCTTTTATTCGTCTCACCGAGGCTGAGCTGGGCAAATCGTTCACTCTGCTGGACGGGGAGTTTTACGGCGTCTGGCAGCATTTCTACGGCGATAACTTCTCCGGGAAGGATTTCTCGACCCATTACGTGGTGCTGGGTTTCCGCCTGCGGGTGGACGACAAACAGCTGAACCTGCCTGCTGAGCAGCACAAAGCGTACTGCTGGCTGACGCCGGAAGCGCTGCTCAAGCGGGAAGACGTGCACGACAACAGCCGTGCTTACTTCATCACCCAGGGCAAAGGGAAGGTACCGGGCTTATGAAAATTCTGGTCTACGGCATTAACTATTCCCCGGAGCTGACCGGCATCGGCAAGTACACCGGTGAAATGGTGGAGTGGATGACCAGCCGGGGCCATGAGGTGCGGGTGATCACCGCGCCGCCTTATTATCCGGTCTGGCGCGTGCACCCGGACTACTCGGCGTGGAAATACAAAAAAGAGTCGGGGAAAGCGACCGTCTGGCGCTGCCCGCTGTATGTGCCGAAGCAGCCTTCGACGCTCAAACGCCTGATTCACCTGGGGAGCTTCGCGCTGAGTTCATTTTTTCCGCTTCTGGCGCAACGCAGCTGGAAGCCAGACCGGGTCATTGGCGTGGTGCCGACGCTGTTTTGCGTGCCGGGGATGCGCCTGCTGGCAAAACTGAGCGGGGCGCGCACGCTGCTGCACATTCAGGACTACGAGGTGGACGCGATGCTCGGCCTCGGTATGGCCGGAAAGACACCGGGAAAAATTGCTCGCCTGGCCCAGCGCTTTGAAAAAAGCGGGCTGCACAACGTTGATAACGTCTCCACCATTTCTCGCTCGATGATGAACAAGGCTACCGAGAAAGGCGTCGATCCACAGCGGGTGATTTTTTTCCCTAACTGGTCGGAAGTGGCGCGTTTCCGTGATGTTGATCCGGCGCAAATCCAGGCCGTGCGCCAGGCGCTCAACCTGCCGGAAGATAAAAAAATCATTCTTTACTCCGGCAACATCGGCGAAAAACAGGGGCTGGAAACGGTGATTGAAGTGGCGAGCCGCTTCTCTGAGAGCCCGTATCTGTTCGTGATTGTGGGCCAGGGCGGCGGTAAAGAGAGGCTCGAAAAACTGGTGCACGTTCACGGGCTGAGTAACGTGGTGTTCCACCCGCTTCAGTCTTACGACGCGCTGCCCGCGCTGCTCTGCCTAGCCGATTGTCATCTGGTTATCCAGCGCCGGGGAGCGGCGGACGCCGTCCTGCCGTCAAAACTCACCAATATCCTGGCCGTCGGCGGCAATGCGGTGATTACCGCCGAGCCTGAAACAGAGCTGGGCCAGCTTTGCGAAGCGTATCCGGGCATTGCGGTTTGCGTGATGCCTGAATCCGCCGATGCGCTGGCGGCGGGCATTGAACGCTGTCTGCAGCTGCCACAACACAACACGACGGCACGTGAATATGCCGAACGCACGCTCGAAAAAGAGAACGTGTTAAGCCAATTTATTGCTGACATTCGGGGATAAATGATGAGTCAGTCACAACTCTATCCGGTGATCATGGCGGGCGGAAACGGGAGCCGTCTCTGGCCGCTGTCCCGCGTGCTGTACCCCAAGCAGTTCCTCTGCCTGAAAGGGGATCTGACCATGCTGCAAACCACCATCAATCGCCTGAACGGGGTAGAGTGCGAAAGCCCGGTGGTGATTTGCAATGAGGAACACCGCTTTATTGTCGCCGAGCAGCTGCGCCAGCTAAGTAAACTGACCGAAAATATCGTGCTGGAACCGGCCGGGCGCAACACCGCGCCAGCCATTGCGCTGGCTGCCCTGGCCGCGCTGCGTAACCAGCCGCAGCAGGACCCGCTGATGCTGATCCTCGCCGCCGATCACGTCATCCAGAATGAAGAAGCCTTCCGCGAGGCGGTGCGCTGCGCGATGCCTTATGCGGAAGCAGGCAAGCTGGTGACCTTCGGGATCGTCCCCGACCTGCCGGAAACGGGCTACGGCTATATTCGCCGTGGCGCAGTGACGACGCCGGAAAACGGCGACGCCCTGGCGTTTAGCGTCGCGCAGTTTGTCGAAAAACCCGATCTCTCCACCGCCCAGGCCTATGTCGCCTGCGGCGAATACTACTGGAACAGCGGCATGTTCCTGTTCCGCGCGGGCCGCTATCTGGAAGAGCTGGCGAAGTTCCGCCCCGACATTCTGGCCGCCTGCGAAAAAGCCATGGCGGGCGTTGACCCGGATCTGGATTTCGTTCGCGTGGATGAACAGGCGTTCCTGGCCTGCCCGGATGAGTCTATCGACTATGCGGTAATGGAAAAAACCGACGATGCGGTGGTGGTGCCGATGGACGCCGGCTGGAGCGATGTGGGCTCGTGGTCCTCGCTGTGGGAAATCAGCGCCAAGAGTCCGGAAGGGAACGTACATCACGGCGATGTCATCAGTCACGAAACCGAAAACAGCTACATCTATGCCGAATCCGGCCTGGTCACTACCGTGGGGGTGAAAGACCTGGTCGTGGTGCAAACCAAAGATGCGGTGCTGATTGCCGACCGTGACCACGTACAGAACGTGAAGAAAGTGGTGGAGCGCATCAAAGGTGATGGCCGCCACGAGCACCATAACCACCGGGAAGTTTACCGCCCGTGGGGGAAATACGACTCCATCGACGCCGGGGAGCGTTACCAGGTGAAGCGCATCACCGTTAAGCCTGGCGAAGGGCTCTCGCTGCAAATGCACCACCACCGCGCCGAACACTGGATTGTGGTGGCGGGCACCGCCAAAGTCACTCTGGGGGATGAGATTAAGCTGCTGGGTGAAAACGAGTCTATCTACATTCCGCTCGGCATGACCCACTGCCTGGAAAACCCCGGCAAAATTCCCCTCGACCTGATTGAGGTCCGCTCCGGTACCTATCTGGAAGAAGACGACATCGTCCGCTTCCAGGATCGCTACGGACGTATTTAATCCCTGACTAAAAAACAAGCTCCACGGGCCAAAGACCCGTGGGTTGGGTAACTGTTGCCCGAAGGAGCGAAATCATGCAGCAACTGACCTGTTTTAAAGCCTACGACATCCGCGGCCGCCTGGGCGACGAGCTAAATGAAGACATCGCCTGGCGCATTGGCCGCGCCTACGGTGAGTACCTGAAGCCAAAAACTATCGTGCTGGGCGGCGACGTGCGTCTGACCAGCGAATCGCTGAAGCAGGCGCTGGCGCGTGGCCTGCAGGATGCGGGCGTGGACGTGCTGGATATTGGCCTGTCCGGTACCGAAGAGATTTACTTTGCCACCTGGCATCTGGACGTGGACGGCGGCATCGAAGTGACCGCCAGCCACAACCCGATGGACTACAACGGCATGAAGCTGGTGCGCCAGGGAGCTCGCCCTATCAGCGGTGACACCGGCCTGCGGGACGTACAGTGCCTGGCGGAAGCCAACGACTTCCCGCCGGTGGATGAGGCGGCGCGCGGCAGCTATCAGAAAGTGTCGGTGGTAGACGCTTATCTCGACCATCTTTTCTCGTACATCAACGTCAGCCACATCAAGCCGCTGAAGCTGGTGGTGAACTCCGGTAACGGCGCGGCCGGCCCGATTGTGGACGCCATCGAAGCCCGCTTTAAGGCACTTAATGTCCCGCTGACGTTTGTGAAGGTGCACAACACGCCGGACGGCAATTTCCCGAACGGTATTCCTAACCCGCTGTTGCCGGAGTGCCGCGCCGATACGCGCGACGCGGTGATTGCGCACGGGGCGGATATGGGCATCGCGTTTGACGGGGACTTTGACCGCTGCTTCCTGTTCGACGAGAAAGGGCAGTTTATCGAGGGGTACTACATCGTGGGCCTGCTGGCGGCGGCGTTTCTTGAGAAACAGCCCGGGGCAAAAATCATTCACGACCCGCGGCTGTCCTGGAACACGGTCGATATCGTCGAGCGTGCGGGTGGCCAGCCGGTGATGTCGAAAACCGGGCATGCGTTTATCAAAGAGCGGATGCGTGAAGAGGATGCCATTTACGGCGGGGAGATGAGCGCCCATCACTATTTCCGCGATTTTGCCTATTGCGACAGCGGGATGATCCCGTGGCTGCTGGTGACCGAATTGCTGTGCCTGAAGGGCAAAACGCTGGGCGAGCTGGTCGAGGATCGCATGGCTGCGTGGCCGGCCAGCGGTGAAATTAACAGCAAGCTGGAAGCGCCGGCAGAGGCGATTGAACGTGTACGCGCGCATTTCGGCCCGCACGCGGCAGAGATTGACCACACGGACGGCATCAGCATGGCGTTTGGCGACTGGCGCTTCAACCTGCGCAGCTCTAACACCGAGCCTGTGGTGCGCCTGAACGTGGAGTCCCGCGGAAACGAGGCGCTGATGCAGGCGCGAACGCAGGAAATTATGGCTCTGCTGAACCAATAATCTGCCGTATTGAGGTGTTTAACCCTCACCCTGACCCTCTCCCTGGAAGGGAGAGGGAATATCAAGTGCCAGCTTTTCTCGCACTCTCCAGTGGAGAGGGAATAGTCAGGTGCCAGCTTTTCTCCCTCTCCACCGTGGGGAGAGGGCTGGGGTGAGGGGGAAAACACCGATGCGACAACTTTCAAAGGTAAAACGATGACAAATCTAAAAAAGCGTGAGCTGCCAAAAACCAACGCATCGTTGATCTCTATGGTGCAACGTTTTTCTGACATCAGCATCATGTTTGCCGGGCTATGGATGGTTTGCAAGGCTAACGCTTTGCCTTTTCTCTATATGCATTTGCTGATGGCTTTATTAACCCTCGTTGTGTTCCAGATGATCGGTGGGATGACGGATTTTTACCGTTCATGGCGCGGGGTGAAAATGTCCAGCGAGCTATTCCTGTTGCTGCAAAACTGGACGCTGAGCGTGGTTTTCAGCGCCGGGCTGCTGGCGTTTAACAGCGATTTTGATGGCTCTTTCTGGGTTTATCTGGCCTGGTATGCCTTGGCCGGTGTGGGGATGGTTATCTGCCGGTCATGGATCCGTTTTGCCGCAGGCTGGCTGCGTAATAAAGGTTTTAATACGCGACGCGTTGCCATTGCGGGCTCTTTGCCGGTCGGACAGATGCTGGCGCAGAGCTTCAAGAATGAACCGTGGCTCGGCTTCAACGTGCTTGGCGTGTATGACGATGAGCCGCCTGCAGGTGCCCTGGTTAGCTATATTGGCAACTTCAATACGCTGGTGGCGGACGCCCGCAGCGGCCAAATTGATAAAGTCTATATTGCGATGGAAATGAGCCACGAGTCGCGCATTAAAAAGCTGGTGAGTGAGCTGGCGGATACCACCTGTTCGGTACTGCTGATCCCCGATGTTTTCACCTTTAATATCCTTAATGCCCGCACCGAAGAGGTCAACGGCGTGCCGGTTGTGCCCCTGTTTGAAACGCCTTTGAGTGGCTTTAACAGCGTACTCAAACGGCTGGAAGATATCGTGCTCTCCTCTTTTATCCTGCTGCTCATTTCCCCTGTTCTGCTTTGCATTAGCCTGGCGGTGAAGCTGACTTCGCCCGGGCCGGTTATTTTCCGCCAGACGCGCTACGGCATGGACGGCAAGCCAATCAAAGTGTGGAAATTCCGCTCTATGAAGGTGATGGAAAACGACGCGGTGGTTGTGCAGGCCACGAAAGGGGATTCGCGCATCACGCCGGTAGGCAGCTTTCTGCGCCGCACCTCCCTCGACGAACTGCCGCAGTTTATCAACGTGCTGCTGGGCGGTATGTCCATCGTCGGCCCTCGTCCCCATGCCGTGGCCCATAACGAGCAATATCGCGCGTTAATAGAAGGCTACATGCTGCGCCACAAGGTCAAACCGGGCATTACCGGCTGGGCGCAAATTAACGGCTGGCGCGGGGAAACGGATACGCTCGACAAGATGGAAAAGCGCGTGGAGTTCGACCTGGAATACATTCGCGAGTGGAGCCTGTGGTTCGACATCAAGATTGTCTTCCTGACCGTTTTCAAAGGCTTTGTTCACAAAGCGGCATACTGACCGGAATCCAACATGAGCCTGAGAGAAAAAACCATCAGCGGGGCGAAGTGGTCCGCGATTGCAACGGTGATCATTATTGGTTTAGGGCTGGCGCAGATGACGATTCTGGCCAGAACTATTGATAACCACCAGTTTGGCCTGCTGACGGTGTCGCTGGTGATCATCGCCCTGGCCGATACGCTGTCTGATTTTGGTATCGCCAACTCGATTATTCAGCGCAAAGAGATAAGCCAGCTGGAGTTGACCACGCTCTACTGGCTGAATGTCGGGCTGGGCGTGCTGGTGTGCATCGCGGTGTTTTTACTGAGCGATGTGATTGCCGGCGTGCTGCATAACCCGGACCTGTCGCCGCTGATTAAAACGCTGGCCTTTGCTTTTATTGTCATCCCTCACGGGCAGCAGTTTCGCGCCCTGATGCAAAAGGAGCTGGAGTTTTCAAAAATCGGCTCGATTGAGACTGTGTCCGTGCTGGTGGGGTTCAGCGTCACCGTGACGGCGGCGATGTACTACCCGTTTGCCATCACGGCAATCATCGGTTACCTGGTGAATACCGTCGTTCGTACCTCACTGTTTGGCTTCTTTGGCCGCAAGATTTACCGCCCTGGCTTCCACTTCTCCCTGAAGTCGGTGAGTTCCAACCTGAAGTTTGGCGCCTGGCTGACCGCCGACAGCGTGATCAACTACGTCAATACCAACCTTTCCACGCTGGTACTGGCGCGTATTCTCGGGGCTGGGGTCGCCGGCGGCTATAACCTGGCTTATAACGTGGCCGTCGTGCCGCCGATGAAGCTCAATCCGATCATCACCCGCGTGCTGTTTCCGGCGTTTGCCAAAATTCAGGACGACACGGCGAAGCTCCGGGTGAATTTTTACAAGCTGCTGTCGATTGTGGGCATCATTAATTTCCCGGCGCTGCTGGGGCTGATGGTGGTCTCCAATAACTTCGTCCCGCTGGTGTTTGGGGAGAAGTGGCAGTTCATCACGCCCATCCTGCAGCTGTTGTGCGTTGTTGGCCTGCTGCGTTCCATCGGGAATCCCATCGGTTCGCTGCTGATGGCCAAAGCGCGCGTGGACATCAGCTTCAAATTCAACGTGTTTAAAACCTGCCTGTTTATTCCGGCGATTATTGTCGGCGGCCAGCTCGGCGGCGCGCTCGGCGTGACGCTCGGTTTCCTGCTGGTTCAGGTTGTGAACACCGTGCTCAGCTATTTCATCATGATTAAACCCGTGCTGGGCTCCAGCTATCGGGAATACATCCTCAGCATCTGGCTGCCTTTTTATCTCTCACTCCCAACGCTGATTGTCAGCGCCGGGCTAGGCATCGCGCTGACCGGGCATTTGCCTCTGGCGATGTTGCTGGCGGCACAGGTCGTCGCGGGAGCGGCGACGTTTATGGTGGTGATTATTTTGTCCCGCAATGCGCTGATCGTTGAACTGAAGCGGCAGTTTTGCCGCAGCGAACGCCTGAAAGCGCTGCTCCGCGCTGGCTAAGAACAACAAAGAGGGGAAACCACATTTTCCCCTTTGTCATAAAGTTAGAGGTCGATATGAAATTACTTATTCTTGGCAACCATACTTGCGGCAACCGCGGTGATAGCGCCATTTTGCGCGGGTTGATTGACGCCATCACGACGCTTGATGACAGCATTCATGTGGATGTAATGAGCCGCTACCCGGTCAGTTCTGCCTGGCTGCTGGGGCGCCCGGTGCTGGGTGACGGGCTCTACAAGCAGATGAAGCGGTATAACAACGCCGCCGGGCTGGTCGGGCGGGTCAAAAAAGTCCTGCGCCGTAAATATCAGCACCATGTGCTGGTAGCGAAAGCAAGCAACACCGGGCGGTTGCGTAACATCGCCATCCCACAGGGGTTTATTGATTTTGTGAAATCGCTGCAGGAATACGACGCGATTATTCAGGTGGGCGGCTCTTTCTTTGTCGATCTTTATGGCGTCACGCAGTTTGAGCACGCGCTGTGCAGCTTCATGGCCCGCAAGCCGGTTTATATGGTTGGCCACAGCGTGGGCCCGTTCCAGGAGCCGCAATTTAACCAACTGGCGAACTACGTCTTTGGGCACGCGAAGTCCCTGATTCTGCGGGAAACCGTAAGTCTGGCGTTGATGAAGCAAAGTCAAATCGACACCAGCAAGGTGGAACAGGGCGTCGATACGGCGTGGCTGGTGGCGCAGCATGAAGAGGATTTTGTGCCGGGTTATGCGGTTAAGCACTGGCTGGGCGTGGTCGAGAGAAAGAAAACCGTGGCGATTACGCTCCGCGAACTGGCGCCGTTTGATAAACGCCTCGGCACCACCCAGGAAGCCTACGAGAAGGCCTTTGCCGAAGTGGTAAATCGCACGATTGAACAGGGCTATCAGGTCCTGGCGCTTTCCACCTGCACCGGCATCGACAGCTATAACAAAGACGACCGCATGGTGGCGCTCAATATCCGCCAGTACATCACCCAACCCGATGACTACCACGTCGTGATGGACGAGCTGAACGACCTGGAAATGGGCAAAATTTTTGCTGCCTGCGAGCTCACGGTGGGCACGCGTCTCCACTCGGCCATTATTTCGATGAACTTCGGCACGCCGGCTATCGCCATCAACTACGAGCACAAATCTGCGGGCATCATGCAGCAACTGGGCATGCCAGAAATGGCTATTGATATTCGCCAACTGCTGGACGGCTCTTTGCAGGGCGCAGTGGCGGATGTGTTGGGGCAATTGCCCGCGATTAACCAACGTCTTACGGCGGCAGTGAGCGCTGAGCGTGCTAACGGCATGAACATGGTGCGGTCGGTGCTTGAGCGAGTTAAGGAGGATAAATGAAGGTCGGTTTCTTCCTGCTGAAGTTTCCCCTGGCGTCGGAAACTTTTGTGCTGAATCAGATAACCGCTTTTATCGACATGGGCCACGAGGTTGAGATTGTTGCTCTGCAAAAGGGCGACATGACCAATACCCACGCGGCGTTTAAAAGCTATGGGCTTTCGGAAAAAACCGTCTGGCTGCTCGACGAGCCAGAAGGTAAAGTCGCGAAGCTGAATAACCGGGCGTGGAATACGCTGCGGGGGGCTTTGCGAGGCAGCACATGGCGAGCGCTTAACCGCACGCGCTATGGCGATGAAGCCCGCAATCTGATCCTGTCCTCGATTTGTGGCCGGCAGAAACAGCCGCTTGAGGCCGACGTTTTTATTGCTCACTTTGGCCCGGCGGGCGTTACGGCCACCAAGCTGAAGGAGCTTGGCATGCTCAACGGCAAAATTGCCACCGTGTTTCACGGGATTGATATCTCGCACCGGGATGCGCTGGCTCACTATACGTCGGAATACAGGCAGCTGTTTGAGCGCGGGGACTTAATGCTACCCATCAGCAATCTCTGGGCCAGCCGCCTGAAGAACATGGGCTGCCCGGAGAGCAAAATTGCGGTCTCAAGGATGGGCGTGGATATGGACAAGTTTTCTTTAAGACCCATGAAAACGCCGGGGGCGACGCTGGAGATTATCTCGGTGGCGCGGCTGACGGAAAAAAAAGGGTTACATTTTGCCATTGAAGCCTGTCGCCTGCTGAAGGCACGCGGCGTGGCATTTCGCTACAACATTTTAGGCATTGGCCCCTGGGAGCGTCGTCTGAAGACGCTGATTGAGCAACTGCAGCTGGAGGACGTGGTCTTTATGCCCGGTTTTAAGCCGAGCCATGAAGTGAAGGCGATGCTGGACCAGGCCGACCTGTTCTTGCTTCCTTCGGTGACCGGCGAAGACGGGGATATGGAAGGCATCCCCGTGGCGCTGATGGAGGCGATGGCCGTTGGCATTCCGGTCGTGTCTACCGTGCATAGCGGTATTCCTGAGCTTATCGACGCCGATGAATCGGGCTGGCTGGTGCCGGAAAAGGATGCTTTTGCGCTTGCCGATAAGCTACAGGTTGCGGCTTCTGTGCCAGAAAGTGACCTGCAGTTAATACTGGCTCGGGCAAGAGAGAAAGTCGCCGGCCAGTTCAATCAGCAGGTTATCTACCAGCAGCTTGCCCGTCAGCTTCAGACGCTATAAATCACCGAATCTTATGCTGAGGACTTATGTCGAAAAGCAATTCACTGAAGCATCTTCCTTTCTCTGCGTCTCGCCGCAAACTGCTCGCCGCAGGCTCTGCGTTAGCGGCGACATCCCTTATTCCCGGCACGGTAAACGCCATTGGCCGGGGAACACAGGTAAACATCAAAGATTTCTACCAGGCCGATTGGATCGCCGCGTTTAACAAGGCGTTTGCCGCAGCGGATGTGGTTGAAGTCCCGGCAGACGTTGTCTGTGACAGCATGAATACCGCCATTTTTATGCCGCAGGGGAAAACGCTTCATGTGGCTGGTGGGCTGAAAGGGAATGGCAAAGGGCGATTTGTACTGCAGGATAGCTGCCAGATAGTCGGGGAGGGAAAAGGGCGATTTAACAACATCACGCTGGATGTGAGGGGATCCGACTGTACGATCAAGGGCATAGATATGAGCGGGTTTGTCAATGTGGCGCAGATTTACATTGGCGGGAAAGATAACCGGACTATGCGCAATCTGACTATCGACAACATCACGGTACATGATGCCAACTACGCCATCCTGCGGCAGGGGTTTCACAACCGGATGGAGAATGTGCGTATCACCAACGGCCACTTCAGCCATCTGCAAGGGGATGCCATTGAGTGGAATGTGGCGATCAACGACCACGACCTGCTGATTTCCGACCACGTTATTGACAACATTAACTGTACTAATGGAAAGATTAACTGGGGAATAGGTATTGGGCTGGCGGGCAGCACATATGACAATAATTATCCCGAAGATCAGGCGGTAAAAAACTTCGTTGTGGCCAACATTACCGGCAGCAACTGCCGGCAATTAGTCCATGTTGAGAATGGGAAGCATTTCCTTATACGTAACGTAAAGGCGCGCAATATTAATCCGAGCTTTAGCCGCACGGCAGGGATTGATAACGCAACCGTGGCAATATATGGCTGCGATAACTTTGTCATTGACGATGTGGATATGGTTAACAGCGCCGGGATGCTGATTGGTTATGGCGTCATTAAGGGAAATTACCTGTCTATTCCGCAAAACTTTAAGTTAAGCGATATTAAACTCGATAATAGCGAACTGAGTAGCCCTCTGCGCGGCATTCAGATCTCATCCGGGAACGCAACCTCCTTTGTGGCACTGAATAACATCACACTCAAGCGCGCCTCGCTTGAGTTTCATAACAAACCTCAGCACCTTTTCATGCGAAATATCAACGTAATGCAGCTTTCTACGGCAGGACCAGCCCTGAAGCTGAACTTCGACCTCCGCAAGGATGTGCGCGGCAAGTTCATGGCCAAAGACGGCACGCTGCTGTCGCTGGCGAATATTCACGCAGTAAATGAAAGGGGGCAAAGCTCGGTAGACATAGACCGGATCGATCAGCTGCACGTCAACGGTGAGAATCTTAATTTTACGCTCTCAAAAGTAAGTAAATAATAATGCAACCCCTTTTACGACAATTCTGAGTCAACGAAGGCTGAAATAGCGGCATTGACATATTTCGTTGACACTTCTATGGCGCTAGCATGAATCATTCGTTTAATAAATTCATGCTGGCATCAGAGCACGAAAAGACTATAATCTTCCAACCATTTAGAGGTGGGACTAAGAATGACTAATTTAAAAGCAGTTATCCCGGTAGCCGGTTTGGGCATGCATATGCTGCCTGCCACTAAGGCGATTCCTAAAGAGATGCTGCCTATCGTTGATAAGCCGATGATCCAGTACATTGTCGACGAAATTGTTGCCGCTGGTATCAAAGAAATCGTGCTGGTAACCCACTCTTCCAAGAATGCTGTTGAAAACCACTTCGACACCTCATACGAGCTGGAAGCCCTGCTTGAGCAGCGCGTTAAGCGTCAGCTGCTGGCCGAAGTCCAGTCTATTTGCCCGCCAGGCGTTACCATCATGAACGTTCGTCAGGCCCAACCGCTTGGGCTGGGGCACTCTATACTTTGCGCACAGCCTATCGTGGGTAACAATCCTTTTGTTGTGGTACTGCCGGATGTTGTGCTTGATGGTGCTACTGCCGACCCGCTGCGCTATAACCTGGCTGCAATGGTGGCTCGCTTCAATGAAACGGGGCGAACTCAGGTTCTTGCTAAGCACATGCCAAATGAAGATCTGGCGGCGTATTCTGTGATCACCACGAAAGAACCGCTGCAGAATGAAGGGCAGGTGAGCCGTATGGTCGAGTTTGTTGAAAAACCTGACCAGCCGCAAACGCTGGACTCCGATCTTGCAGCCGTTGGACGTTATGTCCTTTCGGCTGATATTTGGCCGTTGCTGGAAAAAACAGAACCGGGTGCATGGGGACGTATTCAGCTCACGGATGCCATCGCGGTATTGAATGAAACTCAGCCGGTTGAAGTGATGCAGATGACCGGCGAGAGCTACGACTGTGGTAAGAAAATGGGCTATATGCAGGCGTTCGTCCAGTACGGGCTGCGCAACCACAAGGAAGGCCAGAAGTTTCGAGAAAGCATTCAGAAGCTGCTAGCTAAGGCATAAGTTCTGTTTTAAGTCGCTGTCATGGAGGAGAGCGGGGTAAACGGTGGCATGGCGTTCAGTCTTAGGCTGGCTTTGAACGTTGAGCCGCCGTTTTTGCTTTATAAATAAACAATGAAGTTTAAGATTTTCATAGGGTTATCATTTTTTTGGTCGTTCTGTATAGACCAAATTTTTCCTTGAGAATCGCTGTGTGAAATATAAAATCGTGGCGATTTCTGACACGCAGTACCGGAAGGTACGCGATTGCCCATGTTTGCAGTGCACTGGTAGCTGTTGAGCCAGGGGCGGTAGCATGGTCTATAGCCATACCATATGTGATAAGCACAGCCATGAGATATATTACATTTCAGGGCGTTATAGAAGTGTAATGCTAAAATTATAGAGAGACTGCTCAAGTGAAAATTCTTGTTACCGGCGGTGCGGGTTTTATCGGCTCAGCCGTTGTCCGCCACATCATAAATAACACCCAGGATAGCGTAGTTAACGTAGATAAATTGACCTACGCCGGTAATTTGGAGTCCTTAGCAGACATCGCCGCGAATCAGCGTTATCACTTTGTTCAGGCAGATATCTGCGATGCAGCCGCCATCGACCGCATTTTCCATGAACATCAGCCTGATGCCGTCATGCATTTGGCAGCTGAAAGCCATGTAGATCGCTCTATTACCGGCCCGGCGGCATTTGTTGAAACAAACATTATTGGCACTTATGTCCTGCTGGAAGCTGCACGTCGATATTGGTCTGAACTGAGCGGCGAGAAAAAATCTGCTTTCCGTTTCCATCATATTTCCACCGATGAAGTTTACGGCGATCTGCCTCACCCCGATGAAGCAGGGCAGGGCGAGGCATTACCTCTGTTTACTGAAACGACTGCCTATGCGCCAAGCAGCCCATATTCTGCTTCTAAAGCCTCCAGCGACCATCTGGTTCGCGCCTGGCTGCGTACCTATGGTCTACCGACGGTTGTCACCAACTGCTCAAATAATTATGGTCCGTTCCATTTCCCTGAGAAACTGATCCCGCTGGTTATTCTTAATGCGCTCGACGGAAAGCCTTTGCCAATATACGGCAAAGGCGATCAGATTCGCGACTGGCTTTATGTTGAAGACCATGCCCGCGCGCTCTATACCGTGGTGACTCAGGGGAAAATTGGCGAAACCTACAATATCGGCGGGCACAATGAGAAGCAAAATCTGGAAGTCGTACACACCATCTGTGACCTGCTGGATGAAATCGTGCCAAAGTCTGGCTCATACCGTGAACAAATTACTTATGTTGCTGACCGGCCTGGGCACGATCGCCGGTATGCAATTGATGCTGAAAAAATTTCTCACGAACTGAGCTGGAAGCCGCAGGAAACGTTTGAGTCGGGTATTCGTAAAACGGTGCAGTGGTATTTAGATAACCAGCAGTGGGTGGGGAATGTGAAAAGCGGCGCCTACAAGAGCTGGATCGAAGAGAACTACGGTGAGCGCGAATGAATATTCTACTCTTCGGTAAAACAGGGCAGGTCGGCTGGGAACTGCAGCGCGCACTGGCGCCGTTAGGCAAAGTTACCGCACTGGATGTTCGTTCAGAAAAGTTCTGCGGCGATTTCAGCAACCCTGAAGGTATCGCTGAAACCGTACGCCGTATTAAACCAGATGTCATCGTCAATGCTGCAGCCCACACGGCCGTTGATAAAGCAGAATCAGAACCCGAATTAGCACGACTGTTGAACGCAATAAGCGTTGAAGCTATTGCTAAAGAGGCTGCAAAAATTGGTGCATGGGTTGTCCATTACTCGACCGATTATGTTTTTCCCGGTGACGGTGAAACACCCTGGAAAGAAACCGATGAGACGGCACCGCTGAATGTCTACGGTAAGACCAAGCGTGAGGGTGAAATAGCGTTACAGACACATTGCCCTAATCATCTGATTTTCAGAACCAGCTGGGTTTATGCCGCTAAAGGCAACAATTTCGCGAAGACCATGCTGCGCCTGGCAAAAGATCGTAAAGAACTTTCTATTATCAACGATCAAACAGGTGCCCCAACTGGTGCCGAATTGCTGGCAGATTGCACGGCTCACGCCATTCGAATTGCGTTAAAAAAACCTGATGTCGCAGGTCTATATCATCTGGTTGCTTCCGGCTCGACAACCTGGTACGACTATGCCCAATTAGTTTTTGCTGAAGCTAAAAAAGCAGGTGTTGATTTGGCTGTCACGAAAACGAACCCTTTGCCAACATCTTCTTACCCAACACCCGCGCGCCGACCGTCAAACTCTCGATTGGACAATGCCCGGTTCCAACAGATATTTGGTTTGGTACTGCCAGCTTGGGATCTCGGAGTAAAACGCATGCTGACAGAGTTGTTTACGGCAAACGCATAGTTTTTCAGTAACGTGTTTGACCTGGGATGGGTGAAACACATGAGTAGAGAAATGAACATGATTTCACGCAAAGGCATCATTCTGGCCGGGGGTTCCGGCACTCGTCTTTATCCGGTAACTATGGCAGTGAGCAAGCAGCTGTTACCTATTTACGATAAACCGATGATCTACTATCCCCTCAGTACGCTAATGCTGGCGGGTATTCGAGACATCTTAATTATCAGTACGCCGCAGGATACGCCACGCTTTGAACAATTGTTAGGTGATGGCAAGCAGTGGGGGCTCAACCTGCAATATAAAGTGCAGCCAAGTCCTGACGGGCTGGCACAGGCCTTTATTATCGGAGAAGAGTTTATTGGCAAGAGTGATTGTGCATTAGTGCTGGGCGACAACATTTTCTACGGGCACGACCTGCAAAAGCAGCTGGAAAATGCAACTGTCAAGAAATCTGGTGCCACTGTCTTTGCCTACCATGTTAATGACCCGGAGCGTTACGGTGTGGTGGAATTTGATAAAAGTGGTAAGGCCGTATCGCTTGAAGAGAAACCGTTGGAGCCTAAAAGTAACTATGCGGTAACGGGATTATATTTCTACGACAATAAAGTAATAGAAATGGCAAGAAAACTGAAGCCATCCCCGCGCGGTGAACTCGAGATTACCGACATTAACCGGCTGTATATGGAGCAAGAGACACTCTCTGTTGCTATGATGGGGCGCGGATATGCATGGCTTGATACCGGTACTCACCAGAGCCTGATTGAGGCCAGTAATTTTATCCAGACTATTGAAGTCCGCCAGGGGCTCAAAGTCGCCTGCCCGGAAGAGATCGCCTTCCGTAAAGGGTTTATTGACGCCCAGCAGGTCAGGAAACTGGCTGAACCCCTGTCTAAAAATGACTACGGCAAATATCTCCTGAAGATGGTCAAAGGTTTATAAGTCATGAACGTAATAAAAACGGCAATACCAGAAGTTCTGATCTTTGAACCTAAAGTGTTCGGTGATGATCGCGGTTTCTTTTTTGAAAGTTTTAGTCAGCGTATTTTCGAAGAAGCTGTTGGGCGCCAGGTGGCTTTCGTGCAGGATAATCATTCGAAGTCCCGTAAAGGTGTTCTGAGAGGTTTGCATTTCCAAAAAGGCGAACACGCGCAGGGTAAATTAGTCCGCTGCACTGCCGGCGAAGTATTTGACGTTGCGGTTGATATTCGTCAAGGCTCAGCAACGTTTGGTCAGTGGGTTGGCGTTCATCTATCTGCGGAAAATAAACGCCAGCTGTGGATCCCCGAAGGCTTTGCGCATGGTTTTGTCACGCTGAGTGATACCGCTGAATTTTTATATAAAGCAACTCAATACTATGCCCCTTCCGCTGAAGGAAGCATTCTGTGGAATGACGAGAGTATTGGTATCGATTGGCCAATCTCTCAACCACCAGAATTGTCAGCAAAAGATGCTGTAGCGCCAGTGTTACAGCAAGCTTCATTATCAGAGTAAAAAACGTGTCTCACATTATAAAAATATTTCCCTCAAACATTGAGTTTCCTGGCAAAGAGGATGAATCGATTCTCGATGCGGCGCTTTCAGCAGGTATTCACCTTGAGCACAGCTGTAAAAACGGCGATTGTGGTATTTGCGAATCTGACCTGCTTGCCGGGGAGGCTATCGATACCAGTGGCAGAGTATTCGGCCACGGGGAAAAAATACTGACTTGCTGCTGTAAGCCCAAAACAGCTTTGGAGCTTAAGGCGCACTACTTCCCGGAACTGGCTGGGCAAGTAAAGAAAATCGTTCCTTGCAAAGTGAATAGCGCCGAACTGGTTTCTGCAGATGTTATCAGCCTGAAGCTGCGCATGCCGCCTACTGCAAAAATGGGTTTCCTGCCTGGGCAGTATATTAATTTGCAATATAAAGGCGTGACACGTAGCTATTCAATTGCTAATAGCAATGAGGCCGACGGCGTTGAGCTTCATATCAGAAATGTACCCAATGGCCAAATGAGCACGCTTATTTTCAGCGATCTGCAAGAAAATACGCTGATGCGAATTGAAGGGCCTTGCGGGACGTTCTTTATCAGAGAGAATGAGCGGCCGCTTATTTTCCTGGCCGGTGGTACTGGGTTTGCACCGGTAAAATCAATGGTTGAACATCTTGTGCGGAATAACAGTACGCGCGAGATTCATATCTACTGGGGCATGCCGCAGGGAAATGACTTCTATTCACCGCTGCCACAGCAATGGTGTGAACAGCACGACAACATTCATTTTGTTCCAGTGGTTTCAGGCGAAGATGCAAACTGGAACGGGCGTAAAGGATTTGTCCATCACGCCGTAATGGATGATTTTGATTCCCTTGAGTCCTTCGACATTTATGCATGCGGGTCGCCTGTCATGATCGATGCCAGTAAAAAGGACTTTATGACTAAACATCTCTCCGTAGAGAACTTCTATTCTGATGCCTTTACCGCATCGAAATAAAATTGAGGGCAAGACATGAAAGCGGTGATTCTGGCTGGTGGACTTGGAACCAGATTAAGTGAAGAGACAATTGTAAAGCCAAAACCGATGGTTGAAATCGGTGGCAAGCCAATTCTCTGGCACATTATGAAAATGTATTCCGCCCACGGTATTAAAGATTTCATTATCTGCTGTGGTTATAAAGGCTATGTGATTAAAGAATATTTTGCGAACTACTTCCTGCACATGTCCGATGTCACATTCCATATGGCAGAAAACCGCATGGAAGTTCACCACAAGCGTGTTGAACCATGGAACGTCACTTTAGTAGATACCGGCGATGCTTCAATGACCGGTGGCCGTCTGAAACGCGTTGCAGAGTATGTAAAAGATGATGAGGCTTTCCTGTTCACCTATGGAGACGGTGTCGCCGATCTGGATATCAAAGCGACTATTGATTTCCATAAGTCGCACGGTAAAAAAGCCACGTTAACGGCAACCTTCCCACCGGGTCGTTTTGGCGCGTTGGATATTAACGCGGGTCAGGTTCGTTCGTTCCAGGAAAAACCGAAAGGTGACGGCGCGATGATCAACGGCGGCTTCTTTGTTCTGAATCCTTCCGTCATCGATCTCATCGACAACGATGCAACGACCTGGGAGCAGGAGCCTTTGATGGCCCTGGCAAAACAGGGTGAACTGATGGCCTATGAACACACCGGCTTCTGGCAGCCAATGGATACGCTGCGTGATAAGACTTACCTGGAAGGCCTGTGGGAAAAAGGTAAAGCTCCGTGGAAAACCTGGGAATAGTTGAATGATTAATCAAAACTTTTGGCAGGGGAAGCGAGTCTTCGTTACCGGCCACACAGGTTTTAAAGGAAGCTGGCTTTCACTATGGCTGACTGAAATGGGCGCAGAGGTAAAAGGCTACTCGCTAGCGGCGCCTACAGACCCAAGCCTTTTTGAAATCGCACATCTTGATGACTTCATGGAGTCAGAAATTGGCGACATCCGTGATTTTGAAAAGCTACGTGGATCTATTGCGGCGTTTAAGCCCGAAATCATTTTCCATATGGCGGCTCAGCCGCTGGTCCGTCTCTCTTACGAACAACCGATTGAAACCTATTCGACCAATGTGATGGGCACCGTTCATCTGCTCGAAGCGGTGAAACAGGTTGGGGGAGTCAAGGCCGTGGTTAATATCACTAGCGATAAATGCTATGAGAATCGCGAGTGGGTTTGGGGCTATCGTGAAAATGAAGCGATGGGCGGATATGACCCTTACTCGAACAGCAAAGGCTGCGCCGAGCTGGTTGCCTCCGCGTTCCGTAGCTCATTCTTTAACCCGGCAGATTATGATAAACACGGCGTCGGCCTGGCTTCGGTCAGAGCGGGTAACGTGATTGGCGGCGGTGATTGGGCAAAAGATCGTTTAATTCCTGATATTTTGCGTTCTTTTGAAAATAACCAGCAGGTTGTTATTCGTAACCCGCACTCTATCCGCCCATGGCAGCATGTTCTTGAGCCGCTGTCGGGCTATCTTGTCGTGGCTCAGCATTTATATTCCGATGGTGCGAAGTTCTCCGAAGGGTGGAATTTTGGTCCACGTGAAGAAGATGCAAAAACCGTCGAGTTTATCGTCGATAAGATGGTCGGGCTTTGGGGGGAGGGTGCAAGCTGGCATCTGGATGGTGAAAACCATCCTCATGAGGCACATTACCTGAAGCTGGATTGCTCGAAAGCACACATGCAATTAGGCTGGCAACCTCGTTGGGGGCTGGTTGAAACACTTGGTCGCATCGTTAAATGGCATAAAGCATGGATAAACGGCGAAGATATGCTGGCTTGTTCAAAGCGCGAAATCCATGACTACATGACCACCACTATTAGTTAAGAAATAAGTAACAGGAATCTGAGCAATGACAGCAAATAACCTGCGGGAACAAATCTCCCAACTCGTCGCCCAATACGCAGATGTGGCACTGAGCCCAAAACCTTTTGTGGCAGGTGCAAGCGTGGTGCCTCCATCAGGTAAAGTTATTGGTGCCAAAGAACTCCAGCTGATGGTAGAGGCTTCCCTGGACGGATGGTTAACGACCGGCCGTTTTAACGATGCTTTCGAAAAGAAACTGGGGGAATTTATTGGTGTCCCTCATGTTTTAACTACCACTTCCGGTTCTTCTGCAAATTTACTCGCACTGACCGCATTAACGTCGCCAAAACTGGGCGATCGCGCCCTGAAACCGGGCGATGAAGTGATTACCGTGGCGGCCGGTTTCCCAACCACCGTTAACCCTGCGATTCAGAACGGCCTGATCCCTGTATTTGTTGACGTTGATATCCCAACCTATAACATCGACGCTTCCCTGATTGAAGCTGCCGTTACCGAGAAATCAAAAGCAATCATGATTGCTCACACGCTCGGCAACGCGTTCAACCTGAGCGAAGTTCGTCGCATTGCGGATAAATACAATCTGTGGCTGATTGAAGACTGCTGTGACGCGCTGGGTACGACCTATGATGGTCAGATGGTTGGCACTTTCGGTGACATTGGTACCGTGAGTTTCTACCCGGCTCACCACATCACCATGGGTGAAGGTGGCGCTGTGTTTACCAAATCCGGTGAATTGAAGAAGCTGATTGAGTCCTTCCGTGACTGGGGCCGTGACTGCTACTGTGCACCAGGCTGCGATAACACCTGTGGCAAGCGTTTTGGTCAACAGTTGGGTTCTCTGCCGGAAGGTTACGACCACAAATACACCTACTCTCACCTGGGTTACAACCTTAAAATCACCGATATGCAGGCTGCCTGTGGCCTGGCTCAGCTGGAGCGCGTGGAAGAGTTCGTCGAACAGCGTAAGGCTAACTTCGCTTATCTGAAGCAAGCGCTACAGTCTTGTGCTGAGTTCCTGGAGCTGCCGGAAGCAACCGAGAAATCTGATCCATCATGGTTCGGTTTCCCTATTACGCTGAAAGAAACCAGCGGCGTAAACCGTGTTGACCTGGTGAAATTCCTGGACGAAGCCAAAATCGGCACCCGTTTGCTGTTTGCAGGTAACCTGACTCGCCAGCCTTACTTCGCAAACGTCAAATATCGCGTTGTGGGTGAGCTGACGAACACTGACCGCATCATGAACCAAACCTTCTGGATTGGTATCTACCCAGGCCTGACTACCGACCACCTGGATTATGTGGTTAGCAAGTTCGAAGAATTCTTTGGTCTGAATTTCTAATTTTTAATTAAAAAATGACGAACCAGAGGCATTCTGGTTCGCCTAATTTCTGAGGTTATAATGAAAGCTTCTGATGCTATTGCTGAAGTGCTTAGTGCGAATCATGTCGATTATGGCTTTGAGCTTATTGGTGGAATGATTGCCCATCTTGTCGATAGTATTAATGTTCTGGGCAAAACCAAAATGATCTCTTTGCACCATGAGCAAGCGGCAGCATTTGCAGCAGGCGGTATCGCTCGTGCTACAAACAATCAGAAATTAGGATTGGCGCTGGGTACGAGTGGACCTGGAGCAACAAATCTTATTACGGGTATTGCAGACTGCTGGCTCGATAGTTGCCCATGCATTTTTATAACGGGTCAGGTAAATACTAATGAGCTAAAATTAGAAAGGAATATCCGCCAGCAGGGATTCCAGGAGCTGGATATTGTTAGTATTGTTAAAAGCATTACTAAGTTTGCACATCAAGTAACATGCAAAGAAGAAATCATTCCAGTGCTACAACAGGCTATCGACACAGCTAAGAGTGGTCGCCCTGGACCGGTGTTGATAGACATCCCGATGGATCTGCAGCGAGCAGAATTACCTGACGATATTATTGATTACTTGACCGATAAAAAAGAAAAGAAAAATGCCAAAAATAATAACACGAAGGTATTTTATGAAGTACTGAAGCTATTTTCCAGCGCTCAGAAGCCAATGTTCCTTATTGGAGGCGGGGCAATTAACGAGCCTCATTTCATCACATGGCAAAAAACTATCTCTGAGTCTGACCTACCTCACGTAAGCAGTCTGAAAGGAAGTGAAAAAACGCGTCAACGGCCTGCTTACTATGGAATGATTGGTAGTTACGGTACGCGAACCGCCAACTATGCCGTACAAAATTGCGATCTGCTCATTGTGCTCGGCAGCCGTATGGATGTGAGACAAACGGGGGCTGATACCGCTGATTTTGCACGAAATGCTAAAATCATACAAATTGATCTCGATGAAGCCCAGTTAGGAAACAGAGTCATCGGTGATATTAATGTCAATTCAACCTGCGAAGATTTTTTTGTGGCACATTTGCAATATTTAGAAGAGCAAAGTCACATAGAAAAAAAAGCATGGCGGCTTGAGCTGGATACGCACTGGAAGAAAAATTACCAGGATGAATATACAGATTGGTCAATTAGTCCATTCCAAATATGTCAAACCCTTAACAAAGCGTTTGAAAATAAACCTGTACATTATGTCGCAGATGTAGGCAATAACCAGATGTGGGTTGCTCATTCTTTACTGCTGGGAGAAAAGCAAGCAATTCATCATTCTGGCGGTCTTGGCGCTATGGGATTTGCTATCCCAACGGCCGTTGGCGTTGCCTACGCTGCTGAATGCCCAACGGTGATATTAACCGGTGATGGTGGTGCGCAATTGAATATTCAGGAGCTGGATATTATTGCCAGAGAGCGCCTTCCTGTATTGACAGTTGTCTTCAATAATCAATCGTTAGGAATGGTTCGTGCATTCCAAGAAATGTATTTTGATGGGCGCAATGACTCGACTTTCTGGAGCGGATACAGTTCATCCTTCAGCAGTATTGGTAAAGCTTATAATATTGAGTCATTCGCCACTGCCGATCTGACCGAGTTTACGGGCTACATTAGTAATTTCATCAAAAATCCTAAGCCAATGCTTATTGAAGTTTCGATGAGCGATGCTCGGGAGTGTCGCCCGAGACTTGCATTTGGAAATCCAATTGATAAACAGTATCCGGTGAAAGATTGAATGATGAACATTGCCATATTAGGTGCAACCAGTCAAATAGCTCAAGATTTACTTAGGCAATGGGCTGAAACTAACAGTACTCATTTTTTGACGCTATATTCCAGGCGGCCAGAAAAGGTTTTTGGATTTATGAAGGAAATAAATTGGGCTTCCTCATATAATTCCTATGACATTGCCGATTTTAGTCATGAAGATAAACCTTTCGATGCGATAATCAATTTTATTGGTCAAGGTAAACCAATAAATATCGTTGAAAATAGTTCAGAAATAATGAAAGTCACAGAACTATATGACAACATGGTAATGAACTATCTATCATTACATCAAAACTGTAAATATTTGTTTTTAAGTAGTGGTGCCGTATATGGATCTGTTTTCTCTGAGCCTGTTACAGAACAAAGCATGGCACAAATACCAATTAATGGACTTAGTGAAAATAATGCATATGCAATTGCCAAGTTATACGCGGAAGCAAATCATCGGCTGAATAAAGATAAACAAATTGTCGATATTCGAGTTTTTAACGTATTTAGCCGTTATCAAAGCCTGAATACTGGTTTTTTTATTACAGACATTGTTAGTGCGATTAAAAACAAAAGTACTTTGACAGTATCGCCGTCTCATATGGTGAGAGATTATCTGCATCCCGAAGATTTTCACCAGCTTATTGAAGCCATCTTGACTTATGAAGAGCATGTTAATATGGCGGTTGATTGTTTTTCTAAAACCCCAGTAGATAAACTTGAGCTGTTAAATTTTTGTGAGCAGAGATATGAACTCAAATGGCGCGAGGAAAAAGATAAAAATATAATAAACGCAACAGGATCTAAAAGTAATTATTACTCTAAAAATAAATCAGCTACCAAGTTTGGATTTGAGCCTCGTTATACATCATTAGAATCAGTGCAACTTGAAATTGATGCGCTTATTGGTTCTTATAATATTTAAATGATTAATAAATCAGTGAAGCATAAATGATAATTTTTTTTAAAAAAATGACTCAAAAGCTCGGTATCGATTTTGATATTGGTAATACCCTCTTACTAAGATTATGGTCGACGGTATCAGGCGCATTACTTGTGTTGATTATCCCTTTCTTCTTATCGACACCTGAACAAGGTTATTACTTCACTTTTGCCAGTCTTATTGGGATGCAGATATTTTTTGAGCTTGGCTTTAACTTTGTCATTACTCAAATGATTAGTCATGAGATGGTAAATATAAAAATAACTGATGAGAAGTTAGAGGGTAAAGACAGTTCCATCAGTAGAGTTTATTCGCTTATATCCATGTTAGTTAAATGGTATGCCGTTATTTCATTATTGTTTTTTGTTACTGTGTATTATGTTGGTCTTCACTTTTTCAATACTAATGGTTCATTGAATAAGTCAGATTGGAATTATGCATGGCTCGGCATTGTGTTCTTCTCATCGTTAAATATATTCGCTAGTCCATTTTTGTCGGTGTTGGAAGGAATGGGACTTGTTGGTCGTGTTGCGCGTTTGCGGCTATATCAATCAATTGCCGGTTATCTCAGTCTTACTGTTTTATTATTTTTTAATTTTAAATTAAACGCTATTCCTGTTATTTCTGGCATGGCAGCACTATTTAGTTTAATTTATATACTTAAGGTAAAATTCAATATACTCTTTTCACCCGTATTTAAAATGTGGAAAGAAGATGTTAAAGATAATGTTCGTATTTCATGGCGTCATGAAATATTTCCATTTCAGTGGCGGATAGCCATTAGCTGGATAAGCGGTTATTTTATATTTCAACTTTTCAATCCATTGGTTTTTTCAAATCAAGGTGCTGTTGAGGCTGGCAAGTTGGGGCTTCTACTTACAATATTTTCCACGATACTAACGTTATCAATGAGCTGGGTAAATGCAAAAATACCGTCGATGTCTAGATTGATATCATGCGGCAATAGAGTAGAGTTAAATATACTGTTTAAAAACATATTCATATGTTCACTTGCCTTTAATGCCTTGTTATCTCTTCTGTTCGTAGTGTCGGTTAAGGTTATGATATGCATGGGGATACCGTTGGCTGATAGAATTTCAGGCTTTAATACTGTAGTGTCAATTGCCATTATAAATATTATTAATCATATAATTTTTTGTTTAGCATCATATATGCGTGCACACAAAGAAGAACCACTGCTATTGAACTCAGTAGTTACTGGTGTTTTGGTGGCGGTGTTTGCATATTTTATGTCTAAGCACAGTGTATTTATCATGATTGGCAGCTATCTGGCCATACTTGTTGTAGTCACTTTGCCGTGGGTTTTAATCTTATTTAGACAGTATCACAACCGGAATGTTTTGCCTGATTGAAATTGATGAATAATAAAACTAATATTGTTCTGAGTAATTTTAAGCTAAAAAAGGTGTGTCGTGTATAAAAACGGAATAGAAATAACCATAGCCATTCCAACTTACAACCGAGTTGATAGAGTAAAAAAACAACTGGGAAGGCTTCTGCCACAATTATCGATAAACGACAGAGTTATAATTTCAGATAATGCCACACCAGGAGACGAGCTAAGAGTTATTGTTGAATCTTTTCATGATGATCGAATAGCTATTCGTCAGAATAAAGTTAATATTGGTGCTAATGCTAACATAATAAGATGTTTCGAATATGCTGACACTGAATATCTATGGCTGCTCAGTGATGATGATGAAATAGTGGCAGATGCATTAGATATTATTAGAACCACAATTGTAAAATATAATGCGGATTTTTATAATTTCTCGACTGATTTGCTTTCCACTTCTAGAGAAAATACGTTATGTAATAATATTGAGGAGTATATCGACTCTATCGGGTCAGGGATAAGTAATCATTTATTGATCTCTAATAATATCTATAAAATTAAGAGTGTCTTACCATATTTGACGCTAGCATTTTGGGGGGCATATATTAATGCACAGCATCTTGTCCCCGTATTTGCGGCATTACAACACGGGGCAACCATATTTTTAAGTAGCGATAACATCGTGAAGTGGGGTAGTCCAGAAAAAAATGGTGCTGGAGGTTGGCGTTTTGCAAATCTGTATAATTTACTATTTCTTCCTGATGTTATCTCTGCATCAAAAATTAGAAAAAAGGCAATAAGATCGGTAATGAGTTCTCTCCCTGCACCTGAAAAATTACTGGCTCAACTCGCATATTATAAAATTGGTACAGATGACAACGAAAAAATTGACTCCTATGCCCGACGTATTCTCAATATTTATGCCGAGTATGGTAGCTTCAGCTTGAAACTAAGAGCACGTATGCTGAAAATTTTAATAAGATTCCCTACCACGTATCTTAATATTTTGAATGTTGTATTTAAACGTATAAAAAATGACACAATATACAGTTATTTGCAGAAAGGTTCTTTCGAGTTTTATATCTAACTGATTTTTTCTGTTTGCAGAGTATATTACGCGGTGATTGTATGCTTTTTTATATTGTGGCTGGATTTTTGGTTTTATTTTGCTGCCTTGAAATTTCATTAAAGATAATGAATGCAGGCACTCAATCATTTGTCAAGATTGGACGTAGTATATATTTTCGGTTGGGTTATTTTCTTGTTTTTCTTTTTTTAATAATTTTTTGTGGATTAAGGGCTGAGGGTGTTGATCACGACTATCCAGAATATTTGAATATGTTGGTGCAAGTGCCAGCATTTCCGGCTGTGCTATCCGCTGATTTATCAAATGTTCATGGCGATCCTATATTTTATTTCATTGCATCACTCGTTAATTTGATTGGTGGTGAGCCCTATTTGTTATTTCTAATTTTCAGTTTGTTGTCTTTATCTTTGTATCGCTGGTGTTTTATAAAGTACTCATGCCTTCCTTTTTTGTCTTTATTAATATATTTTTGCCATGCCTTTCTAAATAAAGAAATGACCCAGATTAGAAATGGTTTATCTTCGGCACTATTGTTGGTTATGTTGTGTTATTTAAGCGAAAGAAAAAATTTAAAAGCTACCGCGTTTTTATGTTTTTCTTTTTTGGCTCACTCTTCGGGTTTGGTTGGCATTCTGTTATACGGTAGCAGATTCTTTTCTCAAAAAAGAAATTCAATTTATTGCATTGGAATACTGATTTCATTTTTTTTCTATTTCACATGGCATCAAATTTTCGCACTTTTACCTCAAAATATTGGGGTTGTCCAGAAAACATACCAATATATAATGTGGGATGCTTACAATTATTCGCTTTCGTTATTTAATCCAATTCTTTTAAGGATGATATTTTATTTCGCATTGTTTTTATATGTGAAAAGAGCGATTGGATTGAGTGATAAACTGAATGTGTTTTTATTTTCTTATTTTTTGTCTATCTGTTTCTATATTGCATTCAATGATACTGCTATTCTAGGTGCGAGAACTGCTAGCACATTGTCTTGTTCAGAATTTATTCTTATACCTGCTATTATAAATAGACTTATAGAATGCAAGAGGACGGCACTGGCTATTATTGTTTTCCTTACAACTGTGATCGTTAGTTTAGCCCTCTTATGTATTAATTTAGAAGTTAAAGATATTTTTGACGGATATAGAATGGTGGTTTCTAATTGATTTTTATCTATGCACGTTAAGAAAAATCACATGGTAATAACATGACATTCATAATGTGTATATAAAATATTATTTAGGTATTAATGTGAAAAAGATTGCTGTAATTATACCCTCAGTTCAAAATGTTGGTCCAGTACGTGTTGCATATGACATAATAGAACAATTGCAGAATAAATATTCAGTGACATCTAACGTAGTTTATTTCGAAGTTTTCTATTTGGACAACAAAGGCAATATGCAATTCCCTTGCAGTCAAAGGAAGTTGACGATTAAAAATTTTCACAAATTGTATGATTTTGATGTTATTCATTCACACATGATTCGGCCAGATTTTATTAACGCCATAATCCCCTTTTTCAAAGGGAAGAAAGTTTCTACCATTCATAATATTGTGGAAACTGATCTTTTTTATACTTATGGCAAAGTTGTTTCATTTGTTTTTAGTAAAATCTGGGGATCGATTTGGCGTCATTTGGACACTAAAATAGTTTTGACAGAAGTTGCAAGGGAGTATTATATAAAAAAAATAAAAATTAAGGGGAATGAAATTGAAGTAATCAACAATGGCGTCAAACCTTTAAATAAAACATCTACTTTTGATAAAGATATATTCGACGCGGTAAGTAACTTCAGATCTAAAGGACTAAAGGTTTTAGGCTCGATTGCACTTTTTAATAAAAGAAAAGGATTGGAGCAGATTATTAGAGTGCTTGCAATTGACTCTGAATTGTCCTGTGTAATTATTGGGGATGGCCCAATAATGAATGAATTGAAATCGCTCAGCGAATCACTGGATGTTGTTGATAGAGTCTATTTTACTGGTTTTAGAGATAATGGAAAGGAGCATATATTTCTGTTCGATTGTTATGTCATGCCTAGCCGGGAGGAAGGTTTTCCGCTGGCATTAACTGAGGCTTTAAGTAGCAATGTCGTGACCGTGTGTTCAGACATACCTGTTTTTGAGGAAATATTAGATTACAACACGACCACATTCTTTAAATTAGACGACATCATTTCATTAAAAAAAGCTGTTCATCATTCTATTAGCAACTCACAGAGATTAGCCAATGCAGCAAAGATTAAGTTTGATACGGCTTATACGCGAGAAATTATGGCTGATAAATACTTAGATATATATCTTAAGTAAAGCGGAACTTTGCAATTTCTTATAATTTTCTAGCATTTGGAGTGCTTTATTGTGTCCAGCGTCGTAGTTTTGCTTGCAGCATATAATGGAATGGAATGGATTGAAGAGCAAGTTCAGTCCATATTAAATCAAAAAAATGTTGTATTAGATATCTATATAAGTGTTGATGTTTCCACTGACGGTACGGAGATTTTTTGCACTGGCTTGGCTGAAAAATATGATAATATTCATATGTTGCCGTATGGTGAAAGGTTTGGAGATGCTGCAAGTAATTTTTATCATTTAATAAAGAATGTTGATGTAAGTCGTTATGATTTTATATCGTTCTCTGACCAGGATGATATATGGTATGAAGATAAAATCTCCAGAGCGGTAGCTAAATTGTCCAGTGGGGAATACGCAGGCTATTCAAGTAATGTGCTTGCTTTTTGGGCGGATGGAAGGACAAAAATAATAAATAAATCACAGAAGCAGGTTCAATATGATTTTTTATTTGAATCAGCGGGTCCTGGTTGTTCGGTTGTTGTTAATAAAAATATTGCATGCGCATTTAAAAAAGTGCTTATAGAAAGTGATGAGATAAAGAAAATTGAGTATCATGACTGGTTTGTCTATGCACTCGTGCGAAGTTCTGGATGTAAATGGTACATTGATGCATTGCCCACTATGAAGTATCGACAGCATGAGCGCAACCAAATAGGGACTAATAATAGCTGGCGAGCTGCAATGAAACGTATATCTATGATTCGAAGCGGTTGGTATAGAAGTCAAGTAAAAAGAACGATAAATGTACTGTCTATACATGATCAATTCTTATCGCGATGCCTATCAGAGCGAAGTTTAAGCTCGCGTATCCTGCTGCTTAAAAACATTAATAAAATAAGAAGGAAATTTTCTGAGCGAGTTTTTTTCTTTGTTATTGTTGCGATAGGTTTTTTCTAGTTGCGAAAGAGAACGTCAATTTAATCTATTTAATATTATACGTTAAAGGTGATTTTAATTATAATAATTCTAAATTCGTAGTTTCTGGACAGATTATTTAATATTACAATTATTCGTTTCTAGCTAAGCACTTTGAGCTGTTAGAGTATGAACAGGCACTTATTCATCATATGATGAAGGGGATTAGCACCGAGACCCGTTTAGTGTTAATAGTATAACTATCTAAAAGACAGGAGTATGTAATGTCCAAGCAGCAGATCGGCGTTGTTGGTATGGCCGTGATGGGGCGCAACCTGGCGCTGAACATTGAAAGCCGTGGTTATACCGTTTCCGTATTCAACCGCTCCCGTGAGAAAACTGAAGAAGTTGTCGCGGAGAACCCGGGTAAGAAACTTGTTCCTTACTACACCGTAAAAGAGTTCGTTGAGTCTCTTGAAACACCACGTCGCATCCTGTTGATGGTGCAGGCGGGCGCTGGCACCGATGCTGCCATCGACTCCCTGAAGCCTTATCTCGATAAGGGCGACATCATCATTGATGGCGGGAACACCTTCTACCAGGACACCATTCGCCGTAACCGTGACCTGTCGGCTGAAGGCTTTAACTTCATTGGGACCGGCGTGTCCGGCGGTGAAGAGGGCGCCCTGAAAGGCCCATCCATCATGCCTGGCGGCCAGAAAGACGCGTACGAGCTGGTTGCTCCAATTTTGACCAAAATCGCTGCGGTTGCTGAAGACGGCGAGCCTTGCGTAACGTATATCGGTCCTGATGGTGCTGGTCACTACGTGAAGATGGTGCACAACGGAATCGAATACGGCGATATGCAGCTGATTGCAGAAGCTTATTCCCTGCTGAAGCACGGTCTGGATCTGTCTAACGAAGAGCTGGCTGAAACCTTCACCGAGTGGAACAAAGGTGAGCTGAGCAGCTACCTGATCGACATCACCAAAGATATCTTCACCAAGAAAGATGAAGAAGGGAAATACCTGGTTGATGTGATTCTGGACGAAGCGGCCAACAAGGGTACCGGGAAATGGACCAGCCAGAGCTCCCTGGATCTCGGTGAGCCGCTGTCCCTGATCACTGAATCCGTATTCGCGCGCTATATCTCTTCTCTGAAAGAGCAGCGTGTGGCGGCCTCTAAAGTGCTGAGTGGCCCGCAGGCCAAGCCATTCACCGGTGACAAAGCTGAGTTTAGCGAGAAAGTTCGTCGCGCACTGTACCTGGGTAAAATCGTATCTTATGCTCAGGGCTTCTCCCAGCTGCGTGCCGCGTCTGAAGAGAATAACTGGGATCTGAACTACGGTGAAATTGCGAAGATTTTCCGTGCGGGCTGCATCATTCGTGCTCAGTTCTTGCAGAAAATCACCGATGCCTATGCTGAAACGCCAGCTATTGCGAACCTGCTGTTGGCCCCTTACTTCAAGAAGGTTGCCGACGATTACCAGCAGGCCCTGCGTGATGTGATCTCTTACGCTGTGCAGAACGGTATCCCAACGCCGACCTTCTCCGCGGCGATTGCCTACTACGACAGCTACCGCGCAGCGGTTCTGCCGGCTAACCTGATCCAGGCTCAGCGTGACTATTTCGGGGCGCATACCTATAAGCGCACGGACAAAGAGGGAGTCTTCCACACCGAGTGGCTTGACTGATTCTTTTCACGATCTGATAAAAGGCCCTTCGAGGGCCTTATTTATATTTGAGGGCTGGTCGAATATCACACAGCTTCTTTTTGTGATTTTTTGGCATTCGGTCTCTGTGCTGATTTTTCAGCAAATTCCGATCTTTTCCTTACAAATCATTAAGGTCTTTTGCCTACTATCTTTCTATACTATAAATCTGATGAATATACGAAGCTGTTCTCATTATTTTTTCAAAGGCAATTATGAATCAAACTGACATAAATGTGGCGAAAGAACACACCAGCAATCAACAGGAAAATATTGATTTAATTGATCTTCTTATACAGCTATGGCGCGGTAAAATCGCAATTGCGGCAGCAATGATTTTAGCCATCTTAATCGCTATTGCTTATCTCACTTTTGCAACAGAAAAATGGACTTCTGAGGCGATAGTTACGCTCCCGGATACCGGGCAGATTTCGAACTACAGCAATGCCATGAGCGTTCTTAATGCCCGGTCTCCAGAGGCTGTGCCCTCGCTGGCCGAGATCCAACAGCGTTATTTTGGGCGATTCAACTCTGCCATTTCGGCCCTCTCTGAGCAGTTGGGCAATCAGCAAATACCAGAAAAACTGACCATAGAACCCGCCGGAAAGGATCAACCGCTGCCGCTCAAGATTAGCTATGTGGCGAGTTCAGCTGAACAGGCGCAGACAACACTGAATACTTATCTTCAGCAGATTAATGAGCGGACTGTCGCTGAGCTGGATGATGACCTTAAAACTTCCGTTGACGCAAAAATAAGCGATTTAAAAGGCGTGCTCGACACAAAAGTAAAAGTTGCTAAGGAGAAACAGCAAAAGCGTCTGGACGAGCTGAACCAGGCGCTGTTGGTGGCTCAGCAATCTAATATTGCTAAGCCTGCGGTTTCTCAGGCTGAAACAATGTCTGAAGATACTCTGTTTGTCCTGGGGAGCGAGGCGCTTTCTTCTATGATCAAAAACGAAGCGTCCCGCCCGCTGCCTTTAGATAACTCTTATTTTAACGCCCGTCAGTCGCTCCTTGCGGTGAGTGAATTAAAATCGACGCCGGAAACGACCTATGCGTTTCGGTATGTCATGAAGGCAACTTTGCCGGTGCGTAAAGACAGCCCGAAAAAAGGCCTGACGCTGGTGCTTGCCGCCTTGTTGGGCATTATTGTCGGCTCGGGCTATGTCCTGGGGCGAAACGCGCTGCGTAACTATAAATCAGCAGCCTAAGCTTGCTAAAAAAACAAAAAGGCCGCATTAGCGGCCTTTTTTACATCTGTTCCAGGGCTTATTTATGCCGGGCCCGTAAATTCTCAATCACCGTACTCAAGTCCAAATCCTGATCCTGCAGCAGCACCAGCAGGTGATACATCAAGTCAGAAGCTTCGTTGGTCAGTTCGTGACGATCGTTCACGGTTGCTGCCAGCGCGGTTTCCACGCCTTCTTCGCCCACTTTCTGCGCAATACGCTTGGTGCCGCTGGCGTACAGTTTGGCGGTATAGGAACTGGCGGGATCGGCAGTTTTCCGCGAGGCCAGCAACTGTTCAAGTTCAAACAGGAAAAGCCAGTCGTGGTGAGTATCCCCAAAGCAGCTTGAGGTGCCGAGGTGGCAGGTTGGGCCGATGGGGTTCACCAGCACCAGCAGCGTGTCGTTATCGCAGTCTGGCGCAATACGTACCACGTTCAGGAAATGGCCTGACGTTTCACCTTTAGTCCACAGGCGCTGTTTGGTGCGCGAGAAGAAGGTCACTTTGCCGCTTTCCTGGGTTTTTGCCAGCGCGTCCTGGTTCATATAGCCGAGCATCAGGACTTCACCGGACACCGCGTGCTGAACGATAACCGGCATCAGGCCATCGGTTTTTTCCCAGTCCAGCTGGGCTAGCTGTTGTTCTGTTAACACACTCGAATCTCCACGCCTTGCTGAACCAGAAACGCCTTCAGTTCACCAATATTGATAATTTGCTTATGGAACACGGAAGCTGCCAGAGCGCCGTCAACGTCCGCATCGCGGAAGGCCTCATGGAAGTGTTCCATGGTGCCTGCGCCACCGGAGGCGATAAGCGGCACGTGACACACTTCACGCACTTTATTCAGTTGCGTCAAGTCATAGCCGTTACGCACGCCATCCTGGTTCATCATATTCAGGACGATTTCCCCGGCGCCGCGCTTCTGCACTTCCTGCACCCAATCCAGCGTTTCCCACTTTGTTACGCGGGTACGGCTTTCGTCGCCGGTGTACTGATTCACGTGGTATTTGCCGGTTTCAGCGTCAAACCAGGTATCAATGCCGACCACGATGCACTGCACGCCGAAGCGATCCGCCAGGCGAGTGATAAGCTCAGGATCGGCCAGGGCAGGGGAGTTAATGGAAATCTTATCCGCCCCGAACGACAGGATCTGCGCGGCATCCTCCACGGATTTAATCCCGCCCGCCACGCAGAAAGGAATATCGATCACTTCCGCCACCCGAGTCACCCAGCTTTTGTCTACCACGCGGCCATCGCTCGAGGCGGTGATATCATAAAACACCAGTTCGTCTGCGCCTTCCTGAGCATAGCGCTGCGCCAGCGGCACGATGTCGCCGATGATTTCGTGATTACGGAATTGCACGCCTTTCACGACCTGGCCGTCACGCACGTCCAGGCAAGGGATTATCCGTTTTGCCAGCATGAAATCGCCTCCTTCACGTTAAATTTACCTTCCAGAAGCGCGCGCCCAACAATCACGCCTTTCACGCCGCTGCCGCGCAGGGCGGCAATATCATCCAGCCCGCCAATACCGCCTGAAGCCTGAAAGGCGACCTGCGGAAAGCGCGCGCACACTTCCTGATAAAGCTCGACGTTTGAGCCTGCCAGCGTGCCATCGCGAGAGATGTCGGTGCACAGCACATGCTTCAGGCCAAACGGCAGGAACTCATCGACAAGCTGTTCCAGCGTGGTGCCGGAGGTTTCCTGCCAGCCGCTCACCGCAACCTGTTTGTTACCTTCGGCATCAATGCGCACGTCCAGCGCCAGCACCAGAGCATCGGCGCCAAAGCGTTTAAACCAGCTTTGTACCAGCGCCGGAGATTTCACCGCGGTGGAGCCAACCACCACGCGAGCGGCACCCGCATCCAGCAGGGCCTCAACGTCCTGCTCGGTACGCACACCGCCGCCAACCTGAACCGGCACGCTCACGCCAGCCAGCATTTTTTGCAGCAGAGGAATTTGGCGGGCCGCCGGATCTTTAGCCCCGGTCAGGTCAACGAGGTGCAGCACTTCCGCACCCTGAGCCTGATAATCCTGTAAACGCGGAAGCGGATCGCTGCCGTAGTCACGCTGCTGGCCGTAATCTCCCTGATGGAGACGCACCACGTTGCCGTCAATTAAATCAAGAGCCGGAATGATCATCGTCTACATCTCCAGAAAGTTTTTCAGCAGCTGAGCCCCAGCCGCACCGGAACGTTCGGGGTGGAACTGAACGCCCCAGAAATTATCTTTTTGCACCGCCGCGGTGAAGGCTTCACCGTAGTTTGCCTGGGCGATGGTGTTTTCGCAGACCGGCATCGCGTAGCTGTGAACGAAGTAGAAATACGCCCCGTCTTCAATGCCGCGAAACAGGCGGTCGCCCGCCTTCGGGTAAACACGGTTCCAGCCCATGTGCGGCAGCGGCAGGCCGAAGTCTTTCATCTGCAATACCGGCTGCTCGATAATGCCCAGCATTTCCACGCCGTGGCTTTCGTCACTGCGGCTGCCGAGAAGCTGCATTCCCAGGCAAATACCCAGCACGGGCTGGGTACAGGCTTTAATCAACTCCACCAAATCGCGCTCGATGATTTGGTTCATGGCCGCCTGCGCGGTGCCTACGCCCGGCAGAAAAAGCTTATCGGCGCGCAGCACCACGTCCGGGTCACGGCTGACCAGCGGCTCATAGCCGTGGCGCTGAATGGCCGATTTCACCGAATGCAGGTTGGCGCAGCCCGTGTCGAGGATCACCACGTTCATCAGAGCACTCCTTTCGAGGAGGGGAGCGTATCGCCCTCTACGCGAATCGCCTGGCGCAGGGTGCGGCCAAAGACTTTAAACAGGCTCTCCACGCGGTGGTGATCGTTCTTGCCTTTGGTCTTCAGGTGCAGCGTCACGCCCATGGTGTAAGAGAGCGAGCGGAAGAAGTGTTCCACCATTTCGGTGCTGAGATCGCCCACGCGCTGGTAGTTGAACTCGGCTTTATATTCGAGGTGCGGCCGGCCGGAGATATCCAGCGCGCAGCGGGCGAGGCATTCGTCCATCGGCAGCACAAAGCCAAAGCGGGTGATGCCACGTTTGTCGCCCAGCGCCAGCTTCAGCGCTTCGCCCAGCGCCAGACCGGTATCTTCCACGGTGTGGTGATCGTCGATGTATAAATCGCCTTTCACCGCGATCTCCATGCGGAAGCCGCCGTGGGTGCAGACCTGGTCCAGCATGTGATCAAAGAAACCGACGCCGGTGGCGATCTTGCTGCCGCCTTCACGATCCAGCCACACCTTCACGTCAATCTGCGTTTCTTTGGTGTTGCGCTCCACGTGGGCGTAGCGATCGCGCTTAGTGAGTTTCTCGGCGATTTGCTTCCAGTCCAGGCCATCGCTGTTGTAGCGCAGGCCCTGAATGCCCATGTTTGCGGCCAGCTCAATGTCCGTGGCGCGGTCGCCAATCACGTAACTATTGGCTTTATCCAGCACGCCGTCCTGCAGGTAGCCAGTGACCAGCGCCAGCTTCGGCTTGCGGCAGTCGCAGTTGTCCGCTGGCAGGTGAGGGCAAATCAGCACCTCATCAAAAAGAATGTCCTGTGAGGTCAGCACCTGCATCATCAGGTTGTGCGGGCCGTCGAAATCGGCCTGAGGGAAGCTGGCGGTACCCAGGCCGTCCTGGTTGGTGATCATCACCAGACGGTAACCCGCCTTTTGCAGCTGCAGCAGAGCCGGGATCACCGCAGGCTCAAAGGCGAGTTTCTCCATGCGGTCGACCTGGTAATCGCTCGGTGGTTCGGAAATCAGGGTCCCGTCGCGGTCAATAAAAAGTACTTTCTGGCTCATTTGCTCTCCGTGGCCTGCAGGCCGGGTTGCTGACGCAGCGCCTCAATGGCGCGCTGGCACTCTTCTCGCGTGCCGATGCTGATGCGCAGGCAGCCGCTTAACGTCGGTTGTTTATTCTGGTCACGTAAGATAATGCCCTGATCCCACAGTGATTTAAAGACTGCGCTGGAGGCGGTCATTCTGGCGATGACGTAGTTGGTTTCGCTGTCGAAAACCTGCTCAACGCAAGGGACGCTTTTCAGCTCATTGATCAGATACTGGCGATTAAGCAGCACTTCGGCCACGCGCTCACGCATCGCGTTGATGCCCTGCGGGCTTAGCGCCTGGGCGGCGATGTCAGCTACCGGTGTAGAAAGCGGGTAAGGGGCGATGACTTTTAGCAGCAGGTTAATCACTTCCTCATTCGCCAGCGTAAATCCGCAGCGCAGGCCTGCAAGCGCAAATGCTTTGGAGAGCGTCCGCAGTACGACCAGGTTGGGATATTCCTGAAGCCAGCCTGCCAGCGTCGCCTGGGGGCAAAACTCGATATAGGCTTCATCGGCAACGACCAGCGCTTTATCGCGGGTCATTTCCAGCAGCGCGCGCAGATCCTGCGGATTAATCAACTGGCCGGTTGGGTTGTTTGGGCTGCAAACATAAACAACTTTTACGCCGTCGAGGTTCTCTGCAATCGCCGGAAGATCCAGTTGCCAGTTATCCAGCGTGGCCACGGTGCGGCACTCTACGCCAAAGGCTTCGGCACTGACGGTGTACATGCCGTAGGTCGGCGGGCAATAGAGAATCGCGTCTTTGCCCGGTTCGCAGAACGCGCGAATCAGCAGTTCGATACCTTCATCCGCGCCGCGGCTCACCAAAACCTGCTCAGGCTTCACGCCTGCGTAGCTGGCATAGTTGGCGATGACCTGCTTTGGCTGGCACTCCGGGTAGCGGTTCAGCGTCTGCGCGGTTAACTGGAACTCTACCGGCGTTGGGTATTCGTTGGCGTTCAGCCAGACGTCGCCGTTCCCGCCCAGGCGGCGGGCAGACTGATATGGGGTCAGGGCGCGAACGTTGGCGCGGGCTAACTCTTCGAGGCTCATGCTTGCTCCTTCAGGGCGGCGACGCGGAGGGTAACGGCGTTTTTGTGGGCGGTCAGCTGCTCGGCGGCGGCCAGGGTTTCAATGGTTTTTGCCAGAGAAGCAAAACCCTGCGGAGACAGCTCCTGCACGGTCATGCGCTTCTGGAAGTCCGCCAGCCCGAGGCTTGAGCAGGTGGAGGTGTAACCGTAGGTCGGCAGGACGTGGTTTGTCCCGGAGGCATAATCCCCGGCGGATTCCGGCGACCAGTCGCCCAGAAATACCGAGCCTGCGCTGGTAATATCGTCCACCAGTTCACGGGCGTTGCGGGTCTGAATGATCAGATGCTCTGGACCGTATTGGTTGGAAATCTCAATGCACTGCGCTAAATCACGGGCAACAATTAAGCGACTGCTTTCCAGCGCTTTGCGTGCGGTTTCTGCGCGCGGCAGGGCGGCAAGCTGGCGCTCAACGGCATCGGCAACGGCCAGGGCCATGGTGCTGTCTGGGGTCAGCAGAACCACCTGAGAATCCGGGCCGTGTTCCGCCTGAGAAAGCAGGTCGGAGGCGACAAAATCAGGCGTGGCGCCGCTGTCGGCGATCACCAGCACTTCCGATGGGCCAGCAGGCATATCAATAGCTGCGCCGTCGAGACGCTGACTGACCTGGCGCTTTGCTTCGGTGACGAAGGCGTTGCCAGGCCCAAAAATCTTGTCCACTTTCGGAATGCTTTCTGTGCCTAGCGCCAGCGCGGCAATAGCCTGGGCGCCGCCGACCTGAAACACTTCCTGTACGCCGCAAAGCTGGGCCGCGTAGAGAATCTCATCGGCAATTGGCGGCGGGGAGCAAAGGACGACTTTTTTGCAGCCAGCAATGCGGGCAGGCGTGGCCAGCATCAGCACGGTGGAGAACAGCGGGGCGGATCCACCGGGAATGTACAGGCCCACGGAGGCTACAGGGCGAGTCACCTGCTGGCAACGCACGCCGGGCATGGTTTCCACATCCACCGGGGCAAGCTGCTGCGCGAGGTGGAATTTTTCGATGTTAGCGACGGCCACGGCCATCGCCTCTTTAATCTCGCTGCCGAGTCTCGCGACGGCTTCATCGATTTGCTGCTGATTGACCTGCAGCTGCTTCACTTCAGTTTTATCGAACTTCGCGCTGTATTCACGCAGGGCGGCATCGCCGTTGCTTTTAACGTTGTTCAGGATTTCCGCCACGGTGAGAGTGATGCTGTCCGAAGCGGAGATAGCCGGGCGCATTAGCAGCGCGCGTCGCGCGCCTTCGTCGCAGTCGTTCCAGTTAATCAGCGTGTTGAAGTTGCTCATCACATCACTCCATCATCTTCTCAATCGGCAGCACCAGAATGGAACTGGCACCCAGCGCTTTCAGTTTTTCCATGGTTTCCCAGAACAGCGTTTCGCTGCTCACCATGTGCATCGCCACGCGCTGCTGATCGCCGGCCAGCGGCAAAATGGTTGGACGCTCGGCGCCTGGCAGCAGGGCAATCACTTCATCCAGGCGCTCGGTTGGCGCGTGCATCATGATGTATTTGGACTCGCGAGCCTGAATCACGCCCTGGATACGGGTCAGCAGTTTGTCGATCAGCTGCTGCTTGGCTGCCGGCATTTCGCCGTCACGCTGGATCAGGCAGGCTTTGGAACGGTAGATAACTTCGACTTCACGCAGCCCGTTGGCTTCAAGGGTTGCGCCGGTAGACACCAGGTCGCAGATGGCATCGGCCAGACCGGCGCGCGGGGCCACTTCCACCGAGCCGTTCAGCAGGCAGGATTTAAACTGCACGCCTTTCTGGTCGAGGTAACGCTTCAGCAGGTGCGGGTAAGAGGTCGCAATGCGTTTGTTGTTGAGGCTGGCCGGGCCATCCCACGGCTCGTCTACGGCGGTGGCCAACGACAGGCGGCAGCCGCCAAAGTCCAGGCGACGCAGCGTGTAATAACGCGGATCTTCGCCCTGGGCGCGGCGCGTCAGCAGCTCTTCTTCGAGCACGTTTTCACCGATGATACCGAGGTCCACGACGCCGTCCATCACCAGCCCTGGAATGTCGTCATCACGCACGCGCAGAATGTCGATGGGCATGTTTTCGGCCAGCGCAATCAGGCGTTGGGTGTGCAGGTTAATTTTTATGCCGCAGCGGGCGAGTAATTCGCGTGAATCATCGCTAAGACGGCCAGATTTCTGCATAGCTATGCGTAAACGGTTGTTGTCGGTCATCGGTAGTTACCCCTTATCAATTCCTGTCTGACGCCCAATAAAAAAGCCCCCGGAAGATATCTTCCGGGGGCTTTTTCTCGCGTTCACGCACCACTGGAAGATCTTTTCGTCTCCCAGCACCAATCGCCTGAAAGACTAGTCAGGGTGATGGTGATGATGGTGGTTTTTAAACTGAGCGCGTGTCATAAAATTCTCGTATGAATGACTATTCATTATGTGCTAATTAACGTAAACCAGATGACGCACCGAGCGCAAGGGGTTTTTTCCTCGCTGATTAATATTCTGTAAGGCTGAGGGAATTGTCAGTTCTGCCCGGGTGGCGTAGCCTTAACGGAGAGCTAAATTCACTCTTCAGAAGATAATGCTGCAAGGTCAGGAGACAAGGCATGAAAAGGGTCGCAATAGTCGGGTTGGGGTGGTTGGGTATGCCGCTGGCGCTCTCATTGTCAGCGCGTGGTTATCAGGTCACCGGCAGCAAAACCACGCAGGATGGCGTAGAAGCAGCTCGCATGTGCGGGATCGAAAGTTATCAGCTGAATCTGCAGCCGGAACTGGTTTGCGACAGTGAAGACCTGGAAGCGCTGCTGAACGTTGACGCGTTAGTGGTGACGCTGCCCGCCCGACGCACTGGAGAAGGCGATGATTTTTATCTGCAGGCGGTGCAGGAAATAGTCGACAGCGCGCTGGCGCATTCCGTGCCGCGCATTATTTTTACCAGCTCGACCTCCGTGTATGGGGAAGGCGAGGGTAGCGTAAAAGAGACGTCCCCGCTTAAACCTGTCACCGCCAGCGGGAAAGTGCTTAAAGAGCTGGAAGACTGGCTGCACAAACTCCCGGGGACGTCCGTGGATATCCTCCGCCTCGCGGGGCTGGTGGGGCCGGAACGCCATCCTGGGCGTTTTTTAGCGGGGAAAAGGGACGTGGCAAACGGGCAGCACGGCGTAAATCTCGTGCATCTGGAAGATGTGATTTCGGCCATCACGCTGCTGCTTCAGGCACCTAAAGGCGGGCGAGTCTATAATCTTTGTGCTCCGGCCCACCCAACGCGGGAAGAATTCTATTCGCTTATGGCGCGGCAAATTGGCCTTGAGGCCCCGTCGTTCCGTAAAGACGCGGCAACCGGCCACGGCAAGCTGATTGACGGCAGCCGCATCTGTAATGAGCTAGGCTTCGACTATCAATATCCTAATCCGCTGCTTATGCCTATGCAGTAAATTCAGCCGCACACCCGGGAGTGAGTATGAAACCTTTGCTGGAGGTCCTGATCATTCTCGATGCGCTGGATAAAGAGGGGAGTTTTGCTGCGGCGGCGGCAAAGCTCTTTAAAACCCCTTCGGCGCTGAGCTACAGCGTGCAAAAGCTGGAAAGCGACCTCAATATTCAAATCCTCGACCGCAGCGGCCACCGGGCGCGCTTTACGCGAACCGGCCAGCTCCTGCTGGAAAAAGGCAGGGAAATTCTGCATTCGGTACGCGAGCTGGAAAAGCAGGCGATCAAACTCCAGCAGGGCTGGGAACACGAACTCACCATCGGCGTGGACAATGCCTTTCCCTTTTCCCTGCTGACGCCCTTAATCGAGGCGTTCTATCAAAGCTACAGCGTAACGCGGCTAAAATTTATCAACGATGTGCTTGGCGGCTCGTGGGAGGCGCTCACGGAAGGGCGGGCGGACATTATTGTCGGGGCGATGAGCGAGCCGCCTTCGCTGAGCGGTTTTGGCTTTACGCTTCTGGGCCGGCTGGAGATCGTCTTTGTTGTCGCCCCACATCATTCGCTGGCGAAAGCGGAGGAGCCACTGCCCAGACGGCTGGTTAAGCAGTCCCGGGCGGTGGTCGTCGGAGACACCTCCAGAATCGAGTCCGCCCGAGCGCTGCATTTGCTTGAAGAGCAGGAGGCGATCACCGTGTTTGATTTCAAAACCAAGCTCGAGCTGCAAATCAGCGGCATTGGCTGCGGGTATATGCCGCGCTATATGGCGCAGCGCTATATTGAGAGTGGTGCGCTGGTGGAAAAACAGGTTGCGGGGCAGGTGCCTTATGTACCGGTTTGGATAGGCTGGAATGAGCAAACGGCCGGGCTTGCCAGCGAATGGTGGCGAGAAAAAATCGTCGCTGACCCGCATATCGCCCAGGTGTATATGCCAGTAGAAAAATAGTGCCTTTTTGACTGGCGGAATTTTACTAACCTGGCTATGTTGAATGGCAGTCAGGCAGTGCGTTATGGCAGCGATGTGCCGGAACGGGATTAGCTTCTTCTGCCGTGCTGGATGTGGGAGTTTTTACTTCCGCCAGGCGCTGAAAAAGAAATTGCCAAAGATGGCTTTAACATCTTGTCATTGTGCCTTCGTATGGTGCAAAATACGCGGCCTGCAAAAGAGAAAACTAACCGACGTTTAAGAGACGTCGGTTATTTTTTTGCAATCAATTAAGTCAGACAAACGGCATTTGCCAAAAAAACCAAGAGGCCGGGCTTCGTACCGGATAGATACTAGCTTTTAAAAAACGACAGTCGTGTCGCCGAGGAAATTAAGATGGGGCAGATTTTTGCTTTTGCGCAGGCTTTCTCCACTGAGGGAAACAACCATGTCGCTTAACGTCACCGCAGGTGCAAACACCCGCCCAGGTCTGCGTAAGACCCTGACGCTGGTACCGGTAGTCATGATGGGCCTTGCCTACATGCAGCCGATGACCTTGTTTGATACTTTCGGTATTGTTTCCGGGATGACCGATGGCCATGTGCCGACGGCTTATGCCTTTGCTCTGGTGGCGATCCTGTTCACCGCGCTGAGCTATGGCAAGCTGGTGCGTCGTTTCCCGTCTGCGGGTTCCGCTTATACCTACGCCCAAAAATCCATTAACCCGCTGGTCGGTTTTATGGTGGGCTGGTCGTCGCTGCTGGACTACCTGTTCGCGCCGATGATTAACATCCTGCTGGCAAAAATCTACTTTGAAGCGCTGGTGCCTGAGGTGCCGTCCTGGATCTTCGTGGTCGTGCTGGTCGGCTTTATGACCGTTTCTAACCTGCGCAGCGTTAAAACGGTCGCCAACTTCAACAGCATCATCGTTATCCTGCAGATTCTGCTGATTGCGGTAATCATGGGAATGGTGGTGTACGGCGTTGCGGGCGGTGAAGGTGCGGGTACGCTGACAAGCAGCAAGCCGTTCTGGTCCGAGAACGCGCATATTGTGCCGATGATTACCGGCGCGACAATCCTGTGCTTCTCGTTTACCGGGTTTGACGGCATCAGCAACCTGTCTGAAGAGACCAAGAACGCCGAGCGTGTGATTCCGCGCGCTATCTTCCTGACCGCGCTGATTGGTGGCCTGATCTTCATCGTCTCCACCTATTTCCTGCAGCTGTACTTCCCGGATATCTCTCGCTTCAAGGATCCGGATGCGTCTCAGCCGGAAATCATGCTGTTTGTGGCGGGTAAAGCCTTCCAGGTTGGCGCGCTGATCTTCTCCACCATTACCGTACTGGCTTCCGGTATGGCCGCGCACACTGGCGTTTCCCGCCTGATGTACGTGATGGGTCGTGACGGCGTGTTCCCGAACCGCTTCTTTGGGTATATTCATCCGAAATGGCGTACCCCGGCGTTCAACGTGCTGCTGGTGGGCGCAGTTGCGCTGATGGCTATCGACTTTGACCTGGTTACCGCCACCGCGCTGATTAACTTCGGTGCACTGGTTGCCTTTACCTTCGTTAACCTGTCGGTTATCTCGCAGTTCTGGATCCGCGAAAAGCGCAACAAGACGTTCAAAGATCACCTGAACTTCCTGGTTCTGCCGACGATTGGTGCCCTGACCGTGGGTGCGCTGTGGATTAACCTGGAACAAAGCTCGATGATTCTCGGCCTGATTTGGGGTGCGATCGGCCTGATTTACGTGGCCTGCGTGACCCGCAGCTTCCGTAACCCGGTGCCTCAGTACAACGAAGACATCGCTTAATGCGTTTCGAAGCAATAAAAATGGCTCCCAAAGGGAGCCATTTTTTTATCTGTCAAAAGGGTTAACCGACCAGGTACTGGGCATATTCAAATAGCGATTTCAGCAGCGCCATTTTCTCTTTATCCCCTTCATGCTGGTTATACAGCGCTTCCAGCTCAAGAGCATAGGCCTGCAGAGCTTCCTGGGAAAGCACGTCCCGGCGATACTGTAGCCAGCGGTTCTGCTCATCTTCGCTTAACGTGCCCGGCCAGTTGCGCGCGCGGTAGTTGAACAACAGCTTCTCAATGCGCTTATCGGCAAAGGTGATATCCAGCGCCGGCAGATTCTGCGGGTCGGTTTGCAGCACGATGCGCATTGCGGCACGGTCGGCGTCACTAAAGAAGCCGTTGTAAAGCTGGGCATCGACGTTATCGGAAGGCACAAACGGCTCGGCTTCGGCAAACAGCGCCACCACCTTCTCACGCACTTCCGGGTGTTCGCGCAGTACTTTCAGGTTATCAAGGCATTGCTGGCGGTTAATGCCGAGGCGTTCAGCATCTTCCGGGCGCAGGGTGTTGGCGACGGCCAGCACCGGACATTTATTCAGATGCACCAGCTTGATCGGCACCGCTGCGTTATCACCCAGTTCGGCTTTGGGTGTGTACAGGCGTTCACGCAGGGTGGCGGCATCCAGCGCCAGCAGCGGCGAGATATCCCCGGCCAGGTCGACCATTATCACCGCATTGCGGTTGTCCGGGTGCCAGGCCAGCGGCGCTATCCAACTGGTATTGCCGCGCTGGGCGCCGAACATGCCGGATACATGGACCAGCGGCTTCATCTGCGGGATATCAATCAGCGTCTGTAACTTCTGCTTTGAGCGATGGCTGTAGAGATACTCAAACAGGCGCGGCTGGCGGGTTTTCACTAGCTGAGCCATCGCGATGGTGGCGTAAACGTCTGACATCGCATCGTGTGCGTTAGCGTGTTCAATGCCGTTGGCTTTGGTCAGGTGCTCAAGGCGGAAGCTCGGCAGCCCGTCCTCATTTTCCGGCCAGACAATGCCTTCGGGACGCAGGGCGTAACAGGCGCGCATCACGTCGAGCAAATCCCAGCGGGAATTGTCGTTCTGCCAGCTCCAGGCATACGGATCGTAAAAGTTACGGTAAAAAATATTCCGCGTCACTTCATCGTCGAAGCGCACGTTGTTGTAGCCCACCACGCAAGTCTTTGGCACCGTGAAGATGTCGTGAATACGCTTCGCGAAGGCCGCTTCGTTCTCGCCGTGCGCCAGCGCCTGCTGGGGCGTTATGCCGGTGATCATCACGGCTTCAGGCTGGGGCAGGTAGTCATCCGCAGGCTTGCAGTAAAACACTTCCGGTTCGCCAATAACGTTAAATTCGCTGTCGGTGCGAATCGCGGCAAACTGGGCCGGTCTGTCCAGCGAAGGGCTTTTGCCGAAGGTTTCGTAATCGTGAAACAGAAAGGTAGCAAGTGAGGCAGAATCGGACACAGAGGTTACCATTGAGCTAGTTATCATCAGACTCAATGGTAAACCATCTGCCGGCGCATCAGAAGGAAAAGCGCGTTTAAGATACGGACCTTTCGGACTTCATTTTCGCCCCGCTAAGCAACTGTTTACCCAGCGCGATGCCGCGTTTTTCAACCTTGTGGTAAAGCGCAACGGCAATCAGCCAGACGGTGGGCAGCGCGATGGCCGTGACTATCAGGAAACGCATCAGCGAAGGCTGATGGGCAAAACCGGTGTAGCGGACGAGCAGGCCGATGGTGGGGAGGACAATCATCAGGTGTAGCAGGTACACCGAATAAGAGACATCCCCCAGAAACAGGCTAAACCGACAGGTGAGCAGCTGGCGAGGTGCCGCCGTGATTCGGCGCAGGCGATTTTCTTTGTCAGGCTGCCAGAGCAGCAGCGTCATGCCGGTAATCATCATGCACTCTGCCACCAGCCGCAGATGGGTTTCGGCGATATGCATCTGCCAGGCAATAACCGGGGCGAGCAGCGCCAGCGCGCAATAGCGCAGGTTTTTTTGCATTACCGCGTGGGATATCAGCATTCCGGCGATAAACAGCGGCAGTTTTATCAGGATCATCGACGGCATAGGAAAGGCGTTGAAGTAGTCCGGGAACAGCCAGCGGGCCGCCAGGCAAATCACCATCAGCAGCGTCGCGCTAACCGTAAACCCGTAGCGCATCACCAGCAGCATAATGAACGGGAACAGCAGATAAAACTGCATCTCCAGCCCAATGCTCCAGTCTGGCAACACGGTGCGGAAGGACCAGGCCGGTAACAGGCCAAAAATAAACGTCAGATGGCTGAAAATATTCATTGCGGAGTGGTCGGCATAGCGGCTGCTTGCGGTGGCGGTTGTCGGCCAGGCGCTGGCGATAATATCGCGCATTTCGCCGAACCAGCTGCCAAAAATCAGCGCCACGACCAGCAGCAAATAATAGAGCGGGACGATGCGAAAGAAGCGGCGTAGCCAGAATTTGCGAAAGGTATCCGGGCTATTCCACGGCTCTTTTTCCCGACGCTCCTGATAATTTTTTGCCATCAAATACCCTGACAGTAAAATAAATAAATCGACCCCCATCCCCGGATCGTAAAGAAGAGGAATGCGGCACTGCACCAGCAGGCAAATGTGGCCGAGCAAAACCCAAAGCGAGGCCAGCCCTCGCAGCCCCTCCAGCTCAGGAGACCAGCGTTTACTTTCCACCATACGATGACCTTTATGCGTGTATTCTTCGGTCAGAGTAAAAATGAATCAGCGCTGTCACAATCAGAATGTCACGCAAACATGGAATATCGGAATAAACGCAGTGTGATGTCTGGGGGAATATATTTCGTACAAATATCATTCATTATTATTGCTAAATATGAAATGTCATATTTTCTTGCAATTTAAAGAAGCAAATTAACAAGAACTCCCGTAAAACGAGCCGCTGTAAATTAAGTCTTTGAGGAAATTCCGTTGAAAACCCGCCTGCTTGTTGCCCTGAGCTTTTTGTCCCTTTCCGTCAATGCTGCCTATGCTGATGATATTTTCCCCCATCAGCCGCAACCGCCTCAGGTAGAGGCCGGCGCATGGGTACTGATGGATTACACCACCGGGCAGGTGCTGACCGCAGGCAATGAACACGTCCAGCGTAACCCGGCCAGCCTGACAAAACTGATGACCGGCTATGTCGTTGACCGCGCAATCGACAGTAAACGTATTACCCCGGACGACGTCGTCACAGTGGGGAAAGACGCCTGGGCAAAAGGTAACCCGGTGTTTGACGGCTCATCGCTGATGTTCATTAAGCCGGGCGACCGGGTGACCGTGCGCGATCTCAGCCGCGGGTTGATTATCGATTCCGGCAACGATGCCTGCGTTGCGCTGGCAGACTATGTTGCCGGGGGACAGAAACAGTTTGTCGCCATGATGAACCACTACGTCGACCAGCTTGGCCTGCACGATACTCATTTTGAAACCGTGCATGGCCTGGACGCGCCGGGGCAGCACAGCTCCGCCTATGATCTTGCCGTGCTGTCCCGCGCTATCATCCACGGTGAACCCCAGTTCTACCATATGTACAGCGAGCGCAGTCTCACCTGGAACGGGATTACCCAGCAAAACCGCAACGGCCTGTTGTGGGATAAATCCCTGAACGTGGATGGCCTGAAAACGGGGCATACCGAAACGGCAGGGTTTAACATTATTGCCTCCAGCGTGCTGGGCCAGCGCCGCCTGATTGCGGTGATTATGGGCGGCCTTAGCTCAAAAGGGCGTGAAGAGCAGGCCCGCAAGCTGCTGCACTGGGGGCAGGATAATTTCGACACCGTGCAGGTCTTGCAAAAAGGCAAACCTATCGGCAGCGAGCACATCTGGTACGGCGACAAGGCCAATATCAATGTGGGCCCGGACCAGGACGTCTTCCTCGCGCTGCCTAAATCGGAAGTGCCGAACATCAAAGCAAAGTATGTGCTGAGCAAGCAGGATATGGAGGCGCCGCTGGCAGCCAATACGCAGGTGGGCGAGATCCAGCTGTTTGATGGCGACAAGCTTATCTCCCACTGGCCGCTAGTGAACCTCACGCCGGTGGAGAAGGGCGGGCTGTTTTCGCGTCTCGGCGACTTTATCAGCCGCAAGCTTTAACCCTTTGTCTTGTTGATGAACCGCGCAATTTGCGCGGTTTTTTTGTCGCCATTTCCTGCGAGGTTGCTTCCAAATCTGGCAGCTTGTGCCCCACCTTTAAAAAATATAGTGTATAAATGTACAGTGTATTTATTCATCAGCGTGGAGGCAGTATGACATTCAAAGTTCAGCATGTTCCGGCGCGTAAAGTGGCCGGTTTTCATCTGGTCGGGCCGTGGGAAACCACGGTTCCGCAAGGGTTTGGCCAGCTGGCCATGTGGGCGAAAACCCACAGCCTCCATGGCGACTGGCTGGCCATTTACTATGATGACCCCGATGTTGTTCCGCCAGAAAAGCTCCGCGTGGACACGGTACTGGGCGTACCTGAAGAGTTCAAACTACCGGAAAACAGCGAAGGCGTTATCATCACGGCTATTGAGGCAGATACTTACGCCATCGGGCATGCCATCGTAAAAAACGAAGCATTCCAGGAAGCCTGGGAAACCTTCTTTGACCAGGTAGAGGCTGATGGTGACTATCAGTTAACCGGCAAACCCTGTTACGAAATCTATCTCAACGACGGCTCGGCGTCCGGCGTATGGGAAATTGATATGTATATTCCGGTCGCTAAAGTCTGACAGGAGCTCGCCATGACGGAAGCTATCGCAGGATTAAACGTGTTATTCATCGCCGGGTATGGCCCCGTTACGCGCGACGTGGCGGCAAGTGCCGGGTTTTATCAGCAGGTGCTCGGTCTGCCGTTAAAAGCGATGGAAGGCAACGAGGACTATCTGGCAACGGAACACGGTGAGCTGGATGGCGTGAAGCATTTTGCGCTCTGGCCGCTCGCTCAGGCGGCACAGTCCTGCTTCGGCGTGGACGGTTGGCCCGAGCACATTGTCGCGCCCCAAAGCTGGGTCGAATTTGAAGTAGAAGATGTCGGGCAGGCGACAGCGGTACTAAAGCAGGCCGGGTATCAGATGCTGGTGGATAACCGTATCGAGCCCTGGGGGCAAACGGTGTCACGTATGCTCAGTCCTGAAGGGCTGCTGGTTGGCGTGACCGTTACGCCCTGGCTGCGCTAGCTGGCTTGAATCCGGGCGGCAGCCTGCCGCCCATTTCTGATATTCAGCAAAGAAATGTGAAATATTCCGCGTAAAAGCCCCGCCGCACCTGGCAACATGATTTCTTTGTGAGAAAAACGGGTACAATTTCTTTTTTATTTTCGGAGAGCCGGGTGTGCGCCCCGACAAATCACTGACCCCGTTTGAGATCCGTATTTACCGCAACTATCGCGTTGCCCACGGCATACGTATCGCCCTTGCTTTTGTGCTGACATTTGTTCTGGTTCGCCTGCTGAACATCCCCGAAGGCACCTGGCCGCTTATCACACTGGTGGTGGTGATGGGCCCCATTTCCTTTTGGGGGAACGTTGTTCCGCGCGCCTTCCAGCGTATCGGTGGCACCATTTTTGGCGCGGCCATCGGACTGATAGCCCTTAAGCTGGAGCTTATTTCCTTACCGCTGATGATCATCTGGTGCGGGCTGGCGATGTTCCTGTGCGGCTATCTGGCGCTGGGTAAACGTCCCTACCAGGCGCTGCTTATCGGCATCACGCTCTCCGTAGTTGTCGGGGCGCCGCCGGGGGATATGGAAGTTGCTCTGTGGCGCAGCGGCGACGTTATCTTCGGCTCGCTTCTGGCCATGCTGTTCACCAGCGTTTACCCACAGCGGGCGTTTATTCACTGGCGTATCCAGATGGCGACCTTCGTGCAGGCGTTTAGCAAAATCTACACTGCGGGGTTCTCGCCAAACCTTGTGGAGCGCCCACGGCTGGAAAAACCGTTGCAGAAAATCCTGAATGACGTGGTCAAGATGCGCGCCCTGATTGGCCCCGCGGGTAAGGAAACCCGTATTCAGAAGTCAGTCTTTGAGGCGATTCAGACCATTAATCGCAACATGGTCTGCACCCTTGAGCTGCAAATCAACGCCTATTGGGCGACGCGGGAAAGCCATTTTGTGATGATCAACGCTCATACGCTGCGCGACACGCAGCAAATGACGCAGCGCACACTGTCGGCCATTGCAACGGCGCTGTATGAAGGGAACCCTTCGCCCATCTCAGCCAACACCGAGAAACTGAATGAGATCGTTTTTGAACTTCGCCAGTTGATGGAGGAGGGCAAGGGCAGTCAGCTGCAGGAAACGCCTATTCACGGCTACGTCTGGCTTAGCCTTGAACTGGCCCGCCAGCTTGAGCTGCTGTCGCACCTCATTTGCCGCGCACTGCGTAAATAGCGCGCGTAAAGCACAGAAATGACAATGCTTGTTTCGATTCAGCAGAAATTGAGGTTAAGATAGGGCAAGCCCGTTAGTGAGACTGACAAAAAATTGTAATCGTCAACCGCTACTACTAAGGTTATGGCGGTTGTCTTAACGAATCCGAGTACCAATTTAGCAGGGGTGTAAAAATGGAAAATATCAAACCTACCTTCCAGGACGTTCTGGAGTTTGTTCGTCTGTTCCGTCGTAAAAACAAACTGCAGCGTGAAATTCAGGACGTAGAGAAAAAGATCCGTGACAACCAAAAGCGCGTGCTGCTGCTTGATAACCTGAGCGACTACATCAAGCCAGGCATGAGCATCGAAGCGGTGCAGGGCATCATTGCCAGCATGAAAACCGACTACGAAGACCGCGTGGATGACTACATCATCAAAAACGCCGAGCTGTCTAAAGAGCGTCGCGAGATCTCTAAGAAGCTGAAAGTGATGGGCGAGCAGAAAGTGGCTGACACCAAGTCTGAATAACTTCAGCGATGAAAAAACCGCCTTCAGGGCGGTTTTTTTATGCCTCGTTCACCATCACTCGCAGTAGGGTTTCCAGCAGTCCGGGGAACCGAGCATCCAGATCTTCACGCCTCAGCGAAATCAAATTTTCACGTCCCTGAGGGCGCTGCCAGATTACGCCGCTATCGCGCAGAACTCGCCAGTGGTGGGTCATGGTCGACTTCGCCACATCCTGAATTAAAGCGCCACAGGTAAGCTCTTCCCCCCCGGCAAGCGATCTGACGATCCCCATCCGCAAAGGGTTGCCCAGCGCAAAAAGCACATTTTCAAGGCGGATTTGTTCTCGTTCCGGATGGTTGGCGATCATACTCTTCCTGTAGGCGGTGGCGGCACGGCGGCCGGCTACTATAGCAAACTTGATAGCAAACTTGATGCCCTTCGAATGTATTGATATTAACGATAGCTCAAATTGTTCGAATATACTCGTACAATTGTACTATGCTGATGGCGAACAACTCTGGCGGCCATAGTGGCCGTCGCTTAACAGTCAACAAGACTAAGGACACATCATGCCCCGACCCATCCCTCTCGAACGCTATCGCAACATTGGTATTTCAGCCCATATTGATGCCGGTAAAACAACCACGACCGAACGTATTTTGTTTTACACCGGCATGAGCCACAAACTGGGTGAAGTTCACGATGGCGCAGCAACGACAGACTGGATGGCTCAGGAGCAAGAGCGCGGTATTACCATTACGTCCGCCGCGGTGAGCTGCTTCTGGCCGGGTATGGATCGCGGTTTTGAACCGCACCGTATCAACATCATAGACACGCCGGGACACGTGGACTTCACCATTGAGGTGGAGCGATCCATGCGTGTGCTGGACGGCGCGGTAATGGTTTACGACTCAGTGGGCGGCGTGCAGCCGCAGTCAGAAACCGTTTGGCGGCAGGCTAATAAATACCGCGTGCCGCGGCTGGCCTTCGTTAACAAAATGGACCGCCCGGGCGCTGATTTCTTCCGTGTGGTGCAGATGATGATTGACCGCCTGAAAGCCAATCCTGTTCCCATCGTCATCCCGGTCGGGGCAGAAGACAGCTTCACTGGCGTGGTGGATCTCATCAAAATGCGCGCCATTATCTGGGACGATGCGACCCAGGGCATGACGTTCAGCTATGGGCCTGTGCCGCAGGATTTGCTGCAGACTGCACAACTGTGGCGCGAAAAAATGGTCTCTGCTGCGGCGGAAGCTAGCGATGAGCTAATGGATAAATACCTGGAAACCGGCGATCTGAGCGAAGCGGAAATTATTACCGGTCTGCGCAAGCGCACCATTTCCGGGGAAATTCAGCCGATGCTGTGCGGCAGCGCGTTTAAAAACAAAGGCGTGCAGCGCATGCTGGATGCGGTGGTAGAGCTGATGCCGTCTCCGCTCGACATTCCTGCCATTGACGGCGTGGATGAAAAGGGGGAGCACGCGGAACGCCATCCCAGTGATGATGAACCCTTCTCGGCGCTCGCTTTCAAGCTGATGACCGACCCGTATGTTGGGCAACTGACCTTTATCCGTGTTTATTCCGGCGTGCTGAAAAAAGGCGATTCGGTTTACAACCCGGTGAAAGGCAAAAAGGAGCGTATCGGACGTATTGTGCAGATGCATGCGAACGACCGCCACGAGGTGGATGAGCTGCGCGCCGGGGATATCGCCGCCTGCGTAGGGCTGAAAGACGTCACCACTGGCGATACGTTAACCGACCCGAATGCGGCGATCACGCTTGAGCGAATGGAGTTCCCTGAGCCGGTGATTTCCCTCGCTATCGAGCCGAAGACCAAGGCCGACCAGGAGAAAATGGGTATCGCACTGCAGCGTTTAGCGGCGGAAGATCCCTCTTTCCGCCTGCATACGGACGAAGAATCCGGCCAGACGATCATCTCCGGCATGGGCGAGCTTCACCTGGAAATCATCGTCGACCGCATGAAACGTGAGTTTGGCGTGGAAGCGAACATTGGCCGGCCACAGGTCACCTATCGCGAAACGATCCGTAAAACGGCGAAAGACGTGGAAGGGAAATTTGTGCGGCAGTCAGGCGGTAAAGGCCAGTATGGACATGTAGTGCTGACGCTCGAACCGCTTGAGCCGGGCAAAGGCTTTGTGTTTGAAGATGCCACCAAAGGGGGGGTAGTGCCACGCGAGTTCATTCCTTCTGTGGAAAAAGGTCTGCGTGAGGCGATGAATACAGGTGTGCTCGCCGGTTACCCTGTGGTGGACGTCAAAGCCACGCTGACCTTCGGCTCTTACCATGACGTCGACTCTTCGGAAATGGCGTTCAGGATGGCGGCGATCTTCGGTTTCAAGGACGCAGTGCGCAAAGCGGATCCGGTTATTCTGGAGCCTATCATGCACGTCGAAGTGGAAACGCCGGAAGACTACGCCGGTAACATTATGGGCGACCTCTCTTCCCGCCGCGGCATGGTGCAGGGCATGGAAGAACGCTTTGGCAGCCAGATTATTCGGGCCGATGTCCCGCTGGCAGAAATGTTTGGTTATTCCACCACGCTGCGCTCAATGTCTCAGGGCAGGGCGACCTACAGCATGGAGTTCCATCATTATGCCGAAGCGCCGCGTAACGTGGCCGACGACATTATTGCCAGCCGTAAATCATAATTAGTCAGCCAGGGTGGATGGGGTTTTCTCATCCACCTTTCACCTGAGCAAGTTTACGAGTCCGTTTCCAGTGAGGCTGCAACTCGCTGAACGTCATTATTCATTTCCGAATCTCTCTCGACGATTCACCCAAGGCCAAATGATTAACTTGGTCTTTGCTCACGCAATCGGCACATAGGCTTGTTCCTATATAGTATTTAACCTATATTGCGGAGGGCGATGTGTGGTCGATTAAAATGACGGATACGTTTGATGCCTGGGTTACGGCGTCAGATGACATGACCAAAACCTGCGTTATGGCAGGGGTTGTACTGCTCAAAGAGAGAGGGCCTATACTCGGACGGCCTTATGCCGATACGGTAAAAGGGTCGCAGTACTCCAACATGAAAGAGCTGCGAATTTAGTGCCGGGGTGAGCCCCTCAGGATCTTTTTTGCTTTTGATATAAAACGCTGTGCCATCCTGCTCTGTGCGGGAAATAAAGCCGGGAACGAGAAGCGTTTTTATAACGTCATGGTGCCATTAGCAGACAACGAGTTTCGGGCGCACTTACAGCAGTTAACGGAAAAGGAGCAAATAGAATGGGGCGAACGTTAGAACAATGGATGGCCGAAGAAAAACCCGAAGTGGTGGCCGCCGCGCAGGCCATGGCCGACGAAATGCTGCTGAATATCCACCTGGCCGAACTTCGTGACAAAGTCAGAAAAACGCAGACTGAGATGGCGCAGAAGCTGGGCGTGAAGCAGCCCACCGTTGCCGAAATGGAAAAAAAAGGCCGCGACATCAAGCTTTCTTCCCTCAAGCGTTACGTTGAGGCGGCGGGGGGTAAGGTTAAGCTGGATATCGAGCTGCCGGACGGGACGCATTTCAACATCGCGCTTTAGGACTGATGGGGCGGTTTTCACCGCCCGCTCCGGCTTAAGCCTGCGCCGTTTCCTGTAAATGTCGCCATAACACTTTCTCGCCCTCGCGGCGGAAAATAACCGTAGACCAGCGCACGGTGCTGGAGCCGTTAAGCGTTTGCGTTTCGCGGTAAAGCACGGCGGCACCCTGCGGCCATTCGTCCAGCAACTGGAGGCTATCGACCTCAATCGCCAGCCCTTCGCGGCTGCCGCCGCTGGTACGGAAAAAGCTGCAAAGTGCCGGATAATCCAGCCTTGCGCCGCTCAGCGCGACCATTGAATAGTCGTGAGTAAAGCATGCCAGCAGCGCTTCCAGCTCCCCCTTGCCCGCACCAAGCCATTGCTCAATGGCAACATGGGCCTCAATCACTTCTTCAAACCAGATATTCATTGCTCAGAGTTCCTTTTGGGTCAGTTGATTTTTAATCTGCTGATTGTTGAGCCGCCAGGCGTAAACCAGCGGGGCAAGCGTCCCGGCGGCGGCAAGGCTAAAAGTGAAAAAATAAGCGCGAGGGGCGGGCATCAGCGCCTGTAAAACAGTTAACAGCAGGCTCAGTAGCGCCACGCCAAAGCAAAAGCTTAACTGGCGATTAATATTCCACAGTGCGCTCGCTTCCGGCATAGCCTCCGAAGGGATGGCGATAAAAGCGGTGCTCTGCGCTGTGCTGCTGGAAAGACTTCCCCCCAGGCCCATCAACGCGTAAGCGGCTACCAGCCACGAGGCTTGCTCGCCGGAGTTGATTTGTGTGAGCAGCAAAATCCCTGCGGCCTGAAATATGCCCCCGGCGGCGATCAGCGGGCGAGGGCCGAGGCGATTAAACATCTTGCCGGTAAATGAAATCGCGACAAAAGAGGCCATCGCCCACGGCAGCATCAGCATTCCGGTTTGAGTGGCAGACAGGCCCAACTGCGTTTGCAGATAGACAATGCTGACCAGGCTGGTGCCCATAAAAATCCCCGGAATGCACTGGTAAACCAGCATGGCGTAACGCAGCAGAGGATCTGCCAGCAGCGGCAGGCTGAACAGCGGGGTCGGATGTTTGCCATTCCGGCGAATAAAAAACCAAAGAATAAGCATGCCAGCGATGAGCCACACTAATGCCGCGCCATGAGCCGCCGGGTTTCCGGCCTGCGTGACGCCCAGCAAAATAGCGAATAGCCCCGCCGATCCCAGCATTAGCCCTTTAACGTCCAGCGGTCTGCGGGCAGTTTGTTGCTCTGCAGGTTTTAGCCAAAATCCCGCCAGAACTAGTGTCAGCAGCGCCAGCGGCAGGCTGGAGAGAAATATCCAGCGCCAGCCAAAAGATTCCACCAGCAATCCACCTGCGGTTGGCGAAAGCGCCGGAGCCAGCAGCGCAACCAGCATAATTGCCGAGGAAAGCTTTGCCCGCTCGTGCACCGCGAAAAGCTGCCAGGTCAGGGCCTGACCAACTGGGATGAGCAGCCCGCCTCCCACGCCCTGCAGAATACGTGCGGCGACCAGCGTTTCAAGGCCGGGAGCCAGGCCGGAAGCCAGCGTGCCGAGAGAGAAAAGCCCCAAAGAAAGCATAAACAGGCGCCTGGCACCCAGCCGCTGCGTCAGCCACGCGCTGCAGGGGATAACCAGCGTCAGGCCGCAAAGATAGCCGTGGCTTATCCACGCCAGCTCGGTGACCGGCGCGTGAAACTCCCTCCCCATTTCAGGCCAGGCGACGTTGGAGATAAACATATTGATTAAGTCGAGAAAAAAACCGAGCAGATAAACGGCGGCAACCCTGTAGCGATAAGGCATGGCGGCTCTCGTGAAAAAGAAAAGGCGATTTCAGCAGGTTCCACGAGACGGATAAATCCCGTTTCGGCTGATACACTGTCAAAAATAATTTGATAATCAGGCGAATTGGCATGCTCAACTTGCAGCGGGTGGCGCAGTTTGTTGCGGTGGTGGAGGCCGGGGGATTTACCACGGCAGCGCAGTCCATGCAGCAAACGAAAGCGGCGATCAGCTTTAACGTTCGTCAGCTTGAGGCGGAACTTGGCGTTTCGCTGCTTGTACGCTCCACGCGGCGCGTGGCATTAACCCAGGCGGGGGAAGTGTTTTACCAGCGCGCTCTGCAGCTGTTAAGGGAGAGCGAAGCGCTGGTGGAAGATGTGCAGGGGCATCACGGCGGATTTTCTGGCGAACTGAGTATTTCGACAACGCCGGAATACGGCCAGGCAAAGGTTATCCCGGCGCTAAGTGCCTTTGGCAGGCTGCATCCGGGGCTGACCATCCGGCACGAATCTTCATCTGCTCCGGCTAATCTCATCTCCGGGCAGTTTGACGTGGCTATTCGCCTGGGCAAGCTGGCGGATTCGTCCTACCGCGCGGCGCTGATAGAGCGGTTCGAGATTGTGGCGGTTGCCGCGCCGCAGTGGCTTGAGCGTAACCCGATTGGCAGCCTGGAGGCGCTGGCCGAAGCGGAATGGGTCATTCATCGTCGGCTGCCGACCCCCAGAGAATGGCAGGTCATTGGGCCTGACCAGGAAACGAGAGAGTTAACGATCACCGGGCCGGCCCGCTTTATGACCGACACGGCGGCGGCGCTCATGGCTTTTGTGGTTCAGGGCTGCGGCGTAGGTTTATTGCCCGAATGGCTGGTGCGTAGTGCGATAGGGCGCGATGAACTTCAGCATGTGCTACCGGAATACCGTTTCCCATCCCAGGGAATTTATGCGGTTTACCCGAACACGAAGCATGTTCCGGCGAAGGTGCGTGCGCTGATAGACTTTTTGCAGGAGTGGGAAAATAACAGACCCGCTTAGCGGGCCTGTTTTTCGGCTTACAGCGCTTTTTGGGTTTTACCCTGCACGGTTGAAGCCGCTTGTGCAGACGAAATGCCCGGCAGCTCAATTTTCAGGCCGAAGGTCAGCAGCGAATACAATACGCCCCCGGTCAGCATCGAGACAATAACGCCCAGGTTTGCCGTCGCAAAGACGCTGTGGCGGGTCTCTTCCGTCAGCAGGAAGCCCACCACGTGCGCGATGTACGGATCGCCGGAAGTAATTGTGCCCAGCCCCACAAAGGTCGCTATACCCAGTGAAAGCAGTGCCGTCCAGCGGCCATCGCGGCCACCAAAACCCGCTTTATTCGCCATCGCCACATCCCAGCCCAGGCGCTTCTGGCGCAGGAAGTCGATCAGCTGAATCGCCCCGGCGGAGCCGATCACCACCGAAATAGAGGCCAGGAACGACTGGAAGGTCGCCAGGAACGAATCGGAAATAAACATCAGGTAGAACGCGCCGAAGCCGATGATAGCCGCGTTCAGCGTGGTCGTCGTGGCGCGGCTGGCCGGAATACCAAGCGCCAGCAGGGCAAGACCTGAACTGTATACGCCGGTAATTGCCGCCGCCAGCAGTGAAACAATAATCACGATGGAGAACGGCACGTAGAACCAGAACGGCAGCAGGTTAGTCAGCGAGGCAATAGGCGACTGCGCCGCCGCTGCGCTCAGGTCCGGGTTGCTGTCGGCAAGGAAGGCGCCCAGCACCAGCAGGATGCTCACCGGCAGAGAAATCCCCGTCGTCGTCCAGAAAATAACCTTCGAGGCCTGGGTTTTCTTCGGCAAATAGCGCGCGAAGTCGCCGCCGTAGTTCAGGAAGCCAAGGCCCACCATCGTCATTGCCATCACCACGCCGCCGATGTAGGTCAACAGGTCGCCGTGCGCCGTGCTCTGGCCCAGCTTTTCCCAGTGAATATGCGGCAGCATCAGGAAGATAAAGATGATGCTCATAAACCCGGTCAGCCAGGCGATGTATTTCTCCACCTTCATGATCAGCTGGTGGCCATAAATGGCGACCGACATGGTCAGCACAAGGCTGACGATAAACCAGCCAAGAATGCACACCAGCGTAGGTTTGCCGTCTGCCAGCGCAAACGCCGCAGGCCAAAGTTTGGCAAACAGCGCCGCGCCGGTAGACGAGGCGAGGGTAATAATGGTGATTTTCCAGCCCATATTGGAAATATAGGCGAACAGGGTCGGGAATTTATTACCGTGATAGCCGAAGCAGAAACGGGTTTGCGTCAACGTAGGCAGGCCAGTTCTTGGCCCGCCCACCGCCAGCACGCCAACCAGGCAGCAGGACAGCAGGTAGCCGATAATCCCGGCGGTGATCGACTGCCAGACGCTCAGGCCGAGAGAGTAAACGTAAATGCCGTAGGTCATGCCCAGAATAGAAACGTTCCAGGAAAACCAAATCGGAAACAGCCCGGCGGGTTTGCCGTAGCGCTCAGCTTCCGGGACGGCATTCACGCCGTTTGCTTCAACTTTTATGCCGCCCGAGGCCGGCTGATGTGTAGAGTTTGTCATCGAAGAACCCTTATGGGAGAAATCAATCGCAGAGAAGTGCGGTTTCTAAAGCGAGCTCAATCATGTTGTCTAACGTGTTTTGTAGTTCTTCTGCCGTCGGCTCTGCCCCCGTGACGCTGCTTACGCAGGCGGTCAGCAGGCTCAGGGCTTTGGCGCGGTACTGCGCGGCGATGGTGAACAGCGCCGAGGTTTCCATTTCCACCGCAAGGATGTTCATCTTTTTGAGGGCAGGGAGCATGCCTTCGGGTTTGTCGTACAGCAGGTCGTTGGTAAAGGTATTGCCGAACTGGGTCGGAATATTATGTTGCTCAGCTGCCGTCCAGCAGCGGCGCAGCAGATCAAAATCAGGCACGGCTGCGTAGTCGTAGCCGCTAAAGCGGTCGCGGTTTACCGAAGAAGACGTACCTGCGCCGGTGGCGACAATTACCTTACGCATATCCACGCTTTCATCCACCGCACCGCAGGTGCCGATGCGAATAAGCTGTTTCACACCAAAGGCGTTGATCAATTCATGGGCGTATATGGAAACGGACGGAATGCCCATCCCGTGAGCCATCACGGAAAGTCGCTTGCCTTTGTAGTAGCCGGTAAAGCCAAACATATTGCGGGTATCGCACACGCGCTTTGCATCGGTTAAATACGTCTGCGCAATGTACTGCGCGCGCAGCGGGTCGCCGGGCATGATCACGGTTTCGGCAAAGTCGCCGGGGTTGGCGTTAATATGTGGCGTCATCAGACGATCTCCTGGCTGGTTTCATGCCATTACGATAGAAACCCCGTAGCTTGCAGAAAAAGGCAAATGTCCGACCAGGCCGACGGCGATCACAAATTTGATTTTTGCCTTTGCAAGAAAAGTGACACGCCAGGGCTGGCGAGGGGGGAGTAAAACGCGGAGTATTGACAATACCGAGGGGCGATAGTTAATCTCAGCCGCCTTTTTCGCCGCAGATTCTGGCGAAACAGGCAATACTTGACGTTATTTAGCTGCGAGGCAGCCTGCCGGAGAGCGACAACACCATGAATATTATTCAGCAATTCGCTCAGCGCGGGCATCAGATCCTACGCGATGCCGTGTACGCCGCGCCGCTGAAAAGCAAAGAGATCGGCCCCGATGAATTTATTCTGCGCCAGGGCGAAGAGATCAAAGCGCTCTACTGGATCACGCTTGGCGAGTACACCATGCATTACAACGCCGAAAACGGGAAAGCGTTCAGTCTCGGGCAGCGCTTTGTCAGCGACACTATCATCGGCGAAATAGAATATCTTACCCACACGCCGAGCCAGTTCTCGGTCGTCGCCCACGATACCATGACGGTCAAAGTCATCCCGCTGGCGATGATGGACACCATTCTGACCAGCCACGCGGAAGTCGGCGTCTGGCTCAGCCAGCTGCTTTCCACCAGCTACCAGCGCGGGATGGCGAGAACCATGGAGCGTTTCCTGCAGCCGCTGGTGTTTAACATCGTGGCCGACCTGTATGAACGCCATCAGCAGAGCAAGCCGCTGGTGGACTTCTCACAGGTATCCCGCGAGGCTGAACGGTTTGGCTGCTCCGAGAGAACCTACCGCCGGGTGATCAACCAGCTGATAGAAGAGCAGTACATTCAGAAAGTGGCCCATGAATACGTGATTTGTGACATAGAAAAATTCCGTCAGGTGCTGACGAACCCTGGGCGAATTAGTTAGCAGTTTTTTGTAGCAAACGGCTAAAAAGCAAAGAAAAAACAGTGATAGACTCCGGCAATACGTTATCCGCCATGGAGTAGTGCAGTGAGTGAGCCCGTCGAAAATCAGAACGCGTTTAAACATGCTTTTAATCATGGGCTTTTGCAGGACATCGCGAGCTTAATCGCGCGGCATCATCCCGCCTTCAACGCCAAAGCGTTTTTAAAGCAAGCGGAAGACCTCGATAAGCTGGAAATGAAGGCCAGAGTTCAGGCCATCCGCGACGCACTGGCGTCTGAGCTCCCGCAGGACTACCCGGCTGCATTGGGCGTGGTGGTTGCTGTATTAAAAGAGCATAAGCTGCGCGGTTTTGCCGTCTGGCCTTTTGCGGAGTTTATTCAGGTCTATGGCCTGAACCACCCGACACTTTCCCTCGAAGCCCTGAAAGTGGTGACAGCCTGCTTTACCGCCGAATGGGCGGTGAGGCCTTTTATCAAGCAGGATCCCGACGCGACCATGCGGTTTCTGCTTAAATGTGCGCAGGACGAAAGCGTGGACATCCGCCGCTGGGCCTCAGAGGGCACCCGCCCGCGCGTGCCGTGGGGCGAAAAACTGCATCTGTTTATCGAAGACCCGGCGGGAACCAGAGCCATTCTGGACGCCCTGAAGTTCGACCCGGAGCTTTACGTCAGAAAAAGCGTCTCCAACCATCTGAACGACATCACCAAAGACCACCCGGACTACGTGATTCAGCTTTTGCAAAACTGGCAGCAGCAGGCGAAACAGTCCGGCGGTGACGACGTAAAGAAAGTCGCCTGGATAACCCGCCACTCGCTGCGCACCTTAATTAAGAATGGTCACCCGGATGCGCTGGCGCTTATTGGCGTGCAGCACGGCGCGGACGTCGCGCTGGATGCATTCTCCCTCAAACAAAAAGCGATTGCGTTGGGCGAATACCTGGCATTTAAAGTCAGCCTCCGCTCAACCAGCAGCACCCCGCAAAATATCGTGGTGGACTACGTGCTCCACTTTATGAAAGCCAACGGCAGCACCGCCCCGAAGGTTTTCAAGCTTCGCGCGTTCGAACTCCCGGCCAACGGCTCGGTAACGATAGAGAAAAAACACGCGGTGAAGAAAATCACCACCCGCCAGTATTACTCCGGCGTGCAGCGGATTGAGATCCAGGTCAACGGCAAGGTGCTTGGGGGAGAGGAGTGGGTGTTGGATTTATAGCAAGGATCCGCCGCCGGCGTTTTGCGGGTGGCGAGGGTTTTATTGCGCCTAAGCATTGGTTATACCAAAAGAACAGATTTTGCCTTAAAGCTATTTAATAAATGGATTTAAAAGATCTGGAATAAATAAGTTCATGCAGTAAAGGGAAAAATTCTTGAATGGGCTTCACAGTTTGGCTTCTCTGGCCGGAGATGAATTTTAAAGAAGAAAAATATTAATGAAAATCTACTAAGACTCAAAGATATATCGGCCACATACTATTTCCCGCATGATTACATTATCGTAATTCATTCATAAACTAAATAATTGTATGATTTTAATCCGATGGTAACATAAACCCTTCCAAAAGGAGGGTTTATGTCTATAGGAATAAAGCGAGGTGGCCTACGGCTGCTGACGCTTGGGGAAATTAAGCTCGCCAGAACACTCTACGGTAACGCTATTGAATATCACAAAGTTTGGATTCATCGTGGGAGCTATTTGCCATTTAATATGCAAAAAAACAGCTTCGCTATGACGCCTTACGGGGAAATATGGTTTCAGGAAGGTGTCTATGAGCCTGATTTCTCCTCAGCTCAACGTAATCCCATCGATGCCAGTCATCTCTTCATGCATGAAATGATGCATGTCTGGCAGCATCAGCGGGGGATGTGGGTGCGCACTCGCGGTGCTTTTTCCTGGGCCGCTGACTACTACTATGATCTCGAAAAACCGACACTGCTCGATTACGGCCTGGAGCAACAAGCCTGTATCGTTAGCGATTACTGGCTATTGAAGACTCACGGATTTAAAGGCAATTCTAATACCTACAATCTTCGCCACTTTAACCCGGCAGAGCCGACGGTTTCACTGTTGTCACGGTACAAGAAAATACTGGGGAGATTTCCTTTATGAATCGCTTATTCAAGTTAATATTTTTGTGTTCCGCGTTGTCTGGTTGCGTCGGCGAAGGTTTGGGCGTTGGAGATTGGAAGAGTCTTTATATTGACGGAAACCACATTTGTTTCACCGTGGACAAATCAGACGTGTTGACTCGCTATGTGCTTTCTTCGACTCAGGGTGGCGAATATAAAGTCCTTGCCGTAACCGATCTCGATAATCTTTCTTATCCGAATACATGCATAAACATCGAGCTAACACCGGGATATATTTACCAGGCATCCTACACGATGAATAAAGCAAACTATCGGTACAGTTTTTTTATTGATAATGACAGGCAAATCATCGAGCTCGGCTGTGGGAAGTAACACCTTTGCCGGGATACTTACACAACCACCTGAACGACATCACCAATCTTCGCCACCTTAACCCGGCAGAGCCGACGGTTTCACTGTTCTCACGGTACAAGAAAATACTGGGGAGATTTCCTTTATGAAGCATGTTGTTGCATTTGTTTCTGCTTGTTCTTTGCTTACTGGCTGTGTGGGTGAAAATCTAGGTGTAGGCGAGTGGCGAAGCTATGACATTATTAACGGCAATCTCTGTTTTACCGTTGATAAATCCGATGTACTAAGTCGCTATTCAATTTCTTCATTACAAGGTGACGACTTTAAAAATCTTGCTGTTGCTGACTACAAACACCTCATTTATCCAGATACCTGCATAAAGGTTCCGCTTACCCGTGGCTACATCTACCAAACGTCCTATACGCTGAATAACAAAGTCTATCGATATGGCTTTTTCATCGACAACAACGGATTATTCATCGAGCTCGGCTGTGGGAAGTAACGCCTTTGCCTGAACCACCAACAGCAAAAATCCCGCTTAAGTTTCCTTAAGCGGGCTTCTCAAATATGGCTCCTCTGACTGGACTCGAACCAGTGACATACGGATTAACAGTCCGCCGTTCTACCGACTGAACTACAGAGGAATCGTGTGAACGGGGCGAATATTAGCGGCGGCTCCGGGGCTTGTCAAAGGCAAAATCTCACCCTGTGGTGCGTTTGCGGAAACTATCAACATCTTGTTGCCTTTTCAGGCAATCAGAGACAAAAAAATCCTTTGCAGGATAACGATTTGTCGCCCATTATTTGAAATGCCGTTTTATCTTTCCTTGCAGGTCCTCGCTTGAACTTACATGCAGTCCTTCGCCAGAGCGTGGCGAAAACGCCGTGGTACGCCAAACGTAAGAGTTATCGGGTGCTGTTCTGGCGTGAGATAACGCCGCTGGCGGTGCCAATCTTCCTCGAAAACACCTGCGTATTGCTGATGGGGGTGTTGAGTACCTTCCTCGTCAGTTGGTTAGGGAAAGAGGCGATGGCGGGCGTAGGGCTCGCCGACAGTTTTAACATGGTTATCATGGCGTTCTTCGCCGCTATCGATCTCGGCACCACGGTGGTGGTGGCGTTCAGCTTTGGCAGGCTGGATCCGGAGCGGGCGAGGGCGGCGGCCCGGCAGTCTCTGGTGCTGATGACCATGGTTTCTTTTATCATGGCCGCAGGCATTCATCTGGCGGGCACGCACATTATCGATGTCATTGCCGGTAGCGCCACGCCGGAAGTTAAAGCTCTCGCACTTTCTTACCTGCAAACCACGGTCTGGAGCTACCCGGCGGCAGCCATAGCGCTTATCGGTAGCGGCGCCCTGCGCGGGGCGGGGAACACCAAAATCCCGCTGCTGATTAACGGCGGCATGAACATCCTCAACATCATCATCAGCAGCATTCTTATCTACGGCATCTTTGGCTGGGGCGGGCTGGGCTTTGTTGGCGCGGGACTGGGGCTGACGATTTCCCGCTACATCGGTGCGGCGGGCATTATCTTCGTGCTGATGATTGGCTTTAACCCGGCGCTGCGTATCTCGCTGAAAAGTTATTTTACGCCGCTCAACTGGGGCATTTTGTGGGAAGTGCTCGGCATCGGCATTCCGGCGAGCGTCGAGTCGGTGCTGTTCAACGGCGGTAAGCTGCTGACGCAGATGTTCGTTGCCGGGATGGGGACCAACGTGATTGCCGGTAACTTTATTGCTTTCTCGGTGGCCTCGCTGATTAACCTGCCGGGTAACGCCCTCGGGTCGGCGTCAACGATCATCGTCGGCAGACGGTTAGGGAAAGGGCAAATCGGCCAGGCCGAGCGCCAGCTGCGCCATACGTTCTGGCTCGCCACCATTGGCCTGACGATCATTGCCTGGGGAACCGCGCCGTTCGCCGGGTTATTCGCCTCGTTCTACACCAGCGAAGATGACGTCAAAGAAGTCGTTAAAGTCCTGCTGTGGATGAACGCCGCCTTTATGCCAATCTGGGCCGCGTCCTGGGTGCTGCCTGCCGGGCTGAAGGGCGCCCGTGACGCACGTTTTGCGATGTGGGTGTCGATGGCGGGGATGTGGGGTTGCCGCGTTATCGCCGGTTACACGCTGGGGATTGTATTGGGCATGGGCGTGGTGGGCGTCTGGCTGGGGATGTTCGGCGACTGGGCGGTGCGCGGCGCCTGCTTCTACTGGCGAATGGTCAGCGGCCGCTGGCTGAAAAAATACCCGCGACCGCCAAAAGAACCACTTTCGGTTCAGGAAGAAAGCACCGTTTAGCGTTCGAAAGCCCCGGCAATGGCCCGCATGTCGTTGCCGGTTGGTGTCTGGTGAATACGCAGGCCAAACTCGTCCACCACGGCAAAAATATGGTCGAAAATGTCGGCCTGAATGCTTTCATACTCGGCCCAGGCCACGGTGTTGGTGAAGGCATAAATCTCCACCGGCAATCCTTCGCTTTCAGGAGCAAGCTGGCGCACCATCAGCGTCATGTCTTTGCGAATGCGCGGGTGGTTGCGCAGGTACTCATTCAGATAGGCCCGGAAGGTGCCGACGTTGGTCATCTGGCGCTGGTTCAGCACCGAGTCGTCGGCGTGCTGCTGGTTGTATTCGCTGATCTCTTTCCCACGTTCCGCCATATACGGCTGCAGCAGTTTCGCTTTAAGGAGCTTCTCCTGCTCGTCCTGCGAAAGAAAACGAATGCTGGTGGTGTCGATGTTCACGCTGCGCTTGATGCGGCGCCCGCCTGAGGCCGACATCCCGCTCCAGTTTTTAAACGCGTCGGACACCAGCGCATAGGTTGGGATAGTGGTAATGGTGTTGTCCCAGTTTTGCACTTTCACCGTCGTCAGGCCGATGTCGATCACCGCCCCGTCCGCGCCGTATTTCGGCATTTCCAGCCAGTCGCCCATTTTCAGCATGCTGTTGGCAGAAAGCTGAATGCCAGCGACCAGGCCGAGAATCGGATCTTTAAACACCAACATCAGTACGGCGGCCATCGCACCGAGACCGCTTATCAATATTGCCGGGGATTTCCCGATAAGCAGCGACACCATCATGATGCCGACGACAATCGCGGCCAGCAGCTTCACGCCCTGGAAAATGCCTTTCAGCGGTAGCTGAGAAGCAAAGGCGAATTTCCCCGACAGACCGAAGATCACATCCAGCAGCGAGAAAAAGGACATCAGCGCGTAGAGCATGACCCATAGCTGGGCGCAGGTGGTCAGAATGGTGGCCGCGTCGCTGCCTTTTTGCAGCCACAGCACCGCCTGAACGTTAACGATGATGCCCTGCAGCAGAAACGCCAGCCGCTGGAACAGCTTGTTCTGGGTGATTATCTGCAAAGAGAGGCTGGCGCTGGACTGTGCGCGCTTCTCAAAGGCACGCAGCACTATGCCGTGCAGAATAAAATGCACCACCAGCGCGGTAAGAAAAATGATGCCGAAAATGACGATCAGGGAAGTGGTGTGGCTGGGTTGGATGCCGTATTGCTCGAGGGCGGATATCAATTCCTGCATAACGTCTCCTTTAAAAAACAAGAGGACATCATGCCTTCTGCGGTCCGCGGTCGCAACCCGACTGTACAATTAGTAGACATATTAACGCGCAATCCTTACAGAATTGTCTCAGGACGGTTATGCTTAATGCATTCACATCATGTTAACTAACAGGGAAATTATGATTCGTTTCTCCACGCTGGCATTTGTTCTGGCGGCGGTCACGCAGAGCGCGATGGCCGTGACCTATCCTTTACCGCCTGAAGGCAGCCGCCTGGTGGGTGCGCCCCTGACGATTACCGTGCCGGAAGGGAACAAAGAGCCGCTGGAACACTTTGCCGCTCAGTACGGGCAGGGCTTCAGCAATATGCTGGAGGCCAACCCAGGCGTCGATCCGTTCCTGCCCAAAGTCGGTACGCAGCTGGTTATTCCGCAGCAGGTGATTTTGCCGGATACCGTGCGGGAAGGGATTGTGGTGAACGTGGCGGAAATGCGCCTTTATTATTATCCGAAGGACACTAACACCGTAGAAATCCTGCCGATAGGTATTGGACAGGCGGGGCGCGAAACGCCGCGCAACTGGGTGACCCGCGTCGAGCGCAAACAGGATGCCCCGGCCTGGACGCCAACCCCGAATACCCGTCGCGAATACGCCAAAGAGGGCAAAACGCTGCCGGCTTTTGTGCCGCCGGGGCCGGATAACCCGATGGGCCTGTACGCCATTTACATCGGCAAGCTGTACGCCATCCACGGCACCAATGCCAACTTTGGCATCGGCCTGCGCGTCAGCCAGGGCTGCATCCGCTTGCGCAACGACGACATCAAATTCCTGTTCGATAATGTGCCGGTCGGGACCCGCGTTCAGCTCATCGACCAGCCGGTGAAGGTGACCGCCGAGCCGGACGGCAAGCGCTGGCTGGAAGTTCACGAGCCGCTGTCGCGCAACCGTGCGGAGTTTGAGTCCGACAAGAAAGTGCCGCTGCCGATGACTACCTTATTGCGCAGCGAAACTCAGGCTTCAGGTGTAAATACGGCTGTGGTGAGTGAAGCACTTAATCGCCGCTCGGGAATGCCGGTACAAATAAATTCAGCCGCCACGGAAACAGGGCGACTGTAATAATCAGTAAGAAAAAGAAAAGCTCGCGCGTTGCGAGCTTTTCTTTTATTTGAATAATATTGCCGTAGCGTAAAGTTTATTATTTCCGCCTGCCGACGTGACTTTAAATGTGGTTGCCCCGGCCTGGCTGGCTTTATCGGCAAGTTTGTTAACGGCCTCGTCAAGCGTTGTGGCACCGGTGACTGAAACATAGCCCATGCGCTGGCCGGCGGTGGTTGACTGGACTTCGGTGGCGGCTAAAGCCGTGCCGCTAAGGGCGGTCAATACGGTAAGGGCAAGGGCGGAATTAATCAGTTTACGCATCATAATAAATCTCTCATTGTGAATAATTAAACAAGGTTTCGGTTGATGCGTTGCATGTTAGGTTGCCGTCCGGGCAATGAACAGCTGGCATTATTGATGAAGACTTTCAAAAATTCTGGCTGGTAATATCCGGGTGTTATTGACTGTAAATTAATATCAGCCAGCTTATTTTTTTCTTTCATTAATCTGCGGCAACGTGAAGTTTTGGTGGCTATAAAACGGTGGGCCGCTAATAAAAAAACGCACGGAGGGGATCGCTCCGTGCGTCGGGTTATTGCTCGTCAGGCCCAGCGTCGCTGAGCCTTTAGCGCAATAGCGAAGGCAAATTAAACCCCAAGGCGATCGCGAAGACTGTAGTAAGCCGCGCCCATCGCGGTAAACGGGATGCGGAACGTGCGGCCACCCGGGAACGGGTAATGCGGCAGGTTGGCGAAGGCATTGAAGCGCTCCGCATCGCCGCGCAGCAGCTCTGCAATCAGGCGGCCGGCCAGGTGGGTATAGGTCACGCCGTGCCCGCTGCAGCCCTGACTGTAGTAAATATTTTTATCCAGACGGCCCACCTGCGGCAGGCGAGACAGGGTCAGCAGGAAGTTCCCGGTCCAGCTGTAGTCAATCTTCACGCCTTTCAGCTGTGGGAAGGTTTTCAGCAGGTTGGGCATCACCAGGCGTTCAATATCCGCCGGGTCACGGGCGCCGTACACCACGCCGCCGCCGTACAGCAGGCGGTTATCGGCGGTCAGGCGGTAGTAATCCAGCAGGTAGTTACAATCTTCCACACAGTAATTTTTGGGGATCAGCGAGCGGGCGAGATCTTCTCCCAGCGGCTCGGTGGTCAGCACCTGCGTGCCGCACGGCATGCTGCGCTTCGCCAGTTCAGGTTCGAGTTTATTGCCGAGATAAGCGTTCCCGGCGACGATCACGTACTTCGCCGTGACCTTGCCTTTCTCCGTGCTGACGATGGCCGGGCTGGCGTGCTCAATGTGGGTCACCGGGGACTGTTCGAAAATGCGTCCACCGTTCAGGCGAATTGCATTAGCCTCGCCAATGGCCAGGTTGAGAGGGTGAATATGGCCGCCGCTGTGGTCGAGCAGAGCGCCGACGTAGCGGTCGCTGTTCACTTCCCGCTTCAGTTCGCTGGCGTCCAGCAGTTCAAGCTGGGTGTTGCCGTAGCGCTCCCAGTTGGCCTTTTGCTCTTCGAGGGTTTCCATTTGCTTATGGTTCATCGCCACAAACAGGCCGCCCGGACGATAATCGCAGTCAATCTGGTAGCGCTTGATGCGCTCGCGAATAATTTCCCCGCCTTCGAACATCATACTGCCGAGCATTTTGGCCGCTTCCGGGCCATAGCGGCGCTCAATCACGTCGATGTCGCGGCTGTAGGAGTTCACCAGTTGCCCGCCGTTGCGCCCGCTGGCACCAAAGCCGATGCGTGCAGACTCCAGCAGCACCACGTCATAACCCATTTCAGACAGATGCAGTGCAGACGAAAGGCCGGTATAGCCGCCGCCAACCACGCACACGTCGCAGGTCACGGATTCATTCAGCTGTGGGAACGGCTCATAGTGGTTGGCGCTGGCCGCGTAATAGCTGGTGGTATGTTCAGTCATGATGAAGGCTCCAGGGCAATCCAGATGGTTTTCAGTTCGCTAAATTTCTCAAGGGCATGCAGGGATTTATCGCGGCCGTTGCCGCTCTGCTTGTAGCCGCCGAACGGGACGGTCATATCGCCGTCGTTGTAGTTATTGACGAAAACGGAACCGGCTTTAAGGCTGCGGCTCATGCGGTGGGCGCGGGAGAGATCCCGGGTCCACACGGCAGCACCGAGGCCATAATCGCTGTCGTTGGCAAGGGCGAGCGCCTGGGCTTCGGAGGTGAAGCGGGTGACGACGAGCACCGGGCCGAAGATCTCTTCCCGGCCCACACGCGCATCCGCCGCCGTATCGGTAAAAATCGTCGGGCCGATAGCCGCCGGGTGAGCGTTGTTCCGCCCGTCGAGCGCCAGCTTGCCCTGGCTTTCCCCGTCGCGAATAAAGCCGTGAACGTTGTCGGCGTGGGCGCAGTCGATCAGCGTCCCCATGGTGGTTTCCGGGTCGAGCGGGTTGCCGGGCTGCCAGTTTTTTGCCTGCTCTTTCAGCAGGGCAATAAACTCGTCGGCGATGCTCTCTTCCAGCAGCAGGCGAGTCCCGGCGATGCAAACCTGGCCCTGGTTATAGAAAATACCGGCGGCGGTGGTTGCCGCGGCTTTGAGCAGATCCGGGCAGTCGGCAAAAACGATATTGGCGCTTTTCCCGCCGGCTTCGAGCCAGACGCGTTTCATGTTGCTGTCGCCCGCATCTTTCAGCAGCTGTTTACCGGTGCGGGTGGAGCCGGTGAAGGTAATCACGTCCACGTCCGGGTGCTGAGCCAACGCCTGGCCCGCTTCGTGACCAAACCCGGTCACGACGTTAAACACGCCGTCCGGCAGGCCAGCTTCTTTAGCCAGCGCCGCAAGACGGATTGCCGACAGCGGTGATTTTTCAGAAGGTTTAAGGATCACGCTGTTGCCCGCCGCCAGCGCCGGGCCTAGCTTCCAGCAGGCCAGCAGCAGCGGGAAGTTCCACGGCACAACGGCGGCAATTACGCCAATGGGTTCGCGCACAATCAGCGCCAGTTCGTTGACGCCGGTGGTGGCTACTTCGCCGTAGACTTTGTCGATGGCCTCGGCGTACCAGCGAATAGCGCGGGCGCTGCCCGGAATATCATCGCGCAGGCTATGGCGAATAGGTTTGCCGGTGTCGAGCGTTTCCAGCAGCGCCAGCTCCTCGCGATGCTGCTCCATTAAATCTGCCAGCCTGCCGAGCACGGCTTTGCGTTTGGCCGGGGAAGCCTGCGCCCAGTCGCCGCGATTAAAGACATCGCGGGCGACCTTCACCGCAATATCGACGTCCGCTTTTTTGCCTCGCGCCACTTCGGCAAGGTCACGCTGGGCAAAAGGATCGACGGTACTAAATGTTTCGCCGTCCTGTGCCGCGCAATATTCGCCGTTAATAAACAAGCGCGTTTCCGGCGAGGTATTTTTGGCTTTCTCCTGCCAGTAATTAAGATGCTGAAAGTCCATGATGACTCCTTTTATTCAATCGGATAAATGGCCTTACTGGGTTCTTCAGGCAAATTTGGGCTGCAAAAAGCCCCAGGAAATAAGTCCTGTTAAAAAAGGTTTTGAAATAAGGCCTGATTACTCAGGCCTGAAAATAATTAGAACGTGGTGGGGGTATGGGCGCTGATAATGCGGCAGATGCCTGCCGAGGTGTTGCTGAAGCTGTGCGGCATGCCGGTATTAATGGCATAGCTTTGCCCCGCAACCAGGTGCCAGGTCTGGCCGTTTACGGTCAAAACCACTTCACCTTCCAGTATCGTGCCTGTCTCCTCACCCTGGTGTTTGATCCTCTCGCCGGTGGTGGTTCCCGGCTGATAGGTCTCAATGATCATCGCCAGCGTACGGTTAGGATTCCCATTGTGTATTAATTTCATTGAAACACCCTGACTGCCTATTTCAATCAGATCGTCGTAATTAATCACGACCTGCGGCTCATCAGGTTTTTCCGGTTCCGCGAAGAACTCGGAGAGCGACAGCCCGTAGACTTTCAGCAGCTTCTGCAGCGTACTGATAGCAGGACTGACTTTGTCCTGTTCTATGGTGCTGATGGCGCTATGCGTTAATCCAGACAGTTCGGCGGCACGACGTTGAGAGAGACCCAGTTGCTGGCGGATCGCTGACAAACGTTTACCCGGCGCCAGGCCGTCATCGCTCATAATGGCATTTCCTTAACGGTAGTGGTCAGAGCCGCTGCTTTTCAGCGAGGTGGTTCTGACTGGCGGTGATAAAACCCTCAAGCAACAAACGCGATAGTGCATATTCGATACTGTTCCATTCCGGATGCCACTGAACCCCGAGGGCAAAAGGATGATCGTGAACGCTCGCGGCCTCCACCAGACCATCCTGTGAACGCGCCTCGACGCGCAGCAGCGGACCCAGCGTTTTCGCTCCCTGGCCATGTAATGAATTCACCCAAAACGTGTTGCAGCCCGGTATCAACTGCGAAAGCAATCCTCCCTCATGAACCTGGACTTCGTGTGATGGGGCATACTGCTGCTCCACCGGGAGTTCCGGATCTTCACGGTGCTCCAGAAACTCGGGACAATCGCTCAGGCGACGATACAGAGTCCCGCCGGTGGCGACAACAAGTTCCTGTAAACCCCGGCAGATGGCGAAAATGGGGATGCGCCTTTTGAGCCCGGCGGCGATAAGCGCCATGCTCAGTTCATCACGCCCGGGGTCGGCGTCAGGCTCATCGCCGTTTTCACCATAGAGGTGCGGCTGCACGTTGCTGGGGCTGCCTGGCAGGAAGATCCCGTCCAGTTTTGGCAGCAGCGCTTCCAGCAGTTCCGGCTCTGCTAGCGCGTGGGGCAGGGCAATGGGCAAGCCGCCCGCATTCAATACCGCGTTCAGGTACTTTTCTTGCAATGTTTGGGTCAGATGACCCTTAAGCCTGTTTCTGCACATCACAACGCCGATTAATGGCTTGTCAAATATATCGACCATGATCAACCTCACATTCTGGACTAAATTATTTCCAAACGATTCCATGTTGGCCATTTCCGTTCAATATTTTCTCAACTTAGCAGCGGTTTAACTGTCTTGCAAACTTAAATTAACATTTGACAAACATTTTGTTTCACACCATTGTCGATAAGTGGACATTATATTTAACGGTCGACATCAGCGACCGGCATCCAACGCAACGGCGGTGAATCATGGAAACCAATATCGTAGAAGTTGAGAATTTTGTTCAGCATTCCGAAGAGAGACGAAGTAGCGCGTTTGCACGCGAAGTGAATACCTTCCTTGAACGTTATCCCAATACCCAATATGTCGATGTCCTGCTCACTGACCTGAACGGCTGCTTCCGGGGGAAACGTATTCCGGTGGCCGGGCTGCGTAAGGTAGAGAAGGGCTGTTACTTCCCGGCGTCCGTGTTTGCCATGGATATTCTCGGGAACGTAGTAGAAGAGGCCGGGCTGGGGCAGGAACTGGGCGAGCCGGACCGCCGCTGCGTGCCGGTGCTGGGCACGCTGACCCCTTCGGCGGCTGACCCGGAATTTATCGGCCAGATGATGCTGACCATGCTGGATGAAGATGGCGCTCCCTTTGACGTTGAGCCGCGGAACGTGCTGAACCGACTCTGGCAGCAGCTGCGCCAGCGTGGTCTATTCCCCGTGGTAGCGGTAGAGCTGGAGTTCTATTTAATTGACCGCCAGCGCGACGCCGAAGGCTACCTGCAGCCGCCCTGCGCGCCGGGCACCGACGATCGCAATACCCAAAGCCAGGTCTACTCCGTCGATAACCTTAACCACTTCGCCGACGTGCTGACCGACATCGACGACCTGGCCCGCCTGCAGCTGATCCCCGCCGATGGCGCGGTGGCGGAAGCCTCGCCGGGGCAGTTCGAAATCAACCTGCACCACACCGATAACGTGCTGGATGCCTGCGATGATGCGCTGGCGTTAAAACGCCTGGTGCGAACTGTCGCCGAGAAGCATAAGATGCACGCCACTTTTATGGCGAAGCCGTATGAAGAGCATGCGGGCAGCGGGATGCATATCCACATCAGCGTGCTGAATAACAAAGGTGAAAACGTGCTGGCGGACGCCGACGGCGAAGACTCAGCGCTGCTGAAGCGCGCGCTGGCGGGCATGATCCACCTGATGCCTTCTTCTATGGCGCTGCTAGCCCCGAACGTGAATTCATGGCGCCGTTTCCAGCCGGGGATGTACGTCCCGACTCAGGCGTCGTGGGGGCATAACAACCGCACCGTGGCGCTGCGTATTCCTTGTGGCGACAGAGACAACCATCGCGTGGAGTATCGCGTGGCGGGGGCGGATGCCAACCCGTATCTGGTGATGGCGACTATTCTGGCCGGGATTTTACATGGGCTGGATAACGACCTGCCGCTGCAGGAAGAGGTAGAGGGCAACGGGCTGGAGCAGGAAGGGCTGCCGTTCCCGATCCGCCAGAGCGACGCGCTTTGGGAATTCACCCAGAACGATCGTCTGCGCGACCTGCTGGGCGAGCGTTTCAGCCACGTTTTCCATGCGTGCAAGCACGATGAGCTGGTGCAGTTTGAGCGTTTAATCACAGAAACTGAAATTGAGTGGATGCTGAAAAACGCCTGAGTGTGGCGCCTGCCCGGCAGAGCTTACGTGTCCGGGCACGCGAATAAATAAGTAGCATCATACGGACTGAGCGGAGCCAGGCCGGACGTTTTGCAGGGCAACCTGCCATTTCCCGAAGTCGCGTAATGGAGCGCGGGCGGCAACGGGTCTTCAGTTAACGACAATGTGTACGACGAGGAAATGAAATGATGCAGATGCAAATGTTTAAATATCCGCACGGCGAGGGCGAACGCTGCTGCCGTATTGACAACGACGGGCCAGTGGCCTGCGTGAACCCCATTGCCGTTCCCCGACAGTTACGATTAACCCCCAGGCTAAGCAGGTTTGCCCGAACGAACAACGTTTCGCAAACCTGTATTCGCGTGGGGGGACATCGTCATGGCGACTAACTCTTCCGCAGATATTGTTTCGCAGGCGGGAAAACCGCAGCTGCGTAAATCTCTGAAACTCTGGCAGGTGGTGGTGATGGGCCTGGCCTATCTCACGCCGATGTCGGTGTTTGATACCTTCGGGATTGTGTCCGGCATCAGCGACGGCCATGTCCCGGCATCCTACCTGCTTGCGCTGGCGGGCGTGCTGTTTACCGCCATCAGCTACGGCAAACTGGTGCGCCAGTTCCCGCAGGCCGGATCAGCTTATACCTACGCCCAAAAGGCCATTAGTCCGCACGTAGGCTTTATGGTGGGCTGGTCATCGTTACTGGATTATCTGTTCCTGCCGATGATTAACGTCCTGCTGGCAAAAATCTACCTTTCGGCGCTGTTCCCGGAAGTCCCGCCGTGGATCTGGGTGGTCGGTTTTGTCTGTATCCTGACGGCGGCCAACCTGAAGAGCGTCAATCTGGTGGCGAACTTCAACACTCTGTTTGTGCTGGTCCAAATCGCCATTATGGTGGTGTTTATCATTCTGGTGGTGCAGGGGCTGCACAAAGGCGAAGGCGTGGGCACCGTCTGGTCGCTGCAGCCGTTTATCAGCGAAAATGCGCACCTGATCCCGGTGATTACCGGCGCGACGATAGTCTGCTTCTCGTTCCTCGGCTTCGATGCGGTGACCACGCTGTCGGAAGAGACGCCCGATGCGGCGCGCACCATCCCGAAAGCTATTTTCCTGACTGCGGCCTACGGCGGCATTATCTTTATCGTTGCCTCGTTCTTTATGCAGCTGTTCTTCCCGGACATCAGCCGCTTTAAAAACCCGGACGCAGCGCTGCCGGAGATTGCGCTGTACGTTGGCGGCAAGCTGTTCCAGTCGATTTTCCTCTGCACCACCTTCGTTAACACTTTGGCATCCGGGCTGGCCTCCCACGCCAGCGTTTCGCGCCTGCTTTATGTGATGGGCCGCGACAACGTCTTCCCGGAAAAATACTTCGGCTACGTACACCCGAAATGGCGCACCCCGGCGCTGAACGTGATCATGGTCGGGATCGTGGCCCTGTCCGCGCTGTTCTTTGACCTGGTGACGGCGACGGCGCTGATCAACTTCGGCGCGCTGGTGGCCTTTACCTTCGTGAATCTGTCGGTGTTTAACCACTTCTGGCGTCGTGAAGGCCGCAACAAAACCTGGCGCGAGAAGCTGCATTACCTCATTCTGCCGCTGATTGGCGCGGCGACGGTGGCGGTGCTGTGGGTGAACCTGGAAGTGACGTCCCTGACGCTGGGGCTGGTGTGGGCGGCGGTCGGTATTCTGTATCTGGCCTTCCTCACCCGCCGCTTCCGCAGGCCACCGCCGGTGTTTGACGCCACGAAGGCCGAGCGCGCCTGGGAGTAAGGGAAGGTTGCGTTAGAGAAGAAGAAGCTCGCTTAATATGCATTAAACGGGCTTTTTTGTTCCAGATTTTGTCAGCTCAGAAAAGCAAAAAGCCCGCTTAGTTTCCTAAGCAGGCTTCTTAAATATGGCTCCTCTGACTGGACTCGAACCAGTGACATACGGATTAACAGTCCGCCGTTCTACCGACTGAACTACAGAGGAATCGTGTGAACGGGGCGAATACTAACGGCGTGAGTCCGGGTTGTCAAAGGCTGTTTTGGTGAAATGCGTTTAACTGCCGATTAATCCAGCAAATCAATGAAAAAGGCCGCAAACGCGGCCTTGAAAGGTTACTACTTGCACAACTGGCCGACGGGCTGTGTGGCGGCCTCAAGCCACTCCCGAACCTCTCCGTTCACGCGCGGGGAGAGCGTTTCCCGCACCTGCCGGTGGTAATCGTCCAGCCAGGCGATGTCCTGTGAGCTGAGCAAATCAACGTCAACGGCGGACAGATCGATAGGGATCAGCGTCAGCGACGAGAACTTGCAGAAGCCAGGCAGGGAGGCAATGACCTCGACCTGGTTTTCGATGCGGATCCCGTGGCTGTCCGCCAGGTAATAACCCGGCTCAATGGTGAGGATGTTGCCCGGCAGCATCGGCCACGGGTTTACCTTCTTCGCCATGCGGTGCGGGTTTTCGTGGATCATCAGCCGGTGGCCGACGCCGTGCCCGGTGCCGTGGTCGTAGTCCAGTCCCAGCTCCCAGAGCGGAGCGCGGGCAAAGGCATCGAGCTGGTGGCCCTGAGTCCCCTGCGGGAACTGCAGCGAGATCAGCGCCAGGAAGCCTTTCAGCACGGCGGTGTAGTGCAGGCGGCGGGTCGCATCCAGCTCGCCAAAACTGAGCGTACGGGTGGCGTCCGTCGTGCCGTTGATATACTGCCCGCCGGAATCATTGAGGTAGAACTGCGCGGCGGTTAGGGCGAAGTTCGTTTCCGGCGAAGAGTGGTAGTGGCACATCGCGGCGTTGCTGCCCGCGGCAGAAATGGTGCTAAAGCTTTGCTCGGTAAAGGTGGAGCCCTGCTGGCGGAAGCTCAGCTGTTTTTCCTGCGCCTCCAGCTCGGTGACCGGGTTACCTGCGGCTTCGCGGCGCGGCACTTCTCGGGTCAGCCAGGCAAGGAAATTCACCCAGGCCACGCCGTCTTCGATGTGGCTGTCGCGGTAGCCTGCCAGTTCGGTTTCGTTCTTATTGGCTTTGATTAGCGTGACAGGATCCGGCGCCCACAGCACCCTGCCTCCGCCTTGCTCCACGGCAAAGCGCACGGCGACCGGCGCAGAGTCCGCGTCGATGAGGGTATGTTTCCCGGTTGCCAACTGCTGGCAGCGGGCAAGGAATTCACTCATCGGGCGGAGCGTGATGCCGTTGAGCCAGGCTTTATCCAGCTTCCGCAGTTTTTCTTCCGCTACAAACCATTCAATGTCCCCCCTGGCGCTCAACAGTGCGAAGGAGTGCGGCACCGGGCTCATTGGAATATCCGAGCCACGTACGTTCAGCAGCCAGGCGATATTGTCCGGCTGCGTCAGCGCCAGATAATCCGCCCCGGCTGTGCTCAGCCCCTGGGCGATCCGCTCACGCTTTGACGCAGCGCTTTCGCCATTGATTTCATCCGGCATGGCGATGATTTCCCCGCAGGGTGCTGCCGGGCGATCGGGCCAGATTGCATCAAGCGGATCGTCATCTAACGCCACCAGATCGCAGCCGCTGGTACGCAGGCTTTCGTACTGGCTGTTGACCATCAGCAGCGGTTCGAAGGCGATGCGTTTACCTGCCGGAAGATTATCGCGGAGCCAAAGGTGCAGCGGCTCGTCGTGCAGATGATGAATCTCGAACTCTGCCAGATTCACCTGATGGCGAGCCTGAACCTGGTAGCGCCCGTCCACAAACAGCAGGGCGCGGTCAGCAAGCACTAGCGCCAGCCCGGCGGAACCGGTAAAGCCGCTGATAAACTCGAGTTTATTGTCATAAGGCGCACAGTATTCGCTTTGATGGGCATCGGCGCGCGGCACGATGATCCCATCCAGCTCGCGCTCCCGGAGCAGCGCCCGCAGTGCGCCGAGTGATGAAGTGTGTGGCATCCAGCTTCCTTATTCTTTTTATTAACGGAACGGAGGTTCGTTGAAGGTACGCAGCTTGCGCGAGTGCAGCTTTTCACCTTCGGCACGCAGCAAATCAATGGCCCGAATGCCAATCTGCAGGTGCTCGGAAATCGCCCCTTCATAGAAACGGTTGGCCTGGCCCGGCAGCTTGATTTCGCCGTGCAAGGGTTTGTCTGAAACGCACAGCAGCGTGCCATAAGGCACCCGGAAGCGATAACCCTGTGCGGCAATCGTCGCACTTTCCATATCGATAGCCACCGCGCGGCTGAGGTTGAAGCGCAGCGCAGAAGCTGAATAGCGAAGCTCCCAGTTGCGGTCATCGGTGGTGACTACCGTGCCCGTGCGCAGGCGCTGTTTCACTTCTTCGCCCGGCATGCCGCTGACCTGCTTGGTGGCGTCATAAAGGGCGCGCTGCACCTCCGCGATGCTTGGAATAGGAATATCCGGCGGCAGCACAGCATCCAGTACGTGATCGTCACGCAGGTAGGCGTGAGCCAGCACGTAGTCGCCAATTTGCTGGCTTTCACGTAGGCCGCCGCAGTGGCCAATCATCAGCCAGGCATCCGGGCGCAGCACCGCGAGGTGGTCGCAGATGGTTTTGGCATTGGACGGGCCTACGCCGATGTTAATCAGCGTAATGCCGCTGCCGTTTTTATCGATCAGGTGCCAGGCTGGCATCTGGTGTTTCTTCCACGCCAGGTCGGAAATCGCCTCTTCCGGGGCTTCGGTTTCGGCGGTCAGCCAGGTGCCTCCGGCGCAGGACAGGGCGATATACGGGCTGTCCGGGTCGAGGATTTGCTGGCAGCCCCAGCGGACAAACTCGTCCACATAGCGGGTGTAGTTGGTGAACAGCACGAAGGGCTGGAAGTGCTCCACCGGCGTGCCGGTGTAGTGGCGCAGGCGAGCCAGCGAGAAATCCACGCGGCGGGCGTCAAAGTGCGACAGCGGCCAGGCTTCCGTCGGGTGGAACAGGCCGTCGGCAGTTTCATCGCCAATCTGTGACAGCTCGGTGGTTGGGAAATGGCGCGTCAGTCCGGCGCTCATCGTGCGGTCGAGGTTCAGGCCGTCAATCACGTATGGGTAAGGGATCTCATGCTGAGAAGGGCCAACCTCAATGTGCACTCCGTAGTCTTCACTCAGCAGGTTCAACTGTTCGTGCAGGTAGCTCTTAAACAGCGCGGGACGGGTCACCGTGGTGGTGTAGCTGCCGGAGTGGGTAAAGCGGGCATAGGAGCGGGTATTTTTCGGGCCACGGGGAACGCCGTCCCAGCTCACCCGCAGTTCGGGGTAGACAAACAGCCCGTCGGAACGCGCGTCTACGTCCGGCAGCGTGCCATGTTGGGTGTAGAGGGCAATCGCATCGCGAAGGGCGGTTACCGAACTTTCGTACAATGCTTCCAGCTTGTCCAGGGCTTCAGCAGGCGTCAGCCCCTGGCATACAACGTTATTATTCATTGATTCTCCTTTACCGGTTCTCGCCGGATTAGTGTCTCAGTATGTCACGCCGGGCGCAGAACGGAAGCGGAAGACGGGAAGAGTTGCGAGCCTCATAAAAAATTCATCACAAAAAAATGAATACCCGCGCAGAGGCTGCCGATAACCCCATTGATACCCGAGCTTGATGGGATAACGACAATAACGATGAGGGGAACGACATGGGAATGTTAAAGAATTTTACCGTACGCCGGGTGCTGCTCACCGTGCTGGGGCTCTTCTGCCTGCTGTGGTCAGCCGTGGGCGTGTTTACCGTTTATTCGCTGGCGAAGCTGGGGGACGGCAACGCCGTTGACCATCAGTTGGTGTCGCAGATGACGATACTCAGCAAAGGCAACGACCAGTATTTTCGCTTTATTACGCGTCTTTCGCGGGTGATGGAGGCGAAGGCGGCGGGGGAAGCTGCCGATTTTAAGCCCGTGCAGGAAGCGCTGGATAACATGAAAAGCGAACTTGAGCGTCTGAAGAGCGTTTCGCCTGGGCCAATGGATCCGGCCGTTTCCGCCGACGTGATCGAAAAATGGCAGCAGCTTTTAGATAACGGCGTGGCGGTGCAGATGCAGCTTGCCCAGCAGGGAAGCGCGTCGGATTATCGCCAGCAGGCCACCCAGGTCACGCCGCCGCTCAGCCGTGCCTTCGGAGCCAGCAGCAGCAAGTTTACCGCCGTGGCCGAAGAACGACTGGACCGGACGCGGGTTGCCGTGGACTCTCTGACTCGCCTGATGAAAATCACCGTGCTGGTGGCGATTGTGATTGGGCTGCTGATCCTGCTGTTTACCGATCGTTATCTGGTGAACCTGCTGGTGAAACCGCTGGACCGCATTCGGGATCATTTCTCGGTCATTGCGAAAGGCGACCTCAGCCATCCGGTGGAGGACTTTGGGCGGAACTGCGTCGGCAAACTGTTCCCGCTGCTGGCCGAGATGCAGGGCAGCCTGCGTGATGCGGTGAGCGCGATTCGCAGCGGCACGGAGAACATTTATCGTGGCTCGGCGGAGATCTCTTCCGGCAATAACGATCTCTCTTCACGCACCGAAGAACAGGCCGCCGCGCTGGAAGAAACCGCCGCCAGCATGGAGCAGCTCACGGCCACGGTTAAATTCAACGCCGAGAATGCGCGCCAGGCCAGCAGCATTGCGGAAAAAGCTTCACAAACCGCCAGCCGCAGCGGCAAGCTGGTGGGCGATGTGGTGGTCACGATGGAAGGGATCTCCGACAGCTCCCGCAAAATCAGTGAGATCACCAGCGTCATCAACAGCATTGCCTTCCAGACCAACATTCTGGCGCTAAACGCTGCCGTTGAGGCCGCCCGCGCGGGTGAACAGGGCAGAGGTTTTGCCGTGGTAGCGGGGGAAGTGCGCAACCTGGCCAGCCGCAGTGCGGGCGCGGCGAAAGAGATTGAAACGCTGATTGCCGACTCGGTAAACCGGGTGAACAGCGGCGCGGCGCTGGTCAACGAGGCAGGCAACACCATGAAAGAGGTGCTGAAGGCGGTGTCTGACACCACGCAAATTATGAAGCAGATTGCCTCGGCAACGGACGAGCAAAGCAAAGGTATTTCTCAGGTGAGCGTGGCGGTCAGCGAAATGGACAGCGTGACGCAGCAAAACGCCGCGCTGGTGGAGCAGATCTCGGCGGCGGCGGCGGCGCTCGAAGGCCAGACTGAAATGCTGCAAAAAGCGGTGGCGCGTTTCCGTCTGTCCGGGCGCGAAGAACACGCCGTGGTGGAAACGAAAGTCAAACCTCAGGCAAAAGCCGCAGCAGCCACCACGGCAGGAGATGACTGGGTCACGTTTTAAGTTTCGATAGCGGGCAGGGTGCGCATCGCGTTTTCGCAGCGCGCCTTGACCGCTTCGTGCAGCAGCCGCACCGTGGACGACAGTTGCTTACGGTGCGGGCAAATCAGATTCAGTGGAATGCTGTCCCCTTCATACTGCGGCAGCAGCAGCTTTAAACGGCCTGCCTGCACATCCTCGCTGACATCCAGCCAGGATTTGTAGGTAATACCTTCCCCTTTTACCGCCAGCCGGTGAATGACTTCCGCATCATCGCTCATCATTGAACCTTTCACCGCCACCTGCTGCATTTTGCCGCGCAGGCTGAACGACCAGCTATTGTGCACCCGCCCGCGAAGCACAAACGTCAGCGCATTGTGCTGGGCCAGGTCGGCAAGGGTTTGGGGTTCGCCATAGCGTGCCAGATAGGCGGGAGATGCAACCAGCACGCGGCGGTTTTCTGGCGCGACCGGCAGGGCGATGTAAGACGCATCATCGTTATTACCGTAGCGAAAAGCCACATCCACCGGATCTTTAAACACGTCGGTGATTCGATCGGAAAACAGAAGTTTCAGGCTTAGCGCCGGGTAATTGCTGCGAAATTGCTGAAAAACATCCAACAGGAGATTTCGCCCAAGATCCGAAGGGACGGCGATTTGCAGCGTGCCGCGTACTTCGTCGCTGGGGGGCTGGATCTGTTCATACCCGGCATCCAGCGTCTGCAGCACCTGCTGGGCGTATGGCAGCCAGGCTTCACCTTCGGGCGTCAGGCGCAGGCTGCGCGTTGAGCGGGCGAACAGGCGAATATTGAGGTTCTGCTCCAGGCGCTTAATGGCGGTGCTGACCTGAGCTGGCTGCAGCCCGGCTTCCCTGGCGGTATCGCTAAAACTGTTTAACGCCGCCGCCCTGACAAACAGCGCAAGGTCTTCCAGCCTGAGCATTTTCACTCTCCGAGTATAAGTGTTGTTTCCTGACGCCGGTTTTTCACCTGACGCGCTCCTTGTACCATGATTTTACTCAATTGATGAACCCATTACCTTATTGGAGCTGCTATGAAAGCTATTGCTATTACACGCGCCGCAAAAGACGGCAGCAATATTGATGCGCTGCAGGACATCACGCTGCCGAAGCCCGTTGCTCAGGGGCACGACATTCTGGTGGCGGTGAACGCCATTTCCGTGAACCCCGTTGATACCAAAGTTCGCAGCGGCTTTAGTAGCGAAACCCCTCGCGTACTGGGTTGGGACGCCGTGGGTACCGTTGTGGAAGTGGGGGAAGCCGTCACGCTGTTCAAGCCTGGCGATGCCGTGTGGTACGCCGGGTCGCTGACTCGCCCGGGCAGCAACAGTGAGTTTCAGCTGGTGGACGAACGCATTGCGGCACTTAAGCCTCAGTCCGTGGAAAATGCCGCTGCTGCCGCATTACCGCTGACGGCAATTACCGCGTGGGAAATGCTTTTCGACCGCCTGGGTATTCAGGAAAACGGCAGTGAAGATGCCGTGCTGTTGATTGTGGGCGCGGCCGGCGGCGTGGGCTCAATTCTGACCCAGCTTGCCCGCAGGCTGACAAAAGCCACTGTGATTGGCACCGCCTCTCGCCCGGAAAGCCAAAAGTGGGTGAACGAACTCGGCGCCCACCACGTTATCGACCACAGCCAGCCTCTGACGGAAGAATTACAGCGTATTGGCGTAAAGCACGTTACGCACGTTGCCAGCCTGACCAATACCGAACAACATTATGCCCAGCTGATTGAGGCGCTCATCCCGCAGGGGAAATTTGCGCTAATTGATGATCCGACCGCGCTGGACGTTCGCGCCTTGAAGGCCAAAAGCATTTCGCTGCACTGGGAGTTTATGTTCACCCGTTCGATGTTCGTCACCAGCGATATTATTGAGCAGCATAATCTGCTGACGCGCGTAGCCACGCTTATCGACCAGGGCGTGTTAAGAACTACGCTCGGCGAACACTATGGCACAATCAACGCGGGCAACCTTCGCCGCGCCCATGCGCTGCTGGAAACCGGGCGTGCGGTGGGTAAAATTGTGCTGGAGGGATTCTGATATGGCAGCGACAGAAACCCTGACGATTATTGCCATGCTGAAGGCGAAAGCTGGCCAGCAGGAAAACCTGAAAGCCGCGTTGAAAGCGCTGGTCGTGCCGAGCCGCCTTGAGCCAGGCTGCCTCGACTACACCCTGTTTCAGCTTCAGCAAGAGCCGGATACGTTTTACGTTCGCGAGTCATGGCGCGGGCAGCAGGCGCTCGACCTGCACAATACGCTGCCTCACTTCCAGGCCTTTGTGAAACAAATGGACGCCCTGCTGGCGGAACCGCTGAAGCTGGTTCCGCTGGACGAAGTTGCCGTTTAACACTTTACTCGCGGCGGCCAGGCTGGCCGCTGCAAAACACAACGACTTATTCAGGAAAAATAATGAACATTGTTGATGCTGCCTCCCGGCGCTATGCCACGAAAGCTTTTGATGCGTCTAAAAAAATTGCCGCTGAAGACGTGGATAAAATCAAAAATCTGCTGCGACTGAGCCCGTCGAGCACCAACTCGCAGCCGTGGCATTTCTTGCTGGTAAGCAGTGATGAAGGCAAGGCGCGTATTGCCAAAGCGACCACCGGGCCTTACGCGGCAAACGAGCCTAAAGTGCTGAATGCTTCACATGTCGTGGTGTTCTGCGCCAAAACAGTTTATGACGATGCGCACCTGCAAACATTGCTGCAAAAAGAGCAGGATGATGGGCGCTTTGCCACGGAACAGGCCAAAGAAGGGCAGCACAAAGGCCGCTCTTTCTATGCCAATAAACACCGGTTTGACCTGAAAGATGCGCAGCACTGGATGGAGAAACAGGTTTACCTCAACCTCGGTACGCTGCTGCTGGGCGTTTCCACCCTGAACATTGATGCCGTGCCGATTGAAGGTTTTGATGCCGCCGCGCTGGACGCAGAGTTTGGCCTGCGCGAGAAGGGCCTGACCAGCGTGGTGATGGTGGCGCTGGGCTATCGCAGCGTGGAGGACTTTAACGCTGGACTGCCAAAGTCGCGCCTCGATTTCCGTCAGATCCTGACCGAAATCTAAGGCGTGATAATAACTTGATTTAACTTTTCCTGGCTGACGCAGGAATGGATATTAGGCCATTCCTGCGTTTATTCATCAAATCGGTGGCATTGAGGTGTGGCAAGCGAAGGGAAATGATCTATACTTTGTTCTCTTAATTCTACGGACGGCGATGGTTGTGAAGGACACGTATTATAATGACAGCAAAGTAAATTCATTAATTCAGCGCGAACTTGATGAATTTATTCTGGATTACAAACATACGACCTACGCGTATGCTGTGATGAATAAGAAAGACCCTTCCCAAATGCGTATTATTAATAACAATCCGCAATGGTTTAACATTTATCTCGAGAATAAATATCAATTTATTGACCCAGTGATTGTCCGGTCTCTCAGCACCCTGGAGGATTTTTCATGGGACAGCGGGATGATGGTCTCTTCCGGGTATACGCTGAAGCGTATTTTTGACGAAGGTTCACAGCACAATATTGTGCAGGGGCATACTTATCCGCTCCACGACTATGTGAACAATCTTGCGGTGCTTTCGCTGATTAGCCATCAGCCTTCAGATGTTAACCTCACTGAAAACCGTGAGGCGGCGATCGCTTTCTTTATCAAGCTGCACCAAAAAATGCTGAATTTATACAGCGATATTCGGCAGAAAAAGAATGTTTTCTTGTCACCGCGTGAGCAGCAAATTTTGCAATGGGTCTATACCGGAAAAACCTATGCCGAGATTGCAACTATCTTGTCCATTACCGAGCGCACGGTGAAATTCCACATGGGCAATGCCATGAAAAAGCTTGGCGTTAACAATGCGCGTCACGCGGTTAAACTAAGTATCGAACTCAGGCTGTTGGATCTGGGTGCCTGACCGACGAGGTTACAGGTTATTGAGCTGGGTGAGCGTCTCACGCAACCATGCGCTGTTTTTATCTTTATTAATAATATCTTCTATAACCTGTTGATTAGCAGGCATGTAAATATAATAAACCGCTTCGCCCTTTTCTGAGAGCCCCTTCTGCAGCACATCAACTTTCCAGTTGGCCTGACGGAAAATGGCGTACATTCCCCGACTTGTCACCGCGTGCATACCGGGATAGCCATTTTTCATGCAATACATAATCATCGCCAGAAATAATGCTTTACTGGCGGGTAGGGTGCGTAAATTACCTTCGTCACGACGATCTTTGTCGAGGAATAATCGGGTAATTTCACAGCATGGAATATCTTTTGGTAAACTAATGTTATTAAAATATTGATAAAATATTTCATCTGTCATTGTCGGATGTTTGGCATCAATAAAGCGTGCGCCGCAAAATAATTTACCTTCCAACATGCCCATTAAATAAGTTGTATTTGCGTTATCGAATTGATCTCTTTCCTGATTATCTTCACATTCCACTTTCCATTCGAGCCGTTCGTGAAATGTTTTTTTGCGTAACGCATACAATTCCCGGGCGAGACCGGGGTGTAAATCATTATGATTACTTATAAAAAATTCAATTGCAGAACACATCGCGTATCCCTGTATGTGGAGGTCCCCTGTACTTAAAGACAGCTTTTTTTTGCCTAAGGCCTTCTCTAAACTTAAAAAAATCCTGACCGGCCGCGCCAACACGCAAGCGGGTCAGGCGGTCAAAGACCTGAGCAACACCAAGGGAAATGTTCACAGATTATTATCTAGTACACCGATTTCCCGATGCACAAGATTGTAAGCACTTGTAATTTTACATTACAAAAAATAAAAATAAAGAAAATTAAGCCCCTGCATTTGCGGGGGCTTTTCTTTTATATCGATTAAGAAGCCTGCTCGTTCAATGCAGTTCCCTGCAATATGCTGCAATTCTCCGCGAAAATTTACTAACATAACGGCCTGCATGTGGGGTAAATATTTTATAACGCGGCGGGGCTGGGTTGCGTGAAAAGCGTACGGTATAACTGAATAGTAGCCGACTAATTTAAAAAGTGAACGGCTGATGCAGAGGAAAAATGAATTTTGTGAAGGAAAGAAAACTTTGTGAAAAATCAAAAGCAAAAAGCCCGCTTAAGTTTCCTTAAGCGGGCTTCTTAAATATGGCTCCTCTGACTGGACTCGAACCAGTGACATACGGATTAACAGTCCGCCGTTCTACCGACTGAACTACAGAGGAATCGTGTGAACGGGCCGCATATTAGCGAGGCCACACGGCCTTGTCAAAGCCTCCAAAGCGTCTTTTGTATCGTTTGCCGATAAAACAAGCAAAAATTGCCAGAAAACAGGCTCAGACATAACTTTACAGCACAAAGATTGCCAATCTTTCGCCAGCCGCTAAGATAAGCCGGGTTAAACAGTGAGGACCTGATGGTAAAACAGCGGCGTATAGGGATTTGGTTTCTTTGCCTGGCATGTGTTGTGGTACTGGTTTGTACCGCGCAGCGCATGGCGGGCCTGCACGCGTTGCAGATGGAAACCGCGGCCAGCGCCGTTGCTGCCCAGGCGGATAACCCGCAGGCTGACGCTGACTCGCCGGTCACGCCGTGCGAACTTAGCGCTAAATCATTATTGAGCGTGCCGCCAGTCTTGTTTGATGGGGCGTTGTTCGCACTTTGCCTGCTGCTTTCCTTACTGGCGCCCGTGCGTTCCACGCGAATGCCGTTTTCAGCTCCAAGAGCGACTTCACCTCCCACCCTCAGGGTACATCTTCGTTTCTGCGTCTTCCGTGAATGACAGACCGGCTGTTTCCGACAGTTAGTTAATCATTTATGGAGAAAAAACATGTTTATTCGCTTCAGGCAGGCGCTGCTGTGCCTGCTCATGCTTTGGTTGCCCGTGTCCTGGGCAGCAGAGTCAGGCTGGCTGCAATCGCCGGATAACGATCACGCCAGCGTCAGGCTGCGCGCAGATACCTCGGGCAGTAACGAAACGCGTCTTTTACTGGACGTGAAGCTCGAAAAAGGATGGAAAACCTACTGGCGATCCCCAGGGGAAGGCGGCGTTGCGCCAGCTATTGCCTGGCAGGGTGAGATGCCCAAAGTAGAGTGGTTCTGGCCGACGCCTGCGCGTTTTGACGTCGCCGGGATCACGACCCAGGGCTACCACGATCGGGTCACCATTCCGATGGTGTTTCACGGCCCGGTGCCGGCGACTATCCGCGGCGTGCTGACGCTTTCTACCTGCAGCAACGTCTGCCTGCTGACCGATTATTCCTTTAGCGTCACGCCTTCCGCGGCAAGTGCTCAGTTTGCCCATGATTTCGCTCAGGCGATGGGGCAGGTGCCGGTTGAAAGCGGATTGACCGACTCGCTCAAAGCCGATTATCGTCCGGGAAGCCTGGTAATTAATGCCGTGCGTGCCGGAGGCTGGACAAGTCCGGGCCTTTATCTTGACCCGCCGGAAGAGGCCGATCTTGGCAAGCCTGCGTTCCGCATCGACGGCGACTCGCTGCAGGCCACCGTACCGGTCAGCGACAGTTGGGGAGAAGGTGCGCCAGATTTGCGAGGGAAATCAGTCACCCTGGTGCTGGCCGACAACGGCATTGCTCAGCAAAACACGCTCACCATTGGTTCAGCTCCCGCCGCGGCAGGGGGAAATGATGCCTTCCCGCTTTGGCAGGTCGTGCTGATGGCGCTGGTGGGCGGCCTAATCCTCAACCTGATGCCGTGCGTACTCCCGGTACTGGGCATGAAGCTGGGCTCTATTCTGCTGGTGCAGCAAAAAGATCGGGGCCTGGTGCGCCGCCAGTTTTTAGCCTCGGTGGCGGGGATCATCGCTTCATTTATGGCGCTGGCGCTGCTGATGACCGTCCTGCGGCTGACCAACCAGGCGCTGGGCTGGGGCATTCAGTTCCAGAACCCGTGGTTCATCGGTTTTATGGCGCTGGTGATGCTGGTGTTCAGCGCGAACCTGTTCGGCCTGTTTGAATTCAGGCTCTCTTCCAATATGAACACCCGGCTGGCAACGCAGGGCGGCAATGGCATGGCCGGGCATTTCTGGCAGGGCGCTTTCGCCACGCTGCTAGCGACGCCGTGTAGCGCGCCTTTCCTCGGCACGGCGGTGGCGGTGGCGCTCACGGCTTCTTACCCGGTGCTGTGGGGGCTGTTCCTGGCCTTAGGGCTGGGGATGAGTCTGCCGTGGCTGCTGATAGCGCTCCGTCCCGGTCTGGCGATGCGTTTGCCCCGCCCGGGCAAGTGGATGACCTGGCTGCGCCGCGTGCTTGGCCTGCTGATGTTAGGTTCGGCGATTTGGCTGGCAAGCCTGCTGCTGGTGCATTTCGGTGTTTCGACTAGCAAACCAGCGCAGGAAAATATCGCCTGGCAGCCGCTCAGCGAGCAGGCGATTCAGGACGCGCTGGCGCAGCATAAGCGCGTTTTTATTGATGTCACCGCTGACTGGTGCATTACCTGTAAAGCCAACAAATACAACGTGCTCAGCAAAGAGGACGTGCAGGCTGCACTACAGGCACCGGATGTGGTTGCCCTGCGCGGCGACTGGACGCTGCCGTCCCAGCAAATCACTGACTTTTTGAGAAGCCGCGGCCAGGTTGCCGTGCCGTTCAACCAAATTTATGGCCCAGGCCTGCCGGAAGGCAAAGTGCTGCCGACGCTGCTCTCTCGCGATTCGGTGCTGACAACCCTGGATGATGCCAAAGGAGCGAAACCATGAAATACGCTTTTATTCTAATCCTCTCGCTGCTCTCCGGCCTGGCGCTGGCGGCAAAAGAAGTCCCCGCGCCGTTTTCCGCCGATCAACAAAAGCAGCTGGAAGTGCTGATTGAACAGGCGCTGTTTAACGATCCGGCCAGTCCGCGATTTGGTGCTAAAAAGCCCGTGTTAACCCTCGTGAATTTCACCGATTACAACTGCCCGTACTGCAAACAGCTCGATCCGATGCTGGAAAAAATTGTGGAGAAATACCCGGATGTGGCGGTGATCGTGAAGCCGCTGCCGTTTAAAGGGGAAAGCTCCGTGCTGTCGGCGCGTACTGTCCTGACGACCTGGCGCCAGCATCCAGATCAGTTCCTGGCGCTGCATGAAAAACTGATGCAGAAGAAGGGCTATCACGATGCGGCGAGCATTGCGGCTGCGGTTGAAAAGAGCGGGGCAACGCCGGTCACCCCGGATGAAAAAAGCATGGAAACCTTAAGCACCAATCTTCAGCTAGCGCGTATCGTGGGCGTGCAGGGCACACCAGCCACCATTATTGGCGATGAAATGATCCCTGGGGCGGTTCCGTGGGAAACGCTGGAAGAGGTAGTAAAAGAAAAACTGGCGGCTGCCCATGGCAAGTAAGCTGCGGCGCTGGGTGCGGGAAGGCTTAATTCTGCTGATTTTGCTGGCGGGGGTGATGCTGGTGATGGACTGGTGGCGTGCGCCCCAGTCCCCAGTGGCTTTTGATGCCACGCCGCTGCACACGCTGGACGGGCAGGATGTCACGCTCGGCGCGCTGAGCGCGGAACGCCCGCTGCTGGTCTATTTCTGGGCCAGCTGGTGCGCAGTTTGCCGTTTTACCACGCCGGACGTGGCGAAGCTGCAGGCTGAAGGGCAGAACGTGATAACCATTGCGCTTCGCTCAGGTAATGAACGCGAGGTTTCCCGCTGGCTGGCGCGTAAAGGCGTTCAGTTCCCGGTGGTCAATGATGCCGATGGCGCCATTTCCCGCAGCTGGCAAATTGGCGTCACGCCGACATTCGTCATCGTCGATAAGGGCCAGGTCGTGTCCACTACCAGCGGCTGGACGAGCTACTGGGGAATGAAAATTCGCCTGTGGTGGGCCGGCGTGTGATTCATCGTGCCGGCTTATCACCGGCACGCAGTTTTTTCCTGAAATGCACCATCGCGGTGCATTTGTACCTCTTATGGGGCATAAGCAAGCCTCCTGTTTCGTTAATCCTCGTGGGGGCTTTATCAGTTTCTCTTATTATCCAGCCTGTTATCTCGTTTGCGCCGTAAACGAAAAATGTGGCAAGCATATTGCAAAACCTTTTACGACATCACAGCCATGACTGGCACTGGCATTCCGTAATAGGGGGCAAAATGAATTTAAGACGACTGAAGTACTTCGTAAAAATTGTTGATATTGGCAGCCTGACTCAGGCCGCAGAAGTACTGCACATCGCACAGCCGGCGCTCAGCCAGCAGGTTGCCACTCTGGAAGGGGAGCTGGATCAGCAGCTGTTGATCCGCACCAAACGCGGCGTCACGCCGACGGAAGCCGGGAAGATTTTGTATGCCCACGCGCGGACGATTCTGCGCCAGTGTGAGCAGGCTCAGCTGGCGGTGAATAACGTGGGCCAGACTATGCAAGGCCTCGTCTCGATTGGTCTTGCGCCGGGGATGGCGGCATCCTCTATTACCATGCCGCTGCTGCAGGCCGTGCGTGCCGAACTGCCGGATGTGCAGGTGTATTTGCATGAGAATAGCGGTTCACAGCTGAATGACAAACTGCTCAGCGGACAGCTTGATATGGCCGTGCTGTATGACCGCACGCCAACGGCGGGGCTGACCAGCCAGCCGCTGCTCAAAGAGGATTTGTTCCTCGTGGGCACCCGTGACTGCCCGGGTAACAGCGTTGATTTGTCGGACGTTGCCGCCATGAATCTTTTCCTGCCCCGCGACTACAGCGCGGTTCGCAAGCGCGTGGATGAGGCTTTCTCCCTGCGCCGCCTGACGGCAAAAATTATCGGCGAGATCGAATCTATTTCGACCTTAACTGCGGCTATTGCCAGCGGTATGGGCGTGACCGTGCTGCCGGAATCCGCCGCGCGTTCACTTGCCGATTCAGCCGGTGGCTGGATGGCACGCATTACCAGCCCGTCGTTAAATTTACCGCTGTCGCTGAACCTGTCCGCACGTTTACCGCTTTCACCTCAGGCCCAGGCGGTAAAAGAAATTCTTATGTCTCTGGTCACCCGCCCGGCGCTGGAAAATCGCGAACTGATGCTGGTGGGCTAACTCCGCTTATTACTAAATGGAATAGGTTGCTGGTTTTTATTATTTGTCCCGCCGGGGCTGTGACTTTAACAATGGTGTAAAGAACAGTCACGATCCCGGGGGCGATGTGAATTTCCAGCAACTAAAAATAATCCGCGAGGCGGCGCGACGGGACTACAATCTCACCGAAGTCGCTAATATGCTTTTCACCTCTCAGTCTGGCGTCAGCCGCCATATTCGCGAGCTGGAAGAAGAGCTGGGGATTGAAATATTCATCCGCCGCGGCAAACGGTTATTAGGTATGACCGAACCGGGTAAAGCCCTGTTGGTGATTGCCGAACGTATTCTCAACGAAGCCAGCAACGTGCGTCGCCTGGCGGATCTTTTTACCAACGACACCAGCGGTGTCCTGACTATCGCCACCACCCACACACAGGCTCGCTATAGCCTACCGGTGGTGATCAAAGCCTTCCGCGCCTTATTCCCTGAAGTTCGCCTCGAGCTGATTCAGGGCACGCCTCAGGAAATCGAATCGCTGCTGCACAGCGGCGCGGCGGATATTGGCATCGCCAGCGAACGTCTGAGCACCGATCCTCTGGTGGTGGCCTACCCGTGGTTCCGCTGGTATCACAGCCTGCTGGTTCCGCAGGGACATCCGTTAATTCATACCAGCCCGCTCACGCTGGACGATATCAGTCGCTGGCCGCTGATCACTTACCGGCAGGGTATCACCGGGCGTTCTCGTATAGACGAAGCGTTTGCCCGGCGTGGTTTAACGGCTGATGTTGTGCTTAGCGCGCAGGATTCCGACGTGGTTAAAACCTACGTTGAACTCGGCCTGGGTATTGGGCTGGTGGCCGACCAGGCCAGTGGGGAAGAAGGGAGCCTGGTGCGGCTGGACACTCGCCACCTGTTTGACGCGAACACCGTCTGGCTCGGGATCCGCCGTGGGCAACTGCAGCGGAACTATGTCTGGCGCTTTATTGAGCTGTGTAACCCCGAGCTGTCGGTTGAGGAAATTAAGCGCCTGGCACTGGAGCCAGAAGAACCCGCCATCGATTATCAAATCTGATATTTCCCTGCCCTGAAAAGGGTAATTCAGTATTGTTAATGAAATATTAAATAATTAAATAAACCGGTGCGGGGTGAATTTATATTTACCTCGCGCTTGCTGTATTTAAAAAAATAGTGTTTGGCAAAGTATGGCTCCCCTAAAAATAGAATAAAAAAACGTTCCTTATCGCAAATCATCGATCAATCGCAAATCAATTAATAGCTTTCAGCTATCCATCTGGCCTGACCATAAGAAAAAACCGATCAAATTCATAAAGTTAATCTGAATATATCCGATAAGCCTGTACGAGGTGCTTCCATCCCTTTGTGCTATTTATTCTCTGTTGTTTAGGCGGCAGAGGATTTTGCGCATTCATAAAAATACGCTTCTCAAGGGAGAAAAAATGTCACTACATGATGTAAAAATTCGCAGCAAGTTAACGCTGACTATTGCTATTTTTATTGTGCTGATGGTCTTCAGCTCAGGGCTTTCTTTACTTAGCCTGAGCAGAGCAAATACCGGCATTCAAACCATTGTTAACGATGATTACCCGACGACCGTTAAAGCCAACGATCTGATTGATAGTTTCCAGGAGTTCGTGAATACGCAGCAGCTGATGCTGCTGGATGAAGCCGGTGTATTTCGTCAGAAGTCGGAAAAACACCTTGCGGAGATCAGTGCGCATATTACAGCGCTGCTGGCGGACCTGAACAAATCCAGTACCGACGCTGCGTCACAAAAAGCGCTGCGGGAGCTGGCCGATATTCGTAAACAGTATCTGGACTCGCGTTTCCGTATTTTACAGGCGGTGCAACAAAACGATCGCGCCGCCGCGCTGCAGGAAATGATGGCCACCACCATCCAGATTCAGGAAAAATATAAAGATAAGGTGCAAGAGCTTATCGTTATCCAGAATCAAAAAATGTCCGCTGCTGGCCAGCAGGTTGATAAAGATTACCACTCTAACCGGCTGGTCACTGTGCTTCTGACTTTGCTGAGTATCGCCCTGGGTAGCCTCATCGGGATGTTTGTGGTGCGCTCTATTACTCGCCCGCTGGTTCTCGCCGTTGAATTTGCCGGGGCGATTGCTGAAGGTGACCTTACGGGCAGCATCACGGTTACCCATAAAGATGAAACAGGCGAACTGCTGCAGGCGCTGATGAGCATGAAAGTACGCCTGCAAGAGATTGTCCATCAGGTTCAGCAGGGATCGGAAACTATCTCTTCTGCCGCCGCGCAAATTGTCGCCGGGAACCAGGATCTTGCGGCTCGCACCGAAGAGCAGGCCAGCTCCGTAGAGGAAACGGCGGCTTCCATGGAGCAGATCACCTCCACGGTGAAAAACACCTTTGACCACACCAACGAGGCAACCAAGCTCTCTTCCGAAGCCGCAACGGTGGTGAAAAACAACGGCCAGATGATGTCTCAGGTCACCAGCAAAATGCGCGTGATTAATGAAACCTCCAACCGTATGTCGGACATCATTAACCTCATCGACTCCATCGCGTTCCAGACTAACATTCTGGCGCTGAATGCGGCGGTGGAAGCGGCTCGTGCCGGGGAGCATGGCCGTGGTTTTGCCGTGGTTGCCGGGGAAGTTCGCCAGCTGGCGCAAAAAAGTGCTTCATCTGCGAGCGAGATCAGAAGCCTGATTGAGAACTCAACCACTCAGACTCGCGAGGGCATGGGGCTGGTGGAAAAAGCGAATGCCCAGATTGCCGGTATGATCGAAAACGTGCAGGAAATGAACACCATCCTCGGGGAGATCAAACAGGCAAGTCAGGAGCAAACCGACGGCATTTCCCAGATCAACAGCGCCATTGGTATGATTGATTCCACCACCCAGCAAAACTCCGCGCTGGTGGAAGAATCGGTTGCCGCCGCGGCATCTCTGAATGACCAGGCGAAGCAGCTGCGTGACCTGGTGCGGGTGTTCCGCCTGCAGTAATTCAGCTTTCCTTCTCAAAGCCAGCGTTAGCTGGCTTTTTTCATTTCTACGCACGGTTTTTATCTCCGGCATGACAACGCCACTTATTATTGTTATGTTATAACATATCAATAATAGCTGCGCAGTCAGTAAGGAGTTGCAATGTCATCGTTAACACAGGCCCACAATCGGCCAAAGAAACTGCCCGTTACCGTGCTGTCCGGTTTTTTGGGTGCCGGTAAAACCACTTTGCTGAATCATATTTTAAATAACCGGGAAGGGCGGCGGGTGGCGGTGATCGTCAACGATATGTCCGAGGTGAATATTGACGCTGCGCTGGTGCGTGAGGGCGGTTCCAGCCTGACGCGCACCGATGAAAAGCTGGTGGAGATGAGCAACGGCTGCATTTGCTGCACCCTGCGTGAAGATCTGCTGGTGGAAATCAGCCAGCTTGCCCGGGAAGGGCGTTTTGATAACCTGGTCATCGAATCTACCGGTATTTCCGAACCGCTGCCCGTGGCGGAAACGTTCACCTTTGTGGACGATAAGGGGGAAAGCCTGTCCGATATCGCCCGGCTCGACACCATGGTGACGGTGGTGGACGGCTTTAACTTCCTTCGGGATTATGAATCCTACGACAGCATTCAGTCTCGCGGCGAGTCCATGGGCGAAGGAGACGAGCGGACCGTGGTCGACCTGCTGATTGACCAGATAGAATTTTGCGACGTGCTTGTACTTAACAAAACGGATCTTATCGGCGACGCGGAGAAACGCCGCCTGATGTCCGTGCTGCATTCCCTTAACCCTCGCGCAAAAATCATCACTTCGGCGTTTAGCCAGGTTAGCCTTGATCAGGTTCTGGATACCGGGCTGTTTGACTTCGATGCCGCCGCTCAGGCGCCGGGCTGGCTAAAAGAGCTGCGCGGCGAACATACGCCGGAAACCGAAGAATACGGCATCCGTAATTTTGTTTTTCGTGCCCGGCGTCCCTTCCACCCGGCGCGTTTCCAGATGGTGACCGACGGCGGTCTGAAAGGCGTTATTCGCTCCAAAGGCTTTTTCTGGCTGGCAAGTCGCCCTCAGCATGCCGGATCCTGGTCCCACGCGGGCGGCGTGATGCGCCAGGGGCTGGCAGGGATGTGGTGGGCCAGCATTCCCCGTGAACAGTGGCCGCAGGATGCCGACAGCCTCCGGCACATTTTAAAGCACTGGGAAGACGGTATTGGCGATGCGCGCCAGGAGATTGTTTTCATCGGCATTGATATGGACGAGGCGAGCCTGCGCGAGAAGCTGGAGTATGCCTTACTCACCGATGCCGAAATGGCAGAAGGGCCTAAAGCCTGGGCACGGTATTACGATCCGATTGATGCCTGGTTCGACTGACGGAAGCCCGGCTGCCCGTTGGCAGGCAACCGGGCAACCTGGCCTAGTGCAGCTCTACGGCGTAGTCATCCACCGGGGTGATTTTCTTGATCAGCTTGTTATCAAACAGGAACTGTTCGTAGGCCTGGTAGCGGGCGCGGTCGAGTTTAGCCGGGTCAGTTGCAAACAGCGGCAGGCTTGCCTGCCAGGCCTGCTTATTCAGCTCGGTATTCAGCTCTGCATGGGCTTTGGCAAAGGCCTGCCAGGTTTCCTGCGGATGTGCCTGCAGGTACTCGTTGCCTTTTTTCAGCGCGGCGAAGAATTTTTTGATCTTCGGTTCATTCGCCGTTTTACGATTCGCCACAAAAATCAGCTCATCGTAGGCCGGGACGCCGTAGTCCTCGACGTTAAACACCACCGGGGGTTTGCCCTGAAGCTTCAGCTCGATCGCTTCGATATTGCGGTAGCCGCCGATCACCGCATCCACCTGGCCCGCCAGCAGAGCGCTGGTGAGCTGGAAGTTGACGTTGATGAGCTTCATCTCTTCCGGTTTGACGTGCTCATGCTCAAGCAGGGTGGCAAGCGTCGCCTGCTCGATACCGCTGACGGAATAGCCGATTTTTTTGCCTTTAAGATCCGCTGGTGATTTGATGGCCTGATCCAGCGTCATCACCGTATTCAGCGGGGTGTTAATCAGCGTCCCGACGCGCACCAGCGGCAGCCCCTGATCGGCAAAGAAATGCAGCTGTGGTTGGTAGGTAATGGCCAGATCGGCCTGCCCGGCGGCAACCAGGCGCGGCGGCAACGCCGGGTCAGACGGCGGGATGATCTTCACGTCCAGCCCTTCGCCCTTAAAAGCGCCAATTTGTTCGGCCACCATAATGGGCGCGTGATCGGGGTTAATGTACCAGTCCAGCACCAGGGTCAGCTTTTCAGCGGCGGAGGCCTGAGCGGCAAAGGCGGCGGTGAGCAGCAGGCCACACAGCGTTTTTTTCATCTTCTTAATTCCTTAATTAAGGCGGTTATTCGTTGTTTTCAGGCGACCAGACAATCAGCCGCCGCAGCAGGGCATCGACCACCAGCCAAAGCAGAACGGTCATCAGGACTAAAATAAACAGCGCGGCAAAGCAGACGTCGGTTTGCATGCGGGCGTTGGCGTTCAGCATGACGTAGCCCAGCCCTTCGGCAGAGCCCACCCATTCGCCAATAATTGCCCCGATGGGGGCGACGGCAGCGGCCATGCGCAGCCCCGAGCCAAAAGCAGGCAGCGCCGCCATCAGCCGGACGTGCCTCAGCTGCGCCCAGCGTGAAGCCCCCATCGTGCGGGCCAGATCCAGATAGTCGTTATTCACCCGGCGCAGTCCGTCAAAGAACGATGACACCACCGGGAAGAAAATCACCAGCACCGCCATCGCCACTTTGGCGCTCATGCCAAAGCCGAACCACAGCACCAGCAGCGGTGCGAGGGCAAACACCGGGATTGCCTGACTGGTGAGTACCAGCGGCATCAGCCAGCGCTGGAGGCGGGGGGAAAACATCATGCCCAGCGCCAGGCCTGCACCGAGGAGTACGCCCAGAATTAGCCCGCTGATAATCTCTGAGGCGGTGACCAGCGTGTGCCAGGCGAGATAATCGCGGCCATCCCATAACGCCAGTGCCACCGAAGCGGGAGAGGGCAAAAGAAAGGCGGGAATATTGCCGAGGGTAAGCAGATACCAAAGTAGCAGCAGCCCGGCAAAGACGGTCAGCCCGCGGCGCAGGCGTGTAGCAGGGGTGTCTGAAGTCAGCTTCATTCGGCGGCCCTGATCAACTGTTGCAGCAGCCCGGCCTGGCTTTGGAGTAGATCTACATCGTCCGGCGCGCGGGGCGGCTGCCCGGCAATAACATGCGTATCGTCGATGCCCGCAGGCCAGCGGGAGAGCACCAGCAGGCGGTGGCTGAGCCGACAGGCTTCCATCGGATCGTGAGTGATCAGCAGCACGGTATTTTTTGCCAGCAGCCTGGCCGCCAGGTCCTGAATGGCCGTGCGGGTGATGGCATCCAGCGCCGAAAACGGCTCATCCATCAGCACTATCGGGCGCTTTTCGTAAAGCGTCCTGGCGATGGCGGCACGTTGCCTCATCCCGCCCGATAGCGAAGCTGGCAGGGCTTTGGCATAGCCAGCCAGCCCGACCTGCTCAATCAAATGTTCCGTCCATTGTCTGTCGACCGCCTCACCACGCAGGCGAGCTCCGAGGGCCACGTTCTGCTCAATGTTGAGCCACGGGTAGAGCAAATCTTTCTGCCCCATCCAGGCGATACGCCCGGCAACCGGCAGACCGTCGCTGCAGGTCACGCTTCCGCCACTGGCCTGCGCCAGCCCGGCGATAATCTTTAGCAGGCTGGTTTTACCGGCCCCGCTCGCGCCCAGCAGGGCAACGAAGCTGCTGCCGGGAATATCAAAATTCAGCTGCTCAAAAATGGTCTGCTGGCCAAAGCGCAGGCTGAGATCGCGCACCTGAATGCCCGGCGAAGTCGCGCTGTCGGTCATGAGGCATTCAGCCCCATCTGCCAGAACGCGGATTCAAGCTGCGTCGCGGTGGTAAAAATCTGTGATAGCTCTGAGAAACGGCTTTCCGCGCCACGCTGGTGGCCTACGTTTTCGAGCAACTGCACAGCGGCCCGCACGCCGGTGAGGTAGCCTTCATCGCCATAGTTACGGATCCAGTTCGCGTAGGGATTGCCTGCCATCACCGTGTCGGGGCTATGCAGCAGGCCAAGGCCGATTTCTGCATATCCGGCCACGCAGGGCAGCAGCGCAGCCAGCAGATCGAGCGCGTCGCCTGAATGGCCAATATCCAGCACGTAACGGGTGTAATTCATGGTTTCTGGCGCTTCCGCCTCGGCCACTATTTGCGCTTCGTCCAGGCCCCAGCTTCGACAGTAGGCCACATGGAGCGGCAGCTCGGAGACAATGGCATTCAGCGATGCGGTCGCGGTGCGCATTTCCGGCAGCGTGCGAAGCTTGCTGACCAGCAGGGCGTAGGCGCGGGCAAAATGAATCAGGAAAAGATAATCCTGGGTCAGATAGCGCTTGAATGCGGCTTCAGGCAGCGTGCCGACAGCAAGCTGCTGCAGAAAAGGGTGATCGACGTAATCCTGCCAGTGCTGGCCGGCCTGCTCGCGCAGTCGTCCGTAAAGACCGTTTTCGAAAAGTGGGGTGTACATGGGACCTCCTGGGTAAGTGGAGATCCGGGCGCGCAGAGGTATGAACAGACAATAACAGAGCTGTGATTGCCGACCGTCCCTTCGCTGGCATGACCCAGATCAGGTTCAAAGGGTTCGGCTTACGCCATCTCAGCCCATACAGGACACCCCTCGGAGGTGCCTGTTATACGACATTTACTTTTTGATTACAATCGCCGGGCGCTGTGTCTGACCTTGCTGAAAGCGACGATCCGTTTAGTGCGGTATCGCAATATTTTGCTGGCACTCGGGGCGGGAATTTTGTCACTGTAGGCCGGTTACCTACGAGTCTAAGGATGATATCCGATGAAAAAGATTGGTTTTCTCTCGTTTGGCCACTGGTCGCCTGCCGCCCAGTCCGGCACGCACTCTGCGGCGGATACGCTGCTGCAGTCCATCGATCTTGCCGTTGCTGCAGAAGAGCTTGGCGCGGACGGCGCTTACTTCCGCGTGCACCATTTTGCTCGTCAGCTAAGCTCGCCTTTCCCGCTGCTGGCGGCCATCGGGGCAAAAACCAAACGCATTGAAATCGGCACCGGCGTGATCGATATGCGCTATGAAAATCCGCTTTACATGGTGGAGGACGCGGGGGCGGCGGACTTGATATCCGGGGGCCGCCTGCAGCTTGGAATTAGCCGTGGCTCGCCGGAGCAGGTGATCGACGGCTGGCGATATTTTGGCTATGTGCCGGGCGAAGGAGAGACCGAAGCCGATATGGCGCGCCGTCATACCGAAGTGTTCCTCGAGGCGCTGAAAGGGGACGGTTTTGCCGAACCTAACCCGCAGCCGATGTTTCCTAATCCGCCGGGGTTGCTGCGTCTGGAGCCGTTTTCTGCCGGGCTGCGGGAGCGAATCTGGTGGGGAGCCAGCTCCAACGCGACCTCGGAGTGGGCCGCGAAGTTAGGGATGAACCTGCAAAGCTCCACGCTGAAAACCGATGAATCCGGCGAGCCGTTTCATATCCAGCAGGCGAAGCAAATCCGTGCTTATCGGGCCGCGTGGAAAGAGGCGGGCCATACGCGTGAGCCACGCGTTTCCGTCAGCCGCAGCATCTTCGCGTTAATGGACCAGCGCGACCGCAACTACTTCGGCGGCAGCGGCAAAGAAGGCGATCAGGTTGGCTACATCGAGCCACAAACCCGGGCCATTTTCGGCCGCAGCTATGCCGCTGAACCGGAACTGCTCATTAAGCAACTGGCGCAGGATGAAGCGATTGCTGAAGCCGACACGCTGCTGTTAACCGTGCCAAACCAGCTGGGCGTGGATTATAACGCGCACGTCATCGAATCTATTCTGAAGCACGTTGCACCAGAGTTGGGCTGGCGCTAAATAAAACAGGGAAAAGGTCATGCTATGAGCGAGGATTTTTACTGGATTAATGAGCCAAAAGTCTGGCAAGAAGGCGACGGCGGGCTGACGGTTGTCACCGATGAACAAACCGACTTCTGGCGCAAAACATGGTACGGGTTTGAGCGTTTCTCCGGCCATTTTTATGGCTGCAACGTGCGGGGGGATTTTACTTTCCAGGTGAAGGTCAAAGCTGAATTTAGCGCACTTTACGACCAGGCCGGCATCATGCTGCTGGGGGATGAATCCCACTGGCTAAAAGCGGGCATCGAGTTTAACGACGACGCGCCTGCCATTGGCAGCGTGCTGACGCAGGGCCATTCCGACTGGGCAACCGGCGTCTTTCCCGGTCAAGCAAATCTGTTTTGGATGCGCCTGACCCGAAAAGGGGACAGCCTGCGGCTGCAGTATTCCGTTGACGGCAAAAGCTGGCCGCTGCTGAGACTGGCGCATTTCCCCGGATTCGACGCATGCAGGGTAGGCGTGATGTGCTGCACCCCGCAGCGTGGCGGGCTGGCGGTGAACTTCGAAGAAATGATGCTGAGTGCCGCGCTGGATAAAGGACTGCACGATTTAAGTTAATCAGCCGTTTAGTCGGGCGGCGCCCCGCCAGACATTTGCCAGGCAGGGTTTCTCCTGGCGGGGACAAAGCCGGTAACGGGGCAAATGTTTTTCCGTTGGGCATTGAAAATAAAGTGCAAACGCTTCGCGCTTCATTCAGCCCGGTATAATTCGTAGTATATTGTGAGTATTGATGGTTATCAGGTGCTCTTCATGTCTTACTCCATCGGCGAATTTGCCCGGCTCTGCGGGATAAACGCCACCACGCTCCGTGCCTGGCAGCGTCGTTACGGCCTGCTCAAGCCGATGCGAACCGATGGCGGTCATCGGCAGTACAGCGACGAAGATATCCAGCAGGCGCTTAACATTCTCGACTGGGTGAAAAAAGGGGTGCCGGTCAGCCAGGTTAAGCCGCTGCTGGCCCGGCCTGAAACGCGCCGGGCGAACAACTGGCTTGGCCTGCAGGAGAGTATGTTGCAGCGGCTGAATGAGGGGAAAATCGAATCTCTTCGCCAGCTTCTCTACGATGCAGGCCGGGAATATCCGCGCGCGGAACTGGTGACGGAAGTGTTGCGCCCGCTGCGCAGTAAAGTCTCGGCTAACGTACCGGCCATCATGACCCTGCGCGAAATTCTCGACGGTATCATTATCGCCTACACCTCGTTTTGCCTTGAAGGGGATAAAAGAGCGCCCGGTGACAACTGCCTGATTGCCGGCTGGCATCTGAGTGACCCCTGCGAAATCTGGCTGGAGGCGCTCAGGCGAACCGGCCAGGGACACCGCATCGACGTGCTTCCCGTTCCGCCTGCCGTCCTGGCCCCGGAAATCTTTCCCGATCGAAAATGGCTGCTGGTCACCTCCGGTAAGCTGACGGCGACACGTAAAAAGCAGCTTGAACTCTGGCAGCAGCAGGGCGCTACGCTCGAGGTCATTCCCCTCTAGGCCCGTTTTCCCCTCCACAATATCCTCCTCCAGCGGCCCGTTGAAAACGCGGTGGGCCGAGCTGTGCTATCAAAAAATGAAAATCTACCGCATCGTTTGACTGTTTGTAATTAGTTGAAATTATTATCTTTTTGAAAATATCACAATCAAAACTTGGACAAATCTAAGTATTTGTGCAAGTTTTAATTATACGATAACGTCAGGTGCTTCACCGCGAGGGTGAAACTCATGGGCACAACGCCAACCGCCATTCATCGCTTTGTTGATTATTACGCCGGGCTGGACAAGCAGTCGCCCTCGGCGCTGGCCGGGCTTTACGCCTCCGAGGCCATACTCATCGATCCGTTTGGCGAGCATCGCGGGTTGCCTGAGATCCAGCGCTACTTCGCCCACCTGCTGGCCAGCGTGGCGTACTGCCGCTTTGCTATTGATCCCCCGCTATGTGATGAGGCGCGTTTTGCCGTCGGTTGGACAATGCACTGGTCTCACCCGAAGGTCGCCGGTGGAAAAGGGCTGTCCTTGCCTGGCTGTTCGGTGGTTGATCTCAAGAACGACCTGATTATTCGTCAGCGCGACTACTACGATGCCGGAGAAATGCTGTACGAACATCTGCCCCTGCTGGGTTGGGCGGTTCGCAGCGTGAAAAGAAGGGTGCGCCCATGATGACTGTCCTTATTACGGGCGCAAGCTCCGGCATCGGCGCCGGGCTGGCAAAATCCTGGGCCGATGAGGGCCATCGCGTCATTGCCTGCGGCAGAGATGCGGCGCGGCTGGCAACCTTGCAGCAGCACAGTTCAAACATCGCGGTACGCCAGTTCGATATGACCGACCGGGATGCCAGCCGCGAGGCGCTGGCCGACTGCCGGGCGGATCTGGTTATCCTTTGCGCGGGAACCTGTGAGTATCTGGATCGCGGCCAGGTGGATGCCGCGCTGGTTGAGCGGGTGATGGCGACCAATTTTCTTGGGCCGGTCAACTGCCTGGCCGCGCTTCAACCTCGGCTTGTTGCCGGCAACCGCGTGGTGCTGGTCAGCTCGATGGCCCACTGGTTGCCATTTCCACGGGCAGAAGCCTATGGCGCTTCGAAAGCCGCGCTGACCTGGTTTGCCAATAGCCTGCGCCTGGACTGGGAGCCGAAAGGGATTGCCGTCACGGTGGTTTCACCGGGATTTGTGGACACACCGTTAACTCAAAAAAACGATTTTTCCATGCCTGGCCGGGTAAGCGTTGATGCTGCGGTGAAGGCGATTCGCCGTGGCCTGGCTAAAGGCCGCGATGACATTGCTTTCCCGACGGGATTCGGCCTGGTGATGCGCCTGCTGGCGGGGTTACCCGTAGGTCTACAGCGCCTCTTTTTGCGCAGGATGGTTCGCGCATGAACATCGCTATTATCGGCGGCGGTATCGCCGGGCTGACCTGCGCCTGGCGGCTCGCCGGACATCATCAGGTCACCCTCTTCGAGGCGGGTTCCAGCGTGGGAGGCCACACTGCCACCGTGGATGTTGCTACGCCGCAGGGAACCTATGCCATAGACACCGGATTTATTGTCTATAACGACAGGACTTATCCGCGGTTTATGGGCCTGTTGAGCGAGCTTGGCATCCGTGGGCAAAAAACGCAGATGAGTTTTTCGGTGCATAACCCGCAAAACGGGCTGGAATATAACGGCCACACATTTAGCTCGCTGTTCGCCCAGCGTCGTAACCTTTTTAACCCGTCATTTTGGGGACTGTTAAAAGAGATTGTCCGTTTTAACCGGCAGGCAAAAGCCGCGCTGGCGGGAGAGATTGATCCCCTGGCGACGTTGCAGGACTTCCTCGCTCAGCGGCAGTTCAGCGCCTTTTTTGCACGTCACTACATTTTGCCCATGGGGGCCGCTATCTGGTCCTCGTCGCTGGAAGAGATGCGCCGTTTTCCTCTGGCGCTGTTTCTGCGCTTCTTTGAGCACCATGGCCTGCTGGATATTACTCAGCGTCCCCAGTGGTACGTGGTACCCGGTGGTTCTCGGGAATACATCCGGGCGATGCTGGCACAGCTGGGTGAAAGGCTGACCGTGCATCTCAACTCGCCGGTACAGTGCGTTGTCCGTCATCATGACGGCGTTAACATCCAACTGGAACACGCAAGCCAGGCGTTCGATCAGGTGATTTTTGCCTGCCACTCGGCTCAGGCGCTGGCGATGATTGAGCACCCCACTCAGGCCGAGCACGAAGTGTTGGGCGATATTGGCTGGCAGCGTAACGAGGTGGTGTTACACAGCGATCGCCGCTGGCTGCCGGTGCGCGAACGCGCCTGGGCAAGCTGGAACTATCGCTTGAGTTCGCATGAGCGGGCCAGCGCCTGCGTCACTTACAACATGAACATTCTGCAGGGGTTGCCGAAAGAAGCGCCGCTGTTTTGCGTGACGCTTAACCCGGAAACGCCCATCGATTCCCGCTTCGTCTGGCAGCGGTTTGTTTATGAGCACCCGCTCTTTAACCCTCAAAGCTGGCGTGCGCAGGCGCGTCGCGGCGAGATTAACGGCCACCAGCGAAGCTGGTTCTGTGGTGCCTACTGGTACAACGGTTTTCATGAAGATGGCGTGCACAGTGCGCTGGATGTGGTGCAAGGCATTGCGGCCAGAGGAGGGCAATAAGATGAACAGTTGCCTTTATGAGGGGATCTTGCGCCACCGCCGCCTTCAGCCTAAAACGCACCACTTTACCTATCGTGTGTTCATGGCCTGGCTTGATTTAGACGAGCTTGATGCGCTGCCGGGGATTGGCATCCGCCGTAACCGCTTCGCCGCAGCCGCTTTTCACGATGTGGATTACCCGCTGGGCGCACCGCTCAAAGAGAAAGTCCTTGCGCGGGTGAAAGACCTGACGGGGGAGCAGCCTGCAGGGCGAGTTATGCTGCTGACCCAGCTGCGTTACTACGGTTTCCACTTTAACCCGGTCAATTTTTACTACTGCTATGACGGCGATAACACCCTGCGCTGGGTGCTTGCCGAGGTACGTAATACTCCCTGGAACGAGCGCCATTACTATGCCGTGGATGGACAGACGTCACGTCCGATTGAAAAAGCCTTCCACGTTTCGCCGTTTAACCCGATGGACATGGTGTACCACTGGCGTTTTAACCCCCCCGGCAAAACGCTGCACATGCATATTGAAAATCATCAGGCCTCGAAAGTGTTTGATGCCACGCTGTTGCTGCGCCGTCAGGCCCTGACGCGCAAAAATCTGACGTCCATGCTGCTGCGTTTCCCGGCGATGACGTTAAAAACTGCGGTCGCCATTTACTGGCAGGCGTTGCGGCTGTGGCTCAAACGTGTGCCTGTTTACAATCATCCGGCCAGCAGGAGTGAACGTTCATGACCAGTCCCGCCTTTGCGCTTGAACCTGATGTGCCGCGCAGCGTCCGTATCGCACGCTGGCTGTTGTTTCGCTTGTTGAGCGGTATAGAGCAAGGGTCTGTCACCGTGCGTGAAGGATCGCAGACCTTCCATTTTGGTGATGCAGCCGCCTCACTTAGCGCCGGGGTGCAGGTTATCTCCCCGAGAGTTTACTGGCGAGTGCTCACCGGCGGGAGCCTGGCGGCCGCCGAAGCCTGGATGGACGGTGACTGGGAGAGCGAAGAGTTAACCCCGTTACTGCAAATTCTGGCGCTAAACGGGCGTGTTTTAGGGCGGCTGGAAAACGGTTTCCGCCTGCTGGGTAAACCGGTGGAGCGTTTTCGCCACTGGACGCGGCGTAATCACCGGGAGCAGGCGCGGGAAAACATCGCCGCACATTATGATTTGGGCAATACCTTTTACTCGCTATTTCTCGATCAAGAACTGCTCTACTCCAGCGCGCTGTTTGCCTCTGAGGAGCAGGATCTGGTTCAAGCCCAGCGTGCAAAAATGGCGCGCCTGTGTGAACAGCTGACGTTAAAGGCAAGCGATCATCTGCTGGAGATTGGCACCGGCTGGGGGGCGATGGCGGAGTACGCTGCGTCTCACTATGGCTGCCGGGTTACCACCACCACTCTGTCCCAGGAGCAATACGACTGGGCGAAGGCACGCATCGCTCGTGCGGGACTGCAGGACAGAGTCGAAGTGCTGCTTTGCGATTATCGGGATTTGACCGGGCAATATGACAAGCTGGTTTCGATAGAGATGATCGAGGCAGTAGGGCAGCGCTATCTGCCCGCGTTCTTTCGCACCTGCCAGGCACGCCTGCGCCCGGGAGGAAAAATGGCGATTCAGGCCATCACCATTCAGGACCAGCGCTACCGGGACTACAGCAAAAGCGTCGACTTTATCCAGCGCTACATATTTCCCGGCGGTTTCTTACCCAGCGTGACGGTGATGAGCGACCTGATGACCCGCCACACCGACTTTGTGGTGCGTAACTTGTTTGATATGGGCCCCGATTATGCCCGCACGCTGGCGCACTGGCGGCAGCGTTTTATTCATGCCTGGCAGGAGATTGAGGCGCTGGGGTTTGACGCCCGCTTCCGCCGGATGTGGCTTTATTACTTCGGCTACTGTGAGGCCGGATTCAACGCCCGCACCATCAGCGTGGTGCAGCTGACCGCAGAGCGGGTATGAAACGCTATCTGCAAGTTTGTCTGCTGCTGTGTCTGAGCGCGCTTTCGTCAGCGGCCCACGCTGCCGACTGGCTTAGCTGGCGTAAAGTGGGAGACGCGACCCTGACCTGGGGGCCGTTTACCGTCTATACCTCTCAGCTGCGCACGCCGGATGGGCGCTATCAGGGGCTGAAGCAAGATCAGGCGTTGATCATTACCTATAAGCGCGATATCGACCGCCAGGCGCTGGTGGATGCCACCCGCGAGCAGTGGCAGGCGCAGGGTATCCTGGCGAGCGAACCGCGAAGTGAGGCCTGGCTGCGGATGCTGCAAACATTTTGGCCGGATGTCACCACAGATGCGCAGCTGGCTTTTGTCCTGACTGACGGGCAGGGCCAGTTCTGGTATCGCGCCTCTGCGGCGCAAAAAAGCTTTACGCCACTAGGGCCGCGCCAGACTGCTGATTTCAGTACGCGCTTTCTGGCCATCTGGCTGGGACCCCGAACGCAATACCCTGAGCTGCGCCAGCAGCTGACCGGAGGTGAAAAATGAAACGCATACTGTTACTCACTCTGGGGATGCTGATGCTGTTGGCTGGCTGTAGCACCGAGATTACTGATTATCGTCACCAGCAGCTTACGCTAGACATCTTCCATTATTTCCAGGGCAAAACTGAGGCGTGGGGCATGGTGCAGGATCGCAGCGGGAAACAGCTGCGCCGCTTTCACGTTGAGGTCGACGGCAATGTGGTGGGGGACACCCTGACGCTGAATGAACATTTCCTCTATGACGATGGGGAACAGCAGCAGCGGGTGTGGCGCATCCGCCGCGTCAGCGCGGAACGCTTCGAGGGTACGGCCGGGGATATCGACGGCGTGGCGACGGGCCAGGCCGCAGGCAACGCTTTTAACTGGCGCTACAGCATGAATGTTAAAGCCAACGGCAGCACCTGGCTGCTGCACTTTGACGACTGGATGTACCTCCAGGACGACAAACATATCTTCAATAAAACCGAGATGAAAAAATTCGGGGTTACCGTAGGCACAGTCACGCTGTTCTTCACCCGCAAAGCGTAGTCAGAGAGGATAAAGCTATGAGCACCAAACCTGTGATTGGGATCAGCGGCTGTTTAACCGGTTCGGCCGTGCGGTTTGACGGCGGGCACAAACGTATGGCCTTTGTGATGGAGGGGCTGGCACAAAGTGTGACCTTCAAACCTGTCTGCCCGGAAATGGCGATTGGTCTGCCTGTTCCCCGGCCCGCTCTGCGCCTGGTGAAACTGGGCGAAGGGGAGATCAGAATGCGTTTTAGCCAGGCGCCGCATGACGACGTCACGGAGAAAATGGCCGATTTCGCCACAAACTACGTCTCGGGTCTGGATGGGCTGGCTGGATTTATCGTTTGTGCTAAATCGCCGAGCTGCGGGATGGAACGTGTCAGGCTGTACGACGTGAAGGGCAACCCTGGCCGCAAGGAGGGCGTGGGGACGTTCACCCAGGCGTTGCTGGAGACATTCCCCTGGCTGCCGGTGGAAGAAGACGGCCGCCTGCACGATCCGATGCTGAGGGAGAACTTTGTGGAGCGCGTTTTCGCGCTGCATGAACTGAACACGCTGCGGGCTAACGGCCTGAGCCGCCGCGCGTTACTCGATTTCCATAGTCGGTACAAACTTCAACTGCTGGCGCACCATCAGGCGGGCTACCGCGAGATTGGCCCTTTCGTCGCCTCGCTGCATGAGTGGGACGAGCTCGACAGCTTCTTTGTGGCCTACCGTGAGAAGCTGATGGCAATCCTTAAAACGCCCGCCTCGCGGAAGAATCACACCAATGTGTTGATGCATATTCAGGGGTATTTTCGTCCCAGGCTGAATACTCGCCAGCGCGGTGAGCTGCGGGATGTGATCCTGCATTATCGCGACGGGTTGTTGCCGATCCTGGCTCCCCTGACGCTGCTGAAACATTATCTGGCGGAGTACCCGGATCGCTATCTGCTGACGCAGAACTACTTCAACCCTTATCCGGACTATTTAGCGCTGCGGCTCGGGGTAAATTAACCGACCTGAAGAAGGTGGCCGAACCCGTGTTCGGTCTCCGGTTAACGCAGCGGCTGCAGCTCATAAATCCACGCGGTAACGGTGCGGCCATCACGCGTGCTGACCTCGACTTTGACCCGGTCGTACCCGTCTTCAAATTCGTCCAGCATCGGCCAGTGTTCATTCAGATTTTGAGAGAGAAACAGATAGCCGTGAACCTCCGGGCCATTTTTATCCAGCACGATGCCGGGGAAGTCGGCGGCAGCCCCCCAGCCGCGTTCGTAGAAAGTACCGCGCACATAGCCCGGCAGCCACTCGCCGCCAATGTTTTCCATGATGTGGGCGTTAACGTGGCCGGGACGAAGCGTGCCGTAGACAAACAGTGATTCCATTTTTCCTCAACGCGTAAAGCAACGACATCAGGAGTAGAGAAGGGAGTTCAACATACGGCGTATTGGGTCGGCTGGCAACGGGAAAGCAGGGGGATTAATTCAAGGGATGCATGCTGATGAAAATCGTCGGCATCCTGGTACTGTTCAGAGGCTGTGTCGTGATAGTTACTCCGTTTATTTAAACCCTGGCCAAGAACATAAACATCACCCGTTGCTGGAGATACAGCTTCCGGTAACATGAACTGACCCCGGAACTGCTGGCAACAATGGATCAATCCTCGTTTACGGCGGAACTGCTGGCCGGAATGAATGATGAAACGCGAATGCTCATCTCTGACCAGCAGGAATATTGTCGCCAGTATCCTGTTAATACCATATATCGTAGCAGCCTTATCAGAGAGAACGGAACAATTCGGGCTGCCTACAACGGAAAACAGATCGAAATTTCAGGCGGCAGAAAGGTTAAGGTTAGAAGGTGATGAAGTTGAAAAAATTGAATTAACGGGAGTTGCTGATGTGGATCATAAATCGTATATAGCGATTGCTTAGGCTTAATCCTTATATGATTATTTCTCACCCCCAAGAATTTAGCCTGGGCAATAATCTAATTCGATGTATCTTTTGGGACTTGTAAAGGGATAGTAATTACAATTAGTTGTTAGATTTATGATGATTAGGGGGATTGTCATGTCAAAATATCACGAGCCTATGTTGCTTCACCCCTCTCGATTATTTTCATCTGTCGGGACCTGCGGTACCAATGCTTCTGAAGATGTAAAAAATATCCAGAAAATGATGCTGGATGCTGGTTATCAGCAAGCTACAGGGAGACATCTACGTATAAATGGGCAGTGTGGTCAGCAAACCATAGAGGCTATTCGTTGGTATCAGCGTTTGCTGAACATGCATCCATCTGGATTAGTTCATCCAGTGGACAGTGCATTTATGGTGGCGCTTGAGAATGCTGCTCCGGGCTGGCGACCAAGACACCAGCATGGACCATTAAGGGTAATGGAAGGGCAGATCACTTTTGATGCGGAGGGCGCTGATTATGTTACCGCTGTGGCACCGTTCAGACAGCACCGAACGCCTTACTTTTCGAGGATACTTCACTGGCCGACTGATGTTTCGTCCGGTGTTACTCTGGGGCGCGGCTATGATATGGGAAATCGTTCCACTGGCGAAGTCTTTGCAACATTGCGTGGAGCAGGATTGGAAGAGTATAAGGCAAGGCTTTGTTCCAGAGCTGCCGGGCTTAAGGGGAGGCTAGCAGGTGAGTTTGTGAAGGTGTACGGGCCATTAGTGGGAGAAATCACCCATCAGCAGCAAATCAGGCTCTTTGAAATTGCGTACAGAGAAAAGCTCGAATATACAAGGAGCGTCTATAGCCGGGTATCAAGGCGAATACCTGATGCTCCAGCATGGCAAAGTTTTGAACAACGGATAAGAGATGTTTTGGTTGATATATTTTTCCAAGGGGTGGAGAATGCTGAAGCATTATTCAGAGCGGCAATAAAAGGAAAGTCCGCCCTAATTGAACTTATCCGAGCATCATCTATTTATATGTCATATGAAAGCAACAGGAAAAGGTTAAGGTATTTGAAATGAAAGAAAAAATATTTTCATTAATAGTGGTGATGATGTTTTCCTTGCCTTCCTATGCGGCGTTGTCAACCGGAAATGAAAGAGACGCCTGTTTTAAAGAGCATAAGGAAATTGCTGATGCATATAATTGTCTCTATCAAAAACGGGTAGAGAGTGATAATCAGTTAGATATTTTGATATCTGAGATCAGTAAAAAAATTATATCCAACTATGATTATCCCACAGAGAAATCTGATAGTTCTGATGAAACTGTTGGCTCCGTATATAATAAATATTTTTTAGATTCTCAGAAAGCCTGGATGACTTACAAGAAAAATCTTTGTCTCGGTGTGGCAAGTTCAATCGGGGAGGCGGCGCGTGATTATCAATCATATAAAGATCAGTGTGAGATAAACCTGAACAAGCGTCATATAGAAGAACTTCATATCATGGATTTACCTCCTGCCAGGTAAACATACAGGGGAGCATATTTGGGGTCAGGGTCACTACACTGAAAGAGCGTGTTTTATCACGCCTGGCCTTTAGCTCTTTAACCTCTGCCTGTTTCTTTGCATTAGGTCAATGCCCTGAGCAAAGAGTCTTTTAGCTTCATCACGGCGCTGCCTTGCATCAGCAAGTGAAACAGCAGGGTAGACACCTATAGAGAAGATTTTTTGCTTCCCGTCGAAGCGGTAAGCATTTGCCAGTATTTGGAACCTTTAGGGCTAACGCGAAGGAACATACCAAAGCCATCGGTCAGCTTGTATTCCTTATCAAGGGGTTTGGCGTTTTTTACTTTAGTATCAGGAAGTGGCATAACGGCATACCCCGCTTGTTGGTAAAAACGGAATCGAACTACCATTACCAACATATTTACCAGCTAATAGGTATGGCTTCGGGTGGTTTTTAGTGAACGAGGGTGAACCTGAAGAAGGGGATAACCAACTGATAGAAATGCAGAAAGCAGACGTCAGTGAACGTCTGCTCCCTTAAATATGGCTCCTCTGACTGGACTCGAACCAGTGACATACGGATTAACAGTCCGCCGTTCTACCGACTGAACTACAGAGGAATCGTGTGAACGGGGCGAATATTAGCGTCGGTCATAAAACCTGTCAACAGTAAAAGTAACGCATTAATTCATATGGTTAAATTTACGCCTCGTTGCTGATTTAATGCACCGTATTTCCGGCAGTGCCGGGGGAGTTTTCACGCTCAACCAGGCGCTGGAGCGGATCCTGCCCATAGAACTGGCAAAAACGCTGGTAAAGCGAGGCGAAACGCGGCGTGAACAGCTGCGGCGCGCTGAAGAAATATTCGGAAAGCACGGCAAAACATTCAGCTGGATCGGTGGCGGCATAGGCGTCGATGCTGGCGGCATTTTCGCCCACCATGTCGATTTCATCCTGAATGCTGTCCATCGCGGCGTGGAGGTCGTGTTCCCAGCCGGCCACATCCCGCAAAGCAATTAACGGCACGCCGCTGGCGCGGTCGCCGTTGCGGCTGTCCAGCTTATGGGCAACTTCGTGAATAATCAGGTTAAAGCCGGAGGCATCGAAGGAGTCCTGTACGTCCAGCCAGTTAAGCACGATAGGGCCCTGCTGCCAGCTTTGCCCGGACTGCACCACCCGCTGGCTATGCACCAGGCCGAAGTCGTCCTGCCATTCGTCATCCACAATAAACGGCGCAGGGTAGAGCAAGATTTCGTGGAAACCGTCCAGCCATTCAATGCCCAGTTCCAGCACCGGCAGGCAGAACAGAAGTGCAATACGTGTGCACTTCAGATCATCCAGCTCAAAACCCTGCAGCGGAACCAGCCGTTTTTGCTGTAAAAAACGGTCCGCAAGGCCAATTAATTTCTGCTGCTCGGTTTCACTGAGTGATGCCAGCACGGGAATGGCTAACGCTTGCTCCCACGGTAACGCGGGGGCGGCGCTTGAATCGGTTGCTTTCCAGGGCCACTTAATCATGTTACTTGCTCGCAAAGTCATCGTTTGAACTGAAACGAAAGAACCCAGACTGTTAAAATGCCGCATAACCTGGCATGATGGCAACCACCAGAACGGAGAGATGCCGGAGCGGCTGAACGGACCGGTCTCGAAAACCGGAGTAGGGGTAACTCTACCGGGGGTTCAAATCCCCCTCTCTCCGCCAATTATTCAAGCACTTATCGCATTTCATTTCAGTGACCAATCTCTCGCTCCCGCAATACAGGTAACCTTATGTGTGACAGTAACGCCTGGCATCGGCTGAGATTTCCCTGTTGTTGAAATACCGCCGCGCATTAAGTTCTATACTCTCCCGAGGATTTTGTACAACGGGAAAAAATATGCTTAATACTTACGTTATCCTTGCCATCTCTATATGTGCAGAAACGCTGGCGACCACCATGATGAAAGCCTCTGACGGGTTCAGCCGTCTGGTTCCCAGCGTGGTGGTGGTGGTGGGCTACGCAATTTCATTCTATGGCCTCTCCCAAGTGGTGAAGACCATGAATATTGGTATCGCCTATGCGATCTGGGCGGGGATGGGAATCTTCCTGGTTTCGGTGATGTCATTTCTGTTTTATAAACAAAAACTCGATCTTCCGGCTATCGCAGGCATGTTGTTTATTGCCGTGGGCATCATGATTATTCAACTTTTCTCAAAGTCTGTTACCCACTGACCGCCGTTAATAACGGCTATTCCCCGGCCTTACTGTTGTCGCGCCACTTGAAGGTGACGCGCTGATACCATGGCTCGGGGACAGGGTGAACAATGCTGCGTAGTGCTCTGGCGTAATCCATCACCAGCCCCGGAGTCCAGGCCATAGAAGTGGCACGTTTACGCACCTGGGCGGCTATCCAGAGCTCGGGCATCGCGAGCGTTCTGAGTATGGACAACCAGCTTCGCGTATGTTTTGAAAGCACGCCATCCAGCGACGCTTCAAGAGCGTAAGCAACGCTGCTCGAGCAATTACGGTAGGTGAGATTGTAAGTTTTTGTCAGCCTGTAGGCACTCCAGAAACGCTGTAAGGCTTTGCCATTGTAATGATGGAAATAGATCTTGCGATCTGACTGGCACCACTCTGCGGATTCAGTGGCATAGTCAGGCTGATACGTTCCCGGCACATCATTATCGCGTGTGGCCTTAAGCGTATTCAAAAACTCGGCTGGCGACCTATCAATGTCTTCTGCAGGATAAAGGCTGATGTAAAGATCAGGTGGGACTTCAAGCGCGGCGTGGCCCGTTGATATAACACCTTCGGAGTCTACTGCGGCGATATAGCGGTTGATGACCGGCCGTGGAATTGTTGACGCGCTGGCTGTACCTTCCGGGGTCCAGATATGTACGGTTAGCGGTTCACGAAAATCAACGTTCGCGGGTTCGGCGAGGTTAGGCTTGATATTCGTGCCTTTTTTCACTTCAACACCTATTCCTGCAGGCACTAAAAGGTCGAAGACCGAGATACCTTCTCGCAGTCTTGCAACGCGAAGTGCAAGACGTACGGTATGGATCCCGCTGAAAATCATCAGTGTTCCCAGGAAGAACGATACCGTAGCTTTATAATGCGTAGGCCAGGGGCTGAACATAAAAAAGGCGAACATAATTTGCGCTAAACCGGTGATCAGGGTGCCCTTCCAGTGGGGGAAACGTACAATCCACGCCGAGAAAATAACGAACAGGCCAATGACGAAATAAGCAAAACCAAACACGATGGCCAGCAGCAAATTGCTGTAGGGCTGGTTGGATAAGATAAGCAGCGAGACGAAACAAAAAATCCCCCCCTTAAAGTAAAGCACGGCTTTTTGCGCTCCGACTCCGCCGGAAGCGATGCTCAGCGTTACCAGACTTTCCAGCAGCAAAAGCAGGCCAAAAAAGCGCAACGGGAAATACGTCACGCCGTCCAGACCGTCCAGGAAAATAGCCAGTCCGAGCAGGCTCCAAAGACTCCCCAGCAGGATCAGATATTTAACCCTTGAGCGCATAAAGTCGACGCCGAACAGTAACAACGCAATCTGAATCACAAGTTTGTCTCTCCTTAAAAAGTGCTCACGTCCGTGTTTAGATAGCCAGATCGTAATGGCTGACCTGCCAGTTTCCGACAATAATGCTTGTCCCGCCGTTGGACATAGCAACGCCGCCGCTGTCAACCAGCGTGAGCCATTCATCCTTATTCACCTTGATACGAAATATCAGGGGTTTGCTTTTGTTCGGAACAGGGGAGAGCCAATGCTGCCGAAGTTTTTCCCGATCTGAGGGATGTACCTGCGCCAGGACTCGCTCGATGGTGTCGAACGCCTGGGGCGAAGTTGAACCCAGGAGTGAAGAGAGATCGTTTTCCCAGTTGAAAATACCGGTTTCAGGCTCCAGTCGATAAAGTATGCCATTACCCGCCAGTCGGCCAGTGTCCGGATTGAAACGCGTCGTAGAGCGGCTTAACACTCGCACAAAGACGACCAGTAAGGCGGTCGCAGAGAGATAGCTCAGCGCCAGCAGCAGGGATTCGGTGAAGCTAAGGCCGTGGAGAAAGAAGGGCCCCTGATGCTGGTCGGTAAAGTGGATAACAATCGCCCCCAGTGTCAGCAGGCCAATCGAGCCTCCACGATTCCCCCAGACCAGGGAAAGCATTAGCGTCAGCACAATCGGTAAGCAAGAAAGGGCAAAATAGAGCGCGGCGGCTTCGGTTCTGAGCCAGGTCCCGCTGTAGTCGAAAATAAACACCGTTGCGGCACAAATCAGCAGTAACAGCGCCAGACCTGTCAGACGGGAAGACCAGGTAAGAGCGGCCTGGAGGCCACGCTTATTCACGAAGCCCATGACGACGGTTGTTGCGAAGAAAATCCCGGTCACGTCGGCAACGAATCCATTCCAGATGGTCTTTGTTATCGGCTGGTCGGTGAAATACGCGTAGCCTCCGCCGACGATTAGCGCATCGAACAGGCTGACAATAAAGGTGGCGCAGATCCACAGCAGGATGACGTGCAGGTCGTCATTGGGCCGAGAGAAACGGCGTACCAGCCAGGCAATAAGCACGTTGGCAGGCATCGCCAGCAGCGAATAACCCAGCGTGGTTAAAAAAAGAGGCAGGCTGTGCCAGGCTTCGTCCTGCAGGATGCTTGCTACCGCGAAGATAAGGATAAGAGCAGGGTAGTCACGCCAGCGGGCAGACAATAAAGCCGCTACGGCAACGCCCGATGGGAACCAGACAATCGCTATTGCGGAGTTCGGGTCGTCAAATTTTAGCGAGATAAGTCCGGACAGATAATAGACCAGCCCCCACAAAAGCAGGATAGCGGTTTGCTGCAGCCAGGAAGGGAAATACGTTTTCATTTCTCGTCCATTTTTGATTCAGGAATGCGCGCAGCATTCCGCTGTCGGGCGTTATTTTACGTAAAGGCTAACAACCCTTGGCTGAAAACACAAAATAGGGCCATTTACTAGACTTCAGACTGCATGCCGCGCATCGACTTTCTCTGCTGAGAAAATAGTCCTGACGTTAGCCGCTGAAGGTTGTATTTGCCCTTCATGTTGATGATTGTCTTCTATATCTTGCTCGTGGGTCTGCCCATGCGATCCGGTTTCTGCCACGATGCTTTGCTTATAAAGATCGGGGCGTTCTTCGGCTCCCGGGCATATGCAGTGGGAAGCGGGAGAGGGGATCAAAGCGGTACGCAGAGATTCCCGAAGTTCGCGTTGCACCCATTTCATGGCCTGATTTGGCATCGCTGAGACGGACATTTTCCCTGCCAAAAGACAGGGCTTCACGTTCCAGACCATCAATAAAATATCCTTGCGGGTCCCTGCATCGGTCGAATGATAAATTTTCGCGGATGTCAGGTGCGAGCTGGCCTGATCTTCCCAGCTATAAACCAGCAGGGCAGCAGTATCACTTCGGTCATTCAGCGGCTTTACCGTGGGTTTAAAAATGCCGATGACAATCAGTGCGGCCAGCATACTAAGCAGTAAGCCACTGCACAATAACAGCAGGCGTTGGCTGTTTTTATTAAGTAAAAATAAGCGTGTTTTGAACCCGGACATCCCAACCAACTCCAGGGCTGAATTGGTCGTTTCCAACAAGAAAATGCCCCTCATCCAACCCGAATTTAATAAGCGAAACAGCAAAACCTTTATGTAAAAATTAGATTAATTTATTGTGAATGAAATGCTCTGAAAGCAGAGGGTTATTACTATTAATCCTCCACGATCATCCTCCTTAAGAGTAAATAATGGCTCAACGAGAAGGAATAAACCCAGAATTATACTGGTTATTTGCCGCCGTCCTTTCCTTTCCTGGAGTTAATGATTTAAATGGTGATGTATTTAAGTGGGATGTTCTGTTGGTTTGCTGTTGATTGGCATAAATTATCTGTTTTTCCCTGCAGACGCTACGCAGCGATCAAGCGCGCATCCACTGGCGCAGGTTTTCCAGCATCGCCATGCACTTTTGCAGCTGCTCTTCGGCAACAAACTCATCGGGCTTGTGCCCCTGGTCCATGCTACCGGGGCCACAAATCAGCGTGGCAATCCCGGCTTCGTCAAAAAGTCCGCCTTCGGTGCCAAATGCCACGGTGCTGAAATCAGCGCTGTCGCACCACTGCGCCAGCCATCGGGCAAATTCTGACTGGGCATCCGTCAGCAGGCCGGGGTAGTGGCTCAAGGGAGTAAACCGGATGGCGCTTGCCGGGGAGATGTTTTGCATGGCGGGCACCAGTTTTTGCTGCGCATAGCCCTGAATGTCGGCGATCGCCGCCGTGACTTCGACGCCCGGCAGGTAGCGGATCTCAAAATCAAACTGGCATTCCTGCGGCACAATGTTCAGCGCGCTGCCGCCGTGAATGGTGCCAACCTGGAGCGTACTGAACGGGGGATCAAAGCGGGCATCCGTCTTTTGGGTCAGCGCCTCGCGAACGTCTCCCAGTTTGCCGATAAGCCGGGCGGCATATTCAATGGCGTTCACCCCTTCTGGCGCATAGGCAGAATGGCATGCCAGGCCGTGCACCTCGCAGCGGATGGCAATTTTCCCTTTGTGCCCGTAAACCGGGCGCATTTCGGTTGGCTCTCCAACAATACACAGCGCGGGTTTCTCTTTGGAGGCACGGAGGTGCTCCACCAGGCTGCGCACGCCAAGGCAACCGACCTCTTCGTCGTAGGAGAAGGCGAGGTGCAGCGGTATTTTCAGCGGCTGTGAAAGAAACGCCGGGACGGAGGCCAGCACGCAGGCGATAAAGCCCTTCATGTCCGCTGCCCCGCGCCCATAATAGCGGCCATTCCGGTAAGTCATGTCGAAAGGAGGGACGCTCCACTGTTGCCCGTCCACCGGCACCACGTCGGTATGGCCGGAGAGCATCACACCGCCGCCGCCTGCCGGGCCAAACACCGCATAAAGATTGGCTTTACGCCCGTCCTCACTGTGAAACAGCTCCGCACTGATGCCCCATTCGGCAAGGTAATCGCGAATATCCTCGATCAGCGCCAGGTTCGACTCGCGGCTGGTGGTGTCTCGCGCCAGTAACTTCTGCAATAAAGGAATCAGTTGGCTATTCATCGCCTGGCACACCATAGCTGGGGGCTTCTCGCGGATCGAGTGCACGGATCAGGTAATCCTGCATTTGTGGTTTATAGGCCAGCCAGAGCGAATGCAGCGCGGCAATCGGGTTATCGTCCGCCCAGTCAACGCGCAGGTCGACTACCGGCCAGGCGACGGTGTCCACTACCTTTAATGCGGCCGAGTGTACCGGCCCGGCTTCACCCCCTTTTTCCAGCGCCGCTTCAAGGGCGGTCATTAGCCTGTCAGCCAATGGGCCGGGGCATTGTTCGAAGCGTTCGATCATGGCGTTAATTACTGACTTATCGGCCAGCATATTGCCCGCCGCCACGCAGTTGTCCCCCTCCACGGCGTGGTAAATGCCCAGTGAATTAATGCCACTGTGGCAGGCGGTTTTGCCGTGGCTGTCGATGACCGTCACCTGCCGGTAGTCGCCGTGCAGATGTTCACTGGCGACCAGCTTTAGCGCCTCCTGCGGCGTGGCACCTTCGCTCAGCTTCGACAGCACCATCGGGCCCAGCGCGGGCAGGGTAATATTCTGGCTCGACACCGCGCCGACGCCCGGCACCAGCCACGGGCAGCGAGCGCCGACCGCGATGCTGGACGAGCTAATGGCGATGCCAAGCTGGCCGGTGTCCCGGCAGCGTGCGGCGATGGAAAAGGTCATTTTTCCCCCTGAGTATCGCCCGGGATCACCGCGATAACATCGATTTCCATTAGCCACTGCGGCTGGCCGAGGGCGGAAACCACCAGCCCGGTGGAGATCGGGAAGACGCCTCTCAGCCATTTGCCGACTTCCTGATACACCGGTTCGCGGTAGCGCGGGTCGATAATGTAAGTCGTGGTTTTCACTATGTGGGAGAGATCGCTCCCGGCTTCCTCCAGCAGTTGCTTAACGTTTTTCATGGCCTGCTCAGCCTGCGCCTGCGGGTCGCCCAGCCCAATCAAATTCCCTTCAAAATCCGTCCCGACCTGGCCGCGCACATACACGGTATTCCCGGCGCGTACCGCCTGACAGAGATCGTTGTTCAGCGACTGATTAGGGTAAGTCTCTTTGGTGTTAAACATGCGAATACGGGTATGCGTGGGCATCGGTTAATTCCTTGTTGGCAAAAAGGTTAGCGCTGGGAAGCGTCGAGATAGCGGCTGTACTTGCGCTGGGTTTCAATGTGGTCGGCGACGTATTTCGCGTCATGCCACACGCCCCAGATAAACGTTGAGCCCCGGCGGGAAAGCCACGGCAGGCCGAGAAAATAGACGCCCGGCTCGCTGGACACGCCGCGCTGGTGGCGTGGTTTGCCCTGAGCATCAAAAGCATCCACGTTGAGCCAGCCGTAGTCCGGGGCGTATCCGGTCGCCCAGATAATCGAGGTGATGCCCGCTTCGGCCAGGTTCAATTCCAGCGTGGGCTGGGTGACGCAAAGCGGATCGGCCGGGAAGACTCGGGCCTGCGGCTCTTCAGGCAGATCGATCCCGTTGCGGGTAATCCACGCATCGGCGGCGTCCAGCAGGGCCAGGTAACTTTCATCCCCCTGGCGGATGTTGTGTGCCAGATTATCTTCAAAAAAGACTTTCCCCTCGGCGAAGCGCTGGGTCAGGCCGACGAGGTGAATGCCCTGGTGTGCGAGTGCCCGGAAATCAACGGTGTGGCCGCCGCGAGCGCCACTCACCGCAATGGTGACGTGTTCTTTGCCAGGCTGATTGGCCGCCGCATCCCACAGCCCAAGCACCCCCAGCCACCAGCAGAAGTCCCGGTTGCGGTAGGCGCGGGGAGGGCGGTCGTGGGCACCCACGGAAAGGTAAACCTGCTTGCCCGCACGCTGTAGCTCATCGGCGATTTGTACCCCGGAAGAGCCAGCCCCCACCACAAGCACCGCGCCAGCCGGTAGCTGAGCCGGGTTTTTGTAGGTGGCGGAATGAATCTGGTTTAGCCCGTCATCTGCCGGGGCAATAGCCGGGATGACCGGGCGCTGGAAAGGCCCGGTGGCGGCCACGATATGCTCTGCTTCGACAATACCGTCGCTGGTTTCCACTGTGAAACCCGGCCTGCCGTGATGGCGTGTCACGCTTTTCACTTCCACGCCGGTTTTTACCGGCGTTCCAAATTTCCGGGCGTAGTTTTGGAAGTAGTTCGCCACCTCGTCTTTGGGGATAAAACTGTCCGGGTCGGCGGCGTCAAATTCAAGGCCAGGAAAGCGATCGTGCCAGGCCGGGCCGTTGGCAACCAGCGAATCCCAGCGGCCGCTGCGCCAGGCTTCGGCGATGCGGTTTTTCTCCAGCACCAGATGGGGAATACCGAGGCGCGTCAGGTGCTCGCTCATGGCGATCCCGGCCTGGCCGGCACCAATCACAAGGGTATCTGTCTGTGTTTTTATTTCGGTCATGTCTGTTTCCTTGATGCTCGGGAAATAAGGTTCAGCGCAGCTTCGCGATGGCACAAGGTTATTAAGCGGCAGACATTCCGTAAAATATTATAAATCTAGGGATAAGGTATAAATAAAGTAGCCTCCAGCTATGGGCTATGAATTTCCTGTATTTTAAGACGGTGAAACTCCACTTTTTAATTTTCGCCCAGGGTTTTCGGCATCAGCTCAAAGGTGCGGCAGTAATCCATAAATAAGCGCGTCGGCCGGGTCGGCTCGTTATTGCGTAAATAAGCCATTACCAGCGTAGATGCCGCCATATCATCAATGATTTCCACCTGCTTAACGCGCTGGCCGTCATAGGTTATGTCGGTGCAGGGGCGGGTGACCAGCACCGAAAATCCCATGCCCTGGCCGACCATGCAGCGCACCATTTCAATCGATGGCGAACTGTAGGCCACCTCCGGGTGCAGGCCTTTGTCGGTGAAAATGTTCATGAAGTAGCTTTTGCTGGGAATAACGTCCAGCAGGATCATCGGTTCGCGGCTGAGTTCTTTGAGCGTGACGGTGGTTTTTTTCGCCAGCGGATGAGCCGCAGGCAGCAGAGCGTAAGGCTTCTGCGGGGCGTTCAGTTTTTCGGTATGCAGCGTGCTCTCTAACTCCAGGTTGTACATAAAGGCGAGGTCGAAGCGCCCGCGGTGCAGTCCGTGGGTCAGTTCATTTTGCTCCCCGTCGTACAGTCGGATGGTTATGTCAGGATAAAGCTTGCGAAACCCGGCGATGAGCCTCGGCAGATAAAGCGGGGCCGCGGACTCGAAGCAGCCGATGGCGATGGTGCCGGAAACCAGGTCGTTATCCGCTTTGGCATTTTGCTCAAACTGGTATGAAAGCCGCAGCAGCTCGCGAGCTTTTTCATAAAACCGCAGCCCGCCGGGCGTGAGCGAAACGCCCTGCGCGTGGTGGCGAATAAAAAACTGCTGCTCAAAAGTGTCTTCCAGGTTTTTGATGGCAATGGAAACGGAAGGCTGGGCGATATGCAGCTGCCTTGAGGCTTCAGCGATGCTCTGCGCCTCCACGACGGTGACAAAGTACTTGAGCTGCTTGAGCGTGAAATGTGTCATGGCGCTAACCCCGCTTTTTTATTGTCAATGCAGCCTTGAAGAGAGCTTCAGGCTATTCAGTCAGTTTGCAGCAAGGCTCATGCCAGGTGTAACAGTGGTGGACACAAACGGTAAAATTATGCCCTGAAAAAATATTTTTATTTTTATTGGCCACGAATTATCCCCAAAAAGTGGCAGACGAAAAATAATCCGCACCTTTTTGGTGCGGGTGAATATTTTGAGCCGCTATTATCTGCCTGAAATATGTCTTTATTGGCTTTTCTTCGGCGAATTAATATCTTGCGCTGCGCTGGTGCAAAAAAATAACCATTGCATTAAAACAATTTTTTATAGAGGTAAGGCATATTTTTCGTCCTTTATCCCGACGCGCTTCTGCTGCAGCATGGCCCCATCGCAAACGCTCATCGAGTGATTATCGTCCTGGCGAATATATTGCAAGGCATTTCCCGGCGCGAAAATCATCCGTTGTTTCAGGTGCCGCCGTTGGGGCATCCATAAAAATGATTAACCACCTGCACTGGAGTCATCGCATGTTTACATCCTCACACAGCAAGGCGTTATTTTCCTGCATGGCGGCGGCGCTGCCTTTACTGCTCAGCGGCGGGGCTCAGGCGGCCGTGATGACCCCCGGTCAGCTTACGGTGGGGAGCGATATTACCTTCCCGCCTTACGAATACCTCGACGGCAAAACCCCGGCGGGTTTCGATATTGAATTTATCAACGGCGTGGCCGAAGCGATGAAGCTGCAGCCCAATTACGTGGATACCCGCTTCACCAGCCTGATCCCCGGCCTGCAGGCGAAACGCTTCGAGCTGATTGCTTCCGCGCTGTTTATCACCCCGGAGCGCCAGAAGGTGATCGACATGGTGCCTTACCTGAAAACCGGCGAGTCGCTGCTGACGCTGAGCAATGCCAGCTTCAAGCCAACCAAGCCGGAAGAGCTTTGCGGGCATAAAGTCGGGTCGATGCAGGGCACTTACTGGCTGGAAAAACTGCACACGCTGTCGGCGGATTACTGCGTGAAGCAGGGGCTGAAGCCGATTATGGTTAGCGAATTCTCAACTGACCCGCAGACAACCCAGGCGCTGCTTTCCCACGCGGTTGAAGTGCAGATGACCGATGCCGCCGTGGCAAGTCAGGTGGTGGACAAAATGAAAGGGCGACTGGCGGTGACCTCGACCGACCTGCTGTACCCGGTGCTGGTGGGGCTTGGGGTGAGTAAAACCAACCCGGAGCTGAAAAAAGCGCTGAACGACGGCATTGCGGCTTTTAAAGCGAGCGGCAAGTACTCGGCATTAGTGAAAAAGTATCACCTGGCGGAGCCGTCCGAAGCCGAAATTCAGGCCAGCAGTTTGTAATCATTACCGCCGGGGAGTACAGATATGTCGTTTGACTGGAACTATTTATTCAGCCTGTTTAGCAATGCCGATTTTTGGCAGGCAACCTGGACCGTGATTAAGCTGAGCCTGCTGAGCTGGGTCATCAGCATTGGCTTTGGCTTTCTTCTGGCGCTGGGCAAACAGGCGGCGTCTCCCTGGCTCTCTGTACCGGCGCGGGCCTATATCTGGCTGTTCCGCAGCCTGCCGCTGCTGGTGCTGCTGATTTTTGTCTATAACCTGCCTCAGGCGCTGCCCGGCAGCTCGGCCTTGTTAAGCGACCCGTTCTGGGCCGGGCTTATCGCGCTGGTGCTGAGTGAAACGGCCTATATTGCCGAGATTCACCGTGGTGGCCTGCTGGCTATCCCTCGCGGGCAGCGTGAGGCGGCCCATGCCTTGGGGCTGCGCTACGCCGGCATTCAGTGGCTGGTCATTGTGCCGCAGGCGCTGCGGGTGGCGCTGCCGTCGCTGGCGAACGAATACATCTCCATTGTGAAACTTAGCTCGCTGGTTTCGGTGATTTCACTGACCGAGATCCTGATGGTTGGGCAGCGGCTTTACTCGCAAAACTTCCTGGTGATGGAGACCATGGCGGCGGTGGCTTTCTATTATGTGTTTATCGTGACCGTTTTTGATTTCCTGCTGAAGCTGCTGGAAAAACGGCTGGATGTCACCCAGCGCAAAACCGCACGCCTGCCGGAAGCCGAACTGGAAGCGATGGCGGCACAGGAAAGCGGGCTGGTTGCTCGCCCGGCTCTGGCAGTGAATGTTCCCGCGCTGCAGGCCCGCAAGCTGCACAAGGCCTACAACAACGTGGAGGTGCTTGGCGCGGTGAACCTGGACATCAAGCCCGGTGAAGTGGTGTCCGTCATTGGTCCGTCAGGTTCCGGCAAAACCACGCTGATTCGTCTGCTGAACGGCCTCGAGCAGTTGGATAACGGCGAGATCCTGATCAACGGCCAGCCGTTTATTCGCCTGGAAAAACACGGGGCCCAGAAGCCGCAGTATGTCGAAAACGCCGCACACCGGCTGAACATCGGCATGGTGTTTCAGGGCTTTAACCTGTTCCCGCACTTAACGGTGATGAAAAACCTGATGCTGGCCCCGCACTACCATCGCCTGGCGACGGATGCAGAGCTGAAGCGCGAGGCCTGCGTGTTGCTGCGCAAAGTCGGCATGCTCGAGCACGCCCACAAATACCCACACCAGCTTTCCGGCGGGCAGCAACAAAGGGTGGCGATTGCCCGGGCTTTAATGATGCGTCCTCAAATTATGCTGTTCGATGAGCCTACCTCGGCGTTGGATCCTGAAAAGGTGAATGAGGTGCTGCAGGTGATTGAGAACCTGGCGGAGGAGGGCATCACGATGGTGATTGTCACCCACGAGATGAACTTCGCGTTCCGCGTGTCGGACAGAATTGTGTTTATGGAAAAAGGGCGAGTCGTTTGCGATGACTCTCCTCAGGCGCTGCGCAGCGGAGAGAACCCACGTATTACCGAATTCCTGAAAGACGTAAACCTGGCCCCTGTTACGGCCTAAAAAAACGGGCTGCGGTAACATTATCCTGCCGCAGCCCGGGTGGATTAAATCTCTATTACCTTCACGCCGGAACTGCGCGCCATTCGCACGCACTCCGCCGTATCTTCTCCCCCAGGAAAGGCCAGCAGCACGTCGGGGCGGCTGTCCTCCAGCATAAACAGATTGCGGCGGGTTTCCGCGTATTTGCCGTGCAGCGCCCAGTTGGCCGGGTAGCGAATGACGTGCACGTCGGTGCCGCGTGCCCAGGTTTCAATGGCGCCGCCGAGCGACTGATGTCCCCCGTGGATCAGCACATTCATTGTCTGCGTGCTGGCATATAAATCCAGCACGCGGGTGAGGGTATGGGTGTCGGCATAAAACCGACCTGCGCAAATTAAAACTCTCACTTTTCTGTACCTTAACGTTGCTTTCCTTGAAAAGATGCTTCGTCCACCTTGCGGCGGTTATTGTTTTTTAAGCGTCCGGCGGCGATTCGATAAAGCGCAGCGACTTATCGCCCAGACGGTCAATCACCGGGTAGGCCACGGCCGCGATGTGGTGATGTACGCGGCGGTAGTCCCGCAGCACTCGCTGGAAAATGTCGCCGGATTCCGCCCAGGCATTTTTGTCCTCTCGCAGTTTTTTGAAGTGCTCGCGGCTGGCGGAAGCCTCGAGCTGACGAATGGTTTCCTTGCGCTGCACCAGCTGATGGGCAGCGGATAAATCTTCACGCATAAACGCGGCGATGCCGAGGCGCAGGCTGGTGAGGATCTCCGCGTGCAGCAGGCGAATATTGTGTAATTCAAAGTCGCTGAACAGTTCGCCACGGCGAGCGCGGCGCGTAGCTAACTGGGTCAGGTTGCTGGAAAGAATGTCCCCAGCATGCTCGAAGTTGATGATGAACATCAGGATCTCCTGGGCGCGATCGGCATCCGCGTCATTCAGCCCGTCATGGCTGATATCGGCCAAGTAAGCACGCACCGCCGCGCTGAGCAGATCCACCGACTGATCAAGTTGGCGAATCTCATCGGCGGCCTGCTTTTCCTGGGTGACAAACAACACCAGCAGGCGGTCCAGCATGATGGTCAGCATGTCGGCTGCGCGCAGCGATTCACGGACTGAATTAGACAGGCCGATGTAAGCCACTTCGAGGCCGGCATCGTCCAGATACATCGGCATCCCAGGGTCGCCCACGCGCTCTTCTTCCGGGAACAAACGCTCCAGGAAACGAGCCATCGGCGCGGTCAGACCGATAAACAACAGCGCAAGCACGGCGCTAAAGGCCGTGTGGAACCACACCACCAGCTGCGGCGTGCTCAACCCGGACTTCTGCGCAAGATCCGTCAGCAGCGGAAGCATTAAGAGCGCCAGCGCGCAGCCGACCAGGCGAACAATCAGGTTGCCAACCGGCAGGCGACGAGCCACGGCGGAGCCCGCGTTCAGCACCGGCGGCAACGCCCCACCAATATTGGCTCCCATCACCAGGATCAGCGCTGTTTCTGGCCCCATCGCGCCGGTGGCCGCGAGGGAAGCGATCAGCAAAATGATCGCCACGCTGGAGTGGCACAGCAGCGTCAGGATCGCGGCCACCAGCAGGGCGATTAAGATATCGCCCTGCAGCCCCTGCATCACGGCGTGAAACACCGGCGTGACTTCGATTTCCGCCAGCGTGCCGCTCAGTAAATGCAGGGCAAGCAGCATCAGGCCGAGGCCAATCAGGGCGCAGCCCACGCTCTCAAAGTTGGAATGGTCGCGTAGCTTGAAGACCACAAACCCGGCAAGCAGAAGCAGCGGGATGGCCATTTCCATGTCGAAGCTCATCAGCTGCACCACCAGCGTGGAGCCGATATTAGCGCCGAGCATCACCGCCAGGGCTGGGGCAAGGCTCAGCGTCCCTGCGGCGGTGAACGACGTCGCCATCATGCTTACCGCGGTGCTGCTTTGCAGAACGCCGGTAATGCCGATCCCGGCGAACAGGGCCGTCCAGCGGCTGGTGAGGTGGCGTCCCATCCAGTTGCGCAGCGGCGTGCCGAAGCCGCGCTGCAGCGCAGTTGAAATCATATGGCTGCCCCAGAGCAGCAAAGCGATGGCGCCAGCCAGGTTAATTAACAGAGTAGTTCCGGACATAATCAATTCCCCCTCTTCAGGGCGGGTGGTGTAACAAAACGCAGTAACCTGATCGAAAAACGATGTATGGCGCTGGCGAGGTTCAGTAACGCTTTCGCGTGTCGATAGTTGATTTTCCCTCCGGCGAACCAGGCCAGGGCGTGGACGCGAAGGGTGCGGGTTATTTTCATTAAAAATAAGACAACCAGTGCGATGGTCTTATTTTTAATCAGGAAAATAATGGAATGTTGCTTTTCCATAATGCTTTCCAGCTTGTGTTACTTGCCTGAAAGGTGCCGCCGAAGCGGCACTTTTTTACCTTACTTAACGCAGCATTAGTGCCACTGCTTGAAGCGACGCATGTAGAACGTTTTCATGCCCTGAGCCACGCAGCAGTAGGCGAGCAGGGTAGCCACCAGCCACGGGAAGTACTGCCACGGCAGCGCCTGCAGCCCAACCAACGGCCCGAGCGGAGAGAACGGTACGTAAATCCCAATCGCCATAATCAGCCCGGTCATCATGAGTACCGGCCAGGCGGCAGTGCTCTGAATGAACGGAATTTTCTGGGTACGCAGCATGTGCACCACCAGCGTCTGCGACAGCAGGCCTTCAACGAACCAGCCGGACTGGAACAGGGTCTGCATGTGCTCGCTGTTGGCGCTGAACACAAACCACATCAGCGCGAAGGTGGTCATGTCAAAAATGGACGACGTCGGGCCAATCCAGACCATGAAGCGGCCAATGTTTTTGGCATCCCACTTGCGCGGCTTGCTCAGGAACTCTTTGTCCGTTTTGTCCCACGGCAGCGCGAGCTGGGAAATGTCGTACATCAGGTTTTGCAGCAGCAGCTGGATCGCAAGCATCGGCAGGAACGGGATGAATGCGCTGGCGACCAGCACCGAGAACACGTTGCCGAAGTTGGAGCTGGCGGTCATGTTCAGGTACTTCATGATGTTGCCAAAAGTCTCGCGGCCTTTGATCACGCCTTCTTCCAGAACCATCAGGCTCTTTTCCAGCAGGATGATGTCGGCGGATTCCTTGGCAATATCGGTGCCGCTGTCGACCGAGATACCGACGTCGGCATCGCGCAGGGCTGGGGCGTCGTTAATCCCGTCGCCCAGGAAGCCCACGGTATGGCCGTTGGCCTGCAGCGCCTTCAGCACGCGAGACTTCTGCAGCGGCGTCAGCTTGGCAAACACGGTGCGCTCTTCCACCAGCTGTTGGAGGGAGGCGTCGCTCAGTTGCTCAATCTGCGGGCCGAGTACCGGCTCACCCGGCTCCAGCCCGACCTGGCGGCAGATGCGGGTGGTGACGATGGCGTTATCGCCGGTCAGCACTTTCACCGCTACGCCAATGTCCATCAGAGCAGCAATTGCCGGGCCTGCACTCTCTTTCGGTGGATCGAGGAAGGTGAGGAAACCGCGGATAATCAGGTCGTGCTCATCGTCGGTGCCGTACTGTTTTTTCGCCTCGGCTTTAGGAATATCGCGAGTGGCCACCACCAGGACGCGGAAACCGTCTTTGTTGTAGTCATTGGTCATTGCCAGCATGGCGTCACGGCGCTGATTATCCAGCGCGACTACCTTGCCGTTCTCTTCCATGTGGGTGGCAATGCTCAGCATCTCTTCCACGGCGCCTTTGCACACCAGCAGGTGATTGCTCTGGCTGTCCTTCACCACAATCGACAGGCGGCGGCGGACGAAATCAAACGGCATCTCGTCGACTTTGCTGTAGCCCTGCGGTTTGACGAAGTTTGGCTCATTGTCAGAGAAGTAAATGACTGCCTGATCCATCAGGTTTTTGATGCCGCTTTGGTGGTAGCTGTTCAGCCAGGCCAGCCCCAGCACGGACTCGTTTTTCTGGCCGTTGGTGCCCACGTGATGCTCGAGGATGATCTTATCCTGCGTCAGCGTCCCGGTTTTGTCGGTGCACAGCACGTCCATTGCGCCCAGGTTCTGGATAGCGTTCAGGCGCTTAACCACCACTTTACGCTTCGCCATAGCCACCGCGCCTTTGGCGAGGTTGGCGCTGACGATCATCGGCAGCATTTCAGGCGTTAACCCTACGGCTACCGCCAGGGCAAACAGCAGGGCATCCCACCATTCGCCTTTCAGCAGGCCGTTAATCAGGAACACCACAGGCACCATCACCAGCATAAAGCGGATCAGCAGCCAGCTGACGCTGTTCACGCCGCGGTCGAAGGCCGTTTGTGCGCGGCTGCCGACAATCGCTTTAGCCAGCGAGCCAAAGTAAGTCCGTGGCCCGGTTGCGACCACCACCGCCTGCGCGGTACCGCTGACCACGTTGGTGCCCATAAAGCAGATGTTCGGGATATCCAGCAGGTTTTCGCTGTCGATCGCCTTATCGTGCGCGGACTTTTGCGCCACGTCGCCCAGGGTGTCGTATTTCTCAATCGGCAGCGCTTCACCGGTCAGCACGGCCTGGCTGATAAACAGATCCCGGGACTCAATGAGGCGCACGTCTGCTGGGATCATATCCCCCGCATAGAGCTGCACGATGTCGCCCACGACCAGTTCGCGCATCGGGATTTCACGCGGGGTTCCTTTTTGCCCTGCGTGTTCACGACGCACAACCGTGGCGGTGGTGCGAACCATCGCTTTCAGCGCCTCGGCAGACTTCGCCGAGCGGTGTTCCTGCCAGAAACGCACCAGGCCGCTGAGTGCTACCATGGTGCCGATGATAATCACCGTCGTCAGGTCACCGTCTTCGCCGTGGCTGGTGGGCAGCCAGTAATCGGTAAAGAAGCTGATCCCGGCGAGAATGCCGAGCACGTAGATAAACGGGTTATTGAATGCCATCAGCAGCTGAACCAGCGCGTGAGGCGGTTTGTCATGGGCAACCTCGTTCAGGCCATCCCGCTCCAGCCGGGCGCTGGCGTGGGCTTCCTGCAGCCCTTCCCGGGTGGTGTTCAGGTTGACCAGGGTTTCTGCGATGCCGTTTTTGGCTTCCTGGGCGGCACGCATAGACAGCGTGCTTTTTTTATTACGGTTCTTGGTTTGTACAGTCATGGTGGTGCTCCTGTCGCCGGACGGCAGCAGACTCTTTAAGGTAAACGCCAGATTAAGGGCGACCGAAAATAGCCCGATGCCGTATGAGCGATCGGTTTTAAATTAATTTCGCACAGGGTTTCTCACTATTTATTTATTAAAAACAAACAGGTGAGAAATTTATATTTTCTTTTCTCGGGACGTGTTTATTCCTGCTGAGAAATATGCCAGAAGGCATCAGCGAATAAACAGGTACCAGCAGTGACGTAACTCAGCGAGGCGCACGGAAGCGGGCTGCGGCATAGCGCGCAGACGAACCTACGGCGTAACGGCTGAATCAGGCTACGAAGGGTCGACTTTGAGGGTCTTCGCCATCAGAGAAGCTGCAACGACGCTCCAGCTGGCCGGTGACAGGACTGACACGCCAGTTAGTGATGCGTTGATTCAACTCGCTGATTTTCGAAGAGAAAATTGAGTTTGACTGTTTTTTGCGTGCGGACAACACCCGATCGCGGGGCGGCCGGACACGCAGCGTTGATGTCACTGTTTTGACACCAGGAAAAAGGGTAGATTTGAAGTTCATAACACACCTCGGGACCGTGAAAACCCTGGTCGAGGTGGGACAACACGAGAGCATCAGGCTCCGGCGAGACACACCAAAACGAAGAAGTGATCACAATCGATTTCATGTTTACTTTCCCGAACCGCCATTAAGGCCATGTTCGGGCAGCTACTAAATTCAGTATCCATTAGTCTCTTATGTCAGGTTAGGAAAGGCCGCAACTTCGGCCCGTGAAATCTACCCATGGGCAGTACTATTGTCAACCCGCGAGTGGAAATTAAATGTGTTCGTTTATATTTCAGTGAGGGAATATTGAGGGAGGAGAACAAAGGGTATTTTTTATCTCACTCCCTGAGTTGTGTTTTTTTCTAACTTGTAAACGGCCTGGGGGATCGCCGTCATTCCCTGATACCCGGTGTTCTCGTTACTGACCCTCACCCTAACCCTCTCCCTGGAAGGGAGAGGGAACAAATTGAGTACTTCTGGAAGGGAGAGGGAACAGATTACGTATTGTTCTGACCTGTAGTTTTCTCCCTCGCCCCTTTGGGGAGAGGGGCGGGGTGAGGGGAGGATTTGTGCCCGATTCTTGTTTAGACGAGAGATATCGTCACCATTAATATTTTCCTTAAACTAAATCAAAACTTGCGGGCAAAGCCGGTTTTTGCCCCTCGCGCTTTGATTTGAAACAAAATTTAACGCTTATAGCGGTTCATCTGCTGCGTTAGTGTGATAAAAATCACACTAAGACGGCAGTGGAACTGCGGTCGACAACCCGTTTTTGTTTCAGTTGAAAGTTAGGTCGAACGTTATGGATGCGAAACCAACTCGCAGCCCCGGCGGTAAAATTGCGCTGTGGCTGTTCTATGCTTTTTGTTTGTACATCGTTTGGGCGATGGTGCGTTATTTTTGGGTCGTCAGTGGGGTAACCAGCGGCGATTTAGGCACCTTTAGCGGTAAACTCCTCGGGGCGCTGATGGGGTTGCTGGTGTTAGGTTCCGTCGCGGCGGTGCTGGGCTGGATAGCATGGTACACAAGGCCGCGTGCTTATCCTGTTCGCGCCAGAGAAAACCGGCTGCGTTGAAACCAGATTGCCCGATGAGCCACCTGCTTTTGCGTGGCTCAGGCTGTATACCTTCCCGCTGTAAAACTTCCGCTGAAGCCAGCCTATTTATTTCATGCTCTTTCCCGGCATCATTTAATTTTCCTCTGCACTGCAATACTATTTATTCCTCATTAAAAAGAGGGTTTATCGTATTTATATAACTGTGCGTAAAGTCACGTTTGTTATTTTTCGAACTGTCTACACTGCGGGAAGATTTATGGGGAAAACTATGCACATTTATATTGTTCGAATCATAACGTTTGTTCGCACTATGTTGCCGATGTTCGGCAGCAGGGCGCGCGTTTGGTTGAATAATAGCTGCTGGTTTAATAGCGTGAGCGAACTGGAAAAAGACGACGCCGTTTATTCTGATTCGCTGGATAATGTTTGTGCCGTAAATTGGTCCCGGCTCTGGTGCAGCGCCGGTGTTCTATATCATTCACTTCGCTATTCGCATTCTCCGTCCTTAAAAAAGGAACATACTGCTCTGCGTCCGCGCCGTCTGGCCGTTCGCAAACGCTATGAACTTTCGTTCCTGTGCCGTATTTCCAGCCTGCATCAGCTGATGATGTGTCTTCACGCCGGCGGTGATGCCGGAGACGCCGCGATGCTGGCCCATGTTTGCCCCCAAAGCACAATGCGCTTTTCAGCCATTGTGCTTTTTTTATTGCCTTTCTTCAGCCAGATAAGGAGTTGTTATGTATATCGTTTGTGTTGCAGCTTGCCCTACGGGCATCGCCCATACCTACATGGCTGCGGAGGCCCTGGCCCTGGTGGGTCAGCAGCGCGGGCATGAAGTGAAAGTCGAAACGCAGGGCAGCATGGGCGTTGAAAACGAAATTACCGCCGACGATCTTGCCCGGGCCAACGCGGTGATTCTCGCGGCGGATGTGGCGATTACCGGCAAAGAACGTTTTGACGGCATGATGAAACTGGAGTGCAGCGTGGCCGATCCTATCAAGTTTGGCGAGGCCGTGTTTGAGGCGATAGAGGCGGAGATAGCACATGGCTAAATTCAGGGCTGAGGCGGGGATGTCGACCGGCAAAGAGGTCAAAAATGCCATCATGACCGGGGTGTCATGGATGCTGCCGTTTGTCATTGCCGGGGCGGTGATCATGGGCATCGCGCGCATCGGTGCTTCGCTCTACGGCATCGAAAATATCTGGGATGCCAGCCACGCTCAGGCGGCGAGCATCATTGTGCAGATGCTGCAAAAATTCGACGGATTTGGTGGCCTGGCGCTGTCGCTGATGCTGCCGGTGGTCGCCGGGTATATCAGCTTTGCCATCGCCAATAAGCCGGGGCTGGCGCCGGGGATGGTGGGCGGCTTACTGGCCAGCAGCCTGGGAACCGGGTTTCTTGGGGCGCTCGCCGCCGGTTTTGTTGCGGGATACATCGTGCGGGCGCTGGCAACCTGGGTCAAACTGCCTGCTGCGCTGGCCTCGGCTGGCCCTATTTTTATCCTGCCCGTAGGCGGCACGCTGCTGACCTGCATGGTGATGGCTTTTATTATCGGTGGCCCGCTGGCGGCGCTGAATCACGGGATGGAAACCTGGCTGCTGGCGATGTCCGGGACGAACAAAATCATTCTGGCAGCCGTCGTGGGCGGGATGGTGGGCTTTGACCTGGGCGGCCCGGTGAACAAGGCGGCGGTAACCACCGCCATGGCGCTGCTGGCTTCCGGGATTTACGACCCCAACACCGCCGCGCAGGTAGCGATTATCGTCCCGCCGATTGGCCTCGGGGTTGCAACGCTCATCTGGGCTAAGCGCTTCCCGGCTTCGCTGCGCGAGGCGGGCAAGGCTTCGACGCTGATGGGCCTGATTGGCGTATCTGAAGGGGCGATTCCTTTCGCGCTGGCAAACCCCAAAATTATCGTCATCAATGTGGTTGGCTCAGCCACCGGGGCCGCGCTGGCCGTCGGGCTGGGTGCGGTAAACCATGCGCCGATTTCGGGTTTTTACGGCTGGCTGGCGGTAGATAAATGGCCCATTTATGTGCTGTCTATTGCTGTCGGTGCGGGGATTATTGCCGTGGGATCGTTATTAGTGTTTCGGGGTGAAACCGTCGTTGAAAATAAACCTTCGGCTGCCGTGCCTAAATTTAAAGTAGGGCGCTAGCCGCCCGGTTCATTTATTTCAGGCCGTATGGGCTGCGTTTTTACGGTATTTCATGCCGGGGATGACTACGCCTTAAATGTGCCTCATCAGCCGCTAATAAGGTGACATTATGAAGACTGTGCATTTAATTCAGCACACGCACTGGGACAGAGAGTGGTATTTCACCGAGAACGACTCAAAAATCGTGCTCTATTATTTTATGCGGGATTTAATCACCCGGCTGGAACAGGACGAAGCGCTGGGGCCGTTTATTCTGGATGGCCAAACGGTGATGCTGGAGGATTTTTTACAGGTGGCGCCAGAGCACCTGGCTCGTCTGAAAAAATTGATTGCCGACGGGCGGATACTGATTGGCCCGTGGTACACCCAAAGTGACTTCCTGGTGGTGGGCGCGGAGTCGATAACCCGCAATTTGCTGCTTGGGCTGGCGGACTGTAAAACCTGGGGGAGCTACATGCCGGTGGGCTATGTGCCAGACTCTTTCGGGCAAAGCGCACAGTTGCCGATGTTTCTAAGCGAGTTCGCCATTGACAGCGCAGTGCTCTGGCGCGGGTGGTGCGAGCATGATGTGCCGACCAGCGAATTTTGCTGGCAGGCGCAGGGCGGGCAGCAGGTGCTCACCGCCGTGCTTCCCTGGGGTTACGGCTGCGCGAAGTGGCTGCCTACGGCATCGCAGGAACTGGCTGAAAAATTACCGCCGATCCTGGAAAAACAGGGGCGTTTTTCCGCCACGAATCACCTTCTGCTCCCCAACGGCAACGATCAGTCGCCGTTCGAATATGCGGTGCCTGGGGCGCTGGAAAAACTGAATGCCAGCCAGAGCGAATACCATTTCAGGCGCAGTAGCTTCAGCGATTTCTTCGCCGCGCTGCGGGACGACGAGCACACCCTGCCTGTTTTGCGCGGCGAGCTTCTCAGCCCCAAATACATGCGTATTCATCGCGGTATTTTCTCTACCCGAATGGACATTAAGCAGCTTAATGCCTCGCTGGAACAGTTTGTCAGCCAGACGCTGGAGCCCTTGCTGGCGCTCAACTGGCGGCTCGGGCTGCCTTATCCGCAGCAGGCGGTGGAGCACATCTGGCGGGAAGCGATGCAATCTCACGCCCACGACAGCATCTGCGGCTGTAATTCAGACCGCGTTAACCAGATGGTTAAGGGGCGTTTGCAGTCCGGCAAAGAGAGTGCCGGGCAGCTGTTTGAGCTGAACATGAAAATGCTTGCGGAAGGGATTACCGCGAGCCAGCAGGGTAAAAAAATCGTGGTCTTTAACCCGCTACCCGCGCGGCGCGATACGCAGGTGAGCCTCACGCTTTATACCCCGGAAGAGGACTTCCGCATCGTGGATAGCGAGGGCGATCCGTGCCGCTGGCAACTGCTGCACGAAGAGCTTCAGGACATGTCGCTGGTGGTGCAGGAGCTTTCCAACAGCACCACAACCACCTGGTATCGTAAATGCCATATTTTGCTGGACGCGAAGGCGCTGCCGGCCTGTGGCTACACGACCTTTTACCTGCAGGAAGGGGAAGCCGCCGGGTTTGATAAACCGGCCGGGGAGATTGACTGCCTGGAAAACGCCTGGCTGCGGCTGGAGCATAAAGCCGGAGAGCTTACGCTGACCGATAAACGCACGGGCGAAGTCTACCCGCACATCCTTCGGCTGGTCGATGGCGAAGACGCGGGGGACAACTATAACTATTCGCCGCCGACGGTTGACTGGAAGATTAACAGCGAAGGCTGTCTGCAGCAGGCCATGCTGACGCGCGGCGTGCTCAAAGACACCCTGCAGCTAACGCTGCACATTCCTGCCCCGGCTGATGCCGATGCACGCGAGGCCAGGCGGTTTGATGCCTGGCTGGACGTGGTAATGACCATCTCCCTGCCGCATGAAAGCGCCTGGCTGGATGTTGTCGTTGACGTTAACAACACGCTGCGTGACCACCGTTTGCAGATTGAACTGCCCACCGGTTTATATCAGTCGACCCATTTTGCCGATCAGCCTTTTGGCCTGATAGAACGTGATAATGTCCCTCGTGCGCTTGAGATCTGGCAGCAGGAAAACTGGGCGGAAGCGCCTGCCTCACTGTGGCCGATGCAGAGCCTGGTGATGATGCACCACGCGCGGCGCGGCGTCTGCGTGGTGACCGCCGGGCTGCGGGAGTACGAAATTCCTGTCGGGCAGCCTGATACGCTGGCGATTACCTTGTTCCGCAGCGTGGGCTGGCTCGGACGGCCCGCGCTGGAATGGCGGCCTGGACGGGCATCTGGCATGGTGCTGCCTGCTCCTGACTCGCAAATACCCGGTCATCACGCGTTTCACCTGGCCGTCATGCCGATGGATAACGGGCAAAGCCCTGCGTTCTGGCAGGCCGTCGAGCAGTGGCGTACCCCTGCTTCGGGCTACCTGGATTCTGGCTGGTCGCGTTTTCGCACCAACCCCCACGGGAAATCCTTCCCGCCGCACTTCAGCGTCTTGAGCTGGGAAAGCCCCCTGCATTTCAGCACCCTGAAAAAAGCGCAAAACGAAGAGGCGTTAGTGCTCAGGGGCTGGAACCCAGGCCTGACGCCACTCAAAAACGTTCCTCCGACAGCAAACGGTACGCTGGAGCAGGTCACGCTAGCGGAAATTCCGGCCACGCCAACGGGCGCTGTCGAAGCAAGTACGCCGGTTTCCTGGCTCATTCGCTCATTTGAATAAGGCGCTACCCCTATGCAGACATTGTTATTTCGTTGCCCGCTGGTGAATGGACTTCACGCCAGGCCCGCAAGCGCGCTTGAGCGGCAGGCTTCACGCTTTGTTTCCTCGGTGACGCTAGTGAACCAGACTAAGTCACGCCAGGGGGATGCCAAGAGCGTCCTGGCGCTGGTGGGGGCAGATGTTGCCGCTGGCGATGAATGCCAGCTGCTGATTGAAGGCCCGGACGAGCAGGCGGCCTGGCAGGCGCTCGGCCATTTTATTGGGCATGAGTTCGCGCAGTGTGATTCGCCGCTGGCCGCTGCCGTTGACGAAGAGCAACCGCTGCCGGTGTTCCTTTCCCGAAGTGCATCCCCTGTTTGGCAAGGGAAGGGCGTTAGTCCGGGGGCGGCGCTGGCAAAGGCCGTTTTTGTTGAGCAGATCGATCTCCACGCGCTGGCGCTGCGGCACGATGAAGAACCTTTTCCTCTGCAGCAACAGCGACTGATTGTCGCCCTGCAGGCTGCGCGGATGCGTTTACGGGACGATATCAGCCAGCAGGCGGATGAAGCGGCGCAGATTCTGGATGCGCAAAGTCAGCTGCTGGAGGATGAAACCGTTGAAGAGTGCCTGCTGGACGAGCATGACGCCCGCAATACGCTGGCCGCGTTGGCAAAAGCGCTGGACGTACTGCGGGAGCCTTTCCGGCAAAGCGACAGCGAATATCTCCGCCAGCGGGAGTTGGATGTTTTTGACCTGGGGCTGAGGATTGCGGCCGAACTGACCGGCAATCCGTGGCTGGGGCTGTGGCAACTGGATGAAGACGCGCTGGTGATTGGTGATGGCGTGCTGACGCCGGGCCAGTTGCTCATGCTGCAAGGGCCATTTCTGCGGGGGATTGTGATGCCGACAGGCGGCGAAACGTCCCATACCGCAATACTCGCCCGAGCGTTTGCGACGCCGCTATTGTGCCTGGCCTCGACGAAGCCGCTCTTTGCCGCAGGAGCAGGGGCATACTTGCTGGGCGCCGGACACGGGTTTGTGCTGGCGGCACCCGATGACGTGGCGCAGCGCTGGTACGCGCTGGAATGCAAAAAGTATGCTGCTGAACCCGTAAGCGAGGAAGCGGACATGTTCAGCCCGGCGCTGGTGTTTCTGGATGAAAAGCTTCATGACAAGCATGAGGTGATTAAACGGCTGACGGATAACCTTGACGTTCAGGGGCGGGCGCTTTCTGCGACGCTCGCCGAGCAGGCCATCTGGCAGCGTGAAGCGGTCTTTACCACCGCGCTGGGCTTTTCCATCGCCATTCCGCACTGTAAGTCTGCCGCGATCTCCCGCAGCAGTATTTCCGTCCTGCGGCTGGCAGAACCGCTGGATTGGGGAGACGGCGTGGCGGTGCGGCTGGTGATTATGCTGACGCTCAGCGAGCAGGAGCAGGCGCAGCATATGCGGATATTCTCAGTTTTAGCCCGACGGCTGATGCATGAATCCTTCCGAGAGAGGCTGCTGGCCGCGGCAACGGCGCAGGCCGTAGTGGATGTGTTCCGCGAGGAAGTCATAATCTTGTCATAAATCTGGTTATACTCAGACTGGCGCTTTTCACGAGAAGGGGAGTACGTGTATGCCGATTGCCCGCTGGCAGCAGCAGTTTGAGAACTATTTGATTGAGAACTGGGCGCAGGATGACAAAGCCCATGACGTGGCGCATTTTCGGCGCGTATGGAAAACCGCCCAGCATATTATGGAAGGGACGGAGGCGGACAGGCTGGTGGTGCTGACCGCCTGCTACTTCCACGACATCGTTAACCTGCCCAAGAACCACCCGGAGCGGCATCTGGCCTCAACGCAGGCGGCGCAGGAGACGCTGCGTATTCTGGAAACGCATTTCCCGGACTTCCCCCGCGAGCTGTATGACGATGTAGCCCATGCGGTGCGGGCCCACAGTTTCAGCGCGGCTATTGCGCCGCAGACGCTGGAAGCGAAAGTAGTGCAGGATGCGGACAGGCTGGAATCGTTGGGCGCGATAGGCCTGGCGCGGGTGTTTTATGTTTCCGGCGCGCTGGGGCGTTCGCTGTTTGACAGCGACGATCCGCTGGCCGATCGCCGTGAACTGGACGATACGCAGTATTCGGTGGACCATTTCCAGAAAAAGCTTCTGCGCCTGCCGGAGTCAATGCAAACCGAAGCCGGGCGCGCGCTGGCGCGGCACAATGCGGATTTCCTCGTCGGCTATATGGCAAAGCTGTGCGCCGAGCTGAAAGGCGACTACCTGCAGGTGGACGAGCAGGTCCTGCAGCGTTTTAAATCACAGGCTTAATCCTTCCGGCCCGCAGTCCATTCTGCGGGCTGTTTTCATTTTTTCTGGGTCAAATCGGTGATACAGTTTCACTCCCTTTTCCCATTTTTGGTTCACGATGAACGATCTTGACGCGATAGCAGAACACCTCTCCCTTCAGGCACAGCGCCACAAACAAACTCAACAAGAAGAAGACAATGCGCTGGTCAGCCGTTTACTTGAAATCTACGATCAAAAAACCGTTGCGCTCCGCCTGCGTCAGGTGGGAGGCGACTGGACGCGTGAGTCCCTGAACCGCTGGTATAACGGCAAGTCTGCGCCTCGTGGTTTAACCGAAGTGGAAGTGCAGATGCTGCAAAGTATGCTGCCGTCGCCGCCGGCGCATCACGGGCGCTATGCTTTTCGTTTTATCGACCTGTTTGCCGGGATAGGCGGGATCCGCAGCGGCTTTGAGGCCATCGGCGGCCAGTGCGTGTTTACCAGCGAATGGAATAAATACGCGGTGAGGACCTACAAGGCAAACTGGTACTGCGACCCGACGCAGCACCAGTTTAATGAAGACATCCGCGATGTGACGCTCAGCAATCGTGGCGACGTCACGGACGAGCAGGCGACGGCCCACATCCAGGCCACGCTGCCCGACCATGATGTGCTGCTGGCCGGTTTCCCCTGCCAGCCGTTTTCTCTGGCTGGCGTGTCGAAGAAAAATGCCCTTGGGCGCGCGCACGGTTTTTCCTGTGAAACGCAGGGCACGCTGTTCTTCGACGTGGCGCGGATCATTGCCGCCAAACGTCCCCCGGTTTTTGTGCTGGAGAACGTTAAGAACCTGAAGAGCCATGATAAAGGCAATACGTTCCGCATTATCATGCAGACCCTGGACGAGCTGGGTTACGACGTGGCTGATGCCGCGGTTTCCGGGCGTGACGATCCGAAAATTGTCGACGGTAAAAATTTCCTGCCGCAGCACCGGGAACGCATTGTGCTGGTCGGCACGCGCCGCGATTTGAAACTGGATACGGCGGTGACGTTGGCGAAACTGAGCGAATTCTATCCGGCTCGTCGCCCGACCTTTGGCGAGCTGCTGGACGATGAGGTTGACGCGAAATATGTGCTGACCCCAACGCTGTGGAAATACCTCTATAACTACGCGAAGAAGCATCAGGCCAAGGGCAACGGCTTTGGTTACGGCCTGGTTGACCCGAAAAACCCGGCAAGCGTAGCAAGAACGCTGTCGGCTCGTTATTTCAAAGATGGCGCGGAGATCCTGGTCGATCGCGGCTGGGACATGGCGCTGGGCGAGGCAGATTTTAACCATCCTGATAACCAGGTGAACAGGCCGCGTCGCCTGACGCCGCGCGAGTGCGCCAGGCTGATGGGGTTTGAAGCGCCGAAAGGGAAAGCGTTCCGCATCCCGGTGTCTGACACTCAGGCTTATCGCCAGTTTGGTAACTCCGTCGTCGTTCCCGCGTTTGCCGCGGTGGCTAAACTGCTGGAGCCGGTGATCAAGCAAGCGGTGAAAAAGCGCTAAGCGGAGAAAGAAATGGCGGATGTACACAGCAAGGCGATACGCAGTAAAAACATGCGGGCGATTGCCACGCGTGACACCGCCATTGAAAAACGTCTGGCTGGACTGCTGGCAGAGTGCGGGTTTAGCTTTCGCGTGCAGGATGCCGCATTGCCCGGCAAACCTGATTTTGTGGTGGATGAATACCGCTGCGTTATCTTTACCCACGGCTGTTTCTGGCATCATCACGACTGCTATTTGTTTAAAGTCCCGGCCACGCGCACCGAGTTCTGGCTGGAAAAAATAGGCCGCAACGTTGTGCGGGATAAGCGAGACACGGCGCTTTTGCTGGCGCAGGGCTGGCGAGTTTTAATTGTCTGGGAATGCGCGCTGCGTGGCCGTGAGAAAATGCAGGATCGGGCGCTGTGTGAACGGTTAGAAGAGTGGATTTGCAGCGGCGGGCGTAGCGCGGAAATTAACGTGACCGGGATTCATCAGCGACACGACAGCGGCCAGCAGAGGCTGGCCACTGACTAACTATTTTTCGACTTCACACGTCTCAATCACCGGTTTGGCCGGGAACAGGTATTTACCCAGCGTGACCAGCACCACGGCAAAAATAATGATCCCCAGCGCCAGCCATTCAATTGCCGACAGGCTTTCCCCCGCAAAGGTGGTGCCCAGCAGCACGGCCACAACCGGGTTGACGTAGGCATAGCTGGTCGCCACCGCCGGGGAGACATTTCGAATCAGGTACATATAGGCGCTGATGGAGATCATCGAGCCAAACAGCGCGAGATAGCCCAGCGCCAGCCAGCCGGAGGTGTCCGGCATCGTTGTCAGCCGTTCGCCGGTGAGCGCCGCAAGGCTGAGCGCCACAATCCCGGCTGCCAGCATTTCCACCGCGCCCGCCATCATGCCTTCGGGCAGTTCGATGCGCGACCCGTAAACCGATCCAAACGCCCAGCTCAGGGAGCCAATAAGAATTAAAACAGCGCCGAATGGGTTACCGCTGAGATTGCCGCCGCTGTTCAGCAGCACAATACCCGCGAGGCCAATGGCAATGCCGAGCCACTCCAGCTTGCGCGTTTTAATGCCGAACAGGCGGCTGAAGCAGAGGGTAAACAGCGGCACGGTGGCGACCATGACGGCGGCAATGCCGGAAGGGACGTGCTGGTGCTCGGCCACCGTGACGCAGCCGTTGCCGATGGCCAACAGAAGCACGCCGATAAGGGCGGCGTTAAGCGTCGGGCGCAGCTTGGGCAGCTTGTGGCCGCGAAGCAGGAGAATGCCCATCAGCAGCGAACCCGCAAGCATAAAGCGCGTACCAGCGAGGATAAACGGCGGCCAGGTTTTTACCCCGATAGCCAGCGCCAAATAGGTTGAACCCCAGATGATGTACAACGCAAACAGCGCCGCTATCAGCGGCACTAATTGACCAGAACGAGCTCGCATAATCCCTCACCAGACACCAATTTCAGGCCGACAGTTAACGCCAAAAGTGGGCGGATAGCGAGCTTTATACTTGTTGATGTAATGTTAATTTTTATTGACAAGCGCGGCGATTTTTCGCGGCGCGCTTTTTGCTTCATACTCTTGGGTATCGACATCAATAAGGACAGATATTTTGGCTGGAAGTAGCTTACTCACTTTGCTCGACGACATCGCCACGCTGCTGGACGACATTTCAGTTATGGGCAAACTCGCGGCAAAAAAAACGGCAGGCGTTCTGGGCGATGACCTCTCGCTGAATGCTCAGCAGGTTTCTGGCCTGCGCGCGAATCGGGAACTGCCTGTCGTCTGGAGCGTGGCAAAAGGATCGTTTCTAAATAAGCTTATCCTGGTGCCTCTGGCACTGGTTATTAGCGCCTTTGCGCCCTGGGCAATTACGCCGCTGCTGATGGTGGGCGGCGCGTTTTTATGTTTTGAAGGCGTGGAAAAAGTGCTGCACAGCCTGCAGGCGAGAAAGCGCAAAGAAAGCGCGGAGGAAAAGCAGGCGAGGCTGGAGGCCGTTGCCGCCCAGGACCCGCTGGCCTTTGAAAAAGATAAGGTGAAAGGCGCGGTGCGCACGGACTTTATTCTTTCGGCGGAAATCGTCGCCATCACGCTTGGCATTGTGGCGGAAGCGCCGCTGCTAAATCAGGTGTTAATCCTGGCAGGAATAGCCATTCTGGTGACTATCGGCGTGTACGGCCTGGTCGGGATGATTGTGAAAATTGACGATCTCGGATACTGGCTGGCGGATAAGCGTGCGGCGCTGGCACAGGCGGTGGGGAAAGGGCTGCTTATTCTTGCTCCCTGGCTAATGAAAACCCTCACGTTTGTCGGGACGCTGGCGATGTTCCTCGTCGGCGGCGGTATCCTGGTGCACGGCGTGCCCGTGCTTCATCACGGCATTGAGCAATGGATGGGGCAGTTTGGCGGCGTGGTTGAGCTTGCCGGTCCGACGCTTGCCAACCTGGTGCTCGGCTTTATTGCGGGCGGTGTTGTGCTGCTGGTGGTGAACGGCATAAATCACCTTCGCGGGAGCGCTTCACACTAAGTTCGAGATGAAAAATAACGCTTTAGTCAGGAAAAAACGCTGACCATTGACTATACCTTTAGAGGTTTTCACCCCTAACGCCGGAGGCGGCTATGGTTTATGTGGTCAGCGATGAAGTCCGGCGTAAGAACGGCGGTCCACGCATGATTGTCACGGGTTATTCCAGTGGCATGGTGGAGTGCCGTTGGTACGACGGATACGGCGTAAAGCGCGAGGCGTTTCGTGAGGATGACCTTGCGCCAGCGGAAACCAGAGAGCATCAGCAGGCGTGATGTGTCTGGTTTTTTAACGGAACCCGGCTATGCCGGGTTTTTTTATCCTCGGCTAAGGCGCTTTTCGGCAGGCCAGCTTCGACAAAGCGCTGTCGCGGTGGCAAAATCTGTAAAGACTTCATTCTTCCGGGGTTTTCGGAAGGAACTGATAACCGCGGCCGGGTCGTCCGCCAGGGAGGATCCCCCTTGATCGGTACTACATTTGAGCGGTTTATCAGCCGCTATAAAAGACCGCAGCGGGTGGTAAACCTCTGTTTTATTGTTGTGTTTCTATGCTCAACGCTGCTGACCTGGCGTGAAGTGGCGGTGCTGGAGTCCGCCTATATTTCTAACCAGCGTAACAGCCTCGATAATATTGCCACCGCGCTGGACCGGCAGCTGCAGCACAGCATTGATAGCCTGCTGTTTTACCGCAACACCATGCATTATGCGCTGCAGTCTCCTATTTCCACCGATATTTCACGTCAGGCGTTGGCGGATTTTGCCGTCCAGCGAACGCAGCCTTACTGGCAATTAAAGCTGGATCTTAATCGCGGGATGCCGATTAACGGCGTTTCCGACGAGTTTGTCAGCCACAGCAACGTGCTCGACCGCGATGAGCGCTGGCTTTATCCTGAGCTGGAGGCGGCGCTGGAGTTCAGCTACATCATGCAGCTTGCCGACGACAAGCGAGACCTGCAAAGGCGTGTGTTCTATGCTTCGCGGGCGGGCTTTTTCCTCTCAAGTACGCCCCCGGAAAACGATCCGGGCCTTGTGTCACTCTATTATCGGCTCATTGCTCAGCCCTATTTTGGCGCTCAGTCGCCGCAAAATAACCCAGGCCGTGGCCTGCAGTGGACGCATACCTATAACCCAGTCAGTCCAAATGGGCAGATTATTACCGCGGCTGTACCGCTGGATCTGAATCAGCGCTGGTATGGCGTGCTGGCGATGGATTTTCCCGTCAGCGGGATGCATGCATTCCTTCAGGAACTGTCTCACGATCGCTATGAAGGCACCGTGATGCTGTTTGACAGGCATTTCTCGCTCATTGCCACCGCGGCGAACAGCGCGCCGCAGACGCCGGTGTTTAGCGCCAAACAGCAGGCTGAGATTGCCCGCTCCATGGAAAGCGGAGAAGAAGGCGAGCTGCGGATGGACAGCCGTTTCGTGACGTGGGCGAAGCTGATGAACTTTGACGGCGTGCTGATTAAAGTGCATACCCTCGGCGAGGGCGTGCAGGGAGAATTTGGTCGAATCAGCATTGTGCTAACGCTGCTCTGGCTGCTCTTTACGCTGATGTTGTTCATCTCATGGCGGGTGATTCGGCGGCTGGTGAGCAATATGTTGACGCTGCAGCAAACGCTGAGCTGGCGCGCAAATTACGATACCCTGACCCGGCTCTACAACCGCGGCGCCTTCTTCGATATTGCTCACGGAATGGCGCTGGACTGCCAACGCGAGGAAAAACCGTTCTCTGTGATCCAGATGGACCTCGATTTCTTTAAAGGCATTAACGATCGCTACGGGCATCACGCCGGCGACAAGGTGTTGTCTCATGCCGCCGCGCTGCTTGCTTCCTCCCTTCGGGAAGAGGATGTTGCCGGGCGCGTGGGCGGGGAAGAGTTCTGCGTGCTGCTTCCAGGCACGAAGCTTCCGGAGGCGGCAGCCGTCGCCGAGCGGATTCGGCACCGCATCAATACCAAAGAGCTGCTTTTGCAGGCCGGACAGACCCTCAAAATCAGCGCCTCGTTTGGCGTGAGCTGCGCCCATGAGCGCCACGATTATGATTTTGAGCATTTGCAGTCCATTGCCGACCGGCGGCTGTACAAGGCGAAGCAGAACGGACGCAACCAGGTTTGCACCCAGGACTGATTTCCCGTCGGGCGTGGCCGCTATATCATATAAGCCCTGCTGATGTTTTATTCGGTTACCGAAGGGGCGGCTCGCTAAAGCAAGCGTAATGTTTTTGTCACGTAGTGGGCGAGGCTGACGCGCGTTTATTTTTTATTCGCCCCAGTACGGCAGGCGAAATCAGAACGTTCAGTTTAGGATAAATCTTAATTTATTCAGCGCTCAAATGGCCCTTTGATGCGGGCATCAGGTTTAAAAAAACGATTTAACAAGGCATTGGACTCAAATTGATTGCGTCAATGAGTGCAGTTATAGACATTCCTGAAAAGAATATATCCTTGTATTCAATAAAATTTAAGGTAATGTGGTCAACACATCAGATTTCCTGATGTAACGAATTTCAAGTGCTTCTTGCTTCAGCAAGTTTTCATCCCGGCTCCCCGGCCGGGATGCTTTTCTTAGCGATTAATTTCATTCACGCTAAAATCCCGAATATCCAGCTCAAAAGCATCCGCCAGCTCCTTATAGCTATGCCAGTCTCGCCCATCCACGCTCACTCGCTGCGGGTGTTCCTCGCTGCTGGCGTGCCGGATATCGCTTTCGCTAATTTCGTTGATGGCGGCAAGCAGTGCGTCAACATCCACTTCCGTTGTCTGATGCGCCGCGCTGCCGCTGATTTTCACGCTCTTCATCACTTGACCCTCGCTGACCACCACCCTTAAGTATAGCCGTTTCAGATAATGCGCCAGGTGGCCCGGAGTAAGGGCGCTCAAGGTGTTTTTGATCTACAATGGCAGGCAATGTCTCTGGAGGAAATAACCATGAAAATCAATGATCGGGTGACCGTAAAGACCGATGGCGGCCCGCGGCGTTCGGGGATCGTTCTGGCGGTGGAGCCATTTAACGAAGGAACGATGTATCTTGTGTCGCTGGAGGATTATCCGCTGGGGATCTGGTTCTTTAATGAGTCAGGCCACCCGGACGGCATTTTTGTGGAGCGCGAAGAGTAGGGTAAAGGATGTATGACCCTCACCCCGGCCCTCTCCCTGGAAGGGAGAGGGGGAAATCTATCAGGTGGACGCTGGACAGTCTCCTCGCTTTCGGGGAGCGGCAATCTTTACACCACGCTAGGCACAATAATCGCCGCAAAAATCACCGTAATCACCGAATATTTCATCGCGTAATACACTTTCCGGTTTCTCTTCTTCAGGTTTTGCCCGCTGTCGCGCAGCGCGTGAACATACTTGAAGATGCGGTTCAGCCCGCCGGTGCGGTCGCTGTCGCTATTTGGCGAGCTGGCGGCTGACATCAGTGTGGTGCCTACCCAGTGGTTAACGGCCTGCGCCCAGCGCCATTTCATCGGGCGCTCAATATCGCAGAACAGAATAATACGGGTCTGTTCGCTCTTATTTTCCGCCCAGTGTACGTAGGTTTCATCAAAAATTACCGCTTCGCCATCGCGCCAGCTGTGGCGCTGCCGGTCGACTTCAATAAAGCAGCGGTCGTCGTTGGGCGTGGCAAGCCCAAGGTGGTAACGCACCGATCCGGCATACGGATCCCGGTGCTTGCCCAGGTAAGAACCTGCAGGGAGTTCCGCGAACATCGCCGCTTTAACAGACGGAATTTCGCTGACCAGCTTTGTGGTGATCGGGCAAAGCTCATGCGCAGACGGGTGTGCATCGCTGTACCACTTCAGGTAAAAACGCTTCCAGCCCCGCTTGAAGAACGTATTAAACCCGGCATCGTTGTGGCTTTCTGCCGCTTTAATGTGGCCCTGCAGGCGCAGCGCTTCCTCTCGAATGATTTCCCAGTTGTCCGTCAGCTTTTGCAGTTCCGGAAAGTCACTGGTCGGGAAATACGGCTGTTCAGGCGGTAGACGCGAGAAACGCGTCATGAACATATTGACCGGGGCCATAAAGGTCGAGTGGTCAAAAAGCTGGCGGGAAAACTTCTGTTTTTCGACACCGCGGGAGTGGGCGTAAAAGACGCTGATAATAAAAATGCCAAGAACAATAACGGCTACCATAGCAACAAATCTCTCCATGTATACTTGTATGGCGTAAGTCTAGTGAGATTTTTCTGCTTTTTTTAGCAAAGGTTGCGGTTTTGTTACAGGAAAGAGTGTCGTTTAACTTGTATTTAATCTCTGACGGGCGTCAGAGATTAAATACTGCGGCCAAAGTGGCGTAGGGATGCAGAGTAAGTCAGCTACCGGAGGTTAACAAAAATACCGTTGGTGACGTTGTCGGTGAGACGAACTACATGATATATCACTTGCTTGTTATGGGTCTTGATTTTGCGTTTAATATTTCCTTTATGAGACGAAACGGTTTTTGCCTTGATGTTCATTTGATCAGAGATTTGAATCGTTCCCTGTCCTGACATCCACATTTTTAGCATGCTGGACTCTGTGCGACTAAGAGAAAGTGTCGGCAAATTAATATGTCCAATACATTGTGCATTTTTTGCTAAGTATTCCGCTAAAATATCGTCTAAAGATTCTGGCTTGATGGATTTCGAGCTGATCAGCAGATTTTCTCTGACCAGAAGATATTCATCAAAGTGAATATTAGCAATCGCCATAAAGACTAAAAATAGCGTCCCTGGATGTTGATTTATGATCTGCTTAATTCTCTGACTGCTTTCCGGGTCATGAATAAAACAGTCTTCATTAATAAACACCACGCTGGGTGCCTGCGACTGGCATGCCTGTGCCAGCTGTTCTACCGTTTCTACATCTGCAATATGCCGTTTTCTAACCCCGCGGCTGGCTAAGTAGCCGACAAGCCCCAGCCGGGTATAGCTGCATAAGTCCATAATAATCGTTGACATAGCAAACCCTCACTAAGCGCGTTATACCCGTAATAATCAGGAGCGCAGATTGAAAGCTGTACTGGTTTTGTACCGCGAGTGACAATGTCAGTCCCAGGGCAAAGCCAATCCGCCGCATTTTCCGCAGTTCTAATTATTTATGGGTAACCATTATTAATAATTTAAAAGGCGAAATCACTATCCCGGAAAGTTGCCTATAATTTGCCAGGAATGTTCTTAAAGTAAAGTGAATGTTGTGTATTGTGAGCAAGGTAAAAACTTATATTCCGCGCCAGATATATCTTGGCGGATGTTATTAACATATTTTTTTAGGAATATCCTCAGAGAGGCAGTATGAAAATCAGGGTTATTAATTTGCGGGGATTTCACTGACAATATCCGCGAGCAGATCAAAAATCTCGCCGAATAAATGTTCGGTAAAGGGGGCGATAAGCGGCATCATTACCATAAAAATAAGCATGCCGATAGATAAGGTGACGGGGAAACCGATAACAAATACCGATAGCTGGGGAGCCATACGGTTTAACAGTCCCAGGGCGATGTTAAGCGTTAGTAACAAAGTGATTAACGGCAGGGCCAGCATCAGGCCATTGAGAAAGATCAGACCGCCCGCTCGGGTCAGCGCCATAAACGCGTTGCTGTTGATCGGTTCGCCGCCGATCGGCAGGGTATGAAAAGTATCGACCAGCATCGAAATCAGCCATAAATGGCCGTTAAAGGTCAGGAACAGCAGCATCGCCAGAATATCAAGAAAGCGGGCCAGAACCGGCATATTGAGGCGGCTGCCCGGATCGAAGAAGGTGGCGAAAGAGAGTCCCATTTGCAGGCCCACAAGTTCCCCGGCGGTACGCACGGCAGCAAAAGCGAACTGCATAGTAAAACCCAGCGCCACACCGATAAGAATTTGTTGTATTGCCAGCCAGAAACCCGCGGCAGAAAAGATCGTCACCCCTGTTGCGGGCAGGGAAGGCGCGATGATAAAGGTGATCATCAGCCCGAGCCCAAGCTTAACCCGCTTGGGGATCGATCGCTCGCTCAGGATGGGGGCGGTCATGATCAGCGCCAGTACGCGCAGCAGCGGCCAGAAATAGAGGCTTAGCCAGTTTAGCCACTGGGTGCTGTCAACGTGGATCATCCAATGGTGTTCGGCAGATTGGTCAGCAGGGAACGCATGTAATCCAGCAGCAGGTTAAGCATCCACGGCCCGGCAATGACGATGGTCACGAACACGGCCAGAATTTTTGGAATAAACGACAGCGTCATTTCGTTGATCTGCGTGGCCGCCTGCAGCAGGCTGATAACCAGGCCGCTTATCAGCGCAACCAGCAGCAGCGGGGCCGCAAGGGCAAGGGCCACCTTCATCGCTTCGGTGCCCATCATCATGACCGATTCTGGCGTCATTTTCTTTCTCCGCTAGCTGTAAAAACTTTGCGCCAAGGAACCCACCAACAGCTGCCAGCCGTCGACCAGCACGAAAAGCATCAGCTTAAAGGGCAGGGCAATTGTCGCGGGGGGAACCATCATCATCCCGAGCGCCATCAGGACGCTGGCGATCACGAGGTCGATAATCAGGAACGGGATAAATACGGTAAAACCAATCTGGAACGCGGTTTTCAGCTCGCTGGTGACATAGGCAGGCAGCAGAATGCGCATCGGCACGGCTTCCGGTCCCTGCAGCGGCTGAGTGTTCGCCAGACGTGCAAACAGCGCCAGATCGGCTTCACGGGTCTGGCGCAGCATAAATTCGCGCAGCGGTTGAGCGCCTTTATCCATCGCCACTTCCATCGAGATCTTGTCTTCGCTGAAGGGCTGGTAGGCGTCGGTATAAATTTTGTCGAACACCGGCGACATAATAAAAAAGGTCAAAAACAGCGCCAGGCCAACCAGCACCTGGTTAGGCGGGGCGGACGGTGTGCCCAGGGCGTTACGCAGCAGGCCAAAAACGATGATGATGCGCGTAAAGCTGGTCATCATCAGCAAAATGGCCGGCAGGAAGGTCAGGGAGGTAATAAAGACCAGCGTCTGCACCGGCAAGGACCAGCTCTGCCCGCCGTTGGCGAGGGGCTGGCTTATCAGGCCCGGTAATTGTGCGAAGGCGGCCGCAGGGAGGAGCAAAAATAGGCCCGGTAACGAGAGCGTCAGCAAACGTTTCATCAATCTTTCCCGTTACGTTTAAGCAGGTTCTTCATCAGTTTCTGGAAATCGGCAGGCGCGGGGGCTTTTTCAACAGTATCCGTGACCGGCGCAGGAGGCAGCGTGTGCAGGTGCGTGATTTGGCTGGCGGTGACGCCGAGGACCAGACGAGCGTCTTCGACGTCCACCACCACAATGCGCTCGCGCGGGCCTACGCTCACGCTGGCGCTAATGTTCAGCGACTTCTTTACGCCGACGCCCGCCCCGTGAAAACCAAAGCGCTTTGCCAGCCATGCGGCCACCAGAATAAAAATAACAATGCCGGCCAACGCCCCGCTGACCTGAACAAGCGGCGAGCTGGCGTTGACGCTGGGCTGAGTGACGGTGGCCTGGGTTGTCATTTAGCGGCTCAGGCGACGCATACGTTCTGATGGGGTGATGATGTCGGTAATTCGCACGCCGTATTTGTCGGCGACGACAACCACTTCCCCCTGGGCAATCAGGTAACCGTTGATCAGAATATCCAGCGGCTCGCCGGCCAGTCCGTCAAGCGCGACCACGGAACCCTGCGTCAGGCGCAGCAGCTCTTTGATGGTCATGCGGGTACGGCCCAGTTCGACGGTCAGCTTGACCGGAATGTCCATGATCAGGTCGATATCCTGCACGTTGCCGGCAATGTCATTGCCTTCCAGCGCGCGGAATACGTTATCCGCGGTACTTTTCCCGGAACTTTTCTGCTCGTTTAACGCATCAGCCCACAGATCGTCCACTGAGCCTGCATTGTCATCGGACGGTTGATTAATATCACTCATTTGGGCTGTTCCTCATTCAGCGAATTCAATATCGGGTTGATCAAATGTTCGACGCGCAGGGCATACTGGCCGTTAATGGTGCCGTACTGGCTGGTCAGGACCGGTACGCCATCCACGTGCGCGATAATACGATCTGGCTTTTCGATGGGCAGCACATCGCCAGGTTTCAGTTTTAGGATTTGGGATAACCGCAGCGGGATATCGGCGAAGTTCGCCACCAATTCCAGCTCGGAATGCTGCACCTGGCGCACCAGGGTGTCGCGCCAGCTTTGATCTTCCTGACGGGAGTTCTCCAGCGGAGGGTTCACCAGCAGCTCGCGCAGCGGTTCAATCATGCTGAACGGCAGGCAGATGTTGAACTCCCCGGTCAGGTTGCCAATTTCGACGTGGAACGGGGTGTTAACCACGATGTCGTTAGGCGACGTGGTGATGTTGGTAAATTTAACCTGCATCTCCGAACGAACGTATTCCACGTCCAGCGGGTAAATCGCCTTCCACGCGTCGCTGTAGGATTCCAGCGCCAGCTTCAGCATACGGTTGATCACGCGCTGTTCGGTGTGGGTAAACTCCCGGCCTTCCACTTTCGTTGGGAAGCGGCCATCCCCGCCAAACAGGTTGTCTACCGCAATAAACACCAGGCTGGGTGAAAAGACGAACAGCCCGGTGCCGCGCAGCGGTTTCAGGTGAATCAGGTTCAGGTTAGTTGGTACCGGCAGGTTGCGGGCAAACTCATGATACGGCTGGATACGGATAGCCCCGACGGTGATGTCCGGGCTACGACGCAACAGGTTAAACAGCCCCATACGGAACTGACGAGAAAAACGCTCGTTAATAATTTCCAGCGCCTGCAGGCGCTCACGCACCACGCGACGCTGGGTATTCGGGTCATAGGGACGAATATCGGATTCGCCCGGCGCCCCGGCCTTCGGCTCGTCGTTATTCTCACTGTCGCCGTTTAACAGCGCATCGATTTCGGCCTGAGAAAGAATACTGTCGCCCATGGACTTACCGCAAGATAAAGGCGGTATACAGCACGTCGCTGACTACCTGTTGAGGTTGCCCGGCGACCAGAGGCGGCGCCAGAGTAGTTTTAATCGCTTCCACCAGCTTCTGCTTACCGGCATCGGTAGCAAGCTGATTGGCGTCCTGGCGAGAGAACAGCAGCAACAGACGGCTGCGGACTTCCGGCAGGAATTCGCTCAGGCGCTGGCGGGTCGCTTCATCTTTCAAACGCAGCGTGACGCCGATGTACAACACGCGATCCGCATCACCCAGATTGACGGTAAACGTATCCAGAGCGAAGAACACTGGCGCAGGCGGCGGCTCAGGCGTTTTAGCCTGGGCTGTGGCTGGCGTTTGCTGCATGCGCCAGTAGCTGTAGCCTGCGGTGGCGCACGCGGCGAGTGTGATAAGAACCAGTATCGGCACCCAGATGGCGCGTTTACGGCCTTTCGTGATAGCGGTATCAGTCATTGAACGCTTTATTCCTGTATCGGTACTGCTGAATAGCAATTATCCCGTGTCTCCGGGCGGTCAAAGCCCGGAAAACACACGTTTATTGTCGCTAGCTCTGGCGTTTACCCTTTAACGGGGCTCAGGCGAAGATATCCACCGCGCCGTTGCTGCTGGCCAGACGCTGCAGGCTATCGGCCACCGGGAGCGGTTCGACGTCATTGCCATTAAGGGAAAAACGTTCCCCGCTGCGGGCGCTTTGCTGCTGTTGCTGCTGGCCGGACTGCTGCTGAGCGAAGCTTTCGCTGCTGATGTTGCTCTGGCCAAGCTGGATACCGCTTTCCGCCAGCGCAGTACGCAGTGACGGCAGCGCGGCTTCAAGCGCGGCGCGCACGTGACTGTGCGGTGACATCATCTGCAGCTGCGCCTGGTTATCTTCTAGTTTTAGACTAATTTGCACCTGACCGAGATCTTCCGGGTGCAATCTCAGCTCGGCGCTGTGCTGGCCCTGACGGGTAAACAGCGTAACGTGCTGAGAAATCTGCTGTTGCCACTCATGGCTTCCTAACTGGGCGCTGATCATCGGTGCCGTAGGGGTAGCGATGTGCGTTGTGGTTGGAGCCGCAACGGTGGCGCTGCTGATGGCTGGGGTTATCTGCGCGGTGACAGGGGCGGTGTTATTTGCCTGCGGCGACGCGTTGTCACGACTGTCAGGGGGGTTGGTAGCGACCAGTTGGGCTTTGTCATCCCCCTGCGGTTGGGCTACTGCCGGCGCGTTGGCAGCAGCGGATTTACTGTCCGCAAGCGTTGCGCCCACCGGGGCGGTTTTCTTCCCGCTGCCGCCAGCAGGCAGCAGGCTGTCCGCGGTATTTTTGCCTGCGGTATTCCCTGCCGCAGAGGTCAGGGCGGACAGCGATGCCGTGTCGGTAGCTGTTTTAGCTAGCGCCGCAGGCTGTGCAGCGGTCACGGGCTGCGGCAGCATCGCAAACAGCGCGCTGAGCGTTTGCAGCTCCGCGTCGCTCAGAGGCTTATCGGTTTTGGCGTCTTTCAGCTCCGCCTCTGGCTTATCACCCGTTTCTGTTTTGCCGAGGGAAGTGAGCAGGGTGGAAAGCGCTTCAGGTTGCTCCGGTGAGTTCAGCAGTTCAGCGAGAGCTGCCTGGCCGTCCTGGGTCTCACCTTTAGCGGCATTGGCCGCGGCAACTTTGCTTAACGCCGCGCCCAGAGGCAGCGATTTGCCGTCCTCCAAAGCGACGTTTGCCGGCAAAGCTTTGCCCAGCAGCGTCAGGAAGTCTTCACCGAAGCCTTTGCCGTCCGCGACTTTTGCATCCCCGGCGGCAGCGGTATCGGCCCCGGTGTTTAACAGAATTTTTGGCAATGTGATCATTCACCTTTCCTCAATGTGGCCCGCTGGGCGTATTCGTCCATCTGCTTCTGATCGAGTCTGTTCTCTGCGAGCAACAGCTCCGCTGCCTTTCTGTCCTGTAGGGTTTGCCATGCCTGCAGGCGCTTTTGTTTTTCCTGCCATGCGCCCAATGCCTGATCAACTTTATTGGACCACTGCATCAACTGCTGGCGGTGCTGTTCGATGGCTTTTTCCAGCGTGCGTATAAACTGCTGGTAGTTCTGCCAGCGGGTGCTGGCAATCCCCTGGCTCATGTTGTCATTCAGGCTGTTGCTGTACTCAAACTGATAGTTAATCAGCATGTTGAGTTGCTCTTCCGCCTGCTGGCAACCCCGGCGCATCTCCCCTAAACGAATCGCCGCTTTTTCCACTTCCTGGGCGGCGAGTTCACGCAAAGTATCCAGTGCGCTGTTTTGGTTCATGGTCACCTCTCATCAAACCGTGGGGAAAAGCGTCTCCAGTGCGAGGCTGGCTTCTTCCCAGTTTGCGCGTTCAAAAATGCCTTGTTGCAGGAAGGCTTCAAGATGCGGCCACAGTTCAATGGCCTTATCGAGCATAGGATCGCTGCCTTTGGCGTAAGCCCCCACGCTAACCAAATCACGGTTGCGCTGGAAGCTGGATAACAACTGTTTGAAACGACGTACCCGGGCGTAATGCTGCTCGGTAATCAACGATGTCATGGCACGGCTGATAGAAGCTTCGATGTCGATGGCCGGATAGTGGCCCGCTTCTGCCAGGCGGCGCGACAGCACAATGTGGCCGTCAAGAATGGCTCGCGCGGAGTCGGCGATCGGGTCCTGCTGATCGTCGCCTTCGGTGAGTACGGTATAAAACGCGGTAATAGAGCCGCCGCCGTGTATGCCGTTCCCCGCACGTTCAACCAGCGCCGGGAGCTTGGCAAAGACCGAAGGCGGATAGCCTTTGGTCGCCGGAGGTTCGCCAATGGCGAGGGCGATTTCACGCTGGGCCATGGCGTAACGTGTCAGTGAATCCATGATCAGCAGGACGTGCTGGCCGCGATCGCGGAAGTCTTCGGCGATTCTTGTCGCATAGGCGGCACCCTGCATACGCAGCAGTGGAGAAACGTCCGCCGGGGCGGCAATCACAACGGAACGCGCCCGGCCTTCGGCACCGAGAATGTTCTCGATAAAGTCTTTTACTTCGCGACCACGCTCGCCAATCAGGCCCACGACGATCACGTCAGCCTGGGTATAACGCGCCATCATCCCGAGCAGGACGCTTTTCCCCACGCCTGAACCGGCAAACAGGCCCATACGCTGCCCGCGACCTACCGTCAGCAGGGCATTAATCGGACGAACGCCAACGTCAAGAACATGTTCAATCGCGGTACGCTGGAGCGGGTTAAACGGGGCTGCACCCAGCGCGCCCATCAGGTCGGAATCCGGCGAAGGCAGCCCGTCGAGCGGGCGGCCGCTGCCGTCGAGCACGCGGCCGAGCAGGGCGGGGCCGAGCGGCAGTTTTTTACCGCTGTGCAGGCCTTCCGCCGTCGCCGAGCGGGCATAAACCCGGGCGCCAGGCAAAATGCCTTCCACTTCTTCCAGCGGCATCAGAAACAGTTTGTGACCGTTGAAGCCCACGACTTCACATTCGACTTCGCGATCGTGCTGTTCAATGATGCAGGTCGCGCCCAGCGCCAGCTGCAGGCCAGTTGCCTCCAGGACCAGGCCGGTGGCGCGGGTCAGGCGGCCGTAGCGGCGAACGGACGGCAGTTCGACCATCCGCGCTTCAAAATTGTCGAGCGTGTTCAGCCAGCGGGTCAGGCGCGCGGTCATCAGAGCACTCCTGGCGCGGCCAGACGGCACAGCTCTTGCCAGCGAGTGGCCACGCTGGCGTCAAGGTCGCCTTCATCGGCGGAGACTTTGCAGCCGCCCTGGTGCAGGCTTGGGTCGCCGCGCAAACGCCAGCCGTGCAGGCTTAGCGTGGCACCCAGCATCTCTTCCACCCGCTGTAAGTCATCCGGGTGTACGCGCAGCTGCGGCTTACCGCTGAACAGCGGTTCCTGCATCAGCAGGCCCTGAATCTGTTTGATCAGCGCGTTGTTATCTACGGCAGGCGTCTGGCCAATGACCTGCCGCGCGGCTTCCAGCGCCATTTGCATCAGGCGGGAAGCAATCACGCTGTCCAGCGCATCCAGCGTGTACTGGAATTCGCTCACCAGCTGCTGCATCCGGGCGTGAACCGGTGCCTGCTGCTGACGGGCTTCATTGATGCCTTGCTCAAGGCCTTGCTGGAAGCCCGCTTTACGGCCTTCTTCCACGCCCTGATCGTGCCCGGCGGCAAAGCCCGCGCTGTGTCCCTGTTCTCGGGCCTGAGCCTGCATCATCGCCAGCGTTTGCTGGAGGTCCGGCTCACTTTCCGGCTCTTCCTGCTCGGCCGTCGCTTCCGGCATCACAATCTCTTCGAACACCGGCGTAGGGAAGGCGAGGTTTTCAGGCGTCCAGAGTTTCCATGGCAGCGTATTAGACATAGGTATCCTCGCTGGTGCCGATCACCATCTCGCCGGTCTCCGCCAGGCGACGCACGATAAGCAGGATAGCTTTCTGTTCGTTTTCCACCTGCGACAGACGTACCGGGCCACGGTTGGCGAGGTCGTCGCGCAGGATGTCGGCAGCACGCTGGGACATGTTGCGCAGGAACTTCTCGCGCAGCGCCTGTTCTGCACCTTTGAGGGCGATAAGCAGAGATTCGGACTCCACTTCCTGCAGAAGACGCTGAATGCTGCGGTCGTCCACGGCCACAAGGTTTTCGAACAGGAACATCTCGTCGATGATTTTCTGCGCCAGTTCGCCGTCGAAGTCGCGCACGGCGGTAATAACGGCTTCTTCCTGCTGGGTTTTCATCAGGTTGATAATTTCCGCTGCCGTTCTCACGCCGCCCATTTTGCTGCGCTTGAGGTTCTGGCCGTCGAGCAGGTTGTTCAGCACTTCGGTCAGTTCTGCCAGCGCGGCCGGCTGAACGCCGCCAAAGGTGGCGATACGCAGCATCACGTCGTTGCGCAGGCGTTCGTCGAACAGCGCCAGAATGTCCGCCGCCTGGCCACGCTTGAGGTGAACCAGGATGGTGGCGATGATCTGCGGGTGTTCGTCGCGAATAAGATCGGCGGCGCTCTGCGGCTCCATAAAGTTGAGCGTTTCGATGCCGCTGGTGGTATCGCGGGTTTCGAGAATATCTTCCAGCAGGCTGGAGGCACGCTCTTCGCCCAGCGCTTTGATCAATACGGTACGCAGATAGTCGTTGGCATTGATGCTCAGTGCGGCGAACTGTTCGGCTTCTTGTTCAAACTCGGCCAACACTTCGGTCAGCAGTTTGTTTGAAATTTGATGGGTGTTAGCCATCGCCGCACTTAAATGCTGTACTTCACGCGGGCTGAGGTGCTTGAACACCTCAGCGGCACGGTCTTCGCCAATGGTCATCAGCAGGATGGCGCTCTTTTCTGTTCCGGTAATACTCATATTTCAGTACTCATCCATTGGCGGATCACCAGCGCAACTACGCGAGGATCGTTGTCGGACATATCACGAATACGCTGACTCATGACTTCGGCGCTCAGGCGCTGGTTAGCTTTACGCTGCTGCTGTTGCTCGTCGCGGCTTAGCGTAACGGCCACGGCTTCTTCTTCGGCTTTAGCGCTCTGCTTCGCTTCGTTAGTGGCTTTCAGAATTTCCGCGCGGCGGGTGAGCTGAGGACGAATCGCTTTCCGCCATATCAGCCAGGCGACAATCAGCACAATCAGCCAGCGACCCGCTGAGAGCAGCATGTCGAAGAAGGCCGGAGACTTCCAGAATGGCAGGCTGCTGCCGCTGTCGTCTTCGGTGGCGGTGAACTGAGAGTTGACCACGTTCAGGGTATCGCCGCGGGATTCGGAATAGCCCATCGCTTCACGGGTCAGGTTCTCGATCTGCTTCATCTGGTCGGCGGTGAGCGGTAAAGGTTTCCCGTCGGCAAGCTGGCGGTAGTTCACTACCACGGCCACGGAAAGACGCTGAATATCCCCCACGTTCAGTTTGGTGTGACGGATGGTGCGGTCCACTTCATAGTTGGTGGTTTCGTCACGCGAAGTGTTGCTGCTGCCGTTCTGACCGGTGGTGCTGGCCTGGTTCTGCTGGCCGTTGTTGGCCTGCTGGTTAGCCTGGTTGTTCTGCGGCGGCGTCGAAATCGGTGCCGTGTTCGCTGGCGCCGGCTGGTTGGAAAGCGCGCCCGGCACGCCGCCCGGGAACTGACCGTTAACCTGAGAGGTCTGGTTCAACTGGCGAGAGCGGACCGCGGTCTGGGCCGGATCGCTATTAGGGTGATACTGCTCTTCGGTTTGTTCTTTGTTGGCAAAATCGATCTGCGCGGTGACCTGAGCATGCACGTTGCCGTTGCCGACAATCGGGCCAAGGATAGATTCAATGCGGCGCTGGTAGCGGCTCTCTACGTCAGTCGCGTACTTGAGCTGGGCGTCGTTAAGGTCACGGCCAGCGTTGTTAGACTGCGTCAGCAAATGGCCACCCTGATCGACCAGCGTGACGTTACCCGGCGGTAAACCAGCCACGGCGCTGGAAACCATATGCACCACGGCATTAATTTGCCCTTCATCCAGCGCGCGGCCAGGTTCGAGGCTAAGGGTAACGGAAGCAGAAGGGGACTTTTGTTCACGAACAAACAGGGATGGTTTTGGCATGGCGAGATGCACGCGGGCATTCTTCACCGGGCCAAGCGTTTCAATGGTGCGGGCCAGTTCGCCTTCCAGCGCCCGCTGGTAGTTCACCTGCTCGCTAAACTGACTGATACCAAACTTTTCCTGATCCAGAAGCTCGAAGCCGACGGCACCGCCCTTAGGCAGGCCCTGCTGAGCCAGGCGCAGACGCAGATCGTAGACGTTGTCTGCCGGGACCATGATGGCGCTACCGTTGTCTGAGAAGCGGTAGGGAATATTCATTTGTTGAAGCTGGGTAACAATCGCGCCCCCGTCCTGATCGGCGAGGTTGCTGTACAGCACGCGGTAATCGGGAGATTTTGCCCAAAGCACCAGGGCCACCAGCACGGCAACGGCGGCGGCACCGCCCACTATCAGCGGGATTCTGGGATTAGCACGAAGGCGATTCAACCACTCAAGAGTCTTGTTTTGCGGCGTTTGCGCCTGAGCAGCAGTGGTCATTCCACACCTCGCGGCTTAGCGTTGACAGAATTTTTAGAGTAATGAGTGAACAAGACTGACTCCCGGGTCGACAAACACGACAAAAGTTCCATATGGATGGCAGTGTCATTATTTTCGTTTCAGGAATTTTCGATGGCTGAATTAGCTCTATTTTTTACGTCTATTTAACGCCTTTATCCTATTGACAAGGTGGTAATCTTCCTCGGCTTAATACACATGGGGCGTAAAAATGGCTATTCAGGGTATCGAAGGCGTACTGCAACAACTTCAGGCGACCGCGCTGTCGGCGACCAATCCCGCAGCTTCGGCTGCCTCCGCGCCAACGGTAAGTTTTGCCGGCGAGCTGCAGGCCGCTTTGGGACGGATAAGCGAAACCTCCAACACCGCGCGTGCCCAGGCGGAAAAATTTGCTCTCGGCACGCCAGGCGTGGCGCTGAACGATGTCATGGTGGATTTGCAGAAATCTTCCGTTTCACTGGCGATGGGCATTCAGGTGCGCAACAAGCTGGTTGCAGCTTACCAGGAAGTGATGAACATGCAGGTTTAGTGCATGGGCTGATTGATTTCAGACGGGAGCAAGCCTTGTTTGCTCTTGTCTGGTATTTGACCGTGCGTTGTATTTTTGCCCCGCCTTTGACTCTTTTATTCATCCAGCTTGTGTCTTACCTGCTCGTTAAGCGACGCACATCCGCGTTTTCACAACGTTAGTATGTTAAGTAAAATAGCGTTTTAACGCTAATCCCTGCCTGATACCCTTATTTATTTGACGTCAAAAGTAATTTCACTGCACTATCAGGACGATACCTTCAAGACACCGGAAGGGATTTCCGGTCTAAATGGGAGCGTCCTGTCAGCCTATGACCCCGCAACAAAAGCTAGAAGAACATTACGAGACATTAACCCCCGAGCTGCAGCGGGCCGCAGAGTTGAGCCTGCATAACATGAAGGACTTAATTGCGCTTTCGATGCGGGCATTTGCCACACGCATTGGCGTCAAGCCCGCCACGCTGCTGCGCCTGGCTCAGCGTCTGGGCTATGTCGGCTGGGGAGAGTTCAAAGCCGCCGTTATTCAGGAGCTTGGCCTGAATATTGAAACCCATCAGGCAAGGGCCGAAAAGCTGGTCGATAAGGGCAGCACGGCGTCGCTCTATCAGGAAGTGTTTGACGCCCATGCGGCAAATCTATCCCATACCGAGGCTGAAAATCCGCAGGCAATGGAACAGGCGGTTGATGTCCTGGATGCGGCCGAACATGTTTATGTGTGCGGCTTTCGGGCCAGCTATTCGGTGGCCTACACGCTGTTTTATATCTATCGCCTGTTTAATAAGAACGTGTCGCTTATCGACGGCCAGGCGAGCAATTACGAAATTTTCACCCGCGAGCTGACGCCCAAAGATGTGGTGTTGATGATAGGATTTGCCCCTTACTCGCGTGAGTCGCTGGACGTGCTGGGCGCGGCGCGGCAGGCCGGAAGCAAAATTGTTGCGCTGACAGACTCTCCACTTTCCCCACTCGCGAAACACGCCGCCAGCACGCTTTATTTCTCCGCGCACAGCCCGTCGTTCTTTCCTTCCGTAGTGTCGGCCATGGGCATTGCCGAGTGCTTGCTGGCGATGCTGGTGGCTAAACACGGAGACAGCGCGGTACAGAAAATTGCCAGCGCAGAGCGTTTCCTGCTGGATTCCGGGGCGTGGGTGAAGCCGGTTCGTTGAAATAAGGGGCAGCTTTGCCCCTTGCATGATTAACGCTGAATAAGATAGCGAATGGTGGGGCCGTCCTGCTGAATATCCAACACCGTGTAGCCGTGGTTTTTGGCGTCCAGCGGGATGTTATTGATGGACTGCGGGCAGTCGCTGATCACTTCCAGGATCTCGCCTTTTTTCAGCTGCGGCATCGCCTCCAGCGTGGCAACAGCCGGGTAAGGGCAAGGCTCACCGACCATGTCCAGGCGGTAATCCGGGACAATGTTCTGACTCATGCGGTTTCTCCTGTTGTGGTGCCGATAGCCTGGTTTTTACGGCGAAAGAAGCGTTTTTCCCAGCCGACAATCAGCAGATAAGCGACGAGCAGCATCAGGTAAGTCACCAGCAGCCCGCCCAGTGGCCCAAAGGTATTCAGCAGGTTGACTTTATCCCAGCTGGTGGCGAGCGCCGGAGAAATATCATCCCAGAACCAGGCCAGCAGCGTAGAGCCAATCACGTTGCCGAGACCGACCCACCAGTAGTGAACCTGACCTTCAACCGCGCGATACATCCAGCCCGTTTCGCAGCCTCCGGCCAGCACGATACCAAAGCCAAACAACAGCCCGCCGATGATGGCGTTTGGCCCTGCCCACATGATTTTGGCTTCTACGCCAAGCTGAACATAGCTAAAGATGCCAATGGCGCTGACCGCCATCCCCAGAATAATTGCTTTGGCCATCTGGGTTCGGCCGGTGATCCACATGTCGCGGAAGGCGGAGGTGAAGCAAATCTGTGCGCGTTCGATAAGCAGGCCAAAGCCGACGCCAAACAGCATGGCGAGGCCGAGTTTTGGCTGGTTTATGGCGGTGAAACCCGCCCAGCCGAGCATGCCGATAAACACCAGCATTCCCATACGGAAACGGCGCTTAGCGCGATCCGGCTGCTGGGTGAGCGGGGAGGCAGCGGAGACTTTTTGCAGTTTGACCGGAATGCGGAACATCGGCAGCAGCGTGAAGCGCGCGCCAAACCAGCAGCCAATGGCGGTGGCAAGGGCGAAGAACCAGGCGTGCAGCGAAAACTGTGGGATCCCGGTAAAGAACGCCGCGAGGTTGCAGCCCATTGCCAGTCGTGCGCCGAAGCCAGCAATGATCCCGCCGAGCACGGCCTGAATGATGCGAATGCGGTGCTGGGGCAGGCGAAGTTTAACGTTATTCGCCCACAGTGCGGCGGCGAAACAGCCGCCAAACATGCCGATGATCATCATGCCGTCAATGCGGGTCAGCGGGCTGCCGTCGAGGTGAATTAGCTTGTAGTAGCCCCATTCTTCGGCGTGAACGCCCATCAGCTGCAGGAGCTGGCCGCCCCAGCGGGTGAATTCGCCGGTCACGGCCCAGAAAGTGCCGGTGATGCCGAAGTAATAAGTGGAGAGGATCCCGGCCGCGATCACCGCGGGCATCGGTTTCCAGAAGGTTACCAGGTATTGGTGTTTAAAGGAGTGCCAGGTCATTGTTTTCGCCTCTGAACTCAGAAGAACGTGCCGCTATGGGCAAAAGAAGGCGCCATCATACGCCCATCGTTTGGGCTTAACAGGCTGAAAAGACGAAAAAACAATCTGGATCAATTTTTGTGCCCCAGGCGGAATTGCTGGCAGGCATCGGGCTTTAATGCCAGAATTATTTTTTCTCCGCAGTCAGGATAGACGATGAAGAAGCTTTTAGTATTGGCGGCGCTGGTAGCACTGGGCGGCTGCACCGAGATCAGAGATTATAAGCAGGTCGTTCGTACCGAAGCACCGGCGGGTATGGCGGGCTACTGGCAGTCCAGCGGGCCGCAGAGCGAGCTGGTTAGCCCGGAGGCGATTGCTTCGCTGGTGGTGGCGCCGCAGGGCGATACGCTGGACTGCCGCCAGTGGCAGCGGGTGATTGGGGTGCCGGGTAAGCTGACGCATTTGTCTGGCGATCTGCGCAACGTCACCGTTAAACGTGAGATTTACGACATCGAGCTGAGCGGCGATACGCTGGAATATGCCGGGATGACGTTGAAGCGTGTTGACCGTTTGACGCCGGAATGCGCTGATTTCCTGGCTAAAAATCCTTTAGATAGCCAACTGTCGAAAGGCTAAGGGAGAATACCTCTCACTCCAGAGAGGTGAGAGGGCTGGTGCTCAACGCTGTGGCTACGATTTCATTCTCTTACTTTTTTGAGGCTGTCTTGTAGTGACCAATAAGTTCTATGGAGGAACGGCTAAGCTTCCGTTCACTTCAAGTCCTAATTCCTATGTAGCTTCTGAGCTTGTGAACGTCTCAGGGGAGTCACCGTTACTCCCCTGAGACCCCGGAGTCCCGGCGAAATAAATCGACCGCGTGAGCGGCAAACCTCCGTTTTATCTCCCAGTCCTGGGTCGGCTGAGATGCGTTCCCGACGCTCTCAGCCTCCGGCCGTTCCCGACGCCCGGACCCTGGCCAGTCGGAGAGAAAACGGAGGCGATTTAAGCCGGACACGTTCACCGTGCAGTAAACGTGTCGGGAAAACAGGTCTACGGGTGAACGGAACAGCTCCCGGATTAAAGAGATCTCCCAAAAGATGTCAAATTCACAGCACATCCTCCAGCACCCAAACGCTAACGCTGCCGCCGTGACAGGTAAAGGTTGCGCTGCCGCCCGCGTCGGTGTGAATCGTTTCCTCGCGATTGCCGAGATAATCACGCCAGTTTTTCTCAGCGAAATCTTCCCCCAAGGTGACGTGCTTTTCGCCGTCATCGCCGTTGGACATGATGACTACGCAGCCTGGGGCTTCTGCCGTGCCGCTGCGGCTAAAGCCAATGCAGTTAGGGTGATCGAACCATAAAGTCTGCACACCGTGGGCAAAGCGCTCCCGGGCGTGAATCAGGTCATCCAGCTGTTCGATGACCGGCATATCAATGTGGTAGTTCTGCCCGTCGCCGCCTTTATCGTCGTAACTTGCACCAAAAAGATCCGGGTAGAACACCGACGGTACGCCGTTTTCGCGCAGCAGAATTAGCGCATAGGCCAGCGGTTTAAACCAGGCTTCTACGGGCGCTTCAAGCGCCTGCAGCGGCTGGGTGTCGTGGTTAGCCACCAGCGTGACGGCGTGGAACGGGTCGGCCTCAACCAGCGTGCCGGTGAAAATCTGGCTCATGTCGTAGTCACGCCCAAGCCGGGATGCCTCATGGAATTTCATTTGTAGAGGGGCATCAAACAGCATCGTTTTGCCCTCTACCTGGGCGATGTATTCCAGCAGTTTGTCCACTTCATGGGACCAGTATTCCGCCACGATAAACAGCGGCGTTTCCGTCACGTCCTGGACGTGCTCAATCCACTCTTTATAAAACCAGGCGGGAATGTGTTTGACGGCATCGAGCCGAAAGCCGTTGCACTGCGTCTGGGCCATCACCCAGCGCGCCCAGTATTTAAGCTCTTCGGTTACCGCATGGTTGCGGAAGTCGATATTGGCGCCCATCAGATAATCGAAATTCCCCAGCTCGTCGTCCACCTGGTCGTTCCAGCCGTCGCCGGTGTAGTCATTGACGATTTTGAAGATGCCGTCTTCATCGGGGTTTTCAATATGATCGACGCCGCTGAAGCATTTGTAGTCCCAGATGAACTGTGAGTATTGTCCGGCACGGGCGGGGAAGGTGTAGCGGGTCCAGGCCTCGCAGTCGATAACCTCGGGCGAGATCTCGTTGCGATTATCGGCATTTACCCGGTTGACGCGGATGTGCTCTTTTTCGTCGGCGCCCATTTTATGGTTCACGACAACGTCCAGCAGCACCGAAACTCCGTTGTCCCGTAGGGCTTTTATGGCCGCCAGCAGCTGTGCTTTATCCCCGTACTTGGTGGCGATGCTACCTTTCTGGTCAAACTCACCGAGGTCAAAGAGATCGTAACTGTCGTAGCCAACCGAATAACCGCCCGCGCTGCCTTTATACGCAGGGGGAAGCCAAACCATGTTGATGCCGATGTCGCTGAGGCTGGCCGCACGGTCGGCCACTTCTGACCAGAGCGTTCCGTCGCCGGGGGTGTACCAGTGAAAAAATTGTAACAGGGTGGGGTTCGTCATCTTGTCCGTGCTCCAGAAGTCATTTAGCTGACCTCTGGAGTATGGAATAAGAATCGAAATACGGCAGGTTTACTGGTTCAGATCGCTCGGTGTTAACACGTTGCCGGAGAGAAAACCGTAGGTGTTGTTCAGTGATTTCTGACGGCCGCTCTGGTCAATCAGGTCGCGAAGCTCACTCAGACGGCTGTTAAGCAGCCCTTTAATCTCATTTTCATTGGCGAGAATCAGATCAAGCAGCGCCTTAGCTTCTTCCTGACTTCTTTGGCTTGACTGCGCAATTGGGTTGCTGGCAATCGACTCTACCAGTTGAACATATTTAACCTCATGATCAATCAGCTCATCCCACCTTCCGCTATGGGCAAGGTCAAGCATGGTTTGACTGAGGGCGAGCAGGGCACGCCATCCATTGAGGGATGAGATGAAATCATTCATCAGATAGCATCCTGAAATGTAGGGGAAGTAGGGCCGATTTGCTTCCATGCATCCGCGATGTTTGCAAGTAATCTTTCGACTTCGGCGATGGCCTCTACGTCATTACGCAAATTAGCGTGTAGGAGACGCCTGACCATGTAATCGTAAAGATTCGCGAGGTTAGCGGGCAAATCTCCTCCGACATCCATATTCAGGCCGGCTTTCAGGCCATTATCAATAATGTTAATGGCTTTTGAGAGCGCCTCGCCTTTTTGCGGTATTTGTTCCTGTTCAAGAAACAAGCGTGCACGAACCAGGGCACTGAGTGCCCCATCGAACAACATCACCACGAGCTGGTGTGGACTGGCACTCATAACGGCGCTTTCCAGACCGACCTGTTGATAGGCTTGTACACCAGAACTCTTGTACATACAAAATCCTTAGCTTTTGTTGAATTGCTGCGCCAGATAGTTCCCCATGTTTGTCATCGAGTTAACAAGACTTGCCAGAGAAGTAAACTGTGCCTTGTAACGCGCCATGGTTTCGTCGATGCTGTCACTCATCGCCTGTTTACGATCGGCCACGGTTTTCAATGTTGAGGTCAGGCCATCCTGCGCATTTTTAATCACGCCAGCGTTAATGGAGCTGGTGCTCAGCATATTGTTCAGTTTGGTATCCAGCTGTGTCGCAAACCCTGTCGTTTTCCCGTCGCCTACAAAGTAGTTAATAACGCCCTGCGGGTTGTCGGATAACGCTTTGGTTAATTGGGTATCATTGACTTTTAGCTGGCTGGAGCCATCCGGGGCCAGTACGGGATCCTGGGTAATGCCCAACTGCGCCATAATGCTGTAATCGCCGCCCTGTACCTGGGTCAGCATGCTACGGATATCAGCCTGGATACCGCGTACGGTACTGTCCCCGACGAGTGCGCCGTTGTTTGGATCCTGGGCGGAACCTGGGTCAACTTTTACATATTTGGTCACGGTAGCAATCGTTGACTGAAGGGTGTTATAGGCTTTAACCCAGTCATTAATCACTTTCTTGCTGGCATCGCTGGTACGCGCCACGCTCAGCGTTTCATCGGCCGTGCTCTTCGCCTTAAGGTTCAACGTTACGCCCGGCATGGCATCAGAGATGGTGTTGCTCTGACGCTCAATCATGACGCCGTTCACTTTCACCTGAGCATTTTGCGAAGCCGTTTGCTCTGTTAAAGCCCCGGTCTTGCTCGTTGAGTTGTACCCAATCACGCCCTGGAGCTGGTCATCACCGGTGACGGTGATGGTCATATCTGACTGCGTGCCGGTGCTCTTGGAAGCAATCATCAGGCGATAGTCGCCGTCGTTAGCTTTAACCACGGATGCCGAGACGTTTCCGCCCGCGGCGTTAATCGCTTTTGCAATACCGTTTAATGAGGTATCGCCGTCGGCAAGCGTCACGCTCAGTGGCTTAGTGGTGCCAGGCTGAGTAATCGTTATCGTACGTGTACCGCCGGTGGTCGCACCCTGCTGCGCAGTGTTGCTGCTGATGCTGCCGGTTGAGAGCACCTGAGCCTTCGCCATCTGCTGTACGTTAATTGTATAGTCAGCAAGGATAGCGTCACTGGTCGTGGTCGCGCTAAAAGCGGTATTGGTACTGGTGACGGAGGTAGACACCAGAGAACCCTTCGCTGTTAACGCAGCGGTAGCCGTTTCCAGTCCGGAAATCGCGGTTTTCAACTGACCAAAGGCGCTAAACTGGGCTTGATAAGTCTTTGTTTGTGTATCAAAGATGGTTAATTTTGTTTGTTCAGCCGTGTAAAGCTTATCGTAAGTATCCTGGAGGTTCAGGCTGGTACCTGCCCCGAGGCTTGAAATCGATGCCATTGATGTCTTCCTTTAAGTCGCTGGTAGTTTCATTCACTTATCGGCTGACTCAATGAAAAGTTTACAGCCGGGGAAAAAAAATAATCAGCCGAATAGCAGGCAGTGGATCGGCCTTATATGACGATTGTCGGAAAAGACGGTGACATTAATAGCGTGGTCGATGGCGTAAAGGGAGGCAAAGATATATTTTCTCGAATGCGCTAAGCCGCGTTTAAAAGTGCAGGAAAGGTTAAGTTTAGCGCGGGTTGTAAATTTAATTTCTTTATAATTCAGTAATTTGATTTTTTTTTATCATTAATTCTAAAGTTGGCACAGAGGGCGTCGATAACCTTGTTGACGGTGAGAGACGCCGTGAGTGTTAGGCACCGAACCTAAACCCAATTTTTAAGGAATTAATACTATGTCCGTAATCAATACTAACCTGCTGTCCCTGACTACTCAGAACAACCTGAGCAAAGCTCAGTCTTCCCTGGGTACCGCTATCGAGCGTCTGTCTTCCGGTATGCGTATCAACAGCGCGAAAGACGATGCTGCTGGTCAGGCGATTGCCAACCGTATGACTTCCCAGGTTAAGGGTATGACTCAGGCGGCTCGTAACGCTAACGACGGTATCTCTCTGGTTCAGACCGCTGAAGGTAACCTGAACGAGATCAACACCAACTTACAGCGTATCCGTGAACTGTCCCTGCAGGCCGCGAACGACACCAACGGCACCACTGACCTGGCATCCGTACAGACTGAAATCACCCAGCGTCTGTCTGAAATCGACCGCATCGCAGGCGGCGCTTCTTTCAACGGCAAAAACCTGCTGAACGGTTCCGTAACTACTGGCTTGAACATTCAGGTTGGCGCTAACACCACCTCTAACGATACCATCGTTATCGGCAGCGACTCTCTGATCAACGCATCTTCAGGTAGCCTGAGCAGTGGTCTGAGCACCGCTATTACCGACCACTCTACTGCACAGGCTGTTGTTTCTGCTGCTGATGCTGCTATCGCGAAAATCGATACTGCACGTTCTAACATGGGTGCGATTCAGAACCGTTTCGAATCTACCATCAACAACCTGAACAACTCCATCACCAACCTGTCTGCTGCTCAGTCCCGTATCCAGGACGCTGACTACGCGACCGAAGTATCTAACATGAGCCGCGCGCAGATCCTGCAGCAGGCTGGTACTTCTGTACTGTCTCAGGCAAACCAGGTTCCACAGGCGATGCTGTCCCTGCTGCGTTAATTTCGCAGACCGCTACAAGAAAGGTTGCTGGAAACAGCAGCCTTTTTTTGTTTTTGCCAAAAGGAGAGGCGCAGGGCGTTTTTAATATGAAGGTTAAGCCGTTAATTTCGGTTTTGTTCAGCGCATTATGCTTACTGGGCGGGTGCTAGCATCAGACAATCACCCGTCTGGCAAAATATTGCAATCTAAAGGACAGTTATGAATAGTTTCTCCCGCACTCGGGCAATGCATCAATATTACCGCGATCTGTTTACCCGGGCGATTCACCTGCCGGAAGCCGATGCTTTACCTGCGTGGCTGGTGACCGAAGTCCTTAATTTTGCCAATCCTGATTTTGCTGCCCTCGACGATAAATTAAACCAGGCACAGACGGGGTTGAATCTCGAGCAAGACAGAGCGTTAAAGCTGATGATGAGGGCGATTATTCTGTCAAATGTGGCGCTCTGCGGCCCATCTGGAGAAAAGTCGCAGGCGGTTGACGCGGAGAATGTTGAGAAAATCACGCAATGTATCGTTGAAGCGCTTAAGCTTGACGGGAATAAAAATTATCTGGTTGCCGCCGTTCAGATCCTGTTCCGCATTAATGAAATAAACTCCGCCGTTTTCCTTATTTCCAATAATCTTTCCGAGCTCAGTGAGTCACCCGTTGCGCTAAAAATTCTCTTGCTCATCTGCCTGATGGAAGAAGATTTTAATCAGGCCTATGTCATTATTCAGCAGCTCACTGAGAACATGGCGCTTATCGGGGAAGATCCTATGGCGCTGCTGATGGTTGTCACGGCTATCTACAAGCTGGGAGGCCGCCCGGATTCCTTTATCGATTTTAGCCCGTTAGACGTGCCTGACTGGCAGCCTGACGCTGGCCGTTATAGCTGGTTAATTGAGCCGGTAAATAACAATAAAACTACCGTGCTGGTCGCTTGCGATGGCGCCGGCTTTACCGCTCATGGCCTGCCGCTGCTGCTTTCTCTGTTCGACACCAATCGCGACGAGCTTAACGTTCATTTCCATATTTACAACTGTGATGCTGGCCTGGCCCAGCAGATTACGGTGCTTCGCAACGCGATGCCTGAGCTGGCTATTTCGTTAAGCAGCGAGGCAGTGACTCCGGGAACGGCAGCGAATGTGCACTATGCCAGTCGCCGGCTGGTCTTTTTATCTCATGCGCTGGAAAAAATGACCACGCCTGTCCTGCTGCTCGAGGCGAACAGCCTCGTCAGGAAGTCGTGGGCCGGGATGGAAGGGCAGTTAGATGTGAAAGATTTACTGCTGACCTGGGATGAAACCGCGCCGTTCTGGGCGTCGATTCTGGCGGCGTGTCTCTATTGTGAAGGGGGCGAGCTGTCGACGAAATATCTGGCCGCCGTGGCCCGGTTTATCGATCGCAATTTACAGCGCAACAATGCTGAACGGTTTCTCAATCAAGTGGCACTGGCCGCTGTCGAAAATGAGCTTAGTGCACTGGATAAAATGGCAATAGGCCGGGCTCAGCCGCATACGCTGGTGGATGCGGCACACGGCGAGGACGCGTTTAGTTGGATACTGGCTCACTCCGGGGTTGAGAGTGAGGATTACCGTCGATACAAAGCGTCGCTGTTGGAAAAGTACAGCGCGTTAATCGGTTGAGTCTGCATTTATTTCTTCAAAATAATGGATAAGCATAACGTGAGTCAGTATTACCCGGATCATCGTATTTCGCCCGTTGCTATTCAGTCTGCGGCCTGCGTCTACCATCTTTCTACGGTGGAGCCTGCGCACGCTCGCGTGCTGGAAATAGGGTGCGGCGAGGGAGGATGCATTACGGCCCACGCGCTGGCGTACCCGGAAAGCCAGGTGATGGGGATTGATATTGATGAAAGCTTGATTGCCGCAGGGCAGCGCCATACTCAGGCATTAGGGCTCAGCAATATTGAGCTGTTCTCCGCCGGACTTGGGGATATTCTCGCCACCGAAGGCGGGCAGTTTGACTACATCGTGATTCGCGGTGTTTTCTCTTTACTCGGCCGCCAGGAGCGAGAGGCACTCTTGCTCTGGTGCCGCCAAAATCTTTCTGCCTCTGGCGTGGTCTGCCTGCACTGGTATCCCTCCACCGGCGAACCTGAGACCACGGCCATTCGTGAGGCGCTTAGCTACCATGCAGCCCGGGGCGCGAATGCCGATCCTGAGTCTCAGGTTAATGCTGCGCGAGGCATGCTGAGCTATCTGGCGATGACGCTACCGGAAGGGACACTTAAAGCCCAGGTTGAAGAGGCTGAGAAAGAGAGCGATCTTGCCCTGACCCTGCGTTATCTTTCTCCGACCACGGCAGCCTTGTCTTTTACTGAGTTTTGCCATCAGGTCAGCGACCTGGGATTGCACTACGCTGGCGATGCCGTGCCTCAGTATGAGCTGCCGCGCGCTTATGGTGAAAAGGTCGCAACGCTACACGCCCTCGTCGCCGGACAGCAGCGCATTGCCGCCCAACAATATCTTGATTTTGCGGTATCGCGTACCGAACGCTTTAGTCTGCTCAGTGCGACCAGAGCCGAAGAACACTTTCCGGCATTGCCAGACAGTTCGCGCCTCGAATCACTTCATTGGGCGGGAAACTTTAGCCGCAAAATGAATGAGAATGGGGCGATATACAACGGCCATATTGGCGGGGATGGGCAGCAATCCAGTAGTGAGAATCCGATCACTTTACGCATTCTGGATCTGCTTGGGGCTGCCTGGCCATTCAGCCTGAGCGTTGAACAGTTGGTCATTAACTGCCGCAAGCCGGAAGACAATACCGACGTGCGCGAGGCAGTGCTGAAAGTGCTGGAAGATCTGTATCTCACTCAGCCGGCGGGACTCTACTGGCGCTGTACTCCAGGCGCGTATGATCGGGCTGAAAATGACACGCTACAGCCCATTTTATCGCTGAAAAACGGCGTGCCAGAAGGGAATGCTTCGCAAGTTTATAGAAACCTCTGGGGCGACGAATTTTCTGTCACGCCGGAAGAATGGCGCTATTTGCAACACGGCTTAGCCGGTGTGGATGCCGAGGCGTGGCAGTGTTTTATGTCGCTACGTAAAAAAGGCGCGTTGACGGGGTCTCCGACTGCCTGGAAAAAGCACTACCAGCTTTTTTTACGTACGGGGAAAACACAATTTTTGCTGCCGCTGTTAAACAATTTGCTGCTGCTGAGTGTTTCCATATCGCGAGGTGGCTTGCTTAGCAAAGATGTTAATGACTTACCCCAGCGTGAATCAGAACACGCGGAAGACACTTACGACCGGATTAACCGTTTAATTCGTGAGAAAAAGATTCAGGATGCGAAAACCTGTGCTGAGAAGCTGCTGAAAGAGAACCCGGAGGATATTGCCGCGCTGCGCTGTTATTCGCGAACGCTTGTGCTGTCCAATCGCTGGGATGAAGCAAAAGAAGTGCTTTGTCGGCTGATGGGACACTATTTCTCCAGTCTGGATATTTATTACGATCTGGCGACAGGGCTACAGAAAACAAACCAACATTATTACGCGATTCTTCTTCTGCAGGGGTTGTTAAGGCTGGAAGATAAAAACGTCAATTTCTGGCATAGCCTTGCGTACTCATATTATCAGCTGGGTGAAATGTCCCTGGCGGAAAAATGCTCTCGTGTTTCGTTGCGCTGCGACGAGGTGAAAGCGATTCACTATGCCACGATGGGGGTGATTCTCAGCGATAGCCAAAAACTTGACGAGGCCGCCTGGTTTCTTAACAAAGCGATAGCGCTGGAACCGAGTAATTTTGATTACTTTACCGCACTGCTGTTTGCAATGACCCACGACCATAAGGTCACGGCAGAGCAGCTTTACCAGAAACATCTGCAATACGGTGAGACGGTAGGAGCATGGGCCGCGGCCTGTCATCTGCAACTGCCTTATCGGGGTATAAAGAATCCTGATAAAAAACTGCGCGTGGGCTTTGTTTCCGGAGATTTACGCAAGCATCCCGTGAGCCACTTCCTGGCGCCGTTCTGGGATGGGCTGGACAGAAATCATTTCGAGCTGGTGGGGTACAGCACCTCTTATGTTCATGATGAGGTCACTGAACATTTTGCAGCCGGTTCCGTGCTATGGCGGCAGGTGGACAAGCTAAGCAACCAGCAGCTTGCCGAACAGGTTTATCATGACGGGATTGATATTCTGTTTGATCTCTCGGGCCACACCTCTGACAACCGTCTGCCGGCGTTTGCGCTTCGCCCCGCACCGGTGCAAATCTCCTGGATTGGCTACCCTGGCACAACCGGTTTGAAAACGATGGATTACCGTATTGTGACCGCGACGCTCGCTGAGCCAGCCGATCTGGAACAGCAGCTGACCGAAAGCATCATGTTTATTGAGATGCGTAAGTTCTTTGAGCCCGATCCGCACAGCCCTGATATCGAAACTCTCCCGGCGCTTAAAAACGGTTACCTCACCTTCGGCAGCTTTAATCGCCCTAAAAAGATCAACGATGAAGTCCTCAGAGTGTGGGCCTCAATTCTGGCACAGTCTCCGGACGCCAAATTTGTTATCGGTTTTATGAACGATGAAAAAATGGTGGCCGAGATGACGAGGAAACTCGAGCTGCTGGGTATTGCACCGTCGCGCCTGATATTCAAGAAAAGAGCGCCGCTGCTTGATTATCTGGCTTACCACAATGAAATCGACATTTTACTGGATGCATTTCCCTACTCTGGCGGTACCACAAGTAACCACGCCTGCTGGATGGGCGTGCCAACGCTGACGCTGTGCGGTGCCACGATGGCTGCCCGACAGGGCGTCGATATTATGCGCATTCATGGGCTGGAAAACTTTATTGCCTACAGCGAAGAGGATTACATCCAGAAGGCGCTGAGCTGGGGCGACCGACTCCCTGAACTGAATGAAATACGCATGACAATGCGTGAAAGAATGCCGGCGGAAACCGCGGATGGCTTTAACGTCGCCGGTACATTTGGGCGCGCATTGCGGGAAGCATGGCGAATTTACTGTGCCGGTGAAGCGCACCGTACGTTCACAGTATTGGAATAAGGCGCGGGCCGCGCCAACTGGTTTCACACCGAGGTGTACTATGAAAAATATTTTTGTTACCAGCCCTCTGCTTCCGCCCCTGGAGGAATTTGTTCCTTATCTCGAGCAAATCTGGGGGAACAGGCACCTGACCAACAACGGGCCATTTCATCAGCAGCTTGAGCAGGCGCTGGCCGATTATCTGGGCGTAAAATATCTTTCGCTGTTTTCTAACGGCACGCTGGCGTTGCTGACCGCTTTCCAGACGCTGCGGCTGAGCGGCGAAGTGATAACCACGCCTTACTCATTTGTGGCGACATCGCACAGCCTCTTATGGAATGGCCTGACGCCGGTCTTTGCTGATATTGATCCGCAGACGTTCAATATTAACGCCGACGCGATTGAGGCGCTTATCACCCCACAAACTACGGCCATTATGCCGGTGCACTGTTATGGTATTCCCTGCGACGTGGATAAAATTCAACGTATCGCCGACACCTATGGCCTCAAAGTTATTTACGACGCGGCCCACGCCTTTGGTGTGAAGCAGAACGGCAGCAGCATCCTGAACTGCGGTGATTTGTCTATCCTGAGTTTCCACGCCACCAAAGTGTTTAATACCATCGAAGGCGGGGCGATTATCTGCCCGGATGCCAGAACCAAAAAACGCATTGATTACCTGAAAAACTTCGGTTTTGCCGACGAAACCACGGTAATTGCGCCGGGCATTAACGCGAAAATGAATGAAGTGCAGGCGGCGTTTGGCCTGCTGCAGCTCCAGCATATTGACGGCGCCTTAAGCGCCCGGGCCGACATTTATCAGCGCTACTGTGAAGGTCTGGCCGATATTCCTGGCCTTGAGTTTTATACCCAGAGAAGCGATTACGAGTGGAACCACGCTTACTATCCCGTGCTGATAGATGAACGGTTCCCGGTGAGCCGCGACGCACTTTATGACGCGTTAAAAGAAGAGGGGATTTATACCCGGCGCTATTTCTATCCGCTCATCAGCTCCTTCGCCATGTACCGGCATTTACCGTCCTCCGCCGCGGAGCATCTGCCGGTAGCCAACGACCTGGCTAACAAGGTGCTGTGTTTGCCGATATTCCCAGATCTCGAGGGAGAAGAGCAACAGCGTATTATTACGGCAGTCAGGCGGATTGCTCAGGGGCAAAGCGTTGCCGCCTGACTGGGTGATTGGCGGGAATAAAAAAGGGCTTTGTCTTGCGACAAGGCCCTTTTTTCTTCTTCGACGGTGTCGTTATAGCTCGGCGATACACATCAAGCGCTCGCTGCGCTCAAGGTAGCGCTGGCCGGACAATTTGAACATGCCGTTAATCAATAGTGGATTATGCAGGCCGTGGCGTATTAGCCAGTCTTCGTGCGTTTTTTTGCCTTTGCCGACCGGGATAATGGTAACTTTGCGGGCGACTTTGCCGAGGATTTCCTGCATCTGTTCGACGGTAAAGAAGCGGATGTTAAACAGCGAGTCGGTCCCTTTTTTCACGTTAAAGTAATCAGCAAATGACTGATTATGGGCGTTATGTACCGTGACGATCATTCTGCCGCGAGTGATACGAGCCTGCTCAAGCGCCATTTTTTGGATATCCTCATCCGCAAATAGCCCCCAAAACCCATTGTGGTAACTGATGTCAAAATGCTTGTCCGGGTACTGCAGCTCGAAGGCATTCATCACGGAAAAACGATCCTGCAGGGAAGGATAAAGCTTTTTCGCAAGACTCACGGATTCCGGCGAAAAGTCTATTCCGTGGCCCTCTGCGCCACGCTTCGTCAACTGCACGATATCGCGAAAGCTACCGGCAGCAATCTCCAAAACCCGCTTTTCACGGTTTTTTCTGACCGCATCAATATAGTAGGCGTGGCGAAGATCGTTTTGGTAATGGTCGAAAATACCCTGCCATTTATGGTCCCAGTCCTCGGCCGTGGTGAGCTTTTCAGGCTCTGTTATTTGGCTCATATCTCTATCCTGTGAATGATTTCTCAGCGACGTAGTGGCGCGTAAAGACGGCGTTTTGTACGGCAACTGCGGGTTGAATAGGCTGGCGGGTGAAACAGTGAAGATGATTGGTAATCATGTCGTAGCCTGCCATGACCGAAAATTCGACCCCGGCGGAGAAGCGGGGGTTGATGTCCATCAGGTAATCCCCGGTGGAATGGCGCATAAATTCAATATTGATGCAGCCGTTCAGGTCGAGCAGGCGGGCAACTTCTGCCGCTTTGGCGAGCAGTGCCTCATCCTGGACAATCTCAACGGTTAATCCGGCGCCGTTCGCGGTGCGCAACAGCTCTTTGCGTGCAACGGCCGCCCATTCGCCGGTCTCGCGCTGCCGGACAATATCAATGACGTAAACATCTCCCGGCAGATACGGCTGGACAATCCAGTCGTTGCCGTTCAGCCGCTGACGTAGCTCAATCAGTTCGGCCTGGGTCTCTACGCGGCGAAGCCCTTCGCTGCTGCGGCCATTCCTCTGTTTAAGGATAACCGGGAAACCAAAGGAAAGCGTTTGGGACTCAGAGAGGGCGACAGTAGGCAGCGAGAGAAACGCCTCGTTATGGGAAAATTGTTGGCTCCAGGTTAGCTTATCCCTGGCAACCGCGATAGATTCTGCTGCCATTAGCGCCAGCATGGCGGACGAACACAGTTCACCCCGGGCATCAGAAAGCGTGTCTACTTCAACATCGGTTAGTGGGATGATGGCGTCAATGCGATGCTGGTCGCAAATCGCATTGATACTTTCGATAAAGGCCTGGCTATTCGTTGCACGCGGAACCTGAACAAAATTGTCGACCAGACGAGAGGCATACACCCATTGCTCGGGGTAGATATCACACCCGATGACGGTGTGGGATGCACGTTTCAGCGCACTTATCACGGCTGGTGCAGACATTGACCCTATAGCCGTAATTAAAATGTTCATGTAAATGACCTGTCTTGTAATCTGCTTCGCCTGACGGCAGGGGGAAGTTTGCCGCAGAGAAACGACGCGTATATTTATCACTGTATGATAATCCCGCCAGAGATCAGGCCTGGAATAACAGATGATTTTATCCTTTTTTTGCAGGATAGATTCTCCGGCTTAATTTCTCCGGTTTCGCTATAGTATGTGACGTTAATATTTAACAACCAATTGATACTTTTAAGTAAGCCAGAACATGTTTTGCCTTACATTATGGTTAAAATTCCAGGGGGTTATTTCTTCATAACCTCCAAATAACCCCCCATTTCACCCACTATTCATCCGATTAAAACCCCTGCAGAAACGGATAATCATGCCGATAACTCAACTAACGCAGGGCTGTTTATCGTGAATTCACTGTATACCGCTGAAGGTGTAATGGATAAACACTCGCTGTGGCAGCGTTATGTACCGCTTGTGCGTCACGAAGCATTGCGCCTGCAGGTACGTCTGCCGGCGAGTGTGGAGCTCGACGATCTGCTACAGGCAGGCGGCATCGGGTTGTTGAACGCAGTCGAACGTTACGATGCCCTGCAGGGAACGGCATTTACTACCTACGCGGTGCAGCGCATCCGTGGGGCGATGCTTGATGAGTTGCGCAGCCGTGATTGGGTGCCGCGAAGCGTCAGGCGTAACGCTCGCGGTGTGGCACAAGCGATTGGTCAACTGGAGCAAGAGCTGGGGCGTAACGCTACCGAGACGGAAGTCGCGGAGCGGCTGGACATCCCGCTCGAAGAGTATCGCCAGATGTTGCTCGACACCAATAACAGCCAGCTCTTCTCTTATGACGAGTGGCGGGAAGAGCATGGCGATAGCATTGAACTGGTCACCGAGGAACACCAGCAGGCAAACCCGCTACAGCAATTACTGGACAGCAATCTTCGCCAGCGCGTAATGGAAGCCATTGAGGCTTTACCGGAACGCGAACAACTGGTGCTGACGCTTTATTACCAGGAAGAGCTGAATCTGAAAGAGATTGGTGCGGTGCTTGATGTGGGTGAGTCGCGGGTGAGCCAGTTGCATAGCCAGGCGATCAAGCGTTTGCGCACCAAACTGGGTAAGTTGTAGGGAGTGCCGCACAATTATCTGACGACCTGGGAATTATCATGACGGTGCAGCAGTCAAAAAGACGGCCATTAAGCCGCTATCTCAAAGATTTCAAACACACCCAGACACATTGTGCACATTGCAGTAAGCTGCTCGACCGCATCACGCTCACGCGCAGCGGGGTGATTATCAATAAAGCCACCATTGCTCAACTTGATACGCTTATTGATGAGGCCACCTGGCTTATCGAGCAGAAAGAGTGGATGGCGCTATGTCGTTTTTGCGGTGATTTGCACTGCAAAGAACAAAACAACTACTTCGATATTATTGGCTTCAAACAGTATCTGTTTGAGCAAACCGAAATGAGCCACGGCACGATCCGTGAGTACGTGGTTCGTCTGCGCCGCCTGGGTAATCATCTGAGTGAGCATAAAGTCCCGCTTCCCGGCTCGCTGCAAGGCCTGCTGGACGAGACGCTGGACGCCTGGCTGCCCCGCACCAGCACCAATAATTACCGCATTGCGTTACGCAAATATTGGCAATTCCAGGTGCAGGGACATGCGATCCCGAGTCAGGAAATTAGCGCAACCTCCGATATATACTAAATTTGCATAAGTTGTAGCGGACTGGTTTTGATATATCCCGAAGCCGCCCGCTACACTACAAAAAACGTAAATAATCGGGGTAAACATGAAATTAAAAATGATCGGGCGTCAGGCGCTGATGGGCGTCCTGGCCGTTGCTCTGGTGGCCGGCGCAAGCGTGAAAACCTTCGCGGCAGAAAATCTTCTGAATAAAGTCAAAGAGCGCGGCACGCTGCTGGTGGGGCTGGAAGGCACTTATCCGCCGTTCAGCTTCCAGGGCAATGACGGCAAGCTGACCGGCTTTGAAGTCGAATTTGCCGAGCAACTGGCTCAGCACCTGGGGGTTAAAGCCGCGCTGAAGCCGACCAAATGGGACGGCATGCTGGCGTCTTTAGATTCTAAACGCATTGATGTGGTGATTAATCAGGTCACCATTTCCGACGAACGTAAGAAAAAATACGACTTCTCTACCCCTTACACCATCTCCGGTATTCAGGCACTGGTGAAGAAGGGCAACGAAGGTGGGATTAAAACCGCCGCCGACCTGAAGGGCAAAAAAGTGGGCGTTGGCCTTGGGACTAACTACGAGCAGTGGCTGCGTGAAAACGTACCGGGCGTAGACATCCGTACCTATGATGATGACCCGACCAAATATCAGGATCTGCGCGTGGGCCGTATTGACGCGATTCTGGTCGACCGCCTCGCCGCGCTGGATCTGGTTAAGAAAACCAACAATACGCTGGCGGTAGCGGGCGATGCGTTCTCCCGTCAGGAAGCGGGCGTTGCCGTGCGTAAAGGCAATGAAGATCTGCTGAAAGCCATCGATGCGGCTATCGCTGAAATGCAGAAAGACGGATCTCTGGCTAAGCTGTCCGATAAATGGTTCGGGGCGGACGTCACTAAGTAGCGCGGTATCACAGTGAAAAGGTGCTGATTTCAGCACCTTTTTTTATTGACACCAGAGAAGGAAACCGTCTCTCTGGTGCATAATAAAACTGGATATTGATATCGGCTCAGGAGGCCCTATGTCACTGCATCATCTAACGCGTTTTCCTCGTCTGGAATTTATTGGCGCACCGACGCCGCTGGAATATTTGCCGCGCTTTTCGGACTATCTTGGCCGTGAAATTTATATTAAACGTGATGACGTGACGCCGATGGCGATGGGCGGCAACAAGCTGCGCAAGCTTGAATTTTTGGCGGCGGATGCGCTGCGGGAAGGGGCCGATACGCTGGTCACTGCAGGCGCTATCCAGTCTAACCACGTTCGCCAGACGGCGGCGGTGGCGGCAAAGCTTGGGCTACATTGCGTGGCGCTGCTTGAAAACCCTATCGGGACAAAAGCCGAAAACTACCTGACCAACGGCAACCGTCTGCTGGTCGATCTTTTCAATGTCGAAGTTGAAATGTGCGAGGCGCTGAACGCCCCGGATAAGCAGCTGGAAGCGGTGGCTACGCGTCTGGAAGCGCAGGGATTCCGGCCTTATGTTATTCCGGTCGGCGGCTCTAATGCGTTAGGTGCGCTAGGGTATGTTGAAAGCGCGCTGGAAATTGCTCAGCAGTGTGAGAACGCCGTGAACCTGTCATCCGTGGTGGTTGCCTCCGGCAGTGCGGGGACGCATGCTGGTCTGGCGGTCGGCCTTGAGCAGTTGATGCCGGACGTAGAGCTGATTGGCGTCACTGTGTCCAGAACCGTGGCGCAGCAAAAACCCAAAGTTGTCGCCCTGCAGCAGGCCGTGGCGAAGTCGCTTGAGGTTAGCGCGACCAGCGAAATTATTCTGTGGGATGACTATTTCGCGCCAGGCTACGGCACGCCGAATGAAGAGGGGATGGAAGCGGTGAAGCTGCTGGCCAGACTTGAAGGCATCCTGCTTGACCCGGTCTACACCGGCAAAGCGATGGCCGGGCTTATTGACGGCGTGGCGCAAAAAAGATTTAAGGATCAGGGGCCCATTGCCTTTATTCATACCGGCGGAGCGCCGGCGCTGTTTGCCTACCATCCGCATCTGTAAGACGCGGTCTGGTCTTAATCATCAGGAATCACCATGCAAGAAAGTTTGCAACTGGTGCTGGACTCAGCACCGTATCTGCTAAAAGGGGCGGTTTTCACGCTCCAGCTGAGTATCGGCGGGATGTTTTTTGGCCTGATCCTCGGGTTTATGCTGGCGCTGATGCGCCTGTCGGCGTTTTGGCCTTTTTCGCTGCTGTCGCGTTTTTATGTTTCCATTTTCCGCGGGACGCCGCTTATCGCTCAGCTGTTTATGATTTATTACGGGCTGCCGCAGTTTGGCATTGAGCTGGATCCTATCCCGTCGGCGATGATTGGCCTGTCGTTAAACACGGCGGCTTACGCCTCTGAAACCCTTCGGGCGGCCATTGCCTCTATTGATAAAGGCCAGTGGGAAGCGGCGGCCAGTATCGGGATGACTCGCTGGCAAACGCTGCGCCGCGCGATTCTGCCGCAGTCGGCCCGCGTGGCGCTGCCGCCGCTGGGGAACAGCTTTATCAGCCTGGTCAAGGACACCTCGCTGGCGGCCACCATTCAGGTGCCGGAGCTGTTCCGCCAGGCGCAGCTGATCACCTCCCGCACGCTGGAAGTGTTCACCATGTATCTCGCCGCATCCCTGGTGTATTGGGTGATGGCGACGGTGCTCTCCACGCTGCAAAACTATTTTGAAAACCAGCTTAATCGCCAGGACAGGGAGCCGAAATGAGCGCCATTGACGTTAAAAAACTGGTGAAAAAATTCCACGGGCAGACGGTGCTGCACGGCATAGATCTGGACGTTAAACCTGGCGAAGTGGTGGCGATCATCGGCCCAAGCGGCTCAGGAAAAACCACGCTATTGCGCAGTATTAACCTGCTGGAAGAGCCGGACAGCGGCACGATTCAGGTGGGGAATATCACGATTGATGCCGGACAGTCTCTGGCAAAGCAGAAAGAGAAAATTCGTGCGCTGCGCCAGCAGGTGGGGTTTGTGTTCCAGAGCTTCAATCTTTTTCCACACCGCACGGTGCTGGAAAATATTATTGAAGGCCCGGTCATCGTTAAGGGCGAGCCGAAAGCAGAAGCCATTGTCCGGGCGCGCGAGCTGCTGGAGAAGGTGGGCTTAAGCGGGAAAGAGAACAGCTACCCACGTCGCCTGTCAGGCGGGCAGCAGCAGCGGGTGGCGATTGCCCGTGCGTTGGCCATGCGGCCAGAAGTTATTTTGTTTGATGAACCGACTTCGGCGCTCGATCCTGAGCTGGTGGGAGAAGTGCTGAATACTATTCGCCAGCTGGCGAATGAGAAACGCACCATGGTCATTGTGACCCATGAAATGAGCTTCGCCCGGGATGTGGCCGACCGGGCAATATTCATGGATCAGGGCAAGATTGTGGAGCAGGGGCCGGCAAAAGCGCTTTTCGCCAGCCCACAGCAGCCGCGCACGCGGCAATTTCTGGAGAAATTTTTGACCCAGTAACCGCGAGGCAGGCCTGGTTTCACCCCCAGGCGGCTTTCGCGGAGCCGAGTGCCGCCGGTGGTGTGCCCCAGATAACCGGCGTGCCTGCCAGCCACAGCGGGAACTTCAACCGGTTTCCCAGCCCAAAGGCAGACCACTCCATCGTCGGCTGGTAATCATGCGGGCCGATAGCGGCAAGCGCTGATTGACCTCCTGCCCGGCAAGACATTAATAAAGCGGCCGTTCGGGCGAGCGACAGGCGTGCGCTGTAGCCCTGACGCTGCTCATGTCGGACCTGGAGGCCTTTTAGCACTGCAGCGGCAAGCAGGTAACCCGTGGCGTGATCCAGTGCCTGAACGGGGAGCGGGTGAGGCCGCCCGGTATTTTTCCAGTGCATGCCCGCGTCGGCGATACCGCTGGACATCTGGACCAGGCTGTCGAAACCACGGCGGTTACGCCACGGCCCGTGCCATCCCCAGGCGTTGAGCGACACGTCTATCAGACCGGGAGAGCGCTGCTGTCGGGTTTCGGCATCAAAACCCAGGGCTTCCAGAGCATCCGCCCGGTAGCCATGCACCAGCACATCGGCATCGGCGAGCAGGGCCTTGAACCGCTCTCTGCCTTCGGCAGATCTGAGGTCGAGCCTCGCGCATTTTTTCCCGAGAGTAACTTCCTCAACCAGCGTCGGCTCTTCCCATTCAGGGGGATCAAGGCGCAGCACCTGCGCCCCAAGACCGGCCAAAAATCGGGTGGCAACCGGGCCAGCAATAATACGAGTGAGATCCAGCACGCGGAGGCCTGCCAGCGGGCGGGCTGGTGGCAATGCTAATGCAGGGCGAGGGGCTTCGGCATGGCGTTGCTGCCAGAACAATGGCTCTGCCGCAACGGTTTTCCCATGAGGATGCTTCAGCCATTCGTCGTGGCTTAACATCGCTGCCGCGCATCCACCTGCGGCAACGATCGCCGCTTCAAGCTCAGTTTTTCCCCACGCGGTAACTCGCTGGGCGAGCGCAGATTTATCCTTGCTCACACCCAGGATGCTTTCCATTGCCTGGCGATGATGCGGCGCGTTGGTATGCAGGCGGATCCAGCCGTCCCGAGTGGCATAATCCCCGGCAAATTCATCCCACAGCGCGGCAGGAGCGCGGTTCACGGGGAAATGGCTGCTTGAAAACCAGTATGAGGCCAGCCGCTGGTCTATATAAAGCGGCGCATCCGGGCGAGCAAGCAGCGCTCTCAGGGCACAACCCGCCGTCGCCAGGCTGGCGGTGGCGAATTCGGTCACAGGAAAACGGGAACTGAGCTCACCTTGACCCGTCACGGCCACTGACGGCTGAGCGATTTCCAGCCCCAGATCCCGGACCATTGATCCGAAGAGGAGGGAAAACGAAGATTTAACCATACAGAGCTCCAGTAAATTTTTCCTGACATATGTAAAAACCGAAGAATTATGGCGGAAAAACCATAAATCACATTAATTAGTTTAATAAATGTGTTAGCTTATTACATTCTATTAATGAAATACTTTTTAGCGCCAGGAGAGACGCCAGATATAATGCTGGAACGTAACTTTTTTAGCTGGCGACGGGAAGCGCTCGAACTTTTCCTGTCAATTACTGAAGCCAGCGAATTACAAACTTTAGTTCAACAACAAACTCAGCGCCTCGAGTTTGATTATTTTTCGCTGTGTGTTCGGCACCCGGTGCCTTTTACGCGGCCTAAATTATCATTGCAGAGTTCTTATCCGCAAAAATGGCTGGAGTGGTACGTGACTGAAAACTATTTTGCCATTGACCCGGTATTGAAACAGTCTAATTTCATGCGGGGTGAAATAATCTGGAGCGATGCCCTGTTTGCTGAATCTCGTGAGCTTTGGGATGCCGCGCGCGATCACGGTCTGGCGACCGGTCGCACACATTGCGTGATGGCCCCTAATCGTACGGCGGGTTTTCTCTCTGTTTCACGCTCTGGCGTTCGCAAGGAACTTGTGTCGGAAGATGAACTTGGGCTGCGGCTGAGCTACCTTGCCGAGCTGAGTATGGCGACGTTAAATCGGCTGGACGATCCGTCGGTCGAGATGATTGACATGAAGCTCAGCAAGCGCGAAAGAGAGATTCTTCAGTGGACCGGCGAAGGGAAAACGTCGGCAGAAATTGCGATTATCCTGTCCATTTCTGAGAACACGGTGAACTTCCATCAGAAGAATATGCAAAAGAAATTCAACGCGCCAAACAAGACGCAGATAGCCTGCTATGCGGCGGCGATGGGGATTATCTGAACCTGGAGGGCAAGTGTTGCGTCAGGTGCTGACGGCTGGCGAACCCGGATTCTGCCAGCCGCCCCGGCTTATTGACGGTAAGCCTGTTTAATTTGCTTAACGGTATTGCTGAATACTTCAGCCTGAGTTGGGTCTTCCAGTTGAGCGATCTGCTTTTCCATTTTCAGGATAACGCGGCCCGCATCGGCCTGGCCCATAGCCTGCAGCATCAGGGTTAACAGCGTCTTCAGACAGGTGACTTCTTGTGCCAGTTCACGGGTGTTTTCGGCGGTGGAAAAATCTGGAGTGCTCATTTACTTTCCTCAATGCTTAGTTTGTACGCTGCCATTATGCACAGTGATATTCATAAGGCGGCGGAGTATACCATAACATTCATCAGAATTATTCATGTTCGACGAATGAGAATGCATCTGAATGTTTATGGTAATAAACAACCCTTGCTCAGGGTTATTCCCGCAGGAAGCGATGAGAATTAAAAAAAATTGTTTCGCTCTCGTTTAACTAACGTTAAATAAAGAGAGAGAAGAAGGATTTTATTCTTGATGATGGTCGCATTTTGATAATTAGCTGTTTTTTAATCAGAGAATAATCGCCTGAACACGGTGTTTAGAATGTTGAGGTGTGCCGCAGAAACAGATCTGAAAGTAAAGATATATTCTTCTTAAGTGTTAACAGAATGTGCTGACCGCAATTTGGATTTTAATGTTGCCGGAAAAACGTTAATATATGGCCAATTAGCTATCAGCAGCGTTATCCCTTTCTGGAGAATAGCCCTTTGATCAACGTTCTTCTTGTTGATGACCACGAACTGGTGCGCGCAGGGATACGACGCATTCTGGAAGAGATTAAAGGCATCAAAGTCTCGGGTGAAGTGAACTGCGGTGAGGATGCCATCAAATGGTGCCGCAGTAACCCGGTCGATGTCGTGTTAATGGATATGAATATGCCGGGGATAGGTGGCCTGGAAGCCACCCGTAAAATTGCCCGCTACTCTTCAGATATCAAAGTTATCATGTTGACTATCCACACTGAGAACCCGCTGCCTGCCAAAGTCATGCAGGCCGGTGCAGCAGGGTATCTAAGTAAAGGCGCAGCGCCTCAGGACGTGGTAAATGCCATTCGTTCCGTTAATGCGGGCCAGCGTTACATCGCCTCCGACATTGCCCAACAGATGGCCTTAAGCCAGATTGCACCCGAGGCAGAATCCCCCTTTGCCAGTTTGTCTGAGCGTGAATTACAGATTATGCTGATGATCACCAAAGGCCAGAAGGTCAATGAGATCTCTGAGCAGCTTAATCTCAGCCCTAAAACGGTGAACAGTTACCGCTACCGCATGTTTAGTAAACTGAATATCAGCGGGGACGTGGAGCTGACGCACCTGGCGATTCGCCACGGGTTATTCAATGCGGAGACGTTAATCAGCAGTGAGTGAACCTTTTGATTCCCGGGCTTTTCTCAAGACGGTAACCAGCCAGCCCGGCGTCTACCGCATGTACGATGCCGGCGGCACGGTTATCTATGTCGGCAAAGCTAAAGACCTGAAGAAACGCCTCTCCAGCTATTTCCGCACGAATCTTGCCAGCCGTAAAACTGAGGCGCTGGTGGCGTTGATCCAGCACATTGATGTCACGGTGACCCACACGGAAACCGAGGCTTTGCTGCTGGAGCACAATTACATCAAGCTCTATCAGCCGCGCTACAACGTGCTGCTGCGAGACGATAAATCCTATCCCTTTATCTTCCTGAGCGCCGACAGCCATCCGCGGCTGGCGATGCACCGCGGCGCGAAGCACGCGAAGGGAGAATACTTTGGCCCGTTTCCTAACGGCTATGCGGTGCGGGAAACGCTGGCGCTGCTGCAAAAAGTCTTTCCGGTTCGCCAGTGTGAAAACAGCGTGTACCGCAACCGCTCGCGGCCTTGTCTTCAGTATCAAATCGGCCGCTGTCTTGGCCCCTGTGTTTCAGGCCTGGTCACAGAAGAAGACTATGCCCGGCAGGTGGGCTATGTTCGCCTGTTTTTAGCCGGGAAGGACGACCAGGTGCTGACGCAGCTTATTTCCCGCATGGAAGCGGCGAGCAAAAATCTTGAATTTGAAGAGGCCGCGAGGATCCGCGATCAGATTCAGGCGGTCCGACGTATTACCGAAAAACAGTTTGTCTCCAACACCGGCGACGATCTGGACGTGATTGGTGTCTCCTTTGATGCGGGTATGGCCTGCGTGCACGTCTTGTTCATTCGCCAGGGCAAAGTATTGGGCAGCCGCAGCTACTTCCCGAAAGTCCCGGCAGGCACCGAACTTAGCGAAGTGGTGGAGACGTTTGTCGGGCAGTTCTATCTCCAGGGCAGCCAGATGCGCACGCTGCCGTCTGAAATCCTGCTCGACTTCGCGCTGGCGGACAAATCTCTGCTGGCGGATTCGTTGAGCGAGCTGGCCGGGCGTAAAGTGAATGTGCAGACTAAACCTCGCGGGGATCGGGCGCGTTACCTGAAGCTTGCCCGCACCAACGCGGCAACGGCGCTGGTGACAAAACTTTCACAGCAATCCACCATCCAGCAGCGCCTGAAAGCGCTGGCCGAAGTGCTAAAACTTCCTGAAGTGAAGCGGATGGAGTGTTTTGATATCAGCCATACGATGGGGGAGCAAACCGTCGCTTCCTGCGTGGTGTTCGACAGTAACGGCCCGCTTCGGGCGGAATACCGCCGCTACAATATTACCGGTATTACGCCGGGGGACGACTACGCCGCCATGAATCAGGTGCTGCGCCGCCGCTACGGTAAAGCAATAGAAGAGAGCAAAATCCCGGACGTGATCCTGATCGACGGCGGGAAGGGGCAGTTGGGGCAGGCGAAGGCGGTGTTTGCCGAGCTGGACGTGCCCTGGGATAAACACCATCCTTTATTGTTGGGCGTGGCCAAAGGCAGCGACCGCAAAGCCGGGCTGGAAACATTGTTCTTTGAGCCGGAAGGTGAGGGGTTCTCTTTATCGCCGGATTCTCCGGCGCTGCATGTGATCCAACACATTCGCGATGATTCACACGATCATGCGATCTCCGGCCACCGTAAAAAACGAGCGAAGGTGAAAAGCACCAGTTCGCTGGAGACGATTGAAGGCATCGGGCCAAAGCGCCGTCAGATGCTGCTGAAGTATATGGGCGGATTGCAACCGTTAATCAACGCCTCCATCGAGGAGATAGCAAAAGTGCCGGGCATCTCGCAGGCATTGGCAGAAAAGATCTACTACTCGTTGAAACATTAAGGGCTCTGTAGCAACATAGAGACAATTTCCACTTATGACAGATAGTTAACTGGCACTATGCGATTCAATATCCCAACACTGCTCACGCTGTTTCGTGTCATCCTTATCCCGTTCTTTGTGCTGGCGTTTTATCTGCCGTTCAACTGGGCACCTTTCCTTTGTGCTTTCATTTTTTGGCTGGCGGCCATCACCGATTGGTTTGACGGTTTTCTCGCGCGTCGCTGGAACCAAAGTACCCGCTTCGGCGCATTCCTTGATCCCGTTGCCGATAAGGTGATGGTGGTGGTGGCGCTGGTGCTGGTGGTAGAGCATTATCACGCCTGGTGGGTGACCTTGCCTGCGGCCACGATGATCGCCCGCGAGATCATTATTTCCGCGCTGCGTGAATGGATGGCGGAGATTGGTAAGCGCAGCCGTGTGGCGGTTTCCTGGATCGGTAAAACCAAAACAATGGCGCAAATGTTGGCGCTGATTGGCATGCTTTGGCGGCCAAACATGTGGATTGAGTACACCGGTATCGCGCTTTTCTTCGTTGCGGCGGTGCTAACGTTCTGGTCAATGTTCCAATATTTGGCCGCGGCACGCGGTGATTTGCTCGAACCGTGATCTATCCGACGCAAAATTCAGCAAACGATTCGTGGTGTTAGAAAATTTCATTGACTCATTGCGTCAGGTAAGTAGAATGCAACGCATCGAAAGGCAGCAAGGTTTGCCGGAAGATAATAAAATCAAGTGATTAGCTTAATAGCCACCAACAGTCACTAGTACAAAAAGCGGGAATAGCTCAGTTGGTAGAGCACGACCTTGCCAAGGTCGGGGTCGCGAGTTCGAGTCTCGTTTCCCGCTCCAAATTCAGGTAATAGACTTTCTGTTGCCGCCTGAAAAGGCAAAAGATTTTGGCGCGTTAGCAAAGCGGTTATGTAGCGGATTGCAAATCCGTCTAGTCCGGTTCGACTCCGGAACGCGCCTCCAATTTCTTCCCGAGCCCGGATGGTGAAATCGGTAGACACAAGGGATTTAAAATCCCTCGGCTTATGGCTGTGCGGGTTCAAGTCCCGCTCCGGGTACCATGGGAATAAAAAGAATAAAATCAATGATAAGCAGTGTCGTGTAAACCACCTTCGGGTGGTTTTTTATTGCCTGCGATTTGCCATTCTGAAAATTATCCTGCCTGTTCCGCTAAAAGCATGCCATGCTAAACCCTTCCCTGGCATTCCATCTGGTAACGATGAACATTTTCTCCCGACACCCATTTGATGTCGCTTTCCAGGGCCGCGCGCTCAAGGCTGACAGCATTTTCGCCAGTAAAGGCCACGTCCTGATGATCCACGGAGGTTCAAAAGACCGCGAGGCGAGCCTTCGGTACCGGCACTTAATGGCTGAGCTGGGTTTTGGCAGCACGGCTTTTGATTGTATCGGGCATGGGGAAACTGGCGGCGATCTCTCTCAATCTTCTTTAATCAGCCGCACAGACCAGGCCCTTGCGGTTGCCGAACATTTAGGTTCTCAACTGACCGGCTGCATGGGCGTCAGCATGGGGGCGTACAACGCTTTGCAACTGAGCCAATCCGTGTCTCTGCGTTCCCTTATCCTGATGGTGCCGGGCGTGTATCACCCTTCGGCTTACCGGGTAAACTTCGGGCCTGAATTTTCCGCCATTATCCGGCAGCCGCGAAGCTGGGCCGACAGTGACGCCTGGAAGGCCGTGACTGAGTTTTGCGGTAATGTTCTGGTCATCGCTGCGGCTGAAGACCGGGTGATCCCGGCGGAGATCCCGCCCCGGCTTTATGATTCGACGTCGGGGCAGGGCAAACATGCTTTGCTGACCGTGCCGGGTGCCGACCACAACAGCGTCTGGCAGGCGCTGCAGCACACGCCCTCGCTCTACGACAAAACCTGTCAATTATTGGTGGAATGCCTGACGAAAGCGGAATGAAAATGACTCGTCGCGCGTAGAACGGGTACACTACGCCAAATTTTATTCAAAACGCGAGACGAGGAAGCCAAAAATGACCCAGGGCCCGCTGAACGAAGACGAAATTATCTGGCTGGATGACATTCTGCTGAAGTACGGCACCGCGCATTCGGTGATTGATGTAGCCGAGCTGGATGGGCTGCTCACGGCGCTGCTGTCAGGGCCAACTGTGACCGAACCTGCTACCGTGCTGCGGGCGGTATGGGGCGGCGATGTCGAGCCGGAATGGGAAAGCAAAGAAGAGCTGACGCGCTTTAGCGTACTGGTGTTCCAGCATATGAACGACATTGCCGAACGCCTGGCGGAGTATCCGGGGCAGTTTGAGCCTCTGTTTGGTACCAGCGAAGTGGATAACCGCGAAATCACCATCGTGGAAGAGTGGTGCTACGGCTACATGCGCGGTGTGTCACTGGAAAGCTGGCCTGCGCTGCCGGCAGAACTTCAGCCAGAGCTGGAGGCGATTGCCCTGCATGGGCTGGAAGAGAATGAAGCGAAGTTCGAAAGCCTGACGCCGGAAGCATTTCTGGCGAGCATTGAGGCGATTAAACCTGCGGCACTGGCGTTATACGGATACTGGCACAGCCAGCGAAACGGCGGGGCGCTGCACTAAAATGAAAATAGCAGGCCGCAATGGCCTGCTACTTAACGGCAATTAAGCCTGAGCGTCCAGCGTGGCCAGCTCTTTATCGACAAAGTAAAGGCCTTCGCCGCTTTTGCCCACCAGGCTGAGTTTATCCAGCACGGATTTAAACAGTTTCTCTTCTTCATGCTGCTCGGCAACATACCACTGCAGGAAATTAAAGGTTGGATAATCCTGAGAGGTCATTGCGGAATGGGCCAGAGCATTAATCTGACGCGTAATTAACTGCTCGTGCTCGTAGGTCGCTTTAAATAATTCGTCCAGTGAAGCGTATTCTAAATACGGGGACTGAATGGCGTTAATACGCGGCATGCTCCCGGTATCACTTAAATATGCAAACAGACGCTGCATGTGCTCCATCTCTTCCTGAGCGTGGCGGCGCAGGAACGCGGCAGCCCCTTCGAAGCTGTGATAGCTGCACCAGGCGCTCATCTGCTGGTAAAGCAGGGAGGAGTAGAGTTCAAGGTTCATCTGCTCGTTCAGTTTTTCAATCATTTCCGTCTTCAGCATCACAGGCTCCATATTTTTTGAGGGGCGTTAATATGGCGCTACTTTAATTATTAATTTTCCATAATGCAAAGAAATTGTTAATTATATTAGTGTAATGAGAATGGTTGTTACTATTATTTTATTTGTGACAAAATGAATTAATAATGAGAATTAATCTTGTTCCGCTTCGCTATTTTATTGCCAAATAACGTGTCATGAATTAGTCATATTTAGCCTCGCAAAATGTTAACCATGCTAAGAGTAAGCCTATGTTGTCATTGGAAAATCTTATGGCTAAATATTCTTATGCCCGCCATTTACCTGACGCGGGAGCTGTGGCTAAATACGTTTCTTTCAAAATTAGACTGCACATGAATATTCTTCATTTTCTTCTCGCACTTTTTGTCATCATGGGACTGGCGTGGCTGGTGAGCTTCGATCGTAAAACCATCCGCATCCGCTATTTGTTACAACTTGTCGTCATTGAAGGCCTGCTGGCGTTCTTCTTCCTGCACTCCGACAGCGGCTTGTGGGTGATTAACGGCGTGTCCGGTTTCTTTGGCCACCTTCTGACCTTCGCCGGGCAGGGCAGCGACTTCGTCTTTGGCGGCATGAGCAAAGCGGGCCTGGCCTTTATCTTCCTCGGCGTGCTGTGCCCGATCATCTTTATCTCGGCGCTGATCGGGATCCTGCAGCACTTCCGCATTCTGCCTATTATTATTCGCATTGTCGGTACGCTGCTTTCTAAAGTGAACGGCATGGGCAAACTGGAATCATTCAACGCCGTGAGCTCGCTGATTCTGGGACAGTCCGAAAACTTCATCGCCTACAAAGGCGTGCTGGGCGATCTTAGCTCTCGCCGCCTGTTCACCATGGCCGCAACGGCGATGTCCACGGTTTCGCTGTCCATCGTCGGGGCCTACATGACGATGCTGGAGCCGAAGTATGTGGTTGCGGCGCTGATCCTGAATATGTTCAGCACGTTCATTATCCTGTCGATCATTAACCCGACCCGCCCGGGCGCTGAGCCAGAAATCAAGCTTGAGAAGCTGCACGAATCCCAAAGCTTCTTTGAAATGCTGGGGGAATACATCCTCGCAGGTTTCAAAGTGGCGATGATTATTCTGGCGATGCTGATTGGTTTTATCGCGCTTATCAGCGCCATTAATGCGCTGTTCGCGACCGTCTTCGGTCTGAGCTTCCAGCAAATTCTGGGCTACGTTTTCTATCCGTTTGCCTGGCTGGTGGGTATTCCTCAGGCGGATGCGCTGAAAGCGGCCGGCATTATGGCGACCAAGCTGGTGGCGAACGAATTTGTGGCTATGATTGAGCTGCAGAAGATCATGGCGACGCTGTCGCCGCGCGGGCTGGGGATCCTGTCGGTCTTCCTGGTGTCCTTCGCTAACTTTGCTTCCATCGGGATTGTGGCCGGGGCTATTAAAGGGCTGAACGAAAAGCAGGGGAACGTGGTGTCTCGCTTTGGCCTGCGCCTGGTGTACGGCGCGACGCTGGTCAGCCTGCTGTCCGCGGCGTTTGCCGGGCTGGTTCTGTAAAAATAAAAACGGCGGGTTTCCCCGCCGTTTCTTTAACGCAAAATCATCAGAACGCGGCGCAGACCGGCTGGTCAACGCGCATCACGGATTCCTGCGCAAAGCGAGTTTTATAGATAGAGCGCAGTTCGTCTACCTTTTTGCTGCTCTCCGCATCGCTGCCGCGAATCAGCATGATCGCCTTGCTCGGTTCGTGGGTCACTTCACCCTTAGCATTCAGCCACTGGCCTTTGGCGTCATATTCGGTCAGCCCTTCGCGGAAACGCGGGGTCACGTCTTTATCCACGAAGCTGCGCCATTCATTGGCGGTAATTTCCGCGCCGGATGGGCGGCTGATGCCGAAATAGAGCGTGGTTTGCGTCATCTGATCGCCTGCCTGGCACTGTTTAGCCGGGGCGGTAACCGCCGATGTGGTTTTCGCTGGCGTGACGCAGCCCGTCAGAGCCAGAGCTAATGCCCCGGCCAGTGTTGCTTTATAAAATACCATTATCCACCTGTCTTGCTGTCATCATCATTATTAAAATTAAATGCGGAATGATTCCGCCGCGATATAAAATTACAATTCCGCACTTTTCGCAAGTCGCCGAGCATCAATAGGGCAATAATAATCCCGCAGATGCCGCTGCAGGGCAGCACCCACTGCGCCGGGAAGTATCCGGCAATCGTTCCCGTGACCAGCGGGACGACTAACGTAATGCCGAGCTGCAGTCGCCAGGTTGCCGCCATAGCGGCGCCAACCTGCGGGCCAGGGAAACTGTCCATCACGTTGAGCGTGGCGACCAGATAGAACCAGTTACTGAACAAATGAGCGATAACGATCAGCGGCACCGCCAGCCACAAAGTGCCCGAGTAACCCACGGCGAAATAACACAAAGTAAAAAGCAGCAGCGCCAGCATTAGCGGGAAGCTTTTACCCGCCCGGTTGCGCACCTGTTTTTCGCTGAGCAGGAGCGGGGCGAGCAGTTGCCCAGCGCTACGGGCAAACAGCAGCGCCAGGCCATTGGCCGCGTTATCACCCGGCAACGCAGGAGCCAGCGCCGGGAGCAAAGCCATCACGGGGGCGCCGACCAGCGCAAGGCTGGGCAACAGCAACAGGCTGCGCTTTTGCTCCGGGGTAACGTTCTGCCAGCTAAACTCCTCGCTTTCGTCTGGGGCGCTGTCTTCTTTTGCCTTCATAACAAAGGCCGCCGAGGCGTACCAGAGCAGCCCTATGGCAACGATGAAACTGATTGCATCCAGCAGCAGCATCAGCCAGAGGCTGACGTGGCCATATAATAATGTCCCAAGCCCCACGCCGAAGATAACGTTGGCGGCAAACACCAGCGTTTCAACGCCTGCGGCGGCGGGCATTAGCGCTTTAGATAAACCTTGTTTGAAAAGCTGACTTAAGGCCGGCACCGTCAGGCCGGTGCTAAAAGCGGCGGCGGCCTGGCTTAACAACAGCAAGCCTGGGTGTTCATTCCACAGCGCAAGGCACGGCAGAAGCAGCCCTGTAAGACCGAAAACTTCGCCGAGAAGCAGCACAGAAAACGCCGGCCAGCGCCTTAATAACCACACGCCAGCAAAGCTGGCAGGTAAGCCGGGCGCAAGTGAGAGGACGTAAGCAAGAGAAAGCCAGGCGGGGGTAGCGTGACTGTTTAACAGCTGACTGAAGACCAGAACGTAAGTCAGGCCGTTACCCACAGAAGAAAACAGCAGCGCCAGTCCGAGCAGCGTGAACCAGCGGTGCTGGCGCAGGGCGCGTAGCAATAGAAGAAGCATGTTAAGTTCCTGATGAAAAAATAGAGTCAAGCCGCCGTGGGAAAACGGCAGCGCGAGATATTTATCGTCAGGAACGGGTTACATTGGCGTCAGGCTTCTCTTTGTACAGTTGTCTCTAAAAATAGGGGAGTACTGGTAAATTACCAGTTGCTGGTGACGCCCGCATACTGTGGGCCGGTCACGCCGCGGCACTGGTATTCCAGCACCACCTGGGTGTTCAGGCAAAGGGTGCCGCTGTAGGTGGTACAGGTCTTGATATCGCTGCCGTAAGGGAGTGCGCTGGCATAGCCCCATTGCTGGCACTGACGCGATGCCGTGGACTGGGCGAGGAATTTATCCACTTTGGCCGTTTGCAGCGGCGGCAGGCTATAGGCGAGGCGAACAACACCGGCAGGCTCATTGGCATTGAGCGGAACAGGTGTTTTGCTTACGGTGCATCCGCTCAGTAACAGGGCGGTAACGGCCAGATAAATGCGCTTCATCGTTGATTCATACCTCATACTTAACCGCCTTCATGGTAGCACGCGTGGCGGGCAGAAAAGCCTGTTCGATTAGGCGGGCCGTAAATTCCATAAATTTCGAATTTTAAATAACCCTTAATTCAAATTACGAAATAAAAACTTTTTACCTAACGTAAATTCCCCACAAAATACGCGGCGATTTTTTGATCAAAAACGCGTCAAGTTTTGCTGAACCGTGCCGACAATAGCGCTACGGCGCGATTTAATTTCACTTATGCAGGTATACGAGGGAATAAATCAGGACGCGCGTCGCTAAAGCCGCACAGGAAGTGCATTTTATTTTTTACCGGGGAACCAAAAAATGAACATTGTTCGCAATATTAAAATTCGCGCGATGGTGGTGCTGATACAAATCTTTTCCACGCTGGCATGGATCTGCGTGGCGGGCGCGACGCTATGGCTATTACATAACCTCAAGCAACAGCTTGCGCTGAGCCCGGATCAGCTCACGTGGATTAACACGGCCCAACGGATGCTGATTATCTCCATTGCTATCAGCATTGCGATCGTCATTTTTACAGAACGCTACCTGTGGTTTTGCCTGGTAAAGCCGGTTAATACGATCCGCCACCACATGCACGTCCTGGCGCAGGGAGAACTGGCTGCCACGCTGCCGGATTTGGGGCGCAACTGTATTGGCCTGATGGTGCCGCCGATTCAAAAAATGCAGGAAAACTGGCAAAGGGCGGTGAGCCGCATCCGGGACAGCGCCGAGGCTATTCGCACCAACGCCACCGAAGTGTCCGGGGTTAACACTGACCTGTCATCCCGTTCGGAGCAACAGGCCGCCGCGCTGGAGCAGACCAGCGCCAGCATGGCGCAGCTGAACAGCACGGTGAAGCTGAACGCCGACAATGCAAATCACGCCAGCCACCTCGCGCAGAATGCCACCAACACTGCGGTAAACGGCGGGGATTCGGTGAAGCAGGTAGTGAAGACCATGGATGTGATTGCCAGCAGCGCGAACAAAATTGTCGATATCACCACGGTGATTAACAGCATTGCGTTCCAGACCAACATTCTGGCGCTAAATGCCGCGGTGGAGGCGGCAAGAGCGGGAGAGCAGGGCAAAGGCTTTGCGGTCGTCGCCAGCGAGGTACGTAATCTGGCCAGCAGAAGCGCCGGGGCCGCAAAAGAGATTGAAACCCTGCTCAACGATTCGGTCAGTAATATTCACACCGGGTCGCAGCAGGTGCGTAAAGCGGGGGAGGCAATGGATGAGATCCTCCGCGCCGTAAAGCAGGTGAATGACATCATGGGGGAGATTGCCAGCGCGTCCCTCGAGCAAAGTCAGGGCATCGGGCAGGTCGGGATCGCCGTTCGGGAAATGGACAGCGTGACGCAGCAGAACGTGAATCTGGTCCAGAAGTCGGTGCTCTCTTCCGTTGAACTGGAGAAACAGGCGCACCACCTGCATGACGCGGTGGCAATGTTCCGGCTTAACGCAGTCTGAGAACCACGCATGTGACAAAGCAGCCTCCGGGCTGCTTTTTTTACGTCTTAAACAGGCGCGGAAACAAAAATATGTGACGCAGATGGGGGAAATAATATTCCCCGCAGGCATTGGCGTCAGGCACCGTGCGGATAGTTAAAAATCGGCTAAGCTTATGCTTTTTAGGAACATTTACAAGCGATCGCGAGTGTCGCACTATGCGGGCTCTTATTGAGCAAGGAGTTTCTGAAGCAATGCGTAAACCTCTGGTATTGTCGGCGCTGGTCGCCGCGCTGGCCCTGGCCTTAAGCGGCTGTGATGACGCTAAAAAAGAGACCGCGGCGGCCCCCGCCCCGGCAAAAGAATCGCAGCAGGGCGGCAGCCTGATAATCGGCATCACCTCCGGCGATCCGCTGGCCATGAACCCGCTGTACGCCAGCGATCGGACTACGTTAACCATCATGCAGGCGTTTTACTCGCCGCTGTACAGCTACAACGGCGACAAGATCGAATGGGGCCTGGCGGAAAGCCTGACGCCGTCAGCCGACAACCTCACCTGGACGCTGAAACTCAAGCCTGACCTGAAATGGCAGGATGGGCAGCCGATTACCGCCGATGACGTGGTGTTCACCTTTAATAAACTGCTGGATGAAAAGCAGCATAGCTTCTTCCGCAGCATGTTTGTTTATGGCAACCAGCCCCTGAGCGTGAGCAAAGTGGATCCGCTCACGGTTAAATTTACGCTGCCTCAGGTCAGCGCCGCCTTTGCCGGTACGCTGGTGCAAATCTTCCCGATCCCACAGCATATCTTCGGCAGCGAAGCAGGCGATCTGGAAAAGAGCACCCGCAATGATGCGCCCGTCGGCTCCGGTCCGTTCAAGTTCAAAGAGTACCGGGCGGGTCAGTACTACGCCCTGACGCGGTTTGATGATTACTGGAACGGTAAACCGAAACTCGACTCGGTCACCTACCGCTTTGCAAAGGACGCTAACTCTGCCAACCTCGCGCTGCAGAACGGTGAGATCAATCTCAAGATGGTCGATCCGCAGGATGTTTCGCGCCTGAAAGCCACCGGCAAGTTTGATTTTGTTATTTACCCGGAAGGCCGCCTGGCCTACATGACTTTCAACCAGAACGTTGACAGCATGAAGAGCAAAGATCTTCGTCAGGCCATCGCCTACGCGCTGAATAAAGATGACCTTGTGCAAACGGCGTTCACCTCTCTCGATTACGCCAAACCTGCGGCTTCTATTCTGACCCCGGATACCCTCTACCAGACCAGCGATGTGGAACCGTACAAGTTCGATCTCGATAAAGCCAAAGCGTTGTTCAAAGCGTCCGGGCAGCCGGAGGGCGTGAAGCTGCGCCTGGCCTACATCAACAGCAATAAAACCCAGGAAAGCATGGGGCTGTACATTCAGCAGCAGCTGAAGGCGATAGGCATCAACGTTGAACTGCTGCCGCTGGATGCGAACGCGATGTCCCAGCGCAGTCAGGACATGAAAAACACGACCTATGAACTAAGCCTGGGCGGTTACATCATGGGCGCTGAGCCGGACGGCTATAAGTCGCTGTATATGAGCAACGAAGCCTATAACTACGCGCACTATAAAAACCCGGCGTTTGATGCGCTGTGGGAGCAGGGCGCAACGGAAACGGATGCGGCGAAGCGCGCGGCTATCTACAAGCAGATCCAGCAAACCGTCGCCAGCGATATGGCCTGGTACCCGATTGCCTACACCAACGCGGTTGTGGCGGTGGACAAACGTTTTGGCGGCACGCAAGAAGCCGAGCCTAAGCCCGTGTATATGTTCCAGGATCTGTCGAAAATTTATCAACAATAACAATGAGTGATCCTCCGCCCGGCCGGTTTGTGCCGGGCGGGCGGAGGAAGGCGAAACTATGAATAACCTTCTTTTCCGGCGCTTACTGCAGCTGCTCCCGATGCTGCTTTTTATCTCGCTGGTCTCTTTTTTACTGGTGAAGCTGGCCCCCGGCGATCCTGTGCAGGCGTATATCACCCCGCGCATGAGCCCGGAGGATATCGAACGCATCCGCCAGAGCATGGGGCTGGATAAGCCGCTGCCAGTGCAGTACCTGCTGTGGCTGAAAAATCTGCTGCAGGGCGATCTCGGCTACTCCCTGATTTACCACCGTCCGGTGCTGACGATGATCGGTGAGCGTATCCCGGCCACGCTTGGCCTGATGGGCGCGTCCTTGTTGTTAGCTATCCTGCTGGCGATCCCGCTGGGGCTACTGGCGGGGGCGTACAAACACCGCTGGCTCGACCATGTTCTGAACCTGTTCGCTTACGTCGGGATCTCGGTGCCGATCTTCTGGTTTGGCATCCTGCTGATTACCGTGTTTTCGGTGCAGCTGAACTGGCTGCCGAGCATGGGGATGCGAACCATCGGCGCGGAGGACTCCTGGCTCGATGTGATTCGTCACGGCATTCTGCCCTGCATCGCGCTGACGTTTTACAACCTCTCCAGCTATGTGCGCTACATCCGCTCGAACACCATTAGCCAGCTGTCCGCCGACTATGTGCAAACCCAGCTGGCCTTCGGGGCAACCCGGCGCACTATTCTGTTCCGGCATGTGCTGAAGAACGTGCTGCTGCCGGTGATCACGCTGTTTGGCCTCTCTTTTGGCGAGCTGGTGGTGGGCGCCTACGTGACGGAAAGCGTCTTTTCCTGGCCGGGTATGGGGCTGCTGGGGATCCAGGCCATCACCTCCCTCGACTACCCGCTGATCATGGCCATTATTCTGCTCTCAGCGTTGATGCTGATTGTGGGGAATCTGCTGGCCGATCTTCTGTATCGCGTGGCGGACCCGCGCATTAAGGCGCTGAGGTAACCATGAGCAGAAGATGGAATCAGGTTAAACAGGGCCTGAAACGCAGCCGCCCCGCGCAGCTTTCTCTGGCGGTACTGGTGATTTTTGCGCTGGCTTCATTATCGGCTTTTTTAAGTCCGTGGGACCCTAATCAAATGTCGCTTCAGGGAAGGATGCTGCCGCCGGATGTCAGCCACTGGTTTGGCACGGATGAATATGGCCGGGACTACTTCACCCGCGCACTTTATGGCGGGCAAATCTCCCTGATGGTCGGGTTTTTAGCCATGCTGTTTTCCACGCTGATTGGCACGCTGGTGGGCACCGTCAGCGGCTACTTTGGCGGCAAAGTTGATAACCTGCTGATGAGACTGGTGGACATTTTAATGGCGATCCCGGCTTTTTTCCTGCTGCTGGTGCTCAATGCTTACCTGAAGCCCGGCATCGCTAACATCATTCTGATTATCAGCGCGCTGACCTGGATGAATATGTCGCGACTGGTGCGGGCAGAAACGTTGACGCTGAAAGAGCGGGAATACGTGATTTATGCCCGGGCGTCCGGGGAGCATCCGCTGAGGATTATCGCCCGGCACATTATTCCGAATATTTTGCCGACGATTATTGTGGCGGCCACTTTGAATATCGCCTCGGCGATTTTAATGGAGTCAACATTGAGTTTTCTTGGTCTCGGCGTGCAGCAGCCGGATGCCTCCTGGGGCAGCATGCTGAATAACGCTCAGTCCTACATCGGCGAAGCCTCCTGGCTTGCCATGTTCCCGGGGGGGCTGATCCTGCTGACGGTGCTGAGTTTTAACGTGCTGGGCGATGTGTTCCGTACCGCTTTTGAGCCAGGGGCAAATCGCGATGCGTAATTTGCTGGAAATTGAAAACCTGAAAACCTCTTTCTTTACCCGCGAGGGTGAAGTACAGGCGGTACGCGGCGTCACCTTCAGCGTGCAGCGGGGGGAAGTGGTGGGTATTGTGGGCGAGTCCGGCTGCGGCAAAAGCGTTACCTGTAAATCGGTGATCAATTTGCTGGGCAGCCATGGCAAGGTGGTGGGAGGCCATATCCGTTTTCAGGGAGAAGACCTGGCGCGTAAAACGGCGGAGCAAATGCGCCACCTGCGCGGCAGCGAAATCGCGATGATTTTCCAGGATCCGATGACGGCGTTAAATCCGGTGCTGACCATCGGGCGACAAATGAGTGAGATCCTTATTCGCCACCAGAGTTTGAGTAAGAAGGCGGCGAAAGAGAAGGCCATAGCGATGCTAGGGCAGGTGGGCATCAGCCAGCCGGAAAAACGCTATGACCAGTATCCACACGAGTTTAGCGGCGGAATGCGCCAGCGGGTGATGATCGCGATCGCGCTGTCGTGCCATCCGTCATTGCTGATTGCCGACGAGCCGACGACCGCGCTGGACGTGACCATTCAGGCGCAAATTCTGCGCCTGCTGAAACACCTTCAGCAGCAGACGGACACCGCTATCTTACTGATCACTCACGACCTGGGCGTGGTGGCGCAAGTCTGTTCCCGGGTGGTGGTGATGTACGGTGGGCTGGTGATGGAGCAGGGCAGCGTTGAGGCGATTTTTTATCGGCCCGCCCATCCCTACACGCGTGGTTTGCTGGCTTCGTTGCCTCGCCCTGACGGCAGCGAAGCGCGCTTGTCGCCGATTGAGGGTAGCCCGCCGGGTCTGCTCAATCCGCCGCCCGGCTGTCCTTTCGCCGCTCGTTGCCCGCAGCGCATGGCCATTTGCGACACGGCAGCACCCAAACACACGCTCGCCGACGGCCATGAAGTCAACTGCTGGCTGTGGAAAAAAGAGGCCGCTCATGCCTGACATCACTCCTTTGATTCGCGTGCGTAATCTGCACAAACATTTCACCGCTAATCGGGGCTGGTTCGGGCCGGGGACCACGGTAAAAGCCGTGGATGGCGTGAGCTTCGATGTTTTTCCGGGGGAAACTTATGGCCTGGTGGGGGAGTCCGGCTGCGGGAAGTCGACGCTAGGGCGAAGCTTATTGCGGCTGTTCGAGGTGACCGACGGCGAAATTGAGTTCGACGGGCAAAATATTGCGGCGCTTAACGAACGTCAGCTAAAGCCTATCCGCCGCCGGATGCAGGCCGTTTTCCAGGATCCCTATTCGTCGCTAAATCCCGGCATGACGGTGGCGCAGCTGATCGCTGAGCCAATGCGTATTCACGGTTATGATGCGGCACGGCGGAAAGCCCGCACTCTGGAGCTGCTCGGGCAGGTGGGATTAAATCAGGAGCACCTGGACCGCTTTCCCCATGAGTTCAGCGGCGGCCAGCGGCAGCGAATCAGCATTGCCCGGGCGCTGGCGGTGAATCCCGAATTTATTCTTTGCGATGAGCCGCTGTCGGCCCTCGATGTCTCTGTGCAGGCACAGGTGGTGAATATTTTGCAGGATCTGCAGCAGACATTTGGGCTGACGTATTTGTTTATTGCCCACGATTTGTCTATGGTTCGCCACATTTCTGACCGAATCGGGGTAATGTATCTTGGTTCTCTGGTGGAGGAGGCGCCTGCGGAAACGCTGTATAGCCAGCCCGCTCATCCCTACACTCGCGCGCTGCTCGCGTCTATTCCCATTGCAGACCCGCATGTTCAGATGCTGGAACAGGGTGGGCTAAAAGGCGAAATCGGCGGTGATACGGGGGAAAGCGTTGGCTGCAAGTTTGCCACCCGCTGCCCGCGAGCAATGGGCCAATGTCACCAGCAACCTCCCCGAATGCAGGAGATCTCGCCGGGTCACCGCGTGGCCTGCTGGCAGTTCGAAAAATGAGTCGGCGGGGGCATTTTGCTCCCGCTTCACCGCTCTTCCAGCGAATGGGCTGTTGCCTCGTGCAGAGGCGCGCAGGTAGACTGTCGCGCAAATAAAACAGGAGATTAAAATGGCCGAACAACTCTCTGCCGATCAGGAACTGGTTTCCGACGTCGTGGCGTGCCAGTTAGTGATTAAACAAATTCTCGACGTGATTGATGTGATTGCGCCCGTTGAAGTCCGCGACAAGATGGCGGAACAGCTGAAAACCATCGATTTTACTACCCATCCTGCGGCCGTTGATCCGGTCACGCGCCGGGCGATTCAAAAAGCCATCGCACTGATTGAGCTGAAATTTACGCAGCAAAAAGAAGCGCACTGAAGTTTTTATCCGCTGCCAGAAAGCAAAAGCACCGCCCAGTTGCGGTGCTTTTTATCTGAGTCGGGGCTGCTCAGTGATAGTCTCGTTCGACAAAACTGAGTACGCGCCTGTCGGTCTGGCTCATGCACAGGCCTGCCTTGTTGGCATCCCGGACCTCTTCGAGAATCGTTTTCAGCCGCTCTCCCTCCCGATCCTGTTCTAAGCCTAGCGCCATTAAAAAACTGACGACTCTACCGGCATTGACGGCTTTAGCTTCTTCCTTAAGCGCGGTCAGCGTTTCATGTCGGAGATGGTAATCATCCAGCGTTTGTTGAAAAAGCTCTTCCAGCGTCAGGCAGTGGCAGTCAGGCGGGGACATAGTGCCGACGCTGGGCATACCGCCGGACTGCTTCATAAAATTAAAGACCCGCATCATGTGGGTCACATTGTTTTGTGCCTGACTACGTAAAAAATTCGCACTCCCCGTCAGGCTGTGTTTGGCGCACCAGGCGCTCAGGTGGAGACACAGATGGGAGGCATAGAATTCACGATTAATTTGCGCATTAAGTTTCTGGATCATGCTGGCAGTGGGCATATAAATATCCTTATTTCATGAGCACTTTTATGAAGAGGTGAAATAAACATACGCCGCTATCACGGATGAGAAAAGTCCTAATTCAGCCTATTTTTATTTTTTTTTGATTTTCTTTAAGATAAAAAGATCATGAAGTTATCCATCTTTTGATTTTTCGTAACATACTGTATTTAATATAAAATATATTTATCGGTTTTTTCTTTTTATCCCTGTCTTGCTTTATATCAGAAATGAGGTTTGTTCAGTCCGTGAATTGTTTTTAATGTGTATCATTTTTGATTTTTGGGGTGGTTTTAATGTTGTCTGTTTGTATGTGTTGAGGTCATGTTTGCGGTTTCTGTCTCCTGGGTGGGAATGTTGTCATCTGGGTTTAAAACAAAATTTGCGCTCGCAGAGTTCGAGAGGCGTTCTGTGAGCCAGGCCGCTGTTGTGCAAGAAAAATACTTCGGTATAAAAAATAATCAAATCCAGGAGGGGAAATGCAGCAGGATCCGCTGATACGGCTAATGAATTGATTTTTTTACCTGACGCAGCCAAAGATGGCGCTGTTGGCAATAATGTACGGTTAACAGCCGTCTGCATCCTTCCGTTGAGGCATCTCCAGCCAGAAACCACGCAGCCGCAGATCCGGCGCAATCCAAAAATCCTGCCGCGCGCATGAGCGTCTTCCTTGTTAATGAAGGCAGTCGCTAAAATGCAGGATAAAAAGTTAATTTTTCAGAAAAAAGCGTGATTAGTCGCTATGGAATAATCAAAGCGGTGGTTGAGTTGAGGCCGAAAAAGCGGAGCTGGCTCCGCTTTCTGTCGGGGGAGGCGATTAAAGCGGGACCAGCAGTACATCAACCTGGCTTGACGCCACCACGGCCTTGGCTGAGCACATAACCTTGCCAAAGAAACTCTGATTGTGATTACCGCAAAGCACCAAATCAACGTCCTGTTTTTCACAAATTTCCAGAATGTGCTCGCTTAGTTCCCCTGTGGAAATAATTACCTTTTCAACAGGATATTGCGCTTTCTCTTTCAGCTCAGCGAGAAAAAGATGGGTTTCTTCCAGCATCAGATCGCGGAGGTTTTCCAGCATTGGGGCGGCAAGCTGGTTATACAGTTCGGGATCGGACGCGAGCGTGACCAGCGTAATTTTGCCGTTGACGGGTTTGACGATGGAGACGGCCTTTTGCACCAGACGATGGCTTTCAGGCGTGATAGCAACGGCAACCAGCACATGACGATAGCTCATATAACCCCTCCACATTTAGTGTGAATTGTTAACATTTTCTTACACCACTTGTGACTCAGGCGCAACGCGTACAGCGGTGCGAAATGTGAAGCCACTCATAGAAATTGTTTAGTTATTCTTATGAAACGAATTTGCAACATTGTTTCGTAGACGAAATGTGAAAATTTTCCATCAGACGAACGGATTAATTTGAGAACCTGGATCGAGTGATAACTTTCGGTAGCTGACGCTTTTGAAATCATAACGCTCGGTTAAAATGCCGCTATAATTTCACTTAAGTCTATGAATAACAGCAGATTACTCTTAACGGCTTTCATAAAGTGTGATCGCTCAGGCATTCCTGGCCGCCAGTATCAGATAAAAAGCAATGACAACTCATGGAGTTGTGATCTTTCAGTGTCACTATTCGTCTGCCGGCTTCGGTAAAATTCTTAATCAGATGAAAAAGTAAGCAAATGAAAAGCGATTCTGATGCTTTTCACTCCGAAGGATGATGTATTTATGTGATCTGCGTCACATAAATTCCAAAATCGCAGGTGGCCGCATTGTATGTGCCAGGGGCTGCGAGTAGAGTTTGCCCGAATTAGGAAAAATCTTAGTTTTTTGTAATAAAATGATGAACGACAACAGGCGTTCGGGCTCTGTCAGGGAAATGGCTTCTACGTGGGATGCGGAGGGGCTGAGTCAGGGCTGAAGATTTATCCGTGCATTTTGGCCGTAACGATTGTTTTAATTTAACCGGGGCAACCCGGCGACATCGCGGGGTGCGGTAACAACCCCCTAATAGTTCAGAAAACAGTAATGGCGCGACAGATGCGCTTCGGCTTCTTACAACCGTAAGTTTCTGGAGAATTTACTCGCGCTGACACGTTACTGTCATCCGACATATTTAGGCTGGGCCGCATACAATAATAGTTGGTTATTCGGGATGGAAAAAATGCATACTTCCGAGTTGCTAAAACATATTTACGACATCAATTTGTCGTACTTATTGCTTGCACAGCGTCTTATTAGTCAGGACAAAGCTTCGGCTATGTTTCGCTTAGGTATCGCTGAAGATATGGCAAATACGTTAGGGGAACTCACGTTGCCCCAGATGGTGAAATTGGCAGAAACTAACCAATTAGTTTGTCAGTTCCGTTTTAGCGAAAGTCAGGCAATTACGCGCTTAACACAAGACTCCCGTGTGGATGATTTACAGCAAATTCATACCGGTATTTTGTTATCGACCCGTTTATTGAGTGAGGTGTCGTCGCCTGCCGAGGCACCTAAGAAAAAAAGGGCATAACAAATGAGCGAGAAAAGTATTGTCCAGGAAGCTCGCGACATTCAGCTCGCTATGGAGCTGATAACACTGGGTGCCCGATTGCAAATGCTGGAAAGCGAAACGCAGTTGAGCCGTGGTCGCCTGATCAAACTCTACAAAGAACTCCGTGGAAGTCCTCCTCCAAAAGGGATGCTGCCTTTCTCTACTGATTGGTTTATGACCTGGGAGCAAAATATTCATGCTTCCATGTTCTGTAATGCCTGGCAGTTTTTACTTCGTAGTGGGCTCTGCACCGGCGTTGATGCGGTGATTAAGGCCTATCGGCTCTACCTTGAACAATGTCCTTCCCAGTCAGACGGCCCGCTATTGGCGCTGACTCGCGCCTGGACGCTGGTGCGTTTTGTTGAGAGCGGCATGCTCCAGCTGAGCCAGTGCAACTGCTGTGGGGGCAATTTTATTACCCACGCACATCAGCCGGTCGGCAGCTTTGCCTGCAGTCTGTGCCAGCCGCCATCGAGGGCGGTAAAAAGACGTAAACTTTCCCAGAATGCTGCCGATATTATTCCACAACTGCTGGATGACCAGGTGGAACAGGCTGTGTAACAGATTCTGTGTTTGCGTATTCCAGCAGCGGTGAGTGATTACCGCTGCTTTTTTTATGCCCAAACACGACGCTGCACCTGCCTCCTGGGCATCCTCGCTACACTCAACGGCGTAAGGATGATCTCGTGCTGATTTTAATAGGTTACCTGGTTGTTTTAGGGACAGTGTTCGGCGGTTACATGTTGACCGGCGGCCACCTTGGCGCACTTTATCAACCTGCTGAATTTGTGATCATTGGTGGGGCGGGTATTGGGGCGTTCATTGTAGGGAATAACGGCAAGGCGATTAAGGGCACCTTAAAAGCGCTGCCGCTGCTCTTCCGACGCTCAAAATATACCAAAAGCATGTATATGGATTTGATGGCATTGCTTTATCGTCTGATGGCTAAGTCGCGTCAGCAGGGTATGTTTTCACTCGAAAGAGACATCGAAAACCCTAAAGAAAGCGAAATCTTTGCCAGCTATCCGCGTATTTTAGCGGACACCATGATGCTTGATTTTATTGTCGATTATTTGCGTTTAATCATCAGCGGAAATATGAATACATTCGAAATTGAAGCGCTGATGGATGAAGAAATCGAGACCCATGAAAGCGAAGCGGAAATACCGGCCAACAGCCTTGCGTTAATGGGGGATTCATTACCAGCCTTCGGTATCGTTGCTGCGGTAATGGGGGTTGTGCACGCTTTGGCATCCGCCGACCGTCCCGCTGCGGAATTAGGCGCATTAATTGCGCACGCTATGGTGGGTACTTTCCTCGGTATTTTACTGGCCTATGGTTTTATTTCCCCATTAGCGAGCGTGCTGCGCCAAAAAAGTGCTGAAACCACCAAAATGATGCAGTGCGTGAAGGTCACTTTACTCTCCAGCCTCAACGGTTATGCCCCGCCAATCGCGGTGGAATTTGGCCGTAAAACGCTTTACTCCAGCGAGCGCCCATCGTTCATTGAACTGGAAGAGCACGTCAGAGCGGTACGTTCCCCGAACGCGCAGCGCGCGACGGAAGAAGAAGTATGAAGAATCAGGCCCATCCCATCGTTGTCGTAAAGCGCCGCAAGCACAAGGGACACGGCGGGGCGGCCCACGGCTCCTGGAAAATTGCCTACGCGGACTTCATGACCGCGATGATGGCTTTCTTCCTGGTCATGTGGCTGATTTCCATCTCCAGCCCGAAAGAGCTGGCGCAAATTGCTGACTACTTCCGCACCCCGCTGGCGCAGGCCATTACCGGGGGCCAGCGTATCGCCGACAGCGAAAGTCCTATTCCGGGCGGGGGCGATGACGTCACCCAGCAGCAGGGCGAAGTGAAAAAACAGCCCAACATTGAAGAGCTGCGCAAGCGCATGGAAGCCAACCGCCTGAAGCGCATCAAAGGGGATCTGGACCAGCTTATTGAGTCAGACCCGAAGCTGCGTGCGCTACGCCCACACCTGCAAATCGACCTGGTTCAGGAAGGGTTGCGTATTCAGATTATCGACAGCCAGAACCGCCCGATGTTTAAAAACGGCAGTGCGGAAGTGGAGCCTTACATGCGCGACATCCTGCGCAAAATCGCCCCGGTGCTGAACGGTATTCCTAACAAGATCAGTCTGTCCGGCCATACCGATGACCTGCCTTATGCCAACGGCGAGCGCGGCTACAGCAACTGGGAGCTTTCCGCCGACCGCGCGAATGCTTCCCGCCGTGAGCTGGTCGCCGGCGGCCTCGACGACGGCAAAGTGCTGCGCGTCATCGGGATGTCCTCGCAGATGAGCCTCTCCAAACGTGGAGGCGGGGACGCCATTAACCGTCGCATCAGTTTGCTGGTGCTTAATAAACAGACCGAAGACGCCATCATGCATGAGAACTCCGAGAGCGAGAACCAGCCTCTCAGCGTTCTGCAGCAGGATCCTACGGCGGCTCCGGCGAATAACACAGTTGCGCCACAACCAGGCACGAGGTGATAGCGTGAGCATGGATATTAGCGATTTTTACCAGACATTTTTTGACGAAGCCGACGAGCTGTTGGCCGATATGGAGCAGCATCTCCTGGATTTGGTGCCTGAGGCGCCGGATTCTGAACAGTTGAACGCTATTTTCCGTGCGGCCCACTCCATCAAGGGCGGGGCCGGTACGTTTGGCTTCTCCATCCTGCAGGAAACGACCCACCTGATGGAGAACCTGCTCGACGAAGCGCGGCGCGGTGAGATGCAGCTCAACACCGATATCATCAACCTGTTTTTGGAAACCAAGGATATTATGCAGGAACAGCTGGACGCCTATAAAAATTCTGAAGAGCCGGATGCCGCAAGCTTCGACTATATCTGCAAAGCGCTGCGTCAGCTGGCCCTGGAAGCCAAAGGCGAGGCACCATCGGCGCCGGCCAAACTCTCCGTGGTAGAAACCGAACAGCCTGAGTCCGCGCCTGCCGACAACGGCGGCAGGCTGCGCGTGGTGATTGACGGCCTGAAAGAAGCTGAACGTGACCTGATGCTCGAAGAGCTGGGGAACCTGGGCACCCTGAGCGAGGTGGTCAAAGACGCCGCTTCCGTAACGGCCACGCTGGAAACCAGCGTCAGTGAAGACGATATTACGGCCGTACTTTGCTTCGTGATTGAGCCTGAGCAAATCAGCTTTGTGCCGGTTACCGCAGCCAGCGCGCCAGCGGTGGCAGAAACCACTTCGGTGGCGGTGCCTGAGGCACCTGCTCAAACGGCTGTCGCCGTGCAAAAAGCGGGCCTGCCTGAGCCGCTGACCCCTGCGACAGGGCGCGTTGAGCGCGATAAACCTGCCGCTCGCGCATCTGAATCGACCAGTATCCGCGTGGCGGTAGAGAAAGTTGACCAACTGATTAACCTGGTTGGTGAACTGGTGATCACCCAGTCCATGCTGGCCCAGCGTTCTAACGAGCTCGACCCGGTCAACCACGGGGATTTGATCACCAGCATGGGGCAGCTGCAGCGTAACGCGCGCGACCTCCAGGAATCGGTGATGTCTATCCGCATGATGCCGATGGAATACGTCTTCAGCCGCTTCCCGCGTCTGGTCCGCGATCTGGCCGGGAAGCTTAACAAGCAGGTGGAACTGACGCTGATGGGCAGCTCCACCGAGCTGGATAAGAGCCTCATTGAACGCATTATCGACCCGCTAACGCACCTGGTACGCAACAGCCTTGATCACGGTATCGAGTCGCCGGAAAAACGCCGGGCGGCAGGGAAGTCCGAAGTCGGGAACCTGATCCTGTCTGCGGAACATCAGGGCGGCAATATCTGTATCGAAGTGACCGACGACGGGGCAGGGCTCAACCGCGAGCGTATTCTGGCGAAGGCGATTTCCCAGGGGATGCCGGTCAGTGAAAGCATGACCGACGACGAAGTCGGGATGCTGATCTTCGCGCCGGGCTTCTCCACCGCCGAGCAAGTCACCGACGTGTCTGGCCGTGGCGTGGGCATGGACGTGGTGAAACGTAACATCCAGGAGATGGGCGGCCACGTCGAAATCCAGTCGAAAGCCGGAGCAGGGACGACCATTCGCATTCTGCTGCCGCTGACGCTCGCTATCCTCGATGGCATGTCGGTTAAAGTGAGCGACGAAGTCTTTATCCTGCCGCTGAACGCGGTGATGGAATCCCTGCAGCCGCAGGAAGAAGATCTTCACCCGCTGGCGGGCGGCGAACGCGTTCTGGAAGTGCGTGGGGAATATCTGCCGCTGGTTGAGCTGTGGAAAGTCTTTGACGTTCAGGGCGCAAAAACTGAAGCCACACAGGGCATCGTTGTGATCCTGCAAAGTGCCGGACGCCGCTATGCGCTGCTGGTCGACCAGCTGATTGGCCAGCATCAGGTGGTGGTGAAAAACCTGGAAAGCAACTACCGCAAGGTGCCGGGCATTTCTGCAGCCACCATTTTGGGTGACGGCAGCGTGGCGCTGATCGTCGATGTTTCTGCGCTGCAGGGGCTAAACCGTGAACAACGTCTGGCGCTAACCGTCGCCTGATTAACCGCTTAAAAGAATAGGTACGCAAATGACTGCACTAACGAATGTGACAAAACTGACCGGGGAAAACGTAGGCCAGGAGTTTCTGGTGTTCACCCTCGGCGCTGAAGAGTACGGCATTGATATCCTGAAGGTGCAGGAGATCCGCGGTTACGATCAGGTGACGCGCATCGCGAACACGCCTGCTTTTATTAAAGGCGTCACCAACCTGCGCGGCGTGATCGTGCCGATTATCGACCTGCGCCTGAAGTTCGAACAGGATGGCGTCGAATATAACGACAATACCGTGGTTATCGTGCTGAACCTGGAAAAACGCGTGGTCGGGATTGTGGTTGACGGCGTGTCCGATGTGCTGTCGCTGACGGCGGATCAGATTCGTCCTGCGCCAGAGTTCGCTGTCACTCTGTCAACTGAATACCTGACGGGCCTGGGCGCGCTGGGTGAACGTATGCTGATTCTGGTGAACATTGAGAAGCTGCTGAACAGCGAAGAGATGGAGCTGCTGGATTCTGCGGTCGCTTAATCCGGTTTGCTAAAAATAAGAAGGGCTACCCTAGGGTAGCTCTTTTATTGTTTTACACAGAGGGAAAAAGCGTGGTTTTTCCCTCTGTGTGGTTATCAGCCGAAAATCACAAAGTGATTTTCCAGCATATTTATTGGTGGAATCTGGTATTGCTTCGTTTGCCAGACATCGCCGGCTTGCGATAAGGGCTACCCGAGGGTAGCCCTTTTTTTATGCCTTAACTTCTTCCACCGGCACGGTGCCGGTTTCTTCCAGCATGCCTTCGTTCTTGGACAGCATCGCGGTTGCCACGCCGTTGCCCAGCACGTTGATCGCCGAGCGGCCCATATCCAGGAAGTGGTCAATCCCCATCAACAGCAGGATGCCCGCTACCGGAATATTGAAGCTTGGAATTGTTGCCGCCAGCACAACCAGCGCGGAGCGCGGCACGCCGGCAATCCCTTTGGACGCCAGCATCAGCGTCAGCATCAGCACGGCAATCTCAGAGAAGGAGAGATGCACGTTATAAGCCTGGGCAATAAACATGGACGCAAAGGAGCAGTAGACCATCGACCCTACCAGGTTAAAGGAGTAACCGATCGGCAGCACAAACGAAGCGATGTTGCGGGAACAGCCAAAGCGGGTCAGTTGGTCCAGCGTTTTCGGATAGGCCGCTTCAGAGCTGCTGGTGGTAAAGGCCACCAGAACGGGATCTTTCAGCATCGCCAGCAGGCGGAACACATCACGCTTCAGCACCATGTAACCCACGCTAATCAGCACGATGCAGGTGAGCACGATAGCCACATAGTAGCCGCCGATAAACGAAGCGTAGTTGAGCAGAATGCCCAGACCCTGGGTGGCAATCACCGAAGAGATGGCGGCGAAGATAGCCAGCGGCGCGACATACATCACGTAGCCGGTCACTTTCAGCATGATGTGGGAGACAACGTCCAGCGCGCTCACCAACGGGGCGTTAAATTTCTCGCCCAAAGACGCGCCGGCAATACCAAAGAACATCGAGAACACCACAATCTGCAGGATCTCGTTGTCCGACATTGCCCCGGCAATGCTGGTTGGGATGGTATGGGAAATAAAGGCTTTCAGCGTCATTCCGCTGACGGCCAGGCCGGTCTGCACGGCTTCGGCTGGCACTTCCAGGTTCATGCCCGCACCCGGATGCTCCAGGGTGACAATAAACAGGCCGACCAGAATAGACAGCACGGAAGAAGAGACAAACCAGACCATTGCCTTACCGCCTACGCGGCCAATGGTGGAGGTTTCGCCGAGCTTCATGATACCGACCGTCAGGGTGCTGAAGACCAACGGCGCAATCACCATCTTGATCAGGCGCAGGAAGATATCGGTAAACAGCGTGATGTTATCGGCGTAGCCTTTGATGACGTCGGCGGCGGCGTATTCGTGGATGGCCGCACCGGTGAAGATCCCCGCTATCATGAACAAAATGATGAATAGCGTGAGTTTGTTTGAACTTGCCACTGACTTAGTAACCCCGTAGTTGACTGTAGTTAATGTGTGTTTTTTTGTAACTTACTGACCCTTATATAATTATTGTTTCCGGGCCGTAAATGCGCGGAGCATAAATTGAATCAAACTGCGCCGATATACAACTCTTTTTTATAAATTCTGTTAATTGTTAATTAAGCAGCACTTAATCATTATTTGTGATGACTGTCACAAAATGACGGATATATTCTTTTCGCTTTGCAGTGATGTAAGGTGTTTTGCATTTAACGCATTGTTTTTATTGATAATAATGTGTCAATTGTCCTTCTGAATGAATTTTTTGACGTGGTCTGGTTATTTCCCATTCTCTAAACTAAATTTCAACTAAGTGATGGCGTAACGTACTGATTTTTTTCTTACCGACAGGCCCATAAAGGTTGCGGCCAGAAACCGTTTTGCTTGCTTGATAAATGAACGATTGGGGTTATTTGTGGGCAAAATGATTTTTTATGCAGCATGCACAATATCTGATGGGCAGCCATTTGGCTTCATGACGAATTATATAAAAGACAAGTTATGGCGTCCGCCTTCTTTATTAAAGCGGAATATAGACTAGCGTTAAATCATCCCGTGCCGCTTCGTTGTGTATTCACGAAGTATGATTGAGTCATTTGAATGAGGGTAAGGATATGAATTCAGCCACTGCAGCACGCTTAATTCTCTCTTGTACTGCGTTTGCGGTTATTCCATCGGCTAATGCGGCGGTGGCAAACGGTACATTTCAGGTCCTCATTACGATTACAAAGTCCTGTACAGTAACGGCGGGGGCAGCCTCGAATATTAACCTCGGGTCGGTTGCCGCCAGCGCAGTAAACACCTCGCAAAGTAATACATTCACCGTGAACTGCTCCAAGGCAACGCCCTATTTTATCGGGCTTGCGCCTTCTGCAGCCAACGGTGGCACCACCACCGGTTCGGGAGCCATGTCGTCCGTGCTTAACTTCGCCACCAACACCGACAAAGTCCCTTATCAGCTGAACCAAACCTCGGCCACCGGGCCAGTTTGGGGTAACACCGCCACCACAACGACGGTGGGTAACGGCGTGGCGGGCCTGGGCACCGGGCTGGCTATCTCGTATACGGTTTATGCCACTGCGGCGAGCGCCAACTACACGCCAGACAGCTATGCGGATACTGTGACCGTCAACGTTAACTACTGATTTCAGGGCAACGGATGAAAATGAAATTAGGCGGACGCCCGGCCTGCGCATGCCTGTTGCTGGCGCTGGCCGTGGGACAAAATGCGCTAGCCGGTGGCCTGCAGATATCGCCGGTTAACCTGACGTTGAGCGCCGCACAAAATGCGGATGGTATCTGGTTAAGTAATGAAGGGGCTGCGCCGCTCAACGCACAGGTACGGGTTTTCAACTGGCAGCAAAGCGGCAATGCCGACAGGCTGTCAACCTCTCAGGGGCTGGTCATTAGCCCTCCCATCGTGACGCTGCCCGCCGGGGAGCGCCAGCTTGTCCGCGTGATCCGCACGACGCCTGCCACCAATCAGGTGGAACAGGCCTATCGCTTGTTTATTGATGAGTTGCCGCCTGCCAAAGTGCAGAAAAATACTATTCAGTATGTTATGCGCTATTCCGTCCCGGTGTTTTTGCAGCCTGTGGGGCAGGCTGAAAACACTGCAAAACTGAAATGGGCATTGGTGCAAACCGATGGCAAAACATTTGTCGACGTGAGTAATCAGGGAAACAGCCACGCCCAGCTTTCTGCCATGACATTTATTCAGGCTAATGGCGCGCGAAAAACGATTACGCCAGGTCTGTTAGGTTATGTTCTTCCCGGTTCAACTATGCGGTGGATAATATCTTCGTCTGCCAGTGATGCTTATCACAGTGGAAAGGTTGAAGTCACTATCAATGGTCAAAAAACAGAACAAAATCTATGACTGGCCATATTCTTTGGTAAATATTGTATTGCTTAATGGTTTATTTTTCTCAGGCATGACAGCAGCACAAAATACTAATAATGACTTACCTCAGAATGCGGCCAGCAATGATACAGCTCAGCCTGTAGGCGTGGATTTATATCTGGACACGACGGTGAACGGGAATGCCGTGGGTCTGGTTCATCTTGGCTACGCGCAGGGAAAACTCTACGGCGACGCGATGGCCCTGCGTCAGTTGGGATTTCACCTGCCGGAAAAAGCACAGCCGCCGTATTACCTGAATGACATTGCCCAGGTCAAAGTTGACTATAACGTGCAGCAACAAACCCTGGCGTTGACCGCGCCGCTGAGCCTGTTAGATCTGAAAACCACCCAGCTCAATCAGTCCGATATGTCCTCGCCGAAGGCCGACAATGCCCTTGGGGCGTTGCTGAATTACGATCTCTACGGCGACAGCGGCAAGAACAGCAATTTCAACACATTCAGTGAGTTCCGGGCGTTTAATTCGGCAGGCGTCCTGAGCTCGACCCAGCTTACCCGCTACAGCACGGAACAGAATAGCAATCAGTCTTTTAGCCGCCTGGACACCAGCTGGCGCTCCTCTTTTCCCGATAAAATGCTGGCGGTTACACTCGGTGACACGCTCACCAGTTCGCTTTCATGGTCCCGCCAGACCCGCATTGCCGGGGTGAAAATCGGGACGGATTTTGGCCTCAACCCTTATATGCCCACGACCCCGCTGCCGGCGTTTCTGGGGTCGGCCACGCTGCCCTCCAGCGTGGAGCTGTATGTCAACGGGGTTAAATACTATAACGGCGAGGTTCCGGCGGGCAGTTTCCAGTTGAATACGCTGCCAAACATCACCGGCGCAGGGAATGCTCAGGTGATGATGACCGATGCCCTGGGCAGAACCAGCGTGCAGAACTTCTCTTTTTATAACGATCAGCTCCTGCTTAGGGAAGGGCTCACGGACTGGTCCCTTGAGCTGGGCGTGGTCAGAAAAAACTACGGCTATTCCTCCTTCGACTACGCCAGCGAACCCGCGCTCAGCGGCACCTGGCGGCGGGGCTTCAGCAACAGCCTGACCGCAGGGGGCCATATGGAGGCCAGCGACAGCCTGGTCAACGGGGGCGTCAGCAGCGACTGGATCCCCTGGAGCCAGTCCGGGACGATCTCAACCGCGCTGGCGGCAAGCTCGGATGCCGGGGAGAATGGCTATTTGTATGGACTCGGCTATCGCTGGTCCGGCGGGCGCTTCAGCTTTAGCTCCAGCGCCACGGCCACCTCCGGCGACTATCACGATGTTGCCACACGCTATGGTGCCCCGCCGCCAGCCTTCAGCGGCAGCGCGGTGGTGGGGTATAACTTTGGCGTGGGGGGGAATCTCAGTCTGAGTTACCTGCAGTTTCGCTACCCTGACCAAAGCGCTATTCGCTACGCCAACGCCAGCTGGTTTAAACCCATCACGGAAAACATCTCCTTAAGCGCCAGCTTTAACCAGAATATTGATGATACCCGCGACCGCAGCGTGTACCTGATGCTGACCGTCAGTACCAGCAATAGCCTGACGGCCGGAGCGACGGTGCAGCGCACCGGGGACAAGATGGGTTACCAGCTCAATGCCAGCCAGAATCCACCGTCCGAGGGCGGGGTCGGCTGGAACGTGGCCGCCAGCCAGCAAAGTTCACAGCAAACCGGGCAGGGTGAAGTGGGTTACCTGGGGCGCTATGGCCGCGTATATACCGGCTTCCGCAGCATTCCAGACAATAATTACGGCTATGCGGGGGCGACGGGGTCGCTGGTGATGATGGGCGGCGGCGTGTTTGCCGCCCGGGAGATCAACAACGGGTTTGCCGTGGTTTCTACGGACGGTATTCCCGATGTACCGGTCAAGCTGCAGCATAACCTGGTGGGCAACAGCGACAGCAGCGGACGGCTACTGGTGACGCCGCTCAACAGCTACCAGAACAACCTGATCAGTATCGATCCAATGAACCTGCCGGCCAACATGCGGATCCGCAGCGTCAGCCTGAACGCTACCCCAGCCGACCGCTCCGGGACGCTGGTGCATTTTGATATCAAGCCGGTTCGCGCCGCCCAGATAAGCCTGGTTGACGCTAAAGGCAAAGCCATCGCCGAAGGCAGCCCGGTCAGATTAATGTCAGGCACCGGGCAGGACTCGATTGTCGGGTTTGATGGCATGACCTATTTCGATGCGCTTGAGCTGCACAATCAGCTCCGGGTGACAGCAGAGAACGGTATTTGTGTGGCTGCGTTCGACTATCCAGAGAATCAGAAAAGCGTGCCGACTATTGGCCCGGTTGTGTGCCGATAGCGTACGCGTGGACTTTTGAGACAGGAGTGACCCGCATGAGATTAAAACAATTACTGCTGCTGGCGGTGCTCTTGCTGTCCCCCGGGATTAGCCATGCGGTTGTATGCTCGGTTAGCAACGTGCAAACCGTTAACTTTGGCACCATCAACCCGCTGGCGACAGGCACGCCCAACACTTCAATGACCTTCGATTACAGCTGTTCCAAACAACTGGGCGATCTGCTGGCCGGGGTGACGCTCTGCTTTAATATTGACGGGGCCGGCGTTGGGAATCACAAAATGTCTTTTGCCGGTCCGCCTGCCAGTACGCTGTCCTATGAGCTTTATCAGGGAACGTTAAGCGGGGGGGCGTGGGGGAGCCAGTTTCAGTCGGGAACGACCTACCCGATGGTGCCGCTCAATTTACTTAACCTGACGCCCGTCACCGGCAGCCTGACGGTCTACGCCCAAATGACGCTGCCGCAAATATCCGCCGCGCAAGGCGGGTATCAGGATACTTACACCAGCGGCATGACTACCGTCACAATGAATACCGGCCTGCTGGCCCCCCCCTCCAGCTGTGGCACCAGCGTGGTCGCAAACTTTCCCTTCAACGTGGTGGCGACCGTGGGCAAGCAGTGCAACGTCAGCTACGCCAATAACGTTAGCTTCGGGCCGGTGGCGGCTATGCAAAGCAATGTGGCGTCGAATAACACCATCGGCATTGCCTGCACCACCGGCACGGTTTACACCGTGGGCCTGACGCCATCGAACGGCAACACGGGCGGCACCGGGGTGCTGTCAGGCACGGGAAGTAATACCGATCAGGTGCCTTATCAACTAAGACAAGCCACCGGAACATCCGGGGCGGTGTGGGGCAACACGTCGCTGAACATGCCGTCCAGCACCGGTAACGGGGGAGCGCAGCAATACCAGGTCTATGTCACTATTCCGAGCACCAATTACACGCCAGACAACTATGCCGACACGGTGACCATTACCGTAACCTATTGATCGTTCCTCTTGCTGACAGATAGCCGGTTGCCATGGCGCAACCGGTTAATTTCCCTGTGACTTAACGTAAAGTTCCCGCTGACGGTGCCGATAACCTCGGGAACAAGTCGTTAAAAGGGCGTCCTATGTTAAAGCGTATTCGCGTTGTCACCATGCTGATGATGGTGCTGGTGGTGTTCGCGCTGCTGCAAATCATTTCCGGTGGAATGTTCTTTAATTCGTTAAAAAACAACAATGATAACTTCAAAGTCTCCCGCGAACTGCGGGTGCAGCAGGCCGAATTAAATCAGGCATGGATCCTGATGTTGCACACGCGCATTAACCTTAGCCGCTCTGCCGCGCGCATGATGATGGATCCGGCCAATAGCCAGAGCGCAGCCAAAACCGATCTGCTGAACAATGCGAAGAAATCCCTCGCCAGCGCCGAGCAGCACTACAACAACTTTAAACAGGTTGCGCCCATTTCAGCCGAAATGAACACCGTGGTGAAAGATATCGACGGTGATTACCAGACCTACCATCAGGCGCTGGCGGAGCTGATTGGCTACCTGGAAAGCGGCAACATGGATGCCTATTTCGGTCAGTCGACCCAGGGTATGCAGAATGCGCTGGAAAAAGCCTACGACGGCTATCTGGCGCTGAACGATCGCATGTACGAAGCCTCGTACGTCGACAGCCGCGACGGCTACACCTTCGCCATCTGGCAGCTTGGCATTTTAGCCCTGGCGCTGGCCGCAGTCATTCTGCTGGTCTGGGTCGGGATGCGTCAGATACTGCTTAAGCCGCTGAACGTGGTGATCGGGCATATCCGCGAGATTGCGGCCGGTAACCTGACGGAAAAAAAAAAACGTTGAAGGGAAAAACGAGCTGACCCAGCTAGCCTCCAGCGTGCAGCACATGCAGCAGGAACTGATTACCACCGTCAGCAGCGTGCGCGAAGGGTCGGATGCCATTTACAGCGGCACCACCGAAATTGCCGCAGGCAATAACGATCTTTCATCCCGCACCGAGCAACAGGCGGCGTCCCTGGAAGAAACCGCCGCCAGCATGGAGCAGCTCACCGCCACCGTGAAGCAGAACGCCGAAAACGCACGTCAGGCCTCTCAGCTGGCGCTGAATGCGTCCGAAACCGCGCAGCGCGGCGGCAAGGTTGTCGATGGCGTGGTGAAAACCATGCATGACATCGCGGGTTCCTCCAGGAAAATTGCCGACATCATTAGCGTGATTGACGGGATTGCCTTCCAGACCAACATCCTGGCGCTGAATGCGGCGGTAGAAGCCGCGCGTGCGGGTGAACAAGGACGTGGCTTCGCGGTTGTCGCCGGGGAAGTACGTAACTTAGCCAGCCGCAGCGCCCAGGCGGCAAAAGAAATTAAATTGCTGATTGAAGATTCCGTTTCGCGCGTGGACACGGGATCCGTGCTGGTGGAAAGCGCAGGGGAAACCATGAGCGACATCGTGAACGCGGTGACGCGGGTCACGGACATCATGGGGGAAATCGCCTCCGCCTCTGACGAGCAAAGCCGGGGTATCGACCAGGTCGCCCTGGCCGTGTCTGAGATGGACAGAGTGACACAGCAGAACGCCTCGCTGGTGGAAGAGTCTGCTGCCGCGGCCGCCGCGCTGGAGGAGCAGGCCAGCCGCCTGACTCAGTCTGTCGCGACGTTCCGTTTGCAAGGGAATGCGGGTAGTAAAAAACCTGCAGCGGCCGCGCCGGTAGCGCAAAGCCCTGTGGTTCATGCCCCGCGTACTCCGGCCCGGGCCGGGGATGACGATAACTGGGAAACTTTCTGATCAGATGAATACCGGCCTGCTGGCCGGCAGAGGGAAGCTTTGATGTTAAACCGTATCCGGATCTCGACCACGCTTTTCCTGATTTTGATTGTCTGCGGCGTTTTGCAGATTGGCAGTAATGGCTTGTCTTTTTGGGCTTTTCGTGACGATTTCCAGAACCTGAAAAGGGTCGAGGTTAGCAATCAGCAGCGCGATGCGTTAACCCAAAGCCGGGCCGCGTTACTGCAGGCCAGCAATGCCTTAAACCGGGCGGGTACGCTGACCGCACTCAGCTATCCACCGGACGATATCAAACGCCTGATGGCGGATGCCCGCAGCAGCCTGAAGCAGGCGGATATGCTGTTTAACCAGTTCCTCGAGATCCCGCCGAAAGAGGGCGAGGCTGAGACAATGCTGGCCTCGACGAAAGAGAGCTATACGGCGTTCAGAGACGATCTCCAGCATCAGGCAACGTGGCTTGAGAACAACCAGCTTTCCGACTTTATGACCGCGCCGGTACAGAAGTCGCAGGGCGTTTTTGATGCGAACTTCAATGCCTGGCAGCAGAGCATTAATCAGATTGTGCAAACCGCGAGCGGCGACAGCCAGAAAAACTACCATATCTCCGCGGTGATTTTCACCGTGGTGACGATCATCGCCGTGGTGCTGTTGCTCGGCTCCCTGGCCTGGTCGCGCAAGATGATTGTGCAGCCGCTGGCGATTGTCCGTAGCCACTTTGACAGCATTGCCGCCGGGGACCTGGCGAAGCCAATTTCGGTCTTCGGGCGCAATGAGATCTCGGAGATATTCGCCAGCCTGAAAAATATGCAGACGGCGTTAAAAGAGACGGTCAGCCAGGTGCGCAGCGGCACCCGCTCCATGCACGCCGGTATCGGTGAGATTACCGCAGGCAACAGCGACCTGTCGGCTCGAACCGAGCAGCAGGCGGCTTCCCTGGCAGAAACGGCGGCCAGCATGGAGCAGCTCACGGCTACAGTCGGGCAGAACGCCGATAACGCTCGCCAGGCGGCACAGCTTTCCCGCAGCGCGGCTGATACCGCGAAGCAGGGCGGGCAGCAGGCAGCAAACGTGGCAAACACCATGCGCGACATCGCGGGCAGTTCGCAGAAAATTAGCGACATTACCAGCGTGATCGACGGCATTGCGTTCCAGACCAATATCCTCGCGCTGAACGCGGCGGTAGAAGCGGCGCGTGCCGGGGAGCAGGGGCGTGGTTTTGCGGTGGTTGCCGGGGAAGTTCGTAACCTGGCCAGCCGCAGCGCGCAGGCGGCCAAAGAGATCAAAGTATTAATTGAAGAGTCCGTTGACCGCGTGCAGCAGGGATCGAAGCTGGTCGATACGGCGGCGACAACGATGGCTGAAATTGTCCGTTCGGTCACCCAGGTGAACGACATTATGGGCGAAATTGCCTCGGCGTCAGATGAGCAGCGCCGTGGGATTGAGCAAGTCGCTCAGGCGGTCAGCCAGATGGATCAGGTCACGCAGCAAAACGCCGCGCTGGTTGAAGAAGCCGCCAGCGCCACCGATGCGCTGGCGGGGCAGGCTGAATATCTTTCCGGCGTGGTGGCGGTATTTCACCTGAGCGGTGCCGACGCTGAGCCCGCAGCCAGTGAATTCGCCGCGACCGGAGAATGGGTAACATCTTGAAGGGAATAAAGAAGGCGCTATGACATCATCGACGCCCACCGGGCAACAGTCATTAATGCTACAGATGACACAGCGTCTGCCGCTGTCCGACGCGCATTTTCGTCGGATATGCCAGTTGATCTATCAGCGCGCGGGTATCGTGCTGGCCGACCATAAACGGGACATGGTTTATAACCGTCTGGTTCGCCGCCTGCGTCTGCTGGGTCTGGATGATTTTGGCCGCTACTTAGGCATGCTGGAAGCCAACTCCAGCAGCGCCGAATGGCAGGCGTTTATCAACTCGCTGACCACTAACCTGACCGCTTTTTTTCGCGAAGGACACCATTTCCCTATCCTTGCGGAGCACGCTCGCAAACGCAGCGGGGACTATAAAGTCTGGAGCGCGGCGGCTTCGACCGGCGAAGAGCCCTATTCCATCGCCATTACCCTGGCGGATGTGCTGGGGGGCGGTGCGGGACGCTGGAAGGTTTTTGCCAGCGATATCGACACCCAGGTGCTGGAGAAAGCCCAGAGCGGCGTTTATCGCCAGGAAGAGCTGAAAACGCTTTCGCCGGTACAGATGCAGCGCTATTTCATGCGCGGCACGGGGCCGCATGAGGGGCTGGTCCGGGTGCGCAGTGAACTGTCGAATCATATTGATTTTGCGCCGATCAACCTGCTGGACAAGCAGGCACCGGTACCGGGGCCATTTGACGCCATTTTTTGCCGCAATGTGATGATTTATTTTGATAAACCTACACAGCAGGCGATTTTGCAGCGCTTTGTTCCGCTGCTGAAACCCGGCGGGCTGCTGTTTGCCGGGCATTCGGAGAACTTCAGTAACCTCAGCCGTGACTTCTGGCTGCGTGGTCAGACGGTCTATGGCCTGAGTAAGGAAAGAACATGACGAAAATACGTGTCTTATCGGTCGATGACTCTGCGCTGATGCGGCAGATAATGACGGAAATTATCAACAGTCATAGCGATATGGAAATGGTTGCTACCGCCCCGGACCCACTGGTGGCGCGCGATCTGATTAAAAAGTTCAATCCGGATGTGTTAACGCTGGATGTCGAAATGCCGCGAATGGACGGCCTCGACTTCCTGGAGAAGCTGATGCGCCTGCGGCCCATGCCGGTGGTGATGGTGTCTTCGCTGACCGGCAAAGGGTCGGAAGTGACGCTGCGCGCGCTGGAGCTGGGGGCTATCGACTTCGTGACCAAGCCGCAGTTGGGCATTCGCGAAGGGATGCTGGCCTACAGCGAAATGATTGCTGAAAAGGTGAGAACCGCCGCCAGGGCTAAGATTGCCGCACATGCGCCAGCCGCCGTGCCTGCGACGCTGAAGGCCGGGCCGCTGCTTAGCTCGGAAAAGTTGATTGCCATTGGGGCTTCAACCGGCGGCACCGAAGCGATTCGCCATGTGCTGCAGCCGCTGCCGCTTTCCAGCCCGGCGCTGTTGATTACCCAGCATATGCCGCCGGGTTTCACCCGTTCGTTTGCCGAGCGGCTGAACAAGCTGTGCCAGATCAGCGTTAAAGAGGCCGAAGACGGCGAGCGCGTACTGCCGGGCCATGCCTATATCGCCCCGGGTGATAAGCACATGGAGCTGGCGCGCAGCGGCGCAAACTATCAAATCAAATTACATGACGGCCCACCCGTGAACCGGCATCGCCCGGCCGTGGATGTGCTGTTCCATTCGGTGGCGAAACACGCGGGGCGTAACGCCGTGGGCGTGATCCTCACCGGGATGGGTAATGACGGTGCCGCCGGGATGCTGGCGATGCACCAGGCAGGGGCGTGGACCATCGCCCAAAACGAAGCAAGTTGTGTGGTGTTCGGCATGCCGCGTGAGGCCATCAATTCCGGTGGCGTCAGCGAAGTGGTCGATTTAAGCCAGGTTAGCCAGCAGATGCTGGCGAAAATTAGTGCCGGACAGGCAATACGTATTTAACTGAAGGAGCCCGGATTTTATGGCGGACAAAGAACTCAAGTTTCTGGTCGTAGACGACTTTTCAACCATGCGCCGCATCGTGCGTAACCTGCTTAAAGAGCTGGGTTTTAATAACGTTGAAGAAGCGGAAGACGGCGTAGACGCGCTGAACAAACTGCAGGCCGGTGGTTTCGGCTTTGTGATTTCCGACTGGAACATGCCGAACATGGACGGTCTGGAGCTGCTGAAAACCATTCGTGCCGACGGCGCGATGTCAGCGATGCCGGTGCTGATGGTTACGGCAGAAGCCAAAAAAGAAAACATCATTGCAGCCGCACAGGCCGGGGCAAGCGGCTACGTCGTTAAGCCATTCACTGCGGCAACACTGGAAGAGAAACTGGGCAAAATTTTCGAAAAGCTCGGCATGTAAGGAGGCGCAAATGCACTCATCAACAAACCCGGCAACAGAGATACACGAGCATTCACCAACCGATATCATTGCACGTATCGGCAGCCTGACCCGCATGCTGCGCGACAGCCTGCGTGAGCTGGGGCTCGACCAGGCCATTGCTGAAGCGGCTGAAGCTATTCCTGATGCCCGCGATCGCCTGGACTATGTCGTGCAGATGACCGCGCAGGCCGCCGAGCGCGCCCTGAACTGCGTGGAGCTGTCTCAGCCTCACCAGAACCAGCTGGAAAGCGAAGCGAAAGCGCTGAGCGGCCGCTGGGATGCATGGTTTGAAAATCCGATCGAGCTGAAAGATGCGCGCGAACTGGTGACTGACACCCGCAGCTACCTGTCAGGCGTCCCGGAGCACACCAGCTTCACCAACGCCCAGCTGTTGGAAATCATGATGGCGCAGGATTTCCAGGACCTCACTGGCCAGGTTATCAAGCGTATGATGGACGTTATCCAGGAGATCGAGCGCCAGCTGTTGATGGTGCTGCTGGAAAACATGCCGGAGCCGGACGCTCGCGCCAAGCGCGTGAACGAAGGCTTGCTGAACGGCCCGCAGCTTGATGCTTCCGCCGCCGGCGTGGTGGCAAGTCAGGATCAGGTTGATGATTTGCTGGACAGCTTAGGCTTTTAAAATAGCGGCGGCCGCTCTCGCGTGCGTGGGGGAGGCCGCCCGTTAACGTCAAAATAAACGTACAAAAACGTTTGTAATTCCTCTATTAGCCCAACCGTGCTCTGGCATGCTGTCCTTGAAAATGCGGCCACGAGATTGTTGCGGTGTCTGAAGATAGCGATCAGGAAAAAACAGAAGCCCCCACGGCCCACCGACTTGAAAAGGCGCGTGAAGAGGGGCAGATCCCGCGTTCCCGTGAACTGACTTCCCTGCTGATGTTATTGGTAGGGCTGTGCATTATCTGGATGGGCGGGGCGTCGCTGGGCAAGATGCTCGGCGCCATGCTGTCTGATGGCCTGCACTTCGACCACAAAATCATCAACGACCCCAGCCTGATTGTGAATCAGATCAGCCATTTGATTAAGCTTGCCGTGATGGCGCTGCTGCCGCTGATCTCCGGCCTGGTTATTGTCGCGATAGCCGCGCCGATGCTGCTGGGGGGCGTGAACTTTAGCGCCAAGTCGATCAAGTTTAATCTCGGCAAGCTCAACCCGATTGCCGGCATTAAGCGCATGTTTTCTATGCAGACGGCAGCGGAGTTACTCAAGGCGCTGCTGAAAGCGGTGCTGGTGGGCTGCGTGGCTGCCTGGTATTTGTGGCACAACTGGCCGGCGATGATGCGCCTGATGAGTGAGTCCCCGGTTACTGCCCTTGCCAGCGCGCTCAACATGGTGGCGCTTTGCGCCCTGCTGGTGATTCTGGGCCTTATCCCGATGGTGGGATTTGACGTCTTCTTCCAGATTTACAGCCACATTAAAAAGTTACGCATGACTCGCCAGGATATTCGTGACGAGTACAAACAGAACGAGGGCGACCCGCACATTAAAGGGCGTATTCGCCAGCAGCAAAGAGCGATTGCGCGCCGCCGCATGATGGCCGATGTGCCAAAAGCTGACGTTATCGTGACCAACCCGACCCACTATGCGGTGGCTTTGCAGTACGACGAAAACAAAATGAGCGCCCCTAAAGTCCTGGCGAAAGGTGCCGGACTGATCGCTCAGCGCATTAAAGAAATTGGCAATGAAAACCGCATCCCGATGCTGGAAGCCCCCCCGCTGGCGCGTGCGCTGTACCGACATGCGGAAATTGGGCAGCAGATCCCCGGCCAGCTTTATTCTGCCGTGGCGGAAGTGCTGGCCTGGGTCTGGCAGCTGCGCCGCTGGCGCGTGGCGGGCGGCTTAATTCCGAAGAAACCTGAAAATCTGCCGGTGCCTGAGGCGCTGGACTTTGCAAACGAGAAGGACTCCGATGGCTAATCTGGCTGCGATGTTGCGCCTGCCGGGCAACATGAAATCTGGGCAATGGCAAATTCTTGCGGGACCGGTATTGATCCTGCTGATTCTGTCGATGATGGTGCTGCCGCTGCCGCCGTTTGTCCTCGACCTGCTGTTTACCTTTAACATCGCGCTGTCGATCATGGTGCTGCTGGTGGCGATGTTCACCCAGCGCACGCTGGACTTCGCGGCGTTTCCGACCATTCTGCTGTTTACCACTTTGCTGCGCCTCGCGCTAAACGTGGCTTCTACCCGTATCATCCTGCTGGAAGGGCATACCGGTGCGGCGGCAGCGGGTAAAGTGGTTGAAGCCTTCGGCCACTTCCTGGTGGGCGGCAACTTCGCCATCGGTATCGTGGTGTTTATCATCCTCGTTATCATCAACTTTATGGTTATCACCAAGGGTGCGGGACGTATCGCCGAAGTCGGGGCACGTTTTGTGCTGGACGGGATGCCGGGGAAACAGATGGCTATCGATGCCGATCTGAACGCCGGGATCATTGGTGAAGAGGAAGCGAAAAAACGCCGTTCTGAAGTGACCCAGGAAGCTGACTTTTACGGTTCAATGGACGGGGCGAGTAAGTTCGTGCGCGGCGACGCCGTGGCCGGGCTTATCATCATGGTGATTAACGTGGTGGGCGGCCTGATGGTCGGGGTTATCCAGCACGATATGGCGATGGGAGCGGCGGCACAGAGCTATACGCTGTTGACCATCGGTGACGGCCTGGTCGCCCAGATCCCGGCGCTGGTGATTTCCACCGCTGCGGGCGTGATTGTTACCCGCGTGGCGACCGATCAGGATGTCGGTGAACAGATGGTGACCCAGCTGTTCAACAACCCGCGCGTGATGCTGTTGGCCGCTGGCGTGCTGGGGCTGCTCGGGATGGTGCCGGGTATGCCGAACTTTGTGTTCCTGCTGTTTACCGCCGCACTGCTGGGCCTGGCCTGGTGGATGCGTGGCCGCCAGATGGCCGAGCCGGAAGCACCTCAGCCGGTGAAGATGCCGGAAAATAATCAGGCCGTGGAAGCGACCTGGAATGACGTGCAGCTGGAAGATCCGCTGGGCATGGAAGTGGGTTATCGTCTGATTCCGATGGTGGATTTCCAGCAGGACGGCGAGCTGCTGGGCCGTATTCGCAGTATTCGTAAAAAATTCGCCCAGGAGATGGGATTCCTGCCGCCGGTGGTGCATATTCGCGACAATATGGATCTGCCGCCCGCGCGCTACCGTATTTTGATGAAGGGCGTAGAAATTGGCAGCGGGGATGCCTACCCAGGCCGCTGGCTGGCGATTAACCCCGGCACCGCTGCAGGGACGTTACCGGGCGAGGCGACCATTGATCCGGCCTTTGGCCTGGCCGCCATCTGGATTGAGAGCGCGCTGAAAGAGCAGGCGCAAATTCAGGGCTTCACCGTGGTTGAAGCGAGTACCGTGGTTGCAACGCACCTGAACCACCTTATCGGACAGTTTGCGCCAGAGCTGTTTGGCCGCCAGGAAGCGCAGCAGCTGCTTGACCGCGTGACGCAGGAAATGCCTAAGCTGACGGAAGATCTTATCCCGGCGGTGGTGACGCTGACCACGCTGCATAAAGTGCTGCAAAACCTGCTTGAAGAGAAAGTGCCGATCCGCGATATGCGAACCATTCTGGAAACGCTGGCGGAGCATGCGCCTATTCAGAGCGATCCGCATGAGCTCACCGCCGTGGTTCGCGTGGCGCTGGGCAGGGCTATCACCCAGCAATGGTTCCCTGGCACCGGTGAAGTGCAGGTTATCGGCCTGGATGCGTCTCTTGAGCGTCTGCTGCTGCAGGCGCTGCAGGGCGGGGGCGGCCTTGAGCCGGGGCTGGCGGATCGCCTGCTGGAACAGACTCAGGATGCGTTGCAGCGCCAGGAAATGCTGGGTGCACCACCGGTGCTGTTGGTGAACCATGCCCTGCGTCCGCTGCTGGCGCGCTTCTTACGCAGAACGCTGCCGCAGCTGGTTGTGCTCTCGAGCCTGGAGCTGTCCGACAACCGCAATATCCGCATGACGGCAACTATCGGAGCGAAATAAAGAATGAAAGCATTACTTTTGATGCTGCTGGTGCCGTTTGGTGCCCTGGCGTTAGGTGAGGGCTCCTGGCAGGACAGCGGGATTGGCGTGACTCTCAGTAACCGGGGCGTAACGGCCTCGTCCCGGCCGTTGAAACCGATGCAGCCCGTCAGCGGCAGAATGACGCTGATAGCCTGGACCTACGTGCTGGATGGCCCGACGCCTGCGGGGCTGACTGTCAAACTTTGTTCGCCGACGAATTGCACCCCGCTTGAGGGTGCAAACGGCACCACGCGCGGGCTGACCAACACCGATGCAAATCAGCCGTTGCGCTTTGTCTGGGAAGTACCGGGCGGCGGTTCTATGTACCCGCCGCTGCGGGTGCGCAGTAATCAGGTCATCGTTAACTACGTGCAGTAAGTCTCTCTCTTACCGGCCAGCGGGATTCATCCGCTGGCCGACCTCTCGTTTTCCGCGTTAAACCCTTTTGTTTTATCAATCAGTGACTCATGCCCGGGGTCCCTTTGTATTTTTGCCATTTTCCGTTTGCCGGTGGCAGAAACGCAGAGGTATCACTGGCGCGATGCTTTTACCTTTAACCGTGTATTTACTCCCGGAGCGAGGAGCAGTCATCAGGGAGTCTCCGAAAAACCATAAGGGCTGACGGCGATGAGAACACGGAAGATTGGATTCACGAATTACCTGGCCTATGGCTCAGGCGACTTTTTAGGGGCAGGGACCACGGCGCTTACGGCGGCATGGTTGCTTTATTTTTACACCACGTTTTGCGGGCTCTCTCCCATTGAGGCCACCTTTATTTTTGCCGCGGCCAGGGTGCTGGATGCGCTGGTCAGCCCATTGATGGGCTTTCTTACCGATAACTTCGGTTCCACCCGGCTCGGCAAGCGATTCGGACGAAGGAAGTTCTTTATCCTGCTCGGCATTCCCTGCGTATTCAGCTATTCGTTGATGTGGGTAGGCAACATGGATTTCTGGTACTACCTGGTCACTTATCTGATCTTTGATGTCGTCTACACCATGATTCTGGTGCCGTATGAAACGCTGGTGCCGGAAATGACCGATGACTTTAAACAGAAAACCAAGTTTTCGGGCGCGCGGATTTCTATGGCGCAAATGTCGGCGATACTTGCCTCTTTCCTGCCGGGCATACTGTTGACCCAGTTTGGTAAAGACAGCGCCATCTCCTTCTTCTATGCAAGCCTGGTGTTTTCCGTACTGTGCGCGCTGATGCTGACGTTTGTCTGGTGTTTTACCTGGGAGCGCCCACGCGAGACGTGGACGGAAGCCGCGCTTCGGGCGGAAGCGGAGAAGCAGCAGCTAAGCCTCGGGCAAAGCCTCAACCGCCTGTTTGTTGAGCTGGGATCTACGCTGCGGATAAAGATTTTTCGCCAGCATCTGGGCATGTATCTTGGCGGCTATATTGCGCAGGATGTCTTTAATGCGGTCTTCACTTACTACGTCGTTTTCGTACTGATGCAGGAGGTCTCTTTTGCCTCGAATCTGCTCGGCACCATGGCGATTTTTCAGTTTATCGCGGTTATAGCGATGATCCCGCTGTGCATCCGCTTTGGGCCCGCACCGTCTTACCGCATGGTTGTGGTGCTGTTTGGCATCAGCTCTCTTGCCTACGCGCTGCTTTACTATGCGGGGCTTAGCGATGTGTATGCACTGCTGCTGTTGGTTTCAGCCGTCGCCGGACTGGGGCGAGGAGGCATCAACTATGTTCCCTGGAATACCTACACCTACATTGCCGATGTGGATGAGGTGATAACCGGCCAGCGCCGCGAGGGGATTTTTGCCGGGATCATGACCCTGACGCGTAAAGCTTCGCAGGCAGGTGCGGTGATGCTGGTGGGCATCGTGATGCAAATGTCTGGCTTTGTCAGCGGGCAAAAAACGCAGCCTGAGGAGGTTAGCCACACCATTCTGATCATCCTGAGCGTGGGCACGCTGCTGGTGCTGACCTGTGGGTTCCTTGTCTCCCTGCGTTTCAGGCTCAACCTACAAACCCACAGTACGCTGCGTGAAGAGACGGCCAAAATGCGTGAGTCTGGCAGCGCAATTCCACAGGCCAGCTCTCCGGAAGCTCGAGCGACGGTAGAAATGCTGGCGGGGATGCCGTTCGAAGCCCTTTGGGGCAATAACAACATTGGCTACCTCAACCGCAATAAGCCGCCTGCGTCAACGCTTCAGACCGATGCATCACCGAATTCAACATACCATGGAGGTTAATATCATGAAGGTTTGGCCCGTTAAGCACAGCCCGTTGTTACGTCAGCCTGAGCGTTTTATTGCCAGGGACGAACTGAAAGCGCTGATAGAGAAGGTGACCGATAATCTGGTCAATATTCAGGATGCAAGCGGTGAGTTTTTGCTGCGGCTGGATGATGGCAGGACGATCGATACCAAGGGCTGGGCCGGCTGGGAATGGACGCACGGGATCGGACTGGACGGGATCTGGCAGTATTACCGCCAGACGGGAGATACCTCGATGCGGGATATCATCGACGACTGGTTTACCGCGCGTTTTGCCGAAGGGGCGACCACCAAAAACGTCAACACAATGGCACCGTTTCTGACGCTGGCGTATCGCTATGAAGAAAGTCTGAATCCAGCGCATCTGCCCTGGCTTGAAAGCTGGGCCGAATGGGCAATGCATGAGATGCCGCGCACGGATTTTGGCGGGATGCAGCACATCACCCTGGCGGAGGAGAACCATCGGCAGATGTGGGATGACACGCTGATGATGACGGTGCTCCCGCTTGCGAAAATCGGCAAGCTGCTTGGGCGCAAAGCGTATGTGGAGGAGGCGACCTACCAGTTTTTACTGCACGTTCAGAACCTGATGGACAGGGAGAGCGGGCTGTGGTTTCACGGCTGGAGCTACGACGGCTGCCACAACTTCGCTCACGCACGTTGGGCACGGGGTAACAGCTGGTTGACTATTGTTATCCCGGACTTCCTTGAGCTGCTTGATTTGCCTGAAACCAGCGCGGTACGCCGTTATCTGCTGCAGGTGCTGAACCGGCAGATAGAGGCGCTGGCGAAATGCCAGCATGAAACGGGCCTCTGGCATACCTTACTTGATGACCCCGATTCTTACCTGGAAGCCTCGGCGACGGCCGGTTTTGCCTACGGCATTCTCAAGGCGGCGCGAAAGCGCTACATCAGCGCAGACTATGCGGCAGTCGGAGAAAAGGCGATGCGCGGTATTGCGGCTAATATCTCGCCGGAAGGGGAGCTGCTGCAAACGTCGTTTGGCACCGGCATGGGCAGTAATCTTGAGTTTTACCGCCAGATACCGCTGACTTCTATGCCGTACGGCCAGGCGATGGCCATTCTGTGTATGACGGAATATCTGCGCGGCTATTACTGAGTCGCTTAAAAAAAGAAAACCCGGCACGGTGGCCGGGTTTTTGTTTGTATAGCTGAAGAATTACATACGTTCTACGGTGTTGATACCCAGCGTATCCAGACCCAGCTTCAGCGTTTTCGCGGTGAGCAACGCCAGCTTCAGGCGGCTGTTGCGGGTCGCTTCATCGGCGGCGCTGAGAATCGGGCAGTGCTCGTAGAAGCCGGAGAACAGGCCGGCAACATCGTACAGATAGGCACACATCACATGCGGCGTACCGTCGCGGGCAACCACATTCAGCGTCTCTTCAAACTGCAGCAGGCGGGCGGCCAGCTGAGCTTCACGGTCTTCGGTAATAACAACCTTCGCTTTCAGCAGTTCGGCTTCGTCGAGGTCGGCCTTACGGAACACGGACAGGACGCGGGTGTAGGCATACTGCATGTACGGCGCGGTGTTCCCCTCGAAGGCGAGCATGTTGTCCCAGTCGAAGATGTAGTCGGTGGTACGGCTCTTGGACAGGTCGGCGTACTTCACCGCACCAATACCTACCGCTTTCGCCAGATTTTCCAGGTCGTCTGCAGGCATATCCGGGTTCTTCGCCGCAACCAGACCGCGGGCGCGTTCCATTGCCTCATCGAGCAGGTCGGTCAGCTTCACGGTGCCGCCGGAGCGGGTTTTGAACGGCTTGCCGTCTTTGCCCAGCATCATGCCGAACATCTGGTGCTCCAGGGTGACGGACTCCGGCACGTAGCCAGCTTTACGCACGATGGTCCATGCCTGCATCAGGTGCTGGTGCTGGCGAGAGTCGATGAAGTAGAGCACGCGGTCGGCGTGCAGGGTTTCGTAGCGGTATTTGGCACAGGCGATGTCGGTGGTGGTGTAGAGGTAACCGCCATCTTTCTTCTGGATGATCACGCCCATCGGGTCGCCGTCTTTGTTCTTGAACTCGTCCAGGAACACCACGGTCGCGCCTTCGCTCTCTACAGCCAGACCTTTCTCTTTCAGATCCGCCACAATGCCAGGCAGCATTGGGTTGTAGAGGCTTTCGCCCATCACGTCATCGCGGGTTAACGTCACGTTGAGGCGTTCGTAGGTTTTCTGGTTCTGCGTCATGGTGATGTCGACCAGCTTGCGCCACATCTCACGGCAGTATTCATCGCCGCCCTGCAGCTTTACCACGTAACCACGGGCGCGCTCGGCAAAAACTTCGTCTTCGTCATAGTGTTTTTTGGCCGCGCGGTAAAACTCTTCCAGGTCGGCCAGCGCCATTTCGCCCGCGTTTTCCTGCTGCTGTTTTTCCAGGAACGCGATGAGCATGCCGAACTGAGTGCCCCAGTCGCCAACGTGGTTGGCACGGATGACCTTGTGGCCAAGGAACTCCAGGGTGCGCACGGCCGCGTCACCGATGATGGTGGAGCGAATGTGGCCCACGTGCATTTCTTTGGCAACGTTTGGCGCAGAGTAGTCGACGACGATAGTTTGCGGTTCAGACACGCTCACGCCAACGCGATCGGACGCCACGGCCTCATCAATGTTTTTCGCCAGAAATGCCGGGTCGAGGAAAATGTTGATAAAGCCAGGGCCGGCAATCTCAACTTTGCTGGCGATCCCGGTCAGATCGAGGTTAGCGATGACCTTCTCTGCAACCTGTCGCGGCGGCATGCCCAGCGTTTTAGCAACGGACATCACGCCATTGGCCTGATAGTCGCCGAACTGGACTTTTGCTGACTGACGAACCTGCGGTTCGCAGTCCGCTGGCGCACCTGCAGCAATCAGCGCCTGGCTGACTTTTTCTGAGAGAAGAGACTGAATATTCACCGGGATACCTTACAATTTGTACTGGGCCGCCACGTCAAGGGCCGCCTAAAAATGAGGAAAGAAACAGGGCGTGAGTATAACGTTATTTACGCTCCGACGTCAGCAAAAGCCTCGCTAGCGGGCGGTGCAATTATTATTAACGGCGCAATGAATAACCATTCATCGGCATTTGGCCCTGGCGGGGAGTTGGCGGCCTGCCAGGAACAGGGTAGATTACGCGGTTTCTAAAAAAGAGGATGGCGGCATGGCACACTGGCAGACGGTAGATGAACTGCATGATATTTCGGCAGATCTGCCGAGATTTACAAAAGCGTTAACAGAACTTGCCACCCGACTTGGGCTGGAGATTGCGCCCCTGGATGCCGATCACATTTCTTTGCGCTGCCACCAGAACGTGACCGCCGAACGCTGGCGTACAGGACTGGAAAAATGCGGCACGTTGCTGAGTGAAAATATTATCAATGGCCGCCCGATCTGCTTATTCAAGCTCGACGAGTCGGTGTGCGTCGAACACTGGCGGTTTACGGTTGTAGAGTTGCCCTGGCCCGGGGAAAAACGTTACCCGCACGAAGGCTGGGAGCACATTGAGATTGTGCTGCCGGGCGAGCCAGAAACGCTTAACGCGCGGGCGCTGGACTTGTTGTCTGACGCCGGGCTGCGTGAAACGGGAATTTCGGTGAAAACCAGCGCCCCGAAAGGCGAACGCGAAAGATTGCCCAACCCAACGCTTGCGGTCACCGACGGTAAAGTGACCATCAAATTCCACCCCTGGAGCATTGAGCAGATCGTCGCCAGCGAACAGGGTGACTGATTAGCGCTGCTGCACCGCAGTTTGCAGGCGGCTAAGGGCTTCGGCAAGGACAGCGGCCGTACAGCCAAAGTTGATGCGGACAAACTGTTGCTCGCCAAAATCGATGCCGGGAGAAAAGCCCAGCCCGGCGTTGAAAAAGAATGCCGCCGGACTCTCTACGCCTAATCCGCTGGCATCAACCCAGCCGAGATAAGTGGCTTCCGGCGATATCATCGTTAAACCCGGCGTGGCATTCACGGCCTGCGTCAGCCGATCCCGGTTTGCGCGCAGATAAACCAGCAGCGCCTGCAGCCACGCCTCGCCGTCTCGCCATGCAGCCTCCGCCGCCGTCAGGGCAAGAATATCCACTTCCGGCACAATGCCTGCCCGCGCGGCTTTGAATTTGCGCCGCAGGTCAGGGTTGGGAATAACGGCCACCGAGGCGCCAAGCCCGGCAATATTAAAGGTTTTGGACGGGGATAGTAGCGTCACTGAACGCTGCGCTGCATCTTCACTTAAAGTCGCGAAGGGGATGTGCGTTACGCCGGGCTCAAGCAATAAGTCGCAGTGGATTTCGTCGGAACAGACAATTAACTCGTGTCGCTGCGCAAAGGCCAGATGCTGCTCTAGTTCGCGACGGCGGTAAACCGTGCCGCCAGGGTTCTGCGGGTTACACAGCATCAGTAGTTTTTCATTGCCGGTCATGCCGGCCGTTAATGCCTCAAGCTCAAGAGTCCAGCGCTTTTCTGTGAGCCTGAGCGGTGCGTTAATCTGCGTACGCCGGGCAAGTTCGGATGCTTTACGAAACGGCGGGTATATCGGCGTCGGGGCTATCGTCGATTCAGAGGCGGCGGTAAAGGCTCGAACGCAGAGATTCAGGCCGGAAACAACGCCAGGCAAAAAGACCAGCCATTCGGGTTTGATGCGCCACTGATAGCGGCTGGCGAGTCTTTCGGTCAGGACATCTATCAGTTCATGCGGGCGTTTGCCGTAGCCAAATACGCCGTGTCGGACGCGTGCCTGAAGTGCCTCAAGGATGCAGGGCGGGGAGCGAAAATCCATGTCAGCAACCCACATAGGCAGCACGTTTTCAGCAAATTTATTCCACTTCGAACTGTCGCTGTGACGCCTGTCGATCCATTCATCAAAATTGAATGCCATAGTACGCTACCTTTTTGTGGACCTCATTTAAGATTATCATTCAGTGACGGGGACACAACCGGCGCACTGCAGGTTTTATCAGGAGTAATCAATGGCTTTACTTGAAATATGCTGTTATGGAATAGATTGTGCTGTTACTGCAGAACAGGCCGGCGCGGACAGAATTGAACTCTGCTCGGCGCCTAAAGAAGGTGGGCTGACGCCGTCCGCTGGCGTGCTGCGCCAGGTTAGGCAGAAGGTATCGATCCCGGTGCACCCGATTATTCGCCCGCGCGGCGGTGATTTTTGCTACACCGACGGCGAATTTGCCACCATGCTTGAAGATATTGCGTTTGTGCGTGAACTCGGTTTCCCCGGGCTTGTTATCGGGATGCTTGATGTAGACGGCAATATTGATTTACCGCGAATGGAGAAGGTCATGCAGGCCGCTGAGGGCATGGCCGTGACGTTCCACCGGGCTTTTGATATGTGCCAGCATCCGCTGCAGGCGTTTGAGCAACTAGCGGCGTTAGGGGTAGCAAGGATCCTGACTTCAGGGCAGCAGCAAACGGCCGAAACGGGAATCTCACTTCTTCGGGAACTAAAACAGCATTCCCGTGCTCCAATTATTATGGCTGGCGCAGGCGTACGTCTGAGCAACCTCGATAAGTTTGTTGCCAACGGTATTGAGGAGCTTCACAGCTCGGCAGGGCACTCGGTGCCTTCTCCAATGCGCTATCGCAAAGCGGGCGTGTCGATGAGCGCCGATGCACAAGCCGATGAGTTTAATCGCTACTGCGTGGATGCAGACGTAGTAGCGGCCATGAAAAACGCGCTGGTGGACGCAAACCCGCCGCGCTGAAAGATTTCTACCGCGCATCATGTCGCCCAATATGATGCTTGCTCGTACCAGGCCCCGGCGGATTGCTGGGGCTTTTTTTATTTTGTAACCAGCGATGCGTCGCGTAACCTTTCCTTCACTTTTTGTACACATTGTTTAACTTCGTTTGCCAGCCACTTACGTTACAAAACACCCTGGGGTGAATAATCCTCTCCGACAACTATCTATGTTAGAGGGAATTAAAAATGAAAAAAATAACTGCAACTGTCATCCTGGCTCTGTCATCCGTCTTCGCATCTGCCGCTTTTGCCGCACCGCTGCCCGAAGTGCTTAACAGCAGCCCGGCAGGACAGGAGCAAATTGGCGTCGTGTCCATTCGTGGCGTATCCGGCAGCACCGATGATGCCATCAACCGACTGCAGGTAAAGGCCGAGAAAATCGGCGGCAGCAAAATTAACATTACTGGCCTGGGCACGCCGGGCGACTCCAGCCTGTGGAGTGGCACCGCACAGGTTTATCGCTAAGCGATGGCGAAGATAAAAAACCCGGCAATCAGCGCCGGGTTTTTTGTTTGTGGGTTATGGCTTGCGGGCCACCAGAACGGCACGAAGCGGGGCGGGGTAACCTTCAATGGTTTTGCCACTGTCATTTGGGTCGAGGAAATCGCCCAGCGATTCGGTGATCATCCACGACGTGCGGCGCTGTTCTTCCTGCGTGGTGACGCAGTGGTCGACAATTTTTACGTCGACAAAACCGCATTTCTCCAGCCAGTTTTTCAATGCCAGCGCGGACGGGATGTAGTAAACGTTGCGCATCTGAGCATAGCGCTCGCCCGGCACTAATACCGTATTTTCATCGCCTTCCACCACCAGCGTTTCCAGCACCAGTTCGCCTTCTTTGACCAGCTGATTCTTCAGCTGCCAGAGGTGATCCAGCGGCGAGCGGCGATGGTAAAGCACGCCCATCGAGAACACGGTATCAAAGGCGTTCAGTTCCGGAAGTTGCTCAATTCCAAGCGGCAGAACGTGGGCGCGCTGATCGTTCCCAAGCAGCTTACGCACCGCCTCAAACTGGCAAATAAACAGCTGCATCGGGTCAATGCCAACCGCCAGCTGCGCGCCTGCGCCAATCATGCGCCACAGGTGATAGCCGCTGCCGCAGCCCACGTCGAGAATGGTCCGCCCGGCAAGCGGCGAAATGTGCGGCAAGACGCGATCCCATTTAAGATCTGAGCGCCATTCGGTGTCGATATCTACGCCATACAGCGAGTAGGGCCCTTTGCGCCAGGGCATCAGGTTGCGGAGCAGCTTTTCAATGCCAAGCTGCTGGCCTTCGCTCAGCGGCATGGCGGACTCAGCGGTGACGCTGTGCAGGAGGTCCAGACGATGAGGCGTCATCTCCGGCAGATAGTTCACCGTGTTGTACCAGTGCTTGAACTGGCCGTGCAGGGATTCACGCTGCCAGCTGGCAATTTGCGCGGGCAGGGTTTCCAGCCACGGGGCCAGGTGGTTTTTTGCAATCAGCTGATAAAAATTACCGAAATCAATCACGCGACTTCTCCGGACTTGACGGCTACCAGAGAGCCAAAGTTAAAGCACTGGAACCACAGTTCGGCGTGCTCAAAGCCCGCCTGTTTGAGGCGTTTTTTGTGGGTTTCGACCGAGTCGGTCAGCATCACGTTTTCCAGCATGCTGCGCTTCTGGCTAATTTCCAGTTCGCTGTAGCCGTTGGCGCGCTTAAAGTCGTGGTGCATGTTAAACAGCAGCTCGCCAACTTCGGCATCTTCAAAGCTGAATTTCTCCGAAAGCACCAGTGCACCGCCCGGCCTCAGGCCCTGCCAGATTTTATTCAGCAACAGTTGACGGTCGTCGGGCTCGAGGAATTGTAGCGTGAAGTTCAGCACCACCATCGACGCATTTTCGATGGCGATATGGCGAATATCGCCTTCGATGACTTCGACGGGCGTTTGCGCTTTAAAGGCGTCAAGATGGCGGCGGCAGCGTTCGACCATGGCCGGGGAGTTGTCGACGGCAATGATTTTGCAGCCATCGTGATGAATGTTGCGTCGTACCGATAATGTTGCCGCGCCCAAAGAGCAGCCAAGGTCGTAAACCTGGCTGTGGGGCTGCACGAAGCGCTCCGCCAGCATGCCAATCATGGAGATGATATTGGAGTAACCTGGCACCGAGCGCTGGATCATATCGGGGAAGACTTCGGCTACCCGTTCATCAAAGGTCCAGTCGCCCAGTTTGGCTATCGGGGCGGAAAACAGCGTATCGCGGTCAGACATAACGTTAAATCCGGAAATTCGAAAGGGGCGTATTTTGCGTTAATGGAGCGAGAAAACCAACTCCCACGGCATATACCATAAGTTGGCCAGCACCATTAGCATCAGCGCGCACCAGGTGGCACTCATGCCGGAACGGCGCCAGCGGATCAGGCGATGATGGTATCCGTAGTAGTGCAGCAGGCGTCCGGCCAGCAGCATAATACCGCAAATATGCACCATCCAGGTTTCGGCGCCGTCCATCTCCATCAGCAGTAAAAGCAGCAGGGAAATGGGAATATATTCCACCGCATTACCGTGAATACGGATGGCGCTTTGGAGTTCACTAAAGCCGCCGTCGCCGTAGGAAACCCGGTACTGCATTCGCAGGCGAACAACGTCGAACGAAAACTTAATTAACAGCAGAGCAGCCAGCACCGCATACAGCGCGCTTACCATATTAACTCCATGTCGTAACAGTTACGGCTCACGCTATGATAGCTCGCAAGCGGAGTGCTGTCGCTAGCGCTCAGAAAAGTGTGGCCTGTTGCGGGATGGCGGGTGGAGCCCCTAATTCAGGAAAAACGTGCTGCAGCGCGGGCCACAGGGTATGAACCAGCTCCGGCGCCTGGGCAATGTCCGGGGTGTGGAGAAAAAGGTATGGCGTTGTTTTTGCCGTCCATTCAGGCAACTTTTTTAACCAGACATCAAACAGCTCGGCATTTTGCGTCATGTTGTCGCTGCCGATAAATCGCACCAGAGGATGGCTGGCCGTGACAATGGCATGCACCGGAACTTTGGGCTTTTTACGTTGGGCTTCCCGCACCGCCTCGTTGTGCGGCACGGCGCTGTGAATCGGGCGGCTGTCGAGAATGGCTCGATTCACTTTCCTGTCATGCAGGCCGCGATTCAATGCCTGTTCATCCGCACCTTTGTCGAAAAAGGCCGGGTGCCGGACTTCAACGCCATAGGTGAACTCCGCGGGCAATGCATCCAGAAAATGCCACAGCGCCGGGAGGTCGCCAGGCCCGAAAGTGGCCGGCAATTGAAGCCAGTATTGGCCTATTCTGCCCGCTAGCGGCGACATGCGGTCGAAAAACTCGGCGGTGAGGTCGCCGCAGTTGCGAAGGGCGGCGGTATGGGAAATGGTGGCGGGAAATTTAAAACAGAAGCGAAAACTGTCGCCCGTCATTTCCCGCCAGCGCTGTACGATTTCCGCTTTGGGCAGAGCGTACAGCGTGGTGTTGCCTTCCACACAGTTGAAGTGGCGGGCATAATCCTCCAGCGAAGTGATGCCCAGCCGGTTCCATTTCGGGTGCTGCCACTGGGGAAGGCCGATATAAATCATAGCGAAGCAATTATCTCGTCGGTGCTGCGAATGCGGGAGATACGCGGGAAGATGAACTTCAGGCTGTGATTATGCTGCTCGGCGCTGGCGGCGCTGCAGGCATCCTCAGCCAGAACCAACGAGAACCCCATTTCCCAGGCGTTACGTGCGGTGGACTCGACGCCAATATTGGTCGAAATACCGCAAAGGACGAGGGTGTCGATGCCGCGGCGGCGCAGCTGTAGCTCGAGGTCTGTGCCGTAAAACGCTCCCCACTGGCGTTTGGTGACTTCAATGTCACTGTCTTTTTTACCGAGCGCGGCCGGGTAGCTCCACCAGTTTTCAGGCAGGGCATGGCCCGGAGGTGCGGCATCAACAGGTTGTTTCAGGGCTTCTGCGTAATCGGCTGACCAGCCCACGCGCACCATCACCACCGGCGAACCGCTGGCGCGGAATTTCTCTGCCAGACGCGCGGCACGAGCCACGACGTCGCTGGCGCTGTGGGGGCCACCGGCAAACGGTAAAATGCCGTCCTGCAGGTCAATCACCACCAGGGCAGTACGAGATGCGTTGAGTTGTGTCATTGTGACTCCGGTTAACATTGGGGTTAAGGGTCAATACCTTACGCTGGAAGCCAGGTTGCTGAGTTTACAAATTTTGTTAATTTTTGTGAGAATCTGCAATACCGGCGCTGCGATTCGCGCCAGTCGGCGGTTTCGGGGTTATCGCCAGCCATTATTTCCAGTATAATAGCCCCCTTTTTTCATCCAGTTGTGACAGTCGAAATAGCTGCCACCAAAGCGCCTGCCGTCGCAGGTGGCGGGTCGCGTGCAGCTGATTAAGGGATATCTCATGCGTACAGTATATTGCGGGCAGCTCAATCAATCCCATGTGGGACAGCAAGTAACGCTTAGTGGGTGGGTCAATCGTCGCCGTGACCTCGGTAGCCTTATCTTTATTGATATGCGCGATCGTGAAGGCATCGTGCAGGTGTTTTTCGACCCGGACCGTCAGGAAGCGTTCCAGCTCGCCTCTGAACTGCGTAATGAGTTCTGTATTCAGGTTGTTGGCACCGTGCGTGCTCGCGACGAGCGCAACGTTAATAAAGATATGGCGACCGGCGAAGTGGAAGTGTTTGCCACCGAACTGACCATCATTAACCGCTCTGACGTACTGCCGCTGGACTCCAACCACGTTAATACCGAAGAAGCGCGCCTGAAGTACCGTTACCTGGATCTCCGTCGTCCAGAAATGGCTCAGCGCCTGAAAACTCGCGCAAAAATTACCAGCTTCGTGCGCCGCTTTATGGACGACCACGGTTTCCTCGATATTGAAACCCCAATGCTGACCAAAGCTACGCCAGAAGGTGCACGTGACTATCTGGTGCCTTCCCGCGTCCATAAAGGTAAATTCTACGCGCTGCCGCAGTCTCCTCAGCTGTTCAAACAGCTGCTGATGATGTCCGGCTTTGACCGCTACTATCAGATCGTGAAATGTTTCCGCGACGAAGACCTGCGCGCCGACCGTCAGCCAGAATTTACCCAGATCGACGTTGAAACGTCCTTCATGACCGCGCCACAGGTGCGTGAAGTGATGGAAGACCTGGTGCGCAAACTGTGGATCAACACCATTAACGTTGACCTGGGCGACTTCCCGGTGATGACTTTCGCCGAAGCTGAGCGCCGCTACGGCTCCGACAAGCCGGACCTGCGTAATCCGCTGGAGCTGGTGGATGTGGCTGACCTGGTCAAAGACATAGAGTTTAAGGTCTTCTCCGGCCCGGCAAACGACGCCAAAGGCCGCGTTGCCGCACTGCGTGTGCCGGGTGGCGCACAGATCAGCCGTAAACAGATTGACGACTACGGCAAGTTCATCGAAATTTACGGCGCTCGCGGCCTGGCGTACATCAAGGTTAACGAACGTGCGAAAGGCATCGAAGGGATCACCAGCCCGGTCGCCAAGTTCCTGAACGCGGATATCGTGGAAGCTATCCTGGCTCGTACCGGCGCAGCCGACGGCGACATGATCTTCTTCGGCGCGGACAGCAAGAAAGTGGTTGCTGACGCGCTGGGCGCACTGCGTCTGAAAATCGGTAAAGATTTGCAGTTAACCGATGAGAAAAAATGGGCGCCGCTGTGGGTGGTTGACTTCCCAATGTTTGAAGATAACGGCGAAGGCGGCCTGACCGCGATGCACCACCCGTTCACCGCGCCAAAAGACATGACGCCGGAAGAACTGGCGGCTCAGCCGGAAACCGCGATTGCCAACGCCTACGACATGGTTATCAACGGCTACGAAGTGGGCGGTGGCTCCGTGCGTATTCACAACGGCCAGATGCAGCAGACCGTGTTCGGCATTCTGGGCATTAACGAGCAGGAACAGCGCGAGAAATTCGGCTTCCTGCTGGACGCGCTGAAGTACGGTACGCCGCCTCATGCGGGCCTGGCGTTTGGTCTGGATCGCCTGACGATGCTGCTGACCGGCACCGACAACATCCGTGACGTTATCGCCTTCCCGAAAACCACGGCTGCCGCCTGTCTGATGACCGAAGCGCCAAGCTTCGCTAACCCGGCTTCGCTTGCCGAGCTGGGGATTGAAGTCATCAAAAAGGCAGAGAAAAACTGATGCCTTATAAGCGTCCCGTTTCGGTTCTGGTGGTCATTTACGCAGAAGATACGAAGCGGGTGCTGATGTTACAGCGGCGCGACGATCCTGATTTTTGGCAGTCGGTCACCGGCAGCCTTGAAGAAGGGGAAAGCGCGCTGCATGCCGCCCGGCGTGAAGTAAAGGAAGAGGTCGCTATCGACGTGCTCAATGAGCCGCTGCCGTTAGTTGACTGCCAGCGCCGGGTGGAGTTTGAGATATTTACTCATTTGCGTCATCGCTATGCGCCGGGGATCACGCGCAATACGGAATCGTGGTTCTGTCTTGCGCTGCCTCATGAACGCCAGATTACGATTACCGAACATCTGGCCTGGAAATGGGTGCCCGCCGAAGAGGCGGCCCTGATGACCAAGTCATGGAGCAACCGGCAGGCGATTGAAGAGTTTGTAATTGATGCCGCCTGATACAGGCGCTTTTGGAGATTGTTATGGCAGGTCATAGTAAGTGGGCCAACACGAAACACCGCAAAGCGGCACAGGATGCCAAGCGCGGTAAGATTTTCACCAAAATTATTCGCGAGCTGGTAACGGCTGCCCGTCTGGGCGGCGGTGATGCAGGGTCTAACCCGCGTCTGCGCGCAGCTATCGATAAAGCGCTGTCGAACAACATGACGCGCGACACCCTGAACCGTGCGATTGCACGCGGCGTGGGCGGCGATGATGATGCGAACATGGAAACCATCATTTATGAAGGTTACGGCCCTGGCGGCTCTGCCGTGATGGTGGAATGCCTGAGCGACAACCGTAACCGTACCGTTGCCGAAGTGCGTCATGCGTTCAACAAATGCGGCGGGAATCTGGGCACCGACGGCTCCGTTGCTTATTTGTTCACCAAGAAAGGGGTTATCTCCTTCGAAGCAGGTGACGAAGATCAGATTATGGAAGCTGCGCTGGAAGCGGGTGCTGAAGACGTCGTAACCTTCGACGACGGCGCTATCGACGTTTACACCGCATGGGAAGAGATGGGCGCGGTGAAAGATGCGTTGGAAGCAGCGGGCCTGAAGGCGGACAACGCAGAAGTTTCCATGATCCCTTCCACCAAAGCAGACATGGATGCGGACACCGCGCCTAAGCTGATGCGTCTGATCGACATGCTGGAAGATTGTGATGACGTGCAGGAGGTTTACCACAACGGTGAGATCTCCGACGAGGTGGCGGCTACCCTTTAATGGCGCAGCCAATTTCTGACCTGTACTCAGGAGACGCGTGATGGCGATTATTCTCGGCATCGACCCGGGATCGCGCGTCACCGGTTACGGCGTTATCCGCCAGACCGGGCGGCAGTTGACCTATCTGGGCAGCGGCTGTATCCGAACGCAGGTTGCCGACTTGCCCTCGCGTCTGAAGCTTATCTACGCGGGGGTGAGCGAAATCATTACTCAGTTCCAGCCCGAGTATTTTGCCATCGAGCAGGTGTTTATGGCGAAAAATGCGGATTCCGCGCTTAAGCTGGGGCAGGCGCGCGGCGCGGCCATTGTCGCAGCGGTGAATGCTGATCTACCGGTGTTTGAGTACGCGGCACGTCAGGTAAAGCAAACCGTGGTGGGCATAGGCAGCGCGGAGAAAAGCCAGGTGCAGCACATGGTGCGCACGCTGCTTAAGCTCCCGGCCAACCCGCAGGCGGATGCGGCGGATGCGTTGGCTATCGCCATTACGCATTGCCATGTGACGCAAAACTCGGTCCAGATGAGCGAATCGCGGCTTAATTTGGCGCGAGGGCGATTAAAATAATTAAGGCTGGATATCTATCCAGCCTTTTTTATATCATAGCGTTACTTTTTCGCGCATCAACGTAAATACGCAGGAGCACATTGTGATAGGTCGACTCAGAGGCATCGTTCTGGAAAAGCAGCCCCCATTGGTATTGCTGGAAACCAACGGCGTGGGTTACGAAGTGTATATGCCGATGACCTGCTTCTATGAGCTGCCGGACATTGGCAAAGAGGCGGTGGTGTTCACTCAGTTCGTGGTGCGTGAAGACGCTCAGCTGCTTTACGGGTTTAACAATAAGCAGGAACGGACGCTGTTCCGCGAGCTGATTAAAGTGAACGGCGTGGGGCCAAAACTGGCGCTGGCTATTCTCTCCGGGATGTCGGCTCAGCAGTTCGTGAATGCCGTCGAACGCGAAGAAATTGGCTCCCTTATCAAGCTGCCGGGCGTGGGTAAGAAAACCGCCGAGCGCCTGATTGTGGAGATGAAAGATCGCTTCAAAGGCATGCATGGCGACCTGTTTACCCCTGCAGCCGATCTGGTGCTAACCTCGCCGGATAACGGCCAGGCAGACGATGCCGAGCAGGAAGCCGTTGCTGCCCTCGTTTCTCTGGGCTATAAACCACAGGAAGCCAGCCGCATGGTCAGCAAAGTGGGCCGTGCCGGTGCCGACAGCGAAACTCTGATCCGCGAAGCGCTCCGCGCGGCGCTATGAGGTAGAGGATGATTGAAGCAGACCGCCTGGTATCCCCAGGAAATATCACCCAGGACGAGTTAATCGATCGTGCCATTCGCCCGAAGCTGCTCGAAGAGTATGTCGGGCAGCCGCACGTGCGCTCGCAGATGGAAATCTTCATTCAGGCGGCCAAGCTGCGCGGCGATGCGCTCGATCATCTGCTGATTTTTGGCCCACCGGGGCTGGGGAAAACCACCCTGGCTAACATCGTGGCCAACGAGATGGGCGTGAATTTGCGAACCACCTCCGGCCCGGTGCTGGAGAAAGCTGGCGATCTGGCGGCAATGCTAACCAATCTTGAGCCTCACGACGTACTGTTTATCGATGAGATCCACCGCCTTTCTCCGGTGGTGGAAGAGGTGCTGTATCCGGCGATGGAAGACTATCAGCTGGATATCATGATTGGCGAAGGCCCGGCTGCACGTTCGATTAAAATCGATCTCCCTCCGTTCACCCTGATTGGCGCGACCACCCGCGCGGGCTCCCTGACTTCGCCCTTGCGCGACCGTTTCGGGATTGTGCAGCGGCTGGAGTTTTATCAGGTGGCCGACCTGCAGCATATTGTCGGGCGCAGCGCCAGCGTGCTTGGGCTGGAGATGAGCGATGATGGTGCTCTGGAAGTTGCCCGCCGCGCTCGCGGTACGCCGCGTATTGCCAACCGCTTACTTCGCCGCGTTCGCGACTTTGCTGAAGTAAAGCATGACGGGGCGATTACTGCCGAAGTAGCAGCGCAGGCGCTGGACATGCTGAATGTGGATAGCGAAGGGTTTGATTACATGGACCGCAAGCTGTTGCTGGCGGTGATCGACAAGTTCCTCGGTGGCCCGGTTGGGCTGGATAACCTTGCCGCCGCTATCGGCGAAGAGCGAGAAACCATTGAGGACGTGCTGGAGCCGTTCCTGATTCAGCAGGGCTTTCTGCAGCGAACGCCGCGCGGGCGTATTGCCACGCCGCGGGCCTGGACGCACTTTGGGATTGTGCCTCCGGCTCAGCCGTGAATATTCCGCAATAAAAAAGGCGCCTCAGGGCGCCTTTTTCGTGTCTACGTGAGGTTTAAGCCGGCTGCTTTTTAGCCATGCTAAGAATAAACAGCGCGGCTGCGGCCAGCACTACGGATGGACCTGCCGGAGTATCGTAAAGTGCCGAGAAAGCCAGCCCGCCGGTGACGGCAATCATACCAATGAGAACCGCAAAGCCCGCCATTTGTTCCGGCGTTCGGGCGAAGCGTCGTGCGGTTGCGGCCGGTATAATCAGCAGTGAGGTAATGATGAGCGCCCCGACGAATTTCATTGCAACACCGATGGTGAGGGCGGTCACCAGCATCAACAGCATTTTCACTCGCTGAAGATTGACGCCGTCCACGTGGGCAAGGTCCGGGCTGATGGTCATCGCCAGCAGGCTACGCCACTGCCAGGCCAGTACGCCAAGCACCACGGCCACGCCAGCGGCAATGGAGATAATGTCCGACGGCGTGACTGACAGTAAATCGCCGAAAAGGTAAGCCATGAGATCGACGCGGACGTTAGACATCAGGCTGACCACCACCAGACCGAGCGACAGGGCGCTGTGCGCCATAATACCCAGCAGAGTATCAATGGCGAGGTGAGGGCGTTTCTCCAGCCAGACCAGGCCAATAGCAAGTAACAACGTCACTGCGATAACGGCATAAAATGGGTTCACATTGAGCAGCAGACCAAACGCGACGCCCAGCAATGAGGCGTGAGCCAGCGTATCGCCAAAATAAGACATCCGACGCCAGACCACAAAAGAGCCCAGCGGCCCTGCCGCACAGGCGAGCAAAATCCCGGCCAGCCAGCCGGGCAACAACAATTCAAGCATTACTGTCCATTCCCTCTGCGCAGAACGATGCGACCCTGCAGATCGTGACGGTGGTTATGATGGTGGCGATAAATGCCCAGTTGTTCGGCACCGATGGGCCCAAACATCGAGATAAACTCAGGATGGGTGGAGACGACTTCTGGCGTACCGGAGCAGCAAATATGGTGGTTCAGGCACAGCACCTCATCGGTTTTGGCCATGACGAGGTGCAGGTCATGAGAAACCATCAGCACCGCGCAGTTCAGCTCATGGCGAAGCTGGTCAATCAGATTATAAAGCGCGAGCTGGCCGTTGACGTCCACGCCCTGGGTGGGTTCATCCAGTACCAGCAGGTGAGGCTCATTCAACAACGCTCGCGCCAGCAGAACGCGTTGGTTTTCACCGCCAGAGAGCTTCTGCATTGGCGCATCTATCAAATGAGCAGCCTGCACGCGTTTAAGTGCCGGGAGAATGTCGGCTTTTTTCACTCCCGGACGCAGGCGCAGGAAACGACTAACCGTGAGCGGCAGCGTGGCGTCCAAATGAAGTTTTTGCGGCACGTAGCCAATGCGCAGATGCTGGTCGCGCTTGATGACACCCTGATCGGGTGTGACCAGCCCAAGCACGACACGCACTAAGGTGGATTTACCGGCACCGTTAGGCCCCAGCAACGTAAGAATACGGCCGGGCTTTAGCGCAAGTGAGATATCAGCCAGCACGCGTCGCTGGCCAAAAGAGACCGAGATATTTTCCAGTTCAACCAAATTTGTCATGACAATTTCAGGGGTTGCATAAGTTATCGGATGTTATAATATCACAATTATTCTGATTTTCACGATGATAAGTTGCATTATGTTACATAAAAAGACACTTCTTTTCGCTGCATTTTCCGCTGCCCTCTGGGGCTCTGCCGTCACCAACACTAACGCCGCTGTTGTGGCGTCCATCAAGCCTCTGGGCTTTATCGCTTCAGCCATTGCCGACGGGGTGACAGGCACAGAAGTATTACTGCCTGATGGCGCCTCTGAGCACGACTATGCACTTCGTCCGTCCGATGTAAAACGCTTACAGGGCGCGGACTTAGTTGTATGGGTTGGGCCAGAAATGGAAGCTTTCATGCAGAAGTCTGTGCGCCAGATCCCCGAGCAAAAACAGCTTGAGCTGGCGGCGCTTGCCGGCGTGAAACCGCTGCTCATGAAAGGCGGTGACGACGACGATCATGAGCACGGCGATGAACATGGCCATGGCGCAAAGAGTGACGCAGATCACCATCACGGTGAATACAACTTGCACATTTGGCTCTCCCCAGAAGTAGCGCGGCTGTCGGCGGTTGCAATCCACGATAAATTAGTGGAACTTATGCCCGAAAATCGAGCCAAACTTGACGCCAACCTGAAAGATTTCGAGTCAGGCTTAGCCGACGCCGATAAACAGGTGGGTTCCGTGCTGGCACCGCTGAAAGGAAAAGGGTATTTCGTTTTTCATGACGCCTATGGCTACTTTGAAAAACAGTACGGTTTAACGCCGCTTGGCCACTTTACCGTTAACCCTGAAATACAGCCTGGTGCGCAGCGTTTACATGAAATCAGAACACAGTTGGTTGAGCATAAAGCGGTTTGCGTTTTTGCTGAGCCACAATTCAGGCCAGCGGTAATTAACGCCGTTGCCAGAGGCACTAACGTTCGCTCCGGCACCTTAGATCCTCTGGGAATTGAAGTCGCATTGGGTAAAAACAGCTATATGCAGTTTATGACCGGACTTGCGAACCAGTATGCGAGCTGCCTGAAAGGAGATTAACGAGGAAGTGAATACGTGCAACAGATAGCCCGCTCTGTCGCCATGGCATTTGACAATTTATCACGGCCCCATCGCGTTATGCTGGGGTCGCTTACGGTTCTCACTCTGGCGGTCGCGGTATGGCGACCGTCAATTTACCATCCGCAGTCCAGTCCGATAATCAAGACCATCGAACTTCAAAAAAGCGAAATACATTCGCTGCTGCCGGAAGCCAGCGAACCCCTCGACCAGTCCCCGGACGCCGAAGATGACAACCTGCCTCAGGATGAGCTGGATGATAAAACCTCCGGCGAAGCGGGCGTTCATGAATATGTCGTCTCCACAGGCGATACGCTAAGCAGCATTCTGAATCAGTACGGCATCGATATGGGCGACATCAGCCAGCTCGCTTCCGCTGATAAAGACCTGCGAAACATGAAAATTGGTCAGCAGCTTTCCTGGACGCTTAACGCAGACGGCGATTTGCAGCGTCTGACCTGGGAAATGTCGCGCCGCGAAACGCGCACTTACGATCGCACTGATAACGGTTTCAAAATGAGCAGCGAAACCCAGCAGGGCGATTGGGTTAACAGCGTGCTGAAGGGCACGGTGGGGGCAAGTTTTGTTTCCAGCGCACGTGATGCCGGTTTGACTAGCGCAGAAATCAGTTCTGTTATCAAAGCCATGCAGTGGCAGATGGACTTCCGCAAGCTGAAGAAGGGCGATGAATTCTCCGTGTTGATGTCCCGCGAAATGCTGGACGGCAAGCGTGAGCAGAGCCAACTGGTCGGCGTGCGCCTACGCAGCGACGGAAAAGATTACTACGCCATTCGCGCGGAAGACGGCAAGTTTTACGACCGTAACGGGTCGGGCCTGGCCAAAGGCTTTATGCGTTTCCCAACCGTGAAGCAGTTCCGCGTTTCCTCTAACTTCAACCCTCGTCGTCTTAACCCGGTGACCGGCCGCGTCGCGCCGCACAAAGGCGTTGATTTTGCGATGCCACAGGGGACACCTGTACTGGCTGTCGGGGATGGTGAAGTGGTAATGGCGAAGCGCAGCGGGGCCGCAGGTTACTTTGTGGCTATCCGCCATGGCCGGACTTATACCACCCGTTACATGCACCTTAAGAAGCTGCTGGTGAAACCTGGCCAGAAAGTGAAGCGCGGTGACCGTATTGCACTGTCTGGCAATACCGGGCGTTCTACCGGCCCGCATCTGCATTACGAAGTGTGGATCAACCAGCAGGCGGTTAACCCGCTGACGGCCAAGCTGCCGCGTTCTGAGGGCCTGACCGGCTCCGATCGCAGTGATTACCTGGCGCAGGTTAAAGACGTACTGCCGCAGCTGCGTATCGACTGATTTTTCCCTTCGACGAAAAGCCGGTTCTTGTAACCGGCTTTTTCTTTTGTCTGCTGGCCGCAGCCCCGCTAAAATAACGATAAATTTGTCTCGCCAGACTGCTGGCGAACTACTGAGAGCCGCATGGAAAAAGCAAAAAAAAACCACAGTGAGTTTATCCCTGAATTTCAAAAAGCCTTTTTGCACCCGCGTTACTGGGGCGCATGGCTTGGCGTTGGCGCTTTTGTCGGGCTGGCGCTTCTTCCTCCGGGACTCCGGGATCCTTTGCTGGGGAAAATTGGGCGCTTAGCGGGGCGCCTGGGCAAAAGCGCCAGACGCCGGGCGCAAATTAACCTGCTTTACTGCTTCCCGGATTTACCGGAAGCCGAGCGTGAATCAATCATCGATCGCATGTTCGCCACGGCGCCGCAGGCGATGGTGCTAATGGCGGAATTGGGGCTGCGTGACCCGAAAAAGGTCATGGCTCGAGTGGACTGGCACGGCAAAGAGATAGTGGACGAGATCCGGGCGAAAGGGGAGAACGTGATTTTCCTCGTGCCGCACGGCTGGGCCGTCGATATTCCGGCTATGCTGATGGCCTCTGAAGGCCAGAAAATGGCGGCGATGTTCCACAACCAGGGCAACCAGCTGTTTGACTATGTCTGGAATACGGTGCGCCGTCGCTTTGGCGGCCGGATGCATGCCCGCAACGACGGGATCAAACCGTTTATCAGCTCCGTTCGCCAGGGCTATTGGGGTTACTATCTTCCCGATCAGGATCATGGCCCAGAACACAGCGAATTTGTCGATTTCTTTGCGACCTACAAAGCAACTCTCCCGGCCATTGGGCGCCTGATGAAAGTGTGCCGTGCCCGCGTGATCCCGCTGTTCCCGGTTTATAACAGCGACACTCACCGGCTGGATATTTTTATCCGCCCGCCGATGGATGATCTGCTCGAGGCCGATGACCATACCATCGCCCGCCGGATGAACGAAGAGGTGGAATTGCTGGTGGGCCCGCATCCGGAGCAATATACCTGGATCCTCAAGCTCCTGAAGACCCGTAAAGAGGGCGAGATAGAGCCTTACTGCCGGGATGAGCTGTACCCGAAAAAGAACAAATAGCGCATATTGCGTAATGGAAAACCGCGCCACTGTCATTCACGGGCGCGGTTTTTTTCACCCTTTCACCAGCACCGGATCGTTGTTCCACAGCGCCGGGAAGAGCTGTTTAAGCTGTTCGACTTTCGGGATGTCGTTGATCGCGATGTAAGGGTAGCTTGGGTTGTCGTGCAGGAAATTCTGGTGATATTTCTCTGCCGGGTAGAACTGCGCATGTTCTTCAATCGTGGTGACCAGCGGCGCACTAAACCTATGGCTGGCGTTAAGCTGCGTGATATACGCTTTGGCCACCTTCGCCTGTGATTCGCTGAGCGGAAAAACGGTAGAACGGTATTGCGTTCCGTAATCCGGCCCCTGGCGGTTTAACTCCGTGGGGTTGTGCGCGACGGAAAAGAAGACCTGTAATAGCTGACCATAGGTCACTTTGGCTGGATCAAAGATAACCTGCACGGATTCGGCGTGCCCGGTCATCCCCATGCTGACCGTCTCATAATTCGCCGTCCGTGCTTTACCGCCCGTATAGCCAGATATTGCGCTAGTCACGCCTTTAACATGCTGAAAGACGCCCTGAACGCCCCAGAAACACCCCCCGGCAAAGACGGCGGTTTCAAGATGTTGGCCCGTGGGAGACTCATCCTGCAGTGGTGCAGGGATCGCCACCGCACGTTCGGGTTCGGACCAGGCCGTATTCTGAAAGACAAGTGCAGCAACGATAAGTGCAGGCGCGCTGAACAACGCTACCCGGCGTTTGGTGGATGAAAAGAGTGTCGGTTTCATCGTAATGCTCCCCGGTTAACCGAACGTGAAGGCATAGGCGTTCACGCCCGGATCTTCAAATTCAATACTGAACGTGTGTTCGCCGCTGCCGCTCGACTGGCGAATCAGCTGGTAAAGGCGCTGTTCCGTCACCGTGCCGCTGCCGTCCGGGGCAACATCTGAACCGTGAACGCTGCCGGGCGCCTGGTCGTCGATTGTGACTTTAAAACGCACCGCCTTGCCTGCTGTGCCAGGGCCGAGAACGAGGTGCAGATCGCGAGCATGAAACTGGTAAACAATGCGGCCATTCGGGCGATTAAGCGTGATGTTCTCCCCGCCGATGGTCCAGTTACCTTCGAGTCCCCAGCTGCCCAGCGGCAGTGCGGAAGGCTTCTTGTAGTCTGCCGGTTTATCTCCGGTGACTTCGCCAGAGGCAAAGTTCTGCGCCCGCATATAGCCGAGGTAGGTTTCTGGAGAGATGTCATTCTGGCCGCTGGCCGCCTGCTCTACGCCGCTGGCAGAAACGGTGCTGATGCCGCTGTTAACATTTTTAGCGCCTGCCTGGCGCAGCAGCTCCTGAATAACGCGTTCAGATTGCACATAGTCGCCTTCGCCAAAGTGCTCGTAGCGAATATGGCCGCTGGCATCAATAAAGTAGTGTGCTGGCCAGTACTGGTTATTGAACGCCCGCCAGATACTGTAATCGTTATCAATGGCGATGGGATAAGTGACGCCCAGTTTCTTCGCTTCTTTGGTCACGTTATTGACGTCACGCTCAAAAGCGAACTCCGGCGCGTGGACGCCAATCACCACCAGGCCCTGGTCGCGGTATTTTTCGGCCCAGGCTTTCACATACGGTAAAGAGCGCAGGCAGTTAATGCAGGAGTAAGTCCAGAAATCGACGAGGACGACTTTGCCTTTCAGCGATTCAGCAGTCAGTGGTGGAGAGTTTAGCCACTGCGTCGCACCGCTCAACGAAGGCATCACGCCAGCATCGGTCAACGTTGGAATGGTGTCGTCATCTGACGTTTTCACCACGGAGGCTGGCGTGGGGGCATTGGCCGTGGTGCTGTCCGGGGAGAGGCGTTTCACCAGCGCTTGTTCGATGCCGCCGGTTGACGCTGTAGAAAGTCGGGCCAGGACGCCGGTATCTAAGCCAAAAGAAATGGCGACGACGCCCAGTAACATCCCTGCGCCCAGAATTCGACGGATCCATTCCCCTACGCCCAGAGAGCGTTTCATGGCGCTGAATACTTTGCCACCGATCAAAAGCGCCAGCGCCAGCGAGGTGGCCGCACCTGCGGCATAAGACAACAGCAACAGCGTAGAGCCTACATTTGCCCCCTGCAGGGCCGCACCGGTCAGCACCAGTCCCAGAATGGGACCTGCGCAAGGAGCCCAAAGCAGCCCGGTTGCAATACCTAGTAAAAATGAAGCGCCTGGACCCGCTGGGTGGCCCGGAGCCACGCGGTTAGACAGCGAGTTACCCGCGTTAACCAGAGGGTGCATGACGCGCTCAGCCAGGCGAGGGAATAGCAGCGTGATACCAAACACTGCCATCAACACTAATGCCACGCCGCGGCCATATTGGTTGGCCGCGACGACCCAGCCACCGCCGACGGCTGCCAGAGTTGCGAATAACGTGAACGTTATCGCCATGCCCGCCAGAAGCGGCAGCCCTGTGCGGACAAACGGCTGGTCGGATCGTGCAAAAACAAACGGCAGTACCGGCAGGATACAAGGGCTGGCGATGGTTAACAGGCCGCCCAGATAAGCAAGAATAATGACCAGCATCATGATGTTCCTGTATCAGAGTGAGAACGGAGAGCCGGGCGGAAAGACGGGGCTCCTCATGTATTTATGCCTGCACTTTATAAAAAGAATACTTACTAAATCCTCCTCAAGAGTTAACAATTTCGTGATAACTCTCGAGGCGGCGGGAGGGCAAGAGCCTGTTCGTGCGAAACGGCCTGGGGGCGGAGGGGTCAGGGTTGTGGGCGGTGGCGCAGGGCGAGAAGAAACACCGGCACGCCGATCAGCGCCGTGATGACGCCGGGAGGCAGCTCCCGCGGAGCAAATAGCGTGCGCGCAAGCGTGTCGGAAGCCAGCGTCAGCAGCGCGCCGAAGAACACGCTGGCGGGTAAAACCCACTGGTGGCGATGGCCGAACATCAGCTTTGCCAGGTGTGGAACGGTCAGACCGACAAAGCCGATCGCCCCACAAAAGGCGACCATCGTGGCGGTTAATATCGTCATGGAGAGGTAGAGCCACATTTGCAGCGCGGCTACGTTAACGCCCAGCCCCTGAGCGGCAACATTACCCAGCGCCATGACGTTTAGCGTCGGGGATAGCGCCAGACAAAATGTGCCGATAACAAACAGCGCGCCGCTGCAAATCGCGACCTGCTGCCAGGTGGCCTGACCAAACGCGCCAAGCAGCCAGAAGGTAAAGCCACGTGAGGTGGTGGCGTCCGTTTGCCAGAAAACAATCAGCGAGGTGAAGGCGCTCAGTAACTGCCCCACGGCCACGCCAGATAGCATAAATCGCGCTGGCTGCGTCACGGCCCGGCCAGCCATTAGCACAACCAGAGCGAATGCGGTCAGCGCCCCGATAAACGCGCCGGAGGGCATGGCTATGAGCAGCGGCTGGACGCCGAGCGCAATAATGAGCACGGCGCCCAGACCGGCGCCGGAAGAGATGCCGAGCAGCCACGGGTCAGCCAGCGAGTTACGGGTTAATGTCTGTAGCACGGCGCCAGCCAGCGCCAGCCCACCGCCGCAGGCCATCGCCAGCAGCGCCCTGGGCAGTCGCAGCGACCAGACGACTTTCTGATACAGGGCCAGAACGGGATCCTCTGCGGGACGCGGATTCAGGAGCTGAATCACTTCGCTTAAGGATAATGTGACTGCCCCGTAGCGCAGGCTATAAATCAATCCCAGCAAAGTGACGATGGCACACAGCAGCAGGCGCAGCGGCTTCACGCACTTATTTCCAGCCGGCAATCAGGTAATCGTCCATAAGCTGCCACAGCGTGCCTGTTTCGCTGAAACCAGCCTGACTCAGGCTTGCCAGCTGAAAGGCCACCGTTGTCGGCGGGGGAACCGGGCGCCCCGCGAACACCGCTTCCCGGGCCGGAATCAGCCTGGCGATGTCCTCTATCTCTTTAGCGAGGGTAAACCACGCCTCCCAGTCCACGGCACCGTGAGCCCAGGCCCGCTGCTGAGTTTGGGCATCGTGGCGCTCGCTGATCGCTTTCTTGTGGAGGTCCGCGGGGTTAAAACGCTGGTGATCGGCATTCAGGAACACGCCGTTATCGGCCAGCATTCTATGAATTTCACCGTGCAGAGCATGCTGTCTGTCGGGCATTAACCAGTGTAACGCGGTGCTTGAAACAATCGCTTCCGGGCGAGCCCCGACCATTTTTTGCTGCCAGTCAGGCGTGGCCAAATCGGCCGAAAGAATACGCACCCGATCGCCGAAAGGAAGCAGCGTTTCACGGGCGATGGCCAGCATGACCGGATCAACATCCACCGCGGTAACGTGCACAGCAGGGAACCGTTGCAGGATGCGCCTCGTGAGGGAACCCGGCCCACACCCGAGTTCGAGCAGTGAAAAGGCATCGTCAAACTGCAGGGCGAGTATGTCCATCAGGGCGTCGAAGCGCGCTTCCCGGCTGGCGATATAAGCGCTTTGTTGCCGATCCCAGAGCGTGACAAGAGTGTTCCATGTGATGTCAGTCATGTTTTTCCTTGGTAGAAAGTGAGGCAATGAGCCGGTTTAGCGCGTCCAGCGAGCGGATCGAGGGATCCATGTCATAGCCGGACAGGATGATGAATTTCTTTTCCTTCACGGCGCGCAGCCCGGCGGTGAGAGGGAAATGCTCGACAAAGGCTATTTTATCTTTGGCACTATCCCCGGGGCCGCCCCGGGGCAGATCGGCGAGCACCAAAATGTCCGGATCGCGACGGGCTATCTCTTCCCAGGCAACGTTTGGCCACAGCGCAGAGAGATCGGAGAAAATATTTTGACTGCCGCTGGCCATGCTCAGCATATTCGGCGCGCCGCAGCACCCGGCCACGTAGGGTGAATCCGTGCCGGAATACCACCAGAGGAGACGAGCCGGGGGCAATGTGCCCGCACGCTGGCGCAGGGCTGCCAGGTACTTTCGGTTTTGGTCTACAAGCGTCTTGCCCTGTTTTTCCCGGCGTAAAATTTGCGCTAAATCCTCAATTTCCTGAAACAGCGCATCAAAGCTGATATTTCGCCCTGGGGTACTTTGCTGACCTCCGCAGGCGCCTGATGAAAGCCAAGTCGATATCCCCCACGATGTCATTTGGTCGCGGGTCGCTCCTTCAGGTGACCAGAACCAGTACCAGCTTGAGGAGTAGACCATGTCAGGATGCAGCATCAGCAGCGCCTCAGCAGAAATGAGCCCCTTCTTTGCCACGATCGGCAGTGAAAGAGCGTTGCCGTCAGCCAGGTGCTGAGGGTCGTGGGCTGGATCGTAGCCCACGATGCCGACAATCTTTTCCTGCGCCCCTAGCGCCAGAAGATTTTCCAGCGCCGGATTGCCGTAAACCACGATACGCGTCGGTACGGCAGCAAAGCGCTGTGGTTCAGCACAATTAGGGAGGGTAATAGCCCGTAGAGCTGAGGGAAACAGAAGTCCCGCTGCCACAAGAATTAAAGCCGCTGGTACGGTCCTCAGAACCATACCGTCACCCAACCTTCCCAGGTGCGTGACGGCGCGATCAGCGCCTGGCCGTCGTAAGTCCGCTGCCAGGTATAAAACGTGTCGGTCAGGTTGCGCACCCGCGTACCCACGGTCACTTTAGGCGTCAGCCGGTATTCTGCGGCCAGATCCAGGGTAATGTAATCGTCCATCGGTCGGGTATTGCGATTGTCATTGAAGCTGCTGCCAACATAGCGCAGGTCACTCCGCAAGCTGAGAGGAGCTATGGGGTGCCAGGTAAGTGCGAGATTGCCGGTCCAGGTCGGGACATAAGCCGGTTGATTCCCGTCCAGATTTTCAGGCGGGTTACCCGCGCTAAAACGGTCAAATCTTGCGTGAGTCCAGGCCAGATTTCCCGCCATCTCCCAGCGCTCGTTGGGCTGAATAGTCGTGGAAAACTCAATTCCCCGAGATGTCTGCTGCCCCACGGCGGTAAGCTCCCCCGGCGTGATAGCTGAAGGAGTGAAGAGGTTATTTTTACGTAGCTGGTAGAGAGCAAGCCGGGTGGCCACTTTGTTATCCCAGAACTGGCTCTTGATCCCTGTTTCCCACTGCTGTGACTGCGTCAGCGGCAGATGAGTCTGGTCGGCGCTTAAGAAAAAGATGTCGCCTCCAGCCTCTTTGCCGTTGGCATAGCTGACGTATAGCGTGGTGTTGTCGGTGATATCCCAGTTCAGGCCGAGACCTGAATTCAGGAAGCTGTAGGTCTGACTTTCACTGCGCGCCGGCGTGTAGTAGCGCCAGTCCATATCCAGCTTCGTAAAGCGCAGCTGGCTTAGCAGGCTGAGGCTGCGGGTCAACTGCAGGCTGTCTTCGAGAAAAGCCGCAGACTGGCGTTGAGTGACCCGACTCCAGGGCGTGCGGGTAACGCCGGTTTCGGCACTGAAAGGCTCACGCGGCGGATTAAATATGGGCACATCTTGCGAGCCTGGGAAGCCGTTTTTTTGATAATCAAAGCGGCTGGTTTGCAGCTCGATCCCGGCCACCAGGCGGTTATCCAACCCCAGCAGAGGACCGTCCAGGGACAGACTCGACCTGTTAGCCAGCAGGGTATTCTTATGGCTCAGATCGCCCCAGGAGTCGCGATTCACTAAGTCCGGAGCTGCTGCGCTGTAGCGATAGCGTTCCACGTTGTGCCAGGCGCGGTAGCCGGTGTAATACCAGGTATGGTTGTTGAAGCTCAGCCCCGGAGCGAGAGTGCTGTCCAGTACGGCCTGCAAGGCCGTTGCGTGGCTGGCAATCGTGGCGTCGGTCAGATTATTGTAGTTCAGGCCGCGCAGTGACTTCAGTGCTTTGCCCTCAATCAATGGGGTCCCGAAGTAAGGATTGTTGCTCCGGTTGTTCATCCGGTCGCCGTAGAGCGTCAGGGTGGTGTCGTCGGTCAGGCGGAAGAGCAGCGAGCCGCTGACCCTCGACTGTCGATTGCGCTCATGCTGGACCTGACTGTTACCGCCGCTGCCTGAAGCATCCAGCCGCCAGGCTATTTTGTCCTGCAACAGCGTTCCTCCCGCTCCGCCCTGCAATGCCTGGGTGCTGTAGCTGCCGAACTGATAGTTGAGCATCGCCGGTGTGTCCACGAAGCTGGGCTGACGTGACACAAGATTGACGCTGCCGGCGGTAGCGCTCAAACCGTTCAGGGTGGAACCGGGGCCGTGCAAAATATCCACCTGGCCGTAGTGTGCCGGGTTGCCCAACTGGAGCGTGCTGCCTGGCATTTCCATCCCGTCCAATAGCCAGCTAACCGGCATAAAGCCGCGCAGTGAGAAGCTATTGGAGAGCGTAGGGGAAGCGACACCGGACATGCCGGTTGCATGGCTGACGGTTTCGGCCAGCGTGCGGTCGCCGCGGACGCGGATCTCTTTTTGTGAAAAGGTTTCCACATAGCGGGGGATTTCTTTATTCGTCAGGCCCAGGCGTGACGCCGTGCCGGCTGCGGGCTGAAGTTCTGCGGGCGTTCGGCTTTCTACGGTGATGTTTTCTTCACACTCAGCGGGAGGGCAGCTGGCGGCCAAAAGCGGAGAAGAAAAAAACGTCAATGCGACGCAGGCATACGGGAAGGGGCGTTTGATTTTCATTGTGTATGTATCGACTCAGAATGAACGTGCCTGTTCAGAAAGTGGCGCCGTAAGACTCTACCTTGCCATCAATTGTTACGTTATAACATATCATTTCACAATGATGTGGAAATTAAAACGCTGTATTGCGTGTGGGTTTACGGCCAGGGAAGCGGGGCAGATAATAAAAAAGCCGCGAACGTGTGTCGCGGCTCTGTCGGGCTTTATCGCGGGCGAGAATTACTCAACGCAGAGGATACGCGTGGTGTTGGTGGTGCCAATGGTGCTCATCACGTCGCCCTGGGTCACGATGACCAGGTCGCCAGAAATCAGGTAGCCTTTATCCCGGAGGAGGTTTACCGCATCGTTAGCGGCGGCGACGCCTTCGCTTGCGCTGTCAAAGTAAACCGGGGTCACGCCGCGATAGAGTGACGTGAGGTTCAGCGTACGCTCATGGCGAGAGAGCGCAAAAATAGGCAAGCCGGAGCTGATACGGGACGTCATCAGCGCGGTACGCCCGGACTCGGTCATCGAAATGATGGCGGTAACCCCTTTGAGGTGGTTAGCGGCATACATCGCGGACATCGCAATGGCTTCTTCCACGTTATCGAACTGCACGTCGAGACGGTGCTTGGAGACGTTAATGCTTGGGATTTTCTCTGCACCCAGGCAAACCCGCGCCATTGCCGCTACGGTTTCAGCAGGATACTGGCCTGCCGCCGTTTCTGCCGACAGCATCACCGCATCGGTGCCGTCGAGTACGGCGTTTGCCACGTCCATGACTTCCGCACGGGTTGGCATTGGGTTGGTGATCATCGACTCCATCATCTGGGTGGCGGTGATCACGGCACGATTCAGCTTACGTGCACGACGAATCAGGGTTTTCTGGATGCCAACCAGCTCCGGGTCGCCGATTTCTACGCCCAGGTCACCGCGGGCTACCATCACCACGTCAGAGGCGAGAATAATGTCGTCCATTGCGGCTTCGTCGCAAACCGCTTCCGCGCGTTCTACTTTCGCCACAATTTTCGCATCGCAGCCCGCATCACGCGCCAGACGACGGGCATAGTTCAAATCTTCGCCGCAGCGTGGGAAGGAGACGGCCAGGTAATCAACGCCAATTTTTGCCGCGGTAACAATGTCGGCTTTGTCTTTGTCAGTCAGCGCTTCTGCAGACAGCCCCCCGCCCAGCTTGTTGATCCCTTTGTTGTTAGACAGCGGGCCGCCTACGGTCACTTCGGTAAACACTTTCAGGCCCTGGACTTCCAGCACTTTGAGCTGCACGCGGCCATCGTCGAGCAGAAGGATGTCGCCTGGGACAACGTCGGCCGGGAGGCCTTTATAGTCGATGCCCACTTTCTCTTTGTCGCCTTCGCCTTTGCCGAGGTTGGCATCCAGCAGGAATTTGTCGCCCAGGTTAAGGAATACTTTGCCTTCTTTGAAGGTAGATACGCGAATTTTAGGGCCTTGCAAATCGCCGAGGATCGCCACGTGGCGCCCCAGTTTTGCGGCAATTTCACGCACTTTATCTGCACGCAGCTGATGGTCTTCAGCTGAGCCGTGGGAGAAGTTCATTCGCACCACGTTAGCGCCGGCGGCAATAATTTTTTCTAAATTATTATCGCGGTCGGTTGCCGGGCCTAAGGTGGTAACGATTTTGGTTCTACGTAGCCGTCTGGACATGTATTACTCCGTTGACTGAAACAACTTGGTGTTGCGTGAACAAAAACTCGGTAGGTCAGGGTGTGCTGTGAACACCCATGACAACGTAACCGAACAGCCTAATAAGTTACAACTTTGTTATCAAAAATTAACGTTCATCGCCTGAGAGAAGACGTTCTTTATCAAAGCGCGATTCTTTGAGCGCTTCCTTGACTCGCTTCAAGTTATCCCTGAATTTTGCCCCTCGACGCAAAGTAAAGCCCGTCGCCAGCACATCAATGACGGTCAACTGCGCCAGACGAGACACCATCGGCATATAAATATCAGTATCTTCTGGCACATCCAGCAGCAGGGAAAGCGTCGCCTCACGGGCAAGCGGGCTGCCTTCCGATGTGATGGCGAGCACAATGGCATCGTTTTCACGGGCTAACTGCGCCAGCTCAACCAGATTTTTAGTCCGGCCGGTGTGAGAGATAAGCACCACCACGTCCTGCTCGGTACAATTCATACAGCTCATACGTTGCATAACAACGTCATCTGAGTAAATCACCGGGACATTAAAGCGGAAAAACTTGTTGGTAGCGTCGTGCGCGACGGCGGCGGACGATCCGAGTCCAAAAAAGGCAATTTTCTTTGCCTGGGTAAGCAAATCCACGGCCCGGTTCACCGCAGACATATCCAGCGACTGACGAACCCGGTCAAGGCCCGCCATAGCGGATTCAAAAATCTTGCCGGTATAGGACTCGACGCTATCATCTTCATCAACATTCCGGTTTACATACGGCGTACCATTCGCCAGACTCTGAGCTAAATGCAGTTTAAAATCCGGGAAGCCCTTGGTTTCAAGGCGACGGCAAAAGCGGTTCACGGTGGGCTCGCTGACGTCCGCGCTGCGGGCAAGCGTCGCGATGCTGGAGTGAATAGCGTCCTGAGGCGCAGCAAGAATCACTTCTGCGACTTTGCGTTCCGATTTGCTAAGGTGTTCCAGCTGTGACTGGATTTTTTCCAGCATATTCATAAAGGCGGGCACTCATGGGTTTTAGCGATTTCAGCAACAGAAGAAATCGTGGGCCGATTTAGCAAGAATATACTCTTGCTAAAATGTGATAGGGCGAGTCGCCCAGGTAATGTTGTTGTTTTTTTTCATTACATGATCGGTGTCTAACTTTGGCAACGGTTACATCGCACAATAAAACGCCAGTAAATGACGCTTTAGTGCGGCATTGTGGGAAAAGTTAGCAATTGAGGCGGTCAAACCGGGGTTAACGGTTGTCCTCGATTCAGCAAAAGCAGTACATTGCAGCGTAATAAAATTACAAGACGTGCCTGGCTTAATGCTATCCGGGCCCCAAAGGGCCGGTAAAAGCCGGGATATCCGAAACGAGGAGACAAACATGGCGGTAACGCAAACAGCCCAGGCGTGCGACCTGGTCATTTTCGGTGCAAAAGGCGACCTGGCGCGCCGGAAACTGTTGCCATCCCTGTATCAGCTGGAAAAAGCAGGTCAAATCCATCCGGAGACCCGTATTCTGGGTGTTGGCCGCGCAGAGTGGGATAAAGAGGCATACACCAAAGTTGTCCGCGAAGCCCTCGAAACCTTCATGAAAGAGAAGATTGACGAGAGCCTCTGGGACAAACTGAGCGGTCGTCTGGATTTCTGTAACCTGGACGTCAACGACACCTCTGCTTTTACCAAGCTGGGGAAAATGCTCGACCAGCAGAATCGCGTCACCATCAACTATTTCGCTATGCCGCCAAGCACCTTTGGCGCTATCTGCAAAGGGTTAGGTAAAGCGAAGCTTAACGCCAAGCCTGCTCGCGTCGTCATGGAAAAACCGCTGGGGACTTCCCTCGAAACTTCCCAGCAGATCAACGATCAGGTGGGCGAGTTCTTTGAAGAGTGCCAGGTTTACCGCATCGACCACTATCTGGGTAAAGAAACCGTTCTTAACCTGCTGGCACTGCGTTTTGCTAACTCCCTGTTCGCTAACAACTGGGACAACCGCACTATCGATCACGTAGAAATCACCGTGGCCGAAGAAGTGGGTATTGAAGGCCGCTGGGGTTACTTCGATCAGGCCGGGCAGATGCGCGACATGATCCAAAACCACCTGCTGCAGATCCTGTGCATGATTGCCATGTCTCCCCCGTATGATTTGACTGCGGACCATATTCGCGATGAGAAAGTGAAGGTTCTGCAGTCGCTGCGCCGCATTGACCGCACCAACGTGCGTGATAAAACCGTGCGCGGTCAGTACACCGCAGGCTTTGCGCAGGGCAAGAAAGTGCCTGGTTACCTGGAAGAAGAGGGCGCGAACAAATCCAGCGCCACCGAAACCTTCGTGGCTATTCGCGTAGATATCGATAACTGGCGTTGGGCCGGCGTGCCGTTCTACCTGCGTACCGGTAAACGTCTGCCAACCAAATGTTCTGAAGTCGTGGTTTACTTCAAAAACCCTGCGCTGAATCTGTTTAAAGATTCCTGGCAGGAATTGCCGCAGAACAAGCTGACTATCCGTCTGCAGCCGGATGAAGGCGTGGATATTCAGATCCTGAACAAAGTCCCGGGCCTGGAGCACAAGCATAACCTGCAAACCACCAAGCTGGATCTGAGCTACTCCGAGACCTTCAATGAATCTCACCTGGCAGATGCCTATGAACGTCTGCTGCTGGAAACCATGCGGGGCATTCAGGCGCTGTTTGTTCGTCGTGATGAAGTGGAAGAGGCGTGGAAATGGGTCGACTCCATTACCGAAGCCTGGGCTGCGGATAACGATGCGCCGAAACCTTATCAGGCCGGTACCTGGGGGCCGGTGGCTTCCGTGGCGATGATTACCCGTGACGGCCACTCCTGGAACGAGTTTGAGTAACAGGCCGTGAACATGGCCGGTAAAAAGTCACTAACAAAGGGACCTTATTTTACCGGTAACATGATCTAACACAGAAGTGGCATAGTTTTTTATGAATAATAGCCCCGCGTGGATTCACCCGCGGGGCTTTTTTATTTACACTAGCTGAAGCGTTTTTGCTCCCGGCATCAAGTCTGATGGGCTACGATGGGCAACAAAGTTACTTTCATCAGCTCTGAACATGACGGTATCAATGCGGGAGAACAGCCACTTTCTGAGGAACTTCTATGCATCCAAATTTGTTACGGGTAACATCACGTATTATCGAACGCTCCCGCCCAACGCGCGAAGCCTACCTGGCACGCATTGAGAAAGCCCGGAGCAACACGGTTCACCGCTCGGAACTTGCCTGCGGTAACCTCGCGCATGGTTTCGCTGCCTGCCAGCCGGACGATAAGGCGGCGCTGAAAAGCATGCTGCGTAACAATATTGCGATCATCACGTCCTACAACGACATGCTCTCCGCCCATCAGCCGTATGAACATTATCCTGAGCAAATCCGTAAGGCGCTGCATTCCGTGGGCGCGGTGGGGCAGGTTGCAGGCGGTGTCCCGGCGATGTGCGACGGGGTGACTCAGGGCCAGGATGGTATGGAGCTTTCGCTGCTGAGCCGGGAAGTGATTGCCATGTCTACCGCCGTTGGCCTTTCCCATAACATGTTTGACGGGGCGCTCTATCTTGGCGTGTGCGACAAAATCGTGCCGGGGCTGACGATGGCCGCGCTGTCGTTTGGGCATCTCCCTGCAGTCTTTGTGCCATCAGGTCCGATGGCCAGCGGCTTGCCGAACAAAGAAAAAGTCCGCATTCGCCAGCTTTATGCGGAAGGTAAAGTTGACCGCCTCGCGCTGCTGGAAGCGGAAGCTGCCTCTTATCACGCGCCGGGGACCTGTACTTTCTACGGCACGGCGAATACCAACCAGATGGTGGTTGAGTTTATGGGCATGCAGTTGCCGGGGTCGTCGTTTGTTCAGCCTGATGCAGAGTTGCGTCACGCGCTGACGGACGCAGCGGCGCGCCAGGTCACTCGCCTGACCGGCAACGGCAACGAATGGATGCCTCTCGGGAAAATGATTGATGAGAAAGTGGTGGTGAACGGCATTGTTGCACTGCTGGCTACCGGCGGCTCGACGAACCACACCATGCATCTTGTTGCGATGGCTCGCGCGGCCGGGATCATTATTAACTGGGACGACTTCTCCGAGATCTCCGAAATTGTGCCGCTGCTGGCGCGCCTCTACCCGAATGGCCCTGCCGACATTAACCACTTCCAGGCGGCGGGCGGTGTGCCGGTGCTGCTGCGTGAGCTGCTGAAAGGTGGCCTGCTGCACGAAGACGTTAACACCGTGGCCGGTTTTGGCCTGCATCACTACACCATGGAGCCGTGGCTCGACAACGGTCAGCTTGCCTGGCGTGAAGGCGCGAGCCAGCCGTTGGATAGCGACGTTATTGCCACGATGGAAAAACCATTCTCCCGCCACGGCGGAACCAAAGTGCTGAGCGGGAATCTGGGCCGGGCGGTGATGAAAACCTCAGCGGTGCCGGTAGAAAATCAGGTGATTGAAGCCCCTGCGGTTATTTTTGAAAGTCAGCATGACGTATTGCCTGCTTTTGAAGCCGGCAAACTGGACCGCGATTGCGTTGTCGTCGTCCGCCATCAGGGGCCAAAAGCGAACGGCATGCCAGAATTGCATAAACTTATGCCGCCGCTTGGAGTATTATTGGACCGCTGTTTCAAAATTGCTCTGGTGACAGATGGAAGACTGTCCGGTGCCTCAGGGAAGGTGCCTTCCGCAATCCATGTTACCCCGGAAGCGTATGACGGCGGGCTGCTGGCGAAGGTGCAGGATGGCGACATTATTCGCGTCAACGGCCAAACGGGCGAGCTAACGTTGCTGGTCGATGAAGCCGTACTTGCGGCGCGCACTGCTTATCACCCGGATCTCAGCGCCGAGCGCGTAGGGACTGGTCGGGAGCTATTCGGCGCATTGCGCGAACAGCTTTCTGGCGCTGAACAAGGCGCAACCTGCATTAAATTTTAAGCCCGAGGCAGTAATGCCCGGAACAGATTAAAAGTGGCTAAGAGGCGCTCAGATGAAAAATTGGAAAACTACAGCAGAACAGATCCTGAAAACCGGTCCGGTTGTGCCGGTTATTGTCGTTAACAAGCTGGAGCATGCGGTGCCAATGGCGAAAGCGCTGGTGGCCGGTGGCGTCCGCGTGCTGGAAGTCACGCTGCGTACAGCTTGTGCGATCGATGCCATTCGTGCGATTGCGAAAGAAGTGCCTGAAGCTATTATCGGCGCGGGTACCGTGCTGAACCCACAGCAGCTTGCGGAAGTGACCGAAGCTGGCGCGCAGTTTGCCATCAGCCCGGGTCTGACCGAGCCGCTGCTGAAAGCCGCGACCGAAGGCACCATTCCGTTGATCCCAGGCATCAGCACCGTGTCAGAACTGATGCTGGGGATGGACTATGGCCTGAAAGAGTTCAAATTCTTCCCGGCTGAAGCCAACGGTGGCACTAAAGCGCTACAGGCCATTGCCGGGCCGTTCTCTCAGGTGCGTTTCTGTCCAACCGGGGGGATCTCTCCGGCTAACTACCGCGATTACCTGGCGCTTAAAAGCGTGCTGTGCATCGGTGGTTCCTGGCTGGTTCCGGCCGATGCGCTGGAAGCGGGCGACTACGACCGAATCACTCAGCTTGCCCGTGAAGCGGTGGAAGGCGCCAAGCAGTAAGCCATAAAAAAGCCCGCAGTATGCGGGCCCACTGACTCAATCGCCCTAATTTGAGGGCGATTTTTTTATCCTTCAACTTTTACCTGAGCGGCTGACGTCACGGCCCTTGTCACTGCCTCATCGACACTGTTACCGGTTGCCAGCGCCACGCCCATGCGGCGTTTACCTGCGATCTCCGGCTTACCGAAAAGACGAACCTGTAAACCGCCGCCCAGCGCTGCCCCCACGTTACTAAATTTAACGTTATCGCTTTGCAACTCAGGCAGGATCACCGCCGATGCGGCAGGGCCATACTGACGAATTTCGCCGACAGGCAGGCCGAGGAAGGCGCGAACGTGCAGCGCAAACTCAGACAGATCCTGTGAAATCAACGTCACCATGCCAGTGTCGTGCGGGCGAGGGGAGACTTCACTGAAAATCACCTCATCGCCGCAGACAAACAGCTCCACGCCGAACAGGCCATGGCCGCCCAGAGCGGTAACCACTTTTTCAGCAATCTCTTTCGATTTTGCCAGCGCGATGTCGCTCATCTGCTGTGGCTGCCAGGATTCACGGTAGTCGCCCTCTTCCTGACGGTGCCCGATAGGCGCGCAGAAATGCACGCCGTCAACGGCGCTGATGGTCAGCAGGGTGATTTCAAAATCAAAATTGACCACGCCTTCAACGATAACGCGGCCTTTACCGGCCCGCCCACCTAGCTGGGCGTATTCCCAGGCTTTTGCCAGTTGGTCGGCTGTGCGGATAAAGCTCTGGCCTTTGCCGGAGGAACTCATTACCGGTTTCACAATGCACGGCAAACCAATCTCATGCACGGCCTGCTGGAAGGCTTCTTCGCTGTCGGCGAAGCGATAGCTGGAAGTGGGCAACTGAAGTTCTTCTGCGGCCAGGCGGCGGATCCCTTCGCGGTTCATGGTGAGTTTGGTGGCGCGGGCGCACGGCACCACTCGCTGACCCTGGGCTTCAAGCTCCAGCAGGGCATCGGTGGCAATGGCTTCAATTTCAGGAACGATAAAATCGGGCATTTCGGCGGCGACAAGCGTTTTTAGCGCCGCGGCATCCAGCATGTTAATGACGTGGCTGCGGTGTGCGACGTGCATTGCCGGCGCATTTGCGTAGCGATCGACGGCGATAACTTCTACCCCGAGGCGCTGGCATTCAATGGCCACTTCTTTACCCAATTCACCGGAACCCAGCAGCATAACTCGCGTAGCTGCCGGGCGCAGAGCGGTTCCCAACGTTGACATGTGATTTAGCCTTAACAAAGAAAAAGACCGCTGTAGTATAAACGAAAACGTTTGCGTTGGCAGCGGCTTTCCGGCTTGTGTGGTAAAATGAATGACGATATACTGTATAAATAAACAGGTAAAACGGAGCTGCAAAATGGCGGTCGAGATTAAATATGTTGTAGTGAGAGAGGGACAAGAAAAAATGGCCTTTGCCAGTAAAAAGGATGCTGACGCTTACGACAAAATGCTGGATCTGGCTGAAGTCCTCGGCGACTGGCTGCAGCAAAGCCCGATTGCGCTGAATGAAGGGCAGAGTGACACCCTGGCGATGTGGATGGCGGAAAACAAGGATCTGCTGGCGGGCGTATTGAAAAACGGCAAGCTGCCAGAGCCTGAATTAAGTCAGTTTGAGCCAGACGCGGAGTCCTCAGCGCTTGAACAATCGCCAGCGGCTGAAGACAACGTCAGCGAACACCCTGGACGTAAACGCACCAAAGCCGCGTAATACGGTTCTGCTGTAAGCGCCGGGTAGCCGGCGCGATTCTTTTCCCATCTTTAGTGCTGTCCGACGTTTCTTGACGTCCTGTGGCCTACTCTCGACGAGTTAAGTCAACAGAGGATCTCCGTCATGAATAACTGGTTACAGCAGCTTCAGTCGCTCCTGGGGCAATCTACTTCTCCTCAATCTTCACAGCCTGCAGCCGGAAATAGCTCTGAAGGGATCGGTAAACTTCTGGTGCCGGGGGCGCTGGGTGGATTAGCCGGGTTACTGCTGGCGAGTAAATCTTCCCGCAAACTGTTAACAAAATACGGCACCAGTGCGCTTCTGGTCGGCGGCGGCGCCGTGGCCGGAAGCGTGTTATGGAACAAATACAAGGAGCGGGTTCGCCAGAGCCAGCCCGTTTCCACAGGCTGGAGTGAGCCGCACTCGTCGGTTGATGTTCGTACCGAAAGATTAATTACCGCGCTGGTTTTTGCGGCGAAAAGCGACGGCCATATCGATGCAAAAGAGCGTCAGTTTATTGAGCAACAGCTGCGTGAAGTCGGTATCGACGGGGAAGGTAAAGCGCTCGTCGAACGGGCTATCGACAGGCCGTTAGATCCTCACCAGCTTGCACAAGGTGTGAGAAATGAGGAGGAAGCGCTGGAGCTTTATTACCTTAGCTGCACGGCTATCGATATCGATCACTTTATGGAACGTAGCTACCTGAGCGCTCTGGGCGATGCGCTAAACATACCGCCGGATGTCCGCTCCGGTATTGAGCAAGATATTCAGCAGCAAAAACAACCGCTCGCGGTGTAATCCTCCTGCAACCAGCCTGTGCCGGGTTTCTCCCGGCATTTTCTTTTAATCCTTCATGTTCCGCTTGCAAGCCCGGCTGAATTTGCCACCCTTACGGGGTGTTAAACGGAAAATGATGAAAGTGATGCCGCCAAAAGCCAAAAAAATACCTCACGCTATGACGCTGCATGGCGATACCCGCACGGATAACTATTACTGGCTGCGGGATGATGACCGCGCCGATCCCGAGGTGCTGAAATACCTTGAGCAGGAAAATGATTACGGGAAAAGGATCATGGAGAGCCAGCGCGCGCTGCAGGATCAGTTGCTCAAAGAGATGATCGCTCGCGTTCCTCCTCGCGATGTTTCCGCCCCGTATGTGAAGAACGGCTATCGCTACCGCCAGGTGTATGACAAAGGGAATGAGTACGCGATTTATCAGCGGCAATCTGCGGTCAGAGAAGAGTGGGGCGAGTGGGACGTTTTGCTGGATGCCAACCAGCGTGCCGCCCATAGCGAGTTCTACACCATGGGTGGATTGGCCATTACGCCGGACAATGCCGTGATGGCCCTGGCAGAGGACTATCTCTCCCGCCGTCAGTTCGGCATCCGTCTGCGCAATTTGAAAACCGGAAACTGGTATCCGGAGTTGCTGGAGAACGTCTCGACCGGTTTTGTTTGGGCAAATGACTCCGTCACGCTTTACTACGTGCGCAAGCATCCCAAAACCTTACTGCCTTATCAGGTCTGGCGGCACACGCTGGGCCACCCGGTGGCCGATGACCAACTGGTGTATGAAGAAAAAGATGACGCTTTTTACGTCAGCGTGCATAAAACAACCTCCCGGCATTTTGTTGTCATTCATCTTGCCAGCGCGACGACGAGTGAGGCTTTGTTACTGGATGCCGAACTGGCAGACGCCGAGCCGCAAGTTTTTGCCCCGCGCCGGAAAGATCATGAGTACACGGTCGATCACTACCAGCATGGGTTCTACATTCGTTCCAACAAAGACGGTAAAAATTTCGGACTCTACCGCAGCGCCGTGCGGGACGAAAAACAGTGGGAAACGCTGATTGCCGCGCGGGAACAGGTCATGCTTGAAGACTTTACGCTGTTCCGCGACTGGCTGGTGGTTGCCGAGCGCCAGCAGGGATTGACCAGCCTGCGCCAGATTAATCGCCATACGCGTGAGTCCACGGGCATCGCTTTTGACGATCCGGCCTATGTCACCTGGCTCGGCTATAATCCTGAGCCTGAGACCTCCCACCTGCGCTACGGTTACTCATCAATGACAACGCCGGACACCCTATTCGAGCTGGATATGGACAGCGGTGAGCGACGGGTTATCAAGCAAACCCAGGTTGCCGGTTTTGACGCTAGCCATTACCGCAGCGAGCATCTGTGGGTGACGGCGCGGGATGGCGTTCTGGTACCGGTCTCACTGGTTTATCACCGGAAACACTTCCGCCGGGGCAAAAGCCCGCTGCTGGTCTATGGCTATGGATCTTACGGCAGCAGTATGGATGCTGACTTTAGCAGCAGCCGTTTGAGTCTGCTGGACAGGGGGTTTGTCTTCGCCATCGCCCATGTCCGCGGCGGCGGTGAACTGGGCCAGCAATGGTATGAAGACGGTAAATACCTGAAAAAGATGAATACCTTTAACGACTATCTGGACGTGTGCGACGAGCTGCTCAGGCAGGGATATGGCGATCCTAAACTGCTTTATGGGATGGGCGGCAGCGCGGGCGGAATGCTGATGGGGGCAGCTATCAACCTGCGCCCTGAATTATTCCATGGCGTGGTGGCTCAGGTGCCGTTTGTCGACGTTGTAACGACGATGCTGGACGAGTCGATTCCGCTTACCACCGGGGAATTTGAAGAGTGGGGTAACCCCCAGGATGAAGAATATTACCGCTATATGAAGCAATACAGCCCTTACGACCAGGTTCGTGAGCAGGCTTATCCCCATCTGTTAGTGACCACCGGGCTGCATGATTCGCAGGTGCAGTATTGGGAGCCGGCTAAGTGGGTTGCCAAATTACGTGACTATAAGCGGGATGAAACCTTGCTGCTGCTTTGTACCGACATGGATTCCGGGCACGGCGGCAAGTCGGGGCGCTTCAAATCTTACGAAGGCGTGGCACTGGAGTTTGCTTTCCTGATTGCCCTGGCGCAGGGAACGCTGCCAGGGCGCGTGCATTAATCGGCCGCGCTGGCGGCCAGGTAATGTTTTAGCGTCATGCGGAGATCCGGCGTTAGCTCCTTGATGTTGTTGAGCATCCAGCGAAGATAACCCGGGTCGTCTTCGGCTATTTCGGCAATGCGTTTGCCCCGGTATTTGCCAAACATCATGGTGGTTACCAGCGCCGGGCGCCCGGTAATCGTGACCATATCTTCTGCGTTCCAGCCGGACACGTCCATAATTCTCAGCAGCAGGGCGGCGGTGATATAACAGTCAAACAGGGCGCGGTGATGATGCAGCCCGGCAGGTGTATCCACATGCAACTTTAGCGATTTGTACAAGCCCATGTTGCTGTATTTGATGCCCGGCCACAGGCGACGCGCCAGCTTCACCGTGCAAATCCAGTCGCCCTGCATTTCCGGCAGCATGCGGCTGTCGAAACTGGCGTTGTGCGCCACGTAATAGGGGCTTCCGATATAGCGGGGGATGACGTCTTCAATCCAGGGTTTATCGGCCACCATCTCTTCGGTAATTTTATGGATGGCCATTGCCTGGTGGCTTATTGGTCGGTCAGGACGGACAAGATCGCTCATCGGGTTTACAATCTTGCCGTCGATGATATCGACCGACGCAACTTCCACTACGCCTCCCTGTAATCCGCAGGTTTCCGTATCAATAATGCGCAGCATCGCAGTCTCCGTAAACAGGCCTCAGGCGACTAGCGTAAAGGAATGACCTCGCCGTGCCAACCTCTCTCATCCCGGCGGCCAATCGCCAGCAATTCACCCTGGTCGGCCCTGACGACTAGCTGGCCTAAATTATCCCAACATGCGCTGCGCCCAGCGGAGCGAAGTTCTGCCCCGGACCAGGCGTAATTGGCCTGCAAAATGGTGAGTCCATATTTGTGCGCCCAGCGTTGCATATACATCTCATCTTGCTGGTAGCTTAGTTCTGTCATTGCGGCGCCGGTGGCGTAAAGATCGGCGCCGATATCAGCTGCGCTTCGGGGCCAGGCTTCATCATCGCTTTGGGCGCAAACGGCCAGGGCAATATTGCGGGAACGTTGCCCCAAAAGTGGTGCGACGGGGGGTTGAGCATTTACATCGATAGCCGTTGCGGGACGTTTGCAACAGGCGATACGCGATCCATCCGGCAGAAAACCTACCATACCGGCGGCGCTATGCGCCTCGTCACTGAGCGACATGCCGACGATCACGGTCATATGGTAGCTGCGAGCAGCCTCGCTGAGCGGGTCGAACAGCGGATCGGTAAACGCCGGAGGATGGTTGTCGGGGCTTAATCCGGATAAAGAGAGATGAGGGAAAACCAGAAGATCGATGCCTTCTTCGGCGGCACAGCGAATGAAATCGAGATGGTGGTCGATGTTGGCCTGATAACTTCCGGCAACGGCACCGTATTGCGCAGCGGCAACATTCCAGCGTGGCATAGGTTCTTCCTTAATCTTTCATCCAACGATTGCGTCCTGCAATCGTGAGGGATGAGCCAAAGCTTGTGGTCAACTGAACAAGGAAGAGAGTAGCACTAGTTTTGAATCAAAGAGAAAATTCTTAATTTTTTATTTTTGCTTCGGTTCATACGGCAAACGGGAAAGATTCACCGAGGCCAGACGATAGGCAATCAGCTTTTCACGGAACCAGGTCCGCAGATGTTCAGGTTGCTCACGCTCCACCATTTCAGCCACTACGGGCATGTTATAGCGCTCTTTGAACGCCACGCCGGCAGCGGCAAGGTCGACGTTAACTTTATCCATTTCTTCCTGGGGTAAATCGGCGAGATTGTAGCTCATCATATCCTCCTGCAATGTCAGCGCAGAAGTTACTGTTTTGCGCCCTGGATGACAAGCAACAATAGCTTTTCCCGTCTCGACTTGGTATTAACGCGGGGGTATCCTTGCCGCCTCGACACATAACAAAAAGGAATAGTTAATATGGCGTTCATCTCCTCCCGCATCGCAACCGTGGCGGCATTTGTCACTGCTATGGCCGTTTCTCCAGCCGTGTTTGCACACGCGCACCTTAAGCAGCAGTCTCCGGCAGCAGATTCCGCCGTGACAGCATCGCCGCAGTCGCTGACCCTGAGCTTCTCTGAAGGGGTGGAGCCTGGCTTCAGCGGCGTGACCGTGACCGGCCCGCAGAAATCTGCCGTGAAGACCGGGAAAGTGAAGGTTGCTGAGACCGACAACAAACAGCTGATTGTGCCGGTTGAAGAAGCCCTGAAACCGGGTGATTACTCCGTGGACTGGCATGTTGTGTCGGTCGACGGGCACAAAACCAAAGGTAACTATCACTTCTCCGTGAAGTAATCGCCATGCTGTCGGCGTTTTACATCGCGCTGCGTTTTATCCATTTCACTGCCTTGATGGTGCTGCTTGGCAGCGCCATCTGCTGTTCGCTCCTTGCCCCGCAGCAGTTTAAACCCGTGCTTGTGCGTCGCCTCAGGGCGCAGTGGCGGCCTGCCGTCTGGCTGTCGCTCATTAGCGCCTGTCTGTTATTCATGGCTCAGGCCGGGCAAATGGGTGACGGCTGGCGCGATACTCTTTCGCCGGATGTCTGGCAGGCGGTGCTGACGACTCGCTTTGGTTCCGTCTGGATATGGCAGCTATTGCTGGGCCTGGCCACGCTGGCCGCTGTGCTGATCGCTCCCCGGGCAATGCCGGGGTTATTGCTGCTGTTAGCCGCGGCGCAGCTAATTATGCTGGCTGGCGTCGGGCATGCCGCAATGCACGACGGCGCGCTCGGTGTCTTTCAGCGGATGAACCATGCGATTCATCTTCTGAGCGCGGCCTGGTGGGTGGGAGGCCTGCTGCCTTTGCTGGTTTGTATGTATATGGCGCATAAGCCGCGCTGGCGTACTCCGGCGATTACGGCAATGATGCGTTTTTCGCGCTACGGGCATCTTGCAGTGGCTGCGGTACTGGTGACCGGCGTGGTGAATAGCTTGCTTATCCTCGGCTGGGCGCTGCCGCTGGAAAGTGGTTATGTTCGATTGCTGGCGCTGAAGGTTGTGCTGGTGCTAGTGATGGTTATGCTGGCGCTGATCAACCGCTATATACTGGTGCCGCGTTTCGACGCTGTTCAAGCCGATGCTCAGCGGAGATTTATTCAGCTTACGTGGCTGGAAGTGATTCTATCGGTAGCGATACTGCTGCTTGTCAGCATCTATGCTACCTGGGAGCCGTTCTGACGGCGCAAACTGGTTATATGAGAGATTCATGAAAAAGAGCATTTTGACTTTACTGCTGCTGGCCTGCGCGAGTTCTGCGCTGGCTGCCCCGCAAATTATCACCGTGAGTCGGTTTGAGGTGGGTAAAGACAAATGGGCGTTCAACCGTGAAGAGGTGATGTTGAGCTGCAGAGCGGGGAATGCGTTGTTTGCCATCAACCCAAGTACGCTGATGCAGTACCCGCTGAACGCCATTGCCGAGCAGCAGATCAAGAGCGGTAAAACGAGCGGGCAGCCCATCAGCGTTATTCAGGTGGACGACCCGCAGCATCCTGGCCAGAAGATGAGTCTCGAACCCTTCATTGAGCGCGCGCAAAAGCTTTGCGGTGAATAAAAAACACGCATTTCCTGGCATAAAAAAACAGCAATAGCCTCAACGGGATATTGCTGTTTTTGCATAAATAGTCACCTTTATTGCGCCTTTTTTCTGACCACTTTTGTTGCGGACTGGAAAACCTGCGCCGGTAATCTATTCTTAAGAGGCAAGGCGATTTAGCCTGCATTAATGCCAACTTTTAGCGCACGGCTCTCTCCCAAGAGCCATTTCCCTGGACCGAATACAGGAATCGTATTCGGTCTTTTTTTATTCGGGAATCCGCCAGCTTGCTTGCGCGTAAAGCGTTTCCCATAACGCTTCGACCTGGCCTGTGCGCTAAAACCATACCACACCTTGATAGCTTGCCGTCCAGCGTTTTTTGCTCAATTTGTTAATTATTTGTTGCGCAAACGTGGGGGCCGGGTCGGTGAGTCTTTCGGACTAGTGACGCATGTCACAAAAATTCGCATCACTGCCGCGACAACGCTACACTTTCGGCCTCACTGACTGCATTCCATGAGAAATGCGGCGTTCCTGACAATAAGCCTGCATCCGACTATGACAAATCAAACCGAGCTTGCCGCTCAACATGCGCGTGAGAATAGCCTGCGCGCCGTGCTTCGCTCCCCTCGACTCATCCAGCGCGAACTGCTGGCCGGAGTCGTCACCGCGCTGGCCCTGATCCCCGAAGTGATCTCCTTTTCCCTGATCGCGGGCGTGGATCCGAAGGTCAGCCTGATTGCCTCGATCGTGCTTTGTTTTGCTATGTCGATTCTGGGGGGCCGCCCGGCAATGGTCACTGCGGCGGCCGGTTCGGTAGCGCTGGTGATTGCCCCGATGGTTCATCAATATGGGGTGGGTTATATCCTGCCTGCGGTGGTGCTGGCGGGCGGGATCCAGATCCTGTTCGGCCTAAGCGGGCTGGCGCGAATGATGCGCTATATCCCGCTTTCGGTAATGACCGGATTTGTGAATGCGCTGGGTATTCTTATTTTCTTTGCTCAGGTGCCTCATGTCTGGGGGCAATCGCCGCTGGTTTGGGGCCTGTTCGTCGTGACGCTCGCCGTCGTTTTAATGTTGCCGAGACTGCTTAAATCTGTGCCTTCGCCGCTGGTGGCGATTGTTCTGGTGACCGGCCTGAGTATTGCCCTGGGATGGGTAATGCCCACGGTAGGCGACAGCGGGCCGATGAAAGCCGGTTTGCCCGGGTTAACGGAACTGATAGTGCCACTTAACGTTGAGACGCTGCGCATTATCTGGCCCTGCGCGCTGAGCATCGCTTTTGTTGGCTTGATGGAGTCCTTGCTAACGGCCAAGCTGGTGGACGATCTCACCGATACACCTTCCAGCAAGCGGCGCGAATGCTGGGGACTGGGCGTGTCGAATATCTTCGCCGGTTTTTATGGCGGCATCGCGGGCTGCGCCATGATTGGGCAAACCATTGTCAACGTTGAGCTGGGAAGAGGGCGTACGCGGCTGTCTACCGTGGCGGCTGCGCTGGTGCTATTGCTGCTGGTCACCGTGCTGAGTGAAGTGATGGCAAAAATTCCGATGGTGGTGCTGGCTGGGATCATGATGATTGTGGCGGTGAAAACGCTGAACTGGCATAGCCTCTCTCCAGTTACGCTTCGCCGAATGCCGGTGCCGGAAACGCTGGTGATGCTCACGACCGTCGCTATAACGGTTTATACCGATAACCTCGCGCTTGGCGTTTTGGGCGGCGTTATCTTCGCTATGATGTTGTTTGCTCGCCGTATTGCACATGTGGTGCGTGCTGAGCGGCAGCTGGCAGCGGACGGGAGCGAAGTGACTTACCGGGTTCGTGGGCCGCTGTTCTTTGCCAGCAGCAACGACCTGGTCGAGCATTTTCACTATGCTGACGACCCGGCACGGGTGGTGATCGATCTGACTCAGGCTCAAATTTGGGATGCCTCCACCGTTGCCGTATTAGATGCCATTGAAACGCGCTATCAGCGTTATCAGGCGCAGGTCGAAATTGTTGGCCTGGACACCCACAGCGCCGATTTCCATCAGCGCCTGAGCGGTAAACTTTAACCGTTTTGCCGGCGGCGTTCAGCTGCCGGCTCTCCCCAATCATTCCCAGCACGAAATGCCATTTTTTGAGCGGCAGGTCACAATTTTCCACTACTTTCCGCTGCCCGGCTGATGGTTTAAACGACAAGCTGGGGAAATAAACATTTCAGTAACATTTACGTTGCCAGCCAATAAGGAATAACTTATTACTATTTAACCGCTTACTCAGCGTAAGCGGCCCCGCCTCCACTATAACGATAATTAACAGGATACTTTATGACGACAAACGATGCCGTCCGTGAGGACGCTGCGCTCGGTTTTTGGCCGACGGTCAAAACCTTCCCGTCGACGGTGATTGCGCTGCTGCTTTTTACCCTGGTGATTCGCTTTAGCTATTTTATGGCCTGGCCGTTTATGACGGTGATCATGACCCGTAATTATCATCTTTCGCCCATCTCTGTAGGCGTGGCGATGACCAGCAGTGCGCTTCTGGCGGTGGTGCTGGGAATGTATGGCGGGCAGCTGTCGGATAAATTAGGCCGCCGGGGCGTGCTTTCCCTCGGCTGTGCGCTGTCGTTTGTTGGCTATGCACTGCTTGGGCTGGCCACGGGAATGGCGTTATTTATCATTGGGCTAATGATTGTTGGCGTCTGTTTCGCGTGGGTAGAGCCGCCGACGCGTGCCTTGATGAGTGACTTACTGGGCGACCGACGTCGTCGCGCTCTGGCTCTGCAGATTCGCTATTATTTGGTGAATGTGGCAGCGGTCACCGGGCCACTGGTCGGCATTGCTTTCGGGCTGACTTCGCAGAAAGGGACATTCGTAATCACGGCTGTGAGCTATTTGCCGCTGCTTATTTACACCTTATTGTTTATTCCTGCAGGCAAGCTGGTTGCCAAAGACAGCGAACATAAACCCGGGGTCAGATTACGCGACGTTATGCTAATCATCGCCCGGGACAAACTGTTCGTTGCGGCGCTGCTGTGCAGCACGTTATGCGCTGTGGTTTTCGTACATTATGAATCCGTGGTGCCGCTTTATTTACTGACGCTGGACGCTGAGGCAGCCGTAAAGTTAATCACGCTGATTCTGGTGTCGAACGCCTGTACGGTGCTTATTGCCCAGCTTTTTCTGGTTCGCTTTTTGGCTCAAGTTAGCTTGTCTAACCGTATTTTGCTGGGGGGCGCTATCTTTGCGCTGTCACAGCTTTTGTTCTGGTCCGTCCGTACGCCGGATGCGCTGTTGTGGGTGAGCGTGACGGTTATTTTCAGCATCGGCGAGGCCATTCTGATGCCGAACCTGAATATTCTGCTGGATCAGCTGGCACCAGATGAGCACCGCGGTGCGTACCTGGGAGCATCGACCCTGACGACGTTAGGCATAGCGCTTGGGCCGCTGATTGGCGGCGTTATGCTAACCCTGACCGGTGCGGGTGTGTTTTTGGGTACCATGCTGTTTAGCCTGCTGCTGTGCGCTATCATTTACGCCTGCAAATCAGGCCTTAAACAACGACTACAAGAGTAATACTGAGCGGAGCCATGATGATTACTGAAGCCCCACGTCTTGAAACGGAACGCCTTATCCTGCGCCATTTTACGCTGGACGACTATGAGGCGCTGGTTGCCTGTTGGTCTGACCCGGAGATGGTAAAGTTTATCGGCGGCGGAAAACCGCAGGACGGCGAAATGAGCTGGGCGCGATTGATGCGCTATATCGGTCACTGGCAGGCGCTGGGCTACGGTTACTGGGCGTTGTTTGAAAAACAGAGTGGGCGATTCGTAGGGGCGTTTGGTTTCCAGGACGCTAAACGAAATCTTAGCCCGGCTTTGGCACACCCGGAGGCGGGCTGGACGCTTATTCCTGCGGTACACGGTAAAGGCTATGCGGCGGAGGCGCTCAGCGCAGTGTTAAGTTGGGCGGATGACAATTTCAGCGAGCCGGTATGCTGCATCATTGATGACGATAATCAGCGTTCTATTGGTCTGGCAGAGCGCTTCGGCTTTACTTTCCAGCACTACGTTGAATACCACGGGAAGCAAATACGCATGTTCCTTCGCCCGAACAAGCGCTAATCTTCACCTGGCCCTGCTCAGAGGTCGCTGTACTCCTGGGCAGGCCGCCAGAATCCATCGATAAACTCTTCCAGCGGGTAACAGCCGCCGTGGCGCATACGCTGTTCGCTCATCGCACTCAGACATTGCCGTTCGCTGGTGAAGACTTCCAGCACCAGATCGTCACAGCCGCCGTCCAGGTAACAAACAAATAAAACCAAAGCAAACATTAGCGCCTCTAAACCGCTTCGTTTGGTTTAAGTGTAGGGGAGCCAAAGGGAGTGGGGGAAATAATTAATCCGTCCCGTGGACGGAGAAAGTGCTGGCAAAAATCATTGATGTAAAAACGGCACTTGGGTCTAACAAAAGCAATGAATGATGTTCTCTGGTCTACTCCAAACAGCTGAAAACCACGTTTTTGGCTGTTTGTCATCTATATAACCCGTCTCAGGGACGGGTTCATCTTGAATTATGCAAGGCGCATAACCCAGGCATCGCGCTGCCGATCGTAATGCTGCAGGTAAAGTACGGAATGTTCGCCGTCCAGCACGGCGGGAATAGAGGTTGCCCCATCCCATGCATCCAGCTGCATGCACAGGTCTGGATCGGACTTGCAGGGAATGCTTAACGTTCGATCCCCCTGTTGTTCACCGTGTAATTCGGCATCATCGATCTCGAAGATGCCGATCCGAACGTTGGTCTTTGTCATCTTTGGCTCCTTGTTATCCGCAGCAGGTGGTATGACCAGTTGGTCACTCCAATTTCAGCGTAGTCAAGGCAGCACAAATTGCCAACTCAAAAAGTGCTTATTTTTTTAGCCAGCCTGCGGGGCGGCGAAAAGCTTGCCGTCGCGTACTAATTCCCTTGGGTAGCTGTTCTTCAGGCGTGAGCCAACTTTACGCGCCAGGCCGAGCGGCTGCCCCTGAAAAGTGACAATCACTTCATCTCGTGACGGTGTCACTTCTGGGTAGATATCCCGCCCACGGTACCACTCCTCGGCTTCGGTCTCGCTCAGCGGGAAGCAAAGCGGGTTGTCACTTTTGACCAGAGAAACCACGGCTTCATGCTGCCAGCGGAAGCCTTTGTTGTGCTGTTCGGCGAGCTTGAGGCCAATGCGAGAGAAACGCACTTTCCCGATAAGCGGTTCAATCTCACTCGGAAACAGCCAGATCTCTTTGTCGCGCTGCCATAGATTCAGCTCATCGCCCCAGATAAGGCCCGATTTTGCCGCCGCGGCGGTTAGTTCGGCTGCGGCTTTGCCTTTCATCGGCGCGAAGGGGAATTTCCCTACTTTATAGCCCGGGGCCGGCAGCGGTTCGATAGAGGCCGTTTTGCGCAAACGGGCAACGAAAAAGCCTTCGCAGTCGTAAATCTGTGGGAACACGTGCAGGAAACCTTCCGGCGTGAGCGCGCGTGCTGCTTCCGGGAAAAGCTCGTCAAGGGGGGCAATGTCTACCGCGTCCGGCCAGGTATCCAGCAGCCACTGGCAGACATCCTGGTTTTCCTGGCGATTCAGCGTACAGGTCGAGTAGACCAGAGTCCCGCCGGGGCGGAGCGCATGAAAAGCACTCTCAATCAATTCACGCTGTGTGCCGGCAATTTCGGCCGTGCTTTCAGGCGACCAGTTGCGCAGTGCATCGGGATCTTTCCTCACCACGCCTTCACCGGAGCAGGGGGCGTCCAGCAGAATGGCGTCGAAGGATTCCGGCAGAGCGGCACCGAATACGCGGCCATCAAAATGCGTCAGCGCTACGTTACTGATCCCACAGCGGCTGATATTGGCATGCAGGACTTTTACCCGGCTGGCGGAATATTCATTGGCAAGAATTGCGCCGGTATTATTCATGCGGGCGGCAATCTGGGTTGTTTTTGATCCTGGCGCTGCGGCGACGTCCATCACTCGCTGCGGCTGGTTGCCGTCGGCAAACAACGCGGCTACGGGCAGCATTGAACTGGCTTCCTGAATATAGAACAGGCCGCTCAAATGCTCTGCGGTGCTGCCCAGCGGCAGGGTTTCTTCATCTTCTCGTTCAATCCAGAAGCCTTCTTCGCACCACGGCACCGGCGTTAAACGCCAGTGATAGGGCGCGACGAGCGTCAGAAAGTCAGCCACGGATATCTTCAGCGTATTGACGCGCAGGCTGCGGCGCAGCGGCTGCTGACAGTATTCGATAAAACTTTCCAGCGTCTGGCCGGCGGGAAGTGCGTCACGAATCGCGTCGAGAAAAGGTTGAGGAAGATAAACGTCAGTAGATTGAGCCATGAAAAACGCCCCTGAAAAAATTAAGGGGCGCAGTTTAACACGGAATTACCCGGGCGACGTACCGCCCGGGCTTACGGTTCAGCGCGGAAGGGCGGTGCCCCACTGACGCCACTCTTTCGGCTCGCTTTCCAGCAGCAGGAAGTGTTTCCCGGCCTCTGCTTTAGGGGAAAGCGGGATCCCCGGCGGCGTCGCAAACGCAATGCCACCGCGAATAAACTGATTAAAGGTTCCGGTTTTCACCACGCCGCCAGTTAAGCCAAAGTCCAGGCTATAGCCGGAAGCCAGCCAGAAGACGGAGTTGTCCCGGACCAAATGCTGGTAACGCTTGCTTATACGCAGGCCCACCATCACGCGGTCAGAGAGATTGCCGAGCGTCATGCCGGTTACCGTACCGACTTCAATCCCGCGGAAGAGAACCGGCGTGCCTATGCTCAGCGAGCCGGCTTCAGGCACTTCCAGCACGATGTTCAGCCCGTCGGAGTAACGAGAGTCGGTGATAGACGCTTCCTGCAGCTCGAAGTCGCGGCGGGGGTCACCTTTACCGGGTTCAACGTTGATGTAAGGCTGGAGGAGGGTATCAAGATGATCGACGCCCGCCGCAGAGATCTGCGGTGTGACAACGGAGAAGCGGGTACCGGCGCGTGCGAAGGTAGACACATACTCAGGGTAAAGTACCGCTTTCGCTTCCACTTCGTTGCGGGATTGCGTCAGGTTCAGCGACTCAAGCTGGCCGATATCAATGCCCAGATAGCGAATTGGCATCCCGGCGGAAAGTTTTCCGGCATCGAAAGTGTGCAGCGTTATCTGGCTGCCCACCGCTCTTGCCGCGGTTTCAGAGGCGTACAGCACGCGTTTCTCACCTTTCACCTGTCCGACGCTGGCACCGCTCATGTTGTCAAAGCTGATGGCCCCTTTGAGTGCACGAGAGAGCGGGGAGGCCTGCACCGTTAGCCCGCTGCCGTTGAGCTGAACTTTCGCGCCACCTTCAGCCCAAAACACGGTGTTTGGCGTCAGCAGCTTGCGGTATTCCGGCTTGATGTGAACATCAATATCAAAGTTCTCGGCGCGAGGGCGGATGGTGATGATTTCGCCCACCTGGAATTTGCGGTACAGCACCACGGAGCCGGTCTGGATATCTGGCAGGCTGGAGGCCGTCAGCGTCAGCGTGGTGGTCGGGATGTCGCTCAGGCTGTTTTCAATCGCTTTTTCCAGGTTGGCATAAAGCGGATAACTGCTTTTCATCTCGCCTTTGCTGCCCGGCAGCACACGTATGCCGCCGTTGACCCATTCGTTGGCACTGGCGCCCAGGAATTCCACTCCGTCCATGCCGAGCTTCACATCAATGCGGCTGTTGACCACGAATTTGCTGTCGCCCTGCAGCAGATGGCGGTATTGCGGTTCAATGGCGACGGAGAACGTGACGCCTTTCGCTGACAGTGCCCGCGCCACCACCTGGCCGATTTGTATCCCGTGCAGGATAATCGGTTGTCCGGCATCAATACCGTAGCTTTCAGGGGCCGTCAGCGAAAGCGTCAATACATTCGGCTGCTGGAGCGGCGTTTGATCGCTGGAGACCACGGTGAAGCGATCCTGCGGTTCGCCGTCACCCGGCACAAGTTCAAAGGTGCTGCCCGTGAGCAACGTGCTGATGCTTGGATTATCCAGCGAGATTTTTGGGCTACGGAGTTCGATGCGCGTGCCGCTACGCATCAGGCTAACCACGCCGGGGTCAACGGTCATTTCCCCTGTGACGGCACCGCCTGGATTGAGGTTTAACTTAGTCAGCGAACCCACCTCCAGCCCCTGATACATTAACTTAGTCGAGCCTGCTTTAAGGCCATCCCCGCTCGGGAGATCGAGGTTAATGATGACGCCGCGCTGGCTGTGCGCCAGGTCTTCGTAAAGGCCGAATTCATCATCCGCTTTGGCCGGTTCTGAATCGTCAGGGGAATCGAAAGCAATAGCCCCATTGACCAGCGCCGCCAGGCTTTCAAGCTGAACTTTGGCCCCACTCAGGCCAACATCGGCCTTTACGCCGGACACATTCCAGAAACGGCTGCCTTTTTTCACCAGGCTGGTAAAGCGGCGATCGATAAGCACGTCGACGGTGACGCCCTGCTTGTTCTTATTGATGGCATAGTCATACACGCGGCCAACCGGAATTTTGCGGAAATAGACCAGCGACCCGCTGTTAAGGGAGCCTAAATCCGGGGCGTGGAGGTGAATCATCAGCTCGCCGTTATCCAGGCGATATTTGGGTTGGGTATCGAGGGCGGTAAAATGGTCACGCGGCTCGCCTTTACCCGGCATCATGCCGATGTAGTTCCCGCCTACCAGGGCATCAAGCCCGGATACTCCAGCGAGGGAAGCCTTCGGCGTTACCAGCCAGAATTGTGTGTCTTCCCGCAGGGCATCCTTCATATCGCTTTTGATGCTGACTTTGACTTCTATTTTACGCAGGTCATCGCTCAGGCTGATGTTTTGCACGGTACCCACTTCAACGCCCTGGTAGCGCACGGGCGTGCGGCCAGCGACTATCCCGTCGGCGGAAATGAAGTCGATGGTTACGGTGTTGCCGCGTTCCTGGTAAGTCGTCCAGATCAGCCAGCCGGCAATCAGTAACGCAATAACAGGTAATAACCAGAAAGGGGAAATCCGGCGTTTCGTTTTAATTCTCGCTTCAGTCGGTGAAGCGGGCGTTTCCTGACTCATGTGCGTCCCAAAGTAGTCGGCTATCCAGCCATTCGACGGCAAGAATAGTTAATATAACCGCCGCGCCAAAGAAGACTGCGGCGGGACCCATCGTAAAAGCTAACAGCTGGTCACGGTTAACCAGTGACATCATCAACGCGATGACAAACAGATCGAGCATAGACCAGCGGCCAATCCAGGTGACAAAGCGCAGCAATAAAATGCGGGTTCGTAATCCCTGCTGGCATTTGAAATGAATACTGATAAGTAGCGTAATTAATACAATAACTTTAGTAAACGGCACCAGGATACTGGCAATAAACACCACGGCAGCGACGGCGATATTGCTGTGCGCCAGGGAAATGATGCCCGAAAGAATGGTGTCTTCCTGGCGTGCCCCGTTCACGTAAATAATAGAAATCGGCAGCAGGTTAGCCGGAAGCAGGAAGATCAGGGAGGCAACCAGTGCTGCCCAGGATTTTTGTAAGCTTTGCTTTCGGCGATGGTACAGCGGGATGTGGCAGCGAGGGCAGCGGCCTCGTTCGTCAGGAACGCCGGTAAAATGGCAGCCGAGGCAAACCCGCAGTTGCGCATTAAAAGCACGAGCCGGGCGCTGGGGGTAAAAACGCTCCCATAGCTGCTCAATGTTCAGGTGGATCATGGTCAACAGGCTCAAGACCACCAGCGCAATAAAAGCGATCAGCCCTGGGCCTGGCTGGATAAACGCATACTCGCGAACCTTAATGCACGCCACGCCAATGCCCACCAGATAGATATCCAGCATCACCCACTCTTTAAGCTTATCCAGCATCAGCAGTACCGGGCGAAGGTTCATGCCGAGAATGTTGCCAAAGCAGAGATAGGCAATAGCCGCGACCAGCGTGGCCGGTGCGCCGACCACGCAAAAGAGCACGACGGCGGCGGTAAGTACGTCTCCCTGGCTTGCCATCTGCCAAATGCCCTGCATAACGTTGGCATCAATACTCGAACCCAGGAGATAGATACGCAGCAGCGGATCGGAAAAGGCGACGGGCATGAGCACCAGCATCGCCACGGCCATCGCCCCCAGGCGCGTCAATGACCAGTCACGGCCATGATGTACTCTTGCATCACAACAGGGGCAGTATGCACTTTGTGTTGATTTAACCTGGGGCAGAGAGAAAAGGGTATCGCATTGGGGACAACGCTGATAACGTGCCTGAGGCAATGCCTGACTGATGGCGTGTATTTTCATTGTGCGTCGTAAGCCGGGAGCGTTGTTATCTGAATGATGCATTTAGCCTATCGTAATTCATAAAATGATACACCTTGTGGCACCGTGCATTTAATGCTTATTTTAATATGCTACAAAGTAAAGTAAGACAACATAACGGTTATTTAATGAACAAAGAACAATTTTACGCGGATCTGAATCGCGATTTTAGTGCGTTAATGGCAGGTGAAACCAGCTTTCTTGCAACACTGGCGAATACCAGTGCGTTGCTCTTTGAGCGCCTTGAAGGCGTCAACTGGGCAGGATTCTACCTTCTCGAAGCCCAAACGCTAGTTCTGGGGCCCTTCCAGGGTAAAATTGCCTGCGTAAGAATCCCTGTCGGCAAGGGCGTATGCGGCACAGCCGTCGCAACAGGCACGATTCAGCGTGTGGAGGATGTGCATGCTTTCGACGGGCACATTGCCTGCGATGCGGCCAGCAATTCGGAAATTGTGCTGCCTCTGACGGTTGACGGCCAGACGATTGGCGTCCTGGATATCGACAGCACCGAGTATGGCCGTTTTTCGGAAGAAGACGAAATGGGTTTAAAAACCTTGATTTCGCGGCTTTCAGACGTGCTGAGCGGCACTGATTTTAAAAAATTCTTCCCTCGATAGCATGATAAGCAACGGATAACGTGGCATTTAGCGATGGCGTCATTATAATGTCGCCTGTTCATGCCTGCGACTTATTGGCAATTCCGTTGTAATCAGGAAATTTCATGGAAAATCAACCTAAGTTGAATAGCAGTAAAGAAGTTATCGCATTTTTGGCCGAGCGTTTCCCTCAATGTTTTAGCGCTGAAGGTGAAGCTCGTCCGTTGAAGATTGGTATCTTCCAGGATTTAGTCTCTCGTGTTGAAGGCGAAATGAGCCTCAGCAAAACACAGCTTCGTTCAGCGTTACGTCTCTATACGTCAAGCTGGCGCTACCTGTACGGCATCAAAGCTGGCGCGACTCGCGTCGATCTTGATGGCAACCCTTGCGGTGAGCTGGACGAACAGCATGTTGAACATGCACGTCAGCAGTTGGATGAAGCGAAAGCCCGCGTTCAGGCCCAGCGCGCTGAGCAACAGGCGAAGAAACGTGAAGCCGCGGCAGCCGCAGGCGTAACGGAAGACGCTCCACGTCGCGAACGCAAACCTCGTCCGGCGGCAGCACCGCGTCGTAAAGAAGGGGCAGAGCGTAAACCTCGCGCAGAAAAACCGGCACCAAAGGCACCTCGTGAAGAGCGTCGTACGCCGGTGACCGATATTTCTGCTCTGCAGGTTGGACAGGCCATTAAAGTCAAAGCCGGTAACAACGCAATGGATGCTACCGTACTGGAAATTACCAAAGATGGCGTCCGTGTACAGCTGACTTCTGGTATGGCAATGATCGTACGCGCAGAACACTTGCAGTTCTGAAACGGAGGCCTGACTCAGGCATGAACAAACTCTTTAAGCTTACGGCTATCGCCAGCCTGCTGTTCGTGGCAGGCAGTGCCCTGGCCCTGGACAACATTACCCGTGCTGACCAAATTCCTCAGTTAAAGGAAGAAGCTCAGCACGCTACGGTGAGTGAGCGTGTGACCTCGCGTTTTACGCGCTCGCATTACCGCCAGTTCGATCTGGATGCCAATTTCTCGGCAAAAATCTTTGACCGCTACCTGAACTTGCTGGATTACAGCCATAACGTGCTGTTAGCCAGCGACGTCGCCCAGTTCGCTGCGAAGAAAGGGCAGATCGGCGACGAGCTGCGTAGCGGTAAGCTCGATGTTTTTTACGACCTCTACAATCTGGGTCAGAAGCGCCGTTTTGAACGCTACCAGTACGCCCTGAAGGTGCTGGCGAAGCCGATGGATTTCACCGGTAACGACACCATCAATCTGGATCGCAGCAAGGCGCCGTGGCCAACGAGCGTCGATGAGCTGGATAAGCTCTGGGATGCGAAAGTTAAATACGACGAGCTGAGCCTGAAGCTGACCGGTAAAACCGAGCAGGAAATTCGTGAAACCCTGACCAAGCGCTATCAGTTTGCGATCCGCCGCCTGGCGCAAAGCAACAGTGAAGATGTGTTCTCGCTGGCGATGACCGCGTTTGCTCATGAGATTGACCCGCATACAAACTATCTCTCTCCGCGCAGCACCGAACAGTTCAACACCGAAATGAGCCTGTCTTTAGAAGGCATCGGGGCGGTGCTGCAAATGGACGATGATTATACGCTGATCAACTCCATGGTTGCCGGTGGTCCGGCGGCGAAGAGCAAGGCCATCACCGTCGGCGATCGTATTGTTGGCGTAGGCCAAACGGGTAAACCGATGGTTGACGTGATCGGCTGGCGTCTGGACGACGTTGTGGCGCTGATTAAAGGGCCAAAAGGCAGCAAAGTTCGCCTTGAAATCCTGCCAGCGGGCAAAGGCACCAAGACGCGTACCGTGACGCTGACCCGCGAACGTATTCGCCTCGAAGATCGCGCGGTTAAGATGTCTGTGAAGACAGTCGGCAAAGACAAAGTCGGCGTGCTGGATATTCCTGGCTTCTACGTTGGCCTCACTGATGATGTGAAGGTTCAGCTGCAGAAGCTGGAAAAACAGAACGTGAAGAGCGTAATTATCGATCTGCGTTCTAACGGCGGCGGGGCGCTGACTGAAGCGGTGTCCCTGTCCGGTCTGTTTATCCCAAGTGGCCCGGTCGTTCAGGTCCGCGACAACAACGGTAAAGTCCGTGAAGATAGCGATACCGACGGCGTGGTCTACTACAAAGGGCCGCTGGTGGTGCTGGTTGACCGCTTCAGCGCCTCGGCATCTGAAATCTTTGCGGCGGCGATGCAGGATTATGGCCGCGCGCTGATTGTCGGCGAGCCGACCTTCGGGAAAGGCACCGTGCAGCAGTACCGTTCGCTGAATCGCATTTACGATCAGATGCTGCGTCCGGAATGGCCTGCGCTGGGCTCGGTTCAGTACACCATTCAGAAGTTCTACCGCATCAACGGCGGCAGCACTCAGCGGAAAGGTGTGACGCCGGACATCATGATGCCAACCGGGACCGAGCAAACTGAGACCGGCGAGAAGTTCGAAGACAACGCATTGCCGTGGGACAGCATCAACGCAGCGACCTATGTGAAAACCGGTGACCTTACGCCGTTTGAACCTGAGTTGTTGAAGCTGCATCAGGATCGCATCGCCAAAGACCCTGAATTCCAGTACATCATGAAGGACATTGCTCGCTTCAATGCCCTGAAGGAAAAACGTAACGCTGTTTCTCTGAATTATGCGGTACGTGAAAAAGAGAATCAGGAAGACGACGCGACGCGTCTGGCCAGAATCAACGATCGCTTTAAGCGGGAAGGTAAAGCGCCGCTTAAGAAACTCGACGATTTGCCGAAGGACTACCAGGAGCCCGATCCGTATCTCGACGAGACGGTACACATTGCCATCGATCTTGCCGGTATGGAGCAAGACAGGCCGGCTGAACAACCGGCGGCGAAATAACCTCCCTGATGGGCACCCAAGCGGTGCCCATTTTTTTGCCTGTCTTCGTGATGTAAGATAAATGCATACAAAATGTAAAGTTATGTATTATTAACCACTTGGGCGGGGCGGATGCTTGAAAATAGGCGGCGCGCCCCTACGATGTGTGGGAGCGCAAAGAGCGTGTTTTTAACCGAGGTAAAAAGAAAATTATGATGCGTATCGGGCTTTTCCTGTTGACCAACCTTGCGGTAATGGTCGTTTTCGGGCTGGTGCTAAGCCTGACGGGGATCCAGTCGAGCAGCGTTCAGGGTCTGATGATCATGGCGGTGCTGTTTGGCTTTGGCGGCTCTTTTATTTCCCTGCTGATGTCAAAATGGATGGCATTGCGTTCAGTAGGCGGTGAGGTGATTGAGCAACCTCGTAATGAAACTGAGCACTGGTTGATGGAAACCGTGCGTCGGCAGTCACAGCAGGCGGGTATCGCCATGCCGCAGGTTGCGATTTACCATGCGCCAGACATCAATGCTTTCGCCACCGGAGCGCGCCGTGACGCCTCTCTGGTTGCGGTCAGCACAGGTCTGCTGCAAAACATGAGTCGTGACGAAGCGGAAGCGGTTATCGCGCATGAAATCAGCCACATCGCCAATGGCGATATGGTCACCATGACGCTGATTCAGGGCGTGGTGAACACCTTCGTTATCTTTATCTCCCGTATCATCGCTCAGGTCGCTTCCGGCTTCCTGTCCGGGAACCGTGATGATAACGAAAGCAGCAACGGCAACCCGCTGATTTACTTTGCGGTGGCGACGGTGCTTGAACTGGTGTTTGGCATTCTGGCAAGCATCATCACCATGTGGTTCTCACGCCATCGTGAATTCCATGCCGACGCGGGTTCCGCGAAGCTTGTGGGCCGCGAGAAGATGATTGCTGCGCTGCAGCGCCTGAAAACCAGCTACGAGCCGCAGGAAGCCAGCAGCATGATGGCGTTTTGCATCAACGGTAAGGCTAAGTCAATGAGCGAACTGTTCATGACGCACCCACCGCTGGATAAACGTATCGAAGCGCTGCGCAGCGGTGAATACCTGAAGTAACCGGAAGGTTGAAGTGAAAAGCGTGCCCACGTGGCACGCTTTTTTTATGCCTGAGCCCGAGGCTGGGACATTCGCAACCCGCTGACAACGGCGGCAATGGTGGCAAATATGCCTGCAAGAATCAGCGAGGCATGTGTCCCGCTGTTACCAAACAAGTTAAACATTAGCGCGACCAGTGCAGCCCCACAGCTTTGCCCGAGCAGGCGAGCTGTCCCCAGCATTCCGCTTGCCCCTCCGCTGCGATGGCGGGGTGCCGAGGAGATAATGGTGTGGTTATTCGGGGACTGGAAGAGGCCGAATCCTGCCCCACACAACACCATACGCCAGATAATATTCAGTTCGGACGGATCGTGCGGGAGCATGGCCAAAGCAAACAGGCCGCAGGCCATCACTAAAAGCCCTACGGCGCCCATCAGGCCGGCATGAACACGTTCGATAAGATAACCGGCCAGCGGGGCCATCACCATCGTCGCCAGCGGCCACGGCGTTAACAGCAGACCGGTTTCAACCTCACTGCGGCCCAGGACGGTTTGCAAGAAAAAGGGCAGTGAAACCAGCGCCAGCATTTGAGCGCCGAACGAACATATTGATGTGCCAATAGACAGCGAAAAAATCGGGATTCGCAGCAGGTCTACCGGCAGCAGAGGGAACGGTAAGCTAAGCTGACGACGGATGAAGAAATAGCCAATCACGACAAGCGCAACCAGCTCACCGATAATGACTGACCCCGGCTGGCCCTGTGAAAAACCACCGATCGCTGAAATCAGCAGACCGAAGGTGAGGGCATTCATCACCGCACTCGGGATATCAAAACGCTGCCCCTGGGATTTTTGCTGATTTGGAGGTAAATAGCGCAGCGCCAGAATCAGCGAAACGATGCCAATCGGCACATTGATTAAAAACAGCCACTGCCAGGAGGCCACCGAAAGAATCGCGGCGGCAACGGTGGGACCTGCCGCGGAGGAGACGGCAACGATAAATGAATTGACCCCCATCCCACGACCAAGAAAACGTTGAGGATAAATGAGGCGTATCAAGGCGGTATTTACGCTCATCAGCGCTGCACCGCCAAAGCCTTGCAGTACGCGGGCAAAGGTGAGCATCGGCAATGAAGTTGAGACGGCACAAAACAGTGAGGTCAGGCAGAACAGGACCAGACCGCATTGATAGATACGGCGGTAACCAAAAATATCGCCGAGAAACGAAAGCGACAGCAGCGAGACAATAATCGCTATTTGATAAGCGTTAACCACCCAAATAGATTCCGCCGGGCTGGCATTCAAATCGTGGGCAATGGTAGGCAGGGCAACGTTAGCAATAGCGCCGTCCAGCACGGCCATCATAATGCCGAGCGCGATGGTGAAAATGGCGCCATAACGCTGGGGCGTAGGCAAGCCGTCGGACACTGATTTATCCATACTTTGAAAAGGCTGTCTGAAGTCGTTAGGAGGGTAATGATTTTATCATTAATTAATCTCGCTGATGCCGCAGATTTGTAACGAATCAGCAGGCTTTGATTGCGACACTCACGGGGCATCAATATACTAAAAAGCAGTTCTGATTTTTATAAAACAATAACCCCCGAGGTGATGTATGGCACTCTCAGACTCCGACAAACAGCCCGATGCAGTCTCTTCCGTGCTGAAAGTTTTCGGCATCCTGCAGGCGCTTGGGGAAGAAAAAGAGATTGGGATAACCGAACTTTCTCAGCGCGTGATGATGTCCAAGAGTACCGTGTATCGCTTTTTGCAGACCATGAAGTCCCTGGGCTATGTCTCTCAGGAAGGCGAGTTAGAGAAATATGCGCTGACGCTGAAGCTTTTTGAGCTTGGCAGCCGCGCCCTGCAGAACGTTGATCTTGTCCGCAGTGCAGATATACAGATGCGAGAGCTCTCCCGCCGAACCAAAGAGGCGATTCACCTCGGGGCGCTGGACGACAGCAGTATTGTCTATATCCATAAAATTGACTCGCTCTATAATTTACGCATGTATTCCCGCGTAGGGCGTCGGAATCCTTTGTACAGCACAGCAATAGGCAAGGTTTTGCTGGCCTGGCGACCGCGCGAGGAGATTCTGGATATTCTCTCTGACGTAGAATATGTCCGCAGCACGGAACGCACTATTGTCAGTACTGAAGCGCTTCTCCCGGTGCTTGATCTGGTGCGTGAGCAGGGGTACGGCGAAGATAACGAAGAACAGGAAGAAGGCATTCGCTGCGTGGCGGTGCCGGTGTTTGATCGTTTTGGTACTGTCATTGCGGGAATGAGTATTTCATTTCCAACGCTTCGCTATTCGGATGAGGGACTGTCTGAATACGTTAGTCTTCTTCATCAGGCTGCGCGTGCGCTGTCAGAGCAAATGGGCTATCACCACTCTCCTTTCTGATTTTGTTAACGTGGGCCGCGCAGAACACGCGGCCCTTTAGATCTAACCATTATCAATCGGCGTGTCGACCTTACGCAGCAGTGGGCAGTTGGTCAGGCCAATAATTCCACTGTCGGTATGAATAAACTGTGCTGTCACGGTATTACGTGCCGTCAGGTACTTGCATTGCAATCCCAGTCCGGCCGCATTTTCTTTGCTGCCAATCAAAACGCCATAGCCTGAAAGCAACAGGCCAATCCAGATGATGGCAATAACAATGATGGTACGAATAATCGCTCGCATACTGACCTCAAACATCAATCCAATCCTGCATCAACCTTACTCTGAATAATTGACGTCACAATCTGATGATTCTGAAATGAAAAAGCAGGAAACGTTACTTATGGTTTAGTTGGTTAGTGTTAAATTAGCGAAATTCTATGGTCAAGAGGTGGCGATGTAGTGAGAAAGTACAGATGGGTGATCGTTCTGGTGATTGTTGTTACCTGCCTGCTGCTATGGACTCAAATGATAAATGTGATGTGCGACCAGGATGTGCAATTTTTCAGCGGCATTTGTACCATTAATAAATTTATCCCCTGGTAGTGATTTGTCTCTCTCTGCCTCAGGTGTAGAATGCGTTTTTTTTGAGGTGGTAAGATGAACGAACTGGGTGTTAGTGCTTTAAGTATCATGCCGCTGGCAATCTCGCTGGTGACGTTGATTGTCGGTCTTGTCCTGTGGTTTTTTGTCAATCGTTCCAGCAGCCGTGCAAACGAGCAGATTGCGCTGCTTGAAGAGCTGGTTGATTTACAGAAACGTCAAAATGCCCTGCTGCGTCGCCTGTGCGAAGCCAACGAACCCGAGCCGGAACACAAACCGACTGCGAAGGCTGAAGAAGAAAATGACGACGACTTTGTTCGTCTGGTAGCGGAACGCTAATCAGGCTGGAGGTGGGATGAGCTGGAAAAACCCCTGGTACAATCCGCAGTTATCCCACCATCTACCTGATGGGTTTTGTAACGCTGAGCCTGCAGTCCGGCAACCTGGCGACGTCCAAAGGTGGCGGCAGGAGCGCAAAGCGCAGAAGCTGCCGCATCCTCCCGGTGAAGGTTATTCCGCGTTTATTGAACGCTGGTGGCAACAGGCCGATCTGAGCGGCAGCGATGACCGCATATGGTGGCTGGGCCATGCCAGCCTGTTATTGCGGCTTAATGGTCATTTTTTGCTGACCGATCCGGTATTTTCCCGTCGAGCTTCCCCGGTTTCTTTTGCCGGTCCTGTCCGGCGAACCGAAGTCCCGCTCGACCTTAACCAGTTGCCTCGACTTGATGCGGTACTCATCTCCCATAACCACTACGACCATCTGGACAAAAAAACTGTCCGTCGCTTGATCAAGCGTTTTCCCGACGTGCATTTTTTTGTGCCCCTGGGCTTGAAAGCATGGTTCAGCCAGCGCGGCATTGAACAGGTAACAGAGCTGGACTGGTGGCAAAGCTTTAACTGGTGCGGCATGGTTTTCACCGCCGTGCCTGCCCGGCACTGGAGTATGCGAACGTTTTGGGATCGAAACCGTTCGCTCTGGTGCGGCTGGGTTGTGGAGCAGGGGAATTTGCGCTTCTGGTTCAGCGGTGATTCGGGTTATACCCCGTCTCTGGCGGAGATCGCAAAACGGCTGGGTCCATTTGACATGGCTGCATTGCCGATCGGGGCCTATGAGCCTCGCTGGTTTATGGGCGATCATCATATGGATCCGCAACAGGCGGTGACCTTATGGCAAGCAATCGGCAAGCCTGAGACAATACCTATCCACTGGGGCGTATTTGAACTGGCCGATGAGTCTCTCGATAAACCACCGCAGGAATTGCTGGCGGCCCTGCGTGAGAAAGGGGAAAGCGATGATCTGTTTTCACCGCTGCGTATTGGTCAAAGTTTGCCCCTAACAAAAAATAAGAATTAATTATTATTGCCCGTGCAGAGAGCTTTATTTCTATTTGGCTAAATTAACGCCTGATAATCATGCTTTAAATTTCATCGAAACGTTTTTATTGCCTTATCCTGGGGCAAGGTGTCATTAAACTTTCATTATTTTGGTGCAGAATACGTGGCCTGTTGTACAGGCTTTATTCGGTGGACATAAAAAATACAGGGATGAAATCCGGGTATTGAACGCGATGACTGGCTTTAGGTTGATTTGTGCATAGGTATGCATAAAAAATCATAAAGATATATCCTTCAAAAAGGATTTTATTGTTCATGTGTCTGGACGAAAAGTGCACTTTACGCTAAGGTTCAGAAGTTGTCGGAATGTTGTTAAAACACAATCTGTTGCGACAATCTTGTGTAGTGAAAATATATATCCAAAAGCGCGGATTACTTTCCCAAAGTAATCGTGTAATTTTCTGAATCTGTGCGGCAGATCGACACATGCTTAAAAATGGCTTGCCATTGTTTACGTTGTGTGTGATAACACGTTGGGTTAAACGAGGTACAGTTCTGTTTATGTGTGGCATTTTCAGTAAAGAAGACCTGAGTAAACACGTTGTCGTTGAATACCGCTTCTCTGCCGAGCCTTATATTAGTGCCTCATGCAGTAATGTCTCTGTTTTATCTAAGTTATGCCTGCGGGCGAAGAATACAATCTAAGGAATTTGCAAAATGGCAAAGATTAAAGGTCAAGTTAAGTGGTTCAACGAGTCTAAAGGTTTTGGTTTCATTACTCCAGCAGACGGCAGCAAAGATGTATTCGTACACTTCTCTGCAATCCAGGGTAACGGCTTCAAAACTCTGGCTGAAGGCCAGAACGTTGAATTCGAAATCCAGGACGGCCAGAAAGGCCCTGCTGCAGTTAACGTGACTGCCATCTAATTCTTCTGGATTAGAGCTCAGGCGCGAATAACGCCGAATTGAGATAAAAGCCCCGTTTCGACGGGGCTTTTTCATTTCTGTCGCTAATCTACTGTTTTTCAAGCTATTAACAAATTGAATCATTTGTTGCCTCTTGTTGCAAAGCTGCGAAGGTTTTAGCACTGTTCTCCCGGCAAAATGTCTGGGATCTGGTTAAATCTTTCAATCGCTTAGGCTCCTCAAGGAATAGTTGTGAAGAAGGGTGTCCCCGTATTAACCGGTAATTTTATCCAGTGGCGTTTTGGGCTTCTGTGTGTGGCCATCACCGGGAGTTTGGTGTTCCTGCTCGGACGTATTGCCTGGCTGCAAATTATCTCCCCGGATAACCTGGTTAAACAGGAGGATATGCGTTCCCTGCGCGAGGAGCCGATTGAGGTGCCCCGTGGGATGATCGAAGATCGCAACGGAAAACCGCTGGCGGTCAGTGTGCCGGTCGAGGCCGTGTGGGCCGATCCGAAAACGGTTATGGATAAGGGCGGCGTACTGGTTAACAGCCGCTGGCAGGCGCTGGCCTCGGCGCTGCACGTCCCTTTGAGCGAGATTGCCGCGCGTATTCACAGCAACGAGCGCGGCCGTTTTATCTACCTTGCGCGCCAGCTGGATCCCCAGCAGGCACAATACATCGACAAACTAAATATCCCTGGTATTGCGCTGCGCGATGAATCTCGCCGCTTTTATCCCGCAGGCCGGGTTGGGGCAAACCTGATCGGCTTCACCAACATTGACGATCAGGGCATTGAAGGGATCGAGAAAAGCTTTAACCAGCAGCTGACCGGTAAAGAAGGTGAGCGTCTGGTGCGTAAAGACCGTTACGGCCATGTTGTAGAGAATATTACTGAGAACCCTGCCAGCCCCGCGCATAATATCCAGCTCAGCATCGATGAACGGCTGCAAACTGTGACGGAAGATGCGCTCAGCAACGCCGTATCCTGGAACAAAGCCGAGTCAGGCGCCGCGGTGGTTATTGATGTGCAGACCGGTGAAGTTCTGGCGATGGCTAACTACCCGACTTTTAATCCGAACAACCGCGATGACGCAAAGCTCGATGATTTCCGTAACCGTGCGATAAGCGACACCTTCGAACCCGGTTCGACCGTAAAACCGATGGTGGTAATGACCGCGCTGCAGCAGGGAATTGTCCGGCCTGACAGCGTTATTGATACTCATCCATTTACACTGGACGGGCACCACATTCGTGACGTGGGGTATTACCCGCAGCTCACCCTGACAGGCGTGCTACAAAAATCGAGCGATACCGGCGTGTCCCGTCTTTCACTGGCGATGCCGATTCAGAATATTTGGGACACTTATCATAAATTTGGCTTTGGCGTCCCTACGGCAATCGGCCTGACGGGGGAAAGCCGCGGCCTGTTGCCGGTGCGCCAGCGCTGGGGAGAACTGGATCGCGCCACTTTCGCATTTGGCTATGGCCTGATGGTGACCCCGCTGCAGCTGGCTCATGTTTACGCTACGATCGGCAGCTTTGGTATTTCCCGTCCGCTGTCTATCACCCGCGTAGATCCGCCTGTGGAAGGGAAAAGGGTTATGCCTGAAGAAATCGTGCATGAAGTGGAACATATGATGGAGAGCGTGGCGCTGCCCGGCGGCGGGGGCGTTAAGGCAGCAGTTCATGGTTACCGTGTGGCGGTGAAAACGGGCACAGCCAAAAAGATCGGTCCTGATGGCAAATATATAGATCAGTACATTGCCTACACGGCTGGCGTGGCGCCGGCCAGTAATCCTCGCTATGCGCTGGTGGTGGTGATTAACGATCCTTCCAACGGGAAGTACTACGGCGGTGCGGTTTCTGCCCCTGTTTTCAGCCAAATCATGGGGGATGTTTTACGTCTGGAAAATATTGAGCCGGACGGGCTACCCGCCGGAGACAACAGCATTATGGTGCTGAACAAAATGGAGAATGACCGCGCCGCTATGTAGCGGTTTGGCAAAAGGGGCGCTAAAATTGCGCCCTTTGTTGTTTCCGGAGTTTTTTATGTCCTGGCTTTGCCCACTCTGCCATTCCGTGCTTAGCGCCAGCGCGAACAGCTATCGTTGCCCTCAGGGCCATCAATTTGATATTGCCAAAGAAGGCTACGTTAATTTGTTGCCCGTTCAGCATAAACGTTCGAAAGACCCGGGTGACAGCGCGGAAATGATGCAGGCTCGCCGGGCATTCCTCGACGCCGGACATTATCAGCCTCTACGCGATACCGTTTGCCAGCTGTTAAAAGAGATAGCGCCCTCGGCGCTATTGGATATTGGCTGTGGGGAAGGGTATTACACGGCGGGATTTGCATCGGTTGTGGCAGATAACGGGGGTGAAACCTGGGGGCTGGACGTTTCAAAAGTTGCGATTCGCTACGCCGCCAAACGCTACCGTGAAGTTAAATTTTGTGTAGCATCCAGCCACCGCCTGCCGTTTGCCGACGAGAGTATGGACTCGATTGTGCGCATTTTTGCTCCCTGCAAGGGCGAAGAGCTTGCCCGGGTCGTGAAGCGTGGCGGCGTAGTGGTGACAGCCACGCCTGGCCCACGCCATTTGATGCAGCTAAAAGGGCTGATTTATCAGGATATTGTCTTGCACAGTGAAGAGGTTGAATCTATGCCGGGCTTTACGCTGCAGCAGACGCTTCAGCCTGGCTGGATGATGAACCTGCGTGGGGATGAGGCTGCCGCTCTGCTGCAAATGACGCCGTTCGCCTGGCGCGCCCGCCCGGAAGTCTGGGACGGGCTGAAAACAGAAACGGCATTTAGCTGTGAAACTGACTTTGTGGTGCGGGTCTGGCAGCGCGATTGATCAGTTAAAAGGGGCGAAGTGGCTGTACATGATCTGGCAGCCGATGCCTATCAGCACGATACCGCCGAGGATCTCGGCGCGTTTGCCTAGCATAGGCCCGATAAAGCGGCCGACCATTATCCCCAGCGTGGACATAATCGCGGTAGCGCAGCCGATGGCTAGCGCAGTCTGAATAATATTGACCTGCAGGAAGGCAAGCCCAACGCCTACGGCCATTGCATCAAGACTGGTGGCAATCGCGGTGGTCACCAGCAGCCAAAAACCGTGGCGATGAATTTTAGGCGCATCTTCCTGAGCCGCCCCGCGGAAGCCTTCCAGCACCATACGCCCGCCGAGGAACACCAGCAGAATAAAGGCCACCCAATGGTTCCATTCCAGCACAACTTTGCTCGCCAGCAGTCCAAGGCCCCAGCCGATAAGCGGAGTAATGGCTTCAATGACGCCAAAGATCAAACCGGTACGGAGGGCTTCTGAGAATTTAGGTTTGTGCAGAGTGGCACCTTTGCCGATGGAAGCGGCGAAAGCGTCCATGGACATGCCGAAAGCAAGCAGGATTGTTGCGGAGAGATTCATCGTTACGCCTCAGTTGGGAATATCCATATACACGCAAACCATCCCCAACTTTACGATGGCGCGTGCCTATGGTCTCGCCTACTCAGAACTCTGAGGCGTACATGCCACGTTAATCTCAGGAGCGGATATAACGAGTATGTTGACATGTACATTTCTGCCTGTGGCAGAAATCGGCTACTCCCCAACGACGGGCGCAACCTTAACATATTTTTTTAATTTAAAACAATCTTTGAATTCTATTTTTCTGATCATTTATTGATAACGATTTTCGTTTTAATGAGACATGCAATGTAAAGGTTAAAATAAAGCCATATAAATCTTATGAAATAGCAAAGGCTATGTTTCAATTGATGAAAAATAGCCCACCAATATAGACATTGCTATATGTGTAACTTACTGAGTTGAAACCATTAGTTTGTAAATTCTTTCGAGGTCATCAATATTCTTTACGCGAATCAATAAGCGCCGCTGTTCTAATTGCATCACCAGCACGCCATCTTCCGATAAATTCATTTCTTTAATGCGGTTATATTCCACCCAAACATTGGCGAAGAAAAAACCATGACTTTTGAAGACGATCTTCGGTTGCCTGAACCAGGAAAGATAAATGGCCATTAGCGCCAGAGCAGATAATAACCATGTGGTTAGCGGGGTACCGTGCGAGGTCACGTTGTTATAGATAAGAATGCCGACAAGAAAGACAAAGATGGCGCTGTCCACGCGATTACGGCGAAGCAGGGGGATTTTGAGCAGGGTTTTGCCCTTTAGTTTGTCCATCACAAACTCATCGTAAACGGCAAAAGCCAGCAGCAACGCGATAAACACAACCAGCACGACATCCGTTAACGTCATGAAACCTCCCCTTAGAGATAAAAAAAACGGGGGCTGAATGCCCCCGTTTGTCAGAACAAATTACAGACCCAGCAGGCCAATAGCGTAACCCACAATGCCGATCACAAAGAAGCCCATAATGATCCACAGCGCGTTGACTTTTTTGCGTAGCAGCCACATACAGGCAAAGGTCAGCAGCAGCGGTACCAGGCCCGGCATCAGCTGGTCGAGGATCGTTTGCACGGTGGTCACTTTAACGGCCCCGGTCTGGTCGGTAATTTTTGACACCACCAGTGGGATGTTAACGTGCGTCCATTTGTTAACTAACGCCCCCATGACAAAGAGGCCGAGAATAGACGCCCCTTCCGTCAGTTTTTGCAGGAAGCCGCCGCCCATATCCTTAACGATATCGACGCCTTTACGGTAGCCATAGGCCACGCCATAGTAGCGGGTCAGCAGGCGCACCGCGTTGAACAGAATAAAGAACAGCAGCGGGCCAAGCAGGCTACCGCTCATGGCGATACCGGCGCCCAGGGCAGCAAAGACCGGGCGGACGGTCCCCCAGAAGATAGGGTCGCCTACGCCGGCCAGCGGCCCCATCAGGCCAACTTTGATGCCGTTAATCGCACCGTCATCAATTTCAGCGCCGTTAGCACGCTGCTCTTCCATTGCCAGCGTGACGCCAAGTACCGGGGCGGCAACGTAAGGGTGGGTGTTAAAGAATTCCAGATGGCGCTTGATAGCCTGGCGACGGGCGTCGTTGTTTTCCGGGTACAGGCGTTTGATAACCGGCACCATACAGAAGCAGAAGCCTAACGCCTGCATACGTTCGAAGTTCCATGAGCCCTGGAACAGGTTAGAACGCAGGAATACGCCACGGATATCACTCTGGGTGATTTTCTTCTCAGTCGTTAATTTAGTGGAATCAACCATTTCGCTCACCTGTTAGTCCAGTTCGTTATCAAGATCGTTCGCGGCAGCAGCCTGAGCCGGAGCACCCGCGCTACGGTTATATTTCGGGCTGAGCTGAATGTAGAGAATGGCCATCACTGCGCCAATCACGCCCAGTGCCACCAGGTTGAAGTTGGTGAACGCTGCGGTAACGAAACCGAGGTAGAAGAACGGCATCAGGTAGCCCGCGCGCATCATGTTGATGACCATCGCGTAACCGACCACCACAATCATGCCGCCGGCGATGTTCAGGCCGCTGGTTACCACTTCAGGAATGGCGTTCAGCATGTTCTGAACTTCACTGGTGCCTACGGAGATGGCGACGATAACCGCTGGAATAGCGATACGCATTGCCTGCAGGAACAGGGAAGAGACGTGGATCCAGGAAAGCGCCGTCAGGTTGCCGTTATTGGCCGCCTTATCCGCCGCGTGCTGGAAGCCCACGGTAATAGTACGCACGATAATGGTCAGCACCTGGCCCGCAGCAGCCAGTGGGATAGCCAGCGCGATACCGGCCCCGATGCTTTGGTGCCCGGCAATGACCAGAATGGTCGAGATAATTGAAGCGAGGGCGGCATCCGGGGCCACGGCAGCACCGATATTCATCCAGCCCAGGGCGATCATTTCCAGCGTACCGCCGATGATGATGCCGGTTTTCATGTCGCCGAGGACGGCACCGATTAACGTACAGGCGATAAGCGGACGGTGGAACTGAAATTCATCGAGCACCGACTCCATACCGGCGATACAGGCTACGACAAACACCAGCACAATCTGAAGAGTGGTAATCTCCATTGTACTTCTCCTATTGACGATGACTTATGTGTGAAATCTGAGCAATATTATTAGTGGTGACAATCATTTAACTTTCGCGATCAGATCCATCATTTTCAGTTTTTGATCGGTAGACACTTTCCGCGCTTCAAGCTCAATACCGCGGTCGTTCAGTTTTTTGAAGGCCTCAATATCTTTCTCATCTACGGAAATGGCGTTGTTAACCTGGGTTTTGCCCTGGCGGAAAGCCATGCCGCCGATATTGACGGAGGTGATTTTTACGCCACCCTCAACAATGCGCTCAACGTCGGTTGGGTTGGTGAACAGAAGCATGACGCGTTCACCCGCGTATTTGGGGTTGTTGTAAACGCGGATCATTTTTGCGACATCCACCACGTGGGCGGTGACGCCCGGCGGTGCGACCTGGGTCAGCAGCGTTTTGCGAACGGTGTCTGCCGCCACTTCATCACTGACGACGATAATGCGGGTAACGTTGGTTTCTTTCGTCCAGCGGGTGGCGACCTGGCCATGAATTAAACGGTCATCAATACGCGCGAGACCGATGTTCATGTAATCGTTTGGCCCCATCGGTTTGGCTGGCGCAGCGGCTTTCGGCGCGGCGGCAACGGGGGCCGGTGCGGCTTTTTCTATCGGCTTAGCTTTCAGCGCTTTCACGCCTTCGCGGCCCGTTTCAACGGCGTGGGCAACCAGATCGTCGAAGGTGGGATTGTCGTCCCGCGACATCAGGGTTTCGACCAGCATCGGGATATTCACCCCGGCGACCACTTCGTAATGTTCCTTATCCACAACGATACGGCTTGCCGCATTGAATGGACTGCCACCCCAGGTATCCACGAGGAATAGCACGCCTTTGCTGGTGTCCAGTTTCTCCAGCTGAGCGTTATATTTCTCGATCAGGGTTTCAGCATTTTCACCCGGGACGAAATCTATCCAGCCAACGTTCTCTTGTTCGCCTAATAGCATTTCGGCGGTTTTCAGCAATTGTTCCGCTGCCCAGCCATGTGTGCCTATGACAATAGCAATAGTCACTTGCTACCTCCTGTTTTTGTCATTACAACACCCCTCGAAGGGTGCGGTGGTGTATCGGGATCGTTTCAGCGAATCGATTCAGATAACACGTTCAAGAAAGAACAAACCATTTGCCGGAATTATTTTAGACAGTGAAAAAATAATTTATGTGATGAAGATCCGTAATTTAACGTTGCCGTGATTTCATGGCATTACGCTGTAAAATATGGTCAGCATAAGTTGCAAAAAAATTGCAAAGTCAGGTAAATCTTTGCCAAGCCCTGGTTTACTTTGATAATGTTAGCGTCCGATTCACTTTCAGGAGTAGCGGGCAGTAGCCCACCCTATGGACCGTCACCGACGTCTTTTCACTGCCGGGATGCCTAAATCCCACCCTCTCAGCGGCGTTTTATGCCCGCAAATACGATTAACCAGCCGCTTTGCGTCCGTAACCTACGGAATGCCGACTTGCTGTGCCCTTAACGGGAGTCTGACATGGAACTGTTAATGGACCCGCAAATCTGGGCCGGTTTACTCACGCTTGTTGTGCTGGAAATCGTACTGGGTATTGATAACCTGGTGTTTATCGCCATTCTTGCGGATAAACTTCCGCCTAAGCAGCGGGATAAGGCTCGATTGATTGGCCTGTCGTTGGCGCTGATTATGCGCCTGGCACTGCTGTCTCTGATTTCGTGGCTGGTTACGCTAACTGCGCCGCTGTTCAGCATCGCGGATTTCACCTTCTCAGGCCGTGACCTGATTATGCTGGTGGGCGGTATCTTCCTGCTGTTTAAAGCGACCACGGAACTGCACGAACGCCTTGAAAACCGTCAGCATGATGACGGCCACGGTAAGGGCTATGCCAGCTTCTGGGTGGTGGTGCTGCAGATTGTGGTGCTGGATGCCGTCTTCTCGCTGGATGCGGTGATTACCGCCGTGGGGATGGTCAACCATCTGCCGGTGATGATGGCTGCGGTCATCATTGCGATGGGCGTCATGCTGCTTGCCTCCAAACCGCTAACCAACTTTGTTAACCAACACCCGACGGTGGTGGTGCTCTGCCTGAGCTTCCTGTTGATGATTGGTTTGAGTCTGGTGGCAGAAGGCTTTGGTTTCCACATTCCAAAAGGCTACCTGTACGCGGCCATTGGTTTCTCGATCATCATCGAGCTGTTTAACCAGATCGCGCGTCGTAACTTTATTCGTCATCAGTCGCGCCAGCCTCTGCGAGCGCGTACTGCCGATGCGATTCTGCGCATGATGAGTGGTAAGCGTCAGGAACGTGTACAAAGCAGCGAAGACAGCAAAGCCATGACGCCAATTGAGGCGGAATCCTTTGCGGAAGAAGAGCGCTATATGATTAACGGCGTGCTGACGCTGGCTTCGCGCTCATTGCGCAGCATTATGACACCGCGTGGTGAGATTTCGTGGGTTGATGCGATGAAGAGCGTGCCGGAGATCCGCGAACAGCTGCTTGCCTCTCCGCACAGTTTGTTCCCGGTGTGCCGGGGCGAACTGGATGAAATTATTGGCGTAGTACGAGCGAAAGAGCTGCTGGTTGCCCTGGACGAAGGCGTTGACGTGGCGGCGATTGCCGCGCAGTCACCGGCGATTGTTGTGCCGGAAACGCTGGACCCAATCAACCTGCTTGGCGTGCTGCGTCGTGCTCGCGGCAGCTTCGTTATCGTTAACAACGAATTTGGCGTGGTGCAGGGCCTGGTCACGCCGCTGGACGTGCTGGAAGCGATTGCCGGTGAATTCCCGGATGCGGATGAAACGCCTGAAATCGTTCGTGACGGTGACGGCTGGCTGGTGAAAGGCTCAACGGACCTGCATGCGCTGCAGCAGCGCCTGGACATCCATCGCCTTGTGCACAGCGAAGAAGATATTGCTTCTATCGCCGGCCTGGTGATTGCGGTGAATGGTCATATTCCTAAAGTCGGGGACGTGATCGAAGTCGCGCCGCTGCGTATTCAGATAGTCGAAGCCAACGATTATCGCGTCGATTTAGTTCGTGTGGAAAAAGAACGCTCTCCACACGAGGACGAAGAAGAGTAAGTCAGCGCACAGGGAAGGCCGGGATAGCCCGGTCTTCATGGCGAGGGGGCGGCGGCGTGTTGCCCTCGAGCCAGTGAGAGAAATCTCTCAGCGGCATGGGTTTGGCGTACAAAAAGCCCTGCAGCACATCGACACCGTTACGACGTAAATATTCTGCCTGCTCTTGCGTTTCCACCCCTTCAGCCACCAAATCGATCCCCAGCCTTTGCCCAAGGGCGATAATAATGTCCGTCACCGTCGAGTTCACCGCATCAGTCCCGATGGCGGCGGTGAAGGATTTATCGATTTTCAGCACATTGGGATTCAGCGTTTCAAGATAAGCCAGCGAGCTGTGGCCGGTGCCGAAATCATCAATAGCGAGGTCGATACCGAGCCTGTGTAGCTCCTGAACGACGCCGTGATCCATTGGGGGCAGGGCATTTCGTTCGGTGAGTTCCAGCGTCAACTTTTGCTTAGGCGTGGCCGGGAACCAATAACGTTTCAGGTCTCGAATAATTGCGCCGTCGTGGAAGTGGCTGGGGGCAACGTTAAGGCCGATATGAAACCCGGGCGTTTTGGGGAAGATCTCCAGGTGACGCACGGTTTCATCCAGCACAAAGCGCGTGAGTGGCGCAATTTGCTGCTGCTGTTCCGCGAGGGGGATAAACACTTCAGGCGAAATCCAGCCCTGTCTTGGGTTATTCCAGCGCAGCAGCAGCTCTACGCCAACGCACTCTAAGTTTCGGGCGCTGACCAGCGGCTGGCAGAAGACTTCAAATTCCCGGGCGGCGAGGCCGAGGTTGATCTCCCAGGAGAAGCTCATTCGGTTGGCGGTCGCAAGCCAGGCAATATAGCCCACCAGCAGGCTGAGTAATAAAGCCAGTGGAAGCTGGGCCGGTAAATTTTGCAGCGTTAACTGGTCGGCAGAAGGGCCAATGGCAGTAATAGAATAAGGGTAAAGCTTAGATACTGTCTGTTTAGATACATCATCTCCGTTTGTTTCTATCTTCCCCAGCAGACCGGCACCGTATTCAAGATGATCGTCGCCGACGTTCAGTACCGCTCGCGTTACCCAGGGATGCTCCGGCTTAAGCAGTAGGCTGGTTAACATCTGAATATTAATAATCTGCATGACGCCATCGTGTGGCTGCCCCTGCAGCGGTCGCCAGAAAATCAGCACCGGTGTGCCTTTTAACAATGAGCTGTCGCGGGATAAAAACAGCAGCGGCTCATCCGAAGGCAGGCGAGTATGGAGCTGATGAATACCCATGTTGCGGCTGCCGTAAATACTGGAGCAGTACAGCACGCCATCTTTGATTAAACCAATGGCGCGTACCGTTTGCATTTTGGCGGCGTGTTCACGAATTTTTAATTGGGCGTCGTCGCAGGAGGTCCCGATAAGCTGCATAATATCGTCGCTGACCGTATTCAGCGGAGCGAGGAGAGTATCGAGTGTGGTAATGATTCGCTGATTAAACTGGACGACGCGTTGTTCGTTAAGATTTCGCTCCACCGCATATCTGACGCTAAGCGTAACGATTAAAACTAAAATGGCGAGTACAGCGCAGACAATAACTCGCCTGCGGCGATAGTCAGAAATAATCCGCTGTGCCGTTTGCATCCCTGTTTCCCTGTTTCTCGCCGCAAGCAATGAGGCGTAACGTTATCATCAAAGTGTAGCGGGATATCAGAGCGCGAAAAAAATAAAAAAAGATAAGATAAAAAAACACCGCATAAGCGGTGTTTTATATTATTCATGCCGCTGACGTCAGCTCTTACGAGGCGGAGTATTGGTCTCCTTTTCCCCTCTTATCTGGCAACCTATTCAGCCTTATTCCCGGCCTTGCTTCGATGGTCACCGCTAAAACCGGGGACATCTTCAGAAAATCGCGCACTCCTCGCATCTCGCTCGTAGCCCTGTGATTCGCCCAGGACACCATACAGCTCAGGCCGACGGCCGTGGATCCACCTGCGGCCGGTAGACATCGGCAGCAACTCCAGATCGAGGTCGGCGTACACGATCGTATCCTCAAAGGAACCCGTTTCGGTAACGATCCTGCCGTAGGGATCAATAACCATGGCATTTCCTGTCCGAACCTCTCCGTTATCCAGGCCGACGCCATTACTGAACAGAATGAAAAAGCCATTATCATGCGCGCGAGAAGGTAGCCAGCGCATCAGCCAGCCCCGGCCGCTGTCCCCGCGCAAGGCTTCCTCCAGCGTTTGCGGGTCGTTATGTCTGTTTTCCCAGAGGCTGGGGGAAATAGGTTTCATGCCGAAGGGACTTCGCGAATGGGTTCCTCCAGTCTGGTGTGGAGCGATAAGAACATCGGCGCCCAACAAGGCCGTAATGCGCGCATTTTCCACGAGATTATTATCCCAGCAGATAAGCACCCCGACACGCACTCCCCACGGGGTGTCAAAAACAGTAAAACTGTTGCCGGAGGAAATATCAGGGTGTTCAAACGCGTGGAGCTTCCTGTGCACATGCCGCGTGCCATCCGGCATGCAGATGGCGTAGGCATTATACAGGCGTTCGTCGCTGCTCTTTTCAATGAACCCGGCGCCAATAGCCATCTGGTATTTTTCTGCAAGTGCGGCGACCCGGGCTAATGATGCGCTCTCGTCAGCCCGCTCAGACAACGCATTCAGCGCCTGACGGCTGAGATCCGGCACATGCCAGTATCCGGTAATGCACATTTCAGGGAAGGCCAGAATCTTTACCTCCTCCTGGGCGGCCTGAATAATAAATTTCTCCATCACCGATAAATTGTACTGTTTATCTCCCGCCCGGTGGCAGAACTGAACTGTGGCAGTACGAATATGGGTATCCATTTTTCACTCCTTATTTAACGATTCGGAGGCTATTCCATCAGAGAGCACATTCGCGTGTATAATCACGATTTCGCCCCATACGATAACCAGACGGAATGGATATAAAACTGCTGCGCGCTTTCGTTACCCTCTCACAGTCAGGGTCGTATCATTCAGCCGCTGAAACACTGTGCGTCACGCAACCTGCACTGACCAAACAGATCCAGACGCTGGAGTTTCTTTCCGGCATCACGCTATTTCAGCGAGGTCGCCACGGGGCAAGGCTGACCGTGGCAGGAGAGCTGCTGCTCCCGGGCGCTGTTGCGGTACTCGAACGCCACGATCTTTTCTGTTCCGAAGTGGCCGATATTCAGAAAGGGCGGGCGGGGAAACTGACCATGGGCTTTGGGATCTCGTCCTTCCAGTTGGCCCCTCGGCAGGTGGCCGTTTTTCGCAGCCAGTTTCCGGATGTGCAGGTATCCCTGAATGATATGTCCTCTGCAGAACAGTTTCGGCAGCTAATGGAGGGCAGTCTTCAGGTTGGGTTTGTGCGATTGCCTGCGCCTGCACAGCTGGAAAGTCGAAGCCTGGCGGAAGAGCGGCTGGTTCTTGCCGTGATTCAGGCGCCTAATGCGGAAACAGCTGCGGCAACAGAGTTGCTGCAAATGAGCCAACTGCTGCAGCTATCCCGCAATCGGGGAGAAGGGCTGTCGGCACAGGCAGCGCGTTTTCTCTCAGGCAATAATCTCGCTCCCCGTACCGTTTCAGCGGCAGATGATATTCAGACCTTGCTGGCGCTGGTTGCCGCCGGAGAGGGCGTGGCATTACTGCCGGCGGGGGTAAGCCATATTCTGCCAGCCGGAGTCAGGCTTGTGGCACTTGAAGGTGAACATACCACCTGGCAAACGGGCATAGCCTGGAATGCACAGCTAAACGATCCTGTGCGCGATCGCTTCCTGCAGATGGTGACCGGCTAATTGAATTTTAGATATTGAATGTCGGGGAAAGAACAAGCGGATGCTCAGTAAAACGATGTGAGCGGGAAATACCTTACGGTACTCCCCGCTCATTTTATAACGAACGCGGCTTAGCGTTTAAGCCGCGTTTCTTGGTTACGGCTTAATCGCACTGAACCTTAATGGCCAGCCCGCCTCGCGATGTTTCGCGGTATTTGGCGTTCATGTCTTTACCGGTTTCGTACATGGTCTCAATGACCTTATCGAGCGAAACGCGCGGGGCGCTGGTACGACGCATCGCCATACGGGTGGCGTTGATAGCCTTCACCGAGGCAATCGCATTCCGCTCGATACATGGCACCTGTACCTGGCCGGCGACCGGGTCACAGGTCAGGCCGAGGTTATGTTCCATACCGATTTCCGCCGCAACGCAAACCTGTTCCGGGCTTGCGCCCATAATTTCAGCCAGGCCCGCCGCCGCCATCGAACAGGCAACGCCGACTTCACCCTGGCAGCCTACTTCAGCGCCAGAAATAGAGGCGTTCATTTTGTACAGCACGCCGATAGCGCCGGAGGCCAGGAAGTAGCGAATCCAGGTGTCCGGCGTGACCGGCTCGATAAAGTGGTCGTAGTAGGCCAGCACCGCAGGCACGATCCCGCAGGCGCCGTTGGTTGGCGCGGTCACAACGCGGCCACCCGCGGCGTTCTCTTCGTTCACCGCCAGGGCAAACATGTTCACCCAGTCAACCACGTTCATTGGATCGTTGGACAGCTTATCGCTGGACACCAGCATCCGGCGCAGGGCAGAGGCGCGGCGCGGCACGCGCAGCGGGCCAGGCAGCACGCCTTCGGTATTCATCCCGCGATCGATACAGGCGCGCATGGTTTGCCAGATATTGGCGAAGTACTCTTCGATTTCCTCGCGGCTATGCAGCGCCAGTTCGTTCTGCATTACCATGCCGGACACGGAAAGCCCAGTGTCCTTGCAGTGCTGCAGCATTTCCTGTGCGGAATGGAATGGATAAGGCACGGTGACTTCGCTAGCCGCATCTTTACCAAAGTGTTCTTCGTCGACGATGAAGCCGCCGCCGATGGAATAATAGGTTTTGCTGTAGATCTCTTTGTCGCCGTTATAGGCGTGGATCTGCATGCCGTTTTCATGCAGCGGCAGGTTGTCGCTGCGAAAACGCATGCCGTTATCCTGCGGGAAATCGACCTCATGACGACCCTGAGCAATTAGCAGACGACCGCGGGTTTCCACGTCGCGAATAAAAGCCGGAATAGCGTCGATATCGACGTTATCCGGCTGGTTGCCGGCCAGACCCATAATAATCGCGATATCGGTGTGGTGGCCTTTCCCCGTCAGGGAAAGAGAACCGTAAACGTCCACCGCGATGCGGGTGGTACTGTCCAGCAGTCCTTGTTCGATCAGTGCGTCGACAAACTGTTTCCCGGCCTTCATTGGCCCGACGGTATGGGAGCTGGAAGGCCCGATGCCGACTTTGAACATGTCGAATATGCTAATCACTCTAAAACTCCTCTGATAGCACCCTGTTTCATGGAACATGATGCTTTGAAATGGCTAAGCGCTAGTTTAAAAATTTATTGGTTCCACCAGGAAACTATTCACATGAATTAAACTAATGCTTAACCATAAATCACCTAATAGCAGATGATTTATGGTCTTTCTGTTGCTTAAATATAGCCATTTTCAGCGTTTTAAAGTGTCGCCTGGATCGCTATCTACCTGTAAGGAGAGTTCGCGAATAATCCCCGCCGTCATCCCCCAGACAAAATAGCGTTGATACCAGGAAAGCCAGACGCGATGCGCGTTGCCGCGGCGATGGATATCTAACGGATGGTAGCGCCCAAGCCTCAGCGCCTCGGTGAGCGGCATTTCAAATACCGCAGAAACTTCATCTTCACTGGCGCGCCAGGGCAAATCAGGGGGAATGATGCCGACAATCGGCGTGACCTGGAAACCCGTCACGCTGTCCACCGGCGGGAGCGTGCCGATAACCTCGACGGATTCTGGTGGAATGGCGACTTCTTCCTGGGCCTCCCGCAGCGCGGCGGCTATCAGCGAACTGTCGGTGTCGTCTACCGCTCCACCGGGGAAGGCCACCTGGCCTGCATGTTTGCGCAGCATCAGCGAGCGCTGGGTGAGTAAAAGCCCCGGCTGAGGGCGCCGCACAATGGGTACCAGCACCGCCGCCTGACGTTTGTTGCTGACCGGCCCGCTGTCCGCCGGGCGTAACAGTTGAAACCGGGTAAGGAAATCATTCAGCGTCAGGGACGAACCAGGCATGCATTAATTCTCCAGTAAGGGCAGGATACGATTAACTTTATCAAAAGTTTCCTGATATTCCGCCGCCTCGTGACTGTCGGCAACGATCCCGCCGCCGGCAGAGCAATATAAATTCCCGCCTTCGGCAGTGAGCGTACGGATGGTGATGCTGGTATCCATTTTTCCGCAGAAGCTAATGTAGCCGATACTGCCACACCATGCGTTACGCCGCTGAGGCTCAAGCTCTTCAATAATTTCCATTGCCCGCACTTTGGGGGCACCGGTGATTGAACCTCCGGGGAAGGTGGCGCGCAGGAGATCGCAGGCGCTAAGCGTCTCAGGCAGCCTGGCGGTAATCGTGCTCACCAGGTGATGCACCGCAGGGAAAGGCTCCACCACAAACAGCTCTGGCACTTTGACGCTGCCCGGCACCGCAACGCGGCCAATGTCGTTGCGCAGCAAATCAACAATCATCAGATTTTCAGCGCGATCTTTTGGCGAGTTCGCCAGGCGTTCAGCTTGCGCTGCGTCGGCCTGCGGATCGGCAAGACGAGGCAGCGTGCCTTTAATCGGGCGGGTTTGAATCTGCTTGTCTTCGAGCAGAACAAACCGCTCCGGGGAAAGGCTAAGAATACAGCTGTCCGGCAGCCGCAGAAAAGCGCTGAACGGCGCGCGGTTCGCCTGATTCAGCGTTTCGAAAGCCTGCCATTCATCCCCTTCATAGCGGGCGTGGAACCGCTGAGCCAGGTTAACCTGGTAGCAGTCTCCGCTACTGAGATAAGCCTGGATCTGGCGGAACTTCTCGCCGTACGTATCGCGGGACATATTGGACTGCCACTGGCTGGTCAGCCGGAAAGGCTGAACATTTTGCCGGGGCGAGAGTGCATTCAGCCAGGCCAGACGAGCTTCAATGTCTCCCCTGCAAACCAGCGTCAGACGCTGCAGATGATGGTCTGCAATCAGCGCCCAGTCATAAATGCCGACGGCCATGTCCGGCGTGGTTAAATCCTGTTCTGCCGTCGCGGGGATTTTCTCAAAGCGGCGGCCCAGATCGTAGCTAAATAGCCCCAGCGCGCCGCCGCAGAACGGAATATCGCTAGTGGGCGTGGTGGCAAGGCCACAGCTGTCCAGCGTTTGCTGTAACAGTTCAAGCGGGCATTCGTTGTGTTGTGATGAAAGCCCGTGGCGTTCAATCACGGTTTCCTGGCCGCGTGTGACCAGTGTTGCAAGCGGGCTGGCAACCATAATATCAAAACGGTTATGCGGATGATCGGCAAAGCCAGAGTGAAGCAGCATGGCCCAGGGCTGAGTGGAAACCGAGCGGAAATAGTGCTGAACGGCATCGGCCTGCCAGCTGAGTTCGCGAAAAACGGGGGAGGTTGTAACATTCATCTTGGTAGCATCGTCAGGAGCAGAGTAAAATAGCGACTTCAGCACTGTAACAGGACTTAAACATGATTTCAGGATTACCGGCGCTTAGCCACGAGCAGCAGCAGCAGGCCGTCGAACGTATTCACGAACTGATGGCCGACGGCATGAGCAGCGGCGAAGCCATCGCCCTCGTAGCCAGTGAGATTCGTGCCTCGCATACCGGGGGTAACGTCGCCGTACGCTTTGAAGATGAAGACGGTGAAGAAGAAGACCCGCAGAACTAGCCGGGCCTTAGCGACTTAGCGTTACACCGCCGCGATGATTTTGATTTCCACTTTGTAGCGCGGGTTCATCAACTTAGCCTGTACGGTGCAGCGTACCGGCGCTTTACCCGCCACGACCCACTCATCCCACGCTTTATTCATCGCCGCAAAATCTTCGCCATCCGGCAGGAAAATCGTTGCATCCAGAATGCGGGTCTTGTCGCTGCCGAGTTCGGCCAGCAGGGTGTCGATTTGCTGCAGGGTATTTGCCGTCTGCTGGTAGGCGTCAGCATCCAGGTTTTCCGGGACGCCGGTGTAGTACACGGTCTGGTTATGGATAACCGCATCAGACCAGCGGGCTTCAGGTTTAATACGCGCAATACTCATGGCAACTCCTTAACAACAAACGATATGTGCGGCACAGACTGCCACAATCCGCCGCCCGGTGCCACCGCCTGGCTGGATAAACCTCGCCGGGGCTGACATAATCACTGGCAATTTAACCAGGGGGTAACGTGACGGACGATTTTGCAGCAGACGGCCAACTGGCTAAGGTCATTCCGGGCTTCAAGCCGCGTGAAGCTCAGCGTGAAATGGCGGAGGCCGTAACCCGGGCGATTCAAGCCGGCGGCGAGCTGGTGGTAGAGGCCGGTACCGGTACAGGGAAAACATACGCTTATCTTGCCCCCGCGCTGCGTTCTGGCAAAAAAGTCATTATTTCTACCGGCTCAAAAGCGCTGCAGGATCAGCTGTTTTCTCGCGATCTGCCGACGATATCCCGTGCGCTGAAATTTACCGGCCGCGTGGCGTTGCTGAAAGGGCGCTCTAACTATCTTTGCCTGGAAAGGCTGGAGCAGCAGTCGCTGGCGGGCGGTGATTTGCCCGTGCAGGCGTTAAGCGACGTGATGCATTTGCGCGGCTGGGCCAGCGAAACCGTGGATGGCGATATCAGCACCTGTGGGTCCGTCGCCGAAGATTCCACCGTCTGGCCGATGGTCACCAGCACCAACGATAACTGTCTGGGGCAGGATTGTCCGCAGTATCAGGACTGCTTTGTGGTCAAGGCGCGTAAAAAGGCGATGGATGCCGACGTGGTGGTGGTGAACCATCACTTGTACCTGGCCGATATGGTAGTGAAGGAGAGCGGCTTCGCGGAGCTTATTCCCGAGGCTCAGGTGACAATTTTCGATGAAGCCCACCAGATCCCGGATATCGCCAGCCAGTATTTTGGCCAGTCTATCTCCAGCCGGCAGTTGCTCGACCTCGCCAAAGACATTTCCATTGCCTACCGCACGGAAGTCCGTGACGCGCAGCAGCTGCAAAAAAGCGCCGACAGCCTTGCCCAGCGCACGCAGGACTTCCGCCTGCAAATAGGCGACCCGGGCTACCGGGGGAACCTGCGGGAGCTGCTTGCGGACGCGAATATCCAGCGTTCGCTGCTGCTGCTCGATGATGCCCTGGAGCTGTGTTATGACGTGGCAAAGCTTTCTCTTGGCCGCTCGGCGCTGCTGGATGCCGCATTTGAACGCGCGGTAATTTACCGTGGGCGAATTAAACGGCTGAAAGAGATTAATCAGCCGGGCTACAGCTACTGGTATGAATGCAACGCCCGCCACTTCACGCTGGCCCTGACGCCCCTGTCCGTGGCCGACAAGTTTAAGGAAGTCATTCGTGAAAAAGCGGGCTGCTGGGTCTTTACCTCGGCCACGCTTGCGGTGAATGACAATATGAGCCATTTCACCGAGCGGCTGGGTATTGACGAAGCAGAAACACTGCTGCTTGCCAGCCCGTTTGATTACGCTAAACAGGCGCTGCTGTGCGTGCCGAGAGGGCTGCCGACGCCCAATCAGCCCCATGCTGGCCGTCACCTGGCTAACCTGTTGCGCCCGCTCATTGAGGCGAACAACGGGCGCTGCTTTATGCTCTGTACCTCCCACGCCATGATGCGCGACCTGGCGGAACAGTTCCGGGCCACCATGACGTTGCCCGTGCTGCTGCAGGGGGAAACAAGCAAAGGCCAACTGCTGCAGCAGTTTGTTGAGGCCGGTAACGCCCTGCTGGTGGCGACCAGCAGCTTCTGGGAAGGCGTAGACGTGCGCGGCGACGCGCTCTCCCTGGTTATCATCGACAAACTTCCCTTTACCTCGCCGGACGATCCGCTGCTCAAGGCTCGCATGGAAGATTGCCGCATTCGCGGGGGCGATCCATTTGACGATGTCCAACTGCCTGACGCGGTGATCACCCTTAAGCAGGGTGTCGGTCGCCTCATCCGCGATGTAGAAGACCGTGGGGTCCTGGTTATCTGCGATAACCGCCTGGTCATGCGTCCATATGGCGCTGTTTTCCTTAACAGCCTGCCGCCCACGCCGCGTACCCGGGATATAAATCGGGCAGTTGAGTTCCTCAATGCCTCTGGTGCGCAGTAATTTGTGCCAGGCTATGGTATGATGCGCGCCGTTTTTTGACCTTATCTCCGCCAGAGGTTGGCAAGCCCATGCGAATTTTAGCCATCGATACCGCAACAGAAGCCTGTTCTGTTGCCCTGCAAAACGACGCGGCGTCCTACGCCCATTTCGAACTCTGCCCGCGTGAGCACACGCAAAGAATTTTACCGCTGGTCAAAGAGATCCTGAACCAGGGCGGGATTACTTTGTCTGAGGTGAACGCACTTGCCTACGGGCGTGGGCCGGGCAGTTTCACCGGTGTGCGCATTGGGATTGGGATTGCGCAGGGGCTGGCGCTGGGTGCTGAGCTGCCGATGATTGGCGTTTCAACGCTGGCGACAATGGCTCAGGGCGCATGGCGCAGAACGGGCGCCACCCGCGTACTCGCCGCAATAGATGCCCGCATGGGCGAAGTTTATTGGGCTGAATATGAGCGTGACGAGCAGGGTGTGTGGCACGGTGAAGCAAGCGAAGCCGTCCTTAAGCCTGAAGACGTTGCCGGGCGGTTGAAGCATCTGAGCGGCACCTGGGCTACAGTCGGAACAGGCTGGCAGGCCTGGCCTGATATGGCGAAGGATAGCGGACTTTTGTTGCAGGACGGTGAAACTACGCTGCCTGAAGCTGAAGATATGCTTCCTCTGGCGCAGCAGGCGTTTAGCGCCGGCAAAACCGTCGCCGTCGAGCATGCGGAGCCTGTCTACCTGCGTAACGAAGTCACCTGGAAAAAGCTACCTGGCAGAGAGTAAGACCGACCCCGCTAAACGGCGGGCAGGTTAAGGAGATGAGGTATGGCTGTTTGTAATGTCAAAAAATGCAGCTGGCTGCTGGCCGCCGCTGCGGCGCTGGTCCTGAGCGGCTGCGTGAGCGTGCCGGATGCAATTAAAGGGACTTCCGCGACCCCACAGCAGGATCTGACGGCGGTGATGAGTGCGCCCCAGCTCTATGTCGGGCAGGAAGCGCGCTTTGGCGGGCGAGTGGTGAACGTGGACAACCTGAAGGGCAAAACTCGCCTGGAGATTGCCACCGTCAGCCTCGATGAAGGTGCCCGTCCGGCATTGAATGAGCCTTCGCAAGGGCGCATTTATGCCGACGTCAATGGCTTCCTTGATCCGGTAGATTTCCGCAATCAGTTGGTGACCGTCGTCGGGCCAATTACCGGCACGGTAGAAGGTAAGATTGGCCAGACACCCTATAAATTCATGACCATGCAGGCGACGGGATACAAGCGCTGGAACGTAGTCCAGCAGGTCGTCATGCCGCCGCAGCCGATCGATCCGTGGTTCTGGGGCGGGCCTTACCCGTATCGCCACCATTACGACATGTGGGGCGGCGGCTGGTACAATCCGGGACCTGCACAGGTGCAAACCGTTGTAACCGAATAATCTGTTGTTTTTAAAATGTTTTCAAACAGCGGCCTGGCCGCTGTTTGTTTTTATCCAGGACGGATGAAAAAATTTAGTGATGTGCTTCGCAACCTTTAATCAGGCTAATTAATAAACTGGTACGCTGAGTTAATATTATGTTAACGAAATGTATTCCCTGGGGTTGTGATGACGACAAATAATAATTTCAGAGGTGGATCCTTGAATAAGGTTTGGCTTAACCGCTACCCGGCCGACGTTGCGGCTGAAATAAATCCCGACCGCTATCAATCCCTGGTTGATATGTTTGAGCAGGCTGTCACTCGCTACGCTGACAAACCCGCTTTTATCAACATGGGGGAGGTGATGACCTTCCGCAAACTGGAAGAGCGCAGCCGGGCATTTGCCGCGTACCTTCAGCAGGGGCTGGGCCTGAAAAAAGGCGACCGCGTGGCGCTGATGATGCCAAACCTGCTGCAGTATCCTGTCGCGCTGTTCGGCATTCTGCGCGCCGGTATGGTGGTGGTTAACGTTAACCCGCTCTATACCCCGCGAGAGCTGGAGCACCAGCTGAATGACAGCGGGGCCAGCGCGATTGTGATCGTGTCAAACTTTGCCCACACGCTGGAGAAAGTGGTCGAAAAAACCCAGGTGAAACACGTCATCCTGACTCGCCTGGGGGACCAGATCTCCGGGCCGAAGGGGACGCTGGTTAACTTCGTGGTGAAGTACATCAAGCGTCTGGTGCCGAAATACCATCTGCCGCACGCCATCTCTTTCCGTCGGGCGCTGCAAAGCGGTTACCGCATGCAGTACATCAAACCTGAAATTATCAATGGCGATTTAGCCTTCCTGCAGTACACCGGCGGCACAACCGGCGTAGCTAAAGGCGCCATGCTGACGCACCGTAATATGCTGGCCAACCTCGAGCAAGTCAGGGCGGCATACAGCCCGCTACTGCACGAAGGTAAAGAGCTGGTGGTGACTCCGCTGCCGCTGTACCACATTTTTGCTCTGACCATTAACTGCCTGCTGTTTATCGACATGGGGGGGCAGAACCTGTTGATTACCAACCCACGCGACATTCCGGGACTGGTAAAAGAGCTGGCAAAATATCCTTTCACTGCCATGACCGCCGTGAATACGTTGTTTAACGCGTTACTGAATAACAAAGAGTTCCAGCAGCTTGATTTTTCAAGCCTTCACCTCGCTGCGGGCGGCGGTATGCCCGTCCAGCACGCTGTTGCCGAACGTTGGGAAAAACTCACGGGCCGCTTCCTGCTTGAAGGCTATGGCCTGACGGAATGCGCACCGCTGGTCAGCGCGAACCCGCATGATATGGATTATCACAGCGGATCTATTGGCCTGCCGGTGCCGTCCACCGACGTGAAGCTGATAGACGATCAGGGCAATGAAGTACCGCCCGGTGAGCCAGGCGAACTGTGCGTTAAAGGCCCGCAGGTAATGCTGGGCTACTGGCAGCGACCGAAAGAAACGGATGAAATCCTTAAAGACGGCTGGCTGCGCACCGGGGATATTGCGGTAATGAACGAAGAAGGCTTCATGAACATCGTTGACCGCAAAAAAGACATGATCCTCGTTTCCGGCTTCAACGTTTATCCGAACGAAATTGAAGATGTGGTCATGCAGAACGAAGGCGTGCTTGAAGTCGCGGCGGTGGGTGTTCCTGCCGGGGTGAGCGGTGAGCAGGTGAAAATCTTTGTGGTGAAAAAAGATCCTGCCCTGACGGAAGAGGCGCTGATCGCCTTCTGTCGTCGCCAGTTAACCGGCTATAAAGTGCCTAAACTGATTGAATTCCGCACGGAACTGCCAAAATCGAACGTCGGGAAAATTTTACGACGAGAACTGCGTGACGAAGCGGGCAAGACAGGCAACAATAACGCCTGAGCTCCAAGTCACTCGTCCTGATGCCGGTTCGCCGGCATTTTTTATGGGCGCAACCTAAGAGAACTGAATTTGACTTACCAGATGATTACTACCGATGAAGGGCTGGCCGCCGTATGCCAGGCCGCTCGTCAGTTCCCCGCGCTGGCGCTGGACACCGAATTTGTTCGCACCAGAACCTATTACCCGCAGCTGGGGCTGATCCAGCTTTATGACGGCCAGCAGGTTTCGCTGATCGATCCTTTAGCCATCGGCGACTGGTCGCCGTTCAAGGCGTTGTTGCAGGATCCTGACACCATCAAGTATCTGCATGCGGGCAGCGAAGATCTCGAAGTCTTCCTGAATGCCTTTGGCATGCTGCCTGATCCGTTTATTGATACGCAAATTCTGGCGTCCTTTACTGGCCGCCCGCTGTCCTGCGGCTTTGCCACTATCGTTGAGTCTTACACCGGCATTGCGCTGGATAAAAGTGAATCCCGCACCGACTGGCTGGCGCGTCCGCTCACGGAGAGGCAGTGTGAATACGCCGCGGCAGATGTGCTTTATTTGCTGCCTATCGCTGAGAAACTGATGGCCGAAACGGAAGCGGCGGGCTGGATAGGCGCGGCTCTCGATGAGTGCCATCTGATGTGCTCCCGTCGTCGCGATCAGCTCGATCCGGAAGAAGCCTGGCGCGAAATAGGCAATGCCTGGCAGCTGCGTACCCGACAGCTGGCCTGCCTCAAGAAGCTGGCGGCCTGGCGCTTGCGTAAAGCCCGCGAGCGCGACATGGCGGTGAACTTTGTCGTCCGCGAAGAAAACCTGTGGCAGGTAGCGAGATACATGCCTGGCTCGTTGGGCGAACTGGACTCGCTTGGCCTGAGCGGCAGCGAAATTCGCTTCCACGGCAAAACGCTTATCGCCCTGGTGGCCGAGGCGCAGGCGCTGCCGGAGAGCGAGCTGCCGCAGCCGCTGCAAAATCTGGTGGATATGCCGGGCTACCGCAAAGTGTTTAAGGCCATTAAAGCCCTGGTGCAGGAAGTGAGCGAGGCTAAAGGGCTGAGCGCCGAATTACTGGCCTCCCGCCGCCAAATCAATCAGCTGTTAAACTGGCACTGGAAATTGAAACCGCAAAGCGTGGCACCGGAATTAATTAGCGGCTGGCGGGCAGAATTAATGGCAGAAGCATTAACGAAATTGCTGGCGGAATACTGATTATTTATATGACCTGGGAATAATTACAGTATTGTTCTCAGGTTTGAATATATTGGCAAGCTGCAACAAGAATGAGCTTAATAAACGTTAAGTGACTGCGTAAAAATAAAACCCCCTGACAAATGCAGGGGGTTTTTTATTCATGCCGACTTACTGGCTTCTTCCGCTTCCGGGAGCGTCACGTTCAGCTCCAGAATCGAAATATCTCCATCCCGCTGCTCGAGCTGGACGCTGACCATTTCCGGGTCAATTTGCACGTATTTGCAAATCACGTCGAGAATGTCCTTGCGCAGCTGCGGCAGGTAATGCGGTTCCGCATCGCTACGGCGACGCTCAGCTACGATGATCTGTAAACGCTCTTTCGCGATGTTGGCGGTGTTCTTTTTTCGTGACAGAAAAAAGTCGAGTAATGCCATAACTTATCCTCCGAACAGGCGTTTCAGGAAACCCTTCTTCTCTTCTTCAATGAAGCGGAAAGGGCGTTCTTCGCCGAGCAGGCGTTCCACGGTATCGGCGTAGGCTTTGCCTGCATCCGATTCACCGTCAAGAATCACCGGCTCGCCCTGGTTGGACGCACGCAGCACTGACTGGTCTTCAGGGATAACGCCAACCAGCGGAATGCGCAGAATTTCGAGCACATCTTCCATGCTCAGCATATCGCCTTTATTGACGCGACCTGGGTTGTAGCGGGTCAGCAATAAATGCTCTTTAATCGGCTCTTCACCGTTTTCAGCGCGGCGGGATTTGGACGACAGAATGCCGAGGATTCGGTCTGAGTCACGCACCGAGGAGACTTCCGGGTTGGTGGTAATGACCGCTTCATCCGCGAAGTACAGCGCCATCAGCGCGCCGGTTTCGATACCTGCCGGGGAGTCACAAACGATAAACTCGAAGTCCATGTTTTTCAGGTCTTCCAGCACCTTGGCCACGCCTTCGCGGGTCAGAGCGTCTTTATCGCGGGTTTGTGAAGCAGGCAGGATATAGAGCTGTTCAGTGCGTTTATCGCGGATAAGCGCCTGATTCAGCGTGGCATCGCCCTGAATCACGTTAACGAAATCGTACACAACGCGGCGTTCGCAGCCCATGATCAGGTCAAGGTTACGCAGACCAATGTCGAAATCAATAACGACGGTTTTTCTTCCCTTTTGGGCCAGCCCCGTAGCGATGGCCGCGCTGGACGTGGTCTTACCGACGCCCCCTTTACCCGATGTAACAACAATAATGCGTGCCATAAAGGATTTCCTTGTTAAAAGGGCTTAATTCAAAGATTGAACGGAGAGCGCACCACTCGCCAGATTCAGGCGAGCCGCTTTTCCATAATAATCGGCTGGGATCTGCTCGCTCAGCCAGTACTCGCCCGCAATAGAGACAAGCTCTGCTACCAGGTTAGTACAAAATATTTGTGCATCACGATCGCCGCTTGCACCAGCCAGCGCACGGCCACGCATCATGCCGTAAATATGAATATTACCATCTGCTATCAGTTCTGCACCGGCGCTGACGTGATTGGTCACAATCAAGTCACAGTTTGGCGCATAAATGCGCTGCCCGGAACGGACCGGAGTATCAATTAAACGCGTTTTTGTGATCGGTGTAACATCCGGCGCGGTGACCACCACGGGCTCAGCAGGTGCGGCTTTTGGCGTTCTTGCGGCCTTTTCTTTCCCTTCGGTCAGCAAGGGCAGGCCAGCACGCTCAATTTCAGCCTTTAAAGCTTCATCTTTACAGCCGCTGATACCCACCACGCGCAGGCCGGTTGCGGTAACGGCCTGTTGTACTTTCTTCCAGTTGACGGAACCATCGAGACTGGCGACGTTAACGACCACCGGGGCATTCTTTAAGAATGCGGGAGCCTGGGCGATTTTATCTTCCAGAGCCTGGCGAATAACCTCAGGTTGTGCATCATGCAAATGAACCACAGATAAGGTAAAACTGCTGCCCTTTAACTCGATTGGCGTGTTTGACATCCTGGCCTTACTCAATTCAGTTTCAATCCCCACTATTGTGGGACGATATTCCGAAGTACACCAGGCATGTTATAGTCCAGCTTATATTCAGGCAAGCCACTCGCTGGCGAAAATAGAGTAAAAAAAATGTTTTGTGTGATCTACCGAAGTACTAAACGTGACCAGACATATCTTTATGTCGAAAAAAAAGACGATTTCTCCCGAGTGCCGGAAGAGCTGATGAAAGGCTTTGGCAAACCGGTCCTGTCGATGCTGTTGCCGCTGGACGGCAGTAAAAAACTGGCCAATGCCGATTTGGATAAAGTGAAACAGGCGCTGGAAACTGAGGGCTATTATTTACAGATCCCACCTCCGGTAGAAAGTTTGCTGACTATGCACCTGGAAAAGAGTCCTAAAAAATAAATTTCGGACTGAAGGTAAATCTTTTCCATGCTTTCACACGGAGAATGTGTGAAACACATTATTGAAGAAATGATGATGAAAAATGCAGTTTTGCGTTATACCTTCAGCGCCTTAATTCTTTCCAGCGGGGCCGGTTATCTTCCCGCTGCTGAGGCGACTCCCACAGCCGCCTCAGTTCCTCAAACTAGCCCGCGTCAAACTGCCACGCTCGCTGAGCAAGGGCGAAATCCCGCTGAATTTCCGGCTTATGTCGAAAAATTAAAACAACAAGCCAGAGCAAAGGGCATCAGCAATGCGACGCTGGCAAAAGCCTTTGCCAATATTCATTTTGTCGATCGGGTCATTCAATCCGATCGCAATCAGCTGGAAAAGAAAATAACGCTGGATGACTATTTAAACCGCGTTATTACTCCCGCCAAAATCAAACAGGCGCGTAGCCTGGCCCGCCAGCACCGGGCAGAGCTGGAAAAAGTCAGCGCCAAAAGTGGCGTGCAGAGTCGCTACATCGTCGCGCTGTGGGCAATGGAAAGTAACTTCGGCAAGCTGCAGGGCAAAGAAGATGTCATTTCTGCTTTAGCGACGCTCGCATTTGAGGGCCGTCGTGAAGCCTTTTTCACCAACGAGCTGATGGCGGCGCTGAAAATCATCCAGCGAGGTGATGTCAGCGCGACGCAGATGAAAGGCTCATGGGCCGGGGCGATGGGGCAGAACCAGTTTATGCCGAGTTCGCTGCTGCGCTACGGCAAAGACGGCGATGGCGACGGCAAAATTGATATCTGGAATAACACCCGAGACGTTTTCGCTTCCACGGCAAACTACCTGGCGGTAGAGGGCTGGCAGCGTGGTGGGGCGTGGGGCTATGAAGTGAAACTGCCCACGGGCTTTAATACTTCGCTGCTGGGCACAAGCCAGGGGCAGGGCAAGTCCGTGGCCCAGTGGAAAAAACTAGGCGTGACGCTGCCAAAAGGCTCCCATCTTCAAGCGTCGTCAAAGAAAGCCTGGCTGGTGAAGCCAGACGATGGTTTGGATCGTTCGTTCCTGGTCTATAACAACTTCCGCACCCTGATGCACTGGAACCGTTCTTACTACTTTGCCATTAGCATCGGCAAAATGGCGGATGCCATCGCAGATAAATAAGGCACGCTTAGAAACACTTCCCCGGTATTCAGCAGGCATTTTTTTATCTAGTATCAAAGGCAGTTAACACACACGACACAGAGGAAAGGCATGTATCAACATCATAACTGGCAGGGTGCGCTGCTTGATTTTCCGGTAAACAAAGTAGTCTGTGTTGGCAGCAACTATGCCAAACATATTAAAGAGATGGGCAGTGCGACGCCGGACGAGCCGGTGGTGTTTATTAAGCCTGAAAGTGCCCTGTGCGATATTCGCCAGCCGCTGGCGTTACCACAGGAATTCGGCTCCGTGCATCATGAGGTAGAGCTGGCCATTCTGATCGGCTCAACCCTTAAGCAGGCAAGTGAAGAGCACGTGCAAAAAGCCATCGCCGGCTATGGTGTTGCGCTGGACCTTACGCTGCGCGATCTGCAGGCCAAACTGAAAAAAGCAGGCCAGCCGTGGGAAAAAGCCAAGGGCTTCGATAACTCTTGCCCAATCTCCGGGTTTATCCCTGCGGCACAGTTCACTCACGATCCGCAAAATACCCCGCTGGAGCTGAAGGTCAACGGTGAAATTCGCCAGCAGGGCAATACCGAAGACATGATCCACAAGATCGTGCCGCTGATTGCCTATATGAGCAAGTTCTTCACCCTGCGTGCGGGGGATGTGATCCTGACCGGTACACCGGAAGGCGTAGGCCCGCTGCTTAGCGGCGATGAGCTGGAAGTGAGCTTTGCAGGTCACAGCCTGACGACGCGCGTTTTATAAACAATTTGCCGCTTCAGGGCGGCAAAACTTGCATCCGGGTGTCAGACTGTTTATAAGGTGCAGCTTAATTTTTAAATGCAGGAACCGCTATGACACCCACTCCTTTTTGGCAAAGTAAAACTCTCGACGAAATGAGCGACGCCGAGTGGGAATCCCTGTGCGACGGCTGCGGCCAGTGCTGCCTGCATAAGCTGATGGACGAAGACACCGACGAGATTTATTTTACCAACGTCGCCTGTAAGCAGCTCAATATTAAAACCTGTCAGTGCAGGAACTACGCCCGTCGCTTCGAATACGAGCCGGACTGCATCAAACTCACTCGCGACAATTTGCCGACTTTTGAGTGGCTGCCGCACACCTGCGCTTACCGCCTGCTGGCCGAAGGCAAACCGCTGCCGGAATGGCACCCGCTAATCACTGGCTCAAAAGCCGCCATGCACGGTGAGCGCATTTCCGTGCGTCATATCGCGGTGAAAGAGTCAGAGGTTCGCGACTGGCAGGATCATATCCTCAACAAGCCCGAGTGGGCTGACTAGCGCATTTCGATGCTGGTCGGGAATGAAAATAGATCCTTTATATAACCAATCTTGTGATAGGATAGACTTTCAATAACCAAAATAAGAGAGTTTTTATCCTGAATTTAACATTCCAGTGTCCGTCATGTGGCGGATCGCAGTATCGCACCTCCCCCTACGATGTCCGAGAATCAAATCCCCATGGCGCAGTCTGTATCTTTTGCAAATCCGCAATGCAGGCGTCCGCTCATCGTCCATTAAATGCGACCTTCTCCGGTTTTAGCCCGCTGGGGCAACAGTCTTTGGCTTCTTTCCAGCCGCGCTGTTAAGATTCCGTCCTCAAAGGAGGAAAAATGAAAAAACTAACAACCATCATGAGCCTATTGTTGCTCAGCGGCTGTGCGACGGCAGAGCGTGAGGCACCGAAGCCTCCGCACAGCATAGGCATGGCGAACCCGGCTTCGGTTTACTGCCAGGCCAAAGGCGGGAAATCTGTGATGGTGAAAACGCCTGAGGGCGAAAGAAGTGACTGCCTGCTGCCAGGCGGGGAAAGAATTGATGAATGGGCTTTGTACCGGCGCGATCATTCCTGAAAAAAATAACCCACCGAAAGGTGGGTTATTTGTCTAACGTGTTTATTAACTTAGCGGCCAAACAGATCGCGACGCTTAGGTTTGAAGAACTGGGCAATCAGCACCAGAACCGCGATTACCAGGAACACGGCGAAGATCCCGAGCAGCCACTGCACCATATCCAGCGACAGGAATTCCCACTGACGAACGGAGCAGTCACCGTTGGCAACAAAGACCTGCGGCAGCCATTTATCCAGCGGCAGCCAGCTTGGGAAGCGAGCGAAGAAATCACAGGTCACAAATGGGGACGGGTGAAGCTGCAGCATGGTGTGCTCCCATGCCAGCTGAACGCCTTTCCCTGCGCTGTAGAGCCAGATGGCCAGGGCGCCATAGCGAAGCGGGCTTTTAGGCGCTATCGCGCCCACGATGCCTGCCCCCATCACGCCAAACAGCGCGCAACGTTCATAAATACACATCACACAAGGTTTCAGCCCCATAACGTGCTGGAACCACAATGCCACCATCTCAAGCGCAAATGCCGTAAAGGCTAAAAGCAGCCAGGCGGTGCGTCCAAGAGAGCATTGGTTTAAATATCGCAACATAATCAGTTTCCCTGCAGCATGCGTAGAATCGGCAGTGTAAACCAATTCCCTTTTTGCGCCAGTAGCGCAGATGAAAATAACGCAGTAATCGGATGTTTATAAGGAAAAAATTTGTAACGGGAAGCGGACTTCCCGTCAAATTGCCTTAGTGCGGTGCAAGCAGCGTATCAGGCGTCATTAGCCAGCCACTGTCCAGCATCCATTGTGTAGCAGGCGTCAGGGTATATTCCACACATAGCAGGCCCACAAGGGTCAGAACCAGCGTGTAGGGCAGCGCCATCACAACCATGCGGCCGTAAGAGAGGCGAATCAGCGGCGCCAGCGCGGATGTCAGCAGGAACAGGAACGCCGCCTGGCCGTTTGGCGTTGCCACCGAGGGCAGGTTTGTGCCGGTATTGATAGCCACCGCCAGCAGTTCGAACTGCTGCATATTGATGGCACCATTCTGCAGCGCAGTTTTCGCCTCGTTGATATAAACGGTGCCGACAAAGACGTTGTCGGAAATCGAGGATAGCAGGCCGTTAAAGATATAAAACAGCGACAGCTGGGCGTGCGGAGAGGCATCGAGCACGTACTGAATTATCGGGCTGAACAGATGCTGGTCGATGATAACCGCCACGATAGTGAAGAAAACGGTCAACAGGGCGGTAAACGGCAGCGCTTCGGTAAAGGCTTTGCCGATAGCATGCTCGTCGGTAACCCCGCACAGCGATGTCGCCAGAATAATCACCGACAGGCCAATCAGGCCGACTTCTGCCAGATGGAAGGCCAGAGCGATAATCAGCCAGACGCCAATCAGCGCCTGGATCAGCAGCTTCATCTTGTCCTGCTTTGTTCGCTTCCTGGTGCTCTGAGCATCAAAGTCATACAGGATCCCACGCACTTTTTCCGGCAGCGTTTGTCCGTAGCCGAACACTTTAAAACGCTCCAGCAGGATGCAGGTGAGCAGGCCACAAATCAGCACAGGCACGGTCACCGGCATCATGCGCAGGAAGAAATCGCCGAAGTGCCAGCCAGCGTTTTTAGCAATGATCAGGTTTTGCGGCTCGCCAACCATGGTCATTACGCCGCCCAGCGCGGTACCGACGCCAGCGTGCATCATCAGGCTGCGCAGGAAAGCGCGGAATTGCTCAAGCACTTCGCGGCTGTCGCTCCGAATTTGGCTGTCGTCCTGAACGTTGCTGTCATCCTGTGCTTCAGATGCTACGCGGTGATAGATGCTGTAGAAGCCCACGGCGACGCTAATGACAACGGCCACGACCGTCAAGGCATCAAGGAAGGCGGAAAGAAACGCGGCGGCGACGCAAAAGGCCAGCGACAGCGCAACTTTAGACCGGATCCCCAACAGCAGGCGGGTGAAGAGCAGCAACAGGAGCTGCTTCATGAAATAAATCCCGGCCACCATAAACATCAGCAGCAGCAGCACTTCGAGGTTTGAAGCAATTTCAGCACGAACGTGATCGGGGCTGGTCATACCGACCAGCGCGGCCTCAATGGCCAGCAGGCCACCCGGCAGCAGCGGGTAGCATTTCAGCGCCATCGCCAGGGCAAAAATAAACTCCACCACCAGCATCCATCCCGCGATAAACGGGCTGACAAACCAAAAGACTAGCGGATTAAGCACTAAAAAGAGAAGCAGCGTCAGTTTGTACCAGTCAGATGATTGACCCAGAAAATTGCGGTACAACGCCCGCCCAAAGGACATTTCCATCGTATAGTTACCATTATCCGTTGTATTATGTTGATGTCTAAAAAGATAACGCTTCAGGGTACTCGTTTATGGCGCACGCGATCAAGCCGAAGGAAATCCTGAGTTAAGGCGTTTATCGTCAAAATTCAACGCCGATCCCGCATTTGCGCGTCGCCCCCGCTATCTGGCGCGCATGGCATCTGGTATGATGAGTCCAATTTGCAAAACCTGAGTAATGGAAATCTTACTATGGTCATTAAGGCGCAGAGCCCAGCGGGTTTCGCGGAAGAGTATATTATAGAAAGTATCTGGAACAGCCGTTTTCCGCCGGGTTCTATTCTGCCGGCAGAGCGTGAACTTTCAGAACTGATTGGCGTTACCCGTACCACTTTACGTGAAGTGCTTCAGCGTCTTGCACGCGACGGCTGGCTGACAATTCAGCACGGGAAGCCAACGCGGGTGAACAATTTCTGGGAAACCTCGGGCTTAAACATTCTGGAAACGCTGGCTCGTCTCGATCACGACAGCGTGCCGCAGCTGATTGATAATCTGCTTTCGGTGCGAACCAATATTTCCACGATATTTATTCGTACGGCGATTCGTCAGTATCCAGATAAAGCGCAGGAAGTGCTGGCCACGGCTAGCAAAGTTGAAGACCACGCGGACGCGTTTGCCGAGCTGGATTACAACATTTTCCGCGGCCTGGCGTTTGCATCAGGTAACCCAATTTATGGGCTGATCCTGAACGGGATGAAAGGGCTGTACACCCGCATCGGGCGTCACTACTTCTCCAATCCTGAAGCCCGTAGCCTGGCGCTGGGCTTTTACCACCGCCTGGCAGAAATCTGCCAGCAGGGGCTACACGAGCAGGTCTTTGATACCGTGCGTAACTACGGTCGCGAGAGCGGCGAGATTTGGCACCGTATGCAGAAAAACCTGCCTGGCGATTTGGCGATGCACAGTCGCTAGGCCAGCATAAAAAACGCTTCCCGCGGGAAGCGCTACAGACTGTTGACAAACCTCTGGTGATATAAGAAATAACAGAGGGCTCGTTAAAAAAACAGGAAAATCAATTCATTGATTTTCGGCTAATAACCACAAAGAGGGAAAAATCACGCTTTTTCCCTCTTTGTCAGCAACTTTAAACGCTTCCCTCGGGAAGCGTTTTTTTTCACTCTTACAGCGGGTTTCGCTGCGGGCAGCGCTCCAGCAGTTCCACGCTACCATCCGCATTTTGCTGCTCCAGCACGACATCAAAGCCCCACAGGCGATGCACATGCTTGAGCACTTCTCTGCGCCCTTTATCCAGTGGGGCGCGGTTGTGCGGGATGTAGCGCAGCGTTAGCGAACGATCCCCACGCAAATCTACATCCCAAACCTGAATATTCGGCTCGAGGTTGCTCAGGTTGTACTGGGCCGACAGCTGGGAACGTATTTCCCTGTATCCCTCTTCATTGTGGATGGCCGAAATTTCCAGGTAATTATTGCGGTCATCGTCCAGCACGGTGAACAGGCGGAAGTCGCGCATCAGCTTAGGCGACAGGAACTGGCTGATAAAGCTTTCGTCCTTGAAGTCACGCATGGCGAAATGCAGCGTTTCCAGCCAGTCTTTGCCGGCAATATCCGGGAACCAGTAGCGGTCTTCTTCGGTCGGCGACTGGCAAATACGTTTGATATCCTGGAACATGGCGAACCCCAGCGCGTAGGGGTTAATGCCGTTGTACCACGGGCTGTTATAGGGCGGCTGGAACACCACATTGGTATGGCTGTGCAAAAACTCCAGCATAAAGCGGTCACTGACTTTGCCCTCGTCATACAGATGATTGAGAATGGTGTAGTGCCAGAAGGTGGCCCAGCCCTCGTTCATGACCTGGGTCTGTTTTTGCGGATAAAAATACTGGCTCACCTTGCGCACAATACGCAGGATCTCACGCTGCCACGGCTCCAGCAGCGGGGCATTCTTCTCCATAAAATACAGCAGATTCTCCTGCGGCTCCGAAGGGAAGCGGTGGGCGGATTCCGCGGCTTTTTCCTCTTCCTTACGCGGTAGCGTGCGCCAGAGCGTATTCACCTGGCTTTGCAGATACTCTTCCCGGCTTTTCTGGCGCGCTTTCTCCTCCTGCAGGGATATCTTCTGCGGGCGTTTATAGCGGTCCACGCCGTAATTCATCAGCGCGTGGCAGGAGTCCAGCAGACGCTCCACCTCATCAACCCCGTAGCGCTCTTCACACTGCGTAATGTAATTTTTGGCGAAAATCAGGTAGTCGATTATCGAGCTGGCATCCGTCCAGCTGCGGAACAGGTAGTTGTTTTTAAAGAAAGAGTTGTGCCCGTAACAGGCATGCGCAATCACCAACGCCTGCATGGTGATGGTGTTCTCTTCCATCAAATAGGCAATGCAGGGGTTAGAGTTGATGACGATCTCATACGCCAGCCCTTGCTGCCCGTGCTTGTACAGGCGCTCGGTTTCGATGAATTTTTTGCCAAAAGACCAGTGCGGGTAGTTAATCGGCATCCCGACGCTGGAATACGCGTCCATCATCTGCTCGGAGGTAATGACCTCAATCTGGTGGGGATAGGTGTCCAGGCGGTAGAGCTTTGCTACCCGGTCAATCTCGGCCAGGTAAATGTCCAGTAGCTCAAACGTCCAGTCGGGGCCGTCACTCAGACGGGTGGGATCCTTTGTGGCGAAATCAGTTACGTTAGCCATCAGCGCGCCCTCATTGTTTTCGACTTTCTCTGGATGGAAAGCCTCACTCTCAAGAATAGACAACTCCTGAAAGATAGCGCCGACAAGTAAAATTTTTTCTTCGCGATTTATTGATCTCAATAGCGGGCTTTTAGCGCGTCACTCAGCATTTTATTTTGACGAAAATGTTTTCCCGTACAGGAGATGCTAATTATCCCGCTCCAGCGCTGGCGGGCAGGTTTGTGAGTTTAGTCACCATAATAAAGCCATATGTTGAATAACATATTCAACTGAGTTATCAATATGTAATCAGAAGATTATTCTTTTAGCTAATTGCGGAGCAGATATGCGTGTTGTGGTGCTGGGAAGTGGTGTCGTCGGCGTGGCGAGCGCCTGGTATTTACGTCAGGCCGGGCATGAAGTCACTGTCATCGATCGCGAATCAGGGCCGGCGCAGGAAACTAGCGCGGCCAACGCCGGGCAGATCTCTCCGGGCTATGCTGCTCCGTGGGCGGCTCCGGGCGTCCCGTTAAAAGCCATTAAGTGGATGTTCCAGCGCCACGCGCCGCTGGCCATCAGCCTCGACGGAACCCAGTTCCAGCTGAAGTGGATGTGGCAGATGCTGCGCAACTGCGATACCCGCCATTACATGGAAAATAAAGGCCGCATGGTACGCCTGGCGGAGTACAGCCGTGATTGCCTGAAAGAATTGCGCCACGCCACAGGCATCCAGTATGAAGGCCGACAGGGCGGGACGCTGCAGCTGTTTCGCACCGAGCAGCAGTATGAAAGCGCGGCCAAAGACATCGCCGTCTTGAAAGACGCAGGCGTGCCGTATGAGCTGCTGGAAGCCAGCCAGCTTAACCGCGTTGAACCCGCGCTGGCGGACGTAGCCCACAAGCTGACCGGCGGCCTGCGTTTACCGAACGATGAAACCGGTGACTGCCAGCTGTTTACCCAAAACCTGGCGCGGATGGCGGCGGAAGCCGGCGTTGAGTTTCGCTTCAATACGCCGGTTGATCGTCTGCTTTACGACAACCAGCAAATCAGCGGCGTACAGTGCGGCCAGGAAGTGGTGAAGGGGGATGCCTACGTCGTGGCATTCGGGTCCTATTCCACTGGTCTGCTCAAGGGCATCGCCGATATTCCTGTCTATCCTTTGAAAGGTTACTCCCTGACAATTCCTATTGCCGACGAACAGGGCGCGCCGGTTTCAACCATTCTGGATGAGACCTACAAGATCGCTATTACTCGCTTTGACAACCGCATCCGCGTGGGAGGCATGGCAGAAATCGTCGGTTTTAACACTGAACTGCTGCAGCCACGCCGTGAAACGCTGGAAATGGTCGTCAGGGATCTCTATCCGCGCGGTGGGCACGTCGAGCAGGCAACGTTCTGGACCGGGCTGCGTCCGATGACGCCGGACGGGACGCCAATTGTAGGGCGTACGCCGTTCAAGAATCTCTGGCTTAATACCGGACACGGCACGCTAGGCTGGACAATGGCATGCGGTTCGGGCCAGATGCTGAGCGACCTGATCTCCGGGCATACTCCGGCTATCCCAAGCGAGGATTTAGGCATCGCACGCTACGCGCCTGGCTTTACGCCACTGAGCGCCCGCCACCTTCACGGCGCACATAACTAAAAGGAGCCGTCATGTCCCGTCCTGTGGTAGCGACGCTGGATCTCAGCGCGCTGCGCAATAATCTTGAAGTGGTGCGCAGAGCCGCCCCGCGTTCGCGTGTCTGGTCGGTCGTTAAGGCCAACGCATATGGCCACGGTCTCGACCGTATCTGGTCGGCGTTAGGCACGACCGATGGTTTTGCCATGCTGAATCTCGAAGAGGCCATTTTGCTGCGTGAGCGCGGCTGGAAAGGGCCGATCCTGATGCTGGAAGGGTTCTTCCATGCCGATGAGCTGGCGCTGTTCGACAAATACCGGCTGACCACCAGCCTGCACAGCAACTGGCAGGTGAAGGCGATAGCCAACGCGAAGCTGAGCGCGCCGCTGGATGTTTATCTCAAAATCAATAGCGGGATGAATCGTCTCGGGTTTACGCCCGACCGCGTACACGGCATCTGGCAAAAACTCCGTTCTATCCCGAATGTGGGCGAGCTGACCCTGATGGCGCATTTTGCCGATGCCGAGCAGCCAGAAGGCATTACTGAGCCGATGAAGCGCATTGAACGGGCGGCGGAGGGAATTGACGCCCCACGCTCGCTGTCAAACTCGGCGGCTACGCTGTGGCACCCTGAGGCGCATTTTGACTGGGTTCGCCCGGGGATAATCCTTTATGGCGCCTCTCCGAGCGGGCAATGGCAGGATATCGCCACCAGCGGCCTTCAGCCGGTAATGACGTTGAGCAGCGAAATTATCGGCATTCAGAACCTGAAGGCTGGCGATACCGTGGGCTACGGCAGCCGCTACACCGCCAGCGGCGAGCAGCGAATCGGGATTGTGGCTGGTGGCTATGCGGACGGCTACCCACGTATTGCGGCGGATGGCACGCCGGTCATGGTGGATGGCGTCATGACCCGCCTGGTGGGCAAAGTGTCGATGGATATGATCGCTGTAGACCTGACGCCTTGCCCGCAGGCGGGTATCGGCAGCCCGGTTGAGCTGTGGGGCAAAAACGTCAAAATTGACGATGTCGCCAGCGCCGCGGGTACGGTTGGCTATGAGCTGATGTGTGCGTTAGCGCCGAGAGTGCCGGTGGTGATGAGTTAACGTTTATGCTTCTTATCCCCCCTCCGGGAAGGGAGAGGGGATAAGCCATGTTAACGCCATTTGTTTTCCCCCTCTCCCTCTGGGAGAGGGCCGGGGTGAGGGGAGACTACTCCTCTTCTTCCTCAGCCACCCGGACACCAATCTTACGCACCAGATTGTCCTCTTTCTCGGCCACCGTCCAAATCATTCCGGCAAACTCCACCTGGTCGCCAACCACCGGCGCGCCGCCGAGCATCCCCAGCACAAAATCACCTAACGATTGCTGAGGATCCACTTCTTCATCCAGCGTCAGGCCGTAAATGGTCGCCACGTCGGAGAACTGGGCGCTGGCTTCCAGAATAAAGTCGCCAAAGAAACGCTGATCCAAGTCCACCGGCGGCGACTGGCTAAACAGTTTCCCCAGCGCGGGAAGATCGCGTTCCCGGCCAATAACGCAAAGCACATCGCCTTCTCGCAGGCGGGTGCTGCCCGTTGGGTGAAGCAGTACGTTATTGCGGAACAGCGCGGCAATACGCGTTTCTTCTGGCATATGCAGGTCACGCAGGGCGGCACCCACGCACCATTTCTCTTCGCTTAGCTGGTAGACAAACTGTTCCCACGGATTGTCAGGATGAATATCCAGACCCACGCGCGAAACGGGCCAGCCTACTGGCGGCACGACGACTTTGGCTTTTTTGGCGGCCCAGCCCAGCGACGTGCCCTGGAGCAGCAGAGACACCAGCACCACAAAGAAGGCCACGTTGAAGAACAGGCGGGCGTTATCCAGCCCGGCCATCATGGGGAACACCGCCAGGATGATCGGCACTGCGCCTCGAAGCCCAACCCAGCTGATAAATACGCGTTCGCGCAGATTAAAACCGCGGAATGGCAGCAGACCGGCAAAAATCGACAGCGGACGAGCAAAGAAGATCATCCACGCGGAAAGCAGGAGAGCAGGGACTGCAATCGGCAGCAGATCGGACGGGTTCACCAGTAAACCCAGCACCAGGAACATGCCGATTTGCGCCATCCAGGCCAGGCCGTCGAAGGTTTGCAGGATCCCGAAACGGTTGCGAATCGGGCGGTTGCCCATCACAAAGCCACACAGATAAACCGCCAGAATACCGCTGCCGTCCAGCGCCGTCGTGACGCCAAATACCATAATCCCGCCGCTAAGGGCCAGCATCGGGTAAAGCCCGTGGGGTAAGGTTATCCGGTTAATCATTTGCAGCAGCAGATAGCCGCCGCCGAGGCCAAGCACAATCCCCAGGCCAAATTGCTGAATGATGTGCACGAGGAACAGCCAGCTCAGGCCGGTCTGGTGCTGCTGGATCATCTCAATCAGCGTGATGGTGAGAAACACCGCCATCGGGTCATTGCTGCCCGATTCAATTTCAAGCGTCGCGCCTACGCGTTCGTTCAGGCCTTTCCCACCGAGCAGGGAAAAGACCGCGGCGGCGTCGGTGGAGCCGACAATGGCGCCGATAAGCAGGCCGTCAATCAGGTTCAGGTTGAACAGCCAGGCGGCGGCAATCCCGGTCAGCCCGGAGGTAATTAATACCCCAACGGTTGCCAGCGAGAGCGCGGGGCCCAGCGCAACGCGAAACGAACTCGCCTGGGTTCGCATCCCGCCGTCAAGCAGGATCACCGCCAGCGCCAGGTTACTGATCAGGTAGGCAAAGGGATAATTATCAAACGGGATACCGCCAAGGCCATCGATCCCGGCCAGCATGCCGATAGCCAGAAAGATAACCAGAATGGGAATGCCCAGACGAGAGGAGAAAGAACTTAATAAGATACTGCAAGTTACCAGAACGGAACCCAAAATAAACAGACTGACAATCGCCCCTGCGTCCAAAATCATTCGTCTCCTTTGTCTATGTTGTCGAATTGTAACATGTCATCTGTTACGCAAACGCTCAAAAAGGGCGCTTAAACCGGGCTTCTTTAGCGAAGTACCGGGTGTCCACTTAACGTCAGTCGGGAGGTAACGCCGTCGTGGGCCAGCTCGCCAAACGCGCCGAGCGGCAGCGTCACGGTTTGTGGTTCATGTCCAAAAGGCAGGCCGGAAAGGACAGGCACGTTCAGGCGCTGTTGCAGCGTTTTACGCATTACTTCAAAAGTATATCCTGCATCGTAATCCGTTGCGGTTGTCCCGTTAAAACTTCCTAAAATAATCGCTTTCTGGCGTGACAGAATGCCCGCATGGTAAAGCTGCAGCAGCATGCGCTCAACGCGGAAGGGATGTTCGTTGATGTCTTCCACAACCAAAATACCGCCGTCTATTGGCGGCAAAAACGGCGTGCCGACCAGAGAGATTAGCATTGCGAGATTGCCGCCCCAAACCGTGCCGCTGGCCTGTATCGCGGGCGCATCGTTTTCCCAACTTAGCGTGAACGTCGGTTCGCTGAGCGCCTGCCAGAAGTGGCGCCAGGTATATTCATCCATCTCCTCGGCACCAAAATTTCCGGCCAGCATCGGGCCACTGAAGGTGATGGCTCCGCACTGTGCCAGCAGGGCCATCTGGAAAGCGGTGAAGTCGCTGTGACCGCAAATAATTTGTGGCCGGGCACGAAGCGAAGCCCCAAGACGTGAAAAATCAATGTGCTCAAGCAGGCGGCTCATACCGTAACCCCCGCGCACGGCCAGCACGATGTCCGTTTCCGGCGGCAGCGCCGCCAGCTGATTAAGTTCAGCCAGTCGTTCACTGTCCGTGCCGGCAAAACGCTGAAAACGCCGGGTCACTGCCTGCTGATTGACGACCTGATGCCCATTCTCTTCCAGCTGACGAATGCCCCTGGCGGCGGCCTGTTGATTAATGCAGTAGCCGGACGGGGCGATTAAATGAATCAGAGACATGGCATTTCCTTGCTGAATATGAATTGGTTATCATGCCGCTATCGAGAGCGCTTGTCATCGCCGTTATGGCCGGCCACATCAATAAGGATAGAGGCGTGAAATTAAGAGGGTTTATCATTCTGGTGCTTTTTTTGGCCGGTTGCTCCAGCCATTCTCCGCAGCAGCAGGCACCGTGGGATCCGACGATCCCCACCCAGCGGGCGCTGAACTGGATGCCGCTGACCGAACTCTCCGGCCAGCAATGGGGCGTTAGTCCGAGACTGATAACGGCAATTATTGCGGTAGAGTCGGGCGGCAATCCGCAACTGGTTAGCGCCTCTAATGCCATCGGCCTGATGCAGATCAAAGGCTCCACGGCGGGCAAAGAGGTGTATCGCAATCAGGGCTTCAGAGGGCAGCCCTCGGACAGTGAACTGAGAGAGCCGGCGCGTAATATCGACATCGGTACGGCTTATCTGAGTATTCTGGAACACGGCATTTTGCGGGGAATCAACGACCCGCAGGTGATGCAGTACGCGCTGATTGTTTCTTACGTGAACGGGGCGGGGGCGCTACTAAGAACCTTTGATTCCGACAGGCAGACCGCAATCGACAAAATTAACCGCCTGAGCCCGGATGAATTTTATCAGCATGTAGCGACCAACCATCCTGCGCCGCAGGCACCGCGCTACCTGTATAAGGTCACGCGGGCCATGAACGCCATTTAAGCTATTTCACGCGGTTGGCCTTTTCCCGGGCCGACCGCTCCAGCGAGAAAATAATCTTTTGCAGTTCGCGCTCGACCGCCGGGTTGACGTTTAAGAAACGAAAACTCAGGCGCGGAGTAGAAATGGTCTCGTTTTTACTGTCCACGACTTTTCGCTCTGAAACCATCACCAGCTGCATATCAAAGTAAAACTTGCCCCATTCTACGAGATCCATCTCTACGCGGCCAAAACGCAGCCCGGGTGCAAGGCCCGGCGGTAACGTGCCGTCCACCAGGGCGCCCATTCCACCAAGAGACAGGTCGCAGAGCCGGAAGGCAAACTGAGAACCGTCGGCAAGTTCGGTGCGGCAATAATACTGGGGCTGCGTAGGCGCGGTAATGCGGAAATATTCCCGGCGCTGAACGAACCACAGCGATGGCGGCAGCGGCGTGGTAAACGCCGGGAGATTTTGATATTCCGTCGCTTTAAGGCCGGGCAGGGAGAATTCGACTTTTGCCCCCTGCGTTTCAGCGATGAAATCAATATCGTTGGCCTTCTGCACGGAAAGGTTTTCCCGCGCCTGGCTGCCAAAGTCCAGCACTAAACGCTCCGCCGAGACATCGAGAATTTTGCTGATGAACTGCCCGTTAGACCATTCCAGCCTGACGGGAACCTGCTGTCTGTGTAAATCACGTAACACACCTAATACTGCCAGAGGGGACTGCTTCAGGAACTGATCGTTATAGTGACTCAAGGCTCAAGTCCTTGTTGTGTTTTCAGGTTGTGGTAACGAAGCTTATCGGCAAAACCGCACAAAACTTAATACAAATTTTTGACTATTTTTTCCTGAAAATGCGCATAACCAGGTGAGATTCATCACGTTTTTTTGCAGCCGAACTATACTCTTTTTGACAGCAGGTCGCTGGCCGGGGCGCAGACAGCCTCGGGCGAGCCTGCTAAAGCTCACAATATAGAAGAGGACGTTCTAAAATGGGTATCCTGGCCTGGATTATTTTTGGTCTTATCGCGGGTGTGGTAGCTAAGTGGATTATGCCTGGCAAAGACGGCGGCGGTATTATCCTCACCTGTATTCTGGGGATCGTGGGCGCGGTTGTCGGCGGTTGGGTGGCGACGGCATTGCACCTTGGCGGACCGGTAACCGGTTTTAACTGGCCAAGTTTCTTTGTGGCGGTGATTGGCGCCATTATTGTGCTGGCTATTTTCAGGATGGTACGACGGTAGACAGTCATTCATTACAAAAAAACGGCCCTTCAGGGCCGTTTTTACGTTTAGCTTTCTATATAAGTTTAGAAATCGTAGCCCACGGTCGCAATGATCGAACGTTCCGCGCCCCAATAGCAATAGCCCGTCCCGTAGCAGCCCGCCACATAGTCACGGCCCGTGAGGTTGGTGGCATTAAGCTGCACAAACGCGCCTTTCAGCGACGGTGTCCATGCGCCCATGTCTGCCCGAACCATGGCATCCAGCAGCGTTACGGAAGGAACACGCAGGGTATTTTCGTTGTCGGCCCATTGTTTGCCGATGTAGCGAATCCCTGCGCCCAGGCTCAGGCCATAATCGGCTTTGAACGTGCTCCACAGGCTCGCCATTTGATTTGGCGTGACGTACGGCGTGTTGCCGTCATTACCGTCGATGGCATCTTTATAGCGCACCCGGTTAAGGGTATAGCTGGCGATGGTTGACAGGCGTGGTGTCAATTGAGTGCGGGCTTCCAGCTCAAGTCCTTGTGAATGCACTTTGCCTGCCGGTTCAAAATATCCCCCCTGCACGTTACGGTTCCCCACATCTTTTTGGGTCAAATCGTAAACGGCGGCGCTATACAGATCGCTGGTTCCCACAGGCTGGTATTTTACGCCAGCTTCGTACTGTTCGGCAGTTGTGGGTTTCAGCAGTTTGCCTTCGGCATCGGAAAGTACCTGCGGTGTGACGGCCTGACTGTAGCTCACATACGGCGAAATACCGTTATCAAAGGCGTACAGCAGAGATGCGCGGCCGCTAAAGTGGTTGTCGCTGCGGTTGTCCGTCACGTCACTGTCGATCGCCGTCGCCACCAGATGGCTTTTAGTCACCAGATGATCGTAGCGGCCAGACAGCGTCATATGCCAGCGGTCCCACTTCATCTCATCCTGCAGATAAGCCCCGGTTTGCTCATACTGGCGGCGGCCTGATTTCACCAAAAGCCCCTGATTAATTGTCACGTAGCTTGGGTCACGTGGATCGTAATAATAGTAACCGCCAACGCCACCAGAAACGCCGGTCCACGGATTCAGGTTGGTAGTGTAGCCCGTCCCGTCGGTCAGATCGTTGGTGAACCGGTGATATTCCCCGCCGAGCACCACTTTATGCTGCAGATCGCCGGTCGCGAAGTCGGCTTCTAACTGATTGTCGATGGCCCAGGCATCCAGCGAGGAGTTTTCACGGCTGTAGTAGCGCGACAGTTCGTTATGCGCGGTATCTGCCCAGCCAATTTGATAGGCCTGGCGTAGCGCTACGTTTGAGTGGGTATAGCTGGCGTTTGAGCGGAAAGACCAGACCTCATCGAAGGCGTGAGCAAACTCGTAGCTGTAGATCTGCTGGTGGCGCTTAAAGGCGTCATCGCCCGGCTGTACGTCAGAAAAGCCAGTATCCAGCTTGCGTCCCGTGGTGGTGTAAAGGCTGCCGTCGCCCGGAACAGAACCGTGGTAGCCCCCGGACGGATCTTTTTCCAGGTAGGCTCTTAGTACCAGAGACGTTGCATCATCCGGCTGCCAAAGCAGGGACGGCGAAATAGCGTAACGTTCATCACGCGTGTTGTCATACTGTGTATCACTATTTTTAGTCAGGCCGGTGATACGGAAGGCCCACTGGTCATTAATCGCGTTGGTGTAATCAAACGCCGTGCCGTTGGTGTTGTGGTTGCCGTATATCGCCCGCACGTGGCCTTCTTCGACAAACTGCGGACGTTTAGACGTTTCCATCACCAGGCCACCCGGAACAGTCTGGCCGTAAAGTGCGGAAGACGGGCCTTTGATGACGTCAAGGCGTTCCAGGAACCAGGGATCGACCTGGACCACGTTAAAGCTGCCCGCGTCGCTCATCAGGCGGAGGCCATCAAGGAAGATGTTATTCACGTCGCCGCCGTGGAAACCCCGTAATGCGACGGTATCGTAACGGGTTGCACCGCCGGAGAATCCGGTAAACACGCCCGGGGTATAGTGCAGCGCGCTATTAATGGTTTGCGCGCCCTGGTCTTCCATTTGCTGACGGGTCACGACGGAAATGCTTTGCCCGGTGGTAATCAGCGGCTCGTCGGTTTTGGTCGCGCCACGGGTTGTGGTGGCGGTATAACCTATTGTTGGAGAGGTTGCGGTGTCAGCAGGTTTGGCGGTCACAACCAGTGTTTCTTCAGCCGATGAAGAAAAAGGGGCGATGAGCGCCAGCGTGCAGAGTAAAGCGGAGCGCTTTACGGTAAGGTCCTTTATCATTTTTTGTCCGGAAGTATTGAGATCATCATCCTGATGGAAGTCCTCCGCCGGCATGCGACGGGAAAACGCGGTTTTTAAATGCGGTTTCGAATGAGAATTGTTATCGTTATTATTATCAAGTGCAAGGCGTGCGATGATTTTTAATGCATAAAAGCCCATGAAATCAATGATGATTTCATGGGCTTATTGTTTTAAATGAAATGATTAAGCGGCAATCACGCCGTGGTCAGTATGGTCAGGTTACGGCGCTGGCTTGCTCGAGGCTGGTGAGATCCCCGTTTTATCTGCGGCAGGTTTGGCCGCTTCCGTTACCGGGCCGGGCGTGGCCGAAGGCAGCTTATCCGGCGCATTGTCGCAGGGTTTTTCTTTTGCACAGAGCATATCCAGCATTTTCAGCGCGACGCCGTTGGTCCAGCCGAAGCCATCCTGAAGCGGATATTCACCGCCTCCACCGCCCGCACCTCCGGCTGTGACATCGTATTTTTCAACCAGCTTTTGCTCTTTGTTGTAGAGGCTCTGCACCGTACTCAGGAAGCGGAAGCTGACTTCCAGCGCGAGATCTTTATGCCCGTAATTTTGCAGACCTTCGGTGGCCACCCACTGCAGCGGCGCCCAGCCGTTGGGGGCATCCCATTGCTGGCTGGTTTTTACGCTGGTCGTGGCAAGTCCGCCCGCGCTGAGCAGGTGCTGACGGGTGGCTTTCGCCATCTTGTCCGCTCTGTCCTGCGCCGCCGCATGAACGTACAGTGGGAACAGGGCGGCGGCGGTTAGCTGGTTTCGAACCGTGTGGCTTTTCAGATCGTAATCCGCGTACCAGCCTTCTTTGGCGTTCCACAGGTTTTGTTCAATTGCTTTCTGTCGATCGTCCGCGGCCTGCTTATAGCGCTGTGCTGCGTCGCTATCTTTTGCCAGCTCGCTGGCGTGAGTCAACGTTTTTTCAAGCTGGTAGAGCAGCGCATTAAGGTCCACGGGCACAATGCTTGTGGTACGGATGGTGCCCAGTTGGGCTGGATTATCCATCCAGCGGGAGCTGAAGTCCCAGCCGGAAGCGGCGGCAGCTCGCAGGTCACGATAAATATCCGTGGCCGCACGCGACGGCGTATTTTTCGCAGTGGTGACGTCGTCCAGGTAAGACTCTGTTCGCGGCGTGTCTTTCTCATCCCAGTAACGGTTGAGCAGGGCACCATTTTTGAGTTTCACCACGCGGGCATGGGCTTCGCCCGGTTTGAGGGCGTCGCTGCCCTCCATCCACCAGCTGTACTCCTGCTTCAGCTGTGGCAGATAGGTTGTGTAAACGCTATCCCCTTTATTCTGCGCCAGCAGTTCCACCATCATGGCGAAAAACGGCGGCTGTGAACGGCCCAGGTAGTAGCTGCGGTTCCCGTTGGGAATGTAGCCCCAGGTATCGATTTCGTGGGCGAAGTTGTCCACCATATTTTGCACGTCATCCCAGCGCCCACTCTCCGCCAGCCCCAGCAGGGTGAAGTAACTGTCCCAATAGTAAAGCTCGTGGAAGCGTCCGCCGGGCACAACGTAAGGTTTTGGTAGCGGGAGAAGCGAGTCCCATTTGTTGTCGCTGTTCGCGGAACGGGTCAGTTCTGGCCAGAGCCCGTTGATATGCTCCCGCAGGCTTTCTCCTTCCGGCGGCACAGACTTTTTTTCTTCCTTTGGCAGGATAAAGTTCACATCAACAAAATGGCGTAAGTCGAACCCCGAGAGCCGGCGCTGCATACGATAATCAGCAAGGATCATCAGCGGATCGCCCTTGGGCACGGCATCCGCAAAGGTTTTCTGGTCGGGGAACAGCTTCGCGGTCTGGACATCAATAAACAAAGGCCCAAAAAGCTCGTCAGGCGATTGAGGCTCGGGCGGGCGTGGGGATTCGGTTTCCTGGGCTGCAAACGAAGCAAGCGGCGTAAGGCCAAATACGGCACCGGCAGCGGCCATTTGGGCCGCAAAGCAAAGCGCATAAGGCCGGCGCAAAACGGGTTTTATCATCATTCATTCTCCATCGACGGGACGCAACACGCTACGTTGCGATCAACTCCCTGAAAACCTTAGTTGAATTTTCCGAATTTCGAGCGCCGTTGAAGATAAAAAGAGAAAAACCGGATTATTTACCCCATAAAAAAGCCCCGCAGAGCGGGGCTGAAGTATTCGTTAAGTCTGTAATCACCCCTGCGGGTTTACCAGCCACGTGCCGGAATTCGTTACCACAATAGTTTGTTTGCGGGGCGTTTCACCGCCGCTCAGCGTCAACAAATATTTCCCGGCAGGGAGCTGAAGCGACGCAAAACCGTTGGCGGCGGGCGTCAGCTTTTGCGCTTTGCCGTTGACCGCCAGCTGTTCGCCGTCGTTCATTCGAACATACACTCTCGCGAGCGTGCTTTCAGCCGCGACGGCTACAGGGGGCGCGCTTGCCTGCGCCGGGCTTTGATTCGCTGCAAGCGGCGCGGGAGCAGGTTCCGGCGAGCTTACTGAAGGGCTTCCCCGGCCAAAAAGTACCGCGCCAACAATCAGACCCGCGACGGCGCCCGCACCAATTTGCAGGGCAGGTTGATAGCGCTTCCAGAGCGGACGCGTCGCCGTATTCTCTGGATCTTCTACCGGCACCAGCGCGGTACCCGTTTTTTTATTACCGATCAGTTCACGCACGTCGTCTGGCTGGATATTCAGCAGGGCCGCAAAAGCGTCAATGGATTGGGGGCGATCTTCCGGCTTCAGCGACAGCGCTTTATCAACCGCCTGCAGTAAATTCAGGGAATAGCCCTCGGGCTGGTTTTCCGCGAGCTGGATGCAGCTGTCCTGAATACTGCGGGCGACGCTGGCAGGCGGTGCATTGCCGGTAATCAGCGTATAAAGCACGGCTCCGACGGCGTAAATATCTGTCCACGGCCCCAGCTGGCTTGCCAGATCTCCGGTGTACTGCTCCAGCGGTGCAAATCCGGGGTGAAGCAGGGTATTGCCTTCATCCAGCGAGCCTTGTCCCCGGCGTGGCGCGCCGGTATTGAGCAGGATGGGCAGCCCGTTATCCTGAATTTGAATGCTTTTCAGCGACAGGTTGCGGTGCAGATGTTCGGCCGCGTGAAGCGTTGCCAGCGCGCCGCAAAGCATGGGCAGCATCCGGCGTATCCACGTTTCATCGATCAGCGACGGCTGCTGCTTTTGCAGTTCATCCAGCGTAATGCCGCTATAAAACAGCGTCACGACGTAAGCGGTATTATTGTCGCTCCAGATGCGCAGCACCTGAGGCAGATTCGGGTGATTAAAGTGCGCCAGCTGACGCGCTTCCTGCATAAAACCGTTCAGACCGGTGGTGTAGACCAGGTGGTCGCGCTCGCTGTGCAGCACCAGCTCCATCACGTCATTGCGCATGACGTAAGCTTTAGGCATGTATTCACGGATAGCCACCAGACGTTCGAGCTGATGATCCCACGCCCGGTAAAGAATACTGATCATGCTGGCGTCGATGGCTTCCTGAATTTCAAATTCGTCAAAGCGGTAGCCAGGCGGCAGAGCATTGGGCACTTTTGGAATAAAATCGTTATCTATCATGATGTTCTCTGCGCGTAGTCATGCAACATGCGGCGTATTTATTTTTGGGCTCGCCAGGCACCCGCGGCAGGGTCGCGCAGCTGCGGGTGCAGGGACTCGACCAGCAACAACGTAATGGCCGTCCCCGGCGTCACCCAGCCGGACCAGAGCTTGCGCACCTCGTTGAGCCGCGTCTGGAGACGCTGTTCATCCAATGCCATGTCGCGAGACACTTCCACGGCAACGGTGCCGCTGGCTTTCCAGCCGTTAATTTCAGGGTGGTAAGGCAAAATAAGCCAGCTTTGCGGTGCCTGTTCATTGCTGACGACCATGCGCTCATTGTTCACGCTGGTGATAAGCAGACTGTCGGCGTCCGCTGAGGGGTTCAGTCCGCTGACCGGGAAACCGTGGACAAACGTCATCATAATGCGCTTTTCGCCGCCGACGCCGCGCTGCACCACTTCGCTGGTGCCGTTCAGCCAGCCGCCTTTTTCACATTTGCCATTCTCTTTACCCGGAATAAACAGGGAACTGCTGGAGGCATCGCCCTGCCAGAATGTGCGCAAGTGGCAGCCATCCTGTAGGGTAAATTCCAGCCATGGCGTGCGGTCGAGAGGCGTGGAAAGATCTTCCGGGCGCTCATTACGGGTCGCAACCGAAGAAAGCGGGGACTCGATAGTCACTCCCCAGTCGCTGGTTTTGGTGGCAGACCCGCGAGCAAGGGAAGCCCCCTCGGGATCTTCAAGCTGCCAGTTGACGCGCTCAATCTCGCTGCACTGATTTTCCAGAAGCGCGCCGAGGCGAGGCATGAACGTTTTCAGAATAAGGGGGTTTTTATCCCCGTTTGCCACAATTCGAACCGGAAGATCGCTTCCGCACCAGCTTTGCGGGGCATTGCTTTTGATGTTGTCTATCCACACGTCCAGCTTTTGGGACGGCGATTGAACGATGCGGTAGTTCCCTGCCCAGACGGTAGTGGATGCCAGCAGCAACGCCATACCCGAAAGCCAGAGTTTCATAAAAATCCTTGTTAGCCTGTGTGTAAAGAGGGGCTACGTTAACGCCCATACAGGTTGCCGGGCGTTTCGTTGCTACTCTCATACCAAAATCTTTGGTTAGAAAACCCCCGAAGGGGAAGTTTAATTAATGATCCACGTTCCGTTGTCGGCGTTCTGGCAGGCTTTGCTTTTATTATCTACCGCAACGCAGGTGGATTTTTTGGCCGCGCGGCGAGGGCGAGGCCGGTCTTTTTTCAGCGTCTGGGTATACAGCTCGCTTTTGACCAGCGCCCTGAGCGGCACATAGCCCAGCAGCTCTTGTTTATCCTGCTCGGCGATAGCAAACCAGTGATTTTCTACCTCGCCCAGCACCGTGTAGCTTTGGCCGTTTTCAAGCTGGGCCAGCACTTTGCCACCAAAATCGGGTTTGCTCATGATGGAGCCCGGATAAAGCGCCCGATACTCGGCGTCAACAGGCGTAAACTCTTTTGGTACTTCAACGACATAGCGGTGAGTCAGGGTGACGCCGTTTACCGTGCTGGTCACAATGGTGTCGTCGGTCATCTTCGGCGGCGGCGCTTTACAGCCGACAACCGTAGTGACAACAAGGAGGACTAACAGGCTTCGCAATTTCATTGAGACGTTCCCTGAGAAAAAGGTTAAAACTCAACCGCCGCGGGAGCAAGGAGCGCCGCACAGGAAAATTATCCACGACGTGAGATACGCCCACGCAAAACGGTGCGGCGGCTTGAGTATCTCGCCGGCGCAAGGAATTCGCGTGGTTTCAGCATAGTAGCGTGATTTTACATAGCCCGGTTAACAATTCAATGGTGTTATAACAGTGGAATAACCTATTACGTACATGAAGGTTTGATGCCGGGTTAGCGCAGTAAAAAATTGGGCTGAGGTAAATGTAATCGGCTCGCCACTTAAAAGGAATGAAAAGCAGGGAGATGACGGTAATTTTTTGAATTTATTTGATAAATTCAGACTTTTCGTTGTGGTGTTATTTTTATTCTGTGGTCAATGCAAATCGTCTTTTGGGGTTTCCCTGAGGTTATTCTTAAAACAATAAAAAAACATCGGGCCGTCTTCAGGATGCCCTATGAGAAGGCAGAGGTTCAGGCTCCGCTCGATTGAGAAAATAACCGCAAAGCTCGCTCACCTGTTTCATCTATCGGCAGGTAAACCAGCAGCCTTGAACCGTCTCGCGGGGCAGAGTACCAGTTGACCTGTTGCATACCGAAGGTGCCGATCTGCGGATGCGTATACTGTTTGATATGGTTTTCGATATTGCGGATTTCATAGCGCTGCTCCCAGAGCGTTTTAAACGCGGGAGAGGCGGTGAAAAACGACTCCAGCAGCGCTTCCCAGCGCGGGTCGCCGCGGTGCTCGGTGATCCCGGCGCGGAACCAGCCGACAAACTTGGGCAGCACATCTTCGTTACAGTCCACCCGGCTGCGCCAGGTCTCATTGGTCAGATATTGATAAATGCAGTTGCGATGCTCCGGCGGTTCATTGTCGAGATCGACCCCCATTAGCTGGCAAAAATGTGAATTGTAGCCGAGGATGTCGAAGTTCGGCTTCTGGATACTGGCGGGGTTGGGCATCAGGGCGTCCAGCATCCGGCGGGCGGCGGGGCTGAGCCCCTCGCACTGCGCGGCGGCGGGCGCTTCGGACGGAGGCAGTCCGGCCAGAATAAACAAATGACGGGTTTCCGCCGGGGAGCACTGCAGCGCGCTGGCGATCGCCGCCATGGCGCTTGAGGATGGATTCACTTCTCGGCCCTGTTCCAGCCAGGTATACCAGGTTACGCCGATGTCAGCCAGCAGCGCCACTTCTTCACGGCGAAGGCCGGGCGTGCGCCGACGCCCGCTGCGCGGTAGCCCCAGCCGCTGCGGGTCCAGACTTTCACGCCGGGTGCGTAAAAACAGCGCCAGCATTTTACGGCTGTCGTCCAGCGGGCCATGCCGCAGCTCAGGCTGAGTGATGAGCATCACAAATACTCCAGAATAGTAGTGCCAGTACCAGTATAAGTAAGAACTGGTACCCGGTTAAATGTTCAGGGATCCTACGTCGGTATCCTGAACTATGCAATGGAGTCCCTGATGAATAATTCGCCTGTTTCACCCGGTCGCGCAGGCCTGGTGCTGCTGTTGACGGGCCAGATGTTGCCGTTAATCGACACCTCTATCACCAACGTGGCGCTGGACTCGATCACCCAGTCCCTCGGCACCACGCCAACCCAGCTTGAACTTATTGTGGCACTTTACGGCGTTGCCTTTGCCGTCAGCCTGGCGGTGGGCAGCAAGCTGGGGGATAACCACGGCCGACGCAGAACGTTGCTCTGGGGCGTGGCCCTGTTCGGTATTGCTTCTTTCCTGTGCGGGATCTCCGGCTCGGTCACTGAGCTGCTGGCGGCCCGGACCCTGCAAGGCGTCGGGGCGGCGCTAATCGTGCCGCAGATCCTTGCCACGCTGCACGTGACGCTCAAGGGTACCGCTCACGCCCGCGCCATCAGTCTGTACGGCGGTATTGGTGGGATCGCTTTTATTATCGGCCAGATGGGCGGCGGCTGGCTGGTGTCGGCGGATATTGCCGGGCTGGGCTGGCGAAACGCATTCTTTATTAACGTACCCATCTGCCTGTTGGTGCTGGTGCTGAGCCGGTTTTATATTCCTGAAACGCGCAGCGAAAGCCACTCGCGTATTGACTGGCAGGGCACCGTCACGCTCGCGCTGGTGCTGTGTTGCCTGCTGTTCCCGATGGCGCTTGGCCCCGAGCTGCACTGGCCATGGCCGATGCAGCTGATGCTGGTGGCGACATTGCCGCTCGGTTATCTGATGCGCGTTGGGGCGCTTAACCAACAGCAGCGGGGGCTACAGCCGCTGTTGCCACCAAGACTGCTTAAGCTGGGCAGCATAAGGTTTGGCCTGCTGATCGCGCTGTTGTTCTTTACCTGTTGGTCGGGCTTTATGTTCTGCATGGCGCTGACGCTCCAGTCGGGCATGGGAATGGCGCCGTGGCAGTCCGGGAACAGCTTTATTGCCATGGGCATTTCGTATTTTGTCTCAGCGTGGTTTGCGCCGAGGCTTATCGTGCGCCACTCGCTAAGCACGATTCTGCTGAGTGGGATTGCTATCCAGGTGGTTGGCCTGTTGGGGCTGATATTTACGCTCTGGCACTTTGGCACCCACGCAGGCCCGCTGGCTATTGCCCCGGCGACGCTGGTGGTGGGCTACGGCCAGGCGCTGATTGTGAACAGCTTCTACCGCATCGGGATGCGCGATATCGACCTGAACGATGCCGGGGCAGCAAGCGCCATATTAAGCACCCTGCAGCAGTCTGCGCTGGGGCTTGGCCCTGCGGTCCTCGGAGCATTGTTCCTGCATCTGCAGCACCAAAGCGGGGATTACTCCGTGGCGATGATCGGTTTCCTGGCGGCTGAAATCGTGATGATGCTGGCGCTGGCGGTTGCCGCCGTCACCCGCCGTCAGCTTTTATCTGGGGTGAAAGTCTCTTTAAGATAACGCCCCGGCGGCTGGCCGATAATTCGGGTAAAGGCAGTGGTAAAGCTGCTGGCGCTTTGATAGCCCATATCATAGGCCACCTGAGTTATCGGCTCGCCGTTAACCAATTTCTCCACCGAACTGATAATCCGCATTCTTTCCCGCCAGCGGGTAAAACTCATCCCGACTTCGCTTTCGAAGAGGCGGCCTAATGTTCTGGGGCTGATGAAGGCAACGGCGGCCAGCTGCACCAGCGTTTTATTGCAGGCCGGATCTTCCCGCAGCAGGCTGGTGATTAGCCTCAGCCGCTTATCTTTACCCTCAGGCACAAACAGATCGGTTTTCAAAACTTGCTTGCGCAACTGGAAGTGCAGCAGTTGCGCAATGAGCTCAAGTTGCGCGCCCGAATCGACGTGGTGTTGAATCGCTAAGGCTTCTTTGGCCAGTTCCGTTAGCAGGTTAGAGGCGACGATAAGCGAGCTATTTTCCGGCAATTGCAGCTCAAATCCTTGCCTGAAACGCAAATTGATCAGCCGCGAACGCTCGGTGTAAAGCGCCCGGTGTAGCAGGCCAGGCGGCACCCAAATGCCGTTACCAGGCGTAGCCAGCCACCAACCTGTTTCGTTTTGCAGACGAAGAGTGCCTTCCAGCGTCACGCTTAACTGGCCGTGTATATGGCGGTGAAACGTCACATCGTCACCCCGGTGATGGGCCATGTCGGAAGCAGCGATAGCCACGGATAGGGCATCTGGCATGTTGGCACTCCTGCGAAGTGTTTTGGCGGATTAGCGAAAGAATTATCTCATTCTTTTTCTGATAATGCATGCATCGAGAAAATTAGAGGAGAACAAGATGAAAACATTACGCTTCGTAGGTATCGCCGGTAGTTTGCGGGTAGATTCCGCTTCCCGTGCATTGCTCAACAGCATTGGTGAAATGTTGCCTGAGCAGAGTCATTTTAGCGTGCTTGATATTGGCGCCATGGAACATTACTGCCAGGATCTGGAAAAGGGGGAATTACCGGAGCCGGTGGTAAGCGCCCGCCGGTTAGTGGCTGAGGCCGATGCGGTGATCATTACGGTACCGGAATACAATCACGGCATGCCCGGCGTACTCAAGAATGCGCTCGACTGGCTGTCTCGGCCGGTCAGAGCCAGCTGTATGCTGGGAAAATATGTCTTTTTCGTTTCGCAGTCGACCGGCGCGCTTGGCGGCGTCAGGGCGCAATACCAGCTGCGGGAAACGCTGGCTTCAATGCTGTGCAATATGGTGCCGCTGCCGGAGCTGGCGGTCAGCTTCGCGAATCAGAAATTAGAGAACGGGCGTTTAATTGATTCAGCCACGGCGGCGTCTATTCGTACCCAGCTTGCCGTCTTTATTAAGGCGGTAGAGCAGAATAGCACAAACCGTTAACGACGGATTTATCGCCTTATATGGCAACAAAATAAGGATAAAATCCATACATGTGTGTGGATTTTTTTTGCCAATAACATCCCGATAACTAAGCGAATTACCGCTAATAATACCCGAAATACAGGATGTATTATTCGGCGGTGTTATTTTTATAATATTTGATTTTATTTGGTTTTTTTAATTAAAAAAATTATTGGCATTAATTGTATGGATTAATCAGGATGTGAATGAGATTTTAAAATATCGTGAAAGTGGGTTAACATAGATTTACTTCATTCACCTGCGATGCAATAGAATTATTATGCCTGCAATGAAAAAGACAATTATTTCTCTGACAACACTGGCGTTATTCGTCAGCTCTGCTAGCTACGCTAACGCGGATTCCACGCAAAAAACCGACTTCCTGCTGATTGGCGGCGGTATTATGAGCGCCTCTCTCGGGACGTGGCTCCAGGAGTTGCAGCCGGACTGGAAACAGGTCATGGTTGAGAAGCTTGACGGCGTGGCGCTTGAGTCCTCGAACGGCTGGAATAATGCCGGTACCGGGCACTCGGCAAATATGGAACTGAACTATACGCCGGAGCGCCCGGACGGTTCTATTGATGTCAGCAAAGCGCTGGAAATTAACGAACAGTTTATGATTTCCCGCCAGTTCTGGTCCGCACAAATTCAGCGCGGTATTTTGAACGACCCGCATTCGTTTATTAATTCCACACCGCACATGAGTTTTGTCTGGGGCGATAAAAACGTTGAGTATCTGACCAAGCGCTATGCCGCGCTGCAGAAAACCACGCTGTTCCAGGGGATGAAATTCTCCACCAACCACGAGCAAATTAAACAGTGGGCTCCGCTGGTGATGGAAGGGCGCGACCCAAATCAAAAAGTGGCGGCGACCTGGACGCCAGTAGGGACCGACGTTAACTACGGTGAAATTACCCGCCAGCTGATCGGCAGCCTGAAAAAAAGCCCGAATTTCTCCCTGCAGACCTCTTCTGAAGTCACCGACTTCAAACGCAACGGCGATAATTCCTGGCACGTCACCATCAAAGACGTCACCAGCGGCAAAGAGCACGCCATCGACGCGAAATATGTCTTTATCGGGGCTGGCGGCGGTGCACTGAAACTGCTGCAGGAAACCGGTATTCCGGAATCGAAAAACTATGCCGGTTTCCCGGTGGGTGGCTCCTTCCTGATGACCGAAAACCCGGCGGTAACCAGCCAGCATCTTGAAAAAGTGTATGGTCAGGCCTCCGTGGGCGCACCGCCGATGTCCGTGCCACACATTGATGCCCGCTTTATCGACGGCAAGCGCGTGGTGCTGTTCGGGCCGTTCGCGACCTTCTCTACCAAATTCCTGAAAAACGGCTCTTTCTTTGATCTGCTGAGCACCACCACCACCAGCAACTTTATGCCGATGACCGACGTAGGTCTGGATAACTTTGACCTGGTGAAATACCTGATTGGTCAGGTGATGCTGAGTGATGAAGATCGCTTTGAAGCGCTGAAAGAGTACTACCCGCAGGCGCGTAAAGAAGACTGGAAACTGATTCAGGCTGGCCAACGCGTGCAGATCATCAAAAAAGATGAAAACAAAGGCGGCGTCCTGAAGCTCGGTACCGAAGTGGTTGTTGACCAGCAGAAAACCATTTCTGCTCTGCTGGGCGCATCCCCAGGCGCGTCTACCGCGGCACCTATCACGCTGAACGTGCTGAAGCAGATGTTCCCGCAGCAGTTCAACTCGCCTGAGTGGCAGAGTAAGATCCGCGCTGTTGTGCCAAGCTACGGCCAGGAGATGAACGGCAACGCGGCGCTGACGCAGAAAGTGTGGGATGACACCGCGGCCACGCTGCAGCTGACCAAACCGCCGGTCATTCAAATGAACGACCAGAGCGCAACCCCGGTAGCAAAACCAGCAGAAGCGAAAGCGGACGCGGCTACCCAGCACGACATGGCGCTGTAAGTTAACGCCTCAGCCAGCCGCTGTTACGACAGAGGCAATGATAAAAAAAGCCAGCCGCAAGGCTGGCTTTTCTCTTTCAGCTGCCGTTACAGCCCGCGTTTATCCATCAGCAGGGCAAGGTCAACCAGGCGGTTAGAGAAGCCCCATTCGTTGTCGTACCAGGCCAGGATTTTCACCAGGTTACCGCCAATCACCAGGGTCGAAAGCCCGTCAATAATCGAAGATCGCGGGTCACCCTGATAGTCGCTGGAAACCAGCGGCTCATCGCTGTAGCCCAGAATGTCTTTCAGCGGGCCAGCTTCAGCGGCTTTGCGGAACGCGGCATTCACTTCTTCCGCCGTGACATCGCGTTTGAGCGTCACGGTTAAATCAACGATAGACACCACTGGTACAGGCACGCGCAAAGAGTAGCCTGTCAGGCGACCGTCAAGCTCGGGGATAACCCTGCCGAGGGCTTTAGCCGCGCCGCTGGAATATGGCACAATCGATAGCGCTGCCGCACGTGCGCCGCGCAAATCTTTTTCCGGCTGGTCGTGCAGCGCCTGGCTGTTGGTGTAGGCGTGAGTCGTGTTCATCAGGCCGTGTTCAATGCCGAATGCCTGATGCAGTACCTGCGCGGCAGGGGCCAGGCCGTTGGTGGTACAGCTGCCGTTGCTGACCACAAAGTGTTTCTGCGGATCGTAACTTTCGTGGTTCACGCCCAGCACGATAGTCAGATCGTCGTCTTTGCCTGGGGCAGAAATGATCACGCGTTTTGCGCCGCCGTGGGTGATGTGAACTTCAGCTTTTTCGCGGCTGGTGAAGAAGCCGGTGGCCTCGATAACGACATCTACGCCGACCTCACGCCATGGGATCTGCGCCGGGTCTCTTTCGCTGAAAACGCGAACCGGCTTGCCGTCAACGTGGAGCAGCCCTTCGGAGGCTGCCACTGGCGCAGGCAGTTTACCCATCAGCGAGTCGTGTTTTAACAGGTGCGCAAGGGTTTTGCTGTCCGTCAGATCGTTGATGGCCACGATCTCAATATTGGGGTTACCCAGGGCAGCGCGCAGCACGTTACGTCCGATTCGGCCAAAACCATTAATCCCGACCTTAACCATGATTCACTCCTTCTCTTGAATGTCTGAGGTCAGAGTAGGCGCAGAGTGAAATGGCGTAAATGACAAAAAAGGATCAATTCATGCCAACTTCCGGCAGTGGAAGCGCTCGCGGTATTCCCCCGGCGTGAGGTGAAGCTGGCGCTCAAAGACGCGGCGCAGGTTAATGGCGGTGCCAAAGCCCGAGGCGCAGGCGACCCGCTCCAGGGTGTCGTTCGACTGCTCAAGATGATGGCGGGCGGCGGCCAGCCGGGCTTCTTCCACATAGCGGGCGGGCGTGACGCCGGTTTCACGGGTAAAGACGCGGGTAAAATTACGCGGACTCATGGCGACCCGTTCCGCCAGTTTTTCCACCGATAAATCCTCCGCCAGGTTATCCAGCAGCCAGTCCTGGAGCTGACTTATCGGCCCGGTATTGGCCGCCTGGCGCAGATGATAGCGGCTAAACTGTAGCTGACCGCCGGGGCGATGGAGGTACATCACCAGATCCTGGGCCACATCCCGCGCGAGGGTAAAGCCGTAATCCGCCTCAACTAACGCCAGCGTAAGGTCAAAGCCGGAACTCACGCCGCCGGAGGTCCACACCGGGCCGTCCTGAATATACAGAGGGCCGCCTTCCACTTTGATTTGCGGCCACCTGGCCTGCATCTCTTCCAGCATTCGCCAGTGGGTGGTTGCCCGGCGGCCATCCAGCAGCCCGGCGCGGGCCAGCAGCATCGCACCGCCGCACACGGAGGCAATGCGCTGAGTATTTGGCGCGGCGCGGCATAACCAGTCGACCACCGCGCTGCCTTCAGGTTCGCTCTGGCCTTTGCCGGTGATCATGATGGTGTCGCGGGGCTCATTGGGGTCAAGGTCGGCCAGCCTGTGGTCAGCCAGCAGGTTCAGGCCGGACATGCCGTGCACGACGTGATGAGGTTGAGTGGTGGCGATACTGATGCGGTAGCGAGGCTCGGTCAAGGCGTCCGCATGCAGTCGGTTAGCCTGCATCAGAATATCGGCGATACCGGCGGCTTCGAACAGCATGCCGCCGTCAGGAACAATTATCAGGATCGTTTTCATGTCCTGAAAAGTACGCTTTCAACAAATTAAGTCAAGTGGGCTAGCCGTAATGCCGCTGTCCCCAGGCCAGGGCGGTTTCAATCAGTCGGGCTAGCACCTGCTGGAATTGCGCGCCCTTATCGTCTGACCAGGCAAAACTCTCTTCATCCATGTAGCAACACTGCGCCACTTCCAGCTGTACCGCATGGATATTTTGCTGTGGCGCACCGTAATGGCGCGTGATGTACCCGCCCTTGAAGCGCCCGTTCAGCACTTTGCTGTAGCCGTTGAAATGCTCGCTGGTTTTTAACAGTTCAGTGCTGAGTACCGGATCGCAGCTGGTGCCGTCTGCGGTGCCGAAGTTAAGATCCGGCAGGCGGCCTTCGAACAGGCGAGGTACCACGGATTTGATGGAATGCGCATCCCACAGCAGCGCATAGCCAAAGGTTTCTTTCAGCCTTGCCAGTTCCTGGGCCAGCGCCTGATGATAGGGCTGCCAGATGTTGGTCAGGATATCTGCTCTGGCCTGCACATCGGGGGATTTTCCCGCCTCGAACAGCGGTTCACCGTCGAAAAAAATGTCCGGGTAAAGCCCGGTAGTGGCGGTGGTGTACAGCGGCTTATCATCCGACGGGCGGTTCAAATCCACCACGTAGCGGGAGTAGTTGGCGCTGAGTATGCTGGCACCCATCTCGCGTATCGGCTGATAAAGTTTGGGAATATGCCAGTCGGTATCTTCCAGTTTTTTGGCCCGCGCCGTCAGCCCGTTTGCCACTTCCGGCGTTAACTGTGTACCGGGATGCGGCATGCTGATCAGCAGCGGCAGCTTGCCCTGATAAAGCTCAAAGCCCTTAATCATTCCACACCTCTTTACCTTGATAGATAACCTGTTTGGAGAGCGTGCCGCCCAGCCAGTAGCTCAGCTCGGCGGGATGGTCTATTTCCCAGGCAACAAAGCTGGCTTCTTTCCCGGCTTCAAGAGTGCCCGTTTTCTCACCGATCCCGAGTGCGCGCGCCGCATTCAGCGTCACGCCAGCAAGCGCTTCTTCCGGCGTCAGGCCAAACAGCGTGCAGGCCATATTCATCATCAGACGCAGGGATTGCACCGGGGAGGTGCCCGGGTTCAGATCGCTGGAAATGGCTATTGGCACATGATGTTTACGCAGCAGCGCCACCGGCGGCTTCTGCGTTTCGCGCAGGAAGTAAAATGCGCCGGGCAGCAGCACGGCGGTTGTACCGTGTTTTGCCATCAGCGTAATATCGTCCTCGCAGAGATATTCCAGATGGTCGGCGGAAAGCGCATTGTGGCGGGCTGCGAGCCCCGCGCCATGCAGCAGCGAAAGCTGTTCGGCATGAAGCTTAACCGGCAGGCCCAGCTCATGGGCTTTCACAAAGACGCGCTCAACCTGCGGCACGGAAAAGGCCAGGTGTTCACAGAAGGCATCGACGGCGTCAACCAGCCCTTCGCGATGCAATTCCGGTAACCAACGTTCGCAAACGTCGGTGATAAAATCGTCGCTGCGGTCTTTGTATTCCGGGGGCAGGGCGTGTGCAGCCAGGCAGGTACTGTAAATCGTCAGCGGCAGACTTTGTGCCAGCTGGCGGACAACGCGCAGCATTTTGCGCTCGTCGTCAAAGCTGAGGCCGTAGCCCGATTTCACTTCCAGAGTCGTCACGCCGTCTTTACGCAGCGCATTGATACGGCGACTGGCGCTTGCCAGCAGCTCGGCTTCGCTGGCCTGACGCGTGGCCTTCACCGTGCTGGCTATCCCGCCGCCGGCTGCGGCAATATCCGCGTAGGTGGCCCCGTTCAGGCGCATCTCAAATTCCTGGCTGCGGTTGCCGCCGAACACGCTGTGGGTGTGGCAGTCGATAAGGCCGGGGGTGACGAATTTACCCTGAAGGTCGCGTTCTTCGTCGTGGGGCTGGTTGGGACGCTGGCTTTCGGGGCCAACCCAGGCAATTTTCTCGCCTTCGGTCAGCAGCGCCGCATCTTCGATAATATTGTACTTGCCGCTGACCATGGTGGTGATGCGGCAGTTACGCCATAAAATCCGCATAAGATCTCTCTCATCAGGACGGGGCACGACGAAAGCCGCGCCCCAGGGGAACTACTTCGCCAGCATTGGCAGGTTCAGGCCGTGTTCTCTGGCGCACTCAATAGCAATATCATAGCCCGCATCCGCGTGGCGCATCACGCCGGTGGCCGGGTCGTTGTTCAACACGCGAGCAATACGCTCCGCCGCTTCGTCGGTACCGTCGCAGACGATAACCATGCCGGAGTGCTGTGAGAAGCCCATGCCGACGCCGCCGCCGTGGTGCAGGGAAACCCAGGTCGCGCCGCTGGCCGTGTTCAGCAGGGCGTTCAGCAGTGGCCAGTCGGACACGGCATCGGAGCCATCCTGCATCGATTCGGTTTCGCGGTTGGGGCTTGCCACCGAGCCGGAATCAAGGTGATCGCGGCCAATGACGATAGGGGCGGACAGCTCGCCGCTTCTGACCATTTCGTTAAACGCCAGGCCCAGTTTTGCGCGCTGGCCGAGGCCGACCCAGCAGATACGCGCCGGCAGGCCCTGGAAGCTAATGCGCTCTTTGGCCATGTCCAGCCAGCGGTGCAGGTGCTTGTCGTCCGGGATCAGCTCTTTGACTTTGGCATCGGTACGGTAGATATCTTCCGGGTTGCCGGAGAGTGCGGCCCAGCGGAAAGGCCCGATCCCACGGCAGAACAGCGGGCGAATATAGGCCGGCACAAAGCCCGGGAAATCAAAGGCGTTGCTGACGCCCATCTCTTTGGCCATCTGTCGGATGTTGTTGCCGTAATCAAAGGTAGGGATGCCCTGCTGCTGGAAGGCGAGCATCGCTTTCACGTGCTCCGCCATGGACGCTTTCGCTGCCTGAGTGACCACCGCAGGCTCGACGGCTGCGCGCTCGCGATACTCTTCCCAGCTCCAGCCAACGGGCAGGTAGCCGTTGAGCGGGTCGTGGGCGCTGGTCTGATCGGTAACCATGTCCGGGCGCACGCCGCGCTTCACCAGTTCAGGCAGAATTTCTGCCGCATTACCGTGCAGGGCAATAGAAACAGCTTTCCCTTCGCCGGTGTAGCGTTTGAGGCGGTTGAGGGCGTCGTCCAGATCTTTAGCCTGCTCGTCGACATACCCGGTGCGCAGGCGGAAGTCGATGCGCGACTGCTGGCATTCAATGTTCAGTGAACAGGCACCGGCAAGGGTAGCGGCCAGCGGCTGCGCGCCGCCCATGCCGCCGAGACCCGCGGTGAGCACCCAGCGCCCGGTTAGCGAGCCGTTGTAGTGCTGGCGGCCTGCTTCCACGAAAGTTTCATAGGTGCCCTGCACAATGCCCTGGCTGCCGATGTAGATCCACGACCCGGCGGTCATCTGGCCGTACATCGCCAGGCCTTTGGCGTCCAGCTCATTGAAGTGTTCCCAGTTGGCCCAGTGCGGCACCAGGTTAGAGTTGGCAATCAGTACGCGAGGGGCGTTGGCGTGGGTTTTAAAGACGCCAACCGGCTTGCCGGACTGCACTAGCAGGGTTTCATCGTCATTCAGGGCTTTAAGCGCTTCGACCATTTTGTCGTAGCACTCCCAGTTTCTCGCCGCCCGGCCAATGCCGCCGTAAACCACCAGTTCTTTCGGGTTTTCAGCCACATCCGGATCGAGGTTATTCATCAGCATGCGCAGCGGGGCTTCCGTCAGCCAGCTTTTGGCATTCAGCTTCGTGCCGCGTGGCGCCCTGATTTCAACATCACGATAACGAGAAAACTCACTCTTCATGGGGTTCACCTTGTTTTGAGATAACGGGGAAAGTGCTCACGAAAAATACCATGTCATCTTTTCGTTTGCTTGTATATACATGATTAGCACATTTGGTGCCAGGCACGAAAAACATTTTATTGTTCTTTTAAATCAACATATTAAATAATCAATGATAAGTAGTTACATCATATATTGTTTCTTTTTCGACCTCTTGCGCACCATTTTGGCGCTCTTTACAAAGAGATTGATCCTTTTTGGGGCAAAAATAGCAGTTCAGATAGCTGGCAAATCCCCCGGAAGGCACCGTTTAATCCTGATAAAAATCACGGATTGATCACACTTAAAATTTAATAAATTCATTATTTATTTGTTTTTAAACAATAAATTTGATTGTTTTTAATGTTGCGTATTTGTTATGGCACAGGCTTTGCACATTGTACATACAATGCTATACATAGCTTTTTTACGCAGCCGTTCATTTCTTCGGCAGCCAGATGACCATGAGGCGTAGCGATGATTACTTTCAACAATGTGACCAAGTTTTATGACGACGGCACGGTCGTGGTGGATGGACTGAATCTCACCGCACCCGGCGGCAAGATCACCGTGCTGGTAGGCCCTTCCGGTTGTGGGAAAACAACGTCACTGCGCATGATTAATCGGCTGATTGAGCCGTCTTCCGGCGACATTCTGCTTAACGGCGAATCCACCTCCGCCATGGACGTGGTGCAGCTGCGCCGCCGTATTGGCTACGTTATTCAGAATGCGGGCCTGTTCCCGCATCGAAACATCATCGACAACATTGCTACCACCGCGATCCTCAACGGCATGCCTAAGGCTAAAGCCCGTGCGCGAGCGGGGGAACTGCTGGAAGTCGTCGGCCTGGCCCCGCAGCTGGCCAAACGCTATCCGTGGCAGCTTTCCGGCGGCCAGCAGCAGCGTGTCGGGGTTGCCCGAGCGTTGGCCGCTGACCCGGAGTTCATGCTGATGGATGAACCCTTTAGCGCCGTGGACCCGGTGGTGCGTGACCAGTTGCAGGAGGCGTTTCTCCGCATTCAAAAGGAAGTGAGTAAAACCATCATTATGGTGACTCACGATATTGATGAGGCGATGAAGCTGGGCGATCTGGTCGCGGTCCTGAAGCCCGGCGGCAAGCTGGGGCAGATGGCATCCCCGGGTGAACTGCTTAACGCCCCGCAGAGTGATTTTGTCGCCGACTTTATTGGCCGCGACCGCGGCTATCGCAAGCTGAGTTTCTACAATTCCGGGCCGCTGGCCTCAATGCAAACGGAGCCTACCGCCGAAGTTGGTACGCCTATTGATATGGCTCGCAACATTGCGGTGCAGCGCTGGCTGCTGGTCACCCGCGAAGGCAAAGCCTGCGGCTGGTTTGATACGCATCAGCAGGTTGAGGCCGTGGTGCCGGAGCACATTAATCTGGGCGCCACCTTCTTCCCGCAAACCGGCACGCTGCGCCAGATGCTTGACTCTGCGCTCAGCTCGCCGTGCCACCGGGCGGTGGTGATTGGCGAGCGGGCAGAAGTGCTGGGGACGCTGGGGCTGGATCACGTCCTGGATGCCTGCAAGTCGATGGCGCGGGAGGCGGTATGAGATTTGACTGGCTGTGGGCGCAGAGCGACAAAATTTTCCATTTGCTGCTGTGGCATCTCTACCTTTCGGTGACGCCGATCCTGATTGGTCTGCTGCTGGCCATTCCGGCTGGCTGGCTGGTGAGCAGTATGCCGCGCGTGAAGGGCGTCATTCTTAACCTGTTCGGGCTGCTGTACACCATCCCGTCTCTGGCGCTGTTTGTGCTGCTGCCGCCGCTGCTCGGCACGCAGATCCTCGACCCGATCAACGTGGTGGTGGCGCTGACAATTTATAGCTTTGCGCTGCTGGTCAGAACCGTGTGCGACGGGCTGGATTCAGTACCCACCGACACCCGGCAGTCCGCCTTTGCCCTCGGCTACAAACCGGTGCACCAGTTTTTCCAGGTTGATTTGCCGCTGGCGGTGCCGGTGATTGGCTCCGGGATGCGGGTTGCCGTGGTGTCTAACGTCAGCATCGTTTCCGTCGCCGCGCTGATCGGTGCCCCGCAGCTCGGGTCGCTGTTTACCCAGGGGTTTCAGCTGCAGTTTCTGACACCGATTATTGCCGGCATCGTGCTGTGTATCGTGCTGGCTTTCGTGCTCGACTGCGTGGTTGTGGCCGTCACCCGCTCATTAAGCCGCTGGCAGCCAACAAGGGGATAAAGTATGTCTGACTGGTTCTTTACGCTCAGCCACTGGTATGGCGATGACGGTATTCTTCCGCTGCTGGCGCAGCATATCGGCTACAGCGCGGTGGCACTGGCGATAGCGATAGCCATTGCGTTTCCGGTGGGCTGTTACACCGGCCATACCGGCAAAGGGGAGGCGCTGCTGATTGGCACCACCAACGCGCTGCGCTCCCTGCCGTCGTTTGGCCTGATTATCCTGCTGGTTATTCTGATGGCAGGCTACTTCGAGTCCGACATGGCCTTTATTCTGCCATGCATCATCGTGCTGGTGGTATTAGCCCTGCCGCCGATAGCGCTGGGCGTGCATGCGGGGATTCGCTCCGTTGACCCCAGCGTGCACGACGCCGCCAAAGGCATCGGTCTGACGCCGTTCCAGGTGCTGACTCAGGTGGAGTTACCCTGCGCCACGCCGTTGATTCTGTCCGGCATTCGCAGCGCCACGCTGCAGATTATCTCTACTGCTACCATCGCGGCCTACGTCTCCCTTGGCGGCCTGGGGCGGTTGATTATCGATGGCCGTGCGGCGAACGATTTTGCTCAGATGACCGCTGGCGCGGTGCTCGTTGCCATTCTGGCGCTGCTCGTAGATGTGTTCTTTTCCCTTTCGGTGAAGTACGTGGTGTCCCACGGCATTTCCCGACGTATCAAAACCAAGTGATGTTGAGCCCGTTAATTACACAAGGTGAAAGCGATGAATATGAAGAAACGTTGTTTGACGCTGTTGAGTGCCGCGATGCTGTCCGTTGTTTCCTCCGCGTGGGCGGCAGATGCGGGGCAGAAGGTAATTATTGGCTCGGCTGACTTCCCGGAAAACCAGCTGCTGGCGACGATTTACGCCGGGGCGCTGGAAGCACAGAACATCCCGGTGGAGAAGAAGCTCAACATCGGCAGCCGCGAAGTTTACATTCCGGCCCTGCTGGACGGCTCCATTAATGTTATCCCGGAGTACAGCGGCGCGCTGCTGAGCTACCTGGATGCCAAGAATACGGCGCACAGTTCTGACGAAGTGGCGACCGCGCTGGCGGCGAAGCTGCCGGCCAAAGTGAAAATGCTGAATACCTCCGTGGCGCAAAACAGCGACGTTATCGCCGTCACCAAAAAAACGGCGGATAAATACAACCTCAAAACCATTGAAGACCTGAAGCCTCACGCGGCGGAGCTGATTCTGGGCGGCCCGGCCGAATGGAAAACGCGTCACGAAGGCGTGCCGGGGCTGAAAGAAGTGTATGGCCTGAACTTCAAGAGCTTCAAAGTGCTGGACGTGGCTGGCCCGCTGACGCTGACCGCGCTGAAGAACAACCAAATTCAGGCGGCGGATTTAACCTCAACCACGCCGGAAATTCAGAAAGACCATCTGGTGGCGCTGGCCGATCCGAAAAACCTGTTTGCGGCGCAAAATATCGTCCCGATTGTGGCCACTACTACGCTGAATCCGACGATTGAGGGCACGCTGAATAAAGTCTCGGCTCAGTTGACCACCGCGGATCTGATCGCCATGAACGGGCAGCTTGCGGAATTTGCCAGCATTGATGACGTGGCGCATCAGTGGCTGGTTAAACATGGTCTGAGCAAGTAAGGGCGAACGATGACAAGACAAACTGGCTCCACCGCACGTTCCCATGAAACCGTCACCTTAGGCAGGGCGCAAACCACCATTGACGAGCTGGTACGCATTGCCGACGGGGCGCCGGTCGAACTGGCCCCCGAAGCCCTGGCGAATATGAACCACGTCAGCGGCTATATTCGACGGGCAATAGATGAGGGGCAGGTGATCTACGGCCTGACCACCGGGGTAGGCGACCTGGTGACGGAGCGCCTTTCCGCCGACCAAATCGCCAGCGTGCAGCTCAATATGCTGCGCAGCCACGCCTGCGGGATGGGGCCAGATTTGTCCGTGCGTGAAGTGCGCGCCATGATGGCGGTAATGCTGAAGTCGCTGCTGCAGGGGTATAGCGGCGTCAGCGCCGAGCTGGCGACACGCATGGCCGAAATGCTTAACCGGCAGGTGACGCCATGGTCACCGGCCAGCGGCTCGGTCGGCTATTTAATTGCGACGGCGCATATCGGACTGTCTCTGTTTGGCGAGGGGCAGTGCTGGTATCAGGGCGAGCTTCTGCCGTCCGCCGAAGCTTTGGCAAAAGCGGGGATTGCTCCCCGAGTGCCTGGCCCGCGCGAAGGCCATGCGCTGATCAGCGGCACCTACGAAATCACCGGCCTGGCGTGCCTTGCCGTGCATGATTTTGAGCGGCTGCTGCCGGTGGCGGACATGGCCGGCGGTATGTGCCTTGAGGCGCTGAAGGGCAATACTCGTGGCTATGATGCCCGTCTGCACGCCCTGCGTCCGCACGATGGGCAGCAGAAAACCGCCGCGATTCTTCGCCGGTTACTGAGCGGCAGCGAGATCTTTGCCCGCTACCGCGACCATCGGGTGCAGGATGCGCTCAGCCTGCGCTGCATTCCGCAAATTCACGGCGCGGTGCGCGACCAGCTCGCCCATTGCCGTCAGATTGTGACTATCGAACTCAATTCGGTGACCGATAACCCGGTCTTCCTTATCGAAGAAGATGCGCTGGTTATTCTGCCCGGTGGCAACGGGCACGGTGCGCCGCTGGCGCTGGCGCTGGATTCTCTGGCCGTTGCCATTGCCCAGGTCAGCACGGCGTCCCAGGCGCGGTCGGATCGTATTACCAACGTGCACCTGAGCGGCCTGCCTGCCTTTCTGGTGGGCAGAAGCGGCGCGAACTCCGGGATGATGATCCCGCCTTACGTGGCCGCCGCGCTGGCGGGGGATAACCGCAGCCTGGCCGCGCCGTCGAGCGTGCATACCGTCACCACCTGCGCCGGGCAGGAAGACCATATCAGCATGGGCGTTTCTTCGGCGCGAAAAGCCATGCTGGCGGTGAGCAACGCGGTGGATATCGTTGCCATCGAGCTGCTGTGCGCCAGCCAGGCGCTGGAGTTTCACCGCCCGCTTCGCGCCTCGGTTGGCGCGGAGTTAACGCTGAGCATGGTGCGCGCCCGTGTGCCATTCCGTGAGACAGACACGGCGCTTTACCCGGATATGCACGCCGTGCGCGATTTGATTGCTGAGGGTGAGCTGAGCCAACGGCTGCTCGCCCTGGTTGAGGAGTCCGAACATGAGTGAAGCTTTGCAACCGCTGAAAGGCGTCAGAGTGCTTGATTTATCCCGTGTGCTGGCCGGCCCGTGGTGCGCCTCGCTGCTGAACGATCTCGGGGCGGAAGTCATCAAGATTGAGATGCCGGGCAGCGGGGATGACTCCCGTAGCTTCACCCCGCACATCGGCGGGGAAAGCAGCTACTTCATGCAGCTTAACCACGGCAAGAAAAGCGTCACTCTGGATTTAAAGGCACCGGAGGGGTTAGCCATTCTTAAGCAACTGGTGGCGCAGGCCGATGTGCTGGTGGAGAACTTCCGTCCGGGCGTAACCAAACGCCTCGGCATCGACTACGCGACGCTGCAGGAAATCAACCCACGGCTGGTTTACGCCAGCATTTCCGGGTTTGGGCAGCACGGGGCGATGGCACACAAAGCTGCCTACGACCATATCGTGCAGGCCTACGGCGGCATTATGCAGGTCACCGGCTGGGCGGAAGGAGAGCCAACACGCGTCGGCGATGCCATTGGGGATGTTGTGGCCGGGTTGTACGGCAGTTGGGCTGTGCTCGCGGCGTTGCTGCAGCGCGGGATCAGCGGCAAAGGGCAGCATCTTGATGTGTCGATGCTCGACACGATGGTGACGATGCAAATGGTTTCCCTGACCCAGTGGATCGGCGGGCAGCCTTCCGCCGGGCGGCTGGGCAACGCGCACCCGATTAGCGCCCCGATGGACAGCTATCCGGCGCAGGATGGCCACATTGTCATTGCCGTCGCCAACGATAAACTTTTCCGCCAGCTTTGCTCGGCGATGAATAAGCCCGAACTGACAAGCGATCCACTGTATCTCACCGATCCGCTACGCCTGGCGAACCAGCGGCCACTGCGGGAAGAAATTGAGCGCTGGCTGGCGGATAAAACGGTGAACGATGCTCAGGCCATTCTGGACCATGCGGGCGTCCCTGCTTCTGCCGTGCTGCGTCTCGACCAGATTCTGACCAGCGACTATGCGAAGGAACGTGAACTCGTTAAGCAGGTGACGCACCCGACGGCAGGCACCATCTCTATTGTTCCGCAGCCGGTGAAAATGAGCGCCATGCAGGCCGAGCCCGCGCTGGTGCCGCCTGGGCTGGGTGAGCATACGGCCAGCGTGCTGCGAGAATTACTGGCTATCGACGAGGCAACGCTGGCGCAGCTCAAGGCGCAGGGCGTCATTTAACCGGCGGAGAACGAAAATGGTGCAAATAAATAAAGTGGCGGTGGTCGGGGCCGGAACGATGGGCGCGCGCATCGCCGTGGTGATGGCGCGAGCGGGCTACCGCGTTAGCCTGTGGTCGCGCTCTGAGCCGACGCTCGATAAAGCGCGGACTATTGTGGCATCGCTCGGCGCTGGTGAAGCCGTAGAGTTCACCACCTCCTTTGAGACTTGCCTGAGCGACGCCGACCTGGTGTCCGAGAACGTTGCCGAAGACGTGGCGCTCAAACAGCGCGTGCTGAGGGATGTCGAGCGCCTGGTGAGTGAGCATTGCGTTATCACGACGAACACTTCAAGCGTGTCTATTACGCTGCTGGCCTCGGCCTTGAGCCAGCCGCAGCGGCTGATCGGTATGCACTGGTTTAACCCGGCGGATACCATGCCGATGATCGAGATTGTGCGCGGGGCACAGACCGGGGATGACATCTGCCAGCGCGTGCGGGACATCTGCCAGCACCTGAGGAAAGAGACTATCGTCGTCAACCGGGATATTCCGGGTTTTATTATCAACCGGCTGCAGTACGCGATGCTGCGCGAGGCGCTTTACCTGGTGGATGCCGGAATCGGCTCCGTAGAGGATGTTGACCGCGCGGTGCAGCGCACGCTGGCGCCCCGCTGGGCGGCGATGGGGCCGATGAAGCTAATGGATTTTGCCGGGCTGGATACGGTAGAGAAAGTGGCCGGTATTTTACTGCCCGAATTGGATAACAGCGCTGAACTCCCGGTGTGGCTGAAAGCCAAAGTGGCCGACGGTAAGCTCGGCGTGAAAAGCGGGGAGGGCTTCTATGCGTGGACCGCAGAGACCGCCGCAGCTGGAATGCGCCACCGGGATGAAATCGTCAGGCAGCTAACCGGGGGAGAGAAGCATGAGTGATATCCTTTCTCACGTTGATGGCGCGGTTGCGGTGGTGACGCTCAATCGGCCACAGAAATACAATGCGCTCACGGCTGAAATGCTTGATGAGCTGCTCGGCGTCTTAACCGAGCTGGACGGGCGACCGGACGTCAGGGCGATCGTTTTGCTTGGCTCTCCCAAAGCGTTTTCTGCCGGGGCGGATACCGGCACGCTGGCGTCTGCTTCGGCGACAACATTATGGCGCAGCGGATTCAGCGAGAAGTGGGACCAGGTGGTGAGCATTGAAACGCCGCTGATTGCCGCCGTGTCTGGCTACGCCCTCGGCGGTGGCCTGGAGCTGGCGCTGCTGTGCGACATTATTATCGCCGATTCAAGCGCCGTCTTTGGCCTGCCGGAAAGCCACATCGGGATTATCCCCGGGGCGGGCGGGACGCAGCGGCTGGTGCGTGCCGTGGGCAAATCGCTGGCGATGGACATGCTGTTAAGCGGCAGAAGAATTGACGCGCAGGAAGCGCTGCGTGCCGGGCTTGTCAGCCGCGTGACGGACTCGCTGGAAGAGCAGGCTTTAGCGCTGGCGACTCAGGTGGCAAAAGCCGCGCCGCTTGCCGCGATGATGATCAAAAAAGCCGTGGCGGCCAGCTACGAAATGCCGCTGAGTGCGGGCGTGGCCTACGAGCGATCGCTCTCTGCGTTAATTGCCGACAGCGAAGACCGGGCGGCGGGGCTGGCGGCGTTTAAAAATAAGCAATCGCCCGAGTTTAAGGGGCGATGAAGTGAGATAACGCTGAAACCGGCAGCCAGTCTGCCGGTTTTTTTATGCCGAAAGGGTGACGCGAGCGAAAAGGGAAGAGGCCGCAGAAACCACGCTGACCGTGGCCGGGGCGCTCATCAACAGGCTGTCGTAGTGTTGTAATACCTGGCGTTCACCGTTGACCTCAACCTCCAGAACGTCACCGGCATTAAATAGCAGCTGTGTACCCTGCTGGTGTTTCCAGGTGCCTTCCCGCAGCCAGCTTACCGTGGCTCGCGTGCTCTCTGCTTTATAGATGACGTTAAAGTCCAGCAGCGGCCCGCCGACAATCGCACAGCTGACTTCGCTGTCGCCGCTAAAATCCGTGGCCTGGAACGGTGGAATCAGCGGGCTTTGTTCGCCGTCGACGGTGAGATACATACCTTCGCCTTCCAGCACGCTGATATTGCGCAGATAGCCTGAAAAAAGAGAGAAGGGGCCGTCCTGGCGGATGGTCGCCACCGAAATGCGCCAGGCGTAGTTATCCGTCGCCGGGAAACGATAAATTTCCCGCGTCACGCCCTGGCCGTTTTTCCAGAGCATTTCCGGGCACTGCTCGTAGGGCAGAAGCTGGATCATTTGTGCATGCTTCCTTCGAGGCGGTAGCGTGAACCCGGGTAAACCAGGCGCACGCTGGTGACGATTTTTTTGTTCTGGCGGCCGGTCCAGGTGCGACGATTGACCTGCAGGCAAGGCGTGTGCTCGTCGATTTCCAGATACGCGCACTCTTCGCGAGGCACGTTTACCGCCTCAATAATATGCTCACCTTCAACGATGGGCGCGATGGACGAGAGATAGGCGTTGGGCGTGATACGGGTGAAATCCTGCTGGAAGTAATCCGGCACGATCAGCGAGTTCACCAGGCGGTCTTCCAGCATCACCGGCACGCCGTTTTCGTAGTGGCAAATCAGCGAATGGAACAGGCGGCTGCCCTTGGGTAAATTGAAGGCCATGGCCTGCTGCGCGTCGGCATACACCTGGGTTAGCTCCAGCACGCGGGCGTGATGACGGTGGCCGCGGCTGGCAATTTCGTCGGCAATATTATTGATTTCGAGCAGCGCGGACTGCCCGCGCACTTCGGCGACGAAAGTCCCGATGCCCTGCATACGCACCAGCAGACCTTCGGCGGTCAGTTCACGCAGGGCGCGGTTGATGGTCATGCGGCTGTAGCCAAACTGATTCACCAGTTCACTTTCGGAGGGAACCCGGTAGTTTACTGGCCATAATCCACTATGAATATTGGTCTTAATAATGATTTTGACCCTTTCATAATAGGGGGCCGGCTGGTCCAGATTGTCGGTCTCTGCCGCTGCTTTAAAAACGTCGTTTTGTGCCATTCATCATTCCTCGCCCGGGTATCCTTTAAAGTTTACTCTACCCCTATTTGGATGTATATATACATGCATGTATATACAATTGATTAACATCGAACCGGGGTGCTGATATGGCGGTATATTTCGCGGCAAAAGCGCTTCTGCCGCAGGGCTGGGCGGAAAATGTCAGAGTGGGCGTTTCGCCCGAGGGCGTCATTCAGTCCGTGGTCGCTGACAGCGTGCCGGATGAAGGCGATATTCGCCTGGACGGCGTTGTTGTGCCGGGGATGCCGAACCTGCATTCGCACGCTTTTCAGCGGGCGATGGCGGGGCTGACGGAAGTCGTTGGCGACCCGGCAGACAGCTTCTGGACGTGGCGCGATCTAATGTATCGCCTGGTGGGCAAAATCACCCCGGAACAACTGGAGACCATCGCCAGCTATCTGTATATCGAAATGTTAAAAGCCGGCTATACCTCGGTGGCCGAGTTTCACTATCTGCATCACGATGTGGACGGCAAAGCCTACGCGCAGCCTGCGGAACTGGCGCTGCGCGTGGCTCAGGCTGCAAAAAACGTCGGCATTGGCCTGACGCTGCTCCCGGTGCTATATACGTATTCCGGTTTCGGGGGGCAGCCCGCATCGTCGGGACAGCGTCGCTTTATTAACGACACCGACAGCTACCTGAAGCTGTATGACAGCATTGCCACAGCGCTTGCCCCGGAGCCGATGCAGCGCGCTGGGTTGTGCTTCCATTCGCTGCGTGCCGTGACGCCGGAACAAATGCATCTGGTGCTGTCCAGCCAGCCGCAGCCTCAGCCGGTGCATATTCATATTTCCGAGCAGCAGAAAGAGGTGGCGGACTGCCTCGCCTGGTCCGGGCTGCGTCCCGTCGAGTGGCTGTATGACAATATGCCCGTCGATGATCGCTGGTGCCTGATTCACGCCACCCACATCACCGAAAGCGAAACGCGACTTATGGCTGATTCCGGCGCAGTTGCCGGGTTGTGTTTGACCACCGAAGCGAATCTCGGGGACGGCATTTTCCCCGGGCAGGCGTTTTTGCAGCAGGGCGGCAACTGGGGCATTGGCTCCGACAGCCATATCAGCGTCAGCGTTAGCGAGGATTTACGCTGGTTTGAATACGGCCAGCGGCTGAATAACCGCCGCCGCAATTTGTTGCACCTTGAAACGGAGCCTTATGTCGGCAACGTGCTCTACCAGGGGGCGCTACACGGCGGGCGCATGGGGCTGGGGCAAAACATTGGCGAGCTGGCCGTAGGGGCGCGGGCCGACTGGCTGGTGCTGGACGGGGACGATCCGTTCCTGGCGACAGCGAAAGATAGCGAGCTGTTGAACCGCTGGATTTTTGCCTGCTCTTCTAACCCAATCAAAGACGTTGTGACCGGCGGGAAATGGGTAATACGAGAAGGGCGGCATGAGAAAGACGCAGAGATCAAAGCGGACTTCGCGCAGGTGTTGAAGCAGCTAACGCGTTAGTTACCCGATGAAAATGCATATCCGCTATTGAGCTATCCGCCTCCGGGCTTTCAGGTTTTAATGCTGGCCTGCAAGTTCACGAGGAGAAAATCATGGCCAATGCACGTTATGCTATTTTGGGCGGCAGCTCTGGTATCGGGCTGGCGCTTGCCCGAAAGCTGACGTCTCGCGGAGACAGCGTCCTTATCGGCGGACGATCGGGGGAAAAACTGCAGGCGGCATTAGCTGAGCTTGGCCAAAATGCCGCAGGTAAAACGGTGGACGTGACCGACCGCCTGTCTCTCCGGGCATTCTTTTCGGATGCCGGGCCGCTGGCTGGGTTGTTTACTCCGGCGGCCTCTTATCAAACTGGCGATTTTCGCGATGGCGATGCCGCCACGTCCGAAGCGCTGTTTCAGGCCAAATTCTGGTCACAGTATTGGGCCGTCTATGAGGCGCTTCCTAATCTGCATACTTCCTCTGCCGTGGTGCTGATGTCCGGTGCCGCTTCTGCCCGCCCCATTGGTGCGCCCGCCTATGCCGCCTGTAACGCGGCGCTTGAGGGACTGGCCCGGGGCCTGGCGGTGGAGCTGAAGCCGGTGCGGGTCAACTGCCTGTCGCCGGGTACCACCGACAGCGAACTTTGGCGTAGCCGACCGGCCGAAGTGCGTGAATCTACCTACCAATATTGGAACAGTCTGGCGTTAAATGGTCGCCCAGGACACGTAGATGAACAGGCCGCAACGGCACTTTTTCTACTGGATAATCATAACATTACAGGCAGTACAATTTATTGCGATGGCGGCTATACGCTGCGGTAGGCACGTTTGTCCGTGGGTGCTTTCGCACTCAAGTTAGCCCCGCCCGGGCCGATATTTTTTGCAGACCAACAATATGGGATGAATTAAATGACAGGTCCGATTGGCAGCATTGGCGTTTCTGTTCCCTCGATGGGGGCAAATATTGCGGCAAAGGTTAAAGCTCCGGTGGTCCCCGCCCCGGCGATCCAGGCCTCAACGCGCGTTACCCTCAGCGGAGCGAGCGACAGCATCAGCGCCGTTTATTCGTTCGGTGCCCAAAAGCTTCGGGCGAATACGCCCGCAGGCAACAGCAGTTTATCCGCGCTGATGGGGGCAACCCTTTCGCAGCCGGGTTCTGTCTCGTTTCAGGGGCTGGGTAAAGAGCTTCTGCTGGCGCTGAAAGATAATCCGAAAGGTTTCTCTCTGGCGGTTGCCTCGCCTGCGGCCGCCGCCGTAGAGGGCGACGTTGTGCAGGACAAAGACAGCGCTGTCGCGCTGAATATCGAGACAAAGAGCGGCGTAAAGGTCAGCATTTCGTTATCCCGCCAGTCTGAAGGCCTGGTCGCGCAAGTTCAGACCAGCGGCGGCGATCTGACCGACGATGACGTGGCGGCGATCTCGGGCCTGGCGGATGGCTTCCAGAACGTGCTTGATGGCCTGTCGCAGCAGCCACCGGCGATAAAAATTGGCGGACTGCTCAACGTTGATAGCAGGCTGTTCAAGTCCGTGGAGCTGAACACCGATGTCAGCCAGGCCGGCAGCTCAATTCAGTCTCTGAGTTTCCAGAGCGACAGCGCTCGGCGCACGCTCAGTTATAAAGACGGCGACGCCACGTTTAACCTGACGACCGACCTCAGTAACGCGGGGACATTGGGCAGCAAAAGTCAGCAGGTCCAGGCGCTTTCCGCCTATGAGAAACAGCTCGACGGAGCCGGATCCCGCGGCCATGCGAACAAAGCCCAGCTTGCCCTGTTTAAAAGCGCCTTCCACGCGCTGAACAGCGATTATGGCTCTAACGAATCGAAAACCAGTGGGATACAGCAAAGCATCACTGTTTCTGCAGAAGATAAAGCACGCTCTTACTTGAGCGGGCTGGCTGATTTTACCGCGTCCTTTAAACAGTCGGACGTCGCCTCAAACCCTTACAAGTCCGAGGAAAAAGACAGTTTTTCCTATGACTTTAGCCAGACCACTCAGGGCAGCACCGATACCCGGGGTGACCTGAGCAAGCTGGCTCAGAGCACAAAGGCGAGCCTCAAGGCCAGCTATCATGAGTCGCTGGTCTCGGGCGGAAAATTGGACCTCACGGGACTGAAATCCTCACAAAATTATACTTATCATGTGATTAGTGAAGAAACGTCGACCCAAACAACGCTGGCGTTCAAAAAGGGCAATCTGGCGAGCGTGGAAACCAGCCGCGCGACCCATAACGCCGAATATGTTCAGACTTACGTTGCGGCGCGTTTGACCGATGAGAAACGCACCCCGTTTGATAAGGAAGAGACGAAGAAGGTCAATCTCCTGGCGGATAATGTCAATCTGAAATCAACCAATCCATTGAATCTGAAATAATCCTGCTACCCACGCTGCGGCGTGGGTTTTTTACCTCTGTCGGGGAACCGGCTCGCCGGCGTTACCACTCAGCCTCAATTGCCCAACGAGTGGAATACCCTCCGATGAGAAACATCCTTAATACTTTCCGTCCTACACAGTCCGATCCTCGCCTGCAGGCGCAAAGCGGCCATTCAAGCCGCACCGCCAGAACGTCGGCCACAGCATCGTCGTCCCGCAACGTGAATAACCCGTCCACACGGTTGGTGCAGGATTTCGCGAAGCTAAGCGGCAAAAACCTGAGGGCCAACGTGCTGCTTAACAGCGATGATAATTCGGTACCTATTCACCATAAAAGCCCGTCGGCGCTGCTGAAAGCGATAGACGATAATATTTCAAATACGGCCAGAGAGTGGGGGATGCCTAAGCATGAAGTTGAGGCGATGCTGGGCAGCAGCAAGCGCATTAACGAGCCTGTTTGCGGCGTTACGGCGAATAACGTGATGAAGCTTTTCCTCGACACCGACCATTTCAGCTACGCTTTTGAACACGGGCGAACAATGTCGTTACCCCAGCTTCAGCAACAGCTTGCCAATTTACCCGCCCACAAACACTTTATTTTGCGCGTGAATGACGCAGGCATGGGCCATGCTTACGTGATTGATCTCCCGGCCAGCACAAAACCAAGGCGCGATGCGTTTCTGTATCAGTCGGATTTAGGGGAAGGGGCGACTCGCCCGCTGCGTCTTGACGACTGGATGAGCAAGAAAGCTGCACAGCCGGTTTCGCTGAACGATATCAATACGCATTTTATGAACATGGCGCACGGGCGAATCGATCCGGGGCATATTGCTAAGCTGTTCGACGTCGACAGTAACCCGAATATGCTGCGCCAGGAGCGCCTGGATCTACAAAGGAATCAAGGTTTTAATTTTCAGCTGGCGGAATACGACCCGGCGAATCTGGAGAAAAACGTCTCGGCGATTAAAGCCCGATGCGGCTAAGTATTTGCCGCCGGTAGCAGGGAATAAATTCACGTTTAATGTGGATTTATTCCGCTTTGTCGCCAGAGAAAAAGCGGCCTTTTGGCGAGTCGGGGCTGGACTAACTCAATGTGATCTCTATCATGTCGGGGTCACTACAGAACAAGAGAACGTGCTATGCAACATATCATCGAAGGCTTTCTTAACTTCCAGAAAGAGATTTTCCCGCAGCGCAAAGAGCTCTTTCGCAGCCTGGCGTCCAGCCAAAATCCTAAAGCGCTTTTTATTTCCTGTTCCGACAGCCGACTGGTGCCGGAGCTGGTAACACAGCAGGAACCTGGGCAGCTCTTCGTTATTCGTAATGCCGGCAATATCGTGCCTTCTTTCGGTCCGGAGCCGGGCGGCGTTTCGGCAACCATCGAGTACGCGGTTGTTGCCCTTGGCGTAACCGATATTGTGATTTGCGGGCACTCTAACTGCGGTGCGATGAAAGCTATCGCCTCCTGCCAGTGCCTGGATCCGATGCCGGCCGTTGCGCACTGGCTGCACTATGCCGATGCGGCAAAAGCGGTTGTGGAAAAGAAAACCTGGAACAACGAGACCGATAAGGTCAACGCCATGGTAGAAGAAAACGTTATCGCCCAGCTGAACAACATTAAAACGCATCCTTCCGTCGCGGTAGGGCTGCGTAACAACGGCCTGCGCCTGCACGGCTGGGTTTACGATATCGAAAGCGGTGAAATTCGCACGCTGGATAAAAACAGCAAATCCTTTGTTTCCCTGGCGGATAACCCTGACGTTTGTTTCGAATAAATTCACGTCAGCGCTCTTGCAGATAAAAAAATCCACGCTTTGCGTGGATTTTTTACATCTATGGATAAATAAAGACGCCAGAAGCAGGATTGTGGAGATTTCACGGATTTACTTTCCCTATACGGAAAAGCCTGAGGCGGCGGGATTATAATCGACATAAAGCGGGCGAATGCTCGCGCTCAGCCGCAGGTCAGGAGAGTTTAAGATGAAAAAGTATCTGTATGTGTTGGCTATGTCTGCGCTGATTGTTGTGCCGTCCCTGGCGCAGGCGCGTCCTGGCCCCTGGTTTGGTCATGGTCCTGGATTCTGGTCTGGCCCGCGCTATTATCCGGGGCCGCATTATTTCTATGGCGGACCGCGTTTGACCGTTTTGCCAGGGCTTGCCACGGCCATAATCGTAGGCGGCCTGACCTATTACGTGGTCAACGGGATTTATTACCAGCGTCAGGGAGCGGAATACATTCGCGTGGAGACGCCGTCCAGCATCAATTCTGGCATCAGCGTGCTGGATTACAACGGCAAACGCTATTACGTGCGTAACGGCAGCTATTACCAGAAGGATATTAACGGTAACTATTTCGAAGTGCCGCGCCCCGCCGGACTGTAATCCCCATTTTGTTCAGCCTGTGTGGCAGGCGGTAATGTAGGAAACCCACCGTCAGCGTGGGTTTCTTTTGGCATTAACTGACGCCTTAGTTTCCCTCTTTTCTCAACGTTCGCCCTCCCGTCAACCCTTGGGCCGGTCTTCCACGCCTGCTCACCATCAGTTTTTCATATTGGTACATCTACACATCAATTTGGTTACATAAAATCTACAACTTAGTTCGCAAATTCATTATCAGCAGGGTGTGGTTTGCGCGCATTGCTTGTATATACATGAGTGATCATTTGATGTGCGATGAGTTTTCCGGCGTTTAATCAGGTTCAGCGAGGTCGTTATGTCTTCCTTTTCATCCACAGAAGAACAGTCCAAAAAGAGCTCATGTCTAAGCGAGAGCCGATCTATTGATTACATTCCTGACGGGGAACGTCACGGGCATCCTTTTAGCCAGTTTACTCTTTGGTTCGGCGGCAATTTGCAGATCACCGCGATTGTCACCGGCGCGCTGGCCGTGGTGCTGGGCGGCGACGTCGTCTGGTCGCTGGTGGGGCTGTTCGTGGGGCAGGTTCTGGGGGCATCGATCATGTCCTTCCACGCTTTGCAGGGGCCGCGTCTTGGCCTGCCGCAGATGATCATCTCCCGGGCGCAGTTTGGCGTTTACGGGGCGGTGATTCCGCTGGTGCTGGTGTGCATTATGTATATCGGCTTTTCCGCCAGCGGCACCGTGCTGGCGGGGCAGGCAATGGCGCATTTGCTGTCAATCAGCGATGTCAGCGGGATGATCCTGTTCAGCGCCATTATTATCGTCATTGCCGTGCTCGGGTATCGCGTGATCCATAAGCTTGGCAAGGTCGCCAGTGTTGTTGGCGTGCTGGCTTTTGCCTGGCTGTTTGGGTCGCTGCTGTTCAACACCGATCTCGCGGGCATTGTGCAAAATAACCATTTCTCCATGCCGATGTTTTTGCTGGCGGTGTCGCTGTCCTCTTCCTGGCAAATTGCCTTTTGCCCCTATGTTTCCGATTACTCGCGCTACCTGCCGCGAGACGTGTCTGGTCCGAAGGTGTTTTTCTCGGTGTTCAGCGGCACCGTGCTGGGGACTCAGGCTTCAATGACGCTGGGCGTTATCACCGCTGCGATTGCCGGGAGCGCTTTTTCCGGACACGAAGTCGGCTACATTGTGGGGCTGGGCAAAACCGAAACCATGGCGATGCTGATTTATTTTGCTATCTGCTTCGGCAAAATTACTTTTACCACGCTGAATGCCTACGGCAGCTTTATGTCGCTGACCACCATTGTGTCAGGGTTCCGCAAGCAGGTGACCCTGAGCCAGAAGAACCGCATTCTGTTTGTGGTGCTGATGGTGGCGGCTTCATGCATCATTGCGCTGCTGAGTGAACCCGCATTCCTGAAACACTTCACTCATTTCCTGCTGTTCTTGCTGGCCTTCTTTGTGCCGTGGAGCGCCATTAGCCTGACCGATTACTTCTTTATTTCGTCCCGAGCCGTAGATATTCCCGCGCTGTTTGATGCCGATAAGCGCTATGGCCGCTGGAACCTGTTTGGCATAGGGGTTTATATCATCGGGGTGCTGATTCAGCTGCCGTTTATTGAGAACCCGCTTTTCCACGGCTCGCTGACGTGGCTATTCGACGGCAACGATGTGTCGTGGATCATTGGCTGGTTTGGTACGGCGATTCTCTATTATGGCCTGCATCGCCTCGATAAACGCGTTCTGCCAGCGGCGACGGTTTACCCGAATAGCGCTGCTCGCTGATTTTTCTGTGTTTAAAAAAAATCCACGCCTGAGCGTGGATTTTTTATTTTTGTTAATACATGGTCGACCATATTTTGAAGATTCGAACTATTGAAGCGATAAGCGCTGGTTGAAACTGAACTGGAAGCTCAGGGGGACTACCTGGTATTTACACGCGATTAGCTGATCCATCATGCCATTTCTGTTTGTAATAATAACATAATGTTACTAACGGGAAAATAAATTATCGGTTCCCCTAAAAAAAACGGGAAGCGTGCCGATACACTGACAAGATTTGTCAGCATTTTATATATAATTCATGCCAGGAAAACAGAAAACAGGTGCTTATGGCTGATTCAACAAGGCGTTGCTCAGCAGAGCGTTTAGTCGAAATTCTGATAGAGCTACAAACTTATGGCGTTGTGAATCGCTATCAGTTGATGAAGAGATTTAATGTCACTGAACGAACTGTCTACCGTGATCTTAACTCGCTTTCCTCATTTATTGAAGGCTGTGGCAACGGGGAGTATCGCTTAATTTCTACTCGAACTCAGAATAATAGCTACGATTCCCTGCATGAGTTTTTGGCTAAACTGCTTGATGCTGATGCTGTTTTTCCAGACAGAGATGAGGCCTTTTGGAATGGTCTGGAAAAGCGCGCGGAAGAAAAACATGTTATTGTCCAGCTTGGTCACCCTGAACACTCGGCCAAAAATGACTTGCGAAAGTACTTTAACTTATTAGAGAGGGCAATTCAGAAAAGCAGTGTTTGCCATATTTTATATAAAAACAAAACGCGTATTGTTCATCCTTATAAGTTAGTTAACCAGAAGAACATCTGGTATCTGCAGGCAACTGAGGATGGGAAGCTAAAGTCTTTTTCGGTAAGTAAAATTCATTGGCTGGATATCAGAAAAGAGCATTTTGTGGTTGATCCGCCCACGCTGTTATTAATTGATAAGCATTGTGATCCTTGGGTGAGTGTAGAGACTTTTGAGGTTCGTGTACGCATTAACCACAGCATTGTGGGCTACTTTAGGCGGCGTGATTTGCTTCCGCAGCAAGAATTGTTGAGTGAAGAGGATGATGGTGTGACCCTGCTTTGCAGGGCCGCACATCAGAATCAAATTATGCCATTAATATTATTCTGGTTACCAAATATAGAAATTCTGGCGCCAGTTTGGTTAAAAACAACGTTCATCAATATGCTGCATAACTACACAGTAGGAGCGCGTGATTCAGCTCCTGCGCTGAAATATGATGCGTAGTGGGTAACAACGACTTATTACAACGGAGATTATTATTTATGGCATTACCTTTCATTATCCTGGGCGTCGCGGCAGCGGCAACGGCATTTGGTGGTAAAAAAGCTTATGATGGCTACCAGAAAAAATCAGAAGCCGAAGACGTTTTAGATCGTGCGCAGCGTCGTTTTAATAATCATAAAGAGAACTTTGATAAGGCGAATGAAAAAACGTCTAAAAAACTGGCTGAGCTAGGAGAAAAAGAGCTGCAGGTCGGTAAAGATTTCAATGAATTCAATACTATTGCCATTGAGCTTCTTGCTCGTATGGCAAAGGATGGGCATAAGGATCTTGAACTGACTGTACCAAAACACAGCCTTAATAAGATCCAGAGCCTGGCTATTTCCGCCACGGAGTACCTGACTACGGTCGTTGGTGCTGGAGTGTCTGGCGCAGCGGCGGGTTTCGCCGTTTACAGCGGCGTGATGGCTTTTGCCGCCGCTTCTACCGGGACGCCTATTGCCATGTTATCTGGGGCAGCGGCTTATAATGCCACTATGGCGGCGATTGGCGGCGGCTCGCTGGCCGCAGGTGGTTGGGGCATGGCGGGTGGTGCGATGGTGCTTGGCGGCGCAGTCGTTGCTCCGCTGATTGCTATCGCGGGCTGGGCCTACGATAGTCATGCGGAAAAAGCGCTCAATAATGCTCATGAGAGCTCTCGTGAAGTGAACGCAGCGGTAGAGAAAATGAATGCGGCTGAAGCACAGCTCGTGAAGGTGCAGCAATATGTTAACAGCATTTATGCATCGATAGTCCGAATGCACACTGTCTTTGTTCAGCATTACTTTGAACCGCTGAAAAAGATGCATGCCATGATTGTCGAACGTCATGAGAGAAATATCACCACTGAGATTTCTGAATCCGAAGAGATCATGGCAATTATTGACCATGGTTATGCATTAGCCGCCATCATGACCGACGTGATTACTACGCCGCTGTTTAAACCAGTGACGCAGGAAAATGGTGAAGCCGTTATTGAAGATGGCGTGATCCAACTCCAGACCGACAATAATGGCATGAACTTGCTGAACAAAGAGGTTCTGGACGAAAAACTGGCAGTGTCTGCCTCTGATTTCGACAAGTTTTCCTCTCGTATTTAATCGACTCGCCGGGCGAATCATCCCGGCATTGCTATGGGAAGCGAATAATGAACACGGCCAGGTTTGACTGGGGTGAAGAGTTACATCAAACGGTGGTTAAGAGCCTGACCACTTCGTTTGGATTAGATTTTCTCTTGCTTGAAGATAAGCACGGCGGCGATGTGAATACTATTCACAACGTGCGTAAGGATGTGTATGCCACTGAAGCCGAGCGTCAACGCTACGACCAGCGTGAAGAATATGATTCACATCACTACCATCGCCATGAAAACTATATTGCGACCAACCGGGTGGGGAAAAAAGCCCATGAAGCAGGTACGTTAATCGATACTTATACCGGCAAAACATTTTCAGCTAATGATAAAAAGAATCTCGACCATATTATTGCCGCCCATGAAGTACACAATGATCGAGGGCGTATCCTTGCCGAGTGTGATGGCGCCAACCTGGCTAATGACTCATCGAATCTCACCTTCACTAATGAGTCGCTGAATAAAGCGAAGAAGGCTAAAACGATGGATGCCTTCTTGCAAACGCTGCAAGGACAGCATGCCGTGACGACGCAGGAAATTGCCCGTTTACGCAGCCAGCCTGTACTTTCCGAGCAAGAGGAAAAGCAGCTGAATAAACTGGAAAATAAAGCCGCGGCTGATTTTGAACGAATGAAAGTGGCTGATAAAAAGGCGCGCGCAAAATACAACGGCACGATCAACCAGGAATATTACACCAGTAGCAAATTTGCGAAGAATGTTGCGAGCGCGACGCTGAACAATGCTTTTCGCATGGGAACGCGGCAGATGCTGGGGCTCGTTCTGGCTGAGACTTGGTTTGAATTCCGTGAACGTATTCCCCTTATGCTTGAGAAACATCGTCATGCGTTCGATGCTGAAGATTTTCTGCATGATGCGGCCGAAGCATTACGCGCGGTCTGGAATAGAGTACAGAGCAAATTCAAAACCTTCCTGACCTCCTTTAAAGACGGCGCGATCGGTGGGGTGCTTTCCAGCATCACGACGACGCTATTTAATATCTTCTTTACGACCCAGAAGATGATGGTGCGCCTGATTCGTGAAATGTGGAATAACCTTGTACAGGCCTTCAAAGTCATGGTCTTTAACCCTGAAGGGTTAGCCCCAGGTCAATTAGCAAAGGCGGTGAGCAAACTGGTGGCAGCTGGCGTTGCTGTGGCTTCAGGCGTGGTGGTTAACGAAGCCTTAGCCAAGATGCTCGTCGTTCCCTTTGGTCCGGAACTGGCAGCTTTCTGCGGCGCGTTGGCGACCGGTATTTTGACGCTGGTGATGAACTATTTTCTGGAACATAGCGCGTTGATGAAAAAGGTTTGGGCGTTCCTGGATACGTTTAGAGATAAGTACAAGAAAGCACTGGAATATTATCAGCAGGTTAATGCTGAGCTTGATCGCTATTTACTCGAGCTTTCGGCGTTAGAGTTTGTTATTGATGGGCCTGCATTGTCAGACTTTGCGCGTCATCTTAGCGCAGTGAATAGCGAAATTGAGCGCGGTCTACTGCTGCGGGCCGAGGTTGAGAGGCGCAATATTGAACTACCTTTTGAGGCAGGGAACACCGGTTCCGTGCGCAGTTGGTTAAGCAAGCTATGATGTTAAATCCAGCTTTTCCTTGCAACCAGTGCGGCGCTTGTTGTCGTCACGTCGATCGCGCGAGTGAAACACAATTTCTCGATCGCGGGGATGGTATTTGTCAGCACTATCAGATGGAAACAAAGCTGTGCTCGATTTATGAAACGCGCCCGTTGATTTGCCAGGTCGAGAAGCAATATCAGCTTAACTACCAGCAGCAATATAGCTGGCAGGAGTTCGTTACGCTTAATCGTGAGGCTTGCTTAATTCTTGAAAAGCTTTAGTCGTAAAGGAGCGCTGCTTGTTTTAAAGCATGGATTTAGGTGATGTGTTGTGCAGGACACCGGAAATGATCTTGCCAGTCACCATGGTGACCAGATCTAGTGTGGTGAGCCTGCCGAGGAATAGTATGGTTGCGCATAAGTTCTACACCAGGAACCATGCCTTTGGCCTTACGGATAAAAAATCCACGCCTGAGCGTGGATTTTTTATGCCCGAAGGGAAGGGGTTAGACGTTGAACAGGAAGTTCATCACGTCGCCGTCTTTCACGATGTAGTCTTTACCTTCGGCGCGCATTTTGCCGGCTTCTTTTGCGCCTTGCTCGCCTTTGTAAGTGATAAAGTCTTCATAGGCGATGGTTTGCGCGCGGATGAAGCCTTTTTCGAAGTCGGTGTGGATTTTACCCGCCGCCTGTGGAGCAGTCGCGCCGACAGGGATGGTCCACGCGCGCACTTCTTTCACGCCAGCGGTGAAATAAGTCTGCAGGCTCAGCAGCTCGTAGCCTGCGCGGATCACGCGGTTCAGGCCCGGCTCTTCCAGACCCAGCTCGGCCATGAACTCTTCGCGGTCGGCATCGTCCAGCTCGGCGATGTCGGATTCAACCGCGGCGCAGACGGCAACCACGACGGAACCTTCACCAGCGGCAATTTCGCGGACTTTATCGAGGTACGGGTTGTTTTCAAAACCGTCTTCGTTAACGTTGGCGATGTACATGGTTGGCTTCAGGGTCAGGAAGCTCAGGTATTTGATCGCCGCCTTATCTTCTTCGGTCAGATTTTTCAGCGCGCGCAACATACCGGCGTTTTCCAGCTGTGGCAGGCATTTTTCCAGCGCCGCCAGCTCGGCTTTAGCGTCTTTGTCGCCGCCTTTGGCTTTCTTCTGCACGCGGTGAATAGCGCGCTCGCAGGTGTCCAGGTCAGACAGCGCCAGCTCGGTATTGATAACTTCAATGTCGTCAGCCGGATCCACTTTATTGTTTACGTGGATGATGTTGTCGTTTTCAAAGCAGCGCACCACGTGGCCGATAGCTTCGGTTTCACGGATGTTGGTCAGGAACTGGTTGCCCAGGCCTTCACCTTTAGATGCGCCTTTCACCAGGCCTGCGATGTCCACGAATTCCATGGTGGTCGGCAGAATACGCTGGGGTTTAACGATTTCGGCCAGCTTGTCCAGACGCGGGTCCGGCATTGGCACCACACCCGTGTTCGGCTCAATGGTACAGAACGGGAAGTTAGCCGCTTCGATACCTGCTTTGGTCAGGGCGTTGAACAGCGTGGATTTGCCCACGTTCGGCAAGCCGACGATACCGCATTTGAATCCCATGGTTTAAATCACCTTAATTGCTTGATTATCAATGAATTTAACTGTTTTCATTGAAAAAATGTAGATAACTTTGCGCATTATACACTGAAACCACCGCCAGCGGGCGTGGAAATCCTTTCCCGGTGCGGGGAAGGCCGGTTTATTGTGCTTTAAAGGCGTGCAGACGATTAGTTGCCTTAGTCAGACCCTCTTTCAGCCAGACTTCGGTGCAGCGCGCCGCTTCGTCTACTGCGTCGTCGATAAGCTTCTGTTCGCTGACCGGCGGTTTGCCGAGCACAAAGCCGACAACTTTGTTTTTATCGCCCGGATGGCCAATCCCCACGCGTAACCGGTGAAAGTTCGGGTTATTGCCGAGTTTACTGATAATGTCCTTCAGGCCGTTGTGCCCGCCGTGGCCGCCACCCAGCTTGAATTTCGCCACGCCCGGAGGGAGATCCAGTTCATCGTGCGCCACCAGAATTTCGTCCGGGGCGATGCGGAAGAAGGTGGCCATGGCGGCAACCGCTTTCCCGCTGAGGTTCATAAACGTGGTCGGAACCAGCAGGCGAACGTCTTCTCCACCCAGATTAATGCGGGCGGTATAGCCAAAGAATTTCGCTTCTTCTTTCAGCGACTGATTGTGGCGCTCGGCCAGTAAATCCACATACCAGGCCCCGGCATTATGGCGGGTCGCTGCATATTCAGCGCCTGGGTTGGCCAGGCCGACAATTAATTTAATGCTCACGTTTAAATTCCTGAAAACCGTTCACAGCCGCGTAGTTTACTGCGCGAGGGCGACGTTGACAAAGCGCAATCCCCCCGCCGACACATTCTTGAATAGTTGAGGATCTGAACCATTAGAATTTCAAGTAACTCAGACGCTTATTTGTAAACTTTTGTAGGTCTTTCATTCGTAATTGTGATCGCTCACGCACACGCTCTTTAGGGGCATTGTCTATACTTTAGTCACAAGGATAGGGGATGTTCCCCACCGACCCGTAATAGTGCGGAGGTGACATATGAAACGCAGAAACGCTTCGTTACTCGGTAATGTCCTCATGGGATTGGGACTGGTTGTGATGGTGGTCGGCGTGGGCTATTCAATTCTGAACCAGCTCCCGCAGCTAAACCTGCCGCAGTTTTTCGCCCACGGTGCCGTGCTGAGCATCTTCGTTGGGGCCGTACTTTGGCTTGCCGGGGCGCGTATTGGCGGACGTGAACAGGTCTGCGACCGTTACTGGTGGGTTCGCCACTACGATAAACGCTGCCGCCGGGATGAACATCATCGCCACAGCTAATATTTAGCAGATTTTGAGAAACGGCTCCTTTTCAGGGGCCGTTTTTTTATGCTTAACGGATTGACCCTCACGTTACGTGAGGCTGCACACTCCCTCTCAGCAGAAGCCAAAAGGAGCAGGACATGTTGTTCAAAGTAGGTGAACTGGCAAAGCGTGCCGGGATCACGGTACGGACGCTACACCACTATGAAGCTATAGGCCTGTTGCTGCCTTCTGCCCGCACCGCCGCGGGTTATCGGCTGTATAACCGGCTGGATATCGCCCGGCTGCATCATATTCAGGCGTTGAGCCGGATGGGAATGAGCCTGGGTGAGGTGCGCGACTGTCTCGAGCGTCAGGCGCTGTCGCTCCAGGAGATCCTGGATTCGCAGATCTCCGTGCTGGATGGCCAGCTGGCTGAAATCGCCGTGCTGCGCCAGCGGCTGGTTACGCTGCGTGAAACTCTGCGCAGCGGCGCAGAACCTGACCTCGAGGAATGGCTGACTACGCTGGAGTTAATGACGATGTACGATCGCTATTTTTCAAAAGAAGAGTTAGAGCGCCTGCCTTTTGCGCAGGCTGATAGCCGCCGTGACGAGGAATGGAAACAACTGGTCGACGAGGTGGCCGGGCTTCATGCCCAGGGCGTTCCACCGGCGGATGAGCGCGCCCAGCGGCTGGCGGCGCACTGGATGGAAATCCTGGAGCGTGACACGGCAGGTGAGCCGGATTTTCTGGTTCGCCTGAACAAAATGCATCAGGCTGAGCCGGACATGGCCCGCCAGACCGGGATTTCGCCGGCGCTCACCGAATACGTAACGCACGCATTCGGCCACAGCAAGCTGAACATTTACCGGCGCTACCTCAACGATGAGGAGTTTGCTTTCACCAGCCGCCACTATTTCGACCGTATGCAGGAGTGGCCGCAGCTGGTGGCCGCGGTGCGTAAGGCCAATGCGGAAGGCGTGCAGGCTGAATCAGAGCAGGCGCAGCAGCTCGCACGTCGCTGGCTGGAACTGTTTCAGTCGTTTGCCGGGCCGTCTGTGCAGACGCAGCAAAAATTCCGCACCGCGATGGCGAACGAGCCAGAGCTTGCCAAAGGTACCTGGATGACGCCGGAGGTGCTGGCCTGGCTGCAGAGGGCGATTGGCGCTATGTTCCAAGCCGCTGGACTAAGAAATCAACCAGGCTCCTGACGCGTAAAGAGAGATGGCGAGCGTGAGGGTAAAGTAAAATAAACGGTCGTGAGGTGCCGCCGTACTCCGGCAGCACCTCAACCAGCGTTCCGTCGGCCACATCCTGCTCCAGAATAAACCGGTAGGTCTGAATCAGGCCCGCTCCGCTTCTGGCAAGCGCCACTATTCCCAACACATCTTCCGCGCAGGTAAAGCCGCCGCGGGTAAAAATGTCGGTATCTTTGCCGTCGACGCTGAACGTCCAGGGGACTTTTCGCCCGGTGCTCGGCAGCTCAAACTGGATGCACTCGTGGTGATTTAAGTCGCCCAGCGTTTGGGGTATTCCCGCCCGGGCTAAATAGACCGGAGAAGCCACGGTGATAAGCTCCGCGTCTTCGAGCTTGCGGGCAATAAGCGATGAGTCCTGAGGTGAGCGGCCGCGAATGGCAATGTCGTAACTTTCATCGGCAAAGTCGATGTTGCGGTTGCTGATGTGAACCTGCACCGAGACGCGGGGGTAAAGCTGCCTGAATTCCGGCAGCAGCGGCAGCACTCGATGATGCGCATACGGGGTAGGGAGGCTAATTCGCAGCACGCCAGCGGGTTCTCTCTGTGCGCCGGTGACTTCCCGCTCCGCCTCTCTGAGCTGCTGCAGCGCCTGCTGGCACTGGCGGAAATAGCGCTCCCCGCTTTCTGTCAGCCTGATCTGGCGGGTTGTACGCACGAACAGGCGCACGCCTAAGCGCTCTTCCAGGCGGGCGATAGAGCGGCTGACCGCCGCGGGCGTGATCCCCATAAAATTGGCCGCCGCGCTGAAGCTCAGCTGTTCCGCGGCCTGGCAAAACAGCTCCAGCGTGCCGATCTGCATCTCTTCGAAGTGGCGTTTCATTCCGATGTTCTCTTTCTATTTATTACATGAGGTATCTTGTCATGTTACGGATGGCTAATTTATCGGTCATTGTGTCATAAGTATAGTGAGCTCCACATTCACCCACAGGAGCAAATCATGAACTCAACCCCAACCGTTATTGTGACCGGCGCCTCAAGCGGCATCGGCCTGGCTATCGCGCAGGCTTACCTGGCTCGCGGCTACAATGTTGTCGGCAATGGCCGAACGCTGAAGCGCTTAGAAACGGCGGCGGCAAGCCTCGGTAACCCGGCGAATTTCCTGCTGGTGGCCGGAGATATTGCGCTGAAGACCACTGCAGAAACACTGTTTAAGCAGGCTATCGCCGCTTTTGGCCGTGTGGATATTCTGATCAATAACGCCGGGATCTTTATCCCGAAACCGGCGAGCGACTACAGCGAGCAGGATATCGACGCGTTGATTAACACCAACCTGAAAGGGTTTCTGTTCCCGTCCCAGCAGGCCGCCAGCCATATGAGCAAAAACAAGTCGGGGCACATTGTGAACATCACGGCGAGCGTGGCCATGCAGCCTAACGTCAAGGTGCCTGCCTTGTTGCCGGTGATGGTGAAGGGCGGTCTGAATCAGGCGACCAGGGCGCTGGCTTTAGAGCTGGCGGCGGATAATGTGCGGGTTAACGCCGTTGCGCCTGGCATTATCGAAACGCCACTGCACGCGGACTATTCAGGCTCAATAGGTTTTCTCAGCACGCTGTCGCCGAGCGGGAAGACAGGCACCGTGCAAGATGTGGTAAACGCCGTGCTGTATCTGACGGATTCACAGTTCGTCAGCGGCACGGTCATGGCCGTGGACGGCGGCAGCACCGCCGGGGTTTGGTAACAGGAGAGCCGCTATGCCATACGTTAATATTCGCGTCACCCGGGAAGGGGGCAGCGCAGAGCAAAAGCTGGCGCTGATTGAGGGCGTCACCGACCTGCTGGAGCAGGTATTAAACAAAAAGCCCGCCGACACCTTTGTGGTTATCGACGAGGTTGAAACCGACAATTGGGGCGTGAACCGTGAAAGCGTGAGCGCCCGGCGGCGACGCGAAGCCGGGCAGGAGTAGGAGTGAACCTGGCCGCTAATTGGCGGCCAGTGCGGCCTGAACGTCCTGGAAGAACGCAAGGCGGCCGGGAATCGGTTTCACGCCAGCCCGCGCGAGCGTGCGCAGCGGCTGGAATTCAAGGTTCGTCACCCGTAGTTCGCAGCCTTCCGGCATTTTCTCTACAAAGCGCTGGAAGGCATCCAGACCCCCTGCGTCCAGCACCGGAACCGCATCCCATTGCAGAATAACCACCCGATGCCCCGGCACCTGCTGGGCCAGCTGAATGAACAATCCTTCGGCAGCGGCAAAGAACAGCGGCCCCGTGACGCGCAGCGCCAGCACATCCTCAGGCACATTCACATTGCTAAGCGGCGCGAGGCGGGTCATTCGAGCCACGCGTCGCATGAAAAGCAGCGACGCCAGCACAATGCCGACGCTGATGGCAATCACCATGTCAAACAGCACGGTCAGCGACATGCAGATCAGCATCACGATGATGTCGTCTTTTGGCGCCCGGCGCAGCAGGTTGACGACTTTATGCGCCTCGCTCATGTTCCACGCCACCATCAGCAGCAGGGCCGCCATCGCCGAGAGAGGCAGCCAGGAAAGCAGAGGGGCGAGCGCCAGCAGGGCCAGGATCACCAGCAGCGAGTGAATAATGGCGGCCACAGGCGAAGTTGCCCCGGCACGCACGTTGGCGGCTGAGCGAGCAATGGCCGCGGTGGCGGTAATTCCGCCGAAGAACGGGGCAATAATATTTCCCAGCCCCTGGCCGACCAGCTCGCTATTGGCGTTATGTTTGGTGCCGGTCATGCCGTCCAGCACCACTGCACAAAGCAGGGATTCGATGGCACCCAGCATGGCCATAGAGAACGCCGCAGGTAGCAGGGCACTGAGTGAGTCCCAGCTAAGCGTAAAGTCCGAATTTGGCATCGCCCACGGGAGCGTTAGCTGAGGCAGCAGTTGGGGAATGCCGTTGCCCTGGGTGCCGTCGGCAAGCACGTAGTGGAACCGGGAGCCAATCGTCGCAACTTCACCACCAAGCAAAGTCACCATCGCCATCACGGCGCAGCCCGCCAGCAGCGCAGGCAGATGCCCCGGCAGGCGAAGCCCCAGGCGCGGCCAGAGAATCAGCACCGCCAGCGTCACGATGCCGATCGCAGCGTCGCCCATATTCAGCGTGGGCAGCGCCATCGCCAGCGCGGCCACTTTATTCAGGTAGTGTTCCGGCACGTGCTCCAGCGTAAGGCCGAAAAAGTCTTTCACCTGCATCGTCGCAATGGTGATGCCTATCCCGGAGGTAAAGCCCAACGTCACCGACAGCGGAATGTATTCGATAAGCCGCCCAAAGCGTGCCAGCCCAAACAGGATCAGGAATATCCCGGACATCAGCGTGGCAACCAGCAGGCCAGCAAGCCCGAATTGTTGCGCGACGGGGTAGAGGATCACCACGAAAGCCGCTGTCGGGCCGGAGACGCTGAAGCGCGAGCCGCCGCTAAGGGCGATGACAATCCCGGCCACGGCGGCAGTATACAAACCGTACTGCGGCGCAACGCCGCTGCCGATGGCCAGCGCCATAGCCAGAGGAATAGCGATGATCCCGACGGTCACACCGGCGATGGCGTCCCGGCTAAAGCGGGACAGGGTGTACTTTTCGCGCCAGCAGGCATCAATCAGGGCGCGGAATGGCATAACGTGAGAAGAAGATACGGTTTTCACTTGTGATTCCATCCGTGAGCGCATCATCTGTCGTTCAGGCAGGTGAAGGAGGCATTGAAAAAGAGTAGTTCAAAAACGAAAAAACCCGCCGCAGCGGGTTTTAAAAGCAACGTCTATCAGTGCTCGAACATCGCAGAGATAGATTCTTCGTTACTGATACGACGAATGGCTTCTGCCAGCATACCGGACAGGGTCAGGGTACGGACGTTTGGCAGAGCTTTGATTTCGTCAGACAGCGGGATGGTATCGCAGACAATCACTTCGTCGATCACCGAGTTGCGCAGGTTGTGAACCGCGTTACCGGAGAAGATAGGGTGAGTGGCATAGGCGAATACGCGTTTAGCGCCGCGTTCTTTCAGCGCTTCAGCTGCTTTACACAGGGTGCCGCCAGTATCAATCATGTCGTCAACCAGTACGCAATCACGGCCGGACACGTCACCGATGATATGCATAACCTGGGAAACGTTAGCGCGCGGACGGCGCTTGTCGATGATAGCCATATCGGTGTCGTTCAGCAGCTTAGCGATAGCACGGGCACGTACCACGCCGCCGATGTCCGGGGAAACCACGATTGGGTTTTCCAGGCCGATTTGCAGCATATCTTCCAGCAGAATTGGGCTACCGAAGACGTTGTCTACCGGGACGTCAAAGAAGCCCTGGATTTGTTCAGCGTGCAGGTCCACGGTGAGAACACGGTCAACCCCTACGCTTGAGAGGAAGTCAGCAACGACTTTCGCAGTGATGGGTACACGAGCGGAGCGCACACGGCGGTCCTGACGAGCGTAGCCAAAGTAAGGGATAACAGCGGTGATACGACCTGCAGAAGCGCGGCGCAGGGCATCAACCATAACAACCAATTCCATCAGGTTGTCGTTCGTTGGGGCACAGGTGGACTGGATGATGAAAATATCACCACCGCGTACATTTTCGTTGATTTGTACGCTTACTTCACCGTCGCTAAAGCGACCGACGGCGGCGTCACCAAGGGAGGTGTACAGGCGGTTGGCAATACGTTGTGCTAGTTCCGGGGTGGCGTTACCAGCAAAAAGCTTCATATCAGGCACGAGAAGAACCTCAGGCATGCGTCCAGTGGCGGATGGTTGCTACCGCATAATGTGCGGGCGGGGTAGCCCCCATCCAGGCGGTGTATTAAAGAGCACGATGCAACGTCTGAAACGAGGTGACGTTGTCACCAATGCCCAGCTTGCCCGGATATGGCCTGATGCAGCGGAGATCTATTAACGCCTCGCGCAACAAACCCATGCAGCCATTCCGGGGCTTGCTCAAGCACCTGCCGGGCGGCGTGCTCGGTGTTAAATTCAGCAAACACACAAGCGCCGGTGCCGGTCAGGCGCGACGGCGCGTATTCTAACAGCCAGGAAAGCGCGGCATCAACCTCGCGAAAACGTTTTCTTGCGATAACCTCACAATCGTTGACAAATTCACATTTTAGCAACGTCGTAATTGACCTGACCGGGGTTTCGCGCGGGAGGTCAGGATCGCCAAAAATGATCGGCGTTGGAATACTGACGCCCGGATGAGCAACCAGGTACCATTTTTCTTCAGGTTCGACCGGCGTCAGGATTTCACCGACGCCTTCAGCAAAGGCGGCGTGGCCCCTGACAAATACCGGCACGTCGGCACCAAGGCGAATGCCCAGCGCGGCCAGTTCGTCTTCGCTGCAGCCGGTTTTCCAGAGCTGGTTCAGTGCCACCAGTACGGTAGCCGCGTTGGAGGAGCCGCCGCCCAGCCCGCCGCCCATTGGAAGCTGCTTCTCAACGCCGAGATCGGCGCCTGCGCCCGCGGGCAGGGTGCCTTTTTCTGCCGCGAATTCCATCAGCATACGGGCGGCGCGCACAATCAGGTTTTCTTCATCAGGCACGGCGTCAATCGGCGTTACCAGCCGAATGACGCCGTCGGAACGCGGTTCGATGGTGAGCGTATCGCCATAATCAAGAAACTGAAACAGGGTCTGCAGGTTGTGATAACCGTCGGCACGGCGGCCGGTGATGTACAGAAACAGGTTCAGTTTTGCAGGGGCAGGCCAGCGGGAAATCATTATTTCACCGTCCAGCTGTCCATTTTCAGCTTGATACGCTGGTCGCCTTCGCGCAATTCCATGTTGGACGGCAGAGAAGGTTGGGTTTTGCTGTCGTAATCGCTGTACACCACTTTCCAGGTTTTGCCGCCCTGGGTGTAGTTTACTTCGCGCAGGCGGTACTGGTCGTCCAGCTTGTAGTCCGTGGAGTCGCCCGGCAGGCCGAGCATCCACTGGCGCAGGCTGTTCAGCGGAATAGGCATCCCGGTCAGCTTGCCGATCATCTCTTCCGCATCTGTGGCGGTGTAGCGCTTGCCGTCGCGGTCGGTTAACTGAACCCGATCCGGCTGAGCATTAAGCTCAAGCTCGGTACTGCCGAGCGGGTTGGTCAGCAGCAGGCGGTAACGGTCAGGGGCAGTTTGCTGCCAGTTAAAGCGGGCATATACCTTTTGGCTATCGGAGAGATAAGCAAAAGCGCCACGCGTCTGATATTGGGTGATTTTTTGCACTTGTTGCTGGTGTTCTAACCACTGCGGCGAGTCAGGACTTTTGCCCGGGCCGCTCGGTTGGGTGACTGAACAGGCGGCCAGCACGAGGCTGGCAAGGGGCAGAAGGCGCATCAGGCGGGCTTTTGGCATCAACATGGCGGCAGCAAATCCTTAAATTCATTTTTGTGGTCAACCGTTCATGCTAGCGGGCGGGCGGCAGGGCGTCTACGGTCATGTTGTCTTAAATCATAAATCATCCACTTACTCCACAAGGGGAAGCTCTCTTTTATTGATTCGGCTCATCCTGTATGATGCGACCAGAAATCCTTATCAACATCGGTATTACTCAGACCGCTCCATGACCCTGTTAGCGTTAGGAATTAACCACAAAACCGCGCCGGTATCGCTGCGAGAACGTGTAACGTTTTCGCCAGACACGCTCGACCAGGCGTTGGGCAGTTTGCTGGAACAGCCTATGGTTCAGGGCGGAGTGGTGCTGTCGACCTGCAACAGAACCGAGTTATATCTGAGCGTTGAGCAACAGGAAAACCTGCACGAAGGGCTGGTGCGCTGGCTGTGTGATTACCACAACCTCAACGAAGAGGAAGTGCGTAAAAGCCTTTACTGGCACCACGATAACGACGCCGTCAGCCATCTGATGCGCGTGGCCAGTGGCCTGGATTCACTGGTGCTGGGCGAACCGCAGATCCTCGGGCAGGTAAAAAAAGCCTTTGCCGACTCCCAAAAAGGCCATTCGCTTTCCAGCGAGCTGGAGCGCATGTTCCAGAAGTCCTTCTCCGTTGCCAAGCGCGTGCGCACCGAAACCGACATTGGCGCCAGCGCCGTTTCCGTCGCGTTTGCCGCCTGCACCCTGGCACGGCAAATCTTTGAATCGCTCTCCTCGGTAACGGTCCTGCTGGTCGGTGCCGGGGAGACTATCGAACTGGTTGCCCGCCATCTGCGCGAGCATAAAGTTGAGAAGATGATTATCGCCAACCGTACCCGAGAACGCGCTCAGGTGCTGGCCGATGAGGTCGGCGCGGAAGTGATTAGCCTGAGTGAAATTGACGAACGTCTGGCGGATGCCGATATCATCATCAGTTCTACCGCCAGCCCGCTGCCTATCATCGGCAAGGGGATGATGGAACGCGCGCTTAAAGCCCGTCGTAACCAGCCGATGCTGCTGGTAGACATCGCCGTACCGCGTGACGTCGAACCCGAAGTCGGTAAGCTGGCGAACGCCTACCTTTACAGCGTGGACGACCTGCAGGCCATTATTCAGAGCAACCTTGCGCAGCGCAAAGCGGCGGCGGTTGAGGCTGAAACTATCGTGGCGCAGGAATGCAGTGAATTTATGGCCTGGCTGCGCGCGCAAAGCGCCTCCGAGACCATTCGTGAATACCGTAGTCAGGCAGAGCAGGTGAGAGACGACCTGGCTGCCAAAGCGCTGGCTGCCCTACAACAGGGCGGCGACGCGGAATCCGTACTGCAGGATCTGGCCTGGAAACTGACCAATCGCCTGATTCATGCCCCAACCAAATCGCTCACGCAGGCTGCCCGTGACGGGGACGACGAACGCCTGCAAATCCTGCGTAACAGCCTCGGGCTGGATTAGCACACACAACTCTTATTACAAGGTGAACCACCGCCCATGAAGCCTTCTATTGTTGCCAAACTGGAAGCCTTGCAGGAGCGCCATGAAGAAGTTCAGGCCCTGCTAGGCGATGCCTCGACCATTGCCGATCAGGACCGTTTCCGCGCCCTGTCTCGTGAGTATGCCCAGTTAAGCGATGTATCGCGCTGTTTCCTGCAATGGCGTCAGGTACAGGAAGACATTGAGACCGCAGAAAGTATGCTCGGCGATCCGGAAATGCGCGAAATGGCGCAGGAAGAGCTGGCCGAAGCCAAAGCCAGCAGCGAAGAGCTGGAGCAGCAGCTTCAGGTTCTGCTGCTGCCAAAAGATCCCGACGATGAGCGCAATGCGTTTGTCGAAGTTCGTGCCGGCACCGGCGGGGACGAAGCTGCGCTGTTTGCCGGCGATCTGTTCCGCATGTACAGCCGCTATGCCGAAGCCCGCCGCTGGCGGATTGAAATCATCAGCGCCAACGAAGGCGAGCACGGCGGCTTCAAAGAAGTGATCGCAAAAATCAGCGGCGAGGGTGTCTATGGCCGCCTGAAATTTGAATCCGGCGGCCACCGCGTGCAGCGTGTTCCGGCCACGGAATCCCAGGGGCGTATTCATACTTCCGCGTGTACCGTGGCGGTGATGCCGGAAATTCCAGAGGCGGAACTGCCGGACATTAACCCGGCGGACCTGCGCATCGATACCTTCCGTTCCTCTGGGGCGGGCGGGCAGCACGTTAACACCACCGACTCCGCAATCCGTATTACTCACTTGCCAACCGGCATTGTGGTGGAGTGCCAGGACGAACGTTCCCAGCATAAAAACAAAGCTAAAGCGCTTTCCGTGCTGGGGGCGCGAATTCGCGCCGCCGAAGTCGCCAAACGTCAGCAGGAAGAGGCTTCCACTCGCCGTAACCTGCTCGGCTCCGGCGACCGCTCTGACCGCAACCGTACCTACAACTTCCCGCAGGGGCGCGTGACCGATCACCGCATCAACCTGACGCTTTACCGTCTGGATGAAGTGATGGAAGGGAAAATCGACGCCCTGATCGAGCCGATTGTGCAGGAGTTCCAGGCCGATCAGCTCGCGGCGCTGTCCGAGCAGGATTAATGGAGTTTCAGTCATGGCTTCGCCAGGCCGTTCAGCGCCTGGCGCAAAGCGAAAGCCCAAAGCGAGATGCGGAGATTTTATTGGGATTTGTCACCGGCAAATCCCGCACGTTTATTCTCGCTTTTGGTGAAATCTCGCTGACGCCAGCCCAGCAAGCCGAGCTTGATGGGCTTCTGGCTCGCCGGGAGCGCGGTGAACCGATTGCACACCTTGTGGGCGAACGTGAGTTCTGGTCGCTGCCGCTGCGCGTTTCTCCGGTGACGCTGATTCCTCGTCCTGATACCGAATGCCTCGTCGAACATGCGTTAACTAAGCTGCCGAAAACCCCGTGCGCAATGTTAGATCTTGGCACCGGGACGGGCGCTATCGCTCTGGCGCTGGCCAGCGAACGTCCTGACTGCGACGTCACCGCGCTGGACGTGGTGCCGGAAGCCGTGGCGCTGGCGAAAACGAACGCAGAAAACCTGGGCATAACCAACGTCAGGGTGTTGCAAAGCCACTGGTTTAACGCCCTTGATGCCCAGCGCTTTGCGCTGATTGTCAGTAATCCGCCGTATATCGACGAAGCCGATCCGCACCTCAGTGAAGGTGACGTTCGCTTTGAACCGAAAAGCGCGCTGGTAGCGGAGAATCATGGTCTGGCCGATTTAGAAACCCTGGTTAACGATTCACGCCGTTTTCTTGAACCCGGCGGCTGGCTGGTGCTGGAGCACGGCTGGACGCAGGGCGAAAGCGTGCAGCGTTTGCTACGGGATGCCGGTTTCACCGAGGTTGCAACCTACAAAGATTATGGCGATAACGATCGCCTGACGTCAGGACGCTATCTTTGACTTATTAAGGAACAGACATTTTGGCGACTTATTTTTCACTTAAATATCTGCATATTTTCACCGTCGTTATTTCAATCAGCCTGTTTGTTTTACGCTACTGGTGGCAATATCGCGGGTCTGTGATGTCCGGCAAGCGCTGGGTGCGCATCGTACCGCACGTTAATGATACGCTGTTATTGATCAGCGGTTTTGCGCTGGTTATGGTTACGCATTTCTATCCTTTTACGCCGCAGGGAACGTGGCTGACTGAAAAGCTGTTTGGCGTTATTATCTATATCGCTTTAGGTTTTATCGCGCTGGGAAAACGTCCGCGCAGCCAGCAGGTTCGTTGGTTTGCTTTTCTGCTGGGGCTGGTGGTGCTTTACATCATCATAAAACTCGCCACCACTAAAATACCGATATTGGGGTAAGTATGAAGTCGTTAGCCGATTTCGAATTTAATCAGGCACCGCTCTGCGAGGGCATGATTTTGGTCTCGCAGCTGATTCGGGATGATTTCCCGACCGCAGAAGTGAAAGCACAGCTCGGGGAACTGGTGAAGCTGGCAAAAGAAGAGATTTGCCTGGGGACACATCCCGACCTGCAGCTGGAAAAACTGCTGGAACTCTTTTACGGCGAATGGGGCTTTAAGGACTCAGGCGGCGTGTATCGCCTGTCCGACGCCCTGTGGCTGGACAACGTTTTAAAAAGTCGTCAGGGGAGCGCGGTTTCCCTTGGGGCAATTTTGCTGTGGCTTGCCGAGCAGCTTGATATTCCGCTGATGCCGGTGATTTTCCCGACGCAGCTTATTCTGCGTGCCGACTGGATGGACGGCGAAATGTGGCTTATCAATCCGTTTAACGGCGATACGCTGGATGAGCACACGCTGGAAGTGTGGATCAAGGGCAATATTAACCCGACGGCGGAGCTGTTCGACGAAGATCTTGACGAGTCCGACAACGCGGAGGTGATCCGCAAGCTGCTGGATACGCTCAAGTCCGCGCTGATGGAGGAGCGGCAGATGGAGATGGCGCTGCGCGCCAGCGAAGTACTGCTGCAGTTTAATCCGGAAGATCCGTACGAAATTCGCGACCGCGGCCTGATTTATGCGCAGCTGGACTGCGAGCACGTGGCGCTCAACGACTTGAGCTATTTTGTTGAGCAGTGCCCGGAAGATCCAATTAGCGAAATGATTAAGGCGCAAATCAATTCGATTGCGCACAAGCAGATTACCCTGCATTAAGTTCACACCTGATAAGGCGAACATATGAAACAAAAAGTGGTTAACATTGGCGATATCAACGTCGCAAACGACCTGCCGTTTGTGCTGTTTGGCGGCATGAACGTGCTGGAGTCCCGCGACCTGGCGATGCGCATCTGCGAACACTACGTGACCGTGACCCAAAAGCTGGGTATCCCGTACGTGTTCAAAGCCTCTTTTGATAAAGCTAACCGTTCATCCATTCATTCCTACCGTGGCCCGGGCCTGGAAGAGGGCATGAAGATTTTCCAGGAGCTGAAGCAGACCTTCGGCGTGAAAATCATTACCGACGTGCATGAAGCTCACCAGGCACAGCCTGTGGCTGACGTGGTTGATGTGATTCAACTGCCAGCTTTCCTGGCTCGCCAGACCGACCTGGTTGAAGCGATGGCCAAAACCGGCGCCGTCATCAACGTGAAGAAGCCGCAGTTTGTCAGCCCTGGTCAGATGGGCAACATCGTGGATAAATTCGCCGAAGGCGGCAACGACAAAATCATCCTGTGCGATCGCGGCACGCAATTCGGCTACGACAACCTGGTTGTCGACATGCTGGGCTTCAGCGTGATGAAGCAGGTCTCTAACGGCGCGCCGGTGATTTTCGATGTCACCCACGCGCTGCAATGCCGTGACCCGTTTGGTGCGGCGTCAAGCGGTCGTCGTGCGCAGGTGACTGAACTGGCTCGCGCCGGGATGGCTACTGGTCTGGCGGGTCTGTTTATTGAAGCGCACCCGGACCCGGATAACGCCCGCTGCGATGGCCCATCTGCGCTGCCGCTGGCGAAGCTGGAAGCTTTCCTGACCCAGATTAAAGCGATTGACGATCTGGTGAAGAACTTCGAGCCGCTGGACACCAGCAAGTAATTGCTGCAAAAAATAAAACCCGCTTCGGCGGGTTTTTTTATGTTTGGCTCCCTCTCTTGAGGGAGACAGCGAAATGAGTCCGTAGTGGCCTGATGCTCTCTCCCCGTGGGAGGGGGAGCAAATATTAAAGACCGCCTTTACAGGCGGTCTTGCTGTTTACTTAGGCAAAGATTGTCATCAGGTAGGCGGCAAACAGCGCCAGGTGCGCGGTGCCGTTAAGCACGTTGGTGCGTCCGGTGGAGAACGAAATCTGGCACAGGACCAGCGCCGCCATCATCACCACCATCTGCGGCATGCCGAGGGCGAAAACCAGGTCGTTGCCGGTGAACCAGGCAATCAGCGTCACCGTCGGTACAGTAAGAGAAATGGTGGCGAGCACGGAACCGAAGAACAGGTTCATGGCGCGCTGTACCTGGTTACTCAGCACCGCTTTTAACGCGCCCAACCCTTCCGGAGACAGAATCAGCAAGGCGACCAGGAAGCCGGTGAACTGGGCCGGGGCATCCATCGCGTCCAGAAGATGCTCCAGCGGGTTGGCGTTCATCTTGGTCACGGCAATCACTGCAATCAGGTGGACGATAAGCCAGGCCGTGTGCCACGCGGAGCTGTGCGCGGATGGCTTGCCGTGGTGCGGGTCGTCGCTGTCGCCTTCATCTTCATGCTCGTAAACAAACAGGCTCTGGTGCGTTTTCGTCTGAATCAGCAGGAATACGCCGTACATGGCGGCAGAGATCAGCGCTACAAGCAGGGACTGACCCAGCGAGAAATTGCCGCCCGGAAGCGCCATCGGGAACACCAGCACGATCACCGCCAGCGGGAAGAGCGCGATCAGGTACTGTTTAATACCAAACAGGTTCATGTACTGCGTGGCAAATTTGCGGCCGCCCATCAACAGGGAGAAGCCCACAAGGCCGCCGGTCACAATCATGATGATGGAATAGAGCGTGTCGCGCATCAGCGTTGGGGCTGCATCGCCGGTGGCCATCAGCGCGGAAATCAGACTAACTTCAAGAATAACGACCGACAGGCTCAGAATCAGTGAGCCGTAGGGTTCACCCAGACGGTGCGCCAGCACGTCCGCGTGGCGAACAACGCTAAAGGCACTGCCCAGAATGGCGACCAGCGCCAAAATATTGATGCCGACAACCACCGGCAGGGACTGGCTTGACCCCCACATCGCCAGTACCGCCAGTGCCAGTACCGGGAAAATGAGAGAACTCTCCTTGTGGCGGGTTTTTACCGCCTCATGTTGTGTTTTTGTCATTCAACTTCTCCATCTCTGCAGGCGATAACCTGTTTTGATCATTATAGTCAGGTTTTTGAAGTCATATAAACTAGCAAAAAACCGTTACTTTTAGTTAAAAATTTACTTATTTTTACGGCATTTATTTGAATTTAAGTCTGGTGCACCGAAATGGCGTGTATTCTTTATTTAATTTAAATAAAACATATTGATATGAATTGCATTCAGTCAAATAACCGCTGTTTTTGACGGTTTTAGTCCCGGGTATTGGCATGAAAATCACAACCTGGGCGCGAAATCAGTATGTTAGCGATAGAGTATCGGGCGAGTGCATTGTTTACAAAAAGAAGTATTATGAAAATTAACCCTCCATTATGTGTGACTAATTTATTGGCGACAGGGTAACACACATCAGTCTGGCAAGAAAAAATGACAATTTATCTGTTTTGTGATCGCTATCATGCTTGCCAGCGCGCGGTGAATTGCTTATGGTCTTGATATATTGCTCTATTAGTAGGCAAAAGTTGTCAATAAATGCCGGGAAGGCGCAGCGTGTGCAGTCGCACGGAAGCAAGCAGTGGCGGAGGTATATCGTGTTAACGCGTGATTTCTTAATGAAAGCGGATTGTAAGACGGCTTTTGGTGCCATTGAGGAATCGTTACTGTGGTCCCCTGAGCAGCGTTCGGCGTCTCTTGCCGCCACGCTCGCTTGTCGCCCAGACCAAAGTCCGGTATGGCTCTTTGGTTACGGTTCACTGATGTGGAACCCGGCTTTTGAATTTGAAGAGTCAGCCCCCGGCATGCTGGTGGGCTGGCATCGTGCATTTTGCCTGCGGTTGACGGCGGGGCGTGGAACCGCCTGCCGCCCTGGACGTATGCTCGCGCTTAAAGAGGGCGGCAGAACGACCGGGCTGGCTTACCGGTTGCCGGAGGCTGGCCTGGAAGACGAACTGACGCTGGTCTGGAAGCGGGAGATGATTACCGGCTGCTATTTGCCAACCTGGTGCAAACTCGAGTTGGACGATGGGCGAATGGTCAACGCGCTGGTGTTCATTATGGACCCGCGTCACCCGCTTTATGAGGCGGATACCCGGGCAGAAACCATCGCGCCGCTGATCGCTTCTGCCAGCGGGCCGCTGGGCACCAATGCTCAGTATCTTTTTTCGCTCGAGCAGGAAATGAAAAAGCACGGGATGAAGGATGATTGTATGTCCGAACTGGCAAACCAGGTGCGGGCCTGGCTGAGCGGGCATGAGGATAACAGCGGGCTGCTGCCTGGTTTTGCATAGTTAGAAAAAGGCCACCGAAAGGTGGCCTCAGTGTTTTATGCCGGAACAAAACTGATGGAGTGCTCCAGCGACTGGGTATGACTGTCGATCAGCACCTTCCAGGTCCCGCTATAGGGCACGGCGATATAGGCCGACTGGCGATTTTGTACGCTTAGCACGTCGGCCTCCGCGCTACCGCGCCTGTCTGAGTCGCACATCAAATGGATATGACAGTTATTCGAACAGCGAACCACCACGGTATCGCCACCAAAAAGTTTTAGACTGGCTTTTACTACTGGCATTTTTCACTCCACTTCCGCATCAAACATGGCCTGCTGGCCCCCAAAGGTGCTGTCCTGGTTCGTGATGTTGTTCACAAATCACTCGTGGCATCACACCAGAGCCGAGAGGGGTAAATGCTGATATTGATCAAAAAATGCCGCAACGATTAAACAATAATCATATTGTGCCTGAAACCTTTCAGCTGGCGGGCGTTTCGTTGGCAAACGTCCGCCCGCGCATCATTAAATACGGAAATGCCCCGCGGTTTCCGCTAACTCTCCAGCCTGACTTTGCAATGCACCCGCCGCCGCCGCGGATTCCACTACCAGTTCAGCATTCTGCTGTACCATATTGTCCAGATGGGTCACCGCGTGATTAATCTCCTGAATCCCTTTCATCTGTTCGTCGGTTGAGAGGGTTATCTCGCGCATGATGACCAAAACGCTACCGACGCTTTGTTCTATTTTGTCCATCGCCTCACCGGCCTGGCGCACGTAAAGCGAGCCATCTGCAACGCTTGCGGTGGTGGAGTCGATCAGGCTTTTGATCTCCTTCGCCGCCTGTGCGCTGCGGCTGGCGAGGTTGCGCACTTCGCCAGCGACCACGGCAAATCCCCGGCCTTGTTCACCGGCGCGGGCAGCCTCAACGGCGGCATTTAGCGCCAGGATGTTGGTCTGGAAAGCGATGCTGTCAATGACGCCGGTAATATCGCCAATCTTGCCGGAGGCCAGCTCAATGGCCTGCATGGTGGTAATAACCTTCGAGACCACTTCACCCCCGCGTTCAGCGGCTTCACCGGCGCTGTGGGCTTGAGCGTTGGCCTGAGCGGCAGAAGCGGTAGAATTTGCGACAGAGGCGGTGATCTGCTCTACGGCGCTGGCTGTTTCTCGCAGGCTGGAGGCGGCCCGCTCGGTGCGGGCAGAAAGCTCCTGGTTGCCTGCAGCAATTTCGTTGGCGGCGACTTTCACCGAGGCGCTTGAATCCCTGAGCTGGGTCATGACTACGCCCAACTTGTCGCTGAAGGCGTTAAAGGCGTGGGCGATTTCCGTCACTTCATCGTGACCCGTTTCCGGCAACCGCTGAGATAGATCATTTGTGCCGTTGCTGATGGCGCGCATCCCGTCGCGAATTGTCCCGAGGCGGCTCATCACCTTACCGATCAGCAGATGCACAATTGCACCAGAAATCAGCACCAACACCAGCAGGGCGATGGCGGAAGCCTTCAGCAAAGCGCGCATACCGGAGGTGGCATCATGCTCGTCGAGGGCCACGACCAGATACCAATGCGTGCCGCTAATCGGCGTAGCCATCAGCTGTTTACTTTGCCCGCTGATTATGCCGACGGCGCGATGTGTATCGCCGAGTAGCTGAGGTAAATCAGCCTGTTTAACGGCATCAGAAAAGGCTTTCAGCGTCAGGGTCGGATCCTGAGCGGCAATCAATGTCCCATCGCTGTTGATTAGCAGCCCGCTGCTGGCGGGCGTTGGGTGAATGCTGCGCACGTTCGCCACCACGCTGTCCATCGCCACATCCCCCGCTACGACGGCTTTAAGGCTGCCATTTTGCTTAATGGGCACGGCAAAAGTCACGACCAGCTTACCGGTACCGGCATCCACGTAAGGAGCGGTGACGACGGGAGCGTCGTCTTTCACCACCTGTTGATACCACGGGCGCCCGGTGGGGTCGAAGTCGGCCGGTACCCCCGTTGGGTCAGAAAATTTTGCGGTTTTATTCGCATAACCGACGTAGATATTGGTGAAGCCGCCGGCTTTGGCCAGTTGAGTGAAGACCGGGATGGGATCTTCGCTCAGCGCGGTGTTTTCCAGGGAGCTAACGATCGCCATTTTACCGCTGACCCAGTCGCCGATAGCGACGGAATGGCTCAGGCTGGTGCTGGTTAGTGTGTCGGTGATGGCACGTTGGTTATCGCGGCTGGTGACGGCGTAATTAATGAAGGTGTTGAGACATAGAGCTGAGACCAGGCAAATTGCCGTGACTAAAAGAAGACGTGTACGAAGAGATTTAACCATAATTATTATCCTGCTGCTGTGTTGTCCTAAGCAAAATATCGGCAACAAATGCAGGTAACTTGATGGCGCGGGAGAGGGTATAAGCAAATAATATTCCCGCGCTGAAATAATTAGAAAGTGAGGATTTTGTCCGACGCTAACGTCCATTCGGCAAGTTCAACGAGCGTGCCGATGGCAACGCCTTCAATGAGCGGCAGGCTGGTGATCCCGCGCCCGTCGGTACAGGTTTTACAGAGCTTCACCGGCACACCTTGCGCGGTGAGAATCTCGAGCATCTGCTGAATGTTGTATCCCTCGGCGGGCTTCTGGCCGCGCAGGCCAGCGGTCACCGCATCGGACATCAGGAACAGTTTTACTTCTGGCTGCGGCTCCTGGTCGCGCAGGGCGATGGCCAGCCGCAAACTGTTAAAAAGCGATTCGCTGCCGTACGCCGCCCCGTTGGCAATAATGACTATCTTCTGCATGGGTTTCTCCTTGATGATAACGTTGAGCCTGAGAAGCAGTGTATCGCCCTGAGTTATCGCTGGGTATGATTTGTGCCCGGGAAAACAGGATTAATCCTGGAGTCGTGCATGCATGTCTCCCCGGTGGGTTAAGAGCAAAACCAGTGTGTTATCATTAATCAATGCGTAGATTTGCCGTTCCGCTTTTAACCTTGTGTTGTTTGCTCCCTCGTCCGGGAGGGGCAATGAGTACCTCAAACAACGTTGTTCCCGCGGCCCAAAACCCTTTCTCTTCTCCCGCTGATGACCTGCCGAACATGGGCCTCGCGCCTGAAACCGATGCTGCCGCGCGCAGGATTGCCGCAATGGCGAAGAAGTTTGGCGAAGACAGCATGGTGGACAACGGGCTGGATACCGGCGAGCAGGCGCGACTGTTCGCTTTTACCAGCCTGAGAGATTTACTGGCCGACAAAGTGACCGATGAAACCCAGGCTTTGCTTTCGCCCTGGGGCAAAGCCAGCGTCAATTTGCGGGTGGATGAACACGGGAGCTGGAAGGGCAGCAATGGTTCGCTTTTCACGCCCTGGCAGGACAACAGCCGCTATCTGACCTGGAGCCAGCTCGGCTTTAGCCAGCAAAAATACGGCACCACCGGTAACCTCGGGCTGGGGCAGCGCTGGGTCGCCGGAAGCTGGCTACTGGGCTACAACTCGTTCTACGATAATCAGCTGACTACGCAGCTACAGCGGGCGGGATTTGGCGCCGAAGCCTGGGGCGAATACCTGCGGCTTTCGGCCAATTATTACCAGCCGCTGAACGGCTGGCGCGGGCAAACCGACACGCTTGAGCAGCGCCTGGCCCGGGGCTATGACGTCACGGCGCAGGCCTGGCTGCCGTTTTATCGGCATATTGCGACCAGTCTTAGCTTCGAACAATACTTTGGTGACAACGTCACGCTCTTCGACAGCGATAGCGGATACCGAAACCCAGTCGCGGTGACGATGGGCATTAACTATACGCCCGTGCCGCTGATCACGCTCACGGCCCAGCACAAGCAGGGTGAAAGCGGCGTCGCGCAGGAAAATCTGGGGCTCAAGCTGAATTATCGTTTCGGGGTGCCGCTGCAGAAGCAGCTCTCGGCGGACGAAGTGGCCGCGACCAGCTCCCTGCGCGGCAGCCGCTACGATAGCGTTGAGCGCGAGTCCGCCCCGGTGATGCAGTTCCGTCAGCGTAAAACGTTGTCAGTATTCCTGGCCACGCCGCCGTGGCAGCTGCAGCCGGGAGAAACGGTTTTGCTTAAGCTGCAGGTGAAAGCGACGCATGGCATCCGGCGGCTGGTATGGCAGGGAGATACCCAGGTGCTCAGCCTGACGCCGCCGGCACGGCCGCTCAGCACCGACGGCTGGAGCATTATTTTGCCTGCGTGGCAGGCAGGTGCCGCAAATGAATATCACCTGTTGGTCACCGTGGAAGACGAAAAGGGGCAGCGCGTCTCGTCGAATGAGATTGTGCTCCAGCCTGCCGCACCGCTGCTGATTGCCCCCGAAAGTGACCCGCGTTACTCCTTGCTGCCGGAGGAGTAACCGGCGCTAAAAAATACGATCCTGGTGAACCCAAACGGCCGCTTCCACTCGGGACTTGAGCTTCATTTTCTTCAGCAGATGTTTGACGTGCACTTTCACCGTACTTTCGGTGATGTCCAGGCGACGGGCGATCATCTTGTTCGGCAGCCCCTGGGCTATCAGCTTCAGGATATCGCGTTCCCGCGGAGTAAGCTGATTGACGTCACGGTCTGAGGTTGCACGGTTGGCCCGCAGGCTGGCCGCCAGCACCGGGGTCAGCGCTTCGCTAAGTACCATTTCTCCCGCTGCGGCCTGCTGCAGGGCTTTGAGCAAATCTTCCGGCTCCATGTCTTTCAGCAAATAGCCATCCGCACCGCGCTTAAGGGCGGTGACCACATCTTCTTCATGGTTCGAAACGGTAAACACCACAATGCGTCCTGACAGTGCTTTTTCACGCAGGCAGTCGAGCGTTTCCAGCCCGTTCATGCCCGGCATGTTCAGGTCTAGCAGGATCAGGTCTGGATCGAGCGCTTCGGCAAGCTGCACGCCCTGTTCGCCGCTGCCGGCCTCTCCGACGACGGCCAGCTCTGGCGCCATGCTGATCAGCTGCTTAACGCCGGTACGCATCATGGGATGATCGTCTATCAGCAAAATGGTTGCTGCTTCCTGATGACTCATTCTTCGCTCCTTATTACGGAAGAAAGCGGTGCTTCGGGGATAAAATTGACGACCACTTCGGTGCCGCCACAGGGACGGGGGCGAACCTGGCAGTCACCCTGCAAGGTTTGGGCGCGGTCGCGCATGATAATAAGGCCGTAATGGTTGCTGCGCTCGCCGCTGCCGGAAATACCGCGCCCGTTGTCCCACACCGCAAGGCGTACCTGATTTCCGTGGCGGGTAACGCTGATACCGCAGGCGCTGGCTTCCGCGTGTTTCAGGCTGTTGTTCAGCGCCTCACGCGCAATCTGCACCAAATGAATGGCCTGATGAGAAGGCACTAAGCGCGGCGGGAGCTGGTAGTCCAGCACCACCGGGAAGCCAAGTTTGTCGCTGAACTCCTGGCAACTGGCCTCAAGCGCCGGGCGCAAACCAGGCTCGGTGAGCTTAAGGCGGAAGGTGGTCAGCAATTCTCTCAACTGCCGCCAGGAGGTGTTCAACTCGCCGCGTATTTGCTCCAGCAGCGTACGGCTCTCCTCCGGCAGCGTTTTGCCCTGCATTTGCAGGCAGCTGACCTGCATCTTCATACAGGAAAGTGACTGGGCGATGGAGTCATGCAATTCCCTGGCAATGGCAGATCGCTCCTCCATCACCACTAACTGCTGCTGGTGTTCATACTGACGCTCCATGGCGAGCGTGGCGGTGAGCTGCTCCATTAGCGTGGCAATAAGCTGCAGCTGGTCTTCGGTCAGCGTTTTGCCCAACGGAAGCTGGGCCAGCACCAGACCGTAATGAAGATGGTTATCGGTGAGGCGCCATTTCAGCGTGGTGGTGTCCTGCGGCAGTGCTGCCCCGGCATCCGGGCACAGCTGGCAGCCCCGGGCATCGCAGTGCGCGTCCGGCTGGAACGTGTATTCCTGATAATTCTCTTCATCTTCGTACTCGTACACCCGGAGCACGATGCCCAGCAGCGGGGTTAAAATCTGGAGTTCGCTCAGTACAGGGGAAATACGCTGGCACAGCGGAGCCTGCGCGTGCAGGCGGCGGTTAGCCTCGTAGAGGAAGGTGAGCATCTGGTTTTTTTGCTCAAGCCCGGCGGTTTTCTCCCGGACCCGCCGCTCGAGCACGGCGTAGCTTTGCGCCAGTTCGCTGGACATGCTGTTTAGCGCGCTCCCAAGCGTGGCCATTTCGTCGCGGCCGCGAAAATTCACCCGTTGGGTGAAGTCTCGCTGACCAATGGCGGTGGCCATCGCCAGTAGCTGACGCCACGGGCGGAGTAATCTTTTGCGTAACCAAATCAGGGTAAAGACGATCAACAGCCCGAGTAACACCGCCATACCCTGCTGCAGCAAAATCACGTGATGCAGACGCATCTCGGTGGTGCGGTCGAAGGAGCTGACCAGTTCATCAATGCTGGCGACAAAATGGGCGACGGCGGGTTTTACCTGCTGCGGCGTTTGGGCGGCAATCAGCGCGGGTTCAAGCGTGCTGCGCCAGTAATCTTGTAGCTGTTGAAGCCTGGCCTGCTGCCCGTCGCGCTCGGCGGCAAGGCGGAGATCGTCGCTCCATGTGGTTTGCTCCATTTCTCGCAGCAGCATCTTGTCCTGCTCCGTCAGCGGAATGGCTGCCAGCAGGCGGTAGCTCTGCATGCGCATGGAGCCCGTTTTGTTGATCGCGTGGGCATTGCCCGAAATCCCCTGGGCCAGCCAGCCGGCCATCGCCATTCCCACCACGCTTAACATCGCCAGCAGCATGACAACCAGCGCGAGCTGATTGACCAGCGAAAGGGGAGAAAACAGGCGTTTTAGCATTGGCAAACGGGCTCCTGAGTGGGAAAGGTGACGAGTGGCGCTATTTTCAGTCAACAGCTGGAGTATACCCATACCTCCAAAGGATTACCCCCAAATTGCCAGAGGTGGCAGGGCAATGGGAGCGGTCAGCAGCAAGTCCCGCAGGGGTGTGATAAATCACGTTATTTTTTTGCCAGAAGATTACTCACAAAGAATGAGGGGGCTTTTTTGCCCGCCGGAGAGATAGATTATCCCTTGATTTACATCAACTAATCTCGACACAGGAACCCTAAGGTTGCGGCATTTACTCACACGAAATGAGGTGTTTATGTCACAGTCTCCCGTTCCCGAGAAGCCGTCGGGCGCACTGATTACCGACTGGCGGCCGGAAGATCCGCAGTTCTGGCAGCAAAAAGGTCATCGGATCGCCAGCCGCAACCTGTGGATTTCCGTCCCAAGCCTGCTGCTGGCCTTCTGCGTCTGGATGCTGTTCAGCGCGGTGGCGGTGAATTTGAATAAGGTCGGCTTTACCTTCACCACCGATCAGCTGTTTATGCTCACGGCGTTACCTTCCGTTTCCGGCGCGCTGCTGCGCGTCCCGTATTCGTTCATGGTGCCGGTCTTTGGCGGCCGCCGCTGGACGGCGTTCAGCACGGGGATCTTGATTATTCCATGCGTCTGGCTGGGCTTTGCCGTGCAGGATACCAGCACCTCGTTTAACACCTTCATCTGTATCTCTCTGCTGTGCGGCTTTGCCGGGGCGAACTTTGCCTCCAGCATGGCAAACATCAGCTTCTTCTTCCCGAAGGCAAAGCAGGGTGGTGCGCTGGGGATTAACGGCGGGCTGGGGAATATGGGCGTGAGCGTGATGCAGCTGGTGGCCCCGCTGGCTATCTCCCTGTCGATGTTTGCCATTTTTGGCGGCAAAGGCGTGGCACAGGGCGACGGCACGATGCTGTTCCTGGAAAATGCCGCATGGATCTGGGTGCCGTTTCTGGCGGTATTCACCTTAGCGGCCTGGTTCGGAATGAACGATCTCTCGGCGTCGAAAGCCTCCCTGCGTGAGCAGCTGCCGGTGCTTAAGCGCGGCCATCTCTGGATTCTGGGGCTGCTCTACCTGGCGACATTTGGCTCGTTCATCGGCTTTTCTGCCGGGTTTGCGATGCTGTCTAAAACCCAGTTCCCGGACGTCAACATTCTGCATTTTGCCTTCTTTGGCCCGCTGTTTGGCGCCCTGGCACGTTCTGCAGGTGGGGCGATTTCCGACCGCTGGGGCGGCACCCGAGTTTCGCTGTATAACTTCATGCTGATGGCCATTTTCAGCGCGCTGCTGTTCACCACGCTGCCAACGAACGGACAGGGCGGGAACTTCATCGCCTTCTTCGGGGTGTTCCTGATGCTGTTCCTGACGGCGGGGCTGGGCAGTGGCTCGACCTTCCAGATGATTTCCGTGATTTTCCGTAAGCTGACAATGGACAGAGTAAAAGCCGCCGGTGGCAGCGATGAAGTCGCCCTGCGCGAGGCCGCCACGGATACCGCCGCAGCGCTGGGCTTTATTTCGGCCATTGGCGCCATCGGGGGGTTCTTTATCCCTAAAGCCTTCGGCACTTCCCTGGCGTTGACCGGCTCGCCTGCCGGAGCGATGAAGCTGTTCCTCGTCTTTTACATTGTGTGTGTGGTTATTACCTGGGCCGTTTATGGCCGGAAATCCTCTCGCTAATGCATTGACCTTTTTGGTTATCCCTTTGCGCGGCTTCGTCCGCGCTTTTTTTTGCCCATTACGTTTTCAGCACTGGTTAATTCGCCGCCTACCCCTTAATACCCAAACCCGGCTTGCAGCTACCCCTTCCCCGATAGGTTTTGATTTTTTTGTATTTATATTCAGTTGGTTAGTGATTCTTAAGACCTTACACTTTGGTGGTAGTGTCCGCCGGGCGCCCAAAAACCACACCAGAAGCAGTTGATCGTTATCAAAAATCCCCAGCTTTCGAGGCGTTACCGTCTCGGGCATCAAGCAATGTCGATTTCACCAGAAGAGCCACCAGGCTCCACATCAGGAGTATCCCGATGAGCAAGTTCCTCGACCGGTTTCGTTATTTCAGGCAGAAGGGAGAAACCTTCGCCAATGGACACGGCCAGCTACTCGATACCAATCGCGACTGGGAAGAAGGGTATCGCCAGCGCTGGCAGCATGACAAAGTGGTGCGCTCCACGCACGGCGTGAACTGTACCGGCTCCTGCAGCTGGAAGATTTATGTCAAAAGCGGCCTGGTGACCTGGGAAACCCAGCAAACGGACTACCCTCGTACCCGCCCGGATATGCCGAACCACGAACCTCGCGGCTGCCCGCGCGGGGCAAGCTACTCATGGTATCTCTACAGCGCCAACCGTTTGAAGTACCCTCAGATGCGTAAACGTCTGATCAAGCTGTGGCGCGAAGCGAAAACGCAGTATAACGATCCGGTTGAAGCCTGGGCATCGATCATTAACGATCCCGACAAAGCCAAAAGTTACAAACAGGCGCGTGGCCGCGGGGGATTTGTTCGTTCGACCTGGGAAGAGGTTAACGAGCTGATCGCGGCGGCGAACGTCTATACCGCAAAAACCTACGGCCCGGACCGCATCACCGGCTTCTCGCCGATCCCGGCCATGTCGATGGTTTCTTACGCCGCAGGCACCCGCTATCTGTCGCTTATCGGCGGCACCTGCATGAGCTTCTACGACTGGTACTGCGACCTGCCGCCAGCGTCTCCGCAAACCTGGGGCGAGCAGACTGACGTGCCTGAGTCCGCGGACTGGTACAACGCCGGTTACATCATCGCCTGGGGCTCAAACGTCCCGCAGACGCGTACCCCGGATGCCCACTTCTTCACCGAAGTTCGTTACAAAGGCACCAAAACAGTAGCGGTAACGCCGGACTATGCGGAAATCTCCAAGCTGTGCGACCAGTGGCTGGCGCCGAAGCAGGGGACGGATGCCGCGATGGCGATGGCAATGGGCCACGTTATGCTGCGGGAATTCCATCTCGACAAACCAAGCCAGTACTTCACCGACTACGTTCGTCGCTACACCGATATGCCTATGCTGGTCACGCTGGAAGCCCGTGACGGCTTCTATGCCCCGGCGAATTTGCTGCGTGCGGCAGACCTGGTCGACAGTCTCGGCCAGGAAAATAATCCGCAGTGGAAAACCGTGGCGCTGGCTGATCAGTCCGGCGAGCTGGTTGCACCTAACGGATCCATTGGCTTCCGCTGGGGTGAAAAAGGCAAGTGGAACCTCGAGCAGCATGACGGCAGCACCGGGGAAGAAACCGCGCTGCGCCTGAGCCTGCTGGGCAGCCATGATGAAGTTGCCGAGGTGGGCTTCCCGTACTTTGGCGGTGAGAGCACCGAGCATTTCGACAACGTCAAACTGAAAGACGTACTGCTGCATAAGCTGCCGGTTAAACGCCTGCAGCTGGCGGACGGCTCAAGCGTGCTGGTGGCAACGGTCTACGATCTCACCCTGGCTAACTACGGTCTGGATCGCGGCCTGAACGATGATAACTGCGCCAGCAGCTACGATGAAATGAAGGCTTATACACCAGCCTGGGCCGAGCAGATCACCGGTGTGCCTCGCCAGGATATCGTGCGCATTGCCCGTGAGTTCGCGGATAACGCGGACAAAACCCACGGCCGCTCGATGATTATCGTTGGTGCAGGCGTGAACCACTGGTTCCATATGGATATGGCCTACCGTGGGCTGATCAATATGCTGATCTTCTGCGGCAGCATCGGGCAGAGCGGCGGCGGCTGGGGCCACTACGTCGGTCAGGAAAAACTGCGTCCGCAGACCGGCTGGATGCCGCTGGCGTTTGCCCTCGACTGGCAGCGCCCGCCGCGCCACATGAACAGCACCTCCTACTTCTATAACCACTCCAGCCAGTGGCGCTATGAGACGGTGACGGCGGATGAGTTCCTGTCGCCGCTGGCGGACAAGTCCCGCTACACCGGCCACCTGATCGATTTCAACGTGCGCGCCGAACGCATGGGCTGGCTGCCGTCTGCACCGCAGCTTGGCACTAACCCGCTGCGCATTGCTGACCGGGCGAAAGAGGCCGGAATGTCGCCGGTGGATTACACCGTTGAACAACTTAAATCCGGCGGCATCCGCTTCGCGGCGGAGCAGCCGGACTCCGGCTATAACCACCCGCGCAACATGTTTATCTGGCGTTCGAACCTGCTGGGCTCTTCCGGGAAGGGGCATGAATTTATGCTCAAATACCTGCTGGGCACCGAGCACGGCATTCAGGGGAAAGATCTCGGCCGGGAAGGCGGGCTGATGCCGGAGGAGGTGGAATGGGTCGATAACGGCCTGGACGGCAAGCTGGATCTGGTGGTCACCCTGGACTTCCGCCTGTCGAGCACCTGCCTGTATTCCGATATTGTGCTGCCGACCGCCACCTGGTATGAGAAAGAAGATCTGAACACTTCGGATATGCATCCGTTTATTCACCCGTTCTCCGCCGCCGTGGATCCTTGCTGGGAATCGAAAAGCGACTGGGAAATCTACAAAAGCATCGCGAAGAAGTTCTCCGAAGTTTGCGTTGGCCACCTCGGTAAAGAGACCGATGTTGTGACGCTGCCGATTCAGCACGACTCGGCCGCCGAACTGGCTCAGCCGTATGGCGTCATGGACTGGAAGAAAGGCGAATGTGACCTGATCCCAGGCAAAACCGCGCCGCACATTATTGCCGTTGAACGCGACTATCCGGCGACGTACGAACGCTTTACCTCCGTCGGACCGCTGTTGGAGAAAATGGGCAACGGCGGGAAAGGCATTAGCTGGAATACCGAAAAAGAAGTCGAGTTCCTGCGCAAGCTCAACTACGTGAAGACCGACGGCCCGGCGAAAGGTCAGCCTATGATCAACACGGCCATTGATGCCGCCGAGGTTGTGCTCAGCCTGGCGCCGGAAACCAACGGCCAGGTGGCGGTGAAAGCCTGGGCCGCGCTCGGTGAATTTACCGGTCGCGATCACACGCACCTCGCATTGCCGAAAGAAGAAGAGAAGATTCGCTTCCGCGACATTCAGGTTCAGCCGCGCAAAATCATCTCCAGCCCGACCTGGTCCGGCCTGGAGGACGAACATGTCTCTTATAACGCGGGCTATACCAACGTGCACGAGCTGATCCCGTGGCGCACCCTGTCTGGCCGCCAGCAGCTTTATCAGGATCACCAGTGGATGCGCGACTTTGGCGAGAGCCTCGTGGTGTACCGTCCGCCGATTGATACCCGTTCCGTGGACGGCATGATGGGCCACAAGTCTAACGGCAACCCGGAAAAAGCGCTTAACTTCCTGACCCCGCATCAGAAGTGGGGCATCCACTCCACCTACAGCGACAACCTGTTGATGCTGACGCTGGGGCGCGGGGGGCCAATTATCTGGCTGTGTGAAGCAGACGCCAAAGAAATCGGCATCGCCGATAACGACTGGGTTGAAGTGTTTAACAAAAACGGGGCGCTGACGGCGCGCGCGGTAGTGAGCCAGCGCGTTCCGGCCGGGATGACGATGATGTACCACGCGCAGGAACGCATCATGAACCTGCCGGGTTCTGAAATCACCGGCCAGCGCGGCGGCATTCATAACTCGGTGACCCGCATCACGCTGAAGCCAACCCACATGATTGGCGGCTACGCCCAGCTGGCCTACAGCTTTAACTATTACGGCACGGTCGGCTCTAACCGCGATGAGTTCGTGGTGGTTCGCAAAATGAAAGAGATTAACTGGTTAGACGGCGAAGGCAATGACCAGGTACAGGAGAGCGTAAAATGAAAATTCGTTCACAAATTGGCATGGTGCTGAATCTGGACAAATGCATCGGCTGCCATACCTGCTCGGTGACCTGCAAAAACGTCTGGACCAGCCGCGAAGGAACGGAATACGCGTGGTTTAACAACGTGGAAACCAAGCCTGGCCTGGGCTACCCAAACGACTGGGAAAACCAGGACAAATGGAAGGGGGGCTGGATCCGCAAAATCAACGGCAAGCTGCAGCCCCGCATGGGCAACCGCGCGATGCTGCTGGGTAAAATATTCGCTAACCCGCATTTACCGGGGATCGATGATTATTACGAGCCGTTTGACTACGACTACCAGAACCTGCACACCGCGCCGGAGGGCAGCAAAGCGCAGCCCGTGGCCCGGCCTCGCTCGCTGATTACCGGCCAGCGGATGAACAAAATCGAAGCTGGCCCGAACTGGGAAGAGCTGCTTGGCGGCGAATTTGAAAAACGCGCGCAGGACCAGAACTTCGTCAATATGCAAAAGGCGATGTACGGCCAGTTCGAAAACACCTTCATGATGTACCTGCCGCGCCTGTGCGAGCACTGCCTGAACCCGGCCTGCGTCGCCACCTGTCCGAGCGGGGCCATCTACAAGCGCGAAGAAGACGGCATTGTGCTGATTGATCAGGATAAATGCCGCGGCTGGCGGATGTGCATCACCGGCTGCCCGTACAAAAAAATCTACTTCAACTGGAAAAGTGGCAAGTCCGAGAAGTGCATCTTCTGCTACCCGCGCATTGAAGCGGGGATGCCGACGGTTTGCTCAGAAACCTGCGTCGGACGTATTCGCTACCTCGGCGTGCTGCTGTATGACGCCGATGCGATTGAGCAGGCGGCCAGCACGGAAAACGAGAAAGATCTGTATCAGCGTCAGCTGGACGTATTCCTGGATCCGAACGATCCGGCGGTCATTGCGCAAGCGCTGAAAGACGGTATCCCGCAGGGAGTGATTACGGCGGCTCAGCAGTCGCCGGTGTACAAAATGGCGATGGACTGGAAGCTGGCTCTGCCGCTGCACCCGGAATATCGCACGCTGCCGATGGTCTGGTACGTGCCGCCGCTGTCGCCGATTCAGTCCGCGAGCGATGCGGGCCAGCTGCCGCACACCGGTATTCTGCCTGATGTCGAAAGCCTGCGTATTCCGGTGGAGTACCTGGCCAACCTGCTGACCGCCGGGGACACCGCGCCGGTGCTGCGGGCGCTGAAGCGCATGATGGCGATGCGTCACTACAAACGTGCTGAAACTGTTGAAGGCGTGATCGACACGCGCGCGCTGGAAGAGGTGGGGCTAACCGAAGCTCAGGCGCAGGAGATGTACCGCTACCTGGCTATCGCTAACTACGAAGATCGTTTTGTGGTGCCGACCAGCCACCGCGAACTGGCCGAGAACTCTTTCCCTGAGCACAGCGGCTGCGGCTTTAGCTTTGGCGACGGCTGTCACGGCAGCGACACCAAATTCAATCTGTTCAACAGCCGTCGGATTGACGCTATCGACGTCTCGAGCAAAACGGAGCCGCATCCATGATTGAACTACTGATTATCTCCCGCCTGCTGGAGTACCCGGATGCTGCCCTGTGGCAGCATCATCAGGAGCTGCATGAGGCGCTGGCCCAAAGCGAGACATTGACGAAAATGCAGCGCGCCAGTCTGGATGGGTTTATCGACTCACTCTGCCAGCGGGAGCTGCTGGACGCGCAATCCAGCTACAGCGAGCTATTCGACCGGGGCAGAGCCACTTCGCTGTTGCTCTTCGAGCACGTTCACGGTGAATCGCGCGATCGGGGCCAGGCGATGGTTAACCTGATGAACCAGTATCAGCAGGCCGGGCTGGAAATTGACAGCCGCGAGCTGCCGGACCATCTGCCGCTTTATCTGGAATACCTGTCCCAGCGCACGCGGGCAGAAGCGCAGGGCGGGCTGCAGGACATCGCGCCGATCCTGGCTTTGCTCAGCGCGCGTCTGAAACAGCGTGAAAGCGACTATGCGCTCCTCTTCGACCTGCTGATTGCTCTGGCTGAAAGCGACGTCAGCGTCGAAACGGTCCGCCAGCAAATTGCCAACGAAGCGCGCGACGACACGCCTCAGGCGCTGGATGCGGTGTGGGAGGAGGAGCAGGTGAAATTCATGGCCGATGACAGCTGCGGAGAGACCGACATTACCGCACACCAGCGCCGTTTTGCCGGGGCGGTGGCTCCGCAGTACCTGAATATAGCAGGAGGGAAATAATGCATTTTCTCAACGTCTTCTTCTTTGATATCTACCCGTACCTTTGCGGTGCCGTGTTCCTGATTGGCAGCTGGCTGCGCTATGACTACGGGCAGTACACCTGGCGTGCAGCGTCCAGCCAGATGCTGGATCGCAAGGGCATGAACCTGGCCTCAAACCTGTTTCATTTCGGTATTCTTGGGATCTTTGCCGGACACTTCCTTGGCATGCTGACGCCGCACTGGATGTACGAGGCGTTTTTGCCGCTAGAAATTAAACAGAAAATGGCCATGTTTGCCGGGGGAGCCAGCGGCGTGATGACGCTGGTGGGCGGCCTGCTGCTGCTGAAGCGTCGCCTGTTCAGCCCACGCGTGCGCGCCACCACCACTGGGGCCGATATCCTGATCCTTAGCCTGCTGATGCTCCAGTGTGCGCTGGGCCTCGGCACTATTCCGTTCTCCGCCCAGCATATGGACGGCAGCGAAATGATGAAGCTGGTGAACTGGGCGCAACACGTGGTCACCTTCCGCGGTGGCGCATCTGACTACCTCGACGGCGTGGCGTTTATTTTCCGCGTTCATCTGGTGCTGGGCATGACGCTGTTCCTGCTGTTCCCGTTCTCGCGCCTCGTGCATATCTGGAGCGCGCCGGTGGAATACCTGACACGCAAATACCAGATTGTTCGCGCTCGCCGCTAGTCTGCATGAACGATCACAAGCCCGGTATATGCCGGGCTTTTTACACAATAAACAAATTCGTTTTTTCGGATGTGAACGTTGACTTTAACGCCGAGAGCTTTACTATGGCAGCGTTTATTCAAGAGATCTCACCATGACTGCCCTGGCGCCTTTACAGCTTTTTAAACATTTGTCGGAAGAAACCCGGCTGGCTATCACTCTGCTGCTAAGAGCGAAAAGCGAGCTTTGCGTCTGCGAACTAACTGCTGTGCTGGATCTGCCGCAGCCTAAGGTCTCCCGGCATTTGGCGATGCTGCGCGAGGGCGGTTTGCTGCAGGACAGAAGAGAGGGGAAATGGGTTTATTATCGCCTTTCACCCCACATGCCCGCGTGGGCGGCGGCGGTCATTGAGCAGGCCTGGCAAAGCCAGGGCCATGAAGTGCTGGAGCGCTTGAAACGCATCGAGGCGAGTGGGGCTATGGCGCTTTGCCAGTAAAAAAATTTAACTTAACACATTCTTTTTTTCAGATATGATGGCGTTGTTTTACTGAAGTGGGAGTGAACATGTTTTTAGCAGGAACGCTATTTCTTCATGGCAATCGGCGCCCGTGAACTGCTGCGCAAAAACGTTGAGCCTTATGAAGTTTTAGGGCTGGAGAAAGGGCAATTCAGCGAGGAGCGACTCATTGAGTTGATGGTGCAGTACCCGCTGTTAATTAACCGCCCGATTGTGGTGACTGAGCGGGGGACGAGATTTTGCCGCCCTTCGGAACGCGTGCTGGATATCCTGCCTGAAGGGCAGCAGGGTGCGTTCAGTAAAGAGGACGGCGAGCCGGTTGTGGATGAGCAGGGCCAGCGCTTGAAACCGTAAAACCCGCTTGAAACCCTGAGGGGAAGGGTTCACAATACTTCGCAAGGTGATGGCGTTCCACCTTCCCCCAACCGCCTCGTTCAGAGGCTGATGACGCCTGGTATGACTCTTTTAATCCAAGAGGCATGTCAGGCTGGTCAACGTTTACCCACCGGCTCTGCATGCTTCCCTTAACGGGGCTCGAGCCATGATACATGTTATTGGTCACCTTCATCCCGACAGCGATGCCGTTTGCAGCGCCGTGATGGTTGCTCGCTGGTTAACGCTGCGGGGCCGCACGGCACAGGCGTGGCGCTGCGGCGAGGTTAACCGTGAAACTGAACTGATTTTCTCCCGTGCCGCTCTTCCTCTGCCCGGGCTTCTCTCGTCTTCTCTGAGCAACAAAGACATCTGGCTGGTGGATTTTAACGAGCCGGGGCAAGGGCCAGACTCGCTTATCACCGGCAATATTGTTGGGATCATCGATCATCACCGTTTGGGCGGGCTGATTACCCGGTTGCCGCCGGAGGTGTGCATCAAACCCGTAGGCAGCACGGCCACGGTGATCTGGCAGCTTATGGACGCCCGACTTCGGGCCGGGATCTCTGCCAGCGAGGCTATTTTGCTCCTGGGCGCGCTGCTCAGTGACACCGTCGCGCTACGTTCGCCCACGACCACACCTGAGGATAGGCTGGCGGCGGATGAGCTGGCCGGGCGCATCGGTATCGATTATGAAGAGTTTATTGCCGACCTGCTCACGGCTAAGACCTCTGTGGCCGGGCTGAGCGCGAGGGAGCTGCTGCACAAAGATCTCAAGCGTTTTGACATCAACGGTGTTCGGCTGAAAATTGCGCAACTGGAACTCTACTCTCTAACGCAACTTGCTCCTCAACTGGATGCTCTGCTGGAAGAAATGAATCTGCATGCGGCCGACGCCGATGTGGATCTTGTCGTGTTGATGGTGACCGATATTAATGCTTGTGCATCTGAACTCTATTTCTCCACCTCTTCATTGATGCCTGGGGCGCAGCCCCGCGTGATGCCGGGCATGATGAGTCGCAAAAAACAGCTTCTCCCCTGGCTGCAAAGCCAGCTCAATCCCGCCAGGAGCCCGCTATGAACCTCTACTCCCACGTTCTCGTACTTATTCAGGGCAAGACCGACGGACAGGTGCTGATTCAACATGCCGCTCGCCTTGTCGGGGCGCTGCCCGTCCAAATCACCCTCGTCCACATCAGCGAAGACTACCGGGAGATGAATTACGTCTCCGATGCGCGAATGGATGACAACGTTTCTGCCGACCTGATTCAGGCGAAAGCGTTGTTTAGCGAGCTGGTGCGCTCGGTCAACGTGCCGGTAAAAACGCGGGAGCTGGTGACGTTGAACCGCTTTGAAGACGTTGAAAAATGCATTTCTTCACTGGATGTGGACCTGGTGCTGGCCGGGCACCGCAACCGCTGGCTGGGGCAGATCGCTTCTGACTCGATGGAATACGTTAATCATCTGAATGTTGACGTGCTGATTAAACATATCGATGGCAAACAATGAGGTAATCACCATGAATTTTACGCTGGATAAAATAGTTGCTCGTGAAATTTTGGATTCTCGTGGGAACCCAACCGTTGAAGTTGATGCTTATACCACTGAGGGGGTTATGGCCCGGGCCTCGGTTCCGTCCGGTGCCAGCACGGGTTCAAGGGAGGCCATAGAGCGACGGGATGGCGATAAACAGCGCTACAACGGTAAGGGGGTGCAGAACGCAGTGCATTCGATCAATACCGAGATTCATCAGGCACTTGTGGGCGTTGATGGCCGTGAACAGAGGCGGGTGGATGATATTCTGCTGGCGCTGGACGGCACGGAAAACAAGGCACGGTTGGGGGCTAACGCCATTCTCGGTGTTTCTTTGGCCGTCGCGCGGCTTGCAGCTAAGGTAACCGGCCAGCCGCTGTTTCGCTATCTCGGTGGGCTGAGGGCGAACCTGCTGCCGGTTCCCTGCATGAATATTGTTAACGGCGGGGTGCATGCCCGGGGGCAGGGAGCGGATTTTCAGGAGTTTATGATTGCGCCACATGGTGCGGCCAGCCTGACCGAAGCCGTGCGCCAGGGGAGCGAAGTCTACCAGGCGCTTCGCCAGATCCTGCTGGATAACAATCTTTCTACAGCCGTGGGTGATGAAGGCGGATTTGCCCCGGCGGTGTCCTCTAATAAACAACCTTTGCAGTTTATCGTGCAGGCGATTGAGAAAGCGGGCTACCGGCCAGGGGAAGATATCAGCATCTGTATCGATCCCGCTTCCAGCGAATTCTATACCGAGGGTAAATACCACCTAAGAACGGAAAAAAGCACGCTTAGCGCCGAAGAGATGACGGGCTATTATGCCGATCTGCTGGGCCAGTTTCCTATTGTGCTGCTTGAAGATGGGCTGGCCGAGAATGACTGGGCAGGCTGGAAGCACCTGAACCAAAAATTGGGCAACAGGGTCGAGCTGGTGGGCGACGATCTCTTCGTGACTAACGTGAAATACATCCGACGTGGCATAGAAGAGAACCTGGCTAACGCGGCGCTGATCAAGCTGAACCAGATAGGCACCCTGAGCGAAACCTTCGACGCGGTGGCACTTTGCCAGCAGCACGGCTGGGGAACGTTTATTTCGCACCGCAGCGGTGAAACGACGGACAGCTTTATTGCGGACATGACGGTTGCCCTGCGTGCGGGGCACCTGAAAACCGGCGCGCCTTGTCGGGGCGAAAGGGTAGAAAAATATAATCAGTTGATGCGAATTGAACAGGCGCTAGGCGCAGATGCACATTTTGCCGGACGTAGCGCTTTTATTCATAAAAGCTAAAAGCAAAGTTCTTATTTAACAACACCGTATCGTTTAGATCTTTTTGAGGGAAATATGGTTAAACCACTGTTTGCAGTTATTGTTGGCGGCTCGGCTGGGTGTGTTATTCGCTGGCTCCTTGCGTTACGTCTGAATGGCCTTTTCCCTCATTTGCCCCTCGGTACGCTGGCGGTCAACCTGTTGGCTGGGTTGATTATCGGTGGCGCAATGGCTTTCTTTCTGCGTCAGCCGCAGCTCGATCCCGGCTGGAAGTTGTTGATTACCACCGGCCTGTGCGGCGGCATGAGTACTTTTTCAACGTTCTCTGTTGAGCTGTTTTCGCTGCTGCAGGGGGGGAATTATGCCTGGGCGATGGCGTCCGTTTTCGCTCACGTACTGGGTTCACTGTTAATGACTGCGGTCGGTTTCTTTGTCATAAATGCAGTGATGTAATAGGGCTGTGCAACCGGCGGGCCTGAGTTTGGCTCGCCTTTTTTATTCTTAGAGAACAACAGCGAAAGGCGTTTTATAAGAGTATTAGCCCGAGTGCCAGGAAAAGGGAGGCGGGGGAAGGATGACCGCGCAAGCGCGTTCTCACTGCCGTGAGTCGAACCTTAATCGAAGCTTCTCGTCTTTCCCCAACGGGAATCTGGATGATTGTGCAAGTTCTGAAGTTGGGATTTGTTCTGGAAGATGGTGGCGGGGGAAGGATGACCGCGCAAGCGCGTTCTCACTGGCGTGAGTCGAACCTTAATCGAAGCTTCTCGTCCTTCCCCAACGGGAATCTGGATGATTGTGCGAGTTCTGAAGTTGGGATTTGTTCTGGAAGATGGTGGCGGGGGAAGGATGACCGCGCAAGTGCGTTCTCACTGACGTGAGTCGAACCTTAATCGAAGCTTCTCGTCCTTCCCCAACGGGAATCTGGATGATTGTGCAAGTTCTTAAGTTGGGGTTTGTTCTGGAAGATGGTGGCGGGGGAAGGATGACCGCGCAAGCGCGTTCTCACTGACGTGAGTCGAACCTTAATCGAAGCTTCTCGTCCTTCCCCAACGAGAATCTGGATGATTGTGCAAGTTCATAAGTTGGGATTTGTTCTGGAAGATGGTGGCGGGGGAAGGATTCGAACCTTCGAAGTCGATGACGGCAGATTTACAGTCTGCTCCCTTTGGCCGCTCGGGAACCCCGCCAGGGGTTAATGCTTTGAATTTTGAGATGGTGGTGGGGGAAGGATTATTCGTCGCTTCACTCCTCACCCTTCGGGCCGCTGCTTTAGCAGCGTTATCTCGCTTTCGCTCGATTCGAACCTTGGTCGAAGGTTCTCACCCTTCCCGATAAGCGAAAACTTTGTCTCATCTCATCGGTATTACCACATCACTGTGGTGAATAATGGTGGTGGGGGAAGGATTCGAACCTTCGAAGTCGATGACGGCAGATTTACAGTCTGCTCCCTTTGGCCGCTCGGGAACCCCACCACGGGGTAATGCTTGTTACTGGCCTGCTTCGCTGTGGAAGCGGGGCGCATCATATCAAATGAAGCGCCGCTGTAAAGCATTCACTTGAGGAAAATGAATCGTTTGCCGCTTTTTTACGCTGAGCGCCGCAAAGCTAACCAATTCATTTTCTGAGTGATTAGAGAATAATCGTACGGTTGCCGTAAACGAAGACTCGCTGGGCCAGCACTTCGTAGAGCGCCCGGCTTAGCACATTTTTCTCTACGTCACGCCCGGCACGCATCATATCGTCGGCGGTGTAAGTGTGATCGACGTGGATCACGTCCTGCATGATGATCGGGCCTTCATCCAGATTATCATTAACATAATGCGCGGTGGCGCCGATAATCTTCACGCCGCGTTCGTAGGCCTGGTGGTAAGGGCGTGCGCCGATAAACGCCGGCAGGAACGAGTGATGGATGTTGATTATCTGGTTCGGGAAGCGGGCGACAAACTCAGGCGTCAATACGCGCATGTATTTGGCCAGCACGACGTAGTCTGGTTTATGTGCTTCGATAGCATCGGCCATTTGCATGTCGTGCTCTTCGCGCGTCATCCCTTCGTGGCTGACTAACTGGAACGGAATGTCGAAACGCTCCACTAAGGTACGTAGGGTTTCGTGATTGCCAATGACGGCAGCGATTTCTACGTCCAGGCCGCCATAGGTGGATTTCATCAGCAAATCGCCGAGGCAATGGGCTTCTTTGGTGACCAGAATAACAATGCGACGGCGGCCCGCAGGCGTCAATTCACGAATTGAGCCTTCCGGCAGCGCGCTGTCCAGGTCGGCCATCAGCGTAGTGTCGTTAAAAATGCCTTCAAGCTCGGTACGCATAAAGAAGCGGCCGGTACGATGATCGACAAATTCGTTGTTCTGAACAATATTGAGTTCGTGTTTGTAGCAAATGTTAGTGATTCGCGCGATGAGACCCTTCTGATCGGGGCAGATTGTGCGGAGAACTTTACGTTGTAATGCCTGCATGAAGAGATAAATCCTGTTGAACGGTGTTTGCGAAACAATAATGCTGTTATGCGGCGAAGGCTATCATCCGCAGCATTTTTTATATTTTTTTCCAGAACCGCAAGGGCAGGGGTCATTACGACCGAACTGCGGGCGGAGGCCGTCGATATAGTACCATTGACCGCTTTCCCTGACGAAACGAGAGCGTTCGATTATCGCGCTTTGCTTGCCGTTTTCCTGAAAACGGGCCACAAAGCTGACAAATCCTTCGTTGACATCTTTGCCTTCGGCTTCTTCATATATCGTCAGGCCGAGCCATTCCGTGTCGCCGAAGCCGCTGGATATTTCTGATTTTAACGACGGACGGCGGCAGCTCTCATGCCAGCTTGCAACAAGATAATCCGCATCCTGCTTCACAAAAGCGGTGTAACGAGAGCGCATAAGCTGTGACGGGCGTTGCGGATGCTGGGCCGCGCTTAGGTAAGGCTGGCAACATAAGCTATACTCCAAACCGCTGCCACAGGGACAAAGTTGCAACATAATATCTCCAGGAAAAAATAAACGACGCCAATAATACGACGGCAGCACTTATGTTAACTGAGCGGTGGCGTTGGCGTCACGGAGTGATTACCGGGGAAGATTGACCGAGGCGTGATGAGACAGGTAAAGATCGGCCTGGCATTAGGGTCGGGTGCGGCCAAAGGATGGGCGCACATTGGCGTTATCAATGCGTTAAAAAAAGCAGGGATTCAGATTGATATCGTGGCAGGGTGTTCCGTCGGCGCGCTGGTCGGTGCCGCCTGTGCCAGCCAGCGGTTGCCGGTGATGGAGCGATGGGTGCGATCATTCAGCTACTGGGATGTCCTGCGTCTGATGGATCTTTCCTGGCGTCGCGGCGGGCTGCTCCGCGGTGAACGCGTGTTTAACAATATTCGCAAAATCATTCCAGAAACCGCTATTGAGGGCTGTGGCATGAGATTTGGTGCCGTGGCCACCAACCTGAGTACCGGGCGAGAGCTGTGGTTTACCGACGGCGACCTCCATCAGGCTATTCGCGCTTCCTGCAGCATGCCGGGGCTGCTGTCTCCCGTTGCACACAACGGTTACTGGCTGGTGGATGGCGCAATTGTCAATCCGGTGCCGATCTCGCTCACTCGTGCGCTGGGGGCGGATATCGTCATTGCGGTGGACTTGCAGCACGATGCGCACCTGATGCAGCAGGATCTGCTGTCGGTGAATATAACGCCTGCCGGGGAGGAGAATCTGGCGCAGCCTGCGTCCTGGCGCAGTCGTTTACGGGAGCGTTTGGGAAAAATGACCCACCGCCGGGCCACTGTTACGCCGACGGCGATGGAAATTATGACGACCTCGATTCAGGTGCTGGAAAACCGCCTCAAGCGTAACCGCATGGCGGGCGATCCTCCCGATATTCTTCTGCAGCCCTTTTGCCCGCAAATTTCCACCCTCGACTTTCATCGCGCGTCCGAAGCTATCGCGGCAGGCTACCTTGCGGTTGAGAAAAAAATGGATGAGCTACTGCCGCTGGTTCGTACTCATGATTAAGTTAATACTTAACCCGTTTCTGACAGGCGCTCGTTGCGATACCGTGCCACTATTGAAATATTGCCAGGCAGAGGAAAGCGCATGAGTTACCCGCTGGAAGGAAAGCAGATCCTCATTGTTGAAGACGAGCCCGTTTTCCGCTCTCTGCTGGACAGCTATTTGACGTCGCTTGGCGCGGGCACGCTGCTTGCCTGGGACGGCATGGATGCGCTTGAGAAGCTGGGGCAATTTACGCCGGATCTGCTGATTTGTGACCTGGCGATGCCACGAATGAATGGTCTTGAACTGGTGGAACATATCCGTAACGAAGGTAATCAAACGCCCATTTTAGTTATTTCAGCGACGGAAAATATGTCTGACATAGCCCAGGCTTTACGGCTCGGTGTGCAGGATGTGTTGCTGAAACCCATTAAAGATCTTAATCGATTAAAAGAGACCGTATTGTCCTGTATCTACCCCACAATGTTTAATTCCCGGGTAGAAGAGGAAGAGCGGCTGTTTCAGGATTGGGATGCGCTGGCACGGGATCCTCAGGCTGCATCCAAGCTGCTGCAAGAACTGCAGCCGCCGGTCCAGCAGGTTATGTCGCGCTGCCGAATAAATTATCGCCAGTTAATTGCCGTCGATCAGCCTGGTCTGGTGCTCGATATTGCGCCACTTTCAGATAATGATCTGGCTTTTTATTGTTTAGACGTTACCCGTGCTGGCGATAACGGTGTATTAGCCGCGCTGTTGCTCAGAGCGTTATTCAACGGATTATTACAGGAACAACTTTCGCATCAGGGCCAGCGTTTACCTGAACTGGGTAATTTACTAAAACAGGTCAATCAACTATTGCGTCAGGCAAACCTGAACGGACAATTTCCGCTCATTGTGGGTTATTATCACAGCGGATTAAAAAACCTCATTCTGGTCTCCGCCGGGCTTAATGCCACATTAAATACCGGCGAGCACCAAATCCAGGTCAGCAACGGCGTGCCGTTGGGGACGCTGGGCAATGCCTACCTCAATCAAATCAGCCAGCGGTGCGAAGCCTGGCAATGCCAGGTGTGGGGCTCCGGTGGGCGTTTACGGCTGATGTTGTCTGCAGAATAAACAACGGAACAACTGATTACATTTAGCTTTTTTCCTGGAACCCGGGCGGTGGTAATATCGCGACCAACCTAATCGTATTTGTCTTAAATTAGCCGCTGCCGGAGTAAACGGGGGGCGGTTTTCGTTTTTAAGCTGATATACTCAACCGCGTTTTTAAATTGACGACAAGTGTGAAACTTGAACAGTCCTGGAGGTTTTTTCAATGGCTGCCATTAATTCTAAAGTAAGAAAAGCTGTTATCCCGGTTGCGGGGTTGGGAACGCGTATGTTGCCGGCAACAAAGGCAATTCCAAAAGAGATGCTGCCGCTGGTTGATAAACCGCTGATTCAGTATGTCGTTAATGAGTGTATCGCTGCCGGTATTACCGAGATTGTGCTGGTTACCCACTCTTCTAAAAATTCCATCGAGAACCACTTCGACACCAGTTTTGAACTGGAAGCCATGCTTGAGAAGCGCGTTAAGCGTCAGCTTCTGGAAGAAGTGCAGTCTATTTGCCCGCCTCACGTCACCATTATGCAGGTGCGTCAGGGGCTGGCGAAAGGGCTGGGCCACGCCGTGATGTGTGCGCATCCTGTCGTCGGTGATGAGCCGGTTGCGGTGATCCTGCCGGACGTGATTCTGGATGAGTTCGAATCCGACCTTTCTCAGGACAACCTGGCCGAAATGATCCGCCGCTTTGACGAAACCGGACACAGCCAAATCATGGTTGAACCTGTTGCGGATGTAACCGCTTATGGCGTGGTTGACTGCAAAGGTGCTGCGCTTTTTGCGGGCGACAGCGTGCCAATGGTCGGGATTGTTGAGAAACCTAAAGCTGACGTTGCGCCATCCAATCTGGCCGTTGTCGGACGCTATGTGCTGAGCGCGGATATCTGGCCGCTGCTGGCGAAAACCCCTCCAGGTGCCGGGGATGAAATTCAGCTCACCGATTCTATCGCCATGCTGATGGAAAAAGAGACCGTTGAAGCCTACCACATGAAAGGCGTGAGCCACGACTGCGGCAACAAGCTGGGCTATATGCAGGCGTTTGTTGAGTACGGTATTCGTCATAACACGCTGGGTGCAGACTTTAAAACCTGGCTTGAAGCCACCGTTGGCGCGAAGAAATAAGTTAATTCAACGCAGGATGGTAAGATGAAAGTTACCGTATTTGGTATTGGCTACGTTGGTTTAGTCCAGGCCGCCGTGCTCGCTGATGTTGGGCATGACGTCATGTGCATCGACGTAGACGCAAAGAAAGTGGAAAACCTGAAAAAAGGTGAAATCCCTATCTTTGAGCCAGGCCTTGCGCCGTTGGTGAAGAAAAATTATGAAGAAGGGCGCCTGCAGTTCAGCACCAATGCTGAAGAGGGCGTCAACCATGGCGAAATGCACTATATCGCCGTGGGGACTCCGCCGGATGAAGACGGTTCCGCTGACCTGAAATACGTGACTTCCGTTGCGCGTACCATTGCGCAGTACATGGATTCACATAAAGTCGTCATCGACAAGTCAACGGTACCCGTTGGCACGGCAGACAAAGTCCGTGCGGTGATGGAAGAAACCCTGAAATCTCGCGGTCTGGAGATTAACTTTGATGTGGTTTCTAACCCCGAGTTCCTGAAAGAAGGTGCCGCGGTTGCCGACTGCATGCGCCCTGAGCGTATCGTCATCGGGACGGATAACGAAGAGGTTATTGACCTGCTTCGTGAGCTGTACGAGCCGTTCAACCGTAATCACGATCGCATGATTCTGATGGATATCCGCAGCGCCGAGCTGACCAAATACGCCGCTAACTGCATGCTGGCGACCAAAATCAGCTTCATGAACGAGATTGCTAACCTGGCCGAACGTCTCGGGGCTGACATCGAGAAAGTGCGAATGGGTATCGGGTCTGATTCCCGGATTGGCTACAGTTTCATCTATCCAGGCTGCGGCTACGGTGGCTCCTGCTTCCCGAAAGATGTTCAGGCGCTGATTCGCACCGCAGAGCAGATTGGCTACACGCCAAAAATTCTGCAGGCGGTCGAAGAGGTTAACTATGCTCAGAAGCAAAAGCTGCCTGAATTCGTGACCCGCCACTTTGGCCAGGATCTGAAAGGCAAAACCTTTGCGCTTTGGGGACTGTCTTTCAAGCCTAATACAGACGATATGCGTGAAGCCTCCAGCCGGGTGCTGATTGAGGCACTGTGGGAACGAGGCGCAGAGATTCAGGCTTTCGATCCAGAAGCCATGGATGAAACTCAGCGTATTTACGGCCACCGCAGTGATTTAAGGCTGATGGGAACCAAAGAAGCGGCCCTGCAGGGCGCTGATGCGCTTGTGGTTTGTACCGAGTGGCAGAGCTTTAAGGCTCCGGATTTCGATCTGATGAAGAAATCCCTGAAGCAGCCGGTCATCTTCGATGGTCGTAATCTGTATGATCCAGAGAGACTGAATAAGCGTGGTTTTGTTTATTACGCAATCGGCCGCGGTGCTTCCATTAATATTGTTTAAATAACGCCCGTCTGTTGTTATTTATCGTGACCGGCACGACAGCGCACCAGAGAGCCTGTACGCTGCCGGTCACGTTCTCCTTCTTCGCACCACTCCTAAGATTTTAAATCCCCGCTATTAGGCTCCTACAGGGCTTTTCAGCCGTGTTCCTGCAATATTCTGCCGTGCTCGACGGACAAAACCTTTATAGGGGGTAAGGTAAAGGGTTGTGTTCGTTATTTGAACATCAGGGTGCATTTGAAGCAGAAAGATAAGCGAGCGACTAAACGCTGATAACAATGGGCCGTGTAAATATGAGCGATAAAAGTGGCAGTAATATACTTCACGGCGCGTATGTGGGGCGAACCAGTCTCGGCGTCAGCGAGATAAATGCAACGTATGGGATACTCAATAATCTCTCGGCATGAGATCTTCAGGCAGGATTCCCCACTTTGTTCAGGCAAGGATTCAACTCTATGTAGTAACGCCACATTTTTAGTTGATAACGCTTATGGAGTATATCAACCCGAGAAATGGATTACCTTAACGCCAGATAAATCTGCGTCAGGCTTAACCTGATGATTAGCGGGAGAAATTAACTGTACTAAAGGACAGGTATTGTATCTAAAGATATTAAATACGATTCATTAATAAAGAAACGTAAGCTGTTATAGGATTGTTTTACTAAAGTGGTTCATGGCAGGGGCATTAAAATGAAGTGCGTCACAAATAAAAAATCCCGCCGGAGCGGGATCTTAATAAGCAGCACTGAGGGGATTACAGCAGGAAGTCTTCCAGTTTCTTACCTTGCTCATCCATTGCTTTCTTGATAACTGCTGGCGTACGGCCCTGGCCAGTCCAGGTTTTAGTTTCGCCGTTTTCGTCGATGTACTGGTATTTAGCAGGACGCGCAGCGCGTTTCGCTTTACCTGCAGATTTAACAGCAGCAATGCTGTTCAGCAGTTCGTTAGGGTCGATGCCGTCAGCAATCAGCATTTCACGGTATTGCTGCAGTTTACGAGTGCGCTCTTCAACTTCAGCCGCCGCCGCGTTTTCTTCTTCACGACGTTCGTTAACGACAACTTCTAATTTCTCCAGCATCTCTTCCAGAGTTTCCAGGGTGCATTCTCTTGCCTGGGCACGAAGAGTACGGATGTTGTTCAGAATTTTAAGTGCTTCGCTCATTGTAGTAATCTCAAACTTATTATTGGGGGGTGACGTTTGAGCTAATAATAGAGCGTTATATTAGGTTCTGCAATAGCCGTGAATGTAAGTAATTCAAAATTTGCTGATATATAAGTGGCAGTTTAAATACTGTTAACTTAATTCCTGGCCGCTAAACCACGTGAAATGGCACTTCAAGACTCAATTTTTAGACAACAACCCTGCCATCAAAAGGGTTTGTCATGATGAGGGAAAGATAAAAATTTCGCATTAATCATCAAATATCAAGCGCGGGTATTTAGGCATAGGATGGATAGCGGTCGTTTACAATTTATAATAATTGAGCAGGTGAAGCATTTCATTAGAGGCGATAACCCGTCTGGATCGGCGATCCGTCATAGCTGTTTCATGTATCCGGCGTACCGCTATTACTCAATGTATAAGCGTGATTTATTAATATATCGGATACAATTAACCTTGATGTTTAGCGAGGTAATCCGCCATCCACCGCACGTTACAGTGTGGTACAATCCGCCGAAACATAATTTACACTTTTGATTCAGGCAACGGGTGCAATGGCTCAACTCTATTTTTACTACTCAGCAATGAATGCGGGAAAATCGACGGCGCTACTTCAGTCATCCTGGAATTACCAGGAAAGAGGGATGCGTACGCTGGTCTACACCGCCGAAATTGATAATCGCTTTGGTGTGGGTAAGGTCAGTTCGCGTATTGGTCTGTCTTCCCCGGCCCGGCTTTATAATCCGACAACGGACCTGCTGGCCGACATCCGCGCCGAACAGCAATCTGCCCCGATACACTGCGTTCTGGTGGACGAGAGCCAATTTTTATCTAAAGAGCAGGTTTATGCTTTATCTGATGTTGTCGATGAGCTGGATATTCCTGTTTTATGCTACGGGCTGCGAACGGATTTTCGCGGGGAGTTATTCAGCGGCAGTCAGTACCTGCTGGCGCTGTCAGACAAATTGGTTGAGCTGAAAACGATTTGTTTCTGTGGCCGTAAAGCCAGTATGGTACTGCGTCTCGATCAGGAAGGTCGGCCTTATAATGAGGGTGAACAGGTGGTGATAGGCGGGAATGAACGCTATGTTTCGGTCTGCCGTAAGCATTACAAAGAAGCGTTGCTTAAAGGCTCTCTACAGGCCATTCAGGGCAACTGATTCACCGACCATAACTTCCTGTAACGCTTCTACATTAAACATGCTGTGCAGGCCTGAGTGACGTATTCAGACAGAAAAAAACCCGCCAAAAGGCGGGTTTTGCATTTTAAGGGCTACCGATTAAGCCGTTTTCTTGGCTTTTTTGTCAGCTTTTGCCGCTGGTGCAGCTTCTTTAGCCGCAGCACCTTCAACAAACGGACGGCCGTAGTAGGTATCCAGCAGAATCTGTTTCAGTTCAGAAATCAGCGGATAGCGTGGGTTAGCGCCGGTGCACTGGTCATCAAAGGCATCTTCGGACAGTTTATCCACGTGGGCCAGGAAGTCTGCTTCCTGCACGCCTGCTTCGCGGATGGACTTAGGAATACCCAGTTCAGCCTTGATTGATTCCAGCCATGCCAGCAGTTTCTCAATCTTAGCCGCGGTACGGTCGCCCGCTGCGGTCAGACCCAGATGGTCGGCGATTTCAGCGTAGCGGCGACGAGCCTGTGGGCGGTCGTACTGGCTGAAAGCCGTCTGCTTGGTTGGGTTGTCGTTCGCGTTATAGCGAATAACGTTGGAGATCAGCAGGGCGTTCGCCAGACCGTGAGGAATGTGGAACTGAGAACCCAGTTTGTGAGCCATGGAGTGGCACACGCCCAGGAAGGCGTTAGCAAACGCGATACCGGCGATAGTCGCTGCGTTGTGAACACGTTCACGTGCAACCGGATTTTTAGACCCTTCATTATAGGAAGCTGGCAGGTTTTCTTTCAGCAGTTTGAGTGCCTGCAGAGCCTGGCCGTCAGAGAATTCGCTTGCCAGCACGGAAACGTAAGCTTCTAGCGCGTGGGTCACGGCATCCAGACCACCAAAGGCGCAGAGCGACTTAGGCATATCCATCACCAGGTTAGCATCAACAATTGCCATGTCCGGGGTCAGCGCGTAGTCAGCCAGCGGGTATTTCTGGCCGGTTGCATCGTCGGTAACAACCGCAAACGGTGTAACTTCAGAACCGGTACCGGACGTGGTAGTGACCGCAATCATCTTCGCTTTCACGCCCATTTTCGGGAACTTGTAGATACGTTTACGGATATCCATAAAGCGCAGCGCCAGTTCTTCGAAGTGGGTTTCTGGGTGTTCGTACATGACCCACATGATTTTGGCTGCATCCATTGGGGAGCCGCCGCCCAGCGCAATGATCACGTCTGGTTTGAAGGAGTTTGCCAGTTCAGCACCCTTGCGAACAACGGTCAGCGTAGGGTCAGCTTCAACTTCGAAGAAGACCTCGGTTTCTACGCCAGCGGCTTTCAGCACGGAGGTGATTTGATCGGCATAGCCATTATTGAACAGGAAACGGTCGGTCACAATCAGCGCACGTTTGTGGCCATCAGTAATCACTTCATCCAGCGCAATTGGCAGAGAGCCACGGCGGAAGTAGATAGATTTCGGAAGTTTATGCCACAGCATGTTCTCAGCTCGCTTAGCAACGGTTTTCTTGTTGATCAGGTGCTTAGGACCCACGTTTTCGGAGATGGAGTTACCGCCCCATGAACCACAACCCAGCGTCAGAGACGGCGCAAGTTTGAAGTTATACAGGTCACCGATACCCCCCTGAGAAGCCGGAGTGTTAATCAGGATACGTGCGGTCTTCATTTTGTCGCCGAAGAACTTAACGCGCGCAGGCTGGTTGTCCTGGTCGGTATAAAGGCAAGAGGTATGGCCGATACCGCCCATCTCAACCAGTTTTTCTGCTTTTACTACCGCGTCTTCAAAGTTTTTAGCGCGGTACATGGCAAGGGTAGGGGACAGTTTTTCATGAGCAAACGGCTCGGACTCATCGACTACGGACACTTCACCGATCAGGATTTTGGTGTCTGCTGGTACGGTGAAGCCTGCCAGTTCTGCAATTTTGGCTGCCGGCTGGCCCACAATCGCGGCGTTAAGCGCGCCATTCTTCAGGATGATGTCCTGAACGGCTTTCAGCTCTTTGCCCTGCAGCAGGTAACCGCCGTGGCTGGCGAAACGTTCGCGAACGGCGTTGTATACAGAATCAACAACGATGACGGACTGTTCAGACGCACAGATAACGCCGTTGTCGAAGGTTTTTGACATCAAAATAGACGCTACAGCACGTTTAACGTCGGCAGTTTCGTCTACCACTACAGGTGTGTTACCTGCGCCTACGCCGATAGCCGGTTTACCGGAGCTGTAAGCCGCTTTAACCATGCCAGGGCCACCGGTCGCCAGAATCATGTTGATGTCCGGGTGGTGCATCAGGGCGTTAGACAGCTCGACGGAAGGTTGATCAATCCAGCCGATCAGATCTTTTGGTGCGCCCGCCGCGATTGCAGCCTGCAGAACAATGTCTGCTGCTTTGTTGGTTGCATCTTTAGCGCGTGGGTGCGGGGAGAAGATGATCGCGTTACGGGTTTTCAGGCTGATCAGCGATTTGAAAATGGCGGTTGAAGTTGGGTTAGTGGTTGGCACGATACCGCAGATGATACCGACAGGTTCGGCAATCGTGATGGTACCGAAGGTGTCGTCTTCAGACAGCACACCGCAGGTTTTCTCATCTTTATAAGCGTTATAGATATATTCAGAAGCGAAGTGGTTTTTAATCACTTTATCTTCGACGATACCCATACCGGATTCAGCGACGGCTAATTTAGCCAGGGGGATTCGAGCGTCGGCAGCGGCCAGGGCGGCAGCACGGAAAATCTTATCGACTTGCTCTTGAGTAAAGTTGGCATATTCACGCTGGGCTTTCTTTACGCGCTCTACGAGGGCGTTCAGTTCCGCGACATTAGTTACAGCCATAATGCTCTCCTGATAATGTTAAACTCTTTTAGTAAATAAGCTGCGCGAGTCGACAGTATAGCCAGCAGCCACCGAATGCGTGTTTAAGACAAAAAACTGTCATAAAAATGACCTGGATTCATGCGCTGATTTACTAAAAGAGCCTCATCTGAATAAGCCGTGTCAGTGGAGAAACCTGCTTTTCAGATGTGTCCAAGAGTACTCACTTCTGAGTAGGTTTTTCGTGATCTAAATCACAACTAATCGATGCTGACACCATTCAGCAGACGCTATCCAGGTGATTGATAAATCTTTAAAAATTTAGTCACAGCAATGTCAAAACAAAGTATCACAAATTCAACATTCGGGTAACAGTTCGTCATGATGCTAAAATAAGTTGTTGCAGGCATCGATTAAGCAGGGAAATAGCGTAGCGGCAGGGGTGTTTTTCCATTACATTACGCCTGCTTTTGCTTTGTTCATTTGCGGAGTTTTGTGTGGCTCAATCCTTTTTCGACCTGCCAACCTATATTAAGTTTTTTATCGGGATGTTTGCTCTGGTCAACCCGGTAGGGATCATTCCCGTATTTATTAGTATGACCAGTTACCAGAGTGCCGCAGCAAGAAATAAAACCAACCTCACGGCCAACCTCTCGGTGGCGATTATTCTCTGGACCTCACTTTTTTTGGGTGACGGTATTTTGCAAGTTTTTGGTATTTCAATTGATTCATTCCGCATTGCCGGCGGCATTCTTGTGGTGACCATTGCTATGTCAATGATCAGCGGCAAGCTGGGTGAAGATAAACAGAATAAGCAAGAGAAATCGGAGAGCGCGATACGCGAAAGCGTGGGGGTTGTTCCCCTGGCATTGCCGTTGATGGCGGGGCCGGGTGCCATCAGTTCAACGATTGTCTGGGGAAGTCGCTATCACAGCTGGGGGCACCTGCTGGGATTCTCCCTGGCCATTGCGCTGTTTGCATTTTGCTGTTGGCTGCTGTTCCGCATTGCACCGTGGCTGGTGCGCATACTGGGGCAAACCGGGATCAACGTGATTACCCGTATTATGGGCCTGCTTCTGATGTCTCTGGGGATCGAATTTATTGTCACCGGGGTCAGGGCTATCTTCCCGGGCCTGACAAGTTAATTTCGCTGCCGCTTTCAAATGAAAAAGCAGAATCTCTATTCTGCTTTTTTTCTTTCCGTAGAAGAAAATTTTACCTGCCCGCTATCCCCATTATTGCAAAAGTAAATGCGAATCTTTCATAAGAAAATGCTTTGGAAAACCGTGTATTAGAGGTTGACGTTGTAACAAGCTGTACAGAAAAGTGGCGATCGAAATGATATTTAGCATCCGTTATGCAATCAGGCTTGCTGCGGGTTTATTGAGATGATATTAGTAATTCATGCCTTCCCGCAGAGGAATGTGCTAAAAAATAATCAATTGTTAATTTTTTGTGAGTGATGAAGCAGGCGATAAACCGACCTCCTCTCTAATGCAGTGATAGTATACTAACCCCATGATAATAAAGATTATGATTGGGTTTTTATAAACATCCTTCCTGCATGACGCTCCCCACAATCTCTCCATAAAAGAGAAATGGTTAACAAATTTGCAAATTGTATTGGCGGGTATCTGAAGCTTTTGATACTTTCCGGGCAAAACAATTCGCTGAAAAATGTTTCTTTTCTAGATGAGAATGATTTCGCAGCGTAATCATGTCCTGCGAACCACTAAATCATGCCCGTCGACCACGCAATCGGCGGCAGAAAGAATCGACGTAATGAGGTCGCCGAATCGAGCGGCCCGAAAATAAAGTCGGTGATAGCGAAGTAGTAAGGAAAGCAGTATCCCGTACGGACGTTTAACGCTCCTGCGCTGTAAGGGACCCCTGAGGGGAAGAGGCCGACTTTCGGGTCGGTAATTATAATGAGTGGAGTACCAACACAATGACAAATATCACTAAAAAAAGCCTGATTGCAGCGGGCATTTTAACTGCGCTGATTGCTGGCAATGTCGCGATGGCGGCAGATGTTCCGGCGGGTGTGCAATTGGCAGAGAAACAAGATCTGGTTCGTAACAACGGCTCAGAACCTCAATCTCTTGATCCGCACAAAATCGAAGGCGTGCCAGAGTCCAATATCAGCCGTGACCTGTTCGAAGGTCTGCTGGTAAGCGATCTGCAGGGCCACCCGTCTCCGGGTGTCGCAGAGTCCTGGGACAATAAAGATTTTAAAGTCTGGACTTTCCACCTGCGTAAAGACGCGAAATGGTCCAACGGCGAACCTGTCACCGCGCAGGACTTTGTTTACAGCTGGCAGCGCCTGGCTGACCCGAAAACCGCCTCTCCTTATTCCAGCTACCTGCAATACGGTCACCTGACCAATATCGACGATATCATTGCCGGTAAAAAGCCGACCAGCGATCTGGGCGTGAAAGCCATCGATGACCACACTCTGGAAGTCACCCTGAGCGAGCCGGTGCCGTACTTCTACAAGCTGCTGGTTCACCCATCCGTTTCTCCGGTACCGAAAGCGACCGTTGAGAAATTCGGCGACAAGTGGACCCAGCCTGCCAACATCGTGACCAACGGTGCTTACAAATTAAAAGATTGGGTGGTGAACGAGCGTATCGTTCTGGTGCGTAACACCAACTACTGGAATAACGGGAAAACCGTGATTAACCAGGTGACCTACCTGCCAATCTCTTCTGAAGTAACAGACGTTAACCGCTACCGCAGCGGTGAAATCGACATGACGTATAACAACCTGCCGATTGAGCTGTTCCAGAAACTGAAAAAAGAAATTCCAACTGAAGTTCACGCCGATCCGTTCCTGTGTACTTATTACTACGAGATCAACAACCAGAAAGCACCATTTACCGATCCTCGCGTTCGTGCGGCGCTGAAACTGGGCCTGGATCGCGACATCATCGTGAACAAAGTGAAAAACCAGGGCGATCTGCCGGCTTATGGTTATACCCCGCCGTATACTGATGGCGCGAAACTGACCCCGCCAGAGTGGTTCACCTGGTCTCAGGACAAGCGTAACGAAGAAGCCAAAAAACTGCTGGCTGAAGCAGGTTACACCAAAGACAAGCCGCTGACCTTCAACCTGCTGTACAACACCTCCGATCTGCACAAGAAGCTGGCTATCGCCGTGGCGTCTATCTGGCAGAAAAACCTAGGCGTGAACGTCAAGCTGGAGAACCAGGAGTGGAAAACCTTCCTGGATACCCGTCATCAGGGGACCTTCGACGTGGCGCGTGCGGGCTGGTGTGCGGACTATAACGAACCGACTTCCTTCCTGAACACCATGCTGTCCGACAGCTCTAACAACACCGCGCACTATAAGAGCCCGGCGTTCGACAAGATTATTGCCGACACCCTGAAAGTGACCGACGAAGCCCAGCGTACCGCGCTGTATGAGAAAGCTGAGCAGCAGCTTGATAAAGACTCAGCCATCGTCCCGGTTTACTACTACGTTAACGCCCGTCTGGTTAAGCCGTGGGTGGGTGGTTACACCGGTAAAGACCCGATGGATAATGTCTACGTAAGAGACTTGTACATTATCAAACATTAATGGCAATTCGTGGGGCAGGACCCACCGGTTTCGGCCGGTGGATAGATTCTGCCCCATCGTGTCTTATTTACATCGCACTGCAAAGGCACAGGCCAGAAGGTACGGGCAATGTTGAAATTTATTCTACGTCGTTGTCTGGAAGCAATTCCGACACTCTTTATTCTTATCACTATTTCCTTCTTTATGATGCGTCTCGCACCGGGGAGTCCTTTTACCGGCGAACGTACGCTGCCGCCAGAAGTCATGGCGAACATCGAAGCGAAGTATCACCTTAACGATCCGATCACCACGCAGTATTTCAGCTATTTAAAACAGCTGGCGCATGGGGATTTTGGGCCGTCATTTAAATACAAAGACTATTCGGTCAATGACCTGGTGGCCTCCAGCTTCCCGGTATCCGCAAAATTAGGTGCAGCGGCTTTCATCTTTGCCATTGTGCTGGGTGTGACGGCGGGCGTGGTTGCGGCGCTGAATCAAAACACCAAATGGGATTACACGGTAATGGGCTTTGCCATGACGGGGGTGGTTATCCCCAGCTTCGTGGTGGCGCCGTTGCTGGTACTGATCTTCGCTATCACCCTTAAATGGCTGCCCGGTGGCGGGTGGAACGGGGGGGCGCCGAAGTACATGATACTGCCGATGATAGCCCTGTCTTTGGCGTACATCGCGAGCATCGCGCGTATTACCCGCGGCTCAATGATTGAAGTCCTGCACTCTAACTTTATCCGCACCGCACGTGCCAAAGGCCTGCCGATGCGTCGTATCGTGCTGCGCCATGCCCTGAAACCTGCGCTGCTGCCGGTCCTGTCATACCTCGGACCAGCGTTTGTGGGCATCATCACGGGCTCCATGGTGATTGAAACAATTTATGGCTTGCCGGGCATCGGTCAGCTGTTTGTTAACGGGGCGCTGAACCGTGACTACTCACTGGTTCTCAGCCTGACCATTCTGGTCGGCGCGCTGACGATTCTGTTCAACGCGGTAGTTGACGTGCTGTATGCCGTTATCGACCCGAAAATCCGTTACTAAGCTGGAGTGGCCATAATGTTGACTAAGAAAAACAGCGAGGCGCTGGAAAACTTCAGTGAAAAACTGGAAGTTGAAGGTCGCAGCCTGTGGCAGGATGCGCGTCGCCGTTTTATCCATAACCGCGCGGCGATCACCAGCCTGTTTGTCCTGGCTCTGATTGCGCTGTTCGTGGCTTTTGCGCCAGTTCTGTCGCAGTTTACCTACTTTGATACCGACTGGGGCATGATGTCGGCGGCCCCTGATATGGCATCCGGTCACTATTTCGGGACCGATTCGTCCGGTCGCGATCTGCTGGTGCGTGTTGCCATTGGGGGACGTATCTCCCTTATGGTGGGTATTTCTGCTGCGCTGGTGGCGGTTATTGTCGGGACGCTGTACGGCTGCCTGGCCGGCTATCTCGGCGGCAAAATCGACTCCGTGATGATGCGTCTGCTGGAGATCCTGAACTCCTTCCCGTTCATGTTCTTCGTGATCCTGCTGGTGACCTTCTTCGGGCAAAACATCCTGCTGATCTTCGTGGCTATCGGCATGGTGTCCTGGCTGGACATGGCGCGTATCGTGCGCGGCCAGACCCTGAGCCTGAAACGCAAAGAGTTCATCGAAGCGGCACACGTAGGCGGTGTTTCGACCATTAACATCGTTCTGCGTCATATTGTGCCGAACGTGTTGGGCGTGGTGGTGGTTTACGCCTCACTGCTGGTACCTAGCATGATCCTGTTCGAATCTTTCCTGAGTTTCCTGGGCCTCGGCACGCAGGAGCCTCTGAGCAGCTGGGGAGCGCTGTTAAGCGACGGTGCAAACTCCATGGAGGTATCACCGTGGCTTCTGCTGTTCCCGGCAGGCTTCCTGGTGGTTACGCTGTTCTGTTTTAACTTTATCGGCGATGGCCTGCGTGATGCCCTCGACCCGAAAGATCGTTAAGGAGTCCCTCCATGAGTACTATTGAAACCTCTCCGGTGGCCGCTCCACTGAACAAATCTGAGGTCTTGCTGGACGTTAAAGACCTGCGAGTGACCTTTGGCACACCCGACGGCGACGTCACGGCAGTAAACGACCTCAACTTTAGCCTGCGTGCCGGTGAAACCCTCGGCATTGTCGGTGAGTCCGGCTCGGGCAAATCCCAAACGGCCTTCGCGCTGATGGGCCTGCTGGCGGCCAATGGTCGTATCGGCGGCTCTGCGAAATTCAACGGCAAAGAGATCCTGAACCTGCCGGAGTCGCAGCTTAACCGCCTGCGCGCCGAGCAAATCTCGATGATTTTCCAGGATCCGATGACCTCGCTGAACCCGTACATGCGTGTGGGCGATCAGCTGATGGAAGTGCTGATGCTGCACAAAAAACTCGGTAAGGCGGAAGCGTTTGAAGAGTCTGTGCGGATGCTGGATGCGGTAAAAATGCCTGAAGCGCGGAAGCGTATGCGCATGTTCCCGCACGAGTTCTCCGGCGGGATGCGCCAGCGCGTGATGATTGCCATGGCGCTGCTGTGTCGGCCAAAACTGCTGATTGCTGACGAACCGACTACCGCACTGGACGTTACCGTTCAGGCGCAGATCATGACGCTGCTGAACGAGCTGAAGCGTGAGTTCAACACGGCGATCATCATGATCACCCACGACCTGGGTGTTGTGGCCGGGATCTGCGACAAAGTGCTGGTGATGTACGCCGGGCGTACGATGGAATACGGCAACGCGCGCGACGTCTTCTACAAGCCGGTACACCCGTACTCAATCGGCCTGTTGAACGCGGTACCGCGTCTGGATGCGGAAGGTGAATCTCTGCTGACCATTCCAGGCAACCCGCCGAACCTGCTGCGCCTGCCGCAGGGGTGCCCGTTCCAGCCTCGCTGTCAGTTTGCGATGGAAGCGTGTAATAGTGCTCCGCCACTGGAGCAGTTTGGTGATGGCCGCCTGCGTGCCTGCTTTAGACCGGTGGAGGAATTAGCATGAGCACCGTTGCAGAAGAGAGAAAAGTTCTGTTAGAAATCGCTGACCTGAAGGTGCATTTTGACATCAAAGATGGCAAACAGTGGTTCTGGCAGCCTTCCAAAACCCTGAAAGCCGTGGATGGCGTGACGCTGCGCCTGTACGAAGGGGAAACCCTCGGCGTGGTGGGCGAGTCCGGCTGCGGTAAATCGACCTTTGCCCGCGCCATCATTGGCCTGGTGAAAGCGACCGATGGCCGAGTAGCGTGGCTGGGGAAAGATCTTCTGGGCATGAAACAGGAAGAGTGGCGCGATGTGCGCAGCGATATTCAGATGATTTTCCAGGATCCTCTGGCATCGCTGAACCCGCGGATGAACATCGGCGATATCATCGCCGAGCCGCTGCTGACCTATCATCCAAAAATGCCTAAGCAGGAAGTTCGCGACCGCGTGAAGGCGATGATGATGAAGGTCGGCCTGCTGCCAAACCTGGTCAACCGCTACCCGCATGAGTTCTCCGGCGGCCAGTGCCAGCGTATCGGTATCGCACGCGCGCTGATTCTTGAGCCAAAACTCATCATCTGTGATGAGCCGGTCTCCGCGCTGGACGTGTCCATTCAGGCGCAGGTGGTTAACCTGCTACAGAAACTGCAGCGCGAAATGGGGCTGTCGTTAATCTTCATCGCCCACGATCTCGCGGTGGTGAAGCACATCTCCGATCGCGTGCTGGTCATGTATCTGGGCCATGCGGTGGAGCTGGGCACCTACGATGAGGTGTACCACAATCCGCTGCACCCTTATACCAAAGCGCTGATGTCGGCGGTGCCGATCCCCGATCCGGATCTGGAGAAGAACAAAACTATCCAGCTGCTGGAAGGGGAGCTGCCGTCGCCCATCAATCCGCCATCAGGCTGCGTGTTCCGCACCCGCTGCCCGATTGCCGGCCCGGAATGCGCCAAAACGCGTCCGGTGCTGGAAGGCAGTTTCCGCCATGCGGTTTCCTGTCTGAAGATTGACCCGCTATAATCTCGCCTGGGGCCAGCACCGCGCTGGCCCTTTCTTTTTGCGAGGATCACCGTGCCAGGCAACATTTCATCACTTCGTGCGCTGCTTTACCGCTTTCTGTTCGATCAAAATACCCGCTCAGGGCGCCGGTTCGAGGCGTTTTGCGGCCTGCTGGCGCTGCTCAGCGTGGCCGTTGTTTTTACCGAATCCAGCGTCGGGAGCGATCCCCGGCTAACCTACGGCGAATGGCAGCTGTTTATCTGGCTGGAAATCATCTTCACGCTGCTGTTCACCTGCGAATATCTGCTGCGAGTGCTAACGTGGCCGCAGCCCATCCGCTACGTGTTTAGCTTCTGGGGCATTATTGACCTGGCGACCATGCTGCCGCTGTATGTCCTGTGGCTTTGGCCTGAGTTTGCTATTCACTACTATTTTGCCTGGCGGGCAATGCGCGCCATTCGCGTGCTGCGTATCCTCAAACTGCTGCGCTACATGCCCGCGCTCAAAAGTCTGTGGCGCAGCCTGATTAACGCCAGCAATCAGCTGATCCTGTTCTATTCGTTTATTGCCATCGTAATGGTCGCGGCGGGAGCGCTGATGTACGGCATAGAAGGGAAGGCCAACGGCTTTACCAGCCTTGGCGTAGCGGTTTACTGGGCGGTTGTAACGGTCACCACTGTCGGCTATGGCGACATTGTGCCGCATACTGCACTGGGGCGTTTCGTGGCCTCGCTGCTGATCCTGATTGGTTATTCGGTGATAGCCATCCCCACCGGGATTTTAACGGCGCAAATGTCGCAGGATATGCAAAGAAGGCGGTCAGTAAGGGAATGTACGCGCTGTCATCAGCAGGATCATGCCAGCAACGCGCATTACTGCAAAACCTGCGGGGAGCATCTCCCGCCCAATGAGAAGTAGTCACAGCGCGGCCTGAGGGCCGCGCAGGGAGGATTACTCACGCCACAGGATGTGGCAAAGCTTGTGGTCTTTCTCGCGGCACAGCAGGACGCGAGCGAAGATATCGTTCAGCTCGCCGCCGTCGGTATCCGCCAGCCCGATAACGACTTCTGCAAAGAAGTCAGGGTTCAGGTCGAAATCGACGTGCTCCTGCCAGTCTTCGGCCGGGTCAAACAGCTCCGCACCGCCGCGCTCCTCGAACTGCAGATTGAAAAGAATAATGTCAGCAGGATCGAGATTATCGCCCGCCAGCTCGAGAAAAATATCGTACGCCTGTTCTAAAGTCTCGTCTTCGGTCAGGCGGTTATTCAGATCCATTTCCATCTCTACATCCACTTATCGAGTGCTGATGCGCCACGTTTTACAGCAACGGACTAAAGAAGTAAAACAGTCGCTCGGTCATTCGCTGCCAGAGCGGGCGTTTTAACCATAAATGCGCGTCCAGCAGCCGCGAGCGGGAGATATAGTCGTCCTGCACCGCAGCTAAATCACCGGCAAAACCTTCATCATCGATGACCAGCGTAATCTCAAAATTCAGCCACAGGCTGCGCATGTCCAGGTTAACCGTGCCGACCAGGCTGAGTTGCCCATCGACCAGCACGCTTTTGGTGTGCAGCAGCCCGCCTTCAAACTGGTAAATTTTCACGCCAGCGGCAAGCAGTTCAGTGAAGAACGCGCGGCTTGCCCAGCCCACCAGTAAAGAATCGTTTTTACGCGGCACGATGATACTCACGTCCACGCCGCGCTGCGCTGCCGTGCAAATGGCGTGGAGCAAATCATCGCTCGGTACGAAGTAGGGGGTCGTCATGATCAGGTATTCACGTGCGGCATAAACGGAGGTCAGCAACGCCTGATGAATCAGATCTTCCGGGAACCCTGGCCCTGAAGCGATAGTATGAATGGTGTGGCCGCTGGCCTCTTCGAACGGCATGATATTCTCATCCGGCGGCGGCGGAAGAATACGTTTCCCGGTCTCTATCTCCCAGTCGCAGGAGTATACGATGCCCATTGCGGTGGCGACCGGGCCTTCCATACGCGCCATCAAATCGACCCACTGACCCACATTCGCATCCTGCTTGAAGAAACGGGGGTCAACCATATTCATGCTACCGGTATAGGCAATATAGTTATCGATCATCACCATCTTACGGTGCTGGCGCAGGTCCATTCGACGCAGGAAAACACGCATCAGGTTAACCTTCAGCGCTTCGACTACTTCGATGCCCGCGTTACGCATCATATTGGCCCACGGGCTGCGGAAGAAGGCGACGCTACCCGCGGAGTCGAGCATCAAACGGCAATGAATGCCGCGTCGCGCTGCCGCCATCAATGATTCTGCCACCTGGTCGGCCATGCCGCCGGGTTGCCAGATATAAAACACCATCTCGATGTTATGGCGTGCCAGTTGGATATCGCGGATCAGCGCCTGCATGGTGTCATCCGAACTGGTTAGCAGCTGGAGCTGATTGCCCTTCACGCCGGCAATCCCCTGGCGGCGCTCGCAAAGCTGGAACAGCGAGCTGGCGACCTCGCTGGTTTCTGAGGCAAAAATATGCTTACAGTTTTTCAGCTCTTTAAGCCACTTAGCGGTAGAAGGCCACATGGCGCGCGCGCGCTCTGCCCGGCGTTTACCGAGATGCAGTTCTCCCACGGAGAGATAGGCAATAATCCCGACCAGCGGCAGAATATAGATGATCAATAGCCAGGCCATTGCCGAAGGGACGGCGCGGCGTTTCATCAATATACGCAGCGTAACGCCGGCGATAAGCAGCCAGTAGCCGAGAATGACCAGCCAGCTCACCACGGTATAGAAGGTTGTCATGCCTTAAAAATCCTTTTGAAACCGAAGAGTTGAGAGTGTACGCAGAACTTTCACTGCTTAACACTAAAAGTATACGCAAAACGGATGGTTTGCCCGGCAGAAGGTTCTATAATGGCGCGTCTTTTTTAGGAAATTGAGTCGTAGACATGAGACGTAGCAGAACGGAAGTTGGGCGTTGGCGTATGCAGCGTCAAACGCAGAAGCGCAGGGCGCGTTGGCTGGAAAGCCAGTCACGGCGCAATATGCGCATTCATGCTATTCGTAAGTGCCTGGTTAACCAGCAGCGTAATTCATTGCTGTTTGCCATCCACGATCGCTGGGCATAAGATCCGGGCACCGCGTGCGGTGCCCATTAAATCCATTAGGAAATAAACCTTCCCTTTACCCTGAATTTATATTTCCAAAGGGCGGAAGTTTGTTTTTAAAATGATCGCGATCATCATTTTAATTAAAATAGACGGCATAATTCACGGAATTTTCTTACCTTGACAGGGTGCCGCAATAAGTGATTAGCGATTTAATTAAAAAGGATTTTTCTTATACCAGGAGAATAAATTTTCTGTTTGTCATTATTCTTGCCGTGCTGGTGATGTTTAGCTCGGTGCTGGCCTGGATAAACTATAATCATCAAAAAAACACGTTGGATGATGAAAGCGAAGGTTTTGTTCATAATATTGCGATGTTCTATATCGAGCAGCAGCTGAAAACTTTAGAGAATGCATTGTGGCAAAGCGCTACCCTATTAAATAATAAAAACGTTGATGCTCTGGTTAATGCTGAAAATGAAGTTTTGGAGAAACAGCTCACAACATCTATTGCGGTGTTGCCAGCTATTTCAGGTTATATCATTGCCACACGTGATGGAAAGTATAATAGCATACCAAATTCCTATGTTGATAATCGCCTGGACCTGTCAGGACGAAACTGGTACGAAAGCCTCAGCGTAAAAAGTTCTTTTGTGAACTATTCGAATATTTATGCTAATGCAGTTGATAAATCACCGGTAGTGACCATTGCCAAACTGCTGCACGACGATAAAGGCGAGCGGTACGGGATGTTCGCCATGGATCTGAATTTGATCAATATGAGCTATCCGCTACGACAGTTGGAGAGTCCGAATCCAGGGCACTTCTCGATTGTTGACCGTCAGGGAAGAGCGGTGCTTGATGCAGACAGCGATGCTATCGGCACGGAGGTTGTCTCGCCGGCGGTGGTGCAATGTATGACAAATGGCCTGGGGTCATTTCACGATAAAGCAAGTCACAGGCAGTATTACTACTACTCCTTTTCAAACCCGGACTGGTTTGTTGTTTATGCTGTAAAAGACAGAATCATTGATGATGCCGTTTTATATTATATCTGGATCATTTTGGGCGGATTTGTTTTTTGCCTGACAATTTATCTATTATTATGGTTCTTTATGCATCAATCGATAAAGTCGATGGTGATTGATATTATTTCGATGATGCGTTTTGGCCGTCTGGATATGAAAGGCGGCGTCGATAAACAAATTATGAATGAAATAAACGCAAGCAGTCAGCAAATAAAAAGTGCAAAAAATGCTTCGCTAACGGATGGTCTAACAGGGTTGCTTAATCGCCGTAGCTTTGATAATGACATTAATTACATATTAGCCCGGGAAGCACCTTTTAGTCTTGGCATCATTGATATTGATAACTTTAAAAAAATAAACGATCACTACGGGCATCTGGTCGGTGACACGGTGCTAAAGGTCATTGCCGATATGGGCATGGGTTTACTGGACGATCGCGCCAAGCTTTATCGCTACGGTGGAGAGGAAATTGCCTTTATTTATTTTTCCGACAATCAGGTTAAAGCTATGGAAATTATGGAAGGCTGGCGTAAAGCGGTCGAAAGTAAACTCTGGCGTGAACAAGGATTAGTCGTCACCTTTAGCGGCGGTGTTTGCCCATGGCGAGGTGAGGATTATGAAGCGCTGATTGAGAAAGCCGACAGGTTGCTCTACAAGGCGAAATCCAGCGGAAAAAATAAAGTCGTGATCTCGACCAGCTAAGGAAGCCTGCCAAAAGGAGTAGTTACATGGAGAAAAGCGTTGAGTTCATCGTTAATCGGGTGATGAAGAATAACTTCGGCATGGCTTTTGAGTCGTTACTGCAGCCGATTTTCGACACATCAGGTTTTACCTGTGTCGGCGCCGAGATGCTCATTAGAGGCGTGCATCGGCGGGCACTCGTCTCCCCAGACGTGTTTATTAATCGACTGGAAGAAAACGGAGGGATTGTGTCGCTGGGCGAACATGTTATCTCCTCGGCATTTAGCTATATGACGGACGTCATCGTGCCGCATAACGAGAGTTATTTATTGCACCTCAATCTTTCGCCAGTTCAATTGAATGATGCTGGTTTTGCCGATCGGATAGTCGAGCTGGTGGCTCAGCGCCCTGTGCCAGTGCAACGCATTGTCTTTGAGATAACCGACAACAACATTCTGCTAGATGATACCGGGCGCGAAAACGCCACTCGCCTTCGTGACGCCGGTTTTTTACTTGCGTGGGATGATATTCACAGCGTTGAACAGCTTCAAAGCCGACTGGCTCAGCTAGAAACAGACTTCATAAAGCTAGACCGTGCCTGCTTCAGGGCCACATCCGGCGAAGAAACGCTCAATATTATACGCGGTGCTCAGGAGAAAGAGGTGGATGTTATTGCGGAAGGGGTAGAAACCTTTTCGCAGATGCAAGTGCTGTTCAATAGCAATGTCAGGCTGGCGCAAGGTTATCTTTTCTCACGGCCCCTGAATCAGGACAGTTTTCGCCAGAAGCATTTACAGCTGACAGAGTAACACGCTAATGAGCCTGCAGCCTGCAGGCTCGTCTGAAGGCAAATCAGAATACTTTCTTGTATGGTTTTACTTCAACTTTAGCGTACACGCCTGCGGCGATATACGGGTCTGCATCAGCCCAGGCTTTCGCCTCTTCCAGAGACGCAAACTCGGCAATCACCGTGGAACCGGTAAAGCCGGCGCTGCCAGGATCGTTGCTGTCAACCGCCGGCATCGGGCCTGCGGTCAGCAGACGACCTTCGTCACGCAGCACCTGAAGGCGAGCTAGGTGGGCAGGGCGAACGGACAGGCGCTTTTCCAGTGAATCGGCAATATCTTGGGCATAAATGACGTACAGCACGGGCACACTTCCTTCTTGATGTTGGGTTGTAAACCACGGTAAGTGAACCTCGGGCAGACTGCAATTGAAAGATAAACAGGATGTTAAATCCTTGAGAAAATAGCGGGAAACTCGCGCAGACAGCAGGAAAAAGTGCGCCTTTGGGCAATGCGTTGTTGAATATGATTGTTATTTGCATTTAAAATTGTCGTCTCTTGAAAGACACTGAAACCATTATGACGTCAATGACCCTGGAATTACCTCGCCGCTTTCCGTGGCCGACTCTTCTCTCCGTCGGGATTCATGGTGCCGTTGTGGCCGGGTTGCTCTACACCTCGGTACATCAGGTTATTGAGTCCCCAGCACCTTCGCAGCCGATCAGCGTCACGATGGTTGCGCCTGCTGATCTTGAGCCTCCTCAGCCTCAGGTTGTTCAGCCTCCGCCACAGCCGGTCGCGGAACCCGAACCGGAGCCAGAGCCGATACCCGAGCCGCCGAAAGAGGCGCCCGTTGTTATTCACAAGCCTGAGCCTAAGCCAAAACCGAAGCCTAAACCGGTGAAAAAGGTTGAGCAGCCGAAGCGAGACGTTAAGCCGGTTGAGCCTCGTCAGGCTTCTCCGTTTGAAAACAATGCGCCCGTGCAGCCTGCGCCAACGGCAGCGGCGAAACCAGCTCCTGCATCGCCTGCACCATCGGTGAACACCGGGCCGCGAGCGATCAGCCGCGACAGGCCGCAGTACCCTACGCGAGCTTTTGCATTGCGCATGGACGGCAACGTTCGCGTGAAGTTTGATGTCGATGCCGATGGCCGGGTGAATAACGTTGAGATCCTCTCCGCCCAGCCTGCAAACATGTTTGAACGTGAAGTTAAGCAGGCGATGAAGAAGTGGCGCTATGAGAGCGGGAAGCCAGGGCAGGGCATTACCGTCAACATTAAATTCCGCATTAGCGGCGGCGCAAGCATGGATTAATAATCATCACCCACCTTTTAAAAAAGCCACGTATGAGAATACGTGGCTTTTTTATTTCGTGACCTGTTTTGCCTAATGTTGCAGGACAATCATTGTTTAAATATTCATCGGTTAAACGATTCCAGAAAAATAATAAATGAGTTATTTCATTCCTTATCCTAAATTCAATAATCAAACTTAAGGTAAATTAACTACTAATATTAATAGGGTGTTTATTTAAGACTTTTCTTGTTTATTGCTGCGCTGGCATACTAAAAGGAAATGACAAAAATAGACTCTTCCTTTATGCGCCATTATTATAAGGCCGCCTTTTTGTGCGTGCTTTTTTACTCCGACTTAAACTATGCTGCGCCGCTGACGCCTGCCGACCGGGACACTATTCTCCAGCAGCAGCAGGATTTGCTGTTGCAGAACAGGCAGCAGCGAGAGGAGATCCAGCGTAGCCTCCAGCCCCGACTGGCAAGCCCTGTGGCCCAACCTGACCAGGGACCCTGCTTCACCATTCGCCATATTGATATTGAAAATGCCACGCTGCTTTCCGACCCGGCCCGGAATCGCCTAATTACGCCCTATATTGATCGCTGCCTCGGCATGGCGAAGATCAATCAGCTAACCCGGGATATATCTGACTGGTATATTAGCCGCGGATATATCACCAGCCGGGCATTTTTGACCGAGCAGGATCTTTCGGGGGGAACGCTGCATATTGCCGTGCTGGAGGGCAGGCTGCAGGCTATTCGTATTGAAGGGGCTCCTTCACGCCAGCTAAAAATGGCGTTTCCGGGACTGGAAGGGAAAATACTTAACCTGCGCGATATTGAGCAGGGGATGGAGCAAATAAACCGGTTACGCACCACGCCGGTACAAATTGAAATATTACCGGGCGAGAAGGCCGGGGAATCAATTGTCAATCTCACGGCCACGCCTGAATTTCCATTTTCCGCAGCCGTCGGGTTTGATAACAGCGGGCAAAAAAGCACCGGCACAGGGCAGCTCACCGCCTCGCTGACCGCCAATAATCCGCTGGGGCTGGCTGATAAATGGTTTATCAGCGGCGGGCGCAGCAGCGATTTTGCCAGCGACCATGATGCCCAAAGCTTTCAGGCCGGGGTCAACGTGCCCTGGGGTTATAGCCTTGTTGATTACAGCTACAGCTGGAGCGACTACCTCACCACCCTCGATAACAAAGGTTATCTGTGGCGTTCGACCGGGCGAGCCGAAACGCATCGCCTGAACTTCTCCCGCGTGCTTTATCGAAACGGTGACTTAAAAACCGCCGCCTCCATCGGCCTGACTCACCGTATTAGCCGCAACTACCTGAACGATGCGCCGTTGCTTAGCAGCAGCCGGAAGCTCACCAGCCTGCAGTTCGGCCTTAACCACACGCAGAAAATTGCAGGCGGCGTGGCAACCCTGAACCCGACATTCAGCCACGGCGTGCCGTGGTTTGGGGCCGAAAACGATAACGGCAAGCGGGGCGACGTGCCAAAAGCCGAATTCAAAAAATGGAGCCTGAACGGCAGTTTTCAGCGTCCGCTGACGCAAAAAATTTGGTGGTTAACCAGCGTCTACGGCCAATGGTCGCCCGATCGGCTTTACGGCAGCGAGCGCTTAACGATAGGCGGTGAAAGCTCCGTGCGCGGCTTTAAAGAGCAATACCTTTCCGGCGATAACGGGGGCTATCTTCGCAACGAACTGAACTATGCCCTGTTCAGCCTCCCTTATCTGGGCGAAGTCAGCCTGAACGCTGCCGTAGATGGCGGTTGGCTGCGGAATGACAACGAAGACAGGCAGGCATCCGGCACGCTTTGGGGTGCCTCCGCTGGCCTCACTGTCGCCGGGCGCTACTGCTCCAGCCAGTTCACCGTTGGCACGCCACTTCACTATCCGGGCTATCTGGCACCGGATCATCTCGTGATTTATTACCGCCTGGGCCTGGCGATTTAAGGTAAAAATATGGATAAGCACCCGGTTGGATTAGCGCAGCGCCTGTTAAGTTACCTCATCATCTGCCTGATTGCCGGGCAGCCGGTCTTTCCGGCGGTGGCGGCGACCATCAACCCGGTCACGCCGGGTACGCAGATGGATCAGGCCGGAAACGGTGTCCCGGTCGTTAACATCGCCACGCCAAACCAGGCGGGGATCTCCCATAACCAGTTCCAGGACTATAACGTCGGAAAAGAGGGGCTGATCCTTAACAATGCCACCGGGCAGCTGACGCAAACTCAGCTCGGGGGGCTTATTCAGAACAACCCTAACCTTCGGGCCGGGCAGGAAGCGACCGGCATCATCAATGAAGTCATCGGCGGCAATCGCTCACAGCTGCAGGGGTATACCGAAGTGGCGGGCAAGGCGGCCAACGTAATGGTCGCGAACCCCTACGGCATTACCTGTAACGGCTGTGGATTTATCAATACCCCCAATGCCACGTTGACCACGGGCAAACCTCAGTTTGATGCGGCAGGTAACCTGCTGGCGCTGGATGTCAGCAAAGGCACCATCACGGTTGAAGGCCAGGGCCTCGATGCCAGCAAAACCGACGCGCTGTCGATCATTGCCCGGGCAACGGAAGTCAACGCCGGTATTCACGCCAAAGATCTTAAGGTGACAGTGGGCGCCAACCGCGTTTCATCCACGGGCGCAGTCACGCCGATAGCCGGAGAAGGTGCCGCGCCCGTGGTTGCCGTGGATACCGGCGCGCTGGGCGGCATGTATGCCAACCGTATTCACCTTGTTTCCAATGACAAAGGCGTGGGCGTCAACCTCGGGAACCTGAACGCGCGTCAGGGCGACATCACCCTGGATACCAGCGGCAAGCTGGTGGTGAATAACAGCCTTGCAAGCGGGAGTCTCTCGGCTCAGGCGGATAGCGTCGTGCTGAGCGGCGAGCATAAAAGTGGGGGCGCAACGCAGGTTAATAGCCGCTCTGACATCACCGTCGCCAACGGTAAGTTAGCCAGCGATAGGGACATCACGCTGAACGGCAGCGGAAAACTGGCCCTGAACAACAGCCAGCTCACCGCAGGCAATGACATTGCTCTCAATGCCGGGGGGGTAAGTATGGACGCGGCCAGCGAGGCCAACGCGGGCGGCGCGATTCGGGCCAGCGCGGCGGCAGGCATGGGCAATGCCGGGAAGCTAACGGCGGGGCGAGACATTGCTTTATCCGCTGACCAGGTAAGCAACAGCGGCCAGATTACGGCCAACGGGGACCTGAACGCCAGAGCCGGCAGCCTCAACAACAGCGGGAACGTACAGGCACAGCGCAATATCCAGCTCGACCTCGGTTCGTTCACGCACAGCGGCCAGATGCTGGCCGGGGCAGGACTCACGGCCACGACCGGGGATGCCTGGATAGACGGCATGTTGAGCAGCGGAACCGACCAGGCGTGGACCAGTCGCAACACCTTCAACATTGGCCGAAATGGTCAACTTCTGGGCAGCAGCAATCTTGCGCTTCAGTCCGGAACGTTCAGTAATGCGGGGACGGTTAACGGCAAGCAGGAGGTGACGTTAAGCAGCCAGCAGTTTTACGGCCAACAGGGAAGCTCGCTGGCAAGCGGGGGCAACCTTGAGCTGCTTGCTCAGCAGCTACAAAGCGCCGGGCAAATCACCTCGCAAAAAGATCTGACGTTCAAGGGTGAGCGATTTGAAACCCTGGCCGGCGGGCAATTGCAATCTGAAGGCAACATGCTGCTGCAGGCCAATAATAGCGTCACGCTGAGCGGCACGCAGGCCGCAAAAGGTGCGCTCGTGATTAACACCGGCACACTGACGCACAGCGGAAGTACAAAAGGCAATACTGTTACGCTTGGAGCCAGCCAGCTCGATACTAGCGGAAATATTCAGGCCGATGGCGCAATGTTGCTCACTGCCGACAATATTGTGCAACAGGCCGGTGGCGCCCTGCTGGCGCAGAAAAACATACAGCTTAATGCCCTGAACTTTACCAACCGGGGTTCTCTGGACAGCGATGCGCTGACGCTGGCCATCGTCGGGAATATCGACAACCAGACAAGCGGCAAAATCACCGCACGCAATGGCCTGAACAGTACCTCCGATAGCTTTAACAACGCTGGGCAGGTAGCGGCCTCCGCGCTTGACGTCACTGCGCAGACCGCCCTGACCAACACCGGCAGCCTGCTGGCTGAGAAAAACCTGAATGCAACGGCGGCGCAGCTAAAAAACACCGGCCAGCTTGAGGCGGCCTCTCTCGCGCTGCATGGCACCACGCTAGACAACGGCGGCCTGATTCAGGGCGGTCAGCATCTCACGTTAACGGCCGCGGACCTGGCTAACCGAAGCGGCGGCAAAATCATCAGCGGCAGCGGCCTGGCGCTCAGCATCCCGCAGCTCACCAATGCAGGCCTGATTTCCGTTCAGCAGGGACTGGCCATTGATAGCCAGATGCTGGTTAACAGCGGTAATATTGAATCTCAGGCGATGACGCTGAAAGCGGGCCAGCAGGTAGACAACCAGGTCAGTGGCGCACTGCTGGCGAAAGATGCGCTCTCGCTCTCGGCTGGCAGCTTCAATAACGCCGGGAGTCTGCAGGGAAAAAATCTCGCCATCGGCGCGGGGCAATGGAATAACAGCGGACTGACCCGCGGAAGCGAGAGCTTAACGGCCAGCGTTAGCGGGGAGCTGAATAACGGCCCACAAGGGAAAATCATCGTCGGCCAGCCGGATGCTCTGGGCGTCATCGCCGGCGGTCAGTTTAATCTCAACGCCGGGAGCGTGACCAACGAAGGCTGGCTGCAAAGCGGCGGCGGGGCGAACGTGACCGTTCAGGCCCTGGTGAACGCGGGGGTGATTTCCGCTAACCAGGGCGCAACCCTCGAAGGGCTGACGCTCGATAACCGGGGCCGCATTGAAGCGCAGGATCTTCAGCTAAAACTGCGTGACAAAGTGAATAACTTTGCTGGCGCCGTGCTGGTGGCAAAACGCAACCTGCAGCTTTCTGCTCCTGAGTTAGATAACGCCGGCCAGTTAATTGCCGACAGTACCGTTCTGGATGTGCAAAACGTCGCTAACACGGGCTTGCTGCAAGGGGATTCCGCGCTCAAAGCCACGGGCGACACCTTCAACAATGCCACGGGGGGCACCGTGCTGGCTGAAAGGGAGCTGACGCTTGCCGCTCGCCAGATGACCAATGCGGGAGAGATTCAGGCCGACAGCGCGACGCTCAATGCCGGCCAGATGACCAACAGCGGCAAGCTGCTTGGCTTGTCCATCCTCAACCTGACCGCGACTGATAACCTGGCCAATACCGGTAAAATTCTCGGCAAAGACAAACTCCTACTGACCAGCGGCAGCCTCGAAAACCAGGGCACGCTGGCGGCGTCTGATCTCAGCGCCGACAGCCAGCGTAACGTCAACGGCGGCCTGTTGCAGGGCGAAAAATCGCTGCGTCTGGGTGCCACGGTGCTGAACAACCTCGCGCAGGGGAAAATTATCAGCGGCAGCGGGTTGTCGTTGTCTATTCCTGAGCTGAACAACGCCGGGCTGATTTCGGTAGCGCAAGGGCTGACGATTGACGGGGTCAATCTCAGCAACAGCGGGAACATTGAAGCCAGCGATCTGAACCTGGGGCTGACGCAAGGGCTGGATAACCAGGCCAGCGGCGTGCTTCTCGCCGACAACACGCTCTCGGTGACAACGGCCAAAGGCAGTAACGCCGGGAAACTGATTGCCAACAATACAACCCTGACGGTTGATGACCTGACCAATAACGGATTGCTCCAGGGTAACCAGGCCATTAGCTCCCGGGGCAAGACGCTGACTAACGGTGGTCCAGGCCAGCTATTAAGTGACGGAAACATTGCCGTGAATGCTGCGCGTCTGGATAACGCCGGCCGACTGCAGGGGAGAAATATTACGCTCACCGGCGGGCAAAACGGCGGTGAAAATACAGGGCAGATTCTTGGCCGCGACGCGCTGAATATTTTATTCGGCGGGGCGTTCAACAACGGCGGCCGGCTGATTAGCCAGAACACTCTCGGCCTGACGACCGGGCCACTCAGCAATGCCGGCATTATTGCAGCCTCTACTTTGGACATTGATGCCGGGTCAGCCCAGGCAAACAATAGTGGCTTGATTCAGGCCGACGGCAAACTGCAGCTTACCGCTGCCGCCCTGCGAAATGAGAAAGGGGCCACGGTGGCTGGCGGGGATGACGTCACCCTGACGCTGCCCGAACTCAACAACGCGGGCAGTCTTTCTGCCGGCAAACATCTTCAGATCGACGGGGAAAGTTTAAATAACCTCGGTACCCTCGACGCACAAAGCGTGGATCTGAGTCTGAGCGGGCAGTTAAACAACCTGGCTGGAGCCTCACTAGTGGCGGACAACCGGCTGGCAATGACCGCTCACGGCTGGACTAACGCCGGGCAAGTTATCGGTGACAACGTCACGTTCTCTGTTCTGCAGGGGCAAAACGATGGCCTGCTGCAGGGCGACAGCAGTTTGAAGCTCAACGCCACTCAGTTTGGCAACGGCGCGGCAGGCAAAGTGCTGACCGGAGGCTGGCTTGATCTTCGCGGCGGCCAGTGGAACAACAACGGGCTGCTTCAGGGGCAAACCCTGACGCTACAAGGCGGCGATCTGAGTAACATCGGGTCGCTGTCCGGCAAAGACAGGCTGTCGATTAACACCGATAAATCGGTCACTAACGACGGGCAGATGCTGAGTCAGGGAGAGCTGCAGCTTTCCACCGGCCAGCTGGATAATAATGGCGTGCTGGCCGCGACAAAGGTCGGTGTTCGGGCCGACACGCTTAATAACCGGGGAACGTTGCAGAGCAACAGCGGGTTGGATCTCCACAGTGCCGTTGTGACAAACAGCGGCACGCTGCTGGCTAAGCAGGGGCTGAATATCACCGGAACCAGCCTCGACAACGGCGGTATCGTTCAGGGGGACACGCTCACTCTTGCCTTGCAAAACGGGCTAAGCAACCAGGCGACAGGGAAACTGCTGGCAACCGGCACGCTTGATTTCAGTGGAGAGTCGCTGAGCAATAGCGGTGCGGTGGCAGCGGATAACGCGCGCCTGGCGGTAAACATTTTCAATAATGGTGGGCTGGTGCAGGGCAATAATGGCCTGTCGCTGTCCGGTGCAGGGGCAAACCACCCTCAGACCATGCTGCTGAGAAGTTTTGCCGCAGCGCCACCTCCGGCCGTTCGTGTCCTGAATAACCTGAGGGGCGGGAAGCTGCTGAGCGGCGGCCAGCTCGACATTGCCGCTAATGATGTGAGCAACGCTGGCACCGTTCAGGCCCGCGACAATCTGACCTTCACCGCAGGAAGCCTGAATAATCAGGGTACACTTTCGGCGGGCAGTTTAGCGCTGGATATCACCGGACAGTTGAATAACCAAAGCGGCGGCAAATTACTGGCGGCAGATGCGCTGCAAGGCCTGAGCGAAACCCTGGCTAACGGCGGCGTGATTGCCGCAGGCAAGCTCGAACTCGGCAGCAACCGCATCGATAACCAGGGCGTGCTCCAGGGCGACACTGCGCTGGCGCTGAATACTCCGCAGCTCAACAATCTGGCCGACGGGCAGATCGTGAGCGGCAGCTCGCTGAACCTGACCATTCCGCAGATGGTCAACCTGGCCCTGATCTCCGTGAAGGAGGCGCTTACGCTGTCAGGCGCGAGCCTGGATAACCAGGGCATGCTGCAGGGCGGCAGCCTGGCGCTGAACTTTACCGACAACATCCTCAACCGCAACGCGGCCAAACTGCTGGCAGAGAAAGGTCTGTCTCTGCAAACGGCCAATCTTAACAATCAGGGCACGCTGGCAGGTGACACCGCAGAGATAACGACCAATACCCTGAACAACGCAGGCTTGCTGCAGGGCAATACGGCGCTGACGCTGGCCTCGGATACGCCATCCACGCTGACAGTCACGAACCAGAATAACGGGAGAATACTGACCGGCGGGACGCTGGCGCTTAACCTGTCGACGCTCGCCAATCAGGGAACCCTGCTGGCTCAGCAGGGAATGACCGTCCATGCCGATACCGTGGACAACCAGGGCACGATGCAGGGGCAAGATCTGACGGTTAACGCTTCCACGGTGAATAACTTATCCGGCGGCAGAATGCTCACGGGGGGGCAGCTGGCGCTTAATGGCCAACAGATCGCCAATGCCGGCATTATGCAGGGCCAGACCCTGGGCGTGAAAGCGACTAACTGGGACAATAGCGGCAGCGCGCTCGGCCTCAACGGGCTGACGGCTCAGGTTGATAACGAACTCATCAACGGTGGGCGTTTGCTCAGCCAGGGCGTGAGCCAGATAACCGCCGGAACGTTAACCAACACCGGCGCAGTGTTGAGCGAGGGGGACTTAACCCTCAGCGGCGGCGCGCTGCTGAACCGCGGCAATATTCAGGGCAGCAATCTCACGGCCAACAACGGGGCGATAGACAACGCGGGTTCGGTAATTGGCCTGAAATCGCTGACCCTGCAGCCTCAGCAGGACATCAACAACCGGCTGGGCGGCGCCATGCAAACCCAGGGCGCCATGCTGGTGTCCGGGCAGAACGTCACCAACGGCGGCCTGTGGCAGGCGCAGTACCTGAAGCTGAACGCTCTGCAACTGCAAAATAACGGCACGCTGCAAAGCACCGGCAACCTCGATCTGGCGCTGGCATCCGGCCTGACGAATACCGGTGCCATAACGGCCAATAACGCGGCCACCGTTACGGCTCCGGGAATAACAAACCAGGGGCAAATACAGGCTAAAAATCTTGCTCTCAGCGGCAGCTCGCTCAATAACAGCGGCAATATCAGCGGCGTTGAAGGCCTGGGGATCTCGCTGGGCGGTAACCTGGATGTGCAAAGCGGCGCGAAACTGCTGACCAATGGCTTGCTGACCGTTGGGGCCAATATCATCACCAATCTCGGCCACGTTCAGGGCAACGCGGTGACGCTCAACGCGGCCGCACTGAACAATCAGGGACGTATAGAAGCGAATTCTGCCCTCACCGGCACGCTGAGCGGCAGCCTGGATAACGGACAGAATGCGGTCTTGCTCAGCCAGGGCAGCCTGGATCTTGGGGCGGAGCAGCTAACCAACACCGGCACCGTTCAGGGAAACGGCAATACCCGGCTCGACCTGCGTGAGCGCGGCAGCAACCAGGGCCAGCTCCTGAGCGGCGGTCTGCTTACGCTCAACGCGCCTGGGTTTACCAACGGCGGCTGGGTGCAGGGCTTCGCACTTACGCTGAATGCGGGCTCGCTCAGCAACAGCGGGACGGTGCTGGCACAGCAGCAGGGGACGATCGGCGGCAGCTATATCCTGAATAACGGCATGTTACAGGGGGGCAGTTTAACCGTTAATCCAGGACAACTGGACAACAACGGCACCGTGTATGCCACACAGAACCTGGGCATCACGGCCAGCCAGGTTAACAGCGCTGCCGGGGCGCGGCTGCTTAGCCAGGGCAATATGGGGATCAACGTCGGGAATACCAGCCTGCAGGGGCAGGTCGCGGCGCTGGGCAACCTGTCGCTCAACAGCCAGGGCAGCTACAACCAGCTGACCACGCTGGCGGCCGGCAATACGCTGGCGGTCAGCAGTCAGGGCGATATTAACGTCAATGGCCTGCTACAGGGCCAGGGCGTGCAGCTCTCTGCCGCAGGCACGTTGAATAATAACGGGCAGGTCCGGGCGGGCTACGGCGAAAGCCACCTCAATGCCGGGCAGCTGAATCTGAACGGCGCAGGTAGCGTGCAGGCGGGTGGGACGCTGCGCCTGACCAGCCAGAACGGCATCAACAACGCGGGCTTCGTCGGCACCGCCGGTGATTTAATTGCCAGCGCGGGCGGGACGCTGCTCAACAGCGCCCTGCTGTATGCGGGCAATAACATGAGTCTGTTTGCCAACAGCATTCGCAACTATCGCGGCGATATTCTGGCGGGCAACAGCCTGTGGATGCAGCGTGATGCGGCGGGCAATGCCAACGCCGAAGTGGTGAACACCTCCGGAAGTATTGAAACGCAGAATGGTGATATTTCTATTCGTACCTTGCATTTATTGAATACCCGCGATGGCCTTAGTATTCAGCAAACTACAACAAATAATTCGACTGTGGCGGGTATTGGGAGTGCTTCCATTTTTGTTAAACCAGAGCAATTACCTGGCGGCGCAATGGGGTATTTTACTACTGATGAGGTTGTTCAAGTTGGTTCATGTAATGGCCACGGGGCGTGTAATTACGTGCACCACACATATTACCATTATGCCCCCTTCAAAGATTTTGCTACGCAAAAATTCGCAGTTTCACAAACAAATATAACTGTTGCTACAAATGGTGGAAGCGGCAGGATTGCTGCTGCGGGTAGCATTAACGGTAGTGTTGATAATCTCGAAAACCAGGCGAGTAATATTCTTGCGGGTAGCAATATTATATTCACCGGAACACAGTTAAATAACCAAAGCTGGCAGGCAGGCACAAACTACGACTTTTTAGTTTACCAATACGCCGATCCTGGTACGCGTAAGCCTCGATTTGCGAATATTAAAGAGGCTCCGCTTGGCGCCGAAATAAAGGGTAATGGTGCGCAATTTAACCTCACTGGGCATGATACTCAGTATGAGCCGGGTGAAATTTATCGTTCGGTCATTCAGGCCGGAGGCGCAGTCGTCGCCAACTTTAGCAACAATATCAGCAATACCTCTGTCTCAGCCAATACCCCTGGCTATACCCCAAGACGAAGTGCTCCGGGGCTTAATTTAGCCGGTGGTCCTGGTGTAACTGGCGGCGCGCAGGCCACCGATCTAAAGACGGGCACCAATAATACTGTGACCGCACCGCAGGCAACGATCAATTTGTCTGGAACCGGGATTGGTAACATCGAAAACCCAATCGGAAGCGGCGGATTAGCCGCCGTGAATAGTCGGCCGCAGAATGGCGCGGACTATAGTCAGGCCGGCGGTAAGATCGCCGATGTCAACCTAGGCCAGCAGGGCGGGCCTGATATTGATTTAGCGGGCAACGCGACGGGACTGGCGGATTCGAAGGCGAATGGTGGCAATCTAACGCCTGTAAACGGTGAGACCGTTGAGCTGACCAAACAGCAATCGGGCGAGCCCTCTCGTCATAAAAATGATGATATTGCCGCCGCTGCCGCTCAGGTGATAGCGCAATCCAGCGGGGGGAAAACACCGCCGCCGCCAGGGTATGATTATCGCCCCATTGAACTGACGAACATCTCGGATATTACCTCGAAGCTGACGGCCAGCGGGTCGCCAGTTAAGCTCAGCGATTATCCGCTGCCTGCCAGCGATAACGGCTATTTTGTCGCGAATAAAGATCCGAAAAGCCCGTATCTGATCGTCACCAATCCCAAGCTGGATAGTCTTGGACAGCTGGACAACAGCCTGTTTAACGATATCTATAAGCTTGCCGGGATGGCCGGACCAACCGCACCGCAGGAAACGCGCGCCACTTATACCGATACCAATAAATTCCTCGGCTCGGATTATTTCCTGGCTCGACTGAACCTGCGCCCGGACTATGACTACCGCTTCCTCGGAGATGCGGCCTTTGATACCCGCTATGTCAGTAATCAGATCCTGAATCAGACCGGCAGTCGCTACGTGAACGGCGTCGGCTCCGATCTGGAGCAGATGCAGTACCTGATTGACCATGCCGCTCAGGCTCGTGACAAACTGGGTCTTAAACTGGGCGTCAGCCTGTCTGCCGATCAGGTCGCGGCCCTGGACTCCAGCATCCTGTGGTGGGAGAACACGGTGATCGACGGGCAAAATGTCCTCGTGCCTAAACTGTATATCTCGCCGAAGGACGTTGCGGTGAATAACGGCAGCGTCATCGCCGGGAATCAGGTGATCCTCAACGCAGGTAATATCACCAACGATGGAAGCACGCTGCAGGGCAAAGCGCTGCTGAGCGCCAGCAGCCAGAACGCCATCAGCAATATTAACGGCGGGGCCATTAACTCGGGCGGCAGCCTGCAGCTCAGCGCCCTGGGGGATATCAACAACATTGGCTCCACCATCGCCGGCCAGAAAGTCAGCCTTGAGAGCGTGGGCGGCAGCATCATTAACCAGACGCTGACCAGCCAATGGAATGCCTCCGGCAAAACCGGCGGCTGGAATGGGATGGATGTGGCCTTCACTCAAACTGACCTGGGCCCACTCGCTTCCATTACCGCCGCCGATGGCCTGAGCCTCAGCGCCGGCAAAGACATCCTCAATACCGGGGCTAACCTCAGCGCCGGCGGCGATATGCTGCTCAAGGCGCTGGATAACATTTCTCTCACCGGCAACCAGCTTGTGGAGCGAGACCAGCGTGGCCGCAACATCAATGAATCCATCACCAGCCAGGGCAGCAGCGTCAACAGCGGGGGGAATCTGAGCCTGCAGGCCGGGCGCGATCTGTCCGTTACCGGCAGCAACCTCAATGCAGGGGGCAGCGCCGCGCTGTGGGCGGGGAACGATCTGACGCTGGACGTGGCGAAGAACAGCCGCCATAGCCAGACCAGCAACATGGACACCCTCGATACCAGTAATACCCGGACTGCCGTTAGCGCCGGGAAAGATCTCACCCTGGCTGCCGGGCGCGATCTGAACAGCATTGGTGCGGCGCTGGCTGCCGAAAACAACGTCGGCTTACAGGCCGGGCGGGACGTTAACTTAGAGGCGGCGGAATCTACCCACCGCGACCAATACACCGCGAAGAAAAAGGTGGATATCAACGAGTCCGTGCGCCAGCAGGGCACGGAGATCGCCAGCGGCGGGAACACCACAATTATTGCCGGGCGCGATGTTAACACCGAGGCCGCGCAGGTGACGGCCCACGGGGATATCGGCGTGGGCGCAGGGAGGGATATCAACCTGGCCACGGCCACCGAGAGCGACTACCACTACGACGAAGAAACCAAAACCAAAAAAGGTTTCCTCAGCAGCAAAACCACGCACACCATCAATGAAACCAGCTCGACCCACGAGGCCGGAACGCTGCTGAGCGGCGACAACGTGACGCTTAAAGCCGGCAACGATCTACTGGTGAAAGGCTCCTCCGTGGTGGGCGACGGCAATGTGGCGCTGAACGCGGGCAATAACGTCGATATCGTGGCCGCGACGGAAACTGACACGGCCTGGCACTACAAGGAGACCAAAAAGAGCGGCCTGATGGGCACCGGCGGGATTGGTTTTACCATCGGCAGCAGTAAAAGCACCCACGACCTGCGCGAGCAGGGGACCACGCAAAGCCAAAGCGTCAGCACAGTAGGATCTACCGGCGGCAACGTCAGCGTCAATGCAGGTGGAACGGCGCATATTGGCGGCGCCGACCTGGTCGCAAGTAAGGATCTGTCAGTCGCTGGCGATAGCGTGCTCATTGAGCCGGGGCACGACAAACGTACCCGCGATGAGAAATTTGAGCAGAAGAGCACCGGGCTGACCGTGGCGCTGTCCGGGGCGGTGGGAGACGCGGTCAACAGCGCGGTAGAGACCGCGCAAACAACCAAAAATGAAAGTGACGGCAGACTGGCTACCCTGCAGGCCACGAAAACGGCGCTGGCCGGGGGCCAGGCATATCTGAACGACCAGAAAGCGGGGGCAGACAAAGATCCTGACAACGGCATTCGGGTAAGCGTCTCCCTGACCACGCAAAAATCGAAATCTGAGCAGCACGCCGAGTCGGACGTAGTGAAAGGCTCGACCCTGACGGCCGGGAATGATCTGAGCATCACCGCCACCGGAAAAGGAAACAGTGCGGACAGCGGCAATATCCTGATTGGCGGCAGCCAGCTTAAAGCGGGCGGCGATACATCGCTTTCTGCGAGCCAGGATATTGTCCTGGGCGGGGCGGCCAATACGCAGCTGACGACCGGCAAAAACAGCAGCAGCGGCGGCGGGATTGGCGTTGGTTTCGGCGTGAACAGCGGTTCGGCGGGGCTCAGCGTCTTTGCCAACGTCAACGCCGCCAACGGTAAGGACAAAGGGAACGGCACCAGCTGGACGGAAACCACGCTCGACAGCGGCGGCGCGGTGTCGCTCACCAGCGGCCGGGACGCCATTCTGAACGGGGCCCAGGTCAACGGCGATAAAGTTGTCGCCGACATTGGCCGGGACCTGCTGATCGGCAGCCAGCAGGACTCGAACAACTACGACAGCAAGCAAACCAGCATGGCCGCAGGGGGCAGCTACACCTGGGGCACCAACCCGGGCGCATCCGGTTCTGTCAGTCTCAGCCAGGACAAGATGAAGAGCACCTATGACTCGGTGCTGGAGCAAAGCGGTATTTTTGCCGGAAACGGCGGCTTTGACATTACCGTGGGCAACCATACCCAGCTTAACGGGGCGGTGATAGCCAGCCGGGCCGGGGCGGATAAAAACAGCCTCGATACCGGGACGCTGGGCTTCACTGATATCAGCAATAAAGCCGACTACAGCGTCAGCCATAGCGGAGTGAGCCTGTCCGGCGGGACTAATATATCTGCCGGATCAATGCTGGCCGCTAACGGCCTCGCGAACGTTGGTACGCTGCTGGCCGGGATGAACGGGAAAGGCCACGCCGAAGGCACCACGCAATCCGCCGTGGCAGATGGTAGTATCACCGTGCGTGACAAGGCGAATCAGCAGCAGGACGTTGCCACGCTGAGCCGCGACACCGACCATGCCAACGGCAGTATCGGGCAGATCTTTAACAAAGAGGAAGAGCAAAAACGCCTGCAGACGGCGCAGCTGGTGGGTGAGATCGGCGGCCAGATGACCGGCGTGGTGGCCACCTATGGCGATCTGCAGGCGCTGGATGCCGTGCGTGCCAAAGATAGCAAATACGCCAGCATGAGCGCTGCAGAACTGCGTAATACGGAGGACTACCAGAAAGCCTTTGGCGACTACGGCATCGGCGGTAAATACCAGATGGTGGCGCAGTCGGTGAGCGGCATTCTGGCGGGCGCCGCCGGGGGCGATTTCAATAAAGCCCTGGCGGGTGGCCTGAATCCGGTGATGGCGCAGGCTATTAAGGGCACCACTGAAGGCAATGAACCTGCCAATCTGATGGCGCATGCGGTCTGGGGCGCTCTGGCGGCGCAGCTCTCAGGCGGCAATGCGGCGGCAGGCGCGGCGGGTGCATTCAGCGGCGAACTGGCGGCAAGGCATATTGCCGCAGAGATGTTCCCGAATACAAAACCTGGAGATTTGAATCAGGACCAGAAACAGCTCGTTAGCCTGCTGGGCACCATGGCGGCAGGGATCGCCGGCGGCGTGGTGGGGAAAAGCACCGCAGCGGCGACCACGGGCGCGCAGGCCGGGAAGAATGCGGTTGAGAATAATACTTTACTCGCTCTGATGACACCGCCTCCGCCAGTGGCAGGGCAGACAACGCCACAGAGCGAAGCAAACGCAGTCATCGCCCGGAAACTGGATGCTGCGGTGAAAGAGTTTGGTGAGCAGCAGGTGAAGCAGTGTCTGTCAGGGGGAGCCTGTCCGGGAGTAGTGGCGACGGCGCTGTTAGCCATCAGTGCGATGATGAATAGTGGCGATGATTCGGAAGAGAACAGCCAGCCTAATATCGGTAAAGACATTGCAAAGGCGACGGATAAAGAAAAAGCTGAACTTGGCGGGACTGGCTCAGGAACACCGGGTGGCTGGGGGCCTCAGGATGAGGAAAAAGGGCGGGCTCATGAGTCCGCAGATGTGGCAAAAAAAGAAGTTGAAAGGTTAGGTTACGATACTAATAAAGTGTCACACATCTTTGCTGATAAACATCAGATGAGTAGCCTTATAAAAGAATTTGGTTCACAAGAAGCAGCACTAAAAGAAATGCATAATGCGGCACAACCTCTCGCGAAAAATCCTGGCTCATATCAAACTGGTAGCTGGGTAACAGTAAGAGTAGGGAATAGTAATGTGAGTGTTAAGGGCATAGTTATTAATGGAGAATTCCGGATATCTACAGCAACTATGAGACCATTTTAATGAAATTGTCAGATGAAGAGCGCTTTGCGTTACTCTTTACTTTAGATGTACAGGCTGAGTCTCTCAAACCTCTGCTTGACGATGCTTTTGTATCAGAAAGAAATTACACGGGTGTTGGTTTTTTTACAACTGTGGTATTGAGCAAGCCATTTTCTGCTGGTAGTTCTATCGAACAATACTGGGAACGTAGTTTTGAGCATAAAAAAATGCCTTACGGTGGTTGCTTTATGATAACTCAGACTGAAGGTTCAACACTGGAAATAGAGGCTGTAGCGTTTGAAAGTACTTGGCCTGAGCCGTTTATCCAAGAAGAGTTCGCTCACTGATATAAATCCCAACCCTTGCGGTTGGGATTTTACTTTATATGCCAGTGAGTTATCGACTTACCGCTGAGGCTTGCCGATCACCTCGATAAGCTCCGTGACCTGTTTTTGCCTGCGGGCGGAGAACTTACAGACCTTCTTCAGGGTCTGCATAATCTCCGGCTCGGGCGGCGGTGCCGGGGGCGGCTCCTGAGCGGTGAGCACCAGGCAACCGGGCATCTTGATAAGTACAAGAAAATCAATGCGGAACAACGCAAGAGTGTGCTTGAGTGTAAGGGAGCTCAGAACTGCGTTGATAAGGCCAATGAAGTTGGCAAACTGCAGTCTGATTATGCAAATAAAGTTAATGAATTACTGGAAAAAGCACGCGTTAATGGTAGCCTGACACCCGCCGAACAGGATGAGTTGTCTATTCTTCAAATAACGAGTATTCAACTTGAAGCAGACAGAACTGCTGCTATTCACAATGCATTGATGTCTGGTGATTCAGCGGAAGCCAAAAAACTTGCTGTTAACTCATTGGCTCAGGTAGTCAGTGTCAGTACAGCGGGTATGGCTCCTGGAGTGTGGAAAAAAGGTATAAGGGAACAGGAACAGGTTAAACCTGTATCAGGCCCATCTTCATTTGATGCTAACGAAATTCGTTTCTCTCAAAATACTGTATCGTACAATAAAACCGAACAAGGCACTGCGAATGACGAGCGAAAGGCAGGAATGAAATATACTTACGATGACCTTGTTTCTAGTATGAAAAAAAATGGTTGGAAAGGTGAATCTGTTGATGTTGTTAAAATGCCTGATGGAAAAATGACAAGTATAGATAATACTAGGATAAGTGCGTCTAGAGATGCTGGTATTAAAGTTGAAGCTAATGTTAGAAGCTATAATGATCCATTGCCAAAAGATATGATTGATTCTGGACGTTTCGGTTCTGCTACAACTTGGGGAGAGGCTATTACTGGGAGGATTAATAACCAGAGTGGTGGCTTTAGTAAAAACAATCCCTATGGCTCATCTGATGCACCAAGAATAACAGGAAAAGATAAATGATTGATAGAACAATAGCATACCAGGATTTTTTATATTCAGGCTTTTGCTTCCCTGATAGCTTTATCTCTAGTGTCTCCAAAATAGAGTTAGAGGATCTTGCTCCATGGTGGTTCTTTTGCAGTTCTGCAAATTATGTTGAATTTTGGTGTAAAAAAGTAAGAGAGCTTTATCCTGAAAGAAAGTTAATACCTTTTGCTAATTGGCGATACTCAGATGATATCGTTTGCTTTGATGGTGCGGATACATCTGGAGAACCAAAAGTTTATTATGTTCATGCATTTGCCTCAGTTGGCTGGGAGGACAGAGGATATGAAAATAACTTTGAGGAATGGTTGAAAGTGGCTCGTTTTGAATCCGCCCGCTATAAATCTGAGCGGGCAGAAGACTAAGAGTAATACTCCCGAATAAATTGGTATGGAACTGACTCAGTAAGCCAGACGCCATTGTCAGCCTGGAAAAATCTATAGCCTAGTGCATGCATGTTGATAGATTTTACTTGAAGAACCACATGCTTCCCATGGCGTTGTCCAACCTGAATCGCAGTTTCCTCATCAAGAGAAAGATGTACATACTGGCGTGACATGGGAACTAATCCATGTTCTCTTATTTCAGGCACAAAGTGTGTTGCCGTTCCATGGTATAAAAGGGATGGCGGTATTTTTTCTTTATAATTGATGTTTACCTGCGGGGTCGAATGTCCCTGGGAGGCCCGAATGCACAATCCATTATTTGAAATTGTAAAACGCTTTTTGTCACTTGTATTAACGATATTTTTAATAATTTCACGATCCAGAAATAAACCTTCTTTAGCTGAACAAGAAATAATATCGTCTATAGCTGCCCAACCTTCAGCATTCAGAGTTAAGCCAACTGACTCGGGTTCATGACGTAATATATAACTTAAAAATTTACTGATATCTGTGCTTTTAGCGCTCATTATTTTTCTCTTCAGTATCTTTTCCCGGAGAACTGCATGCAGTTCTCCAGAGTAAGAGTCGTTCATAATTTCAACATCGAGTGATGGTACCTGACTGATGAATAATAGGGAATAAAAAACCCGGCATTACCGGGTTTCTCTTAAGCATTAATCTGTCTGAGGTATCGCGCGAGGCTTGCCTTCTTTATCCACGGCGACATAGATAAATATTGCCTCGGTGGCTTTATAGCGCTGGCCGTTAGGCCGGGAAGAAACCTTTTTTAAACGTCCATATTGATGAAAGTAGACGTTATTAAGCATAACGTAGCACGTGAATCAGCAGCAGGACGTTGCCACGCTGAGCCGCGACACCGACCATGCCAACGGCAGTATCGGGCAGATCTTTAACAAAGAGGAAGAGCAAAAACGCCTGCAGACGGCGCAGCTGGTGGGTGAGATCGGCGGCCAGATGACCGGCGTGGTGGCCACCTATGGCGATCTGCAGGCGCTGGATGCCGTGCGTGCCAAAGATAGCAAATACGCCAGCATGAGCGCTGCAGAACTGCGTAATACGGAGGACTACCAGAAAGCCTTTGGCGACTACGGCATCGGCGGTAAATACCAGATGGTGGCGCAGTCGGTGAGCGGCATTCTGGCGGGCGCCGCCGGGGGCGATTTCAATAAAGCCCTGGCGGGTGGCCTGAATCCGGTGATGGCGCAGGCTATTAAGGGCACCACTGAAGGCAATGAACCTGCCAATCTGATGGCGCATGCGGTCTGGGGCGCTCTGGCGGCGCAGCTCTCAGGCGGCAATGCGGCGGCAGGCGCGGCGGGTGCATTCAGCGGCGAACTGGCGGCAAGGCATATTGCCGCAGAGATGTTCCCGAATACAAAACCTGGAGATTTGAATCAGGACCAGAAACAGCTCGTTAGCCTGCTGGGCACCATGGCGGCAGGGATCGCCGGCGGCGTGGTGGGGAAAAGCACCGCAGCGGCGACCACGGGCGCGCAGGCCGGGAAGAATGCGGTTGAGAATAATACTTTACTCGCTCTGATGACACCGCCTCCGCCAGTGGCAGGGCAGACAACGCCACAGAGCGAAGCAAACGCAGTCATCGCCCGGAAACTGGATGCTGCGGTGAAAGAGTTTGGTGAGCAGCAGGTGAAGCAGTGTCTGTCAGGGGGAGCCTGTCCGGGAGTAGTGGCGACGGCGCTGTTAGCCATCAGTGCGATGATGAATAGTGGCGATGATTCGGAAGAGAACAGCCAGCCTAATATCGGTAAAGACATTGCAAAGGCGACGGATAAAGAAAAAGCTGAACTTGGCGGGACTGGCTCAGGAACACCGGGTGGCTGGGGGCCTCAGGATGAGGAAAAAGGGCGGGCTCATGAGTCCGCAGATGTGGCAAAAAAAGAAGTTGAAAGGTTAGGTTACGATACTAATAAAGTGTCACACATCTTTGCTGATAAACATCAGATGAGTAGCCTTATAAAAGAATTTGGTTCACAAGAAGCAGCACTAAAAGAAATGCATAATGCGGCACAACCTCTCGCGAAAAATCCTGGCTCATATCAAACTGGTAGCTGGGTAACAGTAAGAGTAGGGAATAGTAATGTGAGTGTTAAGGGCATAGTTATTAATGGAGAATTCCGGATATCTACAGCAACTATGAGACCATTTTAATGAAATTGTCAGATGAAGAGCGCTTTGCGTTACTCTTTACTTTAGATGTACAGGCTGAGTCTCTCAAACCTCTGCTTGACGATGCTTTTGTATCAGAAAGAAATTACACGGGTGTTGGTTTTTTTACAACTGTGGTATTGAGCAAGCCATTTTCTGCTGGTAGTTCTATCGAACAATACTGGGAACGTAGTTTTGAGCATAAAAAAATGCCTTACGGTGGTTGCTTTATGATAACTCAGACTGAAGGTTCAACACTGGAAATAGAGGCTGTAGCGTTTGAAAGTACTTGGCCTGAGCCGTTTATCCAAGAAGAGTTCGCTCACTGATATAAATCCCAACCCTTGCGGTTGGGATTTTACTTTATATGCCAGTGAGTTATCGACTTACCGCTGAGGCTTGCCGATCACCTCGATAAGCTCCGTGACCTGTTTTTGCCTGCGGGCGGAGAACTTACAGACCTTCTTCAGGGTCTGCATAATCTCCGGCTCGGGCGGCGGTGCCGGGGGCGGCTCCTGAGCGGTGAGCACCAGGCAACCGGGCATCTTGATAAGTACAAGAAAATCAATGCGGAACAACGCAAGAGTGTGCTTGAGTGTAAGGGAGCTCAGAACTGCGTTGATAAGGCCAATGAAGTTGGCAAACTGCAGTCTGATTATGCAAATAAAGTTAATGAATTACTGGAAAAAGCACGCGTTAATGGTAGCCTGACACCCGCCGAACAGGATGAGTTGTCTATTCTTCAAATAACGAGTATTCAACTTGAAGCAGACAGAACTGCTGCTATTCACAATGCATTGATGTCTGGTGATTCAGCGGAAGCCAAAAAACTTGCTGTTAACTCATTGGCTCAGGTAGTCAGTGTCAGTACAGCGGGTATGGCTCCTGGAGTGTGGAAAAAAGGTATAAGGGAACAGGAACAGGTTAAACCTGTATCAGGCCCATCTTCATTTGATGCTAACGAAATTCGTTTCTCTCAAAATACTGTATCGTACAATAAAACCGAACAAGGCACTGCGAATGACGAGCGAAAGGCAGGAATGAAATATACTTACGATGACCTTGTTTCTAGTATGAAAAAAAATGGTTGGAAAGGTGAATCTGTTGATGTTGTTAAAATGCCTGATGGAAAAATGACAAGTATAGATAATACTAGGATAAGTGCGTCTAGAGATGCTGGTATTAAAGTTGAAGCTAATGTTAGAAGCTATAATGATCCATTGCCAAAAGATATGATTGATTCTGGACGTTTCGGTTCTGCTACAACTTGGGGAGAGGCTATTACTGGGAGGATTAATAACCAGAGTGGTGGCTTTAGTAAAAACAATCCCTATGGCTCATCTGATGCACCAAGAATAACAGGAAAAGATAAATGATTGATAGAACAATAGCATACCAGGATTTTTTATATTCAGGCTTTTGCTTCCCTGATAGCTTTATCTCTAGTGTCTCCAAAATAGAGTTAGAGGATCTTGCTCCATGGTGGTTCTTTTGCAGTTCTGCAAATTATGTTGAATTTTGGTGTAAAAAAGTAAGAGAGCTTTATCCTGAAAGAAAGTTAATACCTTTTGCTAATTGGCGATACTCAGATGATATCGTTTGCTTTGATGGTGCGGATACATCTGGAGAACCAAAAGTTTATTATGTTCATGCATTTGCCTCAGTTGGCTGGGAGGACAGAGGATATGAAAATAACTTTGAGGAATGGTTGAAAGTGGCTCGTTTTGAATCCGCCCGCTATAAATCTGAGCGGGCAGAAGACTAAGAGTAATACTCCCGAATAAATTGGTATGGAACTGACTCAGTAAGCCAGACGCCATTGTCAGCCTGGAAAAATCTATAGCCTAGTGCATGCATGTTGATAGATTTTACTTGAAGAACCACATGCTTCCCATGGCGTTGTCCAACCTGAATCGCAGTTTCCTCATCAAGAGAAAGATGTACATACTGGCGTGACATGGGAACTAATCCATGTTCTCTTATTTCAGGCACAAAGTGTGTTGCCGTTCCATGGTATAAAAGGGATGGCGGTATTTTTTCTTTATAATTGATGTTTACCTGCGGGGTCGAATGTCCCTGGGAGGCCCGAATGCACAATCCATTATTTGAAATTGTAAAACGCTTTTTGTCACTTGTATTAACGATATTTTTAATAATTTCACGATCCAGAAATAAACCTTCTTTAGCTGAACAAGAAATAATATCGTCTATAGCTGCCCAACCTTCAGCATTCAGAGTTAAGCCAACTGACTCGGGTTCATGACGTAATATATAACTTAAAAATTTACTGATATCTGTGCTTTTAGCGCTCATTATTTTTCTCTTCAGTATCTTTTCCCGGAGAACTGCATGCAGTTCTCCAGAGTAAGAGTCGTTCATAATTTCAACATCGAGTGATGGTACCTGACTGATGAATAATAGGGAATAAAAAACCCGGCATTACCGGGTTTCTCTTAAGCATTAATCTGTCTGAGGTATCGCGCGAGGCTTGCCTTCTTTATCCACGGCGACATAGATAAATATTGCCTCGGTGGCTTTATAGCGCTGGCCGTTAGGCCGGGAAGAAACCTTTTTTAAACGTCCATATTGATGAAAGTAGACGTTATTAAGCATAACGTAGCACGTGAATCAGCAGCAGGACGTTGCCACGCTGAGCCGCGACACCGACCATGCCAACGGCAGTATCGGGCAGATCTTTAACAAAGAGGAAGAGCAAAAACGCCTGCAGACGGCGCAGCTGGTGGGTGAAATCGGCGGCCAGATGACCGGCGTGGTGGCCACCTATGGCGATCTGCAGGCGCTGGATGCCGTGCGTGCCAAAGATAGCAAATACGCCAGCATGAGCGCTGCAGAACTGCGTAATACGGAGGACTACCAAAAAGCCTTTGGCGACTACGGCATCGGCGGTAAATACCAGATGGTGGCGCAGTCGGTAAGCGGCATTCTGGCGGGCGCCGCCGGGGGCGATTTCAATAAAGCTCTGGCGGGTGGTCTGAACCCTGTGATGGCGCAGGTGATTAAAGGGGCAACTACCAGGGGTGACGAAGTTAATGAACCTGCTAACCTGATGGCGCATGCGGTCTGGGGCGCTCTGGCGGCGCAGCTCTCAGGCGGCAATGCGGCGGCAGGCGCGGCGGGTGCATTCAGCGGCGAACTGGCGGCAAGGCATATTGCCGCAGAGATGTTCCCGAATACAAAACCTGGAGATTTGAATCAGGACCAGAAACAGCTCGTTAGCCTGCTGGGCACCATGGCGGCAGGGATCGCCGGCGGCGTGGTGGGGAACAGCACCGCAGCGGCGACCACGGGCGCGCAGGCCGGGAAGAATGCGGTTGAGAATAATCTCCTGGGTGCTACCTCATCCGACAAACTAGACAAGGCAGTTGAGAGAATTAAGAACGGTGATAAAACATTAGCTACCGCGAATGAACTGATTATGCTGGAAAATGCGAATAGCCGCAGTGATGCGCTTGTATCCAAATTCACCAAAGATCCTTCGCAAATGGACAGTAACGAGCGGGCGGAACTGGCGGGCTACCTGCGCGTCTATGCCAGTGAAATGGAGAAGGCGTACGGGTCAGCAATTGCACAGCAACTGGTTACAGGCCTATTGTCCGGTCAGAATTATATGAAGCGTAGCCCTGATTCCGAGGCAATGGCCAGTGCTCAAAAAATAATGAATACCTGGGGTTACCATAAATCGAATGCCAGTATTGGCGATGCACCGCTGATGTTTGGAAGTAGCGTACTGGGTATTACGGTGAAAGGTATGGCGGCTAATGTGGAAATAGGTACAGCGGTTAATACTGGTGTTCAGCTTAGTGGGAAAGATCCTTTCAGTTATGTGGATGCAATTATTGCGGGTATAACTGCTGCCGTGACTACAGGGAAAGGTATTGTAGTCTCGACACCTATTAATATGGGCGGTGCTGCTATTGGGAGTAGTATTAAGGGTGAAAATCCGACTAACTCTTCGATTGGTGCTGGGGTGGGTAATATTGTAGGTGGAGTTGGAGGTGAAATAATCAAAGGTGTCGCTTCAAAACTTGGAAAAGATAGCGTATCTGATTTAACAGGTACAGTTATCGGGGGATACATCAGTGAGAAAGCAGGAAGTGCTGTAAAAGACACTCTTGATAAAAAGGATGATGCCAATGCTAAAAAATAGCTTTATCAGATTATTTAAATTGATATTGGGTTGCTTAGTTTTATTCTTAGTTGCTGATGCTGTGTCAGTACTGCTTGCATCATTAATTGTTTATGCCAAAAAAGATTATTTTTTATTCAACTGGAGAGGTGTTTTTTCATCATTTTTTGAATCTGGATATATTGGTGGTCTTATTTTGGGTGTTGGGCTTTGGATTAGGTCTTATTTACAAGAACGAAAAGATAAATAGATTTAATTGAGTAAACCAGAACTCATTGTTCCTTATTCTGCTGTTTTCGGCGTCGAACACCGAAACGATCAGTGGCAACAACAGCAGCCACTGCGGTAGCGTGGGCGGTTGGTATAGATTATAGCTCTAGCGGCGCGGGAGCAACGTGTCGGCAAGCGTGAACGTCAGCCGGGGACATAATCAGTATGCCGGAAGATCTCTAAATATGAATGGTCCGTTTTGCCGGGATGCTTACAAACCGGCAGTGCAAAAAACCTGAAAAAGAAAAAGAGCGTGAAAAATGATTCCGTATATCAAATTGTTAATTTATTCTTGCATTTTTTGTATACTTTTTTGCTTTCTTTTAGGGGCTGGAACATCGTTCCTTATATACATTAAGAATGGATACTTTCTGATTCCTGATGGACAGATAAAGAGAGCTATTGTTTTTGGATTCATCGCAGGGATAGCGATTACATCGGCTACAATAGTTTTCAATTTGATAGATAAATTTAACACTCAAAAATAGTCCAGGCGTTCAATCGTTATGATGTTGATGAAGGCGAGCCCATCAGCAATGATGATATGGAAAGTTGAATTAATACGCTGAAACAACAGGCCATACGGGCAAGCTGTGGCTGTGAGAGTTGAATGGGTAACATACGCTCAGGCCGACAGAGAAAACCCGCTAGCCGGGGGCTTCTCTGGCATTAATCCCTTTAAGATAACGGGCGAAGCTATTCACATCCACGCAGATAAAAATCGCTTCGTGGATGTGAAACCCGGCTAAAACTTCATCCGCTAAACGTCATCTCTGCCACCCATTCGGCTTCGGGCTGCTGGTACAGCGCCCAGAACGTATCGGCCACGCCGGTGGCCTCGGCGGAGTCCGGCTCAATCAGCGCCGCTACCGTGACGGACCCCACGTGCACGCCATGCGCTCTGGCATACGGGAAAAGCCCCAGCGTCAGGGCGCGAACGCCTGCTTTGCCAATGCTGATCGAGATGTATTCCGGGTTGGGGTGCACTCCCCAGCCGCCGCCAGTGAACAACAGGGCGCCGCGTCCGCGGGCAAACATGGTTTTCAATGCGGCCTGGGAGGCGGCCAGCGCTCCGCCGATATTGACCGCTAGGTCGGTGTTAAAGGTGGCGATCTGCTGGTCGAGCACTGACCCCGGGTGCAGATGCGCCGCGTTGTAGTGCACCACGTCGAGGGTGCCGAATTCGGTCTCAGTCTCCTGTATTAAAGCTGCAACGGCATTGGCATCGGCGGCATCGACAACCTTAGCGTGCGCCTGGAAGCCTTTGCTGGCGAGGCGCGCCGCAAGTTCGCCAAGTTTCGATGCATTCCTTGCGGCTAAAATCACCACAAAACCTTCACGGGCGAAGCGTTCCGCCGTGGTATAGCCGATCCCCGGCCCGGCCCCAATGCTAAGAAAAGTCTTCATCATTTACTCCCCAATAAGTTCGCGAGCACTGTATCATCTGCATAAATGTAGATAATCACTCACTGGAGCAATTGCTTAATGCAAAATACGCAGGAATTCAGCGAGCATCTTAAAATTGACGAGCTGGCTGCCTTTGCCGCGGTGGTGGAAAACAACGGTTTTGCCGGAGCCGCGCGCGTGCTGGACCGTAACGCTACCGTGATATCCAGAAGAATTCAGCATCTTGAATCCCGGTTGGGCACCCGGCTGTTGGCTCGTTCCACGCGTCATGTTGTGCTGACCGAGGCCGGGGAGCTTTTTTACCGCCGCGTGCGGGGCATCCTGGATGAGTTACGCAATGCTCAGCTGGAAGTCAGTGAATTCACGGCTGCCCCGGTTGGAAACCTTAAAATCTCTCTGCCGCTGACCTTTGGCCGACGCTGGATTATCCCCAAACTGTCGGCCTTTTTAGCCGAGTATCCCGGCATTCACCTGGACGTCAGGTTTACCGACAGGCTGGTGGATCTGGTGGCCGAGGGCTACGATGTGGCCATCCGCGTCGGGCGTCTGACCGACAGCGCGTTGATTGCCCGCAGGCTGGGGCAGTTTGAATACCAGCTTGTCGCTTCCCCGGCCTGGCTGGGACAGCGCGAGATCGCTTCCCCCGCGGACCTCAGCGAGCATCATTGCCTGGGGCTGGTGAGTCATGCCAGCTGGCCAGACTGGCTTCTGGTGAACGGTGACAGCAAAGCCACCGTGCGAATTAAGGGCCCGCTGCAGACGGACAATTCAGAAGCCCTGTTGCAGGCGGCGGTGGATGGGGTGGGGATTGCCCTGGTGCCCGAGTGGCTTATCACGACTGAGCTTGCTTGCGGACAACTGGTTCGGGTGTTGCCGGCCTGGAAAGGCCAGGATCGGGGCGGTGTCTACGGCATTATGCCGCCGGGTAGATTGATTCCGGCCAAAACGCGCCTGTTTATTGATTATCTTCTGCAGGAAATGGGGGAAAACCGGTCGGTCGCGTGAGGGGAAAATAAACTGCCCGGCGTAACCGGGCAGGAGAGTTACTCGGCTTGAGGTATCGCGCGAGGCTTGCCTTCTTTATCCACGGCAACATAGATAAATATCGCCTCGGTGGCCTTGTAGCGCTGGCCGATTGGCTCGGAAGAAACCTTTTTCACCCAGACTTCCACATTGATGGTAATGGACGTTGTCCCGCGCTTAACGCAGCGGGCGTAGCAGCACACTACATCGCCCACTGCCACTGGCTTCAGGAAGGTCATGCCGTCCACGCGCACGGTCACAACCCGGCCATGAGCAATTTCTTTGGCCTGAATGGCGCCGCCCATGTCCATCTGCGACATCAGCCAGCCGCCAAAAATATCGCCGTTGGCGTTGGTGTCCGCTGGCATCGCCAGGGTGCGCAGCACTAATTCACCTTGCGGTAATTCGTTCGGCATTACTGCTCTTCCTTTGGCATATGACGGTAGATGTAGACGCCGCTCAGCAGGGTAAAGACCAGCGTGATGGCGGTCAGCCCGAACACTTTAAAGTTAATCCAGATGCTTTCCGGGAGCCAGAACGCCACGTAAATATTCAATAAACCACAGGCGATGAAGAACAGCGCCCAGGCGATATTCAGGCGAGTCCACACCTCGGTTGGTAAAGTGATTTCTTTGCCCAGCATGCTCTGAATCAGCAGCTTGTTCATGCCGAACTGCATCACCAGCAGCGCCGCCGCGAACAGGCCGTAAATCAGCGTGACTTTCCACTTAATGAATTCCGCGTTGTGGAAGTAAATGGTCAGGCCGCCAAAGACGGCAACCATCACGAAGGTGACCAGCGTGGTCTTTTCCACCTTGCGGTACTTGACCCAGCTATAAACCAGGGCGAGGGCGGTGGCGATGATCAGCGCCCAGGTGCCGACAAAAATGTCGTACATCTTATAAAAAGCAAAGAAGACAATCAGGGGCAGGAAGTCGAGAAACTGCTTCATAATCTGTTCCGTAAAGAGGTGACTCCTGACTATAACGCGCGGTCAGGAGTCGGGGAAGGTTATTGACGTATCAACATGTACAGGCGGAATAAGTAGATCAGCAGCACGGCTGAAATCAGGTTGCTTATGGTATTCGCAATCACGGCCCCGGCTTCCGGCGACAGCGCGGCAAAGCTGGATGCCAGCAGCAGTAACGCCGTTTTGGCCGCCAGCCAGCCGACGACCGCAGGGGCAACAAGGCGCATGTTGGCCCACACCAGGCGCAGGCTGCTGCGCATAGAGCGGAAAATCCCGATTTTATCCTGTACCAGCATCACTGGCGCAAGCGAAAGCAGGATAGCCAGCAGCACGCCGGGCACAACCACAAGCATGATCCCGATTTGCACCAGCAACGTGGTCAGGAAGATCAGAATGAACATTTTTGGCAGCACGGGCGCAGAGGCACCAATCGCGCGCAGGGCGCTTACGCGCTGGCCTGCAGAAACGATTTGCATCAGCACCATCATGCTGGCCGCCAGAATAGCGTTGCCAATCAGGCCCGAAAACGTGGAGGCCGCAGACGCTTTCAGTAACACTTGCTGCTGTTCCAGCGACATATTCTGCACTAAATCAAACAGCCCGACGCTGCCCGCCAGGTTATCTCCCTCACTCAGAATCGCCATTTGTTCTTCGCTGGGCGAGAACGCGCGGCCAATAATCACCGAAATTAAGGCGCAAAGTAACGCAATCAGCAATATGGTAACAAACTGATTACGCAAAAAATTCCCCGTGTCACGGTATACGGAACCTGCCGTGATAGACATGCACTCTCCTTGATGTTGCTAGCGGTTATCAATCTGGGGGCAATTGTACCCTGGATGAAGCTGCCGTGGCACCACAAAGACTTTCTATAAGCGGTTGAATAGCGTCAGTTCCGTACAGGGGCACCAGGCCGTAGCGGGCTCGTGCCCGGTTGCAGGCATCGTTGGTGACGCCGTCTTCCCCGGACATCGCAAACTCGCGGCACGGCGAAGGACGATTTTCATAAATGCTGCATCTGACCCGCTGACCTGGCTCGCCCTCCAGCGCTACGCAGCGGCTGTTGCGCTGGTTAGTGCCGCTCATGCAGCGCAGAAAAGGGGTAACCGGCTCGGTTAAATGCGAAGGGACCAGGCCGCCGGCGTCGTCGGCTTCAGCCCAGTAGAAAGAGACACGAAAGTAAGCACAACAGGCACCACAAGTCATACAAGGGTTATCGCTCATCTTGCACCTGCAACTTCTGATTTCACGTTTCAACGGTTGAGGAGAACACCCAAATTAGCCAGGTCAGGGGTTTTTACAAGGGGTGGATGGGGAAGAATTTTCAGGATGTGATTATTAACAAAGTTGATCTGGTTTAGGTTTGTTGTTTTTCACTGCGCTACCAAAAATTAATCCAGATCATTGAATGTTAAATTAGAGGATAAAGTGTGATCGGTGTTAGATCACTTTGTACTTCTTTCTGAGTATATTCAGCCCGCTGTTAAAAACCATAACAAGGGAAGGGCTATGAAAAAACTCACACTGGCATTACTGGCGATGGGATGTCTGTCCGGTGCGGCGTCGGCGCATCAGGCGGGAGAATTCTTTATGCGCGCGGGGACCGCGACGGTTCGACCCACCGCGGGCTCGGATGACGTGCTCAAAATGGGCGGCTTTAAAGTTGATAACAATACGCAGCTGGGGCTGACCTTCGACTATATGGTCACCGATAACATCGGGATTGAGCTGCTGGCGGCGACGCCGTTTCGTCACAAGGTCGGGCTTGGGCCAACCGGTGATCTTGCCACCGTGCACCAGCTGCCACCTACGCTGATGGCGCAGTGGTACTTTGGCGATGCGGGTAGCAAAGTGCGGCCTTACGTGGGCGTCGGGGTAAACTACACCACTTTCTTTGATGCAAGCTTCAACGACACCGGCAAAAGCGCGGGCCTGAGCGATCTGAAAGTGAAAGATTCGTGGGGCGCTGCGGGTCAGGTCGGGCTGGATTATCTGGTGAACGAAGACTGGCTGCTGAACATGTCCGTCTGGTATATGGACATCGACACCACGGTGAAATTTAAAGCCGGGGAAGACCAGCAGAGCATCAAGACGCGCATCGACCCGTGGGTGTTTATGTTCTCTGCGGGCTACCGCTTCTAAAGGCTGTGATCGGGCTGGCCTTCAACGGGCCAGCCCGGTGAGGTTTATTCCTCCCGGAAGGGATTAATGGCTATCACTCCCGGTACCAATGCCGTGCCTTTAATCCAATCGTTCCGGCAGTTTGATCGTATAAAACAGAGTTATCAAAATAGGTGATAATCCCGCCGTTGATGGTGTTCAGGCTGTGTTTGGTCAGATTGACGATGTGATGGATGTAGCGTCCGCCGTCGTTAGTGACCTTAAAGTGCTGGCCAAACAGGCTGCCATCGGCCAGCCTGAGCGTGTAATGCACGGGCGTGCCCTCTGGCCATTTGTCCTGTGCCTGCGGATCGGCGCTGAAGTAAATAAAGCCTTCGGAGCCGCTATCAATGATGTTTTTCCCGCAGACTTTTTCCCCGGTATCAAGCCGTTCCAGGCAGCCATCGATCTCGCTATCTTTCCAGTAGTGATGTGTATCCCCCGGTTTTGGCGGCTGAGCCGATAATGCGATTTGTCTGAACCCGCTGGTTTCGGCATTCAGCGGGTTAATAATCAGCTTACCGGGCTCGCTGTCGTGCGGGCGAGGGAGAATCACTATCCAGCGCTCACCCAGTGCTAACAGGGGATTAGGCGCATTGTTACGGGTCATGCCGATCCCAAGAATAGCTTTGTAGCCAGCGCTAACGGGGTCGCCGCCCATACGAAATTGATCGATAGTCGCTTTGGAGGCAATGCAATGTGGCCGGATGGCATTGCACTGGGCGGATTCAACCAGCTGAATGACGGTTGGTATGTTCACGCCCTCAAACCCGACCTGCGTCCTGACAAGCTCACCATCCAGCTGCACGCCGCTGGAATATTGCACGTGTTCAGGCTTGTTGAGCCGCTCTACATTGTCGACGTTGAGTACGCCCGGCATCACGCGGAGGCCGACCGAACCGGTATCGAGCATGGTTTCCACCGGTTTACCGCCAATGGTCAGCGTCACGCTATAACGCAGGCCATCGTTGGCCATCAGTTTGGCATGAACGGGCACGACTATGCGGGGGAGTGCCTGGGCAAATGCCTTAGGTAAGCCGAGCGTGAAAGAGAATAATACGAAAGCAAAGCCGGTTGTGGTTCTGGAAATCTGCGAGAAAAGAGTGGTGTCAGGCACGATGTGCGATCCTGTGTATGCATAGCAAAATGTTTTTATTCTTATCGCTGACTGTCGCCAGCGTCAGAACGTGCTTTCCGCTCCAAATTTTTTGGTGTGAGTGCCAACCCGACAAAAGAGGGGTGACTGCTTTAGGGTCGTCTTCCTGCGATCCTCGTTTCCCAGAGGCGATAAAATACAAAGAGTAAAGTCGCAATGCATGCGGTTTTTGCTGTCAGCCGCTAAAAGAAGGCGGGGAGGATGAAAATGGTCTGGAGAAAGGCGCAGGCATAGCGGCCATCATATTGAAAATAATGAGTAATCAATAATTATATAAAACCACTATGCCTGATATTTAAGATACTTCTGGCGTACCCCTTACATTCTACTTACCCGCGCGTGGCGGCTTTCATGTTCTGCACGAACTGTTTCAGTTCGCTGAGCATTACTTCAGGCTGTGCCAGGTTCTTTTCGATGATTTTCACCACCGCAGAGCCTGAAATCGCGCCTGCAGCACCGGCGGCAATGGCATCGCGTACCTGAGACGGTTCGGAAATACCAAAGCCTTGCAGAGGCGGCGCGGCCTGATACTCACCCAGTTTCTCAATTAAATGATGCAGCGGAAGCTGAGCGCGCGTTTCGGTGCCGGTAACGCCTGCACGGGAAAGCAGGTAAGTGTAACCCCGGCCATGAGCCGAAATTTCGCGCAGCAGCGTTTCGTCGGCGTTTGGCGGGCAGATGAAAATAGGCGCGACGTTGTGGCGCATTGCGGCATGGCGGAATTCAGCGGACTCTTCCACCGGCACGTCGGCAACCAACACAGAATCCACGCCCACTTTGGCGCACAGCGCATAAAATTCGTCGATGCCACGGTTAAAGACCAGGTTGGCATACATCAGCAGACCAATCGGGATCTCCGGGTATTTTTGGCGGATCGTCGCCAGCATTTCAAAGCACTGGGTTGGCGTCACGTCAGAGGCGAAAGCCCGCAGCGCCGCGCCCTGGATGGTTGGGCCATCCGCCAGCGGATCGGAGAACGGAATGCCCAGCTCGAGCGCGTCCGCGCCGCCTTCAACCAGTGCATCAATAATTTTCAGCGAAAGCTCAGGGTTCGGGTCGCCCAGCGTCACAAAGGGAACGAATGCGCCTTCCTTGCGGGCCTGCAGCTGTTCAAACAGATGATGATAACGTTCCATTACATTTCCCCTCGTGCTTTCAGAATATCGTGGACGGTGAAGATGTCTTTGTCGCCGCGGCCAGAGAGGTTCACTACCAACAGCTGCTCTTTTTCAGGGTTCTCGCGCATCATTTTCAACGCATGGGCGAGGGCGTGGGAGGACTCCAGCGCAGGAATAATCCCTTCGCTGCGGCACAGTGCTTTAAAGGCATCCAGCGCTTCGTCATCGGTAATGGAGACGTAATCGGCGCGGCCGGTGCTGTTCAGGTACGCGTGCTGCGGCCCTACGGATGGGAAGTCCAGCCCGGCAGAAATAGAGTAAGACTCTTCGATTTGCCCTTCGTCGGTTTGCATCATTGGCGACTTCATACCGAAGTAGATCCCCACGCGGCCATGTTTCAGCGGCGCCCCGTGTTCGCCGGTTTCGATCCCGTGCCCGGCTGGCTCAACGCCAATCAGGCCCACGCTGGTTTCATCGATAAAGTCCGCAAACATGCCGATGGCGTTGGAACCACCGCCCACGCAGGCGATTACCGCGTCAGGCAGGCGACCTTCTTTTTCCAGAATCTGCGCTTTGGTTTCTTCGCCGATCATGCGCTGGAATTCACGCACGATGGTCGGGAACGGGTGCGGACCTGCGGCGGTGCCGAGCATGTAGTGCGCGGTTTCATAGCTTGCAGACCAGTCGCGCAGCGCCTCGTTACAGGCATCTTTCAGGGTGGATGAGCCGCTGTGCACCGGAATGACTTCGGCCCCCATCAGGCGCATACGGAAGACGTTTGGCGACTGGCGCTCGACGTCTTTGGCTCCCATATAAATACGGCATTTCAGGCCGAGCAGGGCGCTGGCGAGGGCAGAAGCTACGCCGTGCTGACCCGCGCCGGTTTCGGCGATGATTTCGGTTTTGCCCATACGCTTGGCAAGCAGCGCCTGGCCCAGCACCTGGTTAGTTTTGTGCGCGCCGCCGTGAAGCAGATCTTCACGCTTGAGGTACAGCGTGGTGTTGGTGCCTGCGGTAAGATTTTTGCATTTAGTCAGCGCCGTTGGACGGCCCGCGTAGTTCTTCAGCAGATCGGTAAACTCCGCCTGAAACTCAGCGTCACTTTGCGCCGCCACAAAAGCTTCTTCGAGCTGGCGCAAAGCAGGCATCAGGATCTGCGGCACGTACATCCCGCCAAATTCACCAAAATAAGGGTTCAGTAAAGTCATGGTATCTCTTCCTTAGTAAGCCCGCAGGGTCCGGAAGACCGCAGCCAGCTTGTTAGCATCTTTTATTCCTGGCGCACTTTCCACGCCAGAGTTGAAATCCAGTCCCGCGCAGCCGGCTTTAGCCGCTTCCACGCAGTTATCCGCTCCGAGGCCGCCCGCCAGAATCACGTTGTCCAGCTTTTGTCCGGCTAACAGTCGCCAGTCAAAGCTTTGCCCGGTGCCGCCCTGGCCGTTATCGAACACGTATTTGTCAACGTGCTGCAGATTCCGCTCAGGAAGCGTGTCGGCTACGCTCAACGCTTTCCAGATTTGTGTTTTCTCCGGCAGCAGCGCTCGCAGCTCAGTAATGTATGCCTGGGTTTCAGCGCCGTGAAGCTGAACTGCGCTCAGTGAGAACGTCTCTACTTTCTGCACAACTTCTGTTATCGGCGTATTTCTGAATACACCCACGTAACGAAGCGGGGCGGAGGCAATGACTGCAGCGGCTTTCTCATCGCTGACAAAACGCGGCGAAGTCGGGACGAAGATCAGGCCACCGTAAATAGCTCCGGCTTCCTGAGCCGCACGAGCATCTTCCCCCCGCGTCAGGCCGCAAACTTTGTTTTCACCCAGCAACACGCGGCGTACCGCGGCGTTCAGGTCATCCTCGCTCATCAGCGCGGAGCCAATCAGGAATCCGTTGGCGAAGTGGCTGAGTTCACGAACCTGAGCGTAATGATTAATGCCCGATTCGCTAATTACCGTGACGCCGTGGGTCAGACGCGGGGCCAGCTGGCGAGTGCGGTCCAGGTCAATGGACAGATCGCGCAGGTCGCGGTTGTTGATGCCGACCACTTTGGCCCCGAGCGCGATGGCGCGCTCCAGCTCTTCTTCGTTGCTAACTTCGGTCAGCACGCCCATGTTCAGGCTGTGGGCCACGGCGGCCAGTTGGCGATACTGTTCATCGTCCAGCACCGAGAGCATCAGCAGGCAGGCGTCCGCCTGGTAAAAGCGCGCCAGATGAATCTGGTAGGCGTCGATAATAAAGTCTTTGCACAGCACCGGCTGGCTGACAATGCCGCTGACGATCGGCAGAAAATCGAAGCTGCCCTGGAAGTATTTCTCGTCGGTCAGCACCGACACGGCAGAGGCATAATGCTTATAAACACCGGCGATATGAGCCGGGTCGAAGTCATCGCGGATCGTCCCTTTGGACGGGGATGCCTTTTTGCATTCAAGAATAAAGACGGTGCGGGCCCCCTGCAGCGCGTCATAGAAGTTCCGCGTGGCGGGCACAATCTCATTCTGGAAGCTCGCCAGTGGCTGCTGCTGTTTGCGGGCTTCGACCCACAGCGCTTTGTCAGCCACGATACGGTTTAAAACGGTCTCCTGCATTCCCTTATCCTCTTCCTGCGAGCGCGGTGACGCGGTCATATGCGGCCCCGCTGCGCAATACATCCAGCACTTTTTTGGCGTTAGCCTTCAAGTCTTCATGGCCGTGCAATCGCATCAGCATCGCAACGTTAGCCGCGACGGCAGACTCGTGCGCGGTCTCACCTTTACCTTGTAGCAGGCGAGTCAGAATGTCACGGTTTTCTTCCGGCGTGCCGCCCGCCAGTGCTTCCTGGTGATAGGCCGGAAGGTCGAAATCGGCGGCGGTCAGCTGGTAGCTTTTGATTTCACCCTGATTCAGTTCGGCGACCAGCGTCGGCGCATGGAGCGACACTTCATCCATGCCGCCGCTGTGAACCACAGCTGCGCGTTTATAGCCGAGGACGCGCAGGGTTTCAGCAATCGGCAGCACCAGTTCCGGGCTGTAGACGCCGATCAGCGCCAGCGGCGGATGCGCCGGGTTAATCAGTGGCCCCAAAACATTGAACAGGGTGCGCGTTTTCAACTGCTGGCGAACCGGCATCGCGTGGCGGAAACCGGTGTGGTACTTAGGCGCAAACAGGAAGCAAACGCCCAGCTCGTCCAGCGCTTTACGGGAAGCATCCGCGTTCATTTCCAGGTTGATGCCAAACGCTGCCAGCAGATCGGAGGAACCCGAACGGCTGGAAACGCTGCGGTTGCCGTGTTTGGCGACCTTTAGCCCGACCGCGGCGGCAACAAAGGCGCTGGCGGTGGAGATGTTAATGCTGTTGCTGCCGTCGCCGCCGGTGCCGACGATATCGGCAAACTCGTAGCTCGGGCTTGGGAACGGCGCGGCGTGCTCAAGCAGGGCAGATGCGGCGCCGGCAATTTCGTTCGGGTGTTCACCGCGCACCTTCATGCTGACCAGCGCGGCCGCCAGCTGTTCTGGCTTCAGCTCACCGCGAACGATGGCGGAAAACAGCTGGTGGCTCTCTTCGCGGCTCAGGGTTTGCGCCTGATAAAGCTTGTCGAGGATCGGCTGCAGCGTATTGGCCTGCTTCAGCTTCTGCAGCGCCCAGTCGAGGGTCTGCTCCAGCAGGCGAGCGCCGTGGCTGGTGAGAATGGATTCCGGGTGGAACTGGAAGCCCACAACCCGGTCAGCCTCGTGGCGAACCGCCATCACCATGCCGTCGAAATGCGCGTTGATGGTCAGGCCGGCAGGGATGTTGCTGCCCACCAGGGAGTGATAGCGCGCCACCGGCAGCGGGTTAGGCAGCCCGGCAAACATCGCTTCGCCGTCATGGGAGATAGAGGAGGCTTTGCCGTGCAGGATTTCGCCCGCCTGGCCGACGTAGCCGCCGTAAGCCTCCACAATGGCCTGGTGGCCGAGGCAAATGCCAATAATTGGCAGTTTACCGCGCATTCGTGTCAGTAATTCCGGCATGCAGCCCGCTTCGCTTGGGGCACCTGGCCCAGGGGACAGCATCAGCACCGGGTTATCCATGGTGGCCAGGCGTTCGATCAGCGTTTGTGCCGGGACGTGGTTACGGTAAATCACCACGTTGTGGCCGTTCGCGCGCAGCTGGTCCGCCAGGTTATAGGTGAATGAGTCGATATTATCGAGCAGCAGAATGTCAGCCATTAGAAAATCTCCTGGGCGTGATGCGCGGTAGCAATGGCGCGCAAAACAGCGCGGGCTTTGTTGCGGGTTTCGTCGGCTTCGGACTGCGGGTCTGAATCAAGGACAACGCCAGCGCCGGCCTGCACGGTGGCTATGCCGTCTTCGACGTAGGCTGAGCGGATGACGATGCAGGTATCGAGGTCGCCGTGGGCGGTGAAGTAACCCACCGCGCCGCCGTAGCTGCCGCGACGAACGCCTTCGGCCCCGGCAATCAGCTGCATCGCACGTACTTTCGGCGCGCCGCTCAGGGTGCCCATATTCATACAGGCGCGGTAGGCGTGCAGCACGTCCAGGTCGTGACGCAGCTCGCCGACAACACGGGAAACCAGATGCATCACGAAGGAGTAGCGGTCGACTTTGGTTAAATCCGCCACGTAGCGGCTGCCCGGCGTACAAATGCGGGCAAGATCGTTCCGCGCCAGGTCAACCAGCATCAGGTGTTCTGAGAGTTCTTTATGGTCGGTACGCATTTCCAGCTCGATGCGGCTGTCCAGGTCTCGATCCAGCGATCCGTCGGCGCGGCGGCCACGAGGGCGGGTGCCGGCAATCGGGTAGATCTCAATCTGGCGATTCGTCGCATCGTATTTGAGCGAGCTTTCCGGGGAAGCGCCGAACAGTGTGAAATCGTTGTCCTGCATAAAGAACATGTACGGGCTAGGGTTGCTCTTCTTCAGCGTCTGATAAGCCGCCAGCGGTGACGGGCAAGGCAGCGAGAAGCGGCGGGACGGCACAACCTGGAAAATTTCACCGATGCGAATGGCTTTTTGCATCTGGCGAACAACCGCCCCGAACTCTTCGTCGCTCTGATTGACATCGCAGCTCATGTGCTCAACTTTCTGCACCGGCAGGGCTGCAGGCTCTTCACTGATTTGCTGGCGCAGCTGTTCGGTGCGTTTATGCAGACGCTGTTTTTCGCTCACGGAAGGCGTAAAGAGGCTGGCCTGAATGCGGGTTTGTTTTTTCTGATGATCGATGGTCAATAAGGTTTCGGCCAGGTAGAAGCAGTAGTCCGGGCAGCGGTTGTCCTGTTTAAGCTGCGGCAGGTCCTCAAAACCGGCCACCAGGTCGTAGGCAAACAGACCGCCGAAGAACATCGCATGGCGTTCATCTGCGGGCACGCTCACCAGTTCCTGCATAATGCGGAATGCGTCAAAGACCGACAGCGAGCACAGGCGCGCGTCTTCATCTAATAACGTGCTGACCGTTGGGAAGCGAAGGGTGCGGCCATCCGGGAAGTGCTCGTTTTCGACACCAGCCGGCAGGGCGGCATCCAGCAGAGGCAGCAGGGAAGCGCCGTTAGCAGACAAGGCCTGTAAGGTGACGGTGTCACCTAAGGCCGTAATGCGCATGGCGCTATCGACCAGCAGCAGGCTTTTTAAGTCGTCTTTGCTGTCGATGTCTGCGGACTCCAGCAGCAGCGTCGCAGGGCGCGGACCGCACAGCTGGTGGAAAAGGGCCGTTGGGTTTTCACGGTAGGCAGCTTCGCTGCTCAGGAGTTCAAGTGCCGGTTTTTGTGTTTTCATTTTAGTTCTCAAATTTTGTTCAAAAAAAAGCCCGCATCGTTGGCGGGCCTGGTATCTGTGCTGTTAAACAGCGTACGCGATCGCACCGCCCGAGTTCAGGGAGTACGCCACCAACCGTGCAGGGAATTCATCGCTTTCATTTCAGATACCTCGTCATGTGAACTTGCGTACTAGTAAACTGGTTCGCGGCTGTATTGTCAATACTGATTTTTTAAAATAGCCGATTATCGTTATCATGGGCCGCTAAATTTCTGTTTATCCATTCTGGAGCCATTTTGAGCGAGCCCACCCTGGCCACGATCCACGATTTACACAGCCACACTACCGCCTCGGACGGCCTGTTGTCTCCTGAAGCTTTGGTTAATCGCGCCGTAGATATGCGCGTCACGGTACTTGCCATTACCGATCATGACACCGTGGCGGGTCTGCCTGCCGCAAGGGCTGAAATCCAGCGCCTGAATTTACCGCTACAGTTAATTAGCGGCGTTGAAATCTCCACCGTCTGGGAAAATCACGAAATCCATATCGTTGGCCTGGGTATTGATGAACAGCACCCGGCGCTGAAGCTTTTTCTTGAACAGCAAAGTGAACGCCGCAGCCAGCGCGCCGTAATGATTGCCGAACGTCTGGATAAAGCGCGTATTCCCGGTGCGCTGGAAGGGGCAATGCGTCACGCAGGCAGCGGGGCAATTACCCGCGGGCATTTCGCTCGTTTTCTGGTCGAGCAGGGCAAAGCCAGCAATATGGGCGATGTTTTCAAAAAGTATCTGGCTAAGGGGAAAACCGGATACGTTCCGCCCCAGTGGTGTACAATAGAACAAGCTATTGATGTGATTCATCATTCTGGCGGGCAGGCGGTGCTGGCGCATCCAGGGCGCTACGGCCTGACCGCAAAATGGCTAAAACGACTGCTGGCGCACTTTGCCGAACACGGTGGCGATGCCATGGAAGTTGCGCAGTGCCAGCAGGCTCCCAACGAACGTACACAGCTTGCGAGCTACGCTAAGCAGTTTAATCTGCTGGCGTCGCAGGGGTCTGATTTTCATCTACCCTGCGCGTGGATTGAACTGGGCCGTAAGCTGTGGCTACCGGCGGGCGTTGAGCCCGTCTGGCAGCACTGGGAGCAGAGCCGCATCGCTAAAGAGAGGGCAGTATGAGTCAGTTTTTTTATATCCACCCGGATAACCCGCAGCCGCGCCTGATTAATCAGGCCGTCGATATTATTCGTAAAGGCGGGGTCATTGTTTACCCTACCGATTCCGGCTATGCGCTGGGCTGCAAGATTGAAGATAAGGGCGCCATGGAGCGCATTTGCCGCATTCGTCAGCTCCCTGACGGCCACAACTTTACCCTGATGTGTCGGGATCTGTCGGAGCTGTCGACATACGCCTTCGTCGACAACGTGGCATTCCGTCTGATTAAAAACAACACGCCGGGGAATTACACCTTTATCCTGAAGGGCACCAAAGAGGTTCCCCGTCGCCTGCTGCAGGAAAAACGTAAAACTATCGGTTTGCGCGTGCCGTCAAATCCGATTGCGCTGGCGCTCCTTGAAGTGCTGAATGAGCCGATGCTGTCGACTTCGCTGATGCTACCGGGTAGCGAGTTTACCGAGTCCGATCCTGAAGAGATCAAAGATCGCCTCGAGAAAGTGGTGGATCTGGTTATCCACGGCGGCTATCTGGGGCAGCAGCCCACCACGGTTATCGATCTGACTGAAGACGCGCCGGTTGTTATGCGCGAGGGCGTCGGGGACGTTAAACCTTTCCTGTAAGGAAATCGCTATGGCCCGATTTAACATTGATGTTCTGGCTTCTCAATGCGGCGTGACGCCCGCCAATATTCGTAGCTGGCAGCGTTATGGGTTGATCAAGCCGCAGGTGGATGAGAACGGGCACCGTTTTTTTGATTTTACCCACTGTTCGCAGGTCGCCGCGATTGTCGGCTGGCTTGAGAAAGGGGTGGCTCTGTCGGATATGCTGGCGCTGCTGAAAGGCGAGAAAATGTCTCCGCCTTTCAGATGGCTCGACGTTCAGGAAGCCCTGCTGGCGCAGTGTGAGGCGATGCAGCCGGCGAAGTTGAGGGCGCTTATCTGGCGCTATGGCCGCGAAGTCCCGCCCGCTATTTTTATTGATGAGGTTATCCGCCCGCTGAGACTATGGCTTAACGCTGATGCACAGCAGGAACAGGCGATGAATAGCGCATTGCTTGATACGGCGCTGATTGAATATGCGACGTTCGTCCTGGCCAGCGGGCGCAAGCGGCCCGGCGGCAGTCTGTTTATTCTGGCACTTTCGCTAAAAGATCCCGTCGAGCTTTGGCTGGAAGGGATCCGTTTTGCCAGCGACGGTTTTTGCGTTGAGGTCCTTGACCGCGGCATTCCCTGCCCGGATCTTAGCCGTATTCATGCGGACCACATTATGATTTGGGCCGATAAGGCGCTGGATGCTAACCAACAGGCACAGTATCACCGCTGGCTGAAGAGCGGAATTCCTGTTTTTCTGGGAGGCAGTGAGGCCGCCAGAGGAAATAAAAATGTGGCTACTCCGCGCAATTGTGCTTCCGGCGAGCAAGCTGCACTGCTGGATACTCAGAGCCAGCGGTGAGCAAATCTGGAAACGGGTTTTCACTCCATTTACGTTAAAATTCGTGTAGTATGTGCGGCCACGATGCTGTCAGCGGTTTTCCTGCATTGCCGGGCAGCCATTCAAATTCGTATTTATACTTCATCAGGCCCATGCCTTTTGATTTCAAAGTATCTGAGACGCCTGTGAAGGCGACACCCGAGGAAGCTCAATGAGCGAAAAGTTACAAAAAGTGCTGGCTCGCGCTGGCCATGGTTCCCGTCGTGAGATTGAAACCATTATCTCTGCAGGCCGCGTAAGCGTTGACGGTAAAATTGCCACGCTGGGCGATCGCGTTGAAATTACCCAGTCGCTTAAAATCCGCATCGATGGTCATTTGATCTCCATCCGTGAATCAGCGGAACAGATCTGCCGCGTGCTGGCCTATTACAAGCCGGAAGGTGAGCTCTGTACCCGCAGCGACCCGGAAGGGCGCCCAACCGTTTTTGACCGTTTACCAAAGCTGCGCGGTGCACGTTGGATTGCCGTTGGGCGTCTGGACGTGAATACCTGTGGTTTACTGCTGTTCACCACCGACGGGGAGCTGGCAAATCGCCTGATGCACCCAAGCCGTGAAGTGGAGCGTGAATACTCCGTACGCGTGTTTGGCCAGGTGGATGACGACAAAGTAAGACAACTGTCTCGTGGCGTACAGCTTGAAGATGGCCCGGCGGCGTTCAAAACCATCAAGTTCACCGGCGGGGAAGGCATTAACCAGTGGTATAACGTGACCCTGACCGAAGGCCGTAACCGTGAGGTTCGTCGCCTGTGGGAAGCTGTCGGTGTTCAGGTGAGCCGCCTTATTCGCGTGCGTTACGGTGACATTAAGCTACCGAAAGGCCTTCCGCGCGGGGGCTATACCGAGCTTGACCTGGCGCAGACAAACTACCTGCGTACGCTGGTGGAACTGCCGGAAGAAACCAGCAGTAAAGTGGCGGTAGAAAAAGATCGCCGCCGCATGAAAGCGAACCAGATTCGTCGTGCCGTGAAGCGTCACACCCAAGTGACCGGCGGCAACCGCCGCGCCAGCAGCAGCCGTAATAACGGCAGCGGCAGCTAAATCTTAACCCCTCTTTTGAGGGGTTTTTTTATTAGTAATCAATACCCATCTGCGCCTTCACCCCGGCGTCAAACGCATGCTTAACCGGGCGGAGTTCGCTCACCGTGTCGGCCATGTCCAGAATATCGCGGTGGCACCCGCGGCCAGTCACAATCACTGTCTGATTCGCCGGGCGGTTAGCCAGCGCGATTAAGATGTCTTCCAGCGGCAGATAATCATAGGCCACCATGTAGGTCAGCTCGTCGAGGATCACCATATCCAGCCTGGCGTCTGCCAGCATCCGTTTGCCGTGCTCCCACACCGCAAGACAGGCGGCGGTATCCGTTTCCCGGTTTTGCGTTTCCCAGGTAAAGCCTGTCGCCATCACCTGAAACTCAACCCCGTGTGGCTCCAGCAGATTACGTTCGCCGTTCGGCCACTGGCCCTTGATAAACTGAATGACGCCGACTTTTTTGCCGTGGCCTACGGCGCGGGTAGCGGTGCCGAATGCGGCGGTTGTTTTACCTTTCCCGTTGCCGGTGAAGACTATCAGGATCCCGCGCTCCTGCTGGGCTTCTGCAATGCGCGCATCAACCTTTTCTTTCTGGCGCTGTTGGCGCTGCTGATAAAGCTCTTCGCTCATTCTGAAATCCCCGGTTTACGGTTAGGCTGGGCATCAAAACTCATGCCGGTCTTACGGCGGCTGTCGTCGCCCATCAGCCAGAGATAAAGCGGCATTAAATCCCGGGGCGTTTTCAGTTTAGCCGGATCTTCCGTGGGGAAGGCGCTGGCGCGCATTGCGGTGCGAGTACCGCCTGGGTTGATGCAGTTTACGCGCAGGTTGTGCTGCTTATACTCCTCCGCCAGCACCTGCATCATGCCTTCCGTCGCAAACTTCGAGGCGGCGTAAGCGCCCCAGCCAGCGCGGCCCTGGCGACCCACGCTTGAGGTGGTGAACACCAGAGAGCCAGATTCGGATTTAAGTAATAAAGGAAGCAAAGCCTGAGTCAGGAAAAAGGTCGCATTGACGTTCACCTGCATGACGGCCTGCCAGGTGTTGGGATCCTGCTTGTCCATCGACACGACATCGCCAAGAATACCGGCATTATGCAGAACGCCATCCAGGCGAGGGACCAGTGTGGCGAGCTTGTTTGCCAGCGCATGGCAATCTGCAGAGGTGGCGGTAGCCAGGTCGAGCGTGAACCAGTGCGCGGGGAGCAAACCGTGAGACTGGATCTCACCGGCGACGGCGCGGAGCTTTTGCTCATTGCGCCCCAGTAAAATGACCGAGGCACCAAAGCGAGCGTAGGTGAGTGCGGCGACACGGCCGATGCCATCGCTGGCACCGGTCACTAAAATAATGCGATTTTTCAGTAAATTATCTTGCGGCTGATAGTGCACGGCTTTACTCCTCGCGTGATGCAATATGCTCACGTCTTATTTCTCGTTAAGTTACCTGGCTTTATGCCTTAAAGACGGGCGTATTTCAATCAGTCAGCCGGAGACAATGCTAAGGATTAACATTTTGCAAAAATTTCCCCGAGCCAAATCTTTTAAGGATGCCCTCATGCTGCCTTTATAGTTACTTACAGACGAACGTGTGCCTGCTCGGGTACACTGCTGAGATTAACAATGCTTGGTGATAAAGGCGGTAAATGTGGATCTGATTGCTGACTATGGACTTTTTTTGGCTAAAGCGGTGACCATCGTGGTGGCAATTGGTGCCATTGCACTTATCCTGGTGAACGTTGCGCAACGTAAGAAACAGGGCCGGGGTGAACTAAGGCTGACGAATCTGAGCGAGCAGTATCAGGATGTACAGCAGGAGATGCAGGTCGCTATGCTCGACCCGCATCAGCAGAAGCTGTGGCTTAAAGAAGAAAAGAAAAAGCTTAAGCTCGAAGCGAAGCAGGCAAAGGCGCGGGCTAAACGTGGCGAAAAGGCCAGTTCAGGCAAGCCGACGCTTTACGTCCTCGACTTTAAAGGCAGCATGGATGCCCACGAGGTCAGCTCGCTCCGTGAAGAAATTACCGCCGTGCTATCGGTAGTTAAACCCAAGGATGAAGTTTTGCTGCGCCTGGAAAGCCCTGGCGGAGTGGTTCATGGCTACGGGCTAGCGGCATCACAGCTCCAGCGCTTGCGGGACAAAGCCGTGCCTTTAACCATTGCGGTGGATAAAGTGGCGGCCAGCGGCGGCTATATGATGGCGTGTGTGGCCCAGCGCATTGTGGCCGCGCCCTTCTCGATCATCGGCTCGATTGGCGTTGTCGCGCAAATCCCTAACTTCCATCGCCTGCTTAAGCGCAATGACATCGACGTGGAGCTGCACACCGCGGGGCAGTACAAGCGCACGCTGACCCTGCTGGGTGAGAACACTGAGCAGGGGCGTGAGAAGTTCAGGGAAGATCTCAACGAAACGCATCACCTGTTCAAACAGTTTGTCAGCAGCATGCGTCCGGGCCTTGATATTGAATCAGTGGCTACGGGCGAGCACTGGTACGGTACCCAGGCGAAAGAAAAAGGTCTGGTTGATGACGTGGCGACCAGCGACGATCTGCTGCTGGGGATGATGAAAGATTTTGACGCTATTAATGTACGTTATTTGCAGCGTAAAAAAATGATGGACCGCTTCACCGGTAGCGCGGCGAATAGCTTAGATCGCCTGCTGTTGCGCTGGTGGCAGCGTGGTGAAAAACCACTGCTGTAAAGCAAAAAAGCGAGGCGTTTAAGCCTCGCTTTTCGTTTAGCCCTGCAGCGTATACTTTTCTGACAGGACGTGGGCCAGGTGTTTAAACATATTAAACACCGCCGTACTCTTCGGCGTGGGCAAACCTTGTTCGTCCAGGAAGTATTCTCCACTAAAGACCAGCACGCCGTTTTTTTGCTCCACGCCGGTGGCTTCCATTCCGTGCAGGAAATCCTCATGTTCACGAATGATTTTGTTCGCCTCTGCGAGGAGGGATTCGCGGTCAATAGGCTGAGTTGTCTCTTGCATGATGTTCTCCTTAAAAAACTGGCGCTAGTTTACGTCCGCTTGAGGGAAAAGGGCAAATTTTCCCTGTAAACCCTGTGGCCTTAAAAAAGTTAACCGTGCTGGCGGGATCCGGTATTGCATGCTAATAAAGTTGCGTAACATATTTTATCAGGTAGAGTGTGACGCTTTCGCAAATCTGGCAACAGAATTGCTTGACATTCGACCAAACTTCCGTCGTGCTATGCCACTTGTTTGAGACTTTAGGCCTTCAATACCCGACGAGTGAGCCGTGGGTGTTGCAGGTTATTGAAAAAAAGAGTTGATCTCCTTCTACGCTGCCGCAATATAAAAAAGCGCGTCGCCAGTGGAAGGTGAAAATTTGCGACGTATTCCTGGAAGAATTAAATAGGTAAAGGTGAAAATGGGTAAAGCTCTCGTTATCGTTGAGTCCCCGGCAAAAGCCAAAACGATCAACAAATATCTCGGAAACGACTACGTGGTGAAGTCCAGCGTCGGTCATATCCGTGATTTGCCGACCAGTGGATCAACCACCAAGAAGAGCGCTGACTCTACCGCCGCCAAAGGGGCCAAAAAGGTCAAAAAGGATGAACGCGGAGCGCTCGTCAACCGTATGGGTGTCGATCCCTGGCATGACTGGGATGCTCATTACGAAGTGCTGCCTGGCAAGGAGAAAGTGGTCTCCGAGCTGAAATCACTGGCAGAAAAAGCAGACCACATCTATCTCGCAACCGACCTTGACCGCGAAGGGGAAGCCATTGCCTGGCACCTGCGGGAAGTTATCGGTGGCGACGACACCCGCTACAGCCGCGTGGTGTTTAATGAAATCACCAAGAATGCGATTCGTCAGGCGTTTGAAAAGCCCGGTGAACTGAATATTGACCGTGTGAATGCCCAGCAGGCGCGCCGTTTTATGGACCGCGTTGTGGGCTATATGGTGTCTCCGCTGCTGTGGAAAAAAATTGCGCGTGGCCTGTCTGCCGGGCGCGTTCAGTCCGTGGCCGTTCGCCTGGTGGTTGAGCGTGAACGCGAAATTAAAGCGTTCGTCCCGGAAGAGTATTGGGAAATCGATGCCAACCTGTCGACGCCGAAGGGCGATGCGCTGCCGGTACAGGTGAGTCACCATAAAGACAAACCGTTCCGTCCGGTTAACCGCGAGCAGACCATGGCGGCCGTTAGCCTGCTTGAAAAAGCGCGTTACACCGTTCTGGATCGTGAAGACAAGCCGACCAGCAGCAAACCGGGGGCGCCGTTCATCACTTCCACACTGCAGCAGGCTGCCAGCACCCGCCTTGGCTTCGGCGTGAAGAAAACCATGATGATGGCGCAGCGTCTTTACGAAGCGGGTCACATTACCTATATGCGTACTGACTCTACTAACCTGAGCCAGGACGCGGTGAGAATGGTACGCGGCTACATCGAAGAAAACTTCGGTAAGAAATACCTGCCGGCGGATGCCAATCAATACGCCAGCAAGGATAACTCTCAGGAAGCGCACGAAGCGATTCGTCCTTCTGACGTGGCCGTGCAGGCGGAAGCCTTAAAAGACATGGAGGCGGATGCCCAGAAGCTTTATCAGCTGATCTGGCGCCAGTTCGTCGCCTGCCAGATGACGCCAGCGAAATACGACTCCACCACGCTGACGGTGGAAGCCGGTGAGTACCGTCTGAAGGCGCGTGGCCGCACGCTGCGCTTTGATGGCTGGACGAAAGTGATGCCTGCGCTGCGCAAGGGGGATGAAGATCGCACCTTACCGGCGGTGAATCCGGGCGAATCTTTGACGCTGGTTGAACTGCTTCCAGCCCAGCACTTTACCAAGCCGCCTGCGCGTTTCAGCGAAGCGTCGCTGGTGAAAGAGCTGGAAAAACGCGGAATTGGCCGCCCGTCTACCTATGCCTCTATCATTTCAACCATTCAGGATCGTGGCTACGTGCGCGTTGAGAACCGCCGTTTCTACGCCGAAAAAATGGGTGAAATTGTTACCGATCGTCTGGAAGAGAACTTCCGCGAGCTGATGAATTACGACTTCACGGCGCAAATGGAAAACAGTCTTGACCAGGTGGCCAATAACCAGGCCGAGTGGAAAGGCGTGCTGGACAACTTCTTCACTGATTTTAGCGGCCAGCTTGAGAAAGCGGAGCAGGATCCGGAAGAAGGCGGTATGCGTCCGAACCAGATGGTTCTGACCAGCATCGACTGCCCAACCTGCGGCCGTAAAATGGGGATCCGTACCGCGAGTACCGGCGTGTTCCTCGGCTGTTCTGGCTATGCGTTACCGCCGAAAGAGCGCTGCAAAACCACCATCAACCTGGTGCCGGAGAACGAAGTTCTTAACGTGCTGGAAGGTGACGATGCGGAAACTAACGCCCTGCGTGCCAAGCGTCGCTGCCAGAAGTGCGGCACGGCGATGGACAGCTACCTTATCGATCCGAAGCGTAAGCTGCACGTGTGTGGCAATAACCCGACCTGTGACGGCTACGAAATCGAAGAGGGTGAATTCCGCATCAAGGGGTATGACGGCCCAATCGTTGAGTGTGAGAAATGTGGCTCCGAAATGCACCTGAAAATGGGGCGTTTTGGCAAGTACATGGCTTGTACTAATGACGAGTGTAAAAATACCCGTAAGATCCTGCGTAACGGCGAAGTAGCGCCACCGAAGGAAGATCCGGTGCCGCTGCCAGAGTTGCCGTGTGAGAAGTCTGACGCGTATTTCGTGCTGCGTGATGGCGCCGCTGGCGTCTTCCTGGCCGCGAACACGTTCCCGAAATCTCGTGAAACGCGCGCCCCGCTGGTTGAAGAGCTGCATCGCTTCCGCGATCGCCTGCCGGAGAAGCTGCGCTATCTGGCCGACGCTCCTCAGGAAGATCCAGAGGGGAATAAAGCGTTCGTTCGCTTTAGTCGTAAAACGAAGCAGCAGTACGTGGCTTCTGATAAAGACGGTAAAGCGACCGGCTGGTCAGCTTTCTTCGTTGACGGCAAATGGGTCGTTGGTAAGAAATAATTCTGCCTGAACCTGTGAAAACCGGAGCCTGTCTCCGGTTTTTTTATGGCGCCTTATATAACTCGTTTATTATCTTTTTATCCCATCTATACAAAGTAGCTATAACTGATATAGTGAGTAAAGCAATGTCAATTTTCGTTTTTTCTGCGTCTTAACCCCGCCCATTGCGCCGGGGCCTTTGACCCTGGACGGTAAGCTATGAAATTACAGCAGCTGCGTTATATCGTTGAAGTCGTAAACCACAATCTTAATGTCTCTTCTACGGCGGAAGGGCTCTATACCTCTCAGCCGGGGATCAGTAAGCAAGTTCGTATGCTGGAAGACGAACTGGGAATACAAATATTTGCCCGAAGCGGAAAACACCTGACCCAGGTTACGCCAGCGGGGCAGGAAATTATCCGTATCGCCCGTGAAGTGCTGTCGAAAGTCGACGCCATCAAATCCGTTGCCGGAGAACACACCTGGCCTGACAAAGGCTCGCTCTATGTGGCGACAACCCACACACAGGCCCGTTATGCGCTGCCTGGCGTGATTAAAGGCTTTATTGAGCGTTATCCTCGGGTTTCACTGCATATGCATCAGGGCTCGCCGACGCAGATTGCAGAGGCGGTTTCCAAAGGCAATGCCGATTTTGCTATCGCCACCGAAGCGCTTCATCTTTACGATGACCTGGTGATGCTGCCTTGCTACCACTGGAACCGCTCCATTGTGGTTACGCCCGATCACCCATTGGCTTCGAAAGAGTCGGTTAGCATCGAAGAGTTGGCGCAGTATCCGCTGGTCACCTACACCTTTGGTTTTACCGGCCGTTCCGAGTTGGACACTGCTTTTAACCGCGCAGGGTTAACGCCGCGAATCGTCTTTACCGCCACCGATGCCGATGTGATTAAAACCTATGTTCGCCTGGGACTCGGAGTAGGGGTCATTGCTAGCATGGCGGTAGATCCGATTTCAGACCCGGATTTAGTCCGTATCGAAGCCCAGGGCGTATTTAGCCACAGCACGACGAAAATAGGTTTCCGTCGCAGCACTTTCCTGCGCAGTTATATGTATGATTTTATTCAGCGTTTTGCGCCACATTTAACCCGTGACGTGGTGGATACCGCCGTGGCATTACGCTCGAACGAAGATATTGAAGCGATGTTTAAAGATATAAAATTACCCGCCAAATAATTCCCCAGGGTATCTTCGGCACATCCGAAGATACCCGAGTCATTATTAAACAAGAATTAAACGCATTTCTTCGTCTATTCCCATCCCCGTAAATAAGCCACATCCTGCTAATGGTTATTGTGTCGCAATTAAGAGACACAGCTAGTAAATAATTCGTGGTTGCGCAAACCTGGCGTTTCGATTATTTATTTCAGGTCAAAAGATTAAATCTTTTCTGCTGCTTATTGCGCAATTTTTCTGGCTTTTGAGCTAGAGTTTCTTTAGGATTAATCCCAACTGGCGATTAGTTATACCGATTGTTTAGAAACGTTACGATAAGTGGTGTCGATTGTATGAGGCTATCAATGTCATCAGGCAGTGAGGAATCGCAGCAGGATCCATCCCTGAAACGTAAGGCATGGATGGCGGTGTTTTTGGTGTCAGCCTTGTTCTGGCTGGTTGTGGCGCTGGTTGCCTGGCATTTTTGGGGGTAGCTATGTCTACTCGGGATAGGGGTCCTGCACCTAAAGTTGTGGCCCGCAACAGCGGCAAACCACGAAAAGACGTTAAGAAAGAGGGAAGCACGCCACCTGAAGGCTGGACGCTGACGAAACAGCAGCAGGCCTTTATTGATTTGTTTTCTGAAGACGATAGCAAAAAACAATAAAATCGTTATTGAATTGTTTATTTTTTCTGCGGAATTAAACGTGCTTTTTATTTGCCGCAGGGCAACCTGTTATTCACTAATAATTACACACAGCAATACATTCTGGTGATTGCTTAATTAAGCAGTCTTGTTGCATATAGTCACATTAAGTTAACTCTATGAATAATCACAATGCCGTGAAATATTGGTCATGGATCGGTGCTTTCACGCTGTCTGCCTTGTTTTGGGTAGAAGTGCTGCGTGTCTTCGCGAATTAATCTTCGTTGAGTGGCTGAGCGCCGCTGTCTTACTGCTTCGAATAATCCTCCCGATTCGCCTCTCGCCCCGACATTCCGTTGGGGCGTTTGTTTATTCACGGTTTATTCCCTTCGCCTCATTTATCAATTTGGGTTGTTATCAAATCGTTACGGCAGGTTTGTGTTATCTTTAATAGTGACCCTGCGAATAATCAGGGCACTCGCTATCCCTGTCATAAAGGAGGAGCTATGTCGTTAACCCTACGCGAAGCCAGTAAGGACACTCTACGGGCGCTAAATAAAACCTGGCATTACTACAGCTTGCCGCTGGCCGCAAAAGAGCTGGGGGATATCAGCCGGTTACCTAAGTCGCTAAAAGTTTTACTGGAGAACCTGCTGCGCTGGCAGGATGAAGACTCCGTCACCCGCGAAGATATTCATGCCCTGGCCGGCTGGCTGAAACAGGCCCACGCCGACCGCGAAATTGCCTATCGTCCTGCCAGGGTACTGATGCAGGACTTCACTGGCGTACCGGCGGTGGTCGATCTTGCCGCAATGCGTGAGGCCGTTAAGCGCCTCGGCGGTGATGTGGCGAAAGTTAACCCGCTTTCCCCGGTCGATTTGGTGATTGACCACTCGGTGACCGTCGACCATTTCGGTGACAACGATGCCTTCGAGGAAAACGTTCGTCTTGAAATGGAGCGCAACCACGAGCGCTATGTTTTTCTACGCTGGGGCCAACAGGCCTTTAGCCGTTTCAGCGTTGTGCCGCCCGGTACCGGCATTTGCCACCAGGTGAACCTTGAGTACCTGGGCAAAGCCGTCTGGAGTGAAGAACAGAACGGCGAACTTGTCGCTTACCCTGACACGCTGGTTGGCACCGACTCGCATACCACGATGATTAATGGCCTTGGCGTGCTGGGCTGGGGAGTGGGCGGTATCGAAGCTGAAGCGGCGATGCTGGGCCAGCCGGTATCTATGCTGATCCCCGATGTGGTCGGCTTTAAGCTTGAGGGCAAACTGCGGGAAGGGATCACCGCGACGGACCTTGTGCTGACCGTCACCCAGATGCTGCGTAAACACGGCGTAGTGGGCAAATTTGTTGAGTTTTACGGCGACGGGCTTGATTCGTTGCCGCTCGCCGACCGGGCAACGATCGCCAACATGTCTCCAGAATACGGTGCGACCTGCGGTTTCTTCCCGATCGACGGCGTAACGCTGGAATATATGCGCCTCAGCGGGCGTAGCGAAGAGCAGGTGGCTCTGGTTGAAGCTTACGCTAAGGCGCAGGGCATGTGGCGCAATACGGGAGATGAACCCGTGTTTACCAGCACGCTCTCTCTAAACATGCATGACGTTGAGGCAAGCCTGGCCGGGCCAAAACGCCCGCAGGATCGTGTCCCGCTCGGCGGAGTGCCAAAAGCGTTTGCCGCCAGCAACGAGCTTGAAGTCAACGCTTCCCACAAAGATCGTCATCCGGTCAGCTACACGCTGGCGGGCGAAGAGCATCAATTGCCGGATGGCGCCGTGGTGATTGCCGCTATCACCTCCTGTACCAACACGTCAAACCCCAGCGTGCTTATGGCTGCAGGGTTGCTGGCTAAAAAAGCCGTCAGTCTGGGGCTGAAGCCGCAGCCCTGGGTGAAGGCCTCGCTTGCGCCGGGATCTAAGGTGGTCTCGGATTATCTGGCGAAAGCCAAATTAACCCCATACCTTGATGAGCTGGGCTTTAACCTGGTGGGTTACGGCTGTACTACCTGCATAGGCAACTCTGGTCCGCTGCCCGATCCTATCGAGCAGGCGATTAAAAAAGGCGATCTTACCGTGGGCGCGGTGCTTTCCGGCAACCGCAACTTCGAAGGCCGTATTCACCCGCTGGTGAAAACGAACTGGCTGGCCTCACCGCCGCTTGTCGTCGCCTACGCGCTGGCTGGAAACATGAACATCGACCTGACTAAAGAGCCATTAGGGCAGGACAAAAATGGCGCTGACGTCTACCTGAAAGACATCTGGCCGGGCAGCCAGGAAATTGCTGCGGCTGTCGCGCAGGTGACTACCGAGATGTTCCACAAAGAATATGCTGAAGTGTTTGAAGGTACCGAAGAGTGGCGCAGCATTGAGGTGGCGCGGTCGGCCACCTACGGCTGGCAGGACGACTCAACCTATATCCGACTGTCGCCGTTCTTTGACGAGATGGGCGCCGAGCCAAAACCAGTGGAAGATATTCACGGGGCTAACGTGCTGGCGATGCTGGGGGATTCAGTCACTACCGACCATATTTCCCCGGCGGGGAGCATTAAACCTGACAGCCCGGCGGGGCGCTACCTGCAGGGGCATGGCGTAGAGCGCAGAGACTTTAACTCCTACGGTTCGCGTCGTGGTAACCATGAAGTCATGATGCGCGGGACGTTTGCCAACATTCGTATTCGCAACGAGATGGTGCCAGGCGTTGAAGGCGGCATGACGCGGTTACTGCCGGGTGAAGAAGTTCTGTCTATTTATGACGCTGCAATGCGTTACAAAGAGCGGGGCATTCCGCTGGCGGTGATCGCCGGGAAAGAGTATGGCTCCGGTTCAAGCCGCGACTGGGCGGCCAAAGGCCCTCGCTTGCTGGGCGTCCGGGTGGTCATTGCCGAATCGTTCGAACGTATTCACCGCTCGAACCTTATCGGCATGGGCATTTTACCGCTGGAGTTCCCTCAGGGCGTCACGCGAAAAACGCTGGGGCTGACGGGGGAGGAAAAGCTGGATATTAGCGGGTTAAACCAACTGAAACCTGGCGCCAGCGTGCCGGTTACGCTGACCTTTGCCGACGGGCGCCAACAGGTCATTGAATGCCGCTGCCGCATTGATACCGGCAATGAGCTGACCTATTTCCGTCACGACGGCATCCTGCATTATGTGATCAGGAATATGCTGAAGTAAGAAACGACAAAGCCCCTGAAAAGGGGCTTTTTTACGAGATGAGCGTCTTTACTCAGACAGCAGATGGCCCATTTTGGCTGCTTTGGTGTCGAGATAATGCGCATTTTTCGGGTTACGGCCGACGATGAGCGGTACGCGCTCAACAATGTTGATCCCGGCTTCAGTCAAAATTTCGACTTTTTTCGGGTTGTTGGTGAGTAAACGCACGGCATCCACGCCCAGCAGCTTGAACATGTCGGCGCACAGCGTAAAGTCACGTTCGTCGGCGGCAAAGCCGAGCTGGTGATTAGCCTCTACCGTGTCGTAGCCTTTATCCTGCAGCGCATAGGCTCGGATTTTATTCAGCAGCCCGATATTACGGCCTTCCTGGCGATGGTAAAGCAGCACGCCACGGCCTTGTTCAGCTATGTGGGTTAACGCGGCTTCAAGCTGGAAGCCGCAGTCACAGCGCAGGCTGAACAGCGCATCACCGGTCAGACATTCGGAGTGGACGCGCGCGAGCACGGGCTCTTCACCGCTAATATCCCCGAAAACCAGGGCAACATGATCCTGCCCCGTTGCCACTTCTTCAAAACCCACCATCAGGAAATCGCCCCAGGGGGTTGGCAGTTTGGCTTCTGCCACACGTTTAAGCTGCATGTGATTCTCCAGGTACTTATTTTGACACCGTGGTGTCTGCCAGAAGTCTGGCCTGTACGTTAATGTCAGATATTTTGCCATAACGCGCGGTCGTTCGCTTCATTGACAGATTAAAAAGCCATTTTTGCCAATGACGGCATCGCGGTTTAACCTTCCTGGGCATTTTTCGGTTATTCTTTAAAGGCTTTCATTATCATGAGGTTTTCATGCAGGCAATAGCAAAACGCATCACCGCAGGCACAACGCTTCTGTTAATCATGCCGTTAATCGTCTGGTTCAGCGGCTGGGAATGGGCCCCTGGGGGCGATGAAAGCGTGTTAAAAATGCTTTATTGGGTCACTGAGACCGTGACGCAGCCCTGGGGAGTCATTACGCATGTTGTGCTTTGTGCCTGGTTTCTGTGGTGCCTGCGTTATCGCCTTAAGCCTGCGCTGATGTTATTTGCTATCCTCGCTGCCGCTATCCTTATAGGTCAGGGCATTAAGTCCGTTATCAAGAACAAAGTGCAGGAACCCCGGCCATTCGTCGTCTGGCTTGAAAAAACTCACCATATCACTACCGACCAGTTCTACACTTTAAAGCGTACTCAGCGTGCGGAACTGGTGAAAGCGCAGCTGGAAGGGCAGGATGAAATTCCCGGGTGGTTACGTAAACACTGGCAGTTCGAAACCGGCTTCGCTTTTCCTTCTGGTCACACGATGTTTGCTGCCAGTTGGGCGCTGTTGGGCGTAGGATTACTTTGGCCGCGCAGGCGGACGTTTACGCTGGTGGTATTGTTGTTATGGGCAACGGGCGTAATGGGAAGCCGACTGTGGCTGGGCATGCATTGGCCACGTGACCTGGTTGTCGCCACGATTATCTCTGGTTTGTTAGTTATTCTGGCGACCTGGCTGGCGCAGCGCTGGTGTGGGCCGCTGACTCCGCCTGCAGAAGAAGACCAGGAAATAGCCGAACGGCATGAAAAAAGTTGAGAATAGTGTTTTAACCCCCATTTCTTATGCATTCGGGGAGGTTAATGGATTCCCCGGTTTCGCCTGAAATGGTAGTTTATACCTCCGGGACTCATTTTTGGCATAGCTAAGCCAGCTGTGACCACATAACGGGATGTCATGTGAAATATTTACTCATTTTCTTACTGGTACTTGCCATCTTTGTGGTGTCTATCACTTTAGGGGCGCAAAACGATCAGGTTGTGAACTTTAATTACCTGTTAGCGCAAGGTGAGTACCGGGTGTCTACTTTGCTGGCGACGCTGTTTGCGGCAGGGTTTATTCTTGGATGGCTGATTTGCGGTCTGTTCTGGCTGCGCGTCCGTGTGTCCCTGGCCCGTGCTGAGCGAAAAATTAAACGTCTTGAGCAACAGGTTACCCCTACTACTGATGTTTCGGCGCCCGTTGTGCCGGCCGTGAAGGAATAATCTTTTATGTTGGAACTGCTGTTTCTGCTGTTACCCATTGCAGCCGCTTATGGCTGGTATATGGGGCGCAGAAGTGCGCTGCAAGACAAACAGCAGGAGGCCAGTCGCCTTTCTCGCGACTATGTCGCCGGGGTGAACTTCCTGTTGGCTAACCAGCAGGACAAAGCGGTTGATCTGTTCCTCGACATGCTTAAAGAGGACACCGGCACCGTTGAAGCTCACCTTACGTTAGGGAATCTCTTCCGCCAGCGTGGCGAGGTTGATCGGGCTATCCGTATCCACCAGTCGCTGATGGAAAGCGCGTCGTTGAACTACGACCAGCGTCTGCTTGCCGTGCAGCAACTCGGCAAAGACTACATGGCCGCCGGGCTTTATGACCGCGCCGAAGATATGTTCAGCCAGCTTATCGACGAAACCGACTTCCGCATCAGCGCGCTGCAGCAGCTGCTGCAAATTCACCAGGCAACAAGCGACTGGCAGAAAGCCATCGACGTGGCCGAACGGCTGGTTAAGCTCGGCAAAGACAAACAGCGTGTGGAAATCGCGCACTTCTACTGTGAACTTGCGCTGCAAAACATTGGCAATGACGACACGGACAAGGCCATGTCCCTGCTTAAAAAAGGGGCGGCTGCAGATAAAAATTGCGCCCGGGTCTCCATCATGATGGGGCGTATTTTCATGGAAAAAGGCGAATATGCCAAAGCGGTAGATTCGTTAAAACGCGTAATTGAGCAAGATAGCGAACTGGTCAGCGAAACGCTGGAGATGCTGCAGGTGTGCTATCAACAGCTAGGCAAACCTGACGAGTGGGAAACTTTCCTCAAGCGTTGCGTGGAAGAAAACAGCGGGGCAGTGGCAGAGCTTATGCTGGCGAGCATTCTCGAGCAGCGCGAAGGCGCTGAAACGGCTCAGATGTATATCAACCGTCAACTGCAACGGCATCCAACAATGCGGGTATTCCATCGTCTGATGGATTACCACCTGCATGAGGCGGAGGAAGGGCGAGCGAAAGAAAGCTTGATGGTACTGAGGGATATGGTGGGCGAGCAAATTCGCACCAAGCCCCGCTATCGCTGTCAAAAATGCGGCTTTACTGCCTACACCATGTACTGGCATTGCCCGTCCTGCCGCGCCTGGTCAACGGTGAAACCAATTCGCGGGCTGGATGGGCAATAGCCCGCGTTTTTTAAAAAATCATACTTTAGTTACAACATACTAATAAATGCTTCATCGCCCCCAGCTTCAGCATCGTGCAACTTTCGCTTAGCAGGGGGCAATCGCGGCTGTAAATTTACCTGGCTGACGAGTAGAATGCTGCCGTTTAACTTTTTTGCGCCGCGCTGGTGCCCAACAGTCAGAAGGTTTTGCCATGAATTCAACTGCGTCATCCTCCTCCCGTGTTGCCACTGAATCGCCGATAGTCGTTGCTCTTGATTATGATAATCGCGATAGCGCCCTGGCCTTTGTCGACCGTATCGACCCGCGCGACTGCCGTCTGAAAGTTGGGAAGGAGATGTTTACCCTGTTTGGTCCACAGCTGGTGGGCGACCTGCAACAGCGCGGGTTTGATGTCTTCCTCGATCTGAAATTCCACGATATCCCGAACACCACCGCGCGGGCCGTCGCGGCTGCTGCAGAAATGGGCGTGTGGATGGTCAACGTTCATGCTACGGGTGGAGCCCGAATGATGCGCGCCGCAAAAGAAGCACTTGACCCATTTGGGAAAGATGCGCCGTTGCTGATCGCCGTTACCGTTTTGACCAGCATGGAAGCCAGCGACCTGGCCGATCTGGGCATTACCGCCAGCCCGGCAGACTATGCCGAGCGTCTGGCGACGCTGACCAAAGAGTGTGGCCTGGACGGCGTAGTGTGCTCTGCGCAAGAGGCGGTACGTTTTAAGGCGGCGTTAGGCCGAGAATTCAAGCTTATTACCCCAGGCATTCGCCCGATGGGCAGTGATGCCGGCGATCAGCGCCGCATCATGACACCGCAGCAGGCTCTGCAAGCCGGAGTAGACTTTATGGTCATTGGGCGTCCGATCACCCAATCTGCTGACCCGGCGCAGACTTTGCGCGATATTCGCGCCTCGCTGGTGCAGGGGGCTTGATGAAAGACAATAACAGCCGGCTGGTTTACTCCACGGAAACCGGGCGTATAGACGAACCTAAAGTTGAAGTTCAGCGCCCAAAAGGCGACGGCATTGTGCGCATTCAAAAGCAGACCAGCGGCCGCAAAGGGAAGGGCGTATGCCTGATTTCTGGTATTGATGCCGACGATGCGACGCTGGCAGCCATTGCTGCGGAGCTGAAAAAGAAATGTGGCTGCGGTGGTGCGGTCAAAGACGGCGTGATTGAAATCCAGGGCGATAAGCGCGATTTGATAAAATCATTGCTTGAAGCGAAAGGCATGAAAGTGAAACTCGCGGGCGGGTAATTCGGAATAATATTAATTATTGGGCCACGGCAAATACCGTGGCCTTTTATTTTTACTGCTGTTAGTCAGACCTGAAAATTAACACGTAATGAATTCGTCAAAGCGAGTTAGCTTTTGCTGGCGTCCTGCCTTATTTACCCACCTGGTGACCGATAATACCGCCTACTGCCGCACCGCCAAGCGTACCCAGCGTGCTGCCGTCGGTCAGTACTGCGCCACCCAGCGCACCGGCACCTGCGCCGATTGCCGTGTTGCGGTCACGCTTAGACCAGTTAGAACATGCACTCAGGGACATTGCGAGGGTAATAGCCAGCATTGCAGCGGCCACTTTTTTGTTATTTAAGGTCATCATACTTTCTCCAGAATAATTGATTCACGGAAGCCAGTCTCAGGTAAGTATAGTAAGAATTCACCACTTTACCGGGCGGTTCGTGAAACGATGTCGCGATATAAGCTTAAAAAAGGGCAGGTGCGTTTATTACTCCCTGTTATATCGCTAAATTCTATTCTATTTTTTCCGTATGATTAACACAGGTAAAAACTCTTAATTCCAGCGTGGGAATATTCTGAGAGAGAAGAAGCCCACGCGCGGCGCGGGCAGCAGAGTCTTAGACGGCGGCGTAGGGGTCAACAATATCCACCTGCAGGTGGACTGCTTTCAGTTGCTCCAGCGTCTCCTGGCTAATTGCGGCGTCGGTGATAACGCGGTTGAAGCGTGAAATCGGGCCCAAAGTATACGGATGCACGTTGCCAAACTTGCTGCTGTCCGTCAGCACAATGGCCTCGCTACCTTTCTCCAGCACAGAATTCACCACGTCGGTACGCAGCATATCGCGTCCGGTAAAACCGGTTTCCGGCAAGAAACCGTCGATGCCGATAAAAGCCTTACTGAAATGCAGCTGCTGGATAAACTGGCGGGTAAGCGGCCCGACCATGCTTTCGCTTTTCTTCTGATAGATCCCGCCGACCAGAATGACTTCACAATCGGTGTCTTTCAGCAAATGGGCGATGTAGCTGCTGACGGTGATCAGCGTGACCTTTTTTTGCTCCGCCAGAGTACGGGCGAGAAGCGCGTTGCTGCTGCCGTTTTCGATAAACACGGTTTCACCATCACTCACCAGCGAGGCGGCATACTGCGCAAGCTGCAGCTTGAGGGTGTAGTTGTTCATCATGCGAGTTTCAACATCATCGCTATCCAGCGGGACGGCAAAGCCATGCGTGCGACGAAGGTAATTATTTTTTTCCAGCAGGTTTAAATCCTGGCGGATGGTGACTTCTGAAACGCCGGTTGTTTTCGCCAGAGAGGCGACGCTAACCCGGCCTTGATCGATAACCATCTGCAGGATAATTTGTTGTCTTGAGTTCATGTCAGCCAGTAGTCAGGCGGGGGGATTAACCCCGCCTTCTCGTCAAAGAGTATGTTCCGTGCGGGCTATAATATCATCCTGCGCGTCAGGAGATAAGGCCGTAAAGAAGGCCGAGTATCCTGCAACCCTTACCACCAAATCTCGATATTTATCAGGATTTTGTTTGGCATCAAGCAGTGTTTCGCGGGAGACAATGTTGTACTGAACGTGCCAGCCCTTGTGTGATTCGAAGAAGGTGCGCAGCATAAACATTAATTTTTCACGATCGCGTGGATTATCTAACGTTGAAGGATTCAGTTTTTGGTTCAATAAAACACCGCCGAGGATTTTATTGGTCGGCAGTTTGCCCACGGAACTGATGACCGCCGTAGGGCCAAGATGATCGGTCCCGGACGCGGGGCTGGCGCCTTCTGCCAAAGGTGTATGTGCTCTCCGGCCATCCGGTGTGGCCATCGTGGCTGAGCCAAACGGCACGTTTGCTGAAATAGAAGAGGTTCCCGCGTAGTATGTTCCGCCAACAGGGCCGCGGCCAAAGCGCGTGTTGTGATAGCGCTTAAGTTCATCAATGTAGGTTTGATAGGCGCGGGCGAGCAGCATATCGACTTCGTCATCGTCGTTGCCGTATTTTGGCGCGCCGTTGATTAGTCGCTGGCGAAGCTGCTCGCCGCTCAGCCCGACAAAATCGTTGGCCAGGGCATCCGCCAGCTGTTGCTGCCCGATGATGCCCTGTTCAAAGACCAGTTTTTTTACGGCTGAAAGGCTATTCCCAAGATTGGCAATCCCGACCTGAAGTCCTGAAACCCAGTCGTATTTGGCGCCACCTTGCTTGATACTTTTGCCTCGTTCAATGCAATCATCCACCAGCGCCGAACAAAGAATATCGTGCGCGTTTTCTTCCAACACGGTATCTACCACGCATTCGATCTCGATCGATTTCTGCGTGTAATAACGAATTTGCTGGTCCCAGGCGTCGAGGACTTCGTCAAACGAAGTGAAATTGCCTTCAGACAGCGCCTTTTGCTGTGGGAGGAAAATGCTTCCGCTGGTGGCATCCCGGCCATGTTCAAGGCTTGCCAGCATCACGCGGGCAAAGTTGATGAAGCTCATGCCGGTGCAACGGTAGCCCCATTTTCCGCCGACGGCGGTTTCAATGCAGCCGATAGCCGCATAGTCATAAGCATCTTCCCGGCTGACGCCAAGCTTGATGAATGCCTCGATAACAATTTCATCATTGTTAAACGCCGGCATGCCGAATCCGCAGCGAATCACCTGCACACAGGCATCAAGGAAGTCGCTGCTCATCCCGGCGTGATAGCGAACGCTGAGGTTAGGCTGCGTTGAGCGCAGGCGGCCGCAGGACTCAAGAATGGCGTAGGAGAGCGGGTTAACGGCATCCACCGCGACGCCGTGCACCAGCGTTTGTCCTCCGATGGTGACGTTTTGGTAAAGCGGGCTGCCGGCGGAGGCTTTTGAATGCGAGCCGGAGCGAATTTTATTCACCTCAAGCAGCTTCAGCCAGCAGCTTTGCAGCAGTTCAATGGCCTGTTCCCGGCTGGTGGTTTGCTGTAATTCTACATCCCGGCGGTACCACGGATAAAGGTACTGATCGAGCCGACCAAAGGAGACGGAGTGCCCGTTGGATTCAATTTGCAGTACAAGCTGTACGAAATAGCTGAGCTGTAAAGCCTGCCAGAAAGTGACCGGCGGATTGCTGGCGATATGTTCGCAGTTTTCAGCGATCGCCAACAGTTCATCCCGGCGTGCCTCTCGTTTTTCGTCGGAGGCCATTTTCTTCGCCAATTCTGCGTAGCGTAATATATGGTCGCTCAGGGCAACAAAAGTCATATCAATGGCTTTCAGGAACTGCTCTTTGTGCAGGTCGTCCCAGTCGGTAAGTTGCAAACGCCCGCGTCGCTCGGCGACTTTGTCACGCAACCCACTAATACCCAGCTCAAGCAGCAGCGGGAAATTCACAGCCAGGTGAGCGTCGCCGGAAGTCATATTGCCTTCGGCTTTTATGATCCCGGTCGCAAGCAGTGCCTTTTGCTCGTCGGTAAACATGCCATAACAGCGATCCTGCACCGTTTGTCCGCGCCACCAGGGGCAAACTTCATGCATGACCGCTTTATCCGCGTCGGAAATTGAAAAGCCGGCACCCGGACGGTCGCCAAGCTCGTCGATTTCGCTCTCAATCCAACCCACGGTGTATTCCGGGAAGAACGGCGCCCCGCGCACATGGCTTGCCTGGTTGCCGACGATCAGCTCGTCATGTTTGATCCAGATGGTTCGCTCCGCCAGATGATGGGCCAGCGCCATCGCGCGGCGAACCGGCAGCGGTTTATCCTGATGCCGCTGGTAAACAGCAGTGTAGTGGCAGGCACGCTCGGTGCAGACCGGCGGCTTCACGATATGTATCAGCGCTTCTTTGTGCGCCTTTATACGTGGGCTGAGAAAATTCAGGTTCAGTTCGGTCATGATGATTATCCTCTAATCCAGGCTGTCATGCCTTTTTGGCTGGCGTACTGTTCGGCGAAGTGAAGAAGGTCTGGTGCATCAAGCGGCCTGCTGGCGGCCAGGTAGGGCTGCTCCAACAGGGTATATTTGTTTATCCCTAAGGTGTGATAAGGCAGAAAATGGATAGATTTCGCGCCAATTTCGTCGGCGGCGAAATCGCTGATGGCGCGGATGGAACGTTCATCGGCGTTAAAATCGGGAATCAACGGCACGCGGATGGTCATCTCTACGCCGCGGGCGGTCAGCTTGCGAAAGTTATCCATCACGCGTTCGGCGTTGCCGTCGGTCCACTGCTGAAAGCGCGCTTTGTCTACGTGCTTAAGATCTGCCAACAGCAAATCCAAAAAAGGTAATGAAGGCGCAATGTATTTCCAGGGCACGTGCAGGCAGGATTCCACGGCAGTATGCAGGTCGGCCTCTTTACTGCGCTGTAGCAGTTCCCGCGCCAGCTCCGGCTGCATAAAAGGCTCCCCGCCGGAAAGCGTAATCCCCCCTCCGCTGCGAGCATAAAAAGGTTTATCGCGCAGCACTGTGGCCATAATAGAATCCGCCGTTTTTACTTCACCGCAGACGGTCAACGCCTGGGTAGGGCAACACTCTCTCAGCGCATTGATAGCATTGGGGTTGAGTTTGCCACGGGCAATAACCAATTCGCTGTCTACACGGGAAATCACGTCCGGTACGGCCTGCTGGCAAAGTTCGCAGCCGGCGATGCACAAACGGCGGTCCAGCAGAACGTCGCATTCACGACTACGGCTTTCGGGATTCTGGCACCAGCGGCAGCCCAGCGAGCATCCTTTCAGGAAGACCACCGTGCGGATCCCTGGGCCATCGTGCGTGGAGTAGCGCTGAATATTGAACAGCATGGCATTCTCTCTCATTGTTTCTTTCGTAAATTAAATTACTTTCGAATGAAAGTTATATTGATATTGATCAGCTAAGCAATCGACAGTCGGGTTATGATGCGGTCAATGAGAGATGACTCTAATTCTGGAGAGCGTAATGGAACTGTATTTAGATACCGCAGATGTTGCCGCCGTTAAGCGTCTTGCCCGTGTTCTGCCGCTGCAGGGCGTAACCACCAACCCTTCCATCGTTGCCAAAGCGGGAATATCCCTGTGGGAAGTGCTGCCTGCACTGCATGACGCGCTGGGGGGCGAAGGTCAGCTGTTTGCTCAGGTGATTGCGAACCAGGCTGATGAAATGGTGAAAGAGGCACAGCTGCTAACCACGCGGGTACCGGGGCTGGTTGTTAAGGTTCCCACTACGCCGGAAGGCCTGGCGGCACTTAAACAGCTTAAAGTCCTCGGGATCCCAACGCTGGGTACGGCAGTTTATGGCGCGACGCAGGGGCTACTGGCCGCGCTGGCGGGCGCTGAATACGTTGCGCCTTATGTGAACCGACTGGATGCTCAGGGCGGGGACGGGATTCAGATGGTACAGGATCTCCAGCAGCTTCTGACGCTGCATGCCCCTGACGCGAAAGTGCTGGCGGCCAGCTTCCGCACGCCGCACCAGGCGATGTCATGCCTTCTGGCCGGCTGCGAAGCGATCACGCTGCCGATTGATGTGGTTGAACAGATGCTGGTCACGCCTGCGGTGACGGCGGCGATAGACGGGTTTGAAAAAGACTGGCAGGGGGCTTTCGGCTCGTTAACGCTCTAATCATTTATGGCCACCGTTCGCGGTGGCCTATATTTCCCAAAGAATTAAATTTCCCAGGGCGATTTTTTTTGCTCGCCGTCCTGCTTGTTTTCATCGTTATTTATGCTCAGCAATTCCGCTTTAAGGATCTCAAGGTTGTTTATCGCGGAGGCATAATCTTTGGCAACCAGAATATCCAGCACGGTATCAATACGTTTGGCAAGCTGCTGCGGATCCAGTGTTGGCATTGTTAATCCTGTCTGTGTTAGGGAATGAATCATGCGCCCATAATGCAAAAAATAGCCGATAAAGAGAAGGGCACTCGGCGAATTCTTAGCCTTATTCTTCAATAAATTATCGCACAACATATAAGCATTAATTATTAATCCTTACGCTGCATTCATCAAACTACAGCCGTGGATTAGTCTGATCCTGCGATGACCGCACATTCATTTAATGAGGATCTGGCTATGACAGTTATCAACCAACCAACCTGCAAACTCTTTACTGACACTGCACGTTTTACTCAACTGTCTGGATATTACGAAGAAGAACGCCGTACAGTCTGGATGATGCTTCGTGCCCGCCCGCGTCCCTGCTTCAATCACGGACTTATCGAGGAAATAATGAACCTGGGATATATCGTCCAGAAGGCCGGATTTAAAGTCGATTTCTGGGTTACCGGCTCGCTGGTCCCCGGAATGTACAATACCGGCGGAGATTTAGGCTTTTTTGTGGAAACTATTCGTAATGGGCGTCGGGAAGCACTCCGCGCTTATGCCCGCGCCTGCGTGGACTGCGTGCACGCTGCGTCTCGCGGTTTTGATACGGGGGCGATCAGCCTGGCGATGGTCGAGGGCAGTGCGCTTGGCGGCGGATTTGAGGCGGCGCTCGCGCACCATTTCCTGCTGGCACAGCGCGATGCCAGGCTGGGATTCCCGGAAATTGCCTTCAACCTGTTTCCCGGGATGGGGGCGTACTCTTTGGTTGCTCGCCGTTCGGGCATGAAACTTGCTGAAGAGTTGATCTATAAGGGCGAGTCCCACACGGCGGAATGGTACCAGCAGTATGGGCTGGTGGATCAGCTGTTTGAGCCGGGGCAGGGATACCTGGCCACGCGCACCTTCATCGATACCCTCCAGCCTAAACTTAACGGCGTGAAGGCCATGCTGCGCGCGCGACAGCGCGTGTTACAGCTGCCGCGCTCAGAGCTGATGGACATCACCGAAGACTGGGTGGATGCCGCATTCTGCCTGGAGGACAAGGACATTGCCTATATGGAACGGCTGGTCATGCTGCAAAATCGTCATACGTCGACGGCTCTGCGTAAAGCGGGCTAGCGCTTTGTTCTGGCCTGATAGCGCTTAAACCAACGCTCAAACACGGCAGCGGGCATTGGTTTGGCAAATAAGAACCCCTGCCGTTCGTTGACGCCGTTCTTGGTAAGAAAGGCGTCTTCTTTTTGGTTTTCCACGCCCTCGGCGATCACCTGTAAATTCAGCGCCTGTGCCACTGCCACGATGGCTCTCACCAGCGACTGAGACACGGAATGTTTATGCACGTCGCGCACAAAAGACTGATCGAGCTTAATAGCGTCGATAGGGAAGCGCGCCAGCTGCGATAAGGACGAGTACCCCGTGCCGAAGTCGTCCAGATGCACCTGCGCTCCCAGTTGACTGAATTGCTTGATAACCGACAGCGCCAGCTCTTCGTTTTCGATAAGACAGCTCTCGGTCAGCTCAACGTCAATCGGGCAGTATTCAAAATTCAGATCCTTCAGCGCTTGCTTGAGATCGCTAAAAATAGTCTGATCGGCGAGCTGGCGGGCGGACACGTTGACCGCCACGCGGAGATTAATGCCTTTGTCCCGCCACTTCGCCACCTGCTGCACAACGCTAACCATCACCCAGCGCCCTAGCGGCACAATCAGGCCAGACTCCTCGGCATAGGAAATAAAGCCATGAGGAGGAATCAGACCCCGTTCGGGAGACTGCCAGCGCACCAGCGCTTCCAGGCTACGGACTTCGCCGCGCCAGGTCATCTTGGGCTGGTAATGGATCACCAGTTGATCGTTATCCAGCGCTTTACGCAGATTGGTATCCAGCCACAAATACTCAAATACCCGCTGGTTCATCTCGGGAGAGAACACGCAAAACTTCCCGCGGCCGCTCTCTTTGGCGGTGTACATGGCGGTGTCGGCGTTACGAATCAGATTCTCTCGTTCATCCCCGTGCTGCGGGGCGAGAGAGATACCCAGCGAACAGCCGCTATAGACCTCAATCAGGCCGATCCTGAAGGGCTGCTTCAGGCGGGTCAGAATGCGGGAAGACATCGCTTCCAGCGAGCCCTGAGAGGTGTTTGTTGCCAGCACAATAAATTCATCGCCTCCGAGGCGCGCCAGCACCTGGCCTTCTTCGAGGCAGCTTAAAATCGCCAGCGACACGGCCTGCAATAGCTGATCGCCAAACATGTGGCCGTAGGCATCGTTCACTTTTTTAAAGTTATCGAGATCCAGATAAACGATGCCGACCTGCGTGTCGCCCCGTTTGGCGATGGCCTCGGTGATCAGGTCGTAAATGGCGTTGCGGTTAGGCAGTCCGGTGATGGTATCGGTATTGGCCAGCACCCGCAGTCGCTCCTGTGCGCGGCGCTCTTCGGTAATGTCGGTGCCGGAACAAATCAGGTAGATTTCGTTTTTGCCGCTGCCGCTGTGGACAAACTTGTTGCGGAACAAAAACAGCCGCTGGCCTTTACGGGTTTTGACCCAACGTTCAACTTCATAGGAGCTGCCATTGCGAAAAAATCCGCTGATATTGCGCTTTGAGGCGGCGGCTTCGCTGCGGCTCATAAACAGCTTGAAGACATTCTGACCGATGACCTCATGCTCTTTCATCCCGGTGTATTCTTCACTTAACCGATTGAAGCGCTGGATATTTCCCTGTTTATCAAGAATGACAATGACTGAATTCGCTTCAGAGACAACCTGCTCGGCAAAAGAGAGGCCCTGGACCAGGTCGCGAGCCACCGAATGGGTGTCGTGCCAGGCCGAGGCGGTGCCCGCCCACTCGCGTTTAGACACTTTGCGGCCGACCATATGCACCGGGACTTCTATGCCGAACAGCGACAGCGTCATGGTCAGGCTGGAGGTAATCACCGTCATCTGACGAATTTCGTCGGCCTGTATCATGTCCAGCGCCACCACCTGGCCGGTGTCTGAATCTTCACTGGCCGCCAGCTGAAGGGCGTTGCTGTCCGCCGGTAGACGCCAGTAGGGGCTGGTCGTCCCCAGGTAACGATAAAGCAGGTTCTGCTCCAAATCGTCTTTCATTCGTGCTCCTGAGCCTCAGGGGAAAATATCACCTAAATCTATTATTTATAGTAGCAACAGACGGCCGATGTTAAAGCCCCGGTAAAGAGGAAAAGATCTTGTTTTTGCAGAGGATGTGCAATATATCGGCACATTGAGATGACAGAAATGAAAAAGCCGGGCAGAGCGCCCGGCTTTATAGGGTGAAAATCAGGATCAGGCCGCAGGGCGAGCGATAACGCTGCGCGTTTCCATGCGAACTTCCGCGATGGTCACGTCGATAACGTCGGTCACTTTATAAACGACTTCGCCCTTGATCTGCACGGTGCCGTTTTCCTGGCTGCAAACCAGCTCATCACGTACCGCGTGGATGAACGGTGCAGGGATAAACGCCACGGCCCCGTTGTCCACCAGGCGTACGCGCATCCCGCCGCGGCTAACATCGATAATTTCTGCTGCGAAGCGAGTATCGGTGCCGGCTTTCGGGCTCAGGAAGCGAGCGTACAGCCAGTCGCCCACGTCACGCTCGGCCATCCGGTTCAGACGGCGACGTTCCGCCATCTGGACGGTGGTTTCTTCCGCTGGACGCGTCGCCGCTTCGCCTTTAATAATCGCTTTCAGCAAACGGTGGTTAACCATATCGCCGAATTTACGGATTGGGGAAGTCCATGTGGCATAGGCTTCGAGGCCAAGGCCGAAGTGCGGGCCAGGTTCGGTGCTGATCTCGGCGAACGACTGGTAACGGCGAATGCGGCTGTCCAGGAACCCGGTAGGCTGGGCGTCCAGTTCGCGGCGCAGTTTGCAGAAACCTTCCAGCGTAAGGACTTCCTGCGCGTCCACGGTGATGCCGTGGGTTTGCAGCATGGTTGCCAGCTGTTCAGTATTGGCCGGATCGAAACCGGTATGAACGTTATAAATCCCGAAGCCCAGTTTCTCGCGCAGCACGATGGCCGCACAAACATTAGCCGCAATCATCGACTCTTCAACGATACGGTTTGCGATACGACGCGGCTCGGCCACGATATCCAGCACTTCGCCTTTCTCGCCCAAGACAAAGCGGTAGTCAGGGCGATCTTTAAAGACCAGAGCGTGGGTCTGGCGCCATTCGCTGCGGGTCAGACAAACGCGATGCAGCAGGCGAATTTGCTGTGCAATGGCGTCGCTCTGCGGCTGCCAGCCACCTTTCTCTTCCAGCCAGTCAGAGACTTCGTCATAAACCAGCTTGGCTTTGGACTCGATATTGGCGGCGAAGAAATGAATGTCGCTGGCGATAGCGCCGTCCTGCTCAATGGTCATGCGGCAGGCGAGGACAGGGCGGACAACGTTGGCACGCAGGGAGCAGAGATCGTCTGACAGCTCGCGCGGCAGCATTGGAATGTTGAAGCCAGGCAGATAGTTGGTAAAGGCACGAATTTTGGCGATGCCGTCGAGTTTGCTGCCTTCTGCGATCCACGCCGTTGGGTCAGCGATGGCCACGGTCAGCTGCAGTTTGCCGTCGGCAAGTTCTTCAACGTACAGCGCATCGTCCATATCTTCGGTGCTGGCGCTGTCGATGGTGACAAAATCCAGCGACGTTAAGTCTTCGCGCACCAGGCCGTCGTCAAGCACCTCGGTGGCGACGCCGTCCGGCGCTTCGCGTTCAAGATTGTGACGTGACAGTGTCACCCACCACGGCGCAAGATGATCGTCGCCGAAGGTGATGAATTGCGTTAACTCGGCATAGAAGCCACGGTCGCCCTTTAGCGGGTGACGGCGCATTTCAGCTACCGCCCAGTCACCGTTCTGGAAGTCATGGGTCACGTCGCGAGCTGCGCGGCACTGAATGGCATCTCTCAGCAGCGGATGATCTGGCACAATTGACAGGCGGTCGTCTTTTTTCTGAACGCGGCCAACAAAACGCGTCAGGAAAGGTTCGATAAGCGTTTCCGGCTCGGCGGACTCCCGGTCTTTATCGGTGTGGATGACGGCGCTGATACGGTCGCCGTGCATCACTTTTTTCATCTGCGGCGGCGGAATAAAGTAGCTTTTATTCGCATCGACTTCGAGGAAGCCGAACCCTTTTTCCGTGCCTTTCACCACGCCTTCAGCGCGTGGAGTCTGAGAATGCAGTTGCTGTTTTAGCTGCGCGAGCAGCGGGTTATCCTGAAGCATATCGTTTCGTTTTCGTGGCCAAAAGAGCGGCTGACAGTTTTACGCGAAACCGTACCTTGCGGCAAGCGCTGATTGCCGTGAAGGCTTATGGATTCAGCGCTTGAGCGGTATTTCCCAGGCCAATTTTCAGGCGGTTTATCCACCCGGCCAGCCCGGCACTAACCAGTAGTTTCAGCACCTGCTGCTCGCTAAAACCTTGCTCATACAAAGGTTGAATCTGCGCGGCGCTAAATCTGTCCGGGGCGCGGGTTAACAGCTGCACGGCATGAATAATCGCTTTTTCACGAGGGTGATTGTGACTCCAGGCGTTAAGCGCCCGTTCCCCGTTGCGCATCGCGTCCGGTAATCCAGCATCTCCCTGCCAGGCCGCCGCGGCATCGCTAAAGCAGGCGGCGCTGCCGTTAATCCGTGACGTCAGCATCACCACCAGCAGCGCATCGTCTGGTTGCTGCGCGGTGGTCTGCCAGAACAGGCGGGTAAGCTGGCTGAGGTAAGACAGTGCCCGCTCATCGTGAGCAAGCAGCCAGGCAATATCACGCAGCGTGCGCAGCGGCTGGCTGATGCTCAAGACTTCCAGCTGTTCCGCCCGGGCATAACGCATTTCAACGGGCGCCAGCCCCGGAAGCCAGTTGACCGGGTACGGCGTAAACAACGCAGGTTCCGCGTCCTGTTGCCCGTCCAGCCCCGGCAGCCAGCGAACGGGCAGCCCCTGCAGCGCTTGCCAGACGGCAATAGCGCGCGCCTGGAAGCCCACGAAGCCGATAATCTGGGTAAAGGAGACAATATCGTCCACCGAGAGGCCGCATTCATCCAACTGCGCTAAGGCGCTATCGTCGATAAGCGTCGGCTGGCTGGCAAGCTGGCGGGCAAACTGGGTGATCTGAGTCAGGCGACGGTTGCTTTCGCGGGATGAGTCGGGGCCGGGCTGGGGAGCAAGGCGAGCGGCATAGTGGTTACACAGGCGTTGGACCCCGTAGACCTGCGCAACGGTCAGCGCCGTGCTCAGGCGATCGTAGCTACTCAGGGTGTGTAAACGCGTCACGTTAATCCTTTCCGGTAGCAGTACATCGGCTACCGCTCGGGCGGCATCAAGCCACGGGGCTTCAACAATCAATTGTGCTTCAGAAGGGGCTATATCAAGCAGAAAGCGGTCTTCAACCTGCGCTGCTTCGGGAACTAAAGGCAGTACATCCGCCGGACACAGACTGGACTGGGTTTCATGATACCAGTGGCTTTTACCAGAAAAGCGGCGTTGTTCCATGGTCGTTCCTTGGTCGAAAAGTTTGCAGACCCGGATACAACGTGGAAGCCGGGCCTGGTTCGCTGTTTTATCCTGGCGCAAGCTCGGGAGGTGACAAAAGAATGATCGGTGATAATAAATATCGGAAAGGTATAACTAATTCGGATTCAGGCAGAAATACAGGGGGAAATAGCGAAACGGGCCGCAGCCCGCTTCGCTCAGGAACAGAAATTAGTCTTTCAGTTCCAGCTCGTTCATGGCTGCGATGCTGAAGCCGCCGTCAACGTGAACCACTTCCCCGGAGATACCGGCAGACAGGTCAGAACACAGGAAGGCTGCGGAGTTACCCACGTCTTCAATGGTTACGGTGCGACGAATCGGGGTAACGGCTTCACAGTGGGCCAGCATTTTACGGAAGTCTTTGATGCCGGAAGCGGCCAGAGTACGGATTGGGCCAGCGGAGATGGCGTTCACGCGCACGCCTTCTGGACCCATGGCATTAGCCATGTAGCGAACGTTAGCTTCCAGAGACGCTTTGGCCAGGCCCATAACGTTGTAGTTAGGGATTGCACGCTCTGCGCCCAGGTAGGACAGGGTCAGCAGGGCGGAACCTGGGTTCAGCATTTCACGGCAAACTTTCGCCATGGCAACGAAGCTGTATGCGCTGATGTCGTGGGCAATTTTAAAGCCTTCACGGGTAACGGCGTTCACGTAGTCGCCATCCAGCTGATCGCCAGGGGCGAAGCCGATGGAGTGAACGAAACCGTCAAATTTCGGCCAGCTTTTCGCCAGTTCGGTAAACAGCGCTTCGATGCTCTCATCTTCAGCCACATCGCAAGGCAGCACGATGCTTGAACCCAGCTCGGCAGCAAAACCTTCCACACGGCCTTTCAGCTTCTCGTTCTGGTAGGTGAATGCCAGCTCGGCGCCTTCGCGGTGCATCGCCTGTGCAATACCGTAGGCAATGGAGAGTTTACTGGCGACGCCAGTGATCAGAATGCGTTTACCGGTAAGAAAACCCATAGCTTTAATCCTTAATAGTCATTGTTGTTGCGGCCAGCAGGTGAAAAAACAGGCAGGCCGACGTTAAGACCGGGCGATTCTAACATGACTCCCGCGTAAGCGTTAATCCGACCACTTTTCCACGTCATAATTTGAGCCGCAGGGATGTTGGCTGCACGCCCATTTCTCAGCCACTTACTTCAGTAAGCTCCTGAAAACTGCTCCCTTGCCGCCTACCCGCAACTCAAATTATCTAGTGGAAGTTGGGGTAGAATGATCGTGGCGAAGTAGTCTAAATTAACGATCCCTACGCCAGGCGTCAGCGGTTAAGGCCTCGCCGAAGTGGCTGTTAATCAGCCGTTTAGTCAATTCATGCAGCGGGGAGGCGAGCACGTCGGCCGTGCTGCCGCGCTCCACCACTTCGCCTTCGTGCATCACCATCACCTGGTCGCTGATGTGCTTCATCATGCCAATGTGCTGGGTCACGTAAATATAAGAAATGCCTTGTTTTTCCTGCAGTTCAAGCATCAGGTTAATCAGCTGCGAGCGCATGGACATATCCAGCGAGGCCAGCGCTTCATCGGCGATAATGACCTTGGGCCGGAGGATCAACGCGCGGGCCAGGCCCAGACGCTGTTTTTGCCCCGGAGCCAGCATATGCGGGTAATAGCTGGCGTGGTCCGGCAGCAGACCGACCATGCGTAAGGTGTCCAGAATGCGTTTTTGCCGCAGCTCTGGCTCCAGCTCGGTATTCAACCGCAGCGGGAAGTCCAGAATCTGCGAGATGCGCTGGCGTGGGTTCAGGGAAGTACTGGGATCCTGGAATATCATGCGGATCCGCTGGCTGCGCCAGGAGTAATCGCCGAAGTGGAGAGGGTGATCGTCAATCACTAACTCGCCGGTGGTCGGCTCAATCATCCCCGCCAGCATTTTTGCCAGCGTAGATTTACCCGAGCCATTCTCCCCGATAATCGCCAGCGTCTGCTTCTCGCGCAGCGTAAAGTTGAGCGGCTTCACCGCTTCGACGTGCTGGCGGTGAAACAAACCTGTACGGTAGCGAAACGTCTTACTTAAATTGCGGACTTCCAGCAGCGTTTCGACCATTACTGACTCTCCATATTCAGCGGGAAATGACAGGCGTAAAGGTGATTTTTCGCCCCTTCAAGCCTTGGTGCTTCAATGCATTTGCGCTGGGCATAAGGGCAGCGTGGCCCCAGACGGCAGCCCAGCGGCAATTGCTCCAGCAGCGGAATCGCGCCCGGCATGGTGTTTAACCGGCTCTTGTGCGGCATCGGGCTACCAAAGTCAGGGATCGCGCGGATCAGCGCCTGAGTATACGGGTGGTGTGGCGTGGCAACCAACTCTTCGCTCGTCGCGCTTTCCACGGTTTGCCCGCAGTACATCACGTTAATTTTATCCGCCCACTGGCTCAGCATCTGCAGGTCGTGACTAATCAGCAGAATGGTGGTGTTGTTGTTCTGATTGAGCCGCGTTAACAGACGGAAGATCTGCGACTGCGTGGTCGGCTCCATGGCGTTGGTGGGCTCATCCGCAATCAGCAGGCGAGGCTGGTTTGCCAGCGCGATGGCGATCATCACCTTCTGGCATTCGCCTTCAGTCAGCTCGTACGGATAGCTGCTCATGGCGTCTCTGTGATCTTTAATCCCCACGCGGTGCAGCAGTTCGATGGCGCGGCGCTTGCGCCAGCCAAAGCGTTGCCACCAGCGGCCTTTATAAGTCCAGCCGGGAATATTTTGGGTCAACTGACGGCCAATTCTTTCCGACGGATCCAGGCAGGACTGTGGCTCCTGGAAAATCATCGACACGTTGTGTCCCACCAGGCGGCGGCGCTCACGCGGCGAGAGCCGCAGCAGGTCGATATCGTCAAAGCGCATACGGTCGGCGGTAACCCGCCAGTTATCTTTGGTGACGCCACAGATAGCTTTCGCGATGAGACTTTTCCCTGAGCCGGATTCGCCGACCAGGCCGCGAATTTCCCCTTCGCCCAGCGTCATGCTCACGCGATCGACGGCTTTTACCCAACCTTCGGAGGTCATAAATTCGATGGTCAGATTGCGGATATCAAGTAACGGCATTATTGCACCCCCGCGTTAATCGCGCGGCGCAGGCCGTCGCCAAGCAGGTTAACCAGCAGGACGCTTATCATGATGGCCGCCCCCGGCAGCATCACCGTCCAGGGCGCAACGTAAATCAGCTCCAGCGCATCACCGAGCATTGCACCCCATTCCGGGGAAGGGAGCTGCGCGCCAAGATCGAGAAAACCGAGTGCGGCAATGTCCAGAATCGCCATAGACAGCGCTCGTGTGATTTCTGTTACCAGCGTGGCGGTGATATTGGGCATGACGGCAAACCAGAGAATATTTAGCGTGGAAGCGCCATCCAGACGGGCGGCGACCACGTATTCTTTCTCCAGTTCATCGTGCACCGCGCTGTAGACCGAACGTACCATTCGCGGCAGCAGCGCCAGCCAGACGGCAAACATCGCATGGCTGAGATGGGGGCCAGCAAAGGCGACTACAATAATCGCCAGCAGCAGGGAAGGAATCGATAGCAGTGTATCGAGAATGTGGTTCAGCACCGCGGAGCGCAGACCGTGGGTCGACCCCGCTATCACGCCGAGCACGATGCCGCAGATTGTTGCCGCAAGCGTGACGACAAATGCGCCGCCCACCGTCGGAGCTGCGCCGCTCAGCAGGCGGCTTAGCACGTCACGGCCAAGATCGTCGGTACCGAGGAAGAACGAAACTTCCCCATAGCGGGACCATGACGGCGGCAAAAGCTGATAGCCCAGAAACTGTTGGTCAATTTGATACGGGGCAAAAAGACCGCCAAACAGGCACAGAATAGCCAGGCCGCCGCAGCCGTAGAGGCCAATCATCGCCGTGGTATCGCCATAGAATTTACGCCACGTCAGACGCAGCGTGCTTGGCGGTCGCTTTTCGCGGTAGACGCTATCGTAAGGCATACCATTCCTTATGCTTCAGTGGGTTGGCCATAGCGCCCAAAATATCGGAAATCACGTTAACAACAATCACCAGCGAGCCAATCACCATCACCCCGGCGGAAATCGCCATGTAATCCTGCTGGCGAATGGCGTTAATCAGCCAGCGGCCCAGGCCGGGCCAGCTAAAGACCACTTCGGTGATCATCGCCAGCGTCAGCATGGTTGAAAACTGCAGGCCCAGGCGAGGGATCACCGGCGGCAGCGCGTTGTGCAGCACGTGGCGATGCAAAATAGTGAAGCGGGAAAGCCCGCGCGTGGCGGCGGCTTTGACGTAGTTCTGATCGAACACCTCGATGGTACTGATGCGCATCAGGCGAATCACTTCGGTGGTCGGGGCGACGGCCAGGGCGGCGACCGGCAGCACCATGTGGCGCAGGGCGCTGACGATCATTTCGCTGCGATAAGGCGAGTCCGAGAGCCACGCATCCACCAGCGCAAAGCCGGTGACGGACTTAACCTCATAAAGCAGGTCAAAACGCCCTGAAACCGGGAACCAGCCCAGCGTCAGCGAGAAGAACAGCGTCAGCAGCAGCGCCAGCCAGAACACCGGAATCGAAAAACCGACCAGCGCCAGGGCGCTGATTAGCCTGTCCTGCCACTTATTGCGCATGATGCCCGCCAGCATCCCCACCGGAATACCAATCAGCAGCGCCAGGCCGAAGGCCAGAATGCACAGTTCCATGGTGGCCGGGAACACGTCGCGTAATTGCTCGTTAATCGACTGGCCGTTGATGCTGGAAACGCCAAAATCCCAGTGCAGCAGGCTCTCAAACCAGAACACCCAGGCGTTCCACAGCGAAGCCCCCTGCAGCGGTGCGTGGGGCGTAAAATAGTTGAGGCTAAAGCCGACCACTGCCAGAAACAGCAGAGTGATCAGCAGCAGCAATAATCGCCTTAGCGTGAAAATGATCATTATTTTTTCGCCTCTTCATTTTCCCTGGACACGCCTGCAAACGAGGCGTTGCCGAAGGGGCTGAGCACCAGGCCTTTCATGTCGTAGCGGTAGGCCTGCAGCCTTAACGAAGAGGCCAGCGGCAGCACCGGCAGCTCTGCGGAAAGAATATCCTGCGCTTCGTTGTAGGCTTCAATACGGGCGGAAAGCTGCTGGGAAGAGAGCGCTTTTTGCAGCACGCTGTCGAAATGCGGGTTACACCAGCGGGCATAGTTAGTTTGCGAGCCGATGGCCGCGCAGCTCAGCATCGGGCGGAAGAAGCTGTCCGGGTCGTTACTGTCCGTTGCCCAGCCGGCAAGCGTCAGATCGTGGTTCATGTCCATCAGTCTGGCTTCCTGGAAGCGGCCCTCCATCGGCACGATAATCACCTTCACGCCAATCTGTGCCATATCCGCCTGAATCAGCTCGGCGGTTTTGAGTGGGCTTGGGTTCCAGGCCTGGGAGCTGGTCGGCACCCACAGGCGGAGTTCCAGTTTATCCACGCCCAGGGCCTGTAACTGCTCACGGGCTTTCGCCGGGTTGTATTCGGTAATTTTTGCGTCGTTATCGTAGGCCCAGGAGGCGCGAGGCAAAATGGATGCGGCCGTTTCTGCCGTGCCGTAATAAATAGACTGCATCAGGCGCTGATTATTAATGGCAAGGGACAGCGCGTGGCGAACGGCCGGGTTATTCAGCGGCGGTTTGTTGGTGTTAAACGCCAGGTACGCGATATTCATGCCCGGGCGCAGCGTCAGGCGCAGACGCGGATCGTCACGCAGAATAGTCAACTGACTTGCCGCAGGCCAGGCCAGCACGTCGCATTCGCCGGTGAGCAGTTTTGAAAGACGGCCGGTGCCGCCGGAACCCAGATCGACCACCACCTGCGGCATCAGCGGTACGCCGCGCCAGAAGTGCTGGTTGCGCGCCAGGCGAATGTACTGCCCGGCGCGGTATTCGCTGAGCAGGAAAGGTCCGGTGCCGACCGGCTGCCTGTCCATCAATTCCTGGTGGTCAGCTTTGGTCAACTGCGCGGCGTATTCGGCGGACATCACCGACGCGTAATGCGTAGCTAAATGCCAGAGGAAGGAGGCGTCCGGCTTATTGAGGCGGAATTCAACGGTATTGTCATCCAGCTTGCGAACGCTTTTCACCGTTTCCGGGAACTGGAGACTGTCGAAATAGGGGTAGCTGCCGCCGTTAACGTTATGCCACGGATGGTTGCGGTCGAAGATACGCTCAAAGGTAAACACCACATCATCGGCGTTTAGCGCGCGGGTGGGGTTAAACCAGGCGGTAGTCTGGAACTGGACATTGTGGCGCAGGTGGAAACGGTAAGTCGCGCCGTTATCCAGCACTTCCCAGCTTTCCGCCAGTTCAGGCACCAGGCGATAGGTATAAGGGTCAACGTCCAGCAGGCGGTCATAAAGCTGCGCCGCCAGCGTGTCGACGGTCAGGCCGCCGCTGGTCATTTGCGGGTTAAAGGTGTTGACCTGCCCGTTGACGCAATAAACAAAGCCACTGCGGCGAATATCTGCCGGTTTTTCAGCGGGCGCAGCGGCACGCGCCGCGCCGCTCAGGCAGCATAAACCCAGTAACAGGGAGGAGAGCATTCCGCGCATAAGTTTTTGAGTTATCTCAAGTGATGGGCAAAGTGTATCGCACTCTTGCCTTCTCCCCAAAATTACTGGTGACGATCGGCAATTTTCTGCGCAGGACGATGAAAAAAACGCCGCTCAGTCCGGCGTCAGGCTGCTTAATTGGTGTTTTTTCAGCATCGCTCGTAGCTGATGATAACTCACGCCCAGCAGTTCTGCAGCCCGGCGCTGGTTAAAAGTTGCCTGCTTCAGGCTTTGTTCCAGCAGATTTTTCTCCTGTTCGTTTTGCCAGCTTCGCAGATCGAGCGGCAGGCCGGGCAGGTGCGCCGGAGCCTCTTGTCTGGCCTGATGGAGCGGGGCAGGTTTATGAGTGAAAGGGTTAAGGATAATGTTGTCCAGCGCTTCATCGCTTGAGCCGTGGCGGTACACCGAACGCTCGACCACGTTTTTCAGCTCGCGGATATTGCCCGGCCAGCCATAGTTAAGCAGCGTCTCGCAGGCCCTTTCGGTAAAACCGGGGAACAGCGGCAAATTAAGTTCCCGGCACATTTGAATCGCAAAGTGATCGGCCAGCAGCAGGATATCCGATCGCCGCTCGCGCAGGGGCGGGAGCATCACCACGTCAAACGCTAGCCTGTCGAGCAAATCGGCACGGAATTTCCCTTGTTCGGCCAGCTCCGGCAAATCGGCATTGGTGGCGCAGACCAGGCGAGTATTCACCTGTAGCGGCTGGCTGCCGCCCACGCGCTCAAGTTCGCCGTATTCCACCACCCGCAACAGCTTCTCCTGCACCAGCATTGGGGCCGTGGCCAGCTCATCAAGAAACAGCGTGCCGCCTTCAGCTCGTTCAAAACGACCCTGATGGCGCTTCTGCGCGCCGGTAAACGCGCCGGCTTCGTGGCCAAACAGCTCGCTGTCGAGCAGGTTTTCGTTCAGTGCCGCACAGTTGAGGGAGATAAAAGGCCCCTGCCAGCGCTGGGAGAGGAAATGCAGGCGGTTGGCGATGAGTTCCTTCCCGGTGCCGCGTTCGCCGATGACCAGCACCGGTTTATTCAGCGGGGCCAGGCGGGAAACTTGTTCCATGACCTCCAGAAAGCTATTAGCTTCTCCAATGAGGCTGTCCTTGTTTTCAGGCATGGTTAAATTCCCTAATAGTTAGTTAATTTAACCACTATAGCGGCTTTCATGGGATCGTCAAATTTACATTAATTCTTATTAATCAATGAAGTAAAAAGTTGGCACGGATGCTGCAATATCCTGTCAGAGCAGAGTGCCTGGCACCTGAGATAATGACTAAGAGGATTGAATTATGGGTATTTTTTCTCGTTTTGCCGACATCGTGAATGCGAACATCAACTCCCTGCTGGAGAAAGCGGAAGATCCGCAGAAGCTGGTGCGCCTGATGATTCAGGAAATGGAAGACACGCTGGTAGAAGTGCGTTCCACTTCAGCCCGCGCGCTGGCCGAAAAGAAACAGCTGAGCCGCCGTGTGGAACAAGCTACCGTGCAGCAGGCCGAATGGCAGGAAAAAGCCGAGCTGGCGCTGCGTAAAGAGAAAGAAGATCTGGCGCGTGCCGCGCTGATTGAAAAACAGAAGCTGACCGACCTGATCGTCACGCTGGAAAATGAAGTTGTGCACGTGGATGAAACTCTGGCGCGCATGAAGAAAGAAATCGGCGAGCTGGAAAATAAGCTGAGCGAAACTCGCGCTCGCCAGCAGGCGCTGACCCTGCGTCATCAGGCTGCTTCTTCTTCACGCGATGTTCGCCGCCAGTTGGATAGCGGTAAACTGGATGAAGCGATGGCCCGGTTCGAATCTTTCGAGCGCCGCATCGACCAGATGGAATCCGAGGCGGAAAGCCACGCCTTTGGCAAACAGAAGTCTCTGGACGCGCAGTTTGCCGAGCTAAAAGCCGATGATGAAATCAGCGCCCAGATAGCTGCGCTGAAAGCAAAAATGAACCAGGATCGTCAATAATAATCCAGGCCGCGATGCGCCCGGCGCATCGCGACTCAAGCCTGACCCGTAAGGAGTACACATGACTGCGCTTTTTCTTGCTATCCCGCTGACCATTTTTGTGCTGTTCGTGGCGCCGATTTGGCTGTGGCTTCACTACAGCAATCGTCCTGATGCAGGGCAGCTTTCACAGAGTGAGCAGCAGCGGCTTGCCCAGTTGACCGATGAGGCGCGACAGATGCGGGAGCGCATTCAGTCTCTGGAACAGATCCTTGATGCCGAACACCCGAACTGGAGAAACAACTAATGGTGAATTCATTTTCCGGTCGTAAGCTGTGGCGTATCCCTGAGAAGGGGATGGTAAAAGGAGTTTGCGCGGGTATTGCGCAATACCTTGATGTGCCGGTCAAACTGGTCCGCGCCATTGCAATTTTATCGATATTCTTTGGCCTGTCGTTCTTTGTGCTGGTGGCCTACATCGTGATGACATTTGTGCTGGACCCGATGCCCTACGGCGCAGATGAAAAAGATACGCAACCGACCAACCGCGATCTGCTGAACGCGGTGGATGCGGAACTGGCCGCCGGTGAGCAACGTTTACGCTCGATGGAGCGTTACATTACGTCTGACACTTTCACGCTGCGCAGCCGTTTTCGCCAGCTGTAAAACAACCCTCTCCCTGAGGGAGAGGGAATAAACAGGTTTTCTCCCTCTCCTGGGGGAGAGGCCCGGGGTGATGGCGCCCAGGCTCAATGCTAACCACCCACCGCAATTAACCGCTTTTGGAGAGACAATGACTACATTCCATTCCGTCAGCCAGAAAGCTAAACCAGGCCTGAAACTTGCCGGGAAGCTTGCTTTACTTGCCGCGCTGCGGTTCGGCCCGGCGGGTTTTGCGGCGTGGGCGATCAAATCGGTAGCCCGCCGCCCGCTGAAAATGATACTGGCCGTGGTGCTGGAGCCGTTACTGACCCGCATCCTGCGCAACGTCTCTGACCGTTACGATCGCCGCATGGCAAAATAACCCTCCTCGCGGCGGCGAAATCTTCCGCTTAACGTTTTGATTCTTGGTAATCAGCCCCATTTGATATTATCAATAAAGGTATTTTCTGCAGCGGAAGGCAATCAGGACGCTTATGAACCGACTCAAAAACGAATTTAACGCCCTGGTAAACCGGGGCGTTGATCGTCATTTACGCCTCGCGGTAACCGGGCTGAGCCGCAGCGGTAAAACCGCATTTATCACCGCGATGGTCAACCAGTTGCTGGGCATTCACACCGGCGCACGGCTGCCAATGCTTAGCGCCGCTCGTGAAGAGCGTTTGCTCGGCGTTAAGCGCGTGCCGCAGCGCGATCTGGGCATTCAGCGTTTCACCTATGATGAAGGCATGGCGCAGCTTTTCGGCACGCCACCGGCCTGGCCGACGCCGACTCGTGGCGTAAGCGAAATGCGCCTTGCGTTACGCTACCGCTCCAACGATTCGCTGCTGCGCCACTTCAAAGACACGTCCACGCTTTACCTGGAGATTGTTGATTATCCGGGGGAGTGGCTGCTTGACCTGCCCATGCTGGCGCAGGATTACCTGAGCTGGTCGCGCCAGATGACAGGCCTGCTGCAGGGCCAGCGTGCCGAGTGGTCGGCGGAATGGCGTCACCTTTGCGAGGGTTTAGATCCTCTCGCTCCCGCCGATGAAAACCGCCTGGCGGCGGTTGCCGAAGCGTGGACTGACTACCTGCTGCGCTGCAAGAAAGAAGGGCTGCATTTTATTCAGCCGGGGCGCTTTGTCCTGCCCGGAGATATGGCGGGCGCGCCCGCGCTGCAGTTTTTCCCATGGCCGGATGTGGATGCTTTTGGTGAGTCGAAGCTGGCCCAGGCGGATAAGGGCAGCAACATCGGCATGCTGCGCGCGCGTTTTGATTACTACTGTGAAAAGGTGGTGAAAGGGTTCTATAAGAATCACTTCCTGCGCTTCGACAGACAGATTGTGCTGGTGGATTGCCTGCAGCCGCTCAACAGCGGGCCCCAGGCGTTCAACGATATGCGCCTGGCGTTAACCCAGCTGATGCAAAGCTTCCACTACGGGCAGCGCACGCTGTTCCGTCGCCTGTTTTCCCCGGTGATCGATAAGCTGCTGTTTGCCGCCACCAAAGCCGACCATGTCACGGTAGACCAGCACGCTAACATGGTTTCTCTCCTGCAACAGCTGGTGCAGGACGCCTGGCAAAACGCGGCTTTCGAAGGCATCAGCATGGACTGCATGGGGCTGGCCTCCGTGCAGGCAACGCAAAGCGGCATCGTAGACGTGCAGGGGGAGCAAATCCCGGCGCTGCGCGGCAATCGCCTGAACGACGGTGCGCCGCTGACGGTGTATCCGGGGGAGGTGCCTTCGCGCCTGCCCGGCAATGCTTTCTGGCAAAATCAGGGCTTTCAGTTCGAACAGTTCCGGCCGCAGGTGATGGACGTTGACCGTCCGCTGCCGCACATCAGGCTGGACGCGGCGCTGGAATTCTTAATTGGAGATAAATTGCGATGAGCGATCCTATTAAACCGCGCATCGATTTTGCGCAGCCGCTGGAGGCGGAAAAAGAGCAGGACTGGAAAGCGGCACACGCGTTTAGTGAACCGGAAGCGCAAAAGTTTACCCCGGTCACCACCAGCGTTGAAACGCTTGCCGACGAAGAAGGGCAGGCCGAGGCTGTTATTGAAGCTGCTTTAAGACCGAAACGCAGCCTGTGGCGCAAAATGGTGACAGCCGGACTGGCGCTGTTTGGCGTCAGCGTTGTGGCCCAGGGCGTACAGTGGACCCACAACGCTTTTGTGACTCAGGACTGGATCGCGCTTGGCGGCGGCGTTGCCGGGGGGCTTATCGTCGCGGCTGGCGTCGGCTCGATTGCCAGCGAATGGCGGAGGTTGTGGCGTTTGCGCCAGCGTGCCGAAGAGCGTGACGAGGCGCGAGAACTGCTCGCCAGTCACAGCACGGGCAGAGGGCGGGCGTTCTGCGAAAAACTGGCCAGCCAGGCCGGGCTGGATAAAGGCCATCCGGCGCTGCAGCGCTGGTATGCCTCGATCCATGAAACCCACAACGACCGGGAAGTCGTGGCGCTTTATGCCCAGCTTGTTCAGCCGGTACTGGACGCTCAGGCCCGGCGTGAAATCAGCCGTTCTGCTGCCGAATCCACGCTGATGATCGCCGTCAGCCCGCTGGCGCTGGTGGATATGGCTTTTATTGCCTGGCGTAACCTGCGCCTGATCAACCGCATCGCCACGCTGTACGGTATCGAACTGGGCTATTTCAGCCGTATTCGCCTGTTCCGCCTGGTGCTGCTGAATATTGCTTTCGCCGGGGCGAGCGAGCTGGTGCGTGAAGTCGGCATGGACTGGATGTCGCAGGACATTGCCGCCAGACTTTCGGCTCGCGCAGCGCAGGGGATTGGGGCCGGGCTGTTAACTGCCCGCCTGGGCATTAAGGCGATGGAGCTCTGCCGCCCGCTGCCGTGGCTGGAGGATGACAAGCCCCGGCTGGGGGATTTCCGCAAACAGCTTCTGGTTCAGCTGAAAGAGACGCTGGCCTCCGGGAAAAACAAACCTACCAACTGAATTTGTATCATTGACCTGGAGGGCAGCTTCGGCTGCCCTTTGTTGTTTACAGCACACGTATAAATTTCGTGCTTGTTGACCAGTGGTTTGTCTTTTAGTGTCAACATTTCATGACAGGCATCTTCTTGCCAACGGCTAACTGCGTTATTATCCCTGCAACTCTATGAGGTCCTTCAGCCCGGCTGAAGGTCGTATAGGCCGTTTTCCGTAACATAAGGTCACCTGCATGCGTCTGGAAGTCTTTTGTCAGGACCGCCTTGGTCTCACTCGTGAACTGCTCGATCTGTTAGTGCTGCGCGGTATTGATTTGCGCGGTATCGAAATTGACCCGATCGGGCGTATTTACCTCAATTTTTCCTCCCTTGATTTTGAATCTTTCAGCAGCCTGATGGCGGAAATTCGCCGCATCCCAGACGTTACCGACGTGCGTAAAGTACCGTGGATGCCTTCCGAGCGTGAACATCGCGCCCTGAGTGCGCTACTTGAGGCGCTGCCGGAGCCGGTGCTGTCGCTGGATATGCGCAGCAAAGTTGAACTGGCCAACCCGGCAAGCTGCGCGCTGTTCGGGCAGAGCGAAGATCGTCTGCGTAACCATAATGCGGGCACGTTGATCAGCGGGTTTAACTTTACCCGCTGGCTGGAGAGCGAACCACACGACTCCCACACCGAACATGTTGTGATCCACGGGCAAAACTTCCTGCTGGAGATCACCCCGGTTCATCTCGATGGCGAAGATAATCAGCCGCTGCTGGTGGGCGCGGTGGTGATGCTGCGCTCTACCGTGCGCATGGGGCGCCAGCTGCAAAACCTCTCCAGCAGCGATTTCAGCGCCTTTGACCAGATTGTCGCCGTCAGCCAGAAAATGCGTCATGTGGTTGAGCAGGCGCGCAAACTGTCGCTGTTGAATGCCCCGTTGCTGATTGTGGGCGATACCGGTACGGGCAAAGATCTTCTGGCCAATGCCTGCCACCTGAGCAGCCCGCGAGCGCAAAAACCTTATCTGGCGCTGAACTGCGGCTCTATTCCTGACGACGTGATCGAAAGCGAACTGTTTGGTCACGCGGCCGGGGCTTATGCCAACGCCGTCGAAGGGAAAAAAGGCTTCTTTGAGCAGGCCAACGGTGGCTCTGTGCTGCTGGACGAAATCGGTGAAATGTCGCCGCGTATGCAGACCAAACTGCTGCGCTTCCTGAACGACGGCACGTTCCGTCGCGTCGGCGAAGAGCATGAGGTGCATGTTGATGTCCGCGTGATTTGCGCGACACAAAAAAATCTGGTGGAGCTGGTGCAGAAAGGCGAGTTCCGCGAGGATCTCTATTATCGCCTCAACGTCCTGACCCTGAACCTGCCGCCGCTGCGCGATCGCCCGCAGGACATCATGCCGCTGACGGAGCTGTTTGTGGCGCGCTTTGCCGACGAGCAGGGCGTACCGCGGCCTAAGCTGTCTCACGATTTAAGCAGCGTGCTGACCCGCTACGGCTGGCCGGGTAACGTGCGTCAGCTGAAAAACGCCATTTACCGCGCGCTGACTCAGTTGGAAGGCTACGAGCTGCGCCCTCAGGACATCCTGTTGCCGGACTTCGACTCGGCCAGCTTGGCCGTGGGGGAAGAGGCGATGGAAGGCTCGCTGGACGATATTACCAGCCGTTTTGAGCGTTCCGTGTTAACACAGCTGTACCGCAGTTATCCAAGTACGCGTAAGCTGGCAAAACGGCTGGGTGTTTCCCATACCGCGATCGCCAACAAGCTGCGTGAGTACGGACTGAGCCAGAAGAAGGGCGAAGAGTAAAAACAAAAAACCCCGGAAACCCGGGGTTTTCTTTTCATACAGGTCTGAGGCTTAAGCCTTCAGCACGTCCAGTGCCGCAGCGTAATCCGGCTCGGTGGTGATTTCATTCACCAGCTCGCTGAAGATCACTTCATCGTTTTCATTGATAACCACTACCGCACGTGCGGTCAGGCCTTTCAGCGCGCCTTCGGCAATGCTGACGCCGTAAGTCTGCTGGAACTCAGGGTTACGCAGGGTGGAAAGGGTGACAACGTTGTTCAGGCCTTCAGCGCCGCAGAAACGGGACTGAGCGAACGGCAGGTCGGCAGAAATACACAGCACAACGGTGTTATCCAGCTCGGTAGCCAGCTGGTTGAATTTGCGCACGGACGCGGCACACACGCCGGTGTCGATGCTTGGGAAAATATTCAGCACTTTACGTTTGCCGGCAAACTGGCTCAGCGCAACGTCAGAAAGATCTTTCGCGACCAGAGAGAAGGCGGCGGCTTTGCTGCCTTTCTGTGGGATCTGACCTGCAACCTTGACCGGGTTGCCCTGGAAATGAACGGTTTGTGACATGTTTAATCTTCCTTTTACATAAAATTAACGCCGGGAACAGTGTATTCCAGGAAATCCGTGATGAACATAAAAAACTGAAAGTACATGCAAAAGCGCGGGCTCGCTATACTCAGGCGATAACCCCAAGGGAGACTGATGATGAGAACAGTGAAAGTTTACCAGGAAGCCTGGCCGCTCCATACGCCATTTGTAATCTCGCGTGGAACCCGCAGCGAGGCGGTTGTTGTGGTGGTGGAAATCGAACAAGGCGGCATAAAAGGCGTCGGCGAATGCACGCCGTATCCACGCTATGGCGAAAGCGATGCTTCGGTGCTGGCCCAGGTCACCACGGTACTTTCACAGCTTGAGCGCGGCATGACGCGCGCTGAATTACAGCAGGCTCTTCCGCCAGGGGCGGCGCGGAACGCCATTGACAGCGCGCTTTGGGACCTGGAAGCCCGCCAGAAACACACCACGATATCGGCCCTGAACGCCGTCGAATTGCCGGAAATGGTGACCACGGCGCAAACCGTTACGATTGCCGCCCCGGAACAAATGGCTGCCTCAGCGGCTTTGCTTTGGCAGAAGGGCGCCCGACTGCTCAAGGTGAAACTGGACGATCGCCTCATCACCGAACGGATGGTGGCTATCAGGGCGGCGGTGCCGGAAGCCATTTTGATTGTGGATGCCAACGAGTCCTGGCGGAGTGATGGCCTGGCCGCCCGCTGCCAGCTGCTGGCCGATCTCAACGTGGCGATGCTGGAACAGCCGCTGCCGGCGGGGGATGATGATGCGCTGGCGAATTTCATTCACCCATTGCCGATTTGCGCCGACGAAAGCTGCCACACCCGTAGTAGCCTGCCAGCGCTTGCCGGGCGCTACGACATGGTGAACGTTAAGCTCGATAAAACCGGGGGCTTAACTGAGGCATTATTGCTGGCTCAGGCCGCGCGAGAACAGGGTTTTGATGTCATGCTCGGCTGTATGCTCTGCACATCTCGCGCCATTGCCGCCGCTTTACCGCTGGCGGCTAAGGTGCGCTTTGCCGATCTCGATGGCCCCACCTGGCTTGCCGTCGACGTGGAGCCCTCGCTGCATTTTGAAACGGGAAAACTTTATCCCTAATGCTTACCTGTGCCAGTGCAAAAGGTCAGTCATCGCCCGCAGGTAGCGCTCGCTGGCCTCATCGGCTGAAATCGGTGGGAATTCAGCCGTAATGCACGGCAGGCCTAAATCGGCACACCAACTGCCGAACGACCCCGGCGTTTCGTAGCCAACGCTGGTCACCAGCGGGAGCGCAAAGGCTTCAGCCAGCCAGTGCCCCAGCGCCGAGCTGTGCGGATCTTCAATACAGCCCAGCGGATCGTGAAAAGAGACTACCCAGGCGGGCTGCAGCTGATGAATAAGCTGGCACAACGCGGTGGTTTCTGGTTCGGAGCCCGGCGTTTGCCCGGTAGAAAGCACCACGTCACGCTTGTCCGCGCTACTGTTCCAACGGTAAACGGTATCGCCAGCTTTCCAGTTGGCCGCCGGGAAGTTGCGGTTCAAATCGACGCCGTGCGCGTTGGCGCGCAGGCCAAGCTGGCAGCCGTCCGGGTTAACCGCCAGCACCACGTGGTGCCGCCTGAACTGCGGCTCAAGCGTTCTTAAGGCGCAGGAAAGCGCCACCATCGCGGCGTTTTCATCCCCGTGAGTACCGGCAATGATAAGCCCGCTGCGTTCTTCCGTTTGAGTGGCGGGGAAATAGAGCAACGGCGCACCTAGTACCGATTTGCCGTAGCGTTCACAGCCCGGCGGCAGGTGGCCGCGCTGGGGGCGAGGGCGGGTCGTGGGCATGATATTCCTCTCACTGAATAAAGCGGCTATTAACGTCATTAATAGCAATGTTTTAGGGAAAACTCACCTTAATCCGCAGATGTGAGCTTTTTCCTGGAATCAAAAGAATAAATTACGCTACAGTAACTTACACCAATCTCCTGAATGCAAAAACACGGAAGGAAAGCGATGAAAAAAAGCCTCAGTTTTAGCTGTTGTGCGTTGGCCGTGGCCGCCATGCTGCAAAGCGCCTGGGCGGCGGATGTTCCTGCGGGAACGAAGCTGGCGAGCAGTCAGGAGTTAGTCAGACATATTAAAGATGAACCTGCGAGCCTGGACCCAATCAAAGCGGTTGGTCTGCCGGAAATTCAGGTTATTCGCGATTTATTTGAAGGCCTGGTTAACCAAAACGAAAAGGGTGAACTGGTGCCAGGTGTTGCCACCAAATGGCAAAGCAACGACAACCGCATCTGGACGTTTACGCTTCGCGACAACGCCCGCTGGTCCGATGGAACGCCTGTCACCGCGCAGGATTTTGTTTACAGTTGGCAGCGGCTGGTTGACCCTAAAAATACCTCTTCGTTTGCCTGGTTTGCCGCGCTGGCGGGTATCACCAACGCCCAGGCCATTATCGACGGGAAAATGCCGGCTGATAAGCTCGGCGTTACCGCCGTAGATGCTAAAACGCTTCGCGTACAGCTTGATAAACCCGTACCGTTCTTCCCAAGCCTGGCGGCAAACTTTGCCTTCTATCCCACGCCTAAAGCGGTTGTTGAAAAATTGGGTAATGAATGGACGAAACCCGGCAATCTCGTGGGCAACGGCGCATTTACGCTGCAGGACCGCGTAGTGAACGAGAAGCTGGTTGTTGTGCCGAATAAAAATTACTGGGACAACGGGAAAACGGTGCTGACCAAAGTGACCTTTATTCCTATTAACCAGGAGTCGGCGGCCACCAAGCGTTACCTGGCCGGCGATATCGACATCACCGAATCTTTCCCGAAAAATCTCTATCAGAAACTGCTGAAGGACATTCCGGGGCAGGTTTACACGCCGCCGCAGCTTGGCACTTATTATTATGCGTTTAACACGCAAAAAGGACCGACGGCGGATGCTCGCGTTCGTCTCGCCCTGAGTATGACCATCGACCGCCGCCTGATGGCTGAAAAAGTGTTGGGCACGGGAGAGAAACCGGCCTGGCGCTTTACGCCTGACGTTACCGCGGGCTTTAAGCCAGACCGCTCTCCGTTCGAAGACATGAGCCAGCAGGAGCTGAACGCCCAGGCGAAAATGCTGCTGCGTGCCGCCGGCTATGGCGATGCCAAACCGCTTAAACTGACGCTGCTGTACAACACTTCTGAAAACCACCAGAAGATAGCGATTGCCGTTGCGTCGATGTGGAAGAAAAATCTGGGCGTTGACGTGAAGCTGCAAAATCAGGAGTGGAAAACCTACATCGATAGCCGCAACACCGGCAATTTCGACGTCATTCGTGCGTCATGGGTCGGGGATTACAATGAACCTTCTACTTTCCTGTCGCTGCTAACGTCCACCCACAGCGGGAATATTTCACGCTTCAATTCCCCGGAATACGACAAGCTGCTGTCCCAGGCCGCGCAGGAAACTACCGACAAAGCGCGGAATGCGGATTACAACGCCGCCGAAAAAATCATTCAGGAAAAAGCGCCTATCGCGCCAATCTACCAGTACACCAACGGTCGCCTGATCAAACCGTGGCTGAAGGGCTACCCGATCAACAACCCGGAAGACGTGGCCTACAGCCGCACGATGTATATTATCAAACACTAAGTATGGCTAAAGTTTAGCCAGAAAAAGTGCTATGATCGTCACCTCAGGCATAGCGATTGCGGAGGTGACGAGATGGCATCAGGTTGGGCCAATGACGGCGCCGTTCAGGAGCAAATCGACAGTACCGTGGACGACGCCGTGGCCAGAGCGCGTAGCGAGCTACCGAAGGGCGAAAGCCTCGAATACTGCGAAGAATGCGGCGAACGCATTCCGGAAGCACGGCGCAAAGCGATTCAGGGCGTGCGGCTGTGTATTCGCTGCCAGCAGGCGGAAGATGCGCGCCGGGCCACATTCTCAGGCTATAACCGCCGTGGCTCGAAAGACAGCCAGTTACGCTAGTAAGAACCGGGCCATCGCCCGGTTTTTTTATGTCTCCGGTTAAGCTTTATTTACTCTTTTCTCTGCAAATTCAGCGCGTTTGATAACCTCAGGTGGTTGCCTTCGTTTCAGAGATGGCTAGACTGACAGAAAGAACTGATTCAGCTTGAGGATTGCGCAGTGGATGTAATTAAAGGCAGCGAGCTGCACGTGCCGGACGCGGTGTTTGCCTGGCAACTGGATGGCAGGGGCGGCGTCAGGCCTCTCGACAACAATGAAATTATCGACAGCGAGCATCCCTGCTGGCTACACCTGAATTACACCAACGCCGACAGCGCCGACTGGCTGGCCAACACGCCGCTGTTGCCGAACTATGTCAGGGAGGCGTTAGCCGGTGAAAGCATGCGTCCCCGCGTTTCTCGCGTGGGTGACGGCACGCTAATCACTCTGCGTTGCATCAACGGCAATACCGATGAACGCCCGGACCAACTGGTAGCCGTGCGGCTCTACATTGACGAACGGCTGATTGTCTCAACCCGCAGGCGGCAGGTTCTTGCGCTGGATGATGTGGTGAACGACCTGAATGAAGGCACCGGCCCAACCGACTGCGGCAGCTGGCTGGTGGATGCCTGCGATGCGCTGACCGACCATGCCAGCGAATTTATCGAGCAAATGCACGATAAAATCATCGACCTTGAAGACAATTTGCTCGACCAGCAGGTGCCGCCTCGTGGGGCGTTGGCGTTGTTGCGTAAACAGCTGATTGTCATGCGGCGCTATATGTCTCCGCAGCGTGACGTCTATGCGCGCCTCGCCAGCGAGCGGCTAAGCTGGATGAACGACGACCAGCGCCGCCGCATGCAGGATATTGCCGACAGGCTGGGCAGGGGGCTGGATGAAATCGACGCCTGCATCGCCCGCACCGGCGTGATGACCGATGAAATCTCCCAGGTTATGCAGGAATCCTTAAACCGCAGAACCTACACCATGTCGCTGATGGCGATGGTATTTTTACCCAGCACGTTTTTAACCGGGCTGTTTGGCGTGAACCTCGGCGGTATTCCCGGCGGAGGCTGGGCCTTCGGCTTTGCGCTGTTCTGCATCATGTTGGTGGTTATGATTGGTGGTGTTGCCTGGTGGTTACATCGCAGTAAATGGCTGTAAAGTTGCGGGATTTGGAACGAGTTTGTGGGCGAAAACGGCGCTGTTATTGAGCAAAATCAAGAAACCGAAAGCCTTGCCGCGGCAAACTCTCTCTTGCAGGTGAATGCAACGTCAAGCGATGGGCGTTGCGCTCCATATTGTCTTACTTCCTTTTTTAGAATTACTGCATAGCACAATTGATTCATACCATGCCGACTTTCAAAGTCGGCTTTTTTTTGCCTGCAATTTGTGGACTATGCTTTAAAGGGCGATTCACCCACCCAGGAGATGACGATGCTGTATCGCAACAGCCTGATGATGAGCGACCCGGCTTTCCCCACCGAACCCGTGCCGGTACCCGACCCGCTTCCGCGGCCACAGCCCATACCCGATCCGCCGACCGACCCGGATCCAAGGCCGATAATCGACCCACCGACACACCATTGAAGTTTTCCCTCTCCGGGCGGAGAGGGAATGGGGATTATTTAATTTCCAGAATATCCAGGCGCTGCAGCGGGGCGTCAGCGCTGTCTTCTTCCGGCTGCCAGCCGACGGGCTGCATAGGGATCTCTTCGCGATCGAACGCCAGGTCGCCCCCGTTCACCACTTCTGCACCGTGGGTAATGCCTGCAAAATCAAACAGCTCGGTATCGCAGAGATGTGATGGCACCACGTTCTGCATCGCGCTGAACATCGTCTCAATGCGGCCCGGATAGCGTTTATCCCAGTCGCGCAGCATGTCGGCAATCACCTGGCGCTGCAGGTTTGGCTGCGAGCCGCACAGGTTGCACGGAATAATTGGGTATTCGCGGGCGATGGCAAAACGCTCAATGTCTTTCTCGCGGCAGTAGGCCAGCGGGCGGATAACAATATGTTTTCCGTCGTCGCTCATCAGCTTCGGTGGCATGCCCTTCATCTTGCCGCCATAGAACATGTTCAGGAACAGCGTTTGCAGAATATCGTCGCGATGGTGACCCAGGGCGATTTTGGTACAGCCCAGCTCGGTGGCGGTGCGGTAAAGAATGCCGCGACGCAGGCGCGAACACAGAGAACAGGTGGTTTTGCCTTCCGGGATCTTTTCTTTCACGATGCCGTAGGTGTTCTCTTCCACAATCTTGTATTCAACGCCGATGCTTTCCAGGTAGGCAGGCAGCACGTGCTCAGGGAACCCCGGCTGTTTCTGGTCGAGATTTACCGCCACGAGACTAAAGCTGATTGGCGCGCTTTGCTGCAGGTTACGCAGGATTTCCAGCATGGTGTAGCTGTCTTTGCCGCCGGACAGGCAAACCATAATGCGGTCGCCGTCTTCAATCATGTTGTAATCGGCAATCGCTTCACCCACGTTACGGCGCAGGCGTTTTTGTAACTTGTTCAGGTTGTACTGTTCTTTTTTTGTAGCTTCTTGATTCAATTGCATTATTTACTGTCTCTGAAACCAAAAGGGGCATATAAGGGGCAAACTTTTTCAAAGCGCCAGCTTACTGTGAAGCCTATTCACCTGGTTGCCGCTCAGTTCTTCAATCCATGCAGCATAGACTTCATAAACCATCTGCGCGTTTTCATGCCCCATCTGATTTGCAATAAATGAGGGGTTCGCACCTGCAGATAACAGCCAGCATGCGTAAGTGTGGCGTGTATGGTACGGATTCCGGCGGCGAATTCCAGCACGTTTTACAGCTGCGCCCCGACGGTCACCAATGCTCGACACGTTGTCATACGGTTTTTGTTCGTCTTTATGTAAGTACACCCGTTTTAGTTCCACGCACTTTTTGAGATTTCCGGGTTTTTGACCCTGGCCCAAAATCAATGCAGTGCTAAATCAGGTTGTATTGTTCTTTTTGAGTGGCCATGAAAGTCTCTGGCTCTGAATCCAACACGCACGGCGTGTCATGCCGGCGCGTAGGGTACGGATTGCGGCGGCGAATGCCAGCAGGATTTACGGTCACGCCACGTCCATCGACTATGCTTTACCAGGTTACCGAACATTCATAGCAACAAGGAGTGAGGTTTATGACATTCGTAAAGACGAAAGATGGCGTCAATATCTTTTATAAAGACTGGGGGCCGAAAACGGCACAACCGATTGTTTTTCATCACGGCTGGCCGCTCAGCGCCGATGACTGGGATAACCAGATGCTGTTTTTCTTAGGCGAAGGCTTCCGGGTTATCGCGTTCGACAGACGCGGGCATGGCCGTTCTGACCAGGTCAGCGATGGGCACGATATGGATCATTATGCGGCAGATGCCTCGGCGGTGGTGGAACATCTGGATCTTAAAAATGCCGTGCACGTCGGCCACTCAACCGGCGGTGGGCAAGTGGCTCGCTATGTCGCCCAATACGGGCAGCCTCAGGGGCGCGTTGCGAAAGCCGTTTTAGTCAGTGCCGTGCCGCCGCTGATGGTGAAAACGGCGAGTAATCCGGGCGGAACGCCGCTCGAGGTGTTTGACGGCTTCCGTAAGGCGCTGGCGGCAAATCGTGCGCAGTTTTACCTTGATGTTGCCTCAGGCCCATTCTACGGCTTTAACCGCCAGGGCGCCGATGTTTCTGAGGGGAGTGTTCGGAACTGGTGGCGGCAGGGCATGGCCGGCAGCGCGAAGGCCCACTATGAAGGGATCAAAGCGTTTTCAGAAACCGACCAGACCGACGATCTGAAAGCCATCACCGTGCCGGTTCTGGTTCTGCAGGGCGATGACGACCAGGTTGTGCCGTACAAAAATGCGGCTATTCTGCAGGATAAACTGCTCAGCAATAGCACGCTGCACATCTACCCCGGCTATCCTCACGGGATGCATACCACGCATGCCGATACCATCAATGCGGATATCCTGAAATTTATCCGCAGCTGATAGCGCTGTTATCAGGGGGAGGCCGAAAGCTTCCCCTTCTTATTTCCCCGCTTATGCCTCGGATGCCAAAGATGACAAGGCCGCCATCGCCGACTCGGTATCTTTATGGGCCACGAAAATATGGTCGTGATAATACCCAGCCACCACGTTACAGCTGATACCTTTTTTCGCCAGCGCGCGTGAAAATGCGGCGGTAAGGCCAACGGCGGCGAGGGATGAGTGAATCTTCAGGGTGATCCAACTGGCGACGTAGTCATAGCTTACGGCATGTTTATCCGCCAGATCCTGAGGCAGGACCAGCGTGAAGCCTTCAGCCTCGCGGACGGTCACAATGGCGGCATCTTTTAATTCCGCAGAAAATGAGGCTAAAGTGCAAAAAACATATTTACCCGGGTTAAGCTCCGGGGCAGCATTACTCAGTAGTATTGCCAGGTTATTCTCGCCAGCCATTTATCCGTCTCCTTTTCATTGAGTGAGGACGAATTAAATAGCGTTTGAGTGATAAATAAAAATTAAAAAATATGCTGTTGCATTAGGTGCGCTAATGATGAGGCGGCGCGCCTTTGACGCACCGCCCGCGCTTATTTCCCGGTCAGCATCTGCCAGAGAAACTCTTCGATCATGGCCTGGTGGGCCGCCGTCTGGCTATTTTCCGGCGCGCTGCCGTGGCCGGCATCCGTTTCCTCATACAGCCAGACGTTCTCGTGCCCTTGTTGCTGCATCCGCGCCACCATCCGACGCGCGTGGGCCGGGCTAACCCTGTCATCCTGGGTGCCGGTGGTGAACAGCGTGGGGGGATAATCCACATCGGCGGACACTTTGTCGAACGGAGAATAACGCTGCAGCCACTCTCGTTCTTCGGCAATGTCCGGGTCGCCATACTCGGCAATCCAGGAGGCTCCCGCGAGCCAGCGGGGATAATTCAGCATATCCAGCAGCGGGACTTCGCACACCAGCGCGCCAAATAATTCTGGGTAGTCGGTGAGCATATTACCGATCAACAGGCCGCCGTTGCTCCCACCCTGAGCGGCAAGCTTCGCGGCACAGGTCACTTTCCGCGCCGCCAGATCGCTTGCGACAGCGGTAAAATCTTCCCAGGCACGATGACGATGCTGTTTGAGCGCAGCCTGGTGCCATGCAGGGCCATATTCACCGCCGCCGCGAATATTAGCGACGACGTAAACTCCGCCTTTTTGCAGCCATGTCGCCCCTTTGGCACCGAGATAATGCGGCGTTAAAGAAACCTCAAATCCACCGTAACCGTACAGCAGCGTCGGATTATCACCGGACAGCGCCAGTGCTTTGGCGGCCACCTGGAAGTAGGGGACGCGGGTGCCATCCAGTGAAAGGGCAAAGTGCTGGGTCACGCTAAATTCTCCCGCGTCAAAGCAGGTTGGATCCTGTTTCACGAGGCTTAGCGTGTCGTCGTCCAGATCGCCATAGCTGAGGCTGTGGGGCTGCAGGAAACCGTGGCTGACCAGCCGGTAGCGGTTACTTTCATCGTCGATGCCGCCGGCGGAAACGTTGGTGAAATCGGGCTGCTCAAGCGTTTTTATGCAGTGCCGCTGGCCGCCGTCGATTTTCACAACTTCGACCTTCTCAACGGCGTCCTGGCTCAGGTTCAGCAGAAGGTAATCGCGGGTTGAGCTGTAGCCTTGCAGCGTCGTGCGCGAATTTGGCGTGAAGAGCGAAATGAAATTGCGCTCACCTCGCTGAAAATCAGCTAAATCAATAGCCAGCAGAGCGCCTGCAGGCCAGGTTGTCTCAGCGATTGTCCAGTCGGAATTAAGCGTCACCAGCAGCCAGTCTTTGAAAAATCCGCAGGAGGCATCTTCCGGAATGGCGATAAGCGTCAGGGTATTCTGGCCGGTCAAAAGCCAGGTTTGCCCGTGGTAAAAGTCTTTGCTGCAGTGCACCACATCCCGCTCAAAATCGGGGGTATCATCATGCCAGGCGGAAACGGCCATATCCGTTGCTTCACCTGCGTAGATCAGCGGTGCATCCTGCGGTGATGTCCCTCGAGTCCAGCGATAGACACGGCGTGGATAGCCGGAGGTGGTGAGCGTATCATCCCCTGCATCGAGCGCCAGCAGCAGCGTGTTTTCATCCAGCCAACTGACCGAACTTTTGCTTTCCGGCAGGAAAAAGCCCTCGGGGATAAACGTTTTATTTACCAGATCAAATTCACGAATTTCACAGGCATCGCCGCCGCTGGATAAAAAGATCAGCGCCCGGGAATAGTCCGGGTGGAGAAGATCGGCGCCGTGATAGCTCCAGTTCGCGCCTTCCTCTTCGTTCAGGCGATCGACATCCAGCACCGTTTCCCATTCTGGTGCAGCGGTAAAGTAAGATCTTTCGGTGGTGCGGCGCCAGATGCCGCGAGGGTGTTCGTCATCCTGCCAGAAGTTATACACCTCGTTGCGGTAGTGGTTCCCCCAGGGAATGTTGGTTTTATCGTCCAGCGACAGCAGGATCGCGCCCCGCATCTGCTGGAAGCGCTCTCCCGTGGCAAACCTGTCCGTGGTGCGCTTATTTTGTTTTTCCACCCAGCTTAGCGCCGCGGCATCTTCCGGGGTTTCGAGCTGGCTAAGCAAATCCTGACTCACTGGCTGTGTCATCACGCGTCCTTTTGTTGGGTAACGGGCCTGCAATCGACCATATCATTATGCTTATGCCCATTACACCTGAAGGCTTTTGTGGTTTCTGCCAGCATGCTCGAATTTTTTCGTTTGCAAAACGAAGGGCTTAGCAAAAGTACGTGTTTTCTTACTTGAAGTGTCTTTTTTACCTGATACTGTATATTTAAACAGTATTTGTATTGGCGGTATCATGAATCTTCTCAAACCTGCGGCCTGTTGCCCGGACGCTTCCTTTCCTCTCTTTGCTGACCTGGTGCAATGCGGCTTTCCGTCACCGGCTCAGGACTATGTTGAGCAACGTATCGATCTCAATAAGCTGCTGGTGCGCAATCCCGGCGCGACCTATTTTGTAAAGGCGGCGGGGGATTCGATGGTAGAAGGGGGAATTGGCGAAGGGGACTTGCTGATTGTGGACAGCTCAAGAACCGCGTCACAGGGCGATATTGTGATTGCGGCGATTGACGGGGCGTTCACCGTGAAGCGCCTGCAGCTTCGCCCCACGGTGATGCTACTGCCGATGAACAGCGCCTGGGCACCGATTCCCGTCACCGATGAGGCCGAACTCGATATTTTTGGCATCGTCACTTTTATCATCAAAGCGGCGGGCTAAACATGTTTGCGCTGGTGGACGTCAACAGCTTCTACGCCTCCTGCGAAACGGCATTCCGCCCGGATTTAGCCGGAAAGCCGGTGGTGGTTTTATCCAATAATGACGGCTGCGTCATCGCCCGCTCTGCGGAAGCCCGGCCCTTTGTCAAAATGGGGGCGCCTTTTTTTAAACAGAAAGAGGCGCTCAGGCGGCATGGCGTGCTGACGTTTAGCAGCAACTACGAGCTGTATGCCGACATGAGCGAGCGGGTGATGGGCGTGCTTGAAGAGCTGCTGCCCAGGGTCGAGATTTACTCCATTGACGAGGCATTTTGTGACTTAACGGGCGTGAGCAATTGCTACAACCTGAAGGCCTTTGGCCAGACGATCCGCTCGACTATTCGCCAGCGCACCCGCCTGACGGTGGGCGTGGGCATCGCGCCGACAAAAACGCTGGCTAAACTGGCAAACCTGGCGGCAAAAACGTGGCAAGAACGAACCGGCGGCGTGGTTGATTTATCCCGCCCGAAGCACCAGCGCTGGCTTATGGCACAGCTGCCCGTGGGCGAAGTCTGGGGCGTGGGGCGGCGGCTGTCGAAAAAACTCGACGACATGGGCATCAGAACGGTTTTACAGCTTGCCGACGCGGATATTCGTTTTATTCGACGGCATTTCAGCGTAGTGCTGGAAAGAACCGTGCGCGAATTGCGCGGGGAATCATGCCTTGAAATGGATGAGTTCTCCGCCGCCAAACAGGAGATCATCTGCAGCCGCTCGTTCGGAGAACGCATTACCGAGTATGAGGCTATGCGCCAGGCGATCGGCAGCTACGCCAGCCGGGCGGCGGAAAAGCTGCGGGCTGAGCACCAATATTGCCGGGTGATCTCTGCCTTTGTGAAAAGCAGTCCGTTTGCCGTGAACGAACCCTATTACGGCAACTGCTCGTCCGTCTCGCTGCTCATCCCCACACAGGACAGCCGGGATATTATCCAGGCCGCGTTGCAGAGCCTGGACGCTATCTGGCAGGCGGGGCATCGCTACCAGAAAGCCGGCGTGATGCTGGGGGATTTTTTTAGTCAGGGCGTGGCGCAATTCGATTTATTCGACAACCATATTCCACGTCCTAACGGCGAAAAACTGATGACCGTGCTGGACTTCCTGAATAAAAAGCAGGGCAAAGGCACGCTCTATTTTGCCGGGCAGGGCATACAGCAGCCGTGGGCGATGAAGCGCGACATGCTGTCGCCGCGCTATACCACTCGCTATGCCGATCTACCGCAGGCGTGGGTGTGCTGAATGTGCTGCCGTTACACATTCACATTTTCGGGAAGCGGAACAGCGATCGGTTCCCCGCACACCGTGACGCGTGGGCCGCCAAGTTCGTTCCAGCGGAATAAATTCAGGTGCCAGCCATCGGGAATACTTCGGGAACGGTCGATAATGCCATCGGCATTGGAGAAGCGAGCCCGGTCAGCGTTTTGCCAGGAAGGCGGGTCGACATTTTGCTGCAGAGCGCTGAGCCAGCAGTGATTAGACAGATCGCGGTTGATGCCTAAAGCCAGGCATGAATATTCATCTCGCTGGTCCAGCACCCGCGCGTCTTCGACATACAGTGGGACGAGAAGCCGCGGCTTGCCGTCTTTTTGCATATGGGCGGCAACCGCCAGCCTTGCCCACTCAGGTACCGGGCTCATATAAAGAATTGTTTGCCCTGGCCGATGGTAACGCCCTGGGGAATCGGGCCGGGTGCGCGACAGCACGCTACTGAGGAACTCCGCCGGAACGGCGCGAAAAAAGAAACCGCTGACGTTTTTGAAATGAAGGTGGTTATCGGACACAATGGCACCTGGTTTGCTCAGAAAATTAGCAACCCTAGTTTAACCAGAACGTTGTGACAGAATTGCCATCGCAAAGACCGAAGCGTCTGTGATGATCGTGCTATGGCCAGAATAGTTTCGCCGCTGAACTTTTTTTCAACCGGCCTGTCAATATCACAGCAAGCATCATGGGAGAGCGTTTCGAAGTGAAAGGATTGTTGACAGCATTAATACTCATTGCCAGTTTTCTGATTGGCTGTGCGATGTATTACAAAGTGGGCTGCTGGTTTGAAGATGACATCATCAATTTTTACGCCGGAGACGAAGGGTAAGGGGTGGGTAACTGCGCGAGGCATCATTACCCGGAATGTTTAACCTTTAAAGACGGAAAACTTTTTGGTCAGCGGTTTGAGTTTTTCCGTTTCGCCGTACAGCGCGATGCCAACAAAATCGAGCTCAGCGAAAGGCGTGTCGCGCGTATCTTTGATCTGCTGCTCAGAAGAGTGCGACAGCATGGTGGTGGTAAAGAAGTTATACAGCACGCCTTCTTCCCTGCATTTCTCCAGCGTCGTCCCCAACTGGCTGCTGTTTTTAGACTGAAGTACAACCACCGGATAATGGTTCATCCAGGCGCTTAAGCCGCTATCCTGGTTGGGATAGTCATGAAATACAGGCTCCTCGACTTTAAGCATAATACCGCCGCAGAGGTGGCCCACGGCATTCATTTGCACGCTGACGTCGGCAGTGCGGTTCACGATGACATACAGCTTATAGTCATTATCTTCGAACATTCTGGCTCCTTGTCTGTTTAAGCTTCTGCTTTGGCTGCTGATTTAGCTTAGGGCGAAAAGCTCAAGCATAGTAATCGTTTTTTTATCCGTCTTCCTGCTTGCGATCAATCTTCCCACCACATGAAAGTCATTCAAATATCAATCGTTATATATTATTTTATATAGCGATTAATAAGGAGAACAAATGGAACTTTACGTCTTTTATGTGGGCGGCAATGCCGGAAAATCCAATATCGAAGTGCATGACGTCCAGTTTGTGGCTGCAGAGAAGCCAGAGGACGCGTGGCCTGCGCTGCGGGCGGCCTGGTTTGGTGACAAAGATAAAATCCATATCGACGGGTACGGCAAGCTGCGCTGGGCCGACGGCTACCGCATTAGTCTTTCCGATAAACCCGTTGAGCAAACGCCAAAGCTCTTTTTTGTGAACGTCGGCGGCTACAGCCCGAAAACGCTGGCGGAGCTGCATGACTTTGATTTCTTCGTGGCTGAAAATCCGGCCCAGGCAAAAGAGAAGGCGATTGCGAACCTGCTGGTCGAAAGCTACCAGCAGCACAAAGACAACCTGAAAGATGTCGATGACTGCCTGCTGTTAGAAAGCGTGGGGGATTATTTTATCCATCTGGAAAAAGCGGAGCAGGGCGAACGCTTCAGGCCAGAATGGCAGGGCTATTTGCCGATTAGCGAATAGCGCTATTATTCCCAATGAAAAACGGTGCCTTAGCGAAAGGCACCGTTTTTACTGTTTCACTCGCTAACGCAGCAAAATTGATAAACTCACGCCTGAACCACGCGAATCTGCTAGCATACGCGCCTGCCCGTTATTATTAAGAGATGACCATTGTGACCGCTTTTTCCGTACTGAACGCTTTACCTGAAGCACAACTCGCCAACCTTAGCGAACTGGGGTATCACGAAATGACGCCCGTTCAGGAAGCGGCCTTGCCCGCCATTCTGGCCGGAAAAGACGTCCGTGCTCAGGCCAAAACCGGCAGCGGCAAAACCGCAGCTTTTGGCCTTGGCCTGCTGCAGCACATTGATGCCAGCCAGTTTTTAACCCAGTCGCTGGTGCTGTGCCCAACCCGCGAACTGGCCGACCAGGTCGCTAAAGAGCTGCGTCGCCTGGCGCGCTACATGCCAAATATTAAAATTTTAACCCTGTGTGGTGGCCAGCCGTTTGGCGTACAGCGAGACTCGTTACAGCATGCGCCGCACATTATCGTGGCCACGCCGGGCCGCCTGTTAGATCACCTGAAAAAAGAAACGGTGAAGCTGGAGGCTCTGCAAACGCTGGTGCTGGACGAAGCCGACCGTATGCTGGACATGGGCTTCGCCGACGCCATCGATGAAGTTATTGCCCATGCGCCGGCCAAACGCCAGACGCTGCTTTTCTCCGCCACCTGGCCTGCCGCCATTGCCGCTATCAGCGGGCGAATTCAGCGCGACCCGCAGACTATCGAAATTGATACCGTTGATGAGCTGCCGTCCGTTGAACAGCAGTTCTATGAAATCTCCCGCGGGGGCAAAATCGGCCTGCTGCTGGCGCTGCTCAGCAAGCATCAGCCGGCGTCCTGCGTGGTGTTCTGCAACACCAAAAAAGATTGCCAGGCCGTGTGCGATGCGCTGAACGAGCGACATCAAAGTGCGTTAGCGCTGCACGGCGACATGGAACAGCGCGACCGCGACCAGACGCTGGTGCGTTTTGCCAACGGCAGTAGCCGCGTGCTGGTGGCAACAGACGTTGCGGCGCGTGGGCTGGATATCAAAGCGCTGGAAATGGTCATTAACTACGAGCTGTCGTGGGACCCGGAAGTGCACGTTCACCGCATTGGCCGTACCGCGCGAGCCGGGCAAAGCGGGCTGGCTATCAGCTTCTGCGCCCCGGAAGAAGCGCAGCGCGCGAGCGTGCTGGCTGAAATGCTGAATCTTTCGCTGAAATGGCAGCAGGTGCCGTCCGGCGTTTCCGTGAAGCCGCTGGAAGCGGAAATGGCGACGCTGTGCATTGACGGCGGCAAGAAAGCCAAAATGCGTCCGGGCGATATTTTGGGGGCGTTAACCGGCGATATGGGGCTGGAAGGTGCGGACATCGGCAAAATCGACGTCCACCCAATCCATGTTTACGTTGCGGTGCGCCAGTCCGTGGCGCGTCACGCGTGGAAACAGCTGCAGCAGGGCAAAATCAAAGGTAAATCAGTGAAGGTTCGCCTGCTGAAGTAAACGCGTTTTCTCCTCCGCCTGACCTTCTCCCCCCAGGGGCGAAGGTATCTGAAACGGGGGGGGCGTGTTTTCCCCTCACCCTAACCCTCTCCCCATGGGGGAGAGGGGATAAAAGAACGCCAATCTACGTTTTCCCATTCTCTCTTCCAGAGCGACGGGATTAAAAAGAACGCCAATCTATGTTTTCCCCCTCTCCCTTCCAGGGAGAGGGCCGGGGTGAGGGGCATTCCCCCGATTACTCGCTAACCTTCTCCGCTTTACCCGCCAGCTGCGCCAGGAAGTCGTATCGCTTCTGCAAATCGGCGGCGGCATCTTTCCACAGCTGCTCGGCGACTTCCGGCTGCTGGGCGTTCAGGCGGCGGAAACGCTGCTCCTTCATTAACGTATCGGCCAGCGCATCGGACGGTGGACGGGAATCCAGCGCCAGCGGCACCTTGCCTTCATCAGCCCTACGCGGGTCGAAGCGATAAAGCGGCCAGAAGCCGGTGGCGGTCAGCTGGCGCATCTGATCGTGGCTCAGTGCCAGATCGTAGCCGTGCTCTTCGCAAGGGCTGTAGGCGATGATCAGCGATGGACCAGGATAAGCCTCCGCCTCCTGAATGGCCTTCATCGTCTGGTTCAGCTGTGCCCCCAGCGAAATCTGCGCGACGTACACATGGCCGTACATCATCATGCTGACGCCCAGATCTTTACGTGCTTTACGCTTGCCGTGCTCGCCAAACTTGGTGACGGCGCCCAGCGGCGTGGCTTTAGACGCCTGGCCGCCGGTGTTGGAGTAACACTGCGTATCCAGCACCAGAATGTTGACGTTTTCGGTCAGGCTCAGCACGTGGTCGAGGCCACCGAAACCGATGTCATAGGCCCAGCCGTCACCGCCAATCAGCCAGATAGATTTCTCCACCAGCGCGTCGGCATCGGTGACCAGCTGACGGGCATCAGCATCGTCAATGTTCGCCAGATGTTTACGCAGCTCGGCGACCTGTTCACGGCGGACTTCCGATGTCGCTTCCGCGTGAAGCTGCTCATTAAGCTCGGCCGGAAGTTTATCGGCAAACTGTCCCAGTAAACGCATGACGCGGGCGCGGTGCTGATCCACCGTCAGGCGGAAGCCCAGCCCAAATTCGGCGTTATCCTCAAACAGCGAGTTAGCCCAGGCTGGCCCGCGGCCGTTTGCGTCGGTGGTGTACGGCGTGGATGGCAGGTTACCGCCGTAAATAGACGAACAGCCGGTGGCGTTAGCGATCAGCATTCGGTCGCCGAACAGCTGGGTCAGAATTTTAATATACGGCGTTTCGCCGCAGCCTGAGCAGGCTCCGGAGTATTCAAACAGCGGCGTTAGCAGCTGCGAGGTACGGATATCGATACGCTCCAGGCTGGTGCGATCGATTTCCGGCAGCGCGAGGAAGAAGTCATAGTTCTCTTTCTCTTCTTCAACGTGTTCAAGGCGAGACAGCATATTAATCGCCTTGATTTCCGGGTTCTGGCGATCTTTGGCCGGGCAAACTTCTACGCAAAGGTTACAGCCGGTGCAATCTTCCGGCGCTACCTGCAGCACGTATTTCTGGCCGCGCATATCCCGGGACTTCACGTCCAGCGACTGCAGGGCTTCCGGGGCGCCTTCCATTGCCTCAGGCTGAACCACTTTGGCACGAATAGCCGAATGCGGGCAGGCGGCGACGCAGTGGTTGCACTGGGTACAAATATCCGGCTTCCAGATAGGAATCTCTTCGGCGATGTTGCGTTTTTCCCAGCGGGTCGTGCCCATCGGCCAGGTCCCGTCCGGCGGCAGGGCGGAAACCGGCAGGGCATCGCCGAGACCGGCGAGCATCGCGGCGGTAACGGTTTTCACAAAATCAGGTGCGGCATCGGAGACGACCGGCGGACGCATCGCGCTTGCCGGGTTAACGTCCTGCAGAGGCACTTCGGCGAGGGAGTCACGAGCCAGCGCCAGCGCCTGCCAGTTACGCTCGACGATTTCCGTCCCTTTACTGCTGTAGCTTTTGGCAATCGCGCCCTGCAGCTCTGCCAGCGCGGTGTCGCCAGGCAGGATCTGCGTCAGGTGGAAGAATGCCATCTGCATTACGGTGTTGATACGGGCACCAAGATGACACTCGCGGGCGATCTTCGCCGCGTTAATGACGTACAGGCGAGCCTGCTTCTGATTGAGCACCGCCTGAACTTCCTGCGGCAGGCGACTCCACACCTCGTCGGCGGCGTAAGGCGTGTTCAGCAGGAAAATACCGCCGGGCTTCAGGCGCTCGGCCATCTGGTACTTGTCGATAAACTGCAGCTGGTGGCAGCCAACGAAATCGGCTTTCTCAATCAGGTAGGTGGAGTTGATCGGCTGCTCGCTCACGCGCAGATGAGAAACCGTCAGCCCTCCGGCCTTTTTGGAGTCATAAACGAAATAACCCTGGGTAAACCACGGCGTGGAGTTACCGATAATTTTGATATTGTTTTTGGTGGCAGACACGCTGCCGTCGCTGCCCAGGCCATAAAACAGCGCTTCGAGTTTAGCGCGGTTCGGCAGGGTATTTTCCGGCAACGGCAGCGACAGGTTGGTCACATCGTCGTAAATGCCCACGGTAAAGCGCGGGCGCGGTTTGGCTTCGCGAAGTTCATTGAAAATAGCCAGGACGCATTCCGGACCGAACTCTTTGGATGACAACCCGTAGCGGCCCCCAATCACGCTAGGCAGCGTTTCGCGCTCGCCACGGCTTACCGCCTCGGCAAGCGCGGTCATCACGTCGAGATACAGCGGCTCAGCAAGGGCCCCCGGCTCTTTAGTACGGTCAAGCACCGCCACCTGACGCGCGGTTTGCGGCAGAACTTCCAGCAAATGTTCGGCGGAGAAGGGGCGGTACAGGCGCACTTTCAGCACGCCGACTTTTTCGCCCCTGGTCAGCAATTCATCGACAACTTCTTCACAGGTGCCGACGGCGGAGCCCATCACGATAATCACGCGCTCCGCTTCCGGATGGCCGTAATACTCAAACGGACGATAGCTACGGCCGGTGGTGGCGGCAAAGTCGTTCATCGCCTGTTCAACGTGCGCGTAAACCGCGTTGTACCACGGGTTGGTCGCTTCGCGGGACTGGAAGTACGTATCCGGGTTGGCCGACGTCCCGCGAATCACCGGATGCTCCGGGTTCAGGGCGCGGGCGCGATGTTCATCGATCTCTTTTTGCGGCAGCAGGCCGCGAAGGGTATCGTCCGCCAGCGGCACAATTTTGTTGATTTCGTGCGAGGTGCGGAAGCCGTCGAAGAAGTGAATAAACGGCACGCGGCTTTTCAGGGTCGCAATATGGGAAATCAGTGCGAAGTCCTGTGCTTCCTGGACGCTGCTGGCGCACAGCATGGCGCAGCCGGTCTGGCGCACGGCCATCACGTCAGAATGATCGCCAAAAATGGAAAGCGCGTGGGTGGCCACGGTGCGCGCGGCAACGTGGAGAACAAATGGCGTCAGCTGGCCCGCAAGTTTGTACAGCGTCGGGATCATCAGCAGTAAGCCTTGCGATGACGTAAACGAAGTGGAAAGCGCCCCGGTTTGCAGCGCCCCGTGCACCGCGCCAATTGCGCCTGCTTCAGACTGCATCTCGACTACGCGAGGGACATCGCCCCACACGTTCTTCCTGCCGTCACCCGACCAGGCATCCGCCTGTTCCGCCATTGTCGAGCTGGGAGTAATCGGGTAGATGGCAATTACTTCGCTGGCACGAAACGCCACGGAGGCGACTGCGCCGTTGCCGTCGATAGTGATCATAAGACACCCTTACATTGCGCAAAATAAAGGGACTCGCCTGAAAGCCTGGAGCCCCGTTGTAATTCCTCAATTATAGTGTGTCCACCCTGGCCATTAGAAGTTATGGGCCTGCCGAGTGCACAAATTGATCCACGATTAACAGTGAAATAACCTGGGGACGTACTGCGCTGAATCATAAAAGGAATGAAGGATGCTCAGAAAACTCTGATGTTTTGGCTTGAAAGGTGATCTGTGCCACAAAAATCAACACATTTTATTGCCTTATGCTCTCGACGCAGCGGGAACCATGCGCCATTATGCAAAAGTTTTGCATATTCAGACGGGAGAGAAAAGCCATGCGCGCTGCGTTTTTAGCCGGTTGTGCCGCACTGTTATTATCGGCATGCAGTAATGAACCCCCTCAACAGGCCACTGCGGCCCACGTTCCTCCTGGCCTCAGGGCGGCAATGTCCAGCCAGGGCGAAGCGAACTGTGCGATGATTGGCGGTACGATGAGCGTTGCGCGTCAGCTGGACGGCAGCGCGATTGGCATGTGTGCCATGCCGAACGGCAAGCGCTGTAACGAAAACTCGCTTGCCGCTGGCACCTGTGGAAGCTACTGATTAATTAACGAGATCGGCCAGTTTGTACGTCAGCGTATGCTGGCCGCTCTTCAGCACCAGCTGCTGGTTAGCCAGAGAAACTTTGGCCCCGCTGGTCAGCATGTCATTGATACGGTGATCCAGGTCGTTCAACAGCGGGTCGCTGCAAAGCATCATCGTCATGCCCACGCCTTTCGCCTTCAGCGTGTTGTGTTCCAGGGTTGCCTGGCCCATAAAGCGGTTACACATCTGACCATAAATCTGCATGTTTTCACCAAAGCTAAGCTCAGGCGCGCGTTTGCTGTTTTTCACGTCCAGAGGCTTACCGTCTACGCTCTCCAGCACAAAGCGATGGTGCTGCAAATCTTGTGCGGTCACGGCACTTTTATCTGAATCCGACGGCTGGGCGCAACCTGCCAGCACTACGCTTGCCAGCATCAGTGAAGCGAACTTTTTCATTTCTTCTCCCTAAGTTTTATCAGTCATCAATGAAAGCGCGCCACTTTCGCAGGATGTGGCGCATGAATCAGTAAGGATACTCTTAAAATTAACCGCCTCCTGCGAGAGGCGGGCGGAAAATCAATTCAACTGGTTCGGGCAAGGCTCGCCTTTTTCCAGCTGACGCAGGTTTTCAAGCGTCGTTTCGGAAATGCTGGTCAGCGCCTCCGCCGTCAAAAATGCCTGGTGGCCAGTAAACAACACGTTGTGGCAGGCGGAAAGGCGGCGGAACACGTCGTCCTGAATCACGTCGTTAGACTTATCTTCAAAGAACAGATCGCGTTCGTTCTCGTACACATCCATGCCCAGCGCGCCGATTTTCTGGTGCTTGAGCGCGTCGATGGCGGCCTGGGAATCAATCAGCCCGCCGCGGCTGGTGTTTATCACCATCACGCCGTCTTTCATTTGATCAAAGGCGGAGTGGTTGAGCAGGTGATAGTTTTCCGGCGTCAACGGGCAGTGCAGGGAAATAATGTCGGACTGCGCAAACAGCGTTTCGAGATCGACATATTCCACGCCTAAATCCAGCGCCGCTGCGCTCGGATAAGGATCAAACGCCAGCAGGCGCAGGCCAAACCCTTTCAGGATACGCAGCGCGGCAACGCCGATTTTCCCGGTGCCGATCACGCCTGCCGTTTTGCCGTGCATGGTAAAACCGGTTAAGCCTTCGAGCGAAAAGTTGGCGTCACGTGTGCGCTGGTAGGCGCGATGAATGCGACGATTAAGGCACATCATCATCCCGATAGCGTGTTCAGCCACGGCTTCCGGCGAGTAGGCAGGGACGCGAACCACGGGCATACCAAGCTCTTTCGCCGCGTCTAAATCGACGTTGTTAAAGCCGGCACAGCGCAGCGCGATAAACTTAACGCCGTGTTTTTTTAGCTCTTCCAGCACCGGGCGACTACCATCATCATTAACGAAAATACACACGCCGTCGCAGCCGTTGGCCGTTTTGGCGGTTTTTTCGCTCAACAGGAAGTCAAAAAATTCAAGATCAAAGCCATATTCCTGGTTAACCTGCTCCAGATACTTTTTGTCGTACTGTTTTGTGCTATAAACCGCAAGTTTCATAAGACTTATCTCCAGAAAGGGTTGGTTCCAAAACTATCATGCTTAAAATAATCATACAATTTATAAACTGAAATTTTAACGGCAGGTGACTATTTCACTTCCCGGGCAGACTATGCTTACTATTGCCGCCGCCTTCACGCCCGGCCTGAATCGTGCCAGAATAATGACATATTTCGGCTTAAATTGTCGCTGAATCAGGATATTAACCACCCATGAAGGGTAAATATAAAGCCGCGCTTGCGCTGATACTTGCATTGATTCTGCTGCCGCTGTCGCTGCTGCTCACGGTGGCGTACTGGCTGCCGACGCTCGCCGGGATCTGGCTACCACAGGGCACCCGTATTGCGCTGGAGGCCAGCCCACGCCTGCACAACGGGGCGATTATTATCCCCGATCTTCGTTATCTGGCCGGGGAGTGCGAGCTTGCCAGCCTCAAAGATGCAAGCCTCAGCCATCCGAGCCGCTGGCGGCTTCACCTCGCGGAGCTGAATCTCAATCCAGACTGCATCAGCAAGATCCCCGCCGATGATGTGGCTCCCGCCGCACCGCGCACCCTTGAAGAATGGCAGAAAATGCTGCCGAACACCTGGCTGACTATCGACCAGCTTAACGTCACGCCGTGGCTGCAGTATGCGGGGGCGCTGCATCTCTCTTTGACCCCGCAGCAGCAACAGCTGGATTATCAGGGGAAATTGCTCACGCTTTCCGCCACGCTTAAAGGGCAAAACCTGAAAATTAGCGATCTAAAAGTCGGGGCATTCGAAGGGCTTCCGCCGCTTGAGCTGGTAGGTGACTTAACGCTCCCGCTGGTGCCGGATGGCCTGCCGACGGATGGGCAAGTGGCCACGCAGGTGCAAATTCCGCAGGAGCCGGACAGGCTGCACGTGGCCCTGAACTGGCACACTAACGCCGGCAACCTGACGGTGAAAAAATTATCAGGCGACGAGGCCCCGCTGCTGAGCATTCCCTGGCGCCTGAGCGAAAACGCCCTTGAGATTAACGCCGGGCAGTGGCGCTGGCCTTATGAAGGTTTCCCGCTGGGCGGCGGAGTGTCGCTGAAGGTGGATAACTGGCAGGCCGGGCTGGATAACGCCATTTTCACCGGGCGGTTGAATGTGCTGTCTCAGGGCGACGCCGGGAAGGGCAACGCCGTGCTTAACTTCGGCCCAGGAAAACTCAGCCTGACCGACAGCGCTTTGCCGCTGCAGCTCACCGGAGAGGCGAAGCAGGACCAGCTGATTTTCTATGCCGCGTTGCCCGGTGAACTGACGGGCGCATTGACCGACCCGTCGCTGCTGTTCCATCCGGGCGCCTTGCTGCGTTCCCGTGGCCGCCTGATTGAAACGCTGAATATTGACGATGTGCGCTGGCCGCTGGCGGGCGTGCGAGTCTCCAGTAAAGGCATCGACGGCAGGCTACAGGCTATCTTACGCGCCCATGACAATGAAATGGGCGCCGTGGAACTGCATCTGGACGGGAAAGCCAATGACTTCCTGCCGGACGCCGGGCTGTGGCAATGGCGCTATTGGGGCAAAGGCAGCTTTACGCCGATGCAGGCAAAATGGGACGTTCGCGGCGTGGGCGAATGGCGTGACAGCGCCATTGAACTGAGTTCGCTGTCCACCGGTTTCGACAAGCTGCAGTACGGCTCAATGCTGATGTCGAAGCCTCGTCTTAGCCTGGACAACCCGCTGCGCTGGGAACGGAACGAAGAAAAAGAGATCTTCACCGGCGATTTCTCTCTGGACGCGGGGGCGACCACCTTTAGCGGCGGCAGCACCTTGCCGCCATCGACGCTTAAATTCAGCGTGGACGGGCAAAACCCGACTGCTTTCCTGTTCAAAGGCAATTTACACGCCGGGAAAATTGGCCCGGTGCGTGTGGTCGGACGCTGGGACGGGGAGCGCCTGAGAGGCAACGCGTGGTGGCCAAAACAGACGCTCACCGTGTTCCAGCCGCTGCTGCCCGCCGACTGGAAAATGGATTTGAAAGGGGGCGATCTCTACGCCCAGGTGGCCTTCTCCGCGGCGGCCGGGCAGGGCTTTGAAGCCGGGGGCCACGGCGTGGTCAAAAGCGGCAGCGTGTGGATGCCGGATAACCAGATTAACGGCGTCGATTTTGTACTGCCGTTCCGCTTTAGCGATTCAACCTGGCACTTTGGCAGGCATAGGCCGGTCACGCTGCGCATTGCTGAAATTCGCAACCAGATAGCGGCACAAAACATCACCGCCGATCTGGAAGGCTGGTATCCATGGAGCGAACAGCAGCCGCTGCTGCTGACCAACGTCAATGCGGATGTGCTGGGCGGCAAGATCTCAATGCAGCAATTGCGCATGCCCCAGCGGGACGCGGCGCTTTTACGGCTGCAAGGGCTCTCCTCCAGCCAGCTCGTCACCGCCATCAACCCTAAACAGTTCAGTATGTCCGGGCGCTTCAACGGCGCGCTGCCGCTGTGGCTCAATCACCCGCAGTGGATTATCAAAGACGGCTGGCTGACCAATCCTGGCCCAATGACCTTCCGCATGGACAAAGACATGGCGGATGCCATCGTGGACAACAACATGGCGGCTGGCGCGGCAATCAACTGGCTGCGCTACATGGAGATCTCGCGATCATGGACACAAATCGACCTCGACAACCTCGGCGTGGTCAGGATGCGTTCCAGCGTGACCGGCATCAGCCACGTGGAGGGAAAAACTAACACCGTCAATCTCAACTATACCCATCAGGAAAACCTGTTTACCCTGTGGCGCAGTTTGCGCTTTGGCGATAATTTACAAACCTGGCTGGAAGAGAACGCCGCGCTGCCAACGGCTCGCTGCACCCAGTCCGGTGAAGCCTGTGAGGAACCCAAATGAACTATTTTACCCCTGTGCTGCTGGCATCGGCGGCGCTGATGCTGACAGGCTGCACGCCGCGCATTGAAGTGGCCGCCCCTAAAGAGCCGATCACCATCAATATGAACGTCAAAATCGAACACGAAATCCACATCAAAGTGGATAAAGACGTTGAAAGCCTGCTTAAAAACCGTAGCGATCTGTTCTGAGAAGGGGAACGGCGATGAACTCTATGATTAAAAGCGTGCTGCTGGCTGGCCTGTTGTTCAGCACATCCGTGATGGCGCTGACCCTAAACGAAGCGCGTGAGCATGGGCGGGTGGGCGAAACGCTAAGCGGCTATATTGCGCCCATCAAGCAGGATCCGGAGACGCTGGCACTGGTACAAAGCATCAATGAAGGTCGCGCCCGGCACTATCAGCAGCTGGCGGACACCAACAATGTCTCGCTCAATGAGGTTGCTCGCCTGGCTGGTCAGAAGCTGGTGGACAGGGCTCCTGCCGGAGAATACGTTCGCGGGCTGAACGGGCAGTGGATGAAGAAGTAGCTTTATGTCTATTCCCCCTCATTTGTCTTCCCTCTCTCCCTTTGGGAGAGAGCCGGGGTGAGGGTTGCCTTTCAGGCTGATTGAAAACGCTTGCGATACTCCCCCGGCGACACGCCAAACCTGCCCTTAAACGCCGTTGAAAAATGGCTGTGATCGGCAAATCCCCAGCTGTAGCCAATCCCCGCCAGTTTTTCACTGTGGCTGGCCGTGCGCAGCGCCTGGGCGCAGAGATCCAGTCGGCGATTCTTAATGTATTGCGCCACAACCAGGCCTTTATCGGCAAACAGTCGGTAAAGGCTGCGTACCGACATCCCCGACTCGGCGGCGATCCACTCCGGGCGCAGCGTTTCGGACTGAATATGGTCATCAATCAGCGACATGACTTTCTGCAGGTGGCGGTCGCGCTTTGAGCCCGGCAGGCTGTGCTGAATCAGCGCCGGCGCGAGCAGGCAGGCAATCGCTTCGAGCGTGGCTTCACTTTCTCCGCCACTGAGCCCCTCGCTACCCATACTTTCATGCAGCAAGCTGTGACTCAGGCGCACAACAGGCATCTCTGCGGAGAGTCTTTGTGCGCAGGGGACTTCGCCCTGGCGAAGGTGCTGTTCCAGCAGATGGCGCGGCAGTAAAAGCGAAACCTGCTTCGCCCCGTCGGTATAGGTAAAACAGCTGGGGCGGCCAGCATCAATCAGCGTAATATCACCCTGAGTAAGCACGGCCTGGCGATCGCCTTGCTCCATGACGGCTTCGCCCTCCAGCTGAAAAACGGTATAAAACCAGGCGTCGTTGCTTTGGGTCACTTCCTGCTTTGTACGCAGCAGGCGTGCCTGGTTAATTTCCACCACGCTAAGTTTAATGGCATGGGTAAGGTGTTCGCTCAGGCTGCCGTGAAACCCGCTCTCCAGCGCCGCACCTGAAAAACGACCACATGCGCGATTCACCTGGTCAAGCCATTTTTCGAATCGCTCGTTGCACTGTTTTTCTGCCATATATCCTCACTGATTGCCGCCAGAAGCCAATAACTATAGGTAAACGTGATTCAAAAAAAGAATCATCATCAACATTTGTGTAGCGTGTCACAGCCAGCAAAGCGAATGTCAGCCGGAGAAAACCCTAACCTCAACATAGCGCCTAGAATGAAGGTGGGCTACACGATAATGACCTTGATAAGGAGATGCTATGACCGAGCCAGAAACGGTAAGCGTGCTGGGCTGTGTGCGCCAGTTTCTTCAGCGTTCACATGGGCTGTACATTGACGGCCGCTGGCAGGCGTCAGACAGCGAAGGGCGCCTGCCGGTCTTTAACCCGGCTGACGGGCTGCAAATTTCCAGCAGTGCCGACGCCAGCGCCTCGGATGTCGACCGCGCGGTAACGTCTGCCTGGCGTGCCTTCAGCAGCGGCGTATGGGCCAACATGCTGCCTGCCGGGCGGGAGCGGATCCTGCTGCGGTTTGCCGACCTGCTTGAGCAAAACACGGAAGAACTGGCGCAGCTTGAAACGCTGGAGCAGGGCAAGTCCATTAACATCTCTCGCGCATTTGAAGTGGGCTGCACGCTGAACTGGATGCGCTATACCGCAGGCCTGACAACGAAAATCAGCGGCCAGACGCTGGATGTTTCTATCCCGATGCCGGAAGGGGCGCGCTATCAGGCCTGGACGCGCAAAGAACCCGTGGGGGTCGTGGCCGGGATCGTGCCGTGGAACTTCCCGCTGCTTATTGGCATGTGGAAAGTGATGCCGGCGCTGGCGGCAGGCTGCTCGATTGTCGTCAAACCATCAGAAACTACGCCGCTAACGCTGCTGCGTATGGCCGAACTGGCTACAGAAGCAGGCGTGCCGGACGGCGTATTTAACGTTGTCACCGGCAGCGGCTCCGGCTGTGGTAAAGCCCTGACCGAACATCCTCTGATTGCCAAAGTCAGCTTCACTGGCTCGACGGCGACGGGCAAAGGCATTGCCAAATCAGCTGCGGACAGGCTAACGCGCGTCACGCTGGAGCTGGGGGGGAAAAACCCGGCAATTGTTCTGAAAGATGCCGACCCGGCGATGGTCATCGCAGGCTTAATGGCGGGCAGCTTCCTTAACCAGGGGCAGGTGTGCGCCGCCAGTTCGCGGATCTATATCGAAGCCCCGCTGTTCGACACGCTGGTGAGCGGCTTTGAGCAAGCGGTGAAATCGCTGCACGTGGGGGCGGGCATGAACCCAGCGGCCCACATCAACCCGCTGGTATCGAAAGTGCAACAGGAAAAAGTGGCCGGATATCTGGCGCAGGCGCAAGAGCAGCGCGCGGAGCTAATCTCCGGGAATTCAGGCCCGCAGGGCAGCGGCTACTATATTGCGCCAACGCTGGTAGTGAACCCTGCCGCCTCTCTGCGCCTTGCCAGAGAAGAGGTCTTTGGCCCGGTGGTTAACCTCGTGCGCGTGGCGGATGCGGAAGAAGCCTTGCGACAGGCCAACGACAGCGACTACGGCCTGACGGCAAGTCTGTGGACCAACAACCTGCAGGCGGCAATGCAGTACACTGGCCGTATACAGGCGGGCACTGTCTGGGTGAACAGCCATACGCTAATCGACGCGAATATGCCGTTTGGCGGCATGAAGCAGTCGGGCTACGGGCGTGATTTTGGCCCGGACTGGCTTGACGCCTATACCGAAACCAAAACCGTATGCGTGCGTTACTGAACGTTGGCACATTTCGGTACTTATCACGTCCCGGAATAAGTTGCCGCTGGTAATCTGCAGGTCCCCTCCCGCGAGGGAAGATCGTTGTCCGATCTTGACCATTAATCTTGATAAGAAATGTTGCTACCTTCAGACCGGGTTTCCCCCCGGTCTTTTTTTTGCATTTTTTTGTCAAGAAGACGTTATTTTAGTCATGAAATGATTTTTTTCCGTGACGATCGCCCAGGGTTAACATCTGCCCAACGCCCTTATTTTGCGTAGAACTTGCGACAATGTAACATTTATGGAAAAACAACCAAAAATGAGCAGCACGGATTTATTGAAGAACTTCGCTGGAATGTAAAATTGATGTAAATCAATGCTTATGCCATAAGCTTATGAATTATAACTATTAGCTATTTATCACGATGTCTCTATTCACGAGATCAATCGATCTGTTTTTTCAGAGCACCTCCTTTTGAGTAACATACTATTAACAATAAATCATTGGTGAGGTTAATTTTTATTTGGTAGGATTTTTCTTAAGGATGATTCGGAAAAAGGATCTAAGTGATTTGCTCCGCAGGACTAAATAAGTCATATTGCGTAACGCCTTTATATATAGAGGCAGCGTGAAATCATGACCTTCATTTATTAAGAAGACATGAAAGCGGTCGACAGCTTTCTACCTCTTTATAGTCACAACGTCTCGCTCCAGAAATAAACGGGGCGCCATAATGTGGGCGTTTTAATTCAACCATTACAGTCGTTTAAATACATCAGCTACCCATCCGTGCCTGTTTATTCCCAATGCAGGAAGGAGCAACATCATCCTGATTATTTAATGGATAAGGATATTGCCGTTTATGCTTCAGTCTTATTCCCTGCAGGTCGCGATGCTTGCCGTTATTTTTTTCGGCAGCGGCATGCGGGTGAATGCCGCACCAGCGCCGGCCTGGGCCACAGCACCCGGCATCGCGCAAACGGCAACCCTCACGCTGAACGAAAGTATTCTGTTCGCTCTTGACCGCGATCCTGCTGTTTCTCAGCAGGCAGCTCAGTTCGGGATTGGTCAGGCGCAGATTGATCAAGCCCGAAGCGCCTGGATGCCGCAGATCTCCCTCAGCGGCAGCACCGGGCATTCGCGTACCACGGACTCTAGCGGTTCCCTCAAGAACTCGGCTGCCTACGGGCTTAGCCTGACGCAGCTGGTGTATGACTTTGGGAAAACCAGCAGCAATATTAGTCAGCAGGAGAGCCAGCGTGAGAGCTATCGCTACCAGCTTATGGCGACGTTGACCGGTGTGGCAGAAAAAACGGCGCAGGCCTATGTCGATGTGAAGCGTAACCAGGCGCTGATCGCGGCAACGACAGAGAGTATTGCCGCGCTGCAAAACGTCAACACCATGGCAAAACTGCGGGCGGATGCCGGGCTGAGCTCGAGTTCGGACGTGCTGCAAACCCAGACTCGCATTGCCGGTATGCGCTCAACGCTTGAACAATATCAGGCGGCACTCCAAAGCGCGAAAGCGAGACTGGCGGTATTAACCGGAATCAACGCCGCGCAATATCAGGCCATGCCGGTACGCCTGGCGCTTGAACAGGAACCGCTCGACAACATTGATTACTCGCTGATCCCGAGCGTGCTGGCGGCGGAGGCCATGCGTGAGTCTTCAGGGTATGCCGTAGAGAAAGCGAAATCGGGCCACTGGCCCACGTTGAGCCTGAAAGGCGGACGCACTCGTTACCAGTCCAACAACAGCGCGTACTGGGACGATCAGATTCAGCTGAGCGTGGACGCGCCTATCTATCAGGGCGGGGCGGTCTCCGCCCAGGTCGAGCAGGCTCAGGGAGCCAGACGTATTGCGGCTTCTCAGGTTGAGCAGGCGAAATTCGACGTGCTGCAAAAAGCGTCCGTGGCAATGGCTGACTGGAACGGGGCCAGAGGCCGTGAAACGGCGGGAAAACTCCAGCTGGAAAATGCCCGACGCGCGCGGGAAGTTTATAAAAATGAATATAAATTAAGCAAACGCAGTCTCAACGACTTATTAAGCGTGGAGCAGGATGTGTTCCAGGCGGCCTATGCACAAATTAATGCGGACTTCGACGGCTGGCAGGCGGCAGTAAATTACGCAGCCGCCGTTGATAATCTATTGCCCCTGACAGGCGTCGAGAAAAATGCCGCCTCGAAATTACCGGATTTGAAATAAATGGTGTGAAAGTAGTGGCTTAGCCCCGCCACATAAAAATAAGTTGATGTGAAATGAGATCCGGAATTCTCAGGGGTTTCCACATCCAAAAATTAATACCGTATGCCTCGTTCCGGCATATATAAGGAGAAGTGCTATGAGTAAGATTCTTGAAGTTATTTCCCGCAAGGACGCAGAGAAAACCCTGGTAACAGGCGATGGGAATCTCTCTGTGTCGCTTTCATCCCCCTCTGTCATTCAGATTCACGGCAGCGCTAAAGATGTGGCGCACTATCTGCGTCAGGGCAACGATCTGCTGGTATACATGAAAGACGGCAGCGTTATTCGCTGCAATGGCTATTTTGTGGAGGAAGAAGGGCGGTCTGGGCACCATTCAGAACTGGTGTTTGATGACGGCAAGGCACTGACGCATATCACTTTCGACGAAGCGGGCGCCGCGGTTGGCACCCAGGGCACGGCTTTAACGGCAACCTCCGTCCCCATTGAATCCATTGCACCATTCATGGACGGCTCTGCGCTCGGCGATGTGCCGTGGGGCTGGGTTGCTGGTGCCGTGGCCGGGGGCGCGGGTATCGGGGCGCTGCTGGCACACGGCGGCGGGAAGTCACACACCACCGTTATCGACAATACCAAAGAGGTCGAAAGCGCCCGGCCAACGTTCACGGTTACCGACAACAAAGGCGACAGCAAAGGGCTGCTGAGCAGCAACGCGGTGACCGATGACGCAACGCCAACCTTCAGCGGCTCCGGACAGCCGGGAGCCACTATTCAGGTCAAAGACAGCAACGGCAACACCATTGCCAGCACCATGGTCGACAGCAACGGCAACTGGAAAGTGCTGCTGAGCGAGCAGCCGGACGGGACGCACACCTACAGCGTGGTGCAAATCGACGGCAATAAAGTCACCTCTGCCGGGGATATTACCCTCAATGTTGTTACCGCTCAGGCTTCACTGACCGTCGCGACGACGGCAGGCGACAATATGATCAACGCGGCGGAGCAGGCAAATGACGTTATCATCAGCGGCAGTTCGCAGGCGCTGGCCAGCGGCACGGCGTTAACCCTCACCCTGAACGGGAAAACTTACAGCACAACCGTAGGTAGCGACGGCAGCTGGAGCGTAACCGTGCCTGCAGCCGACGCCAAAAACCTGGCGGACGGGAGCTGGACGGTAGCCGTGAGCGGGAAAGATGCCGCAGGCAACAATGTCACTGCCAGTGAAACGCTGGTGGTGGACACGAAAGCGCCTGGGCTGACGGTAAATGCCATCGCCGACGACAACATCATTAATGCGGTTGAACACGGCGCGGCGGTGATCATCGGCGGTAAAACTGACGCCGAAGCCGGGCAGGTGGTCACGCTTAAGCTGAACGGCAAAACCTATACCGCAACGGTAAGCGCAGACGGCAACTGGAGCATGACCGTGCCGGCGGATGATGTGCAGACTATGGCGGACAATAGCTACACGCTGAACTTCAGCGTCAGCGATAAAGCGGGTAACACCACCACCACTAACGCGTCCCTGCTGGTAGACACCACGCCGCCGGAAGCCAGCGTCAATACCGTGGCCGGGGATGATATTCTCAGCGTCAGCGAACAGGGTCAGGCACAGATCATTTCTGGCACCAGCCGTGGCGCAGCCCCTGGAGACAAGGTCACCGTTTCTATTGGAGGAGAAACCTTCCAAACCAGCGTGCAGCAGGACGGCAGCTGGAGCGTGGGCGTACCCAAAGAAGTTATTTCATCGCTGCCGGAAGGCACAAATACCGTTACCGTAACTATCACCGATGCGGCGGGAAACAGTGGCCGAGTAGACCATGACATCACCGTCAGCTCTACGCCGCCAGCGGTTGCCTTCCATCCGATAAGCCAGGACAACGTGCTGAACGCCATTGAGGCGACTCAGCCGTTAACGCTGAGCGGCACCAGCAATTTACCGGACGGCAGCACCGTCACCGTCAGGCTGAATAACGTCAATTATACCGCGGACGTTCAGGGCGGTGTCTGGCAGGTTCAGGTACCCGTTGAGGATGTCGTCAAGCTGGGCGATACCACTTACACGCTGAGCGTCAGCGGCACGGACAGTACGGGAAATACGGGGACGGCGAATGCGACGCTGCTGGTTGATACGGCACTGCCTACGGTAGTGGTGTCGACCTTCGCGGGCGACAACCGCATCAACAACAGCGAAATCGCTAACGACCAGACGCTGAGCGGGCGAGTCACCGGCGCGCGTGAAGGCGACACGGTTACCCTTAACGTAGGTGGAAAAAACTACACCACCAAAGTACAAAGCGATTTGACCTGGAGCATCACTGTTTCTGCGGGCGACCTGCAGGCGCTGGGCGATGGCGATGTCTCCGTGGTTGCGTCCGTGACCAACGGTCACGGCAATACCGGCCGGGGCGACAGCAGCTTTAATATCAACGCTCAGCTCCCGGGGCTGCGCATCAATACCGTGTCCGGGGATGACGTGATTAACGCCATCGAGCAGCATCAGGATTTGACGGTGAGCGGCACCAGCTCACACCTCAACGCTGGGACAATTATTACCGTACGCGTGAATGGCGTGGATTACCCGGCGGCTGTAAGCGCCACCGGCACCTGGCAAATAGGGATCCCGGCAAGCGATCTGGCCATCTGGCCGAACGGTAAGCTGGACATTAGCGCCAGTTCTGCCGATGAATGGGGCAACCCGGTTGCGGCCTCCCGCCCGGTGGACGTTGATCTGAACTCCGTCGCTATCTCCATCAACAGCGTGACCAGCGATGACATGCTGAATGCGGTTGAGAAGGCCGCAGATCTTACCCTGGGCGGGAAAACTCAGGGCGTAGAAACCGGGCAAACTGTAGTCATTAAATTTGCCGGGCACACCTACACCACAACCGTTAACGAAAACGGTGACTGGACGTATACCGTGCCAGCGGCGGATATGCGCGACATGATTGATGGCCGAGCAGAAGTATCCGTGAGCGTTACCAATGCCAGCGGTAATAGCGCCAGCGGCGCAAGGGAAGTGCTGGTCGATACCCAGCCACCGTCAATCACGCTCCACAGCGTCACGGCTGACAATATTCTTAATCATGCCGAAGCGGCACAAGACCTGGTCATCACCGGTACCAGCACCGCACAGCCGGGGCAAACGGTCACCGTGAACCTCAATAACCAAAGCTACACCGGCCAGGTGCTGGCCGATGGCACATGGAGCATCACCGTGCCGGTTGCAGACCTGGCTAATCTAACCGACGGTAACTGGTCTATCAGCGCCAGCGTCAGCGACATAGCAGGCAACCCGGCCAGTATCAACCACGGCATGCTGGTCGATACCACCGTGCCGGTGGTCACCATCAATGTTTTCGCTGGCGATAACATCGTTAACCGCACCGAACATTCCCAGGCGCAGATCTTGTCCGGTAAAGCCACCGGCGCGGCCGCGGGCGACAGCGTTAAAGTCACCGTTAACGGCGTCGAGTATTCTACGGTGCTGGACGCCGGTGGAAACTGGAGCATTGGCCTGCCTGCAGAGGTGATAGGCGGTCTGGCAGACGGCAAATATACCGCAACGGTCGCGGTGACGGATAAAGCAGGCAACGTCGGCGGCAGCTCGCTGGCGTTTGATGTTGCTACCGGACTGCCGCAAATCACCATCAATGTCATCGCGCAGGATGACGTGATTAACGCGGCAGAAAAGAGCGCAGAAGTTACCATTAGCGGGACCAGCAACCAGCCGGACGGGACACAAATCACCGTGAATCTGAACGGTGTTGACTATGCTGCCGTCGTTAACGGCAGTGCCTGGAGCGTTAAGATCCCGGCGCCGGACGTCGCAAAATTGGGTGAAGCTAGCTATACCGTTAACGCATCGGTCACGGATGCCAGCGGTAACAGCAATTCTGCCAGTCACAGCGTGCTGGTCGACAGCTCGTTGCCTGTCATCACTATTAATACCGTCGCGGGCGACAACATCATTAACCTGGCGGAGGTTAACGCCGGACAGGTGCTCAGCGGCAGCGCGTTCAACGCGGCGGCAGGAGATGAAGTTACCGTCATTCTTGGCGGTAAAAGCTATACGGTTACCGTCCAGAGCGACCTGAGCTGGAGTTTGCCGCTGAGCAAAGAGATGCTCACCGCGCTGGGCGATGGTGAGCTTACCGTTCACGCCTCCGTCACCAACGGGCGCGGTAACACCGGCAGCACGGATCATGACATCACGATCGCAGCCCAGCTGCCGGGCCTGCGTATTAATACTATCGCGGGCGATGACGTGATCAACCTCGCGGAGCATAGCCAGGATCTCATTGTCAGCGGCACCAGCATTGGCCTCAACGCGGGTAGCGTGGTGACCGTGACGCTAAACGGCAAAGACTATCTGGCAACGGTAAACGCCGACGGCACCTGGAGCGCCGCCGTACCGGGAAGCGACGTTAGCCGCTGGCCTGACGGCGTGCTGACGGTAACCGCAAAAGCAGAGGATGGCGCCCAAAATCCGGTCAGCATCGACGGTATCGTGGATGTCGATTTAGCGCCGGTGTCCATCAGCGTGAATAGCGTCACGGCCGATAACGTGCTGAACGCGGCAGAAAAAGGCAGCGATCTGGTGCTCTCCGGCTTGACCACTAACGTTGAGCCGGGCCAGACCGTCAGCATTACCTTCGCCGGGCATCGCTATACCACCGTCGTGAATGACGACGGGAGCTGGCGCTATACCGTACCAGCCGCCGACATGGCAAAACTGAAAGACGGTGATGCCCAGGTGACCGTCAGCGTCAGCAACGTGAACGGTAACCCGGCAAACGCCGCCCAGGAATACAGCGTGGACGCCAGCGCGCCAACGCTACTTATCGATCCGCTGAGCGGGGATAACCTGCTTAACGCCGCAGAAGCGAAGCAGCCGCTGATTGTCAGCGGCAGCAGCAGCGCAGAGCCGGGGCAGGACGTTACGGTGACGCTGAATAACGTCAACTATACCGCGACCGTTGGCGCCGATGGCCGCTGGAGCGTCAGCGTTCCGGCCAATGATTTAGCCGCGCTCAAGGACGGCATCATCACCGTCAGCGCCTCCGTGGCTGACAAAGCAGGTAACCCTGCAAACGCCGATCGCGGCATGCTGGTTGATATTACCGAGCCGAAGCTGACTATCGATACCGTGGCAGGCGATGACATCATTAATGCCAGCGAGCATAACCAGGCCCACACCGTGAGCGGCACCAGCACCGGAGCTGCTGCGGGGGATGTGGTTACCGTCGTGGTGACCAACGGGCAGGGAACGTCGTTCACCTTCACCACAACGCTTGATGCCGGGGGTAACTGGAATGTCGGCATCCCGGCGTCGGTCATTAATGGCCTGGCGGACGGCAGCTACACCATCACCGCCAGCGTCACCGATGCGGCTGGCAACAGCGGCAGCGCCGATCGCGGCCTGAGCGTGAATACCGCGCTGCCGGCGATCTCGATTGCCGCCATTGCGGTGGATGACGTTATTAACGCGACGGAAAAGGGGCAGGACCTTGTGCTTTCCGGGACCAGCAACCAGCCCGCTGGCACCCTCATCACCGTCACCCTGAACGGGATTACTTACCAGGCCGTGGCCGGAACCGACGGCAGCTGGAGCACAACGATTCCGGCTTCTGCCGTCAGCAAGCTGGGTGAGGCTAATTACACGGTGACCGCGGCGGTAACCGACGCCCACGGCAATAGCAATAGCGACAGCCACAGCGTGCAGGTCGATAGCGCCTTGCCAACCGTTACTATCAACAACGTCACCAGCGACAATATTCTCAATATCACGGAAATCGCCAGCGGCCAGACGCTCAGCGGCCTCGTCACCGGGGCGGCAAAAGGTGACGTTGTCACTATTAATCTCGGCGGCAAGCTGTATCAGGCGACCGTCCAGGACGATTTAAGCTGGAGCCTGTCGGTTTCCAAAGAGATCCTCACCGCGCTGGGCAACGGCGAGCTGACCATTACTGCTTCTGTGACCAACGGACACGGCAACACAGGCAGCGGCAGTCGCGATATTGTTATCGACGCGAACCTGCCGGGGCTGCGCGTGGGCACCGTCGCGGGCGATGACGTGATTAACGCCATCGAGCATAACCAGAACCTGATTATCAACGGTACCAGCACCGGCCTCAGCGCGGGCAGCGCGGTAACCGTAACGATTAACGGTAAAGACTACGCGGCAACCGTTCGCGCGGACGGCAGCTGGCAGGCCGCCGTACCGGGAGAAGATGTCGCTCGCTGGGCAGAAGGTGCCGTCACCATTGAGGTGAAGGGCAGCAGCGGCGCGGGAAATGATGTGGCTATCCAGCATCAGGTTACCGTCGATCTCAGCGAAGTGGTGATCGGCATTAACGCCATAACCGGCGATAATGTACTGAACGCCGCTGAAAAGAGCGCCAACCTCGAACTCTCCGGCACGACGCAAAACGTAGAGCCGGGGCAAACCGTCAGCATTACCTTTGCCGGACACACCTACACCGCCACGGTTCAGGCGGACGGCAGCTGGAAGTACACCGTCCCGGCGGCGGATATGGTGAACCTGAAAGAGGGTGACACCACCGTTCAGGTGAGCGTGACCAACAAAAATGGCAACAGCACAGAAGCGGCGCAAAACGTCAGCGTCGACAGCCTTGCTCCGACCCTGACCGTGGATCCTGTCAGCCAGGATAACCTGCTGAATGCCGCAGAGGCTAAGCAGGATCTGATTATCAGCGGAACCAGTACCGCAGAGGCGGGCCAGACCGTGACCGTGCAGCTGAACGGCGAAAGCTATCAGGCAACGGTAAAGGCAGACGGAAACTGGAGCCTGACCGTACCTGCATCGGACGTCGGTAAACTGGTTGATGGTAACGTCACCGTCACCGCAAGCGTGGAAGACCGCGCGGGTAACCCGAACAGCGCCAGCCGCGACGTGCTGGTTGATAAAACCGTGCCTGAAGTGACCATCGGCACCGTCGCTACTGACGACGTGATTAACCAGACCGAACACGGCCAGGCGCAGGTGATCTCCGGTACCAGCACCGGCGCGCAGGCTGGCGATATTGTTACCGTTACGCTAGGCGGTAAAAGCTACACCGGCGTAGTGGACGCGAGCGGGAACTGGAGCGTCGGCATCCCGCGGGCGGATATCAGCGCGCTGGGCGATAACACCTACACCGTGACGGCCTCCATTACCGACAAAGCGGGCAATACCGGCGATGCGATTCATAGCGTCAAGGTCGATACCGCGGCACCAACCCTGACCATCGACATTATTGCGGGGGACAACATCCTCAATGCCGATGAGAAAACCGGGGATGTCATCATCAGCGGTTCCTCTACCGGGCTGGCGAGCGGGAGCACCGTCACCGTACATCTGAACGGTAAAAACTATGCCGCTACCGTGGGCGACGACGGCAAATGGTCCACCACCGTACCAGCAGGCGACGTGGGCAAACTTGGCGAGGCCTTCTATGAGGTTTCCGTCAGCGCCAGCAACGGCGTGGGTAACGCTGGCAGCCAGAGCAGCACGCTGGAAGTCGCCTCTACGCTGCCGGGCGTTATTATCAATGCCGTGGCGATCGACGACATTATCAATGCCTCCGAGCTGGCCGCTGGCCAGACGATCACCGGGCGCGTGACCGGCGTGCAGGCCGGCGCAGACGTGACCATTAACATCGGCGGCGTCAACTATACCGCGAAGGTGCAAAGCGATCTCACCTGGAGCCTGGCCCTTAGCCAGGATGTGCTGACCGCACTGGGCGACGGCTCGCTTAAAATTAATGCTTCCGTGACGGACGGCGCGGGTAACACCGGTACCGGCTCTCGCGAAGTCACTATCGACGCGGCCCTGCCGGGCATCCGGATTAATACCATTGCGGGCGATGACGTTATCAACGCCATTGAACATGGCCTGAACCTGGTCATCAACGGCACCAGCCGTGGCCTGAGCGAAGGCAGTGCGGTAACTGTGACCATCAACGGTAAAGACTATGCCGCGACGGTACGTGCCGACGGCAGTTGGCAGACTGTGGTGCCAGGAAACGAAGTCAGCCAGTGGCAGGCCGGGGATATTACCGTTTCGGCAGGCGGAACCAGCAGCTCAGGCAACCCGGTGTCCATCGATCACACCGTCAATGTTGATCTCAGCGCGGTGGCGATAACCATCGGCCAGATTGCCGGGGACGACGTGCTGAACGCTGCCGAGAAGGGCGCTGATTTATTGCTGTCCGGGGCAACACAGAATGTGGAGGCCGGGCAGACCATCACCATTACCTTTGCCGGGCACACCTACACTACTCAGGTAGCAAGCGACGGTAGCTGGACATTCACCGTACCGGCTAATGATATGAAAGGGTTGAAAGACGGCGAGACTTCTGTGGAAGTTAGCGTCGCTAACGTGAGCGGTAACGGAGCATCGGCCGGGCGTGAAATCAGCGTGGATACCGCAGCCCCGACCCTGCAAATCAACACTATCGCCGGGGATGACGTGCTCAATGCAGCCGAGGCCGGGCAGCCGCTGGTCATCAACGGTACCAGCAATGCGGAGCCGGGCCAGACCGTGACCGTGAAGCTGAACAATGAAACTTATACCGGCACCGTGCAGGCTGACGGAACGTGGAGCATAACCGTTCCGGCGGAGAAAGCTTCTGCGCTTGGTGACGGCGTCTATTCCGTTGCAGCCAGCGTCAGCGATGCCGCAGGCAACCACACCTCCACAAACCATAACTTCAGCGTGGACGTCACCGTGCCGACCATCTCCTTTGGTGTGGTTGCGGGCGACGATGTGATTAACCTCGCCGAGCACGGGCAGGCACAAATTATCTCCGGTTCCAGCAGCGGCGCTGCGGCAGGGGACAAAATTACCGTGACCATTGGCTCCAACAGCTGGACCACCACCGTGGACGCTGCGGGCAACTGGAGCATTGGCGTCCCGGCCAGCGTCGTCAGCCAGCTGGCGGACGGCACCGTCACTATTCACGCCAGCCTGACGGATGCAGCAGGTAATACGGGGAGCGGTAGCCATGACGTTGTGGTCAATACCGGTTTACCGTCGCTCAGCTTCAATCCGTTAAGCGGTGACAACGTGCTTAACGCCAGTGAAAAAGGAGAAACATTAACCCTGAGCGGGACCAGCGCTAATCTGGCCCCGGGCACTGCGGTTATTGTCACGCTGAACGGTAAAAATTATACCGCCACCACCGACGCCAGCGGTAACTGGAGCGTTGACGTTCAGCCGGGCGATCTGGCCGGGCTGGGCGAAGCCAACTATACGCTGACCGCTACCGCAACAAGCGCTATCGGCAACAGTGCCAGCACTCACGCCAGTTTGTTGGTAGACACCGCCGCGCCGGGCGTCACGATTAATCCAGTGACCGCAGACAACGTCCTTAACGCGTCTGAAATCGCAGCAGGCCAGACTCTGAGCGGAAAAGTCAGCAATGCGGCAGCCGGCGACACAGTCACGATCAATCTGGGGGGGAAAACCTACACCGCGACGGTGCAGAGCGATCTGAGCTGGAGCCTCGACCTGCCTGCTAGCGTGCTTACCGCCCTGGGGAACGGAAAACTCACCGCCACGGCCTCGGTCACTAACGGGCACGGCAACAGCGGCACGGCAGAACGTGAATTTACCATTGATGCCAGCCTGCCGGGTCTTCGGATCCACACCGTGGCGGGGGACGATGTGATCAACGCCATTGAACACAATCAGAACCTGATTGTTAGCGGAAGCGCTAGCGGTATGAGCGCAGGCAGTACCGTGACCGTCACCATCAACGGCAAAGGCTACCTGGCAACGGTGAGCGCCAGCGGAACCTGGTCGGCCGCCGTACCTGCGGAAGATGTCAGCCAGTGGGCGGCAGGCAATGTCACTGTTACTGCCGCTGGCAGCAGTAGCGCGGGGAACCCGATCTCTATCGATCGCATGGTGAATGTCGACCTCAGTCCGGTTGCGGTCAGCGTTGACGCTATCACAGCAGATAACGTGCTTAACGCGGCTGAGAAAGGGGCCGATCTGGTTCTTTCAGGTAAGACCCAGAACGTTGAGGCCGGGCAAAACGTCACCATTCTTTTCGGCGGGCACACCTATACGGCGCAGGTTGCGGTCGACGGGAGCTGGAGTTACACCGTGCCAGCAGGCGATATGGCTGGGCTGAAGGATGGCGATGCGTCAGTAAAAGCTACCGTGACTAACGTGAACGGCAACGGAGCCAGCGCAGAGCGTGAGTTCAGCGTGGATGCCACGCCGCCGGGGCTTGCCATTGACCCCATTGCCACGGACAACGTTATTAATGCCGCAGAAGCAGGCGCGGGCGTCGTCGTCACAGGAACGTCAAACGCGGAAGCCGGACAGACGGTCACGCTGACCCTGGACGGAAAAACCTATACTGGCGTAGTGAAAGCGGACGGCACCTGGAGCGTAACGCTTGATGCTACAGCCCTGGGGAGCCTGGCAGATAACAACTATCAGCTTAGTGCGAGCGTCAGCGATGCGGCGGGTAACGGATCAACCAGCAGCAAAACGATAACGCTAGACACCACCGCGCCGACGATCGGCTTTAACGTCGTGGCGGGTGACGACATCATCAACTTTGAAGAGCACGCTCAGGCGCAGATTATCTCTGGCTCCAGCAGCGGCGCAGCGGCAGGGAATAAAATTGTTATTACCCTCAACGGCACTCAGTATGTCACCCAGATAGATGCCAACGGCAACTGGAGCATAGGCGTCCCGGCTTCGGCGATTTCATCGCTGAAAAACGGCACGGCAACGATTACCGCCACGCTCACCGACAGCGCCGGCAACGAGGGAACTAACACCCATACGGTTGAGGTTAACGCCGTCCGTGTCGGGCTAACCATCGGGACTATCAGCGATGACGACGTGATTAACGCCGCAGAATCTCAGCAGGATTTAGTTATCGGCGGAGGTAGCGCTGAACTGGCCGTGGGCACTCAGGTGACCGTTACGCTGAACGGCGTACAGTACCACACCACTGTTCAACAAGGCGGCGGCTGGAGCGTTACCGTACCGGCGAATCAGGTACAAAACCTGGTGCATGGTAACGGCTACACGGTCGTGGCATCGGCGACGGACGGCGCAAATAACGCCACTTCGGCAAGCCATAACATCACCATAGACACCGCAGCGCCGGTCATCACCCTCGCCGATATCTCCGGTGACAACGTGATCAACGCGGCGGAACAGCAACTGCCGTTAACCATTCGCGGTACCAGCAGCGCGGAAGCCGGGCAAAAAGTGACCGTTAAGCTGGGAAGCGGGAGCTACGAAGCTACGGTGCAGGCGGACGGCTCCTGGAGCGTGACCGTTGCCGCGGACGACCTGGCGAAGCTTACCGACGGTGACTTCACCGTTAGCGCCTCCGTTCAGGATAAGGCAGGAAACCCGGGCAGCGCGGATCGTACTTTGACGGTGGACACCACCCCGCCAACCATCACCTTTAACAAGGTGGCGGGGGACGACATCATCAACAGCGCCGAGCAGCAGGCAGGCCAGGTCATTAGCGGCACCACTGACGCTCAGCCTGGGCAGACGGTAACCATTACCTTCAATAATCACTCTTATAAGGCGGTGGTGAGCGACACCGGAACATGGTCTGTGACCGTCCCGGCACAGGACTTCCTGGGCGCGACAGACGGCAGTTACCAGATTTCCGCCAGCGTTAGCGATAAAGCCGGGAACAGCAGCAGTGCGAATAAGCAGGTGACCCTGAACGGCGAGGTGCCGACCATCAGCGTCAATGACTTCGCGCAGGACAACATTGTCAGCGCCGCAGAACACGGCACTCCGCTGGTGATAAGCGGCGTGACCAACGCGCCTGCGGGCCAGACGGTGACTATCACCCTGAATAATCAGAGCTATACCACCACGGTCAACGGCGACGGCACATGGAGCTACACCCTCGGCAGCGGTGCGGTTTCCGCGCTGGTCGATGGCGGCTCGTATGTGATTCATGCCAGCGTCAGCAACAGCATCGGTAACAGTGCGGGAGCAGATCGCACCGTCACGGTGGACACCACACCGCCGCAGATGACCATTACCATTGACGCTCTGCAAAACGACACCGGGCTGAGCAAGACTGACTTTATTACCGCCGATAACAAGGTGGTGGTGAAAGGTTCCCTGAGCGCGGCACTCGGCAATAACGAAAAGGCGCAGATAAGCCTCGACGGGGGATCCAGCTGGATTGACCTTGTGGTTAACGGCAAATCCTGGAGCTATGCCGACGGGCGCACGCTGCCGGACGGTATCGTGACCTATAACGTACGCGTCATCGACAATGCCGGCAACGTGGGCTCGACGGCAACGCAAAACGTAACTATTGATACTGTTGCGCCGGATGCCAGTAAAACCATTACCGTTGAGGCCATTACCCAGGATACGGGTCTCGATGCGCACGACTTTATTACCAGTGACAATACGCTGACCATTAGCGGCAAGTTAGGGGGAACGCTGGCGGCCGGTGAACATGCCCAGATCAGTATTGATGGCGGAAAAACCTGGGTTGACGTGAGTATCAGCGGCACCACATGGAGCTACATCGATAGCCGCACGCTGGCCGACGGGGATTATCTCTATCAACTGCGCGTGATTGATGATGCGGGCAATATCGGGGCAACCACCAGCCAGTTGGTCACCGTTGATACCGTGGCGCCGGATGCGAGCAAATCCGTCACCATTGACCGCATTGCCGACGATACAGGGCTGAGTAATAGCGACTTTGTCACCAGCGACACCTCGCTGACTATCCACGGTTCTCTGGGCGCTTCACTGCTGGACGGCGAATATGTGCAGATAAGCATGGACGGCGGCCTCACCTGGAAAACGGTCACCACGGTAGGCACAACCTGGTACTTTACCGACGGGCGAACGTTAACTGACGGCACGTATCAATACTATGTTCGCGTGGTCGACGCTGCGGGTAATGTCGGGCAGAGCGCTTCTCAGACGGTAACGGTAGACACCACGCCGCCGGATGCGGCTATCACCGTTACCGTGGACAGCATCACCACCGACAGCGGCTTCAGCAACAGCGACTTTATCACCAACGATAACACGCTGACGCTGAACGGCTCACTTGGCGCGGTGCTTGGCAAAAATGAATATGTTCAGGTGAGCTTCGACGGCGGAGCCAGCTGGGTTAACGCCACGTCCGTCAACGGGACAAGCTGGAGCTATACCGATGGCCGCCAGCTTGCGGACGGTAACCACACCTGGCAGGTTCGCGTTGTCGACCTTGCCGGAAACGTGGGAGCAACCACCAGCCAGACGGTAACGGTAGATACCGTCGCGCCAACCTACGGCATCACCATCGACAGTATTTCGGATGATACCGGGCAGAGCGCCAGCGACTTTATCACTATGGATACCACGCTGACCCTGAACGGCACCCTGGGCCACGCCCTTGCCAGCGACGAGCGCGTGCAAATCAGCCTGGACGGCGGTCAGAGCTGGGTGGATGCCGTGGTGAACGGCACGGCGTGGCATTACGTGGATGGACGTACTTTGCCGGACGGCGACCATCTTTATCAGGTGCGGATTATCGATCAGGCCGGAAACGTGGGTTCAACCGCAGCCCAGGTTGTCACCGTTGATACCGTGGCGCCGGATACCGTCGGCACTATCGTCAGCTATACGGATAATGACGGCGAGCGTACCGGTAATTTCGACAGCAGCTACTCCACCGACGATACCTCGCCGGTCCTGAACGGTACGCTGAACCATGCGCTGGCCGACGGTGAAATTGCCCAGATCTTCCGCGATGGCGTGCTGGTAGGCAAGGTGACCATTACCGGCGGTACAAGCTGGACCTTTGCGGATTCTGGCCTGCTGGACGGAAATTACCACTATGTTCTGCGCGTGACGGACAAAGCGGGGAACTACACCGAGTCGAACGACTTCACGCTGACGGTCGATACCTCGGTGCCGACGACAATTGCCCACGTAGATGCGGTATCGACTTCAGATACCACGCCGATTCTCACCGGGGATGTCAGTGCCCAACTGATGAATGGTGAATTCGTGGTCGTGACCGTGAATGGCAAAACGTACAGCTCCGAGCGCGGAGGTCCGGTGGTGGTCGATCCTTCATCCAACCGCTGGTATCTGCAAATTCCTGACAGCGACCTGCTGGGGCTGAACAGCTACAACGTCACCGCCCAAGTGAAGAGCAGCGCGGGTAACGGCAACAACACCGGGATCCAGACAGGATCGCTGGTCGTGCATGCCGAAACGGCCAATGACACCAGCTGGGCGAACACGGCGGGCAATGCGAACAACAGCGCCAGCACGTTAATGCTCAACAATAACGGCCTGTGGACGCTGGTGACCAATACCTCGGTATACAACGGCACGGATCTGAACAGTTACACCCAGACGTCGCTGCCTAATACGCGTGCGAATACCGTCAGCTACACCGCGCTGGACTTTGACCGTAACGGCACCGTTGATATCTACGGCACGGAAACCACTTACGGCAACGCGGTACAGACCATGTGGATCGCCAACGCCAATGGCACTTATACCACCAGTACCCAGGCCAACGGCACCACGATCTGGTACGGCGGCGTTATCGCCTATGACAAAAACGGCGATGGTTATGTCGACCTGGCCTACGGTGACGCCGGGGGCGACTCCAGAACCTACCTGATTAACAACAAGGGTAGCATGGTGGCCGACGGGACCAATGGCAACGGCGGCTTGACCGGCGTCAGCTACCGCGAACTGTCCGGCGTGGACATCAACAATGACGGTAACATCGATATTGTTCAGCATACCAACAGCAACGGGACCAGTGCGCTGAGCGTGATTTCTAACAACGGCAGCAAGCTGACGACCCTGCAGTCTATTGCCAACGTGTTTGTCGATAACGCAGCGAACACGACGACCGCTGCCTCCATGACGTGGGCCGACTTCAACGGCGATGGCTACCTGGATCTCTATATCGCCACCGGTCGGAGCGTGACCTCTGCGACGGTGAATTACAGCGGGAAGATTTTCTACAACGATGGCAATGGTCAGTTGAACAGCAACTACACCAGCGTGGAGTCTACGTCGACGGCGGCTAACGCGGGCTATATGTCCGTGGCCGTGGACTGGGACGGTGATGGCGACATGGATATTGTTAAGTTTTCCACCTACGGCACCAGTCAGACAGCGCGTCTGTTTAGCAACGACGGCACCGGCAAAAACTGGACCGAAAGCCAACTGGCAAAAGGACTGGTTAACGTCACGGGCGTTGCGGTGGCGGACTACGACTGGAACGGTACTCAGGATCTGCTGGTGTCTCAGCAAAACGGGAAAGTGGTGTTGGTGGCCAACACCAACACCATCGCCCCGGGTACCGCGATGCACCTGCGCATTGTCGACAGTGAAGGGATCAACGTCTTCTACGGCAATACCGTCCGGCTGTATGACTCTGCCGGGAAGCTGGTTTCGACGCAGATTATCAACGCCCAGTCGGGCATTGGGGCGAACGACGCGTCGGCGCTGGTGAGCTTCTACGGCCTCAACCCGAATGAAACCTACCATGCCGAGCTGGTCAGAGCGATTAACGGCGTCACCAGCAATGTGACCTGGAATGGGCTAACCGCCGGAGACGGGAAAGAAAGCTATGCCCTGACGGCGGAGGCCGCCACCGGCGTTCACGGCGGCACGCTGAACGGCACTGGCTATAATGATACCTTTATCGCCGAGCAGGGAACCTACGTCTATAACGGCGGCGGCGGCTGGGAAACTTCATCCGATCACCAGACCTGGAGCGCGACGGGCGGGATGGATGTGGTTGACTTCCGTAACTCCGGGGTAGGTATCACCGTTGATCTGGGTAAAACCGGGGCGCAAAACACCGGCTTTAACACGGCAACCTTCACCAACATCGAAGGGATCGTCGGCTCCAGCCATGACGACGTGATCACCGGCAATAGCGGGAACAACACCTTCGAAGGCGGCGGCGGCAACGACACCTTCAACATCGGCAGCGGCGGCCACGATACGTTGCTCTACAAGCTGTTGAACAGTTCGGATGCCACCGGCGGCAACGGCCATGATGTGGTGAACGGCTTCAGCGTGGGAACCTGGGAAGGTACGGCGGACAGCGACCGTATTGACCTTCGTGAGCTGCTGCAGGGCAGCGGCTACGCCGGGGACGCATCGGCGCATTACATCAATGGCGTTGCGCAGCTGGGGGCCGGGGCGGGCAATATCGGGGACTACATCAAAGTGGTGCAGAACGGCAGCAGCACTGAGATTCAAATTGACCGCGACGGTAAGGGCGGCGTCTTTGACCCGACCACGGTAGTCACGCTCAACGGGGTACAAACCGATCTCGCCACGCTGCTGGCTAACCACCAACTGTTAGTTATCTAGCCCTTATTCCGCCGGGCCTTAAGTCCGGCAGAATATCAGCAGCTTAACTTTTATTACCCGGTATAAAACATGTTTATGAAACAAGCCGCGGAAAGGACGACACAGGCGTTTTTTGGCATTTTCGCAGGATGTGAAACATCATGACTTCAACGAATACAAGCTATGAACCCTGGCTGCAGGCCATGCTGGCCGTCGCGCGCCACTATCGGCTGGATTTCTCGGAAGAGCACGCCCGCGTGGTGGTTAACCAGGAAAACCAAAGCCCGCAGCAGCTGGTGCTGGAAGATATGGCCCGCCAGCTTGGTTTAGCGATGCGTCGCGCCCCGGCGGACGTCTCGCTTATCGACCCGTGGCGCTTGCCGCTGGTGGCCGAGCTTGAGGGGGGCCAAATAGCGGTGGTTACCCATATGGATAATCACGGGCAACTAAGCCTGCAGCTTAGCGGCGATGGCGGTCTGGAGACGGTGATCGCTCGGGATGTGCTGGCCAAAAGGCTAAAGAGCCTGGTTGTGCTGCGCCCGCTGAATTCGATTCCCGATGCACGCGTCGATGATTACGTGAAGCCCTATCAGAAAAACTGGTTCTGGACGCTGGCGCTGAAAGACTGGAAACGCTACGGCGATATCATGCTGGTGGCGATGGCGGCCAACGTGCTGGCGCTGGCCGGGATGATCTTTTCCATGCAGGTGTATGACCGCGTGGTGCCCTCGCAGTCGGTGCCCACTTTGTGGGTGCTGTTTGGCGGCGTCATGCTGGCTATCCTCTTTGAATTCACCATGCGTATGCTGCGCGTGCATATTGCCGATGTGGTCGGCAAACGGGCCGACCTGCGTATCTCCGACAGGGTTTTTGCCAGGGCGTTACGCATCAAAAACAGCGCCCGGCCAAAATCTACCGGCTCCTTTATCTCGCAAATTCGCGAGCTGGAGTCGGTGCGCGAGCTGATTACCTCCACCACCATCAGCACCGTATCGGATATCCCGTTCTTCCTGCTGTTTGTTTTTATTCTCTGGCTGATAGGCGGCCCGCTGGTGTTCGTTGTGCTGCTGGCGATCCCGCTGCTGCTGATCCCCGGTTTACTGGTGCAGCGCCCGCTGGCGCACCTTTCGAATGAGGGGATGCGCGAGTCGGCCATTCGCAATGCCACGCTGGTAGAAGCCGTGCAGTCCATCGAAGACATTAAACTGCTGCGCGCCGAACAGCGGTTCCAGAACCAGTGGAACAACACCAACGACGTTGCCGCGGCGGTCGGGATGAAACAGCGCTGGCTGACCAGCCTGCTCATGACCTGGACGCAGGAAGTGCAGTCCATTGTTTATGCCGTGGTGCTGCTCGTCGGCTGTTACCTGGTGATTAACGGCGACATGACCACCGGCGCCCTGGTGGGGACGTCCATTCTGGCCTCACGCACCATCGCGCCGCTGGCGCAGATTTCCGGCGTGCTTTCGCGCTGGCAGCAGGCGAAGGTGGCGCGCAAAGGGCTGGACGACCTGATGCAGCGCCCGCTGGACGATCCTGAACAGGGCAAGAAAGTGCATAAAGCCCACCTGCAGGGGAACTACCAGCTCAACTACGCGGCGTTTTATTACGATGAAGAAGAGAAGGTCAACGATTTGGACATTGCCAGCCTGACGATCCGCGCCGGGGAAAAAATTGCGCTGCTCGGGCGAAACGGTTCGGGTAAAAGCACGCTACTTCAGCTTTTGGCGGGGATGCAAACGCCTCAGCACGGCCAGATTTTGCTGGACGACACCAGTCTCGGGCAAATCGACACTGCCGATTTGAGACGCGACATGAATCTGCTCAGCCAGCAGGCGCGGCTCTTCTTCGGCTCAATACGTGACAACCTCACCATGGGGCGCCCGTTAGCCACGGACGAAGAAATCCACCGGGCGCTGGCGCTAAGCGGGGCGCTGGAATTTGTGCAAAAACAGAAAAATGGCCTCAACTACACGATCAGCGAAGGCGGTAGTGGGCTATCGGGCGGCCAGCGGCAGGCACTTTTGCTGGCCAGAACGCTGATCCTGCAGCCGCAAATCTTATTACTGGATGAACCTACAGCGTGGCTGGATGAAGTCAGCGAGCAGCAGCTTATCCAGCAGCTTGGCCCGTGGCTCGGCAACCGCACGCTGGTGGTGGCCACGCATCGTATCCCAATTTTGCAGTTGGTTAACCGCATCATCGTGCTGGATAACGGCCGCATCGTAATGGACGGCCCAAGGGACCAAATCTTGCAGCAGCACGGTCTTATGGAAAAAAAAGCTGCCCCTCGCAGAACCGCGACCTTAAAACCGGCAGGTGACACGGAGGTTCGGGCATGAACGACATCACGCGTTATAACAGCCGACTGAAAGAGCCGGCGCTTCCACGAGCAAGCCTGGTGGCGTGGGCACTTGGACTGATGCTGCTCGCATTTGTGTTGTGGGCAAACTTTTTCTCTCTGGACGAAGTGACCACCGGGTCTGGCAAAGTCGTGCCGTCCTCTCGCGAGCAGGTTATTCAGTCCCTGGAAGGCGGCATCCTCTACAAACTGGACGTTCGGGAGGGGGATATTGTAGAGAAGGGCCAGGTTCTCGCGCAGCTCGATCGCACCAAAACCGAGTCCGGTGTGCAGGAAAGTGAATCCAGGCTACATGCCGCGATGGCTACCGCCGCACGACTGAAGGCTGAAGTGAGCGGCACGCCGCTGGTTTTTCCCGACATGTTACCTGGAGATAGCGAACTTGTTCGCCAGGAAACCGCGCTTTATAACTCGCGCCGGAGCAGTCTTGAAAAAGGGGTTGCCGGATTGCGGGAAGCCATCTCGCTGGTTCAGCGCGAGCTGGCGATGACGCAGCCGCTGGTTAAACAGGGCGCGGCAAGCAGCGTGGAGGTCCTGCGCCTGCAGAGACAAAAAAACGAGCTGGAAAACAAAATTACCGAAATGCAGAACCAGTATTACGTGCGCGCGCGCGAAGAGCTGGCGAAAACTAACGAAGAAATTGAAACCCAGCGCTCGGTGATGCGCGGGCGGGAGGATTCGTTAACCCGGCTCAAATTTACCGCGCCGGTCAGGGCGATAGTGAAGGGCATTGAGGTCACAACGGTGGGCGGCGTCATCCCGCCAAACGGAAAGCTCATGACGTTGGTTCCGCTCGACGATCAAATGCTGATTGAGGCAAAAATTTCACCTCGTGACGTGGCGTTTATTCATCCCGGCCAAAAGGCGCTGGTGAAAATCACCGCCTATGACTATTCGATTTATGGCGGGTTAAAGGGCGTGGTGACCACTATTTCACCGGATACGATTCAGGATGAGGTCAAACGTGATGTTTACTACTATCGGGTTTACATCCGCACCGATGTCAGCCAACTGACAAACAGGGACGGGAAAACGTTTCCGATATTTCCGGGGATGATTGCCACCGTGGATATCAAAACCGGTAGCAAATCGGTACTCGATTACCTGCTGAAACCGCTGAACAAAGCAAAGGAAGCGCTCAGAGAACGATAATCAAAAAAGCCGGCGAAAGCCGGCTTGATGCTGTTCAAAATATCGTCGGGTCGATATCCAGACCGTACATGATAAAGGAAAAATAATATCCAAAATAAGACTCAGCCGTCTCCATGAAGGCACGGTGTATTTCGAGCTTGCCCTCACTGTCTTCACTGAATAATCCGGCCATAATGCCGCAATTAACAATGCGTCTCAGATGCATTCTCGAGACAAAAAGATCTTTGGACGTTTTATTATAATTAGGCTTCAGCCACCAGCGGCCATCATCATCCTGTTTTGCCCTCAGGTATATTCTCAACATAATGATATGCCCGGCATCTTTGTCAACAAACATGGCGCTGTTGGGGACCAGTCGACTTAAAATGACTTCGTCAAAAAGAAGGTTGGCGCTGCGCCGGAAAAAATTCGCAAATGTGTTTTCATCCTCCAGAGCGTGAAACGACAGAGCATTTTCCGGTAGCAAAAATTTCAATGAAGGGATGGATATTTGCATATAGCTGCGGGTTTCATTGAGACCCTTTACGCTCGGGGAATACAACAGAACCCGGCGGTCATCCTCACTTTTTTCAAGCGTCATTCTGCCGGTGATGCGCAGGAGCGTGACCAGAGAATTCACTGTGTTCAGGCTGGTCAACCCCATTTTTACGCAAAACTCTTTGATGTCTGCGAGCACCGCCTGGCGGTCACCGTAGTGAAAACAGAGCAGGGCCAGAACCACATGAAAGCGCGAGCTTTGCAGAATGGTTTTATAAAAAAGAGGTTGTTTTTTATAGGTGATTAACAGGTGATCATAATGATGCTGTATGGCTTCTCGAAAACGAGGATGTTTTTTAACTTGTTGGCTGTATTTATCGATGGTGTCTTGAAGTTTGTGTCGTGTCATATTGTTTTTTCTCGGTATTCAGCTATGGCGCAAATGCTCCATAAAACGACTGCTAAAGGCAGAGATAAAATGCACGTTATACGTGATTTTTATTTAGTGATTGCAAGTTGATATCGTTTTTGAGTATATCACTGTTTATTTTAAAGTTAAAAATATGATTCTGTTTTTTCTTGTTTTTAATTTTTATTAACCAAAAATGCTTATCGTTCTCATTTTTTTGATTTTGAAATTATGTGGAAATAATATCTCCGGGCAGAGGAAAGCAGTGTGAGGTCATGTACAAAAAACATGCAGCGAGCGTTACGCCTGGATTGCTGTCTTTTCCGTCAGGTTTGCAGCCGATGTAGCAGTTAAAGTTGCGGCGACTTCGGTAAAATGATTAAGGATTATGCCAACGAAGTACTCACTTTTGTTTCTGCTTCATCTTTAATTTTCTATTTTTTTTTCGGGCTTAAAATGCTCTCCGTTCAGAGCGGGGGATAATACCTTAATTAAGATTTTGTTCATGGTGCTTCTCGCTATTTTATTATAATGTCCTATGCCTTGTTTATGATATGGATATTGCTATGACTATTTGTAAAAGCATTGATCAATTTTTATTTGAACGAAAAAAGAGAAATTTAAGCATTGATTTTAATCCTGCTGATGCAAAGCCAGTTGCTCATTATAAAGCGATTGAAATAGGTGAGAAAAAGAATGGGAAAGCTACCCGACTCCGTCTGGGATACGTCAGTGATTATTTGGGTACAGGAGAGCCGGGTCTTATGGTGCATGGTTCTCAAAGCGGTAAGTTATACATCATGGGGGATGGACCTGATCCTGTTTATCAGACATTTACACCGGAAGATCTTCACCGTTATCTTATTTTTCGCCATTCACTTGATCTCTCGAGAGATAAAAGACCGCTACATCTTTTAAGCTGTTATTCTGGCGAGGCAAAAGAAAATTCTGAAGAGCTTAGCGTGGCGCAGAGGTTAGCTAATGTATTGCAGAGAAGAATATATGTATATGGTGGATATGAACGTTTATCTTATAAATCGGAATATCAAGGGATTTTAGGTCTTTTAAATAATCAGGGGGCTATTTTTAAGGAGCGAAATCGTTTTGATAATAATCCGAGATTACCCCTTGTCGGGAAATTGATTACTCCAGCTTCACCCTTTAACTCGTTAAGAAATCGGTGATTTTTAGCCAGCGGCGAACAACATCGAAATAACTAAAGGGCAGGGCTTGCCCTTTACATAGCGTTGTGAAAAGAAAACGGCGATTATTATATTTGCTACAAAAACAGGCTTCGGCAGGCGTCAGAAAAGCAAGATACAAAGTCTTTCTATACCCATCTTTCATGTGATATCGTAAGTTACATGATATTTAAGAGGTCATTTGACCTTTTATCCATGATGGTGATGTTTAGCCGCAGTGCACCGCCGGAGGTGAAGTGATGAACGACACAAATGATATCTTTAACGCGGAATTTTCCCGCCAGTACGATGCCAGCAGCGAACGTCTGAAAGACATCTCTAACAACCTACACGCCTTGCTGTCATTGCTTCTCAGGGATCTTCCAACTGAGGCGAAAGTGCTTTGCGTGGGCGTAGGGACCGGCACCGAAATCGTCCGGCTGGCAAAACAGCATCCTGACTGGCATTTTACCGGGGTCGATCCTTCCCCCGATATGCTGGCCGTCTGTGCAGAAAAGCTTGAACGGGAGGGGCTGAGTGGCCGCTGTGAGCTGATTGTAGGCCACGTCAAAGACGTCCCGGAACAGGATAAATTTGATGCTGCGCTGTGCTTACTGGTGGCGCATTTTATTCAACATCCGCAGCGGGGCGGGATCTATCAGCACATCGGCGACAGGCTAAAACCCGTGGGACAGCTGATTGCCGCAGAAATAGCGGGAGATATGGCGGATCCCGATTTTGACGGGCAATTAAGAAACTGGGTTGCGCTGCAGCAGGCCTATACCCAACGCCAGCGCGATATTGCTGAGGTAAAAGCTGAGCTCAACCAGCGGTTGCTCTTGTTGCCGCCTCGCCAGACCGAAGCTCTGCTGCGCGAAGCCGGGTTCGCCAGCGTAACACCGTTCTTCCAGTCGCTGCTGATTCACGGCTGGCAGGCGGTAAAATCTTCAGGCGGGCGGGGGTAGCATGCAGCTAAACAGCGAATGGATCGTTTGGTTTTAATCCGTGGAGTGTTCTCATGTCTTTCTTTAAAACAAAAAAGACTCAGTCCTTACGCTGCAACAATTGAAAGAAAATCTGCTTATTAATTTTGAAACTGAAACTGAAAATCCCGTCACTTACTATAAATCCTTTGAGATTTATCACGCGAAATAAAAAGATTTTTGGCATTTAGGGTATGTCAGTGATTTATGAAAAACGGGTGGTCCCGGTATTTTTGTTCACGGTTTTCCGGAGGGCCCAATCATCTTTTTCGATTTGAATAGCAGGCAAAAATTTGTTTGCTATCGCCAGCAAAGTTTTATCAACATCCTGTCATTAATTACTTCATTGACTTATCAAAGAATAAGCGCACTTTACATCTGGTTTGCTGTTTTTTTGATGCTGTAGAAGAAAGCTCAGAGGAGCTAAGTATTGTGCAGAAATTGGCGAGTGCCTTACATGCAGAAATATTATCATATGGTGATTATGAACAAGTCCATTATTACGGTGATCATCAAGAATTGGATGAGATGATAAATGACATGGGTGATGTTTCAATTTGTAAGTTAAATAAAGTTAAGAGATTCATGTGAAAATTAGTCACTTCGTATTCTTATTGAACATGAAAAAAATAGGGTGTGAGAGATATTAATTAGTCAGTGTTTTTCAGTGTGCATGTTTTGCTGCATTAATTATAGGTTTATGGTGAAGAGTATGCCATATCTTAGCATTGTCAGCATTGTCAGCATTGTCAGCATTGTCAGCATTGTCAGCATTGTCAGCATGTGGCTTGTGAAGTGCTGTGTTTACCACATTAAAAATACTTGTCGTGCGAAGAAATATTTTCTATTAATTTTAGTTCTAAGTTACTTGAACTACACTCATCTGGATAAATAAAACTCTGCCAATAGCGACTCATCAACGACTGGCAGGTATTCAACTCTGATTAATTTGCATCTTAATTAAAACTCTGCAAATAGACTCTGATGTTATTTTATAATAATCTCCATCGGCATCGTTTCGGATAAAATAACTGGAGTATTACCATGAGTTTTTTAAAAAAAAGAGTTCGCCCCGGCCTCTGTCGTTGCAGGAGTTGAAACATAATCTGCAGATAAATTTTGAGCCGGAAAATGCAAGGCCATGGACTCACTATAAAACTTTTGCTATGGAAAAAATCTATTTAACTAAGATATCAGAACGGTTTATATGGAAATGTGGATACGTTAGTGACTTTATGGGGACGGGGGAGCCAGGGATTATGATTCATGGTTCTCCTTGTGGTAGTCTGGTAATTCCTGATGAAAACATCGGTAAAAATCAAGAGGCATCGTATTACACTCCCAGGGAATTTTATCATTACCTTATCCGCAGGTACTCACTTGACTTATATCAAGATAAAAGGCCTTTACATTTAGTGGCTTGTTATTCAGGCGCGGCAATGAAAAATTCAGGGGAACTGAGTATAGCGCAAAAGTTAGCTAATATAACGCAACGAAAAATATGGGCGTACGGAGGGCATTCTCCAGTGCTTTGCCATTGGAGTGGTGTGGTTGGCTCATTAAATAATAATTATTTTGGTGTTAGGGGGTATCCTTTTCCGCATAGGATTAAGCCTAAGCTAATTGAACCCTCTCCGCCGGTGTATATGAATAGAAACAATTCCATTACCCACTGCTAATTGACGGCTGCAGGCAATCAGGACTTAGTCTTAAATAAACGGCGCGCTGTAATAGTGCGCCGCAAACCCTTTATTTAGTGGTCGTTTCCTCTGATTTCACAAGCGTCGGCGTTTCGTTAAAGAAATTCCACGGCTTCAGCAGGGCATGTACCCACTCGGTCGGCATGATGGGCCACTCTTCGGCGCGGGCGATATGCGTGGTGCCGGTGGTTAGCCAGACCACATTATCCGTGTTCTCAAGTGACTGATTGTCTTTGCTGTAAGCCCCTAAACCGGTGTCGTGCGCAGAGCGGTTCGGGTATTTCCCTTCGGAATAGCGCTCATCCGGGTTGTAGCGGGTCACCCACAGCTGCTTATCCATAAAGCTCAGGCGATGATAAATCCACTCGTCCGGGGCAAACTTCGCGCCGGTGGCGACCGGGTGAGTCCCGCCCGCGTAGGGGATCAGCTGGTAGGACACCGGGTTGCCCATGCGGTTTTCTTTGTTCGGATTGCTCAGCAGGCGGACAGTGCCAGGATCAAATTTCTGCGCGGCGTCCTGCTCGTTTTTGATCGCGTATTCATTGGTTTGCATGGTGCTGGTGCGTGGGCCACCGCTGGTGTTTGTCTTCACCACCGGGTCAATCGCGGTCAGGCTGTTGTTTTCGCCATCCACGTCCAGGTCCAGACGGAAGTTGTAGATGTGCTGATGCGTTGTGCCGACAATATTATGGTCGATCAGCGTCCCGTACCGGGTATCTTCTTTGGCGGTGGCATCATGCATGGTTTTGGCCTTCACGCCTTTGACCGCCTCAATGCCGGTCGCGCCTGCATCAATGCCAATGGTGCCGTTCTGATGGAAGACCCAGTCAAAGATGTAGTCGTAGTTGCCGACGGTGCTTATCCAGCGGATCACCAGCTCACGGCGTTCGCTGCTAACGTTCGGCTGGCCCATTTCCTGATGTTTGTATTCCGGCCCGGCGTAACGCTCGAAAATAGCGATAGCTCGAGGAATGGTGGTGGGTTTACCGGTGTAATCGGCCAGGGTTTCGTCCAGCAGAACCGCGTTCGCCGGCGCATCTTTGCCGCGCACGATAGGGGACGTGAGCGTGCCCATGCCGTAATCCCCGGCGTCCAGATACGCTTTAAAATACCAGCCGATGTCCGGGTCGCCATACGGCACAATCATCCCGCCGAGCGACCCTTCATACATGATCTTCCGTTTAGTGCCGTTGTCGTTGTAGGTCACGGTGGAAATCATCGGGCCAACGCGGGAATTCAGGCGCAGGTGCAAATCCCAGTTTTGCCAGTGAATCGTGTCGCCGGTAATGGTGTAGTTTTTTCCTTCCGGCTCAATGATATCCAGCGGCTTGAGGTTGGCAGCCTGCCGGTCGCGGCCATCATAAGGGCGGGGCGTCATCGGCACAGGAATGACCGGGCCTTCCTCAATTTTGATGATTTTTTTCTGCTCGAGATCCACCACCGCGACCAGGTTTTCAATCGGATGCGCCCAGTAGTTGCCGTCGCCGACGTCAAGGTAGCTCACCACTTTCAGCAGGCGCTGATCCTGCTTCAGGCCGTCTTTACCGTCGAAATAGCCGACCGTCAGCGGCGTTGTGACGACCTTCGACGGATCGCTGATACCGCGTTTTTTCACCGCTTCCGCGAATTCTTTGCTGTTGTTGATGATTGACTGCACGCTGGCAAAATCGTCCAGCAGCACCATGCCCTGTGCGCCTTCGATAGGCTTCCAGCTCTTAACTATCCCGGCGGCCAGATCGACCGTGGCTTCAATAATATGGCGGCCATCCAGCATGATGACGTCCGCCTCGCGTGGTTGGCTGACGCTGGTGCCGTCCATCACAAACTTCCAGACTTGTTCTTTAGGCGGCTCGCGTAGTGAGATTTCGGTAAAGCGAATAGTCGGCTTGTAGTTAGCCGCGTCTTTGATTATCTCCACCGTTTTATTAATTTCGTCGGCGCTCAGAGAGTTCAGCGGGTGCGGCTTTTTCTCGACGGCAAAGGTTTGATCCAGCCCGGACTGGAAGACTTCATTGATAAACCCTTCGGAGATAAACGCCGTTTTGCCTTTAAAGATCACCGGCACTTCAAGCTTCAGCGTTTTGCCGTTAACGATGGCGGAGGTGGCATTAGGCTTCACCTTCACATAGGCACCGTCTTTCACGAGGGTGAACATCTGCGCGTAATCGTCCCACTGGACGTCGGCGCCAAAATCCGTCAGCGTTTTTTGCATCGGCACCATATGTGCCTCGCCGCCGTGGGCAAAAGCGGGGGCGTTAATCCCCGCCGAAGTCAGGAGCGCAATAGCCAGCGCCAGCGCTTTTTTTCCAGTTTTCATTGTCATCGCTTTCTCACCTTAAAAGTGCGTTTTGTTGTTATGTGCGTGCTGGATAAAGACTGTCGGATTCAACATAACAACTTCCGCCAGGGCTTCCCTTGTGCTCCCTGCCAAGTGTTTTGCTGTGGTTGCCAGAATGTAGGATTGGGAAGGATTGTGACTCCGGGTCGATGAGCGTCGGGCTAAATTCAGCCCTCACCTCAGAGGGAGAAGGAGAAAATAAACGACGGGAAGATTTTTATTCCCTCTCCCATTTAGGGAGAGGGTTAGGGTGAGGGTAAAAACCAAACTCGGTGACGAACTCTTATGAGGCAAAATCACCGTGCAGACGGGCCACCAGCGTCAGGATCGAGTAGCGCGCAACAATCTGCTGATGCTGGTTGGTGACATCCACCGCCCATTCCACCACGCCAACCGGCTTATCTTCCGCCGTCTTCTGCGGCTTGGCGGTTTTGCGTTTGCAGGTCAGGCGCACCTGAATGGTATCGTCGATTTTTACCGGCTCGATAAAGCGCAGATTTTCCATGCCGTAGTTGGCAATCACCGGCCCGACGCCTGGGTCAACAAACAGCCCGGCGGCGGCAGACACCACAAAATAACCGTGCGCCACGCGCTCGCCGAAGAACGACTCCGCCGCGCCAATTTTGTCGGTATGGGCGTAGAACCGGTCGCCGCTCAGGTTGGCGAAGTTGGTGATATCAGCTTCGGTGACGGTGCGGCGGGCAGTCAGAATACTTTCCCCGATGCGCAGCTCCTCAAAATGTTTGCGGAATGGATGCAAGGCGTCCTCGTGAACTTTTGCGCCGTAGTTCCATTGCCCGCTAACGGCGGCCAGCATCGTCGGGCTGCCCTGAATAGCGGTGCGCTGCATATAGTGCTTCACCGCCCGCAGGCCGCCGAGTTCTTCCCCGCCGCCCGCGCGGCCTGGGCCGCCGTGCACCAGCATCGGCAGCGGAGAACCGTGCCCGGTGGACTCCACTGCAGACTCCTGGTTCAGCACCTGAATGCGCCCGTGAGCGTGGGCCGCGCCGAGAATAAAGTGACGTGCCGTTTGCTCATCGGCGGTCACCAGCGTCCCCGCCAGGCTGCCCTGACCGGCGCGAGCCAGCGCCATGGCATGTTCGGCATCCCGGTATGGCATCACGGTCGCTACCGGGCCGAAGGCCTCAAGCTCATGCACCGCAGGCGTTTCGTCAGGCTGTTGGCAAAGCAGCAGGGTTGGCGGGAAGAACGCGCCCGGCTGTGCAGTATCGGCCTTGCCGCCCAGCAGGACATCACAGCCGGCGCCAACCAGTTGGTCGACTTTCCGCTGTACGTCATCCCGCTGCGCAAGGCTGACCAGCGCCCCCATGCGCACTCCTTCCAGTGCCGGGTCGCCGGGCTGTATTTTTTCCAGTTTCGCTTTCAGCGCTTCAATCACCGAACCCAGCCGGTTTTGCGGCACGATAATCCGGCGAATGGCGGTGCATTTTTGCCCTGCTTTGGCGGTCATCTCGCGCACGACTTCCCGCACGAACAGCGCAAATTCAGGTTGTTCAGGCGTGACATCTTCCGCCAGTACGCAGCAGTTCAGCGAGTCGGCTTCCATGGTGAAGGGAATTGAACGGGCAACGATATTTGAGTGACAACGTAACTTCTTGCCGGTGCTGGCCGAGCCGGTGAACGTCACCACGTCCTGCTCATCCAGATGCTCAAACAGATCGCCCACGCCGCCGCAGATCAGGCTTATCGCCCCGTCAGGCACCAGCCCTGATTCCACAATCGCTTTCACCATCACCTGAGTTAACTGCGCGCTCGCCGTGCCGGGCTTGATAATCGCGGGCATCCCGGCCAGCCAGGTTGGGGCCAGTTTCTCGAGCATTCCCCAGCAGGGGAAGTTGAAGGCGTTGATGTGCAGCGCTACGCCTGACTTCGAAGTGAGTACGTGGCGGGCCGCGAATCCCCCCTGTTTGGACAGCGGCATCAATTCGTCTTCCGGCCACAGCGTGTCGTCCGGCAGCTCGCGGTTGCCCATTCCGGCGTAGGCAAACAGCGTGCTGATGCCGCCTTCTATATCTACCCAGCTGTCGGCGCGGGTGGCACCGGTCTGGTAAGAGACCTGGTAAAACGCTTCTTTCTGCGCCAGCAGGTGCTTAGCCACCGCTTTTAACATCGCGGCACGCTGAATAAACGTCATCGCCTGCAGCGCTTCGCCACCTTGCGCAATGGCGAAGCGCTTTGCCGCCGCCATATCCGCCCCTTCGCTGGTCACCTGCCACAGCGGTTCGCCGCTAACGGCATGAAAAATAGTTCTTTCTTTTCCCTGGCCGCTAAACCACGTCCCGGACAGATAGCTGGTTAACTGTTGCATCTCACTCTCCATTACATGCTGCATTTAATCATTACAGTGTTTGTTTTATGAATCATAAAAATCAAGATGTAATTTAATGAATTTTTAACATTGTGATGGATTGTGTTTTTTGTTATTGATTTATCTCAATGATAAGTCTGGTTTTTACGATATTTAGCGTGATAGGCATCACAAACGCGCGGTGTAATCTTTGCGATCCTCGTTAACTTATCTGTAACTTTTAATAATGAAGTGATTCGCGATATCGCAGATTGTTGGATTAAATTGAATCATAAGGTGATGCCGTGACAGAACAAGAACGCTTTGATGAGCGCATCCAGCAGGAAACCGCCATCGAACCACAGGACTGGATGCCGGAGGCTTACCGCAAAACGCTGATCCGCCAGATAGGCCAGCATGCGCACTCGGAAATCGTTGGCATGCTGCCGGAAGGTAACTGGATAACTCGCGCCCCCAGCCTGCGCCGCAAGGCCATTCTGCTGGCCAAAGTGCAGGATGAAGCCGGGCACGGGTTGTACCTCTACAGCGCGGCGGAAACCCTGGGCTGCGCCCGGGAAGATATCTACCAGAAGATGCTCGACGGAAAGATGAAATACTCCTCCATCTTTAACTACCCGACGCTCAACTGGGCCGACATCGGCGTGATTGGCTGGCTGGTGGACGGGGCAGCCATAGTCAACCAGGTCGCGCTGTGCCGGACCTCGTATGGCCCGTACGCCCGGGCGATGGTGAAAATCTGCAAAGAAGAAAGCTTCCACCAGCGGCAGGGATTTGAAGCCTGCACTGTGCTGGCGAACGGCAGCCCCGAACAGCGGCAGATGCTGCAGGACGCCATTAACCGCTTCTGGTGGCCGGCGCTGATGATGTTCGGACCCAACGATGACAACTCGCCGAACAGCGCCCAAAGCCTCGCCTGGAAAATCAAACGCTTCGGCAATGACGAGCTGCGTCAGCGCTTTGTCGACAATACCGTGCCGCAGGTTGAGCTGCTGGGCATGACCGTGCCGGATCCCGATCTGTATCGCGATGAGGTCACGGGCCATTACCGCTTTGGCGACATCGACTGGCAGGAATTCAACGACGTGGTGGCCGGGCGCGGCTTATGCAACGAAGAGCGCCTCGCCGCCAAGCGCAAAGCCTGGGAAGAGGGGGCATGGGTGCGCGAAGCCGCCCTTGCGTATGCCGAAAAACAACAGGCCCGCACCGCCGCCTGAAGGAGTAAGAGATGAGCAAAATTTACTGGCCGCTGTATGAAGTCTTTATTCGCAATAAAAAAGGGCTGTCCCATCGCCACGTTGGCAGCCTGCACGCCGCCGACGACCAGATGGCGCTGGAAAACGCGCGCGACGCCTACACCCGCCGCAGCGAAGGCTGCTCCATCTGGGTCGTGAAAGCGAGCGAAATCGTCGCCTCCCAGCCGGAAGAGCGCCCGGAGTTTTTCGACCCGGCAGACAGCAAAGTCTACCGCCACCCAACGTTTTACACGCTGCCTGACGGCATCGAGCACATGTGAGGCCGCCAATGACACTCGATCCTGTAGCGACCTACAGCCTGCGCCTCGGCGACACCTGCCTCGTGCTGGCCCAACGCCTGAGCGCCTGGTGCGGCCATGCGCCGGAGCTGGAGATTGATCTGGCGCTGGCCAACATTGGCCTCGACCTGCTCGGCCAGGCGCGCAACTTCCTGACCTACGCCGCCGAGCGCGAAGGCGAGCACCTCGACGAAGACAGGCTGGCCTTTGGGCGCGACGAGCGCGAGTACCGCAATCTGCTGCTGGCGGAACAGCCCAACGGTGATTTCGCCGAAACGCTGGTGCGTCAGTACCTGCTGGACGCGTGGCACGTCTCGCTGTTCAGCCGCCTGGTAGAAAGCAAAGATCCGCAGCTGGCGGCCATCGCAGCCAAAGCCATTAAAGAAGTGCGCTATCACCTGCGCTTCAGCCGTGGCTGGCTGGTTCGCCTGGGCAACGGCACTGAGCTTTCGCAGGCGAAAACGCAAAGTGCTTTAAACAAACTATGGCGCTTCAGCGGCGAAATGTTCGTTGTCGATGAGCTGGAAACCATGCTGGCGGAGCAGGGCATCGCCGTCGACCCGCGTAGCCTCAAGGCCGAATGGCTGCAAGAAGTGACCGCCGCACTGAGCGATGCCTCGCTGCAGGCCCCGGCAGAGCAGCCATACCGCACCGGCGGTAAGCAAGGCTTACACACCGAACACCTCGGCCCGCTGCTGGCTGAAATGCAGTACCTGCAGCGCGCTTACCCGAACCAGCAGTGGTAAGGAGGAGAGGATGCAAACCGCCACGCTTCAGCCCGCTGCCGTCCGCGACGTCTGGCGTCTGCTGAGTGAAATCAGTGACCCGGAAATCCCGGTGCTGACCATCACCGACCTCGGGATGGTGCGCAGCGTCGAGCACCGCCCGGACGGCTGGCATATCGGTTTTACGCCAACCTATTCCGGCTGCCCGGCCACTGAATTTTTGCTGGCCGCCATCCGGGAAGCCCTGGAAGGCGCAAAGCTGAGTCCGGTGCACATCAGGCAGGTTTTGCATCCCGCCTGGACGACGGACTGGATGTCGCCGGAGGCTAAAACCCGGCTGCGCGAATACGGCATCAGCCCGCCGCAGGGACATGCCTGCCACGCGACGGTCGCCGCCCAGGTGACTTGCCCACGCTGCGGGAGCGAACACACGTCGCTCATCAGTGAATTCGGCTCCACGGCCTGTAAAGCGCTTTACCGCTGCGATAGCTGCCGGGAACCCTTTGATTACTTTAAATGTATTTGAGGATGCCATGACAACGTTTCATTCCCTGAAAGTGGCACGCATCGAACCCGAAACCGCAGAGGCGGTAGCGATTACCTTTGCGGTGCCGGACGCGCTGCGCGGGCAGTACCGCTTTCGTCCAGGGCAGCATTTGACGCTGAAAGCCCGGCTGGGCGGGGAAGAGCTGCGCCGCTGCTACTCTATTTGCCGCTCTGAGGATCCCGGCGAAATCTGCGTGGCGGTAAAAGCCATTGAAGGCGGCCGTTTTTCACAATATGCGGTCAGCGATTTAACCGCCGGGATGTCGCTCGAGGTGATGGTGCCGCAGGGAACGTTTGGCTACCAGCCGGAAGCGGAAACTCGCGGCAACTATCTGGCACTCGCCGTCGGCTCCGGCATCACGCCGATGCTGGCCATTATCGGCGCCACGCTCGCCACCGAGCCAGAAAGCAGCGTGACCCTGGTTTACGGCAACCGCAGCAGCGCCAGCATGATGTTCCGCCAGGCGCTGGCCGACCTGAAAGATCGCTACCCGCAGCGCCTGCAGCTGATTTACCTGTTCAGTCAGGAAAGGTCGGACAGCGACCTGCTCAGCGGCCGGCTGGACGGCGAAAAACTGAAGCAGCTTGGCGACCACCTATTGGACGTCAAAGGCTTTGACCGCACGTTTATCTGCGGCCCGCAAAGCATGATGCAGGCCACCGAAACCGCGCTGAAAGAGATGGGCGTCGCGCCTCAGGATATCTACCTCGAACATTTCAACACGCCGGGCATTGCGCCGGGTGCCCGTTCCCGCGCTCAGGCTGCGGGTAAAACCGTCATCCTGCGCCAGGACGGCGTAGATCGCCAGATTACCCTGACCGCCGGGGACGAAAGCATTCTCGACGCGGCCCTGCGCCAGGGCGCGGATCTGCCGTATGCCTGCAAAGGGGGCGTCTGCGCCACCTGCCGCTGCAAGGTGCTGCAGGGCGAAGTGGAAATGGGCGTCAACTACAGCCTGGAGCCGGATCAGCTGGCCGCAGGCTACGTCCTGAGCTGCCAGGCGCTGCCGAAGGGCGACGACGTGGTGCTCGACTTTGACGCGCAGGGGGTGTGATGAGCGAACTTCTTAGCCAGCAAAACGGCCGGGTGTTAACCCTGACGCTGAACCGCCCGCAGGCGCGGAACGCGCTCAACAACGCGCTGCTGACGTTGATTGCCGAAGCGCTCGAAGCTGCGCAGCAGGACGCCGCCATTGGTGCCGTCGTCATTACCGGCAGCGAACGTTTTTTTGCTGCCGGAGCCGATCTCAAAGAGATGGCCAGCCGGGATATGCCCGCCACGCTCAACGACCCCCGGCCACAGCTTTGGGCTCGTCTCGAGCGTTTCCCTAAACCTCTGATCGCTGCCGTGAACGGCTATGCGCTCGGGGCTGGCTGCGAGCTGGCGCTGCTGAGCGACATCATCGTGGCCGGGGATAACGCGCGCTTCGGCCTGCCGGAAATCACGCTGGGGATTATGCCCGGCGCGGGCGGCACGCAGCGGCTTATTCGTAGCGTGGGCAAAGCGCTGGCTTACCGCATGGTGCTGAGCGGCGAAGCTATCGACGCGGATCGGGCTTTACGTGCCGGGCTGGTCGCCGAAGTGCATCCCGCAGCCCTAACGCTGGAATACGCCCAGAAGCTTGCCGCCGGTATTGCCCGTCATGCGCCGCTGGCGCTGCAGGCCGCCAAAAATGCGCTTCAACAGGCACAGAACACGGGCCTGAGCCAGGGGCTGCTGCAGGAACGCCAGCTGTTTACGCTGCTCGCCGCCACCGAAGATCGTCGGGAAGGCCTCGCCGCTTTCCTGGAAAAACGACCTGCTGAATTCAAAGGACGTTAATCATGAGTTTTATTGTCAGCGATGTGCAAAACGGGGTGATGACCCTGACCCTCAACCGCCCGGAGCGGCTGAACAGCTTCAACGACGAAATGCATCGCCAACTGGCGGAAGTTCTCACCCAGGCAGAGCGGGACGAAACCATCCGCTGCCTGCTAATCACTGGCGCAGGGCGCGGCTTCTGTGCCGGGCAGGATCTCAACGACCGCAACGTTGACCCAAGCGGTGACGCCCCGGACCTCGGTTACTCGGTTGAAACGTTTTATAACCCTCTGCTGCGCCGCCTGGCGAAATTGCCAAAGCCGGTGATTGCGGCGGTTAACGGCGTGGCGGCGGGAGCCGGGGCTACGCTGGCGCTGGGCTGCGACATGGTTATCGCCGCGCGTTCAGCAAAATTTATTATGTCTTTCAGCAAGCTGGGGCTGGTGCCCGACTGCGGCGGCACCTGGTTCTTGCCTCGCCTGACCGGGCGGGCGCGTGCCATGGGGCTGGCGTTACTTGGCGACACGCTAACCGCCGAGCAGGCGCACGACTGGGGCATGATTTGGCAGGTCGTGGACGACGAACAGCTCAGCGATACCGCCCGCCAGCTGGCCCAGCACTTTGCCACCCAGCCGACCTTTGGCCTGGGGCTTATCAAGCAGGCGCTTTACGCCTCGGAAACCAACACCCTGGACGCCCAGCTCGACCTGGAGCGCGACTATCAGCGCCTGGCTGGACGCAGCGAAGATTACCGCGAAGGGGTGTCTGCTTTTCTGGCGAAGCGCCCGGCCACCTTTAAGGGGAAATAAGTATGTTAACTCCTGAGGCCGTGATTGCGGTGATTGGCAGCGGCACCATGGGCGCAGGTATTGCCCAGGTGGCCGCCAGCGCGGGTCATCCGGTATGGCTGTACGACATTCAGCCCGGCGCAGCAAAGCGTGCGATAGGCGGCATTGATACCGTACTCAGCGCCCGCGTAGCCAAAGGCAAACTTGACGAGGCGCTCCGTCAGTCAACGCTTGCCCGGCTGCATCCGGCGGAAACGCTGGCTGATTTGGCTCAGGCCGCGCTGGTGATTGAGGCCGCCGCCGAACAAATTGACGTCAAGCAGGCCATCTTCCGCGATTTAGCGGCGGTCTGCGGGGCTGAGACAGTCTTTGCCAGCAATACCTCATCCATTTCTATCACCGCCATCGCCAGCGGCATCAGCCACCCGGCGCGCGTGGTCGGACTGCATTTCTTTAACCCTGCGCCGGTGATGAAACTGGTCGAAGTGGTCAGCGGCCTGGAAACCTCGCCGGAGATTGCCGAGCGGCTTTGCGAGCTGGCTCTGCGCTGGGGTAAACAGCCGGTGCGCTGCCATTCCACGCCGGGCTTTATCGTTAACCGCGTGGCTCGGCCTTTTTATGCTGAAGCCTGGCGCGCGCTGGAGGAGCAGGTTGCCCCGGCGGCGGCTATTGATGCCGCGTTACGCGACGGGGCGGGCTTCCCGATGGGGCCGCTGGCGTTAACGGATCTGATAGGTCAGGACGTCAACTTCGCCGTCACCTGCTCGGTGTTTAACGCCTTTTGGCAGGAGCGTCGTTTCCTGCCTTCTCTCGCCCAGCAGGAACTGGTGCTTGGCAAGCGGCTGGGCAAGAAAACCGGGCAGGGCGTCTACCGCTGGCCGCTTGAGGCGAAACCGGCATATCAGCCTCAAGTGCCTGCCGAACTGGCGGCTAAACAGGTCACGCAGGTCGGCAAAACTCTTGAAATTGACGGCATCGCCGTTGCCATAACCAGCGGTATTACGGCCACCGCCATGTCGGCCGAGCTGAAACGCCCGGTAGTTCTGCGGGACAGACTCGCCGAGTCTTCGCTGGAAGTGTTAGCGCCGTCGGCTTCGGTCACGCCTCAGCAGTTGGCGCAGGTCACCCATTACTTCCAGCAGCAGGGTAAACAGGTGCTGGTGATCGGTGACTACCCCGGCATGCTGGCCTGGCGCACCGTGGCGATGCTCGCCAACGAAGCGCTGGATGCGCTGCAGAAAGGCGTGGCTGCGGAAGACGACATCGATACCGCCATGCAGCTCGGCGTGAACTATCCGCACGGGCCGCTGGCCTGGGGAGCCCGCCTGGGCTGGCAAAACATTCTGACGCTGCTGGAGAATCTGCAGCGCCATTACGGCGAAGAACGCTACCGCCCGACCTCTTTACTGCGCCAGCGCGCGCTGCTGGAGAACCAACATGAGCACTAACGCCTGGGATAACGCCCGCGTGATGTACGCGCGGGACAACTGCGCCAGACAGATGGGCATTGAAGTGGTTGAGATGGGCGACGGTTTTGCGCTGCTCACCATGACCATCACTGAGGCCATGCTTAACGGGCACCAGACCTGCCACGGCGGGCAGTTGTTTACGCTCGCCGACACCGCTTTTGCCTACGCCTGCAACAGCCAGGGGCTGGCGGCGGTGGCCTCCGGCTGCAGCATTGAATTTCTGCGTCCCGGCAAGGCGGGGGACCGGCTTAAAGCGGTGGCTAGGGTGCGCCAGCAGGGGCGGCAGACGGGCGTCTACGACATCGAGATCAGTAATCAGGACGAGAAGACGCTGGCGCTGTTTCGCGGCCGCGCACATCGCATCGGGACGACGGTTTCAGGAGAAAAATTATGAGTCAGGCTTTTATTTGCGATGGGGTACGCACCCCGATTGGCCGCTACGGCGGCGCGCTTGCGAGCGTGCGCGCGGATGACCTGGCCGCGCTGCCGCTAAAAGCGCTATTGGCACGCTATCCCACTCTCGACTGGAGCGCCGTAGACGACGTGATTTTTGGCTGCGCGAACCAGGCCGGGGAGGATAACCGCGACGTGGCACGCATGGCGACGCTGCTGGCCGGTTTACCACAGACTGTGCCGGGCACCACGATCAACCGCCTGTGCGGCTCCGGGCTGGATGCCGTGGGCTTTGCGGCTCGCGCCATCAAAGCCGGTGACGCTCAGCTCATGCTGGCAGGTGGGGTGGAATCCATGTCTCGGGCACCGTTTGTGATGGCCAAAGCCAGCTCGCCGTTCCAGCGTCAGGCCGAGATGTTTGACACCACCCTTGGCTGGCGTTTTGTGAACCCGCTCATGGCAGCGCAATTTGGTACTGACAGCATGCCGGAAACGGCAGAGAATGTAGCGGAATTGTTAAAAATAAGCCGTGAAGACCAGGACCGGTTTGCGTTTCGCAGCCAGCAGCGTACCGCTCTCGCACAGCAGACAGGCATTCTGGCTGAAGAGATTGTGCCGGTCACGCTAAGCGGTCGCAAAGGCGCGGTGACGGAAGTAAGGGAAGACGAGCACCCGCGTGCGGAAACCACGCTTGAACAGCTGGCGGCGCTAAAAACGCCGTTCCGCGCGAACGGCGTCGTGACGGCGGGCAATGCTTCCGGCGTGAACGACGGGGCGGCAGCGCTGCTTATCGCCAGCGAAGCTGCCGCGCTGCAGCACGGCCTGGCGCCTAAGGCGCGCATAGTCGCGATGGCGACGGCGGGCGTGGAGCCTCGCCTGATGGGGCTGGGGCCGGTGCCTGCGGTACGTAAAGTGCTGGAGATGACCGGATTAAGCATCCACGACATGGATCTGATTGAACTCAATGAAGCCTTCGCCGCGCAGGCGCTCGGCGTGCTTCGCCAACTGGGGCTTCCGGATGATGCCCCGCATGTGAATCCTAACGGCGGCGCGATTGCCCTGGGACACCCGCTGGGGATGAGCGGTGCCAGACTGGCGTTAACGGCCAGCCTGGAGCTGCACCGGCGCGGCGGGCGGTATGCCCTTTGCACCATGTGTATCGGTGTGGGTCAGGGCATTGCCCTGGTCCTTGAGCGTGTGAGCTAGTCAAACCTGCGAGTACCCTAATAATGATAACCTCTGAAACTAAGCTGGAATCGATTGAAACCGCATCGCTGGATGAGCTTCAGGCCCTGCAGACGCAGCGCCTGAAATGGACGCTGAATCACGCTTACAGCAACGTCCCGATGTATAAGCGCAAATTTGACGCCGTGGGCGTGCACCCTGACGATTTTAAAGAGCTGAAAGATATTCGCCTATTCCCGTGCACCACCAAGCAGGATCTGCGCGATAACTATCCTTTTGACACGTTCGCCGTGCCGATGGAGCAGGTCGTTCGCATTCATGCCTCCTCCGGCACCACGGGCAAACCTACCGTTGTGGGCTACACCCAAAACGACATTGATACCTGGGCTAACCTTGTGGCGCGTTCGCTGCGTGCCGCAGGCGGAACGCCAAAAGATAAAATTCACGTCTCCTACGGCTACGGGTTGTTTACCGGCGGGCTGGGAGCGCACTACGGCGCAGAGCGCCTCGGGGCGACAGTGATTCCGATGTCCGGCGGCCAGACGGAAAAACAGGCGCAGCTGATCCGTGATTTTAAACCGGACATGATCATGGTCACGCCGTCCTGGTGCCTGAACCTGATTGAAGAGCTGGAACGGCAGATGGGCGGCGACGCCAGCGGCTGCTCGCTCCGCGTCGGGGTCTTTGGTGCGGAGCCGTGGACCAAAGCGATGCGGGCGGAAATTGAACGTCGCTTGGGCATTACCGCGCTGGATATCTACGGCCTGTCGGAAGTGATGGGGCCGGGCGTGGCAATGGAATGCCTGGAATCCCGGGATGGCCCGACGATTTGGGAAGACCATTTCTACCCGGAAATCGTTGACCCGCAGAGCGGTGTCCCGCTGGACGACGGCGAGCACGGCGAACTGCTGTTCACCACGCTGACCAAAGAGGCGCTGCCGGTGATCCGCTACCGTACCCGCGATTTAACGCGCCTGCTGCCGGGCAGCGCTCGTACCATGCGCCGAATGGATCAGATAACCGGCCGTTCAGACGATATGCTGATTATCCGGGGCGTGAATGTGTTCCCGTCCCAGTTGGAAGAAGAGATCCTGAAATTCCAGCACCTGGCACCGCATTATCAGCTGGAGGTGCATCGTCGCGGGCACCTGGATACCCTGGCGATCAAGGTGGAACTGAAGGAAAGCAGCCTGTATCTCAGCCACGAACAGCGCTGCGCGGTTTGCCATGAGCTGCGCCACCGCATTAAGTCGATGGTGGGGATTTCAACGGATATCACCATTGTGAACTGCGGCAGCCTGCCGCGTTCAGAAGGAAAAGCTATCCGGGTGTGCGATCTTCGTCAGGCGGCGAATCATTAATCATCCGTGACGGTTTCACTTAAGCGTGCCGGTGGATCATAATTCCCCGGCACGTTTGCCTGCCTGCAATCAGTTAAACGGCTCGCCCAGGGTCAGCATCAGACGGTTGGCCCATGCGAAAAAGGCCGTGGACTGCACCAAATCCAACAACTCAAGCTCGCTTAATCCCAGTTCCCTCAGGGCATGTATCTGTTGCGCATTGGCGCTTGCCGGAGTGGCGGATAATGCCGCCGAAAAGTTAATTTCCGCCTGCCAGCGAGGGGATTGCCCGTCGCTCAGCGTCCCGCCAGGTTCGATGGCCAGTAGACGTTCAATCGCTTCATTATGTTTTGACAGCTGGCTGGCCTTGCGGGCGTGCACGGAGGCGCAGTAAATGCAGCCGTTGATCTTGCTGGCAACCGTGGCGGCAAGTTCGCGCTCGGCGCGGGGCAAACCGCCCGGCGTATAGAAAATGCCTTTATCGGTGAGCGTGCGCTGTTCCAGTACCGGCAGATTGCGGCCCAGCAGGCGGAAATAATCCGAGTCCTGGTGCCCAAAACGTTTCAGGGTTTCCTGCTCTTCCGGGGCGAATTCCGCGTAAGGCAGGGCGGCTATCCAGGGTTCCCAGTTAAGCTCGGCCTGGGTAAACGTCACCGGGGCGGATTTGCCGCTGGCGGTTAACGGCTGGCGGTGCCACTCGCCGGCGGCAGGAATGCGAACCTGTTCGCCGTTTGCCTGTTGGCCGCCAATCAGGCGCAGGCCGCGCAGCAGTCGGCTCTGGAAGGCCACAAAGCCAATAATCTGTGACAGTGTCACCACTTCTTCTTCGCTAAAGCCTGCCTGAATCAGCGTCTGGACGTCCTGCGGGCCTGCCTGCACCGGCTGGAAACTCAGTCTTTCGGCATGATCGAGCCAGGCGCTGAAGCGTTCGCTGGCGGGTTGGCCAGCCAGACGCTGGGCGTAATGGTCCGTGAGCCGGGCATCGTCGTGCCAGTCCGCCACTCGCCTCGCGAGATGCAGCCTTTCTGGCAGGCTCAGGCCACTTGAACTGGCCTCACCGAAAAGCGCCTCATAGCTGCCCTGCGCATGGGCTGTGGCGGCCTCGCGGATTTCCCGCGCTTCCGCAAGCGCGGTGCCGGGAATAACGCCCGCCAGATGATTGAGCAAATCCGAATGACTCATAATGACTCCTTAGACAATGACGAGGTAGAGGTTGGGCGGGCGCTGCTGCGAACCCAGCCGAGCGCCGGAGCAACCTGCTGCGCCAGCAGTTCAATAGACCGCAAAATGTAGGCATGCGGCGGATCGATGGAGTGCACCTGGAACGAAAGGTCGGTCACGCGCTGGAGCGTGCTGTCGCGTGTCAGCGAGGCAATGACCTGCTGCGGCGTCCCCAGGTGAACGTCAAACGAGGCAATATGGCTATCCAGCGTCTCGCCCAATACCGGATGCCCCTGCGCCCGATGCTGCTCTGCCTGCTGGCGCAGCCCTTTGGCCGCGAGCTGCCTTGCCAGCTCGCCGTCGTCGGTGACAAACCCGGTTCTGGAGCCAAGGATGCGAGGCTCAACGCCCTCGGGTAAGGCGTCCAGATAGGCATCGATGATCGGGTTTTGTATCTCATCCAGCGGGGTATCCAGCGCGTCAGCCGGGCGAGGCTGAGTGCGGGAAAGCATCAGCCCGTCGCCCGCTTTTCCTGCCCGCGCGCCGCCGTCAACGGAAAAAGTCGCCTGCCAGATGCGGTTTTTTAGCTGCGGGGAGGCCGGGTAAAGATGGTTATCCGTGCCCGCCAGCGGCTCGTCGTTCAGGGCTGAGCGCAGCAATGAGAGGTTGTCGGCGTAAATTTTGCCCCTTTCCGCGCTTTGTAACCCAAATGCCGGAAAGGAGCCCGGTGTGCCGCCGGAGCCGACGCCAAGTTCAAAGCGCCCGCCGCTCAGCAGATCCAGGACAACCGCGTCTTCGGCCACGCGCAGCGCGGATTCCATCGGCAGGGTAATAATCCCTGTGCCAAGGCGTATGCGTCGGGTATGGGCCGCCACGTGGCTGAGAAACACCAGCGGGGCGGGAAGGCCGCCTTCGGCTTCATGGAAGTGATGCTGCGCCACCCAGGCGGCATCAAAACCGTGCCATTCGGCGTGAATAATTTGTTCCGTTGCCAGCCGGTAGCGTTCGGCTGCCGGGGCATGGTCAAGCAGGCGGGTAAAAAAGCCCAGTCGTTTAATGGTCATGCAACGTCCTTATGGCCAAAGCCAATATCGGGAATAGCGTTCAGCAACTGCCAGGTGTAATCGCTGGCCGGGGCGTTAAATACGTCGGCAATCGGGCCGTTATCCACCAGTTCTCCGGCGCGCAGCACCGAAACGCTGTGGGCCAGCTGGCGCACGGTGGCGAGGTCGTGGGAGATAAACAGGTAAGTCAGGCCGAGCTGCTGCTGCAGGTCGTCAAGCAGGCGCAGAATTTGTGCCTGTACCGTGACATCCAGCGCAGAGGTGGCCTCATCCAGCACCAGAATTTGTGGCTCAAGAATCAGCGCGCGGGCTATAGCCACGCGCTGCCGCTGCCCGCCGGAAAGCTCACGAGGTTTGCGGGTCAACGCCTCCAGCGGGAGCGCCACGCGTTCGGTAATCGCCTCTACCTTGGCGCGCCGCTCGGCCTTCGACAGCTTGCCGAAGTTAAGCAGCGGCTCCTCGATGATACGAAAGAGCGTCTGGCTCGGGTCGAGTGAGGCAAAGGGGTTCTGGTACACCAGCTGAATTTTCTGCCGGAGCTGACGGCGCGCTTCCGGGCTGAGACCGGTGGTGTCGATGCCGTCGATCAGCACTTGCCCGCTGTCCAGCTTCTGGAAGCCAAGCAGAATGCGCGCCAGCGTGGATTTACCTGAGCCTGACTCGCCAACCAGCGCGTGGGTGGTGCCTTTGGCTACGGTAAATGACACGTTGTCCAGAGCCCGGAGCGTCTGGTCACTGCCTTTCCCCAGGGAGAAGTGCTGGCTTAGGTTACGGATTTCGATGGCCGCCGTTTGCGGGGCGCGTGAAGGCCAGGCTCGCAGCGTGCGCGACAGCCCTGGCGCATCGGCAAACAGCTGGCGCGTATAGGGGTTTTTAGGCTGTCGAACGACGTCATTCGTGGGGCCAGCCTCCTGGATTCTCCCGTCGCGGAACACCAGAATGTGGTCGGAACGCTGGGCGGCCAGCGCCAGGTCGTGTGTCACAAACAGTACAGCCGTACCGGACTCGCGCCGCAGAGTATCCAACAAATCAAGAATGCGTTTCTGCACCGTAACGTCCAGCGCACTGGTCGGCTCATCAGCGATAATCAGCGCGGGTTTCAGGGCGATAGCCATGGCGATCAGCACCCGCTGCTTCATCCCGCCGGAAAGCTGGTGCGGATATTGCCCCGCGCGCTGCGCCGGGTGACTCAAGCCCACTTTTTCTAGCAGGGCCACAACCTGGCTTTCCCGCTCGGCTTTAGGCAACCGCGTGTGAAGTTTCAGTACCTCTGCCACCTGTTCGCCGATGGTTTTTACCGGATTCAGGGAACTGCCAGGATCCTGCGGGATCAGGCTGATGCTGGCTCCGCGCAGGGCATCGAGCTGGCGTTCAGACCAGCGGCTGATGGCTTCCCCGTTGAGCTGAATTTCACCGGATTCAATTACGCCGTTGTCGCCCAGCAGCCCAATAATCGACTGGGCGAGGGTGGTTTTCCCTGAGCCGGATTCACCCACAATCGCCAGCACCTCGCCAGCGTTCAGGCTAAAGGAGGCGTTATGCACCACGCGTTTGTTACCGCCGCGCTGGCGCCAGGCGATGCTGAGGTCGGTGATTTTTAGCAGCGGTGTATTCATGACGATCTCCGGGCAAAAGGGTGGCTAAGACGATTGACGGCAAGCACGACGGCCACGACAATCACGCCGGGGAAGGTGGAAAGCCACCAGGCCGTTGCCAGATAGTTCCTACCTTCGGCAATCAACAGGCCCCATTCCGGCGTCGGCGGCGGCGTGCCATAACCCAGAAAACTCAGCGTAGACAGCGCCAGAATGGCGGAGCCGAACTGCAGCGCGGCAAAGGCCAACACGGAGGTCAAAGCATTCGGCAAAATATGGCGCCACAGCACCTGTAGGAATGTGCCACCGCTGCCGACCGCAGCCTCGACGTAATCGCTGTGGCGAATGCGAACCACTTCTGCACGGGCCAGGCGGGTAAAGTTCGCAATAGACGTCACGCCCACGGCAATAGCGGCGTTCACGGTGCCGAAACCAAGCAGAATAATCACGCTGAGCGACAGCAGCAGACCGGGGATCGCCAGCAGCACATCCACGCCTCGCATGAGCGCGTGTTCCGTTTTGCCGCCGGTTGCTCCGGCCAGGACACCCAGCGCGGTACCGACCACCAGCCCGAGCGCTACCGCGACCAGCGCGCCGGAGAGCGAATGCGATGCGCCCCAGACGATTCGCGCGTAGAGATCGCGGCCAAGCTGATCGGTGCCCAGCCAGTGTCCGGCCTGAGGTGCAAGACGCTGCGCGCCTGGGACGCCTTCGGTTGGGCTCCACTGAGTGAATAGCGCCGGGAACAGCGCCCAAAGTGCGACAATAATCAGCGTTAACCAGGCTAGCCAAAGACCGGGCTGAACGTTAGCGCGCAGGCCCGAAAAGCGGCTTACCGCACGGCGCGGCAGCGGAGTATTAATATCAACGGTCGTCATGCGGTGACTCCCCGAATAGATTTAAGGCGCGGATCGAGCAGGGGATAAAGCACATCCACCAGCAGATTAATGACCACGAAGCTCAGGGCGGAGATCATCACCACCGCCTGCAGCACGGCGACATCCTGATTATTCACCGCCCGCTGCGTCAGCTGGCCCAGGCCGTTAAGGCCAAAGACGGTTTCGGTGATAAGCGCCCCGGCAATCAGCTCGCCCAGCAGCAAACCGGCCACGGTCAGCACCGGCAACAGGGCGTTGCGGGCCACGTGCCGCCACAGTACCCCGGCGCGGCTGCCGCCTTTTGCCCTGGCAACGGCGACGTACGGCTGGGTCAGCACCTGGTCGATATTTCGCATCAGCAGCTGGGCCAGCGGGGCGCTAATGGGCACCGCAAGCGTGGCGACCGGCAAAATCAGCCCCTGCCAGAAACCGGGATTGATCACCGGAATCAGCCGCCACTGGAAGGAAAACAGCTGAATGAGCGCAATGCCGAGCCAAAACGTCGGGACGGCAATGAACAGCGCCGGAAGGTTGGCAAAGAGCGTTCTCAGCCAGCGAAGCGGGGCCAGCGTAGAGGCCGCTGAAATGCCCACGGCAAGAATAATCGCGGCGGCAAAACCCAGCCCGGCCAGCCGCAGCGTCGAAGGAAGGTTGGCGGCAATCAGCTGGCTGACGGACACTCCAGCCTCGATGGAGTAGCCAAACTCACCGCGCAGCATATGGCCGAGCGTCGTCAAATATTGCTGCCAGAGCGGGGTGCTTTCGCCATAGATCACCCGCATCTCCTGAATTTGCTCGGCGCTCAGGCCGAGATCCGGGTTCTGGAATTTGATCAGGACGGCATCGCCCGGCAAGAGCTGCAGAAGAATGAACGACACGCTATAGGCCGCCCACAGTACCAGCAACGCCTGGGCTATGCGCCCGGCCAGATAACGTGTCATGGTTGCCCCTTAGTGTTTTTCAAGCCAGGCGGCGTAAAACGACGGGCGTCCGACCGCTTCAAACGCCACGCCTTTCAGCCACGGTGCACCGGCAAAGACCTGCGGCTCTTCAAAGATCGGGATGACGTAGGCCTGGTCGATAAGGTAGCGCTGTGCATCGCCCGCCAGCGCCAGGCGCTTCTGCGGATCCACTTCGGAAGAGATCCCCACCAGCAGGGCGTTCAGCTTGTCGTCGGTAAACTGGGAGGCGGCGCTGAGGCCGCCTTTTTGCAGCAGGGCGTCACGGTTGGCCGGATGGAACTGGCTTTTGATCACGTCCGGGTCAGCGCGACCTACTTCGATGACGTTAACCCCGGTTTTATGCGGATCGTTGGTATCCAGCACCCGGCTACCGGCATCCCCGGCGCGCACGCTCAGGCCCACGCCGATTTGCTTCCACTGCTGGGCAACCAGCTGTAGCACTTCTTTGTTCTGCGGCTGCGGCAGGGATTCGTAAATGGTCAGCGCCAGCGGCTTGCCGTCTTTCTGGCGAACGCCGTTGCTGCCTTTTTTCCATCCGGCTTCATCAAGCAGTTTATTTGCCAGCGCCGGGTCATATTTCAGCTTGTCGCGCAGGTCAACATAGCCCGCTGCGGTGCTGGCGATCACCGACGTAGCAACCGGATAGTTGGCGGAAAACAGGGTGTCGACAACCTGCTGAGCGTTGGTGCCGTGCAGCAGTGCCTGGCGAACTTTGACGTCAGCGACCAGCGGGTTATCCGGGCGCAGCGCTATGCCGTCGTTCACGCCTCGGGTCGGGGCGGCGTAAAGGGGGAACTTCTGATCTGTGGCCTGTTTTTCGTCATAGGCCTGCACCTGGCGAATAAAGTCCGCCTGGCCCGCCAGCAGCGCGCCGATGCGCACGCTGTCCTCCGGCGTCACCAGAATCTTAATGCCGTCGAGATTAGCTGGCCCTTGCTGCGGGCTGTTTTTCGGCCCCCACTGGTAGTCTTTCCGCGCGACCAGATCGACTTCCCGGCCCAGGGTTTCGTTTTGCACCACGAACGGGCCGGAACCGATGATATTGCGGGCATCGCCCAGTTCGTCAAAGGTGCGCGACAGCGTTTTCAGGGAAACCAGGCCGGAGCCGATGGTTGCCGTGCCCTGTAAAAAGCCCGGCGACGGTTTTTTGAAGAAAAATTTGACGGTCAGCGGGTCAACAACCTCGCTATGGTCGTAGTTGTTGATCACCTCAGATACCGGCAGGCGCAGGGCTTTGTTGCCGAGGCCGTAGGTATCAAAGTTTTTGGCCACGGCATTGGCATCCAGAGGGGTGCCGTCGGAGAAAGTCACGCCAGGGCGCAGCTTGAAGGTGTATTCGGTTTTGTCGGCATTGCTGGTCCAGGATTCGGCGATCCACGGTTCCACTTCCAGCGTTTTGGGGTTTTGCCAGGTCAGTTTGTCGGTAATTTGGTTCAGGATGCCGCCGTTCGGGTAAAAGCCCCCGGCCGGAGGATAAAGGTTAGTGTGAGCCTGTTGTTCCAGGTAGACCAATTCCCCGCCTTTTACCGGGGCGGCGCTGGGGCTGAAAGCAGCAAAGGCTGCTGCTAATGCCAGACCGCGAGCGATCGTATTCTGGCGAGGCGATGATGGCATGGTGTTATCCTTTATTGTCTGATTGTTAGCGGCGCACGCAGCGCCTTGAAACCCATAACAACTCAGGCAATAAAGGATGAGAACGAAGAAAATTTACTAACGATTGTTGAAAATCGACTTAACGTAAATAGGTGGCTGGCCGTCTGTGGGTGACCGCATGATGGTGTTCGCGAAAATCATCAGCGGAATCTTCTGCCGCCTGGCGCAGTTCGTCGCTGTCTGCCTGGTGGCTAAGCTGAATGTCCATATCTTTCACCACGAAGTATTCATGTCCGTGACGTTCAGCCATGGTCTGGCCGGAGAAGAGTGCGGTAACAATTAATAACAGGATAATGTTGAGCGGTTGTTTTATTGCCATCTTGCCACGCCTCGTGGTTTTTTTTCTTGAGCCATTGTTGTTTGCGCCCCTCACCCTAACCCTCTCCCCAAAGGGGAGAGGGAATAAAAACCATGCGCAGTTTGTTTTCTCTCTCTCCCTTTTGGGGATAAGGCCGGGATGAGGGGCAGCGTCAGCACGCAACCTGGCTACTCTAGCGATAATCCCCGCGCGAAACTATTCGGTGAATCAAAAGTGATTTAAAGGTTTGTCAGCAAGGTAAAAACGGGCAAGGAAGGCGTTTTGTTGCGCTGCGGTTAAGGCGGAATATGCGAAGGGCCGCGCAAAAGCGGCAGCCCATCAGTGAAGACCGGCGAGGCGCAGGAGCGCGGTAACCAGCGCCGCGGCGATAATGACAAAAATCAATGGCACTTTGCGCCAGGCAAGGAATACGGCCACGGCAACGCCTGCAAACCTGGCGTATCCGGCGAAGTGCGCGCCTTCAAAAAAGGTGGTTGCCAGCGCCACCGAAAACAGCAGCGTCGTTGCCCCGTCGTTAAGCAGCTTTTGCGAGCGTTCGGAAAGCGCCAGCTTGCTGCCGAGCTTTGCGCCACTGAAGCGCATCAGCCATGTTCCTGCGGAAAGCACGGCCAGGCCGGCAAGCACGGTGAATGTATTGGTCATTATTTTTTCCTCGCCAGCAGGCCCAGCATTGAAAGCAGTACCGGCAGGCCAACGGGGGCGAAAGGCGTGGCGGCAAGTGAAATGGCGGCCCCGGTCGAGGCGCGAACCAGTGTGGTACGGCTTTTAAACGCCGGGATCACCAGCGCCAGCAGGATAGCCGGGAATACAGCATCCAGCCCGATAACCTCCGGCGAGGGAAGCAGGCTGCCTACGCCTGCGCCAAGCAGCGTTCCTGCGGGCCAGAAGATCGCGACGCCAGCCCCGCAGAGCCAGTAGGCGGCTTTGCGTTTTTCAGGCGTGGCCTGGGACAGCCCGAACACCACGCTTTCGTCGTTCATGATATGGCAGCCCAACAGGCTTGGCAGGCGTGTGCCCACCAGTTCCCGCACGGCGACGCCAAACGGAATATGTCTGGCGTTGACCAGCAGACCGGCCATCGCGGCGGCAAAAGGATTCCCGCCGCTGGCAATAATACCGATAAACATAAATTCGGATGCCCCCGCCAGCACAACAAAAGAGGCCAGAACCGGCAGCCAGAGTGGGAACCCGTAGGCCATCGCCAGCGAGCCGTAGGAGACGCCCACGACGCCGACGGCCAGGCAGACCAGAAATATCGCTTTTTTGGTGTCTCCGGGCAGGGTACGGAGATGTTCTCGCATCATCTTATGTTTTCCATATCGAACGAAATCGCCATTATAATGACCGCAATCTGTTACCATATCAAGCGAACGAATCGTTCATTTTAACGAACAGTGGGGGAGTTTTATGACCCAGCCAATAGACACCATCGCAAAAAGTTTGGTGCGTGAACGTGGGCGGACGGGGCTGTCGCTGGCGGAAGTCGCCCGCAGGGCCGGGATTGCGAAATCCACGCTTTCACAGCTGGAAGCCGGGAACGGTAATCCTAGCCTGGAGACGCTCTGGGCGCTGTGCGTGGCGTTAAATATTCCGTTCGCCACGCTGCTGGAGCCGCAAAGCGCCCGGACGCAGATTATTCGCCGGGGTGAGGGCAGCCGCATTGCCGCCGAACAGGCTAATTATGTCGCTATTTTGCTGGCAACCTGTCCGCCAGGCGTGCGTCGGGATATCTATCTGGTCGAAGCGCAGCCCGGCACGCCAAGGCTTTCAGAGCCGCATCCACCGGGTTCGGTGGAGCATATGATTGTGACGCAGGGGCGGGCTCTGGTCGGCCTGACGGAGTCTGCCGCAGAGCTGGGTGTCGGGGACTATATTTGCTACCCGGCAGATCAGCCGCATATTTTCCGGGCGCTGGAGCCGGACACGATGGCCATTATGGTGGCCGAGCAAAATTAACAGACCCGGGCTGCCGTGATAAGACAGCCCGGACGGCGCTCGTTAATGTGCAACGGATTTAGAAAAGAGGTTAATAACCAGCACACCGAGTATAATCAGCGCCATCCCTGCCAGGGCAGGCCAGTCGAGTTTTTGCCCGAGGAAAAGCCAGCCAATCATACCAATGAGCACGATGCCGGCGCCGGACCAGATGGCATAAATGATCCCGGTTGGGATAGTGCGCATGGTAATAGATAGCGCGTAAAATGCGACAGCATAAAAAAGAATCGTGACGACGCTTGGCCACAGGCGGCTGAAACCATCGGAAAGTTTTAACGCGGTGGTAGCAATCACTTCGGCAACGATTGCGAGAATAAGCCAGCTGTAGGTCATGTCGGTGTATCCAGTGAGAGACGGCGGTTGCGGAGCGCTATTCTGACCTGGTGCCGTATTTTTCGAAAGACGGCCAGGTAAAAAGGCGAACGCATCCTGATGAATGTTTATGAACTGTTTAATTTGTTAATTAAAGAATCTTGAGCTGGTTATATGGTTAACGAGCAGTGCCTTTAATGTTGAGGAAAGAAAATAGCAAAATATTATCCTTTGTAAGATTTTTCTGATCAACTATGATACCGGTAACATTTGGGGCTGACCGTATGCCTGCGATGTCGTGTAGTGTCGTTAACGATAAATAACCTCGGGGTGAGGCATGGACTGGTTAGTAGACTATTTTTCTACTTATCTGTATGGGTTGAAGGTCATAGCGATTGGGTTGGCGATTCTGATGCTTATCAGCGGAATCGACGATCTGTTTATTGATATTGTGTTCTGGTTCCGCCGCCTTTGGCGCGCCTGTACCGTTTATCGTCGGCATAATCATTTAGGCTATAAGCAGCTGTATGAACCACAGGAAAAGCCGCTTGCTATCATGGTGCCGGCCTGGAATGAAACCGGCGTTATTGGCAATATGGCGAGCCTTGCGGCAAGCACGCTCGACTACGAGAATTACCATATTTTTGTCGGTACCTACCCCAACGATCCTGACACGCAGCGCGACGTCGATGAGGTGTGTGCCCGTTTCCCTAACGTGCACAAAGTGGTTTGCGCCCGCCCAGGCCCAACCAGTAAAGCCGACTGCCTGAATAATATCCTTGATGCGATTTTGCAGTTTGAGCGTAACGCCCGGTTCTCCTTTTCAGGGTTTATTCTGCACGATGCAGAGGATGTTATTTCCCCGATGGAGCTGCGGCTGTTCAACTACCTCGTTGACCGTAAAGATCTGATTCAGATTCCGGTTTACCCCTTCGAGCGCCGCTGGACCCATTTCACCAGCCTGAGCTATCTCGACGAGTTCTCCGAGCTCCACGGCAAGGATGTCCCGGTGCGTGAAGCGCTGGCAGGCCAGGTGCCAAGCGCTGGCGTCGGCACCTGCTTCAGCCGCCGCGCGGTGCTGGCGCTGCTTGCTGATGGTGACGGTATCGCCTTTGATGTGCAAAGTCTGACCGAAGACTATGACATCGGTTTCCGCCTGCGGCAAAAAGGGATGGAGGAGATATTCTGTCGCTTCCCGGTGGTGGATGACACCGATCGTTCCGCAAGGCCGTTCGGCCAGCGTAAACGCACCGCAAAAGTGATCTGCGTGCGCGAATATTTCCCGGATACGTATACGACTGCGGTGCGCCAAAAGTCCCGCTGGATTATTGGTATCGTTTTTCAGGGATTTAAGACGCATCGCTGGAGCAATAACTGGGTACTTAACTACTTCCTGTGGCGCGACCGGAAAGGCGCTGTGGCTAACTTCCTGAGTTTTGCCGCCATGCTGGTGATGCTGCAGCTGGTGGCGCTGTTAATTTATCAGCGCAGCGTAGAAGGCGCCTGGCAGTTCCTGTCGATCTTTGTCGGTGGCGCATGGCTCAGCACTCTGCTGTGGATAAACTTTTTCCTGATGGCCAACCGAATTTTACAGCGAATTATCTTCGTCACCGGTTACTACGGCTTAGGGCAGGGACTGATGTCCATTCCACGCCTGTTCTGGGGCAACTTAATCAACTTTATGGCCAACTGGCGTGCAATTCGTCAGGTGATCCAGCATGGTGATCCGAGGCGCGTTGCCTGGGATAAAACAACCCATGACTTCCCGACAGTCAATACCCGCAACCGTGCTCTTCGTCCGCTGGGTGAAATTCTGGTCAGCCAGGGCGTTATCAGCGAAGAGCAACTGATGGAAGCGCTGCAAAACAGAGTACCTGGCCTCAAACTTGGGGGGAGCCTCGTTAATCGCGGGGTGATTACGGCCCAACAGCTAGCGAATGCTCTGGCGGAACAGGCAAGCGTGCCGATGGAAATCATCGACAGCCGTCGTTTAGATGAGGCGCTGGTTAAATCGGTGCCGGCAAATGTGGCGCTGCACTACGCGGTGCTTCCGCTACGCGAGGAGCAGGGAACGCTGATTTTTGCCAGCGAAAGTGCCATTGATCCCGTCTCTCTTGCTGCGCTGGGGCGCAAAGTTCAGCGTCCAGTAAGTTACGTTATCGTGCCGCGAGGTGAAGTTGTGGTGGGGCTACGTCGCTGGTATCTCCAGTCTGAAAACGACCCGTCGGAACTGCTCTCCAGAGCGGTCAATGCGGAAATGTTAACTTCGGATCAGGCCGAGGCTATCTGGCAGGAATATGTCTCCGGGCAAATATTGTTTGCCGAAGTGCTGATTACGGAAAGTCACCTGGATGAGGCTGTACTGAAAGCGGTACTGCTGCGCTATGAGCGCAGTGAAATGCAGTTTGGTGATTTCCTGGTGCAGGAACAAGTTGTCGACCAACACGCGGTCGATCGTGCGCTGGAACAGCAAAAAATACTCCAGCCTTCTTTAAATGGGCTGATGCATAAAGCCGGGTTGAGCAGCCTGCAAATCTCCAGCCTTGCAGGAGAAATAGCATGAAGTTCAGCCTTAAACCGTTAGCTATTTTGACATGCGGCCTGATGATCGCCGGGTATTCCCTGGCGGCCACCGAAGGTTCGAAAGAGGATCTGGGGTTAAGCGATTACCGCTACTTCAAGGTGTATCCACACATTGAGCGCGCGCAAAAGGCGCTGAAAGCCAACGATGAGCAGCGTGCCATCAGCAGTTTTCAGCACGCCCGCGAGCTGGCCCCGGATAGCGTCCGACTGACGCTCTGGCTTGCCGAAGCGTATCGCCATTTTCACCATGACGATAAAGCGGCTGCGCTGCTGAATGAGCAACTACGCAAAACGCCAGACAACGCGCAGGTCCGTCGGGCGCGGGACGCTATTCCCCTTCCAGCTAAAAATGTGACAACGCGTGAGCAACTGCTGGCGTTTAACGACGAATGTAACGCTTCTCCTTCCGTGGTATGCCGCGCCGAAGTGGGTAACTTTGCCGTTAAGCTTGGGGCGTTGGATATCGCGCTGCAGCAGTTTAACGACGATGCGTTTCGCACCTCGCCTGCGGGGCACACGTTGATTAACAACCTGACTCAGCGCGCTATTTACCTGCAGGAGTGGCAAACAGCCGATCGCGGCTTTGCCCTGCAGGACAGGCTGGCGACGCTGAGTGAAGAGCAGTATCAGCAGTGGTTTGCCATCCTGCTTCATCTTGGGCGCGATCGCCGTATTCTGGATCTCCAGCAGCAGGGCGTCATGAACACGCCGGGTATGCAGCTGGCCTACGCGCAGTCCCTGGCGGAGCGCAAGAAACATCCCGAACTGGAAAATTACTTGTCCACCACAAGCCTGCCTTTGATACGGACAGTGAGAAACATAACTGGCGCTATCTGATGGTGACGTGGGGCGGGCTGAAGCTACCAGAGGCAACGCTGCCGGTTGTGAAGCCAAAACCGCTTTCCGCCGCTGAAATTCGTATGGCGCAGGCGCGCGTGCTTAAAGACCAGTGCGATAAAGTTATCACCATCCTGGGCGACATGTCGCCGCAGTACGATGCGCAGAGCTGGTCGCACCTCGCGGAATGCTACCAGCAAACCTCGCCGGGAATGGCGCTGTATGCCGCCCAGCAGGCTCAATCCCGCGATGCTAATCCTTACTACGCGCGGCAGGTGGCTTATCTGGCGTTTGCCGTAGAAGACTACGCGCTGGCGCAAAGTAGCCTGCGGAGCGTGCCGGTTAAAACGCTTAGCGATGAAGACATCCGTGCCGCAGCGCGCAGCGCCTGGCTGGCGAAAGACAGCGCCGCGCTTGACTACTGGCGACAGGTGGCCTGGCAGCGAGCCATGCCGGAGCTGAACTTTGAGACCCCGCCGGAGCAGGATCACGCCACGCGCGGTTTTGCGCTGTTTAAAGCGGGAGATATGCCCGGTGCGCGCAGCGAGCTGGAGCAAGCGTTGCAAACCATGCCTGACTCGCCGGAAATCCTGCGACAGATGGTTTATATCAACCAGCGGCTGGATGACAAGCCTCAAACCAAACGCTACAGCGAACGCGTTGTGGATGATATCGACAACACGCTGACCCCGTCCAAAGGCTTAACCGACGCGCAGCAAAAAGAGCGCTTCGCCTTCCGCCGCGTGCACGAAGATAGCCAGCGGCGCTGGACGTTCTCCTTTGACAGTTCGCTGGGCCTGACTTCCGCCTCTAAAAATGAAGCGGGCGCAGGCGGCGGCGTCTCACGAGATAAAAGCAACCGTAGTTATGGCCAGGCTGAAGCTGAATACCGCATTGGTCAGAATCAAATTCTGGATGGCGATCAGCTTTCGGTTTATACCCGACTGTTTGCCGGCAGCGCAGGGCACAGCAATATCGCGCCTATCTATCAGCCGATGGTGGGAATGGGCGTTCGCTGGAAGCCATTGCGTGAGCAGGTTATTTATCTGGCGGTGGAGCAGCAGCTTCCTCTCGATAAGGCGGACGATGCCCGGACGGATATGATGCTGCGAGCCAGCGCTTCGTTCCTGAACGGCGGGGAGTACAGCGATGACTGGCACCCGCTGGGTAAAGGCTGGTTTGCGCAGAACCTCTATCTGGACGCGGCGCATTTCGTGAAATACGACTATCAGCTGTACACGGCCGATTACCGACAAAGCTGGCACCACAAGGTTTCGGAGCGGCACACGATCGAACCTTACTGGCATGTGCAGTACAACAACCAGACGCGGCATTCACGCAGTACGGATAACAGGCTCGGCGGCGTAGGCGTTCGCTATAACACCTGGTTTGGCGAAACACATTATGATGCTTATCCCCACAAGGCGAGCGTGGGGCTGGAATACCAGCGGGTATTCGACGGCCGTAACCGCGATATAGATTCCAAAAACAGTCTGTTCCTTACCATAGGAGTGCGTTGGTAATGAAATTTACTCCGGCATTAACGCTGGCGGCCGTGCTGTTTTGCCCGGCGTCTGCCTTTGCTATCAACGCGGTAATGTATCAGCCCCAGCTGCGTGATATGTCGATGACCGACCAGCAATGGACCACGATGCTGGCGCAGCTGAAGCAACAGGGCATTGATACTCTGGTCTTTCAGTGGAGCCGCTATGGGGACGCCTTCGCCGGCGGGGAACCGCAAAACTGGCTGGAGGGCAAGGCTCGCCTGGTAAAAAACAGCGGGTTGAAGCTGGTGCTGGGCCTGGCCGCGGACGATAAATTCTTCGAACGGCAAAATCAGCCGCTCACTGCGCTGGAAAGTTACTTTAACCTGCTGCGCGCCCAGGACGTGGCGGTTGCCACGCGCTGGACGCAGGTGCTCGGGGCTGAAAACATTGCGGGCTGGTACATCAGCAGCGAGCTGGACGACCGCCGCTGGCGAAGCCCGGATATGCAGCAGGCCGCGCTGGCATGGCTGACAAAAACCCATGAGTCTCTCGCCTCGGTGGCCGATAAACCGGTTGCCGTCAGCAGCTTCTTTGCCGGCAATATGTCGCCGGATGGCTACCAAAAATGGGTGACGACCCTTAGCCACAGCGGGGTGAAAATCTGGGTGCAGGACGGGGCCGGGACGGGCGTGTTAACGCCAGCTGCGCGAGCGCTGTACCGGCAAACGCAAAGCAGCGGTGAGGTGATCGAACTCTTCCGTCAGGATAAAAATACCGCTCACTTTAGCGCCGAGCCTGTTTCTACTGCCGAGCAGAAGCGCTTAATGTCTGTCAAACCCGCAGCGGGGCAGGACAGAGTGTATTTTTCGCTGCGTTATTTAGAGGTTGCCGCTGGAATATTACAATATCGTAATGTGCCGCTGGCCAGCGTGAAAACAGAGGTGAAATAAAAATGAATGACGGCCCTGTTTTAGGGCCGTCTGGTTATTTATTTCTTAAAGACTTCGATATTAATATTTTTATGATTAGACTCGTCGCCGGTGGCAGCGATTATCACATAAAAGCAGTCGGCAGGCTTCACGTTGGACGCTTCACACTTTTGATTTACCTCTTTGGATAAATCCTTGTGTCCGACGGTCGGGGTCCCGTCTTGTTCCAGGGAAAGATCGCCAACTTTTGTATAACCAGATGATTCTTCATGAGTAATTTGTTTTGCCGCAAAAACAGGTGATGAAACCAACAGCGTTAAAGCCAGTGCGGGTAGCATATATTTCATCTTTGTCATCCTCTGAATGTTTCATTGAAATGGTTAACTGTTTTTCCTCATTAACGCATTAAAGAATTAGCACAGTTTTAAAGAAAATCAATTTCTTCACCATAGATTCAGAATGAGTTAGCGGGAAGGACTGAACATATTCCTTCCCACGACGCACGGCTCAGCGAATTAAGATTTAAAGCCTGCGGCGGTCATCAGCAGGCGAAATCCCATCCCCACTGCGGCCAGTGCAAATACGCTGACGCTCCATAGAATAACCATCCACATGACACGTTTAGCGGTCTCTTTCATCAATGGTAGCCCTCGCCAGGCTGCACCTTCCCGCGGAATACGTAATAGCTCCAGAAGGTGTAAACCAGGATTATCGGAATAATAAACAGCGCGCCAACCAGCATAAAGCCCTGGCTTTGCGGTGGCGCAGCGGCCTGCCACAGCGTGATGTCCGGCGGAATGATGTTTGGCCAGATGCTGATGCCCAGCCCGCTAAAGCCCAGAAAAACCAGCCCCAGCGTCAGCACAAACGGTGTGGCGTGCAGGCTGTCGGTTGCCCGCACGCTGCGCCAGAGCCACAGGCTGAAGAGCACGACAAGCAGCGGGACCGGCAGCAGGAACAGCAGATTTGGCAGGGAGAACCAACGCTCTGCAATATTCGCGTGGCGAAGCGGCGTCCAGAGGCTGATCGCCGCTATCACGGCCAAAAGCGCCAGCAGCAATGCTGGGGTCAGGCTCCGCATTCTTCTTTGCAGCGGATCTTCGCTTTTCATCACCAGCCAGGTGGCACCCAGTAAAGCGTAGGCTATGACCAGACCCAGGCCGCAGAACAGGTTGAACGGCGTCAACCAGTCAAGCTGGCTACCGGCAAAATGCCGCCCGCTGACTGAAAAGCCTGAGATAACGGCGCCGACGGCGATACCCTGGCAAAAAGTCGCCAGAATCGATCCTCCCAGGAACGCTTTGTCCCAGAAGGGGCGATGCGCCGGCGTGGCCTTAAAGCGGAACTCGAAGGCGACGCCGCGAAAAATCAGCCCCACCAGCATCAGCGTGAGCGGAATAGTCAGGGCATCGACGATAACCGCATACGCCAGCGGGAAGGCACCAAACAGGGCAGCCCCGCCCAGCACCAGCCAGGTTTCATTCCCGTCCCAGACCGGTGCCACGCTGTTGACCATCACATCGCGGTCATCAGCGTCGCGAATAAACGGAAACAGAATGCCAATCCCCAGATCGAAACCGTCCATCACGATATACATCAGGGTGGAGAAGACGATGATCACAAACCAAATAACAGATAAATCGATGCCCATTAGCGCGTCTCCTCGAGTGATTCAGCGACCGCAGACAGCGGGCGGGATGGGGTGCCTTGTGCCGGATGGTCGTCGAACGGCTGCGGGCCTTTTTTGATGAGCCGAATCATGTAGCCGTAGCCGACGCCAAACACCGACATGTACACCACAAAGAAAGCGGCCAGGCTGAGGCTCATTTGCAGCGTACCGTGGGCAGACACGGCATCTTTGGTGCGCAGCAGGCCATAAACGACCCAGGGCTGGCGGCCAACCTCCGTCGTAATCCACCCGGCGAGAATGGCAATCAGCCCCGAGGGCCCCATCCACAGCGCAAAGTGCAGGAACGGGCGGCTCTCAAACAGCCGGTCGCGGTAGCGAAGCCACAGGCTGGCGACGCCGAGCAGGATCATCAGCATGCCTAAGCCCGCCATCACGCGGAACGACCAAAAGACAATCGGCGAGTTAGGGCGGTCCTCTTTCGGGAACTCTTTCAGGGCAGGCACCTGTTTTTCCAGACTGTGGGTGAGGATCAGGCTGCCGAGCGCCGGGATTTCCAGGCCAAAGCGGGTGCGCTCCTGGTCCATATCCGGCAGTCCGAACAGCAGCAGCGGCGTCGGCTCGCCGGGACGGTTTTCCCAGTGTCCCTCAATGGCGGCGATTTTAGCCGGTTGATGCTGGAGCGTATTCAGGCCGTGCATGTCGCCGATCATTGCCTGAAGGGGGGCGACAATCACCGCCATCCACAGGCCCATTGAAAACATGGTGCGAATGGCTGGCGTGTTATTGCCGCGCAGCAGGTGCCAGGCGGCGGAGGCCCCAACAAAGAAGGCGCTGCTGAGGAACGCCGCCACGGACATATGCAGCAGGCGATAAGGGAATGACGGGTTAAAGACCACCGCCAGCCAGTCCACCGGGACGACCTGTCCGTTGTGGATCTCAAAGCCCTGAGGGGTTTGCATCCAGCTGTTTGAGGCGAGGATCCAGAAAGTGGAAATGATTGTCCCGAGCGCCACCATGCAGGTGGCGAAGAAGTGCAGACCCGGGCCAACGCGGTTCCAGCCGAACAGCATCACGCCCAGAAAACCGGCTTCAAGGAAGAAAGCGGTCAGCACTTCGTAGGTCAGCAGCGGGCCGGTGATGCTGCCGGCAAACTGCGAGAACCCGCTCCAGTTGGTGCCGAACTGGTAGGCCATGACCAGCCCGGAGACCACGCCCATGCCAAAGTTAACGGCAAAAATCTTCGACCAGAAGTGGTACAGCGAGCGGTAAACCGGGTTTTTAGACTTAAGCCAGAGCCCCTCAAGTACCGCGAGGTAGCTGGCAAGCCCGATGGTGATGGCCGGGAAAATAATGTGGAAGGAGACAGTGAAAGCAAACTGGATCCTCGCCAGGTGAAAAGCGTCTAAACCGAACATGCAGAACTCCGCATAGCAAATTATTCGGCTCGATTGTAGGCCGCGCCACGTCTGGGTTGTATGAACAGAGCGACTGCAAAAATGGATAACAGTTTTTAGCCCTCAATAACGCTTCCCCAAATTCCTCCAAAACTATTCCCCAAAACTGGATAAAAATCAGACTGCAATATACGTCCAGCCAAAGAGCGCTGCTCATGAAACGAAACTTAATGAAAGAGGTATCGCTAGTTTATTCCCTTTCTTGCCCTGCGTTATATGCAAATAACTATCCCAAATATCCTTGAGCTGGGTTGATAACCGCGATGCTGATGGAAAACACCGCGCTGCGGGGGAAGAACTGCTGAGGAGGATACGATCTAAAAATCAAAGCAATTAACTTATATAAAATCATTCAGTACAGAGTACTGTTGAAACTAAATCTTTGTCACAGGCTAGTTATGAATTGCGAGTAGGTTATGGTGGAAGAGAAATTTGCGTTAGGGAGAATGGTTCAGTAGTGTTATGGTGAATGTGCTAAGCATTTCTCAGGTATACGGGAAACAGAAAGATAGAGGGATCTATGAGTACTTACATCGATGTTGCACGACGAATAGCTAAAATAATCATCTCACCAGATTCAGTCAGTGGCTTTTTTCACGGTGTCATGTCAATACCCCAAGACTTGGGGTATCTTGCATATGGTTTTCTTGATACCGATTCTCGTTATATCAGGGGGAATGAACGTATCCGTATGGCTAAAGCACTTCAACATGGCATTTTGCAAAACTCAAACTTCATAAAAACGGTTGAAAATGTTCTGGGTGTATTTAATAAATATATACCGCAAGAAAAACAAAACAGTTTATACAGTAAGACACTTTTTTCAGTCACGGGTAGAGCTGTAGGAAATACTGTTGTTTCGGGCAGAATAGCCCAAGTTATTGCTCAGCGGGCCAGCTTCACTGTGGGGGTTAGAGGAAGTGCTTTGGGCAATGTTCTGCTTTCAGGTGGTATGATAGAAAGAAGCATCTACACATCTTTCAGGCTGCAAACATATGCACCTGAGGTATATAATAGCCTGAGGAAGTATGATTATGATTTGCTCTATTTTTTTCTGGAGCCTGCATTGCAACCTTTTCTGGAAGCCATCCATATAAGACAGACTTTCGGACAATCGGCATTTAATAAAATCATTGATGAACTAGATAATGAACTTCAAAAAAAACGAATCTGAAAATAGTGCTAAAAATAAGTTGATAAAAATCTTAATACATTACTCTGGTGCGCTTTGGGGTGGTGTTATATTCTGGCTTTCTATATATTTTTTCTTTCATTTCGAAACATGGCTGGAGAGAGGAGTGTCAATTGGGATGGTTTTAGTAGTGACTTATTTGATTTCAAAGATAATTCCTGAGAAATGGCGATAATTATCCTGAGATTGAAAGTCCTGAGTTAGATGTTCAAGGGGACTCGGAACTATGTCCCTAAAGCTTATCAGTCCTGCCTTTTGCCGTCAGGGCAACCTGCTTCCTCCTTATGTTCAGCGGCATAAGGAGTCTTCTTATGGCTGTTGCGGAGATCAATATCTACTGCGATTTTAAAAATATCTTGCGGCTCTTAATGCTGTTGGTGTAAGTACACCCGTTTTAGTTCCACGCCCGGGATGTAGAAACAGAGGGGCACGAAAAAGGGATAACAGTTTCTCACCCTGAATAACGCTTCCCCAAATTCCTCCAAAACTATTCCCCAATCCGCCGCGGACTGGAGCTATCTCCGGTTGATGCTACATAACGATGGAGACGTTGCCAGCCGGGGCGTAAGCAAGGCTGCTGATAATTTCGAGCCACAACGGCGATTCGTTTTCTGTATTGAAAATCAAAATAGTAATAGCTTAATTGATCTGCTTTTTCCTAAATAAATGCCGGATAGTCTCCGGCATTATTTTTTATTTATGATTTAGCAGCTTAAACGATAAATAAGTGAGTATGCACGATCCGAGGGTTGATATTGCCAGGCTTAAATCAGCAATAAGATTATAAACACTCTCATCCCCCGAAACTCCCAGCATCTTTGCAAACTGATATCCACGTTGAATTGTAAAAATTTCAGCCCATAAAATACTGATCACTAAAAAATAAATTGCACACAGAACAATCGCTGCCAGGATTTTAGTGATTACCATACCGTTATTGTGCCGTAGGCTTTAAAGATAGATTCGTTGTGGTTGTGCTTCTCCATGTCCACGTTTTTAACGTTGTGCATTACCGGAGTGATACCGACGATTTTCACGTTCATCGATTTTAGCCCCTCTGGACGGTCAACAATCCTGTATTTACCTGCGGGTATTGGTCCTTTTATCGGTATCATTGCGCATGCATCCCGGTTGAGATACGCACCATTACCTGAAAAGGCGAAAAATGTACCCACGTCGGAAAAACTAAGAGGGGCGTAATCGGCATCGCTGATAACAAATTTTCCATGTAAAGCCACAAATGATCCATGTCCATATTTTGGGAATGGATAGGGTATATGCTGTTTATCACGCTTTCTATTTTTTTTGTTTTTTTTTAAGTCAATAAAAAATGATTTGACGCAATTTTTGTTTTCATCGGATGGTTAATTATTGATGGGATTTATAGATTGAGTGTAATAAATATTATTAAATAATAACTGTCGGTATCATTTGAAATAAAACAATCAGGTCGCCACCGGAATTAAAGTGGCGACTATTAAATCCTTAATTAATCGACGGCCCCTTCCAGCAGCGCCATTAATCTTTCTTGCACGCTGGTGCAGCCGGCCAGTACCAGATTACCTTGCAACAGGCCGCCGTTGGCGAGAAATGCAGTGCTGCTGCCGCCCGCCTCGGTGATCAGCAGCAGCCCGGCCAGCGCGTCCCAGCTGTTCATATGCTCCTCGTAGTAGGCGTGGACCTGGCCCGCGGCAACGTGCGCCAGCATCAGCGCGCCTGCGCCAAAACGCCGGTACTCCATGCCGTCGTTCAGCACATCTTCTATAGTGCGCGCATAAAGTGGAACCGGCGCGCGGCTGGAACGGCCCAGGCCGATGACCACGCCTTCCGGGGATGGATCGTGAAGCTTGAGCGGTTTACCGTTCAGGAATGCGCCCGCCCCGTGGCGGGCAAAAAAGAACTCATCGCGGTCGGGAGCGTAGATAATTCCCAGCTCAATCACGTTCTGCCTGACGTAAGCGAGGGAGACGCACCAATAGTCCATGCCAAGAATAAAGTTAGTGGTGCCATCAACCGGATCGAGCACCCAGACGCCGCGTTCGCCTTCCTCCAGGCCACTTTCTTCCCCCAGAAAGCCGTCCTGCGGGCAATACGTCCGCAGCCAGCTTTTAATCTCTTGCTCAACCAGAATGTCCGCCTGTGAGACGAAATCCTGGCGACCTTTTTTTTCCACGCTTAAGCCTGCATCGCGCAGCGCCTGGGCGCGGGCGCCGGCTTCGCGGATTAACGTGCATAACGCCTGTAGCTGTTGTTCGGTCATGTTTTGCTCTTAAGTAAGGGAGATTGACGTGTGTCGATGAATCAGGTTGACCTTCACCCAACTGGTGCGTGAAGGCTGTGCAGGCGTTCGGGCGCGCTCCAGCAAGTGAGCCAGCGCCAGCCGGGAGATTTCCGCCACATCCTGGTTGAGGGTGGTGAGTCGGTAGCTGTACTGCGCCGTTTGTGGCGTGTTGTCGAAGCCGATCAGCTGAAAATCCTGTGGCGCATATTTGCCGCGCTGGCGCATCCCGTCGAGAAAGCCACATGCCAGCTGAGCGTTGGCGCAGAAAATACCGTCGGGGATCTGCGTTACAGCCGCTGCAGCCTGCCAGCCGCCTTCATAGCCCTCCTCTTCACAAAGCAGCGAAGCAAGGTTTTGCTCAACGTTTACACCACGTTCGATCAGCGCCTGGCGGAACGCTTCGCCGCGCATTCTGCCGGCCCAGGTAGAAGAGTGATTATTGAGCCAGCCAAAATGTTTGCACCCGCTGTTGACCAGCTGTTCGGCGGCCAGCACTGCCCCGGCGGCGTTATCCGAACAGACGTAATCCACGCCGGGAATGTCGGGCTGGCGGTTGATGCCAACCACCGGAATATGCTGCTGCACGCACTCGTTCACCAGCGCTTCGGGAGGCTTGCCGGAGGTGACGATGACGCCGGAGACGCGAAACTGAGTGAAGTGGCGCAGCGTTTCCGCCAGCTCCTGCTCAGAGCGGATCTCTGTCACCAGAGCCTGAAAGCCGTTGCGCTGAATTTCGCCTAGAAGGCCGTCAAGCAGGCTGCTGCGAAACGGATCGTTGATGCGCGACACGATGACGCCAATCAGATGGCTGCGGCGGCGGTTAAGGCCCTGGGCAAGAAAATTGACCTGATAACCCAGCTCTTCGGCTACCTGCAGCACGCGTTCCCGTGTGGTAGGGGAAATACTGCCGTTGTTGCTCAGCGCCCTGGAAACCACGGCGCGCGAAACGCCCGCCCGGCGGGCCACATCTTCGGCGGTCACGCTTTGTTTATGCATCGACGAACTCAAGGCAAATAATCCTCAGTGTAAAACCGCTGCTGATGGAAGTCGTACTGCAGCCCGTTCTGGCTGACGAACAGCCCGGCGTGGGGGCGGCAGGCCAGCTTTAGCGCGGGCAAAATGGCATCGTTACAGTGGTACAACCCCAGCGACGGCAGCCCCAGAGAAGTAAAAAGCTTCATGCAACCGGGGAAGTCGCCGTGGGAAGCGTCCTCCGCCAGTTCAGACAGCGAGGCGCACTCCTGAAACGCCAGGTCCACGCCGGCCATCAGCGCGATAGACGCTTCGGTGGGCCGCCCGTCGCCGCTATAGAACAAAGCATATTCCCGGATATCCACGCGCAGCGCCAGATTGGCCATTTCATGGCGCGTTGGGGCGGTGCGAATCCGCCAGTGATGCCAGTGAAAATCAGCTTCGCTGTCGCGCCATTCGATGGGGAAGCAGAGCGAAGGTTCTGGCCAGTTGGCGAGCGAGGCCAGCTGCATCAACACTTCGCGCTGTGCCGGCTGGCTGTAGATCACCAGCGGCTTTTGGCGGGCAAAACTCTTCCAGTGATTGAGCAGCGCCGTTAACCCGGTGCAGTGGTCGGGATGCACGTGGGTGAAAAACAGCACGTCGATGTCGTTGATGCCGCCGCCGCGCTGCCACAGCGCACGAGGAATGGTGGGGCCGCAGTCGATAAGCCATTGCCGGTTTTCGTCATCAACAATCCGCAGCGCGGAAGTATTTTGCCAGCGGGAGAAAGCGCTGCCGCAGCCAAGCACGTCGATTTTCATTGCCCCTCGCTAAAAATTTATCGCGGTTAATTAAAGTGTCACAAAGACACGCCACAGTAGGCTCACATCATCTCTGAGCGGCGTTTCATTTTTTTTACAGCGAAATGAACACGTGTTCATTCAGAGCAAAAAAGACGTAAACAAACATGTCGGATACCGTTATGAGCTACCTGGAAATGGCGCACCTGCAAATTAGTTACGGCGAAAAAGTGGTGCTAAAAGAAATTAATCTTGCCGTGAAGAAAGGCGAGATGATTGCATTGCTGGGCCCGTCCGGCTGCGGGAAAACAACGTTATTGAACGCGTTGTGTGGGTTTATTCCTGTTAAGCAGGGCCACATTGTTGTGGCCGGGAATAATATTACCCAAAGCCCGCCTGAGCAGCGAAATATCACCATGGTATTTCAAAGCTATGCGCTGTGGCCGCATTTAACGGTGGAACAAAATATTGGTTATGGCCTGAAGCTACGCAAGTGGCGGCGGGACGCGATTCAGGCCAGAGTGCTTGAGCTATTACAGATGGTGAATCTGACCGGCCTTGCCGGGGCTAAAATCACCGAACTTTCCGGCGGGCAGCGGCAGCGCGTGGCCCTGGCGCGCGCGCTGGCCATTGAGCCAGACGTACTGGTGCTGGATGAGCCGCTGTCGAATCTGGATGCCAAAGTCCGGCTGAACGTGCGCCACGAAATCAAGCAACTGCAGAAAAAGCTGGGTTTCACTTCGGTGATCGTCACCCACGACCAGCAGGAAGCGCTGGTGATGGCCGACCGCATTGTGGTGCTGAATAATGGCCAAATCGAGCAAATCGGCACCCCGGAAGAGATTTATCAAAAGCCCGTCACGCCCTTTGTGGCTGATTTTATGGGAGCCGATAACCGTATTACGGCGGAAGAAATAAATACCCTGGGCCTGGCCTCGCTAAATAATAGCGGTGACCAGGAAATCTATTTCAGAAGTTCGGATGCCGCGCTTTCATCATTAAATAAATCTTTCCCGGAGGGTGGGTTAACGCTTGAAGGGGTGGTTGAGCAAAATGCTTTTATTGGCCACAACTATCGTTACGCCATTCGCTATCGGCAGCGTCTTTTCCATGCCGACTCCGTTGATAATTTGCCGTTGAATACAAAAGTCAGGCTGCATGTGCCTGAGTCAGCCCTGCATATTTTTAGTTCGTCCCACACAGCTTGAACCAGTCTATTTTTCTGAGGGGTAATTATGTTTACTAAAACCAGACTTGCCGCCGTCACGGCGCTGTTTTTAAGTTATGGCGTACAGGCGGAAACCGTTTTAAACGTGGCCACCGCCGGTGACCAGAATATGGTGGATTACGTCAAAACCTGGCTGGGGCCAAAGTTTGAGGCCGCGCATCCGGGGGTGAAAGTGCGCGTGGTCGGCACCGGACCGGGGGACGCAGGCTCGAATAAAATCATCGAAAAACTGAGCGCTCAGCAGCAGAGCGGGGCCAAAACCTGGGATATCGACGTGGCGGTGGTTCACCAGAAAGCGGGCGGCGAACTGGTGGAAAAAGGGCTGCTGGAAAAATACCGCCAGCACATCAAAACGGGCGACATGGTCTCCGCGGATAACGCGAAAAATGCACTGGGCGTGAACGTGGACGGCTATGTGATGCCGATGTTCCTGAGCCAGACGGCTATCGCCTGGAACAGTGAAACCATGACAGCGCCACCGACCTCTTATGACGAGCTGGTTGAGTGGGCGGCGAAACACCCGCAGGCGTTCGGCTACAACGGCATTAAAAACGGCATGTCCGGCGTCAGTTTTGTCGTTGGCTGGATCTACGCCTACGGCACCGACGCCCAGCGTTTATCCGCCTTGCCTTACGATAAGAGCGTAGAGAAAAACTGGTCGCAGGCTTTTGAGAATCTGAAAGCGTTTAATAAGAACGTGACCTTTACGCCGGGCAACGCCGGTACGCTGGATATGCTGACCCGAGGGGAAATCGCCATGGGACCGGTCTGGGTGGATATGTTCTACACCTGGAAAGATCAGGGCAAGCTGCCGCCGTCCATCAAGCTCGCTTTGCTTTCACCGGGCATGCCGGGGCAGCCGATGTATTACGTCACGCCGGCCAAAGCGGCACAGCCTGAACTGGCGCGCGAGTTCATTGCGCTGGCAACCAGCCCGGAAGTGCAGGCCGACGGGATCGTGAAGCAGTTCAACTGGTATCCGGGCATTGACGCTAAGTACGTCAAACCGAAGCTGGATGACGCAACCTGGAGCAAACTGTTTGCCGAGATTTCCCCGAAAGCGCTTGCCGATTACGGCAAAAGCTTCCCGATAGCGCCTTACTTTGACGACATCAAAGAAGGGTACGAAAGCCAGGTGTCTAACTAATCCTTTCCCGGCGCCCGGTTCAGGTCGGGCGCCACGCTCAAGTCCAAAGGTTTGCTATGCGCGTTTCGTTAAACTATCTGCTGCTGGTGAGCCCCGCCGCGCTGATGATTGTGGTGCTGTTTCTCTATCCGCTGGGATTTTCTCTGGTGGCTGCCTTTACTTCGGACGCCGGGGCGCTGACGTTACAGCACTTTGCCAAAGTCCTGGCGCTGTACTCCAACGATATCCTGTTCACGGTGTTTATCGTGCTGGTGTCGGTTGCGCTGCTGGCCGCGTTATCGATAACGATCTCGGCGGTGATCACGCTTTCTTCCTGCCGCCCCGTTGTACGGCTACTGGGCATGCTTTACCGCCTGCCGCTGTTTATTCCGTTCATCGTTGCCGCGCAGATGATGCGCACGTTTCTCGCCAAAAACGGCCTGATGAATAACCTGCTGGTTGCCAGCGATTTGGTGCAGCCACTGGACACGATCTCCTGGCTCGGCTGGAAAGGGATCATCATTACCTTTGTCTGGAAGCAGCTGGCGTTTGCCACCTTGCTGATTTGTGGGGCGATGGCGGCACTGGAGCCTGCGCAGGTGCTGGCTGCCAGAAACCTGGGGGCTTCGCGAGTTCGCATTCTGTTCGACATTATTTTACCGCAGGTGTTACCGGCTATTGGTGTCGCGCTGGTGCTTTCCACGGTGACCATGATGTCCGTGCTGTCCGTGCCGCTGATGATTGGCACCGGAACGCCAACGATGCTGACCGTCGACATGGCATTCCGCGTTAACTCCTACAGCGATTATGCGGTGGCTAACGCGCTGGGCGTGATCTCCCTGCTGATTTGCGGGGCGCTGTCATGGTTTTATCTGCGCCACAGCCTGCGCCAGAAAGGAGGGGAAGCATGAGCCTGATAAAAGGCCGATTCGGCCTGCCGCTGCAGGTACTGCTGCTGGCCTTTATGCTGTTTGCGATGTTCGGCCCGTTGCTAAACCTGCTTGTCTGGACGGTGGCGGAAAGCTGGTTTTATCCGCATATCTTGCCGAGCCAGTGGGGATTAAAGTACTGGTATCAGGTGTTTAGCCCGTACAGCGATGTGTCCGGCTCGCTGCTGACCAGCGTGTTTATTGCCGTGCTGTCGGTGCTGGTTTGCCTGCTGATTTCCGTTCCCGCCGGCTACGCGCTTTCCCGGCGCGCGATGCCGTTCCGGGTGGTGTTTATGCTACTGTTTTTGATCCCGCAGGCGTTTCCAAACCTGACGGTGTATATGAACATCGCGCGGCTTTTCTATCAGTGGGGGCTGAACGGCACGGTAGCTGGCGTGGTGCTGGTTCACAGCGTACATGGCCTGATGTATTCAGTCTGGATTTGCGTAGCCGCGTTTTCGGCTGTTGACCCGCTGCAGGCGCGGGCGTCCCGTAATTTAGGGGCAGGGCCGCTGTTTACCTTCTGGCACATTGTGCTGCCTCAAGCTTTACCGGGGATCATGGCCGCCGGGATTTTCGTGTTCCTGGAATCGCTGGATGAGTTTACCGGCACCTTTTTCGTCGGCGCGCCGGATATCACCACGCTGCCGCTGCTGCTTTACAACGCCAGCATGTCCGGGAATTACCAGGTATCGTCGATTACCGCGCTGATTTTGCTGGTACCGTCGCTGCTGTTTATGCTGGTCATCCATAAGTTTATGCGGCCTGAGATGCTGTCGAAGCTGGGCAAGTGATACAGGGCATTGGCTACAATACAGATAATTCCGGGCGGATAATGTTTTAGATTATCCGCCTGAGGGGAGTGAAAGCCCGTTATCCGTTTGTTTTCGAGGTGTCCATGAAGAAGCGATATGCTCTCGCCGCAATTCCGGTTTTACTGACGACCTTTAGCAGCCTGGCTTCCTCGGAAGCGGCCTGGCAGCAGTTGGACAAAGACGTGCAAAAAGGCTGTCTCGCCATCAGCGCCCTGCAGGAGAAAAAGATAGAAGGGAAGCGCACTGACTTCAGCGACGAGGTCGGTTACTCGGCGGTGGTGATTTCAGGCAGCTACAAATTTAAGAACAGCCAGCCGGTGCCTGGCAAAGAACTGTGTCTTTATAACCGCAAAACGAAAAAGGCCAGTCTGGAGCAGATGCAGTAGCATTTTTGCACGGTTAAAGAATATATCCCTGCAAAGACAATCTCTTTGAACGACAGGCAGTTATCCCTCAGCCGGGACGCTGCCTGTTTTATCTGGCGCAAAACTGCCATTTCCCCGTCACGTTTCTGCCATAAACCCCTCCCATACTGACTGACTTCTGACCCCTGACAGGTTTGCAGACAATGGCAAAACGTCCCTGGCTTCCGTGGCTGATCCTCACGCCATCTTTGATCTTTTTACTGCTCTTTACCTGGTTCCCGCTGATCCGCTCGGTGTACGACAGCCTGTTTGATACGCGTCTGGCGGGCGAGGCCGGCGCGTATGTGGGCGCAGGTAACTATGTTCGCCTTTTTGCCGACGCGGTTTTCTGGAAATCGCTGATGAATAATCTGTTCTATATCGTGCTGACCGTGATCCCCGGCGTGGCGCTCGCGCTGCTGCTGGCGGTTGCGCTGTGGGAAAATCATCGCGTTAACCGCTGGCTGCGGACGGCGTTTTTCTTCCCGATGATCATTCCCATGGTCAGCGCTGCGGCGCTGTGGTTGTTCATTTTTATGCCGGGAATGGGGATGCTGGATTACTACCTGGCGAAGCTGTTCGGGCCGATGAATAACAACTGGCTCGGCCGCAGCAACAGCGCGCTGTACGCCCTGGCGCTGATTGGTGTCTGGAAGTTCGCGGGCTATTACATGCTGTTCTTCCTCGCCGGCTTACAAAGCCTGCCAGCCTCGGCGCGTGAAGCGGCGATCATGGAAGGGGCAACCTCCACGCAGGTATTCTTCAAAGTCACTTTACCGCTGCTTCGCCCGACGCTGAGCTTTGTGGTAACCACGGCGCTTATCTACTCGATTACGCAGATTGACCACGTGGCGGTGATGACGCGCGGCGGGCCGGATAACGCCACCACCGTGCTGCTGTACTACATCCAGAGTCTCGCCTGGGACACCCATGATTTAGGCAAAGCTTCTGCCGCCACCTTCCTGACGCTGGCCGGACTGTTTGTCTTCTCGTTCGTTAACCTCAAACTGCTGGAAAGGGGCGCCCACCATGAGCGTTGAGTTTTCTGGGTCCGTTGTCAACGCGCGTAGCGTACCGCAGCCGCTGTGGTTGCGCCTGCGAAAATCAAAGGGCGTGACGCTCACCGTGCTGATGTGCTGCCTGGCGCTGCTGTGGGTTAGTCCGTTTATCTGGATGCTTTCATCGGCTTTTAGCGCCAGCACCTTCGGGGAAGGCATGGCCTCAATATTGCCGCGTTTTCCGCTCACGCTGGATAACTTCCGTGATGCGTGGCAGAGCGCCGACTGGCTCAGCTTGTACGCCAATACCCTGATTTTCAGCTTCGGTACTTTCTTCGTGCAGCTCATCACCATCACCACCGCCGGGTACGTTTTTGCCTGCCATGAGTTTCGCGGCAAACAGACGCTGTTCCTGCTGTTTCTGGTGCAGCTGATGATCATGCCTGTCGTGATGATGGTGCCAAACATGATGACGCTCAAAGCGCTGGGCCTGCTCAATACGCTGACCGGCGTGATGATGCCGTATTTCACCTCCGCGTTTGGCGTGTTCCTGATGCGTCAGGCGTTTCTCGCCATCCCGAAAGAGCTGGAGGAGGCCGCGCTGATGGAGGGCTGCCGCTGGTGGCAGGTGCTTTACCGCGTGCTACTGCCGATGTGCTGGCCGTCGGTGCTGGCTTTCGCCACCGTGAGTATTACCTACCACTGGAACGAGTACCTGTGGCCGCTAATGATGCTCAACGACCCGGACAAGCAGGTGCTGACGGTCGGGCTCGTTTCGTTTGCTATGGGCGCCGAATCCGGCGGCCAGTGGGGCACCATCAGCGCCGGGACCATTATGGTTTGCCTGCCGCTGATGCTCGCCTTTATCGCCTTCCAGAAGCAGTTTCTGCGAAGTTTTGGTTTTTCAGGTATCAAGTAAGGAGTTGAGTGATGTTATTGGCCCATATTTCCGACACCCATTTCCGCAGTCAGAACCAGAAACTGTACGGCTTTATCGACATCAACGCGGGCAATGCCGACGTGGCCTCGCAGCTGAACGCGCTGCGTGAGCGCCCGGATGCGGTCATCGTCAGCGGGGATATCGTCAACTGCGGGCGCCCTTCAGAGTACGAGGTCGCGCGCCAGGTGCTCGGCACCATCAAGTCGCCGCTTTATTTGATCCCCGGCAACCACGACGATAAATCGCATTTTCTGGAATACCTGCGCCCGCTTTGCCCGCCGTTGGGTGACGACCCGGAAAACATCCGCTATGCGGTGGACGACTTCGCTACCAGGCTGCTGTTTATCGACTCCAGCCTCGCCGGGCACTCTAAGGGCTGGTTGACCGACAATACCGTGTCCTGGCTTGAAGCGCAGTTAACCACGAGCGGCGACAAGCCCACGGCGGTCTTTATGCACCATCCGCCGCTGCCGCTGGGCAACGCGCAAATGGACAAAATCGCCTGCGAAAACGGGCACCTGCTGCTTGATTTGGTCGCCCGTTTCCCGGCGCTGGTGCGTATTTTCTGCGGCCACAACCACAGCCTGACGATGACCCAATACCGCCAGGCAACGATAGCGACGATTCCCGGCACGGTTCACCAGGTTCCGTATCACTTTGAGGACAGCCGCCCGTATTACGATCTGTCGCCGCCGTCTTGCCTGATGCACCGCCAGGTGGGCGACCAGTGGGTCAGCTATCAGCATTCTCTGGCGCATTATGCTGGCCCGTGGCTGTATGACGCGGCGATCAGTTGCCCGACGGATGAGTATTAATCGCCATGTTAAGACTGAATCAGGTAAGCAAGCAGTTTGAAGGCAAAGCGGCGCTGGACGCGCTGTCGCTCAGCATCGACGAAGGCGAGTTTGTGGTTCTGGTCGGGCCGTCCGGCTGCGGCAAAAGTACGCTGTTGCGGATGCTGGCGGGGCTGGAAGAGGTTAGCGGCGGCGAGATTTGGCTCGGCGGCGAGAACATTACTGCGATGTCGCCGCGTGAGCGCAACTTCGCGATGATCTTCCAGAATTATGCGCTGTTTCCGCACCTGACGGTACGGGACAACATCACCTTTGGCATGAAGATCCGTAAAGAAGATAAAGCCAGCTGGCAGCCGCGCCTCGAGCAGGTGGCCACGATGCTGCAGCTGGGTGAAATGCTCGACCGTAAACCGGCCAAACTGTCCGGCGGGCAGCGCCAGCGTGTGGCAATGGCGAGAGCCATTGTGCGCAATCCGCGTCTGTTCCTGATGGATGAACCGCTCTCTAACCTGGATGCCCGCCTGCGCACCGAGGTGCGCGACAGCATCATGGCGCTGCATCATCAGCTTAAAACCACCACCATCTACGTCACCCACGATCAGACGGAAGCCATGTCGATGGCGGATCGCATAGTGGTGATGAACGGCGGCGTGGTGCAGCAGGTGGGCGAGCCGGAGCACCTTTATGCCCATCCAGCCAACCTGTTTGTTGCCGGTTTTATTGGCTCCCCGGCCATGAATTTGGTTTCTCTGCCTTGTGAAAAGGGCCGCGTTTTGCCTGCCACGCTGAATTTGCCTCTGCCGCCTGCTGCGGAAAAAGCGCAAAGCGTCTGGTTCGGGATCCGCCCCGAGCACCTCACCGACAGGCCAGAAAACGGGCACCTGACGCTAACGGCGACGGTGCTGCAACGAGAACTGATGGGCGCAGATTATCTGCTCCATGTCAGTACCCCCCTGGGAACGTTACGCTACACCCGTCGCCACCGCGGCGAGGTACCAGAAAAAGGCGATACGCTTACCCTCGGTTTTTCTTCATCGGATATACACCTTTTCCACACAGACCTTCACCACAACTTACACCAGGAGATTGACCATGTTTAACCCCCTGATGCATAAATGGCGGGCGCTTGCCGTTTGCTGTTCGCTGGCCGTGAGCGGCGCAGCGCTGGCAAAAGAGAAAATTGATTTTATGTTCCCGGCGCCGGTCGACGGCAAGCTGACAATGGAGATGACCCGCGTCATCAAGGCGTTTAACGATTCGCAGCAGGACGTCGAAGTCCGCGGTATTTTTACCGGCAGCTACGACACCACCAAAATTAAAGCGGAATCCGCCCAGAAAGCCGGGCAGCCGCCGGCGCTGGTCATCATGTCAGCCAACTTCACCACCGACCTTGCGCTAAAAGACGAAATCCTGCCGATGGACGAGCTGTTTAAATACGGCAACCGCAAGGCGGGCGATTTCCTGATGAACGATTTCTGGCCAGCAATGCACAAGAATGCCCAGGTAATGGGCGTGACGTACGCGATTCCGTTCCATAACTCCACGCCAATCCTGTACTACAACAAAACCATGTTCGATCAGGCAGGCATCAAGCAGCCGCCGCAGACCTGGGCCGAAATGCTGGCCGATGCGAAGAAGCTGACCGACGCCAGCAAAGGGCAGTGGGGCATCATGCTGCCGTCCACCAACGACGATTACGGCGGCTGGATCTTCTCCTCGCTGGTTCGAGCCAATGGCGGTAACTACTTCAACGAAAACTATCCGGGCGAAGTGTATTACGACTCGCCGACCACCATTGGCGCGCTGCGCTTCTGGCAGAACATGGTTTACCGCGACAAAGTGATGCCGTCCGGCGTGCTTAACTCCAAGCAGATCAGCGCTGCGTTCTTCAGCGGTAAACTGGGCATGGCGATGCTGAGCACCGGCGCGCTGGGCTTTATGCGCGAAAACAGCAAAGATTTTGATATGGAAGTGGCGATGATGCCCGCCAAAGAACAGCGGGCGGTGCCTATCGGCGGCGCGAGCCTGGTCAGCTTCAAGGGCATTTCCGACGCGCAGAAAAAGGCGGCTTATCAGTTCCTGACGTATCTGGTTAGCCCGCAGGTTAACGGCGCGTGGAGCCGTTTCACCGGGTATTTCTCCCCGCTGAAGGCCTCCTACGACACGCCGGAAATGAAAGAATACCTGCAGAAAGATCCGCGGGCGCAAATCGCGCTGGATCAGCTGAAATATGCCCATCCCTGGTATTCGACTTATGAAACGGTTGCCGTTCGTCAGGCGATGGAAAACCAGCTGGCGGCGGTGGTGAACGATCAAAAGGTGACCCCGGAAGCGGCAGCGAAATCTGCCCAGCAAACGGCGGACAGCCTGATGAAGCCGTATGTTGAGAAAACCGCGCTGGCCGATGTGAAGTAAAATCCCCACGTTTACCTTTTCACGGGCGGTTTTACCGCCCGCTATCTTCGTGTTAAAAACTCACTTTCTGACTATAACAGTTGTACAAAACAGCGTATTTTTAGCGCTGTGATATAGACAGGGAGCAGCGCATGAAAAAGTACCAGCAGCTGGCACAGCAGATCCTCGACCAGATTGCCCTCGGCGTCTGGCAGCCGGGGGATCGTTTGCCGTCGCTGCGCGAGCAGGTCGGCCACAGTGGCATGAGCTTTATGACCGTCGGCCACGCCTATCAGATGCTGGAAAGCCAGGGGGCGATTGTGGCCAGGCCGCAGTCCGGCTACTACGTTGCGCCCCGACCGGTGGCACGCACCGCGCCGCCTGCGGTGCAGGTCACTCGCGCGGAAACCGTCGATATCAATACCTATATTTTTGATGTGCTGCAGGCAAGCACGGATGCTTCCGTGGTGCCGTTTGGCTCTGCGTTCCCGGATCCTCGCCTGTTTCCGCTCCAGGCGCTCCACCGTTCAATGGCGGCGGTCAGCAAAACGGCGACCGCCATCAGCGTGATTGAAAGCCTGCCGCCGGGCAACGAAGCGCTGCGCCACGCCATCGCCCAGCGCTACGCCCAGCAGGGGATGCATGTTTCACCGGACGAAATTGTCATCACCGCCGGCGCGCTTGAGGCGCTCAACCTCAGTCTGCAGGCGGTGACCGAGCCGGGTGACTGGGTAATTGTCGAAAACCCTTGCTTCTACGGCGCGCTGCAGGCGCTGGAGCGTCTGAGGCTGAAAGCGCTCTCGGTCGCCACTGACCCGGTAAGCGGGATCGATCTCGATGCCCTGGCGCAGGCTCTGGCCGAATACCCGGTCAAAGCCTGTTGGCTAATGACCAACAGCCAGAACCCGCTGGGCGTGACGCTGCCGCCGGAGAAAAAAGCGCGGCTGGTGCAACTGTTGCGGGCACATAACGTCACGCTGATTGAGGATGACGTGTACAGCGAGCTTTATTACGGGCGGGAAAGGCCGCTGCCTGCCCGGGCGTATGATGCCCACGATATGACTCTGCATTGCTCCTCGTTTTCAAAATGCCTGGTGGCCGGATTTCGCATCGGCTGGGTCGCCGCCGGGAAGCACGCCCGCCGCATTCAGCAGTTGCAGCTGATGAGCACCTTGTCCACCAGTTCGCCGATGCAGCTGGCGCTGGTCGATTTTCTGGCTACCCGCCGCTATGACACACACCTGCGCCGCCTCCGGCGGCAGCTGGCAGAACGCAAGCAGCAGGCCTGGCAAACGCTAAGTGAGCTTTTCCCTCCTGAAGTCAAAATCCACCGCAGCGAAAGCGGCTATTTCCTGTGGATTGAACTGCCGGAGGGGCTGGATACCAGCCTGCTTAACGAGCGGGCGCTGGCGCATAAGATAAGCATCGCCCCGGGGAAAATGTTCACCACCGGCAGGGTCTGGGATAACTATTTCCGCTTCAACGCCTCGTGGAACTGGGGCGAAAGAGAACGCCAGGCCGTGGTGACGTTGTCACGTTTAATCAAGGAATTGATTGAGGAACACCATGTACAAGACTGAAAGATTGCTGCTGAGAGCGTGGCGAGACGAGGACTTGGTTCCGTTTGCCGAAATGAACGCTGACCCGGAGGTGATGCGCTATTTCTTGCAGCCCCTGACGTCGGAAGAGAGCCAGCGTTACCTCGAGACATTCCGTCAGCGTATGGCTGAAAACGGCTTTGGCTTCTGGGCGGTGGAAGAGCAACGCAGCAGTGAGCTGGTCGGATTTGTGGGCCTGAATCGCCCCGGCTACTCGCTGCCGTTTGGCCCCTGTGTCGAGGTCGGCTGGCGGCTTCGAAAAGCGTTTTGGGGCAAAGGGTACGCGCCTGAGGCCGCGAGGGAAGCGCTGCGCATTGGTTTCGACGAATACGATCTGGACAGCATTGTGGCTTTTACCGCACTGCCAAATTTGCCGTCTCAGCGGGTGATGGAGAAGCTGGGCATGCGCCGAAGCGGAGAGTTTGACCATCCCATGGTGCCGGAGCAGCATCCGCTGCTCCGGCATGTCTGGTATCAGATACACCGGCAGGAGGTTTAAAAGCCGGCGAACCGGCTGGTGTCACCGCTATTCTGTCGGTTGAAAAACGTAATGGTCGCCTTTAGCCACAATATGCCCGACGCCCGGGAACGGGAAGTGCGGGGCAAAAATCAGTTCACGATCGGCGGCCAGTCTGGCTAGCAGCGCTTTGCGGTTGGCTATGCCTTCCTGGCGATCGTTGTCATAGGCAATCGCCCATTCGGGCTTCGTCAGCGACACAATCGAGCTGTGCGCCGAGTCGCCAATGTCTAAAAGTCGCTGCTTGCCGGAGACAATCTGGTAGCCAACGTGCCCCGGCGTGTGGCCCGGCAGCGGCACAGAGGTGATCCCCGGCAGCACCTCGTCGCCTGGCTTAAAGGTTTTCACCTGCGGCTGGATGGCCTCAGCCAGCGCCTTCATCTTCGGCAGCGTTTGCAGCCATGCCCAGTCCGGGGCGGAGATTTGCACCGTGGCGTGGGGGAATGCCTGCTTGCCGTCCGCCGTCAGCAGCCCGCCAACATGGTCGCCGTGAACGTGGGTGATCAGCACATCGGTTACCTGCTCTGGCTTATAACCCGCCTTTGCGAGGCTCTCAACCAGCTGGCCCTGAGCGTTGGGGCCAAGCCCGGTATCCAGCAGAATGACTTTACTGCCGTCTTTCACCAGCAGGGCATCGACGCTGAGCTTAATCTTGTCCGTCGGCGCGCCCGCCGCAGACAGCACTTCGGCCACCGATTTTTCTCCCACGTCGACGCCAATCACTTTGCCATCATTGGGCAGGGTGTTGTTTTTATCGTGCAGCGCGGTTAGCTCAAGCTTGCCGAGCGGAAAAGTTTTAAACGCCGCGCCTGCGTTATCCGCCAGCGCGAAGGCGGAGTAGCTGGCCGCAAACAGAACTGAAACGAGCAGTTTTTTGATCATGACTGTTCCCTTTATGCATCAGGTTAATTACCGGAAACCCATTGTTACTACTGACATGTTACCGCAACAGATTTTAAGTAAAGCATCTACGCTGATTAGTGGTTAGCTGCTTGGGCGGGTTTACATTTTGCATTGGGGTTAAAGATGAAGCGTAAAACACTAAGTTACGGGCTGCCTGTCAGCCTTTTTTTGGCTGCGCTGAGCGGTAGCGCATGGGCCGAGAGCGGCCAGACCGCTCCGGGTGAAAACTACCCGGTGCTGACAAAGGACTATCTGCTGCAATCCTTTGATGGCAGTGAAAAACCGAATGAAGTGAAGATCACGTCGGGGCTGCATAACCGCTATTTCTACAGTAACTGCGGTGGGGACAAAAGCTGTGATTCTGCCATTCCGGCGGGGGCGATGGTGTTTAAAGCACCGTCCGGGTTTGGATCTACGCCGCACAGTGAATTTCCTCGCGTCGAGCTGAGAGCCACGCACAATTTTGTTAACGGCAGCGAGTTTGACAATGAGCAGCGCGGGTCGGTGTATATCGTCAAAAATCCGTCCACGCGCTCAATTATTTTTGCTCAAATTCACGGCGACAAACCCGGCGGCTCAGAGATGCTGAAACTGCGCTGGGAAGACGGCGCGATAGTGGCGGGCGTGAAAGAAAACTACGGCGACCCGGAAAAACGCACCACGCTGCTTTCGGGCGTCGGGCTGAAAGACAAAATTGATTACAGCATCAAAGCCAAAGGCACGGCGAGCGGCATGAAGGTGACGGTGGAGGCCAGCGCCGGAGGCAAAAAGGCCAGCCAAACGTTTGACTATCCGAAGCAGGGCTGGGAAGGGATCCAGCTGTACTTCAAGGCGGGCAACTACAACCAGGACAAAAACAAGGACGGTTCTGAATCGGTGGTGGCCTACAGCAAGCTTGACGTACGCTACAAGTAAGCGAGTTAAAACCGGCAGCCGGAGTGGCTGCCGGACGTTATGGCGTTATTTTTTTACCGCAATCAGCACGGATGAGGCTTTCACCAGTGCCAGCAGGCGAGACCCCACCTTCAGCGCCATTTCATCAGCGGCTTCGTTAGTCACCACGGCGGTTAATGCAAAACCCGCGTCCGTCTGAATATGCACGGTGGTGTTCACCGCGCCTTCCGCGATGGCTTTCACCGCGCCTGGGAACTGGTTCCGGGCGGAGAAGTGATAGCCGCAGTCTTCGCTGGCCAGCACCACCCACGGGGCTTTGATCAGGGCCAACGCTTCTTTGCCGTTAACCAGGCCTAAGGCTTCCTTGCTGCTGCGGGTCACCACAGCGACCAGCTTGCCGCCGCCGTTCAGGGTTAATTCTATTTCGTCGTTAACGGCGCCGGCCGTGACGTTGCTGATGGTGCCGGTTAACTGATTGCGGGCGGAAATACTCATGGTGCCTCCTGGCGGTGAACTAAGAAAAAGACTGCCTAAAGCATAGGGGGATCCCGCCTTCTTTTCATATTAATTTTCAATAGATACCTCATTTGCGCCGCGGCCTGTTATACCAAAGGGGAGCGCCGGGACAGGCTTACTGCGCAGTGCATCACAACCTGGTGAAAATCACCGCCCGGCACCGCTGCCGCCGTCAAGCCGACGCTATGCTTTTTACTTCAGTCCTTTTAAGCCAGAACGCCGCTGGGGCCATGATTATCAGAACGGGAAAGGAGATAGGGATGCAAAGTCAGTTATTGATTAACGGCCTGCTTGTGGCTGGCCTTGGAGAGAAGCAGCCTGTCTACAACCCGGCCACGGGGCAGGTGCTGCTCGAGGTGGCGGAAGCCACGGCTCAGCAAGTTAACGATGCGGTCCTGGCGGCGGATAAAGCTTTTGCCGCATGGGGGCAGACGCAGCCGAAAGAACGTGCCGAACATCTTCTGGCGCTAGCGGACGCCATCGAGCAACACGCGGAAGCCTTCGCCAGGCTGGAGTCGCAGAACTGCGGCAAACCTTTCCACTGCGTGCTCAACGATGAGATCCCGGCAGTGGTGGATGTCTTTCGCTTCTTTGCCGGGGCGAGCCGCTGCCTGAGCGGCCTGGCCGCCGGAGAATATCTGAGCGGGCACACCTCGATGATCCGCCGCGATCCGGTCGGCGTGGTGGCGTCTATTGCTCCCTGGAACTATCCGCTGATGATGGCGGCCTGGAAACTGGCTCCGGCGCTGGCCGCCGGGAACTGCGTGGTGATCAAACCGTCCGAAATTACGCCGCTGACCGCGTTTAAGCTAGCCGAACTGGCGAAGGATGTCTTCCCGGCGGGCGTGATTAACGTGCTGTTTGGGCGCGGGCAAACCGTCGGCGATGCGCTGACCGGGCATGAAAAAGTGCGCATGGTGTCGCTCACCGGATCTATCGCCACCGGGGAACACATTATTAGCCACACCGCCCCGTCAATTAAGCGCACGCACATGGAGCTGGGCGGCAAAGCGCCGGTTATCGTGTTCGATGATGCGGATTTACAGGCGGTGGTCGAAGGCGTGCGCACCTTTGGCTATTACAACGCCGGGCAGGACTGCACCGCCGCCTGCCGGATTTACGCTCAAAGCGGGATTTACGACCGGCTGGTTGAGCAGCTTGGGGAAGCCGTGGCCAGTCTCAAATATGGGCCTCCTGAGGACGAAAGCACCGAGCTGGGGCCGCTGAGTTCAGAGGCACATCTTGAGCGAGTCAGTAAAGCCGTGGAGGAAGCCAAAGTGCTGCCGCATATCAAAGTGATTACCGGCGGCAGTAAAGTCGCAGGCGAGGGCTATTACTACCAGCCTACGCTGCTGGCCGGGGCTAAGCAGGGCGATGCCATTGTGCAAAAAGAGGTGTTTGGCCCGGTCGTCAGCGTCACAAAATTTGACGATGAGCAGCAGGTGCTGGCGTGGGCCAACGACTCCAGCTACGGCCTGGCCTCTTCGGTATGGACGCAGGACGTGGGCCGGGCGCATCGCCTGAGTGCCCGATTGCAGTATGGCTGCACCTGGGTGAACACGCACTTTATGCTGGTGAGCGAGATGCCACACGGCGGGCAAAAACTGTCCGGCTACGGCAAAGATATGTCGCTTTACGGGCTGGAGGATTACACCGTTATTCGGCACGTGATGATTAAGCACTGAGCTTGCGACTGGCGGTTTTGGCTGCTTTTGCCAGGCTTACAGGGACCAGTAAACAGGAGAAAAGACCATGGGATTATTTGATTTTGTCAAAGATGCGGGCGCCAAACTGTGGGACTCGCTGAAGGGGAACGAAGGCGAGCAGGGCAGCAAGCTTGAGGAGCATTTGAAAAACAGCGGTATTCCGGGCGCTGACAAAGTGAATGTTACCGTAGAAAACGGCAAAGCGGTGATCTCCGGGGGAGACGGGCTGACTCAGGCGCTGAAAGAAAAAATTCAGGTGGCGGTAGGTAACGTGGCCGGTATCAGCAGCGTTGAAAATAATATTCAGGCGACGGATGCTGCGCAGGAAGCCACTTACTATACGGTGAAATCAGGCGACACGCTGAGCGCCATTTCTAAACATGTCTATGGCGATGCCAACAAGTACAACACCATCTTTGAAGCGAATAAACCGATGCTAAGCCACCCGGATAAAATTTACCCCGGACAGGTACTGATTATTCCTAAGCTGTAAGTGCCCTAAAAACCCACTTCGGTGGGTTTTGTTTGGTGGATCGCGTAAAGTGTCACGTTAAACCTCAGAATTAATCTGTTTATTTTCTGCTATTTGCCGACGAGGTGTTGGCCTGCTATCAAGGATGATGTATGACGTTGAAAAGAGCCATTCTGCTGGCAATCCCACTTGTTTTCTGTTCTTTCGCTTATGCCCAAACGGCAAGAAACCCGGTTATCGCCAACCTGGCGACAATGTTTGATTTCAATGCCCCGGCAGGCAACGTGCGCGAAATGCATACCGTCATGAAGCATCCGTCAGGGGAAGTCAACTATGAGAACCGACTAATGGTAGACCGTACCGGGTGTGTGACCAGCCTTGATATCAGAGACTTGGCGCAAAAAATGGTGCTACAGCTTCACCGCGAAGGCAACGCGCTAACGGGGACCCAAAACGGCAAACCGTTAACCCTCAAGCTTGATGAACAGTGTCTGGTGAAAAAGAGAAAAGATGAGTTGGGCGAAGTGAAATATGCCTACTGGCCTGGCGGGCTGCTGAAGGATATTTTTTTCATGCCGGGCGGGCAGCGCATCGCTCACCATGAATACGATGTTAACGGCCACCCTCGTCAGATCGATTTTTACCTCAATGACAAAGTGGCTTCGCAAACCAAAGTCAGCTACGAGGATGCGGAGCGCCGTCCGTTTGACTACAAACTGGTGACTGAAACGATGAGAACGCCGTTCCTGACGATGGAAAGCCACTGCCGCTACGACGAGCACTTGTCGCCCATCGCCTGCGATATCACGCTGGTGACCGGCATCGGAAAAACGCAGCAGACCCAGCGGCAGCAGGTGACGACGGAAGTCAGCTATTACTGAGTAAATAAAGTTTCTAAACTTGATCTGCGTCATAAAAAAGAGCATATTCTGCAAAAAATTTTAACAAGTAGTAATGTCTTGTATGACGCTTTATCAACACATGCTGGTTTTTTACGCCGTAATGGCGTTAATCTGCGCCGGGATCACCTGGCTGCTCGCCAAAGACTCTAAACGCATTAAGCTGCTTTGTTCAGTGCTGATTGGCGCCACCTGGCCGATGAGTTTCCCGGTCGCGCTGCTGTTCTCTCTGTTCTAACCCGTTCTGAACTAACAGCCTGCCGCGATAAAGTCGCCGTTGGCGCTAACGGGAATCGTGGTGATAAATAGCACCGCGGCAAAAAGCACGATCAGCAAGCCGCCAAGCACTTTCAGCCCGGTGGTGATAATGCGAACCTGAGTAGGAGTGCGCGAAAGCCAGAGTTTGCTCACCGAGTCGCGGGTGCGGGTGACCAACACGGACAGCCCGAGAATCGACAGGGCTGTACCGAAAGCCATAGTCATCACCGCGGCAATGCCCCAGCTAATAAATCCCAACGCATTCGAAAACACCAAAATCATGATGGCCCCGCTGCAAGGCCGAGCGCCAATCGCCAGAATGACGCCCAGGTGCGTGAGCCAGTTGCCGCCCCGGGCATCGTAGCTAACGCCGTGGTTGTGCCCGCAGCCGCACCGATCATCGTGTGAATGATGATTCAGCGTTGGTGCATCACTGCTTATCGGCGTGAAGGATTTCATCCTGAGCGGCGCTTGCTGTCGCAGCGCTTTCAGCACAATAAAAATCCCGAAACAGCCAATCATCACCGCGCTTATTTTTTCCACATACCAGCGACTTTCGCTGAGATCGCCGCTGGACAAATTAAGCGCAATCGCCAGCACAAAGACAAATACGATGGCGCTCACGCCCTGCATCAGGCTGCCGAGAAACGGCACCACTCGTCCGGCGAGAGGCGTTTCCTGGTTGGTACTGAGGTAGGTTGTGACGATAAATTTACCGTGCCCGGGGCCGATGGCGTGGAGTACGCCGTAAAAGAAGCTGCCGACCAGCAGCCAGACGCCGCCGATGTACTGGTGGTTGTTGATTTGCAGTAAATAGAAGACCAGGTAGCGGTGCAGGCTGATCTGCATACTCAGGCACCATTGAATAAAAGCGCTCCAGTGATGGCTGATAAACACCAGCGCCAGGGTACTTAACAGCAAGGCCAATAAGCCCGCAGGCAGCACCCAACGGCGGGGAAAAGTTTGAGTTGTCATGGCGGCAATCACATCAGGTCAGCATGACTAAAGTATAAATAATGCCGGAGAGTAAGACCAAATGAATAAGCTATCAGCAAATCATCTTGTCGCACTGGGGCAGATATTATAGTCTCAAAAATCACGCTGTTAGCACCCGTCTGGAACCCGTATGACCGATCAAACCCCGCTGTTAACCGTTAATTCGCTTTGTATCAGTACGCTGGAAGGTAAACCTCTGGTGAAGGACGCTTCATTCAGCGTTGCACGCCGGGAGGTTGTTGCGCTGGTAGGCGAATCAGGCTCAGGGAAAACCTTAACCTCGCTGGCGGTGATGGGGCTACTTCCTGCTGGCGTGCGGCAAACGGGCGGTGACGTGACGTTTAACGGACAGGTTGTATCGGCTGTGGGGAAAACCTATCCGCGAGAGCTTCGCGGGCAGCAAATCGCCACGATTTTTCAGGAGCCGATGAGCAGCATGAACCCGGTGCTGAAAGTGGGGGAGCAAATTGCGGAAGTGCTGGTGCGCCACCAAAAGCTCAGCTGGAAGCAGGCGCACCGTGAGGCGGTCGCATTGTTGGACAGGGTCGGAATTGTGAACCCTGAGCAGCGGGCAAAACAGTATATTCATCAGCTTTCCGGCGGCATGCGCCAGCGCGTGATGATTGCCAGCGCCATTAGCTGCAAACCTGCGCTTCTGATTGCCGACGAACCCACCACCGCGCTGGACGTCACCATTCAGGCGCAAATCCTGACTTTGCTACAGGAACTGCAGCAGGAAATGGCAATGGGCATTCTGTTCATCACCCACGATTTAAGCGTGGTGGCTCGCTATGCAGACCGTGCCTGCGTGCTGTATCAGGGCAATATTGTTGAGCAGGGCGATGTGCCAACGCTGCTGACCGCGCCGCAGGCCGACTACACCCGTCGACTGATTGCCGCTTCTCAGCCGGAGCCTCAGCCAGCCAGGCGCAAAAACGTTACCCGTTCGCCGCTGGTGCAGCTGTCGCAGCTCACCAAAAGCTACCCGCAGGCGCATACGCTGCCGTTTTTCCCGGACAGCCGCCAGACCGTGCTCAAGCCAACCAGTCTCGAAATCGAACGAGGCGAGATCGTCGGGCTGATCGGCGAGTCCGGTTCGGGTAAAACGACGCTCGGCAGGGCGGCTATAGGTTTAATTCCGGCCGACAGCGGCACCATTATTTTTGATGGTCTGGACGTTCGTCGCGCCAGCCGTGAGCAGCAGCGGGGGATGCGCCGCCGGGCGCAGATTATTTTCCAGGATCCCTACGCCAGCCTCGATCCCAAAATGCCGGTGGGGGAGCAAATTGCCGAACCGCTGCGCGTGCATAAATTGAGACCCGCGGGGGAAGTTCAAAGCCGCGTTCGCGAACTACTGGAGCTGGTCGGGCTGGATGCTGCGGCGGCGAATCGTCTGCCGTCGGCTTTCTCCGGTGGGCAGCGGCAGCGCATTGCCATTGCGCGGGCGCTGGCGCTTGAACCCGAACTGTTGGTGGCCGATGAAGCCGTTTCGGCGTTGGATCTTTCGGTGCGAGGGCAGATCCTCGCCTTGCTCGCCGATCTGCGTGACCGCCTGGGTCTGACCGTGCTGTTTATCAGCCACGACCTTGGCGCCGTACGTCAGGCGTGTGACAGAGTGGTGGTGCTGTATCGCGGTGAAATTGTGGAGACGGGGGCCACAAAGCAGGTGCTGGACAAGCCACAGCATGAATACACGCGGCAGCTGATTGCCGCCGCGCCGGATATTCAGCAGGCGCTGAAGCTGCGGAAGGTGGGGTGATTACTCCCCACTAAGCAGCGGTAATTCCTGGTGACTCGCCCATTCATGCCAGGAGCCGACGTAAACGGCCACGTCCTGGTAACCTGCAAGTTTGAGAGCCACCAGAACCGTGGCGGCGCGAGCGCCACGGTGGCACCAGGCAATCACTCTTTTTGACGGCGTAAATCCGGCTTCGGCGGCAAGGCTTGCCAGCGCTGCAGCGGATTTGAACCGGCCATGCTCGACTGCATCTTCCCAGAAAAGCAGTTTTGAGCCAGGAATACGTCCCGCTCGCGCGCAGCATTCATGCACAAAGCTGCCGTCATATTCCGTTGGCCTGCGGGCGTCCAGCAGTAAGGTTGATGCCGGATCGGCGTCGATCGTTTCGGCGCGGGTGGCGGCCAGCTGAGGCATGGCCGGTTGACATTCAGGGGCTCCGGCGTCAGAAACAATCGTAGCTGGACCTTTCCCCGGCGTTAATTTCCCCCCGGCATCTGCCCAGGCTTCTACACCGCCGTCCAGAATCAGTCCTTCTGCACCCAGCGCAAACCACAAAAACCATAATCCACGCGGAGATCGCATGCCCACGGTTTGTTCGAAGAATACCGGCGTAGCCCCTCTCGCGATACAGAGCTGTTGCCAGGCATGAACAAATGCCCCGGCCATCGCGGCGTAACCTTTCGGGGTCGAGTCAGACACAAAATAGTCGTAGACGTTAAGATTCAGCGCGCCCGGTAGGGAGGCCGTTTGCCAGGCTTCTCGTTCACGGACATCGATCAGCGCGAATAACTCGCCGTTCTCGATTCGTTTTACCAGATCGGGCGCGTTAATCAGCATCGGTGGTCTCCCAGCCAAAAGGCAGATTGCTGCCCTTGCCCTGTTCGGCAGCAGCGCTTAGAACGCGGGCGGCGAGGGCGATATCAAACACGTTGAGGCCGAAAGAAGAGAAATAAACCTTGTCCGTTTCCGCAGGTCGCCAGCCATCGATCAGTAAATTTGTTAAATCTGCAGAGACGTTTTGCTCATCAAAAAGCCCGGCCCGGTACATTTGAAACAGGCTTTTGGCGCTGGTCAGCTTGAAGTCTCCCCAAAGGTCGACCACGACCTTGTCGGCGGCGGCAATCGTCTCAAAGGCCACTTCGTGATAGCCGATTTGCAGCACCAGGGTGCCGGCCCGCCAGATGCCAGGGCGTAAAAACGGCTCGCTGGCGCTGGTGCAGGTAATCAGCGCGTCCCAGTGCTGGCGCAGGGCATCGTTTAGTGTTTCAAACTGGGTGACAGGCCAGGGGAGTTTGTCGGCATGGCTGAGCATGTCGGCGAGAGGCTCCGGCGTTTTGTTCCAGCAATAGACCATGTCCAGATCGGGAAAATGTGCAGCCAGCATCTCGAGATGAGCGCGGGCCTGCACGCCAGCGCCGAGCAATAAAACACGTGAAGGGCGGCGGGGAGCCGCCAGCTTCAAGGCGAGGGCCGACACGGCGGCGGTTCGGGTCGCGGTCAGGCTGCCACTTTCGACCAGGCCTATCGGCAAACCGTTGTCTGCGCGATTAACCAGCGTGGTGGCCATCGCCTGTGGATAGCCGTCGTTGGCGCGAGGTCGATGCGCCGTCCATTTTACGCCCGTCGCATTGAACCGCCCGCCGACCCTGGCCGGGAGGGCGTAAACCTTCCCCAGCGGCGTATCGAGGTTGACGTGGGTTTCGGCGGGCATCGCTGCCTCGCCGCGCCTCAGCAACCGCACGGTGTCCTCGATGTCCTGCAGAGCCTGTACCGGATCATTCCCCCCAAGGTCGGCCACCTGCTGACGGTTCACTATCTGCATGATCAGTGCTCCAGAAGTTTTTGAGCGAACGGGTAAAGCGCCGGAGAGCCCCCGCAGTGCATGAACACTACGCTGCTGCCGGCGGCAATACGGCCTTCTTTCGCGAGGGTGATTAAACCGTGCATCGCTTTACCAGTGTAAACCGGATCCAGCAGCACGCCTTCCTGCTGCGCGACCTGATAAATCGCTTCAATGCCGCCGTCAGAAGGCACGCCGTAGGCGCTGCCAACAAATCCGTCTTCGATCAGGATATCCTGCGGCTGCCAGGTTTGATCCCAGTCGAGCAGGCGAGCGCAGTCCTCGGCCATGGCGGAGATTCGGGGCTGGAACCAGTCGGCTTTGGCGCTGACGCTGACGCCGATAATCTGCGTTTTCGGCCAGTAACGGCGAGCGCCGACATACAGCCCGGCCAGCGTGCCGCCGGAGCCGGTGGGGGCGATAATCACGTCCGGGGCAGATTCGCCCGCGGCGCGAAGCTGGGCATCCATCTCTTCAACGGCGCGAACATAGCCCAGCGCACCTAGCGCCGTGGCCCCCCCCAGCGGAATGATCATTGGCTTTTCGCCGCGAGCCGTGGCCGCATCGGCATGGGCCTGCATCGCGCCTTCAATCTGGGTGAAATAGCCTTCCGGGTCGAGGAACTCCAGCTCTGCCCCAAACAGTTTATCCAGCAGGAGATTTCCCTGATAAGTCTGTGGCTCATCGCCGCGTAAAACCAGTACCGGCTTCATGCCAAATTTACGGGCGGCTGCCGCGACCATGCGCGCGTGGTTAGACTGGTGACCGCCGGTGGTTATCACCACTTTTACCCCTTCGCGGCAGGCTTCGGCCATCAGGTACTCTAGCTTGCGGACTTTGTTGCCACCGCCGCCAAAACCGCTGTAGTCGTCGCGCTTAATTTTTATGTTAACGCCTAGCGTTTCGCTCAGACGAGGTAAAGATTCCAGCGGCGTGGGGAAGAATCCGAGCGTAACACGTTCAAAATCATTGACGTTTTTCATGCATTATCCTGTCTGGTTCCCGGGTGCTGGCCGTATTTAAAAGGCAAGTAGCCAGTCATTAAGCGATTGTTGGTAGCGTTGTAAGCCCCTGAGCGTGACGAATTCGTTCACGCCGTGGGCGTTGCCGCCGTAGCCCAGGCCGCCGATCAGGAAGGCTGGTGCCACAGGGGCGAAGGCGTAGGCCGGGGCGCAGCCTGGCGCCCAGGGCCAGATTTGCGGTTTTGCCTGCTGCTGGTGATAGCTCGCCATCAGCTCAAGCACGCCGACGTCATCAATGCTGAAGCGGTAGCCGGGGTAGCTGTCCCCCGGTTCGAGCACCGCTCCGGCAAGTGCCGGGCTGGCAAGCTGTTCTTTTATGCGCCGCATCAGGCGTTCGCCATCGACGACGGGCGGTGTTCTTAACACCACATCGGCGAAGGCTTCCGGAGGGATCACGCCCTGAGCACCGCGCGGCAGGCTGGCTATCTCCGACACGCTTAGCACCGCGCTGCCCAGCAGGTATGCCAGGTTGCTGAAACTGTCGCCAGTGATGGCGTATTTTTCGCTGCGGCGGAAGGTCAGTTCGTCCGCCAAATTAAATTCCCGCGCGAGGTCGTCCAGAATGGAGCTGGCTTCTTCGTCCAGCTCGCCCGTTTCGAGCACGCCGTTGGCGTGAGGCGGGGCAAGAGTGCTTAACGCCTGCACCAGTCGCCAGACCGGGCTATCGATCCATGCGGCGTTGCTGGCGTGAATTGCCGCTTTCGGGCCGCCCCAGCTGCCGCCTTTGACTACCAGGCGGCCACCGCTGCGGCCGGTGAAGCCGAGGTATATGCGAGGTGCGCCGCCACCGTATTCGCACAGGGAAGGGAAAAGCACTGCTTCTGCCGGGGCAACCGGGCAAGGCTGCCGGGCGAGGTAGCGGCGCAGGTTGCCGCTGCCAATCTCTTCTTCGCCTTCCAGCAGGATTTCAACGTTGGTATGCAGGCGGCCCGAGTGATAGAGATCGCGCACCACCCTCAGCATGCCTGCCAGCGGGCCTTTGTTGTTCTCCGCCCCGCGAGAAATAAACACATCGCCTTTATCCGACCAGTGTTTGAGGCCGCCCACGAACGGGTCGACCTCCCAGCCGTCTTCTTCGGCGGGCATCACGTCGTACATGTTGTACAGCACGAGGGTTCGTGGCGAGCCGATATTAATTCGCACGTGTACCAGCGGCGGTGCGTCGTCCTGAAGCTGCTGGCTGACCGGGTACAGCACTTCAGCGTCAGTTTCTTCAGTTAACCAACGCTCAAGCCACTGCGCCAGGTCGCGCTGCTGGTCGATATTGCCCGCCACGCTTCGGAAAGGCGTCAGCTGGTGCAGGAGATCCAGCGTTGCATCGAGTGACTTCATAGCCGGATCCTCGGGTTCAGTACCACGTACAGCAAATCAATGATTAGGTTCACTACCACAAACACCAGCGCGGCCAGCAGGACAATCGCCTGCACCAGCGGGAAGTCACGGTTTTGAATGGCCTGCACCGCAAGGCGGCCAATGCCGGGCCAGGCAAAAATAATTTCGGTGACCAGCGCGCCGCCCAGCAGGGAAGCGAAATACATTCCCTGCACGGTGACGACCGGGATCAGCGCATTGCGCAGGCCGTGGCGAATCAGGATCCGCCACGAACTTAGCCCCTTGGCCTGCGCCGTGCGGATGTAATCCTGAGCCAGTACGTCGATCAGGCTGGCACGTACCAGGCGCGCAATGGCGCTCATGTAATAGGCCCCAAGACTGATGGCGGGCATGATCAGATGGCTGAAGGTGCCGTAGCCGCTGGAGGGCAGCCAGCGTAGATGCAGGCTGAACCAGATAATCATCAACAGACCCAGCCAGAATACCGGCACGGCCTGGCCGCTGAAGGCAAACAGGCGGGCGAGTAAGTCCCAAACGCTGTTGCGCCAGACCGCACTCACCAGGCCAAGCAGCAGGCCAACCAGGGTGCTCCACGCCAGGGCAGAAACGGCCAGCAGCAGCGTGGCAGGCACGCGCTGGGCGATAAGTTCGGTCACTGGCTGATCATAGCGGAGCGACAGGCCAAGGTCGCCGTGCAGCAGGCCGGTCAGGTAATGGCCGTATTGCCAGAGCAGCGGACGGTCAAAACCCATTGCGTGGCGGAAGTTGTCTATTTCTTGCTGGGAAGAGCCAGGCGGCATCATCACCGCGGCAGGATCGCCGGTCAGGTGCAGGCTGTAAAAGATCAGCAGTGAGACGCCAAACATCACCAGCACGGCCTGCGCGAAGCGGGAAAGAATGTAGCGCAGCATCAGTCGAGCCTCGTGTGGGTTTTACGCAGCAGGCTGTCGCCGAGCAGGTTACAGCCGACCACCAGCGCCGCGATAATCAGCCCCGGCCACAGCACCAGCCATTCCGCCAGCAGCATGTAGGAACGCCCCTCACCAATCAGGTTGCCGAGCGTAGGCGTTGGCGGCTGGATCCCCATCCCGAGAAAGCCAATGGAGGCTTCGAGGACAATCAGCCTTGGAATATCCAGCGTCAGCAGAACAACCAGCGGCGTGGCGAGGTTAGGCAGAATATGTCGCAGCAGAATACGCGGCGTGGAAAAGCCCATGGCGCGAACGGCTTCGATGTATTCCAGTTCGCGTAACTCGAGCGTTTTGGCGCGCGCCACGCGGGCGTAAATCGCCCAACTGGTCACGCCCATGATCAGAATAATGTTTTCCAGTGAAGTGCCGAACAGCGCCATCACCAGCAAAATTAACAGAATAAACGGCACCGCCAGCTGGATGTCCATCAGGCGCATGATAACGGCATCCAGCCAGCCGCCAACATAGCCTGCCAGCATGCCCAGCAGGGTACCGATAACGGCGGCAATTGCCGCCGCCAGTAACACCACCGTCAGGGATAGGCGGGTACCCGCCAGGATCCTTGCCAGCAAATCGCGCCCGAGCTGATCGGTGCCGAGCCAGTGCATCCCGCTTGCCGTTTCGCTGCCCGGCGGCAGGAAGGTATCCGCCAGGTTGTTGGTTAACGGGTCGGGCAAGGGCAGCCACGGGGCCACCAGTGCCAGCAGGATCACGATGCCAAGCAATAAGCCCCCCAGCGCCCCGTCACCTGAAATCAGGCGGCGAGGGCGACGGGTCAGGGCGCGTCCGGGAAAAATCATTTCAGCCTCAAATCATACAGCGGGATGCGGGCGTCGGCGCGACCGGTAAAGTTCAGGCTGTCGCTGTTGGCATACAGAGAATCCTCGCGGTACAGCGGGATCAGCGGCTGCTCTTTGGCGACAACTTTCTGGATATCCTGCAGGATAACTTCACGCTTCTTCGCATCTACCGTTGAGCGGCTGGCGTTCAGCAGTTTATCCAGTTCAGGGTTGCTGACCGTGGAGTAAGGCTCGCCGGAGTGCAGGATAGGGTACAGCGCGGCATCGGCATCCAGGGTTTGGGTTGAGCCCCACGCCAGCATGTACATTTCCGCCTGTTTACCGGAAGCCACCTGCTGGGTATAGACGGACCACTCAGGCACCTCAAGCTGCGCCTTCACGCCGATGGCAGCCAAGTCCTGCACAATCGCCTGAGCCACTTCGGCGCTGGCGATATAGCGACGCGGCGCCTGGAATTTCAGCGTGAAGCCGTCCGGGTAACCCGCTTCCTTAAGCAAGGCTTTAGCTTTGGCGATGTCCTGCTCAGGGGCCGGAACATTGAGGTAACCAAAGTCCTTGGCGCCAGCCATGGTACCGGTTGGCGTACCAAAACCGTGCAGCAGCTGGGTGGTATAGGCTTGACGATTCAGCGCCAGCGACAGCGCCTGGCGAACCCGCGCATCACTTAAAGGTTTCTCACCATTCTTCAGGCCGAGATAAATAGTCAATCCGCCGCCTTTCACCTGCTCAAGATGAATGCCCGGTTTATTTTTTAACGTAGAAACGAGGTCAGCAGGGACGCTGTCAACCAGCTGTACTTCTCCTGTTAACAGGGCGGTAATGCGGGCAGTCGCTTCCGGGATTGGGCGCCATGTCACCTGGTCAATTGTAGGTTTTCCACGCCAATAATGTGGATTAGCCTGCATAACGACACGTTCATCTGGTATAAATTCTTTTAATGTATATGCTCCACTACCAATAGGTTTTCGTGCAAATTCCGCAGCACCGACTTTACTTACATAGGCAGGCGGCACGATGTAGGTCGGATAACGGCTCATACGGGTTGGCAGCAGCGGGTCAGGGCCGTCAGTGTGAATGCGAACCTGATAGTCGCCGATCACTTCCACCGACTTGATGGTGCGGATGTAAGAGATGGTTGGCGCGTGGTTGGCCGGGTCCAGAATGCGGTCAATAGAGAATTTCACTGCCGCCGCGTTAACGGGTTCACCGTTGGTGAAAGTAACGCCGGGGCGCAGGTCGAATTGCCAGGTCGTGTCATCCAGCGCTTTCCAGGAGGTGGCAAGACCGGGCTGGAGCTGCATGTTTTTATCGCGCAGGACCAGCGTATCGAAAATATTGTCCACCAGGGTGGCGGCTTCTTTAAGAAAACCGGGATCCATCGCGGTGGCGGAAGCCGGTTGGGCTATAACTAATTCACTTGCGTAGCTAAAGGGGGTTACCAGGCTAATTAATACAGCCAGAGTTGCGAGCTTACGGCCAGATGCTTTCATTGTAGTCAATCCCTATACGTTACCGTCTAAATTATTGACGGATATCGAATGTTTCGTCAGGTTAATTCGCATGGTGGTATAAATTTGTGGTAAGAGTACATGATATATCCTATATACTCCATTGATGACAAGCCAGTTATTAAACTGCAAATACAAAGTAGTTATTTTGCTATAGGAAATAAACATGCTTGACTTAGAAAAAGCGCAAAGAATGAGTTTAACCATGCAAGTCGAGGGCAGGTTAAAGAGTGCGTTGATCGTGGGAACCTTAAAACCCGGCGCAAGATTAGTGACCAAAGAGATTGCAGAGCAGCTTGGCACCAGCATTACGCCGGTGCGTGAAGCGCTGTTGCGTCTTGTTTCTTCTGGCGCACTGGACGCGACGCCGGCGCAGGCTTTTTTGGTGCCTGAAATTTCTCTGGGGCGCTACCACGAAATTACAACCATCCGTAAAAATCTGGAGGGTATGGCGGTAGAGCAGGCGGCGCGTTACATGGATAAAACCAAACTCGCCCGTTTGCAGCAGCTTTGCGATGCGTTTCTTGAAGCGAAACATATCAGCGTTGAGGCGGCGCTGCAGGCCAATCGGGAGTTTCGTTTCCAGCTGTTTGAGTACGCCGAGATGCCAACGCTTACCGTATTAATTGAGCAGCTTTGGGTGCGCATTGGACCATGTTTTAATTATCTGTACCCGCAGTCGGAAGAAATGACTCAGGGGCATCATAATTACGACGATCTGCTGGAAGCCCTGGCCGAAAAAGATGAAAAGCGCAGCGTGAAAGCAATTCATAAAGCGATAGACGACGGGGCAGATATTTTACGCCGACAGTACTTTGGTTAAAGACTAAACGTCTTTAATTTATTAACGCACAGCAAATAAATGGCCTTTTGTATTACTCTGGATGTGCTCAGAGCCAGCAAAAGGCCATCATTTATATTTATGGCAGCATTAATTGGCGTTCGGCTAACTCAGCGCCTGCGCGAGATCGGCCTGCAAATCTCCGGCATCTTCAATCCCCACTGACAATCTAATTAGCTGCGGCACAATGCCGTTACTTAAACGCTGTTCTAGCGGGATAGAAGCATGGGTCATGCTGAAGGGCTGGCTGACCAGGCTTTCCACGCCGCCCAGGCTTTCGGCGAGCGTAAACAGCTTCAGCTTACGGATCACTTCCTCGGCCCGCTTTTCATTCCCGCGAACCACAATAGAAATCATGCCGCCAGGCTGCGACATTTGCTGGCGTGCAAGCTGATGCTGCGGGTGAGTCTCCAGCCATGGGAAATAGACTTTTTCTACCTCAGGATGCGTCTGAAGCCACTCTGCCAGCTGGAGCGCGTTGCTGCTGTGGCGTTCCATGCGCAGCGCCAGAGTACGAATGCCCCGCAGCGTCAGGAAACTGCTGAACGGGTCGAGCACGCCGCCGACCGCATTTTGCAAATAACCCAGCTGCTGCGCCAGGTCGTCATTAGCGCCGACCACCGCCAGCCCGGCGACAACATCAGAATGGCCGTTCAGGTATTTGGTGGCCGAGTGCACCACGATATCGAACCCGGACTCCAGCGGGCGCTGAAGCGCAGGCGAAGCGAAGGTGTTGTCGGCCACGCTTATCAGGCGATGGCGTTTGGCGATATCCGCAATCGCCGCCAGGTCTGCCAGCTTGAGCAGCGGATTGGTGGGGGTTTCCACCCAAATCATGCGCGTTTCAGGCCGAATGGCCGCCTGCAGCCCGTCGAGATCGTCAGGCTTTACCCAGCTTACCTGGAGCGCGGCGCTGCGTTTGCGCACGTTTTCAATCAGTCGCCAGGTGCCGCCGTACACGTCGTCAACGGCGATAATATGGCTGCCGCTGTCCAGCAGCTCGAGCACGGTTGAGATAGCCGCGAGGCCAGAAGCAAACGCGTAACCCCGCTGGCCGCCTTCGAGTTCGGCAATCGCCGTTTCCAGCGCCTGGCGGGTGGGGTTGCCGCTGCGCGAGTATTCAAAACCGGTATGCTGGCCAGGTGCCGGTTGGGCAAAAGTCGATGTGGCATAAATCGGTGGCATCACCGCGCCGTGTGCATCCTCGAAAGTACCGCTGTGCACGCTCTGGGTAGCAAATTTATTCATGAATTTTCCTTAATAGTTACGCCAGGTTTTGCTGGCTGAGCCATTGATCGTTAAACATTTTTGATAAATATTTGTTACCGCTATCGCAGGCGAAGGTGACCACGCGTTTCGGCGTGTTCTGTGCCTGGCAATAGCGCAAGGCGGCGGCGAGCAGGGTGCCAGTTGAAGAACCCGCCAGGATGCCTTCGTGGGTTAGCAATTCACGGGCCGTGGAAAACGCTTCGCGGTCGCTGATCCGGTATGCGTGCTGGACGCGCTCAAAGTCGGCAAGCGATGGCACAAAGTCTTCACCGATGCCTTCCACCAGCCAGCTGCCCACTTCGCCATATCTACCGTGCTCAACCACATCGGCAAGAATGGAGCCGCAGGGATCGGCCAGCACAAACTCGGTTTGCGGGGAATGCTGGTGGAAAAACTGCTGCAGGCCGCCCAGCGTGCCGCCGGAGCCGACGCCTACGACGATGGCGTCAATGTGGCCCCCGGTTTGCTCCCAAAGCTCAACGGCCGTGCCGCTGGTGTGGGCCAGCGGGTTTGCTGCGTTAGAAAATTGATCGATGTAATAGCTGCCCGGGATATCTGCCGCCAGCCGCAGGGCGTAATCCTGGTAATATTCAGGGTGGCCTTTAGTGACGTCCGAGCGGGTCAGGCGCACGTCCACGCCCAGCGCTCGCAGGTGGAAAATCTTTTCCTGGCTCATTTTGTCCGGCACCACCAGAATCAGCGGGTACCCTTTTTGCGTGGCAATCAGCGCCAGCCCCAGCCCGGTGTTGCCCGCTGTGGCTTCAATAATCGTGCCCCCCGGCTGCAGCTTACCGCTGCGCTCGGCATGTTCGATCATCGACAGGGCAACGCGGTCTTTAATTGAACCGCCGGGGTTTTGGTTTTCCAGCTTAAGCAGCAGCTCGCAGCGGCCGGTATCAAGGTGATTGAGCCGCAGCAGCGGGGTGTGGCCTATCAGGTCCAGGACGGAATCGGCAATCATCGTTCTCTCAACATGAAAAGTGTTCATGTATGGAATGATAGGGCGGCGAATTGACGCTTCTAAAGAACATAAACCCGTGGTTTAGATCGGAAAGTAATATAATGTGCTGCTCTGGCGGTAGGGAAGGAAAGCCGTTCGGATGTCCGGAATGGGGGATGGCTAAACGAGCCGTCTTTTGCCGGTTTAAGCCTGTTTTTTACACAAAAAAGCCAGCGGCTTATGCGCTGGCTGGCTTTGAATCTGCGAAATTGTACTAAGCGAAAGGCTAATTGCTCCGCCGGTCGCGGATCCAGTCCTGGACTTCGATAACAAATTCATCCGGTGCCTTGCGGTACATGCGGCGGGCCAGATCCAGTACGGTATGCTGGGCTAGCGCTTCTTCCATACGCTGCTGGGCAATGTTCATTACCGCGCGCACGCCGCAAATCCCTTCGCAGGCCCATTCGGGCGGCGTTGCTTCAAAGACGGCCAGTCGCTGTCGAATCTCTTTGCAGTCGAAAATACTTTTCTCACCGTCGATGGCTGCCACAATGTCCAGCACGCTGATTTGGTCCGGCGGGCGAGAAAGGATAAACCCCCCGCCTTTACCTTCGCTGCTGATGACCAGCCCCGCCCTGGAAAGTTTGGTGAAAATTTTACCGAGGTAGTCGTAGGGCACGCCCTGCAGTTCGGCGATTTCGCGCACGTTCATTTCGCGGCCTTCGCCTTTGCCATCCACCATGCATATCAGGCTATGAATGCCGTACTCCACGCCCGAACTGTAAAACGCCATGCTGCCTCCGACTCATTTAATCCAGGTAATGTAGGGATTTTACTCACGCGATGCAATCTGTAACCCCGAAAACAGAGGATTAAAAATAAACTCCGAAAGATCTTGTCGTAGTTAACTGCGACAAGTATAGTCGCAGTCGTTGGCCACTGAGGGCCTTTACCGGAGTAGAACCATGCAACAGAAGATCCTGATCCTTGGCGCCGGCTTTGCCGGTATGTGGGCGGCCCTGAGCGCGGCCAGACTGGTGGCGATGCATAACCGTGACGACATTGAGATCGCCGTGCTGGCTCCCCAGCCTGAGCTGCGCGTTCGCCCACGTTTTTACGAAACCGAGGTGGCTTCGCTGGTCGCTCCTCTTCAGCCGCTGTTCGACGTTACCGGCGTGACCTTTGTGAAAGGCGAGGCGCAGCGTATCGACAGCGTCAATCAGTGCGTCTGGTACCGTGACGAACAGGGCAACAGCACACCGCGACAGTACGATCGGCTTGTTCTGGCTACCGGCAGCAACCTCAAACGCGACCTGATCGACGGCGCGGCAGAGCATGCTTTCGACCTCGACCAGCTCGAGAGCGCCCTGCGCCTGGAGCAGCACATTTCAGACTTAGCGCAGCAGCCGGAAAGCGAAGCCCGCAACACGGTCATTGTCTGTGGCGGCGGCTTTACAGGCATTGAAATGGCGACCGAACTGCCGGGCAGATTGCGCGCGGTACTGGGCAAAGAAACAAATGCTCGCGTTATTGTGGTGGAACGGGGCGATAAAATCGGCGGTCGCTACAGCCGCGAACTGCGGGATGTGATTGCTACCGCCAGCGAAGAGCTGGGCGTGGAGTGGCGACTGAATACCGACGTCCGCGAAATTGATGCGAACGGCATTGTACTGGCCGACGGCGAACGCATCGCCTCCAGCACGGTAATTCTGACCGCAGGCGTGCAGGCCAGCCCGCTAACCGCGCAGATTAATGCCCCACGTGATAAGCAAGGCCGTCTGCACGTGGATGCTTTTTTGCGGGTGGAAGGGCAGCCAGCTATTTTTGCGACGGGGGATGTGGCGCGTGCCGAGACGGATGAACAGGGCAACCTCGCGCTAATGACCTGCCAGCACGCCATCATGCTAGGCCGCTTTGTGGGCTATAACGTGGCGGCAAGTCTGCTGGACGTCGCGCCACTGCCGTACCGCCAGATTAACTATGTCACCTGTCTCGATCTCGGCGGCTGGGGCGCGGTGTTTACCGAAGGCTGGGAGCAAAAAGTGACGCACGTGCGCGAGGAAGCGAAGAAAATTAAGTTGTCGATTACTCAGGAACTCATTTACCCGCCGGTGGCAGACAGAAAAATCGCCTTTGAAACGGCGGATCCGTTAGCGCCGTTCGTCTAAGGGATTTATCATGCTGCCGAATGTTTATCAGGAGGTAGCATGGCTAACGATATCACTTTTTTCCGCCGCTTTGAGCACGACATTATCGCCGGGCTAAAAACGATTACGCTGCGCGACAGCAGCGAATCTCATTTTCAGCCCGGCCAGCGTTTGCGCGTGGGCCGCTACGAAGATGACGTCTATTTCTGTACGATCGACGTGATCGGCGTGACGCCGGTGCTGCTTGATGATTTGGACGAGGAGCACGCCCGCCAGGAGAACATGACGCTGGCAGAGCTTAAACAGGTGATTGGTGAAATCTATCCAGGATTGAATGCGTTGTACGAGATTTCGTTCCGGCTGGTGAAGTGAACCTTCGCCCGAGATTAGCATGATGGAAGAGGGGTAATCGTCCGTTTGCTTGTATTGGTGACTGGTAGTATCAGCGATACTTCTTGCGCGAATACAACAAGACATTATGCAAAATCACTTTTTAAAACAGCTCCAGCATTTTCTGAGGGACATAGAAAACGCTGAGCAGGCGGCTCAGGTTCCTCAGAGGCTCGCCGATTATCTTTTCTCAAACCAGGCGTGCCTGGATGAAAGCAATATTACGCTCGATTTGATTAATGCCCTGAGTGACTGGCTGGAAGGTAAACAGCAAAACCTGAATCAACTCTACCTGTCACTCTATCTTTTCTGGCTGAGCGCGCTGGCGCGCAACGGTATCGATATTTTTTATTTTGGCGAGCTGAACAAGCTGCAAATGCTCGGATCGCGCTTCAGAGATTCGGCCATCAATAACCTCTATTACCTCAGTTATGAAGAGACAAATCAGCAGGAAATCACCGCTTTTCATAACAAAATTACCGCCAGCACGGCCCCTTTTATTCTCTACGATCCGCAGGGATTAAAGCTGGCCTTTGCGGTTGAACATCCTCAGGCCATAGGCTGCATTTCGTTGTACGATTTGCTGATTGATAATTTCATTCCCTTAAGCACAACAGCTACTCAGTACGCGCATTTGCTGGCGCAGCAATATACCGCGCTGGCTAATCCAAACGTCAGAACAGTCATTATAGGTAACTCCTACAGTTTTTATGGCTTCCCTGACGCGCTGTTTGAACACAGCATAAATCTTTCTACCCACAGCCTGGGGCTGAAGCAGGCCCAGCAATTAACGGCGCATATTATTGAGCGTTATCCGCACGTGCAAAACTTTGTGTATTGCCTGGGCTTCTTTGATCTGTACAGCGACCTGTTAAAAACAAAAGATGACTTTAACCAGCAAATCATCCACGCCTGGAGCCAGCTCAATAGCCATTACAGGATAAAGCCGGAAGAAGGGATAACCGCCGACGGCATGCAGGCGTTTAGCCGGCTGGTGATGCCGACGCCGGTGCAAGGGCAAGCGATATATGGACTCGAGGATAATAATGCCAGGACGCAAATTTGTGCGTCCGCACGCCTTGTTTTTGCCCGCAGCGACTCACTCCCTGCCATGCAGCAGAAAGAGGAAGCCCAGAAGCGGGGGATCTCTCACTCGAAATCAGTGAAGCACCAGACAACGCTTGCAGAGAATAAACCCCGCGTGGCTGAGATGAGCGTTCTGTTGGCGACAAAAGGCAAAAAGGTTATCTGGCTAACGCCGTCTTTCCCGTCAGACTACGTGGACAATCTTGATGCTGAGATGAAACAGACGCATCGCCAATATTTTGCAGACCTTGAAGGGGCGCATTCGCGTTTTATCGATCTCTCAGAACATCCCGCTTTTGCACGCGAAGATTTCCGCGACGGCGATCACCTGAACTATTTGGGGGCTGGGAAAATGATTGGCATACTGCGGGCGCTGGGTGTGGCGCTGTAACCTCTGGAGACAACAAGGGAAGGGCAAACCCTTCCCCGGTTTCAATGCTATCAGGCCGGCTGGCTGGCCTGTTTCAACATCTGATAAAGCTCTTGTTTTACCCTCAGTTTTTCTTTCTTCATCTGCACAACTTCATCGTTGTATCCCGTCCCTTGCGGCCCCTCCTTGCGCAAAATCTCGCTATCAAGACGGTTGTGTTTGTTAAACAGGCTGAGAAAGCGGGGGTTTTCGGACTTCAGGTGGGTAATCAAATCACGGTACTCAGGAAACATGTCAGGCCTCCCTGGTCAGTAGGTTGGTGAGTGGATTAACAACTGGCTGATGCCAACTTCAGTTTAGAACCGAATTTGCGATAAGGGAAAGTACAAAAAAGCATCGTTTTGTCAATTTGCGATCCCGGCAGCACCTTGCCGGAATGGATGTCATTCTCATTGTTTAAACCTGGTGATAACGCCGCAAAATGATAAAGACAGCCGCTGTGTCGTGCTCTAAGATATGTCTATGATATATCTTACACACCTAAAAGGTACGCTATGACAACGCAAAATAACGCTAAAAAAGTGCCGGTTCGGGTTCGTAACGAACTGAAGTTTCGTGAATTAACGGTTAAAACGAAAACGCTGATTGCCAATACGTTTTACCGTCTGGTCTTCACCAGCCCGCAGCTGGCGGATTTCTCTTCCCAGGGATTTGACGACCACATCAAAGTCTTCTTCCCGGCTGAAAATGGCGAATTCACTCCGCCGCAGGTCACCAGCGAGGGCATTGTCTGGGGAGAGGGGGCTCGCCCACAGTCGCGTGACTATACGCCGCTGGATTTCAATGCCGATCGCGGTGAATTAACCCTGGATTTCTATTTGCACGACGGCGGCGTTGCCAGCAGCTGGGCGAAAGATGCGCAGCCGGGTGACAAGCTGTTCATCGGTGGCCCACGGGGCTCTCTGGTCACCCCAACGGATTATCACTGGCAGCTGTACGTGACCGATGAAAGCGGGCTGCCTGCGGTGCGCCGCCGTCTGCAGTCGCTGAGTCAGGATGTTCAGGTCGAAGTCTTAGTTAACTGCCATGATCCCGACAGCCTGGGCTATCTGAGCGAATTCCCTGCGGTAAATGTGCGGGCGTTAACTCACGCGGAGATCGCCGGGTACCTGAAGCAGATTGAGATCCCTGCCGACGACTATTACATCTGGATTGTTGGCGAAGGCAAAGAGGCTAAAGCGCTGGGAGATTACCTGCTGGAAGTCCGCGCCCTGGACGCCGACCTGGTACGCGCCGTCGCCTACTGGCATGACAAATAAGGTCCCAAACTATGCGTATTAATCATCTGAGACAGCACAAATGCGAGCGCCACGAACAGCATCGCGGCAGGGGCGGTCATGGCCGCCATGAGCAAAGCCACCCGGAGGGGCGCGCTCGCCATCGCCGCGAACGTCTGTTTGACGCCAACGATATCCGCCTGCTGATCCTGCATCTGCTGGCAAATGGCCCGGCCCACGGCTACGAACTGATCAAATCCATCGAAGGGATGGCGAAAGGGGAATATGTGCCGAGCCCCGGTATTATTTACCCGAACCTGACGCTGATGGAGGAGATGGGCTTTATTACGGTGGGCGAAGGGCAAAGTGGGAAAAAATCCTTCACGCTGACGGCGGAAGGACAAACCTCGCTTGAAGAGCAGCAGCTCGAACTGGAAGCGGTGACCACTCGACTCGCTACCCTTGGCGTTCTCGGCGACAACCGCCGTTTGCCCGAAGTGCAGCGGGCTATTCATAATTTTAAAACGGCGCTGCACGCCAAACTGGGCAGCGCCGAGCTGTCGAAAGAGACGCTGTATAAGATTATCGACACGCTGGATCAGGCGGCAAAAGACATCGAACGCAGCTAGAGCCTGCCCTGGCGCGGGGGAAGAAACATTCACTCGCGCCGGGATTCTATCGGCCTTGCTTAGCTGGAAAACGTTTAGACATTGGCTGTTTTACCGGCGATAACGAGATCGGCATAAAGCGCCTTAATCGCCTGCCTGAGCCAGATAATTTTCGGGTTATGGCGGTTACGTTTGTGCCAGATCATCATATAGGGTGCCCGGAATTTTTGCAGAAGCCCGGCATCAAACGGCAGGGGACGTGAGACCAGCGGCAGGTGGTGAAGCTGGCCGTAATGCCGGCAGTAGCCCGGAGCGGTCGTCAGCAGAGAGTGCCCGGGCTGAGCGGCCATAAACAGAGACTGCTCGAATCCCGGCAGGCTCAACGCAATATCCCGCTTGCGCCCCATTTCTCTCAGGATATCATCCAGCGCCCAGGTATCGCTTTGTTCCCAATAAATGCTGATATGGGGATAGCGCAAAAAAGTGTCCAGGTTCCACTCTTCCTGGAGAGCCGGATGATCTTCCCTCAGCCAGACACAGGGAGAGTCATAAAAGAGCACTTCACAGTCGATAGACAACGGCAGACTCAGCTGCCCTTGAGAACGCGGATAGCTCTCACGACCGGTGAAACCAACATCCACACTTCCACTCGTAATGGCGTCCAGCGCGTCGTAATCCCAGTGATGCAGCCTGATAGTCGCCTGAGGATAGCGCTGATAAATCTGCTGCGACAGGGCATTGAACATGATCATCATCAGCGGTAATTCAACCACAAGCTCAAACTTCAGTCCGCTCGGCGTCTCATGGTGAGCGTTATCCAGCAGCTGATGGCTCATCTGCATCCAGTCCGCCAGTTCCTGAGCCATGCTTACCATCAGTGGCGTAGGGACGAGTCCCTGAGGAGTATTGACAAATAATGAATCATCAAACCACGCCCGCAGTTTTGCCAGCGATTTGCTGATCGCCGAAGGCGTGACGCTCAGCCGTTTTGCCGTGCGGGTGACGCTGCGCTCCTGCATCAGCAACTGCAGGCAGAGCAGCAAATTAAGATCGAGGCTGTTGATTGTTTTCTTCATACTCAACTACGGCTCTGGGAGAGGCGACAAGGAAAATCAGTAAAAGGCTGACAATGCTACAGCCAATCAGAATTCCGATCAGCATATTCAGCGCATCGATACGCAAAATGGCGGCCAGCCATATCCACAATGATGAACCACACACCTGTGCCACTCCGAGCGTTGAGCTGGCTACTCCTGCCCGAAGTGAAAATGGCCCCAGCGCCTGGCTCATGGCCACGCCAAATCCGACGGAGAAACCTGCGCAAACAAGCGTGAGTCCGACCAGCGTGAGCAAGTTTGAATCGGCCATGCTCAGGAGCAGACCCGCCGCCAGAAACAGCGTCTGAGACGTTATCATCATTGTGCGGGGCTGAAATATGCTCAGGGCAAACGGAGTAGAGAATGAAACGCTCATGCTGACGACGGCCGTTAACGCCATTGTGGTGGCGTATTCCCCGCGAGCTAAACCCAGCCCCTCCATCAATAACACGGGGGAGGTGTTAACGAAGGTGAGGATGACCGTTACGCTAAGGGTTGTTATGGTCAGCCGACTGAGGAAGAAACGGTTAATCAACGACTCGGCTTTCGGCAAAGAAACCAATGAGCTGGCACCGTTGGCTGCTGGCCTCGTCTCTTTCAGTACCAGCAGGGAAAGCAGCAATACCGCGAGCCCCATTCCGGTCAGGGTATAGAACAAACTTTGCCACGGAAAAATAAGCATAATCAGATGCCCCAGCACCGGCGCCATCACCGGCACGATGCAGGTGATTCCGTTCATTAACGAGAGCACTTTGGTTCTGCGTCGCTCATCCAGGGCATCCCGCAGAATTGCAAAAGCGACCACGTAGCAGGCTCCCGCCCCGATCCCCTGACCCAGCCGGCCTGCCAGAAACAGCGTGCTGTGCTGCGCCGAGGCGCATATCAGGGAGGCGGCAATAAAAATTACCGAACCGAATATTGCCACCGGCTTACGCCCCGAGCGGTCCGCCACGCGGCCGGCAAAAAGCATGGAACAGGCCATTCCGGCAAGATAAACGGAGAAGGCAATATGCAGCTGCGCCTCGCTGGCGTTAAGATCGGCCGCAATACGCGGTAAACCGACCAGATACATATCAATGCCCGCAGGGTAGAGCAAAATCAGGGCAAAACTGCAGATTAGAAAGCGTGTCATGGCGTCCTCAGTGTAATAGCGACGCTCAGCATAAGGGGAGAATCCTGCAGATACGAATTGCCATCTGGACAACACTCTTTTCCTGTGAGGAAATTAGCACGCGATACGGTCGGGGAGAGCGCTGGCCGATGAGGAACAGCGCTACATGGTGGGTATTTTATAACGCTGGCAGACGGCACAGACGGCGGGGCAAAAACCTTAACGCTATTTCTTGTGGCTCAGCGCATAATTTGCCAGGCCGCAAATCCACTCCTGATGTGCGTTTAGCATAGGGTTAGGCAACGTCCTCGCCAGGTCACGCGCGGGCTGCCCGTTTTGCGTTTCCTGAGTCAAGATGCGTACCCGGCCAGACGAGAGATTCTCAATCAGCCAGGCGTGATGCACGTCCAGCTCTGGGGACGCTTCGCTGCCAACCCAGCCGTGCCAGGCGAGACGGCCTGGGATTTCCCCCTGCGGGGCGACAAACTCCACCACTTCGGCTTCAACCGGGAAACTAAATGTCGTAAAGCGGAAGCGCGACCCTGCCGTTAACGTCGGCCCGCTGGCATCATGAAACACAATATCGGACACGTTGCTGTAATAGCGTTCCCAGGCCGAGGTTTGCGTCAGCCAGCGCCAGACTTCGCTGGCGTCCAGCCCGATCATAATGATTTCGTTAGAAGCGAAGTTGTCGCTAAAACCGGGGATAAAGCCCTGCGGCCAATGAATTGAATGCATCTTGGATTCCTCACGTTTCGTTACTGTGAGGCGAGAATATCGACACGCTGGATATAAAACCAATCGTCAAATTTAATCTCAGATATAATGTAATTTTATATCTGGAGGCAGGCGATGCGCGATTTACGCAGTCTGGATCTTAACTTACTGAAAACCTTCGATGCTTTGCTGCAGGAGCGCAGCGTAACTCGCGCCGCCTCGCGCCTGTCTCTGACGCAGCCTGCCGTCAGCGGGATGTTGACGCGGCTGCGCGAAAGCTTCGACGATCCGCTGTTTATCCGCAGCCAGCGGGGCATCGTGCCAACGGAGCGAGCGTTACAGCTCGAGCAGCAAGTGAAACGCATCCTGCACGAAGTTGAACTGCTGCTGCGCCCGGCTGAGTTCGATCCTAAAACATCTACGCTGACGTTTACCCTCGCGGCCACGGACTATGCGCTGCAGGCCATCGTGCTGCCTTTTATTAATGCACTCCGGCGTGAAGCGCCGAATATGCGCGTCTCGGTGCGCCCGCCGGTTGACGGCCAGCTTCAGCCGATGCTGGAAAGCGGCGAGCTGGACTTTTCCATCATGACGACTTTTTCGCTGTCGGCTGACCTCCACGTTCATACGCTGTATGAGGAGCATTACGTTTGTGCGATGGGGCAGCAGCATAGCCTGGCCCGGCAGAGGGCGATCACCCTGGATCAGTTTTGCGCCTGCGATCATGCGCTGGTGTCGTGGAGCGGTGGGGAGTTTAGCGGCGTGACCGACAGCGCTTTGCAAAAAATAAAGCGTTCGAGGCGGGTTAGTCTGTCGGTGCAGAGCTTCTTATTTTTAACCGAGATTTTAAAAACCAGCGATCTGATCGCCGTGGTACCCGCGAGGCTTATTGCCGGACAAGGGAGTATCGTCAGCCATCAGCCGCCGCTGGCGATCCCTGGTTTTACCAAAGTCGCCGCCTGGCATGAGCGCACGCATCACGACAGCGCGCACCGATGGGTAAGGGAGTTGTTATTTCGCAGCTGCGGGGCGTGATTTTTCGAAGCGAATATCTTCCCCACCTTGCTCACCCACAGCCAGCCAGCCGTGGCGCTGATAAAACGCAGCGGCGCGGCTGGCTGCCGCCGTTTCAAGCCAGATAGTGGGCTGCTGAGCAAAGAGAAACGCCTCGGCTTTTTCCAGCAGCAGTCTGCCGACGCCCAGGCCTTCAAACTGAGGCAGAACGAACATGGCAAACAGGCAGGCTTCTTCGGCAATCGCCATCGAGAAACCGGCCGGCTCACCCTCCACGTCTGCCAGCCAGATACACGGCGATTCGGCAATAATATCGGCAATAGTCTGCGGTGTGATGCCCATTTCGGCCATTTCTTCGCGCGACAGATGATTCTCTTTGACGCTGGTACGGATGGTGAAAATAGTCTCGATGTCCGCCAGGGTGGCATCCCGAAGGGTGAGATTAGGTGACATAAAATTCCTTTTTAATCTCCCCCGACAAAAGCCGGAGGGGAAAAAGCTTACTGGAAGCTGTAGCTGAGGTTGACGCCCACGCCATAGTTACGCCCTGGCGCTGGCTCGAAATAGCGGCCATTGCCTTCATTGACAATCACCGAGCCGACATAGTCGCGGTCGAACAAGTTATCAACTCGCCCCCAGATGTCCAGCAGCCAGTTTTGCCGCACGTGAAGTTTGTAGCCGGTGTTCAATCCCACGGTGGTCCAGGTCGGGGCTTTGGCGTCGTTCTGATCGTCGGCCTGGATATCACTCATGTAGCGAACATCTGCGCCCGCATACCAGCCGTCTTCAGGCGCGTAGCCAAACGATGCGTACCCCATATTACGGGCGATGCCCGGCATTCGGTTGTCGCGGCAGTCATTTACCCCGCATACGTTGGTGCGGTAGGTCGCCTCCAGGTACGTCCAGGCCATTTTCAGTCGCCAGTCGGCGGCAAACTGCTGATCAAGGGAAAGCTCCAGCCCGCGGCGGCGAGTTTCACCGGCATTTTTATAGGTGGTACGCCCGCCGCTGCTTTGATCCACCACGATTTCATTGTCGGTGTCGGTCTGGAACAGGGCGGCGGTGAACAGGCCGTTGCCAATGCGGTTTTTGCTGCCCACTTCTACCGTTGTACTGGTGGAAGGCTGCAGGGCAAAGTTAAGCCCGGCCGCGCCGTTGTCGCGGTAAGACAGCTCGTTGATGGTCGGCGTTTCAAACCCGCGGCCAGCGGAAGTGTAAATATTCCAGCCGTCGGTGACGGCATATTTCAGCGAGGCGGCAGGCAGCCACTTGTGATAGCTGGCGCTGCCGCTGTCGTCGCCGTTTTTCCCGACGATGTAATAATCGTTGGAATCAAAATAGACCGAGCTGAAGCGCACGCCCGCATCCAGGCTGAGTTTATCGGTGAGCTGCCACGTGCTTTGCAGGTACGGATCGAGGTTCCACATCAGGTTGCGCTCGTTCCGGCGCAGATTGCCCTGTTCGCCGAGCACCGTGGCACCGTTCACCGTCACAAAATTCTCATAGCCTTTGCGCTTATCGATCATTGTTTCGTAGTCGAGCCCGGTGGTGAAACTCACCGGCACGCCGCCGAGTTCACCGCTGTGCGTCCAGCGGGTATCGATGCCCTGGTAATGCCTTGCCAGTTGGATCACGCCCCCCGGATGCGTTGGGTTTTTCTGCGCTGATTCAGGAATGGACTGAAACTGCGTAGTTTCGCGCACGCCCGCGTACATCATCACGCTCAGGTCATCGTGCTCGCTGAGCTGACGGTCGTAGCGCAGGCCGCCCTGAGTTTGCTTCGTTGTTTTTCGCGTATTGTACTGATCGGCGCGGGGGGCCTGCGTTGGGTTATCGCGCCACTCCTGCTCGGTCAGGCCGCCGGGATCGTTGGCGTCAATATCCACGCTGTTGAACAGCAATGTCAGCTTGCTGACGTCATTCAGACGAACGCCGAGCTTCGCATTCCCAAGATTCTTCTGCGCGCTGCTGTGGTCACGGTAGCCGTGCGTGGTAAAGCGCGAGGCAGAAATTGCATAGTCCACATCTCCGGCCTGCGTGCCGTCGCCGGTGGAGCCGGTGGCCTTCACGCTGTTGCGCCAGCTGCCAAAGCTACCGTAGTAACTACTGGCCTCAACGGTTGGCGGCTGTCGGCCTGTTTCCGTTTTGACGTTAACCACACCGCCGGACGAGTTGCCGTAGAGCGCTGAGAACGGGCCGCGAAGCACTTCCACGCTGTCCACGCTGTTCAAATCGATATTGGACGTTTGCCCCTGGCCATCCGGCATGGTGGCCGGGATGCCGTCCACATACATGCGCACGCCGCGCACGCCGTACGTCGAGCGTGAACCAAAACCGCGCACGGAAAGCTGTAAATCCTGAGCATAGTTTTGGCGGTTTTGAATTTGCAGGCCCGGCACGCTGCCGAGGTTTTCCGACAGGTTTATCCGTGGGGCGGCCTGGCGCAAATCATCGCCATACACCACGCTGACCGCAGCTGGCGTATCGAGTTCAGAAACGGTTGTCGGTTTAGCGGTGACCAGCAGCGTAGATTCGTCTTTGGGCTGTGTGTCAGCGGCTTGTGTAAAACCGGGAGTGAAAGCCGGGATCAGGAGAAGGGAAAGGGCGGTTTTATGCGTGTGGAGCGTTTTTTTCTGGGGTTTCTTCATCGGGGAGTGTTTTACGGTATGCGCAATTGTCAGGATTGTGAACTGTATATGTTAGTTCCTGTGTGTAAGTTTTGAAAATTATTAGCGCACGTAACGTTAACAATAGGTTATGACTGATGAAATTAACGGCGAAATATTTTTAATTTTTTCTGCATCCAGCGGCGCCCCCTCAATCGTATATCAGACTGTGAGGAACTCTCTTGCTCCCTACAATTGAGGAATTGAACATGAACAAGTACTTTACCTCCGCCGTGTGCGCCTCCGTTTTTTTCAGTTCTCTATGCATTGCCGCGATGAATCACGACGCTGTTATGGTCGGCGGCGCGGCGATGTACCCGTCGAAAAATATCATTGAAAATGCGGTGAATTCTAAAGATCACACCACGCTGGTTGCGGCGGTGAAGGCCGCAGGTTTAGTGGATACGCTGGAGAGCAAAGGGCCGTTTACCGTCTTTGCCCCAACCGATGCCGCGTTTGCCAAACTGCCGGCGGGCACGGTCAGCAACCTGGTGAAACCAGAAAATAAAGCCACGTTGACCAGCATCCTGACGTACCACGTGGTGGCAGGGAAATACGACATGAAAGCGCTGGAGAAAAAAATCCAGCAGGGTGGCGGCAGCGCAGAATTAAAAACGGTGAACGGCCAGCCGCTGTGGATCATGAACAATGGCCCGCACAATATCCAGATTAAAGACGGGAAAGGCAACATCGCCAATATCAGCACCTATGACGTGAACCAGAAAAATGGCGTGATAGACGTGATTGATACCGTACTGATGCCGAAGTGAGTGTCTATACTCGATCCAGGCCCGTCGCCTGGTCGAGAAAATTATGGATAAAACTCTGGTAGAACAGCAGGTAAAACTGATGCGGGCGGTTGCTGAGGGCGACCGCCGCGCATTTGAACAACTCTATCGCCTGACGTCCCCCCATTTGTTTGCCGTGGCGCTGCGTACCGTGCAGCGCCGGGCGTGGGCCGAAGAGATTCTGCACGATGCTTTTCTCACGGTATGGAATAAAGCCTCAGGCTACGATCCGGCCATCAGCGCCCCCGTGACCTGGCTGACCCACATCGTTCGCAACCGCTGTATCGACTGGTTGCGCAGCGACCAGTCCCGCGCGGCAAATCAGGAAGACGAACTCGGCGACAACGCGGCCGACATTGAAAATGAAGGGGACAACGGCTGGGGCGATGAACAACAGGCAGGCCGCCTGCGCGGTTGCCTGGACAATTTGACCAGCGAGCAGCGGCAGAGCGTGGTGCTGGCCTACTACCAGGGGATGTCCCACGGCGATATCGCCGACTGGCTACAGCAGCCCCTCGGCACGGTGAAAAGTTGGATTCGGCGGGCGCTGGATCACCTTAAGGATTGCGTCGGACTATGAACAGCAGCCAAGAAATAGATAACGCCCTGGCCTCTGAATACGCGCTGGGCACGCTGCGCGGGAGTGCCCGGTTGCGCTTCGAAAAACGTCTCCATGCCGAGCCGGATCTCGCCGCGCTCGTGGGCCGCTGGCAAACCCTGCTTGGTGGCCTGGACAGCCAGACCCAGCCGCAGCTTCCGCCGGAAACGGTGTGGAAGAAAATTCAGCTTAGCCTGCCGCCCGAGCGGAATGCTGTCGTGCGCTCGCGTTGGAACTGGAACTATCTTGGCTGGGCGCTCGCCGCCGGGCTGGCTGCAGTTGCGCTGGTGCCATACTTCAGTAGCAAAGCACCGGAGCTGGCACCGCTTATGGTGCTTAACGGTGCCAGCCAGCAGGGGCAGTGGCTGGTGAGCGCCGACAGCGACCGTAAAACGCTGCGCCTGACGCCGCTGCAGCTGGCCTCCGTCTCCGCCAGCAATAGCCTGCAGCTGTGGGCTATCCCGGTTGGCGCGAAGCCCGTCTCGCTTGGGCTTTTGGACAGCAAAGCGGTGACTCAGGTTAGCAATGGAAATGTGACGTTGTCACGAGGCGTGACGATCGCTATCAGCCTGGAGCCGCAGGGCGGTTCGCCAACCGGGCAGCCGACGGGGCCGGTAGTGTATAGCGGGGTATTGTGAATAAGTTTACTGCGAATGTGATGGCGATGGAGGGGATACGTATCCCCTCTCCCCGGTGGGGAGAGGGTTAGGTTGAGGGGCACTACTCGTGGTGATCGTGGACCTGCTGAGCCACTTCATGCACGCGCTTACGAGCGCCAAACCAGCCCAGCGTCAGCAGAATCGCCAGCACCGGAATAGAAGCAATCGTGAACGTCCCGTTCGGGTAATCCATCGCCATCAAGACCAGCACGCCAAGCAGGAACAGCAGCGTCAGCCAGGAAGTAAACGGCGCGCCCGGCAGCTTGAAGCTCACGTCGTCCGCTTTCCCTTCTTTAATCGCCTTGCGCAGGCGAATCTGGCACAGCACGATAAACGCCCAGGAGGTGATGATGCCCAGAGACGCCATATTCAGCACGATCTCAAATACCTGCGAAGGCACCAGATAGTTGAGGAACACGCCAAGCACGTACACGCCGCTGGTGACCAGAATCCCGGCATACGGCACCTGATTCTTGCTCATTTTCGACATGAACTGTGGCGCGGAACCGCCCATCGACATCGAACGCAGAATACGCCCGGTGCAGTACAGGCCGGAGTTCAGGCTGGAGAGCGCGGCGGTTAACACCACGATATTCATCACGTCGCCGATGTAAGGCACGCCGAGCTTCGAGAAGAAGGTCACGAACGGGCTTTGTCCCGCCTGATAGGCGTTCCACGGCAGCAGCAGAACCAGCAGCACCACGGAGCCAACATAGAACAGGCCGATACGCCAGATAACGCTGTTAATGGCTTTCGGCACCATGGTTTTCGGGTCTTTACATTCCCCGGCGGCGGTACCCACTAATTCGATAGAGGCGAAGGCGAACACTACGCCCTGAATCAGTACCAGCGCAGGCAGCAGACCGTGGGGGAAGAGACCGCCGTTATCGGTTATCAGATGGAACCCGGTGCTGTTACCGTCAATTGGTTTCCCGGTGCCGAGGAAAATGGTGCCGACGATCAGGAAGGCGACGATAGCCAACACTTTGACCAGCGCAAACCAGAACTCCATCTCGGCGAACCATTTCACGCCAATCATGTTCATCGCCGCAACCACGGCGAGCGCGCCGAGGGCGAAGACCCACTGCGGCACATCACCGAACGCACCCCAGTAATGCATGTAGAGCGCCACGGCGGTTATATCCACGATACCGGTCATCGCCCAGTTGACGAAATACATCCAGCCGCAAACGTAGGCGGCTTTTTCACCTAGGAATTCACGGGTGTAGGAGACGAAACTGCCGCTGGACGGGCGATGGATAACCAGCTCGCCCAAAGCGCGGAGGATGAAGAAAGAGAAAATGCCGCAAACCAGATAAATTAACGCCAGCGCGGGCCCTGCTGCCTGCAGGCGCGCACCTGCGCCGAGGAACAGGCCGGTACCGATGGCACCGCCGATAGCAATCATCTGCACGTGGCGATTGCCCATCGCCTGGTGATACCCCGAGTCCTGAGAATTCAACCAGCGCCGTTTGGCGGCGCGGTGTTCCGCTTCAGTCTTTGTTTTCATTGAGATTCCTGTCTGCCTTTGAGTTAAAAAGCGCCGTCCTTTTCCGCCCGTTAATTCTGGCTGCGGAGGCCGTGAAAAAGAGGGCGAGGAATCCTGGCAGAAAATTGAATGAGAAGCAAAATTACAAACTTGTCATTTTAGTGGCGGCGTTCTGTTGGTGTGACGGGCGTAACATTCCTGCTATACCGGGACTCAGAGAAGCGCTGCATCATGAACATAAAATGGTCAAAAAAAGGGCTGGCGATGGCCTGCGTGCTGGCAGGGGTGGCAGGACTTTGGCTGTACTCCCAGGCTTCATCGCCGGCAACGCAAAAGAAAACGGCGCTGCCGAAAGTTAGCCTGATAGCCGCGGCCAGCCAAACGCTGCCGCTAACGTTCTCCACCCAGGGGCATCTCGTGTCGTTCAATGAGGTGGATATTCGCGCGCAAATCACCAGCCCGGTAAGCCAGGTTGCCTTCCACGAAGGGGATTTTGTTAAGCAAGGGCAGCTGTTGTTTGTGCTGGATGATGCCGAAGAGCAGGCCGCGCTGGGTCACGCCCAGGCCCAGTTGGGGGTCATTAAAGCCGAGCTGGATAAAGCCGCTCGCGACCTCAGCCGTGGCCAGCCGCTGCTGAAAACCCACTACATTTCGTCTTCAGACTGGGATGCGCTGGTCAGCGCGCAACAGCAGGCGGCGGCGCAGTACAAGTCCGCCCAGGATGATATACACACCGCCCAGGCGCAGCTCGCCTATACCCGCATTTACGCGCCTGTTAGCGGCAAAACAGGCGCATTGAACGTGCATATCGGCAGCCTTGCGCAGCCGGGCAGCACGTTACCGATGGTCAGTATTAATCAGTTTGACCCGATTGGCGCAGAATTTACCCTGCCGGAGCAGGATCTCAACGCGGTGGTCGCCGCGCAGCATCAGGGGCCGGTGGAGGTGCAAGTGACCGACGCCAGCGGAAAACCGGTGATCGGCACGCTCAGTTTCATTGATAACACCGTCAGCCAGGACAGCGGCACGGTGAACTTTAAAGCCCGCTTTGCGAACGGTGAAAACCAGCTCTGGCCGGGGGCCTATCAGAACATTACGGTCAGCGCGGGCAGCACGCCGAATGTCGTTGTTTTACCGCCTCAGGCCGTGCAGGACGGCCCCGACGGGCATTTTGTCTACGTTATCGATGCCCAAATGCACGCCACAACGCAACCGGTCACATTGTTGCGCATCCAGCAGCAAATGGCGGTGGTGAGCGGCATTCAGCCCGGCATGAAAGTGGTGCTGGAAGGGGCCAACGCCCTGCGTCCGGGAATGGCCGTGAAGGTGGTTAACGCGCCAGCGGGGTCTGCATCATGACATTTGCCGAACAATGCCTGAAACGGCCGATTGCCGTGATGCTGCTGTGGCTGGCGGTGATGGTCGCCGGCGCGGTGTGCTGGTTTAAACTGCCCATTGCCGCGCTGCCCAACTACGACACGCCGACGATTCAGGTCAGCGCTTCGCTTTCCGGCGCCAGCCCCGAAACCATGGCTTCGTCGGTGGCGACGCCGCTGGAGAAAAAGCTGTCGACCATTCCCGGCGTGGTGAACATGACCTCCAACAGCCTCGAGGGTGCCACGACTATCGTCATTGAGTTCGATCCGTCCCGGGATATTGATTCGGCGGCGGTGGACGTGCAGTCCGCGCTGTACCAGGCGTTAAAACAGCTGCCGTCGCAGATGACCACGCCGCCGTCATTCCGCAAAATTAACCCGGCGGATGCGCCGATCATTCAAATTGGCATCGATTCCCCGTCGATGGCGCTGTCTGACCTGAACCGCTTCTCGGATGACCTGATCTCACCGGCGCTTTCCACCCTGAACGGCGTGGCGCAGGTGACGGTGCTGGGGCAGAAACGCTATGCCGTGCGCGTGGAGGTCAACCCGGACAAGCTGGCGGCGACAAATCTTACGCTGGAAGATGTACATACCGCGCTCGCGGCCGCCAACGACAACTCACCGATAGGCGAACTGGACGGTAAACGCCAGATGGTGATGCTGCAAACCAGCGGCGATTTGCGCAACGCTGCAGACTTCGCCAAAGTCATTGTCGCCACGCGAAACGGCCAGCCGGTCAGGCTATCAGATGTGGCCACCGTGCAGGACAGCATTGAAAATACGCTGAGCTACAGCGCTGTGAACGGTAACCGCGCGATTGTACTCAGCGTGCAGCGTCAGCCCGGCGCGAACATTGTTTCCACCATCGATGCCATTCGCCAACTGATGCCTAAACTGCAGGCGCAGATGCCGTCGTCGGTGAGCGTGAAGTTTCTGAACGACCGTTCGCTGTCGATCCGCGCGGCGATTCATGACGTGACGTTAACTCTGCTGTTGACCATCGCCCTGGTGGTGATGGTGATCCTGATGTTCCTGCGCCATATTCGGGCGACGATCATTCCTGCGCTCAGCCTGCCCATTTCTCTGCTCGGCGCCTTCGGCCTGATGTACGCCTTTGGCCTGAGCCTGGACAATATCTCGCTGATGGGGTTGACCATTGCCGTAGGCCTGGTGGTGGACGACGCGATTGTGGTGCTGGAGAACATCATGCGCTACATGGAAGAAGGGGAAACGCCGTATCGCGCCGCGCTGAAAGGGGTGAAAGAGGTAGCATTCACTGTTATCTCCATTTCGCTTTCCCTGGTGGCGGTGTTTATTCCGATCTTCTTTATGCCGGGGACGATTGGCCTGCTGTTCCACGAGTTTGCCTATGTGGTGTCGCTGACGATTCTGGTTTCGGCTGCGGCATCGTTGACCATTATTCCTTTGTTGGTGCCTAAACTTATTCGCGAGCACACGCCGGAAGACAAACCTGAACCGCGCTGGAGCCTGGTCTTTGAGCGTGGGTTCGAAACGCTGCGCCGCCAGTACGGGAACGGGCTGGAATGGGCCGTGTCTCATCGCGTGATTATGATCGGCGTCGCGCTCAGCACGATTGCGCTGACCATCGGCCTGTACTGGTTTTCACCGAAAGGCTTCTTCCCGCAGGAAGATATCGGGCAGATCACCGCCAGCATTGATGCGCCGCAGGATATGTCCTATCTCGGTCGGCTGGGCGTGGCGCAGCAGTTGGGCAAAACGCTGATGAAAGATCCGAGCGTCAGCGACGTACTGACCCGCGTTGACCACGACACCACGCAGCTAAGCCTGACGCTAAAAGATCAAGGCCAGCGCCCGCCGTTGGACGCGGTGCTGAAACAATTGCGTTCGGAAACCGGCTATTTGCCGGGCATTAAAGTTTACTTTAGCCCGGTGCAAAACCTGCGCGTGGGCGGCCGCAGTGCGAAAAGCAGCTACCAGTACACGCTGCAGGCGGTCAGCAGCGGCGATACCAGCCTCAACGACTGGGCCAACCGGCTGATGGCAGAGATGCAAAAAAGCGGGGTGTTTGTCGGCCTGAATACCGACGCCCAGCTCAACGGGCTACAGGCGCAGTTGGTCATCGACAGAAACAAAGCTTCGCTGATGGGCGTGGATATTCAGCAGATTCGCGACACGCTGTATGACGCCTTCGGGACTTACCAGGTGTCGACAATTTATGCCCCGGAAGACAGCTATGAAGTGATCATGGAAGTGCAGGAGCCGTTCCGACAGGACGAAAGTGATTTGTCGAAAATCTATGTCCGGTCATCAAGTGGGGCGCTACTGCCCATCACCACCTTTACAACGATTTCGCGCACCCAGGGTGTGACGGCGGTCAACCACCAGGGGCAGTTGCCGGCGATTACGCTTTCGTTCGACCTTGCGCCGGGGAAATCGCTGTCGGATGCGACGGCGGCCATTGCCCAGGCCCAGCAGGCGATTCATCTGCCGTCTTCGGTGTTTGGCACCTACGCCGGTCAGGCGGCGCTGTTCCAGCAGTCCCAGAGCAGCCAGATCTGGCTGATTGTGCTGGCGCTGGCGGTGATTTACGTGATTCTCGGCGTGCTGTATGAAAGCTGGATCCACCCGTTGACCATTCTGCTTGGCCTGCCGTCGGCGGCGGTAGGCGCGCTGCTGGCGCTCAGGCTGTTTAATCTCGATCTTACGTTTATCGCGATGATTGGTATTCTGCTGCTGATAGGTATTGTCAAAAAGAACGCTATCATGATGATAGATTTCGCGTTAGTGGCGCAGCGTGAACACGGCATGACGCCGCATGATGCCATTATGCAGGCCTGCTTGCAGCGGTTCCGCCCGATTATGATGACCACGCTTTGCGCTATCATGGGGGCGATCCCCATTGCGCTTGGCCTGGGGGCCGGGGCCGAGCTGCGCCAGCCGATGGGCGTGGCGATTGTCGGGGGGCTGCTGTTCTCGCAGCTGATCACCTTGTTTATTACGCCGGTTCTGTTCCTGCTGTTTGACGGCAACCCACAAGGAACGAAGGAGTGACGATGAAAATTCTGCTGGTGGAAGATCAGAAAATGGCCTCGGAGTACATTGCCAAAGGGCTGCGCGAGAACGATTTCGTGGTCGACGTCGCCGGGAACGGTATCGACGGCCTGCATTATCTCCTGACCACTGACTATGACCTGGCGATCCTCGACGTGATGCTGCCCGGTATTGACGGCTGGAAGATCATTGAAATGGCGCGGCAGGCCGGAAAACAGACGCCCATCATGTTTCTGACCGCGCGGGATGATGTGGAGGACAGAGTCCATGGCCTCGAACTGGGCGCGGAAGATTATCTGATCAAGCCCTTTTCCTTTAGCGAGCTATTGGCGCGTGCGCGGGTGATTCTGCGCCGCTCCGCGCCACCCACCGCCATTCTTGAAGAAAATCTGCTGCAGGTGGGCGATCTGAAGCTCGATTTTCTGCGGCACAAAGTGTCCCGCGCCGGGGTGCGAATAGAGCTGACGCAAAAAGAATTTTTGCTGCTAAGCCTGCTGATGCGCCGCTCGGGTGAAGTGCTCTCCCGCACGGTGATTGCCGAGCAGGTGTGGGACATGAATTTTGATCCGGAAACGAACGTCATAGACGTCGCCATCCGCCGTTTGCGCAACAAAATTGACGACGGTTTTGAGGATAAATTACTCCACACCCTGCGCGGCGCGGGGTACGTGCTGGAATTACGCGGATGATAAAACTGTCGCATTTGTCGATCACGGCGCGCCTGACGCTCTACTTCTCCGTCACGATGGCCATCGTGCTCTACAGCGTTTCCGGCGTGCTTTATTCGACCATGCGCCAGCAGCTCAACCATAAAGATGAGCTGGAGCTGCAAAGTTCTATCCAGTTCCAGCAGGAAATTGCCACGGCAATTGGCGAGCGCCAGGACAACGGGGAAGAGTGGCAAACCGAGCTGCTGGAGTCCGTGGTGCGGCAGGAGCGCCTGTCGCTGCGCATCTTCAGCCCGGAAGGTAAGGTGTACGCGCAATCCAACAATATGGTTATCCCGGAGCAGGACTTTCCGCTGCCGGGCCCCGGGTTTAGCTACCGGGAATGGCATTATCGCGCAGAGAATATCCGGCAAAAATACTTAATTACCTCCACGCTGTTCACCCTCAAAAATAACCAGAAATGGCTGGTGCAGGCGGCGCTCAACGTCTCCGGCAACAACGAAATTATCAACACCTATTACAAGCGAATGCAGTTTTTCGCCGCGTTGGCGATTCTGCTGTTTGCCGCCTTTGGCTGGTGGCTTGCCCGAAGGGGATTAGCGCCGCTGCGCACGATCACCACTGAAATTGAGAAAATTCACGCCAACGATCTGCATACCCGGATCCTGGATCAGCGCTGGCCGCCGGAGCTGAACGCGCTGGCGGCGTCGTTTGACCGCATGATGATGCGCCTTGAAGCCTCGTTCCATCAGTTAAATCGCTTTTCCTCGGACATTGCCCACGAGCTGCGCGGGCCGATAAATAACCTGATCTCGGCCGCCAGCGTCATTCAGACAAAGGATCGCAGCGCCGAAGAGTATCAGGACACGCTGGCGGCAATCATTGAAGAGGGCGAACGTCTGTCGCGCATGATCTCCTCTATGCTGTTCCTTGCCAGGGCGGACAACAGCCGCGAAGTGCTGAATGCCGAATGGCTCAGCAGCGCCCATGAATTCGAAAAACTGATTGGTTTCTACGACATTCTGGCAGAAGAAAAACAGATCACCCTCGAAAGCCGGGGAGACGTTTCATTCTATGCTGACCCGCAGCTTATCCAGCGCGCGCTTTCCAACCTGCTCTCTAATGCGCTGCGCCACACGCCAGAAAAGGGACATATCACGCTCAGTGCAAAAATTGCCGATGAACGGGTGGTATTGAGCGTGAGTGATAATGGCGAAGGCATCAAACCCGAACATCTGCCGCTGATTTTTGATCGCTTTTTCCGGGGAGAAGCCTCCCGCAGCGCCACGGAAAACACCGGACTGGGGTTGGCGATTGTGAAAACCATTGCGGAACTGCACGGCGGCAAAATCAGCGTGGTCAGTGAGCCTGGGCGAGGTAGTACCTTCACATTATCTTTGCCGCGGCATGAAACGGTTTAAATACCGCAGAATAATCTCTGTTCGCAGGAACAATACTAAGCGGAATGAGTCTCAGTGAGGTAAACAGGTAGCCTTTTGTGCCGACCTGAATAAAATCCAAACAGATGAAACGTGTTTAGCTCCAGTAGAGACTGGGGCGTTCACTATGAGTTTCTGGGATCATCGCTTTTATTGTTATGGAAAACCTGCCCAATGCTATTGAAACACTTTTCTCGCCGTGCCATTGCCGTGGCCGTGGCGCTGATAATTGCCCTCACCATTGCTCTGTTCTTCTTCCTCAGAAGCCCCGATACGCCTGATTATGTCACGGCTCCTGTACGCAAGGGCGATATCGAAAACTCTGTCCTGGCAACCGGGCGAATCGATGCTATCGAACGCGTTAACGTCGGGGCACAGGTTTCAGGCCAGGTCAAGTCGCTCAAAGTGAAGCTGGGCGACCATGTCACCAAAGGGCAGTCCATTGCCGACATTGATGATGTGCCCCAGCGTAACGACCTGCGTAACGCCGAAGCCGCACTCAATGTGGTCAAAGCCGAACTGCAGGCTAAGCAAGCGCTCCTGAAACAGTCTGAATTGCGGTTCAAACGCCAGCGGCAAATGCTGAGCGAGGACGCCAGTTCGCGCGAGGATTTTGAGTCTGCGGAGGCTACGCTCGCCACTACACGGGCGGAATTACTCTCACTGAATGCCAGGCTTGTCCAGGCGCAAATCGAAGTAGATAAGAAAACCGTCGATCTGGGTTATACCCGAGTCGTTGCGCCAATGGACGGCGTAGTTATTGCCGTGGTCACGCAGCAGGGGCAGACGGTGAACTCCAGCCAGAGTGCGCCGACGATTATCAAGCTGGCTCGTCTCGATGTGATGACCATCAAAGCACAGATCTCTGAGGCCGATATCACCCGTATTTCTCCGGGACAAAAGGCCCGTTTCACGATTTTCTCTGAGCCGGACAAGCACTATGACGCGACGCTGCGCATCGTTGAGCTGGCGCCAGAATCGGTAATGAAAGATGACTCTCTTGCCGGGAGCAGTTCGGCATCAGGGTCTGGCACCTCAAATGCTTCCGTTTACTACAACGCGCTGCTCGACGTGCCTAACCCAGACAATCGCCTGCGTATCGCGATGACGGCACAGGTCACGCTGCTGGCCGGTGAAGCCAAAGATGCGCTGCTGGTCCCGATTCAGGCCGTGCATAAAGCTGAAGGGAATAAGCAGGAGGTGCAGGTGCTGCTGGCTGACGGCAGGCTGGAAGCCCGAGAAGTGAAAACCGGGATCACCAACAGCGTCGATATTCAGATCCTCGAAGGGCTAAACGTCGGGGAAAATGTCGTGCTGTCACAGCCGGGTGAGAAAGCGCCTGGGGAAGGGTTTGTGCTGTGAGTAACATCATCGAGCTGAAGGGCATTAGCCGGACCTACGGTAACGGCGGTCAGGCGCTGACCGTGCTGAAAAATATCAATTTGACCATCGCCGCCGGGGAAATGGTGGCGATCATCGGTGCATCAGGATCGGGTAAGTCGACCCTGATGAATATCATGGGCTGTCTCGACGTGCCCGACAGCGGCGATTATTACATTGGCGGGCAAAATGCCGCCCAGCTTTCGCCGGATGAACTGGCCCGGGTTCGGCGGGAGCATATCGGCTTTATCTTCCAGCGCTACCATCTGATGCCCGACCTTAGCGCACTGGGCAACGTTGAGATCCCCGCTATTTATGCCAACACCGAGCGTGACAAGCGCCGGCTGCGCGCCGCCGCACTGCTTGGCAGACTGGGCCTGGAAGGCCGTGAGCATCATAAACCCGGCGAGCTTTCTGGCGGCCAGCAGCAGCGCGTCAGTATTGCCCGTTCGTTGATCAATGGCGGGGAAATTATTCTGGCCGATGAGCCAACCGGCGCGCTGGATTCTCAGTCAGGCCAGGAGGTCTTAGCCATCCTGAGCGAACTTAACCAGCGCGGTCATACGGTCGTGATGGTGACCCACGACATGAAGGTGGCCCAGCACGCTCAGCGCATTATCGAACTGCGAGACGGTGAAATTATCGCCGATAGCGGCAGTAAGGTCACCGCCACGCAAACTTTGCCGCCGCCTAACCGTACCCGCCAAAGCCGCTGGCAAAGTATGCTCGACCGCACGCGTGAATCGCTGCAAATGGCGCTCAAAGCGATGAATGCGCATCGTTTACGCACCTCGCTCACCATGACCGGGATCATTTTCGGTATTGCCGCCGTTGTGACCGTCGTGGCACTGGGCGAGGGCGCGAAGCAAAAGACGCTGGAGAATATTAAAGATCTGGGCACCAACGTGGTGAGTATCTATCCCGGGCGAGACTTCTTTGATGACAGTATTGAGGGCATTCGTACTCTGGTGCCGGCTGACGCGGAGGCGCTGGCAAAGCAGGGATTTGTCGATAGCGTCAGCCCGGAGGTAAGTGCCTCAGACAACATTCGTTTTCTGGGTAAGTCTGCAACCGCGTCTATCAACGGCGTCGGGCGAGATCACTTCCGCGTTAATGGCATTCAGCTTCTGGAAGGAACCACCTTCAGGGACGACCGTACCGCCCTGCAGGAGGTCATTATTGATGAAAATGCCCGCAAAGCGCTGTTCGACGCCGCCGGATTGCAGGCGCTGGGGCAAATTGTTTTTCTTGGTTCCGTGCCGGCACGGGTGGTGGGCATTGCCCAAAGCAATAACCGGAGCTACGCGCCAAACCGCATTACCGTGTGGATGCCCTACAGCACGGTGATGTACCGCATGGTAGGCAAGCCGGTGCTGACCAGCATCAGCGTCCGACTGAAAGACAATGTGGCAAACGAAGCGGCGGTGAGCGCTATCTCCCAGCTGCTTACTCAGCGCCACGGCGTAAAAGATTTCCAGCTCTATAACTTCGAACAGATCAGAAAATCTATCGAGCGTACCTCGATGACCTTCAGCATTTTAATTCTGATGGTTGCCTGCATCTCGCTGATGATCGGCAGCATCGGCGTGATGAACATCATGCTGGTGTCGGTCACCGAACGAACCCATGAAATCGGCGTACGAATGGCGGTAGGCGCCCGGCGGAGCGACATCATGCAGCAGTTTATGATTGAGGCCGTATTGGTCTGCCTGATTGGCGGCGCGTTAGGTATTGCGCTGTCGTATGCCGCCGGAGCGCTATTTACCGCCCTGGCCGGCGGGATGTTCACGGCTATTTATTCGTGGCAGGCCGCCGCCGCCGCGTTTTTCTGTTCAACATTAATCGGCATGATCTTCGGTTATCTCCCCGCCCGCAAGGCGGCAAGGATGGACCCGGTCGTTTCACTGGCCAGCGAGTAACCTATGAAATTTTTATCACCTTTGGCTTTGTGCCTGGCTGCCGCGCTGAGCGCAGGCTGCGCAAATACGCTTAAAAGCGACTATCACGCTCCGGAAGTACGCTATCCCGCCAGCTGGGACAAGAGCGATGCTACCCGCGACCTGGCCCCGTTTGACTGGCAGGCGTTTAACGATCCCCACCTGGATAACTGGCTGCGCCAGGTTATGGCCAGCAATAACGATGTCGCGATTGCCGTACTGCGGGTGTATCGGGCGAGACTCGATGCGGAAAGAGTCGGTATCACCAACGATCCCGGGCTCAGAGGTTCACTGGGCGTAGACGGGAAAAATCAGCTCAATAACTCGTCAGGCTGGACAAAAAGCAGCGCCGCGAGTCTCAGTACCAGCTATGAGCTTGATCTCTGGGGCAAAATAGCCCGCCAGCGCGATGCGGCGGAGTGGGCAACTCATGCCAGCGAAGAAGATTTACGCGCCGCACGCCTGACGCTGCTTTCAGAGGCCAGCAATAATTACTGGCGCATTGGCTTTGTGAACCAACAAATCAATGTCCTCCTGCAGAGCATCGGCTATGCAAAAGAAACGCTTCGCCTCGCCGGGGCTCGTTATCGTGCAGGAGGTGCTTCCGCGCTGGATGTTGTGGACGCGCAGCAAAGTTTACTCGCGCAGGAAAATCGGCTCACTGGATTGCAGCGAGAGCGCCTGCAGGTTCTGAATCAGCAGGCCGTTTTGCTGGGTACCGCTCCGGGCAGCTCAGTGGTTGAGCCTACAAAACTGCCCGACGGCCCTCTGCCGCAGGTTAACGCGAACATTCCTGCCAGCGTACTGATGCATCGGCCCGATATCAGCGCGCAAGAGTGGCGGGTGCGTGAAGCCCTGGCCAATGTTGATATACGGCGCACCGAATACTATCCCGCATTCACCCTGACGGGATCGCTTGGTTCCGGCAGTAGCTCGCTGCTAAACGTGCTGCATAATCCCATCGCTTCCGTTGGCGCAAGTCTGACGCTGCCGTTCCTGGAATGGCGGCAGCGGGGCGTGGAGGTGAAAATTGCCCGTAACGATTACGAACAGCGGGTGCTGGCGTTTAAACAGTCGCTTTATAAGGCGATGAGCAGCCTTGAAGACGAACTCTCCCTGCGCGATCAGCTTCTGGCTCAGGAGATAAGACTCCGGGAGGGGCTGGATCTTGCGCGTAAGTCTGAGCGCTTGAATGAGGTACGTTACCGCCAGGGCGCCGCGCGTATCTCATTCTGGCTAGATGCCCAAGAGAAACGCCGCCAGGCAGAGCTATTGCTGGATGAAAACCGCTTCAACCAGCTCCAGAATCTGGCAAAAATTTATCTCGAGTTTGGCGGGTCGTCTGCTTTCCCCTAAATCTTGCTAACTAATTCTCCCCAAACAGAAAACGGTTTTTCTTTCGCGGATGCTCGTTTAAAGTTTTGCTGGCTGAATGGGTTTCAGCCAGCAAAATAATAAACAACCGTTTATTTTATGGGGAAGGGTGAAGGCATGCGTGTGTCAGATTATATCCGGCTGTTATTTCTTGCCGCGGTGTGGGGAGCCAGCTTCCTTTTTATGAAAATAGCGGCACCAGAGTTCGGGGCGGTAAATACGGCCTTTTTAAGGGTGTTTTTTGGCTGTACAGGGCTGGCGGTGATTCTTTTCACCCTGAGATCATCCTTCCGCTTTGAGGGGAAATTCCGTTCGGCGCTTATTCTGGGCGCAATTAACTCCGGGCTGCCCTTTTTTATGTATTGTCTCGCCGCAAAATGGTTACCTGCCGGATACTCCGCCATTTTAAACGCCACCACGCCGCTTATGGGCGCCATTATTGGCTTCTCCTTCTTTAGTGAGAAATTAACGGCGCGAAAATGGCTGGGCGTAGTGCTGGGCCTGGCAGGGATAATGGTGATTACATCGGTCGGGGATGCGCATTCCAGCGGGGAGAAGATCGCCGGAATTATCGCCTGCCTGGTGGCCACGAGTTGCTACGGTGTGGCAGGCTTTTTAACCCGCCGCTGGATCTCCAATAAAGGCGGGCTTGACCCTAAAATCGTCGCCTTCGGCAGCCAAATCGGGGCCACGCTTTTCCTGTTACCGTTCTTTACCTGGAGCGTGGCGACCGGTCCGGCAATAAACTGGCTGCAGGGCGATGTCTGGCTCAGCGTGCTGGGTCTGGGGATCCTCTGTACCGCCGTGGCCTATATTTTTTACTTCCGCTTAATTGCCGATATCGGGCCGTTACGCAGCCTCACGGTGACTTTTCTCATTCCCCCGTTCGGCGTGTTGTGGGGCTACCTCATTTTGCATGAAACCATTAGCGAAGCGTTTATCATCGGGGCTGTCATTGTTTGTTTCTCCGTCTGGCTGGTGATAAGCCCGGACAAGAAAACGCTCACCGCAAAAAGTTAACCCTGGCACCGGCTGCGAATAATTGTGGTTATACTAGCCGCGAGCCCGGATAAGGTTTCCGGGCTACGCCGTGAAGGAAAAACAATGCAACAAGAAGCGCTGTTCACTGTGGTATTTGACCGGTATCAGGTTGAGCCCGACTACCCGTGGGACAAGTTTAAGGACTACGCCGTGCTGCGCCATCGCTACAAGCGGAAATGGTTTGGCGTGGTGCTGAGTATTTCCGCCGCAAAGCTGGGGCTGGAAAGCGATGAAGTCGTCGATATTCTCAACGTCAAAGTGATGCCTGGCGCCGTGGGCTCGCTGAGAATGCAGCCGGGAATTTTACCGGCATATCACATGAACAAAGAGCATTGGGTCACGGTATTAATTGACAAGGTACCAGATGAATTAATCCTGGCCCTTATTGACGAAAGCTTTAGCCTGACGCGTTAATTTCATTCCCCCGGACATTGCATGGGACAGAATGTCCGGGGCATATTACAAATAATTTTTCGCTATTTTAATGACCGCTTTTTTGACTGCAGCGGCATTGCCATTAAGCATGCAGAGTGGCTTGTGTACTTCGCCGGGATAGAAAATAATAAAGTCCCCGGCATTCATAGTAATCATAGTTTCATCATCCGGTGTTCTAATAAAAGCAATATCACTCCCCACCAGTTTATCTTCCATGACTTCCGTATGCGGCGGTTTGAGGCTAAACGCCATACCTTCCTGTCCGGCCAAAACAATTTGCACGTCAAGGTATTTCTCATGATATTCCGGGAGGGCTTCAGCGGCTAACCGGGTATTCCCTTCCATGACCATCACCCACACGTTCTCTCCCGCAACATTGTATTTCCCTGCATGAGACTCAGCGTTGATGTTCTGCAAAACATAATCCAATGCCTCGGTTATTTTCGGCGGCAGCCACGGATTCAAACCTAATTCATTAATATTTCCAACAATCATATAACATCCTTTATTCAATGCGGGAGGGAACGTCTTTTTTATTAAATAGCCACCCTCGGGAGACAAAGATATCAGTAAAATAGCGAACTGTGATCCGCTTCACGCATTTAAGTTATAAATAACAGGCAAGAATAATAAGTTGCATCACATAACGTTTTTTAGGCTAATTTTTGTATATCGTTTCACATATGAATCTCTAGGTTCTATATATGAAACAAAAGCAGCGTAAAACACGTTATGAAATAGGTTCGATATATAAAACAAAAAGCGTTCTATATATAAAACGAATCGCTAAATGGAAATAAATATGCATATTCCCGAGAATTTAAAAGAGAGTAAAGCGCCGGCAGCCGTCAGACTGGTGGCTATTCTTGATTTTATTGCGGAAAAAGGCAGCGCCAGTTTTAGCGAAATCAGTACCCAACTGGCTATCCCGAAAAGCAGCACCCACCATTTGCTGGAGGTGCTGTCCGCCACGCACCTGCTCCGTCTGCGCGTTGACGGGCGTTACGCTCTCGGGCTGCATCTGTTTGAGCTGGGGGGCCTGGCGGCAAGCGGGCTGGATATTCGTCTCGAGGCCATTCCTTACCTGCATGAGCTGGTCGAACTCACCGGGCTGACCTGCCACCAGGGCATTATGGAAGGTGATGAAGCCTTTTTCCTTAGCAAAATTCAGTCGCCACAGGCGATTATTTTAACCTCCTGGGAAGGGAAGCGCATTCGGCTGCACAGTACCACATTGGGGAAAATCCTGCTGGCCTGGCGGCCCATCGAGCAGGTTGAACAGATTCTGGCGAAGGCCACTTTCGTGAAGAAAACAGAGTCTACCATCACCGACAAGGCGCACTTTATAGCGCATCTCGCCCTGGTGAAACAGCAGGGCTGGGCCTACGACGATGGCGAGAATATCAATGAAATTCGCTGTATTTCCGCCCCGGTATTTGACGTCAAAGGCAATGTACTTTGCGCCATCGGGTTAACGGGCATGGTTTCACAATTCACCAATGGTAAAAAAGAAGAGTATTTAAGCCATTTGCTGGCAACCACTGAGAGAATATCAAATGCATTAAACTTTGGCCTGAAGTCCAGCCCCATAATTAAATAGTAAACCTGTATTAACCAGGTCATAAATTATCCGAGGATTATTCTCGGAGGTTTACGTCTGGGGTTTTGCAATAAAAAATCCATTGATTAACTCTTTCATCGAGGAAACAGATATGCAAATTAAGAAGGCAATAGATAAAATCCCCGGGGGATTAATGCTGGTGCCGCTATTTTTAGGTGCCCTGTGTAACACCTTTGCTCCGGGCACCGGCAAATACCTTGGCTCATTTACCAACGGGTTGATTACCGGCACGGTGCCGATCCTTGCCGTTTGGTTCTTTTGTATGGGGGCGTCGATTGAGCTCAAAGCCACGGGGACGATGCTGAAAAAATCCGGCGTACTGGTGGTGACCAAGATTGCTACCGCCTGGGTTGTCGCCATGGCCGTCGGGTCGTTTCTGCCGCTGAGCGGCGTTGAAGCCGGCCTCTTTGCAGGTATCTCCACCCTGGCGCTGGTGGCGGCGATGGACATGACCAACGGCGGGCTATATGCCGCGCTGATGAATCAGTACGGCTCCAAAGAAGAGGCCGGAGCCTTTGTCCTGATGTCGCTGGAGTCCGGGCCGCTGATGACAATGGTGATACTGGGCACCGCCGGGATTGCCTCCTTCGAGCCGCAGCTGTTTGTCGGGGCCGTGCTGCCTTTCCTGGTAGGATTTGTGCTGGGTAACCTTGATCCCGATCTGCGTAAAATGTTCGGTGGCGCGGTACAAACGCTGATTCCGTTCTTCGCCTTTGCGCTCGGCAATACCATTAAGCTGCAGGTCATTTTCGAAACCGGCCTTGCCGGGATCCTGCTGGGTCTCGTGGTTATTGTGGTCACCGGGATCCCACTGATTCTTGCGGATAAATTCATCGGCGGCGGCGATGGCACGGCAGGCATAGCGGCCTCAAGTACGGCGGGTGCCGCCGTGGCTACGCCGGTATTAATTGCTCAGATGGTGCCAGAATTTGCGCCAGCGGCACCGGCAGCTACCGCCCTGGTGGCCACCAGCGTGATTGTCACTTCTCTCCTGGTCCCGATTCTGACCGCGCTTTGGGCAAAGCAGGCTAAAAAAGGCAAGACCAACCAGGAGGTTGTTGTCACCAGACAACCCGCACCTTAATTGTTTAGCTAAATATATACCTGAGATTCAGATTAAATAACTTATTCCCTTTATGGCATATACCCGCCAGGGACTTACTCGCGTTAAATTAAATATAGACTAAGGAGTCATGTATGGATATCAGACAAAGTATTCACAGCGATCACGCTAAAACGCTGGACACCGCCGGGATTAGAAAAGAGTTTTTAGTTGAAAAGATTTTCGAAGCCGATAAATACACGATGGTCTACAGCCATATTGATCGCATCGTGATTGGCGGCATTATGCCGGTAAATAAAAGCGTTTCAATTGGCGAAGAAGTCGGTAAGCAGTTCGGCGTGAACTATTTCCTCGAACGCCGTGAGCTGGGGCTGATTAATATAGGCGGGGCCGCCGTGATTACCGTCGATGGCACCGAATACCGCGTAGAAAAAGAAGAAGCGATGTATATCGGGAAAGGCGCCAGGCATGTGGCGTTCGCAAGCGTCGACAGCGCAACACCCGCCAAACTCTACTACAACAGCGCGCCAGCCCACCACGCGTATCCAACAAGAACCATTACCGCCGCAGATACGGTGGCCGCGCCGTTAGGCAGCCTGGAAAGCTGCAATAAGCGCACCATTCGCAAGTATCTGGTGCCGGAGATACTCGACACCTGCCAGCTCAGCATGGGCATGACCCGGCTTGAAGAGGGCAGTAACTGGAATTCAATGCCCACCCACACCCATGAACGCCGCATGGAAGTCTACTTCTACTTCGACATGGACGAAGACACCATCATCTTCCACATGATGGGCAAACCTCAGGAAACTCGACACGTCGTCCTGCACAACGAGCAGGCGGTGATCTCGCCGAGCTGGTCCATTCACTCGGGCGTCGGAACCAAACGCTACACCTTTATTTGGGGCATGATCGGCGAAAATTTAACCTTCGACGACATGGATCACATTGCCATGAAAGATATCCGCTGAATCGCTAGCGCTCACAAGGAGAACACAATGGTTTTAGAACAGTTTGCATTAACAGGAAAAGTGGCGCTGGTGACCGGCTGTAATACCGGGCTGGGGCAGGGCATGGCGGTTGGCCTGGCGCAGGCGGGCTGCGATATTATTGGCGTTAACATTGCAGAACCGGCGGAAACCCGCCAGCAAATTGAAGCGCTGGGACGGCGTTTTGTGAATATCTCCGCCGACCTGAGCCGCTATGAGAATCTGCAAAACGTGGCCGATGACGCCGCCGCCGTTTTTGGGCGGATAGATATTCTGGTGAACAATGCCGGGATTATTCGCCGCCAGGATGCCCTTGCGTTTTCGGAGCAGGACTGGGACGACGTGATGAACGTGAACCTCAAAACGGTTTTCTTCCTTTCTCAGACGGTGGCGAAGCAGTTTATTAAGCAGAAAAGCGGGGGGAAAATCATCAATATTGCGTCGATGCTCTCTTTCCAGGGCGGGATCCGCGTGCCTTCTTATACCGCGTCCAAAAGCGGCGTCATGGGCGTCACCCGCCTGATGGCGAACGAATGGGCGAAACACAATATCAACGTCAATGCGATTGCGCCGGGCTATATGTCCACCAACAACACCGCGCAGTTAAGAGCGGATGCGGATCGCAGTAGTGAGATTCTGGATCGCATCCCGGCCGGGCGCTGGGGGCTCCCATCGGATCTGATGGGGCCGGTTGTGTTCCTGGCGTCACCGGCGTCAGACTACGTGAACGGCTACACCATTGCCGTCGACGGCGGCTGGCTGGCACGTTAACGTTGCTGACGAAGAGGGGAAAAGCGTGGTTTTTCCCTCTTCGTGGTTATGTGAACGCGTAAAGACCGCCTGCACAACAGGCGGCCTTTTCGACTACTTTTTCTGCCAGCTAACCGCGTAGTGATAATGCGACCCGGAGAGCAGAAACTCCGGCGAGACGCTCGGGCTCCAGGAATCGTCCCCGCCCACGCCCATATGATAGCCGTCTATATTCAGCCAACTGCCTTCTTCTTCTTTCAATAAATGCCGGTGCGTGGCTTCCTGCAGCTGTTTCTGGCCGTAGCGGCTGAGATTGAAGTGAAACGCCCCACGCCAGCGGTGGCTGCCGTATTCAAGCGACGAGGTATCGCAGCGCAGACCATTTTCACTCGGGAAAACGTAGGGCGTGTACATGTCCGCCAGCGGCAGCGTCCAACGGTCCATCAGCGCTGAGCTTTTGCGGTCGGGATAGTTCTCGTGCGGGCCGCGGCCAAACCAGTTCACCTCAGATTCAATATCCGCGAGCTGACAGCAAAGGCCAATGCGCGCCGGGGCTGGCGTGCCGAAGGCAATGTCCACATCCACCGTAATATGCAGCACGCCCTCGCTGTCGATGAGATAGCTTTTGCGGCTGATAAACAGCGTTTTACCGTTACCCTGCCAGCTGTGGACGGTGCGAACCAGCACCGCGTTGCCCAGCCAGTCAACGTCGAAACTCAGCAGTTCCGGCGTCAGGTCGTACATGCCTGCGGCCTTCCAGCGCTCCACCCAGGCATTAGGATCGATATGTGCGGCCTCGCTGATGCCGATGTCATTATCCAGCGGTGCCCGTGTGAAATTATCCTGTAGCGGCCGGAGAAGCGTAGGCTGCTGATGGCTAAACCACTGGCAAAGCAGGCCGCTTCTACGCTCAAAGCGCCAGTGCTGATCGCCGTGGAACACATCGGCGTGCCTGTCGTCCATTTGCAGCAACGGCGCTGAACCGCCGGGGAGAGTTGTGGGCCGGACTAACGTGGACGGCAACTGCCACTGAACACGAGCGCAACAATGCCCGGCCTCACTCCATGAGGTGGCTTGTACCTGCCGTACGTCGACATTGAGCCAGACAGCACCGGGGCGCGTAATCTCCGGCAGCGGAAGCTGAAGCACGCGGGTTTGTTCTGGGGCCAGGTCCAGCGCCAGTTCACCGCTGGCGAGCACTTCACCCTCGAGTTTCAGCGTCCAGACCAGCCGTTCGTTATCACTATGGCGGAACAGGTACTCGCTGGTAACTTCCAGTCCGTTGTCCGCCAACAGGCGGAACTGGAAGAACTGCTGCGCATGTTTCGCTTCATGCAGCGCCGGATGCGGCGTGCGGTCGGCGAAGACCAGGCCGTTCATGCAGAACTGCCGATCGTTTGGCGTGTCGCCAAAATCACCGCCGTAGGCGGCCCAGGGCTGGCCGCTTTCATCATGTTTCATCAGCGACTGATCGACCCAGTCCCAGACAAAACCTCCCTGCAGCCGTGGATGCTGGCGAAATGCCTCCCAGTATTTACTGAACCCGCCCAGGCTGTTGCCCATCGCGTGGGCGTATTCGCACAGAATCAGCGGGCGGCTTTCTTCAGGCAGCCCCAGCCATTTCTTTATCGACCACTTTGGCACCTGCGGGAAGGGCTGATCCTGATCCACCCGGGCATACATCGGGCAGATAATGTCGGTGGCCGCCGTGTCCGCGCCGCCGCCTTCATACTGCACTGGCCGCGTGGGATCGTTGGATTTTATCCAGCGGTAGAGGGCATCGTGATTGCTGCCATGCCCGGACTCGTTGCCGAGCGACCAAATGATAATGGACGGATGATTGCGATCGCGCTGCACCATGCGCGTCACGCGCTCGACCATTGCTGGCAGCCACGTCGGATCGTCGCTCAGGCGGTTCATCGGCACCATGCCGTGGGTTTCAATATTGGCTTCATCCACAACATAAAGGCCGTAAAAGTCGCACAGCCTGTACCACAGCGGGTGATTGGGATAATGCGAGCAGCGCACGGCGTTGAAGTTATTCTGCTTCATCAGCAGGATATCGCGCCGCATTGTTTCTTCCTCCATCACCTGGCCGTTGACCGGGTGATGCTCGTGCCGGTTAGTGCCGCGCAAAAGCAGCGGTTTGCCGTTGAGCTTCAGCAGCCCGCCGGTAATCTCCACTTTACGGAAGCCAACGTCATAGCTTTCGGCTTCGATAAGCGCATTGTCTTGCTGCAGGACAACCACGGCGCGATAGAGATTCGGCACTTCCGCGCTCCACAACAGCGGCTGTTCAACCGGCAGATGCAGGGTAGTGCGGTCGTGATAAGCCCCGCGTTCGTCAATAATCTCACTGCCGATAGCCTGCTGTTTCGCCGCCAGCAATGTCTCGCCGCGCCAGAGCTGTACCAGCACTTCGCAGGCGCTGATGTTCTGACCTTCAAGTTTGACTAACGCCCGCAGCTCGCCGCGTGAAAAATCTTCGTTAATATCGGTCTGCAACTGCACGTCGGCAAGGCGAGTTTCCGGCTTATGCAGCAGCGAAACATCGCGGAAAATACCGCTCATGCGCCACATATCCTGATCTTCCAGATACGTGCCGTCGCTCCAGCGAAGCACCATCACCGCAATACGGTTGCAGCCGGGTTTTAGCCCGGCGCTGAGATCAAATTCGGAGGGCAGACGGCTGTCCTGGGCGTAGCCGATCCACACGCCGTTGCACCACAGATGAAAGGAGGAGTTTACGCCATCAAAAATAATCCTCGTTTGCCCGCTCGTCAGCCAGGTTTCATCGACTTCAAATGTGAGCGAGTAACAACCGGTGGGATTGTCTTGCGGTACAAAAGGCGGGTTGACCGGAATCGGGTAGGTGATGTTGGTATAAACAGGCGCATCGTAGCCCAGCATTTGCCAGTTCGACGGGACGAGAATAGCGTCGGCTTCAGGAAGGTCTTCGCTGAGCCAGCCCTCCGGCACCGCTTCGGGGCGAGGGAAATAGCTAAACGCCCATTCACCGTTAAGGGATCGCCTCGACGGTGAGCACTTATCATCCCTGGCATCTTCCAGCGAACGCCAGCTGGAAAACGGGGGATGAGCTGCCAGCGAGTTAAGCTGGGTCACGCCGAGGGATTCCCAGTCGCGGCGGGCCAGCGTGGCATGGAGCGAAGGTGAAATATTGGTCATAGTGATGCACCTATGAGGTGATTGTTATTCGCTCACAATTTAGCGTGAGTTATTCAGGAGTAAAGCCATCACGCCGTATTCGGTGATGGGCCTCACAAAGAACCCCGGTTTTATTTCAGGCGCGAAATCTGCTGCGCGAGGCGGGAAAGCTCATCGGCCAGCTGTGCCGCCGTGGGCTGGATCAGGCTACCCGGTGCGGCTGTCGTTTTGCGTTCTACGAGGCTGACAGGCTGCAGCGCCGCTAATTCACCGCCCTGATGAATAAGCGCCACCATGCCGTTCACGCTGGCTTCGCCTAGCAGCCGGAAGTCCTGCCGGATGGTCGTCAACGGGGGAAGAAAACAGGCGCTATCTTCGGTGTCATCAAAACCAATAACGGAAATGTCCTGCGGCACCACGAACCCGGCTTCGCGAATGGCACGCAGGGTGCCCAGCGCCATTTGATCGTTAGCCACAAGAATTGCCGTCGGCTTCTGCCCGTCGCGTAAAAGCTGGCTAACCTGCTGGTAGCCTGACAGAGAACTCCAGTCCCCACGCAGAAAGGCCGCAGGCGCAAGCTGATGCTCCGCTAGCGTTCGCTGCCAGCCTTCAAGCCGCAGCCGGGCTGAGACCGAGTTTTCAGGGCCAGCAAGCAAGGCAATATGGCGATGCCCCAGTGTGACCAGATGTTCCACAGCAAGATCGGCGCCTGAAGCGGCGTCGGTAACAATATGATTAGCCGAAACCTCCGGCGAAACATCAAGGAACAACACGGGAACATCGCCGCAGGCCGCCTGCACGGCTGCCACCTCCGCCGCTTCCAGCGGAATGTTCACAATCAGCCCGTCAACGCGCTGGGCAAGCAGGCTATTCACGGCGGCGCAGGCCGCGTCCACACCGGGCTGTTCAACCATCGAAATCATTACGTTGAACTGCAGCTCACCGGCTTTGGATTTTATCGCCGCCGCAATCTGCGAAGGGGCATGCAGGGAAAGGGTGGTGGTCGCCAGGCCAAGCGTCTGGCTGAGTTTCCCCGCCAGCTGCTGCGCCACGCGATTAGGGACATAGTTCAGCGCTTTCATCGCGGCTTCAACTTTTTGCCGCGTTTTCGCCGAAACGTGCGAAGCCTGGTTGATCACTCGCGAAACGGTTTGATACGACACGCCTGCCAGCTCGGCAACATCGTACAGTGTCACAGATTTCGCTTTCATTGCAGGCTTCCTTCTCGCAGACGCTGGTAGGGCGGCTATTCTACACATAACGCGAAAGCCGGGAGAAACTTATGTACAAACTGTATGGCGTGTCGAGTTTTGGGTCGGCCATTACTGAATTGATGCTAACGCTGGTTGAGGAACCTTACAAATTCATCGACGTTGATGGGTTTGATACAGCGGGGCCAATGCGGGATCGGCTGCTGGAGATTAATCCGCTGGCGCAGGTGCCAACCCTTGTGCTGGAAAACGGAGAGGTGCTGACCGAAAGCGCGGCCATCGCGCTCTGGATCCTCGATCGTCACCCGCAGTATGCCCCGCCCATTGGCACGCCTGAGCGGCAGCAGTTTTACCGCCTGCTTATCTGGATTGTGGCCAACGTTTATCCCACCTTCACCTACGGCGATTACGGTGAACGCTGGGTAGAAGAAGAGGCCACGGTCCTCACCGAAAACCTTTACCGCTACCGCGAGTCGCTGTGGCTGTGGTTTGAAACGCAGCTCGGTGCTGGCCCCTATATTTTTGGCGAACGGCTGACGCTGCTGGATTTGTATCTGCCGGCGATGACCCGCTGGCGGCCCCGGCAGGCCTGGTTTGACCAACACACGCCTAAGCTCGCCGCCGTGGCGAATCAGGTTCGTGCGCTGCCGCAGCTCAATAAAGTGTTGGGCAGAAACGGCATGCTTTAAAGCACGAACGATCATCTGCCTGCCGGCCTCCGCATTTATAGTGAGGCCATTCATTCGCAGCAGGGAATCAGCAAAATGGCAGTAGATTTGGGGCTTTATTTCGACCGTATTAACTATCACGGGCCGCGCAGCGCCACCGTAGAAACGTTACGTGCGCTGCATCTGGCGCACGCCTGCACTATTCCGTTTGAGAATCTGGACGTTTTGCTCGGCAGAACGCTCCATATCGACGACGAAAGCGTCTTTGAAAAGCTGGTCGTGGCCGGGCGCGGCGGCTGGTGTTTTGAGCAAAATGGCCTGTTTCGCAATGTTCTCGCCGAGCTTGGCTTTGAGGTGGAGAACTTAGCGGCCCGCGTGCTGCTGGCCAACCCGCCGCAGATGCCCGCGAGGACGCATCGCCTCACGAAAGTGACCGTCGACGGCCAGGACTGGATCGCTGACGTCGGCTTCGGCGGTAAAACGCTGCCTGAACCGGTTCGTCTGGTGGCCGGTGAAATGCAGCAGACGACGCATGGCGTGTACAGTTTCGAACGTGTTGACCACGACTGGCTGCTGAAATTCCATGACGCCGACAAGGTGATTAACCTGTATCGTTTTAGCCTCGAACCGCAGTACGACTCTGATTACGAAGCCGGGAACCACTACGTGGCAACGTGGCCGCAGTCGCACTTCCGTCACTGCCTGACGCTGAGTTTGTACAAGGCCAATGGCGAAAAAAATACGCTCTACAGCGCCGGGGAAAACGCACCGGTCTTTACCCGTGCACAAGACGTTTATGATCTGCTCCAGAAAAACTTCAATTTGCGTTTCGACCATCCGCGCCATGGCATCAGTCTCGAAGAGTTTTCGGCGATGCTGGTACGGATTGGCGTGATAAAACCAGCCTGACCTGTCCACTTTGACGCCGCAGTTCGTGCCAGCGCGCTGCGGCGATCCGCCTGGATCGTAAAGTTACACCCCAAAACTCGAAATAAAATAGCAACGGTACGCGCGTAGATAGCGGATATATCTTGTTTCAAAACCAATGCAAGGGTAAAAGGCCGAATAATATGAGGAATATTCAAAAATTGACGTTACTTTGAAAATTTCCTTTATCAATTTGAGCCTTTTTCTTTTAGCATATCGGCGGTTCTCATCAGGCGGCTCAGCGGTTAATACAGGTTATGAAAAACATCTTTCTGGCAATTATCCTTTCTCTTATGGTTATTGGCGCTTTTGCTCACGATCCGCAGCCTGGCACCGGGCTTGATTCGCTTGCCGCCGTGCAGGGCAGGTGACCCCTAAGCCACCCGCCTGACGTTGCTTAACCCGCCCAGCGGGAAGCGCGAATAATACTGCAGAAGTTCAGCGGCTCGAACGCAGGCTCTTTATCCCGAATGACATCGGCCTTCACGTTACCAAACGTGGTGGCTGGTTTGTTTTTAATCCCGTCGTAAAATGCCTGAATAATTTCTTCCTTGAATGCCGCAGGGCGAGGATGTAGTTTCACCACCTGCTCGCGATGTTCCGCGCTGAATTTGTCGTAATCAATCCCAAGCACATCCATTTCCACGCCAGCCGTGACCAGCGCAATTTCCGGCGCCATAAACTCAGGAATACCCGGTGTCGTGTGCAGGGCAATCGCCGTCCACACTTTGTCGATATCCGCCTGGCTAACGCCGTACTGACGCATAAAATCCTGTGCGGCAAACGCGCCGTCCACTTCGAAGCGCCTGTCGCAGCTGCAGTGTTCGTGGGTCAGCCCCATATCGTGGAACATACAGCCGATGTACAGCAGCTCATGATCAACCTTAAGTTCACGTCGCTGCCCGGCCAGCGCCGCCCAGTAGTAAACCCGGCTGGAGTGGTGGAAAAGTAAATCTGATTCGGTGTCGCGGACCAGTTGGGTAGCTTCCCGCGCCATTTTGGTGTCAGGCATGGCGATGCCGTTAATTTTTAAGCTCATCTCTTTCTCCTCATGTTGGTGTTGGAGTAGCATAGGCCTCCGTTGAAATGTCTTGAATAGTCGCATAACGACGATTTAAGACTTATGCCGCAGTTCGCGACGTGGAGAAGACAATGGCGCATCAAATCCTGATCCTGGCGGTGCCGGGCGTTCAACTGTTGGATGTTTCCGGGCCGCTGGACGTGTTTGCCGAAGCAAACCGCGTGCTGTGCCGCGAGGTTTATCACTCACGAATTGTTGCGCTGGAAGCCCCGACAATTGTCGCTTCATCCGGGGTTAAACTGCTGGCTGACGATGTGCTGGAAAGCGCGGCGGGCGGGCGGGAAACCACATTTCTGGTCGCCGGTGCGCCGGATGCGGCAGGCAGAACGCTTAGCGCCGAACAGGGCAAAAAAATGATCGCGCTTTGTACCCAGAGCCGCCGCTTTGGCTCCGTCTGTACCGGCGCACTTTTATTGGCACAAACGGGCTTATTAAAAGGCAGGAAAGTCACTACCCACTGGTCAGCTGCATCGCTTTTAGCCGCCCGTTACCCCGAAACGGAAGTCAGCGCCGACGCGCTGTACATCATGGATGGGGCGTTACGCACGGCGGCAGGCGTGACATCCGGGCTGGATCTCGCGTTAAGGCTGGTGGAAGAGGATCTGGGCCGGGAAGTCGCGCAGGACGTAGCGGCTAATCTGGTGATGTTCTTCAAGCGGCCAGTAAACCAGAACCACTTCATCCGCGAGCAAAAGACCTCGCTCAGCGGCCGCAGCGCGCTGCAGGATCTCCAGCGCTGGACCCTCGCCAACATAGCGGAGGTGACCACGGTCCAGCAGATGGCGGCACATATTCACCTCAGCGTGCGGCATTTAACGCGCCTGTTTCATCAGGAAATACAGATCACGCCGGGCGAGTGGCTGGAGGCCGAAAAAGTGGCAAAGGCGAGGCAGCTGCTGGAGTCCGGCGAGCTGCCGGTAAAAGCGATACCCGCCGCCAGCGGGTTTTCCGGAGTGGATACGCTGCGGCGGGCGTTTGTGCGCCGAATGGGCATCACGCCCGCCGCGTATAAGAAGATGTGCTAACCCCTACACGTTCGGGAACGTGATACTGTTCCCCGGCGCCTCGCGGTGCAGGTGGATAAAGTTCAGGTGGCGTTCGTACTGATCGAGAATGTCGATGATCACCTGTTCTTTGCTGTAGTCCATCAGGTCATTGCCCTGGCTGCCTTCCAGCAGGAAAGTTTCCAGCCGGTAATAGGTCGACTTCCCGCTGCGGGCGCGGTAGGTAAAGCCCGGCACCGAATACTTCTGCGGCCAAATCTGGTAGACAAAGTTTTGTTCGTCGCCCATATGCACCCGCAGTTCAAGGTGCCCCAGCTTCTCATCCGGCAGCGGTGGCTCAACGGAAAGTTCGACCTTCGCGCCGCGCAGTTCCAGTTCCTGAGAAACCTCTTCCATCGCCGGGTAGCAAACGGTATCCATCATCTTCTGCGTATAACGCGTGCCGGGGTAGTTCATCAGCCGGGAGAGGCGTTTTTTCCAGCCAAGACGATCCTGCGCGGTCATCATATACGGCGCGGTGTCGCGACTGGCGCTAACGCGGCGGTAATCTTCAATTTTTAGCGATTTATACAGCCCAGCCATCACGAAGAAGATCACGAAGCTGAAGGGCAGGCCCATAATCACCGTCATGTTCTGCAGCGCGGAAATGCCGTTAGTCATCAGCATCCCCATTGTCAGCAGGCCAATCGCAATGGACCAGAAGATACGCAGCCAGTTGGGCGCATCGCTGTTAATGTCCTTCAGCTTAGAGGTGAAGTTCCCCAGCACCAGCGCGCCGGAATCCGCCGAGGTGACGTAGAACAACAGGCCGGTGATCGTCGCCACCGAAGCGCTAAAGGTGAAGCCTGGATACTGCGCCAGCAGGCTGTAGAAGCCGCGCTCCGGGTGCGCCATCGCTTCCTGGGCAAAGGTGCCGTCGCCGTGAATGATTTCGTACAGCGCGCTGTTGCCGAACACCGAAAGCCACAGCAGCGTAAAGGTAAACGGAATAATCAGCGTGCCTAACACGAACTCACGAATGGTACGGCCACGTGAAATACGCGCCAGGAACAGGCCGACAAACGGCGACCACGCCACCCACCAGGCCCAGAAGAACAGGGTCCAGTTGTTCATCCATTCCACCGGGCGGTCGAACGCAAAGCTGTTTAGCGTCATGCCCATAAAGCGATTGATGTAATCGCCCACGTTCAGCACCAGCGCGTTGAGCAGAAATTCGGTATTGCCCATAAACAGCACGAACAGGATCAGGCCCAGCGCCAGCGCCACGTTCAGTTCGGAAAGCACGCGAATACCTTTATCCACGCCGGAGGTGACCGAAATAGTGGCGATAATCACCGACAGAACGATCAATGCCGCTTTAGCCCCCAGGCTGTCCGGGATGTCAAACAGCACGCTCAGCCCGTAGTTCAGCTGCACAACGCCGATCCCCAGCGTGGTGGCAATACCGAAAATCGTGCCGATCACTGCCGCGATATCCACCGTGTGCCCAATCGGGCCATTAATTTTCTTGCCGAAGATCGGGTACAGCGCCGAGCGAATCGTCAGCGGCAGATTATAGCGGTAGCTGAAATAGCCCAGCGCGATGCCCATCAGCGCATACATCGACCAGCCGGTCAGGCCGTAGTGGAACAGCGTCCAGACCATCGCCTGGCGCGCCGCCTCAATGGTTTGTCCGGCACCTTCCGGCGGCTGCATATATTGCGTCACCGGCTCTGCAACGGAGAAGAACATCAGGTCGATGCCTATCCCGGCGGCAAACAGCATCGCCGCCCAGCTCAGCACGCTGAATTCGGGCTTGGACTGTTCCGGCCCGAGCTTTATAGAACCGAAGCGCGAGCAGGCGATAAACACCACAAACACGATGTAGAGCGTGGCGGCAAGCAGGTAGTACCAGCCGAAGCGGGAGGAGACCCAGCTTAGCGTGTGGCTAATCAGATTCGCGGAGAAATCGCTATAAAAAATGGTCATCAGGGAAAAGCACAAAATCAGCCCGGCGGACGTGTAGAACACCACCGGGTTGATTTTGTCTTTTTCACTGGTAGCAGGAGCAGTAACGGGACTCGTCATCGATTACCTCAGGTTAAGTAACGGTGACTACTCAGATGAGCAGTTAAGTTTTTCTTGTGAATGCAGGTGAGATTGCTTTTTAACAATTCCATAATCAATTTATGGTCTTACATTGATGATTAAATTTAATTCATTGAATTTATTCAAATAAAATCCTCTGTCTTATTGTCTGGAACGCGAGTGTTTCTCTGTTTTCACGCCATTGCGTAACAATTAATACACATTTTATATTGAACGTTCAATCAATAAACGCTTAAATAGATAACAATTATTGATGAATGGAGCAGGGCGATGCCAAAAAAAGGTATGCAGCCGATAAGGCGAAGACAGCTCATCGACGCCACATTAAACGCCATAAATGAGGTCGGCATGCATGATGCCACGGTGGCGCAAATTGCCCGCCGGGCCGGGGTCTCGACCGGCATCATCAGCCACTACTTCCAGGATAAAAACGGCCTGCTGGAGGCCACCATGCGGGACGTCACCGCCCAGCTCCGCGATGCGGTGGTGGGGCGACTGAAAGCTTTACCTGGCGCTTCTGCCGAACGGCGGCTGTGCGCCATCGTGGACGGAAATTTTGACGAGACACAAACGCACAGCGCGGCGATGAAAGCCTGGCTGGCATTTTGGGCCAGCAGCATGCACCAGCCGATGCTCTACCGGTTACAGCAGGTGAGCAGCCGCCGCCTGTTATCCACGCTCACCGCCGAATTCAGGCGCGAGCTGCCGCAGGAGGAAGCCCGGCTGGCGGGCTATGGGCTCGCGGCGCTGATAGACGGCCTTTGGCTGCGGGCGGCCCTAAGCGGCAAACCGTTTGACCGCAAAGCGGCGAGCGTACTGACCACGCAATTCATCAACCAGCATCTTATTGCGGTGAAAAGCTAATTTAGCGAGGAGAAATCATGTCCCGATTGGGTGAACAAAAGCTCTATATCGACGGCGCTTACGTGAATGCGCTCAGCGGTAAAACTTTCGAAACCATCAACCCGGCTAACGGCGAAGTGCTGGCGGTCGTTCAGGCCGCTGGCCGGGAAGACGTTGACCGCGCCGTGGCTGCGGCGAAGAAAGGGCAGAAAATATGGGCAGCAAAAACACCCGTTGAGCGTGCACGCATTTTGCGCCGCGCGGTCGACATTCTGCGCGAGCGTAACGATGAGCTGGCCGAGCTGGAAACGCTAGACACTGGCAAAGCCTTCAGCGAAACCTCCGCCGTCGATATCGTCACTGGTGCAGACGTGCTGGAATATTATGCCGGGCTGACAACTACCTTGGAAGGCCAGCAGATCCCGCTGCGGGATACCTCATTCGTCTACACCCGCCGGGAGCCGTTGGGCGTTGTGGCCGGGATCGGCGCATGGAATTATCCGATTCAGATTGCGCTTTGGAAGTCTGCCCCTGCGCTGGCGGCTGGCAACGCGATGATCTTCAAACCGAGCGAAGTGACGCCGATTACCGCACTTAAGCTGGCAGAAATTTATACCGAAGCCGGGCTGCCGGACGGCGTCTTTAGCGTGCTACCAGGCGTTGGCGCAGAAACGGGCCAACTGCTGACGGAACACCCTGGCATTGCCAAAGTTTCCTTCACCGGCGGCGTAGCCAGCGGCAAAAAGGTGATGGCGAATGCCGCCGGTACCACGCTAAAACAGGTCACGATGGAGCTGGGCGGTAAATCTCCGCTGGTTATCTTTGATGACGCCGATCTCAACCTGGCGGCGGACATCGCGATGATGGCCAACTTCTACAGCTCCGGCCAGGTCTGTACCAACGGTACTCGCGTTTTCATCCCTGCGGCGCTGAAAGCCGAGTTTGAGCAGAAAATTGTGGCGCGCGTGGGCCGCATTCGTGCCGGTGACGTAATGGACCCGCACACCAACTTTGGGCCGCTGGTCAGCTTCCCGCACCGCGAAAACGTCCTGCGCTACATCGAATCCGGCCGTGAAGAAGGCGCGACGCTGCTGTGCGGTGGCGACAAGCTGCGCGGAGATGGGTTTGATAACGGTGCCTGGGTTGCGCCCACGGTGTTCACCGACTGCCGGGATGAGATGACTATCGTCCGCGAAGAAATCTTCGGGCCGGTAATGTCGATCCTTAGCTACGAATCAGAAGAGGAAGTGATTCGCCGCGCTAACGACACGGATTATGGCCTGGCGGCGGGCGTAGTCACGAACGACCTCACTCGTGCGCACCGCGTAATTCACCAGCTTGAGGCCGGGATTTGCTGGATTAATACCTGGGGAGAGTCGGCGGCGGAAATGCCGGTGGGCGGCTACAAGCATTCCGGCATTGGTCGCGAAAATGGCCTGATGACGCTGCAAAGCTATACGCAAGTTAAGTCAATCCAACTGGAGATGGGCACCTATCACTCAATCTTTTAACCCCACCTGAGGAGGATGAATGGAATTTGATTACATCATTATTGGAGCGGGTTCCGCAGGTAATGTTCTAGCTGCACGTTTAACGGAAGATCCCGATACCACCGTCCTGCTGCTTGAGGCAGGCGGCCCGGACTACCGCTTTGATTTCCGCACCCAAATGCCCGCGGCACTGGCGTTCCCGCTGCAGGGCAAGCGCTACAACTGGGCCTATGAAACCGACCCTGAGCCGTATATGAACAACCGCCGGATGGAGTGCGGGCGAGGCAAAGGGCTCGGCGGCTCATCCCTGATCAACGGCATGTGTTACATTCGTGGAAACGCGATGGATCTCGACAACTGGGCATCGATGCCGGGCCTGGAGAACTGGAGCTATCTGGACTGTCTGCCGTACTACCGCAAAGCGGAAACCCGCGATATCGGCCCCAACGATTATCACGGCGGCGAAGGCCCGGTGTCCGTTACGACGCCGAAGCAGGGCAACAACCCGCTGTTTCACGCGATGATCGAAGCGGGCGTTGAGGCGGGCTATCCGCGAACGGACGATCTGAACGGCTATCAGCAGGAAGGCTTTGGCCCGATGGACCGTACCGTGACGCCGAAAGGCCGCCGCGCCAGTACCGCCCGTGGTTATCTAGATGAAGCAAAGCGCCGGGAAAACCTGACCATCGTGACCCATGCAACCACTGACCGCATTATCTTTGATAATTTGCGTGCGATAGGCGTGGAATACCTGGTGAACGATAGCCCGGTGCATTCCGTGGCCAAAGCGCGCAAAGAAGTTTTGTTGAGCGCTGGCGCGATTGCTTCGCCACAAATTCTGCAGCGCTCTGGGGTGGGCGATGCAGAATTCCTGGCATGCCTTGAGATCCCTGTTGTTCATGACCTGCCGGGCGTGGGCGAAAACCTGCAGGATCATCTGGAAATGTACCTGCAATACGAATGCAAAGAACCTGTGTCGCTTTACCCGGCGCTGCAATGGTACAACCAGCCAAAAATCGGTGCAGAGTGGCTGTTCAACGGCACCGGCGTAGGCGCGAGCAACCAGTTTGAAGCGGGGGGCTTTATCCGCAGCCGCGAAGAATTTAGCTGGCCTAATATTCAGTATCACTTCCTGCCGGTGGCGATTAACTACAACGGCTCAAACGCGGTGAAAGAGCACGGTTTCCAGTGCCACGTCGGCTCTATGCGTTCCCCAAGCCGGGGCCGCGTGAAGCTGAAATCGCGCGACCCTCACGAGCACCCGAGTATTCTGTTCAACTATATGTCTCACGAACAGGACTGGCAGGAGTTCCGCGACGCGATTCGTATTACTCGTGAGATCATGCAGCAGCCCGCCCTGGATAAATACCGTGGCCGCGAAATCAGCCCCGGCGTTGACTGCCAGACGGACGAACAGCTGGATGAGTTTGTGCGTAACCATGCGGAAACCGCTTTTCACCCGTGCGGCAGCTGTAAAATGGGGCACGACGACATGGCCGTGGTGGATGAGCAGGGCCGGGTTCACGGCCTGCAGGGGCTGCGCGTGGTGGATGCTTCCATCATGCCGCAGATCATTACCGGCAACCTGAACGCCACCACCATTATGATCGGTGAAAAAATTGCCGATGCGATTCGCGGCAAAGCGCCGCTGCCGCGCAGCACCGCCAGCTATTACAAAGCGGAACAGGCGCCGGTCAGAAAAGCGCCGGCGCGAAAAATCCAGTAACCCTTCAAGGCCAGTGAAACTGGCCTTTCTTTTACTCGCCGCTTGCCCGATCCCCCTGTAAAGCAGTAAAACTACTGTTCAACAACAAAAAGGAGAATCACCGTGCCGCATATCGAAATCAAATGTTTCCCTCGTGAGCTGACCGAAGAGCAAAAACAGGCCGTGGCCAGCGAAATGTGTGATGTGCTGAAAAAGCACTTCGGCTCGAAGGACGAGTCGCTGTCCGTGGCGCTGAAAATGATCGATCAGGCGAACTGGAAAGCCGAAGTGTGGGATACGCAGATTGCGCCGGAGATGGATTCGCTGCTGAAAAAACCGGGTTACAGCCTTTAGTCAATTTTAAAAGGTGACAATGTCACCTTATGGGTAGCGGATTATCGTCAACCCTTCGCGCTCATCGGGCGCAACGAAGTAGCGGGTAATCAAATCAAACTGCGCGTCCGTAGCGGCAAAATCATGAGTTCCGCTGCTGTTGCGGGCGCGTAATCTCTCCCGGCAAACGTCATCGGGCACGTCCAGATAGTGCAGGCGATTATCTGCCCCGGCTTCATCCGCAATCGACTTCATCCACTGGCGGTTCGCCAGCGTATTCGCCGGGAAATCGAGCACCACCGAAAGCCCGTTCCTCAGCAGGGAAACAAGATGCGGCGTTAGCGCTTTTTTCAGTTTGCCTGAGCAGGCGACATAATCCGCCACGCTTTGCATTTGCTCGCCGTAAAGCGCCGCGAGCCAGCTGTCTTCGCTGACCAGAATAGTATCGGGCGTTTCCATCAGCTTTGCGCTCAGGGTGGATTTACCGGCAGCAATTTTGCCGCAGAGAAGATGAAGCGTGGGCTGAGCGGGGGACGAGTCTGTCATTGACACCTCATGGAAAGAAACAGATTTTCACTACTGTCTACCTGAGGGATGAAAGATACAACTAGTAAAATTGGCGGGCCAGAGCGGCTGACCCGCACACAGATTACTTCAGTTTCGTCCAGTAAGTGCCTGTTTCTTTCACCACCAGGAACTGCTGGTTCATCTCGTCCAGCGTTTGCTGCGGGTCCATATCCGTAAACAGCTGCGGATGGAACGTTTTGGCAAAGAACTCAACGTCCAGTAAATGCCACGGCGAGAGGTAGAAGTTATGCCAGACCGCCCAGGCTTTGTCGTTCTGGATAGCGTTCAGGTTAGAAATCACTTTCTGCTGGCTAAGCACCTGCGTAAAGCTTTGCTGCGCCTGAACGGCTGTGACTTCCGACCCCAATTTCAACCGGTCTGTTTGATCCGGCCCGGCGCTGCCGGTGGCGATGTAAATATCCGGGTTCACCGTCAGCAGCGCTTCCGGGGAAATCTTGCCATACACGCCGGGGAAGCGGCTCACGGCAATGTTATCCCCACCGGCAAAGGCCAGCAGATCCGCCAGGTTGCCGCGCCCGACGGTGGTGCAACAGTCGCTTTTATCCCCTAAATGCAGCTGCAACATTACCGTCGGCTTCACGGGTTTAGCCTCAGCCAGGCGTTGGGCAATTTTCGCCATGTGCTGCTGATAGAAGGCGATAAACTTTTCCGTTTTCGGCTGGTCGTTTAGCGCTTCGCCCAGAATACGCAGGCTGGGAACGGTGTTATTCAGCTGATCGACGCGGAAATCAACGTAAATCACCGGAATGTGCGCCTGCGTCAGCTGGGTAAGAAAGCTGTCGTGATTGCTCTCTTTTTTGGCGTAGATCGGCAGAATCACCAGGTCTGGATGCAGGGCGATAACCTTCTCCACGCTTATCTGCGAGAAGTTATTGTTGCCGATAGTCGGGATATCTTTGATAGCCGGGAACGCTTCGGTGTAGCGGTTCCAGGTCTGCGGATCCAGACGCTGCAGATCCGCAGGCCAGCCGACGACGCGCTTCGCCGGGTTACCGTCCTCCACCAAAGCGAGGGTGTAAATCATCCGGCTTTCGCCGACGACCAGGCGCTGCGGGTTATCCGGCACCTCAACTTTACGCTGCAGAATATCGGTTATCGTTTTGGCCTGACTGCCGGCGCTAAGCGCCAGCAGGGCCGCGAGCAACAGCGACTTTTTCATCTCAGAAGTCCACGCTGGCGGAGAGATAAGCGGTGCGCGGTTCACCTTCGATAACGCGCAGGTTACCGGCACTGGATTCATAGTACTCGCGGTTGAACAGGTTTTTGACGTTCAGCTTCAGCTCGGTATTTTTACCCAGCAGCTTGCTGTCCCAGGCCACAAACGCATCAGCCACGGTGTAAGCCGGCATGGTGAAGCTGTTTTCCGGGTCACCCGCGCGGCTGCCGACGTAACGCCCGCCGCCGCCCAGGCGTAATTCACCCGGCAGCCAGGAGAAACGCAGGGTGTGGCTGAGGTAAAGTCCGCCCATGGTCGTCGGGGCATTTACCAGGCGGTTGCCGACGTTCACCGGATTGACGTTATCTTCCACGATCTCAGTTTTGTCATAGCTGTAGTTCGCCGTCAGGTTCCAGTCCTGTGCAATTTCGCCGTTAAGCTCCAGTTCCGCGCCTGTAGAACGCGCTTTCGGGATGTTGCGGGTCACGCCGTTGATAAAGACCGACATGTCTTTTTCATCAATGCGGTAGAGCGCCAGGCTGCTGGTCAGGCGAGGTGCCATCTGCCATTTCGCGCCCACTTCCCATGTCGTCCCTTTTTCGGTGGACGCTACGTTGCCGTTGTCGTCCGTTTGCGTGGAAGGGGTGAACGACTTGCTGTAGCTGCCGTACAGCGACACGTCAGGCACGATTTTGTACACCAGGCCCAGCTGCGGCAGGAAGGCATTGCCCCGGTCCTCCAGCGTGGTTTGCGGGTTTACCCAACCGGCGCTGGAGGTCTGGGTATAGCGCTGCAGGCGGCCACCCAATACGGCAATCCACTGGTCGGTCAGATGAATGCTGTCTTTCGCAAACACGGAGCGGCTGTAGAGATTAGTGCGCAGGTTGCTGTTGGAATCGCTATAGGTGCTGCCGTTGGTGACCGGCGAGACGCCGTACACCGGGTTATACATATTGAAGGTTTTCGTCACCTTCCCACGGTACGAATACTTCTTGTAGGTTTCGTTTTGCTCGTAATCCGCGCCCAGCGTGATGTCGTGAGTCATGCCCAGCAGTTCAGGGCTGCCGCTGATGTCCCAGGACGCGTAATCCGTCTGGTGGTTAAAGCCACGGTTAGCATCCGCGCGACGGGAAACCAGGCCGCTGTTAGAATCGACCGCCGTGGCACGCACTTCGTTACTGTCGTAGCGGCGCTGCATCCAGGCGTAGTTCAGGTTCGTTTCCCAGGTGTCATCCAGCTTGTACGAGTAGTTGGTCGTCAGGCGTTTGTTTTTGCCCCAGGCATGGTTGGCGTAATCGTCAATGCGGCGGTCGTAAGGAATGTTGAGCGGTTTGCCGTTGATAAACGCCGTGCCGCGGTCGTACGGAATATCAAACTTATATTCTACGTAGCTGATATTGAAAGAGGCTTTGTCACCGTACCAGCTGAGCGACGGGGCAATCAGCGTGTGTTCGTCGGTGCCGAAATTCCGCCAGTAATCCTCATGCTGGCGTTCGGCGACCAGGCGGAAGGCGAAGCCGTTGCCGAGCGGGCCGGTGACGTCAACCATGCCGGACCCGCCGCCGTTGCTGCTGCTGGTGCCGCTGACGTGGGTGTTCCAGCTGTACTGCGGTTTCTTGCTGACGAGGTTAATCACGCCGCCAGGGTTCAGGATGCCATAGAGCAGGGAGGCCGAGCCTTTCAGCACCTCAACATGGTCGATGCTGGAATCCATCGCCAGGCCCTGGTTGCTGCGCACCCCGTCAATAAACACGGAGCCATCGCTGTTCGAGCCGAACCCGCGTTTGACAAAACCGTCCTCGATGCCGCCGAGAGTATTACTCTGCGTGACGCCGCTGACGAACTTCATCGCGTCATTGACCGAGGTCACCGCGTAGTCGTCAATCACCTGCGGCGTGACCACGCTAACGGACTGCGGGATTTCGCTGCGCGGCGTTTTGCTGCGGGAGGCGATGGAGGAGTCATCCTGGGTATAGCTGGTTGGTGAGCCGTCCGGGTTAGCGGTAGCGACCACGGTTAAGGTGTCTTCCTTCGGTTTGTCGGCGGCGAAAGCCGGAGCCCCAACAATGAAGGTTGAAATGATTAATAATTTTGAATTAACAAGTGCCTGGCGAACGAAAGTAGAACCAAAAGGAATGCGATTCATGATGTTGTTTATCTGAACTGAAGCGATTTTATAATGGGAATTAAGATGATAATAACAATAATTAGCATTTACAATATTAACTCTGCTTACATAATTACTGGTTTTATGTCCAAAATCCTGATGATTTAGCGGGGAATTAGCAGAAAAAATGAAGAACGCGGGACGAATGCCCCGCGTGAATATCGAGAGCGTTAACCGACTTCCGGCAGCAGGCCGACGGTAATCAGGAACTGAATAACAATCACCGCGATCCCGCAGGCAAAGACCAGCCCCAGCAGCGGCTTACCGCCCGTCACGCGCCACGTTGCCTCCGCATGCTGTTTGCGGCTTTGCCACACCAGCATCGACGGTACCAGCAGGGCAAGCACCGCCAGCGCAACGCCCGCATAGCCCAGCGCCATCACAAACCCCTGCGGGTAGAACAGGGCAAATACCAGCGGCGGCAGGAACGTCATCAGCCCGGTTTGCAGGCGGCCAGACGCTTTCCGGTTGCGGGCAAAGAGATCGCCCAGGTAGTCGAATAAACCCAGCGAAACCCCGAGGAATGACGTCGCCAGCGCAAAGTCGGCGAACAGATGAATCGCCAGCTCAACGTGAGGGGTGGCCACCACCTGACGCACCACCTGCAGGAAGCCGTTCAGCCCGGAATGTTCCGCCATCAGCCCGGTAAAGGTTGGCGAGTCAATGGCGCCGAGGGTGGCGAGTTGCCAGAAGATATAGGCCACCAGAGGAATAGCGCTGCCGACGATAAACACCCAGCGCAGCTTGCGAATATTGCCGTTCATGTAGCTGACAATGCTCGGTACGCTGCCGTGGAAGCCAAACGAGGTAAAGATGACCGGGATAGCGGAAAGCGCCAGGCCTTTCTCAATCGGCAGCGTGAGCAGGTTGGTGTGGTGGATATGCGGCATCATCAGGGCGAGCATTACCACCAGCAGAATGATTTTGGCGCTGAACAGCACGCGGTTAAACATATCGACCATGTGAGTACCGATGCAGACAATCCCACCCGCCACAACGGTAAAGAGCAGCACGCCGGAGGTAGCGGAGATAGAAGTGGACAGCCACTGGCTAAGGCTTGCCGCCAGCAGTTCACCGGCGCCGCTAATGTAGGCCGCCGTCAGGGCATACATCAGGAACAGCATACTGAACCCCGTTAACCACTGGCCGGGGCGGCCAAGGTAGCGCCGGGCGAGGGTACCCAGACCGGTGTCCGCCGGAACGTGCTGATACACTTCAACCAGCAGGAGTGCGGTGTAGCACATTAATCCCCAAAGGCCGACGAGCATCAGCAGCGTGACGCTAAACCCTACGCCAGCAGACGCCAGCGGCATCGCCAGCATGCCTGCGCCAATGGTGGTCCCCGCCACGATAAAAACACTGCCAAGAGTCCTGTTCTTCACGCTTTCCTCTGAATTTACGAAGAGCTGTATACATTTATGCCGCGCAGGGTAAGGGAAAAGCGTAGATGCGTCAAATGAGGGTTACGGGAGGTGTATCGATATATTTACGATTTTGCTTAAGTTTTTGTGACATTGTCACGTAATGAAATTAAACCAATCAGTGCTTGCCATACCGCGGGAAATTAAGGCTTTATTAATATAAATAGTAATAATAACTAATCTCTTTCTCATGGAGAGCATCAATCAATGAAAGCAAATTTGGTCCTGACAGGGTTACTGCTCGCTTCGGCGGGCTGCGGCGCCACCACTTACCCGATCACGGTTACCGACATGGATAACCAGCGTATTACTATCGAAAAAGAACCTCAGCATGTGATCCTGCAGGATGGGCGAGACATTTTGTCGCTTGCGCTGCTTGACCGTGAAGATCCGTTCAAACGCGTTGTAGCCTGGAATAACCTGCCGAAAAAACAGGACACCCAAACCTGGGATGTGCTGAAGGGCAAATGGCCCGAAGCCACCAAAATTATTGATATGGGCTTTAGCGATCAGGGCGAAGTCAACCTTGAGAGCGTGCTGGCGCAGCAGCCGGACATCATGATTGCGCAACTGCGAGCCAAGCCTGCGCTGGAACAAACCGGCGTGATTAAGTCCCTTAAAAAACTCAATATTCCGGTGGTGTTTGTTGACTATGAGCTGCACCCGGTGGAGAACACCGCCAACAGCGTGAAGCTGCTGGGCACCGTGCTTAATCAGGAACAACGTGCCAAAGAGTACACCGACTATTACCAGCAGCATCTGGCCCGCATAAAGCAGGTTGCTGACGAGGTGAAAAACAAACCTACGGTGTTTATTGAGCCGATCGCCGGTAACACCGAGAACTGCTGCTTTACCCACGGGCATAACGGCTGGGGCGCGCTGGTGGAAGCGGTAGGCGGGAAGAACATTGGTTCTAAACTGCTGCCGGGCAGCGCCGGGTTTGTGTCGATGGAGCAGATCATCGCCATGAAGCCTGATGTCTATATTATGTCCGGCTCTAAACGCCCGAACCCGAGCGTGTTGCCGTTTGGCTACGGCGGCACGCCGCAGGAAGTGAACGCGACCTTCAGTAAACTGCTGGCTCGCAACACCTTCCAGAACATCGAGCCGGTGAAAGAAGGCAAGATCTACGGCGTGTATCACCACTTCTATAATCACCCGTACAACATTATCGGAATGGAAATCCTGGCCAAAGACCTGTACCCGCAAAAATTACAGGATCTTGACCCTACGGCGGACTACCACCAGATAATCACGCAGTTCACGCAGATCCCTGACGATCCTATTCTGCTGAGTTACGCCTACAAAAAGCCATAATCGCTTTTCAAGAAACGAAACGCGCACGATTAAAGTGGCCCTGTTGGTATTCAGACAAGCCAATAAAGGCGGTGACAAACGTCACCGCCTTTATTAATTAAACTTCAGGCATCGCGGAAGAGTGGTGTGAAGAGATTTTCCAGTCGCTGCCATCCCAGGCGTAGGTGAAAGTGTATCGTGCAGAAACCGTCGTTTTATCCTCAAAGGTAAAGGTATAGGTCCCTACATCAATCGCTTTATTGCAGCCAATTCTAACCGTTCTGCTGTCAATTTTACCCACGGGCTTTTTCGCCAGAAAATGTTCAAAATAATCCACACGTTCGGCGTCCGTCAGACGTACCTGGTTTGACACAGTAGGCAATAACACCGCATCGGTAAGATACGTATCAGCGACTTTTTTAGCATCTCCAGTCTTTAGCGAGTCATTCCAGCGGTCGAACAAGCCTTCTATCGCGGCTTTGTCCACTTTCACACAATCCTTAGCGGGCGCGGCCCATGTGGAACCAGAAACCAGCAGTAATGAACCGATAAAAGCTGACACTTTCCTCATAACATTTCCCTTTTTTGAGTGTGGTTAAACTGCCGGGAAAGTATCAATAATTCCAGTTCGCAACAATGATCATTGTATATAGTTACATATATTTACTTATATTGATGCCTACGGCCTGAATCGTTTATAGGTGAGTCTTTCTTCATTAACGTGATGAATATAATGCAGGACCCTGCATTGATATTTTTCTTATTCGCGGGAAATGGCGATCCCGGCGTCTTTCATTTGCTGCAGCGCCGCAGCCATATCCAGCAGCATTTCAGCGGCAACCAGGCCTCCTTTTTCACTGTCTAGCATCGCCTTAATCACCGTCAGTACGCCAAAAGCGGTCATATGCGCCTGACCGTGTGGGTCAGAGGCAATCACGCGCTTTCTGACATGCTCGCCAGCATAATCCGTGCCGGCAATATCAACGTACAGGTCAATAGACGGCTTGCCATGCTGATGCATACCCATTGACGTACCCGCCGCGATATCCAGCCTGACCGAATTCGCGCTGGTTATAGCGGCCACCGCGGTGGTATCGAGTATGCTGAACGGCACGCCCTGAACCACTTCACCATTCTGGAGAGTGATATCCCGGGGAGTGGATGAATGCGTCCAGCTTCCTGACTCCCGAATCAGAGCCGAAGCAGGTTCATTGCCTAATTCGCTGCTGGAAAGTTCTCCCAACGGATCCGCCGGGTCATGAAGCGCGGAAAGCTGCACGCTATCAATAACGCTAAAATCAGCCGCAAGCAGGCTAACCAACGGTAAAAACAGGCCCGCTTCGTAATAGCCCAGGGGCACGACGGGCTGAGTCGGCCGATATCGCTGAGTTAAATTCAGCAGTGGCAAAATGGCGTCACCCGTTGCCTGGGTAATATTGATGAAGGCGATGTTATTTTTGATAGCAAACTCCGCCAGCAGGTTCTTAGGGTCCGGCACGGCGGCAATAATAAGCTGCGCGGTGGCGGCCTGCCCAGGTACCTCCGTTCCGGTGAGATCGATAAACGCCGGGTGTGCGAACCCCAGTTGCTCGATTAACTTCGCGCCTTTGGCCGGATTGCGGCCTGCAATCACCAGTTCAACCGCAGGAAAATGCTCACGAATCTGGCGGGCGATAGCTGATCCAATCATGCCGTAGCCACCGGCGATGAAGACTTTTTCTAATTTAATGTTTTTCATCTTAAAACCTCGTTATCAGGGATAAATAGTGCGATGGCGAGACTTTATCTTTCGCCTGATGTGTAATAAAGATCATGAATTTTCTTGGGGAAGTGAGGAATATTCACTAATGAGCATAAAGCTGGTGGATTTCAGCTATTTCGTGATCGTGGCGAAGTACCGCAGTTTTCGTCAGGCGGCGGAAGAGGTTGGGCTAACGCCCTCGGCCGTAAGCCATTCCATTCGCCAACTGGAGGAGCGGCTTAAAGTCAGGCTGTTCAACCGGACGACGCGCAGCGTGTCGCTCACCGAGGCGGGAAGAAAACTGCATGAGAAGGTTGCCCCGGCTTTTGATGACATCAGCCTCACGCTCGACGAACTCAACCTTTATCGCGAGACGCCGATGGGCATTATTCGGCTCAATGTTGTACGCCAGGGCGGCAGGCTTCAGCTTGCGCCGCTGATTGCCGACTTTACCCGTCAGTATCCTGATATTCAGGTTGAAGTGCAGATGGATGACCGGCTGGTCGATATCGTGAAGGCGCAGCTTGATGCAGGCGTGAGGCTGAACCGGGTTATAGAGAAGGATATGAAAGCTATTCCTGTCGGTCCGCCGGTACGCTACGCGGTTGTCGCCACGCCGGCATATTTTGCTCAGCATGGGATCCCGGCAGAGCCACAGCGGTTAACTGAACACAAATGCATTCAATTCCGTTACCCCAGCGGGAAAGCTTTTGGCTGGTATTTTGAACAAGCTGAAAGCCGTGAGGAGGTCGTTGTGAGTGGCCCCGTGGTTGTGGACGACCTGGATATTGCTCTCGACATGGCGCTTAACGGCGTGGGCCTGGCCTATGTGCTGCGGGAGATGGCCGAACCACACCTTCAGAGCGGGAAACTGATTTCCGTCCTGGATGACTGGCTGCCGGAGCTGCCGGGTTTTCACCTCTATTTCCCGAATCGCAAGCATCCGTCCGCCGCTTTCCGCGCTTTTTTGGACTTTCTTAAGGCGCGAAACTGAAAATAAAAAACCCGCCGAAAGGCGGGTTTGAACATGTACCACAATGGCTTCGTTAGATGGAAGTCCGGCGATAGTCGCGGTATTCCGGCAGCCAGAAGTTGTCGTCGATGGCCTGCTTCAGGGCTTCAGCGGAGGTCACTACCGCTACGCCTTGCTGCTGGGCAATCTTTGCCACGGCAAAGGCGATAGCGCGGGACACTTTCTGAATGTCCTTCAGCTCTGGCAGCACCATGCCTTCTCCATTGTTCAGCAGCGGAGAATGCTGAGCCAGCGACTCGCTCGCCGCCATCAGCATTTCGTCGGTAATGCGCGACGCGCCGGAGGCAATCACCCCGAGGCCAATGCCAGGGAAAATATAGGCGTTGTTGCACTGGGCGATAGGGTACGTTTTATCTTTCCAGGTCACCGGATCAAACGGACTGCCGGTGGCCACCAGCGCGGCGCCATCGGTCCAGGTGATGATGTCCTGCGGCGTGGCTTCCACGCGGGAAGTCGGGTTAGACAGCGGCATCACAATTGGGCGAGCGCAGTGCTTGTGCATTTCGCGAATGATCTCTTCGGTGAACAGGCCGGTCTGGCCGGAAACGCCGATAAGAATGTTTGGCTTCGCGTTACGCACCACGTCCAGCAGGGAAATCGCTTCGTTTTCCAGATCCCACTCCGCCAGGCTTTCGCGGCTCTGCACCAGTTTGGTCTGGAAGGAGAGCAGGTTAGGCATGTTGTCGGTGAGCAGGCCAAAACGGTCAACCATGAACACGTTGCCACGGGCGGCTTCTTCGCTCAGCCCTTCGCGCTGCATCTGGGCAATGATCTGCTCGGCGATGCCGCAGCCCGCGGAGCCTGCGCCCAGGAAGACGATTTTCTGCTGGTTAAGCTGACTGCCTGCCGCACGGCTGGCGGCGATCAGCGTCCCGACGGTCACAGCGGCGGTGCCCTGAATATCATCATTAAACGAGCAGATCTCGTCGCGGTAACGGGTCAGCAGCGGCATGGCGTTTTTCTGCGCGAAGTCTTCGAACTGCAGCAGCACGTCCGGCCAGCGGTGGCGCACGGCCTGGATAAACTCGTCCACAAACTCGTAGTAGTCGTCGCCGGTAATGCGCGGATGGCGAGAGCCCATATACAGCGGGTCGTTCAGCAGCTGCTGGTTGTTGGTGCCGACGTCCAGCACCACCGGCAGGGTGTAGGCCGGGCTGATGCCGCCACAGGCGGTGTACAGCGATAGCTTCCCGATAGGAATGCCCATCCCGCCGATGCCCTGGTCGCCCAGGCCGAGAATACGTTCGCCGTCGGTCACCACGATCACTTTGATGTTGTGGTTCGGCACGTTCTGCAGAATATCGTCCATGTGGTGACGATTTTCGTAGTTGATGAACACCCCGCGAGAGCGGCGGTAGATTTCTGAGAAGCGCTCACAGGCGGCCCCCACGGTGGGGGTGTAAATCACCGGCATCATCTCTTCCAGATGATTTTCAACCAGGCGGTAGAACAGCGTTTCGTTGGTGTCCTGGATGTTGCGCAGGTAGATGTGCTTGTCGATTTCGGTTTTGAAGCCCTGGTACTGAATCCAGGCACGTTCCGCCTGCTCTTCGATGGTTTCAACCACTTCCGGCAGCAGGCCGAGCAGGTTGAAATTGCGGCGCTCTTCGATGCTGAAAGCGCTGCCTTTATTTAACAGGGGGAATTCAAGTAAAACGGGTCCGGCGTAAGGGATGTAAAGCGAGCGATGTTTTTTTGGTTTGATGTCCATGTGCATACTCTTTTTTCGACGTAACGTCTTGCCAGTAAGGCTCATTCGGTAAGTTTTCGCGCAATATTATGGCACAGCGATTTTGCATCCGACACCGCCAGGCCAAGAACTTTGGTTACACAAGTCCTCAAATCGGCAGGAATTTTGTTTCAGCGCGTTCCGTGAGTGTGTTTAAATAGCTAAACCAGTTTAGCAATATTTAGCTTACGAATGGAGACACCATGAGCGTACAAGTTTGGGTTCTGGGCGATGCCGTCGTCGATCTGCTTCCGGACGGCAATGGCCGGTTACTGCAATGCCCTGGCGGGGCACCGGCCAATGTTGCCGTCGGGATTGCGCGCCTCGGCGGCAGCAGCGGATTTATTGGCCGCGTGGGGGACGATCCCTTTGGTCGCTTTATGCGACGCACGCTGCAGGAAGAAAGAGTAAACACCGAATTTATGCGGCTGGATGCCAACCAGAGAACCTCCACGGTGGTGGTAGATCTGGATGAACACGGCGAACGCACGTTCACCTTTATGGTTCGCCCCAGTGCGGATTTATTCCTTGAATACGATGATATTCCGTCCTTCAGCCACGGTCAGTGGCTGCATGTCTGCTCGATAGCCTTAAGCGCGGAACCCAGCCGGAGCACGACGTTCTCCGCCATGGAGCAGATAAAAAAAGCCGGGGGCCAGGTCAGCTTTGACCCTAATATCCGTCCCGATCTTTGGCATGACGTTGCAGAGCTGCAGGCTTGCCTGACGAGGGCGCTGCTGCTGGCCGATGTGGTGAAACTCTCCGTCGAAGAGCTGATTTTTATCAGCGGGAAAACCCATCTCCATGAGGGCATCAAAAAGCTGGTCAGCCGCTTTGCTCTGCGACTTCTGCTGGTCACTCAGGGCAAGGAAGGCGTGCTGGTGTATTACCACGGTCAGATCTACCACTTTGATGCCCGGCCCGTGGTCTGTGTGGATACCACCGGGGCAGGCGATGCTTTTGTTGCCGGGCTGCTCAGCGGCCTGGCGACCCAGGGCTTACCCGACAGCGAAGAAGCCCTGGCCGGGATTATCGCTCAGGCGCAGCTTTGCGGGGCGCTGGCGACAACGGCGAAAGGCGCGATGACCGCGCTGCCTCACCGGGAAGAGGTCGAGCAATCGCTGTAATACGGTAAAAATATATTCTGATTGTCGTGCCTGTCACATTTACTAAATCAGTTTAGCAAAATTCGTTGCCTTCGGTATTTCGCCCTGGTTACCCTTTTTCAACTAAACCGGTTTAGCTAAACAAATGACATTAGCCTCTCAGGGATACGACGAACATGTATAAGAAAAATAAACTGGCAGTGATGATAGCCTTGCTGATTGGCACGGCGTCCGCGCAGGCCGCCACGGATTTAAACAGCATAGAATCACGCCTTGCCGCGATGGAGCAGCGCTTACAGGATGCAGAAAGCAGGGCGAAGGCCGCAGAACAACGCGCCAGCGCCGCCGAAAGCAAAGCGCAACTGCTCGCCACTCAACAACAGCAAACTCAGGCAACCACTCAGGCGGTGGCCGACCGTACCGCCCGACTGGAATCAAAAGCAGATAAGCAAACTGGTTTTGAATTCCACGGCTACGCGCGTTCCGGCCTGTTAATGAATGATTCTGCATCCAGCAGTAAAAGCGGCCCTTACTTAACGCCCGCCGGGGAAACCGGGGGGGCAGTAGGGCGACTGGGTAACGAGGCCGATACCTACGTTGAGCTGAATCTGGAGCACCGCCAGACGCTGGACAATGGCACCACCACCCGCTTTAAAGCTATGCTCGCGGACGGGCAAAAGACCTATAACGACTGGTCGGCGGACAGCAGCGACCTGAATATTCGCCAGGCCTTCGCGGAACTGGGGAATCTCCCCGGCTTTGAGGGCCCGCTGAAAGGCAGTACCTGGTGGGCAGGCAAGCGCTTCGATCGTGACAATTTCGACATTCACTGGCTGGACTCCGACGTGGTGTTTCTCGCCGGCACCGGCGGCGGCGTGTATGACGTGAAATGGAACGACGGGCTGCGCAGCAACTTTGCGGTCTATGGCCGCAATTTTGGCAACCTCGAAGACACCGGCAACACCGTCCAGAACTATATGCTGACCATGAATCACTTTGCCGGGCCGTTCCAGCTGATGGTCACCGGGCTTCGGGCAAAGGATAACGACGACCGAAAAGATGCCAATGGCGATTTGATTCAAAAAGAAGCCGCCAATACCGGCGTGCATACTCTGGTAGGGCTGCATAACGACAGCTTCTACGGCCTGCGCGAAGGCAGCGCTAAAACCGCGCTGCTCTACGGCCACGGTCTTGGCGCCGAAGTAAAAGGGATCGGGTCGGACGGTGCGCTGCTGTCGGAGGCGAATACCTGGCGCTTTGCCAGCTTTGGCGTGACGCCGATTGGCGGCGGCTGGCATATTGCTCCGGCGCTGCTGGCGCAAAGCAGTAAAGATCGCTACGTGAAGGGAGACAGCTATGAATGGGCCACGGTCAACGCGCGGCTTATCAAAGAAGTCACCCAGAACTTTGCTCTGGCGTTCGAGGGCAGCTATCAGTACATGGATCTGCGGCCAGAAGGCTACAAAGACCGTAATGCGGTCAACGGCAGCTTCTACAAGCTGACCTTTGCCCCAACGCTGAAGGCCGGCAGCATCGGCGACTTCTTCAGCCGCCCGGAACTGCGCCTGTTTGCTACCTGGATGGACTGGAGCAGCAAATTGGACAAATACGCGAGCAATGACGCCTTCGGCAGCAGCGGCTTTAACGCCGGTGGGGAATGGAACTTTGGCGTTCAGATGGAAACCTGGTTTTAACGAACTGGCCTCCCGCTGCGGCGGGAGTGCCACGACATAACAAGAAAGCGTTTAGAGGTGACTATGGATTTCAATCACATTGCCAGAGAGCTGATTCCTCTGCTGGGCGGCAAAGACAATATCGCCAGCGCGGCCCACTGCGCAACGAGGCTGCGGTTGGTTCTGGTGGATGATGCGCTGGCAGACCAACAGGCGATTGGCAAAGTCGACGGCGTGAAAGGGTGTTTTCGCAACGCAGGGCAGATGCAAATCATCTTTGGCACTGGCGTAGTGAATAAAGTGTATGCTGCCTTTATTCAGGCCGCAGGCATTGCAGAGTCAAGCAAGTCCGAAGCCGCAGATCTTGCGGCTAAAAAGCTGAATCCGTTCCAGCGCATTGCCCGTCTGCTGTCGAACATCTTTGTGCCAATCATTCCTGCCATTGTGGCCTCAGGTTTGCTGATGGGGCTGCTCGGGATGGTGAAAACCTACGGCTGGGTCAGCCCGGATAACGCGCTCTATATCATGCTGGATATGTGCAGCTCGGCGGCGTTTATTATTCTGCCTATCCTGATTGGTTTCACCGCCGCCCGTGAGTTCGGCGGCAACCCCTACCTGGGCGCGACGTTGGGCGGAATTTTAACCCATCCGGCGTTAACCAACGCCTGGGGCGTGGCGGCCGGGTTCCACACCATGAACTTCTTTGGGCTGGAAGTAGCGATGATTGGCTACCAGGGGACGGTTTTCCCTGTGCTGCTGGCGGTGTGGTTTATGAGTCTGGTGGAGAAACAGCTGCGCCGGGTGCTCCCGGATGCGCTGGATCTTATCCTGACGCCGTTCCTGACGGTCATCATTTCCGGCTTTATCGCGCTGCTGATTATCGGCCCGGCCGGGCGCGCGCTGGGGGACGGCATCTCATTCGTGCTCAGCACGCTTATTGCCCACGCGGGCTGGCTCGCCGGGCTGCTTTTTGGCGGGCTGTATTCCGTTATTGTGATCACGGGTATTCACCACAGCTTCCACGCTATTGAGGCCGGGCTGCTTGGCAATCCGGCCATCGGCGTTAATTTCCTGCTGCCTATCTGGGCAATGGCAAACGTCGCGCAGGGCGGAGCCTGCCTGGCGGTATGGTTTAAAACCCGGGATGCGAAAATCAAAGCAATTACGCTGCCTTCGGCGTTTTCTGCCATGCTGGGCATTACCGAAGCGGCGATTTTCGGGATCAACCTCAGGTTTGTTAAACCCTTTATTGCGGCGCTAGTGGGCGGCGCAACGGGCGGGGCCTGGGTGGTTTCCGTGCATGTGTACATGACGGCGGTCGGCTTAACCGCGCTGCCGGGCATGGCTATTGTGCAGGCCAGTTCGCTGGTGAACTACATCATCGGGATGGTTATCGCTTTTGGCGTGGCGTTCATCCTCTCCCTGTTACTGAAATACAAAGCGGAGTCTGAAGCATGACGCTTGCTTCCCGTTTACCGGCCATTTTGCAGGCCGTGATGACAGGCCAGCCCAGGGCCCTGCAGGATAAACACTATCCGCAGTGGCATCACGCCCCGGTGACCGGGTTGATGAACGATCCGAACGGATTTACCTGGTTTGCCGGGCGCTGGCACCTGTTTTATCAGTGGAACCCGCTGGCGGCGGACCATAAATACAAGTGCTGGGGCCACTGGAGTTCGGCTGATTTAGTGCAGTGGCGACACGAGCCGCTGGCGCTGATGCCGGATGAAGAATACGACCGCAGCGGCTGCTACTCCGGCAGCGCCGTTGACCTCGAAGGCAGACTGACGCTGTGCTACACCGGCAACGTTAAGTTTGACGACGGCAGCCGCACGGCCTGGCAATGCCTTGCGGTGGAAAACAGCGCCGGTGGCTTTGACAAAATGGGTCCAGTTTTACCGCTGCCTGCGGGCTACACCGGGCATGTGCGGGACCCGAAGGTCTGGCAGCACGAGGGCGTCTGGTACATGGTGCTGGGCGCGCAGGATCTTCACAAGCGGGGCAAGGTATTGCTGTTTTCTTCGCCGAATATGCGCGACTGGGAAAACAGAGGCGAAATTGCCGGGAACGGCGTCCACGGGCTGGCTGACGCAGGCTATATGTGGGAATGCCCCGATCTTTTCCCTCTTGACGGTAAACATGTGCTGCTCTGCTGTCCGCAGGGGCTGGCCCGTCAAAATGAACGCTTTCTGAACGTTTACCCTGCGGCGTATCTGGTTGGCGACTTTGATTACGCCACGGCGACATTCAGCCACGGCGACTTGAACGAACTGGATGCAGGCTTTGAATTCTATGCCCCGCAAACGGCGCTGGCGCCGGACGGGCGGCGTTTGCTCGTCGGCTGGATGGGCGTGCCGGACGGCGAGGAGATGCTGCAGCCAACCCGTGAACAGGGCTGGATCCACCAGATGACCTGCCTGCGGGAGCTTACGCTTAACAACGGCAAGCTTTATCAAAACCCGATAGCGGAACTGGCTCTGCTGCGCGAAGAAGAACAGCGCTGGCAAGGGCCAGCCAGCCTGGCTCCGGCGCTGGATGCAACGCGCCTGGAACTCCAGATAGAGGCCACGGGTCGCTTCAGTCTCCGCTTTGGCGGCGGCCTGACGCTGGACGTTACCGGGCAGGGCATTACGCTTCAGCGTCCGAGCCTGGCGACGGGCGAGCCGCTTCACCGTTACTGGCATGGCGCGGTTGCCTCGCTGCAGATCCTCTGCGACAGCTCAAGCGTTGAGATCTTCATCAATCAGGGGGAAGGCGTGATGAGCAGCCGCTATTTCCCGCATCCTTCGGAGCGGCTCTCTTTCAACGGCGAGTCGGCGGTCACGTTGCGCTACTGGCCGCTGCGTTCCTGCATGATACAATGAGGGTTTTCGACTCATTGCCACGGTTGCGCTGTGAAAAAAACCAAACGCGTCACGATTAAAGATATTGCCGAACTGGCGGGCGTCTCAAAGGCGACCGCCAGCCTGGTCCTCAATGGCCGGGGCAAAGAGCTGAGGGTAGCCCAGTCCACCCGCGAACGCATCATGACGATTGCGCAACAGCAGCACTACCAGCCGAGCATTCACGCTCGCTCGCTGCGGGATGACCGCAGCCATACCATTGGGCTTGTGGTCCCGGAAATCACCAACTACGGGTTCGCCGTTTTCTCCCACGAACTGGAAATGCTCTGCCGTGAAGCGGGCGTTCAGCTACTTATCTCCTGCACCGACGAAAATCCGGGCCAGGAAAACATGGTGGTCAGCAACATGATTGCGCGCCAGGTTGACGGCCTGATTGTCGCCTCCAGCATGCTGACAGCTGTGGATTACCACAAACTGAGTGAGCAACTGCCGGTGGTGCTGTTTGACCGGCACATGAACGACACCGCGCTGCCGCTGGTTGCCACCGACTCCGTGCAGCCTACCGCCGAACTGATCGCCCCGATTGCCCGCCAGCATGCGGATGAATTCTACTTTTTAGGCGGCCAGCCGAGGCTTTCCCCCACGCGGGATCGGCTGGAAGGGTTTACCCAGGGCCTGGCTCAGGCGGGCGTCACGCTGCGCCCGGAGTGGATCATTCACGGCAACTATCATCCGAGCTCGGGCTATGAGTCCTTTGCTGCACTGTGCGCGCAGCTTGGACGTCCGCCCAAAGCGCTGTTTACCGCCGCCTGCGGCCTGCTTGAGGGCGTGCTGCGCTACATGAGCCAGCACAACCTGCTGGAGAGCGACATTCACCTGGCCAGCTTTGACGACCACTACCTGTATGACACGCTGTCGGTGCGCATCGACACCATTCAGCAGGATAACCGCCAGCTGGCTTTTCATTGCTATGACCTGATCAGCAAGCTGATTGACGGGCAGTCGCCCACGCCGATGCAGCGCTATCTTCCGGCCAAAATATTACGTCGGCATTCATAACAAACAGCCTGCCACCATCGCTATAGGGAAATAACGTTATGCAAACTTTTTGCTACCCGGCCGGAACGCTTCTTGCTGATAAAGAGCAGGCTGAACACGCCTCGCCGTTCAAGGTAATGATTGAAACTCCGCGCCTGATACTTTCGCCACCCTCACCGGAAGATGCCCCGGCACTGCTCAGCATTTTTTCCGATCCACAGGTGATGAAATACTGGAACACTGCGCCCTGGTGCTCCCTTGACGATGCTCTGCGTTTTATCGACCGCAGAACGGCAGAGATGCAGGACCGTTCTGCGCTGACGCTGTGCATCCGGGATAAACAGTCGGGCCAGCTGGCGGGAAAATGTATGCTTTTCAGCTTTGACTTTCATTCCCGCCGCGCCGAGATTGGGTTTGGTCTGGGGCGCGAGCACTGGGGGAAGGGACTGGTTAACGAAGCCGCCGAGGCGCTGATTAGCTATGCCTTTAAGGTGCTTCATCTGCGTCGCATCGAAGCTGAAATTGATCCTGGCAACCAGGCTTCTGCAGCCGCCCTGCAAAAGCTGGGCTTTGCTCAGGAAGGGCTGCTGCGGCAGCGTTGGGAAATCAACGGCGTGATTTCTGACTCAGCGCTTTTTGGACTGTTGGCCGCAGACAAAAAAGCCTGAGGCGTTTGGCTAGTTTCGGTCAGGGAACCATAAACCAAAGCGGGTCACCCCGGCCTGGCTTTCCACCCAGCAGCGCCCCTTGTGCAACTGCATGATGGAATGCACGATGGATAAGCCAAGTCCGCTGGAGTGCGCCGAGTCGTTGCGGGAAGGGTCGGCCCGGTAGAACCGGTCGAAAAGCCTTTCCTGGTGCGCCGGAGAAATGGTCTCCCCACGGTTCATCACCACGATGGACATACCTTCCGCTTCAGGCCTGGAAGCAATCTCAATCTCGCTGCCGGGCTCGGCATAGCGCACCGCGTTAGACAGCAGGTTCGCCAGCGCCCGGCGCAGCAACAGGGCATCCGCATTGACCGTGCCGCTGGCGTGCGTTTGAATCGTCAACTCACGCTCGGCGGCCAGATCCTCAAAATACTCACCGAGGCGGTGAGTCTCTTCAACAATGTCAATATCACGCCGCTGGATCTCCTGGTCAGGCTGTTCCGCCTGGGCCAGAAACAGCATGTTGTCTATCATCCGCGACATACGCTGCAGCTCTTCAAAGTTTGAGCCCAACAGTCGCTGGTAATAGGCGTTGTCCCTCGCCGCGCCGAGGCCAACTTCTGTCTGGCCGAGCAGGGTGGTTATCGGCGTGCGCAGGTCATGGGCCATATCGGCACTGACCTGTTTTAACTGCTGGAACCCGCGTTCCAGCCGCTCGAGCATCGCGTTGATTTGGTCAATCAGCGCATCAAGCTCCATCGGCACATCCTGCTTATCCAGCCTCGACGAGAGCGTTTGGGTGCCAATAGTCGCCGTGCGATCGGCCAGACGACGCAAAGGCGAAATGCCACGTCGGGCAAAGATCACCGCCAGCACGACCGAGATGGCCGCCATCATCGAGGCAAAGAGGATAATCTTGTTGCGATACTCTTCGAGAATATGGGTTCTGTCGCTCAGCACCCGCGCCGACACAATCTCCAGCGGCGGTAAATTATTGGCCGAGGGGCTAATTGCCGCCATGTAAACCATCGGCGTGCCGTCCGCATTATTGGCGTGATGTACGGCCTCAAGCGTCAGCCGCTGATTGGCGGCAACCGGCGTCACGGTGGGAAGCGCGCGCTGCATGGGGTTAACTTCCAGCAATGTGGCACCGCCCACATAGCGGATCACCAGCAGGGATTCCGTATTGCCCAGCATATTGGCAAACAAATGGGGCTTTTCGCGGATCAACTGCCGCGCATCCAGATCCCGCAGCAGCGTACTGATCTGGTCCACGCGGGAAACCAGCGCCGCGTCATCACGGATAGAAAGCTGCTGGCGCAGGGCGTAATAGAGCGCGCTGCCCATGACGGTAAACGCCACAAAGGAAAAGGCGGCCAGCAACACGGCAAGGCGGAAGGTTAGCGAAGTACGCTTCATGACTCTGGCTCGCAGCGGTAGCCCACGCCATGCACGGTATGGATTAGCCGCACCGGGAAGGGGTCGTCCACTTTTTGCCGCAGCCTGCGCACCGCGACGTCCACCACGTTAGTGTCGCTGTCGAAATTCATGTCCCACACGCGGGAAGCCAGAAACGTTCGCGACAGAACTTGCCCCGGATGCTGGAGAAAGCACACCAGCAGCTTGAACTCTTTATTGGTCAGCGTGATGCGCTTGCCTTCGCGCTCGCAGCGAAACTTGGCGACATCCACCAGCAGATCGGCCATCGTCAGCACTTCTTCGGCTTCGGCCTGCGGCTGGCCGCGGCGTAAAATAATGCGGATCCTTGCCAACAGTTCGGCAAAGGAGAAAGGCTTGACGAGGTATTCATCGGCCCCCAGGCCAAGCCCGCGTAAACGGTCCTCCAGCGTGCCGCGCGCGCTCAGAAACAGCACCGGCGTCTGGCTGTGGGCGCGTAAACGCTCCATTACCGTCCAGCCGTTCATTTCCGGCAGCATGACGTCCAGCAGAATCAGGTCATAATTTTCTTCCCGGGCCAGATGCAGGCCGTCAATGCCGTTAGCCGCCCAGTCTGCGGTATAGCCCGCTTCGTTCAGTCCGCTCACCAGGTAGGCGGCGGTTTTCGCTTCGTCTTCAATAATGAGGATTTTCAAGCAGCGGATCCCGTCGAAAAGAGAGAAAAGGGCGTGGAGACCGCCCCAGTCTCGTCATTATAAGAGGCGTGAACCTCAGTAGCCAGGCACGTGCGCTGCTTTCATGATCAGATTAGCCACCGCTTCAGGCTGGGAAATCAGCGAAACGTGGCTGGATTTTAGCTCGATGGTTTGCGCGTGCATGCGCTTCGCCATAAACCGCTCCAGATCCGGGTTGATCGTGCGATCTTCGGTCGATACCGCGTACCAGGTCGGCTTGTCATGCCAGGCGGCAACCGTGGTTTTCGCCATGGTGATGGCTTTGCCCATTGGCTGCTGCACCGCGTAATAGGCTTTGGCCTCGCTTTCCGGCAGGTCGCCGGCGAAATCGTGGATAAATGCCGACTCGCTCAGCGCGCCGTAGCCGTTGTCGTTCCATTTAAGGCCAGCGGAAGCCGGTGCCGCCGGGTATTTTTTGGTGAGCGCCGGGTAATCTTCACCCGCTTCCGGGGCGCGGGCGGCGATATACACCAGGCCTTTGACTTCTGGCTCATCGCCCGCCTGGCTAATCACCATCCCGCCGTAGGAGTGTGCCACCAGAATCACCGGGCCGTTTTGCTGCGCCAGCGCGCGTTTTACCGCGGCAACATCGTTATCTAAAGAGGTCGTCGGGTTCTGTACCGCCGTGACGTGCAGACCTTTGGCCTGCAGCAGGGGAATAACTTTGCCCCAGCTCGATCCATCGGCAAACAGGCCGTGCACCAGCACGATATTTTTCACTTCCTGTGTAGCAGATGCGGTGTCGGCATAGGCCGCCGTGGTACCAAGAGACGCCAGCACAAGGGTGGCGAGAGCAGAGAGATGGCGTAATTTCATGATCTATCCTCAGGATTCAACAAGGGGGTCAGGACCAATGTAGTTCCCGGGCGCCAACAAAGTGCTGACGTACAAATGACAAAAAAATGACAAACAGGGCGTTCTTGCGATGCATGATGAACGGCTCTACACTGAATTTTTCAGCCTGAAGAGATTGTAAATGACTAATAATATTACGCCTTTTGCCTTTGTGCTGGCGGTAAACAACCTTGATGACACTGCAGGTTATTTCCGCGATACGTTAGGCTTTACCCTTGAATGGCCTGGCACGAACGGCTGGCAATTAGCGGTGCGAGGGACAGTGAAGGTGATGCTGGGCCATTGCCCGCAGGCGCTGGCCCCAGCTTTCCTTGGGGATCACAGTTATTTCGGCTATCTGCATGTTGATGACGTGGATGCACTCTACGCCGAGTTTACCCGGCGTGGTGCCATCATTTTACAACCACCGGCCAGCCGTCCACACGGGATGCGCGAATTTCTCGTCGCGACGCCAGAAGGCCATAAAATCATGATTGGCCAGGTGTTGTAAAAAGGCCATCAGCCACCACGGGATTTGCTTTCACGGGTCACTATCACCGCCAACAGCCCGGCCAGCGCAAAAGCGGCGGCCACGTAGGGAATAGGGCGAGGCCCGGTCAGGTTTATCAGCACGCCGCCGACCAGTGAGCCGAAGCCAATTGCCGCGTTAAACACCGACACGTTGACCGAGGTTGCCGCATCCGGGCCGCCTTCAAGCGTGGATGCCTCTTTGAACACCAGGGTTTGCAGCAACACCGGCAGAGCCCCATAAGCTGCACCCCACAGGGCGATAGCGATAAAAATTGTGGTATGGTTGACGGTCGCCGCATTAAGAAAAGCGAGGCTGGCGGTAAACAGCGCGGCCACCACGCCCAGACTGGTTCGCGGCGCCCGGGCGGCAAAAGGCCCCACCGCAAAGTTGGTGACAACGCCTGCCGCACCGTAAACCAGCAACAACATACTGATTTGCGAGCTGCTCTGGCGGGCCATTTGCTCAAGGAATGGCGTAATGTAGGTATAGGCCAGGAAGTTGCCGGTCACCACCAGCGCGGTGATGCCAAGAATAGCCAGCAATGCTCTGTTTTTAAACACCGCGGAAATAGCGCCGCGTCTGGCGGATTTAGCGATTCGTACCGCGGGAACGGACCAGGCGATAAGCGTGAAAACCACCAGGCACAAGAGGCACAGAGCGGCAAATACCGCCCGCCAGCCGTAAAAATCGCCCAGCATCGTGCCCGCCGGGACCCCGAGCACCGTTGCCAGCGAAACGCCCCCAAAAACAATGGACGTTGCCCGCACGGCGTTACGTGCTGCCACCAGATGCACGGCGGTCACCACCGCCGTGGACCAAAATACGCCGATAGCCGCGGCCACCAGAATACGCCCCACAAAGACAACAAAATAATCAGACGCCAGCCAGGTAATCAGGTTGCCGGCAAAGCAGGCCGCCAGCAGCCCAGCCATCAGCGTTTTGCGGTTAATATGCCCCAGTAACCCGGTTAGCGGCGCGGCGGTGAGGGCCACCATGAAGGCAAAGATTGTGACCAGATAACCTGCCACGCCGAGGGAAACGTTTAGCCCGGCAGCCATGCCCGGCAACACTCCCACCGGCATCAGTTCGGTACTGACAAAAGTGAAACAGCCCAGGCTCAGCGCCATCACCGCCGCGATGCTGCGGGCCCGGGAAACGTGTGCGCCCTGCGGCGCAGCGATATTTGTACTGCTTGAATGCATAAAACCATCCTGAAAATGTGAACAGGTCGAGATGACGAGCAAATTGTGGCGTCGTACAGGTCAGAATGCGATAGCATGAAAGGCATATCACCTATGACTGAGAATCAATAATGAGAGCATTTAGTTCGCAACTGCTGGAAGGTGTGGACGTGATGGCGGCGGTAGTGGATACGCTAAGCTTTGGCGCTGCCGCCGAAATTCTCGATATGTCGCAGTCGGGTGTCAGCCGGGCGATTGCACGCCTGGAAAAGCGGCTCGGTATTCGCGTGTTTGACCGCACCACGCGTTCAGTGCGGCTGACCGATGAGGGGCGGGCGTTCTACGAGCAGGTTATGCCGCTGATTGGCGCCCTGGCCGAAGTCACCGGCGGCGCGGCAGGGGACGGGCAGAGCATTCGCGGCAGACTGAGGGTGAATGTTGATCCGCTGTTTGCCAGCCAGGTTTTAGGGCCACGCCTCGGCGCGTTTATGGATAAGCACCCTGAGCTTGAAATCGAGCTGCGCAGCCGGGACGAACTGGGGGACCTTATTTCTGACGGCTTCGATCTGGCGCTGCGCTTTGGTCACCCTCAGTCCTCATCGCTGATAGCCAGAAAGCTGTTCGACACGCGAGTATTTGCCATGGCCTCGCCTGAATACGTGCAGCGTTTTGGGCGGCCTGAAACACCGCAGGAACTGGAGCAGGAGCCGCACCGCTGCGTATTGTTCCGCGAGCCGCTGACGGGGAAGCCTTTCAGCTGGGAATTTCATCAGGGGAAAAAGAAACTGATGATCCAGCCGCGCGGCCTGTTAACGGTGAATGATGCGGAAACCGCATTCAGTACCTGTCTTGCGGGGCTGGGCGTTGTGCAAATATTCGAGCTGGGCAGTGAGGAATACATCGCTTCTGGGCGGCTGGTGCCGCTGTTCCCCGAATGGTCAGATCATCGATTCCCGCTCTATGCGTATTACCCCTCCCGGCATCATGTGCCGGCGAAAACCCGGGCATTTCTGGACTTTGTTAGCGGGCTGGTGGGTTGACGTTCTCAGGCAAAACCGAGCAAGGCTGTCCGCTCCGTGCCAAATGCGGACGTCAGGAGTATTATCGATGTCCTCATTCCTGCAGCAGTAGACCCGGTAATGAGGACTCCTGAACGTTATCGAAGACTCATTGGGAACAGCCGCTATGAAACAATTGGCCTTTTTACTGCTCATTATTACTGGTTCAGCTTCTGCAGCCCCTTCAATAGAGGTGGGATTTTCTCCGGAAGGTAGCGCACAACAGCTCGTGCTAAATACCATCAATTCAGCGCACTCCTCTATCGAAATGGTTGCATATGCATTTCAGGCCCACGATATTGCTGCTGCACTAGATGCAGCCCAACTGCGAGGCGTTAGAGTACAAGTCGTTATCGATAAACGTCGAAATAGAGGCAGTACATCACTGGCGGCAATGCGCGACATTACTCGCCATGGAGTGGAGCTGCGCATTGATGGGCATTACCATATTCAGCACGATAAGATGATGATTGTTGATGGTTCAACTGTAGAAACAGGTTCATTTAATTATGCAAAATCAGCAGAGTACGATAACAGCGAGAATGTCATCGTTATTAAAAATATGCTTCACATCGTGTCTCAGTATCAGGAACATTTTGCTTCCCGGTGGGCAATATCTGAACCCTTCGAACTTAAAACACAGGGCTAGTCACTCTTCACTTTAGCAGCCTTTAACGTCAGCATCTCGCTCAAAGCAGCCAGGCAATTTTTGCCTAAGCAATAGGCTTAACGAGGAATGGGCCGCCCCCCTATTAGTGCTCAACAATCCACAAAAGCGGCACCACCGGCAGGGCGAAAATAACGACAAAAATGGTCAGTTCTTCGCCCCAGCCATAGCCTACTTTAATTACGCCGATCAGCATATTTACCGCCGCAATCAGGCACCACAGTACCGCAAAGCCTCGGGCGATAATTGCCTGAGCCGGCGGGTAGTCCGGGCTAAACAGGCGGATAAGCAGGTAACAGCCGCTGGCGAGCAAAAAACCGCTCAGCAGAAATAACAATGTTCGCATAAAACACTCCAGGAAATGGCCTGCGGCTTAACTTTGCGAGATAAGCCGCAGGCTGGGGATTTACTGTCGGGGAGTCAGCAGGTCGCCTAAACCAATACGCTGCAAAAACTCCTTGCGGATACGGTCGGCCACGGCGTTGACCACTTCGGCCCCGTCATCAGAGGGATCAACGTGCACGCGGAACGGGCGTTTGCCATACGGCGCATTCACAATATCCACCATCGCCGCCGCGACATCGGTAACATCGGCATCCTCTGGTTCACAGGCCGCCAGGCCTTTCAGCGCTTCATCTTCCAGTCCAGCGGTTGGGCCAGTTTGGGTCCAGGCCAGCTCACGTTTGCTGTCCGCAGGCTTGCTGGAATGCAGGAAGTGATTGGTGCCTTTGGTAAAAGCCCCCGGCACCAGAATCGAGCTTTCAATACCCCAGCGGCTCAGTTCGGCGGCATAGCTGACGGCCACGGCGTCCATCGCGGCTTTGGCGGCAAAATAGGGTGCCAGATAAGGCGGAGTGCCGCCCCGAGTGCTGCTACTTCCGACCCACAGCAACAAACCTTTTCTCTGCTGACGCAGATAAGGCAGTGCCGCCCGATTAACCCGCTGGGTGCCCAGCACGTTAATGTCGAATAGCTGGCTGAACTGCTCCGGCAGAAACGCCTCGGCAGGGCCGAAGGACATATGCCCGGCATTGTGCACCACGACGTCCAGCCGGCCTTGCTCCGCGATGATATGCGCGACTGCCGCCTCCGCAGAAGCCTCGGACTGCACGTCCAGCTCAATGGCGCGAAGATCCACGCCGTGTTGCCGCGAATACTCTTGCAGGCTTTCAACCTGGGGAGCATTGCGACCTGAAATATCGCGCATACTGGCATAAACGGTGTGCCCGGCATGGGCGAGGGCGCGCGCGGATAAGGCACCAAAGCCGCTGGATGCGCCGGTTATCAGTATAATTTGCTGCATGTTTGTCTCCTGTTGGTCGCCAGTCTTATGCAAAGCCGCCGTTAACGCGGATCACCTGAGAATTCACCCAGCTGCCGTCCGGGCCAGCCAATGTCGCCACAATACTGGCGATTTCCTCTGGCGTGCCGATGCGCCCCAGCGGGGCGAGGCTGGCGATGGCCTGAATTTGCTCTTCGGTTTTACCGTTCAGGAACAGGTCGGTGCCGGTTGGCCCCGGTGCAACGGCGTTGACGGTGATATTACGGCCACGCAGTTCGTTGGCGAGGACGTGCACCAGGCCTTCAACCCCGGCTTTGGAGGCGATGTAGGGGCCATAGGCCGGGAATGATTTGGCAATAACGCTGGTTGAAAGGGCGATAATGCGGCCGCCATCCTGCAGAGACTCTGCGGCGTTGGCCAGCACCATAAACGCCCCCCGCAGATTTGTATTGATGATTTTGTCGAACTCGGCCAGGCCTGCTGGAGTAATTTTCACCATCGGCATAATGCCCGCGCTGTGCACCACCACATCCAGCTGGTTGTGGAGAGCTTTCGCTTCAGCAAACAGACGGGTGACATCGCTTTCCGAAGAGACATCGGCCTGAATCGCCACGGCGTTCCCGCCGTTGTTTTTAATCGCCTGGACCGTTTCATCGGCGCTGGCTTTATTTCCGGCGTAGTTCACAACGACGGTGAAGCCGTCGCGGGCCAGTCTTTCGGCAATTGCCCGGCCAATTCCACGGGAAGCGCCGGTCACCAGGGCAGTTTTCTTTGCAGTCGTCATGTTGTTCTCCAGATGCGGTGAGTGAATCGCCCCGAGTGGGCGTGGGTGCATTGTTAATGTTTTTGATTTCGGGATAAATGGTGCTAATTTGATTAGATAATTCCGTTTTGATTAACAATAGCAGATGGATAAATTTGACACTTTGCAGCTGTTCACCCGCATTGTTGAGCTGGGCAGTTTCAGCCAGGCCGCCGACCAGCTTGGTATCCCGAGGGCCACGGCAAGCAATGCGATTAAAGAGCTGGAGAGCCAACTGGGCTGCCGCTTGCTGGAGCGCACCACCCGGCATGTGCGAGCCTCTCAGGATGGGAAAGCGTACTACCAGCGCTGTGTGTACATTCTTGCGGAGCTGAATGATGCCGAAGCTGCGCTGCGCCCGGTTGTGGCCCGGCCTCGCGGTATCCTGCGTATTGACCTGCAGGGAACGCATGCCTCGCACATCGTCCTGCCGCGCCTGGACGAGTTTCATCGCCGTTATCCGGATATCGAACTGATTATAAGCAGCGGCGACAGGCTGGTGGATTTAATCCGCGAGGGGATAGATTGCGTGGTGCGTGCCGGTAAATTACAGGACTCTTCGCTGGTCGCCCGTCATCTGGCGGATCTCCCGCAGGTGGTATGCGCCAGCCCGGATTATCTGGCGGCGTTTGGCGTGCCTGCGCACCCGGACGATCTTGACCAGCACCAGTGCGTGAACTTTTTCTCGACGACAGGCGGCCTGAATTACCCTTTTGAATTCATTATCGATAACGAGCGCCGGGCTTATTCGCCGAAAGGCTGGGTGACGGTCAACGAAGCTGAGAATTACGTGATCTGTGCGCTACGAGGCTGCGGGCTGGTTCAGCTCCCGCGCTACCACGTTGAACAGCCACTGAGCGAAGGTCGGCTGATAGAAGTGATGCCTGACTGGCAAAGCCCGGCCATCGCGGTATCCGCGGTGTACACGCAAAACCGGCAGCTTTCGCCGCGGGTGAGGGTGTTTATCGACTGGCTGAAGGAGATTTACAGCTCGCGTTTCCCGCCGGAGAACAGAGCGTGACATTTTCTGCACAAACATTGAATTTTGCCGCACATCGTTCCCGCGCTGCCGGGGCTATGCTTCATCTCCTCAACACATCAGGAGAACGGTTATGTTCAAATGTCTTAGCACTTCACTTATCGTTAGCACGCTCTTACTTACCGCCCAGTCACAGGCCAGCGACTTTCGTCTGCTGAGCCATACCATTGCCGACGGCGAGATGCTGAAACCGGCGCAGGTTTTTAACGCATTTGGCTGCCACGGGAACAACGTTTCCCCCGATCTTTCCTGGCAAGGCGCACCTAAAGGTACCCGCAGCTTCGCCATTACGGTTTACGATCCCTCTGCGCCGTCAGTCAGCGGCTGGTGGCACTGGACGCTGGTCAACATTCCAGCCGACGTTCACGAGCTGAAAACAGATGCCGGGAATGTGTCGGGCCAGAATCTGCCTGCCGGGGCCGTACAGGGACGCAACGACTACGGTTCAGCCAGTTTCGGCGGGGCTTGCCCACCGCCAGGCTTTAAGTCACACCCGTATTTGTTTACTCTCTGGGCTCTGGATACCCCGACGTTACCCGTGACTGCCGAAAGCAGTGGGGCTCTGGTCGGCTATCAGCTTAATGCCCATGTATTAGCCAAAACGGAGCTACGTCCGGTGTATGGTACTCCCGGTAAAAAATAAGCCACAAGACAAGGGCATAGAGCTGACTCGCTACCATGCCCATCAACGTCACGCGCTGCGAAATATGACTTTCTTGCGCCCCGGTTTTTGCCTGGTGCTCCGGGGCACAAAGATCATGGATCTGCCCGGCGGGAAATGCAGTGCGGGCAGCAACAGCCTGATCTTTTATGCCCCGCATGAGCACATTCCCATGCAGCACATTCCGGATGATACAGGTTACGAGGCGCTTGTTGTCTCGTTTTCCGCTTCGGCACTGGCTGAGTTTATCGCCCGCTACAGGGATGTCACTGCGGCCTGTAGACTAATAACCACCACGGCTCCAGTGCCGCTTAGTCCAGACATCCACGAAGCATGGCAGCGGCTGATCCGCGCCGCGTCCGCCGGAGAGCCCGCCCCGCTGTTGAATTATCATTTAGAAGGGGTACTGCTGCGCCTGGCGCTAGCCGGCTATAGCGTTGCAGCCAAAGCGCCGTTATCCACACTCAGCCAGCAGATAACGGCCCACATCGCCGAAGATCCCGCCGAGCCCCATACTCTGGAACACTTTGCCCAGCGGCTTGGCCTGAGTCTTTCAACGCTGAACCGGCGAATCAAAGCGGAGGGGCAGAGCTTTCGTCAGCTCCAGGAGGACGTCCGGCTTTCCCTCGCTATGGAATATGTGCAAACCACCGATACGCCCCTGGGGAGAATAGCGGAACAGGTCGGCTACGCCTCGCTGTCCCGTTTTATCAGTCGGTTTCGTCTTCGCTATAGCTTAACGCCCGGCGCGCTAAGAAAAGCGATTCACGGCCCTAAATAGAGACAGGCTGGAACGGTAGCCCCAGAGACTCGACAAAGGTTTTAACCTGCGGATACCAGAGCTTCACGCCCGCTTTGCTGTCGGCAAAGTCGTGGGAGTTTTTGCCGAAGGTGCCGATATCGATCATTCGGGCATGCCCGGCGTCGCCCTCCGCGTTGCGGGTGTAGGCATTAAACATTTGCTCCGGCATCGGCTGCGGCCAGAGCTGGTCGTTATCGCCATAGAACCAAACCGACGGGTAGCGAGCCTGTTTACCTATCGCGCCATAGGTGCGTACCAGATTTTGCTGCCAGCCTTCACATTTTGGCTGGCGCAGACCGCCCGAGAAATTAATCACGCCCAGCACGCCGGGGAGTGGATGCGTACTCAGCGCCATAGTCACCAGCCCGCCGTCAGACTGGCCGGCAATCACAATGCGTGAACGGTCAACGTAGGGCAGTTTGACCAGTTCCTTGAGGGCGGCAGCCACGCCATCTGCTTCATCAAACGCGTGACGACGCACATCGCATCCGTCTTTCGGGTAGTCGCCGCCGGAGGCCGCAAAACCTTCCCGCATCGGAATCGCGACCGCAAATCCCCGATGAACAAATACTGAGGCAATCTCCAGGTGACGGGAACGCGGCTGCGTGCGCGCATTGCCCGGATTTTTACCGTGGTTCATCAACAGCAGGGGAAAAGGCCCATTACCCGGAGGCTTATACAGCGTGGTTTCCAGCTCAACGGTTTTACCCTCTATTTGCACGGGCAACATCACAATCTGCTCATTGAGCTGGCGATCCAGCTTCAGGGTAGATGAAGCGTTATTACTGGCGGAACTGCAGCCGCTGACGCTGAGAAGAAGTGCCGCAACCGGCAGCCCGGCGAAGAGATGAAACAAAGAACCGGAGCGCTGTGGCTCCTGAAATAGAGGTGCTATCAGCCACTTCAAAGAACCCATCTGTTTACCCTGACAAAAAATACTGCGGTTGAATTATGCCGTGTCGTCAACGGACGGCTGTTGTTTTGCATACAAATAAGCCGATGCGCGGGAAACGCCCAGATGCTGCGCCACGGTCTCCATCGACTTACGGATATCCAGTAATCCTTCTTTTTTTAGCGTCTGCAACAGCTCAATTCTTTCTGAAGTTTTCAGCGCGCGCGGCGTGGTGGCTATGCCAGCCGCATAACGATCGATTCTCAGCCGGATGGCTTCGGAACCTGCGGGTTCAATATGTTCTTCCACCGGGCCGGGGCTGGTGTCGGTGAAGCGGGCGAGTGCGCTTTGCATCCCTCTGAACAAGGTCATATCCAGGTTGAGGCAAAGGGCGGCGACATAGTTCCCGGCGTCATCTTTCAGCCCAATCGAGGTGCTTTTCACCGGGCGTCCGTCGGCAAACTGGTTGGCATAATTGGCGATCACCGCCGGGAAATCAGGGGAGGCGATGCGCGCCAGCCCCATTTCCGTGGCGCCCTGGCCAACCTCGCGGCCAGACAGGTTGTTGTGGATGGAGAGAATAGAGTGCTCGGGCTGCGTCAGGTCGTGCACCACCACCTCGCAAAAAGGCGCGAAGGTTTCACTCAACCCCTGGGCGATGTTTTCGAGCTGGTCGAGCAGGGCACTGTTTTCTGATTTTGACACTCTATTTCTCCTGTTAATTAACGCGGGCCGGCGAGGTACTCAGCGTAGCGGCTGATATCGACGTTGCCGCCGCTGATGATAATCCCGATTCGCTTCCCGCGCAGGCTCTCTTTCATTCCGCGCGCGGCGGCAAAGCCAAGGCAGCCCGTCGGCTCGACCACCATTTTCATCCGCTCGGCGAAAAACTTCATCGAATCGATCAGCTCTTCATCAGTGGCGGTGAAAATGTCGTCCACGTTCTGGCAAATCATCTGGAAGGTGTAGTCCCCGAGGAAGGTGGTTTGTGCGCCGTCGGCGATGGTTTTGGGCGTATCAATCCGCACAATTTGTCGATGCCGGAGTGACTGCTGGGCATCGTTCCCGGCTTCCGGTTCCACGCCGTAGACTTTGCAGTTGGGGGAAAGATGGCGCGCCGCCAGCGAACAGCCGGAAATCAACCCGCCGCCGCCCAGGCAGACAAACAGCGCGTCCAGCTCGCCAACTTCGTCGAACAGCTCTTTCGCCGCGGTGCCCTGGCCGGCAATGACGTGCGGGTGATCGTAAGGCGGGATCAGCGTCAGGCCATATTTGTCAGCCAGATCTTTGCCGATTTGCTGGCGGTCTTCGGTGTAGCGGTTATAGAGAATGACTTTGCCGCCGTATTCGCGCGTGGCGGCAATTTTAGCCGCCGGGGCATCTTCCGGCATCACGATGGTGGCCGGGATCCCCAGCAGCCTTGCGGAGAGCGCAATCGCCTGAGCGTGGTTCCCGGAGGAGAAGGCCACCACGCCAGCTTTTTTTTGCTCCGGCGTAAACTGAGCGAGAGCGTTCATGGCCCCACGGAACTTAAACGCCCCCATTCGCTGGTAGTTTTCGCACTTGAAAAAGACTTCGGCATCAAACTCTTCATTCACGGTACGGGACGTCATGACCGGGGTGCGGTTGGCATGGCCTACAATGCGCTGAGCCGCCGCGACCACATCTTCATAAACAGGGAGAACTAATTCACTCATTTTGCCACCTTTAAACGGTTGTCTTATTCAGAGAGCGCCACGGCTTCAATTTCGAGCGCCGCGCCGTAATGGAGTTGTGCCACGCCGGCCACCGCGCGAGAAGGGCGATGCTGACCGATCCACGCCGCATAAATGCTGTTAAACAGCGGCCAGAGGTTGATATCAGTGATGTACACCCGTACGGAGACAAGATGTTGTTTTGTCACGCCCGCGCAGGCCAGGCAAGATTCAATATTCTGCAGCACCAGTTGAGCCTGTTCTTCGAAGGGCGCTTCGCCGCGAGGCGTGCCACCCGCCGCCACGGGAAGCTGACCGGAAATAAACACCATACCGCCTGCAGTGGCGGTATGGGAATAGTGCCCCACGGGGGCAGGAACCTGTTCGATATTGCGCAGCGTAATGTTCGGGGCCATGTATCCTCTCAAGCGCGGTCAGATTTAGACAAACAATCTATATCTGGACTAAATGTCGATCAAGAGGTTTTCAACATGGAAAGCAGCAAGGGGGATAGGGGTGAACTGGCAGGGAGGAGAAAGCCCGGTTCGCGGCCGTTAGGGCGAAAAATGCCAATGTGTTACTATAATAAAAAACGGGGTCTTAAGGGTTAGGGATTATAACTATATGAGATTTTATGGCATTGAATATCTACAAACGCAGTCTAATATTAATGATTATTTAAAATACATCATTATATTTAGTACTTTATTTATCCTGATCGTTTTTTTTAGCCTGTACATGCGTCATCGCTTACAAACTAAATATCGAGATCTAACAATTATAGTATTTTTATTTTTACTCTTCATTTCTGGTGTTCAGTATGCAGATTATACTGACAGTCAAAATATACACTCTCAATCATCACAAATGGTGAGCTTTGTTAAATTGCTATCAAAAGAAAAAGAAGTGGGTATGGATTCTATATTTTCAAATTCAGTACAACTCTCGGATGGCATCATCATTAAAATTAATGATCTTTACTATCGCGTCAATTTAAGCCCGGATCAAAAAACATATAGTTTAGTTGAGGTGTCGTTAGTAAACCCAGGCATAGAAATCATAAAAAACTGAGGAACAGAAATGATAATTTATACGCCGATCATGATAAAATTGGGCTTGGGGATACTGTGTCTGATTATTCAAATAAATCTCATGGGGAAGGGCAATCTGGCGCCTTCATCCGCAATGGATCAGGTTCAAAACTATGTGCTCGGGGGGATTATCGGTGGCGTAATTTATAATGAATCGATAACAGTACTGCAGTTTGTTTTGGTGTTAATTATATGGACCTTCCTCGTCTTTGTCCTTAAGTTTTTAAAAGAAAATAATCGGCTAGTTAAAAGGATTATTGATGGAAAACCAATCACTCTGGTACATAATGGCAGTGTCAATGTTAGGGAGTGTTTACGCAATGGTGTTTCTGCGAATGATTTGATGTTCAAGTTAAGGGCGAATGGCATTTATGAAATAGAACAATTGAAGCGAGTAGTTCTCGAGCAGAATGGGCAATTAACCATTATACAAAGTGGTGATGAGAATATACGCTACCCAATTATAGTTGATGGTTTAGCTAACCATGATTTGCTCGAAATCCTTAACAAGGACAACGCCTGGTTAGAAAATGAAGTTATCAAGCAAGGCTTTAATAAAATTAGCGAAGTCTATTTGGGCGAGTATCTGTCGGGCAGAATTAATTTATACGGATATGAAAAGTAGTCGCCACAATCAAGCTCTTTACCTACTGGATTATAGATAAAGTAAATGTGTTTCATCCTTTAACTATCACTCTAAAAACCCCACCGCATGGGTGGGGTTGCCAGAAAACTTATTTCCCGGACCAGGTACGCAGTGCGTTTTCGCGCGCTTCGGCCTGCTGGGCAGTATTCAGCTTGTAGTAATTTGGCGCTAAAGCACCTTCCCAGTCGCCGTACATTGGGTTCGGCAGCACAATGAACTGGGTGCCAAACTTGCCGCGGTTATCGCTGGCAAACTGCTGACGCTGGGACTGATCCTTGTGGTAAGTCGCTTTGCCAAAGTCATTCAGGTTGTCGCCGATGTACATCACTACGTCATAGCCTTCGGCTTTGATCGCATCGAAACGGGCCTGCTTGTTGGAGCTGTCGGTTTTCAGGCGCACGGTTTTGTCGCTCACGCCGGTAAAGCCCAGAGCTTTCATGTTGGCGACGGTGGCGTCAAAGTCTTTGCTGTCGCGGTTGGACACATAGAACATCGTGCCGCCGTGGCTGTTCACGTAGTTAGCAAAATCCACCGCACCCGGGACGGCCAGCGCCTGGCGAGCCTGAGTCCACTGGGACCAGGTTTTGTCGTCAAACGCTTTGTTGTTTTTGGCCTGCCACGCGCTGTAGGCGCTATTGTCGAGCATGGTTTCATCCAGATCGACGATAACGGCCCGCTTAGCGTTACCCTGTTTAGCGGATTGATCCCACGCGGCGCGAGCGCTGTTAAACGACTGGTACGCCAGCGCGCGGTATTCGCCGGATTGCTGGAACCAGTCCACCGCCATCACCGTCTGACTCGCCAGTTTTTGATCCGCCGCCTGCTGCTGATTTGCACAACCCGTCAGGCTGACCAGCACCAGCGCCACCGCGCCACCCAATAAACTTTTCTTCATTTTTATGTCCTTACCCTTGCTTTTATCATTAACGCCATTGATACCTGCCGGCCTCTGCACTGAACAATGCAGTGACTTTTTCTAACAAAATCAGCAGGTATTGTTAAAAAGTGTTTTAACGAATATTAAAGTTACGTTATCAATAGCTTTTTAATGGATCGACACTGGATACTCAATATGACAAAAATATTTCGACGCAATTTTTTTTCCCTGATGGTGGTAGCGGCATTACCCGGCGTGAGCGTTGCGGCCCACGCAGCTGGCTGTGAAGAGACCAGGGCGGGCATCGACATGGGCTCCGGCACCACCAAGCTGGTGGTCGCCAAAGTGGATACCTGCCAGCAGCGCATCAACAAAGTGTTGTTCGAGGATCAGCGTCCAATCGGTTTTAACGAAGATTTATCCAAATCTGCAGATAACACTCTCAGCCCAGCGATTCAACAGCAGGGGCAGACGGCGTTGCGCGAGCTAGCTGCAGAGGCCGCCCGCTATCATCCTGCCCGTTTTAACGGCGTGGCTACCGCTGTTTTTCGCAGCGCGTCTAACGCCCGGCAGACGATCGATGCCTTCAACCGTGCTGCTCCGGTGAATCTAAAAATTATTACTCAGGAACAAGAGGCCGAGCTGGGCTTCCTGTCCGCCAAAGCCTCGATGCCCGTGCCGCTGCCAGACGACCAGATGGTGGTCTGGGACATTGGCGGCGGGTCGATGCAAATGACGACCTGGCTGCAAAAACACGACAAATGGCAGCCGGAGATTTACCAGGGCAAGCTGGCCTCCGTTACGCTGAAGAACTACATCATCGACGTGGTGAAAAACAAAGATTTGCATGATGTCAGCTCGCCAAATCCGATTGGTTCCCTGCGTGACGGCGTGCTGCGTTTTGTTCGCTTCTATGCCACCACTCACGTCAGCCCGGAGATGAAACAGGCGCTGGCTAAGCGTACCGTCGTGGGTATCGGCGGGGTGCATGACTTCTCCGTCAGCAAGCAGCTCAATGAAAAGGTTTACACCCTCGCCGATCTACAAAAATCTTCCGCCAGCCAGGTCTGGAAAGGGGATTCAGAGCTGCGCGGGGATTACCGGGCCACGGACGTCAGCAACCTGCTACTGGTTCAGGGCTATATGGAAGCCCTGAAAATCCCTCAGGTGACCGTGGTGAAGGCCAACCTCGTTCAGGGCGTGCTGATTCAGTAACGTCTCATGCTTCAGGCGACGGCGATTTTCGTGCCGCCGCCTGGGGCACTAACCGCGTTTTTGCTGCCCGATCAGATGAATGATTAGCCCGATGAGGCTAAGCCCACCGCCCAGCATCGAAGCCAGTTCCCAGCCGCCGAGTCGCCACATCAGGCTCGCGCCCCAGGATCCCAGCGCGCCGCCGATAAACATGCCGCTCATAAAGACCGTATTGATACGGCTGCGGGCTTCCGGCCTCAGGGCATAGATCACGTGCTGGTTAGAGATCAGCGCCGACTGCTCGCCCAGATCCATCAGGATGATGCCAATCACCAGCCCGGTGAGCGAAGTCCACAGCCCCAGCACCGCAAACGAGATAACCATCACCAGCGCCCCAAGCCCGATGACGGTATATGGTCCCCGGCGGTCGGCAATTCGCCCGGCAAGCGGCGCAACCAGGATGCCTACGGCACCCACAATGCCCATCAGACCGGCGACGTCTGCGCCAAGATGAAACGCGGCATGGAGCTGCAAGGCCAGAATGGTCCACAGGCCGATGAACGAGCCAAACAGCGCGGCCTGAATCCAGGTCGCCCGACGCAGCAGCGGTTCTTCCCGCCACAGAGAAACCAGCGAGCGCATCAGGGTCATGTAGCTCTGTTTATTACCGGACGTGTGGTGCGGCAGGGTAAAGAACAGCATCAGCCAGCCGAAAGCAGTTGCCACAGCACCGAGCCAGAAGGTCGCTCGCCAGCCCCAGTGATCGCCGCTAAAACCGCCCACGGCCCGGCCAAGCAGTATGCCGCACAACACGCCGCTCATTACCGTGCCGACCACCTGTCCACGGCGTTCCGGTTTAGCCAGCTCGGCGGCGAACGGCACTATTTGCTGGGCCACGGAGCCGGTTACGCCCACCGCAGCGGAGGCAATAATAATTGTGACAACATTCGGCGCTAAGGCCAGGCACGCCAGCGCTACCGCCAGCCCCGCAGACTGGCAAAGGATCAGCGTGCGGCGGTTAATCTTGTCGCCCAGCGGTACAAGCAAGAACAAACCAAAGGCAAACCCAAGCTGCGTTGCCGTCGGCGCAAGGCTGACCAGCGCTAGCTGCCCCGGAAACGCCTGCTGAAGCAGTTCCAGCAGCGGCTGGTTGTAGTAGACATTGGCAACGAAAACCCCGCAGGCCAGCGCCATGATCAGCAGCAGACTGGAGGTTAAAGGCGAATTCTTTTCCGCCTCGGGCGGACGATTCAGGGTGATGCTCAGGGGATTCTCCGACATGATTTTTCTCTCTGGGAATGACGAGTCCTGATGCTGAATGATTGTCCGCCCGCAATCTTTGCCCTAGAATTTCAGACTTCTGAAATCACCTGAAAAGCGACCGTTCTTATGCCTGCCGACGAGCCCCAACTCCGCTCAGAAAGAGATGACGACATGGTGGTCTTTGGCCGCTATCAGCTGTTTCCCGATTTGGGATTGCTGCTCAGGGACGGCGTTCGGCTGGAGCCGGGCGAGCGGGCAATGGCCGTGCTCCGGCTGCTGGTCAGCGAAGCGGGGCAGGTGGTGACCAAAGAGACGCTGCTGGCCACCGTCTGGCCAAAAGAGATCGTCGAAGAGAATAATCTGCAGGCGCAAATCTCCGCTTTGCGCAAAATTTTTGGTCCTGACCGTAATTTGATTACCACGGTGTTTGGCCGGGGCTACTGCTTTACCGCCACGGTGAATAAACTGCAGGCGGCCACGTCGGCTCTGCCTGTCATCACCTCTTCAACGGCATTACCTCGTCCCCGTTCGCCGCTGATAGGGCGTGAAAGGGAGCTGGGTGAAATCAGAAAATGGCTGATCGAGCATACTATTTGCACGCTGGCGGGCCCGGCGGGAATCGGCAAAACCCGGCTATTGCTGGAAGTGGCTCGCGAATCCGCCAGTCTTTATCCCGATGGCGTCTTTTTTGCCGACCTGTCCAGCCTGAACGCAGGATCAGATCCAGCCCCAGTTTTGCGGGCGGCACTGGCCGGTATTCGTGGCGCAGGGCCGTCGCAGCCACGCCCCGCGCTGCTGGTGATTGATAACTGTGAGCATCTGTCGGCCGCCTGCGCCAGGGAAATTGAGCATCTACTACAGCGAAACGAATTACTGAGCATTTTGCTCACCAGCCAGTCTCCGCTGGGGATTGAAGGGGAGCAGGTTTACCGCGTTGGTCCGCTGACTTTGCCGCCAGCGCAACTGGCCGCCAGCGAGGCGCAAAGTTTTAGCGCGGTTGAGTTTCTGGTACAGCGCATTCAAGCGGTGGATTACGCGTTCCGCCTGAGCGAAGAGAATATCGGGCCGATCCTGGCGCTCTGCCGGTTGCTGGATGCCGTACCGCTGGCGCTGGAAATTGTGGCTGCTCGCGTTGCCAACCTGGGACCGGATGCCGTGCTGGCCGACCTGAGCGGACGGGAGACGTTACCCGAAACGCCGGGAGTGACGGCTTCCCGGCACAGAACGCTGGCCGAGGCGCTGGACTGGAGTTATCGATTACTTACGGCTGAAGAACAGCGAGTGTTTCATGCCCTGGCGGTGTTTCCCGGTGAATTTGACCTTGCCGCCGCGAAAGGATTGTTAGATCAGCAAGAGGTCAGCGACGTGGTGGCCAGCATGGTGGCGAAATCCCTGCTGGTTTTGCAGGCGGGCACGCGCCCGGCCAGGTATCGCTATCTCAACATTGTGCGCACGTACGCTCGCCGGACGCTGGCCCCAAATAGCACCCCGTATTTTCTTCGCCATGCACAACTTGTGGCCGACAGCATGGTGCGGGCAAAAGTTGCCTGGGCCGAAGAGTCCAGTCCGCAGTGGCGCCGTCAGTATGGCTATTTAATTGACGATCTCCGTGCGGCGGCAGACTGGTGTTTTGGTGTGGGTCAAAACGCTCCGCTGGGACGCAGTATTCTCGCTAACGCCACGCCGTTCTGGATCCAGCTTTCGCTCCACGGCGAGTGCCGCCAGCGGATTACCGCCGCAATTAACGATTCGCACAATGGTCAGGCCACGCCGCGCGAAGAGATGCTAATGCAGGCCGCACTGGGCTCGGCGCTGGGCTGGGCGCAGGGGCCCATTGAAGAAAACGGCCAGGCCTGGCGGCGAACCGGGGAGATTGCCAGCACGCTTGGCGATGTGGAAATGCAATTACAGTCCGAGTACGGGCTGTGGCTGTATCACCTGCGCAGTGGCCGTTACGCCGATGCCGCAGAGAACGGCAAAAAAATGGCTGAACTGGCGACACAAACCGGTGATTACGGCGCGCTATTAACCGCCCGTCGCCTGGCAGGCACCGCGCTGCATTTTTCCGGCGAGCAACAGGCCGCGCTCAGCGAAATTCAGGCTTTGTTGGATCGCACCGTGGATGATGACAGCCAGAGAGCGCCTTTCCGCTTTGGGCTGGATCAGCGCGTGGCGGGCTGGGCTTTCCTGGTGCGGGCCCTGTGGGTGACTGGCGATGTGGCGAAAGCCAGAAGAGCGGCGCAGCTGGCGGTGGAAGAAGCCCGGGCGCTGGATCATGCCTGTTCGCTGTGTGCGGCCCTCGCGGAAGGCACCTGCACGCTGGCAGCCTTCACCGGAGATACCGCTGGCGTGCTACAGGTAGCCTCGCAGATTGAGGCCATCGCCCTGGAACACGGCCTGGGCTTCTGGCGGCTTTATGCGGCCGCTTTTACCTTTTGGGGCAGGCTTCGCCAGCAGCCTGAAACGGTACTTCCCCAGCAGATCCTCGCCATGCTTACCCGGCTGCGGGATAACGGTTTTGATCCCGCTTATTCACTTTTTCTGTCTGATTTCGCCGCCGCGCTGGCGCAAAAAGGCCAGCCAGAGGTAGCCGAAGCGATGATCGACGAGCGGCTGTCCGCGCTTGACGTCAACCAGTCACTCTGGAACCTGCCCGAGCTGATGCGGGTTCAGGCGCACATTCGTTACGGCGGCCAACCAGAATATGGCCTGGAACTCAGCATGGCGCTGCAATCTGCGCTGCTGCTGGCACAAACCCAGACGGCCAAAGGCTGGATCCAGCGCATAGAAACCGATCTGCGTCAGCTGTGATCTTTCGATGAAATGCAAAGCGGCAGAAAAGCCGCTTGCTTGTTGCTCTTGCTGACATTAATCTCAAAATAAGATTTAAATAAAAATAATATTCATATTTAGAGATTGAAAGGGTGAGGGTTATGACAATGTATTTCAGGCCGGAAATTCGTGCGCTACAGCTGGCGCTTGCGGGTGCAGTGGTGCTGGCGATAGGTATGGGCTACGGGCGTTTTTCCTATACCGGCATTCTGCCAGTGATGCTGAAAGAAGGGCTGCTGTCGCTGCATCAGGGCAACCTCGCCGCATCGGCTAACTACGCAGGTTATCTTATTGGTGCCTTACTGCTGGCGAAAGCTAAGCCTGCCGACGCGCGGCGGTTAAACATGGCCTCCGTCGGGTTAACCATTGGCTGCCTGCTTCTGCTGGCATGGACGAAATCGCCGTGGGCGGTGGTAGCGGTTCGGGGGGTTGCCGGCCTACTGAGCGCCGTGTCGCTGATTGCGGCTTCACTGTGGCTTCTGCAGCACATGAAACACCCTACCGGCGCGCCGGTGCTGTATGCCGGGGTTGGGCTGGGGATCTTTTTATCTGCGGAATTTATCGCGCTTGGTAAAGCTTATGGCTACACCAGTCAGCAAATCTGGCTGCTGTGCGGGATCGCTGCGCTGCTATTGTTTATGCTGGTTTATAAACTGCTGCTTAGCCCACCGGATTATCTGATCGACTACCAAAGGCAGGCTTCCAGTCAGCTTCAGCCGGCGGCAGAGAATGCTAAAGCGGCGTGGAAACTGCTGGCTATCTACGGCCTGGCGGGCTTCGGGTATATCATTACGGCCACCTATTTACCGCTTTTTCTTTCCGGGTCACTTAGTACGCTGGATCCGGTGCAGCTTTGGGCTATCTTTGGCCTGGCTGCGATACCGTCCTGTTTTGTCTGGCATCAAATCGTCTTGAAGTATGGTTATCGCCACGCTTTTGCCGCCAATCTTCTGGTTCAGGCCGCGGGCGTAGTGCTTCCGGCCTTTAGCCACTCGCTGCTTTTTTGCCTGTTAAGCGCCGTGCTGGTGGGCTTTACGTTCACCGGCACGGTGACGATAGCCTTACCGGAAGCCAGGAGGCTGGCGCATCTGGTACGCTTCAATATGATCGCGGCGATGACCGCTATTTACGGCATCGGGCAGATTATTGGGCCGTTGGTTGCCGGGGAGCTGTACGGCTTAACGGGCAGTTTTAACGGATCGTTAGCCGCCGCCACCGGCGCATTGCTGCTGGCCGGCGGGCTGGTGCTAGCGGGGCGTTCAAAGGTTGCTGGCTGAGGCGAGTATCTGCTTCATCGCCTCAAGCGCGGTGGAGCAGTAGCCCTTACGCCAGACTAGCTGAGTGAGGGCTTCGGCCACAAACTGTTGCCGCGTTCCTTCCGGCAAAGCCAGCGTCGCGGCGACGCTTTCCGGGAGCACGCCGCTGCAGCGTCCTGCGGCAACGGAAGCGACCATCGAGTGATAAGAGCTGATGTCCTGCACTTCCACCAGAGTTTGTGCGTTGAGCAAAGCCTCACCGCGCGCCCGATAGGAACATCCGCGCGGAAAAGCGGCAAGGCGAGGATGATTGCCGCTGGCGGTTTCAGGCACGAGCAACACCAGGCGTTCGGTGAACACGTCCATGGACTCAAGATCTACGGGGCAGTGAACCTGTCCCCCGGCTTCCGGTAACAGGCTCACCAGCGCGCAGTCCAGTGAAGCGTGGCGAACCTGCTCCAGCAGCTGCTGCGTCGGCAGGGTGGTTAAGGTGAGGGCGACATCAGGATACCGGTGGTGAAACTGCTGGAACACCGGCATCAGGCGGCTGACTGCGGTGGCTTCCATCGAGCCTATATTCAGTGCCCCTGCAGGCTTACCCGGATGCAGCGCCTGTCGGGCTTCTTCCGCCAGGCTAAGTATTTTTTTGGTGTAGGAGAGAAAACTTTCGCCTTCCGGCGACAGGATCATTTTCTTGCTGTCGCGCACGAACAACGCGACGCCAAGATCTTCTTCCAGTTGCTGAATGCGGGTGGTGATGTTCGACTGCACGCGGCCGAGCCTTTGGGCTGCTTTCGTCACGCTTTGTTCTTCGGCAACGATTTTGAACATCTGCAGTGTGGTGTGGTTCATATTTTTCATTCTCAATATGATAATGATCTTGATCTTAACATCTTCAAATAAGATGTTAAGCCTTCAATCTCTCATTTCCTGAGGTAGCGCCATGTTTCGTAGCCTTTCCCAACTGCTCGCGATAGACCATCCCATCATACAGGCCCCTATGGCGGGCGTCTCCACCCCGGAACTGGCGGCGGCGGTCAGCAATGCCGGTGGCCTTGGTTCGCTGGGCATTGGCGCGAGCGACGTCGTGCAGGCCAGGACAGCCATCCTGAAAACGCAGGCCTTAACCTCGCGCCCGTTCAGCGTGAATCTGTTTTGCCATCAGCCTGCCAAACGGGATGAGGCGCTGGAACGCGCATGGATTGAAAGCCTGCGCCCGCTGTTCGCTGAGTTTGGCGGCACGCCGCCGGAAGTGCTCAGCGAAATTTATCAAAGCTTTATTGGCCACGAAGCGATGCTGGAGATGCTGCTGGAGACGGCTCCGGCCGCGGTCAGCTTCCATTTTGGCGTGCCCGATCGCGACGTTGTTCAGGCCTTCCGTGACAAAGGAATTGTGACGCTTGCCACCGCCACCCGGCCCGAAGAGGCTTTGCTGATCCAGGCGAACGGCGTGGATGTTATTGTGGCGCAGGGCTTTGAAGCGGGCGGGCATCGCGGGATGTTCGACGATAAAGCTCACGATACACAGCTCAGCACCTTTGCGCTTGTGCAACTGCTGAAAAAACAGGTGGATTTGCCGGTTGTTGCCGCCGGCGGAATTATGGACGGAGCCGGTATTCACGCCATGCTAAGCGCGGGGGCGGACGCGGTACAGCTGGGGACCGCGTTTCTGCTTTGCCCAGAGTCCGCCGCCGATGATGGCTACCGGCAGCGGCTGAAATCGAGCCGGTTACACCAGACGGAAATGACCCACGCTATCTCAGGCAGGGCAGCCAGAAGCCTGGAGAACGATTACTGCCACCACGGGCGAATCGTCGGCCAGCATGCCGTCCCGGCTTATCCGGTGGCCTACGATATTGGTAAAGCGCTTGCCGGTCTTGCAAAAAGCCACGGTCACCAGGGCTACAGCGCGCACTGGGCCGGGCAGGGCGTGAACCTGATCCGCGAAATGCCCGCCGCTGAATTACTGCAAACGCTGGTGCGCGAAGCCGGGTTGTGAAACGGGTTACTTCAACAACGCCATTAAAATCGCGGCCACGTGCTGCAGGGCCACATCCTGGCTTCGGCGTTTGTGCCAGGCCAGGTGCAGTGAAAATCCCGGCAGTTCTACGGGGGCAGAGAAGGCGACGAGCCCTTCAGTAAAAGGTATGACCCGGGAAGGCAGCAGGGCCAGCATATCCGAGGCCGCCAGCAACTGCGGCACCATCTGGAAATTCGGCAATACCAGCCCGACGCGGCGGCGTAATCCCAACCTTGAGAGTTCCGCATCCACCGGAGTGACGCTTTCCCCTTTCCCGGAGGTGATAATGTGCGGCCAGGCGAGCCAGCGCTCAAGGCTAAACCCGGATGCGGCAGGATGTCCCTCACGCATCGCCACGACATAGTGCTCGTCCATCAACAGTCCGCTGTGAATGTCCGCGGCAGGCTGAGGAAAGACCGAAATAGCGATATCCGTGGTGCCGTTAAGCAACGCTGTTTCAGCCTGTTCCGCGCCAGCCCAGCCCTGAACGATGGGGTCAATCCCCGGGGCCGACTGCTGAAGTTTTTGCATCAACGGCACCAGCACGAACAGCGCCGGGAAATCCGCCATGGTTATCCGCAGTTGCTGCTTAATTTGATGCAGGGGAATCACCGGCGGGTCGATAAGTTCAGTAATGCCGCCCAGCACGGATTTCAGCGGGGCACGAAGAGACTGAGCAAGGGGCGTCAGCCGCATGGTGCCTCTGCCACGCTCCAGCAGTTCGTCGTGAAAAAGATCGCGACAGCGGGCAAGGGCTGCAGAGGTGGCAGATTGCGACAGGCAAAGTCTGTCGGCGGCACGGGTGACGTGCGCCTCGTCGAGCAAGGCGTCCAGCACCACCAGAAGGTTGAGATCCAGCGTTCTTAAATTCATACAACAGATAATAGATTATCTTGATTATCCGTTGGAGTAATTTTCTGGGCCTCGCCATTATCGTCTCATCAACCCAAGGAGACGCCCCGTGAACAAAACCCTGATTTTACTTTTCCATCCGGATTTGTCCCGTTCCAGCGCCAACGCCGCGCTGGCGCAAGAAGTTGCAAAACTTGAACACGTTGAAGTGGTCGATGTCCAGGCGCTTTACCCTGACGGGCTCGACATTTACCGCGACGGCGAGCGCGAAGCGGCCCGGCTACTTGCCGCCGACCGCATTGTGCTGCAGTTCCCGATCCACTGGTACTCCATGCCAGCCATTATGCGCCAGTGGCAGGACGCGGTGCTGACCCGGATGTTCTACCTGCATTACGAGGAGGAGGGGAGAAAGCTGGAAGGAACGCCGCTGTATGTGGCGGTCACCGCCGGTAACGTGGAGGAAGCTTATCGTCCCGGAGGCCGTAATCTTTTTACCCTCGAATCTCTGTTAGCCCCCCTTCGGGCCACGGCAAATCGCTGCGGCCTGACCTGGCATACCCCGTTTGTGGTCTACACTGCCGATATGCTCGATGCTGCGGGGCTGAAAACGAAGGCAGAAGCGTATGCGCAGGCGCTTACCCGGTGGCGTGAAAATAAATTTTGAATTTTTTAGCAATATTTCTCGCGCTGATTCGTCTACCTCATCACAAGTGATTAGCCGTGACTTTACTGAGGTAAACATAATGAGAGATTTTGATATGCACCGACATGAACACCGCCGCCGTGGATTCTGTGGCCACCGCATGGGTAAGCCGATTTTGCTCTGCGTGGCATTGTTTGTCGCACTCGGCCTGATCGTGATGACGCTGTGGAATGCGGTGCTGCCTGGCCTGCTGGGCGTGAAAGAGATTGGCTTCTGGCAGTCTTTAGGCCTGCTGGCGCTGTGCCGCATTCTGTTCGGTGGCCTGGGCTTCCGCCCGGGCATGTTTGGCAAAGCCCGTCGCCGCATGCACGAACGCTGGATGCAAATGACGCCGGAGCAGCGCGAAGAGTTTATGCAGCATCGCCGCGAGAAATTTGGCTTTGGTCACCGCGACCGCTGCGGCTGGCATTCCCGCTGGGATGAGAAAATGGATCCACGTCCTCAGCCTCAGCCGCCGGTGCAACCAGTCCAGCCAGATGAAAACAGCGCTAAAAAACCGGACGCTGAGTGACGACGATGAAAGCCGGAATAGTGGGGGAATCTCTGCTGATGGCAGCGCTGGCCGGCTGCCGCACCCGACTGAAAGCGTTTATTCGCGGGAGAACCGCCGGGCGTGAAGACGCCGACGATATTCTGCAGGAAGTCAGCTACCAGCTTATGAAGGTTGAACAGCCGGTGGAGAACGTCGCCGCCTGGCTGTTCCGCGCCGCCCGAAATGAAATGACCGACCGGGCAAGGAAAAAACGCGAGCTGCCTTTGGCAAGCTGGTTTGGCGGTGATGGAGAAGACGATTACCCGGAAGATGAGCTGGCCGAAACGCTGTTCGGGGTCCCGCAAACGCCGGAGGACGAGTATCTGAAGCAACTGCTGTGGGAGGAGCTGGAGACAGCCCTGTCAGAGCTGCCTGCGCCGCAGCGTGAGGTGTTTATCAAAACCGAGCTGCAAGACTATAGCGTGAAGGAACTGGCGGCCGAGAGCGGCGACACCGTGCAGGCGCTGCTCTCCCGCAAACACAAAGCCGTTCTGTATCTGCGCACCCGGCTGCGCAATGTGTATGACGACCTGGCTGGTCAGTAAGACAGCCCCCGGATCCGCCCAGGGAAGGGCGATCCGGTTTTTTTAGCCTATCATTCCCCCCAACGTTCCTTGATGTAATTCACCGCCTGCTGGGTTTGGGGCTGGTTAAGATAATTTTCCCGGAACAAAATGGTGCCGTTAATTTGCGGCACGGCGTCGTTCAAATCGAGCTGCTTTTTCAGCTCCGGCACGCCGCCGCTCACCGTCCAGTCAGGCTCATTCTTCGATGGCTCCCCGACTTTATACAGCGCAATCCCAATATAAAGACGCGTGTGAGTGGGCTTCACTACGTTAGCCCACCAGTTTGCCAGCACGTCGTAGCGGGCGGCACTTCGGGAGAAAGGCCAGTAAATCTGCGGGGCAATATAGTCCAGCAGGCCTTTTTGCACCCAGAGACGCGTGTCGGCATAGGACTCGTCATAGGCTGCTGCACCGCGCGTTTCAGACCCGGCCGGATCATGGGAGATATTGCGCCAGACGCCCGCCGGACTTACGCCAAACTCAACGCCGGGCTTAAGCTGTTTGATGGTGCGTGAGACTTGCTCGATAAGTTGCTCAGTATTGTGCCGCCGCCAGTCGGCTTTGGACGCGTAGCCCTGGCCGTAGGTTCTGTAAGTCTGGCTGTCGTTGAGCGTAGAGCCCGGTGATTCGGTATAGAAGTAATCATCAAACTGCACGCCGTCGATGGCGTAGTTTGAAACAACTTCGGCGACGATGCTGGTTATCCAGTCGCGCACTTCCGGGATGCCGGGATCAAGCACGAAGCGGTCGCCGGACGTTTTTATCCAGTCGCGATGCAACACATAAACGCTGGCGGGCTGCAGAGAAAGCGTGCGGTTCAGGGCGGCAACTGTGCCTGGCGTGATGTTGGTAGAAACCCGGTAGGGGTTAAACCAGGCGTGTACCTTCATGCCGCGTTTATGCGCCTCATCGAGCATAAACTGCAGCGGATCGTAGCCAGGATCTTCGCCAATTGTTCCCGTCAGCATATCTGACCACGGCAAAATCTTCGAAGGCCACAGGGCGGTAGCGTCGGGTTTCACCTGGAAAAACACCGTGTTGATGCCCAATGACTTCAGCTTATCCAGCTTGTCTTTTAACGCCTGCTGCTGCTGGCTGATGCGCGCGGCGGCGCTGCTGCCGTTAACGGATGAAACCGGCGGCCAGTCCAGACGGGAAACCGTTGCCAGCCAGACGCCACGCATCGGCTCATGATCTTGTGAAGGGGTCGTCACATTCGGCTTAGTGCCCGGCAAGGGCGTGACGAGAGAAACCGGCGGTTTAGAGGCGCAGCTCGCCAGAAGCAGCGCGGCGGCAAGTATCGCGCCAGGTTTTTTGCCCCTGGCGGCAGAGAAGAAGCGGCTTGAAGTGGCGATGATGTGCTCCAGATTTTGCCAGTCGGTGAACAACAAGCATTTTCATACTATTCGACATCAAGTCAATCTCTAACGCCGTGAAGTAAAGCAGATGCGGACTAACCTTGCTTACGATCAAAATCCTTATTTATCATCACAATAAATAAAACACACTTCGTGTTTTATCCTATTACGCTTGTGCATCATGCCTTTACTGACAGCCTAATCACCCGGTTGCTACTATCCCTGTAGAAATTGTTCATTTTTTATCTGCGTGCCAGCGCGCCGTTATTTTATGCTGTGAGAGCAACAAGGTGACCCGTCATGAAGCCTAAAACGCTGTACGATAAAATCATCGATAGCCACGTCATCCGCCCTCTGGACGACCAGGGCAATGTCCTGCTGTATATCGACCGTTCCATCCTCAACGAATACACCAGCCCGCAGGCATTTAGCGGCCTGCGCGACGCCAACCGCAAGGTCTGGCAGCCAAACAGTATCCTGCTCAACGTGGACCACGTTAACCCGACCCGGCCAGAGCGTACGCCAGAAATGACCGATCCGGGCGGCGAGCTGCAGGTTCGCTACTTTGAGTCCAACAGCCGTGATTTTGGCCTTGAGCTGTTCGACGTAATGGATCCACGCCAGGGCATTGAACACGTCGTCGCCCATGAACAGGGGATCGTGCTGCCGGGCATGGTGATTGCCGCAGGGGATAGCCATACCACCACTTACGGCGCGTTTGGCGCGTTTGGATTCGGCATCGGTACCTCTGAAATTGAGCATATGCTGGCGACGCAGACGTTAGCTTATAAAAAGCTAAAAACGCTGCGCGTGACGGTCAACGGTGAGCTGCCGTTTGCCGCGACGGCAAAAGATATTGTCATGCTGCTGATCGCTGAAATTGGTGCCGACGGCGCGACCGGCTTTGCTATCGAGTTCTGCGGCAGCGCCATTGATGCGCTTAGCGTGGAAGGGCGGATGACCATCTGTAATATGGCGGTCGAAGCCGGAGCAAGGGGTGCTTTTATGGCACCTGATGAAAAAGTTTATGCCTACATCAAACCGGCACCGCGTGTACCCAAAGGCGAGATGTGGGAACAGGCGCTGAAATACTGGCGAACGCTCTACAGCGATGCTGACGCGGTGTTTGATAAAGAAGTTGTGCTCGACTGCGCCAACTTAACGCCTCGTGTGACGTGGGGTACCAGCCCGGACCAGGGCGGCGGCATCACTGAATATGTGCCCGATCCTGCCAGTGAATCTAATGCGGCTAAACGTCGTGACATTGAAAATGCGCTGAGATACATGGGACTCACGCCAGGCACGCCGCTGAGCCAAATTCCGATTACCCATGCGTTTATTGGTTCATGCACCAACGGGCGAATTGAAGATCTCAGGGCGGTTGCCGAGGTGCTGCGAGACAGAAAAATTGCGCCGGGCGTAAGGGGAATTATTGTGCCGGGCTCAACGCAGGTTCGCGCCCGTGCCGAGCAAGAAGGTTTAGCTCAAATCTTTATCGACGCCGGGTTTGAATGGCGGCAGTCAGGCTGCTCCATGTGCCTGGCGATGAACGAAGATGTGCTGCAGCCGGGTGACCGCTGCGCCTCCAGCACCAACCGTAATTTCGCTGGCCGCCAGGGGGCCGGGGCCAGAACGCATTTAATGAGTCCAGCCATGGTCGCGGCGGCGGCAGTAGCTGGTCATCTCACCGATGTCCGTCCGTATTTACAGCAGGGGGAGGCGTAAATGGAACCCTTTAACCGCGTCACCGGCGTGGCTGCGCCGATGATGGCAGCCAACATTGATACCGATGTGATCATGCCGAAGCAGTTTTTAAAAGGTATCGATCGTAACAATCTGGACCGAGGCGTGTTCTTCGACCAGCGTTTTCTGACCGACGGCTCACCGAATCCTGAGTTTATCCTCAACAAGCCCGCATGGCGGGACGCGCAGTTTCTTATCGTTGGCCCTAACTTTGGCTGCGGCTCCAGCCGTGAACATGCGGTTTGGGGGTTACGTCAACTTGGCATACGGGCGCTGATCGGTACCAGCTTCGCCGGGATATTCAACGACAACTGCCAGCGTAACGGCGTGCTGACCCTGACGCTGCCAGCGGAGGATATCGAGCGGCTGGCGCAGGCGGCATACAACCCTAAAGCTAACCGCATTACTGTCGATCTCGCCCGGCAGCAGATTGGCGTGGAGGGCAAAGATATTGCCTTTACGGTCGATGAGCTGAAAAAGCATATGCTGCTGGAGGGCCACGATGCCATCAGCTACACGCTGCAGTTTCAGCAGGAGATTCGCGAGTTTGAACAGCGCCATTTTGCTGCGCATCCGTGGCTACTGACTCAGGATTAATTTTCAATGATGAAAGAGAACGCTGACTTTATTTGCGACAGGGGCGAATCGCCCTTTATCCCGGGTTTCCAGCTCATGGACGTGGCGCTAGAAAACGGGATTACCCTGCACGCCGCCGTGGGAGGACAGGGTGAACCGTTAGTTTTACTGCATGGCCACCCGCAAAACCACGTGACCTGGCGTAAAATCGCGCCGGTTCTGGCACAGCATTTCACCGTCATCATGCCGGACATCCGCGGCTATGGCGACAGCGCTAAGCCCGCCAGCGACGAAGTTCACCGCCGCTATTCCAAACGAGAGATGGCGAAAGATATTGTCCTGCTGGTGGCGCGGCTCGGTTTCCAGGACGGTTTTGCTTTTATGGGGCACGATCGCGGGGCGCGTGTCGGGCATCGACTGGCACTGGATTACCCGGCGCAGGTTAAGCGCAGCATTTTTATTGATATCGCCCCGACGGCAACCATGTATGCGCTGACGGACAAAACTTTTGCTACCCGCTATTTCTGGTGGTTTTTCCTGATCCAGCCTTCGCCTGTGCCGGAAAAAATGATCGCCGCAGATCCGGCGTTTTTCCTGCGTAAACATATTGATGGCCAGCTTAAAACTCCTGGCGCAACGGAACCTGCAGCGTTTGCCGAGTACCTGCGCTGTTACCAGCATCCCGATACGCTGCGGGCCATCTGCGAAGATTATCGCGCCTCGGCCACTATCGACCTTGAGGATGACGAAGCCGACAAGCATCTGCGCATTACCAGTCCTTTGCTGGTGTTATGGGGGGAGAAAGGCACCGTGGGCCAGCTGTATGATGTCCCCGCGACCTGGCAGGACAAAGCGCTGGACGTTCGTGGGCGAGCCATGCCCTGCGGACACAGTCCGCAAGAGGAGTGTCCTGATGTGCTGCTGAGCGCTATTATGCCTTTCTTAACCTGACGCAGAAGATGGCATACCGATGAGCCCCAACGAAACCCCACGCGCCGCCTGGCCGCTTGTTGAAGATTTGAATGTCTTTGTCACCGTGGTGCGCAAAGAAAGCTTTGCCAACGCGGCGGCGGAGCTGGGGCTGTCTCCGTCTTATGTCAGCAAACGCATCGCGCTGCTGGAGAAAAGCCTGGGGATGCGGCTGTTCCACCGCAGTGCCCGCGCGATTCATTTAACGGCCGATGGCCATAAGGCGCTGAGCGGTGCGCTTTCGGTGCTGGAGAGCATGGGCGATTTTGTCTCAGGGCTTGCCGCCTGGCGGGACACGCTGGAAGGCAATATTCAGATGAGCTGCTCGTTTGGTTTTGGCTCAACGTATATGCCGGATGCGCTTTCGGCGCTGGCGGAGCGCTATCCGGCGCTAAATATCAAGCTAACGCTGACGGACAGAGTCGTTGATTTGATAGAAGAGGGCGTCGATATAGAAATTCGCGTGGGTGACGATATCAAAGACCTGTATATCACCCGGCAGCTCTCCACCAACAACCGCATACTCTGCGCCGCCCCGGATTACCTGGTAAAACACGGGATGCCAGAAAACATAGCCGATCTTAAAGCCCATAAATGCCTTGTCATTCAGGAGCGTAGCGCGCAGTTCGGTGTGTGGCCGTTAACCAACGGCGAGGAAAGCGTGCAGGCTCACGTCAGCAGCCAGCTTTCCTCCAACAACGGCAGCGTGGTATTAAGCTGGGCGCTGAAGGGTCACGGCATTATTTTGCGTTCCCAATGGGAAGTGCAGCGCTATATTGCTCGCGGTGAGCTGGTGCAGATTTTGCCCGACTGGCACCAGCCCGCCAATATTTGGGCGGTTTATTCCAACCGCACCAGCGGCTCTGCGAAGTTAAAGGTCTGCATTGATTTTCTGGTGGATTATTTCGAGCGCTTTCCACCGGTGAAACTAGCGTGAAATTATTCAACATCAACCTGCCAGTAAACAGGTTGATGTTGTCAGGCTGAGTGTAGAAAAAGCGAGAAACTAAATTCTGATAATTTGAGTAATATGCGGGGCGCCCTGTCCCGGTAATGGCGCATAAATTTCCACTATCGCTTCCCAGACGGCCGTAGACGGCGGGACAGAAGCCTCACAAAGGAAGCGGTAGTTTGTTCCGGCCACGACCTGGGTTTTTACCTTTTGTGGCTCGTAATCCACGCCCAGATGCCCGTTGAGCGCCTCTTCGAACACTTTTCGGTCCTGAGCAGTCAGCGGATGATAAGCCGTCCAGCCGCCAGGCAGCAGCGTTTGTTGTTCCGACATAGTGATACCTCAACAGTGAAATATTTCCTACTCGTTTGGCTTTTCGGATGTCGCCCCATATATTTTATATTGGTTTCTGGAATCCATTTGATCCTGTTAATCTATGGCTGCCTGATGCCTTTCCTGCAAGTTATATTGCCATTATGCAATTTAATATCTTCCTCCCTTAAATTGACGAAGTAGTTAACTAAAAATAAAAAACACTCAGCATTAAAATTTTTTAATATTTTCACTGGCGATCTGGCTAATAAATATATGCAGGCATTATTTAATACATAATATAAAAAATATAATAGCTGTTTATTTTCATATTAAGCTGTTTTCATTGCAATAAAACGTTATGATTCCCCGCCGGCGGCGAGTCGTGGCCGTGGATAGCGGGGCAGAGATGATGCAAATGAATGGAATAGCCGCGAAGGTTAAGGTCGGTTTCCTCCGGGGGGCAATCCTGACAGGGATCTTTATGCTGGTGGGCTGCGCGCGTTCGGACGCGTTGTGGGGCGTGGTCGATAAGGTTTGCATGACTAACTATCAGCATACTAGCAACCCGGCGCCGTGCCAGCAGATCTATATGCCTGAAGGGAAGGCCCAGGGTTTTAGCGTTATCCAGAACCCGCGCTACCTCTACCATTTTATTCTTGTCCCCACAGCAAAGATGACCGGCATTGAAAGCCCGGCGCTGGCAGCAGCGGGGCGCACGGACTATTTCGGCTATGCCTGGCTTATGCGTCGTCTTTTAGACTGGCAGTATGGCGGCCCAATCCCCGTCGATAAACTTGGCCTGGCGCTTAACTCGGCTTATGGCCGCAGCCAAAACCAGCTTCATATTCATCTGACCTGTCTGCGGGAAGACGTCAGGCGTCAGATGCTGGCAGAACGTCCCTTTATCACGGAAGAATGGCGCCCCTTGCCCGATAAACTCCTGCGCTACACCTGGTATGCGAGACGGGTGATGCAGCCGACGGTGATGGGAATTGACCCTGTTCACAGCGTCGCCAGCTATTTTCATTTATCGCCGGAACAGCTGGCAGAGTGGGGCGTGGCCGTCATTCCAACCGCTTACGGCGATCAAAAAGGGTTTATTTTGCTCACCACGAAGCGAGGCTGGGATCGCAATAACCGGGCCTCGGTGGAAGCGCTACTGGATAAAGAGTGTGCCATTTTACCGCCCATATCTTCCCGCTGATGTGCCATATGAGTAATGTCGGGATCGGACAACCTGAATGTTGTAGGGCATAAGCATAAATGGGATCATGATAATTAGATCCCATTAGAAAGAGCACGTCTGCGCCGCGATGGCTATCGAGTAAACAGGTGGGTGCCAACTGACAAGCATCCGGTAAGTGCAAAAATAGATGAATATACCATCAGGGTAATTAACGATTTCATAGTCTCTCTGGCACTTAAAAAAGGGATACGCAGCCGCTTAGCGCAGCTATAGAACATAATACAAATACCCAAAACATCAATTTTCGATACATCAGCACGTTTCCCACCTCATATGAATTTTTCTTAGCATGTCAGAGATACATCAAGAAAATGTCAATGAATAATGGAGCAATAGTCAAGGCCCCATACACGAGGGGAGAGCATCGCATGTCATCCTGGGCAGGCAATATAACGCCGTTATAAGTTGGAAAGCCTGACAAGAAGCTTATGGCCAGTAAATAAAGGCAAGCATACACAATGCAATAATCAGTACAACACTTAAATATACCCATAAATATAAATTGTTATTAGATTGCATATTGCTATTTATGTTACTTATATTCACAGGTTTTGTCGGTGCTTTCTCTGCCGGTACATCGCTCCTCTTCAGTGGAGACTCAAGCGTTTTTTCTTTAATATCTTCAATGCCCGCAATGGGTTTTCGGTTTTTTTCAATACTAACGTCAACGGTTTCAGGCACACACCACCCACGCCGCGTCAGAGTTTCAATAATATTTTTATCACCGCCGACACCGATCAATGCCTTTCTTATAATAGAAATATTCTGATAGATCGTATTATTGGAAACAATTGTTTTGTTCTTTCCCCAAACTAACGTGTGAAGCTGTTTAATGGTGATAACCTGGCCATGTTGTGACAGCAATAGGTGTAGGCAACGTGCTGTTGATGCCGGCAGAGTAACAAATTTTTTTGGGGCGCTTAACGATGAAAGCGTGTGGTTGCCAGGATCAAATTTTACCTGATGATTGACTAAAATAACCTCAGACATTCCATATCCTCCAGAAAATTCAATCGCTTTAAGTTTTACTGTTTTTAAGATCTCGTTATCAACATGTAACCAATAGGCAACCCCGTAGTTAATAACGCATGATTATCATTACGTTATATATTAATTGATGTCATTGCAAACACACAGAATATTAACAAAATTTAATAAATATAAAGTGTGCCACGCTAAGATAGAAAATTCCACCGCTCTCTCGTAAGATAATTCCCAGGCAAAAAAAATCATGAAGAGAAAATGAATGAAGATACAAGTTAAAGTAAGTGGATTAACTTAGGCGTTGCCATAACCATTCCATCTACATGTAATAAAAATACCAACCATCGACATTCAAGTTACAAGTAAAATTAATTTACAGATTAATAAGAGCATTACAATGCATAGAGTTTGTGTAATATCAGATGATTTTTACTATCTCGTGGGACTAGAGGAAATCACATTCAATGGCGTTGACACAATATTCTTTACAGATATTAAAACATGCTTGAAAGAAATTATGGGTAGAGCTTACACGCTTTACATAATATCCATTCGCTCTTTAGCTATGAGCAGAGAACTTGTATGTTGGATGTCAGAAAAAAAACCAGCTATAACGCTCGTATATGATATTCCAGTGGAAAAGCTTTACTCTCACTCTCGTTGTCTGTCCAAACGAGATAGCATAGAAAGCATTAATCGTTTTTTGTCTGATAGCGCGCAGGGGAGAAAAAAAGAAAAGAACAACATCACACCGAGGCAAATGATAATTGTCAAGCGGTTAACATCCGGTGATACGGTAAAATCAATTGCACGAGAAGACAATCGATCCATAAAAACCGTGTCCGCCATAAAGAATAGTATTTTGGTAAAAATAGGTCTAAAGCCGATGAATGATTTGTCGCTATTGATTGTTGATATGATTATTTGCTCTGCAGGCTTTAAAAAAAATCATATGATCAAAACAATCCAACAAAATGAGAATGTTACCAGCGATTTTGATGGGGGGCCTTCGATTTACATCGCGCAGCTGCCGGAGAGCTACAAACAGTAACGTTCACAGGATGCTCCCGTTATTATGCAGTCGGGATGGCTGTACCTGAGATAATACCGCGATTAGCAAAAAATAGGGTAGGGAAGATCCCTCCCGTTGAGCCCATAAGGATTAACGCGCACTGATTTTTTCAGCGGCTGAATGTGGACTCAAAGTCGCAGCATCTCCGAATTCTGACCAGGACGTAGGCTGTGATCGATGACAAGAAGGATTTCCAGGTGGGTATGATTTCCCTTAGTGAATTTCTGTCACTTACTGTGGTTTCCCACGGTTTGTTCTAATCTTACTCACTGGATTTGGTTGTGTGAATTAGATGATTAACAATATCAGTCCAGGTGATCGCACGGCCAGCGCTATGGCTGGCATCAATCGCCAGCCGTTCGAGTTTGAGCGCATTGCATAACCGCAGAGCTTATCCGTCCTATAACATTGCAGACGATTTGTCGTGTGTAACTGGTGAGGAAACAGTACGACGATCCGTTTTGCATAATTGCTCACGACTGAATAAGGATAACAGGACAGAAGTTATTGTGGCTGCGAACACTTTGGCATTCATGTTTTTAACGGTAACGTCGGGCAGTGACAAAACTTGTTATGGTGCTGACCGGGGTTGGCCAAGCCGCGCAGTCATGATGACAGGTTTGGGGCTAATCCGGCGAGGCAGCTTCACCAGAGTCGTTCTGATGGACCATGACCTGATGGCTGGGTTTTCCTGTGCCAGAATGCTGGATTCTCTCTAACGCCTTTATGGTGCGCATAATGTATATTATGTTAAATTAAATTCATTGCTCATTGAGTTCATAACCGGCCACAGACCACGACTAATCATACACTTACCTATCCCCCATCTTCTACTTACCGGACGTTATGCTTCCCGCTTCTGATCTGTCGTCAGTACTTTCGGCCCAAAGCCACCTGTAGCGTCTCTTTACCAGCATGGCTTCGGCGAGTAGCTTCTTGAGGCGGACGTTCTCTTTAATGAACAAATCTAATAAACCCTAGCTGATTATCCCATCTAATTGAATAAATCAGTTTGCGTTATGCTTTTCCAACACAACAGCTGAAGGATTACGTCATGCAAACGGTAAAACTGAACAACGGGATTGAAATGCCCCTGGTTGGCTTTGGTGTGTTTCAGATGTCTGATGCCGCTGAATGCGAAAGAGCCGTTATTGATGCTATCGATACGGGATACCGCCTGATCGATACCGCCGCTTCATACCAGAATGAAACCCAGGTCGGGAACGCTCTGAAGCAAACTGGAATCTCCCGTAGCGAACTGTTTGTCACAACCAAACTTTGGCTACAGGATACGAATTACGAAGGCGCTAAAGCCCAATTCGAACGCTCCCTGAATCGACTGCAGCTGGATTACGTTGACCTGTACCTGATTCACCAGCCTTACGGCGATGTCCATGGAGCCTGGCGTGCTATGGAAGAACTGCAGCAGGCAGGCAAAATTCGCGCTATCGGCGTCAGCAACTTCCATCCTGACCGACTGGCCGATCTTATCGCCTTCAACAAAGTTATCCCTGCGGTGAACCAGATTGAAGTTAACCCCTTCAACCAGCAGCTGCATGCCGTTCCATGGAATCAAAGTCGTGGCATTCAGCCGGAAGCCTGGGCCCCGTTTGCCGAGGGTAAAAATGGTCTATTCCAGCATCCCGTTCTAACGGCAATTGGGCAAAAGTACGGCAAAAGCGTGGGCCAGGTTGTGCTGCGTTGGATCTTCCAGAGAAGCATCATTTCACTGGCGAAGTCTGTGCGCAAAGAACGTATGGAAGAGAACATCAACATTCTCGATTTTGAACTCAGCGCTGAAGATATGCTGCAAATTTCCGCCCTCGACACCGCAACCAGCGCCTTCTTCTCTCACCGTGACCCGGCAATGGTGGAATGGCTGACTGGCCGCCAACTTGATGTTTAAGCCGCGATAAAAGAGGTATTCATTCAATGCAAAAACGTTATCTGGGTCAATCCCGACTCGAAGTCTCCGCACTTGGGCTTGGTTGCATGGGCTTAAGCCACGGCTACGGCCCGGCAACCGATACCCGACAGGCTATCGAGCTCATTCGCGCTGCGGTTGAACGTGGCGTCACCTTCTTCGATACCGCTGAAGTGTATGGCCCTTTCCTAAATGAAGAGGTTGTCGGCGAAGCCTTAAAACCGTTTCGTGACCGCGTGGTTATCGCCACCAAGTTTGGTTTTAGTTTTGGCGAAGACAACAAGCAACAGATTTTAAACAGCCGACCGGAGCATATCCGTGAAGCTGTGGAAGGATCGTTACGCCGTCTCAAGACTGATGTTATTGATCTGCTGTATCAGCATCGTGTCGATCCGGATGTCCCAATTGAAGATGTTGCAGGTACCGTAAAAGACCTGATCGCTGAAGGCAAAGTTAAACATTTCGGCCTGTCCGAAGCGGGTGCGCAAACCATTCGTCGTGCACATGCCGTACAACCTGTCACTGCCCTGCAAAGCGAATACTCAATGTGGTGGCGCGAGCCTGAGCAGGAGATCCTGCCATTACTGGAAGAACTGGGCATTGGTTTCGTTCCCTTCAGCCCATTAGGTAAAGGCTTCCTGACGGGAGCAATTAAGCCAGGAATCACTTTTGGCAAGGATGATTACCGCAGCACCGTGCCGCGTTTCGCCGGGCAGGCGATTGAAGCCAATGAAAAGCTGGTCTTATTGCTGGGTGAGCTGGCGGCAGAGAAAGGCGTGACGTCCGCGCAAATCGCGCTGGCATGGCTGCTGGCACAAAAGCCGTGGATTGTTCCTATCCCTGGTACCACCAAACTGCACCGGCTGGAGGAAAACCTGGGGGCTGCCGACATCATTCTTTCGCAGGATGACTTACGTCAGATAACGCAGGCGCTTGAAACCATTACAATCGTCGGCGAACGATACTCCCCTGAACATCAGGCTCGAGTGGGCCGTTGATACCCGGACGGGGCCGCTGGAATTGGCGGACCCGTTATTCCTGGTAGCGAAGTGCATCAATCATCAGCGCAAAAGCGGGCGGATGCTGCTTACGGCTCGGGTAGTAGAGGTAATATCCGGGGAAAGATGGACACCAGTCCTGCAGAACCTGAATAAGCTCTCCTGCCTTTATATACTCCTGCACTCTGTCTTCTGGTATACAGGCGATACCAAAACCGGATAACGCCGCATCAATTCGTTCCGCCTGCAGATTAAAGGTTACCTGCCCTTCTACTCTGACCCGTAACGGTTTCCCTTCCTTCTCAAACTCCCAGTGGTAAAGCCCACCGGCTGTCGGCAGGCGCATATTGATGCACCGATGATTTTGAAGTTCGTGCGGCGTTTCAGGTGCAGGATTTTCAGCGAAATAAGACGGCGCCCCTACCACAGCCATTTTCATATCCGGCCCAATTCTTACCGCAATCATGTCCTTATCCACGCTTTCGCCCAGGCGTATCCCGGCATCAAAACGCCCCTCAACAATATTGACAAAGCCGTTATCAACCACCAGTTCGAGATTAATTTCTGGATATTCCCTGAGGAAGGGTTTTAGCTTCGGCCATACCACACTTCGCGCGGCATGCTCCCCGGCAGATAAACGGATATTGCCGGAGGCGGTGCCGTTCAACTGAACCAGTGATTCCAGTTCCTGCTCCAGATCGGCAATGCGGGGTTCAAGGCAGGCAATAATTCTCTCCCCGGCTTCTGTGGGAGCAACGCTTCGGGTCGTGCGGGTCAGAAGGCGGATATTCAGCCTTTCCTCCAGGGCCTTTATCGCGTGGCTGAGTGCAGACTGAGAAACCCCCAGTTTACCCGCTGCTTTGGTAAAACTTCGCTCCCTTGCCACCACAAGAAAGATTTGCAGTTCGTTGAAGTTTTCTTTTAGCATCGACGATTTCCTTATGGAGGCTTTCCCTTCATCGCACCCTCATGAAGGGTGTTCATAGACACAATTATTTTAGCCCTTATTGCCACAACTACTAGTTTTCGGAGGGTCTCTTCCGTCGATACCTGAGCTGAAGGTCCGCTGCGAGCGATAAGTAGACCTAAAGAAAAACGTGACATTTATCATGAAATTAGAAAGTCAAGTTCATGAACCGACAGTCGCAAAATAGTTAAATTCAATCCATGGGTCTATTACTTGGTGGTTCTGTGGTGCCGCCACGGCAATCAGCATATTGTGATTTTTGAGATACCTCCCTTTTCTTATGTTAGGTACTGCTTTACCGTTAAGCGCTGAGCCTGGCTCAGATGCCGGAACTATTCAAAGTTACACGTCGCACTCCTTGTGCGTGCTCACCTCTCGCCACAGCGCAGATAACCAGGTCAGCGAATCATCGATCAGCATCCGCTTTTCGCTCCCAGGCCGCCAAATCGTCACCATAGTCTGGCTAATACCTTCATTGCCCACCACCGTGGGAATAGCCATAACATTTTTCCAACGCACCGCCTCAAAATGAGTCGGTAAAAATCCCCATCCACACCCGGCTTCCATCAGGCTACGCAGCATTTCAAGCTCATTGGCCACAATGATATTCCCGGAGATTTGCAGCCGCCGCGCCATTGGTACGTCGCTTGTGGAGTGCATCACCACCTGTGGCGTCAAAGAAAGGTCAAGCAGTGAACACGGACGTTTGGCCTCTTCAAACAGCGGCTCTGCGGCGTAAAAATCCATGTCGATAGCCCCGAGCGCACGCCACTCCATGTCGCTGCCGACGCTGTGATTGTTGGCCTGAAAGAAGCCCAGATCGACCTCCCCGCTCGCCAGCGCTTTTTCGCCTTCCGCGCGCGAGGTGCATCTCAGACTCAGACGGATCCCCCGCGTCGCCATCCGCGTAATTAATGCCTTCAAAAAACGGCGGGGTGTAAAGGGGTCGTAGGCGACGCCCAGCTCCTGAACCTCCGTTGACGGCACCTGACGGGCAAACTGATCGAATGCTCTTGCCTGACGCAACAGCAGGTGCGCCTGGCGATGAAGCTGTTCGCCTTCTGCTGTCAGCTGCAGCGATCGCCCCTGGCGGGCAAACAGCGGGTAGCCAAAGCTATCTTCCAGCAGATCGATAAGATCGCGCAGCGTGGTGCGATCTTTCTCCAGCTTCATCGCAGCTTTCATCAGACTGCCGTGTTCCGCAACGGCAGTGAAGGCTTCAAGTTGAGAAAAAGAGTAAGACAATGACGGCACGTTGGGCTCCTTTTGCCGTGTTTATGGGGGATTATCCCCCATTACGCGTTTTTTATTATAGTGCCGCCATTTTTATACTGCATCCATCCCGTCATCCCGCCGGGACAACATGTCTATGGGTTTAACTTAAATAGAGAACGCTATGATAAATAAACATAAATCCTTGCCTGCAAAGTACTGCCTTCTGGCAGGTCTGGTGGCTGGTGCATTCCTCTCCTCTCCCGTAATGGCGGCTTGTGAAGGCACCGAACTCACCGCCTGCCCGGTCCCTTTTGATGCAAAACTTCCCGATACCAAAACGATGCTGAGCTGGGATCAAGCCGAGCGTGTTATCGGTTTTCGTAACGATTACCGTAATTATCAGGGCGATGTTTTCCACCACGGCAAATCCGTGCCGTTAGCGATGGCTGAAAAACCACTGACGCAGGCTCGCTATCAGGTCAACGGCAAACTGTGGACGCTACAGGATTATATTAAACGCCAGAACGTCAGCGGTATGCTGGTACTGAAGGACGGTAAAGTTGCCTGGAAATATCTTGGTGAAGGCAATACCGACACCACACTCTGGACCTCTCGTTCTGTGGGGAAATCGGTGGTGTCTACACTCGTGGGTGTGGCCTTAAAAGAGGGAAAAATCCACTCAATGGACGATCTGGTCACGCAGTATGAACCTGAGTTGAAAGGCACCGCCTGGAACGGCGTGACGCTGAAACAGTTGATTCAACACACCTCTGGCGTGGCGTGGAATGAAGATTACGCCAATCCGCAGTCTGACTTCGCCAAACTCACGCAGTGTGAAGCGCACGCGGGTACCTATGACTGCGTCCGCTCGCTGGTTTCTGGTCTGAAACGCGCCCACCCAGCGGGTGAAGTGTGGTCTTACTCCTCCGGCGGTGCATGGCTGCTGGGCGATGTGCTGGAGCGCGCAACGGGTATGACGCTTGCTACCTACCTTGAGAACAATATCTGGCGGCCGTACGGTATGGCGAACGATGGTGTATGGCATGCCTATACCAAAAACCAGCATGATGTAGGCGCACACGGCTTTAACGCCACGCTGGAAGATTGGGGACGTTTCGGCGAATTCGTACTGAACAATGGCCGCCTGCCGAACGGTAAGCAGGTTCTGCCGGAGAACTGGGTTGCCCAGTCGGCCGACTGGAACAGAGCGAAGAACTCCGTCTCTGCGGCGCATCCACAGGGGCTGTATGGCTATCAGTGGTGGAATAACGAAGTGCCTGCCAACGCTAAAAACGTGGAACCAACGCCGCAGGATTCGCTGAAAGGCTCCATGTGGGCGCTGGGGATTTATGGGCAGATGATCATGGTCAACCGTGCGGAAAATCTGGTGATCGTCCAGTGGTCTACCTGGCCGCAGGCGGAACCGTCGTTCAGCGCCCAGCCGCTGGAAGCTTCGCTGATGTTCAGCGCTATTGCGAAGGCATTGCATTAATCATCGGAGATAACCACGCCAGAAATGCACCTTAAGCTCTGGCGTTTTCAGTGAGGGATAAGGGTATCCTCTGGAGGGAAAGGATACCGCCCAACATCTTTTCAGTTGGCGAAGTGAAGATTGTCTAAGCCGTATTCCTTTTTTGACAGCATCCCAGTGCGTCTGAATTCACGCAGGTAATGCAAATGGATGGTCAAGAAATCGCTACTTATCAGCCCTTTCAGACCATCATGGCTTTAGCCTCGTCTACAGTTAACTTATCTAATTCTCATCGAATAAATCACCCCATGAGCTTTTCGTTAAGGACTCACCTGTTCGCCCGCCTTCGGTTATTGATTTCAGTGGCTGCCGGCGTCGTTTGTTACTTCGCCTTTCCCGCTCAGCTTGGCATGCTGCAGCGGCTGTTGATCGGCTGGAATGTTTTGGCCTGGCTTTACCTGATTTTTATCTGGTTTCGCATGCTGCGAACGGAAGTCTGCGACATCCCGAGAATAGCCAGGGTACAGGATCAAAGCGCCGCGCTTGTGTTAAGCCTGCTTATCTTTGCCTGCATGGCCAGCCTCGTGGCGATTATGAGCGAACTTCCGTCGCTGCGTTCTTTGTCAGGAACCCCGCTTGTGCTGCATATTTTACTGACGGCAATGACGCTGGTCGTCTCCTGGACGTTGCTGCCCAGCGTTTTCGCGATGCACTATGCCCATCAACATTATTTGCATCGCAGCAAAGAGATAACCCCGATGATCTTTCCTGATAAACCGAAAGATCCGGATTACTGGGATTTCCTTTATTACTCTTTCACCATCGCCGTGGCCGCACAAACAGCTGATGTGGCAACCGGCACAACCGGCATGCGTAAAATAACCCTGCTGCAGTCAGTTATCTCGTTTATCTTCAACCTGGCGATTCTGGGACTTTCCGTCAACGTGGGCGCCGGGTTGCTGAGTTAATACCTGGGACTGGCTGTCATCTCGTGAATAGCACACAAAACAGGCTATAATTTAACCAGTGACGCTCTGTGTAAAGGTGAAACACGATGCCTAATCCCTTCGATGCCTGCATGTCTATCGCGCTGATTCTGGGTGCATTACATGAAATGGGACTGATTCCCTGGTAATGCGCTTTATATGCCGGTGGTTTGCTGCAAAAAACGATGGCAGGAAATTGACAGCAGGTTGAATCTCATTAAGGTGAGAGGGATATTTTACGCCGTACTGGCCAGATCCCAGGAACCCCATGAACCCTTCGCTTCAAACTTTTGTCGGAAGTTTGCTCCAGGATGATAAAACGCTAGTCGCCTCTTACGATCTTGAGTCTTTGCCTTTTGAGCTGAAGCGCAGTCTTCATCTTCAGGCTTTACGCCAGCCCGGCATTTTTAACTATGCTTTACGTCCCTTTTCTCTCGACTATAGCCAGATCCAGAGGCTCTGTATTATCAACGGCATGGGCGTCACGCTCGGCGATTCGCTGATCGGGATTGCGGCGCTGCACGCTATTAAAGCCATAAATCCCAAACTTCATCTGACGGTGCTGCGTCCTCACACCTGCCAGTCTTATGTGGAAGAGATTTATCGGCTTGCGGGGAACGTGATCGATGAGCTGCATTTCATGCCTCAGGAACTGGCTTCACTGGAGGGATATGATGCGCTGATTGACGCGGGGAACCAGCTTTTCCGGGAGGATTTCGCCACTCAGGAAATGCACGATTTCTTCTTACGCCACCTGGGGATTGCCCCTGAGACTGTACCCGAAGAGATAAAAGCTAACCGCTGGCTACGCGACGGAATGCCAGAGCAAACGTCCCCCCTGCAAGGTCGTTACGTCCTGTTCAATCACCGCGCCAGCACGCCGCTTCGCGATATCCCGGCTGCCGTGCTGGTTGATTTAGTCGAGCATATCTATCGGCAGCACGGTCTGCCCGTGGCAGGCTTTGGAAAAATAGATCACCCGCAGTGCATCGATCTTTCTTCTCATTCCCGGACAACGTCTGACTACATCGCCATTATTCGTCACGCCAGTAAAGTCTATACCTGTGATTCGTCGGCCTTGCATATTGCCGCCGCCTTTGAGGTGCCCACGACGGCTTATTTTAACGCCATCAAACCGTCGCTGCGGGCCGCGTATTACCCGCAGTGTGAAAGCGTTGATCTGGGTACTGAGCGCTCGGCGCTCCTCCACCAGAGCGAAGATAGCGAGTTGCTAAAAGCGATAGAGGATAACTACCGGCGTTATCTGGCTGCCTTGTAATGTCTGATAAGCTGGCCGTGAATGACGGCCAGCCCCACGCTATTTATTGATGCCAATAACCAGCACGGTTGATTTCTTACATTGATTATCCTGGCAAATACCGGAGAACCAAATCTGCCCTTTGCCGATCGCCAGCCCCTGATAATTCGCAAAAAGATCCTGATATTTCTGTGCGTTAACCACCGCTACCAGATCCGGCGTAAAAATGGCGTCATAGTTTTTAATGAACTGCTGCGTCGTTTTGATCTGCACTTTTTTACCCGCCAGCGCGATCTTTATCGGATAGGAAATTAGCTTTGCCACTTCCGCTTTATTCTGCGCGGCAATCTGCGTTTTAAAATTATCAAAAAACGCATGATAGTTTTCATGCGAGCTGAATAACTTATCTAAATTCGCATCCATTGCCTGCTCGGTGGCGGCCCACAGAGTGCCAGACCAGATCAGGGAGGAAGCCAGACACAGCCTGGCGAGTAGCGACGTAAACCTCATATAAACCACCTCTTGCCTTAAATATCATTGAATTATCGTATTTATAGAATTTTAACTTTTCAGTCTGAAACACGCTTTAAGTGTTAATAAAGCGGCAGGCGTTCCCTCGACGGCATCATATATGATATAATTTTGACCAATCCATTGATTTTAATTAAAAGCAAACAAATTGTATTAATATGAAACAACTTCTCCTGGCGCTGTGCCTTTTCACTCCCTTCAAAATGTCTCTGGCGTCCGTCAGCGGAAATTTCGACGTGAGAATGACTATACTTCCTAATCCGATGCCACCCAAAGTAACTAAAGTAAAACTTTCAGCAGATACGGTGATGATCGTTAATGAATGGTAGGATTTCATTCATCAAGTCGTGTCCGGGATGCACATCCGCTCCCATAAAAAAGCCGCTCACGGTCTCCCGCAGCGGCTTTTTTATGACTGATTCAGGCTATTCCCCCGGATCTGGCTTATCGACTCTCTGCCCGACGTCTATCCGGTTCCCGTCCGGGTCGGCAAACACAAACGTCCGCAGGCCGTACTCTTTATCCTGAAGCCCCTTCACGATCCTGGCGCCCGCCTGCTGACAGAGAGCAAACAGCGCCCCGATGTCATCAACCAGAAGATGGGCCACCGGAAAATGTGCGGCCTTATGCTGAGGCTGGAGCGTCAGATGCAGCTCACTTGCCCCCTGCTGGAGGATAACAAACCCAACGGGTTCGCCGTTCTCGAAACGCTTAGTGAAGCCTAAAACGCCCACGTAAAACGCCAGTGCGGCAGGCATATTTTTGACTGGCAGCGTCGCTGCAATGCGGCCAAATCCAACTGCTGAAGGCATAATCATCCTTATATTTAAGAAACGAGCCCATCGCGCAGACGGTGCCGCAGCCATGCGTTTCTTTGTTGATGCCGGACGGTGCCAGAGTGGCCCTTATCATAAACGCCAGCCTCACCCTGCGCCAGCGTTGGCTAATGAGAATAATGTCGCAGACAAACGCGGCGTTCCCCCTATGAAGACAGATCGCCTGCCCTTTGTCGGCAGATGTTTAGTACCAGCTGCCGCAGCCAGCGGTGCGCGAGGTCTGCCTCTGAACGCGGGTGCCACATTTGGGACACAGTAATGGTTCTCGTCTTCACCGGCAGCTCAAACATTGCCAGCCTCGCGTTCTCTCCCTCGACCGCCAAAACCGGCTGATTCAGCAGGAAAGAAGCAGGCACCAGCGCAATAAGATCGGACGCCTGCGCGACCTTTAGCGACGCAGGAAATGACGGTACTATGGCGGCAATTTTGCGCGTCAGCCCTCTTTCATCGAGGGCATCGTCTACTGGCCCGCGAGTTGAACGGAGACGCCGGGAGGCCACCACGTGCCCGTACGAAAGATACTGCTCGACGGTAACCTCAGACAGAGCGGCCAGAGGATGACCGGCGCGCACCACGCCAACAAACCGATCGCGGAATAGCGCCTGGAGCCGTATCTCTGGCCCCATTTCGCCCACGACGCCGATTTCGAGATCGACCAGGCCCTCACGCAGATGCCGGGGACCTTTTTCAGGTTTGGAGGTGAAGCACAGCTGCACCCGAGGCGCTACAGCCGCCGCTGTAGTGATAAGCGCAGGCGCAAAGGCTTCGATAAAACCATCGTTGGCCCGGAGGATAAACGTACATTCCAGGGTTGAAAGCGTTAGCTCTGCCGTGGACGGGCTCAGCAAAGCCCGAGCCTCCAGCGCCGCGTTTCTCGCCCGCTCGCGAATCGCTTCGGCATAGGGCGTCAGCACCATATTTCTGCCCGCTCTGACCAATAGCGGATCGCCGGTTGCAGCCCGCAGGCGGCTCAGCGTGCGGCTCATCGCCGACGCGCTGAGTCCGAGGCGTCGCGCGGCGCCGGCCACGCTGCCTTCCGCCAGAAACGTATCCAGCGCCAGCAGCAAATTCAGATCGGGGTCATTCATTCAGGCATCCTGTAAAGAGATATGGCGTTTGGTGCAACTATTATCTGCATATGGTGCGTCTTCCGCCTCTCTTTAAGTATCACTATATTTGCAGCACTGACAACCTGAGACTGATGACCGCGCAGCGGGAAGGAACAACGATGGAATTATTTTCAAACCAACCAGGAGATGAGGGCCTGCCGGGCCGCCCGCGTATGATGGCGATGTTTGCCGTGATGACGACGGTCACAATGGCGGTGTTCGATGGCTCAATGGTGAACATCGCGCTGCCAAATATCGCCCGCGCGCTCGACGTTTCCGCCAGCGACGCGGTTTGGGTCGCCAATGGCTATCTGTTGGCCGCCGCCATGACGCTGGCGATTTTTGCCGCGCTGGCGACCCGGCGGGGATTCAGGCAAATTTTCGTCTTTGGGCTGAGCCTGTTTACGCTGGCATCCGCGGGCTGTGCGCTTTCTACCTCGCTCGAGATGTTGGTTTTGATGCGGATATTGCAGGGCATCGGCGGCGCGGCGGTACTGAGCATTTCTCCGGCAATCCTGCGTTCGGTTTTCCCCACCCGCCTGCTGGGCAGGATCCTCGGTCTGAACGCCTTCTTAATCGCTACCAGTACGGCCATAGCGCCGCTCCTTGGGGGAACGCTTCTTTCAACCTTAGGCTGGGAATGGCTTTTTGCAGTTAATTTACCGTTAGGCATTGTGGCGCTTTGGCTCAGCCTCCGCGTCCTGCCGGGGGAAAAGGCCACCCATCCCAAGCCCTTTGACTACGCCGGTGCGTTTCTGTCTGCTCTGCTGCTGGGCGCGCTGATCGTGGCCGCCGACAGCTTTACTAAAAGCGGAGGGATTGCCCAGGCGGTGGCTTATAGCCTGACGGCATTGTTGGCGGGCGCGGCATTTATCTGGCGAGAACGCCGCGCCGCTCAGCCCCTGCTGCCGCTGACGCTGTTCGCCTCCGCGCGATTTTCGCTGGCGGCCCTGACGTCTCTGATTTCGTTTATCGGGCAAGGGATCACATTTGTCGCCCTGCCGTTTTTATTCCAGAACGTTTATGGCTACAGCGCCTTTGCATCGGCCCTGCTCTTTACGCCCTGGCCTGTGGGAATAATGCTCGCAGCCCCCCGGGCCGGACGACTGGCCGACAAATATTCGCCGGCGCTTATCGCCACCACAGGTTTAGGCGTGTTTGCGGCTGGCCTGATACTTTTAGCCCTGTTGCCCGCCCACGCTCAGGCATGGGACATCGGTTTACGGAGCCTGGTATGCGGCATTGGCTTCGGTATTTTCCAGAGCCCCAACAACCGGGAAATGATGGCTAACGCCTCACGAGAAAATAGCGGCTACGCCTCAGGCATACTGGCCATTATGCGAACTTTCGGCCAGTGTCTCGGGGCGGCCATCGTCGGTATTGTGCTGGCGATTTACGGAAATGCCGCCTCGTTTGAGTCGCAGGCCATTACCCTCAATCTTTGGCTGGCCGCCGGAACGACATTGCTGGCTGTAGGCTTAAGCGGCCTGCGTACCCGGCAGCTACAACAGCAAAATAGTTAGCCGTAGAAAGGATCCTCAGCCAGGCTATACGGGTACCCACTCGCTGAGGAAATACTATGAATCTGGATGCTGAAACCGATTTAAAACTAGAGCGCATTATTGACGTTCCCAGGCAGCTTGTCTGGGAGTGCTGGACCCAGCCGCAGCATATCAGGCAGTTCTTTGTGCCCCGGCCTCATAGCGTAACGGCCTGTGACATAGACCTTCGGGTTGGCGGACGTTTCAATACGGTGTTTAACGTCGACGGGAATGAAATGCGTAATAACGGTGTCTGGCTGGATATTGTGGACGGTAAAAAGCTGGTGTTTACCGATGCCTACGGCGAAGACTGGAAGCCTGCTGAAAATCCGTTCATGACGGCGATTCTGCTTCTGGAAGATGCGGACAACAACAAAACGCGCTACACGGCTATCGCCCGCCACCGTACACCAGAAGCCCGACAGGCACATGAGGAAATGGGTTTCTTCATCGGCTGGAATATCGTTGTCGATCAGCTTGTCGAGTACGCCAAAGGCCTGAGGCGTTGATACCGCTGACTAAAGTGACCAGTCGCTCTTCTGCAAAACCACCCGATAACCATCGGGATCGATAAAAGTAGCCCCCTTCACGTCCCAATAAGGGTTGAATGCATCCAGCCGGGTAAAACCGGCTGCGACCATTCTGGCGCAGAAGGCTTCCCATTCGACACGATCGGGCACATAAAGCACCAGTAAGTCATCTTCGGTAGGTCGTGGGGTAATGAGATGATGCTGGCAGACCGTAAATTCCAGATGCCAGCCCAGCGACGGACCTCCCAGCATCACGCCGCTGAAACCGTCGTGATCGCTAAATTGCGCTATTTGCTGAAGACCAAGTCCCTCGCAGTACAGCTCCCGGCTTCTTTCAAGACTGCTCACCGGACGGGCAATACGCATATGGCTGATGTTCATCATTTTTTCCTGTTCTGATGTTCGCTCAACCTTAAAGGTATTCCTTTGCCATCATTTTCCTCACCGTGCGATCTCAGGCGACAAACTGTAGGCAGGAATTGGGCGGGTTGTTCCCGTCAGGCTGTCGAAGACCGTGCGTTCTGTCGTGATAATCGGCATCCCGGACTGCCTCAGCACTGAGATATCGGCGGCAATGCGCTGCAGCCCAAACCAAAACAAACCATCGAGGGCGTTGACCTGAAGCCCGCCTTCCAGGGCGATTTTCAGCCGCTCTCTCGGGTTTCTGATCTGCAGCGCGATCTGCTGATAGCCCGTCGCGGGCGTACCGCCTGGTTCGATTCTACGTATGCGATTCGAAAAACGATAGCGGAAGGCATCCGGCACGGCGCTGAGATCGTCTTTGATGCTGTAGACTTCCCCGCGCTTATTGTCATTGATCGTCACGCTCTTCTGGTTAAGCTGCAGCTCAGCGCGCAGTTTATCGATCAGCTGCGGCGCCCGCAGAAGCAGCAGCCGAAAAGGCAGTTCGAAGCTGGTCACGTAGTCCACGTTCAGCAACGCCAGGCGCAGGCGCTGCTCCGCATCCTGAGGCTCTCTCTGGAACTCCTCCTGGACTTCCTCCCACTGGCGGCTGAGGCGCGGCGACGCTTCTGTTTCGGTGAAACTGTACTTTTCAATCTGGTAATCGATGCGATCGTTCATTCAGGCACCTTTCACATGTCAGGATCCAGCTCGCAAACCATCTCGTAGCAGCGCAGCAGTGTGCCGCTGCGCGACATAGGATAAAGCCCCTCTTTCACCACGCGAAATCCCTGCGTCAGGTAAAAGTCGCGGGCGTTGGGCGTGGAAGAAAGCGTCAGTCGGCTCATTCCCCTCGATCTGGCTTCTTGCTTGATGGCCTGAAGAATCTGTTTGGCCAGCCCGCGGCCAGTCCATGCCGGTAGGGTAAAAATGGCTTCAACCGAGCCGTTTTTCAGATCCAAAAATCCCGTGGCTACCGGCTCGCCGTTTTCATTATCCGCCACAAAAAAAGGATTATTCACGATTTCATTTCGGTAACCCTCGGGCATCTCATCTGGCGTCCATGCGGCCAGCACATCTTCTGGATAAGTTTCCCGACAGCCAAAGCGAATGGCCTCGTTTCTTATTGTCCACAGCGCCTGAGCTTCATTAAGCGTGGCTCGTCTGACCGTCATTCTCTGACCTCCGAAATGCTCCGTTACGTAAAGGAAAATGAGTCTGATGACTTAACGCAAAAAGGAATGTTACCCTTTGAAGAAAATAGCATTTAATTAAGGACCGCTCGATGAAAAAAATATCTGCCCTGTCCGTTTCGCTGGCCCTGCTTTTTAACGCTTCGGCCTTTGCCGCTGGCGCTGAACTGCCAGCGCCAATAGCCGCCCTGGAAAAACAAGGCTTCGAACTGAAAGGGGAATTTAAAGCACCGGGCGACCTGCAGGGGTACGCGATGCAGTATCAGGGGCAAGGCACAATCGTATACCTGACGCCGGATAAACAGCACGCCATTATGGGCAACATGGTCGATGCCGAAGGGAAAAACCTGAGCGACGCGGAAGTGGAGAAATTTGTTTATGCGCCAATGGCCAAAGCCATGTGGCAAAACCTGGAGAAACACCGCTGGATCGCCGCCGGGAGTGAAAAAGCCCCGCGTATTGTCTACGTATTTGCCGATCCGTACTGCCCGTACTGCACCCAGTTCTGGGAGCAGGCTCAGCCCTGGATAAAGTCGGGTAAAGTTCAGCTCCGCGTGCTGCTCGTCGGGATGCTGCGCCCGGACAGCGGTCAAAAAGCGGCGGCAATTCTGATGTCGAAAGATCCGGCCAAAACGCTCGCCGACTATGAGAACAGCAAAGGTAAACTGGCGCTGCAAAAACCGGAGAAAATAGATCCGGTTATCGGGGAAGCCCTAAAAGATAACCTGACGCTGATGGACGATCTCGGCGGCAATGCCACGCCCTCAATATACTACCTGAATGCCGAAGGCCGCCTGCAGCAGCATCAGGGCATGCCGGATGCCGAAACGCTGAATACCATCCTCGGCGATAAATAACGCTTATAGCTGCAGCAGCGGTTTGCGCTGGCGGCCAGGTTCACGGAACAGCGCCAGCGCCTGCCGCCACTCCTCCAGCGCATACACCGCCGCATCGGGCTGCTGCGTTTGTAGCAACAGTTCCCAGATTGAGATAAACCAGCCCTGCCATTCTGCAACCGGCGTGACCGCCAGCGTATCGCGCAGATGAAATCGCTGCGCGGTAATGTTCTTCCCGCGCGGAGAGAACGCCTTCCCGCTCAGTAAACCGTAAGAAACCAACTCGGCATTCGGATTAAGGTGATCGAGCATCAATGTGGCTAACTCACCGCCCACGGCGTCAAACACAACGTCAACTTTGCCAGCAGCTTCGGCAATGCGATGCTCGTCATCCCCGCTCAGCGGGATAATGCCGGATTCAAGCAACGCCGGAAGACGCTGTGCCGAGCGGTAAACACCATAGACTTCCGTGGCGCCCTGCCTTTTGGCCCACTGCGCCAGTAAACCAGCACACGTTGACCCTGCCGCCGTGACCAGCACATTTTTTCCCGCCACGGGCCACTTTTTCAGCATTAACCAGGCCGCCAGAGGATTGATATACCCGCGCGCCGCAAGCTCATCCGGCACGCTGTCCGGCACGGGCACGGCCCACTGAATCGGGCAGTCAACCCACCGCTGCCAGGTGCCTTCCCCGCGCAGAGGCAGCACACGCCTGCCAATCCACTCCGGAGAATCCGCCTGCGCAACAATGCCGACGCCTTCGTACCCGGCAATACGCGGCGGAAATACCCGGTGGCGATAAGCCCCGGTAACGGGAATAAGGTCTGAGGGATTAACAGGCGCGTAATGCATGCGCACCCGGAGCGTGCCGGAGATAAACGGTGCCAGCGGCGTTTGTTCGAGGGTTAAGACCTGTTCAGGTTCGCCAAACTGCCGGAACCAGAGGGCTGCGTTTTCCATACTGAATGCCTGCAACTGCCATATTGCAGGCACTATATCACGCCTGAGTCAGCATAAACGCATCGAATAAGTGACATTGTCACCTATTGCCTCATAAATTACGGTAGTAAAACGTCGTGGAGCACGGGCTGCCGTCCGGCATTAACGCATAATGCGGGAGATCCCCCACGCGCTGCCAGCCCATGCCCTGGTAGAATATCTCCGCATCGCTGCCGGTGGCGGTGTCCAGTACCAGCACTGATTTTCCCTGCGTGGTGGCAACGGCTTCCAGATAAGCCATCAGGCGCTGGGCAATGCCTTTCCGCCGCGCCACGCGATGAACCAGAAGTTTGGCCACATCGGCCCGGTGCGGCTGATTTTCCGGCTGGCTGGTGATCAGCTGCACGGTGCCCACAATGCGCCCCTGCCCATCTTCCGCCACAATCAGCGTGCGTTCTCCCCGCGCCACGCTCTGGCCAACCTCCCCCCAAAACGCCGCGGCCTTTTCCGGCGCCAAAGGATGTAAAAAGCTGACCGAAGCCCCACCAGCCACACAATCAATCAGTACATCCGTTAATGATGCGGTTGCGGCAGCAAATTCACAGGCCTTCAGGGAACGAATACGATACTCGGGCACAGCGACTCCTGAACAGTGGTTAAGAGTTATGTCGGAATATTACCGGACATAAGAATAGTCCAGCTTACCCGGTAACTCAGGAACCCACTATTCAGAAAAGATATGGATGGGCGGTTTGGGGGGATGCGGTTTTCGTTCCAGAATAGAATCTCCCCCTTGCTGCAGCCAATAAAAGCGCATCAGGAGAGATATCCACTCAGGGTGTTAATTCCCTTCCACCATAAGGAATTATGATTGCACCGATCGTCTGTAGCTTTTCATAATTTTATCCCAGCCTGGCTGGCTTCAGCTATCACATCCTCAAGGCTGAGATGTCGCCGGGGGTCGTACTCCGCGCTTCCCCAGCGAAAGAAGAGCATCCAGCGATTATCTGCTCGCTGATTAAAATCGGTCACTTTGCCCTGCAGGTGCTGCATGGCGATAAATGCCCCTTCTTCATTCGTCCCGTTAAAAAGCAGAACAAACTCATCGCCGCCCGGCCTGGCGATCAGATCCGTTTCACGGAAAGAAGCACGCATAAGTTCTGAGAAAGCGACCAGCGCACGATCGCCCTGCTCATGGCCCAAACTGTCGTTAATCTGCGCCATCCCGTCAAGGTGGATAAATACCAGAGAAAGCGGCTCAGCCCGGCGGTTAGCGCTCCCCGTGGCGTATTGCCCCAAAAACATAAGGCCTTGACGGTTCAGCAGGCCCGTCAGCTCGTCGGTCAGGGTGGTATCGAGCATCTCATCCTCCGGTGCAGACTCATCATAGGGTCTGCTTACAGTTTAGATGATCATTACTCAGGCGGCGTAAATGCGGTTTTTCCCCGCACGTTTAGCGTTGTAGAGTGCATCATCTGCCGCTTTTAACCATTCGGCGGCATCCGGCATCTGTTTTGTCGCACAGGCAATCCCGATACTCAGGGTGCAGAACGCATTTTTTTCAGGCAGGACTCGAACATTAATGGATTCCAGCAGGATCCGCTGGGCAATACCTTCGGCTTCCTCCAGGGAGGTATTCGGCATCAGGACCACAAACTCGTCCCCGCCAAGGCGCGCCGGCGTGTCGCTGGAGCGAGCGACAATCCGCAGCACGTCGGACACCGCCATCAGAATGGCGTCCCCCACTTTATGCCCGAAACGGTCATTCACTTCTTTGAAATTGTCTATGTCGATAAACATCAGCGCCGAACTGCCGCAGGCAATGCGCAACCGCGCCAGCTCATTACTGATTTTTCGTTCCAGCAGGCGGCGATTGGCAATCCCCAGCAGGGGATCCATCATGGCAATGTTTTCCAGCTCGCGGCTCTTTTCCCGCAGCTGCAGCGCTATCGAAGCCGTCAGCATACTGAGCGCGATAGTGTAAACGGCAATCAGCGGCAGCGTGGCGTACATTGTCCGGGCAGAAACCGCCGGACTAAACGGCATCCCGTGGCTTATCCAGGTCAGCCCAAACGCAAGCAAGATTGCCAGCATCGCCCGCTTCATCAGCGGTTTTCCCCCGGCGGCCAGCCGGTCGGAAACCAGAATGGTGACAATCACTACAGACGGCAGCGCGCTGAGCGATATCATCGCAATCCAGAATCCCCCGGCTGCCGCGTCGATCACCAGGTTTTGTTTTTCACTCTTGACGGGAGAAGCAGAAAAGCGCGCTTTTAACAGCGCCACGTGCGGCCAGACAAAAGCGTTAACGACCAACAGCGCCATAACTGGCACAGAGGACTGCTGCTCAGTCAGCACCGAAAAGAGGGGCAAGAAGCACAGAAACGTCCCCAGCATACGCATGATATACATGCGATTAACGAAGCGAGAGCCGTGAGTTCTGGCATTTTTGTGAGGATCGGGTGTACGCATAACTATCTCAGGCAAACGAACCAGCCACGACAAACTGCACGGGCATACTACGCGATAATAAAGGATCCGAAGTGAACATGGCTATTAAGAATCACGCATGTGCGAGGCCGGAAACACTTCAGCGTGCACGTTACTCGCGCTGGTTTTATTGCGCCCCTGCCGCTTCGATAAATACAAATACTTATCCGCTTCGGGAATAAGCTGATTAAAGGTTGCTTCCAGCGTGTTATTACCCAGCGCCGCCTCAGCCAGGCCAATACTGACGGTGATAAACAGCGATTGTTCTTCGTAGTGAAAAGTACTGACTTCAATCGTTTTGCGGATCTGCTCGGCAATCTCAAAACCCTGCTGGTTATCCCGAACCCGGCACACCACCACAAACTCTTCCCCGCCGATGCGCGCCACCATTCCTCGCTCACCTACGGTGTCCAGCACTCTGCTGGCGAAAGAGGCCAGCACGGTATCCCCGCATTCGTGGCCCCAGCTGTCATTGATTCGTTTGAAAAAATCAATATCCAGCAGCATCACGCACAGCAGCGGCTCTTGCGGGATTGGTTGATGCCGCCCGCTGCGCTTGAGTGCTTCAAACAGCCCGGAACGGGAATAAACGCCCGTCAGGTAATCATAGTCCGCACGCCGCGAAGTCTGCTTAATCAGCTGATTAATGGCATCCACGCTGATGGAAACAATCAGGGGGCAAATCGCGATAGTGGCAATGCCCAGGCGCGCCGAGAACATCTGATCGACCAGCAACAACGGCTGTTCGGAATGGAGATTAATTGCCGCGTGGGCCACCAGCACAATTTCCACCCCGCCGGTAATCAGCGTCAGCAGCGCAGTAACCGGGAGGGGGTAGCGAATGGCGCACCAGATAAGCGCAGGGAGCGGAAACGCCAGGCTGCCCGCCCCGCCGATAATCATCGCCGTGCAGACTGCAATCACCACGGAAAAAAACGGATACATGTCTGACGGCACGATACCGGTCAGTCTCCGCCAGGAAGGCCAGCTGGCGGTCAGCAAACAGGGCAGCATCAGCACGCCGGTTGAAAACTGCTCGCTCACCCAGTCAGCATAGAGCGGCATAAACTTTTCATGGTAATCGCCGCTTATCCCCAGCGATCCTACCGCGCCAAATAATGAAGATAATATGGCGGCAATCAGCGAAAAGTTAAAAATATTAAACGCATTTAGCGCCCAGTTACTCTCATCCATATTGCGCGAATAGCGCAGCAATAAACGGGCGGCGGTGACAATAAACACCATATTTGAAAAGTTGATGATCGTCGACTGCCAGCCCCACTGGGTGGTAAAGGCGTCATAAACCAGCATTGCCGCATAGCAAATAAAATAATAAATGGCTTTGTTCAGCCACGGATTACGCACAAAGATGGCGGCCAGCACCGCATTCAGCGGCCAGAATAGCGAAAGATCGTTAACCAGCCGAAGCGAAGCGCCAAAGAAGTAAAATAGCGTGGTAAGCGCAAAAACACTGATCGCATTTAACAGCATTTTATCGGCGGAAAAGAATGAAAACTTAGGTCGATTAACCATGCTATCCTGGTTCATATCTATTCATCACCGCTGAAAATAAATAGCGCCATCAGGTGATTGCGAAAATAAGCATTAGCTTAGCATGTTTATCCCGCTAACAATCCAGGGCATTGAGAGAAAGAAGAAAATTCACTCAACTCGCCAGCGTTCCGCATGAACTATTAGCCATAAGTTAAATTTTTGCCACCTTCTCCCCCGCCTTTTGTCAACGGCAGGCTTTGTGGCTAAAAATTCAGACTTATTGCCGGGGAATAATTAGCAGCCTCAGGTTTAACCGATGTTTAACGTCGCTGCCTTATAGTCCATAAACGTAGGATTTCCCGGAGCTGAAATGCGTAAAACACCCTGGGCGGAACGACTCATCATTACCGCCATAATGCTGGCCGTGCTGGCCACCGTTAGCCTGGTTGGCGTGCTATGGTTGCGCATACCGGGATTATTATTACTGCAATAACTGCGTCGGTTAAAAAATAGAGCGCCCGATGCGCTGAGAGAGAATTTCCAGCGCGGCCGTCCCGGCCAGTGAGTTACCGGAAGCATCCAGCTCCGGGCACCACACGGCAATAGACATTTCATTCGGTACGTTGGCGATAATCCCGCCACCCACGCCCGATTTCCCCGGTAACCCCACGCGATAGGCAAATTCTCCCGCGCCGTCATACATGCCGCTGGTGATCATCAGCGCATTAATCTGCCGAGCGTGTTGAGCAGAGATCACCGGTTCAGCAATGTGCAGAGCCCGCCCCTGATTGGCCAGAAATAAAAACGTTTTGGCTAACTCCAGACAACTCATTTCCAGCGCACAGTAATGGAAATAGGTTTGCAGCACCGTAATGACATCATTCTCAAAATTACCAAATGACTTCATCAGCCAGGCAATCGCGGCATTGCGGGCCGAATGCTCAAATTCAGACCGCGCGACGCGTGTGTTATAGACTAAATCGTCAGCACCGGAGAGCGCCCGCACGACTTCCAGCATCCGCTGTTTGGGCGCGCTGAGGCGGGTTTGCAGCATGTCACATACCACCAGCGCACCGGCATTAATAAACGGATTGCGGGGTTTGCCCTGCTCAAGCTCAAGCTGTAACAGAGAGTTAAACGGCTGGCCGGACGGCTCTTTGCCTACGCGCTGCCAGATTTCAGCTTCATCATAGCGACCCATCGCCAGCGTCAGGCTCAGCACTTTAGAAATCGACTGGATAGAAAAACGCTCTGACGCATCCCCGGCGCTGAAGAACTCTCCGTCCACGGTACAAATAGCAATCCCGAGCTTATTGCCGGAAACCTCTTCCAGCGCCGGAATATAATTCGCGACCTTTCCTTGACCCAGCAAAGGGCGAACCTGGTCGAGGATCTCTTCCAGTAACTGATTGTTTAATTGAACCGGCACCGTGCGCTCCTGAGGCATATGTTAAGCGGCGAAAGTATACCAGAGCCACGGGCCGATAATAAGACGAACTCAGGCGGTCATTTGAAAGCGAGCGACAGCTTTTTCAAGGCGTTGGGACTCATCCAGCAAACGTTTTGAGGTATTAGCCGAGGCCTTAATCAGCAGCCCGGTCTGACTCACCGCCTGATTAAGCGTGGTGATCCGCGCCGTGACGTGATGCACGCTGGCGCCCTGGTCAACGGAGGCGCTGGAAATTTCATTCAGCAGCCCGCTCAGGCGGGTCACCAGGGCAATCACATTTTTCAACTGCGCCTCCAGCTCTGAGACGGCCTCGCTGCCTTGCTCAATACCCTGCAGCGAGTTATTGATCAACGACTGAATATTTCTGGTCGACTGACTGCTCTGTTTCGCCAGCAGGCCAACTTCACGTGCCACCACCGCAAAACCTCGCCCCTGGTTGCCCGCATGAGCCGCCTCAATGGCGGCGTTTAGCGCCAGGATATTGGTCTGGAAAGCAACGTTATCAATCATCGCCACAATGCCGCGCATCTCAGAGGAACGGGTCACAATATCCTGCATTGACGTATTCACCGTGTGCATCATCTGGTCGCCACCGGCCACCATCTCACGCGCTTCGTCCGCGCGCTGGTTCGCCTGAATAGCGTACTGGCTGTTTTCCTGTACGCGGGATTCCAGCTCGGTGATATGCAGCGTGACTTTCTCCAGCTCCTGCTCCTGCTGTGAAGAGTGGGTAGACAGCTCGTTATTCCCTTCCGCAAGCTGGCCAATATTGCTTAACAGAATGGCCGAGGATTCCCGCACCTCTTGCACCAGTTGCTGAATGCCCTGCTGCATTTCCAGCACGCTGCCGTGCAGTTGCTTCACCTCGCGATTAACCAGTTTTCGCTCAGCGGGGAGCCGCGACAGATCGCCGGCGGCCAGAATATGTAAATGTTCGATAAGGCTGCGCAGCGGGCGAATCACCCAGCGAGCCACGCCCAGCCAGACGGCAATCGCCACGACCAGTAATATACCCAGCGCGATAATAAACAGCGTTTGCGCCTGACTCAGGCTGTCCAGCAATGTGTGGCTGGCCGCAGCTGTTTGCTTCTCGCCTTCGGTCTGATAGCGCGCGTACTGCTCGTTGAAATCGGACTGGAAAGCCTGAATCGGCACTTCAAAGAACGCATCGATGGAGGCCTTCTTTTGCATCCCTTCCAGCTGTTCTTTCAATCCGCCGAAGAACAGCTGATAGCTGTTGGCCAGGCTCTCGCTGCCCGCCGGGTGAAGTTGCTGCCAGGCGGCAAAATTCTGCTGCGAAACTTTCAGGGCGGCGTCGGCCTCATCCACCAGGCTGTTCCAGCTGCCGACCGACCCGGTCTCTTTGTCCTGCATAAAGTAAACGCCCGCCCGGTTCAGCAGGTCACTGGTCATCAGCAGCGAGGTTCTCGCCTTCTCCATGACCACCTGCTGCTGATGAAGCTGGTTATTTTCGAGGACGCTCTGGCGGGTTTCGTGCAGGATGTTGGACAGGGACACGGTGGAGAGAATTTGTAGCACGGAAAAGAGTGCGATAACGCCAACCACCCCGCTCAGCAGCCCGAACTCACGAGGGCGACGGGCAAGCAGCCTGAAGGGATTTAAACGGCGAAAAATTTGACTTATGTTCATGATTTTCTTCAGTAACACAACGATGCCGCGAGTGTACTGAGCGAAAATGACAGAATTATTTCATTCTCATGACAAACAAGGCCACCTTCACGGCGGCCTTACTTTTTACTGATTGCGCGGGCACAAACCAGCATAACGTCTGCCCTTACCGGAGAAAACAAGCATTATTCCTCCCCGGCAAACCGACGTCAGGCGGGCTAAGCTAGCGCCTGTCTTTCCACACGGTCTGAATATTACAGAACTCATGCAGCCCGAAATGGGAAAGCTCGCGGCCAAACCCGCTCTTTTTCACCCCGCCAAACGCCACGCGCGGATCGCTGGCGCTATAGCCGTTGATAAACACTCCGCCGCATTCGAGGCGTGCCGCCATCTCCAGCGCCAGCTGTTCATTCGCGGTATAAACCGTCGCGGACAGGCCATAATCGCTGTCGTTTGCCAGCTCAAGGGCATGTTCGCTGTCGCGGGCGACGGTAATCGCGGCCACCGGGCCAAACAGCTCCTGGCGGAACGCGGTCATCTCTGGCGTGACATTAGTGAGCACGGTCGGCGCATAGTAGTTGCCCTCGCCAGGCAGTTTATCCCCGCCGATCAGCAGTTTTGCGCCCTGCTTAAGTGACATTGTCACTTGCTCATGCAGTTCATCACGCAGATCGTAGCGTGCCATCGGCCCAATGCGATTAGCTTCTTCCTGCGGCGTACCAACCTCATAGTTTTTCAGCTCGGCAATAAAGCGGTCGGTAAAGGCAGCGGCAATTCCCTCTTCAACGATAAAGCGTTTCGCGGCGGCACAAACCTGCCCGGTGTTCTGGAAGCGCCCTGCCACGGCGGCCTTCACGGCTTCGTCGAGATCGGCATCATTCAGCACGATAAACGGATCGGACCCGCCCAGCTCCAGCACGCATTTTTTCAGTGCGGCACCTGCCTGGGCACCAATCGCGGCACCTGCTCTACCGCTACCGGTCACGGTGACGGCAGCCACACGCGGGTCGTTAATCGCCTGGCTGACCCCTTCCGGCGTCACATTAAGCAGTTCGAACAGCGAAGGCACAAAGCCCGCGTCAACAAACATCTGGCGAATGAGTTCTGCGCAGCCCATCACGTTTGGCGCATGTTTCAGAATATAGCTGTTACCGGCCAGCAGAATCGGCACCGCCCCACGCAGCACCTGCCACAGCGGGAAGTTCCACGGCATTACCGCCAGGATCGGCCCCAGCGGACGGTATTCAATCACCGCCTTATTGTGTTCAACCTGAGTCGCTTCCGCCCCCAGCATGGCCGGGCCGTGCTCGGCATACCAGTCGCAAAGGTTAGCGGATTTCGCCACTTCAGCGCGCGCCTGCAAAATAGGCTTGCCCATCTCGGCGGTAATCATTTGTGCCATTGCTTCGCCGTGTTTACGCACCGCCGCGCCCAAATCACGCAGCTTTTGCGCACGTTCGTTAAGCGGGGTAACGCGCCAGGCGTTAAAAGCCTGCTGATTACGGGCCAGGGCGGCATCAATCCGGGCGGCGTTCTCAAAAGGATAAACCGCAATGCGCTCACCGGTAGCGGGATTGCGTGAAATGGCGTGGGTTTGCCCGGTTACTGATTGCATGGTGGTGCCTCGACAGGTGAATGAGATGTTAACAGTAGCCTTGAGGCACAAAGTTTAAAAATGAATAATACTAAGCAAACCCTTCACGATTTGAGAAAGCTATGGACCTCACTCAGCTGGAAATGTTTAACGCCGTCGCTGAAACCGGCAGCATCAGCGCCGCCGCGCAGCAGGTACACCGCGTCCCGTCGAACCTCACGACCCGCATCAAGCAGCTCGAGGCCGATTTAGGCGTGGCGCTGTTTATTCGCGAGAACCAGCGCCTGAAGCTCTCCCCGTCCGGCCACAGCTTCCTGGCCTACAGCAAGCGTATTCTGGCGCTGGTGGATGAAGCACGCATGGTGGTGTCCGGCGATGAACCTCAGGGCCCGCTGGCGCTGGGTTCGTTAGAAAGTACGGCGGCGGTGCGCATACCTGGCGTACTGGCAAACTTTAACCAGCGTTACCCGAAAATCCACCTTTCTCTCACCACCGGGCCTTCAGGCGACCAGATTGACGGCGTGCTCGAAGGCCGCCTCGCCGCCGCCTTTGTTGACGGCCCGGTGCTGCATCCGTCCCTTGAGGGCCTGGCGGTGTATCGCGAAGAGATGACCGTCGTCGCGCCCGCCGATCATGCCCCTATTCTCAGCGGGGCCGACGTGAACGGCGAGAGTATTTACGCTTTCCGGGCCAACTGCTCCTATCGCCGTCACTTTGAGAGCTGGTTTCACGACAGCCAGGCTATGCCGGGCAAGATCCACGAAATGGAGTCTTATCACGGGATGTTGGCCTGTGTGATTGCCGGCGCGGGGCTGGCGCTGATGCCACGGAGTATGCTGGAGAGTATGCCGGGCAGCCATCAGGTGAGCACCTGGCCGCTGCCGGAGGATAAGCGCTATCTTGATACCTGGCTGCTGTGGCGCAGAGACGCCAAAACCCGCCAGCTGGATGCTTTTATCTCGCTGCTGGAATTGCCTTCGCAGGTGCCTTAACTAAGCCTTGAGATCCCCATACTTATAAGCGGCGGTCACCCCGCCGTCGATCAGGATATCGCTCCCGCTGATATAGGTGCCGTTCGGGCCAAAGAGAAACTCAGCCAGGGCGCCAATTTCGTCCGGCGTGCCGCCTCTTCCCGCCGGGGATTTCGCCAGCATGTTTCGGTAGAACTCCCCGTGTTCGACACTGTTCAGCTCGTCATAGGCCAATGGGGTATACACGATCCCGGCACTGATGCAGTTGATTCTCGCGCCTCGCCGCCCCCATTTTACCGCCTCGGCCATCACCCGCAGCGCATTGCCCCGTTTTGACACCTGGTAGGCATACAGGCTGTCGTCAATGGCTTTGACTCGCGGTAATTCCAGCAGCTTTTCCGGCGGCAGCGTTGCCAGCTCGTCGGCCTCGGCCTGCGTCAGCGCGTCCACATCCAGCCGGTGGCTGGACTGCGAGCCAATCACCACCCCGGAACCTCCCGCGCCAATAACCTTCCCAAACGCCTCAAACACCACTGCCGTCCCGTAAAGATCGACCCGGAGAATATCCTGAGCGGTAGCCTGGGAAGGTGAAAGCCCGGCGGTGTGGATCACGCCCTTTACTTCTCCGTGGCCACAAGCCAGACTCACGAGATTTTGAATCGATTCCCGCGAGCGAACATCAACCACGGTGGTGCTGACCCGGAAACCCGCCGGCTGCAACGTTTGCTGCGCGGTCTGGCTATTTTCCGGCGTGATATCGGCCAGCAAAATATGTTTGCCGGTGCCGACGCGGCGGGCAATCGCCTGAGCAATCGATCCGCTGCCGATAACAACAATAACGTCCTGGGAAGAAGGCATGTTTTTCTCCTGAATAATGGAATGCAATAAGGCTAGCACGGCCGGATTCATCAATAATCGCCTCCGACGTGCTAGCCTTTATGAACTGCATTCATTAATTCCGGGGAATTTTGCCCGGCAAGTTAACGCAGCAGCACTTTCCCCACCAGATAGGTCACAGCCTTGCCGCCAATCAACACCCGGTCGCCCTTGTACTGGCAGCGCAGATCCCCGCCGCGGTAAGAGACCTGCCGCGCCAGCAGATGGATTTTATTCAGCTTATCCGCCCAGTAAGGGATCAGCATGCTGTGAGCGGAGCCGGTGACGGGATCTTCCGGCACCGATTCTCCCGGGCAAAAGAAGCGGCTGACAAAGTCATACTCGCTTTCGCCTGCGGCGGTAATACAGACCATTTTCTCCAGCGGGATCATGGCGCTGATATCGGGCTGAATCGCCTCAACCTGCGCCTGACTTTCCAGCACCACCATATAATCACGCCCGACGCGCATCTCTTTACACTCGCTAATACCCAGCGTGGCCAGTAGCTCGGGCAGCGGCGCAATCGGCTGCGTTTCCCAGGCCGGGAAATCCAGCGTCAGCCACTCACCGCTACGCGTCACGGTCAGCGGGCCAACAAAACGCGTGCTGAAACGGATCGTCGCCTCCGGGTAATCCAGATGCTCGAAAATAACGTGGGAGGCCGCCAGAGTAGCGTGCCCGCAAAGGTTGATCTCCCCCTGGGTGGTGAACCAACGCAGCTCAAAGCCCTCATCCGTGGTCACAAAAAAAGCCGTTTCCGACTGATTATGCTGCTGCGACATTTTCAGCAGCGTTTCATCCGGCAGCCATTCGCTGAGCGGGCAAACCGCCGCCGCGTTGCCGCCAAACGTTGCGTCTGCGAAGGCGTCTACCATATAAAAGTCAATTGCTTGCATTGGCGTTACTCCTGCTTTTCATTGTTATTTTCTTCACCTCTACCATGACATACTCGCCCGAACTGTGCTGTTTTTTTTCTACCGTACCCAGGCGCCAGCCCCAAATGAGACATAAATCACAAAATGGGTTGTGTCGTCGATCTGATGGTTTTATGATCGCCCCATTCCTACCCCTTATTTACCTGCATATTCCCTTATGACAATTGCTACCGTTTCACGCAAAACGGCGTGGCTGCGGGTCGTCACTCTCGCCGTCGCCGCCTTTATTTTTAACACCACCGAGTTTGTGCCCGTCGGCCTGCTGTCCGACATTGCGCAAAGCTTTGGCATGGAAACCGCGCAGGTCGGGATCATGCTGACTATCTACGCCTGGGTGGTGGCCCTGATGTCGCTGCCCTTTATGCTGATGACCAGCCAGGTTGAACGTCGCCGCCTGCTGATTAGCATTTTCCTGCTGTTTATTGCCAGCCACGTGCTGTCGTTCCTCGCCTGGAACTTTACCGTGCTGGTCATCAGCCGCATTGGGATTGCTTTCGCCCACGCCATTTTCTGGTCGATTACCGCTTCCCTGGCCATTCGTATGGCTCCGGCGGGCAAAAAAGCGCAGGCGTTAAGCCTGCTCGCCACCGGCACGGCGCTGGCAATGGTGCTGGGCTTGCCGATCGGGCGTATCGTCGGGCAGTATTTCGGCTGGCGTACCACCTTCTTCGTCATTGGCGTCGTGGCGGCCATCACGCTGTTTTGCCTGATGAAACTGCTGCCCAAACTGCCGAGCGAGCATTCTGGCTCGCTGTCGAGCGTGCCCAAACTGTTCCGCCGCCCGGCGCTGGTCAATATCTATGCCTTAATCGCGGTGGTGGTCACCGCGCATTACACCGCCTACAGCTATATCGAACCTTTCGTCCAGCAAATTGCCGGGCTTAGCGCTAACTTCGCCACCCTGCTTTTACTGCTGTTTGGCGGCGCGGGCATCATCGGCAGCGTGCTGTTTGGCAAATGGGGGAATAAATACGCTTCGGGGCTGGTGTCCGGCGCGATTGCGCTGATGGCCGCTTGTCTGGTCCTTCTGTTGCCCGCCGCGCAAAGCGAACTCACCCTTGCCGGGCTCAGCCTGTTCTGGGGCATTTCAATTATGATCGTGGCCCTGGGGATGCAGGTTAAAGTCCTGGCCCTGGCGCCGGATGCCACCGACGTGGCGATGTCGCTGTTCTCCGGGATCTTTAATATCGGCATTGGCGCGGGCGCGCTGGTGGGGAACCAGGTCAGCCTGCATATTTCCATGTCAGATATCGGCTTTATCGGCGCGATTCCGGCGCTTATCGCGCTGGTCTGGTCCATTCTGGTGTTCCGCCGCTGGCCGGTGGCGCTGGAAGAGCGGCCCCAGCCTACGCAGTAACAAAAATGCCCTCATCACGAGGGCATTTTTTTCCATCACGCTCAAATCAGGCGGGATAAGTTTTAATAATTTCCAGCACGCCGTTAATAATAAACTGCACGCCCATACATACCAGCAGGAAGCCCATCAGGCGGGAAATCGCTTCAATGCCGCTTTTACCCACCAGACGCATAATCGCACCGGAGCTTCGCAGGCTGGCCCAAAGAATCACGCCCACGGCCAGGAAAATCAGCGGTGGCGCAACGGTAATGACCCAGCTCGGGAAGTCAGAGCCCGCCCGCACCGTAGACGCGGAGCTGATAATCATCGCGATGGTGCCCGGCCCTGCCGTGCTCGGCATCGCCAGCGGCACAAAAGCGATATTGGCTTCCGGCTCTTCGCTTAACTCTTCCGACTTGCTTCTCGCCTCCGGGGATTCATGTGCTTTCTGCTGCGGGAACAGCATACGGAAGCCGATAAAGGCGACGATCAAGCCCCCGGCAATACGCAGCCCGGGAATCGAAATCCCGAAGGTGTTCATCACCACCTGCCCGGCGTAATACGCCACCATCATGATGGCGAACACATTCACCGAAGCTATGAGTGCCGTGCGATTGCGCTGCCGGCTGTTCATGTCCCCGGAAAGCCCAAGGAACAGTGCCACGGTGGTGAGCGGGTTCGCCAGCGGCAGCAGTACCACAAGGCCAAGGCCGATAGCCCTGAGTAAATCCATCATATTTTTATCCTTTTTTTGTCCTTTATTGAACAGCTATAGCGCAGGTTAGACTATAGCAGCCCGCAGTTTACTGACCGCTGTTGAAGCGTTTTAGCTTTTCGTGGCATCGGCTGAATCATCACGTTGACTTATACTTGCCTCGGCAATAGTATCTGCCGTGACTAATCTACTTGCCTGGGCAAACATAGTGAAAAGCACCTGTGATCTGTTTAACGAAATGATCCCCCTCGGGCGATTGATCCACATGGTGAATCAGCATAAAGATCGCCTGTTAAACGATTCTCTCTCCCCGCTGGATATCACCGCGACCCAGTTTAAGGTGCTGTGCTCCATTCACTATGAAGTGTGTATTACCCCAGTCGAGCTGAAAAAAGTGCTTTCCGTTGACCTCGGTGCGTTAACCCGAATGCTGGACCGCCTGCTGTGCAAAGGCTGGGTCGAGCGTTTGCCGAACCCCAACGATAAGCGCGGCGTTCTGATCAGGCTGACGCCGGAAGGCGTGGCGCTGTGTGAAGAATGCCGAAACCTGGTGGGGCTTAGCCTCCATAAAGAACTCACTAAAAACCTTACGGACGACGAAGTCGATACGCTTTATCGCCTGTTGAAAAAGGTATTGCCGTAAACCTGCAAAGAGGTGAAACGATGTCCAGACGCAACAATGATGCGGTCACAATTCAAAGCATTTTGGGGTGGATTGAAGAGAACCTGGAAACCCCGCTCTCGCTGGAGAAGGTTTCTCAGCGCTCAGGCTACTCCAAGTGGCATCTGCAGCGGATGTTTAAAAAAGAAACCGGCCACTCAATGGGCCAGTACATCCGCAACCGTAAGCTGACCGAAATCGCCCTGAAGCTAAAAGAGAGCAACGAACCGATCCTTTATCTGGCCGAGCGCTACGGTTTTGAATCGCAGCAGACGTTAACCCGCACCTTCAAGAACTACTTCTCGGTGCCGCCGCACAAGTACCGCGTAACCCGTCTCGCTGGCGAAGGCAAATATCTGCACCCGTACAACCAGTATTGCAGTTTGTGTAACTAACGCATCACCGTCCGTTTTACAGACGTAACCGAGGAAATATGAAAGTCATCTCCGCAGCCGCGCTCCTTCTGGCGCTGGCATCAACCAACGCTCTTGCGGAGCAGTCCGGCAGCTTCAACGCCACCCAGGCCAACTACGGCAACATGATCACCTGCTCCGGCAGTCAACTGTCTAAAGGCCCGCAGCAAACGGCGGCTGAACGTTCAGAAGAGCTGGGCTCCCCGTACTACCACGGTCATTCGCGTTCGTAAGATAAAGGCTGACCCGCCCGATGCTGGGCGGGTGCCGCGAATATCAGGATGAGGCCCGCTTCACCGACCGGCCAAAACGCAGACCAAAGACGTTGATATACAGCCCGCCCATAATCAGCATCGCGCCCAGCAACTGCATTACCGTCAGCTTTTCACCGAGCAGCAACGCCGCGCTGGCCATACCCACCACAGGCACCAGCAGCGACAGTGGAGCTACGCGCCAGGTTTCATAGCGCCCCAGCAGCGTGCCCCAGATCCCGTAGCCCACAATGGTAGAGATAAACGCCAGGTAGATCAGCGACAGAATGGTCGTTGTATCGATGTTCACCAGGCTTTGCAGCATCGTTGCCGGGCCATCCAACAGCCAGCTTGCCGCAAAAAACGGCAGCACCGGGATCAGCGCACTCCAGACAATCAGCGACATGATCGCCGGGCGCTGTTCATGCTGCATGATCATCTTGTTAAAGATATTGCCGAACGCCCAGCTCATGCCCGCCGCCAGCGTCAGCATAAAGCCGAGCAGCGCGACGTGCTGGCCTTCGAAACTGCCCTTAATCAGCACCAGCACGCCGAAGATCGCCAGGGTGATCCCGGCCAGCTGCTTAGCCTGCAGCCGCTCGCCAAAGAAAAACGTTCCCAGAATAATGGTGAAAAACGCCTGAGACTGCAGCACCAGTGAAGCCAGCCCGGCGGGCATACCAAACTTGATCGCGGTAAACAGGAAGGCAAATTGCCCGAAGCTGATGGTCAGCGCATAGCCCGCCAGCAGCCGGAACGGCAGCTTTGGCCGGGCCACAAACAGCAGCGCCGGAAACGCCACCAGCAAAAAGCGCAGCCCCGCCAGCATCAGCGGCGGCATATTGTGCAGCCCCAGCTTAATCACCACAAAATTCACGCCCCAAATCACCACCACCAGCAACGCCAGCAATCCATCTTTACGCGTCATTGTCCCGCCCTGTATTTATTATCGATTTGTAAAAAAATAAACCTTATCCCCCTGAGTAAATAGATACAGATCCCACTTTTTGTCAGGAGTACAGATGTGATGTATCGTGCTTATGTCAGATCTGGTTGCTATACCAGGCTGATTTTTCGTGATAAATCTTTCTTGTTCTCTTACCTCACGATGACTAAAACAGGCCGCCATGACCGCCCTCAGAAATCTGTTTGCAGGCAAACAACTTGCAACAACTGTGTTACTTATTTCTTCGCTGCTGCTGACTATCGGGCGGGGTCTGACGCTGCCATTTATGACCATTTATCTTTCGCGCGAATACCAGATGGCGCTGACGGATATCGGCCTGGCGATTACCGTCGCACTGGTGGCCGGGGTGATCTTCAGCCTGTGGTTTGGCATCCTTGCGGATAAATTTGATAAGAAAAAAGCGATGCTGCTGGCTATCGTCATCTTCCTCGGCGGTTTTGCGGTTATCCCGCTGGTGCACAACGCCGGGCTGGTGGTGCTGTTTTACTCGATTATCAACTGCTCTTACACCGTGTTCTCCGTGGTGGTGAAAGCCTGGTTTTCCGAAACGCTGGACATCAGCCTGAAGCCCAAAATCTTCTCCCTCAACTACACCTTCGTCAACGTTGGCTGGACGGTTGGCCCGCCGATAGGCACCTTCGTGGTGATGTACAGCACCAATCTGCCGTTCTGGCTCTCCGCCATGACCGCTTTGCTGCCGATTCTGATGATTGCCCGTTACGTACAAAGCCAGCCGGTGAGCAGCCGCGCTACGGAAGTGGAAGACAAGGTGCTGCCGTCGCCGCGTATGATGCTGCGCGACAAACAGCTGATGTGGTTCACGACCTCGGCATTTTTAGGCTCGATGGTTTACGGCGCGTTCGCCGGCTGCCTGTCGCAATATGCGATTGTTATCGGCGATACCGGGCTGGCGGAAAAGGTGGTCAGCGTCGTGCTGTCGGTCAACGCCATTGTGGTTGTCGCTTTCCAGTACTTCCTGGGTAAAAACATTCGTCCCGATAACATCAAAAAGATGATGTTCTACGGCACGTTGTTTTTCGTCTGCGGCCTCGGCGGCTTTATGATTTCTGGCACTAATCTGTGGCTGTGGGGCTTGTCTTCGCTGGTGTTTACCATTGGGGAGCTGATCTACGCGCCCGGGGAATACATGCTTGTCGACAACATCGCGCCGTCGGGGCTGAAATCAAGCTACTTTGCCGCCCAGCAGCTCGGCTGGCTTGGTGGAGCCTGCAACCCGCTGGTCACCGGGCTGTTATTGAGCTGGCTGCCGCCTTACATGCTGTTCGTGGTGCTGATGGCGACAATTGTACTGGCTTACTACGCCATCGTGATCGGCATGAATACGCCGCCCCGCCAGCCCATAACGGCCTGACGAGGCGCTCGTGATTACACGTCTTTTTCGTATTTGATAAAGCCGGATTTCTTCGCCACTTTGTCATACAGCGTCTGCGCAGTGGCGTTGGTTTCATGGGTATGCCAGTACAGGCGCGAACTGCTGTTGGCTGCAGCATGCTGGCGTACCGCTTCAATTAGCGCCCGACCAACGCCTTTGCCCCTCGCCTGCGGCGTCGCAAACAGATCTTCCAGGTAGCAGTAGTTGGTTGCTGACCAGGTACTGCGGTGATAGAGGAAGTGGGTGAAACCAAGCATAGTTCCCTGGTCGTCAAAAGCCCCGAATCCCCACAGCGGCTCCTGCACATCCAGCATACGTTTCCAGGTCAAATCGGTGACACTGTCACTTATTTGGGCATCATAAAAGGTCAGATAGCCCTGCCAGAGCGCCTGCCACTGCGCCCGGTCGCCCGCCGTTAGCAGGCGGACATTCACCTGCCGAGCGGGTTCACTTTTCTGGCGGCTAAGTGCGTCGCGAATAGCCGCCAACCCAACACGCTGTACGCCGTGAGGCATATTGTCCGCGGCAAGCCAGCGTTCAAACGCGCTTTTCACCAGCGGCCACTCGCCATCGGTGATAGAGAACCACGCCGTATCGCGGGTACGCCCTTTGTAGATGCCCATCTGACGGAACACGCCTTCAAAACGGAAGCCCAGACGCAGCGCCGCGCGGCGAGATGGCCCGTTCAGGCTGTCGCACTTCCACTCATAGCGGCGGTAGCCCAGCGTTTCAAACGCATACTTCATCAGCAAAAAGTGGGCTTCCGTGGCCAGAGCGGTACGCTGCAGCAACGGCGAAAACACCACAAAGCCGACTTCAATACTGCCGTTCGCCGGGTCAAGGCGCATCAGCGACAGCGTGCCCAGCGCCTGGCCGCTGGCGGTATCCACCACGGCAAAATGAAAAGGATCGGCGCTTGTTTCTGCCCCGGCAATGTACTGCATAAAGTCGGCTTCGGTATCGAACGGTCCAACGCTGAGATAAGTCCAGCCTCGCGCATCTTCAGCCTGCCCCCAGGCCTGCCAAAGCTGCGCCCCGTGCCGAGCCGCACTTAATGGCTCGAGGCGGCAAAACTGTCCGTTTAACGTGACGCGTTCCGGCAGCGGGCGGCGCTGCCAGTCAGGAAGAGATAAGCCAATCGGCTGTTGGAAACTGTTGACGGTAAAAGACATGCTAACCTCTGGAATTCGATGGTGAATGTCGAAAACTATAGGCGCACAGAGGTTCAGCCAAAAGTACCACAATCGGTATTTTTTGGCAGACCACTTATATCGCCACCAGCCCCCGGACGCCTTCCTGTTCCATGGCGCTGCCGTGCCCGCGCTGGACTATCTCCCCGCGCGACATCACCAGATACTGGTCCGCAAGCTCTGCGGCAAAATCGTAAAACTGTTCCACCAGCAGAATTGCCATATCCCCACGCCCGGCGAGGTGGCGAATCACCTGGCCAATCTCTTTGATGATCGACGGCTGGATCCCTTCCGTCGGTTCATCCAGAATCAGCAGCTGTGGCTTACAGGCCAGGGCGCGGCCAATCGCCAGCTGTTGCTGCTGCCCGCCGGAGAGATCGCCGCCCCGCCTGAGCTTCATCTCTTTTAGTACCGGAAAGAGCTGGTAAATCTCGTCCGGGACGGCCTTTGCCTCGCGCCCGGAAAAGCGCGACAGCCCCATCAGCAGGTTTTCTTCCACCGTCAGCCGCGGAAAGATTTCCCGCCCCTGCGGCACGTAGGCAATACCGGCCTGAACACGCTGGTGCGGTTTACGCTGGGTGATGGTTTTCCCCTGCCAGCTAACGCTGCCGCCTTTCACCGGCACCAGCCCCATCAGGCTTTTCAGCAGCGTGGTTTTCCCCACGCCGTTACGCCCGAGCAGGCAGGTCACTTCCCCCACGCGTACCTCAAAACTGACCCCACGCAGAATATGGCTGCCGCCGTAATACTGGTTAAGCTCATTCACCTGCAGCATATTTGCTCCTTAACGGCCAAGGTAGACCTCAATAACCTGCTCATTCGCCTGCACTTCGCGCAGGGAACCTTCCGCCAGCACCTGCCCCTGATGCAGCACGGTAACGTGGTCGGCAATGGTTTCCACAAACCCCATATCGTGCTCAACCACCATCAGCGAATGTTTCCCCGCCAGGCTGCGAAACAGCTCCGCCGTGTATTCGGTTTCGGCATCGGTCATGCCCGCCGCAGGCTCGTCCAGCAGCAGCAAATGCGGCTCCTGGACCAGTAACATGCCGATTTCGAGGAACTGCTTTTGCCCGTGGGACAACAGCCCGGCCCGGCGATGGCGCTCCCCGGTCAGCCGCAGCGTCACCAGCATGTCATCAATGCGGTCGCGCTGTTCGCCGCTGAGTGTTGCCCGCAGGCTTGCCCATACCGACTTCTCGTTTTTCTGGGCGATCTCCAGGTTCTCGAAGACCGTCAGCGCCTCGAATACCGTGGGCTTTTGAAATTTACGGCCAATGCCCCGCCGGGCGATTTCAATGGGTTCCAGCCGCATCAGGTCGATGGACTGATCGTAAAAGGCCTTGCCGCTTTGGGGTTTGGTCTTGCCGGTGATCACGTCCATCAGCGTGGTTTTTCCCGCACCGTTCGGCCCAATCACGCAGCGCAGCTCCCCCACGCCGATGTTCAGCGACAGGTTGGTTAACGCCTGAAACCCATCGAAGTTAACGTTGATATTTTCCAGCGCCAGCACCGGGTCGGTCTGTTCGCGAAAGCGATCCGTGGCGTACTGGCGGGTAAACAGAGATTCGGCAGGCTGCATCATTTCTCTCCTTTGCGCAGCAGGCCAATCACCCCGCGCGGTAAAAACAGCGTCACCAGAATAAAAATCAGGCCAAGGAACAGCTGCCAGTACTCCGGCACCGCCATGGTGAAGTAGCTTTTCGCCCCGTTCACCAGCCCCGCGCCCAGCACCGGGCCAATCAGCGTGCCGCGCCCGCCCAGCGCCACCCAGATAGCGGCCTCAATAGAGTTGGTCGGCGACATTTCGCCCGGGTTAATGATGCCCACCTGCGGCACGTACAGCGCCCCGGCCAGGCCGCACAGCACCGCAGAAAGCGTCCACACCAGCAGCTTGAAGCCCCGGGGATCGTACCCGCAGTACGTCAGGCGGTTTTCCGCATCGCGCACCGCCGTCAGAATGCGACCAAACTTGCTGCGCGCCAGCCAGAAGCCGAGGCCAATGCTCGCCACTAAAAGCAGCACGGTAGCGATAAACAGCCCGATACGCGTCCCGACCGCTGTAACGGGCATCCCCAGTAGAGTGGTGAAGCCGGTAAACCCGTTATTGCCGCCAAAGCCGGTTTCATTGCGGAAAAACAGCAGCATCCCCGCATAGGTCAACGCCTGCGTCATGATCGAGAAGTACACGCCCTTAATCTTTGAGCGAAAGGCGAAATAGCCGAACACAAACGCCAGCAGCCCCGGGGCCGCCATCGCCAGCAGCAGCGCCCAGGCGAAGTACTGTGTGCCGGACCAGTACCACGGCAGGTCGTTCCAGGAGAGAAACGACATAAAGCCGGGCAGCCCGTCACCGGCGGCCTGGCGCATCAGGTACATGCCCATGGCGTAGCCGCCGAGAGCGAAAAACAGACCGTGCCCGAGGGAAAGCAACCCGGCATAGCCCCAGACCAGATCCAGTGCCACCGCGACGATGGCATAACAAAGGATTTTGCCGATCAGCGTCAGGGTGTAGGTCGACAGGCTGAACGGATTACTGGCAGGCAACAGCGCCAGAAACGGCAGCGTCAGCAGCAAAACCACCAGCAGCATCCCCAACACCAAAGTCAGGCGCGGGGCTTTACGTCCGAGCGTTAAAGTCAGCGGCATACTCATCAGTCAATGACCCTCCCTTTGAGCGCAAACAGCCCCTGTGGCCGCTTCTGAATGAACAGTACAATCAGCACCAGAATCAAAATTTTGCCCAGCACCGCGCCGATTTGCGGTTCGAGGATCTTGTTGAAGATGCCCAACCCGAACGCCGCCGCCACGCTCCCGGCAAGCTGCCCGACGCCGCCCAGCACCACCACCAGGAAGGAGTCGATGATATAGCCCTGGCCGAGCTCGGGGCCGACGTTACCCAGCTGAGAAAGCGCCACGCCCCCCAACCCAGCAATGCCGGAGCCAAGCCCGAACGCGAGCATATCCACGCGCCCGGTCGAAACGCCGCAGCAGGCCGCCATCGCGCGGTTTTGCGTCACGGCTCGCACGTTCATGCCCAGCCGCGTTTTATTCAGCAGCAGCCAGGTAAACAGCAGCACCAGTAGCACAAAGCCCAGCACCACCAGGCGGTTCCACGGCAGGATCAGGTTCGGCAGCACCTGCAGCCCACCGGACAGCCAGGCCGGGTTAGCCACTTCCACGTTCTGCGCCCCAAACAGCATGCGCACGATCTGAATCAGCATCAGGCTGATACCCCATGTCGCCAGCAGCGTTTCCAGCGGGCGGCCATACAAATGGCGGATAATGGTGCGTTCAAGCGCCATGCCAATCCCGGCGGTGATCGCAAAAGCCACCGGCAGCGCAACCAGGGGATAAAGCGCCAGCCATGCCGGGGCAAACTGCTGGAAAGCAGCCTGAACGCCCCACGCCGAGTACGCGCCCAGCATCAGCATTTCGCCGTGCGCCATATTGATCACGCCTAGCAGGCCATAGGTGATGGCCAGCCCCAGCGCGGCCAGCAGCAAAATCGACCCCAGAGAAAGCCCCATAAACGCCTGGCCGAGAATATCCCCCAGCATCTGCCGGCGTTCGATTTGATGCAGCCCGTCAGCGGCGGCCTGGCGCACGTTGGCATCCGTCTCTGCGCCAGCATCGGTTAAAGGTTTGAGTAACGCTTCCGTGTCCGGGTCGGTGGACTTGCCGAGCAGCTTAACCGCCTCCAGGCGCACGGCGGCCTGCGGGCTGGCTAGCTCAAGGCGGGCGGCGGCCAGCGTCAGCGCATCACGCACGCTTTGCTCTTTTTCTGCGCTCATCCGCTTCTGTAAAACGGGTAGCAGCTCCGGCGGCGCCTCTTTCTGCAAAGCTTTCGCGGCGTTTAAACGAGCTGTGACGTTGTCACTTATCAATTGATGGCTGGCCAGCGCTCCGGCGACCAAAACGCGCAGCCGGTTGGTCAGTCGGAGTTTTTTGGTTTCGCCCTGCGGCTGGGCTTCGTCGCCCAACGGCGTCAGCACGGCTCCGGTCTGGTTGAAAGCCGAATGCCCGTCGGTGACCAGCGTTTCCTGCTGCAGCGCATTGAGCAGCGGTAAACGAGCGGGATCGGGCGCCAGCGTCCAGCTTTGCAGCAGGTCAGCCTGCGCCGTGCGGTTTGCCGCCGCAAACGTTTCTGCATCCCCGGCGGCGGCTAGTCCCGGCAATATTGCGGCCACAACCAGCAGCAGCCGGGCCAGTGTTGCTAATGTCATGGCGTTCTCCTGAATGGTTTTACCCTGATGCCCCTCGGCCAGCCCCTCACCCTAACCCTCTCCCCAAAGGGGAGAGGGAATAAAAGATTTCCCCAGCTCCTTTTCAGAGAGGGCTTTCCCTCTTTCTCCCTCTCCCTTCCAGGGAGAGGGCCGGGGTGAGGGTTAATGCGCCGAAGGTCGAACATCAGTTGCTGGCAGTCTTCACAGGCAGATCCGATTTCTTATCATTCCCGGGAATAAACGGGCTCCACGGCTGGGCGCGCACCGGCTTATCCGTCTGCCACACCACGTTGAACTGGCCGTTGCTTTCGATTTCGCCGATCATCACCGGCTTGTGCAGATGGTGGTTGGTGGCGTCCATCGTCAGGGTAAAACCGGACGGCGCTTTAAAGGTCTGTCCGGCCATCGCCGCGCGGACTTTATCCACGTCAGTCGTCCCCGCTTTCTCTACGGCCTGCGCCCACATATGTATGCCGACGTAAGTCGCTTCCATCGGATCGTTAGTGACCACGGTATTGGCGTTCGGCAGGTTGTGGGCTTTGGCGTAGGCCTTCCACTCGCTGACAAACTGTTTGTTGGTCGGGTTATCGACGGACTCGAAGTAGTTCCAGGCCGCGAGGTTACCCACCAGCGGTTTAGTGTCGATGCCGCGCAGCTCTTCCTCACCCACGGAGAAGGCCACCACCGGCACGTCGGTCGCCTTCAGGCCCTGGTTCGCCAGCTCTTTGTAGAACGGTACGTTGGAGTCGCCATTGATGGTGGAGATCACCGCCGTTTTACCGCCAGCGGAGAATTTTTTGATATTGGCCACGATGGTCTGGTAGTCGCTATGGCCAAACGGCGTGTAGACCTCTTCGATATCTTTGTCCTGGACGCCCTTAGAGTGCAGGAAGGCGCGCAGGATCTTGTTGGTAGTGCGCGGATAAACGTAGTCCGTGCCCAGCAGGAAGAAGCGTTTAGCCGCCCCGCCGTCTTCGCTCATCAGGTATTCCACCGCCGGGATCGCCTGCTGGTTAGGTGCCGCCCCGGTATAAAACACGTTCGGCGACATCTCTTCCCCTTCGTACTGCACAGGGTAGAACAGCAGGCCGTTCAACTCCTCAAAGACCGGCAGCACGGATTTACGCGACACGGACGTCCAGCAGCCAAAAACCACGGCCACTTTGTCCTGGCTCAGCAACTGGCGGGCTTTTTCAGCGAACAGCGGCCAGTTAGACGCCGGATCAACCACCACCGGCTCAAGTTTTTTCCCCAGCACGCCGCCCTTCGCATTAATGTCGTCGATGGTCATTAACGCCACGTCTTTCAGCGGCGTTTCTGAGATAGCCATGGTGCCCGACAGCGAGTGCATGATCCCGACTTTGATGGTGTCCGCCGCCTGGGCGGCGAAGGCCCACCCGAAACTGACAAACGAAGCGGAAAGCGCGAAAGCTTTAACAAAGGTACGACGTTGCATAAGTCTGACTCCCCTGAAGAAACAATAAGTGATTAGCTCAGCTTGAATTGCCGGGCCTGGTGCAGCATATGAAGCGTTATCTGACGAACCTCTTTCTGACTGGCGGCGATATGGTCGTGTAGTCGGGTTTGGGCCTCCTCAAGGTTACGGTCCCGGACGGCGAGCAGGATCTGCCCATGCTCGGCATACGTCGCGCTGACGCGCGGCTGACGAGTAAAGTCCAACCTGCGCACAATGCGAATTTTTTCGGTGATCTCCCGGTGAACCCTCGCCATTTCAGGGTTGCCCGCCGCAGAGACCAGCGTCATATGAAAAGCCTCGTCGTGCGGCGCGACGTTCATTCCCTCAGCCAGCGGTGGTTCATCCAGCCAGAACTGTTTCAGCGCCTGCAGCGACAGCGGGAAAACGGAGTCTGCCCGCAGGCAAAGGCGCTTCACCGCCTCCAGCTCCAGAACGATACGCAGATCGTAAAGCGCTTCGAGATGATCGAAATCCACGGCGCGGATTTGCCAGCCGCTGCGGGGCTGTACATCGACATAGCCTTCCTGCTGCAGGGCATAAAGCGCCTGGCGAACCGGCGTGCGGCTCGCGCTCATGCGCTCCGCAATTTCGTTTTCGCTAAAGCGGTCCCCCGGCAGCAGCAGGAAGTCGAAAATTTCCTTTTTGAGCTGCTGGTAGATGCGCTCGGCTACGGCTTCTGGTCGCTTTGGCATAGTGCTACACCGCCTCCAGCCACAGCAGCGCATCCCCTGGCCCCACTGGTCGGCCCTGCTGGCACTGGATCCGCACCACCTTGCCGTCGCACGGGGCGCTAACCAGCAGCTCCATCTTCATCGCCTCAACGACGAGCAGCGGCTCGCCCTGCTTCACGCTTTGCCCCGGCTCAACCAGAATCTTCCAGATATTGCCGTTCAGGTCGGCGCTGACGAGCTGCCCGGCCTGCTCTTCCTCCGGCAGATCCGCCGCCATCAGCGCGCTCTCCACCGCCGCGCTTTCCTGCTCTTTCCAGTGCGCCACTTCGCTCAGGAAAGCCGCCTGCTGACGGCTGCGGAAATTGGCAATATCGTCGGCGTTGTCCGCAAGAAAACGGCTATATTCGGCAAAATCGAACTCAACTTCTTCGATCTCAATCTGCGCACGCCCTTCCCGGAACGCCGTGCGAAACGCAGTTAACGCTTCCTCGCTTACCGGGTAGAAACGCACCTGATCGAAGAACTTGAGCAGCCACGGCTCGTCGCCAAACTGGTCGTTTTTGAGAAATTTGTTCCAGATGGGCAGCGTGCGGCCCACCAGCTGATAGCCCCCCGGCGAATCCATGCCGTAGATGCACATATACATCCCGCCGATCCCTACCGTGCCTTCTGCCGTCCACGTCCGCGCCGGGTTGTACTTCGAACTCAACAGCCGGTGACGCGGGTCGAGCGGCACGGCGCAAGGTGCGCCGAGATACACGTCTCCCAGGCCGAGCACCAGATAGCTGGCGTCAAACAGGATCTGCTTCACCTCGTCGCGGCTTTGCAGCCCGTTGGTGCGCTGAATAAAGTCCACGTTGTTCGGCAGCCACGGCGCGTCTTCCCGCACCGTTTGCTGATAACGCTCCACCGCCGCCAGCGTGGCGCTGTCTTCGAAGGCCAGCGGTAAATGCACGATGCGTGAAGGAATTTTCAGCTGGGTCACATCGCCCAGCTGTTGCTCAATGCCCAGCAGCAGCGTGAGCAGCTGGCTCTGGGAAATACGCTGGCTGTCATAGCGGATCTGCAGCGAACGCACGCCGGGGGAAAGCTCCTCAATGCCAGCCTGCGCCGCCTGGGTAATCGCCTTCATCAGCAGATAAATGCGCAGCCGCAGCGCCAGGTCGAGCACGTTATCGCCGTATTCAATCAGCACATAGTTGTCGCCTGCCTGACGGTAAACCACAGCCGGAAGCTCAGCCTGAGCGGGGATTTCCGCCAGAATCGCCGCACTGGTCGTCGCGCCTGGCGCAATAGAAGGATGCAGATCCGGCAGGCTTGTGCCGGCACACAGATTGGTCACCGCCACCTGCTGGGCAATTTCCAGCGACTGCGCGTGCTCAAAGCTGATGGCGTGAAAGCGAATCCGGTCGCCCGGCTTCACCTGCCCGACTTTCCACAGTTCGGCTTTGGCAATCGTCACCGGGCAGACAAATCCCCCGAGGCTTGGGCCATCGCGCGTCAGGATCACCGGGAAGTCACCGGTAAAGTTCACCGCACCGATAGCATATTCGCAGTCGTGCACGTTGGAAGGATGCAGCCCCGCTTCGCCGCCGTCGGCCCTGGTCCACTCCGGCTTCGGCCCGACAAGGCGCACACCGAGGCGGTTAGAGTTGTAGTGAACCTGCCACTCGGCGTTGAAAAAGGTGTCCATCGACTCCGGCGTGAAGAAGTCTGGTGCGCCGTGCGGCCCGTACAGCACGCCTATCTCCCACAGCTCGCCATAGTGCGGGATCAGCGCCGGTTCCGGGGCCTGCGGCAGGCTAATCGGCGCCGGCGTCGTGCAGGCAGGCAGGCAAGGCTGAGAAATAGCCAGCACATCGGCCACCCGCAGCGTGCGCCCGGCGTGGCCGCCAAACTGACCAAGGGCAAAAGTGGAACGACTGCCGAGATACACCGGCACGTCAAAACCGTTACGCACCGCCAGATAGGTACGACACCCGCTGGTCGCCCTGCCCAGCGTCAGGATCTGCCCGGCTTTCACTACTGTGGGCTGCCAGAAAGTCACCGGCTGATCATCCAGCGTGGCCGGACAAGGAGCCCCGGTCAGCGCGATGATGGCCTCGCTGTGGAAGCGCAGCGTCGGCCCCTGCAGGGTAAATTCCAGCCCGGCGGCCGACGGATGGTTGCCGACAATACGGTTCGCCAGACGGAAGGCAAAATCATCCATCGGCCCGGACGGCGGCACGCCGATATCCCAATATCCAAGGCGGCCAGGGCTGTCCTGAATGCTGCTCCAGGTGCCCGGCTCCAGCACTTCCACGGCCTGCGCCCGATAGCTCACGCTATCCAGCAGCCGCGTCCACATTACGCCAGCTTTGAACTCCGGCAGGCGGACGATCTGGCGCAGATAATCCAGATTGGTGGCGATCCCGTGCAGGCGGGTAGCGGCCAGCGCCTCGTTCAGTTTACTTAACGCCTGCAGGCGGTCATCGCCGTGAACGATGATCTTGGCGATCATCGGATCGTAGAACGCGCTGACTTCGCTGCCGGTGCTGACCCAGCCGTCAACCCGCACGCCCTCAGGAAAATAAACATCGGTTAATACGCCCGGCGAAGGCTGGAAGTTTTTCAGCGCGTCCTCGGCATAAATGCGGACTTCAATCGCCGCCCCCTGAGGCGCTTCGACCATTTTTTGCCAGTCCGGCGATGCGCCTGCCGCCACCCGCACCATGCATTCGATCAGATCCAGCCCCGTGACGCATTCGGTTACCGGGTGTTCAACCTGCAGGCGCGTGTTCACCTCCAGGAAGTAAAATGCATCCCGCGCTGCGTCGTAGATAAACTCCACGGTTCCCGCACTGCGGTAATCAACGGATTCACCCAGCGCCACGGCGGCACGGTGCAGCGCTTCACGCGTGCTCTGCGGCAGATTTGGAGCGGGCGTTTCCTCGACCACTTTTTGGTTGCGGCGCTGCAGCGAGCAATCACGCTCCCCCAAGGCAACCACCTTGCCTCTGCCATCGCCAAAGATCTGCACTTCCAGGTGCCGCGCTTTATCAATAAAACGTTCGATAAACACGCCGTCGTCGCTGAAAAACTGCGCGCCCATACGCTTCACGCTTTCCCAGGCCTCAAGCAGCGCCGGTTCGCTGTCGCAGCGGGTCAGGCCGATCCCGCCCCCGCCCGCCGTGGTTTTGAGCATCACCGGATAGCCGATTTCCGCTGCCGCCAGCTGCGCCTCAGCAAGGGATGTCAGCAGCCCGGTGCCCGGCGTCATCGGCACATCTACGCCGGAGGCCAGCTCGCGGGCGCGGTGTTTCAGCCCAAAATCGCTGATTTGCTGCGCCGTTGGCCCGATAAAAACAACGCCTGCCGCTTCACAAGCCTCGGCAAATTCCGCGCGTTCGGAAAGGAATCCGTAACCGGGGAAAATCGCCTCCGCGCCGCTCTCTTTTGCCGCCGCCAGTATTTTTTCGATATTCAGATAAGTGTCGCTGGCTTTATCTCCGCCGAGCGCTATCGCCTCATCGGCATCAATCACGTGCTGCGCGCTGGCATCCGCATCGGAATAAACGGCCACGCTGGTGATGTGCATTTTCTTCAGCGTGCGAATGGCGCGGCAGGCAATTTCACCGCGGTTGGCAATCAAAACCTTGCTAAACATAATCCTTCTCCTCAAGCGCCAGGTTGACGAGCAAGCCAGGCTTTCCAGCCGCCCCATGGGGTAATGTCCGTAGCGCCTTCTGTCGCGCACGGTTCACAAATGAAGCCCTTCACCCTGCGCCCGTCCTGCAGGGTCAACGTGCCGATCCCCAACGGGGCGGGAATTTCGGCAACAAATTCGCCAAAGCGCGCGAGCGGGATATCCCACAGCTCAACGGCGATTGGCTGCCCTTCGGCGGCGCGCACCAGGCCCGGCTTCGGCGGCTTAGTATTCGCCAGGGCGTAAAGGCGATAGGTTTCTGCAGTGTGGGTTGCTTCTACGAAGACAGCGTTACGGTCGGTTAGCTGGTGGTTAAGCGGCATCCCACGCAGATGAGCCCCCACAACAGCGACGCGCACGAAGCTGCTGGCAGGTGCCATGGTCTGCTGGTCGGGCACTTTCTGGGACGTTGCTCCGGCGGGCAGATCAAGTCGCGCCTGCCACTGCGCACCAAAATGGCTGAGCGCGGCATCATGCCAGGCGGGTGCGATCAGCGTTATTCCTGCTGGCAGACCATCGGCCCGGAAATCCGCCGGAAGCGCCAGCGCGCTCAGGTCAGCCAGGTTGGTGAAGTTGGTGTAGGTGCCAAACTGCGAGTTATAGGCCACCGGCTCGTCGCGCATTTCAGCCAGCGTGTGAATCGTCGGCGACGTCGGCACCACAAGGGCATCAAATGCGGCAAGCTGCCGCTGAATACGGCGGGCAAGCTCGGCGCGGGTATATTCCGCCTGCCAGGCATCGCAGGCCGTGAAGCTCAGCCCGCTGGCGACGATCCCGCGTACGGTAGGATCCATGGCGTCAGGATGCTTTTCGAGGGTCTCTCTCACCGCAACGGTTCGCTCGGCCACCCACGCGCCGTTATACAGCTGCTCGGCCAGCCGGGTGAAATCGCTGAAATCTATCGCCACCAGCTCCGCACCCATTGCCATTAACCTGTCCAGCGCCAGCTGAAAGGCCTCTTCGCTGAGTTTGTCGCCGAAGAAGGTCAGGCGGTCTGGAATGGCAAAGCGCAAGCGCGGGCTAAAGCGAGCCGGGGCGGTGTGAGGGTTGCTTCGGGAGTAGGGATCGAGCGGATCGTACCCACCTGCAACGTTGGCGACGAGGGCCGCATCCGCCGCCGAGTGGGCGAAGACAGAAACGCAGTCGTTGAGGCGGCAGGCCGGAACTACGCCCGTCGTCGATAGCCAGCCTTTGGTCGGTTTTAAGCCAACGATGTTATTGAACCCGGCGGGTACGCGCCCGGAGCCTGCGGTGTCCGTTCCCAGTGAGAAGCCAACCAAACCGCGCGCCACCACCGATGCGGAGCCTGAACTCGAGCCCCCGCTGACGTAGTCCGGGTTGAAGCTGTTCACCACCGCGCCATACGGCGAGCGGGTGCCGACCAGGCCGGTCGCAAACTGATCGAGGTTAGTTTTGCCCACCACAATGGCTCCGGCGGCGCGAAGGCGTGCAATCACCGTGGCATCTTCAGAGGGATGATAAGTAAACACCGGGCAGGCGGCGCTGGTTGGCATCCCGGCCACGTCTATATTGTCTTTGACCGCAAACGGCACGCCAAATAAGGGGAAATCCGCCGGCGTTTTGTCTCCGGCCTTAATGACCTGCAATAAAGCCTTTATTTGCTCATTAATTTGCTGTTCGCTGGCGATATAAATCCACGCATTATCCTGGCGTGAAACATTGGCCATTAATTGCTGATAAGCGTCTGACAACCTTTCCGGCTGAGGCTGGTAATCGGCTACCCACTGCGACAATAAAGCGACTGACATAAGCTGGCATCCCACCTGGTATACAAGATGGAATAGATAAAGCAATTACGATGCCAGATTATATTACTTGTTTATTATCAATGACTTCATATTAAGAAATAAGATTTTATTATATTTAAAGCACCGCGACGGGGCGTTATTTTAGTGCGGGTGAATATTTAGAGGGATATATCTGGCGACGAAAGTAATATCCTCGCCGCCAGATAAGGTTATTTCCCGCTGCGGCGCGCGGAAACGGTGGCTAATGCCGCCCAGTCAAGATGTTCATCGCCGTGGGCCAGCGCATCGAGGTAGTTGTCCCGCAACACGCCCGCAAAGCCCATTGGCACATTTTTATTTTCCGCCGCCTGCTGCGCCAGGCGCACGTCTTTCAGCCCCAGCTTCATGGTGAACCCGGCCGGGCTGTAGCGTGATTCGGCGATCATCGCGCCATAGTTTTTATACGCTGGCGCGGCAAACAGCGTGCTGGTCAGCATACCGAGGAAATCCCCGGCGGCCACATCATAGGCCCCCACCAACGCAGAAGATTCCCCCATCGCTTCGATGGCGCTGGCGAGCATAAAGTTAGCCGCCAGCTTCACCGCCGCAGCCTGCTCTGGCCTGTCGCCAAAGCGCCAGGTTTTTTGCCCCAGCACATCGAAGATCGGCTGCACGCTGTCCAGCAGCGCCGCTGGCCCGGCGGTAAGAATGTTGAGATTGCCTGCGGCGGCAACGTCCACACGCCCCAGTACCGGCGCGGCAATATACCGATGCCCGGTTGCGCTGGCTTTTTCCGCCATCTCATTGGTAAACGCGACGGAAACCGTGGCCATGTTGATCCAGATTGTGCCCTGCGGCAGTGCTTCCAGCGCGCCCTGCTCAATTACCACGCGGCGGCTGGTGTCGTCGTCGGCCAGCATAGTGATCAACACTTCGCTGTCGGTGAAAGCGGCTGGCGTGACGTGTATCGTCGCCCCTTTCGCTTTTAAGGCTTCAGCCGGTGCCTGAGAGCGGTTCCAGACGGCAACCTGATGCCCGGCTTTCAGTAGGTTTTCGGCCATTGGCTGGCCCATACCGCCCAGCCCGATAAATCCAATACGCATAATAACTCCCGGCTAGATAATGGTGCCGCTGCGGGTCAACTGCTCGCGGCGTTCTTCGGCTTCTTCTGTGTGGTGATTGCCTTTGTGGGCAATGGCGATACGCAGCCGCTGCTGCTGGGCGTAGCGGTCTTCCCGCGTGAGCGCTGCGTCGTCGCTGAGTTCAATCAGTAGTTCGTTCATCGGAATGATGATGTCTTTGGCAATGGCGTCGTCTACGCGGCTGATAACGTCTGCGAGATGGGTCATGGCATGTTCCTTATCATGTGTTGCCCCTCACCCTAACCCTCTCCCTAGCGGGGAGAGGGGATAAAAACACCGACGTCCGCATTCCCCCTCTCCCTTCCTGGGAGAGGGCCGGGGTGAGGGTTAATAAAATTTAATCCAGCTTCGCTTTGGAGAAATCACTCCCGGCGAGGCTAACGGTATAACCGCTCACGTTGCTGCGGGTCGCATAGAAGGTTTTACCGTTCGCCAGCGCGATCCACGGCGCCTGCTGATAGTAAATTTCCTGCGCCTGGACGTAGAGCTTCGCGCGGGCGGCCGGGTCGCTGGTCAGCTTAGCTTTCTGTACCAGTGAATCGTAGCTTTTGTCACACCAGCGGGCGACGTTCGAGCCGCTGGCAACGCTGCCGCAGCCCAGCAGGGTATCGGCAAAGTTATCCGGGTCGCCGTTGTCGGACATCCAGCCAAACAGCGCCGAGGAGTGTTCCCCTTTCCGCATCCCGGACAGGTATTCGCCCCATTCGAAGGTGACTATTTTGGCTTTCACACCCACTTTCGCCCAGTCACTCTGGATCATCTCCGCAATGCGCCGCGAGTTCGGGTTGTACGGCCGCTGCACCGGCATAGACCACAGATCGGTATCAAAGCCCTTCTCCATCCCGGCCTGCTTCAGCAAGGCTTTGGCTTTTTCTGGGTCGTACCCGTAGTCTTTCAGATCCTTGTCGTAGCCCAGCATGGTTGGCGGGATCGGCGATTTAGCTACCGAGCCGGATCCCATAAAGATGGCGTTGACGATGGCTTTTTTGTCCACCGCATAGTTCAGCGCCTGGCGCACCAGCGCGTTATCGAACGGCTTCTTGCTGGTGTTGAACGCCAGGTAACCGACGTTCAGGCCATCAATGCTGTGCAGCGCCAGGTTTTTGTCCGCTTTAATGGCGTCGAACTGTACCGGGCTTGGTGCAGGGATAATCTGGCATTCATTTTTCTGCAGCTTCGCCAGCCGGGTTTGTACGTTCGGGGTGATGGAGAAGATCAGGTGTTTGGTCGGGACTTCGCCTTTCCAGTAATTCGGGTTGGCGACGTAGCGAATCACGGAATCCACTTTGTAGTCCTGCAGCGCGTAAGGCCCGGTGCCGATCGGGTTGTTGTCCACCCGCTCCGGCGTACCGGCTTTCAGCATCGCATCCGCGTACTCCGCAGACAAAATAGAGGCAAAGTCCATGCCCCAGTCGGCGAGAAACGCCGCATTCGGCTCGCTCAGGGTAAACTGGACGTGATAGTCATCCAGCTTTTTAACGTCCACGATGAGCTTGTCGAGGCCGACGTCGTTGAAGTATTCGTAGTTCGCCTGCGACACCTTGTGATACGGGTTATTGGCGTCTTTCTGGCGCATGACCGAGAACACCACGTCGTCGGCGTTGAAGTCGCGCGTTGGCTTAAAGAATTTGTTGCTGTTGAACTTCACGCCCTTGCGCAGGGTGAAGGTATAGGTTTTACCGTCGGGACTGATTTTCCATTCCGTCGCCAGCGACGGCACCGGCGTGTTGTCGGTCAGGCTGAAATCAATCAGGCGGTTGTAGAGGGTTTGCGAGCTGGCAACAAAGCTTGGGCCAGAGCTGGCAATTTGTGGGTTAAAGGATTCAGGAGAGGCTTCGGAGCAGTAAACCAGCGTGCTGTTGGCTGCCGCCATCGCGCTTCCTGCCGGGAGGAGCGCACTCAGCAGCAGGCCGAGCAGTGTTTTCCCTTTAGACATAGTGTTTGCCTTTTATTTGCTTGCCAAATGGTTGAGCTACTTATTATTTCTCACAGTAATAACAGCACAGCCCTTAGCGACAAGCAAATGACAAACCCTTCCTTTCTATACAATTGTGGCGGTTAAGGCGGGCGTTCAGACCGAAGGCAAAACAAAACGCTGCAAAATTGCTCTTGCCCCGGGCGTAGCGCTGACATCGTTCGACAATGTCTGTTTATTTTCTTGCCGTAACGATGCCTGCTCGCTTCGGCTGGCGAGAATTTTGTTCATCACCGTGGCGGTGAATTCCGGGTGAAACTGCACCGACAGCGCATTGGGCGTGTAGCGGATGATTTGGTGAGGATCGTGGGCCGACGACGCAAGACAAACGGCCCCGGGCGGCAGCGCCAGGACGCTCTGCGCATGGCTTAAAAAGACCGGGAACGACTCAGGCAGATGACTCAGCGCCGGATCGTCTCGCCCTGCCTCTGTCAGTGCCACCGGCAGTTGCCCGACCTCACTGCCCTGCGGGTGATAATCCACTTTCCCGCCGAGCGCGTAAGCCATCAATTGATGCCCGTAGCAGACGCCAAATAGCGGCGTACCGGCGGCAACAACGGTTTTAACCCATTCCGCCGTGCGCTCGCTCCACGCTTCATGCTCCGTCACCATCGACCATGAACCCGAAATCACCGCCGCCTGAAAGCTTTTTGGCGCGGGCAAAGGCTCGCCCAGAAACGGCCTGACGATGTTAAGTTCGACATCCGGGTGCTTTAGCGCCTGCGCAAACCAGGCCGGCTGATCCCCTACGGCTTGCTGAATTTCCTCGGGGGGCCGCCCCATTTGCACCAACAAAACCGGCAATCTTTGACTCATATTTCGGACCTCTGCAGCCATATAATGGCTTCAGAATTAGCACAGGCAACCCGGCTTGTCTCAGATAAAAAAGCGATAACGTAGAAGCTTTAGCCCACAACATTCACGCCCTGCCCGGCAAAATCACGCCACAGGCAGGTCAGCACCGCAATGACCATCAGCGCCAGGGAAAGCAGCGAAATCGTAGTAAAGCCGTGCTCGGTATAAAGCGGCCCGTAGCTACTGCTGCCGGCAAACACAGCCAGGTAAGTCACGGCGCTGTTCAATCCCATCAATGTGCCGCGCCTGGCCGGGTCGATGGCCGTCAGGCGCTGAATCAGTAAGTTCACCCCCAGGTGGTTCACCAGGCCAAGCACAAACAGCAGGCAGATAACCCCCACCAGCGAACCACCGAGCATCGCCAGGCCCAGGTAAACAAAGGCTGCCACCAAAAGCACCAGCGGCATCAGGCGTTTAGGGCCAAACCGATCCACTATCCCGCTGAGCAAAGCGGCACAGCCGAATCCCGCCCCATAGGCAATCGCCACCCCGCCGTTGGCCGTCACCGGCAGGCTGAGATCCTGATGAAGATGGTCGCCCAAATAAGCATAAATCCCGTAAAACGCCGTCATAAACGCCCCGCACACCACCAGCAACGACTTGATGCCTGGCAGCCCCAGGGCAGACAGCGGTGAAGGCGCAATGCCCGCCGCCGGGCGATCCTGCATGTTCAACCTGACGAGCGCGATCAGCGCCAGGGCCGCCAGACAGCTCACGGACACATACACCGCGCGCCAGCTGAACAACTCGGTCAGCACCACGGAAAACGACACGCCGGCGATCATGCTCAGCGTCCAGCCGGTCAGCACCTTGCCGATGGTCCGGCTTTCACGCCCCGGCTCCGCAATGGCGGCCGCGCTGGCGTAAATCGCGGGCAGCGCGATACCGGAAGCCATCCCGGCAATCATCTGAGCAGCAATAAATACCGCCACGGAAGGCGAAGCCGCGCAAAGCAGCAGCGCCGCGCCCAGCAGCAGCATGGTGAATTTGAGCATCCGCGCCGAGCCGACTAAGTCGATCAAACGAGCCAGAAAAAGTGCGCTCGCCGCCGTGCCCAGGCCAAAAGCCGCCGCGGCCATCATCACCGTCGGCACTCCCGCGCCTATAGACGATGCCACTGCCGGCGCAATAGGCCCCAGCACCATTGAGTTAGCACCGATAACGCCGACGCAGCCGGTCAGCACATACACGGCTTTGGCGGGAGACAGAGACGGCTCTGGATGAAGTTCCAGACACTGGCTGTTTTTCATTTTTCTTCCTGACAAGGATTAAACTTGACTTACATTCGATAAAAACCAATTTTATCCGAATGAAATTCAGCGTCATTAGTCAGGGGCAATATGAAAAAAGAAACAGACAGTATTAAGCAGAACGGTGCGGCAGAGCGAACTCTCGATGCCGCCGACCGAAGAATATTAGGCGCGCTGGTGGAGGATGCGACCATCAGCTACGCCGAGCTCGGCGAAAAGGTCGCGCTTTCCGCCCCGGCGGTACACGAAAGAGTCAAACGCCTGAAGCGCTCCGGGGTGATCCAGCAGACGGCGGCCTTGCTCGACCCAAAGGCCATCAGCAAATCCCTGCTGGCCTTCGTGCACATTGATACCAAAGGCTGGGGAAAAACGCCGGATCTGCTGCGAATTTCCGCCTACCCGGAAGTGGAAGAGATCCATTCCGTCGCCGGGGACACGTCCATGCTGTTGAAGGTCCGCACCGAGGATTCAAGGGCGCTTGAGGCCCTGCTGGCGCATCTGTATGAGATCAACGGCGTGGTGGCGACCAGGACGTATATCGTGTTGTCCACCTATCTTGAGCGCCCTGTCCAGCCGGGCATTACCCGCGACTGGCCGGAACAGGACTAACGTCATTTCACGATATAGCGCGTTGAGGCAAAGTTATTCAGTATCTTATGGATAATAAAGGTCACGGCCAGGGTGCCGACAATCGCCACCGACACCGATGAAATACGGTACAGCGCGCTAAAAACGATATCCTGATTAGGGTGCATGTATTGCCCGAACATCAGCGCCAGCGTGGTCAGAATAGAAAAGCCCACGCCCGGCCCGACCTTCTCAAACACGTGAATTCGCGCGGCCAGTAGCAGGCCGAGGCTAATCAGCGGCATCAGCAGGATCAGGTGACGGCTGAAATCATAGATCACCAACTGCACCAGAATCGCGTAAAGACACCCGGCAATCACCCCAACAATGCGCCACCAGGACGAAAGGATCGCCCCGCGAAAATGCATGGGGAACAGGGCAAAAATGCCCGCCATCAGCGCGGCCAGGGAGTCATTCAGCGTATAGACCTGGAACACGGTGAATAAGAGAGTCGCCGTTAACGAGGCGAGCAGTGTTTCATGCATCACCCGTGGCCCGTCCTTTTGAATCGCAGGCGGCGGCTTGCGCGGCTCCACGTCCGGCAGCAAATAACAGCTAAGCGCCGACAGCCCCACCGCCAAAAGGCTGCCAATGATGTTAGAAAACATCAGGTCGCTCATGTCGGTGGTCGGGTAGCTCAGGAAATTAGCCATCACGCTTAAACAGACCACGCCCATCGAGCCAAACAGAAAGAGCGGCCCCCGGCTCATCAGGTAGAAGCGCGTCATGTACATCAGGAACACAATCAGCGTCATTGGCAGCGGGTAATTCGCCAGCACCGCAAACAGCAGCGTCATTTCCACACAGTTCAGCAGCGCGTTAGCGATCATCTGCCGGGCAATATGGCCGTTAAAAATGGGCACCAGCCCGGTGAGCATGATGGGGTAAACCACGTAGAACACCCCGTACTGCGTGTTAACCCAGCTGTAGACAAACATCCCCACGCAACCCGCCATGACGATGCGCAGCATATGGCGGAAATCATTGCCGCTGAACGGCGTCGGTGCATTGCGTTTCAGCGGGCCAAGAATAAATTTAATAAACATAATGCAGGTAGCTCACCAGCCTGATTTGCATCCCGCCGATAAACGACGCGAAAGCGGAAGGCGAATTGTAAAGCTGCACCGTGGCCCGTGCGCCAGCCGGCAGATCTGGCGTTTTCCCGTCTTCAAGCAGCAAATGAATACGCATGCGCTGCGCGTCCCTCACCCAGCGGTTTGACGTTTCCGGTGCGGAAAGCTGCCCGTTGATAGCCTGCTGCCCCGGCAAAACCCCCGCATCTTTGCTGGTGACTCTGGCTTTGAAAACCTGCCCCGGCAGCCCGTCGAATACTATATCCGCCGTTGTTTCTGGGCGGGTTTTACTCAGGCTTTTCTCACGGAAGTCGGCCACGATATCGAGCTTGTCGTTAACCAGCGCCAGCGCGGGGGATCCCGCCCCGGCATACCAGCCCTCTTTCAGCTGTAAATTGCTGATAATGCCGTCGCTGCTGGCAACCACGCGGGTGTAATCCAGATTGAGCCGGGCGTCGTTCAGCAGGTTACGGTATTTTTGCAGCGTGACGTTTTGATCCCCGCGTTCCCCACGCGAAATCACCAGCTGTGCCAGCGCGGCCTGGAGGTTGTTGACATTTTGCACCGCGCTTTGCCAGCGCGTAAAAGCCCCGTCCAGATCCTGTTTAGAAATCAGGTTACCGCTGCTAAGTCCGTTAAACCGGTGATAGCTGCGCCCGGCGTTGTCGGCATCCAGCTGGGCGGCTTTAATTTTTGCCCGCGCGGCACTGATTTGGGCGTCAATTTGCTGGTTGTCGAGAATCGCCTGCTGATAAGCAATTTCCGCGCGTTCGAGCTGATTCTGGTAAGGCTTATTGTCGATGTCGAACAGCACATCCCCTTTCTTCACCACGCTGTTGTTGCTGACGTAGATATGCGTCACGTAGCCCGATACGCGTGATGAAACCGGGGTCACCACGCGCATCACGGTGGAGTCCGGGGTTTGCGGCACCCAGATGTCGGCGGCCAGAAAATAGCAAAACATCGCGGCAAACAGCGCCAGCGTGACTTTTACCCAGCGGGTAAATCGTTGTTCAGGGGTCATAACTACTCGCTAAATGAGAAACACGCCGGGAGACCAGGCGTGAAAGAACTATCGAATTTTGATCATGTTGGCGGCCAGCAGGTTTACCGTCTGGCTGAACTGTTCTATTTGCTGCGCCGGAATGCCCTGTGCAACCTGGGCCTGGCACCGCTCCACCGTTTCACTTACCGCCTTAATTGCTTTTTGGCCCGCAGGCGTGAGGGAGATAAATTTCACCCGTCTGTCTTTTTCGTCCGGCGTGCGGGTGACATAGCCCTCTTTTTCCAGCTGTGCCAGCGTGCGCGTCAGGGGCGGCAGGTCGATGCCCTGCGCCCGGGCCAGATCCGTGACGGTGATTTTTTCCCCCGCCACGCTGAGCTGCATCAGCGTCGTCCAGCTGCTTTGGGTCAGGCCGGTAAACGCCACGGCATCATCCACGATGCCACGCCACAGGCGCACCAGCATCGCCAGGCGCATTCCCAGCGGGCGATCGGGAAAATCGACAATGTCGTATTTATCGTCATGCATCGGGTAATCCCCATGTAAATAGTTACTATGATAATTATCATGATAAGTATTTATTTGATGAATACAACTGACAATAACCAGGGGTAATTACTGAGGAAGTGGCAAAGACAAAAGCGCCCGCAGGCGCTTTAGAAAAGAAAGGATTTTTTAGCTCAGGCGGGCAGCAATATCCGCCACGCGTGCGCCGTATTTGACGGCGGTGTCGAGGTCGCCCTGGGCAATCTGTTCGGCGCCTGCGTCAGACGGAGACTGCACCAGCAGCCCGACCGAGCCGCCCAGGTTGTTCGCGTCTTCGCGGGTTGCCGCCAGGGTATTCGAAGGCAACTGGCCCAGGCTCACCCAAATGCCGCCGTGCTGAGAGGCCAGCGTTTGCATCCACTGCAGGCTCACCTGCTTGTCGCCGTTCAGGCTGGCGCTATTGGTGAAACCGCCGAACACTTTGTCCTGCCAGCCACGGGTGAACCACACTTTGGAGGAAGCATCGGCAAACTTTTTGAACTGCCACGGCACGTTGCCCATGTAGGTCGGCGCCCCAAAGATGATCCCTTTGGCATCGTTCAGTTTTTGCCAGTCTGCTTCCTGAATATCGCCATTGCTGTCCACGGCGACGAGGTCGGCGTTTGCCCCTTGTGCAACATGTTCTGCCACACGTTTGGTGTGACCGTATCCGGAAAAGTAAATAACAACGATTTTAGCCATAATTTTTCTCGACATGGTTAGAGGGAAAGCCCCGGCCAGAAGGCCGCAAAATAGGGGTTCATCGTGTCTGTCTTTTTCTTTCTGGTCAAGAAGTTACCTGCCAGTAAGTGACTTACTTCCGGGTAAGTATCGCCGGCTTCACACCGCCCCATTTTGTCTAATAGCCAGATAATTTACCCATTTTGCCGTCTCTTCTGCCGTTTGACTTAGGGCCGCTTCGTTAAACTGTAAAGCGTGAAGATGGCTCTCGGGTGAGCCGTTAACAGCAGGATTGATGACGTGGCAAAAACATTATTGCGCAGCGGATGCCTGGATGACTTTCTCGCGCTGGGCGAAAACGGTCAGGCAGTGTTTGATTCCGCGTTTCAAATACGCGAAACATTACGCCTTCGTAAACAGCAGGCCGTCGCCGACGCGCTGGCCATTCCCCAGCCCAACGACGAAGGCGACCGCGTCGACTGGTATGCGCCTCAGGAAGGCAGCGTCACCAGCTGGGCCGCCGCCAGCGACGAAGAACGCCGCACCGCCCTTCGCTATCTGGATAATTGCTTATCCAACGTCGCCTCGCTCAGCGCGCGCTGCCAGCAGGCGGAGAAAACCTCGATTCGCCTCTTTGGCGCACTGATGGAAAAAGCTCTGCAGTTCCCCGGCAGCCAGCACGTCTACCTGGTGAACGGCAAGCCGGTGATCACCTTCTGGGGGTTCGTGAATCTTAACCAGGGCGCACGGGACGATGTGCTGGAGTGCCTGCGGGTGGTGGAATCGCGCGAGCCTGAAATTGCGTTTATCCCTGAAGAAACGATGCCGGAGCCAGAGCCACTGCCGGTAGAAATTAGCGAGCCAGAAAAGCCGCTGCTTGAAGCCCCGATGGCGGTTCAGGTGGATGATGATTCTCCAGTTTATAGCCTCACCGCAGTGAAAAAAGCCGCAGTCGAAGAAGAAAAACCGGCCCCGAGCCCGGAACCTGTCGCCGTAGCCGCGAAACCGCGTCGCCGCTGGCTGCTGCCGGTCGCCGCCGTGATTGCCGTCGCCATTGCGGCCCCGGTGGGTTATCTGCTGCTTAGCGGGAGCCAGACCGCGCCGGTGGCAACCGCCCAGGCCGAAGTCCCGCCTAAACCTATTGCGCCAGCGCCAATACAGGCCGTCGATGTGGCCAAAACTACCCTGCCGCTGACGCCAGCCGAAGTTGTGGTGCCGCCTAAGCCTGAGCCAGCGCCGGTTGCCGCGCCGGAAGAAAATCCTGAGCCAATTACCGTTGCCGCAGACGTGCCGAAAAATGCGTTAATTCTACCGGCAGAAGCCGTGAAAATTGGCTCCACTAAATTCCTCAACGGCACCTGGCGAGCACAGATCGATTTCAGTGACCCGATCACCGGTAAAGCGCCAAGCCTGCGCTACCAGATAGCCAACAACAAAGGCACGGTGCGCCTGGTGCACGGCGATAACATTGTCTGTAAAGCCGAGGTGTTTTCCGGCCTGCATCAAAATGGCGCGCTGATGATTAAAACCCGCGGCAGCGCGCGCTGCGGTGACGGCAGCCGCTACCCGATGCCGGAAGTGACCTGTAAAACCGGCAGCAACGGCGCCGCCGTTTGCACCGGCCGCTATGAAGGCGACAAAGTCATACCGATCACCTTCCGAAAAGTGAGTAACTGATCATGCTGGCGACCCTTTTTCACTACAAGCCGAGCGTCACGCTCATCAAAGACAGCGGCATTCAGTTCCTGGACTTTGGCCTTGCGCCGCAGACTAACGCCGCCCACGCCGGGCGCTTTGTGCGTCAGACGGCCAACGGCCCGCTGCTACGCCTTGATTACGATGTTGTGCCCGGGAAATTTACCCTACCGGGCGAAAACGGTACCGCGCCAGAAGTGGTGAAACCTGAAAGCACCATTACGCTTGGCCACTCCCTGCGGGTGATGGACAAAACCTGGCTGCCGCTGCCGTTCCTGCGCTTTAACCCGCCGCGTACCTTTGTGGGTGGACCGGATAACTGGGCCCGCGTGCAGGTGCGTGTTCTGGAGACGCCCGATTCTGCCGGGAATACGGTGCGTATCAGCCTCGCGCTGGACAGCAAAATTTACGCGGACGATCACCCCGCCGCGCATCTGGCACCGACGGAAAACGACGTCCGCAACGGTGCCCGTTTTGCGCTGGCCTGGCACAACCACGAGATCAAAGATTTTCTCGACCAGACCTGGGTGGACGGCTGGCTGCGCGAAACCTTCACCCAGTTTGCCACCCGCGTGGAAGAGCGCACCGAGCGTGAGCTCGCCGCCGCTATGAAAGCCTTTGAATATCAGGCTCACTATCTGAATATTCTGGAGCTTATCGGTAACCAGCTCGCCGTGCCGGAAGTGAAGATCGTCACCGCCACGCTGCAATCCCCGCCGATTGACGTAGATTTGGTGCTGGATGTGGGGAACACCCACACCTGCGGCGTCCTGATCGAAGATCACGGCGAAGAAAACGACGGTCTGCGCCAGACTGCCGAGCTGCAGATCCGCTCCCTGAGCGAACCACAGCTGATCAACGACGCAATGTTTACCAGCCGCCTGGAGTTCAGCGAGGCAAAATTTGGCAAGCAGCATTTCTCCGTTGAAAGCGGGCGCGACGACGCCTTTGTCTGGCCTTCTATTGCCCGCGTGGGCGACGAAGCTCGCCGTATGGCCTGCGCTCGCCTGGGTACCGAAGGCGCCAGCGGGATCTCCAGCCCGCGCCGCTATCTGTGGGACGTCACGCCAGCCAGCCAGGACTGGCGCTTCAGCCAGATGGGCGTGAAAACCCAGCGTGAGCCGCTGGCGACCGCTTTCCCGCTGATGAACCTGATGAACGACGACGGCCAGCCGCTGTACGCCCTGCCGATGGACGAACGCCTGCCGGTGTTTTCACCGCAGTACAGCCGCAGCTCGCTGATGACTCTGATGCTGTGCGAGCTGCTCTCCCAGGCGCTGATGCAAATCAACAGTATTGGCTCCCGCCAGAGCATGGGGCACCCGACCTCGCCTCGCCAGCTGCGCAACCTGATTCTGACTTTACCTTCCGCTATGCCAAAACCGGAACGCGAGCTGTTCCGCCAGCGTATGCAGGAGGCGGTCGGCCTGGTGTGGAAAGCGATGGACTGGCACCCGACCGACGAAGGTTTCACCCTCGAGCGAGACAAAAAGAAAAGTATCGTGCCGGTGCCGGAAGTGCAGATGGAGTGGGACGAAGCCACCTGCGGCCAGCTGGTCTGGCTGTATAACGAGGCGCTGGTGAACTACGCCGGGCAAACCGGGCGCTTCTTTGAAAGCCTCGCCCGCCCTGACCGCGCCCTGACGCCGGACGAACCCGTCGGCAAAACCCTGCGCGTGGCGTCGATTGACATCGGCGGCGGCACAACCGATATGGCGATCACCCAGTATCAACTGGACGACGGCGTGGGCAGCAACGTGAAAATCGCGCCGCGCCTGCTGTTCCGTGAAGGCTTTAAAGTCGCCGGGGACGATATTTTGCTGGACGTGATTCAGCGCTGCGTCCTGCCTGCGTTGCAGGCCCACATCCACAAAGCGGGCGTAGCTGACGCGCCAGGCCTGATGACCACGCTGTTTGGGGAATCCGGCCGCATGGACACCCGCGCCACGCTACGCCAGCAAACTGCGCTCCAGCTGTTTATTCCGCTCGGCCATGCGGTGCTTTCTTTCTGGGAAGAGAGCGACCCGGAAGAGCCGGACTCGGTGCTGGAAGCAACCTTCGGCGAGCTACTGACCCAGCAGCCAACCCGCAACGTGATCAACTACGTTCAGCAGGCCGTGCAGCACGAGCTGCCAGCCGACGCGCCGCAGTTTGACATCATGAGCGTGCCGGTGCAGGCGGAAATTGCCGCGCTGCAGGATGCGCTGCTGGCGGGCCAGTTCACCCTCACCGCGCCGCTGCAGGCGCTGTGCGAAGTGATCAACCATTATTGCTGCGACGTGCTGTTAGTCACCGGTCGCCCTGGCTGTCTGCCTGGCGTGCAGGCGCTTCTGCGTCACCTGCAGCCGGTACCGGTTAACCGCATTGTCTGGCTCGATAACTACCAGACCCACGAGTGGTATCCGTTCAGCCAGCAAGGGCGCATCGGTAACCCGAAATCTACCGCCGCGGTGGGCGCAATGCTGTGCAGCCTGGCGATGGATCTGCGTCTGCCGAGCTTTAACTTTAAAGCCGCCGATATTCAGGCCTATTCCACCGTGCGCTACCTGGGCATGCTGGACGGCAACGACCGGCTGCTGGAAGACAACGTCTGGTACCGGGATATCGATCTCGACAGCCCGCAGGCGAACCTGGACACCCGAGTCCACTTTCCGCTGCGCGGCAACGCCTGCCTGGGCTTCCGTCAGTTGGATAACGCCCGCTGGCCAGCCACGCCGCTCTACACGCTGGCAATCAACTCGCCGCAGCTGGCGAAATCAATTGCCGGAGACGGCGTGCTAAACGTGCGCCTGAAGCAGACCCGCGAGGCCGAGTCATTCAGCCTTGCCGAAGCCTGGCTGTCGGACGGCAGCAAAGTCCCCCTCGAACAACTGAGTTTTAAACTGAATACCCTCGCCGGCAGCTACAGCGGGGCGACGCATTACTGGATAGACAGCGGGAGCGTATACCAAAAATGAAGCAGCTAACTACCACGCTCAGCCATCTGGTGAACTGGGTTCAGATGACCCGCACTTTCTCCCCGCTGCTCGACAATGAAGCGGACAGTCTTTTGGCACGCCTCCAACAGCTGAGCGAACGCCACCGTCGCATCAGCGCGCTGGAGGACGCTCCGCTGACGCTAGGCATTTATGGCCACGCCCTGGACGGCAAAAATCATCTGCTGAATACCCTGCAGGGCAGCCCGAATAGCCGCATTGATATTCAGCTCGGTGATAAACGGCTGGACTACCTGACGCACATCAACCCAGGCCATACGCCAGCGGCGATGGCGGTGCGCTTCAGCGCCCAACGGCCCCCTGAAGTAGAGAATTACCCGCTGCTGCTGACGCTGTTTAGCGAGGCCGAACTGGCGCAGCAGTTTATCAACAGGTATCACGCCTCTGACGCGCCCCGTCTGGCAACGTCCAGCGCGGTTGCCCTGCGGCTGACCGAACTGGAGTCCCGCCGTCTGTCTGCCGCCGCACCAGGATTAACCCGTGAGCAAACGGCCGATCTGCTGTACGGCTACCACCGCCTCCAGCGCCGTCAGCATCACCTGGATGAGCGCCTGGTTTACCGCATGGCCGAGCTTGCACCTTACCTTTCGACAGAAGATCGCGCCTTGCTGTTCGCCCTGCTGTGGGGCGAAGATAGCGCCCTGACGGAAACCTGGCTGCGGCTGGCGCAGGCCTTGCAGCATTTGGGCTGCGTGGAACAGGTTCTGGCTCCGGCAAGCCTCGTGGTGGACAGTTTCCTGCTGCCTGCCGAAGGTTTTCTCATTCCTTCCGGCCCGGAAGACGCACCGGAACAGGCGGATGTGATGGTTTGCCCACTGCTGGGAAATCAGCCTGGTTCTCACCTCAGCCTGCCGCAGAACGACCTGGCGCTGCTGTGCGCCGAGGTTATTTTCACCCTCAGCCTGCCGACTGCGCTGAGCAACGTGGATTTACTGGATATCCCGGCGAATCAGCTTAGCTGGTACACCACCCGGCTTCAGCCGGACACGCTGCTGGTGTGTAACGCCGTCAGCGAACGCAGTGAAGTTCAGGCGACGGGGAAAGCGCTGGCATGGTGGGTAGACAGCACCCAAAGCCCGGGGCACAGCTCGCTGCCGGGCCTGGTCTGGGCCATCACGCCGTTTGACGCCCGGTTTACGCTCGGTGCCAGCCTGGACGACGGCGTTCAGCGTCTGATTGGCAACCCGGGCAAGCGCTGGGGCACGCTGCAGGCGCTGGATAGCAGAAACATGCATCGCCTGCTGGAATGGCTGACCGATGCGCTAAATCCCACCCGCCGTGAACAGCGCCTCGCTGCCCTGCGCGGTGAGCTGGAAACGCAAACCGTCGAACTGTTCCAGCGCTTTATTGACGCGCAGCAGGCCACCCCACAGCAGGCTCGCCAGCAGGCAGAAGATCTGGTGCGTGCTCTGCAGGCCCGGGCGACCCAGCACGGTGATTTGCTGGCAAGCCTGGTGCCATCCCGGGATGCTCTGCAGCAGGTCTGGCTGCAGCACCAACAGCAGCATCAGCCTAAACCGGAAGGCTTTGCGCTGGAGATAGACTTGTTTGCCGACGCAGCCGAGCATGTTGCCCCTCAGACCGAAGGCATCAGCTACGCCCGCGCCGTGCATCAGCTTTGGGTTAACCACCTGCGCCTGCTGGGCCAGCGTCGGGAAGCCGCACACCAGTTTGGCCTGGACAGCGTTCAGCTTCAGGCGCTGTGCAACACACTGATCGTCGCCAGCTACCGGCTGGATGTGTCGATGAGGCTGGAACGCAGCATGCAAAACGGCGACTCCGGGCTTGAGCTGGATATTTCCCGTGCCAGCACGGTGCTGGGTGATTTTATTGCCTGGCTGGGCTACGCCAGCGTGCCGGTTGCCGATCGCCCGGCAAGCCGCGTCAATAAAGGTCAGGCCGTGTTTGCCCCCCCTGCCCAGGCGGATATCAGCCGTCGACTGACAAAACTGGGCGAGCAGCCAACGCGCGGCAACGCCAGCTACGTGTACGACTGGCTGGTCGCGCTATATACCCGGGCCACGGAGAATATCGGCTATCAAAACCCGCTGGATATTAATGAGAAGCAGCGGCAGACGCTGGTGAAGCTGCTGGGATGAATTTGGGGGCGTCAGCTCCTCACCCCGGCCCTCTCCCCAAGGGGCGTGGGAGAAACAGCAGGTCAAAACAGTAGGTCATCTATTCCCTCTCCCTTCCAGTGGGAGAGGGTTAGGGTGAGGGTAAGCAGCGACGCCGCCGTCGAATGCATTCGTAACAAATTCTGGCAGGTGGCAACCCATTCACTTTCCCGCTACAATCCGCCCACCTATTCACTCAATATATATAAGGAGGATCCCCATGATGTCTTGTGAGCGCTTTAACCGTTCGCATACTTTTGGCGATCGTCTCTGCTCAAGCGTTATCGGTTCCGTGCTGCGATAACTTCGGCTTGAGCGAAGAAACTTACTGAATCCCTTCTCTCGGGCTTACCGGGTTATCGTCAGCGTTATACGACGAGGCGTTTGCACGCCATAACTCTTGAGTAAGCACATATGAGCACTTTATTAACCGCCCAATCTCTGCACCTCGACACCGCTTTCGGTTCGCTGCTGGAGTCCATCACTTTTACCCTGAAAAAAGGCGACCGTATTGGCCTGATCGGTCATAACGGCTGTGGCAAAAGCACCCTGCTGAAACTGCTGGACGGCACTCTTTCGCCCACCAGCGGCTCGGTGACTCAGGCGGCTAGCTGCCTGATGGCAAGGGTTGAACAGCATCTGCCGGAAAGCCTCAATACGATGACCATGCTCGATGCTGTGCTGGCACAAATTGAGGAAAACCAGCGAGATAGCGAATGCTGGCGGGCAGAAGCTTTGCTGGCAAGTATGGGCTTTAGCGAAACGGACTGGCGACTGACTTCCGGCACGCTGAGCGGCGGGCAGCATACTCGCCTGCTGCTGGCGCGAGCGCTAATTAGTGAGCCAGATTTACTGCTGCTGGATGAACCCAGTAACCACCTGGACTTGCCCACGCTGCTGTGGCTGGAACAGTTCCTGCGCGGCTGGAGCGGCAGCTTCGTGCTGGTTTCGCACGACCGCAGCCTGCTGGATAACGTCACCAACGGCAGTTGGATTTTGCGCGATCGTTCACTGCATTTCTTTGCGCTACCGTGTTCTCAGGCGCGCAGTGCGCTGGAGGAACGGGACAGAACCGATGCCCACCGCCATCAGGCGGAGCAAAAGGAAATCGACCGCATTACCGCCAGCGCCAAACGGCTGGCAATTTGGGGCCGGGTCTACGACAACGAAGATCTTTCCCGAAAAGCCAAGCAGATGGAAAAGCGCATTGATCGGCTGAAGGACGAGCAAACTGAGCTCACGGCGGGCAGCCAGTGGCAGCTTAAGCTGAAAGGTGAAGCGCTGATTGCCGACAGGCTGCTGGAGCTGGAAGCGCTTAACGTTCGGCCTGCGCCGGAGTGTGAACCTCTATTCACTCTGCCGTTGCAGCAAGTGAAAAGCGGCGACCGCGTGGCGGTGATAGGCCGGAACGGCTGCGGCAAGTCGTCTCTGCTGCGCCTGCTTTGGCAGCAGTACCAGCAGTCAGAGCGTGAGGACGCTATTCGCCTGCATCCTCGGGTGCATCTGGGGTATTACGACCAGACGCTGCACCAGCTTAACGACGGTGATTCGCTGCTGGAGGCGCTGGAGCCGTTTGCCCCGCTCAGCGAGCAGGACAGGAAAATGGCGTTAATCAGCGCCGGATTTCCGTGGCTGCGACACCAGCAAGCCGTCAGTACGCTGAGCGGCGGAGAGCGTTCGCGCCTGCTGTTCGTTGGCCTGACGCTGGCCCGCTATTCCCTGCTGATGCTGGATGAACCGACCAACCACCTGGACATGGAAGGCAAAGAGGCGCTGGCGGAAACGCTGCAAACCTTTGAAGGTGGCGTGCTGTTAGTGACCCACGACCGCGAGCTGATAGCCAAAGGCTGCAACCGCTTCTGGCTGGTGAACAACGGCGTGCTGAGCGAGTGGCACGACCTGGACGCGCTGTACGCCCTGCTTACAGCAGAGGAAAGCGGGCTGCCGCTGACCGAAGTGAAATCCCAGCCAGAGCAAGTCATCCAGCAAGCACCGCACTATAGAGAAAGCGATGCGCTGCTGGAACGGCTTATCGAGCTGGAGGAAAAGCTGGCGGAGGACGTGACGCGCAAGGAAAAGCACCAGAAACCGGCGCTGCAAAAACAGTGGCGGGAAGAAATTGAGGCGTTAAATAAAAAGTTAGCGATTTAAAGCCAAAGCCATCCTTCGGGATGGCTTTCAGGCCGCTGACAAACCTCTATCAATAGAAGAAATACCCGACGATCCGTCAAAAGAAACAGGAAAATCAATTCATTGATTTTCGGCTGATAACCACGAAGAGGGGAAAAACACGCTTTTTTCCTCTCCGTCTGTCACCAAAAGCCATCCTTCGGGATGGCTTTTTTATTACGCCCTGCACTGCTCGGCGAGCACCCTGGCTAGCCCGGCGGGGTTTTCCCAGGACATAGCGTGCCCGGCGCTCGGTACGATGGTGGTCGTCACCCCGGCCTGCTCGAATGCGGTAAAATCTTCATCCGGCAGCGAAAGCTCACCGAAAATAAGCATTTTGGGGATTTTTAGCTGAGCAAAAAGCTGATACCAGTCCGGTTCGATGCCGCTTACCAGACTAACGGCGGCGCGCCATACAGCACTGGGATCGCTATTTTGCAAGCTGCCGGACCACGGATTTTCCGCGTTAGCCGCGATTGCTTTTTGGTAACCATGAGCCACGAATTCGTCTTCGGTCTGCGCGGCAATCATGCGGCTATACATCCCGCCGCCGGCGCGGAAATTGGGCTCCGACACCATCAACCCTGCAATTTTCCCCGGCATCGACGCCGCCACTTCAATGGCGATGCTGCCGCCCATGCTGTGCCCGTAAAGAAAAAAGCGATTTAACCCTAAATGTTCCACCAGTTCGCCCACGACACTTGCCTGTTCACGGGTGCTGTAGCCGTAAGACTGCGGCCTGTCGCTGTACCCGCTGCCGGGGAGATCGATGAGAATGCTACGCCGGGAACTCCATGCCGGATCGCTGACCACGCGGGGATAGTCATAAGAGGAAGCGCAGCCAAGGCCATGAATGAACAGGAGCGGCACACCCCCGCCGGGTAAATCCAGATAGCGCACCCGACATTGCGCCGTGGCGGAGAAGAAGTTTTGCATCAGCATTCCCTTTTCTTACAATAACTGTGTTTATATACAGTATACCGTATTTTCCTGCCACTCCTTTCTCTAAAATGCGCCTGGCCCGCCTGGCATCATTGGCTTGCTCCTCTGCCGCAGGCGACAAAGGAGCAAGGGCAAAAATTACTTCAGGGGTTCGGGCAGCTTAATCACCCAGAAATCGTTTTGTGATTCTGGTTTTTCCAGTGGCTTCAGCTCAATTTTGGTCGCCACTTCCGCGCCGTCTTTCAGCAGGTGACCTTTGCCGTCCACCTGGTAGTCATCGGCGTTCGCCAGCACGGCCTGCAGGCCAAAATCGTTGTCGTTGATCACGGCAATCGTCTGATTATCAATCAGCGCCATGCCTTCGGCTTTTTCCTGCTGCCAGCCCAGCTTGCGCAGGTCGACAACCTCTTTTTTGCTCGCCAGCTTGATGCCGCGCGCCTTCAGCTGCTCAGCATCATCAAACTCCGGGGCTTTTTCTTTATCGAACCCGGCCAGATCGGACGCGCCGTTCAGGTCAACCACGTAGACCAGGTTGCGCATCTGTTTGTTTTTGTCACCGCCTTGCTCAATCAGCAGCAGGCGGTGGTTGTCCAGCGCCACGATATCGCCAATTTTGGCATCTTTGGCTTTTTTATAGACGTCCACGTCGATCGGGTAGCCGTACATTTCGGTTTTACCGGTCGCCGGGTCGAGGCTGACCAGACGCGTGAACTGCGCGCTGTTTTTGGTTTTGCCGTCAATATCCAACGTGCTCTGCACCGCCGCAATAATCCGGCCATCCGGCATGCGGGTGATGCCTTCGAACCCACGGTTAGGCTGGCGCCATTTGACAATATTCGGCAATCCGCCCGCCACGCCCTGTTCACCGTGCTCAGCCTGCGGGCCATATTTTTTCAGGATTTTGCCGTCAGCATCCACATGGATAACGAACGGGCCGTACTCGTCGCACAGCCAGTAACCGCCCTTGCCGTCCGGCGTGATGCCTTCGGTGTCCAGCCCGCGCTGGTCACTCTTCAACTTCTGGAGCGTATCGCTCAGGGCAATTTCATTGGTTGCGCCAATCAGCCCTTCCGGCAGCGGCAGCCCGCTAATCGGCCCCTGCGCATCATGCAGCGGCTTCGCGTCGATAGCTTCGGCTTTACCGTTGCTCACGCGGATGGTCATCAGCAGCGGCGTGAAGTCAGGATTTGCAAAAATCTTGGATTCTTTTTTCCCGGCTTTCGGCGAGTCAGCATTGGGCCCGCGATCCGTCACGGTAGTAAAGATCAGGTCGTCGCCCTGCTTGCCCATAAAGGTCAGGCCTGAGCCAACACCTACCGGCAGTCCGTGCGGGAAGTTAGCGGCGTATTCACCTTTGTAGGCCACGCTGTCCCCTTGCGGGAACGTGACAACGTAACGGTCAACCTGCGCATCCGCAGCGTGACCAGCCAGAGGGAATACGGTACTGCAAAGTAAGGCAAGTGTTTTTAATTTCATGGTTTTTATATATATCGGTGGTTGAGGTACCGGAGTTATAAAATAGCCAGATGACAGTAAGATTACACTTTGTGCTCTAAATTTCCCGCCCGGTAAATATCCCCTTTCAGCTGCCGATAACCCTACAGCCAGCAGTGTTGAATGCTCTTCAGCGCGGCTGGGATAAGAATATTTCACCGACTTAAGGATTTAGTATGTCAGTCAGGCGTTTTTCGATTTTGGTTTTCAGCACGCTGTTGCTTATTTTTCTCGCCAGCACGGCGTCCAATATTTGGTCCCTTACCCGCAGCAACCATGCCCTCAATGACGTCAACAGCGAAATACGCCTAGTGTTATCCGTCATTGACCCCATTAACCACAGCCGCACGATGCGCGTTCGCGCCATGCAGGCCATTCAGGAGATGGAATCCGGCAACGCCGAGCAGGCTAGCCAGAGCCTGGCTGGGGCAAAAGAAGCGCTGGGTAAAGCAGACACCAGCTTTAAGGCTTACCTTGAAGCGACGAAGCAGTCCGGGGAACAAGCGCTCGCCGATGACTATAAAGCCGCCTGGCTCGCCTATCGTGACGGAGGGCTGCTGCCTCTGTTAGAGGCCGCCCAGGCCAATGACAAAGCCCGCAGCGCGGAACTGGTCACGGGCACCATCCCGGCGCTCGATCGGGGGTTCGAAATCACGCTGGATAAGCTGCTGGCATTCCGGGAGCAACACGCACACCAGCTCAACGCCGAGGCACAGGCAGGTTTTCAGTCGAGTTTTGTCGCCATCGGCCTGTTTGCCGCGCTGTTTATCGCGATTCTTGCCGCCGCGTTTGTTTTGCTGAAAGTTCGCGTCCTCAAAGAGCTGGACACCGCGAAGGCACACTGCGCTGAAATTGCCAACGGCCTGCTGCACCGTTCCATTGATATCAAATCCAATGATGAAATCGGCCAGATGATGCACAGCCTCGAGCAAATGCGCCTGTCGCTCACCGAAATCATCAGCCAGGTACGCGAGTCCAGCACCACCGTCGGCTATGCATCAGAAGAGATTGCGGCGGGCAATACCGACCTGTCCGCTCGCACCGAAGAGCAGGCGGCGTCGCTGGGTGAAACGGCGGCCAGCATGGAACAGTTGACCGTCACGGTTAAACGGACGTCAGAAAGCTCGCATCAGGCCAATACGCTGGCTAACGGTATGCGCGCGGCGGCCAGCGAAGGTCAGCAAATCGTCGACCAGGTCATCGGTTCTATGCGCAATATCGAAACCAGTTCCGGCAAAATCGACAGCATTATTTCCATCATCGAAGACATCGCCTTCCAGACCAATATTCTTGCCCTTAACGCGGCGGTTGAAGCCGCACGAGCCGGGGAACAAGGTCGCGGTTTCGCGGTGGTCGCAGCGGAGGTACGCAATCTCGCCCAACGTTCTTCCGTGGCGGCAAAAGAAATTAAAGAGCTGATAGAGCTGTCCGGCCAGCAGGTCACCAACGGCAGCGAGCTGGTCAACCGGGCCGGGGAAAGCATGAAACGCATCGCTACCTCGATTACCCAGGTCACCACGCTGATGGCTGAGATTGCCGTCTCTACCGATGAGCAGAGCCGCGGCATTGAGCAGATTAATCAGGCCGTGCTGCAAATGGACGTGGTCACCCAGCAAAATGCCGCGCTGGTTGAGCAGGCCTCTGCCGCCGCGCATTCCCTAAAAGATCAGTCGCAGCGGCTCAATGAGTCGGTTTCAGTGTTTAAACTCGCCTGATAACCCTGGGGCTACCTCAACGCGCTTTGGGGTAGCCTTTGTTAAGTTTCTGTAGCGATAAAGATTGATCTGCGTCACAGTCTGCCGTTAAATACAGTCTCTTGTTACTAGTCTGTTACTCATCATGATCGTTCGCCCGCATCAACACTGGTTGGCTCGCCTCTTCGTCTGGCACGGCTCAGTGCTGGAAAAGATTTATTCCCGCCTGCTGCTGAATCTGCTGCTTTCTATTAGCGTTATTTTTTTCCTGCCGTGGTACGAAACCCTCGGAATCAAGCTCACCATCGCGCCATTCAGCATTCTCGGCGTGGCTATCGCCATTTTTCTCGGGTTCCGCAACAGCGCCTGCTACGCACGCTTCAACGAAGCGCGTCTGCTGTGGGGCCAGTTGGCCATCACGTCGCGCTCTTTGTTACGCGAGGTGAAAACGCTGGCGGGGGATCAGCCCGAAACGGTGCAGCGGTTTGTGAATTTACAGGTCGCCTTTTGCAACAGCCTGCGCATGACGTTGCGCAAAAAGCCGCAGCAGGAAACGCTTAGTCGTTACCTGAGCCCGCAGGATCTGGCCTGGGTCAGCGCAAGCCATGCGCCGTGTAATCGTATTTTGATGCTGATGGGCAGTTGGCTGAACCAGCAGCGCGAGCAAGGCGTGATTTCCGACGTGCTATGGCGCAGCCTGGACAATCATCTGAACGAACTGTCGGCGGTGTCCGGCGGCTGCGAACGCATTATTTCTACGCCGATGCCCTTCGCCTATAGCCTGATTCAGCACCGCACGGTGTATATCTTCTGCATCATGCTGCCGTTTGCTCTGGTGACCGACCTCCACTACATGACGCCGTTTGTTTCCGTGTTTGTGTCGTATACCTTTATTTCCCTCGACTCGCTGGCCGAAGAGCTGGAAGATCCGTTTGGTACCGAGGACAACGACCTGCCGCTGGATGCTATTTGCGTGGCGATTGAGCGTGATTTACGGGATATGAACGATGAGGCGGAGAAGCCAGAGGCGCTGCAGCCGAACAGGCATTATCGGCTGAGCTGATTTTACCCTCAGCCTAACCCTCTCCCTCAAAGGGAGAGGGGATCACTCATGCTCCCCGTCGGCTATTTTCTCCCTTTTCCTTTGGGGAGAGGTGAAAACTCTGTCAAAACGCCACCCCAAACAATCCTGCCAGCTTACGCTTCCCGCTCTCGGACACGTGCAGCTCACGACTGACCAGATCCCGCCGCATCCACCCTTTTTGTTCGCAGGTGTGCAGCAACGCTTTGCCTAGCTGTCCTCCCAGATGTTCGCGTCTTTCACTCCAGTCCAGACAGCCGCAGGCGTAGCGCCGGCGCGAGGCCCCGCTTTCCACGTTTACGCCCAGAAGCAGCAATTGTTCTTCCCCCCTGGCGGTGACCACATACTCTTCCCCCTCCAGCCAGCGAAGGCGAAATAATGCGTCATGGAGTGCCACGGCGATCTCTCCCGCCATATGGTCATAGCAGGTTCTGGCGTAGCGAAGATTGCCGGGGGTTTTGGTGCGCATAGTCGCGTCATCGCGGCCAACCAGCCCCATTAATCCTTCCAGCGCCCCGGCAATTTGGCTGCTGTGAAGCCGGTAGTAACGATGTCGCCCCTGCTGCACGCAGGCAATCAGCGATTGCTCCATTAACTTTGCCAGATGGCTGCTGGCCGTGGACGGTGCCACATTAGCCATGATGCTCAGTTCGGTTGCCGTCCAGGCCCGGCCATCCATTAACGTGCACAGCATGCTGGCTCGGGTTTTGTCCGCAATGGCGGCGGCAACGGCGGCAAGCCGGGTTTCGAGAAAATCTGTTTCCATATTTCGATGCTCAGCGAAGCGTCCTGTCTGACGATGGATTAGGGTTAGCAGGAGATAACAATAAGGAGCAACCTGATGATCGCCGTAATCTTTGAAGTCCTGCCTGCAGAAGGACACTATAGCCGCTATCTTGAACTGGCGGCAGAGCTAAAACCCGTGCTTGCCGATATTGATGGGTTTATTTCCATTGAACGTTTTCAAAGCCTTAGCGAACCTGGAAAAATCCTGTCGCTTTCGTTCTGGCGCGATGAGGCCGCCGTGCTGCAATGGCGCAATCAGGAATTACACCGCAGCGTTCAGCGCCAGGGCCGCCACTCGGTCTTTAGCGATTACCGGCTCAGGGTGGCGGACGTGATCCGCGATTACGGCATGTTTGAACGTGAACAGGCTCCGCAGGATAGCCGCAACGCACATAAGGAAAACACGAATGAATGATCTCAGCCTGAGCCTTGCCATTGCCGCTACTTTTGTTCTCGCTGGCACCGTCAAGGGCGTCACGGGGATGGGGTTACCTACCGTCGCCATGGGGATTCTGGGGTCATTGATTTCCCCGGTGGCGGCGGCGGGCATGCTGCTTTTACCCTCTTTCCTGACCAATATTTTCCAGCTTTATGAAGGGGGCAACCTGGCGGCATTGCTCCAACGCCTGTGGCCGATGATGCTAACCATTGTGCTGGGTACCCTTGGCAGCAGCAGTTTATTGGCCTCGGGCAGTAGTCATGCAACCACCGTGGCGCTGGGCATTGCCCTGATCGTCTATGCCTTATGGACGTTGTTTGCCAGGCCGCTGCACGTTCCCGCCCGCCACGAGCGCTGGCTCTCGCCGCTGATCGGCCTCCTCACCGGTTTATTGACCGGTGGCACGGGCGTATTTGTAATCCCCGCCGTGCCCTATATTCAGTCGCTTGGGCTTGAGCGCGATGAACTGGTGCAGGCGCTCGGGCTGTCCTTTACCTTTTCAACCCTTGCGCTGGCCGCCGGGCTTTGGTGGCACGGCGCGCTGCAGGAAATAGCCATTAGCACGTCCGTCATGGCGGTTGTCGCCGCGCTTATCGGCCTGTTTGCAGGCCAGCGTATCCGCAGGCGCATCAGCCCATTAGCCTTCAAGCGCGGCTTCCTGATCTGCCTCGTTCTGCTTGGCGGTGATATGGTGCTCCGCGCGCTGATTTAGGCGAAAGGCAAACCTTCATCTTCCCAGCCGGTGATGCCGCCGGGCATCACCTTCACTATCCTGCCGAGCTGCGCCAGTTTCAGGGCCGCCCGGTCGGCACCGTTGCAGTGCGGCCCGGCGCAGTACACCACAAACAGCGTGTCCTCGGGCCATTCGGCCATGCGGGATTCGGTGATCAGCCGATGGGGTAAATGAATAGCCCCCGGCAGGTGCCGTCGGGCAAATGTTTCATCAGAACCCACCACGTGCAGCAGCACAAAATCTGGATCGCCGCTCTGGATCGCCGCGTTGACGTCGGCACAGTCGGTTTCAAGCGACAGTTTGTGCAGGTAATGCGCGGCGACGGTTTCTGAGGCTGCCGCAGGGTGGTCAGTCACGTAGCTCATGTTTATCTCCTTTTGGTTTGAGCTTTGATTCTGACGCCGCGACGGAGGCTTGACAGCTGACACGAATGACGATTAGCGTAAATATCATGACAAAATTAACCCCCCTGCCTAAAAACCCTCTTGTCGTCACGCTGGCTTACGACGGCCTTTGCACGTTCGAATTCGGCGTTGCCGTGGAAATTTTCGGCCTGCCGCGCCCCGAGCTGGGTGAGAATTGGTATCGCTTTGCTGTCGCCGGCATTGAGCCCGGCGAGCTACGGGCGATGGGCGGTATTCGTCTGGTGGTGGATGGCGGACTGGATTTGCTGGCTGAAGCCAGTTTGATCGTGGTTCCTGGCTGGCGCGGGATCGATCAATCCGTGCCAGAGTCACTTATTGCGGCATTGCGGGCGGCACATGCGCGCGGTGCACGCCTGATGTCCATTTGCTCCGGCGTGTTTGTGCTGGCGGCAACTGGTCTGCTTGATGGCCAGCGGGCAACCACCCACTGGCGCTACACGGAAGCGCTGCAGGCGCGTTACCCGGCGATCGAAGTGATCCCGGACGTGCTTTATCTGGATAACGGGGATGTTTTGACCTCGGCGGGCAGCGCGGCGGGCATCGACCTCGCCCTGCATCTGGTGCGCCGGGATTTTGGTGCCGCAGCGGCCAACAGCGTTGCCCGGCGCTTAGTCGTGCAGCCTCATCGCGAGGGCGGCCAGGCGCAGTTTATCGAACAAGCAGTCCCCGTAGAGTACGAAGGAGAGCGGTTTGCGCCGCTGTTTGATCACCTGCAGCGCCATTTAAGCGAGCGGCACTCCGTGGCAAGCCTGGCCGCCTATGTCGGCATGAGCCCGAGAACTTTTTTACGCCGCTTCGAAGCCGCGACGGGCCTCACGCCCGCCGCCTGGCTGCTGCAAACCCGCCTTAAACGCTGCCGGGAGCTGCTGGAAAACAGCACGCTGCCGATAGAGCATATTGCCGAACAGACGGGATTTGGCTCAGCGGCGACGCTGCGTCATCATTTCCGGAAACATCTTCGAACGTCTCCCGCCACATACAGAAACGCATTTACTTCACAAAACGAATAATTTACCTGCGGTTAGGGATTGTTTAAGTTGTGTACGGTATGATAGCTCCACTCATCTGAGTAAACCCTTTTTTATCACGCGAGGTATTTCTATAGAAATGCAGTAATCTGGAGGATTAACTATGTTAGGGAACATGAACGTATTTATGGCAGTACTGGGATTCATCTTATTTTCCGGTTTTCTTGCTGCCTGGTTTAGCCACAAATGGGATGACTAATGAACGGTGACCTTCCCCCACCTACGACGCCTCTCGCGAAATAAACTTTCCGGGAGGCGTTTTCATTTCTGCTCCATTGCGGTGGAGGATTTGCTAACAAAAAAATACAGCGCGTAATGAGTAAATCGGCACAATTTGTTGTCTTCCTATACGGAATCAACAAAAGCAGACTGGATTCACTCTGGAGAATTTATGCGCAAGTCAACAAAAGTAGCGGTATTAACAGCGGTATGGCTCGCGGGCGCGCTGCCCTCTCTGGCCTTTGCCTATTCAGGTGATAAGCAGCTAAAGGCGACGGCACCGGGCACGTCGGCACAGTCCTATGAACTGAAAGAATTCTCCTCAGATTTCAAAATGTACAAGATCGGCGACATTGCGCCCGACATCTACCGGACCGAACCCTATAACATCAAAAGCTGGCAGCTTCGCCATCTCCCTGCGCCGCAGGCCGGTAGCCACTGGACCTACATGGGCGGCAATTATGTCTTAATTACCGACGCCGAAGGAAAGATCCTTCAGGCAATGGCTGGCGATATATTTTATCAGCACTAAGGATAATCCAACCCTGAGGCTGGATATCCTTAACAGCGAAAGGGTTTAATTTAATAAATTTCTCAGGGGATCGATTTCAGTATATTGATTGTCGATCTCCAGTAACCCCGCAATATCCAGTACCTGCCTGTACTCATCAGGGCTAATACGCACCTGATAATTTGCGATATGTCCACACAGCGTTTCAAAAGCCAGTACATTTTCTGAGAAGTCGATATATTCCAGCGCGAAGTCAATGAGTGACGAATCGAGCCGGTTTTTAAGAGCCTCACCAAAGGTTTTGATTTTTTCGTTGATATCCATATTGACCACGTAAAGTTAATTGTTATTTGCGTGCCATCATTGGGAATGGGAAACGGCATCCTGCCGAAATACATCCCTATGGATATCGGATTGCGGGGAAATTTCTTGAGGGGCGTGCGTAATACTTATTTCAGATAACGATCCGACACTAACTTTTCGCCAACCATTTCGCGTAATGATCGGGCCATTTCACGGTCGGTGTGCCAGGTTTGCCAATGCCGAAACCGTGGCCGCCGCTGCTGTAGCGGTGCATTTCTACCGGCACATGCTGCTGCTCACAGGCCGCGGCCATAATTAACGTATTCTGCGGGTCAGAAATTGGGTCGTCTTCGGCCTGGACCAGGAAAAACGGCGGCGAATGCGGGGTGACATAATTCTGCACGGACCAGGCGGCGTTCTCGGCTGATGAAGCATCTTTGCCGACCAGAATTTTATGCGTAGAGGTGTGCTCATAAGGTTTTTCCAGCGTAATGACCGGATAAATTAACGCCGCCCGATCGGCAAAGGCGGGTTTCTCGTCTAAACGATCCTGCTTTGGATACGAGCGGTAATCGGGTCGCGTGGCGGCCAGGCCAAGCAGATGCCCACCGGCGGAAAAGCCCAGCACGCTGACGTTATGTTCACGATCGCGCACGATTCTTAACGCGCGCTGCGCGTCCTGCAAGGCAACCAGATTGCCATCAGTCCATCCTTCCGACGGCAAACGGTAGCTCAGCACATACGCGGTATATCCCCGCGCCACCAGCCATTCCGCCGCGGGCCAGGCTTCTGACCCCATTTCAATGCGCTTATAGCCCCCGCCCGCCGCCACCAGCACGGCCTGGCCATTAGGTGATTCGGGTTCAATCACGGTCAGAATCGGGAGCGCAATATTGCTCTGCGCCCCGCGCGCCGACGTCTGAATACTCCCTGTCGGCCCACCACCGCCCGGTGGCGTGCCTTTCCACAGCGGAATAGCCGAACGCTTCACGCCTGATGCAGCAAACGAGATGCCCGCTTTAGCCGCGAGCAATCCGGCGGTAACACAGGTAATAAAATGGCGACGATCCATAGTAAACTCCTGACAATACAGGTTAATCACTATGCCAAAAGAGTGTGTCTAAAGTCATATTCTAAACCAGCAATACGTAACCAGCCGTTTCGCTTGAGTTAATTATGGAGAAAAACCGCCTGGTGGAAATCATTCTGTCCACTTTACTCATCGCAAAATAACAACCAATTCATCATACAATTTGATTTTGATTAATGAATCCTGCCGCGTATCGGCCTTAAATAGGCTCCGGTTAAACTGTTTCATTCGTTAAGAGGAGTGCTCAACATGATGATGACCTGGGACCGCAACAGGAATGCCATTACCACCGGCAGCCGCGTTTTGATTAACGGCACAGGCAAAACCGGGCTGATTAAAGCCATTCACGGTGAAGGTAAAAATGCCGAGCAAATTCGCCGCAGCAAATGCGTGGAAGTGGAAGGTTGTGAAGGGCAATTTGAACCGACGGAATTATTCCGCCTGGGCTTACACTGATAGCTAAAAGTTACCCGGCCTGCCGCCGGGTAACGGATGCTATTTACGCAGTGCCCTGACCTGCGAAAAACCGTGCTCAAACACGCTGTCAGCGGCACAGATGATCACGATAACGTCGCCACCGGATGCTTCCTCCAGCAAACGCGCCAGCTCGGCGTCCAGCTCCCGGTTCATTTTCGGCATCGCCAGGTGCATTTCCCCCGGATAATCCTCATCCTCGTCAGGCGGCATGTCTTCGATGCGGCTGCCCTTCACCACATAAATCAGCAGATCATTGTCGTTATGGGTGAGCTCTAGTCTCAAATATTTGCCAACCGGATGTTTAGCCATGCGTTACCTTCAATAGCGTATAAAATAATTTGTCGGCAATGTTAGCAAAGCAACGAGGATAAAACGATGCAGGACTGGAACCCCACGCTCTATTTGCAGTTTGAAGCTGAACGTACCCGCCCGGCCGCTGAGTTGGTTGCCCGAATTAACCACCCTGGCGCAAACACCTTTACCGATTTGGGCTGCGGCCCCGGCAACTCCACGGCGCTGCTGCGTAATCTGGCGCCAGAAGCTTCGATTACCGGGCTGGATAACTCTCCCGCGATGCTCGCCAAAGCCGGTGCCGCACTGCCAGACTGCCGCTTTGAAGAGGCGGATATCGCCACCTGGCAGCCCGCCGTGAAACAGGATGTGATTTTCGCCAACGCTTCGCTGCAGTGGATAGCCAACCATAAGCAGGTCTTCCCACACCTGGCGGCACAGCTGGCAGACGGCGGCGTGCTGGCGGTGCAAATGCCCGATAACTGGCAGGAGCCCACGCATACATTAATGCGCCAGGTTGCCGACGAACTGGGGATCTCGCGCTCGAGCCGCGAAGCCTTGCTAACGGCTCAGGAATATTACGATCTGCTGGCCGAAAGCGGCTGCACGGTGGATATCTGGCGCACGACGTATTTCCACGTTATGCCGTCCGCCCGCGCCATCATTGAATGGTTAAGCTCGACCGGCCTGCGCCCTTACCTGCACGGGCTGGACGCCATTCAGCAGGAGGCGTTTCTTGAGCGCTATCACCAGTTGCTGCAGCGCGCCTACCGCAAGCAGCATGACGGCAACGTGCTGATGCCGTTCCCCCGCCTGTTTATTGTGGCGCGGAAAACGGCCTAGAATGAAGTGCCCTGTTGACGCAGGGCATCAATGTCCTGCAGCGGCGACGCGCCAAATGCCCGGCGATACTCCCGGTTAAACTGGGAGGGGGAATCATAGCCCACCTTCCAGGCGACGCTGGCGACATCGCCTTCGCAGCTCAATAAACGCCGGCGGGCCTCCAGCAGGCGAAGCTGTTTTTGGTACTGCAGTGGGCTCATGATCGTCAGAGCTTTGAAGCGGTGATGCAGGCTGGAAGCGCTCATGCCGACGCGCTTCGCAAGCTCATCAATGACCAGCGGCTCGGCATAATTCTGTTTGATCCAGTTAATGGCTTCCCCCACGCCTTTGCCCTGCGCCCAGCCCAGCGCCTGTTTCCAGAATGAAGCCCCGGCGGGAGCGATGACCAGCCGGTAGAGAATTTCTTGCTTGATGAGCGGCGCGAGGGCATGCAGATGCTGCGGGCTGTCCAGCAGCGTGACCAGGCGCAGAAAAGCGCCCTGGAGCTCTTCTTCCGCGGCGGCGACCCAGGCCCCGGTTTTCTCCCCGTTGCCGTCCGGCAGCACCACGTTCATGTTCATGATCAGGTCGGCAATTTCTTTCCCGTCAAGGTCGATGCGTACGCCGTAGTAAGGCTCGGCTTCGCTGGCGCGGGTCACCTGCCCGGACACCGGCATATCCACGGCTGCCAGCGAATAGCTGCCGGGACCGTACTCCGTGACGTTGTCACCGATAAGCATTTTTTTGCTGCCCTGCAGCACCATACACATGGACGGAGAAAGCATCCCGCGATTGAGCAGCGTCGGCTGTTCGATGCGAATAAAGCTGAGCCACGGCAGCGCGCAGCTCAGCTCCTTCACCCCACCGCCGCCCGCCGGGTAACGACGGGCGACACGCTGGTGCAGTTCGTCAATAATGCGGCCCGAAGGCCGCTCGGTTGGTTGCATATTACTGCCCCATAATGGCTTTGGGTTCAAGATACGCTTCCAGCCCGTAAGTGCCAAATTCGCGGCCAAGACCGGACTGTTTAAAACCGCCGAACGGCGCGAGCGGTTCGTCATAAACGCCGTTGACGAACACACGCCCCGCGATAAGCTGCCGGGCAACGGCCGCCGTGCGCACTGTATCTTTCCCGCTAACGTAGGCCTGCAGGCCATAAACCGTATCATTGGCGATCTGCACTGCTTCGGCGTCATCGCGGTAGGTAATCACCGACAGCACCGGGCCAAAAATTTCCTGTTGGGCAATGGTCATGTCGTTGCGCACGTTCACAAACACCGTCGGTTTCACAAAGTAACCGCTGGCCAGCCCCTCGGGACGCCCTTCTCCGCCGCAAAGCAGCTCCGCCCCTTCGGCAATCCCGCTACGAATATACTCCTGCACGCGCTGGTACTGCCGGGCGGTCACGGCGGCCCCGATGTTCGTTTTCGGATCCCGCGGGTTGCCTGGTACCAGAATAGCCAGATGTTTGAGAATTTGCGCTTTGACCTCGGCCAGCCTGCTTTCTGGCACCAGCAGGCGAGTCCCTGCGATACAGGCCTGGCCGCTGTTCCAGCTCATGACCTGCAGCGCCAGCGGAATAGCGGTATCGAGATCGGCATCGTCCAGCAGCACGTTGGCAGACTTGCCGCCCAGTTCAAGGGTGACGCGCTTCATGGTTGCCGCCCCGTCACGGGCAATCGTTTTGCCCACCGCCGTTGAGCCAGTGAACGAGATTTTAGCCACGTCCGGGTGGCGCGTGATTTCCGCACCAACCACATTGCCCAGGCCGGTGACGATATTAATCACGCCGTCGGGCAGCCCGGCGGCATGCAGGCATTCCGTGATGATCGCCGTTTGACGGGCGCTGAGCTCGCTGGGCTTGATAACCGCTGTGCTGCCGGAGGCAATCACCATCGACAGTTTGCCAGCGATAAAGCCGTAGTTAGCGTTCCAGGGGGTAATGAGCCCCACCACGCCCAGCGGCTCCATGACCACTTTCGCCATCCCCGCCTGAGATTCAAAAGAGTAGTCTTTCAGCAGATCGATTGCCTGGAGGAAGCTGTTGTACGAGCGAGCCACGGTGCTTTGGGCAAAAGCTATCGGGCAGCCGTATTCATCCACCATAGTTTCCACCAGCTCGTCTTCACGCGCTTTCACGGCGTCGTGCAGCAGCTGCAGCCAAATCATTCTTTGTTCGCGGCTGGAAAGGCGCATTTGCGGAAATGCGGCTTTTGCCGCAGCAATGGCGAGGCGGGTGTCTTCTTCGTCTGCCAGGCGAACCTGAGCGGCAGGTTGTTCGCTGACGGGATGAATTAAGGTCAGCACCTCAGTGCCGTGGGGCGTGACGTGCTGACCGTTAATATATAGGGTGTCGATGGTTTTCATTTATTGCGCTCCAGGGGGTTGTGTCTGACGACTTAAAGTGTCGTCGAACGCGGCCGTTTTCCTGTAGCGCAATCCTGTTTGATGCTTGCACAATCCTGCAAATCAGGACTGCTTTTTCATCTCTCTGCTGGCCACGTTCTGAAAGCGTTTGGCGCGCAGCCAGTCGTAGCACCAGTTATAAGCCACGGTGTACGGCAGGAAGAACAGGAAGAAACCAATCTCTACCATCAGCGCCTGCAGCAGCGTGACATTCAGCATCCAGGCGGCAAGCGGCAGGCCAATCAGGATAAAGCCCCCTTCGAAGCCCAGCGCGTGCGCAACGCGCAAGCCCATACCACGCTTGAGTGACGGCGGGTAAAATTTATCAAACCCGGCGTTGTAAATAATGTTCCAGACCATCGCGACGGTGGACAGCATGATAGCCAGCGCACCCATCTGGAAAAGCGGTTTGTTCATTAGCCAGGCGGCGGTTGGCGCACAGATACCGATGGCGATAGCCTCGAAGCCGACGGCATGCACAATGCGCTCAGACAGGCTTCTGTTGTTTTGCGATTTCATTTTGATGACTCCTTTTTCACAAGGTCGCCATTATCATCGCAATTATTGATATAATATAGCTAACAGCCATCGATAAAAGCGATAGTTTATGCGTTACTCCCCGGAATCACTGGAAGCCTTTTTACAGGCCGTTGAAACGGGTTCTTTTTCCGCCGCCGCACGCAAGCTGAAAAAGAGCCAGTCCACCATCAGCAGCGCTATTGCCAACCTGGAAGTTGACCTCGGCGTGACGCTGTTCGATCGCCACGCCAGGCAGCCCACGCTTACCCCGCACGGGCAGCGCGTTTTGCCCTATGTACAGGCTATTTTTGCCGCCAGCGAGCGGCTGGATGAAGTTTCCGTCAGGCTGGCGGACAACGTCGAGCCGCGCCTGACGTTTGTGCTTTCCGACATGTGGCAAACCGCCCACCACGAATCCATCCTGCAGCAGTTTTCCGAGCGTTACCCGGACATCGAATTTGAATGCATTATTGCTGAGGATGAAGACGTGATTGATAGTCTGCAGATTGGCCGCGCCCACGTCGGCGTCCTGCGGGTTCAGGAGAGTTACCCGCCGGATATCACCGTCGCCCGCCTTCAGGTCGGCGCAGAAATGACCATTTTTATTCATCGCGATCACCCGCTGGCGAAGCAGACAGAGGTGCGGATGGATGAGCTACATACCGTGCGGCAACTGGTGCTTAAAACCTTTGTGCGCCCCGGTAAGGTCGCCGCACGCGGCCCTATCTGGTCGTCCCCATCTTTACTGCTGCTGCTTGAGATGGCGGAACAGGGTTTTGGCTGGGGAATTTTGCCGAGCTGGCTGGTTAACCAGTTTGGACACGGCGTGCTTAAGCCGCTAAAGGTGGAAGGCTGGCCGCAAAATCTTGAGGTGGATGTCGCCTGGTCGAACAAAACGCCGCCCGGCCCGGCTGGCCGCTGGATGATCGACCGACTACGCGAGCGGCGGTAATAACTCGGCACACACTTGCGGTTGTCACCCGCACGGCTTTCAGGTTAAAAAACGTTATTCCACCAACAGGATCCCGTAAATGAGCGTTATCACTCCCCTTTTTGCTATTACCGCCACCATCGCGCTGGGCGCCATGAGCCCCGGCCCAAGCTTTGTTTATGTCGCTCAAAATGCCGTAGCGCGTTCACGCGCGCATGGGCTGGTGACCGCGCTGGGAACCGGCGTCGGGGCGGCGGCATTTTCGCTGATGGCGCTGCTGGGTTTACAGGCTTTTCTGCTGGCGGTGCCGGTGGCCTATACCGGGATCAAGATAGCCGGCGGGCTTTATCTGCTGTGGCTGGCTTATAAGATAATCAAACACTCTCGCGAGCCGCTGCACGTGGGCGCCGTGGGAAAAAGCGATAAAAGCATGATAGCCACCTTCCGTGACGGGCTGTTCACCCAGTTGAGCAACCCGAAAACCGCCGTCGTGTTTGCCAGTATTTTTACCGCGCTGCTGCCGCGCGAGATCCCGGCATTCTACTACGTCGTGTTGCCGGTGCTGTGCTTTGTGATTGATGCGGGATGGTATTCGATTGTCACGCTGGTGCTCTCTTCCGAGAAACCGCGCAATGCCTACCTGCGTTTTAAAACTGTGATTGACCGCTTAGCGGGCGGCGTGATGGGGATTTTGGGGCTGAAGCTGATTTTCTTCTCACGCTAAAAAACAGAAAGCCACCGCAAGCGGTGGCTCAGACAGAGTGGGATCAGTGAATCCCCAACCGGTGCGCATGGAAAATCTCTTCACGCAGTTCGAGGTGGGTTAAACCCAGCAGATCGGCAAACTCCAGCTTGAGCTGCTGCAGGCGGATCAGGAATTGCGCGGGGGTTAACTGCTCTTGTTCACGACGAAGAAATTCAAACGCTAAGGTGGTTGGGGTTATCTCGGTGTCCATGGTAATCCTCTGTTGGGTTGTGAAATCAACAGTATTGTACCACCAACGCGCTGTTCAAAAAACAGCCAGAGCAGGATTTCTGGCGCTTAACTTTTATAACAACATCAGGACTGAAACATGTTTTCTAAGCATTATGAAGTGGATGAAAGCCATATTGATTTTCAGGGCGTAGTCGACGGCCTGTACTATCCTTTTTACATGGAGTGGACGCGCCACGCCTACATGCGCGAGGCGCTTGGTATTGATATCGAGGAAGAGTTCCGCCAGGGCAAACTCTATATGGTACTGGAATACTCCCTGCGCTTTCGTAAGAGCCTGCAGAAAGGCGACAACGTTGAGGTCACCTGCCAGCTTGAGCGCAACGAAAAACGCAACCGCGTGAACTTCGCGCAGCAGATCAAAGTTGATGGCGTGGTTTATGCCGAAGCGACGTTTGTCGCCACCTGCCTGGCCAATGGCCGCCCTTCCATGCCGGAAGCCGTACTGAACGCACTGGAACAGCTTTAACATCGATTAGCGAAGGGCAACCGTGCTCTTCGCTAGCCTTCCTCCAGCGCCTGGAGGATGTAATCTGTTCTCCACTCCACGCTCCCCTCCGGCAACACGATTATCCGATACCCCAGCTTGCCGTAAGTGTCAGCCATGATTGCAGCCGTCTGCACCGCCTCTTCCCAGCTCTGCTTTCTTTCTGCATCCCCGGCATAAATAGCCTTCCAGGGCGGTGCCAGGAAAATATCAGAATGGTAGGGAAACCGTCTAACGGCTTCCAACAGATGATCGGGAATGGGCAACTGCATCAGGGTGAGATAACCCAGGATGTCCGGCACGCCGCGATCGTAAAAACAATAAGTCTGTTTTTCGTCTGCGCCATACCAGGAGCGCATTTCCCACCCAAGCATCTGCTCAGCAAATGCCTCAGGATCCTGCCAGGGTAAGGCGTGCCCGCCAATTTGCTGCTGGTGCTGAATAATGCTCCTCCCGGCCTCCGGCTGACAATCAAAACCCCGGCGTTTGAGCTCATTAATGAGGGTACTTTTCCCGGAACCTGGCCCGCCGGTAAGCACCACACGTTTCACCTGAATATTGTTCATAAACCTCCCAAACATTATTTTCTTTACTGATTTATGGTGATTCCACACCCTCGTTCCTGCTACCCTCTGGCAAAAAAGTGAATAAGACTTAGGATCACCCGCATGCAAGAATTTATCCGGCCGGTTTTGAACCTGCCTAACAACGAGAAGAAACTGCTGCTGCACTCCTGCTGCGCCCCCTGCTCGGGTGAAGTCATGGAGGCCATACACGCGTCCGGTATCGAATACACCGTGTTCTTCTACAACCCAAACATTCACCCGCAGAAAGAGTATTTACTGCGCAAGGATGAAAACATTCGCTTTGCGGAACAGCACGGCGTGCCGTTTGTGGATGCGGATTACGATACCGATAATTGGTTTGAGCGTGCGAAAGGGATGGAGTGGGAGCCGGAGCGTGGAGTGAGATGCACCATGTGCTTTGATATGCGTTTCGAGCGTACCGCACTTTACGCCCATGAGCACGGATTTAATGTCATCAGCAGTTCGCTGGGGATTTCCCGCTGGAAAAACATGCAGCAGATTAACGACTGCGGGCACCGCGCCGCCGCGCCTTATGAAGGCATGAGCTATTGGGATTACAACTGGCGCAAACAGGGTGGCTCCGCTCGCATGATTGAAATCAGCAAGCGCGAACAGTTCTACCAGCAGGAATACTGCGGCTGCGTCTATTCCCTGCGCGACACCAACCTGCACCGGAAAGCCAATAACCGGCCGATGATTAAAATCGGCAAGCTGTTCTACGGCAAGGACGACGAGTCATCTCAGGCTTAACCCACTGAATGGTTGACACATTTTTGCATTAATTAACGGTTGCCCGTAGTAAGGGCAGCTGTTTTAATTTCCTCTTTAAATTATTACCAGAGGGAACTATGCAAAATAATACTCACGCTGGCGTCAGGGCTTACAACCCTATCACTCTAAAACTTTACGACTGGTGGGTGTTAAAGATCTCAAATCAGTACGCCTGGCGTTGCCCGACAGACACCGTTTTGCTCCCGCATTTCAAGGCCCACACCGGCGAAAATCATCTGGATATCGGCGTGGGAACGGGCTATTACCTGCCTCACCTGCCTGCCACCGTTGAACTTTCCCTGATGGATTTGAACACCAGCAGCCTGCAGGCGGCCTCGGCGAAAGCGGGCCACAGAATCAAAGACCATCTGCAGCATGACGTTTTTAAGCCCCTGCCGCAGAGCTGGCACGATCGTTTTGACTCCATCTCACTTTTCTATTTACTGCATTGCCTGCCCGGCTCGCTAAACGACAAAGCGCTGGCGATAGATAACATTGCCCGTGCGCTTAAAACAGAAGGCACGCTCTTTGGCGCGACGATTCTGGGTGAAGGCGTGGCGCACAATGCTTTTGGCCGCAAGCTAATGAACGTTTATAACAAGAAAGGGATCTTTTCTAATCGGCAGGATTCAGCAGGGCTGCTCAGGGATGTTTTGACCGCGAGATTCGAACAGGTCGACGTAAAAATTGAAGGAACAGTCGCGTTATTTATCGCCAGCGGACGCCGCGATTAAGAGGGAAAATCCGGGAGCCTGCCGACATCGATCAGGCCCCGTAATCGTTCAAAGTAACCCAGAAGTACCCTGCATTTTCCCGAGCAGGTTTGAAATTTATAGCCAGCAACCCTGGACATTGCACGGATATATTCTGTTTGATTTTTAAGGCACTTAACGCAAATCAGGGCTTTGCAGTTTGCGTTAAGTGCGATTTCACTGCGGCTACACTAGTGAGAGCGCTTTCTTTGCCATTATTGCTCCGCCAGCCCGCGGTTTTTCAGCATCGGTTCGCTGTGCGGATCGTGCCCTCGCCAGTCGCGGTACAACGCTTCCAGATCGCTGCTGTTGCCTCTTGAGAGAATAGCTTCCCGGAAGCGCTGACCGTTTGCGGCGCTGAGCCCGCCCTGCTCCACAAACCACTGATAGCCGTCGTCCGCTAACATTTGCGTCCAGATATAGGCGTAGTAACCCGCCGCGTAGCCGCCGCCAAAAATATGGGCAAAATAGCTACTGCGGTAGCGAGGCGGCACCTCGGCCAGCTTGATGTGCTCTTTTTCCAGCGCTTCAGCTTCGAAGCGCGCCACATCGTCAATAGCCGTGTCTGGCGCCAGGCTGTGCCAGTTCATGTCCAGCAGCGCCGCCGCCAGCAGCTCGGTCATGTCATAGCCTTTGTTAAACTGCGCGGCGCGGAACAGTTTGCTGCGGAGCGACTCTGGCATTGGCTCGCCGGTCTGGTGATGCCGGGCATAATTGGCAAAGACCTCGGGATGGCTCGCCCAGTGCTCGTTAATTTGCGAAGGGAACTCCACAAAATCTCGCGGCGTGTTGGTCCCCGAAAGGCTCGCATAGCGCTGGGTAGCAAACAGGCCGTGCAGCGTATGGCCGAACTCGTGAAACAGCGTTATGACATCGTCCCATGAAATCAGGGCAGCCTCGCCGCTGGCCGGTTTGGTGTAGTTGCATACGTTGTAGATCACCGGCATGGCGTCAAACAGCGTGGATTGCTCGACAAAGTTCCCCATCCACGCCCCGCCGCCTTTGCTGTCTCTGGCGAAGAAATCACCGTAGAACAGCGCCATGCCGCGCCCATCGTTATCAAAAATCTCCCAGGTGCGCACATCCGGGTGGTAAGTCGGGATATCAAAACGTTCCACGAAACGCAGCCCGAAGAGCTGGCTGGCGGCCCAGAATACGCCGTTAGTCAGCACACCGTTGAGTTCAAAATACGGTTTAATCTGCCCTTCATCGAGATCGTACTTCGCACTACGCACCTGCTCGGCGTAAAACTGCCAGTCCCATGCCGTGGCCTGGAATCCCCCGTTCTGGGCATCAATAACGTCCTGAATGTCTTTCAGTTCGCGGCGCGCCCGCCCGGTGGCCGCAGGGACGATGTTCCGCATAAAGCGCAGCGCCGCATCGGGGGTTTTCGCCATCTGGTCGGCCATTTTCCAGGCCGCGTAGTTTTCAAAGCCCAAAAGCTGAGCTTGTGCAGCCCGCAGCGTAGCCAGGCGAGCGACGATGGCGCGAGTATCGTTCGCATCGTTGCGCTGGGCACGCGTCCAGCCAGCCTCAAAGAGCGCTTCTCGCGTGGCGCGGTCGCTCAGGCTTTGTAAAGCCGGCTGCTGGGTAAAATTCAGCAGCGGAAGCAGCCATTTCCCCGGCAGGCCTTTGTCAGCCGCAGCCTGCGCAGCAGCCGCAATTTCCGCGCTGGTCAGGCCGTTAAGCGCCTCAGCGTGGTCAACCACCAGACCACCGGCTTTATCCGCCGCATGAAGACGATTATTGAACTGGCTGGTGAGCTGGGCGCTCTCTTTGTTCAGCGCTTTCAGCTGCGTTTTATCCTGCTGGCTTAACGTGGCGCCCGCCAGCTTGAACGACTGCCAGGTCACCTCCACCAGCCGCAGGGATTCCGCATCCAGATTGAGGTCGTGGCGCTGCTGATAAACGCGATTCAGCCGGGCGAATAAGGTGTCGTTCAGGCGAATTTCATCGGCAAGCTCAGCCAGTTCGGTGGAGAACTCTTCATCAAGCTGCTGCAGGAAATCGCTGGTGTGCGCCGACGTCATGGCGTAGAACACGGTAGTCACGCGGCCCAACATCGCACCGGTTTTCTCCAGCGCCAGGTAAGTATTTTCAAACGTAGGCTCAGCCGGATCACCGGCAATGGCGGCGACTTCTGCACGCTTGATGCGCTTACCTTCATCGAAAGCCGGTCGGTAATGGTCGTTAGTTATCTCGTCGAAATGCGGGGCCTGATAAGGCAATAAACTCGGCTGGAAAAACGGGTTGCTCTGCAACATCCTCTACTCCCGGTGACCTGAAATGTGGGTTAGTTATAGCGCATTTAGCTTCGTTTCTTAAAAGAAAAACTAAGATTACCGTGGCCCGTTAGCGTGCTAAGGTAGTGCCGGACAAAAGCGTTGAGGAACAGAGAGATGATTGTACTGGTTACGGGTGCTACCGCGGGCTTTGGTGAAAGCATTACCCGCCGTTTCGTTAAGAATGGCCATAAGGTTATTGCCACCGGCCGCCGTCAGGAACGCCTGCTCGAGCTTAAAGAAGAGCTGGGTGACAACCTGTTTACGCTGCAGCTGGATGTGCGCAATCGCGCGGCAATAGAAGAAGCGCTGGCTTCCCTGCCGGCCGACTGGCAACAGATTGATATCCTGGTCAACAACGCCGGGCTGGCGCTGGGCATGGAGCCTGCGCATAAAGCCAACGTCGATGACTGGGAAAACATGATCGACACCAACAACAAAGGCCTGGTTTATATGACCCGCGCCGTGCTGCCGGGCATGGTCGAGCGCAATCGCGGCCACATTATTAACATCGGTTCCACCGCGGGCAGCTGGCCTTACGCCGGGGGCAACGTCTACGGGGCGACCAAAGCCTTCGTGCGCCAGTTCAGCCTGAACCTGCGCACCGACCTGCATAAAACGGCCGTTCGCGTGACCGACATCGAACCGGGCATGGTGGGCGGCACCGAGTTTTCCAACGTGCGCTTTAAGGGCGACGATGACAAAGCCGGCAAAACCTACGAAAACGCCAACGCGCTGACGCCGGAAGACGTTACCGAGGCCGTCTGGTGGGTGGCGACGTTACCGAAACACGTCAATATCAACACCCTGGAAATGATGCCGGTCAGCCAGACGTTTGCCGGTCTGAGCGTCCATCGCGAAGGGTAATTCTGGCGGAAGTCATGCTGAAACGGGGCCTTTGCAGCCCCGTTTTTTCATCTTACGGCACGCTAAAACGCGGAGCGATCAGGCCCGGCCCCAGCCAGCAACGATGATCAGCATCCCACAGAAAGCAATGGCCGCTCCGGTCCAGTCGTAAACGCTGAGCTTCACGCCGTCGACCACGCGCAGCCAGAGCAACGCCGTCACCACATAAACCCCGCCGTAGGCCGCATAGACGCGCCCGCTGGCCGCCGGATGCAGCGTCAAAAGCCAGACAAAAATCGCCAGCGACAGCGCCGCTGGCAGCAATAACAACGGAGAACCGTTGCGTTTAAGCCATAGCCAGGGCAGAAAACAACCAATAATCTCCGCCAAAGCGGTGGCAAAAAATAGCAACGTTGTTTTGATCATATTGTCTTTTCTTCAGTAATAATGATGCCCACTAACTCTGACATTAGGCGCGAATCAGCCTCAATGATATGATTAGTTTTATTAAACTAAAAAGGAAATCGCAATGAACTCAATCCTTCGTAAGTCTTTGTCATGGATGCCGTTAGCCTTGCTGGGAGCTGCATTCATGGTTTCTATGCCAACCCAGGCCGATACTAACGTGATCGTTGTTCCGGGCGGAACGAACGGCGTCGGTGGTCAGGAGAACTCCCTGACCCGCCAGCGCGCAGCGGAAGAAAAAGAGCAGTGGAATGACACCCGTACCCTGCGCCAGAAGATCAACCGCCATAACGAAAAAGTGTTCGACCGTGAGTCGGCGCGCGGAGACAAAGACTGGGCCAAACAAGATGCCGCCCAGGATACCTTCGACAAATGCCAGCAGAGCGCCAACGTGAACGCCTACTGGGAGCCGAACACCCTGCGCTGCCTGGATCGCCGCACCGGCCGCGCGATCAATCCATAATAGTCCCCCTCTCAAACGAGGCTTCTGCTTAAGAAGCCTCACCATCATCAGCGCAAGGATTTGCTATGAGTAACGAACTGCCTATTCGTCTTCGCCCGCTTGAGCGCGAAGATCTCCGCTTCGTCCACCAGCTGGACAATAACGCCAGCGTCATGCGCTACTGGTTTGAAGAGCCTTACGAAGCCTTCGTGGAGCTGTCTGACCTGTATGACAAACATATTCACGATCAGAGCGAGCGCCGCTTTGTCATCGACTGCAACGGCGTTAATGCCGGGCTGGTTGAGCTGGTCGAAATCGACCACATCCACCGCCGGGCGGAGTTTCAGATAATTATCACGCCGGAGTTCCAGGGCAAAGGGCTCGCCTCGCGCGCGGCCAAACTGGCCATGGAGTACGGTTTTACCGTGCTCAATCTCTATAAGCTCTACCTGATTGTCGATAAAGAGAATGAAAAAGCGGTACATATTTATAAAAAACTGGGCTTTATCGTGGAAGGCGAGCTGATCCACGAGTTCTTCATTAACGGCCAGTACCGCGATGCCATTCGGATGTGCATCTTCCAGCAGCAATTCCTGGCGCAGAAAACCCCGGAAAAAACCCTGCTGAAGCCGACGGCTCAGTAACCGCTTTTCACAGATGAATGCCGCCCTGCGTGAGCGTTCATCTGTCCTTCCCTGTTTCTCCCGCCAGCCTTCTTGCCGCTTCGTCTATTTTCCAGACAATCAGACGGGTTTTTTCTGCAAACCACTCAATCAGAACTAAAATAATAGGGCTGTAAAATTTTGCGTTTAAAAGGCAACGGCTATCAAATTCGTAGGCCCATCCAGATATTAATTATTGATCGTACAGATTATCGTTATCGGGCATACATATAACGGAGAGCAAAATGAGCAATTCTACTGACTTACACAATGCTTCCTCAGCGAGCGCAGGAAAGTGCCCATTTAACCACGGCCAGAGCACGGACATTGCCGGCGAGGGAACCAGCAACCAGGACTGGTGGCCGCACCAGTTGCGCGTCGACCTGTTGAATCAACACTCCAATCGTTCCAACCCGCTGGATGAAAACTTCAGCTACCGCAAAGAATTTAGCAAACTCGATTATTACGCCCTGAAAGGCGACATCAAAGCGCTGTTAACGGATTCTCAATCCTGGTGGCCTGCCGACTGGGGCAGCTATATCGGTCTCTTTATCCGTATGGCGTGGCACAGTGCAGGAACCTATCGCTCCCGCGACGGTCGCGGTGGCTCCGGACGCGGTCAACAGCGTTTTGCGCCTCTTAACTCCTGGCCGGATAACGTCAGCCTCGATAAATCCCGTCGCCTGCTTTGGCCCATTAAACAAAAATATGGTCAGCAAATTTCCTGGGCAGACCTGATTATTCTCGCCGGTAACGTGGCGCTGGAAAATGCGGGCTTCCGCACCTTCGGCTTTGGTGCCGGGCGCGAAGATGTCTGGGAACCCGATCTCGACGTTAACTGGGGGGCAGAGAAAGAGTGGCTTGAGCACCGCCACCCGGAATCTCTGGCACAGGCTCCGCTCGGTGCGACCGAAATGGGTCTGATTTACGTCAACCCGGAAGGCCCTGAGCACAGCGGCGACCCGCTTTCCGCAGCGCCTGCTATTCGCGCCACCTTCGGTAACATGGGGATGGACGACGAAGAGATTGTCGCCCTGATTGCCGGGGGCCATACGCTCGGTAAAACCCACGGCTCTGCAGCCGCCACCCACGTTGGCGCAGACCCGGAAGATGCTCCGCTTGAGGCGCAGGGGCTTGGCTGGGCAAACAGCTACAATAGCGGCGTCGGCGCGGATGCCATAACCTCCGGCCTCGAAGTGGTCTGGACGCAAACGCCAACCCAGTGGAGCAACTACTTCTTCGAAAACCTGTTCGGCTACGACTGGGTACAAACCCGCAGCCCGGCAGGCGCCATTCAGTTTGAGGCGACCAACGGCCCGGATATCATTCCCGATCCGTTTGATCCGTCCAAAAAACGCAAACCAACGATGCTGGTAACTGACCTGACGCTGCGCTTCGATCCAGAGTTCGAGAAAATTTCTCGCCGCTTCCTGAACGATCCGCAGGCCTTCAACGAAGCCTTCGCCCGCGCCTGGTATAAACTGACGCACCGCGATATGGGGCCAAAAGCGCGCTACATCGGCCCGGAAGTGCCAAAAGAAGATCTGATTTGGCAGGATCCGTTGCCGAAAGCTACCCACGCGCCGTCCAGCGCCGATATCGACGCGCTGAAAAAAGCGATTGCGGATTCCGGCCTGTCCGTCAGCGAGCTGGTTTCGGTGGCATGGGCATCTGCCTCAACCTTCCGCGGAGGGGACAAACGCGGCGGTGCCAACGGGGCGCGGCTGGCACTTGCTCCGCAGCGCGGCTGGGAAGTGAACGCCGTGGCGGCCCGTGCTCTGCCTGTGCTTGAAGCAATTCAGAAGGCATCCGGCAAAGCGTCGCTGGCGGACATCATCGTGCTGGCCGGCGTGGTAGGCATTGAGAAGGCCAGCCACAGCAAAGTACCGTTCACGCCGGGGCGCGTGGACGCCACTCAGGAGCAGACCGACATCGAGTCCTTCGAGCTGCTGAAACCGGCCGCTGACGGCTTCCGAAACTATCGCCGCATTGCGAATGCCACCTCAACCGAAGCGCTGCTGATCGACAAGGCGCAGCAGCTGACGCTGACGGCTCCTGAGCTGACGGTATTAATCGGCGGTTTGCGCGCGCTGGGCGTTAACTACGATGAAAGCCAGCACGGCGTGCTGACTTCTCGTCCGGGTGAGCTGACGAATGATTTCTTCGTCAATCTGCTGGATATGCGTACCGAGTGGAAAGCCGCTGACGCAGGCTCCGAAGTGTTTGAGGGCCGCGATCGCCTTAGCAGAGAAGTAAAATACACCGGCACCCGCGCCGATCTGGTCTTTGGCTCTAACGCCGTGCTGCGCTCCCTGGCGGAAGTGTATGCCAGCCAGGATGCCAAAGAGAAGTTCGTCAAAGACTTTATCGCCGCATGGACAAAGGTAATGAATCTCGACCGTTTCGACCTACAGCAGTAAAACGAAAGGGAGGCTTTTGGCCTCCCCCTGGTTTAACGCTATATGGGAAGGCATTTCGCCTTCCCTTTTTACTGCTTACTCTTCGCCGAAGTGGATCACGGTGCGAATCGATTTTCCTTCATGCATCAGGTCAAACGCTTCGTTGATCTTGTTCAGCGGCATGCGGTGAGTAATGAACGGATCCAAATTGATTTTGCCCGCCATTGCATCTTCTACCATGCCCGGCAGTTGAGTGCGGCCTTTAACGCCCCCGAACGCTGAGCCACGCCAGACGCGGCCAGTCACCAGCTGGAATGGGCGGGTTTTAATTTCCTGCCCCGCCCCGGCCACGCCGATAATCACGCTCTCGCCCCAGCCTTTGTGGCAGCATTCCAGCGCGGAACGCATCACGTTCACGTTGCCGATACATTCGAAGCTGTAATCCACGCCGCCGTCGGTCAGCTCAACGATCACATCCTGAATCGGCTTCTCGTGATCTTTCGGGTTAATGCAGTCGGTGGCGCCCATTTCACGCGCGAGGGTGAATTTTTCCGGATTGGTATCAACGGCAATGATTCGCCCGGCCTTAGCCTGCACCGCGCCCTGAATCACCGCCAGGCCGATCCCACCGAGACCAAATACCGCCACGGTATCGCCCTCTTTCACTTTTGCCGTGTTGTGCACCGCGCCGATGCCGGTGGTCACGCCACAGCCAAGCAGACACACTTTATCCAGCGGCGCCTGAGGGTTGACCTTAGCCAGAGAGATCTCCGCCACTACGGTGTATTCGCTGAAAGTGCTGGTACCCATGTAGTGATAAATTGGCTCGCCGTTGTAGGAGAAGCGGGTGGTGCCATCCGGCATCAGGCCTTTGCCCTGCGTGGCGCGAACGGCCTGGCAGAGGTTAGTTTTGCCGGATTTACAGAACTTACACTCGCGGCATTCTGCGGTATAGAGCGGAATAACGTGGTCGCCCGGCTTCAGGCTGGTCACGCCCTCGCCCACTTCCACCACGATGCCGCCGCCTTCGTGGCCCAGCACCGCCGGGAATACGCCTTCCGGATCGTCGCCGGACAGCGTGAAAGCATCGGTATGGCAAACGCCGGTGTGGGTGATTTTCACCAGCACCTCACCTTTTTGCGGTGGCGCAACGTCGATTTCCACAATTTCCAAAGGTTTACCCGGCCCAAAGGCCACCGCAGCACGTGATTTCATTGTTTTGTTCCTTTTGGTGGGGGTGTTTTTATTTTAGATAAGAGCGCAGCAAATTCCCGACTTCCGCCATCCGCAGCGCGCGCTGCTCTTCGGAGGTGTCGCCGGTGACCAGCTCGTCTTTAAGGTGAATTTCCATCATTTCGCCCATCAGGCCGTTGGCTGCCCCGCGAACGGCCGCGATCTGCTGCAAAATGGCGAGGCACGGATCGCCGTTTTCCAGCGCGCGCTCAAGCGCCTCGGCCTGGCCGCGAATGCGCCTGACGCGGGTCAAAATACGTTTTTTGTCTTCCGGAGAGTGTGGCATAACCGCCCCTTTGATACTGTAGGGGGGTATAGTAACGTAATTTTTAGGTTATTGACAATTTTAAATATTATCTAAATTTCAATGAATTAAGGACTCACACTAAAAGACATATGGAAGCATCCCGGCAAACCGGACCATTCACATTTAGAGATCTTCCGGGATACCGATTATGTCCCCGGAGGAGATCGCCATGCGCAAAGCCCGATTCACCGAACACCAGATCATCGCCGTTCTGAAGTCCATCGAAGCCGGGCGCACCGTTAAGGATATCTGCCGCGAGGCCGGGATCTCTGAAGCCTCGGATTACAACTGGAAAGCCCACGCAGAATGCCTTTATCGAACGGTTCAACCGCACGTACAGGACAGAAATACTGGATTTTTATCTGTTCAGAACGCTGAATGAAGGACGGGAAATTACAGAACGCTGGCTGGCTGAATATAACAGCGAGCGCCCTCATTAATCCCTGAATAACCTGACGCCGGAAGAATACCGGCTGATAACTGAAAACCCGGAAATCTCAAAAAGTGCGATCAACTAAAACGGGTGTGCTTACAGCAGGGTTTCGAAGGTTAATTACCTGCGGGCGAGACATTCCATAATTTGAACCCTACACGCCAATATTATGCAAAGTCAACCATTTTGACTGCACCGTTCCCCTTTTCATTGTGTTATACCGTTGCAACCTTTTTCAACTCCAAACAAACGATGTTACAGGATTTGCGTTATGGATAACTATCTGGATAAAAAACGATTTAACAACTATTACCTTATGCTTGCACAGCGAGAAGCAAATAGCCTCCAGCGCTACGCCAGACAGATTTCATCACTACATCTTAAAACCTTAGTTCCCCGACTTAACTTCAATAATGAAATTGATAAATTTATTGACGCACAAATAAAACAGATAACAACTGCAAAGAATGAACGTGAATGTAAAGAGTGCTTATTTAATATCAGGGAAGAAAAAAGACTTATCGAGCAGCAAAATACCGAACTAAAAATGGGTAGCACTAAAATCGTTGTTTCCGCAGAACTGGTGAATAAACTGGATGCGTGGGGCTATGTGATTAATGGGGTTGGGGTCGTTCTGAGCGGATTTCAGGTAATTGCAGGGGCTGGCATCACTATCGCATCTATAACTCATGGAAATATGATAGGGCTTACTGCTGGTTCGCTACTGATTTTACATGGGGTTAATGGACTTTATGAGGGGGTAACGAATATCTCGACAGGGCGATCTGACACGACTGGTGCAGTAAAAAAAGGCTATGTAAGAGTCGCTGAGTTTATGGGATTCAGTGACAAGGCAGGACTCTTGGCATACAGCGGTATGGATTTGGCCTTGTCTGGATACGGCCTGGCAAGACAAATCATGAAAGCTGATGCATGGCGATTATTCAGGCATTTACCGTCTGATTTCGTAAGAAACTATAAAAATATGAGCACAACCGCATTACTTATTGAAGGAGGCGGTGATGGAGTTGCACTCAAATCAATTGCGGATAGCTATAAATCTAACTGATTTATAATTTTATTATAATTTAAAAAAATCTTCGCCCCTAGCTTAAAAGGGGCGAAAACCTCAAGAACAAAAAATGAAAAGACACCAACAAAAATAATCCCATAGAACGAATCGACACCATCATTGATGTAACTAACAACACAGAAGGCTAAAATTAAAAGCCTCAAGAAAACGCCCCCCAAAAATGCTCTTCTTAACTGCCTCAATATAACAATATAAGATACGCCCTCCTTGTCTACCCAATGCGCTATAAATGCACTTTCCTTTTTGGTAAAGCCACGCGAGAATAAAACAGTTCGAATTTCTTCTTTGTCCATGACAGCTATATCCCTTTATAAAATCACACTATATAGTAACGTGTTATTATAATGAAATGTAGCGTTTTTGACTGCAACTTAATCAGCAAAAAACCTCCGTAATGCGGCAGGGTTCCATTATTCGCAGCATCAGAAAGCAAATTCAGAATTCTGATCGCGCCACAACCCTAAAAGCGGTCTCGGCCTTTTCCTCTTCTACACAAGAGACATTCACCAGTCCCTCATAAAACCGCTTCCAGTTACGCGACCATGAAGACTGGTGAAGATCCGGCAGGCGTTTCAGTATTGCCCGGTGAACGGTAGCTGACGATACGACGCTGACCCCGTTTCCCGCACCTAAAGGCCTATCATCTCCGACGGCGTATTCTGTCCCGCCTACCTAATGCCCGGCTCTATCGAAAAAAAAGCCCGTCGACTAAATGGCTTCCGATACTATTTTCACATCAGCAATAAACTCGATGGCCCCGCTCTTTAGCACGCGCTGATTCACTGTAGAAAAACTCAACGCCTGGCTCACCGGCAGCAGCGGGATCCCCGCCCCGATAACGACCGGGATCTGGGTGACAAACAGGCGCTGCAGCTCTCCGGCTTCGGCGAACCAGGCGGCAGTTTTACCTCCGCCTACCAGCCAGACATCTTTGCCTTTGGCGGCTTCGCGGGCTTGCGCGGTAATGTCGACGGCTTCGCCCTGTACCAGCGTGATATTTTGCCCTTCCGGCACCGATAGCGAACGGTGCGTGACGATAAATGCCGGGACATCGGCATAGGGCCAGGCCTCTGGCGAGTTTTCCAGGATCCAGCTGTAGGTTTCCGCCCCCATGATCACCGCCCCTACGGTCTGATAGAACTCATCGTATGGTGTGGCGTCATCCCCCAGCGGGAAGTTCATTAGCCAGTCCAACTGATGCTGCCGATCGGCAATGTAACCATCCAGCGTCGCCGCAACGTAATAGACTAAATTCGCCATGTTTTTCCCTCTCAGTCAGGCCATTATCCGACTGAGTGTACAGAGATAAAAACCTGTCGCCACTGCCAATTTTAGGCTTGCAGTTCTTCATCTCCTCGCGCCTGGCGGCGTATCACCTGCGGTGGCTGGCCGTAGGCACGAAGAAACGCCCGGCGCATTCTATCCCGCTCGCCAAACCCGGTTTGCCGAGCCACTTCGTCGATGGAGCGGGCGCTGGTTTCAAGCAGCATACGGGCGGACTCCAGGCGCAAATGTTCGATCGCGCGAGCGGGCGACTGGCCGGTTTCAGCCTGAAAGCTGCGGCTAAACTGGCGGGGAGATAAATTCGCCACCGCCGCCAGCTCTTCCACGCTCAAGGCGTTTTCCAGGTGTGCGCGGGCGTAAGTCATCACTTTTTGAATACGATCAGATTTAGGCTCCAGTTCAAGAAGGGAGGAAAACTGAGACTGCCCACCGGCGCGCCGATGATAGAGCACCAGCTTCCTGGCGATGGTGCGGGCGATATCAGCCCCCAGATCGTCTTCAATCAGCGCCAGCGCAAGATCGATGGCCGCCGTCATCCCCGCAGAGGTCCAGTAAGGCCCGTCGCAAATAAAAATCTTATCTTCTTCCACGCTGATGCCCGGAAAACGCTGCTGCAGATCTCGCGCATACATCCAGTGCGTGGTGGCTCGCCGCCCCTCAAGCAACCCGGCTTCGGCCAATAAAAAGGTTCCGAGGCAGGCTGCGGCCACGCGGCGCGCATAGACCGCCGCCTGGCGAACAAAATCAATCGTCGCGGGGGAAGCCTGTTCCATCGTGGCGCCGAACAGCAGGAGATCGTACTGCGTATCCGCCATTGGCTCAGTCATCACCTCAAACCCTGCCGACGTAGGCACCCCGCCGCCCTGCTCAGACAGCAAATGCAGCTCATACACCGGCTCGCTCGCCATCAGGTTAGCCACTTCAAATGCCGTAATGACGGCGAATCCCATGGTGGAATACCCGGGGGTAACAACAAAACCGACCTTTTGCATGTGGCAGACCGCCGTGATTGATGGTGTCATAAAAAGACGGTTATATGACATTTGAGACACAAAAAGCCAGTGTTAATGTTGCTTTCGTCAATTAACCCCCTTTTCAGGAGCTACACAATGAGCAACACATCTACAGGCACAGCCCTCGTCACCGGGGCATCCGGCGGGATCGGCGCCGTCTACGCGGCCCGCCTGGCTAAACGCGGTTATAACCTGATTCTGGTGGCTCGCAACACGGACCGCCTGAACCAGGTCGCCCAGCGCATTCGTGAAGAAAGCGGGCAATCGGTGGAGGTTGTTCCCGCCGATCTGGGTAACGCGACAGAGCTGCAGCAGATCGAAACGCGGCTAAAAAACGACGAGTCTATTACGCTGCTGGTGAATAACGCGGGCTTTGGCTCAAAAGAAAGCGTGCTGGAAGCCAGCGTGGATGAAATGACCGCGATGATAGACCTCAACGTGACTGCGTTAACTCGCCTGACCTATGCGGCGGCCCCGGCAATGGCTGCCCGCCGGCACGGCACCATTATTAACATTGCTTCGGTCGTCGCTATTGCCCCTGAATTGCTGAACGGTGTTTACGGGGCCAGTAAAGCGTTCGTGCTGGCATTGAGTCACTCTTTGCAGCAGGAGCTGGCGGAGTCCGGCGTGCGCATTCAGGCCGTGCTGCCTGGCGCCACGGCCACGGATTTCTGGAATATTGCCGGCGTGGGCGGGCACGAAAATCTGCCGCAAAGCTGGGTGATGAGTACCGGAGATATGGTGGATGCCGCGCTGGTCGGCCTTGATGCCGGTGAAAAGGTGACCATTCCTTCGTTGCAGGATGGCCACGAATGGGATAACTGGGAGGCTGAACGCCGGGTGATTAGCTCGCATCTGAGCGCTTCTCAGCCAGCACCGCGTTACACTCGCTAAGCAATCACGCTATTTTGCTCTACAGATGCCGCCCTCAGGCGGCATTTTTGCTGTTATCAACGCTAACTGTCGCTCAAATCACCTGCCTGTAAGAATATTTAAATGATAATGAGTATCATTTAAATATTTTATTTGTTAACATCCTGCCCGCGGTAAATTGATCGACATCAAGACTAACAGCCAGTGAAGGCTACCTCCGGGCAAAAGATATGCATAAAAAATTGATCCTTACGTCTTTGATAGCGTTAGCCAGCCTGGGCCTCAGCGCCTGCAGCCAAACCTCTCCCTCGCCTCAAGCGGCAAGCCATGTCGCCGTCACGCATGGGCAAATCATTGATTTACAAAGTGGCGAAACGCTGACAGAACGACAGCTGCTGGCCAAACTCGCCAGCGCTCAGCGGCTTATCGTCGGCGAAAAGCACGATAACGCCGAACATCACCAGATTGAGCTTTGGCTGCTGCAGAATCTGCAAAAAGAGCGTCCTCAGGGCAGCGTCCTGCTGGAGATGCTAACCGCCAGCCAACAGCCGCGCGTCACCCAGGTGAAGGCCTGGCTCAAAGAGGAGCCGCAGGTGCGGGACAGCCGCATTCAGGAACTGCTTCACTGGCAGAAAGGCTGGCCGTGGGAGATGTATGGCGGCGTCGTGACCGAAGCCCTGCACGCGCCCTCACCTTTACTCAACGCCAATATCAACCGCGATGAGATAATGCGTCTTTATAAAGACCCGCGCTTCCCGGAAGGGAAAAAATCAACCGTGCCCGCCGTACAGGCCGCGCTGAAAGAAACGATTATTGCCATGCACGGGGGCAACATCGAAGGCCAACAGCTGACGTCAATGCTGGCGATTCAGCAGCAGCGCGATCGCTATATGGCCCAACAGTTGCTGAGCGCCCCAACGCCCGCTTTACTGATTGCGGGCGGATATCATGCGTCCAGGAGCATCGGCGTGCCGCTGCATATGGAGGACTTGTCTCCCGCCTCGAAGCCGGTAGTGCTGATGCTGGCGGAAAAAGGCATGAATATCACGGCAGAGCAGGCTGATTATGTGTGGTTTGTTGCGCCTGCTCCGGCAAAACGGTAACCGTCGATGACAGACACGTTGACGCCTTCTCTGGCGGGCAGAAGCGGCACGGGTTTTACGCTGTCTCTGCTTCTCCACGGAGGCCTTTTTTTAGCGCTAATCTGGCAGGTGTCTGACACGCCCTCTGCCCTGGAGCCTGCGCCCGCCGTGATGCTGCAATGGGCCGACGATATCGAAGCCCCGCCGACACCAGTCCCGCTTCCGGTGGGCATTGCCCAGCAGGAGTCAGCGGCAGCAGAAGAAAAGCAGCAGGCTGAAGACAAGCAACAGCAGCCTTTGCCGATAGCCAAAGATGCGGTGATTGAAGTCACTCGTCGGAAAAAAGCTGCCGAAGGTGAAAAGAAAAAACCTCGCCCACCGCGCAACGTCAGGGAGCAAACCAGCGACAGCAGCCAGGCGGCCATCTCGACCAATGCCGCTCCTCAGCCCAGCGTGGTGTCCTCGCGTATTGCCGCGCCTTACCACAGTGATGCCGAGAAACAACACAGCCAGCAGGATAGCTGGGAGAGCCGGGTCAAAGGCCATCTCAACCGCTTCAAACGCTACCCCGGCGACGCCCGTCAGCGTGCCAGAACGGGCATCGCAGTGGTGACGTTTACCGTGGATGCTGCGGGCAAAGTTGTTGCCAGTTCTCTAACCGGTTCATCGGGAACGCGCTCGCTTGATCGGGAAGCCGTGGCCGTTTTAGAACGTGCCCAGCCGCTGCCGAAACCGCCCGTCGAGCGCTTAAAGGGAGGCGTGTATAACGTCACAATGCCAATCAATTTCGACCTGACGGAACTTAGCCGAAGCTAGCGCTAAGCCCCACAACCTGAACGTTAACTTTATGCTGAATATTCGGCAGGGCGCTCCATCGCCCGACATTAAGGACGCCTCATGGAAAAACTATGGAAAGCCACCCCGCTGCTCCTCGTCTGTTCGCTATCTGCCCGTTGGGCAATCGCCGACGCGCCGCAGCCCCCGGCTACGCCCAAAATTCCCCACCAGCTTATTGAGCATGGCGATGTTCGCGTGGATAACTATTTTTGGCTCAGGGATGACAGCCGCAGCGACGCGAAAGTGCTGCGTCATCTTGAGGAGGAGAATAATTACGCCCGCGAGGTACTGAAGCCGTCCGCAGCGTTAACGGACACGCTGTATCGGGAAATGGTGGCGCGAATGAGCCAGGAAAACCGCTCTGTACCCTTCCAGCGAAACGGTTATCGCTATCAGGATGTTTATCTGGCCGGGCAAGAATACGCCGTCAGCCAGCGGCAGCTCGTCGGGGGCGAAGGTGACTGGCAAACGCTGGTGGACGGCAACCTGCGTGCCAAAGGCCAGGCCTATTACCAGCTAAATGGCCTGGTCGTCAGTCAGGACAATCAGATGATGGCGATTGCCGAGGACACAACGGGCCGCCGCCAGTATCGCCTTTCGCTGCGCGATTTGAACAGCGGAAAATGGCTCCCGGATGCGATCGAAAACACCTCCGGGAATATGGTGTGGTCTAATGACGGGCGCTACCTGTTTTATATCCGCAATAATCCACAAACCCTGGTGCCCTCGCAGGTCTGGCGGCATCGTCCCGGCACGCCTGTTGCCGAGGACGTGCTGGTCTATCAAGAGGCTGACGGCGGCTATTATCTTGGGCTTTCCCGTTCGGCTTCGGACCGCTATTTAATCATCACGCTCAGTGCCAGCACCTCATCAGAAGCCCGCCTGATCGATGCGGATAAACCCGAAACACCCCCGGTACTTTTCGTCACCCGCAGGCCGGGGATTGAATATTATCTCGACCATTTTGAGGGAGAGTTCTACCTGCGTGCAAACCAGGAAAGCGCCAATTTTGGGCTGTATAAAAGCCACGCACCCGGCGACAAATGGCAGGCAGTGGTTGCGCCCCAACCCAATAAAATGGTGGAAGGATTCACCCTGTTTAAAGACTGGCTGGTGGTGGCTGAACGCCGGGACGGGCTGAGCCAGATACGCAAGATTAACTGGCTGAACCACAGTGAGCAGACGCTACAGTTTGATGACGCCAGCTATATGGCCTGGCTCGGCTATAACCCGGAGCCACAGGCCGGCAAGCTGCGCTATGGCTACTCTTCGATGACCACGCCCACCAGCGCTTATGAATGGGATCTGGCCAGCGGCGAACGTACCCTGCTAAAACGCCAGGAGGTCAATAACACCTCGCCGGAGAATTACCACAGCGAGCGGATCTGGATCGCCGCCCGCGACGGCGTGAAGGTGCCCGTCTCGCTGGTGTATAACAAAAAAATGTTCAAACCGGCCCACAGCCCGCTGCTGGTTTACGGCTATGGTGCCTACGGAATGAGCATGGATCCGGCCTTCAGCGCCAACAGACTCAGCCTTCTGGACCGCGGTTTTGTGTTCGCTATTGTGCACGTTCGCGGCGGGGGTGAGCTTGGCCAGCGTTGGTATCAGCAAGGGAAGCTGGAAAACAAGCCCAACAGCTTTAATGATTTTCTCGATGCAACCCACGGCCTGGTTAAGTTGGGCTTCGGGCAGGCTGGCAGACTTTACGCCATGGGCGGAAGCGCTGGCGGCTTGCTGATGGGCAACGTGATTAACCAGCAGCCCACACTCTTTAATGCCGTGGTGGCGCAGGTGCCGTTTGTGGATGTGGTGACAACCATGCTGGACGAATCCCTGCCGCTCACGGTGGGAGAATATGACGAATGGGGCAACCCACACCGTAAGACGGACTATCTGCGGCTCAAATCCTGGAGTCCTTACGACAACGTTAAGCCTTCGCACTACCCAAATCTGCTGGTGACCAGCGGCCTCAACGACTCGCAGGTGCAATACTGGGAGCCAGCAAAGTGGGTCGCGAAGCTGCGTGAAAACCAGCGGGGCTCCGGCAAAATCCTTCTGATGACCGAGATGCAGGCCGGGCACGGCGGTAAATCAGGCCGAATAAAACGCCTGGAGAATACCGCCCTCGAATACAGTTTTATTCTGGAGGCAGATAAACAGCACTAACCTGGAAGCCTTCCCTTAATGGGAAGGCCTACTCAGGCAACATAATAATAAAAATAACTTTTATTTTATTACAATACTTCAAGGACACGTATGAACGTTAATAAACTGGCCGTAACTCTCGGCTCGGGCATGTTATTGCTCAGCGCCAGCGGATTGGCAAAAAATAGTGATGAAATAACTAACGGGGACAAAAAAGGCTCGGCGGTATTTAGCCCACTTAATGTTTCCGCCGGAAATATTACCCGCGAACAAGAGGCGCTGGAAAAACCTGGCGCAACCAGCTCCCGCGCCACGGATAAAAACCTGCAATCTCTGGATGCCACGCTCCGCAGTATGCCTGGCACCTATACCCAAATCGATCCTGGCCAGGGGACGGTGAGCGTGAACATTCGCGGGATGAGCGGTTTTGGCCGGGTTAACACAATGGTGGACGGCATTACCCAAAGCTTTTACGGCACCACAACGTCCGGCACTACCGTTCACGGCTCCACTAACAACCAGGCCGGGGTGCTTATCGACCCGAATTTCCTGGTCGGCGTGGACGTTACGCGTGGGGACAGCAGTGGTTCTGCGGGAATCAACGCCCTTGCCGGCAGCGCAAACATGCGCACCCTCGGCGTCGATGACGTGATTTTTAAGGGGAATGATTACGGGTTGCGGTCGCGCTTCTCGGTGGGCAGCAACGGGATCGGGCGCAGCGGGATGATTGCGACGGCCGGAAGAACAGACGCCTTTAGCGACACCGGGAGCTTGGGCGCAATGGCCGCCATCAGCGGCAGTTCTATTTATTCTAATTTCTCGAACGGCTCAGGCATTAATAGTGAAGAGTTTGGTTACGATAAATTCATGAAGCAGAACCCGAAATCCCAGCTTTATAAAATGGATATTAAGCCCAACGAATTTAATAGTGTCGAGCTGTCGGCGAGAACCTATAAAAATAGATTCTCCCGCCGGGACATCACCAGCAACGATTATTATATTAAATATCACTATGCCCCGTTCTCTGAGCTAATTGATTTTAACGTCGCGGCCAGCACCAGCCGCGGCGATCAGAAATACCGGGATGATTCGTTGTTTACTTTTTACAGCACCTCCGCGCAAAACCGTTCCGATGCGCTGGATATAAACAATACCAGCCGTTTTAGCCTGGGCGATAACGATCTGGCGTTTACGCTGGGCAGTAAGCTAATGCGCACCCGTTACACCAGGCTTATTAATGCCGCCGCAGGGGATGAGAAAACCAACAAGGAGGCTATAGAAAACAATCCATTCGCACCTTCCGGGCGGCAGGATATTTCGGCGTTATACACCGGACTGCAGGTGACGCGCGGTATCTGGCAGGCGGATCTTAACCTCAACTACACGCGCAACCGAATTACCGGGCATAAGCCGCCCTGTGACGAACGCGTTGTCTGCGTCCCCCAGGGAAGTTACGACGTTGACCAACGAGAAAGTGGTTTTAACCCATCGGTCCAGCTGTCGGCCCAAGCTACGCCGTGGCTTCAGCCATTTGTCGGCTACAGTAAATCGATGCGTGCGCCAAATATTCAGGAGATGTTTTTCTCCAACTCCGGCGGCGCATCCATGAACCCGTTCTTAAAACCTGAACTCGCGGAAACCTGGCAGGCCGGATTTAATATCAACACCAAAGATCTGCTCGTTCAGCAGGACTCGCTGCGCTTTAAGGCGCTGGCCTACCGCAGCAGGATCCAGAACTATATCTTCAGCGAGTCTTATCAGGTTTGCACCGGCGGTAGAAAATGCAATATGACCGAGGTCCTGGGCAATGACTGGGCGGACATCAGCGACGAGTACAGCGACAATATGTACATTTACGTGAACTCGGCCACCGGCGTCACCGCTCACGGCGTGGAGCTGGAGATGGACTACGACGCAGGCTTCGCCTTTAGTCGCCTCTCCTTCAGCCAGCAGCAGACCGACCAGCCCACGTCTATCGCCAGCACCTACTTTGGCGCGGGGGATATTACCGAGCTGCCACGGAAATACATGACGCTGGATGCCGGCGTGCGCTTCTTCGATAAGGCTCTGACCCTCGGGACGATAGTGAAGTACACCGGTAAAGCACGGCGGCTGTCGCCTGATTTCGAAACCGATGAGCGTACCGGGGCCATCGTTAAAGAGGATTTACCGCAGATCCCGACGATTATCGACCTCTACGGCACTTATGAGGTGAACCGCAATCTGATGCTGAAACTCACGGTACAAAACCTGATGAACCGGGATTACTCCGAGGCGCTGAACAAGCTCAATATGATGCCCGGACCTGGAGATGACGCCAGCCGGGCGAATACCGCCCGCGGCAGAACCTGGATTTTTGGTGGCGAAGTTCGCTTCTGATTGTCAGCCCATCGCCCGGTTTTAGGCCGGGCGATGGGTAATTAGCGGTATTTCATCTTCTGCAAGTCTTCAATCAGACCGGGTCCCGATGGCCGCCAGCCTGTTTTCTGCTGCGTGATGGCGCTGGAGGCCGACATGTCGTGGGCGGCAAAATTTCCCAGCCAGCCAAAATGATCGCTGGCTTTGTCGGCGGCAATGCTGCGTACCGGCACACCAAGCCCCTGCCCGATCGTTTCGGCGATCGTTTTAGTCGCGATCCCTTCTTCCGCCACGGCGTTGTAGCGCTCCCCGGCCACGCCTCTCTCCACCGCCTGAACATACAGACGGGCAGCATCGCTCAGATGCACCGCCGACCAGCGGTTTTTGCCTTCGTCAACATATGCCGCCACGCCTTTGTCGCGAGCCAGCTCAATAAGCGGCGTAATTAGCCCCTGCCTGAAGGTGTCATGCACCTGTGGCAGCCGCACAAACGAGGCGATAACGCCACGCTCAAGCAGGCTGGCACCGGCAATTTCCGTGGCCTTGCGTGGGTTTGGCGTCTGAAGGTTATACCCCGCTTCCGTCGCCGGTTGGCCCGGTTCAGTGGCGCCCATTGCCACAAAGGAGGTGATCACCATCGGGCGAACCGAGCCCACCAGCGCGTCCCCCATGGCAGTAATCACTTTCCCGTCCGCCTCGCAGTTGGCGACAAAGTTAGAGAAATCATGATTAAACGCAGTGTGAATCACGGCATCAGCAAGATCTGCCCCGTGCTGCAGGCTGGCGAGGTCATCCAGATCGCCATAATGTGCTTTTGCGCCCCAGGCTGATAAAGCCTCGGCTCCGCGCTGAGAACGCGTTAACCCCAGTACCTGATGCCCGGCGGCGAGCAGCCGTTGCACGATGGCCGAGCCAAGAAAACCGGTCGCACCGGTGACAAAAATACGCATAGTCATTACCCCAAAACGTCACTGAGGACTGAGTTGCCGTCCGACGGGATTTACTGTAAACAGGGGAAGAAAGACGAACAATGTTCAAAAGTCGCCATTTTTGGTCTCATCGTCCGGAGTTGCTATGGATCCGCTGTCTGAACTGCTTTCTCTGCTGAAACCCCAGAGCTATGCCTCCGGCGGCGTGGCGCTGCATGAAGGTATGGCCATTCAGTGGCCTGAGCATGCCGGCATCAAGTGTTATGCCGTGGTGTCAGGCCGCTGCTGGCTTTCGGTTGAGGGTATGAACGAGCCGCTGCTGCTACAGGCGGGGGACTGTTATCTCCTGCCGCCGGGGCCGCCTTTTTGCCTCGCGACCGGGCTTGATGCCGCACCTGTAGATTTCTACACGCTGCGCCAGGCGGGCAAGCTGGGGCCTGACGTTGTCCCCGGCCAGCAGGAAAGCTGTTTCCTGGTCGGCGGCCATTTTGTGCTGAGCGGGGAAGCGGCCGATCTGCTGCTGAGTTCTTTGCCGCCGGTGGTCTGCATTCAGAAACCTGAAAGTAAGGCCGCCATGCGCTGGGCGCTGGATCAAATGTCCGATGAAGTCCGCCAGCCTCGCCCCGGTAGCGCGCTTATTATTCAGCAGCTTGCGTGGATGCTGCTGATTCAGGCTTTGAGGCTGCACTTAGCTCAGCAACCCGCCGTGGGCTGGCTGTATGCGCTGGCGGATAAACAGCTTAGTCTGGCCCTGACCTGCATGCATAAAGAGCCCGCTTTCAACTGGACGCTGGAAAAACTGGCTGAGCGCGTGGGAATGTCGCGGTCGGCGTTTGCCGCCCGGTTCAAAGCGGTGACGGGCGCATCCGCTATCGATTACCTGACGCGCTGGCGCATGATGCTGGCCTGCGACAGGCTGCGCCAGTCGGGTGATTCCCTGGCGCGTATTGCGGTGGCATTGGGGTATGAATCTGAAAGCGCGTTCGGTAAAGCTTTTAAGCGGGTGATGGGCTGCTCACCCCGGCAGTATTCAAAAGGCTAGCGGCTGGCGCTCAGGGCCGCTGGCGCTTGCCGGGCATCATCCGCAGCAGCGTATTGTCTTTCCAGACGTAATGGTGAAACAGCGCGCCGAAGGCGTGGATGCCAATCACGAAATAGCCGGTGTTGGCGAGGAGTTCATGCCAGGACTTGAGACTAAACTCCATGTCTTCGTCCGGCACCGCCGCCACCGGCATGTTTAACCCAAAGGCCACCCAGTCACTGCCGCGATAGTACATTGCCAGGAAGCCCAGCACCGGCAGCGCAATAAACATCAGATAGACAATCGTGTGGACCAGATGAGAGATGCCGATCGCCGCCGGATGCGGCTTTGGCACAATGGCCGGGGCGCGGTATTTGATGCGAACCAGCAGACGGGCAACCATCAACCCCAGCACGGAAATGCCGCAGGTGAAATGAATGGCGTTGATCAGTGGCCGGTAGCTGCGCGGGGCAAAGCCACGCAGCTCCATGGCGCAATAAGCCCCCACGACCAGCAGAAAAACCAGCCAGTGGATCGAAATCTGTACCGAGGTATATTTAGTCCGCATGAGAGACCCTGCCCTGAAATTACGTTGAATGCCAGGATAACGAAGAAACATTAAAAGAGTATTAACATCAACATATTATGGGCGTTAATTTGTTTCAGCGTGTGATTTTTTAGCCATAACGTTTATCAGGGCAAGATCGAGGGATTACAGCCCCCGCTGGCGAATCAATGCGCTTAGCGCCATGTCCTGCTGGAGCGCATGCCAGGCGGCCATCACATGCGGGGGAATATCGACGTGAACGATAAAGTCCCGCCCCTGCGGGCCATAGCCGGTTGCGTCGTCACGTAAGCGAGGGATTTCACCCAGCGCCAGCGAAACGTAGCGCTCAATCGGCCATAAACCTTCAGCTTCTCCGGCAAAAACAGTGCCCTGTTCTCCCTCGACTAATTCAGGAGCCACACCGGGCCAGCTTAGCCATTCCGGCGCCTGCGCGTCGCCCTGCCAAACCCGAGCAAAAGTCGCCACGGTGCGGCGCTGCATGGTCGGATCCTGAATAATCAGCACACGCTCGGGGCTCAGGCCATGTTCGGCCATTTTCTCCACGCTAAACCGCGCGTTTTCCCCACAGTTGGTCGATTTCTCTTCGGTAATAATTTTCTCGTTCGGGACTTTCCAGAACTGGTGGGCAATGTCCTGGATGATCGCCGCTTCGGCACGGCCGGTGGTTGGAATCGTGTTGTAGCGCGGGTGGCGAGCAATTTCCGCGTAGAGGTATGTTGTGGAATGGCCTATGCCGCCGGCGATGAGCAGCGGTTTTTCACTGTTGGCGGCAAACTCACACGCGGCCTCGAGGGTTGGGATCACGGCGTTACCGGCCAGGATAATCAGATCGGCATCCTGTGCCTGCGGCGCGCCTGTAAAATCGCTTTGCGCCAGCCACTGGCCGAGCGTATTAACGGCCTGAATTGTCGGCTGACTCAAGGTTGGAGATGTCATCATGAGCGGGATCCTCCCGGTTAAAAACCAGCGTGTAGCCTAGCCCGGTCAAGGCTATACGCCAATCAGATGCGACTGAAAGGGCTGTTTCAGGCTGCCAGCGACTTGCGCAGCAGCAGGCGGTAATCGTCCGTGTCGCCCTTCGGCTCAATCTCAATAAGCTGATAGTCGTTTTTAAGCAGCATCATTAGCATGCCGCAAAATTTGTTGCGAGTTTTCACGGTCAGCGTGCAGAAGCCCTGTTCCATCGCCCATTTTTCCTGCTCGACCAGTAAAGCCTGAGCGACGCCGTCCCGCCTGAACTCAGGTAAAACGCCGCCGAGCCAGCTGTAAAACGCCGTCTCACCGAGCGCGTAGCCGAGCTTAAACCCGGCGGGAACGCCGTTGACACAGGCGATAAGCTGGCTGGTTTGGTTCGTTGCGAGACGAGTCTGAAGATCCGCCACGCTTTTACAATCATCAAATTCGGGCAGGCGGTGGTAAAGCGCGAGGATCTCCTCCAGCGAGGCATGCCGCACCGTCAGGCCAACGCCCTGAAAAGTCATACCCTGATAAGGTTTTGCCCGGCAGGCCGTAAGCCGACTGGCTAAATCCCCGACGTGCAGCTCAAGCTGGTGGTTGTCCGGGTCAAGAAAGTAGAAGGAATGCCCTTCGCTGCGGTTGTCTTTCCAGACCCGCGCGCCTTGCTGTTCCAGCGCCTTAACCGTTCGGGGAAAGGCCTCTGCGCTCACGCTGAACGCGTAGTGGGTATAATGCGCGGGCCGCTCACCGGCCTTTGCGTCCAGAGCAAGACACAGCCATAAGTCACCGCAGGAAAGATAAGCCCCGGCGTCCCAGCGCGCATGCAGCCTGATGCCCGGCAGGCTTTGATAAAACGCCAGACTCCGCGCCAGATCGCGCACCGCAAGCGTCAGGTGATTCAGGCCGGTTAGCATGATTATTCCTTATTTTTGGCCTGCCAGTTAGCCCAGGGGCTGTCCGCAGGTAAGTCGTTTTCGGTCTCAGGCTCATCCAGAGAGGCGATGTACATCTCTTCCACTTCTTTGCGCGCCCAGGGCGTACGGCGCAGGAACTTCAGGCTGGACTTAATGGTGGGATCGCTTTTAAAGCAGTTGATATTTACCTGCCGCGCCATTTCGGCCCAGCCGTAACGTTCGACCAGAGCGTTAAGCAACGCTTCAAGCGTCACGCCGTGCAGCGGATCTTTTGAACTCATGTTTTTTCCGGCTATTTCGTCAATTTGCGCACACCTTACTGATTCTAAAGGCATGGCGCAACAGCGTGCGGAGCGAAACTAAAAGAAGTGAGAGGCGGCCCATTGCTGAGCCGCGAGAGGTAAATCAGAAAGTTTCCCAGTTATCGGCAGACGCCGTCGCCGGGCGCGGCGGGGCAGATGTTGGAGACGAAATAACGGGATGTTTTTGCGGCGCAGCGGCGAAGCTTGTCGTCAGCCGGAAGGTACCGACCGCCTCCGTCAGGCGAGCGGCCTGCTCTTCCAGAGAAACGGCGGCGGCTGACGCCTCCTCCACCAGTGAGGCATTTTGCTGCGTGACGTTATCCATTTCGTGTATCGCCTGCCCAACCTGCTGAATGCCCCGGCTTTGCTCATCCGAAGCGGCGGCAATTTCCAGCATAATATCGGTCACGCGGCGAACGGCTTCCACAATCCCGGTCACGGTGGTACCGGCCTGCTCCACCTGGCGGGAGCCGCTGTCGATCAGCGACACGGATTCGCTGATAAGCCCCTCGATCTCTTTTGCCGCCTGGGCGCTACGCTGTGCCAGCGTTCGCACCTCGCTTGCCACCACGGCGAAACCTCGCCCCTGTTCCCCCGCCCTTGCCGCTTCCACAGCGGCGTTCAGCGCCAGAATGTTGGTCTGGAAAGCGATGCTGTTAATCACCGCGGTGATCTCAGAGATTTTCTTCGAACTGGCTGAAATGTTGTCCATGGTGCTGACCACGCCCGACACAATACGCCCGCCGTCGCTGGCTTTCTGGGAGGCATCTTCCGCAAGCTTTGTCGCGTGGTGGGCGTTGTCGGCGTTTTGTTTCACCGTGGCGGTCAACTGCTCCATGCTGGCGGCGGTCTGTTCAATGGCCGCCGCCTGCTGCTCGGTGCGGGAAGAGAGATCGGTATTGCCGGCGGAAATTTCACTCGAGCCCTGATAGATAGCCTCGGCACCTTCGCGCACCGTGCTGACTGTGCTGACCAGTTGCTGCTGCATATGCTGCAGGTGCTGGCTGAGTTTGCCAATTTCGCTGTTGCCGGTCGCCTCTGCTGGCAGCGTCAAATCCCCCCCGGAGATGTGCTCGATTCGCTTCGCGGCGCGCTGCAGCGGGCCAATCACCACGCGACGTAGCATGATGAAGGTGAACACGGTCATAAACAGCGCAATCGCAAAGGCCCCGGCCATCAACGCCACGCTGGTGCGGGTGCGGCTGTCGGCCTGTTCTCTCAGGGCGTTTGCGCGGTCGGTGCGAATATTGACGGCCTGCTGCAGTTTGGCATCGTAATCGCCGTCCAGCTTGCGCACCACTTCGCTTTCATGGGTGATGATCGCCTCAAACATGCCGTTTTTGGCGAACTTCAGCATTGGCTTCATCCCTTTTTCAAGGTAGGCGGCAAAGTCATCCTGCAGCACTTTGTCCAGTGCCTGGTCTGCCTGCGTTTTTACCTTGCGGGCCATATAGGCGCTGAAGCCAGCCTGCGCCTGTTTGATAAGCCCTTCGGCATTGGCCACGTTCTGCTTAACCTGATCCATATCCGCCACGCGGCTTGCGGCTCCGGCGTTGATCAGATTGATACGTGCCGTACGCAGGTGGTTGGCGCTGTCCGCCAGCCCCATTCGCACCTGGATTTCTTCGGTGACGTCCTGAAGCGCACGGTCACTCTGAATGAGAAAATAGCTGGCGAAACCGATGCATAGCGCAAACAGCAGCAGAATGCCGCCGAGGATAGAGGAAAACAGCGGCACCAGCCGGATGTGATGCCAGAAGCGCACGCCGTTTTGTGGGGTCAGAGTTTTTATCGACATGTCCGTGACTCTCTTTGTATGGGGAATTCCCTTCAAAGGTCATCGGCCCCGGCGCAGAAAAACATTACGCGCCACGTCACAGATTTGCGTTAATGAAGCTCACAGAAGTCCCGGAGAGTTAAGTGGATCACAGGTTTGTACCAGCCGCTGTTCTGCCGCCCTTTCAGCGATGAATATTTTTGATATCAACCGGCTGTCCAAACAGGAAGCCCTGAATTTCGGTACACCCTTCTTCCTCCAGAATACGTAGCTGCTCGTTGGTTTCCACTCCTTCGGCGATTAGCGGCGTATTGATGGAGTTGCCGAGCGAAATGATCGCCCGAACGAAGGAACGCGCCTGGAAGTTACTTTCAACGTTCGTCAGGAAGCTGCGATCCAGCTTGATGACGTCAAAATGGAATTCCCGCAGCGTGCTCAAAGAAGAATATCCGGTACCAAAATCATCCAGCGCAATGCTGATCCCCATTTTCTGGAACTGATGCAGGATATTAAACGTCAGCTTTTTATTAATGATGAACGCCGTCTCCGTCACCTCAAACTCAAGCAGCGTTATTGGCCACGCCGTTCGCATGAGAATGTCACGGACATTGTCGATAAAGCTGAGATTACGCAGCTGCACTGGAGAAATATTGATCGAGATTTTTTTGTCCAGCTTGTTGGCAAGCGACTCTTTACATACCGTTTCAATCACCCAATAGCCCAGCGGAACAATGGCCCCGCTTTCCTCGGCAATAGGGATAAATTCATCAGGGGGAATCAGTCCTTGCTCCGGGTGATTCCAGCGAAGCAGCGCTTCATAGCCGGTAATCGCCTTATCTTTCAGCGAGCGTTTCTCCTGGTAATGAATGAAGAACTGCCCTTCTTTGATCCCACGGCGAATATCCGCGGCCATCAGGTTACGCAGCCGCGTTTTTTCGTCCATGTCTTTTTCATACCAGCAGATCTTGTTATCCAGATTAGCTTTGGCACGGTACATCGCCAGATCTGAATTGCTGATAAGCGTATTGATGTCCGTGGCGTCATCCGGGTAAACCGCCACGCCGATACTGGCGCTAACGGTAATTTCGCTGTGGGCAAAAATCTGTTTGCCGACAAAACAGCTGTGCAAGCGCTCGGTGAAATTACGCAGTTCGTCGTCGTGGTTGTAAGGCTTCGCGGCGACAAATTCGTCGCCACCAAAGCGGGCAACTATCTCATCTTTTTCCATCGCTTTAAGCACTGAGGACGAAACCCGCTGCAAAAGCTGGTCACCCACCAGATGCCCTTCGGTATCGTTGATCTCTTTGAATTTATCGAGATCAACCGTGCAAATAGCAATGTGGTTATAGTCAGACTCAGCGAACAGTTTCTCCACAAAACTGAAGAATTCGACTCGGTTAGGGAGCCCGGTCAGGGCATCGTAGCGAGCAAGCCACGAGATTTTGTCGATCACGACCTTCTGCTCGCTAATATCCCGCGTAATTTTGGCATAGCCCAACAACGTGTGATGCTCATCATAGATGGCATCAATCACCACATGAGCCCAAAACCGGCTGCCATCCTTGCGATAGCGCCAGCCTTCCCCTTCAAATTTTCCATTTTTAAGTGCGATATTCAGATTACGCTCGGGCAGCCCGTTTTTTTGCTCCGCATCGCTGTAGAAAACGCCAAAAAACTGCCCCACAATCTCCTCGCGCAGATATCCCTTTGCTCGCAGCGCCCCCTCGTTCCAGGTGGCTACGGTGCCATCAACGTTCAGCATGTAGATAGCGTAATCTTTTACGCTCTCCACAAAGTGACGATAGGCGATATCAGTTAAGCTTTCAGTACGCATCTTACCCTTGAGTTAATTGTGGTTATTTTGTTAATAAAAAGAATAATTTATCGCATTATCGGCGGCGGAGCCATGAAGCTTTAAGCCCGTTATCGCCTGTAGCCGATCATTTTTCCCGCTTCACTCGTTGCAGATAGTTTTCCAGTTGCTGGGTGACTTCCAGGCTGAGGGCATACTGATCGTCCCCCACATGATAAACATAGTTGCTTAGCCGCCGGAGATCCCGGTATATCGTCCGTTCGCTTACGCCAAATTTACTGGCCAGTTGATGACGGGACACGCGCTCACAGCTCAGCATTTCACAAAAAATACCGGCAATTCTGTTGGCAAGCTGCGTGCTTTTTTCGGGGGGGGTCATGAGTGTTTCTCCTGCAAGTCGGTGTCAGGAATGTTAGCGCGAACAAATGACAGGTCGTGTCAGCCATTGACAGAATATATCGCGCGTCTGCTGGGTAATTATTACGCAACATTATGACAAGACTAGATTTTTTTGAACGAAAATTAACACACGTGGAGATCGGACAACATATTGACGGCTTTGCAGGGTATAATCGCGCCTCACAATAAGTAGGCAGACTATGACCGTGAGTAAACATCGGGTAACAAGGCCAGATGAAATTGAGATGAAACAACGGGCCTGGCGTCAGGCACGACGGGCCATCCTGAGCGGCAGACCCGATGTCGCGCCGCTGACGCCTCCCTCGACGCTGTACGAAGAATTGGCCATCGGCTACCACATCCGCCAGCTCACGCGGCTACAAAAATGGTTTACCGACCGGGGGCTTCCCCTCCCCGAGTAAATACCGCATTGCGCAACGGGGTAAAATCATCAGGCCTTCTTCGCGCTGGTGCGCAAGGCAGCAAGCAAGCGCCGGCGTTAACTCTGCATCATTTATAACGACAAAACCGTGGCGTACATACCAGGGGCCATTCCAGCTCACATCTCTGTAAGTTGTCAGCGTGATTTGGCTTACGCCAAGCGCCTGCCCCATGCGTTTGACCTCAGCCAGCAGCATAGCCCCTACGCCCTGACGCTGAAAATCCGGGTGGGTAGATATCTCCGCCAGATAAAGCGAATCCTCGTGCCGCTCGCAGTAGCAAAAACCCTGGATCCTGCCGTCGCTCCCGACGACCTTCCAGGCGAGCTTATTTTCGATGGCAGAGGCGTGAGTCTGCTTGCTCGTTACCCCAGCGGAGGCTAAAAAAGCCAGTTCGGGCACGGTAAGAAAACGGTGCGCAGCGGCTGTCTCAACGCGCTGCAGCTCTTCAATATCCCTAATATCACTGGCATACAACATCAGTATTCCCTTCATTGATTGGCATTAATGCAAGGCATTTTAACAGCCTGCTGCCGTGAATCCTGGCCGTTTCGTTGATGGCCGATTGACGTTAGCGCTTCCACAAATGTTAATCAGGAGTAAACTAAAGGTAAGCAACTCATCTGTGTTATTGCGCAATCAACCATAACAAGTGACACCTGCCATATGAAATTCAAATCGGCGATTAAGCCTTACCAGGCCGCAGCGGGCGGCTGGGGTTCTCTCGAAGCGACCACCCGCTTCGTCATCGACAGCAAACATGCCCTGAAAAACCTGCGCAACCTGATGCGCATGAACAAAGCCAAAGGCTTTGATTGCCCGGGCTGCGCCTGGGGGGATGATAACAAAAGCACCTTTAGCTTCTGCGAAAATGGCGCCAAAGCCGTCACCTGGGAAGCGACTCGCCGCTTTATCGACAGCGATTTTTTTGCCCAGCACAGCGTCAGCAAACTCTATCAGCAAAGCGACTACTTCCTTGAATATCAGGGCCGCCTGACTGAACCGCTCAGCTACAATCCACAAACCGATCGCTACGAGCCTATCAGTTGGGCCAGCGCGCTGAGCCTGATTGCGCAACATATTCAGGCGATGAATAACCCCAACCAGATTGAACTTTACACCTCCGGCCGCGCCAGCAATGAGGCCTCTTATCTTTACCAACTTTTTGGCCGCATGCTGGGTACAAACAATTTCCCGGATTGCTCAAACATGTGCCATGAAGCCAGCGGCAGCGGGCTAAAACGCAGTATCGGCGTCGGGAAAGGCACTATTCGGCTGGATGATTTCGACAAAGCCGATGCCATTTTTGTGTTTGGTCAGAATCCCGGCACCAACCACCCGCGAATGCTGCACAGCCTGCGCCATGCGGCAGAAAACGGGGCGCAAATAGTCACCTTCAATACGCTGCGCGAGCGCGGCCTGGAACGCTTCGCCGATCCGCAAAAACCGCTGGAAGTGATCACCCCGCTGGCGGGCACCATCAGCACCAACTACTACCAGCCAAATCTGGGCGGCGACATGGCGGCGGTACGCGGCATGGCAAAAGCCCTGCTGGAAACCCATCGTCGCCTCATCACCGAAGGTGAAGACGGCGTGTTTGACCTGGCGTTTATCGATGCCCATACCCACGGCGTTGAAGCCTGGTTTACCGCCATCGATGAAACCAGCTGGGAGAAAATTACCCGGCAGTCCGGCCTGAGCGAACTCCAGCTTCGCGACGCCGCGGCTATCTGGCAGCATTCAAAACGGGTGATTTTCACCTGGGCTATGGGCATCACCCAGCACAAACACTCGCTGAATACCGTGCGGGAAATCGTTAACCTGCAGCTGCTGGGCGGCCATTTAGGCCGTCCGGGTGCGGGCCTTTGCCCCGTGCGCGGCCACAGTAACGTGCAGGGCAACCGCACGATGGGGATCGATGAAAAGCCGCCGGTAAGCCTGCTCGATAACCTGGCCAAACACTTTGATTTTACGCCTCCGCGCGAACATGGCCACAATACCGTTGAAGCCCTGGCTGCGATGCTGCGCGACGAAATCAAAGTGCTGATTGCGCTTGGCGGCAACCTCGCCGCTGCGGCGCCGGACAGCCCGCGCACGGAAGAGGCCATCAGCCGCTGCGGCCTGACCGTGTTCATCAGCACCAAGCTGAACCGCAGCCATCTGGTGCCGGGTAAAGCCTCGCTGATCCTGCCGACGCTTGGCCGTACCGAAGAAGACATGCAGGTTTCTGGCCGCCAGTTTGTCACCGTCGAAGACTCCTTTAGCATGGTTCACGCCTCCGAAGGCATCGGCAAGCCGATTGCGGACACCCAGCGCTCTGAAACCGCGATTGTGGCCAGCATCGCTGATGCCGTTCTGGGCAGAAGCAAACTGGACTGGCTGGCGCTGGCCGACGACTACAACCTGATTCGCGATCACATCGCCGCCACATTACCTGGCTTTAAAGATTTCAATCAGCGCTGCGAAGAGCCAGGGGGATTCTACCTGGGCAACGCGGCGGCAGAACTGCGCTTTAATACGCCAAGCGGCAAGGCTGAGTTCAGCAATGCCCCGCTGCCGGATTCGCTGTGGCAAGGTGTGGAAGCCCCGTTCACGCTGCAAACGCTGCGCTCTCACGACCAGTACAACACCACGATTTACGGCCTCGACGATCGTTATCGCGGCGTGTACGGCCAGCGTGAAATCCTGTTTATTCATCCTGATGATATGGGTGAGCTCGGTCTGAACGATGGCGATAAGGTTGATATAGAAACCATCTGGCATGACGGTATCACCCGTAAAGTTAGCGGCTTTAAGCTGGTGGCCTATGATATCCCGCGTGGTAATCTCGCGGCCTATTACCCGGAAACCAACCCGCTGGTGCCGCTCGGCAGCGTCGGGGACGGGACGGGCACGCCGACGTCAAAATCCGTGCCGGTGAAAATCACCCGCAGCGAAGCGGAGCATACGCAGCGTATTGCCTGATCGGATATCCCATTCCCTCTCCCGCAAAGCGAGAGGGAAAACGTTATCTCTAAACATGGAGTAAGCGATGCAGAAAAAATGGTCCGATGTTGATGAGTACCTCGTTCATTCCCTGACCCCTTCCGATGCTGTTTTCCAGCAAATTCTGGCCAATAATCATGCCGCCGGGCTGCCTGCCCACGATGTGGCCCCGAACCAGGGAAAATTTCTGCAATTGCTGGTGGAGATGACCGGCGCGAGAAAGATTCTGGAAATTGGGACGCTGGGCGCGTACAGCTCCGTCTGGATGGCAAGAGCATTGCCCGCTGACGGGAAGCTAATCACCCTTGAAGCCGACCCTCATCATGCCGAAGTTGCGCAAAGGAACATTCAGCTTGCCGGGCTGGAAAAACAGATTGACCTGCATGTTGGCCCAGCGGCAGAAACGCTGGCCGGTTTAGGCCACGACGCACCGTTCGATGTGATTTTTATTGATGCCGATAAGCCGAACAACCCGGTTTATCTGGAGTGGGCATTGAAATATTCGCGTCCCGGGACGTTAATCATCGGTGATAACGTGGTCCGCGACGGCGAGGTTGCCAACCCCGAAAGCACTGATGACCGTGTCCAGGGTGTACGCACCTTCATTGACCTGATGGGCAACAACCCGCGCCTTTCTGCCACCGCACTCCAAACGGTCGGCAGTAAAGGCTGGGATGGTTTTACGCTGGCAAGAGTGAAATAGCGGCAGGCCCTTTCCTGAGGAAAGGGCCTGGGTTCAAAGTGCGACCTGCTCCATGGCCTGCAAAATACGCTTATCGGAAATCGGGTACGGGGTACCAAGTTGCTGAGCAAAATAACTGACGCGCAGCTCCTCGATCATCCAGCGGACCTCCTGCACCTCTTCGTTTTCGCGGCTGGCCGGCGGCAGCTTGTTCAGCCACTGCTGCCAGGCCTGCTGCACGCTTTCCACCTTGAGCATCTGCGCGCGATCGCGGTGCGGATCGATAGCCATTTTTTCCAGCCGTTTTTCGATTGCCTGCAGATAACGCAGCGTGTCGCCGAGGCGTTTATAGCCGTTGCCGGTGACAAAACCTCGGTAGACCAGGCCGCTCATCTGCGCCTTAACATCCGACAGGCCAAGCGCCATGGTCATGTCCACGCGCCCTTTCAGCCGTTTGTTGATGTTAAACACCGCCGTGAGGATCTGCTCCACCTGCTTAGCAATCTCAACCACCGTGTCGTTCAGCTCGGCGCGCACTTTCTCGTGTAGTGCGGCAAAGCCTTCTTCACTCCAGACCGGCCCGCCGTTTTGCGCAATCAGCTTATCAATACCGCAGGAAATGCAGTCGTCGATAAGCTCAAGCACCTTGCCGTACGGGTTAAAATAAAGACCCAGCTTGGCTTTGTTCGGCAGCTTTTCGTGCAGATATTTCACCGGCGACGGGATATTCAGCAACAGCAGACGGCGCAGCCCGCGCCACATCGCCTGCTGCTGTTCGAGCGGGTTATCAAACAGCTTAATCGCCACGCTCTCTTTTTCATCCACCAGCGCCGGGAAGGCTTTCATCCGGTAATTGCCGCGTTTCTGCTCATAGCTTTCCGGCAGCGAGCCGAAGCTCCAGATGTGCAGCCCGCTCTGCTCGATGCCGTCATCCGCCACGGCGGACAGCGTCTGCTGCACTTTATCCTTCAGGCCGCCTTTCAGCTCGCTGAGGTTTTTGCCCTCTTTGAGCTTCTTGTTGTGCTCGTCCACCACGCGGAAGGTCATTTTTAGGTGATCGGGTACCTGATCCCAGTGCCAGTCTTCCCGGTCTATGGTGACGCCCACCATGCGGCGGAATTCGCGCTCCAGGCTGTCCAGCAGCGGCAGTTCCAGCGGCGTAGCCCGGCCTAAAAACGCCTCCGCATAGTTCGGGGCCGGCACAAAATTGCGGCGCACCGGCTTCGGCAGCGATTTGATCAGGGCAATAATCAGCTCGCGGCGCACGCCTGGGATTTGCCACTCAAAACCAGACTCTTCAACCTGGTTCAGCAGCGGCAGCGGGATATGCACCGTCACGCCGTCGGCGTCAGCGCCTGGTTCAAACTGATAGGTCAGCCGCAGCTTGAGGTTGCCCTGATGCCAGAAGTTCGGATAGTCCAACTTGCTGACCTGCTCCGCGCCTTCCCTGATCAGCATATTTTTTTCAAAGTTCAGCAGATCCGGCGTTTCGCGGCTGGTCTTTTTCCACCAGTTGTCGAAGTGGCGTGCGGAAATTACATCATGGGCGATGCGCTGGTCATAAAACTCAAACAGCGTTTCGTCATCCACCAGGATGTCGCGGCGGCGGGATTTATGCTCCAGATCTTCGATTTCCGCCCGCAGCTTGAGGTTATCGCGGAAGAACGCGTGACGGGTTTGCCAGTCGCCTTCAACCAGCGCATGACGAATAAACAGCTCACGGCACAGCGCCGGATCGATATCGCTGTAATTCACTTTCCGCGCCGCCACAATCGGCAGGCCATACAGAGTCACTTTTTCCTGCGCCATTACCGCGCCCTGGGCTTTCTCCCAGTGCGGTTCGCTGTAGGAGCGCTTAATCAGATGCTGTGCCAGCGGCTCAATCCACTCCGGGTCTATCCGGGCGGCAATGCGCCCCCACAGGCGGCTGGTTTCCACCAGCTCGGCTACCATCGTCCACTTCGGCGGCTTTTTAAATAAGCCCGAGCCAGGGAAGATGGAAAATCTGGCGTTGCGCGCCCCGGTGTATTCCTGCTTTTCCGTGTCCTTTTGCCCGATGTGGGACAACAGCCCCGTCAGCAGCGCCGAGTGCACCGAGCGGAAGTCCCCCGGCTCGCTGTTCACCGGCAGGCCAAGCTCTTTCACCACCTGGCGCAGCTGGGTGTAAATATCCTGCCATTCGCGGACGCGCAGGTAGTTGAGGAAGTCCAGCTTGCACTGGCGGCGGAACTGGTTCGAAGAGAGTGCTTTTTGCTGCTCGCCGAGGTAATTCCACAGATTCACGTAGGCCAGGAAATCAGACTCTTTGTCGTGGAAGCGGCGATGTTTCTCGTCAGATGCCTGCTGTTTATCCATCGGCCGCTCGCGCGGATCCTGAATCGACAGCGCGGAGGTAATGATCATCACCTCACGCACGCAGCCAAATTTCTGCGCTTCCAGCACCATTTTGGCAAGGCGCGGATCGACGGGCAGCTGCGAAAGCTGGCGGCCAGAGGCCGTCAGTTTGTAAACGCTATGGTCTTCATCGCTGGTAATGGCGCCCAGCTCTTCAAGCAGGCGCACGCCGTCCTGAATGTTGCGCTTGTCCGGCGCCTCTACGAACGGAAACGCCTGAATATCCCCCAGGCCCAGCGCCGTCATTTGCAGAATGACCGACGCCAGGTTGGTGCGCAGAATTTCCGGGTCGGTAAATTCCGGGCGCGACAGGAAATCATCTTCGGAATAAAGACGAATACAGATCCCTTCTGATACGCGGCCACAGCGGCCTTTACGCTGGTTGGCCGAAGCCTGAGACACGGGCTCAATCGGCAGGCGCTGAACCTTAGTGCGGTAGCTGTAGCGGCTAATACGTGCCGTACCTGGGTCGATAACGTATTTAATCCCCGGCACCGTCAGCGAGGTTTCCGCGACGTTGGTCGCCAGCACAATGCGCCGCCCGACGTGCGCCTGGAAAACGCGGTTCTGCTCGCTGTTGGACAGACGCGCATAGAGCGGCAGAATTTCCGTATGCGGCAGGTTGAGCTTAGATAGCGCATCAGCGGTGTCGCGAATTTCACGCTCGCCGCTCATAAAGATCAGGATATCGCCCGAACTTTCGTGGCCCAGCTCATCCACCGCGTCGAAAATCGCCTGCAGCTGATCGCGATCGACATCGTCATTGTCTTCCACCATCGGGCGATAGCGCACTTCCACCGGGTAAGTGCGGCCTGACACTTCGATAATTGGCGCGTTATTGAAGTGGCGCGAGAAACGCTCCGGATCGATAGTCGCCGAGGTAATAATGATTTTAAGATCGGGCCGCTTCGGCAGCAGTTCACGCAGGTAACCCAGCAGAAAGTCGATATTCAGGCTGCGTTCGTGCGCTTCATCGATGATGATGGTGTCGTACTGCATCAACAGCCTGTCCTGCTGAATTTCCGCCAGCAGGATCCCGTCCGTCATCAGTTTGACCATCGTGTTGTCGCCGACGTGGTCGGAGAAACGCACTTTATAACCTACGCAGCCGCCGGGTTCGGTTTGTAGCTCTTCCGCAATACGGTTAGCCACGGTACGCGCCGCCAGACGGCGAGGCTGTGTGTGGCCGATCAGCCCTTTAACACCGCGCCCCAGCTCCATACAAATTTTTGGCAGCTGAGTGGTTTTGCCGGAGCCAGTTTCACCCGCCACGATCACCACCTGGTGGTCGCGCACGGCGTTCAGAATGTCCTGTTTCTTCTGGCTGACCGGAAGATTTTCAGGGTAGGTAATCGCCGGGCGCGCGGCTTCACGCAGCTGTACTTTGCCCGCTGCGGCGTCAATTTCTGCGGCCAGCGTGTCGAATAAGGCCTGCTGAGCGTCAGCATTTTTAATTTTCTTCGCGCCGTGCAGGCGGCGAGAAAAGCGTTGTCTGTCGCGGAGCATCAGCCCGTCAAGACGGGCGAACAAAGAGGACAGCGAGGGTTTTGTCATTTCCATTTTATCTATCGTTATTTCGCTACCGGGCACAACCGGATAAGTCACGGCGTCAATTTCCGCTATTTTACCACACCCCGATTTCGAGCGCCTTGTTCAATAAATTCGAATATAGGGTTCGATATATTGCGCTATCTCTGTCATCGGATTGTGAATACAGTAAGTCCTAACGAACGGGCACACTGTCCGACTGACCAAACACTAAGGAATCCCCCCATGAGCAAAGTATTAGTTCTGAAATCCAGCATCCTGGCAGGTTACTCTCAGTCCAACCAACTGTCCGACTATTTTGTTGAACAATGGCGTGAAAAACACAGCGCTGACGAAATCACCGTTCGTGACCTGGCAGCAAACCCAATTCCAGTGCTGGATGGTGAACTGGTCGGTGCTCTGCGCCCTTCCGATGCCGCGCTGACCCCACGTCAGCAGGAAGCTCTGGCGCTGTCTGATGAACTGATTGCCGAACTGAAAGCGCACGACGTGATTGTCTTCAACGCGCCAATGTATAACTTCAACATCCCTACCCAGCTGAAAAACTATTTCGACCTGGTGGCTCGCGCTGGCGTGACCTTCCGCTACACCGAGAAAGGCCCTGAAGGCCTGGTAACCGGTAAACGTGCTCTGGTTGTGACCAGCCGCGGCGGGATCCACAAAGACACCCCAACCGATCTGCTGGTGCCTTACCTGAACGTGTTCCTGGGCTTCATCGGGATCACCGACGTGAATTACGTGTTTGCCGAAGGCTTTGGCTATGGCCCGGAAGTAGCGGCTAAAGCACAGACTGACGCGAAAGCGGCTATCGACAGCATCGTTGCTGCGTAAGATTTGCTCTGGGTGACTGGCCCTCACCCTTGCCCTCTCCCCAAAGGGGAGAGGGGAAAAACACTATTCTCCAGGTCCGCTTTCTCCCTCGCCCCTTTGGGGAGAGGGCCGGGGTGAGGGGAATTAACAGCTATTCTTAGGCTGATGCAAATCCTCAAACACCAGACGCTTCCGCCCCGCCTCAACCTCCCGCAGCGGCTCCACCTGATGCATCGTTTGCTGGCAGCGAATCACTAAATCCTGGTACTCCTTCGTGCCCTGTTTCTTCCAGGCCAGCTCTTCAGGCCGTAATTCACGTATCGCTTTCGCCGGGCTGCCGATAATCATCGTATTCGCCGGAAATTCCGCCTTGCCTTTAACAAAAGCCGCGGCGCCGACAATCGAATTCTCACCAATTTGTGCCCCATCCAGGATCACCGCGTTCATGCCCACCAGCGCATTTTTGCCAATCCGGCAGCCGTGCAGAATGGCGCCGTGCCCGATGTGGCCATCCTGTTCAACAACGGTGTCCTGTTCAGGAAAACCGTGCATCACGCAGTTGTCCTGCACATTCGCTCCGTCTTCGACGATAATCCGCCCAAAATCACCGCGCAGGCTAGCATTGGGGCCAATGTAAACGCGGTGCCCGAGAATAACGTCGCCGATCAGCACCGCCGTCGGGTGAACATAGCTGTCTTCCGGGACGACAGGCGTCAGGCCATCAATCTGATAAATTGACATACGGGCTCCTTATTTTAGGGGTTGAGTCCACCGAATCGCTTCTGGTAACCGCCCACCGGGGCGGGCAAGTCGCCCACCGAGGTTTCGCCCAGCTCGCTGACGTAGGTAAGCGCGCCGGCGGCGACCCGCTGATAGATATTGATGCACAGCTGGCGGGCATTCTGCCCCAGCCAGTGCGGCGGCAGCAGTTCATCCGGCAACAGCGGATCTTTCAGCACGACACGGCGGTAGAAGTGGATCAGCAGCAGCTGAATGTGAAAACAGCGCTGCGGCGTTAGCTCATCGTTTCCCGCCTCACGCAGCAGCGGTAAAAGCGGGCGAAAAGAGTTGATAAATTCAGCGTAACGTTCGTTTTTGTCGGTCAGCAACCAGCACTCTTCCACGCGGGATCTCAGCGCTGCGCGGGACGTTTGCAGCGGGGATTCAGCCTCAAAACAGATGACCTGCTCAGCCACGCCTGCCTCATGGAGCAGGCTTTGGATATCCGCGAGGTTTTGCGAGGGCGAAGCCATCAGGTTCGGCGCGAGCGCCCCAAAACCCTGCCAGATGAGCTGTTTTTTCACCTGTTGCAGCGTGGTTTTTTCCAACCCTTCGGAAAGCAGCAGCAGCCACTTTCCATCCCAGGCCGGCTGTCCGGCGCGATAAATTTTCGACTCAGCGCGGCGGGTCATTCTTTGGCCCATATCGGTCAGGCGATAAAAACTGCGGCGCCCCACTCGCTCCACGTCCAGCCAGCCCTCTTTATTGAGGCGAAAAAGCGACGTGCGCACAAAACGCTCACCGAATCCCAAAGGCTCCAGCATCGCCGCGAGGCTACCCAGCCAGATTTCGCCGCCTCGATGAGCCAGCGCATCGCCGTACAAAGAGACAATCAGCGACGTGCCGCTGATGGGCACGGCGCTGACGGCCTGCTGAATAAAAGTGTCGAGTTTGCTGCTCATCCTGCCTCATTGCCGCTATGGGAATTTCAGAGAAAAAACATAGCATAATAAAGCGGACGGCCCACATTGAATTAGGTGTTATGATTCAAAAAATCTCAAATCACTCATCTTAACGTAACGCATAACTTAACGCGTCGACGGCCCCAGTCGGCGGCTAATCGGCTCAAACTCAGGCGTGGCATGGCGCGGTAAAGTGTCCGGCTTATGTTCATCCATCGCCTGCCAGTACGACCAGGGCACTTTCCTTTTTCCCAGCTCATAATCCATGCCGTCCCAGGCATCTTCGCGAAAGCTGTAGAATGCCCAGTGCGCCTGTGTTTTATCCAGCGCGCTGAGGACATCCTCGAGATACTGGCGACACCCGGCCAACTGGCGCATACAGCCAAACTCCCCCGCCACCATACGATTCTGCGCCACCCCTCGCTGCTTAGCCCACCAGAATGGCTGCTGCAGATACCCGGCCACGCGCTCTCCGTTCCATTTTTCCTGCTTACCGCCAAAAGGGACAACGCCGGGATAGACATACGGCTTCAGGCGTTTGAGGTTTGGCGCGCTGGTCGCGTCGTAGGGTTCGTACATATGAAAACTGTAAAGCACGCGATCGTCACTCAGGGCGGAAGGCCAGTAGCTAAAGCTGTCGGCGGCGGCGTACCAGCCGCTATCCACCATGATGGGCGTCGTCTTATCCACTTCGCGAATCGCGTTGATCACGGTTTGATAGAACTCTGGCAAGTCTCTGGCCGTGCCCTGGTGCGCTTTGTACCAGGCCTTCATTTCCTCCAGCGAGGCGTGTTCGGGGAGACCAGCCCGCTTCTCCGGCGCAGGCTCATTGATCAGGTTGTAGGCGGCAATCGCCGGGTTATCTTTTAGCTGTCCGGCAAGGTCACGCCAGAACTGCGCGCTTTGCTGCCAGTAACGTTTATCCTGCCACAGCCGGTCGTCAAAGCGGCCATCATTGTTTTGCGCCCAGCGCATACCGGGCAGCGACAGCGGCGTAATAACCACTTTAAGTCCGGCGGCGTGAGCACGCGCCAGCGTCTCTTTGAGGATGCGGAGATCCTGCGTCATCAGCCTCCGATAGTTGTCGGCATTACCCAGCAAAAAATCACGTTGTTCCGGTCGCCATTTGTCCCACGAAAGCCTTACCCAACTGGCACCGTAGCCTTTGAGAGCGGTGAAATAGGCTTGATCGGGCGGCAGACGGTTAAAGCTGTTGCCTCCGTGCTGCGGCGAATTCCAGAAGGCGATGCTGTCCATGGCAAAGGCGGAACCAGAGAGCAGCGCCAGTCCTGCCCAAAGTGCTTTGAGTTTCATGACAAATACCTCAGTAACGAAAGAGGCTGCAGTATTGCCGGTTAGCGGGCGTCGATTGTCAGAGGAATGTCAGGATAGCGGTATAGGCCTTAGTTTTTCATCGTTGCCAGCGGACCGGCGAGGCGGTGTTCGGTTCTTACCGCCACGCTGCCCCGATTTTCCGCACTGACCACGGCCACCGTGGCCCATACGCTTTCGGCAGGCTTCGCAGGCCAGGGTATCAGCGTCAGCTGGTCGCTTTTTGCCCACCAAATCTGGCTATAGTCGCTGCGATTAAGCAGCGTTTGCTCAAGCCAGGGTTTGGGGCAAGCAGGAGACACCTGCGGCGAAGTGAGCGTAATGGCGCGATCGTGAAGCTGGATCTGCGTTAACCCGTCAAGGCCTTGTAACGCCAGAGGCTGCTGCCATTGCTGCCCGCCGCTCGATACGGTCAGCAGATAAACCCCTTCGCTCAGCGGCTGAGTAAACTCTTCGCTTTCGACCCGAAACTCACCTGCCGCTTCATACTGCACCGGCATTGCGGCGAGCGCTTTTTTGCCATCGGGCAGCATCAGGGCAACGTTAATATCCTGGCGGGGGCTCTTTCCACTTAAAGTTATGCGATAAATTCGGTTAAGCGGCATATCACGCTGCATCAACGTGAGCGTTAAGTCGTCCAGCCACTCAGGAACCGCCGGAGTAAGATCTTTGCCGCATTGCCGACTGACCACGGCATTAAGCGCCTCTTTCCAGGCCAGCCGCTGTGCCGCGCTATTCAGCCGCGGCCAGACATCAATCAGCTGACTGTTAGCAAGGTCGCCTCGCTGGTTAAACAGCTGATGATATACGGGCTCCAGCGGCGTTTGGGGCAACGTTGCACCGACGCTGAACGAGAAGACGATCAGCAGAGCTGACAGGAGAAGTTTCATTCCGCTAGCTCCAGCCGATAGCCAATCCCGCGCACGCTCGCAATCGGCAGGCCCGGCAGTTTTTGCCGTAACTGTAAAACATGCGTATCCACCGTTCTGGTTGACGGAAAGCTTTGATAGCCCCAAACCTGATTGAGCAATTCATCCCGGGTAAACACGCGTCCCGCCATCTGCATCAGCATCGCCAGCAGCGCAAACTCGGTTGCCGTCAGCGCGGCCTCTTTACCCTGCCAGGTAGCAATTTGCCGCGCCGGAAGTAAGCTGAGTTCACCGCAGACCAGCAACCCGTCGCCTAAAGGGCGAAGCTGAGCCCGGATGCGGGCCAGCAGTTCAACGTGGGCAAACGGCTTGCTCAGGTAGTCACGCGCGCCCGCCTCCAGCCCCGCCACCCGCTCTTCAATGCTCACTTTTGCCGTCAGCACGATCACCGGCAGGGCTTTTTTTGCCAGCCACTGAGGCAAAAACCGAAGACTGTCGCCTTCGGGAAGCTGGCGGTCGAGAATCGCCAAATCCGCCTGATACCAATGGTCGAGAACATGTTCACTGCTGCGCAGCCAGCGGCAGCTGAACCCCTCCTGCTGCAAAAATGTCGCCAGCCCTTCGCCCAGCGCGATATCATCCTCAATTAACAATAAAGTATGCGCTTTAGTCGGGTTCATACGGCAACTCCAGGGTAAACGTGGTTGGCGCGGGGCTGAACGTCAACTTTCCGTTGAGGCGACGAGCAACCCGCTGAACAATGGTCAATCCAAGACCCAGACTGCTGCTTGACCAGCGTAAACGGCGGCTGTTCAGCAGCGGGTTTTGAGTGATGTTTCCGCTATCGCTAACCTGAAAAATAAGGTGAGTTCTACTTTTATGCACCGTCAGGTGCACGGGAGGCTTTCCGTGACGGAACGCATTATCCAGTAAATTCGTCAGACACAGGCTGCCCCAGTAGAGCGACACGCCCACGATCATGTTTTCTTCCAGGCAGTACGTCAGCCCGTCCCGATCCGCACAAAGGTGATCGAGCCAGTCGCTGAGCCGGACCTGAGTGGGTGTTTCCAGCGCCTCCCGCTGATGCTCCGCTATCAGGTAGTGTTTACTGGTATCGGCCATCTGCCGCATCCGTTGCAGCGTGTCGGCCAGAGCCACAAAATTAAGCTGGGCACCTTCCGGCAACTGGTCGAAGTCACGGCGAAAATGTTCGACCACGTTGCTCAGTTGGGCAATGGGCGTACGCAGCTCATGGGTCAGCATTTGCGTAATAAAGCGCTGACGCTCACGCAGTTGCCTTCGCTGCCAGGCCATCCATATCAACCCCGACGCGGTAAACAGCGCCAGCAGGCCAAAAAGCCAGCGCCAGACATCGCGATAACCTTCCCGAGCATTGACGCACAGCGCCCCTGCCCGCATATCGCAGCGCTCCCCGGCATTAACCAGTTCGATATCGGACTGTCGGGCTAGAGGCTGCCAGACCTTTGCCTCATAACGCTGCCATTGCTGCTGGCTGAATCGCCAGAGTTGGCCGTTTTGCAGCAGCCAGCGCTGGCCCCCAAGCAATGCCTCAAGATTGTCATCGGACAGCCTGCCAATGCCCGCCAGGTCGTCAGGTCTTTCCCGCACATGCAGCGAGTTTCTTAGCACCTCTGCCGCGCCCGGATGACGCAAGATGTACTGCCAGGCACTGCTTCCCCCAAGCGGATAGAGCGGATTCGCGGCGAACCAAGATGCAGGCGGAATGTCCGGCTGGCATAAGGCGGCAAGAAATGATTTCACCGAGGGTGATAGCTCGTCCCCGCTGGCACAGCGCTTGTCCAGGTGGTAAAACGTCGTGAGGTCCGGCAGCGACCAGGCCTGAAACTGAGGATACATGGATTCGGGCTTGAGCAACGTAGCATCAAGCTGCTGAAGGGTTTGCAGCGAGACTTGCGCCGCCGGGGTTGACCGGCTTAACGCCGCGCTAAAGCGGGCCAGATCCTCGTCAAGTTCCGCCGCACGAGTCGAACCTGCATGCAGCCAAAGGGCAGCACACAGCCAGAGTATCGCGTAACGAAACAACGGGACAAATCTCCGGGTCACGAGAAAGGCCTTAATTTATGAGGAAGTGGAAAGCTGCCTGGCTGGCAGCATGTTTATCTCGCCGATTGTGCCGCAAGAAAGGCTTCAATTTGCGAGCGGGTGGAGGTGCCCTCCATCGGACCACGCTGCGAAATTGCCAGCGAGCCGCTGGCATTGGCCCAGGTCAACGCTTCCTGTGGCTGAATGCCGGACAAAAACAGGCTGACAAACGTGGCACCAAAGCAGTCACCTGCCCCGGTAGGGTCAACCACCGACACGTTAAAGCCGGGTATATGCCAGGTCTGCCGATCGCTGAAGTAGCTCGCCCCTCGCGGCCCTCGTTTGATTACCACGTGTTTCACTCCGCGCTTGAGCAGATTGTCCACCAGCCGTTGCTCATCCTCCCCCTGATGCCGCCCGAAGTAATCTAACTCCCCGTCGCTTGGCAGGAAAATATCGGTGTAATCAAGGATATATTCAAACGCCTGTGACATTTCCGGGATGTTAAGCATCTCTTTCCGGATGTTAGGATCGAAGGAGACGGTGCCGCCGCGTGACTTCACGTTTTCAATCGCCTTTCACATGGCATCGATAATGCGAAACGAAAACAGCGACGAGCCCATAATATGAAAATGATTGCACTGGTTAAGCAAGGTGTCGTCGATATGGTCGGCAGTAAGCGAGCCGCAGGCGCTGTTCGGCAGATTAAAAATAAAATCACGCTGCGACTGGGTGCGGTAACTGACAAAGGCGCTGCCGGTGGTGGCTTTTGGCAGGACGGTAATGCCGTTCACGTCGACCCCATCTTTTTCCAGCCGGGCAATATTCATCTCCCCGAAGGCATCGCTGCCGACGCAGCTGAACAGCACCGAACCGAATCCTAATTTAGCCACCTGATCGGCAAAAATGGCTGGCGCACCGCTGGGATAAGGCCCCCAGAATTCGCCCGGCTGCGAAAAGCCCTGACTTTCTTTCTTGGCCAAAAACTCCACCAACAGCTCGCCGATGGTACATATCGTCACGTTCATCACCGCTCCTTCATTTTGCTTTTTGCAGCGCTGGGTTGAGCCACGTCAGGCACTCATTGTTGGTGTAGCTATTGCTCAGCCCCACAGCGAGAAAGCGGGAATGGTATTCCGCTGCCACAACCTGGGGCGTAATGAGGCCGCTTGCCTGCGCGAGCTGGCCAACGGCATAGCGTTTTTCGCCGTAAACGGGCCGGTTGGCGACGATGGCAATCAGGTGTTTGCTCTGCCTAACGGCCTCACCCAACAGACGTGCGCCTGGTGCATCTCTGACGCTCAGCGTGCCATCTTCTGCAATATGGTCGACGGCAATCAACGTGCGGCTCGGGCGGTAATGGCGAAGCGCATTTAATGCCACCTCACCCTCGACCCTGTTTCCATCCCCGCTCAATACGCCGCCAAGCAGGATCTTTTCACCGGGAAGAAACTCTTGCGCAAAACAGACGTGCGCCAGGTCATTCATCAACAGTCGCAGATCGTCATAGCCCGTAAGGAAAGGAATCACTTTACGTAAAATAGAGCCAGGGCCTAAAAATACGGTTTCATCCTCGCTGATTAAGGCCGCAGCCTGGCGCGCCATTTCGGCTTCCAGCTCTTTATCCATAACGGCGGCAGGTTCCCGGGGCTGAGCCACCGGTGCCCCCTGCCGGGCGGTATAAATTGCGCCACCAAACGAGCGCTTCAGGTAGCCTTGTTGCTCCAGATAATTGAGATCGTTTCGAATGGTGACGCCAGACACAGCAAGCATCTCCGCCAAATCATCTACTTTAATTTCGCCGTTTTTACGGACGATCTCTGCAATATCCAGGCGTCTTTTCAGCAGGCTGGTTGACGGTTTTGCCACAGTAGAGTGCCTTTTAAGTCATTCGAGTAATAACTTTCATTTTTAAATTTATCTTTTCTCTTGTCAAACTCCTGTCTGTCACCCAACAAATAAAAACAAACAAATAGCCTTTATTTCAATGCATTAACAGAAAACACCTCTCAACAATATGTTTAAAAATGAATATTATCAATGCCGAATAACTTTCATTTAGTAAATAAAATCGCCGTTGTGTGGCTTCGATCACAGCGACACAGGCATAGGATCGCTAAATTACTTTCAAAACGTAAGTTATTACTCAAATAACGATTTCATTTTTAAACAAAAAGGAGCAAATATGTATATTATTTCCAGCAAAAACATGTTGTTAAAAGCTCAGCGTCTGGGGTACGCCGTACCGGCATTTAACATTCACAATCTGGAAACGATGCAGGTGGTGGTGGAAACGGCTGCTGAAATGCGTTCCCCGCTGATCCTTGCCGGGACGCCGGGCACTTATAGCTACGCCGGGACCGGCAACGTTGTCGCCATCGCCAGCGATCTGGCCAGACTTTGGGATCAGCCACTCGCGCTGCACCTTGATCACCACGAAGACCTCGTGGACATCACCCGTAAAGTGCAGGCCGGGATCCGCTCAGTAATGATTGACGGGTCGCATCATGCTTTTGAAGAGAATGTTGCGCTGGTGAAAAACGTTGTAGAGCTGAGTCACCGCTACGATGCCAGCGTAGAAGCGGAGCTTGGGCGGCTGGGCGGCGTAGAGGACAATCTGGTCGTTGACGCTAAAGATGCGCTGTATACCAACCCGGAGCAGGCTCGTGAGTTTGTCTCCCGAACCGGGATTGATTCCCTGGCAGTAGCTATCGGGACGGCTCACGGACTGTATGCCGCCGAACCAAAGCTCGATTTCGATCGTCTGGCGGCGATCCGTGAATGCGTGGATGTTCCCCTGGTATTACACGGTGCTTCTGGTCTGCCAGAGGGCGATATTCGTCGGGCTATTTCGCTCGGTGTCTGTAAGGTCAACGTCGCTACCGAACTGAAAATCGCGTTTTCAGACGCGCTAAAGCAGTACTTCATCGAGCAGCCTGGGGCTAACGATCCCCGGCATTACATGCAGCCTGCCAAACAGGCGATGAAAGAAGTCGTCCGTAAAGTCATTCATGTCTGTGGTTGTGAAGGACAGCGCTAACCCACGGACGCAAGGAGCAATGTCGTGATCCATACCCTGACTTTAAACACCGCGATTGATATGAATATTTTTTGCGGCTCTCTGCAGCCTTCTAGCGTGAACCGCACCCAGCGCACGGAATATTGGCCCTAACGGCAAAGGCGTTAACGTTTCTTTGGTCCTGAAGCACTTTCAGCAGCCGACCCACGTCATGGGCATATTCGGCGGATTTACCGGGCGCTATATTGTGGAGGAACTTAAAAAACAAAAAATTAACGTTACCCCATCCTGGGTGCAGGCCCCTACGCGAATTAATGTGTTTATAAATGACGGCAACAATGAATATAAGTTGGTCAATGCCGGGGCGCATATTGATGATGAATGTAAACAACAGATTATTCAGCATCTGGACTGCATCCGCCCCGGCGATTATTTAGTGATTAGCGGCAGTTTGCCGCCGGGTATTGAAAGCCAGTTTTATGTGGAGGTTATGTCACTCTGCGAACAGCACGGGGGAAAAGTCATTCTGGACATCAGCCACCCTGCGCTGCGGCAGTTACTTGAGCTTAATCCCCTGCTGATCAAACCCAATGACGATGAATTAAAAGAAATATTCAATCTTCAGGTGGAAAGCATCCAACAGGTGCGCGAGGCGATGCAGACCTTACATCAGTTGGGCGCACGTAATGTGTTATTAACCCTCGGCGCAAAAGGGCTCTATTTTTCCGACGGTTGTCAGCTGTGGTTCGCCTCCGCGCCCGAAATAGAGCTGGTCAGTTCAGCCTGTGCTGGGGACGCCGCGCTAGCGGCATTTCTCAGCCATTGGCTGAATGGTGAAGACATTCCCGAGGCACTAGCCCTCGCCAGCGCCACAGGTGCGGACGTCGCCGCGTCTGCCGGCCTCGGGAAACTCAATCGTCTGGAAGCATTATTACAACAGGTTCAAATCGTCCAATTATAAAGGTCTGATTATGAAAAAAATCATTGCCGTTACCGGCTGCCCTACGGGTATTGCCCACACGTTTATGGCTGAAGAAGCCTTGAAGACCGCAGCAAAAAAATTAAATGTCGAAATAAAAATAGAAACTAATGGCGCATCCGGCGTTGAAAATGAAATAACGCCGGAAGACTTAAAAAATATTTACGGCATCATCATTGCCGCAGATAAAGATGTCAACGCCGAACGTTTTAATGGTTTGCCAGTGATTGAAGTCCCGGTTAAAGAAGCGATTCACCACCCGGTAGACCTTATTGATAAAGTCATCAGCGGGCAACTTTCCCGCCGCCAGGGGATATCTTCTGCTTCTGTAACAGCAGAAAAATATGAACAAGAATCCTTCGGCAGGCAAATTTATAAACACCTGATGAGCGGCGTCTCCAACATGCTGCCTTTCGTGGTAGCAGGCGGTATTTTAATTGCCATTTCTTTTCTGTGGGGCATTTATTCCGCCGACCCCAATTCACCTCAGTACAACGCGATTGCCGCAACTTTAATGCAGGTCGGCCAGCAGGCATTTTCCATTATGGTGCCCGTTTTTACGGCCTATATTGCCTGGTCGATTTCCGGCCGCGCCGGGATGGTTGCCGGGTTCGTTGGCGGCCTGCTGGCTAACGCCACCGGGGCGGGCTTTCTCGGCGGGATCATTGCCGGGTTCGCCGCCGGTTACTTCATGCTACTTGTCCGACGCCTGCTCGACGGGCTGCCGCGTCAGTATGAAGGCTTAAAATCGATCTTCATTATGCCGCTGATTGGCGTGCTGGTGATTGGCGTACTTATGGTGCTGCTCGGCAAGCCCGTCGCGGCCATCAACAGCGGCATGATGGACTGGCTGAGTTCGCTACAACAAGCCAACCCGATCTTGCTGGGTATTGTTGTAGGGGCGATGTGTTCCTTCGATTTTGGCGGCCCGGTCAACAAAGCGGCGTACGTCACGGGAACCTTACTGCTCGGCCAGGGGAACTTCTTCTTTATGGCCGGCGTGTCCGCCGCCTGTATTACGCCTCCGCTGGTCATCGCTCTGGCAACCACTTTCTTCCCCAAAGGTTTTAGCGAAGAGGAGCGCGCGGCCGGGATGGTGAACTATATTCTCGGCTGCACGCATATCACCGAAGGTGCTATCCCCTTTGCAGCGAAAGATCCGCTGCGCGTGATCCCGATGATGATGATCGCCTCTTCCATCTCGGCCGTACTCAGCTACAGCATGCATATAGAAGTCCCGGCACCGCACGGCGGGTTCCTGATCCTGCCGCTGGTCAGCAAACCATTAATCTGGGTGCTCTGCATCCTGGCCGGCTCCGCCTGCGGTGCGGTGATGCTAGGTACGTGGCGACTCTGGAATAACCGCAAACAGCCTACAGCCGGGCTGCAGACAGGAGGTCAGAATGCAACTTTGTGAACAGGATATTTTCATCAGCCATGAGCAGGTCGATAAAGTCACTGCGCTCGAGCAAGTCAGCGACAGGCTGGTATCAGCGGGCAATACCACGCCGGAATATCTTCAAGGCATGTTGGCCAGAGAAGCGCAGATTTCCACTTACCTGGGCCACGGCATTGCCATTCCCCACGGCACACCGGATACCCGTCATGCGGTGCTGAGCACTGGCGTAAAAGTGATTGTATTCCCGCAGGGCGTGGACTGGGGAGAAGATAATGTGGCGTATATGGTGGCCGGGATTGCCGCAAGGTCGAACGAACATCTCGATATTTTGCGTCAGCTCACCCGGGCGTTGAGCGATGAAGGCGTGCCGCACGCGCTGGCGAAGGCCACAACGCCGGCTGAGGTTTTAGCGATTCTGACCGGTAATAACGCCGAAAGTGAGCCACAAACATCCCACACGGAAGGAGAACAGGCCACGTTTGTTGTCCGTAATCCTCACGGGCTACATGCCAGACCGAGCGCCGTGCTGGTGAAACTGATTAAACAGTTTCAGAGCCGTGTCACCGTTGAGAATATGGATAGTCCGGCGGGGCCCGTTGACGGCAAGAATCTGATGAAGATGGTTTCGTTGGGGGTAAAAACGGGCCACCGTATACGGTTCACGGCGAATGGCACCGATGCCCGCACGGCGCTTGCAGCCATTGGGCAAAGTATTGAACAGGGGCTGGGAGAGATGCCTGTCGCCCCGCCAGAACAACCGAAGCGCGGCTGGTTATCCCGCTTGTTTGGTTAACTTCATTTGCCGGATGTCATTGTGGCATCCGGTATTTGTAACATTGATACGATCAATAATACTCCACCGTATTTTTAATGGTGTAACGGTCCACCTTTGGCGGCGTGACGGAATCATCCGTCATTTCCAGATCGCAGGACAGCGAGTTGTAATGGCGGTCATAGTCACAGCTTTGCTTTGCGACCCCGATGATTTTGCCGTTCAGGCTGGTTGTCGCGCTGTAATCCAGCTTTTTCTTTTTATCGACACCCGCTTTCGCCACGATGGCAAGCTCGCTGTCTTTCGATTTGGTGATTTTCCCCAGCGGATAGCCTTCGCTGTCGTACTCATAGGTCACCAGCACATCTTTGCCTTTGGCGGCGGTCACAAAGTCGTTGTCGTCGGTGTCGTAGCTGATGCCCGCGGCAGGCAGTTCAGCAAGCTGGCATTTCCCCTGCAGCCGAACGCGTTTTTCAAGGCTGACCGCATCAACATAGTAGTTTGCATCGAGCGTCAGCGATGCCCCGCTGTTGTTCTCCAGATCGTGAAATTCCAGCGTGTCGAAGCAGCCTTCTTCCGAAAGCGTACCGCTGACCCTTTTCAAAACCTGACCTTTGTCGTTCATCAGCGTCTGGCTAAAATCCTTTACCGGGCCGCGCATTGGATCGAAATCAAATTCGTTAGAAAAACTGGCCATTTCCGGCGTGTACGCCTGCGGCGACGTCGAGTTATCGCAGCCTACAAGGCTAAAAACCAGCGCACCGAGGGTAATGATTTTCTTCACGTTTTGCCGCTCTCCTGTTTTTATGTCATAACATGATATAAGCAAATACAACACTTTACACTAAAAGCGCTATTCTTAACGTTCAACTCAACATAAGGAAGGGATGATGAAACGTACCGTTTGGTTAAGCACGATACTGCTGATCGCTGCCGCACCGGCGTTGGCCGCACAGGGCAGTTGCGAAAAAGTGAAAGCGGATATTCAGCAGAAAATTGTCAATAACGGCGTGCCTGAGTCAGGTTTCTCGCTCACTATCGTACCTAACGATCAGGCAGACAAAGCCGGCGGCCAGGTCGTCGGCCACTGTGCGAACGACACGCAAAAAATCGTTTATACCCGTATCGCGGGCGGTGCTGCGCCGGAAAATGAACCGCAATAATCCCCTGCAGGGTGCCGGGCACCCTGCTTTCCTTCATCTATTTCCCCTCATCCACCGCAACTTTGACTGGCGTTAATAACGTCTACTCCTAATTAAGTAACACTCTTCCCCCGAGCGCCCCCTGACGGGCAGGCTCAGCAATCACCGAACCACAAAAAATACAAATAATAACGTCTTCCACACGACAAAAAGTCATGGAGAGAGCGATGTCGAACCTCAATCATCCAGGCGGGATTAGCCGCCGCAGCCTGGTAAAATCATCAGCCATTGGCGGCCTGGCCCTCGCCGCAGGCGGCATTTCGCTGCCTTTTGGTATGCGCAGCGCCGCGGCCGCGGTTGCCGACGCCCTGTCGCCGGAAAATAAAGACAAAGTTGTCTGGGGAGCCTGCTCGGTTAACTGCGGCAGCCGCTGCGCCCTGCGGCTGCACGTTCGCGACGAAGAGGTTTACTGGGTTGAAACGGACAATACCGGGCTGGACACCTATGGCGACCACCAGGTTCGCGCCTGCCTGCGCGGGCGCTCCATCCGCCGCAGGATCAACCACCCGGAACGCCTGAATTATCCGATGAAGCGCGTGGGCAAACGGGGCGAAGGTAAATTTGAACGCATCAGCTGGGGCGAAGCGCTGGAGATTGTCAGCCACAGCCTGAAGCAGACCGTTGAAAAATATGGCAACGAAGCGGTCTACATTAATTACTCATCCGGCGTGGTTGGCGGGAATATCACCCGCTCTTCCCCTTACGCCTCGCTGGTCGCCAGGCTGATGAACTGCTACGGCGGTTTTCTGAGCCACTACGGCACCTACAGCACCGCCCAAATTGCCTGCGCCATGCCGTACACCTACGGCAGCAATGACGGCAACAGCACTTCGGATATCGAAAACAGTAAACTGGTCGTCCTGTTCGGCAATAATCCAGCAGAAACGAGGATGAGCGGCGGCGGTATCACTTATTACCTTGAACAGGCTCGCGAACGTTCCAACGCCCGCATGATCGTTATCGACCCGCGCTACACCGATACTGCGGCAGGCCGGGAAGATGAATGGATCCCTATTCGCCCCGGAACGGATGCCGCGCTCGTGGCCGGGCTTGCCCACGTCATGATTAGCGAAAATCTGGTCGACCAGACCTTCCTGGATAAATACTGCGTCGGCTATGACGAGACAACCCTGCCCGCCGATGCCCCACGCAACGGTCACTACAAAGCCTATATTTTAGGTGAAGGCGATGACGGGACAGAGAAAACGCCGCACTGGGCCTCCCGGATAACCGGTATTCCGGTGGACAGAATCATCAAGCTGGCGCGAGAGATTGCGGGTGCAAAACCCGCTTACATTGCCCAAGGCTGGGGGCCGCAGCGCCAGGCCAATGGCGAGTTGACCTCACGCGCCATCGCCATGCTGCCGATCCTGACCGGCAACGTGGGGATTAACGGCGGCAACAGCGGCGCGCGTGAATCCACCTATACCCTCACCATTGAACGTATGCCGGTGCTGGAAAACCCGGTCAAAACGCAGATCTCCTGCTTCAGCTGGACGGACGCCATCACTCGCGGCCCCGAAATGACGGCCAAACGAGACGGCGTGCGCGGGAAAGAGAAGTTGGACGTGCCGATCAAGTTCATCTGGAACTATGCTGGCAACACGATTATTAACCAGCATTCCGACATCAATAAAACCCACGCCATTTTGCAGGACGATAAGCAGTGCGAAATGATTGTGGTGATCGAGAACTTTATGACTTCGTCGGCGAAATACGCCGATATCCTGCTGCCGGACCTGATGACCGTCGAGCAGGAGGACATTATTCCTAACGATTACGCCGGTAATATGGGCTACCTGATTTTCATCCAGCCCGCCACCGCGCCTAAGTTTGAGCGCAAGTCTATCTACTGGATGATGAGCGAAGTGGCTAAACGCTTGGGCGACGAGGTGCATCAGGCCTTCACGGAAGGACGAACCCAGCGCGAGTGGCTGCAATATCTGTACGCGAAAATGCTGGCGAAAGACCCGGCGCTGCCTGCTTATGAAGATCTGCGGGCGATGGGCATTTACAAGCGCAAAGATCCGGCTGGCCATTTTGTGGCTTACAAAAAATTCCGCGAAGATCCTCAGGCCAACCCACTCAAAACGCCGTCCGGGAAAATTGAAATCTACTCCAGCAAGCTCGCCGGAATTGCCGCCAGCTGGGAGCTGGAAAAAGATGAAACCATCAGTCCGCTGCCGGTGTATGCCTCGACGTTTGAGGGCTGGGACTCTCCGCAGCGCAGCGAGTTTCCCCTCCAGCTGTTTGGTTTCCACTACAAATCCAGGACCCACTCAACCTACGGCAACATTGACGTCCTGCAGGCCGCCGCGCGTCAGGAAGTCTGGATTAATCCGCTCGACGCAAAACGTCGCGGCATTGCCAACGGTGACAAAGTCAGCGTGTTTAACGGGCGCGGTGAAGTGCATATTGAGGCGAAGGTCACCCCGCGCATCATGCCTGGCGTTACCGCTATGGGCCAGGGCGCCTGGCATGACGCCGACATGAACGGCGACCGCATTGACCACGGCGCCTGCATTAATACGCTAACCACGCACCGCCCTTCACCGCTGGCAAAAGGCAACCCGCAGCATACCAATCTGGTTGAAATTAAGAAGATTTAAGCGTGATGGCAAAGGCTTATCGCTTTGCCTGTATTCACCCGGCTCCAGCGACGTGCAGCGGAGCCGGGTGCCCGACGAAAAGGAATGAAAATGCTCTCTGAACAACAACGCCTGTCGGCGATAGCCCTTAGCGGCCGGGTGCTCGGAGCCCTGTTTTATCATGCCCCCAACCACCCGGACAGCGCCGCGCTGATGGCGATGCTTGCCGCACCGGGCTGGGTGAGCGAATGGCCGTTCCAGACCCCAACGCTGGCGGCAGTTGCGCCTCTCATGGCTGCAGGCCTGGCGGATCAGGCCACGCCGATAAACGAAGAGTTCCAGCGCCTGTTCATCGGCCCTTATGCGCTGCCGGCCCCGCCGTGGGGCTCGGTCTATCTCGACAAAGAAAATGTGCTGTTTGGCGACTCGCTGCTTGAGCTTCGCCAGTGGATGCGGACCCAAGACTTTGCCCCACAGACGGAACAAAACGAGCCTGAAGATCATTTTGGCTTAATGCTGATGCTGGCGGCCTGGCTGGCCGACCAGGGGCTGCGGCAGCCGTTGGATGAGCTGCTGGCCTGGCATCTGCTGCCCTGGGCCGAACGTTATCTGAGCCTGTTAACCGAAAACACAGCGAATGATTTCTATCGTGGCCTGGGCGAGCTGGCAAAACTGACCCTCTCAGGCTGGCAAAACGGCATGTTGATGCCCGTCGCCAGCAAAGAACTACATTTCTAAGAATCCTGGGCTTTCAGGAAGCCGGACGCATCCGGTTTCCTGAAAAAACGAGGATTTCTGCACTCCGTGAATGTGACAACGTCACCTTACGTTAACATTTTTAAGACAAATCTTTACTTTTCATCCACAGGCCAGATGCCATAAGGCCTGAGCATCAGTTTATCGACTGAATCATTAGCCTCTTAATTGTCCCTTAAACTGGAATCCTTCCCGCTGCGTTGCTATAGCTCCAGACACCCTGCCGACACATGGCATAACAACAGGCCGCCTCCCCGGCGGCGATAACGCGTGCACACAGGGAGACACACTGCAATGCAAAACGCATCCTTCGCAACACGGTTCTTACTTGGGCTAGTGGCGTTGATTTTAGTGCTTGCTCTGGTGGTTTGGGGCATCGGCCTCGACACACTGAAAGCCCGGCAGGTCGATTTACTCTATCTCGGGCAGCAGCACCTGATTCTGGTGTTCAGCTCAATGGCACTCGCCCTGCTGGTCGGTATCCCCAGCGGAATATTGCTCAGCCGCCCTGCGGCTCGCCGCTGGGCCGAGTACGTCATGCAGATTTTTAATATCGGCAACACGCTGCCGCCGCTGGCGGTGTTAGCTCTGGCGATGGTGATTATCGGCATTGGCGACAAACCGGCGATCGTCGCCCTGTTTCTTGCCTCACTGCTTCCGATTGTCCGTAATACCTATGCCGGGCTTTGCAGCGTTCCTCCGTCACTGATAGAAGCCGCCAATGGGATTGGCATGACCAAATTCCAGCGGCTGCGTCAGGTGGAGATCCCCAACGCCTGGCCGGTGATCCTGTCCGGCGTGCGGATTGCCACCGCCATCAACGTCGGCACCGCCCCGCTGGCCTTTCTTATCGGCGCGAGCAGCTACGGAGAGCTTATTTTCCCGGGGATTTACCTGAACGATTTCCCAACGCTGATACTCGGCGCCGTGGCGACGGCCCTGTTTGCGCTCATCCTCGACTTAGCGCTTGCCAGCCTGGGGCGGGTGCTCAGCCCCCACACCGCCCAATAACAACAATAAGGAGCGTGTATGAAACTGCTTTCACGGATGCTAACTACGGCGTTTGCCGCAGCCTCCCTTATCGCCACCCAGGCCCAGGCCGCACCACTGATTCTGGCGACCAAAAGCTTTACCGAGCAGCATATTCTGTCGGCCATGACCACGCAGTATCTGGCTAAAAAGGGCTTTCAGGTGACGCCGCAGACCAACATTGCCACCGTAATTTCCCGCAATGCGATGATCAACAAGCAGATTGATATGACCTGGGAGTACACCGGCACCTCGCTGATTATCTTTAACCACATTAATCAGCGAATGACGCCGGAAGAGTCGTACAACACGGTCAAAAAACTGGACGCAAAGCTGGGCCTCGTCTGGCTTAAACCCGCGGAGATGAACAACACTTACGCCTTTGCCATGAAGCGCGAACGGGCAGAAAAAGAAGGCATTACCACAATGTCGCAGCTGGTGGAGCGCATCGAACATGTGCGCCAGACCGACCCAAAACATAACTGGATGCTGGGCCTGGATCTGGAGTTTGCCGGGCGCAGCGACGGCCTGAAGCCGCTGCAGCAGGTGTACAACATGCCGCTGGACCGCCCGCAAATTCGCCAGATGGACCCCGGCCTTGTCTATAACGCCATCCGCGACGGGTTTGTTGATGCCGGTCTGATCTACACCACCGACGGGCGTATGAAGGGCTTTGACCTGAAAGCGCTGGTGGACGATAAGGGCTTCTTCCCAAGTTACGCTGTCACGCCCGTGGTGCGTAAAGACGTGCTGGACTCGCATCCTGGCCTTGAGGCGGCGCTGAACACCCTATCGTCCGAGCTGAACAATGAGGTGATAACAACCCTGAACGCTAAAGTTGATATCGACCATGAAACCCCGCAGCAGGTGGCCCGTGAATTCCTGCAGCAGAAAGGCTTGCTCTGAGGAGGTATCGTGGAAACGTTACATTATATGATTGATAACGCAGGGTATATTGGCTCTCTCACCCTGCATCACCTGTGGCTGGTGCTGATCGCCGTCGGCCTGGCAATCCTGATTGGCGTGCCGCTGGGCATTCTTATCGTGCGCCATAAATGGCTTGCAACGCCAATACTCGGTTTTGCCACTATTTTGCTCACCATTCCGTCCGTGGCGCTGTTTGGCCTGATGATTCCCCTGTTTTCGCTGATCGGTCAGGGTATTGGCGTAGTCCCTGCGGTGACGGCGGTGTTCCTGTATTCGCTGTTGCCGATTGTCCGCAATACCCACACCGCGCTGGACAGCCTGCCGCCGGGGTTACGTGAGGCCGGGCGAGGCATCGGGATGACGTTTTGGCAGCGCCTGCGCTGGGTGGAAATTCCTATGGCGCTGCCGGTGATTTTTGGCGGAATTCGAACCGCGGTGGTGATGAACATTGGCGTCATGGCCATTGCCGCCGTCATTGGCGCGGGCGGTCTGGGCTTGCTGCTGCTTAACGGTATTGGCGGGAGTGATATCCGCATGCTCATTGCCGGGGCGGTGATGATCTGCCTGTTAGCCATCGTGCTCGACTGGCTGCTGCATCGTCTGCAGCTGCATTTCACTAAATGGTAAAAGAGGCCGCTATGCGTTTTATCCCACTCTGCATACTTTCAACGCTGGCGCTGCTGACCGCCTGCTCTTCCCGGCCAGCGCCAGAACCGCCTCAGGACACCCCAGAGTGCATGAACTATCGCCATATGATGACCGCACCTATGCTGCCGGACGCGGTACAGCGTCTGAAACAAAAGTGTGAAGACTCCCGCCGCAAGCTTATGAATTAAGGCGCTGAGACCAGCGCCAAAGAGGATCCGATAATGATAAAACTTGAAAACCTCACGCGACAATTTGTACAGAAAAACGGGCAGACTTTTAACGCTGTCGATAACGTCAGCCTGAACGTGCCAGAAGGTGAAATGTGCGTGCTGCTCGGCCCTTCCGGCTGCGGTAAAACCACCACCCTGAAAATGATCAACCGCCTGATAAAACCCACCGGCGGCAAGATTTTAATCAACGGCCAGGACACCAACGATCTGGATTCCGTCACACTGCGCCGCAATATCGGCTACGTTATCCAGCAAATCGGCCTGTTCCCGAACATGACAATTGAAGAGAATATCACTGTTGTGCCACGTATGCTGGGCTGGGACAAAGCGCGCTGTAAAGCACGTGCCCAGGAGTTGATGAGCATGGTCGCCCTCGATCCTAACCGCTTCCTCAACCGCTATCCGCGCGAAATGTCTGGCGGCCAGCAGCAGCGTATCGGGGTGATCCGAGCCCTGGCGGCGGATCCTCCGGTGCTGCTGATGGATGAACCTTTTGGCGCGGTTGACCCGATCAACCGCGAAACCATTCAGAACGAGTTTCTGGAGATGCAGCGCCAGTTGAAGAAAACGGTAATGCTGGTCAGCCACGATATCGACGAGGCGCTGAAGCTTGGCGACCGGATTGCCGTCTTCCGCCAGGGTAAAATTGTGCAGTGCGCCAGCCCTGACGAGCTGCTGGCGAAACCGGCCAATGACTTCGTCGGCTCGTTTGTTGGCCAGGACCGCACGCTGAAGCGCCTCCTGTTGGTGCAGGCCGGAGACGTAACCGACCAGCAGCCGACCATTACGGCTCGTGAATCCACGCCGCTGGCGGAAGCTTTCGCCACCATGGATGACAACGACATGCGTTCCATCACCGTCGTTGACGCCGGAGGTAAACCGCTGGGCTTCGTTAAGCGGCGTGAAGCGCGAGGCGCGACGGGCACTTGCACCGACCTCCTTCACCCGTTCCGCGTCACCGGCCGCGCGGAGGAAAACTTGCGCATCGTGCTTTCTAAGCTCTATGAGCACAACATGGTCTGGATGCCGATAACCGATGAAGATGGCCGCTACAGTGGCGAAATTTCGCAGGATTATATTGCCGATTATCTCAGCTCGGGCCGCACCCGTCGGGCGCTGAATATCCAACAAAGTTAATCAATCCTATGCGCTGCTTTGTGGCGGCGCATTTTCCTTTGAGCTTAGCGACGTTCTCCCCCACAATAGCGCCATTCTTTCGCCATCTTATGCGCTATGCACCGAATACAAGCCTTGCCTGACATCAGAGTGATGCTTCCCCGACTGGTGATTGCGGTCTTCATTGGCCTGGCTTCCGCGCTGGTGGTCTGGCTATTTCGGCAGGCCATGTACCTGCTTGAAAACGTCTTCCTCGGCGATCACGGCGGCAGCCTGGTTGCAGCCGCTGCGGCACTCGAACCCTGGCGACGCGTCCTGACGCCTGCCGCAGGTGGCCTGCTGGCCGGGCTTTTGCTGTGGAGCTGGCAACGAGCCACTCGCCAACGCCCTTCTGCCCCCACCGACTATATGGAAGCCATCGAAACCGGCGATGGTCGTCTGGACGTGCCGTCCAGCCTGGTGAAGTCCGCCGCTTCGCTGATAGTCGTCGCCAGCGGGAGCGCAATAGGACGCGAAGGGGCGATGATTCTGCTGGCAACGGTTTTTGCTTCGCTGTTTGCCCAGCGCTTTACTCCGGACAAAGAGTGGAAGCTGTGGGTCGCCTGCGGCGCGGCTGCGGGGATGGCGAGCGCCTATCATGCACCGCTGGCGGGCAGCCTGTTTATTGCGGAAATTCTGTTTGGCTCACTGATGCTTGCCTCGCTGGGGCCGGTGGTGATTGCCGCCGTCAGCGCCCTATTGATGACGCATTTGCTGAACGGCGGGCAGGCTCCGCTGTATATCGTCACGCTTCTTGATCCCCCTCAGCCTTCGCATTATGGGCTAATGGCGCTGCTCGGCTTAACCGCGGGCGTGCTCGGGCCGCTAATTCTCTGGCTGCTGGCGCGAAGCAGCGCGCTGTTTCGTTCACTTAAGCTGTCGCCGCCGCTGCAGCTGGCGCTCGGCGGGCTGATTGTCGGCCTGCTTTCGCTGGTCACCCCGACGGCATGGGGCAACGGCTACAGCGTGGTGCAGTCGTTTCTTTCCAGCCCGCCTGCGCTGCTGTTTGTCGGTGGCGTGCTGCTGTGCAAACTGCTGGCGGTGATGGCAAGCAGCGGCTCCGGCGCGCCGGGCGGCGTATTTACGCCCACGCTGTTTATGGGGGCGGCACTGGGCATGCTGTTTGGCCAGGTTTGTGGCCTGTGGGGCGGCGGTGAACCGCTGATGATCCTGCTGGGGCTGACGGGAATGGCGTCTTTGCTGGCGGCCACGACGCACGCGCCGATCATGGCGACGCTGATGATTTGTGAAATGACCGGGGAGTTTACGCTGCTCCCCGGCCTGCTGCTGACCTGCGTGATAGCCTCAACGCTTTCGCGCTGGCTACGCCCGCAGTCGGTCTACCGTCAGAGCGCTACGCAGCCGGGTTAGGTCGATATAGGCTCCCAGCTCACGCTGTTCGGCCCGGGGCAGGTACGGCAGTTCACCGACCAGCGGCCCCGGCAGTTTTTTGCTCAACACCTCGATAATTTCCGCGTAGTGCGCAAGGCCTGGGTTGATACGGTTCGCGACCCAACCAATAAACGGCAGCCCGTCGTTGGCAATCGCCTGCGCCGTCAGCAGCGCATGGTTGATGCACCCTTCCTGAATCCCCACCACCAGCAGCACCGGCAGCTGCTCTTGTACCACCCAGTCCGACAGCGGGCGAAGATCGTTCATCAGGCTGCGCCAGCCGCCCGTGCCTTCGACGACGACGTGGTCCATTTGGTCGGCCAGCCTTTGCAGGCCGCTCGACAGCAGCGAGTAGTTAATCGGCCCGTGATGGCTGATGCTGCTCTCTTCTTCGCTGAGCGCGATAGGATTGATCGCTTCATAGGGCAGTTTAATCGTGGAGACGCTTTGCAGTACCAGCGCATCTTTATTGCGCAGCCCGTCTGGCGTCTCTTTACTGCCCTTCGCGACCGGCTTGTAGCCAACGACGCTTTTCCCGCTGGCCGACAGCGCCTGCAGTAAGGCTCGTGACACCACCGTCTTCCCTACGGCAGTATCCGTACCCGTTATAAAGAAACGCTTAAGCATGGCTGTCTCCCGAGGTAATGCTAGCCAGATAAATAAAGAGAAAAACTAACGCGGGAAAGTCTAAAAGAATGGCGCTGTAGCCAGATTGAGATAGCGCAATTTTTGGTGAATCAGGGCCGAAGATTAGCCCTGCAGCAGACGAATTAATAAAGAGCCGTTATACATTGCATCTTTTACCAGCGCCGCGCCGGCCATGGTGCCTCGGTTATCAAACTGCGTCCCTTCAACCACCGTATGACTGCTATAGGCGGGTAATGCCTGCTGGCGAATACAGTCCGTAATCGCAGGGTGAAGGATGGCGGCGGCGCGGTTAAGCGGTGAACCGATAAGAATTTTTTGAGGATTAAACAGATTAACCATGATGGCCAGAATACGCCCCACGTTTTGCCCGACGCCGATAATAATATCTTTTGCCAGCAGATCTCCGCTTAACGCGGCGTCGCACAGGGATTCCACGCTCAGCGGCTGGCCGTGTAACATTGAGCCCATTGACTGGCTCATACGCTGCTGCGCCAGCTCCAGCACGCTTTCGACGCTGGCAATGGTTTCAAGGCAGCCGTGGTTGCCGCAGTAGCAGCGTTTTCCGTAAGGATCGACCTGCGTGTGGCCAATTTCCACCAGGCTGCTGCTGCCCGCGTGAAGCAAACGCCCATCGGTGATAACGCCTGCGCCAACGTTGTGATCAATCACCACCTGAATCACATCTCTTGCGCCCTGAGAAGCACCAAACAGCCCTTCTGCCATGGTCCAGGCGCTGATATCGTGCTGGATAAAGACCGGGACGCCGGTGTGATTGCCCAGCGCCTCGCCCAGCGGCATATCGCAGACATCGTAGAACGGCATGCGATGAATAACACCATGAACGGTATCAATGATGCCCGGTAGCGTAATGGCGATGGCGGTCAGGCGTTCAAGCTTTTGCTGATGGCGAATAAAGAACTGATCGACCTGAAAGATGATGCGTTCCAGTAAAGGCTGCGGGTCGTCCGTCGGCAAGTCTACCGTGTCTTCCACCACCAGTTTGCTGCTAAGGTCGCGCAGTCCCAGTGAAATTTCACCGCGGCTCAGGCGAATTGAGAGGTAATGCCAGGCTTCTGTTTCAAGCATTAAGCCCACCGCGGGGCGACCACGGCTGCCGGGGTCCTGAATCTCCGTTTCCTGTACCAGATGCGCCTCAAGCATTTCCCGCACAATCTTAGTGATACTGGCCGGAGCCAGCTGCGCCAGGCGGGAAAGATCGATTCGCGACACCGGACCGTGGGTATCAATCAAACGATAAACAACGCCGGCATTGGTCTGTTTAATCTGATCGATATGGCCCGGTTGACTATCAGCAACCACGTGGTACTCCCTTTATTTTCGCGCTTCGAAATAAACTTTTAGGCTATGGTGAAACACTTCAAGTGGGGTCGTCAAATATTTACGTAGGGTTGTGATTTACCGCACATATTCCCGCCACATTTGGCCTATTTTAACGCCCATGAGGCCTCAGTCAGCAGCGCCGAGATTCGCTTCGCTGCTTCCGATAATTCCCGATGCTTTGGCCAGACCAGCCACAGCTCAGACTGTGCCTCTGGCTCGTCAATGGGGAGCCAAACCACATCACTCAGGCGAATGCGCTGGAACGAAGCTGGCAGGATGGAAACCCCCAGCCCGGCAGACACCAACCCAATGATCGTCATCGCCTCGCCAACTTCCTGGGTGATGTACGGCACGATGTTATAGCGGCGGAGCAGCCCAACAATGTCGTCGTAAAGCCCGGTGCCTACGTGTGGGTCAAAGAAAACAAACGGCTCCTGAGCAAGCTGTGTCAGCGATATCGAACGGCTGCCTGCCAGCGGATGATCGCGATGCACCATCGCCAGCAGCGGTTCACGCAGGATGAGCGTCCAGTTCAGGGTATCCGGCAGACGCGTATTGCGCATCAATCCCAGCTCAAGCTCGCCCTCATTCAGGGGAGCAATTTGTTCCCGGGTGTTCACTTCCCGCATCTGAAGATGCACGTCAGGGTAGCGCTTGCGAAAGCGAGACAGGCTGTCAGAAACGGCCTTAATAAACGGTGCTGATGAGGTAAAGCCAATGCGCAGCTCGCCGGTTTCGCCCTGATGCAGCCGGGCAGCACGCGCGGCTGCGGCATCCACCTGGCCGAGAATTTGCCTGGCATCAGAGAGAAACTGCTGGCCGGCTGCGGTGAGGTTAACGCTGCGGTTGGTGCGCGCCAGCAGGCGAGCGCCGATTTGCTCTTCAAGGATCTGAATTTGCTGGCTAAGAGGCGGCTGGGAGATCCGCAGCCGTGCCGCCGCCCGGCCAAAATGCAGCTCTTCGGCAACGGCGATGAAATAGCGCAGGTGGCGCAGCTCGATATTCATATGTTTAAAGTATCATTTGAGATTATTAATATATTAGACATAACATTTACACTTTTCTACTCTGTAAAAAATAAGTTAACACCTGCGTAAGGATCTCCCTTGAGTCGTACAACTACCGTCAGCACAGCCCCGACAGAGGATGTTGACGAAAGCCGGTCTGCCCCTTCTGTCAGCTATATCAAACGCGGTACCCCTCAGTTTATGCGCGTCACGCTGGCGCTGTTTTCCGCCGGGCTGGCTACCTTTGCCCTGCTCTATTGCGTCCAGCCTATTTTACCGGTGCTCTCTCATGAATTTGGCGTCAGCCCGGCAAGCAGCAGTATTTCGCTATCGGTTTCTACCGCCATGCTGGCTATCGGGCTGCTGTTTACCGGCCCGCTGTCGGACGCCATTGGCCGTAAACAGGTCATGGTTACGGCTCTGCTGCTGGCTTCCTGCTGTACTTTGTTGTCAACGCTGATGACCAGCTGGCACGGCATTTTGATCATGCGCGCGCTCATCGGCCTTTCCCTTAGCGGCGTTGCTGCCGTGGGCATGACCTACCTCAGCGAGGAGATGCACCCGAGCGTGGTGGCGTTTTCGATGGGCCTGTACATCAGCGGGAACTCAATCGGCGGAATGAGCGGCCGCCTGATCACCGGGGTACTCACCGACTTCTTTACCTGGCGCGTGGCCGTCGCGGCTATCGGCTGTTTTGCCCTTGCCTCAGCGCTGATGTTCTGGAAGATTCTGCCGCAGTCGCAGCATTTTCGCGCCTCCAGCCTTCGCCCTAAAACGCTGTTTATTAACTTCCGCCTGCACTGGCGGGACCAGGGGTTACCGCTGCTGTTTGCGGAAGGCTTCCTGCTGATGGGGGCGTTTGTCACCCTCTTTAACTACATTGGCTACCGCATGATGGAAGCCCCATGGTTTCTGAGCCAGGCGGTGGTGGGCCTGCTGTCCGTCGCCTATCTGACCGGGACATGGAGCTCACCTAAAGCAGGCGCCATGACCGCGAAATATGGCCGCGGCCCCGTGCTGATTGGCTTCACGGCCATTATGTTCCTTGGTTTGACGCTGACCGTTTTCTCCTCGCTTATCGTTATTTTTGCCGGGATGCTGCTGTTCTCCGCCGGTTTCTTTGCCGCCCATTCGGTTGCCAGCAGCTGGATTGGGCCACGCGCACGTCGGGCCAAAGGCCAGGCTTCGTCTCTGTATTTGTTCAGCTATTACCTGGGCTCCAGCCTGGCAGGTACCCTTGGCGGCGTGTTCTGGCACCAGTTTGGCTGGAACGGCGTGGCGGCGTTTATCGGCTCGCTGCTGCTGGTCGCCCTGCTGGTTGCCACTCGTTTGCACCATAAGGCGCACTAACCTGCTGCCGCTCTCGTGTTCAGGCAAGCTTAATGCTATTTTCTTTGGCGTTAACAACCTGTTCACGAGGCCATATGGAAAAGCAAAACTATAATCACCTGACCCGTACCTTCCAGCGTCTGTCCCGGTTTGATCATCTGTCAGCCATTGCCGGCTGGGACATGTCCACCATGATGCCCGCTAACGGTAGCCAGGCGCGCGGCGAGGCTCTCGCTGAACTCAGCGTGCTTAAGCACCAGATCCTGACCGACAAGAAAATTGCCACCCTGCTCCAGGCCGCAGCTCAGGAAGATCTGAACGATGTGGAGCGTGCCAACCTGCGTGAAATGACTCGCCACTACCAGGAAGCAGTGCTGCTTCCGGATGCGTTAGTAGAAGAGAAATCGCTGGTAGGTACGCGCTGTGAGCACGGCTGGCGTACCCAGCGCCCGGCGAACGACTGGCAGGGTTTCTCCGCGAACCTGAAGGAAGTCGTTCGCGTCAGCCGCGAAGAGGCACGTCTGCGCGCAGAGGCAAAAGGCATTTCCCGCTATGATGCGCTGCTGGACATCTATGAACCCGGCATGACCAGCGCCAAGCTCGACGTATTGTTTGGCGATCTGCGCGGCTGGCTGCCGGATCTGCTCCAGAAGGTGGTTGATAAGCAATCCAAAGAAAAAATGCTGACGCCACAGGGCCCTTTCGCCACCGAAACCCAGCGTCAGCTCGGGCTGGATACTATGGCGCTGCTCGGCTTTGACTTTAACGGCGGCCGCCTTGACGTCAGCGCGCATCCCTTCTGCGGCGGCGTGCCTGAAGATGTGCGAATCACGACTCGCTATAACGAAGAAGAGATGTTCAGCTCGCTGTTTGGCGTGATTCATGAAACCGGCCACGCCCGCTATGAGCAAAACCTGCCCCGGGAATGGCTCGGCCAGCCCGTTGCGCTGGCGCGTTCTACCGCCATTCATGAATCCCAAAGCCTGTTCTTTGAAATGCAGCTTGGGCGCAGCGCGCCGTTTCTGAAACTGCTGTTACCCAAAGTGATTGAGCGTTTTGGTCCGCAGCCGGCGTTCGAGCTGAACAATTTTATCAACGTCAACCAGCAGGTAGAACGCGGCTATATTCGCGTCGATGCCGATGAAGTGAGCTACCCGGCGCACGTCGTGCTGCGGTATGAAATTGAACGGGCGCTGATCGACGGTGATATCGAGGTGGATGACATTCCGGCGCTGTGGAATGAGAAGATGCAGTCCTGGCTGGGCCTGTCCACCGAAGGCAATTACCGCCACGGCTGTATGCAGGATATTCACTGGACTGACGGCGCTTTCGGCTACTTCCCGTCCTACACCCTGGGCGCGATGTACGCGGCGCAACTCTTTAGCGCGGCATCACGCGCGCTGCCGGACCTGGAGCAGGCAATCGCCAGCGGGAATTTCACCCCCTTATTTGACTGGTTGAAGCAAAATATCTGGCAGCACGGCAGCCGTTTCACCACCTCACAGCTGATAACCAACGCCACCGGAGAAGATCTTAACCCGTTGTATTTCCGCAAACATTTAGAATCACGTTACCTGTAATCCCCTCACGCCGGGTCGTCTGTACCCGGCGTTGTACATTACGTTACATGCCGATACCAATCACTCACTGAACACTTTGATTCCCCAGCCTATAGTTCATTTCAACGGCCCCGCAGTGGGGTTGACACACAAACAAATTCGAGGATGTCGAAATGAAAAAAGTATTAGCTCTGGTTGTTGCCGCTGCTATGGGTCTGTCTTCTGCCGCTTTCGCTGCTGACACCACCGCTACCGCTCCAGCTGCTGCTCCAGCAACCACCGCTGCTGCTCCTGCTGCTAAAGCGCCAGCTGCAAAAGTAACGCATCACAAGAAACACAAAAAAGCTGCCGCTCAGAAAGCTCAGGCTGCTAAAAAGAAACACAAAAAAGCCGCTAAACCAGCCACCGAGCAGAAAGCTCAGGCTGCTAAAAAGCACCACAAAAAAGCAACCAAACCAGCGGCTCAGAAAGCCCAGGCTGCTAAAAAACACCACAAAAAAGCAGTAAAACCAGCTGCACAGAAAGCTCAGGCTGCTAAAAAACACGTGAAAAAACATCACAAAGCCGCTGCTAAACCAGCTGCACAGCCAGCAGCATAAGTTAAACGGGGCGACCCGTTAGCTTGAAGCGTTTACATAAACACCCGGCTTGCCGGGTGTTTTATTAGGAATAAGGCACAGCCTTTAGCACGTACTTATTTCTGGAGTGCGGATAATGTTGCGACGCTACAGTTTCGAGTTAATCCTCGCCCTGCTGATCATCTGCGGTATTATTACGCTGAGCTTCTGGCTCTGATAGCGTAGTCTGCTGTTTTCACTCCCACTTTCGGTCCGTTCCGACTATAGTTACTGCATCTATAAAAACCATAATTATTAGCCCCTTCAGAGAGAGCTATGCGCAAAAGTGTTGTGTTGTTTTTAGGAGCATTGATCCTTTTACCTCAACTCGTTCACGCGGACGAAGACGACAGCCCGGCGAACGTTAAAACACTGTTCTTCGGCAAAGATGACCGTATTCGCGTGACCAACCCTGAGGACGCCCCCTGGGATGCCATTGGCCAGTTGGAAACCGCCAGCGGCAACTTATGTACCGCCACCCTGATTTCACCGCATCTGGCCTTAACTGCCGGGCACTGCCTGCTGCAGCCACCGCGTGGTAAGGCAGACAAAGCCATCGCCCTGCGCTTTATTTCCCACAAAGGGCAATGGCGCTATGAGATCCATGATATCGAAGGCCGCGTGGACAAGTCCCTCGGTCGCCGCCTTAAGCCGGACGGTGACGGGTGGCTGGTTCCGTCTAACGCAGCGCCTTACGATTTTGGCCTGATTATTATCCGTAATCCGCCTTCAGGTATCACGCCACTGCCGCTGTTTACCGGCGACAAAGACGCGCTAACCGAAGCATTAAAGGCGCAGGATCGCAAAGTGACGCAGTCCGGCTATCCGCTGGATCATCTCGACGACCTGTATACCCACAGCAACTGTCTGGTGACGGGCTGGGCGCAAGCGTCCGTGCTGTCGCACCAGTGCGATACGCTCCCCGGCGATAGCGGTTCACCGCTGTTGCTGAAAACCGATCAGGGCTGGCAACTGATTGCGGTGCAAAGTTCCGCCCCGGCAGCCAAAGACAGATACAGAGCTGACAACCGCGCCATCTCAGTCACCGGCTTCCGCGACAGACTGGAAGCGCTGGCACAATAAGCGCTCAACCCGATACCGTCGGGCACCGTAGCAATAACGGTTGCCCGGCAGCTAAACATTTTTTGACATCATCTTGCGGTGCGTATGTATTGACATAATGATGCCAAACCCGGCCATTAGCACAATCAGCGCCGAGCCTCCGTAGCTTATTAACGGCAGCGGAACACCTACTACCGGCAAGATTCCGCTGACCATACCGATGTTCACAAACACATAAACGAACAAAATCAGTATCAGGCTGCCGACAACCATGCGGCCAAAAAGCGTCTGAGCCTGAGCGGCGATGATCAACCCGCGCATAATCACCAGCAGATACAGCGCCAGCAGCACTAAAATGCCGATAAAGCCCAGTTCTTCCGCCAGAACGGCAAACACAAAGTCGGTGTGCCGCTCCGGTAAAAACTCCAGCTGCGACTGTGTGCCGTGCAGCCAGCCTTTCCCTACCATACCGCCAGAACCAATAGCAATTTTTGACTGAATAATGTGATAGCCCGCCCCACGCGGATCGCGGGTCGGATCCAACAGCATCATGATGCGTTCACGCTGATAGTCATGCATAAGAAAGAACCACAGCACCGGAATGAATACCGCAATCAGCGCGGCAGCGGCGGCGATAATCCGCCAGCTAATGCCGGACAGGAACAACACGAAAAGACCGGATGTGGCCACCAGAACGGCGGTCCCGAGGTCGGGCTGCATCGCAATAAGCAAGGTGGGAACAAAAATCAGCGCCAGGGCGATGGCGGTATGTTTCAGCGATGGAGGACAGGGATTGTGATTGATAAACCGCGCCACCATCAGCGGGACGGCAATCTTTGCGATTTCAGAAGGCTGGAAGCGGATAACGCCGAGATCCAGCCAGCGCTGAGCCCCTTTACTGATTTGCCCGATGCTATCCACCATTAGCAGTAAAATCACGCACAGGGCAAAGAGCCAGGGGGCGGATCTTTCATAAAAGCGAGGAGGGATTTGCGCCATGGCGATCATCACGATGAGCCCCATCGCTATCTGCCCGGCTTTGCGCTCCATCATCCCAGGCTCCTGGCCGCTGGCGCTCCACATCACAAACGCGCTGTAGGCAAGCAGCAGCATAATCAACAGCAGCAGCGAAGCATCAAGATGAATCTTTAGCCAAAACATTCTTTTCTGATGAATATTTTCCATGTAATACCTCTGCCACCACAAGGTAATTCAGGCATGGTTCCTGATATATTCACGGGACAAACTAGCGGATTGCCCTCAGCGTTATTTCCATATCCACATCATGACCCGATAGTTTACCCGGTAATATTTGACTATTAATTTGAGCTGCTGGTGATAGCGTAGCTGTAGTTGGCCGGAATTATTTTTTTATCCACGGAGGATATTAACCCTATGGCCATTGCTTCACTGGGAGAATAGTTTGTAAGGTTATACTCGCTATGCAGTATCTCGGCTATTTTGGCATCATCAAGTTTTGTACATGCCCGATACGTTTTTTTAAACATCTCATTGAAACGACGTGTTTCTTTTTCAAGGTAAGCCACATCTGCTGGCCTGACATCTCCCTGATGTGAGATAGAGGCCGGGTGCAGGAACAGGCTGCCTTCAGGCAATGAGCGCCTGTCGTCTGCGGCGCAAAACATGATCGTTGCTGAAGAGCCGACGGTGGACATAGCCACGGTTGTTACGGGGATAGCAGAGCTTCTGACGGCAGCGGCGGCCATCAAGCCCGCATCCATATCACCGCCATAGCTATTGATGTAGAGATAAATTCTTTCTACATCATTATTTTTATTAACTTCATCAAAAGCGCTGACCAGCCTCGATACGGCGGAAGGTTGCATTTCTCCGGTATAATAAATTTTGGCTATTTTATTTTTATCTTCCACTGGCTGCGCTGCAGCAAATGAAGAATACGAAATTAACACTGTAATGATCAGGTGTATTGCGGCTTTCACATGTCTCTCCTTGATAAACTCAACTTAACATTCCATTTCTTCATAGCTTATAACATGGGATTGCAAAAGCAAGGTGATTTATAACCAGTAATTAAACAAAGAGTTAATATTGAAAAGAAAAAACCCAATAACTTAAAAAATAAAATAACCCTCTGTAATAGCAGGAATATTAACCCATAATTTAATAGACCACTACGCCGGGCGTAGCGCCAAAATGACCTCCAGCGGCTTAGGCGGGCTGAAATAATAGCCCTGCAGCCGGTCGCAGCCTGCCCGGCCAAGCAGCTTGAGCTGCTCTTCGTTTTCCACGCCCTCCGCCGTCACTGCCATCCCCAGCGCGGTGGCAATACGTACCGTTCCATTCACCAGCGCCAGCGCTTGTTCATCGCTGTCCACCAGTCCGGCCAGGGACTTGTCTATTTTGATGGTGTCAAAGTTAAAACGGCGCAAATAGCCGATGCTCGAATAACCGTTGCCGAAATCGTCCAGCGCCACCGCCGTGCCCTGAGACTTAAGATTGCGAATTGCCGTCAGGGCGCGCTCCGGGTTTTCCAGCACATAGCTTTCCGTCACTTCCAGTTCAAGCCTTTGCGCCGGGAACGCCGTTTCCTGTAGCACCCGGGCAACCTTGTCTTCAAATTCCGGGTCGCGGAACTGCGCCGGAGAAATGTTTACCGACAGCCGCAGATCCTCATGGGGAGCTAAATCACAGCACGCCTGGCGGAGCACAAACAATCCGAGCGAATAGATAAGACCGCTCGTTTCAGCCACGGGAATAAACTCATCTGGCAACAGTTCTCCTCCTGGGCGACGCGGCCAGCGTACCAGCGCTTCCACACCGGCCATCGCCTGGCTACGTGCATCCATAATCGGCTGGTACCAAACCTCAAACTCATTCCGTAGAAGGCCCGCGCGAATGTCATTTTCGATGGTTAAACGGCGCTCACGAACGTTATTCAACGCGGCATCATAATAAGTCGTGCGACCTTTTCCGGTAATTTTAGAGTGATACATAGCGATATCGGCCCGGCGGAACAGCTCCGAGCTGCTGCAATCCACCAGCGAGCCCGAAGCTATTCCGATACTGGCGCTAATATGAAGGGTACTTTCTCCCACGGGGACAGGCTGGCTAAGAAAATCCAGGACTGAACCCGCGAAGGCGGCTGAGTGTTCCCCGGCCCTCTCCCCGCCGATCATCATGGCAAATTCATCCCCTCCCATGCGCACCAGCATGCCGTTTGGTGGCACGCGATCGCGAAGAGCATGAGCAATGGTCACGATTAACTGGTCGCCTTTATCGTGCCCGTAAATATCATTCACGTCCTTAAAACCATCGAGATCGATAAATACCACGCTTTTTTCGTCGCTATCTCCCCGTTTACTGATGGTTTCCAGCCGCTCGATGAGCGCTCGTCGGTTAGGTAAATGGCTGAGCCAGTCGGTTAACGCGATATTTCTCGCCTGCTTTTCACCTCGAGCCAGCTTGTACAGCCCCAGGCTGCTGATGACGATAAAGACCAGGATTAGCACCGCCGCAAGCATCGTAATGCGCATAATATCTGCCGAAGCGGCGCGGGCCGCCTCTGCTCCAGGCTGCCGCGGCTGCCAGCTAAGGTATCCCAGCGTTTCACCGGAGGCGCTGTTCAGCGGGACACTTGAAGAATCAGATGGCGTAGGCGTCAGGCGTAGGTTTTCAATCTGAAACGTGTTTCCCAGCTCTTTTAGCATTGAGTTATTAATCTGACGGCCAATCACCAGGTAACGGCGCGTGGCGTCGTGAACCTGAAGCCGCCCCAACATGGGCCGAATCAGCCCAATGCCAATAAACGAAACGCCGCTCTCGGTTTGCGTGATCCCGGCAAAAATTTTTTTGTCGTCTTTAAGCGTTTGCGCGTTCTGGTGGACGAGGGACGCAAACCCCTTCCCAAGTTGAGAAATGTTTTGCCCCGTTACGCGTTGCCCACGAAACGAGCCCCAAAGCACATTGAACCCTTCATCCAGCACGTACACGCCATCATAGAGGTTATTGATTTTGTAACCCGCGCCCCAGGTGTTATACAGCCAGTTAACGTCCAGCTCAGGGCGATAAACTTGATTTACGGCATCGTCCCAGACCGCATTATCAATAACCAACGCCCACACGCGGTTGACCGAAGTCTGTATGGCCCCCTGTACCGACAGGGCGCTTCGGTGTTCATCTATCTCATTGGTTTTACTGCTAATAAGGTGAAGTGAAAGGTAGAGGAGCGCGATAATAGACACGATCAGCCCGATGCCTGCCATAAACACCATGGCAAACAGGGCTCCAGCAACGGGCGTGCTTTTCCAGCTAAGAGGATTACGCAATTTCAGCTCTCTTCTAAGTGAAATAACGTGAAGGTTTTTAGGCTTTTGATTTAGAGAAGTGCTTTTACCGTAAAATAAGCGTAATACACCCTGAGGAAAGCGCTGCCCGAATCATTAACGGGCAGCGTGATGGATCAGGCAATTTTGATAATAACCATCCCTACCAGCAACAAACTTAGTCCAACCCAACCTTTGCGGTTAAGGCGCTGGCCGAAGAGGATCCAGCCCGCGGCCACGGTGGCGGCGATACCAAACCCGCCCCAGAGCGCATAGGCGACGGATAACTCAATGCCTTTAACGGCCTGAGCCAGGGCGCTGAACGCGGCCAGCACGGCCAGCAGAGACAGCACACCGTAAATCGGGCGTTTGAAACCATCAGATTGTTTTAAAAAGATATTGGCGACGATTTCCAGAATAATGGCTAACGTTAGCCACAGGGCGTGTACCCACTCAAACGACTGCATGATGCTCCCCTTTCTCTGATATCACCGGGCGTGATTTTTTCTCTCGCGTACCCGATTTAATCAGCGCAATACCAATAACCAACGTAGTTAAGCCAAGTATTTTTAGCGGTGAAATGGACTCATCAAACAGCATGACGCTGAAGACGGTAATAAACAGAATACCGATGCCTTCCCACATGGCATATGCCACGCCAAGGGCGATTTTTTTCACCGAAAACGCCAGAAAAATATAGGAGATCGCGATCATGACCAGCATGAAAATATACCCCATATTACTTTCGTTTACGCTTGACCATTTCATTGACAAGGTGCCGGTAATTTCGGCAACGATGGCTAATCCCAATAAAACCCAATAAATCATGATTTCTCTCCTGACAGAGAAAATAAAGATACAAAAAACCGACAAGCCACGTCACACGACGAGCAAGCGAAAATTTGAAAACCAGAAAAAAAATGTCAGAAGAAAGGGACTATAGCGCGTTGCGCCAGTGCTGCTCACCAGAAAGTGAAGATGTAGATGTGATAAAAACAGAATGCTGATTGAATGAAGTGCTGAACGTATTGTCCATAATATTTCCAACTTACCCGCGGTGTTGCTTCTCATCAGTTGCGGATAGAAAATTGTCCTCAGTAGTTAAACACGGTGATTTTATACCATAATTCGGTATGTTAGCGGCTGACCTTTACACTCCTTTACGCAAAACGACAGCAAAAACACAATGTATCAAACTGTTTTTAACGTTTAAAATAACGTAATAAAGGGACACCTGTTTTAACGGTGGTGTATTATTCCCCCGCCCGCACATTGGAGAACCCGCCACGATGGCAAAACCAATTATTACACTCAAAGCACTGAAGGCCGTGATCATGCTGGGCATGCTGGTCATTATTTTGGTGGGTATTAAAGCGGCTGCCGACATCATTGTGCCATTTATTCTGGCGCTATTTATTGCCGTTATTCTAAACCCGCTAATTCGTCGTCTTGAACGGCTTCGGGTGCCGCGCGTGCTGGCCATCAGCCTGGTAATTGTCGTCATTATCCTGAGCATGGTGCTGCTGCTGGCCTATCTCGGCACTTCGCTAAACGAACTTGCGCGGACCCTGCCGCAGTACCGCTCTTCATTGGTGGTGCCGTTAAAAACCCTTGAACCCTGGCTGCAGCGCGCGGGAATTTCTGTTTCTGTCGATGAGTTAATGAAGTATGTCGATCCTAATGCCCTGATGACGCTGGTTACCGGTCTGCTGACGCAACTTTCCAACGCGATGACGTCTATCTTTTTACTGCTGCTGACCGTGGTGTTTATGCTGATTGAGGTCCCACAACTGCCGCGCAAGCTGCAGCAGCTGATGGCTCGCCCGGAAGAAGGTATGGGCGCCATTCAGCGTGCGCTGGACAGCGTCAGCCATTATTTGGTGCTAAAAACGGCCATCAGCATCGTCACCGGCCTTGTCGTATGGGGCATGCTTGCCGCCCTTGACGTCCGCTTTGCCTTTATCTGGGGGCTGCTGGCCTTCGCACTCAACTATATTCCAAACATCGGCTCCGTGCTGGCGGCCATCCCGCCGGTGGTGCAGGTTCTGGTATTTAACGGGTTGTACGAGGCCCTGATTGTCGTCGCGGGTTATCTTCTGATTAACCTGGTGTTTGGCAATATCCTGGAGCCGCGCATGATGGGCCGAGGGCTTGGGCTCTCTACGCTGGTGGTATTCCTGTCACTCATCTTCTGGGGCTGGCTGCTCGGTCCGGTCGGTATGCTGCTGTCCGTGCCGCTGACGATTGCGGTGAAGATTGCGCTGGAACAAACGGAAGGCGGGAAAAGTATTGCGGTGCTGCTGAGTGATATGAGCAAGTCCTGAAGATTTTGCCCTCTCCCCAAAAGGAGGGAGAGGTAAGATCACATGCAATATATTTTATCCCCTCTCCCTTTGGGAGAGGGTTAGGGTGAGGGAAAAAATCACTCCGGATCTAACTCAAAACGCTCCGCAATATACCCCAGCGCCTGCGACACGCCATCCGCGCTAATGGTATGCACCACGCCGGGTTCAAACAGCGTTTCAACTTCCGCGCCAGTTTCAATTAATGCCGCGGCAGCCGCTTCACTTTCAGCCCACGGAATCACCTGATCCGCCATACCATGAATCAACAGCGCCGACGCATCTGCCGCCACGTGATACGGTTTGGGTGAAGCAAGACGCCCGGAAAATGCCACTACGCCCGCCAGTGGAAAACGGGAGGTGGCCAGAACATCCAGGGCCATGATAGATCCCTGAGAGAAGCCCAGCAGAATGACCTGATCTTTACCCGGCGCCACGTCATGCTGCTTAAAAATAGTTTCCAGCTTCGCATCAAACGCGGCCCGGGCCTCTACCACGCGCTGCGGGCGGTTTTGTGCTGTCACGCCTTCCAGGCTGAACCACTGCCAGGCATCGCCGCCGCCGTCAAAAGGCTCGCTGCCGTTCGGGGAGGCAAATAGCACTTCCGGCATAACCTGCTGGACGAAAAGCCCCAGCCCTTCGAGATCCGCCCCGGAACTCCCTACCCCATGTAACATCACGATCAGTTTTTTCATTTCCCTGCCCTGTGCTCAAACCTGAATGAATATCCTCGCAGGCGGCTACCTTATCGCGATCCCCCCCTTCACAACAAGTCAACCGCCGCTAAATACGCGGCAATACCGAGCTTGTTTTTGAGCAATCGCTCAAGTATATTTCGCGCTTGAGCAACCGCTCAAATTTGGATTATTTTAGAGGCATTCAACATGCGCTTCACTAACCGCTGGCTGATTCTGGCGATCCTGACCAGCACCCTTTTCCTGATCATTATAGATATGACGGTGCTTTACACGGCACTGCCCAGGCTCACCCAGGCCTTAAACGCTACGGCGTCTGAAAAACTGTGGATCATTAACGCCTACCCGCTGGTGGCGGCGGGCCTGCTACCCGGCGCGGGCATGCTGAGTGACCGCCTGGGCCACAAGCTGCTCTTTATGTCCGGGTTACCTATTTTCGGCCTCGCTTCGCTCTGCGCGGCCTACTCGCCCACGGCTGAGCTGTTGATCGCTTCACGCGTGTTTCTGGCTATAGGTGCCACGATGATGATGCCAGCCACGCTGGCCATCGTGCGTCAGGTCTTTACCAACGAGCGCGAACGGGCGCTGGCCATCGGCATTTGGTCTGCCGTGGCTTCTGCCGCCGCGGCGCTTGGCCCGGTTATTGGCGGCGTGCTGCTGGAGTACTTCTGGTGGGGATCGGTCTTCCTGATTAACGTGCCGGTCGTCTTGCTGGTTATCGTTTTTGCCTGGTTCTTGATCCCACGGGATGCGGGGAACGCCAACCGTCCCTGTGATTTCACCGCTTCACTGCTGATTATGCTTGGCCTTGTAGGCGTGATTTACGCGCTCAAGGAACTCAGCAAGATGGATGCCTCGTGGCTAACCGTGGCCGGTTCTTTGCTGGCTGGCGTCGTCTTTTTAACGCTGTTTGTTCGTCGCCAACAGCGTTCGGCCCAGCCGATGATCGATTTCTCGCTGTTCCGTAACCGCATGTTTGCCAGCGGCATTAGCGTGGCGATTATCACCATGATCGCGCTAACCGGCATTGAGCTGGTGTTGACCCAGCGCCTGCAGCTTGTCCTGGGCCTGACGCCGCTGTTAGCCGGGCTGTCGATTCTGCCTATTCCGATTGGCTCGGCCCTGGCTTCACCGCTGGCCGGCGTCGTGCTGCCACGCTGGGGCGGCGCAAAACTTATGGTCTTCGGCCTGCTGGTGACAGCGATGGGTATGACGAGTATGGCTTTGCTGGCCGATTACAGCCTGACGCCACAGCTCGCCGCGCTGTTTGTCATCGGGCTTGGGCTCGGCGTGGCGTTTACCGCCGCATCAACATCCATCATGCTCAATGCCCCGGAAGAAAAAGCCGGCATGGTCGCGGCGATTGAGGATGTCTCATGGGAAATGGGCGGCGTACTTGGCGTGACGCTGCTGGGCGGCCTGATGACCGCGGTCTACAGCGCAAGCCTGGTGTTGCCTGAAGGCCTGGTGACAGGCAACAGCGCGTACGACAGTCTGGATGAGGCTCTGCACCTTGCAGGCTCGATGAGCACGGCAAGCGCCGCCGTGCTGAAAGAGCTGGCGCGAAACGCCTTCAGCCATGCCTATCTGACGGTGATTATCTGCGCCGCCGTGCTGGTCGCCGTCAGCACCGCGATCTTGAAATATGTGCTGCGCCAGCCGGAAAAGCTGTCCAGCCAGCGAGTTAAAAACTGATAAGATGCTCCATCAGCGATTCAGATAACCGTGGAAACGTCATGAAAGAAGCACCGGACACGCTAAGAAGCAAAATCCTGAGCGGGGCCATTGAGCTGTTCATTGAGAAAGGCATTGAAAAGGTGACCACCCGCGAACTCACCGAGCGGGTGGGTATTTCACGGAGCCACATTTACCACTACTTCAGCGACTGGCAAACGCTTTGCATTGAAGCAATGACCGCGTTTTTGATGGCCGATCTGCACAAGTTTACCGCTGAAACCAACACGTTTTCCCCGGAAGATAAGCTGCAACGCTTGATCCACACGTATCTCCCTCACGCGCCGGACGCTGTCTGGCAGCTTTACGGCGCGCTGTGGCACCAGGCAGCGCACAGCAGCGTATGGGCCGAGCTCGCGCTGGTGATGACGCAAAAATGGGAAAAAGTGCTGGCCGATATCGTCGATGACGGCATTGCGGCCGGCGTGTTTAAAGCGGTGGATGCCGCCAGAGCTACGCGCCAGTTTAGCGCCCTGCTCAACGGTTATGCCGACAAACTGCTGGTCGCCTCAGCCCCTGCCGACAGGCAGCTGGCGCTGGACGATATCGACAGTTTTATTCGCCTGGTCCTGCGGGCGGGTTAAATTGCTATCCGCCGGCTGATCTCTACCACGCTGTCGCTCGGCAGGCGGTAATAGTGCGTCACGTGCGTGGCGTTTCTCACCATGAACGCGAAGCACTTACGCTGCCAGGCTGGCATCACCTGCCCATCCTCACGGGCCACGATGGTTTCATGGCCCAGATAGTAGGTCACATCCTCCACGCGGAAGGCACACGCCATCTCTCCCAGTCTCGCCATAAGCTCAGGAATATGCGGTCTTTCCATAAAGCCGTACTGGGCGATACCGCGCCAGTAATTCGGTGCCTGCTCCACAATTACCAGCCGTTCTCCAGCCGGTACGCGCGGGACGTTCATGATAGAAATGGTCAGCGAAAGTACCTGCTCCTGCAGCGCGTGGTTGCGCGCCACATGCCACCGCATCACCGGCGGAATACCGTTGCGCGTTTTGGTCAGAAACACCGCTGAACCCTGCACGCGCGGCACGCCACGCTCTTTCAGCGCGGCGAAGAAGGTGTTCACATCGATCACCTTTTCGTTCACCGCCCTGGACGCCGCCGCCGCGCCACGGTGCCAGACCAGCATCGTCGTGCAGACAATCGCCGCCAGCAGCAGTGGAATATAACCGCCCTCCAGTACCTTGATCAGATTAGCGATCAGGAAGCAGGTATCGACGATCAAAAAGCCCCCCGCCACCAGCGCGCTGGTCCGCCGCCGCCACTGCCAGATGTGACGCATCGCCACGTACAGCAGCCCGGAGGTCATCAGCATGGTGAGAGATACCGCAATCCCGTAAGCCGCCGCCAGGTTCTCAGACGACCTGAAGAACACCGTCAGGAACAGCGTGACGCCCATCAGCAGCCAGTTGATCACGCCGATATAAATTTGCCCGTAGCTCTCCGCCGCCGTCTGGCGAATGCGCAGGCGCGGTAGCCAGCCCAATTGAATCGCCTGCCGGGTCATCGAAAATGCCCCGGTGATAATCGCCTGACTGGCAATAATGGTGGCCAGCGTGGCAAGGATCACCAGCGGGATCAGCAGTGCCGGCGGGCAAAGGCGGAAGAAGATATTCTGGGTGATATCGGCCCCGGAAAGGATCAGCGCCGACTGCCCCGCATAGTTCAGCAGCAGGCTCGGGAAGACCACGCCGTACCACGCCATCCAGATAGGCTTTTTACCGAAATGCCCCATGTCGGCATACAGCGCTTCCGCCCCGGTGACGCACAGAAACACGCCGCCCAGCACCATAAAACTGACAAAACCGTTAGAGACGAGAAACTGCAGGCCGTACAAGGGATTGATAGCCAGCAGCACGGCCGGATGCTGCGCGATACCCCAAATCCCAAGCCCGGCGATAGCAATAAACCACAGCGCCATAATCGGCCCGAAAACTTTACCTATCTTAGCCGTGCCGAAAGGCTGCACGGCAAACAGCAGTACCAGAATCGTCACCGCAATTGGCAGCACCCAGGTTTCGGCCTCCGGCAGGATAATATTCAGCCCTTCAATGGCGGAGAGCACTGAAATTGCGGGCGTAATCGCTCCGTCACCGTAGATCAGCGCCGCGCCCAATAAAGCCGCCAGCACCACCCAACGCGAGCCTTTGTCTCTCGCCACCAGCAGCGACATCAGCGCCATAATGCCGCCTTCCCCGTGGTTGTCGATGCGCATCGCAAACATCGCATACTTCACCGAGGTGATGAGGATCAGCGTCCAGATAATCAGCGACAGCAGACCCAGGATAACCGACGGGGTCGGATCGTTGCCGGATAACAGCAGCACCGTTTTCAGGGTATAAAGCGGGCTGGTGCCGATATCGCCAAACACCACGCCGAGGGCGCTTCCCGCGAGGATAAATTTATGCGGCGTTGTCCCGGAGGCTTCCGCGCCGTCCGTCTGCGACAGGTTTGTCATGTCCAGTCCTTTCTGTGATTTTTCTGGCTGTTGCTATCACAAAGTATAGAGGTGGATAAAAAACTTAAGATAAACAGTGGCAAATAAAAAAGGCCCAACGGTTCCCCGCCAAGCCAAAAGGTACTCCACATTAAAACCTTTTTTTAATTAAAGACCATCCCGCCGTCGATGAGCAGCGACTGCCCGGTCATATAGTCAGAGTCCGCGCTGGCCAGGTAAGACACACAGGCAGCCACATCTTCCGGCTCGGACAAACGTCCCAGAGTGATGCGTTTGGCGAATTCTGCGGTGCCATAACCCAGCGGTTTACCCGCTGCTTCAGACACCTGACGGTCGATTTCGGCCCACATTGGGGTTTTGACGATCCCTGGGCAGTAGCCATTCACTGTGATGCCCAGCGGGGCCAGGTCGCGCGCCGCGGTCTGGGTCAGGCCGCGCACGGCAAATTTGCTGGAGCTGTAAACCGCCAGCTCGGGGTTACCCACGTGCCCAGCCTGGGAACAGGCGTTAATGATTTTCCCGCCGTTCCCTTCGGCTTTAAAGGCTTTAACCGCGGCCTGAATACCCCAAATCACGCCCTTCACGTTGATGTTATAGACCTTATCGACGATTTCCGGGGTGATGTCCTCGATAGGCGTGGAAGGGGCTACGCCAGCGTTGTTGACGATGACATCAAACCCGCCCAGTCCTTTGCGGGCAGCCTCAACGGCGGCGAAGACCTGATCGCGGTCGGACACGTCCGCAGTCACTTCCAGCGCGCGGCCGCCATTGCGGTTAATTTCGTCCGCCACTTCTTTTGCGGTTTTGGCGTTGTAGTCCGCCACGGCGACGGCAAAGCCATCTTTAGCCAGACGCAGCGCGATAGCTTTCCCGATCCCCTGACCGGCCCCGGTAACCAATGCTACTTTTTTCATCACAATATCCTTCTGTAGTTTAAAGAATTTGGCTGAGGTGCAGCTGACTCATCAGCAAATGGTTGTCGCTGTAATCAACCGGAATGGCGACCACCGCCGGACCCTTCACATCCATGGCGGCGCGTAAAGTCGGCTCCAGCGCTTCCGCGCTTTCCACCGCAAAGCCTCGAGCGCCAAAGGCATCCGCGTAAGCCTTGAAGTCCACCGGCCCGAAGTTCACGCCGGACAGACGCTGGTATTTTTTCTCTTCCTGAATCGCCACCATGTTGTAGGCGTTATCCACCCAAATGATGTGCAGCACGTTAGCGCCCAGACGTACCGCCGTTTCCAGCTCCATGCTGGACTGCAGGAACCCGCCGTCGCCGGACACCGAAACCACCTTGCGGCCCGGATTCACCAGCCACGCGCCAATGGCCCACGGCAGCGCTACGCCCATGGTTTGCTGGCCGTTGGAGATCATCAGCTGACGGGCGCGGAAGCTATAAAGATAGCGGGCGATCCAGATGTGGAAACTGCCCATATCGACGGTCAGGGTCACGTCGTCGTTCACGATGTCCTGCATCGCCCGGACGATGCGCAACGGGTGGAGTGCAAACTGATTCAGCTGTGCGCCCCTGCGGCTCAGCAGTTCACGCTGATGCTGCCTGTCAACAAGGATTTCTGACGCACGTGGGCTAAGGACCAGCGGTTTTTCTATACGGGCGGTGAGCTTGTCCAGCGTGCTGGCGATATCGCCCACCAGCTCGACGTCCGGCACGTAGTTACGTTCTTCATAGGCGGGCAGAACGTCGATATGCACCAGCGTGGCATCACCGGTATTCCACATCGCCGGCTCATACTCCACCGGGCTGTAGCCGATACAAACCACCAGGTCCGCAAGCTGTAACAGGCGGTCACCGGCCTGGTTATTAAAAAGCCCCACGCGCCCGGCAAAACGAGCAAAGTGCTGCTGATTCACCGCGCCTGCGGCCTGATAGGTGCTGGTGACCGGGATATGGCTTTTTTCCAGCAGATGGAACAGCGCCGCGCTGTTTTCCTGCTGGCTTGCCATCAGCCCAAGCAGGAATACAGGATTTTTAGCCTGCGAGATAAGTTTCGCCACATCGTTAATAGCGGCGTCAGGCGCTGCACCGGCTTTCACCGCCCCGTTGGCTGGCAAAATATTCCCGGTTGCCGGGCCGTCGCTGATGTCCTGCGGCAGGCTGACAAAGGCACTACCGGGGCGACCATGCTCGGCGGCGCGGAAGGCGTTTGAAACCACCTCAGCAATGGCGTCCGAAGAAGGGACTTCCACCGAGTATTTCGTCACCGGGCTGAACATCGCCACGGTGTCCATGCTTTGATGTACCAGTTTGGCTTTATCTGAACGTTTTACCGCGCCACCCAGCGCCACAACCGGGTCACCTTCGCTGTTGGCTGTTGCCATGCCGGTGATCAGGTTTGAGCAACCTGGGCCGGAGGTCACCAGCGCCACGCCCGCTTTCCCGGTGATGCGCCCCACCGCCGCCGCCATAAAGGCTGCATTGGCTTCGTGGCGGACCGGAATAAGTTCAATCGGCGAGTCGTTCAGCGAATCAAAGACCTTATCGATCTTCGCCCCGGGGATCCCAAAGACGTGCTTCACGCCCTGAGCTTCAAGCTGGCTGACCACCATGTCAGCGCCGTGCGCCCACTGGCGCAAAGATTTTTTATTATTCATGGCTCACATCTCCTCAGGGAACGCTAGTTTTCAACCGCGCGGATAGCCGCGTCGAGATTTTCGGGGTGCAGGTTGGCGTTAAGAAATGCACTGTCTGCCGGAAGATCGATCATCAGCTTGTGGATCTCACCGAAGGTCAGCTCGCCTTGCTCCAGCTGATAATCGAGCAGATGCCCGCCGCCCTGGCGGTCATCGGTAATAAAGTGTTCGTGATAGCCCGCCACGTTAATGCCCTGCATATGCTGTGGGGTGCGGAACCCCACCAGCACGCCTTTACGGCCGTTAAAGCGGAACACCGGCTGGTCGTCCAGCACGTCTGTCATCGCGCGATATGGCGGCTTCTGGCGCGGTACCGTGCGGGTATGTGCGTGGTGGAAATGACCGTCGATGCGCAGCGCACAAAACAGGTTATCGGAGGGAATTTTTGCGTCGATAATCTCGTGCAGTTTCTGACGGCTGGTCAGGCTATTGATGCGCAAGCGGTACTGAGGTTTAAACCAGGTCATCACCGCAAACGGGGTTTTCTGCTGCGGGCTGGCCGCCCTGGCGCTGCCGTCTGACCGTAATTGATACACGTTGCTGTTGAAGGCAATCATCTCGCCGTCCAGCTCGTTAAAGGTCCCCAGGCCAAAGTCACCGTGCTTAAGCAGGTCGGCCATGGTGGTTTCCCCTTCATAGACGCCGCTCAATAATGCGCTCATCAATGAAGTCTGATATATCATGTTTTCTTTATTGGCTGCGGCGAAGGTCTCGACCATCTCTAAAAGACTTTCTTCGCAGGAACATAGAGTTATATCGCTCATGGCGTCTGTCACCTCGGGCTGAAGGTTAAGAAACATTAATTAAATGTTGACGTGATCCAGCTCACAGTTCCAATATAAAAGCCCTTCTGGTTTGAGACGTTTTCGATATGGAACTTCGCTATCTCCGCTATTTTGTCGCCGTTGCCCAGACGCATAATTTCACCCGGGCAGCCGAGCTGTTGGGTATTTCGCAGCCTCCTCTTAGCCAGCAGATTCAGCGCCTGGAGCGTGAAGTGGGCACGCCCCTGCTGCACCGCTTGACCAGAGGTGTAGAGCTGACGGATGCGGGAGAAGCGTTTTATCAGGATGCCTGCCAGATTCTGGCCCACAGCGATGCCGCGCTGGAGAAAGCCCGCGGGATCGCCCGCGGTATTAACGGCAAGCTGTCGCTCGGGATAACCAGTTCAAACGCGTTCAATCCAAAGATTTTTTCCCTGCTGCGCCAGTTTCAGGCGCACTATCCGGCCATCGAACTGCGCCAGCGAGAAACCAATATGGCGGGCCTGATGCAGGAGCTGGATGATGGCTTGCTGGACGTGGCGTTTGTGCGCCTGCCCTGTGAAAGCAGCAAGCGGTTTACGCTCAAGCTAATTGACGAAGAGCCGATGATGATTGCCCTGCACAAGGACCATCCTCTTTCCGGCGAGAAAGAGCTGGCCCTGCAGGCGCTGGCCGATGTGCCGCCAGTGCTGTTCCCGGAAGAAGTGGCCCCCGGATTATATGAACTGATGTATAACGCCTGCCTGCGAGCGGGCATCGATCTGAAAAGTGCCTGCCAGGCTTCGCAAATTTCTTCCTCGTTAAGCATGGTCTCGGCAGGCTTCGGGTTCGCCTTAGTTCCCCAATCGATGACCTGCATCGCCTGCCCGAACGTCACCTTCCACGCGATTCGCGGTGACCAGGTGAAAACGGACATTGCGCTGGCCTGGCGGCAGTTTGAACGCTCTCCGACGGTGAAACGCTTTATCCAGCTGTTCGCCCACTGAGCCTGGCCGCAACGACATCGCTCCCTGAGTGACCCAATGCTACAATAGTCACCATTCACAAATCCGAACACAGGGAGAAAATATGTCTGAAACTCACGTTCAGGGCGGGGAAACCAGAGGGCCTGCGGAACACAGCGTCAGGGAACAGATCATCGAGGCAGCGACCGAATTCTTTGGCCACTACGGGTTTGAAAAAACGACGGTATCCGATCTCGCCAAAGCCATCGGCTATTCCAAGGCTTATATCTACAAGTTCTTCAAATCCAAGCAGGAAATCGGCGAAGTTATCTGCGACAACCGCCTGACAAAGATGATGGCAATCGTCAGTCAGTCGGTGGATGACGCCCCCGGTGCGTCGGCTAAGCTGCGGGCGATGTTCAGCGCGCTCATTGCCGCAGGCAGCGATCTGTTTTTCTACGACCGTAAGCTCCACGACATCGCCATTGTTTCCTGCCTGGAAAACTGGCCCTCGGCCGAACGCTACAAGCTGCAGCTGCGGGAAGTGCTTACCGCCATTATTCATGCCGGCCGCCAGTCCGGTGAATTTGAGCGCCGCAGCCCGATGGATGAAACCGTTAACGCCGTTTTTCTCGTCATGCTGCCGTATATCAGCCCGATACAGCTGCAATACAACCTCGAACTGGCTAAGCAAGCCGAACAGCTTTTGCCCGCGCTGATCCTGAAAAGTTTAATGCCCTGATCGCATCTTGTGACCATTGACTAAATTGGTCACTTGAATAATTATCTGCGTTCCTGCTCCGCGTTTATAAGGGAACGTATGTTTCGTCTTCAGCCTTTTCCAGCCGCCGTGGCGCTGCTGTGCTCGGCGCTCACCGCCTGCGGTGACTCATCTCAGCCAGAGGATCCGCGTACCGAGCCTCCGCTGGTTCGCGTTGTCGCGGTTCAGTCCGCCAATGATGACACCCGGGCTTTTACCGGCATTGTCGCCTCGCGAATCCAAAGCGACCTCGGTTTTCGCGTTCCGGGAAAAATTCTTGAGCGCCTGGTGGACAAAGGCCAGACGGTAAAAAACGGCCAGCCCCTGCTCCGACTCGATCCTCAGGATTTAAGCCTGCAGGCTAAAGCGCAGGATCAGGCCGTCGCCGCTGCCAAAGCCCGCGCTAAACAGGCCGCCGCCGATGAGGCCCGCTACAGAAGCATTGTCGGCAGCGGCGCGATTTCAGCCTCGCAGTACGATCAAATCAAAGCCCAGGCCGACAGCGCCAGAGCGGACCTGCAGGCGGCCATGGCCCAGGCCAATGTGGCTAAAAACGCCATGAATTATGCGGTGCTGACGGCTGATTCTGACGGCGTGATCGTGGATACGCTGGCCGAGCCAGGCCAGGTTGTCGCCGCCGGGCAAGGGGTGATTCGTCTCGCCCGGGCGGGCCAGCGTGAAGCGGTCGTCGATTTGCCGGAAACGCTGCGCCCGGCGCTGGGCACCGTAGCTCAGGCTCATCTTTACGGTTCAGATAGCGCTCCCGTGGCCGCTACCTTACGTCAGCTTTCCGACGCCGCCGACCCACAAACCCGCACATTTGAAGCGAAGTTTGTGCTCGCTGGCGCACTTGCCCAGGCGCCGCTCGGCAGCACGGTGACCGTCACCATTCCTGACGCAGGCACTCCCTCACAAAACGTGATTGTGCCTTTGGCCTCGCTCTATGACGCCGGGAAAGAGAAAGGCACCGGCATTTGGGTGGTACGCGGTAAACCGGCCAAAGTGAGCTGGCACCCGGTGAGCATCCGCCGCATCACCGATGAATCCGCCATTGTTGCCACCCAAATCGACAGCCACGCCAGCATCGTTGCCCTCGGCGCACATCTGCTGCATGACGGCGAAGAAGTAAGACTGCTTGCACTGGGCGCCACCGATCTGGCGGGAGCACCGTAATGAGCGACTCTCGCTTTAACCTTTCCGCCCTCGCGGTACGTGAAAAATCAGTCACTCTGTTCCTGATCCTGCTCATTACGCTGGCCGGGATCATCGCGTTCTTTAAACTGGGCCGAGCCGAGGATCCGCCTTTTACGGTGAAACAGCTGACCGTGATCACCGCCTGGCCGGGGGCCACCGCGCAGCAAATGCAGGATCTGGTGGCCGAGCCGCTGGAAAAGAGAATGCAGGAGCTGGACGATTATGACCGCACGGAAACCTATACCCGTCCGGGTCTTGCCTACAGCGTTGTCTCCCTAAAAGACAGCACGCTGCCCGCCAACGTGCCGGAGGCGTTTTACCAGGCGCGGAAAAAAATCAGCGATGAGGCCAAAAATCTGCCGGATGGCGTTATAGGCCCGCTGGTAAATGACGAATTTTCGGACGTCACCTTCGCGCTGTTTGCCCTGAAAGCAAAAGGCGAGCCGCAGCGCCTGCTGGTGCGCGATGCCGAGAACCTGCGCCAGCAATTGCTGCACGTCCCCGGCGTGAAAAAGGTGAATATTATCGGTGAACAGGCGGAACGCATTTTTGTTTCGTTCTCTCATGACAGGCTTGCCACGCTTGGTGTTTCGCCGCTGGACATCTTTCAGGCGCTGAGTAACCAGAACCTGCTTACCCCCGCAGGCTCAATAGAAACTGCCGGCCCGCAGGTGTTTATCCGCGTGGATGGCGCGCTGGATCAGCTCTCAAAAATCCGCGATACCCCCATTGTGGCCCAGGGGAAAACGCTGAAACTGTCCGACGTAGCTGACGTCGAGCGCGGGTATGAAGACCCGGCTACGTTCCTCGTCAGAAACAACGGCGAGCCGGCCCTGCTGCTCGGCGTGGTCATGCGCGACGGCTGGAACGGGCTTGATTTGGGCAAAGCCCTGGATCAGGAAACCCGTAAAATCAACGACACGATGCCGCTCGGCATGAGCTTCAGTAAAGTCAGCGATCAGTCGGTGAACATCAGTTCCGCCGTGGATGAGTTTATGGTGAAGTTTTTTGTCGCCCTGCTGGTGGTGATGGTGGTCTGCTTTATCAGCATGGGCTGGCGAGTGGGCATCGTGGTTGCCGCCGCCGTACCGCTGACACTGGCGGTGGTGTTTATCGTCATGGCCGCCACCGATAAAAACTTCGACAGGATAACCTTAGGCTCACTCATTCTGGCGCTGGGCCTGCTGGTGGACGACGCTATCATCGCCATTGAAATGATGGTGGTGAAAATGGAGGAAGGCTACAGCCGTGTTAAGGCCTCCGCCTACGCCTGGAGCCACACCGCCGCGCCCATGCTGGCGGGCACGCTGGTAACCGCCATCGGCTTTATGCCGAACGGCTTCGCCCACTCCACCGCCGGGGAGTACACCAGCAACATGTTCTGGATCGTCGGTATCGCGCTGATAGCATCCTGGCTGGTGGCCGTGGTATTCACGCCCTATCTCGGCGTGAAATTGCTACCCGATATGCACAAAGCCGCGCTGGCGGAACACGCGCTGTACACCAGCAAAAATTACAATCGCTTCCGGGCATTGCTGAAAAAAGTCATCGCCCGCAAGTGGCTGACCGCCGGTTCAGTCGTCGGCCTGTTTGTGCTGGCGATAGCCGGAATGGCCGTGGTGAAAAAGCAGTTCTTCCCCATCTCAGACCGCCCGGAAGTGCTGGTAGAAGTTCAGCTGCCTTACGGGACGTCTATCGAGCAAACGACGAAGACTACCGAGCGCATTGAGCAATGGCTCAGCGCGCAGAAAGAGTCAAAAATCGTCACCTCCTACATTGGCCAGGGCGCGCCGCGTTTCTACCTGGCCATGGCTCCGGAGCTGCCCGACCCTTCGTTCGCAAAAATCGTGATTCTCACGCCCGATCCTGATGCGCGAGAAGCGTTGAAAATGCGGCTGCGGCAGGCCATCAGCAACGGCCTGGCTCCGGAGGCTCAGGTGCGCGTCACCCAACTTGTCTTCGGGCCTTATACGCCCTACCCGGTAGCGTTTCGCGTGATGGGGCCAGACCCGGACGTGCTCAGAACGATTTCGTTACGGGTTGAAAAAGTGATGAATCAAAGCGGGCTGATGCGCACCGTGAACATCGACTGGGGCTCCCGGGTGCCTACGCTACATTTCACCCTGAACCAGGACCGGCTTTACGCCGTGGGCTTAACCACCGCCTCCGTCTCGCAGCAATTGCAATTCCTGCTTTCCGGCGCGCCGTTGACCGAAGTGCGGGAAGATATTCGCTCCGTGCAGGTCACGGGCCGGGCGCGCGGCAGCGTGCGGGACGACCCGGCACAGCTCGCCGCGCTAACGCTCATTGGCGCGAACGGGCAAAAAGTGCCGCTCTCGCAAATCGGTAAGGTTGAAGTTGTGATGGAAGATCCGGTGCTCCGACGTCGCGACAGAACGCCAACCATTACCGTGCGGGGCGATGTCGCCGATGGCCTTCAGCCGCCGGATGTGTCGACGGCGATCGTGAAACAAGTTCAACCTATTGTGGCAGAGCTTCCGGCGGGGTACCGCATCGAAGAAGCGGGCGCCATTGAAGAATCCGGCAAGGCCACGGCGGCAATGGCTCCGCTGTTCCCGATCATGATCGCGCTAACGCTGCTGGTGATTATTCTTCAGGTTAGGTCGATCTCAGCCATGCTGATGGTGTTCGCCACCAGCCCGCTGGGGCTTATCGGCGTGGTACCGACGCTGCTGATTTTCAACCAGCCGTTCGGCATCAACGCCCTGGTGGGGCTGATTGCGCTTTCAGGGATTTTGATGCGCAACACGCTGATCCTCATCGGCCAGATTAAGCATAACGAGCAGGCCGGGCTGACGCCTTTTGATGCCGTGGTTGAGGCGACGATCCAACGTTCGCGCCCGGTGCTGTTGACCGCCCTGGCGGCGATTCTGGCGTTTATTCCTCTGACCCATTCCGTGTTCTGGGGAGCGCTGGCCTACACGCTTATCGGCGGGACGTTTGGCGGCACCTTTATGACGCTGCTGTTCCTGCCCGCCATGTATGCGATCTGCTTCAAAATTCGCCCGCCAAAGGTTGATAACTGACCGATTCATCAGGCCCGGAGGACTCCTCTCCGGGCCATATTCCAAATCATGAACACCGCTCATGTTCTAATGAAATTAAATCACTTTTACTAAAACTGTGACTCAGGCATAAAAGATGCAATATTGTTAACGACATGCAATGTGAAGATTACTGACAGGTAAAACCACAGCTAACCAAAGGTTATCTGTGAGAAATCAAGCAGTAGATACAGGCAAAAAACAGAACTAAGGTGCCGGATTACCATGACTAAAGCGTTTACTTTTACTCTTAAGAGCATTGTTTTTGATGAGAATTACAACCCGTCAGGGAATACGCGCATCACAACCAATTTTGCTAACCTGGCCCGCGGCGAGAAGCGTCAGGAGAACCTGCGTAACGCGTTGATCATGATTGATAACCGCTTCAACTCCCTGGCGAACTGGGACAACCCCACCTCCGACCGCTACGGCGTTGAACTTGAAATTATTTCCGTTGAGCTGGATGTTGAAGGCAACGGCAAGACCTTCCCGGCGATTGAGATTTTAAAAACTCACGTGCTGGATAAGAACACAGGCCAGCGCATCGAAGGCATTGTCGGGAACAATTTCTCTTCCTACGTTCGCGACTATGATTTCAGCGTTCTGCTGCCAGCGTACAACCAGGATCGCGCAGAATTCACCATCCCGGAAGATTACGGCGTGCTGCACGGGAACTTGTTCAGACACTTCGTTGGGTCAGACACCTACAAAGAAAATTTCAATAAAGCGCCGGTGATTTGCCTGAGCGTTTCCAGCAAAAACGTTTACCGCCAGACCGGAAACCGCCACCCGGTGCTCGGCATTGAATATGAGCAGGATTCATCTTCCCTGACCGATCTCTACTTCAACAAAATGGGGCTGAAGGCTCGTTATTTCATGCCGCCCAACAGCGTGGCGCCGTTTGCCTTCTACCACACGGGCGACCTGGTGAATGACTACTCGAACCTCGAGCTTATCAGCACCATCAGCACCATGGAGACGTTCCAGAAGATCTACCGCCCTGAGATTTACAACGCGAATTCTCCGGCCGGGCTGTGCTTCCAGCCAAGCCTGAACCACCAGGATCATTCATTTACTCAAATTGTTTACGATCGTGAAGAACGCAGCCGTTTGGCCATCGAACAAGGGAAGTTTACTGAAGAGCACTTCATCAAACCGTACCAAACAATTTTAGAGCAGTGGTCTGCTAACTACCCTCTTTGAGACACCAAATACAAGGTTATTCGACATGAAAAGATTATTGCCTACGTCCACTGCCGGCAGCCTGCCAAAACCGTCCTGGCTGGCCCAGCCTGAAACGCTGTGGTCGCCGTGGAAGCTGCAGGATCAGGAACTTATTGAGGGTAAACAGGACGCCCTGCGCCTGGCGCTGCACGAACAACAGCTGGCCGATATCGACATCGTCAGCGACGGCGAGCAGACTCGCCAGCACTTCGTGACCACCTTTATCGAACACCTGGACGGCGTGGATTTCGAGAAACGCGAAACCGTGCGCATTCGTAACCGCTACGATGCCAGCGTCCCGACCGTGGTCGGTGCCGTGGCTCGTCAAAAACCGGTGTTTGTGGAAGATGCGAAGTTCCTTCGCAAACAGACCGATCGGCCAATCAAATGGGCGCTGCCTGGCCCGATGACCATGATCGACACGCTGTATGACAACCACTACAAAAGCCGTGAAAAACTGGCCTGGGAATTCGCCAAAATCCTGAACCAGGAAGCGAAAGAGCTGGAAGCCGCCGGCGTGGACATCATTCAGTTCGATGAGCCAGCCTTCAACGTGTTCTTCGACGAAGTTAACGAATGGGGCATCGCCACGCTGGAACGCGCCATCGAAGGCCTGAAGTGCGAAACCGCCGTGCATATTTGCTACGGCTACGGCATCAAAGCCAACACCGACTGGAAGAAAACGCTGGGCTCGGAGTGGCGCCAGTACGAAGAGGCGTTTCCAAAGCTGCAGACCTCAAACATCGACATCATCTCGCTGGAGTGCCACAACTCCCACGTGCCGATGGACTTGCTCGAGCTGATTCGTGGCAAGAAAGTGATGGTGGGCGCCATCGACGTGGCCAACCACGCCATTGAAACCCCGGAAGAAGTTGCTAACACGCTGCGCAAAGCGCTGCAGTTCGTTGATGCCGAAAATCTCTACCCTTCCACCAACTGCGGTATGGCTCCGCTGCCGCGCCATGTGGCCAGAGGCAAACTGCACGCGTTGAGCGCTGGGGCAGAGATCGTCCGCAGAGAGATTCTGGGTAAATAACCTAAAGTCTTTGCAACCCGCCTGGCGATTGAGAGATCGCCAGGTTTTTTATTCCGTACGATAGCGTCTACTCTCATAGCTTAAAACGAGCAACCTGCCGGGCTTTGCATTCGTACGTCTGTCCATTTATAAATGACTCACAAACCCGCGGTTTCTTACATCAGGATCTTATGATGAGCATCATTTACGTTGTTGTTCTCACTTATATAAAACCGTTAGAAGAAGTTGACGCTCAAATTCCTGCTCATGTTGAGTGGCTGAAGAAAGGTTACGCAGAGGGAGTATTTCTTGCGTCAGGAAGACGAATTCCCCGTAATGGCGGCGTTATTCTTGCAAAATGTGACAGCATTGAGTCTCTGGAAGCCCGCCTTAGCCAGGATCCATTCCAGAAACTCAACATTGCTACAGCTGAAATTCTGCCCTTTGAAGCCACAATGAAAACGCAGTTACTGGACGTTGTTTTTTAACTTAAGTCCGAATCAGCATTCCAGCGATGCCAAACATAATTGCGCATAACGTTTGATAACTACCAATATTGTCAGGTTGTGGTCATTGATTTTTTACCCGCGTCAGCAGTAGCATCCTGGTATTCGACATTCGAGAAGTTATAAGATGCTCAAGAAAAGAGACTTTATCCGAGCCTGGTACTCAGGTGCTACGATATTTACGTGTTTTACTCTGGGAAACGAGATTGGCAATCGTTTCTTTTATGGTTCGAAGATTCCCTGGTTGATCAGCATCATTATCGCTTTCGTTATCTGCGGTTCGGCACGCTCCTATTTTTCGTCGAAAAACTAAGTTCAAATCAGGGCAAGTTAAATATGTCTCGTGATTTCGGTGTTTATTTACACACGCACAACCTACCGACGCCAGAAGAGTGGAAAGAAGAGATATTACAGCAAGGGTTTCCCTGTGAGCTTGACAGCGATATCGCCTTACTAACGTTCAGTGGATTCCTGCCCTGTTCAGTTAACGGCGTAATTTCTGGCTTCGAATATTACGCCAGCGACCTGGATAACGAGGTGCTCAATGAACTTAACTTATCCAGATCCCTGAACTTCGATATCTCATTTTGCGCCGGGGCGCCTGCTGCTGAAGCCATTGCTGCACTCGCAGCTGCAAGCTGCCTGACAAAATTATCCGAGGGTTATCTCGTCGATTTCTGTTCTGGAAAAACAGTGTCCTCAGACGAGGTTATCGAATGGGCTAAATCTCAACCAGAAATGCAGGTAACATTTTCATAGGCATTACTTTTCTCTTCCAGATGGAGTCCTTTGCAATGCGATACAGCGCTCATTTCTTAGACACATCTAACGATGATGGTTATCTTCACCATTCCATTTCGAATATAGATGCGGACCCAAATCCACAATCCCATCACTTAAGAACGAAGGTGTTAGTCTGTGAGCATGGCGCCCCTGTTTTATTGATCAACGTTTATGTTGAGGTGGATAATGACGGCTATATTACGGATAGCTGTTTTTGTGAAATGCTAAGTAATAATGAATACGTGGTTATCCTGTCAGGCCAGCACGTACATATCGTTGAAATATCTTCAAAACAGGTCAAAAGCATACGACCTGGCGACTCTGTCGGGCATATTTACTCAATCTATAACCCTGCCAGCACTGAGCTTAGCGAGAATTTCCTGGTCGCAACTTACTGCTACGTTTTTTTGCTCAACCTCACTAAAGGTATTCTCTGGCAGTCCCAAATGTGCGCTATTGATGGCGTAGTGATAGATGATATTGATGGCGATATCATTTCTGCTCGGGGAGAATGGGATCCTCCTGGTGGATGGGTAGACTTCAAACTTTCATTGAACACTGGTGTATTAATAAAAAACTTAAACACCCAGCCTGGAGTGAGGGAGAACCGACATGTTGAACATCGCACAATGAAAACTATCGAAACGCTGAGAGCTGAGCTTCTGGCTATTGGCGAGCAACTCGGGGGCGGCGTCAGGCCAAACCATTACTTTATTATTCCTGATAAGCCTGACTATTTCGCGACACCCTACCTGGAGATTCATGACCAGGAATATCATTTTGTGGTGAACGAGCGAGGTATGGAGATCACACGAAAGGTAACGCCAAGTGATGAGGAAATTCTTTATTGGTTTACTAGTTGCGGCGTCAATGCGTTAGCTTCAAGTTACGCTGCTACACACGCCTCGCCTGATGAAGAGTTCAGGACGGCGTATTTTAGAAAGCGGTTTTACTTGATGCTTTCAATAAAAACAGCGTGGGCAACCAGAGAGAAAAATGAAATCAAATCTCATCTTCACGTATAACCTCTGGAATAGTCATTATTCACCTTAATGGTATTACTCTATAGGCTGCTTCCGGCCAGGGGCCGACAAGCCTTCCGAGGCCAAGCTCTTGTGCAACGTATATCCGCAGCACCTGATTGAGAGATCGCCAGTTTTTTGCATCACCCTGTTCTTCACTTAGCCCTTTCACGTCGCACAGATAGCATTACTTTTCCAATGACGGGCACCTCAGATTTTAAGTGCCGCCACGATTGTAGCTTCCATTTTCTCCGGGGTAGTGAACGGAGCAAAACGCTTCAGCGGTTTTCCGTCCCGGCCAATCAGGAACTTTGTGAAGTTCCACTTGATCCGCCCGCCCAGCACGCCAGGCAATTCTTTCTTCAGATAACGAAACACGGGATGCGCTGCGGTGCCGTTGACCTCGACCTTTGCGAACATCGGGAAGCTGACACCGTAGTTAATATGGCACGTCCGGGCAATTTCGTCGGCGTCACCGGGTTCCTGCTTACCAAACTGGTTGCAGGGGAAACCAAGCACCACCAACCCCTGCGCGGCGTACTTCTTATAGAGCGCCTCGAGGCCTGCGTACTGCGGCGTGAAGCCACACTGGCTGGCGGTATTGACCACCAGCACCAGCTTATCGGCGTAATCGGACAGAGCGATCTGCTGGCCAGTCAGGCTCGTGGCCGTCAGTTGATGAAAAGGCTGCATGTTGGGTTCCTCAGTGCACGTCAAAATGGCCACGCAGCGCGGGCCGTAATTCTTCTATCGCTAGCTTAGCAACGCCTAATGCAGTGGGGTTAGTGCTTTCACTTTCCAATGACCACGCTGCGGACAGTCCGCCCCAGGCAATGATCCATTTGAGAAGCCGCTCTCTGTCCAGATTTGCTATCTCACTCACGGCACGCAGCCTGCGCTTAAAAATCTCCGGCACGGTAGCGACCGGCGGAGCTGGGTTATCCAAATCCGGGTTGGTGAAAATATTAGCAAAATCGAATCCTCGCTCCCCTATGACGCCTTTAGGATCGATCGCCCGCCAGCCCGATGATGCAAAATCAAGCACATTGCCGTGGTGTAAATCACCATGTAAGGCCACAACATCCTGCGGAGTGGTAAGTAGTTCTTGGGAGATATCTGAACAAAATGCCAGCAAGCCGCCCCGCTGCTGCGCCACTATTTTTAGCGAAGCAAACCAATCATCCAGCGAAGGCAACTGGGGCAAAGGCTTTTGCCAAACGCGATGCAGCCTGTTTGCCGTAGCACATAATATACGGCAGGCTTCGAGATCCTGACCTTCTCTGGACATTGTGGCTAATGACGCGGAGCCGGTGGCCCGGGCGAGAAGAATGGCTTCATCTTCATGGGCAATAACCTGCGCCGCGCCCCTGCCTGCCCACCAGACCAGCAGCGAGTTCCCCGTTTGTTCATCCCTGTCGGCAGTCACTTTCAGCATAGCCTCAGCGCCATCAGCTGCGGTTTTCACCGGCAGCAGCTGCGACGTATGGGTCTGAAAGGGAGTGCCGTCCGGAATCAGATCCCAGCGTTTCAGCCAGCAGCTTAGTTTGTCTTTATCCATAGGGCGGTTTTTATCTCCCATCATGCCAGATTGCCAGACTGGTGTTTGTCGCTAGCACAGCCAAGAAATTGCCAAACGAATATTAGGCTGCTTTGAGCGAGAGATGAAATCCTTATGCTGTCGGATTGAACTGGCGACACTGTTCATGACGCTTAATGGTTTGCAGGTTAAGCGAGGTACTGGCACATGGTGGACACCTTACCTGAACTGACGGTCCGCTACGAGCGAGTTGCGGACAGTGCGTTTTCAGATATACAGCGTTCTCACCTCAAGAAATTTCTCCAAACTTAACAAAATTGTTTTAATTAAGAGACCTGAAAGGTTGGCAGTATGCTCCCTTTATGTTTTAACTTGAATATTGAAACCTGTTAACATGCGTTCGTGTATATGCCTCCGGAGGAATGTCCGTCAGCAGTGCTGATTAATAATTTAACTGATTGCCCACGACGGATGCCAGCCGTTGACTGACTGGCTTTAAAACTACTCCTTCTTCATATATGCGACGTAAAATCATATGGTTATTAAAGCAGCTATTTCTGCTAATGCTACAGAACTTGAACAAATCTATTCATTATCATTTGAATCAAACGCCTCTTTTTTTCCTGATGATATGGAGGAAGAAGATAACGAGAGTGAAGAGGAATTTTCATTTGAGTCAGCATTAATGATGCCTGACAAAACAGTGCTGGGATTATGGGTAAATGATCGCCTCATCGGAGGTGCTGTTATTTTTGACAATTCTACAGGAATACTCACTCTTGACAGATTGTTCATTCTGCCTGAAGAACAGGGCAAAGGTTACGGTTTGCAGGCATGGATAGAAATTGAAAATATGTATCCTGATGCTAAAGAATGGACACTGAGAACACCGACATGCCTGATTAATAATGTGTGTTTTTACGTAAACAAGTGCGGTTTTACCATTGTGCGCGTCGAGGACATGGGAAATGATGGGGTTGGCATGTACGTTTTCTCGAAGAAAGCGAGCTAATCTTCAGTCTTTTCGAGTATAACCCCGCATTAGCTGCTCAATAATCACTCTATTGAGCAGCCATCTCCCTCTCTAAAGCTTGGCAACTCCTCTGATGACAAATGCAAAAAGATGTATGAAATGTCTGCTCCTGGCACAAACCGGACGCATAGAAACCAGTCCCATAAAAAATCAAAAACTCAGGGCTGCCCTTCCATATTCCAACCAGCCGATCCCATAACGTCGTAAACGTGTTGATCGGTAAATGCCGGGAATTTTGCGTGCCTGGAGGCTGCCAGCAAAGCGTCACAGTAGTTCTGGTCTCCACCTTTCACGATGAAATTTTGCAAGGTTCCATCTATTTTAAAATCAAGGTGCACATTGCACCTTTTTCCATTCCAGGCATGAGGCTCAGCAAGCGCGGCATCAAGTGCTTTCTTTATCCCCGAAGCCTGTTGACCATAAATATCCGTATCGGAAACTTTTCCCGTGCGATCGTAGGTGCAACTATCAAGCGCGCTCTTTTTTATACACTCTTTCGGGGCTAATGGAGCACATCCTGAAAGCATTATTGCGAACATGACCAGCATCGATAATTTAGTCATCCATAAATCCTTTTATGAAGCATTGCATTACGTGGCTTTTGCCACCGCTGGATTATGCCACTTCACCCAACTTAACGATTCACTTTTTGACCTACCAATATTAATACTCAGCCCACGGCCTCCCCGCCAGCCGCGCCTTAAGCAGCTCGATAAACTTTTGCGCCCTCGGGCTTCGTTCTGCCTGCGGAGTGCCGCTCAGCGCCACGATATCGGCATCCGGCAGCGTGTATTCCGGCAGAAGTCTCACCAGCTCGCCGCGGTGAATCTGCGGTAACACATCCCATTCGGACCGCATAATGATCCCCCTGCCCGCCAGCGCCCACTCTTTTACCACTCGCCCTTCGTTGCTCGACAATTTGGGCGAGATCCGCTGCGGGCAGTCCCCTTTGGGGCCGGAGAAGCGCCACAGCGTCACGTCTTCGCGGTTTTCCCGCAGTGCAATGCAGTCGTGATCCACCAGCTGTTCCGGCGTCAGCGGGGTGCCTTTTCGGTTCAGGTAGTCCGGGGAAGCGCAGATAAAGCGTTGGTTAGGCGCAAGCTTGATGCAGTGCATGCTGGAATCGCGTAGCTCGCCGATGAAAATCACCAGATCCCATTTGTGTAGCCTGGCCCAATGTGGGTCGTCGGAAAGTGTCAACTCCACCTCAAGGTTTTCATGCTGCGCGGCGTATTCCCCCAGCAGCGGCGCAATATAGTCGTTACCAAACCCCAGCGGGGCCAGCACGCGCAGCTTGCCTCTGACCTGTTGCCGCCTGTCGTCCAGGGCAGACTGCAGGCCAGCCAGCTCGGTGAGGATCTTCTCCGCCCGGCTCAGCAGCAGCGATCCTTCATCGGTGAGTGAAACCTGCCGCGAGGGCCGCAGAATAAGGTCGACGCCAAGCTTTTGTTCCAGCCCGCGCAGCCGCTGCGTAACGGAGGGCGGCGTGACATTCATCGCCCTTGCGCCGGCGGCCAGCGTATCGTGAGTAGCGATAGTACGGAAGAAAGCCAGATCGTCGCTGTTTATCATTAAGCCTGAACCTAATCATTAATTGATTTTATATTAATTTATACCTAATTAGCCGGATGACAAGATACAGCCTCACCCCACAGGAGACCCGCTATGTCCGCCGAATGGCTCACCACCCGTGATACCCCCTTTTTGCTGATCGAGAAAAGCAAATATTTGCGCAACATTGAGCGCCTGTACTCGCGCGTTCACGCCCTGGGCAGCGAGGTCCGGCCACATCTGAAAACCCTGCGCTCCATTGAGGCCGCCCGCTACCTGCTTAAACAAAGTGATTCCCCGGCCACGGTATCCACGCTCGCCGAAGCGGAAGCCTTTGCCGCTGCGGGTTACACCAACCTGCTTTACGCCGTCGGCATCGCGCCCCATAAACTTCCCCGCGTGGCGGCGCTGATGGCTAAAGGCGTGAACCTCCACATTCTGCTCGACAGCGAACCACAGGCTAGCGCCGTGGCCGAATATAGCCGGGCGCACGGCCTCAAGTTTTCGGTATTTATTGAGGTGGATTGCGACGGCCACCGGGGCGGATTGCCGCCGCACAGTGACGCTCTTTTGACCCTGGCCCGCATCATTGAGGCAAGCGGCTCGACGCTGACCGGACTGCTGGCTCACGCCGGAGAATCCTATAGCTGCCGCACGGACGAAGCTATTCTCGCGGCCGCCAGAGCCGAATGTGCCGCTATTAAAACCGCCGGAAGCCGCCTGCGCGCGCAGGGCTATGCCTGTCCCGTATTAAGCGTAGGAGCCACGCCGACAGCCCATTTTGCGGACGATCTCACGGACATCAGTGAAGTCAGAGCCGGGGTGTTTACCACCTTCGACCTGGTGATGAAAAACGTCGGCGTCTGCCGCCTGGAGGATATTGCGCTTAGCGTTGTCGCCACGGTGATTGGCCACAACAGGGAGAAAGGCTGGATATTTATTGATGCCGGCTGGATGGCACTTTCTCGCGACAGGGGCACGGCGGCGCAAAGCCAGGACTACGGTTACGGTCAGGTGTGCAGCCTGAGCGGAGAGCCCTACGAAAACCTGCTGGTCACCACGACCAACCAGGAGCACGGCATCGTTGCCCTGCCGGACAGTTCAACTTTGACCGTCGATGATTTCCCCGTCGGCAGCCGGGTGCGCATTCTGCCCAACCACGCCTGCGCCACCGCCGCCATGCATCAGCACTATCAGGTTCTGAGCGAAGATGGCGAGGGGCACGAGGTCTGGTCGCGGATCGTGGGCTGGTAAGCGTCAGTCAGGCTAATCAACGGCGGGGGATACCGAAAGGTTCCCTTTTTTGCCATGCCTTTGTGCTCCCACGCCCGAAGGTTTGAACATATATTTCACAACTAAATCTTATATGTTGTTGAAAACGACCTCTGATTTATGGTGTCAATTGTAACGATCTATAAATTAGTTTGTTTTATGTTTTGCCAGTGATATTAATTTGAATACGACAGAAATTATTTTTATTTATTTCTCTGACCTCAATCGTCCCCTAATATATCGGGAGGACTGCCTATGGCATAACAACAACACAAATATATTATGCATTACTTAATTCAGGTTGTAATTATTACATTCACTCAGCAAAAGGTATATATCATGAGCACAATGATTAAATTTAATCTGACTAATCAGAGCAGCACTCAGCAGGACTTTTTCTTCTTTCAAAAACCCGCTATATACAGTGGTGGAAGTAATGTCTACTCAAATAGTATCCAGAGTATTGTACTGGCACCTTATTCGACCAGCAGCAGCACTTATACTTTTCTGATTAATATGCAATTTTATGCCGGAGTTCAACAGGCAAATACGCCTCCTGTGGTAGGAAAACAATCAGGATTTTTATCCGCTATCCGTCCTATCGACCTGACGCCGGCCACCGGCACCCCGTCGAAAGGAAACTCCACCAGCCTGTCGCTGAATCCCTTTGGGTTAAGCTCGCCAGTGACAGACGCGGAGGCGGAACCGGGATCGTTTCGCATAGTCTCGCCGGTCTTTAGCCCTAATCTAAACCACGTCAACGGCGGCTCTGCCGTTATGCTGGGCGATGGCAGCGTCGTACTGTCAAACTTCACCACGGTGTTACCAAACCAAAACCTGGACTGCCAGCCAATTCTGAAATACTACATCCAGACAGGGTCATACCAGTCCGGCACTGTAATGAACTTCACCAGCTCATCCAACAGCGCTGCGCTTTGTGACGCCACCGAAGGAGAGTCAATTTTTGACGTTACTTATAATGCCGACGGTACCTGGACCGTGGTATCGAGCTGTTAAACATAAATATTGAGCTTCTGCACGGATTTATTACCCCTGCAGAAGCTCTTTATTTTTATGGCCTGTTGCTTATCATCAAACAATAGCATTTAAATGAGGTGTTCAATGTTAAAAGAAAATGATCTTGTCAATGCCGACGACCTTACATCCTGGGCTAAGAAACATGATTGTAAAGTAATAGAAAATAATGGCGATACTTATATAGGCAACCCACCAACCGCCACCAAATACCCTCACTTTCATATTTTTTCTAATGGAAAAACTAATCTGAGTGTCGGATCATCTAAAAATGAAACCGTGGGTACCAACCAGACAATCGACCCGGAAAAGCTGCGGCAGGCCTGCGAGCGATTTAGCCAGTGGCCTATTGTCGCCCCACTCAAACTGGCCATTGAGTGGGTATTAAACCCTGAAAGGAATAATTAATCTTGTTTGAAAAAAACCTTATAAGGATGGCGGTTTATTCCGCCATTTTTTAACGACTCAGCGCATCGGCTTCGACGCGGCGCCCTTTGTTTTTTCCGTCGTCAGGTACAGCTCCAGCAGCGTCTGCGCTTCGTTGAGCACCGCTTTACGCTCTGCGTCATTCTGCAGATTGGCCGCCGCCGCACCTTTGAGCATTTGCAGGATAACAATGGTCATCAGGCCGGCACGTTCGGCGGATAAACTGGGGATCACAACCTGCAGCGCGGTGGAGAACCCGCCGCGCATGGCATCCCTGAACTGAAGGCGGGCCGCTTCATGCTCGCCACGCTCTTCCACCAGCCTCAGGGCAAAGGTTCGCTGTGACTGCAGCGAAAGCACAAAGCGAGTGAACAGATCCGCTGCGGTGGGAATGTCTACCCCGGTAACGCTGGCCTCCAGCACTTCCAGCCGGTCGATCACTTCGCGGGTGTACTCCAGCAGCAGCGCGTCGGCCAGCGACTCTTTGTTGGGGAAAAACCGGTACAGCGAGCCAATGGCCGTGCCGGAGCTGGCGGCGATCTCGGTCATGGTTACGGCGTCAAATCCCTTCTCGCCGAAGAGTCGTGTGGCCGCTTCGGTTATCGCCGCCACACGAAGATGGCCACGCAGGCGTTTAGGCTGGTTTGCCGCTAAGGGCGCTGGTTTCGTCATAAAATATTTCGTATCAATCCGCTAACATTTATTCGCATAACGCCCATTGAGATATGCGAGGGCATCCTCTAGAATCTGAGTTAGGCGAGAACATCCTCGCATAACTTAACTCTCCCAGAGTGTAAGCCACGACTCCGGCGTGAGCCAGCTTAAACCGAATATTCTTCCGCGCTGCGGGCGGCTATACAACGATGAAGAAACAAGATCCTGCCACACCTAACGGTTATCGCCTGCTGTCACCGCAGCGTATGCAGTGGAGCACGCTGATTATTGCCACCGCGCTTTTCGGCGGGCTGCTTACCTGGCTGAATATTCCTGCCGCCCTGCTGCTCGGGCCGATGGCCGCCGGGATTGTGGTCTCGCTGAACGGCGCAAAAATTCAGCCCAACGGCACGCTGTTTCTCATCGCCCAGGGCATCATCGGCTGCATGATTGCCAGCAAAATGCCCCGCAGCCTCGCCGACACCTTCGGCTCTCACTGGCTGCTGTTTATTGTCTGCGTCTTTTCGGTGATTTTTATCTGCATGCTGCTCGGCTGGATAATGACCCGCATGCGCATCCTGCCCGGAACCACCGCGCTCTGGGGATTAAGCCCCGGCGCAGCCACGGCCATGACGCTGATGGCCGAAGCCAACGGCGCAGACACACAGCTTGTCGCCGCCATGCAATATCTGCGGGTGATTATGGTAGCAAGCGTCGCTTCCGTGCTGATGAAAGTCTCAGGTGAGCACGTCCCGGCCACATCTGCGACGATCGATCTTTTTGCACACGGCTCTTACGTTGCGCTGGCTGAAACTTTCGGGCTTATTGCCTTCGGCTGTATTGCGGCCAAACTTCTGCGTTTGCCTGCCGGCGCGCTGTTGATCACGCTGGTCGCTGGCGTGGTGCTGTCGCAAAATAACTGGATTGAGATCGCGCTTCCGCAGTGGGTGCTGGTGCTGGCATACACCATCGTCGGCTGGCGCATTGGGCTGAAATTTACGCGTCCGCTGTTAAAACATGCCGCCCAGGTACTGCCGCGCATCGCGGTCAGCATTGTGATTTTGATTGCCCTTTGCGGCCTGATGGCGGCGGGATTGGTGGTCGTGGCCGATATCGACCCGCTCACCGCTTATTTAGCCATGAGCCCCGGCGGGGCCGATTCCGTGGCAATTATCGCCGCCTCCAGCAAGCACATCGACATCGCCTTTGTGATGTCGATGCAGATGACCCGTTTTATTATTCTGGTCGCCTTCGGGCCGATCATCGGTAATATCATGCAGCGGCAGGCGAAGAGGTGAAACTCAGTTTCTGGCTGAACGCCGTTTCATCGTCTCTTCAATATAACTTTCGATATGAATGTTGTGCTCCCTGTTCACTCGCGCAATAAATACCGGGAGGAAGTCGGACGAAGTGTGAAGCGTATTCGCGACAAGGCAGTCAAAATCACGCTGAGTGAAACGAAGATTTCCCCTCAATGTCGAATGCTGCAGCAAAGTGTGTGCAATCACCTCAAGGGCGGCGCGCCTGTAATCATCCGTACGCAGAACATCCAAATCAGTTGGGAGAATCTCAAAGTCGAAAGAGTGGCTTATAAACCCTGATTCAACGGGTTGCGAGTAAATCAGTCGCTCCCCCTCCTGATTCACATGAGGTTCCCACCCATCACCCAATAATCGAACTGATTGCACGACTCCCCCTCTTTTTTGATTCTTTTTCACCCGTACAAGAGATGCTAAAACCTCTCCAGCCACCCACAATTTTTATCTGACTCAGCGAACAATTAAGATTATCGGCCACCCGAACTCATTATTGAGTCCGGGTATTGCCGCTGTTCAGAATACTGACGGGAAACCGGGGTTAATCCGCTTCGCTCTCTGCACGATTATTTTTAAGATCGATTATCTGCCCAATCTGGTCGTGATAAACCGTTAACTGGTTATAGCGGCTCATCTCGGACACCAGCTGCGTCGGCAGGTTAAAGCTGCGGGCCAGGTCGCCAGGCTGAAACGGTTTGTGTTCATCGAGGTATCGGTCGCTGTACCTGCGCAGGCTGTACTGATACCAGAGGATCAGCAACCAACCGTTGATGGCCGCAATCAGCAGGTACAGCAGCACGGAATTGAGCGACTGCGCGACGATTTCCCCGCGCTGGTCGGGCAATAACATCAGCTGCAGCAGCAAGTTTTTCCATACAAAGTACAAAAAACCAGCCCAGGCAATAGCGGTTATCAGGCCATCGAACAGGCGCGGTCCCAGTCGATCTTCGGTCAAAATCAGCGTGTTGGTCTGCATCATATTCTTCCTTTTCCACGGTCAGGACTTACCCAGCGCGCGCGGGCGCGGCGGCGTTTAAGCATCACTTTCGGGAACGACACCAGAGTGGTAAACAGGCCTATCATCCAGTACATCAGCGGGAACCAGACGATCCAGAACAGCGACCCGGCGATCTGCTTTTCATAGCGCCGCTCAATGAACAGGCTGATCAGGAACTGCATCAGGCACATTACGCCCAGCAGCAGCCCGGTAAACGCCGGCGGAAAGAGCGTTTCAACCACTAGGTTTGCCGGCAGCGTGGTCAGGTGGCTGGCAATAAACAGCAGGATGGTGATCGCGTAGGCGAAGGCCCACACCGTCGACAACACGTACTCCATAAACAGCGGCCACATCCGGCGGTGTTCCCAGCGCAACAGGCGACGCAGGTTGACCAGAAACACTTCCGCCCCGCCCTGCGCCCAGCGCAGTCGCTGTTTCCAAAGCCCTTTGAGCGTTTCCGGCATCAGGATCCAACACAGCGCACGCGGCTCAAAATAGAGCGTCCAGTGATGCAGCTGCAGTTTCCAGCTGATATCAATGTCCTCGGTGATCATATCCGGGCTCCAGTAGCCGACGTCCGCCAGCGCCTGGCGGCGAAAGGCGGCTATCACGCCGGAAACGGTAAAGACACGGCCATAAATACGCTGGGTACGTTTAATCAGCCCAATTATCGAAGAAAACTCACCGACCTGGATCCGGCCAATCAGGTTCGAGCGGGTGCGGATCCTTGGGTTTCCGGTCACGGCGCCCACATTGGGATGCCGAATCAGCGGCATCACAAGGTAAGCCGCCGTGTCCCGCTCGAGTAAGGCATCCCCGTCGATGCACACCAGCAGATCTCCGCGTGCGGCGGCGGCCCCGGCCTTTAGCGCTACGGCTTTTCCCTGATTCGCCGCCAGATGAATCACTCGTAGTTTTGGGTATTCCACCGCGAGCTGGTTCAGGATCTCGGCGGTGTTATCCCGAGAGCCGTCGTTGATGGCGATAACCTCGATGTTGGTGTAGCGCTGGGCCAGCGCGGCCTCTATCGTTTCCCGGGCGTTTTTGCCTTCGTTAAAGCACGGGATCAGAATAGAAATCAGCGGATTACCTTCCAGCTGCAGCGGCGGCACATCTTTGCCCCACGGCCAGTGGCGCTCCAGCCGGTACCAGAAATAGAGCCCGCCGGTCATCCACAGTACCGACATAAACAGTGGCCAGAAGAACACAAAATCCAGCAGGATTTTCCCGGTAAATACCGCCGCCATACCGAGCGGCAGCCCAAAGACCAGGCCCAGAATCAGCAAGGAAAGAAGACGATCAGTCATTGTTTGGGTACCAGTAAGAGGACATTTCAGGTCTGATATGTGAAATATCAGGCTGGTTATTGATGAAGTCGTCCGGGTAATAGCCGTAGTGTTTCACCCCATTCAGCTGCAGCAGCTGCATCCATTCCACCAGCTGTTTATCCGCGATGCCTTTCTGCGTCTTGTGGTTCCAGTCGCGCGCCTGAAGCTCAAAAATGGTTTTATTCATTCCCGAAGGCTTCGCCGCGACGGCTTTAATTAGCCGTTCCAGCCAGCTATTGCTCTCTTCCGGCGGCACGGACTCCATCAGCGGCATCGCCATCGGCACCGTCCAGTCGTAAGCGGCCAGGAAATCGTCAATGTTCTGGGCGAACCACGTCTCGCTCTCTGGCTCCAGAATCGGCAGTGCAAAGATATTTCGGGCGGTCTTTATCTGCGGGCCACGAATATTCCGCACCGCGTCGGTCAGCGTGCGCGTGAATGAGATCAGCGTCTGGCTTTTAAAGCGCGTCCAGCTTCGCAGTTCGGCAGGGTTTTGATGAATGTCGCCGATGCTGCCCTGGAACCCTGCCTGCCGGTAGGCGGCCATGGCGTCCGGCCCGGCATCTTCAAAGTCCGTGAGGAGCGCGTCGTCGTGAAAAAGAATGCCGTCAAATACCGCATGTCGGGCGAGATCTTCGTAGATGTCGATTATCTGGTGACGAACCTGTCGGTTCCATGGGGAAAGCCGTAGATAAGGGCTGGTGGCCCGCTGCGTCTTCCCGCTGGCGGCGTCCCAGCGTTGCACCCTGGGCAGCGCGGCGTTCAGATCAAAAGAGAGCACCGGCAGCCAGGCGAAGACTTTGGCATCGCCCCTGGTGCGTAACTGCCAGGCGACAAAGTTAAACAGGTCAGCGCGTACGGGCAGCCAACGGTTGGGAAAATAGAGCGACTTGATATTGCCGTCGCCAAGCGGGTCTGAGAACGCCTGCAAAAAGACATGGCTGATTTTCATGTCATACACCCGCTGCACCAGCGCATCGATATTCTTCGCCTGCTGCACCGGGTTCGGGTCGTAGACGTAGTCGAGATCCACATGCATAACGCGCACCGGATCGGGCTCCCGGACGCGGCTCACCATGCTGGCGAACGCTTTGAGCGTCGGGTTACCCGAGATCAGCACGCGCGGGATATTGTCCAGGTCGCGGGCGTCAGCGAGACCATCATTGAGCGTGAACGCCAGCTGGTAGCCCTGCTTTTTGAGCACGCTAAGCGAGGTGCCGTTGGCCGCGCCATAGGGCCAGACCCAGGCGCGAGGGGCCTTCCCGCTGAGCTGTTGAATTTTGCGACTGATTTGGCGCACGTCGTCGTCAATACGGCGGGTGAATTGCTCGTCACTTTCATACTGACCGGTGACTTTATTCCACGCCCGGTTGGCCACCGCAGGCTCACGGCTTCCCTGGGGATTCGCCTGAATACCGTAATGTGAAGCCCAGGTGTGCGCCCCTATTTCAACCAGCGGGGACTGGCTAAGCTCGCGCACCATATCCCAGGTGGCAAACTTATCGCGGGCGGTCATCAGCCCGCCAAAATCAACCTTCTTCCCCGGCGGGGTGTCTACCCAACTGCCCACGGGCGCCCAGAGTGCGGGCACATTGTATGCTTTAAGCAGCGGCCACACGCGGGTGTAGAAGCTGCTGTAACCGTCATCGAAGGTGAGCAAAAATGCCTTTGGCGGCAGCGGCGTGCCGCCCCGGTGAGCGTCCAGAATCGACTGCACGCTTACCGCGCGGTAGCCGTTTTGCAGCAGCCAGCTGATTTGCTCGTTAAGGGCGCTGGTGCGCACCGCCAGATAACGCTGATCGGGATCGCGGTCTTCAACGTCATGGTACGCCAGCACCAGAAAATGGTTCTTCGGCCAGGGCTGGTTGGCTTCAGGCAGCGGCCGCGCTTTTGGCGGCAGAAAATGAATCTCCTGCGCGCCCAGGCCAGAAAAGGTCAATAACCAGCCAAAAACGATCAGGCCGAGGCGAAAACTGTTGGTCAGCATGTTTGTCCTTAAAATCGTAAATTTGCATCAAAAGCGACGGCGAGATGCGTTTCCCGCTTGCCGTCCCAGGGGCGCTTTTCCCAGTTCAGCATGGCCCCGGTGTCAAGGACGTTGTTCCACCGGATACGCTGGCCATATCCCAGGGTTGTCATCGCCCCCGCCCCATAATTTTTTTGCCGGTAAATACCCGCTCGGGCGCTAATCTGCTGGCTCCAGACGGTGTCATAGCGCTGGTACAGCACGTGATTAGCGGCGAGCGTCGGCGCGGCGGATAAGTCCCATTTCGGGCTGTAATAGGCGGTGTCGGTCTTGCTGTTGGTGCTGTATGCCACGCCGGGCTGCAGGTCGAGCGTGATCCGCGCCGTCTGCCATAGCCGTTCTTTGCCCTGGAAGGTGTATTCTTGCCGGTGGTTATGGTCCGAAAACCAGCTGGTCGCGGTCGCGAGCTGATATTCACGCCGTTCATTTTGATGCCAGCGCACCCACAGGTTGGCCTGATTCGCACTTACCCCGTTGCGTAAAGCCCGCAGCGGCGTTGCCCGGGCCAGGCGTTCCACTTCACCTCCTACTCGCCAGCTGTCGTTGAAGCTGTGCCAGGCCGAAACCCGCCCGCCAGGCTTATTGCCACCGTTGAAGTTATTGTTCGCCAGTTCAAGCTCGACCCAACTATTGCGCGGCCGCCACTCTATCCCCCCAAACACGCTGCGGCTTAAGCCCTTACCTTCTTCAAAACGACCGCGCTCAAAGCGATGACCGCCAAACAGCCTCCAGCTGTCGGCTACCGGTGGGCCGTAAATCGCCATATCCCAGCTAAAATCGTGCGCCCCGCTGACGGGCGTATCAGAGTGGATCCCCTGCTGACCGTTAAGACGCAGTTCGGACATTCGGTGAATTTCGCGCGTTCGGTTCAGCCGCTGAGAAGCGATATCCAGCGGAGCGCGCAGCATCACATCGTCGGTTAGCAAATCCATTTGCCGCCACTCGTGCAGATCCTGCGCGACATAAGCCTGCTGCCGCTCCAGCTCAAGGTTGGATGGCTCAAGCACCTCCGCCTTTTTTAACTCTCGTTCAGCGGCCAGCGGCAGCCCGCGCGCCTGCAACACCCTGGCATAATCAATACGTAACCCCTGGTTGCCCGGCGCGGTACTGGCCAGGCGCTGGGACAACGTTTCTGCTGCTGGCAGCGCATTGGTTGACAGGAGGTATTGCAGCGAGAGCGTTTTAGCTTCCAGCCAGCGATCGTTTGGTTCGGGATTCGGGGAACCCGGCACGTAGCGACGATAAGGCGTTGTCTGAGTCAGGTTTTGCAGATAACGAGCGGCAGCGTCGTACTGTCCGCTGTCCAGCAAGGCATAAAACATCGCCTGCTCATTCTCATTCGTCGCGCCGCTGAACAGCTGCGGCGTTAGCGCCTGCGCCCTTTCTACCTGCTTTACCGCGAGGTAAGACGCAATAACCCAGCGTAAAGCCCAGGGTGGAACGCGCACGCCTTCTGAGGCCAGGGCTTCATATTCCTGAATGACCTTTGGGTAATGATTGTGGGCATAAAGTGCACCAAGCCGGTCTATTCGCGCTCTGGTAACGTCCTGCTGAGCCTGCGGATTACCACGCCATTCGGCGAGCAAAACGTCGTAACGATCCAACGCCCGCTGCGCGACGGTAAAACGAGCTTTTTCCTCTCCTGGAGGGATCTCAGCCATGCGCACCCTTTCGGCCAACGCGTTAAGTTCCAGACTTCTGCGCTCATTTGCCGGAAGGTTCGCTTGCCTGGCAAACGCCAGCGCTGGCGTATTCACTCTGTTCACGGTCAGGCTGGATATCAGGTTTTGCAGTGCCGTTTTATCCCCTGGAGCAAGCGCGATGGCTTGTATGTCGCTTAGCAACTGGTCCCAGGTTTTTCCCTGCCGAAGATAGACATAAGAGAGCGTCTGCCAATGCGCCAGCGTCGGCTTTTCCCCGATCAAACGCAGGGCTTCATCTCTGGCCTGCCAGGCTTTTTGCCCGTCGGCCAGCGTTTTAATTTGCCCTATACGATAGTCATCGTTTCCAGGCGAGAGCTGAAGCACCCGCTCCCAGAGGGAAAGTGATTCCGTCCAGCGATGAAGGTTACGCAGGGATTGCGCCGTGGCGGCGACCCCACGAGCCGGGATAGCAGTACGCTCCTGATAACGCTGCCACACGCTGACCACTTCATCATCACGCCCGGCCCAGGAGGCGACCTGCAACCAGTCGGCCACCTGTTCCGGGTGCAATGCTCTTTGCTGTGCCTTATGTTTTAAGGCGTCAAGCAGGGGTTGATAATCCCCATTTCGTGCCTGTAATACCTGACTGTCATAGCGTGATGTTGCCCCCACCCCTTGCGCTGAAAGCAGCCCTGGCATGATTAACAATAACGACAGCTTCAAGCCACGATAAAAGAATAACTTATTGATACTCAGCCGCTGTTCCATAAATATCTATTATTCCATTATGAATGAGCATAGTTTATCCGCCGCGTTAAATGCCGGATATCGGCACTAGCGGATGTAATTCACACGGTAAAACACTCTTTTGATATGCAGAGTATTTATTTAAACGGGCACTCCTCACTTAACGTCTTTTTCTGCATCTGGCTTTAGGAACAAACTCAAAATAGCGGAGATTACACATTAGGTCAGACAGCAAGAATGATAAGTCACCATGAATAATTTTGTGAACACTTCCTGACGGCCAAAAACATGCTTTTAAGAATACTCTGTACCGACTTTTCAATGAATAACTTTCAATACAAAACAAAAACACAAGCAACTGATTTAAAATGAAAAAAAACCACATCAAAAATATAAAAATGATATGGGAGATGTTTCTATCAATATGTTTAAGTGAAAATCAATGTATTAATCAGGACATTTCCTGGCAAAGATTCCTAATTTCCACACCACAGACTTCTCTCTTATTTCATTTTATTTATAATTTCCCGCGCCAGGAATAAAGAAGGATATCTCTTTGACCCTAACGCTTCACCAACAATTAATATCAACCCCAACACTTACCTAAAGGTTAGTTAGCTCATTTTTAAAGAAATAATAGTGACACGCTGTGAAAACACATACCTCTGGTTTCAATGGCCAGGCATTTGGATTGCATGATATTAAAGGAATACACTGCGGTGAATGCGACAATTTTGATCACACAAGATCGCTATCTTTACCAGGGAATAAAAAACTATTTTCCTGATGTTATTCGGCTGTACTCCGTCGACAGAAGAAGCTTCAGCTATGGCTACAAAGAGTACGCTGTCCTGGTCGATAGCCGGTTACCACTGGAGCAGTGGGAAAACATCATCACCAGCGCAGAGAAAGCGGAGGCACCGGTACGTTGCATCATGCTGGATATGCGCCACAGTGAACTCTCCCCACTGAGACTTAAGTGGAGCCTCGATATGTCGATGCCGTACCGGGACATTGAAGGACTGTTCTGGCTGCTGCAAAAAGTGAAGCTAGACCGCCAGGCCGGGGAATGGTTTTATGCCATGCGCCTGAGTCAGGAGGAGCGGAAGATGATGATGTGGCTAAGAAAGGGTTTACCAATGGAAGCCGTGGCGGAAAAGCTCTGCACGTCACTGAAAAGTCTTTATCGCCGACGGAATGAACTTTACGAGAGATTGGGACTGGCCAACTTTAATGAGGCCTGCCTGCTCATTTATACCGACGAAGAGCAACAGTACCCCTAGTTTTGGCAGTGTGACATGAGGCCGCCGCCCGTCGGGCTTATGATTGCTGCAATGGCAAGGTGGTCATACAAGTTTGACTGTCGTCGAAGGTGGCAAACGCGGATTGCGCGGTGCGGCCCTGATAGCTGACGCTGACCGTCCCTTCGGTATTGCGCGGCAGCCACACGCCGATGAAGCCATTTTGCTGGCTGGTCAGCGTTTTATTCAGGATAACGTTGCCCGATTTATCGGTAATTTTGACCTCAAAGGGCGTATTGACCATCTCACCCTGGCAGCCGGAAAGGCTGTGATTGAAGCAGGGATGCGTTTGCTGCAGGTATGGCGCAAACGACAGATAGAACTTATCCCCCAGCGGGTAGCTAAACTTCTGCTGCCCGTCCGAAAGCACCAGCGCACGGCTGGTCACACCGGCGCTAAAACCCAGCGGGCGAGCCTGCGGGGACTGATCGATAGCCTCAACCATTTGCTCGGTAGTTTTTCCCGCCAGCCCGTGTTTCGCCAGAAAGACATTTGCCTCAGGTGTGGCCGCCAGTGCAGACCCGCTAAGGGCCAGCGCCAGCCACGCCGCCATGATACGTATTTTCATCCTGTTTCCTTTTCCAGAGTAAGGTTTAACAACCACTGACGCGGACGTTACACCTTCCCCCAGGGGGAAGGTCAAAGGCATGGCAGTAAAGAACGGTAAGATTCTGTATTTATAAAGTTTTAATTGATCTCAATCAGCTATTTTTCGACATTTCTAGTCCGCCTGAGCATCAAACAATAGCGTCACGACTCCCTTCCAGGTTGAACCTGGGGATTTCACCATCGTTTCAACCCCGGGTTTCCGGACTTTAAAATCAACCTGTGAGCGACGATGAACAACAAACTCGCCGGGAGGTAAAATAACATGGCCAGCCGGTAACGAATTCAACAGCAGATTTCTGGCTTCTCTTCCGTTTTCCGTTTTATAACCCGGTAAGGTGAGAGAAACCTCCAGCGGTATTTTTTCTCCGGTGGGGGATGTTGTTTCGCGTAACGCACAGGCCCCATCCAAATCATACTCACAGCGCATATTGACAGTGAAGCCGGAGGTAGACGACAGGGTGAAGGGGACTTCCTGACTCAGGGAGTCAGGGACACGCCCACCGTTTGTCCACTGGCTCCAGCCGCCTTTCGGGGCCAGACTGACCTTGATCAATTCCGCGTCGGAGGGAAACTTCACCTGGAAGGCATGACGTACGGTCGCCTTTATTTTTATTCTAATTTCAGTGTCAGAGGTCGTTTCGGCATGAAAGTTAATATCTTCGCCTTCACCAACGGTATAAACCACTTCACCTTCGTACTCACCGCTGTAAACACCTAATGGATTGGGTGTTTCTAACGTATAGCCAAAGCTAAAATTGGAAATACGAACATCACCTTGAAAAGAATTACTAAGCTTTCTGTAGCAGGTCAGAATTCTTTCTGGCACTCCCCATCCATGTCTGAACTCACTATACGCAGAACCAAGGCCAACGCCAACCCGCCCCGAGCACCCGCCCTGAGGATAAAGACCCGTGCCTTGCATTGCATTGCATTGCATTAAATATGTTATATCTATCTATCGACGTGTGTTGCATACCAAAAAAAGCCAGACGAAATACCCCTGTAATTTGATTCCCTGTTTTATCATCTCTTAAAACAATATTCTTTTTCGTGCCATCAAGGGATATTGCTGTATAATTGCGTGCGTTATTGCTCGTAGAGTCAAAATACTTTTCCGCCGATAACCCAGGGATCAAAATACTGAACTCCCCCGCATTACAATACGCAGGGTGCTGAGAGCAAAATCCTGTGACCGGGGTAGTATTCACAAACGCATTCTTCTGCGGCTGCTGCAGGTCGGCGATAAACTCCGTAGTGACGTTCACCGTTGCAGCGTTGACTGTGGATATCATCGCCAATAAAAGCAGCGCGGACAGTGCGGCCGTATTTCTTCTGCGAAACAGGGCGTTATTAATGAAGTCGATAATATACATCTGTCGGGTAAACATTATATGTCCTTATTCCTGGCTGCTTTGCTGGCCGCATAGCCTGCGTTCCCCGCCAGCGGTAATTCGTCACAGGTCAGATTGCCGAGGAAAATAATCTCATCGGCCGTTTTCTGCGTGGTGGGATTCAGGCGTATTTCACACTGGTTCATTGCGCGGTACTCCACCGCCAGCACCGGGTTGTTTTCATGCACTTCGAGGGTGAACAGCCCGTCGGATTCGGTGACCGTCCTGCCGGCATGATTCACCACCTGAGCACCGCCCAGGGCGTGGCCATCGCCGTCCACCAGGCGCCCCATCACCGTCACCGTTTTCATCACTTTCACGGAATACGCACTGACGCCCCCGCGAATATGCTGGTAGCTCAGGTACTCAGGCTCGACTTTCAGCGCCGGGGCTTCCGTGCCGGGGAAGTCAATCTGCACCGTGCCGGGTTGCCAGGCATCGACCGGAATGAAGTTCCTGCCCGGTTTGAGCGGCACTGTACCACCCGGATAAAGCGCCACCAGTTCGGCATTTTTATCGTCGGAGGAGACATCCACTATCATGCCGCCGCCCTGATAATGTGCCGCCTGTTTCGACATTGTGACCCGCCCGCCACCCAACGCCAGCAGGCTGCCGGTATTGAGGCCGCCGGACAGCCTGCCGTCCAGCGTTGAGCTCTGCCCCCAGAAAGTGCCCGCCATCATCGGCGTATCAAACTGGTTGTAAGTGCTGAACCCTGCGCCGTGGCGGTCCGCCGTCAGCGTCGCCGTCGTCATCTTCACGGGGCCTTTGTCCCAGGTCTGATTGACCGAGGCGGAGGTATAGAGATCCCGGCTGCCGCTGGTGTCCGTGCGGCTGCCGACGCTGATATTGCCGCTGCGTTTCTGCCCGCCGAGCGCGAAGCTGGCGGAGAGACTCACGCCGCGGTTGCGTAACGTGCTGCCATTGCCGTAGGGGCGATCAAACGCGGCCAGCCGCCAGTTAATGGCGTTCCCGGCAAGTACGGTACGGGTATTAAAGCCCACGTCGGCACCGATACCGCTGTGACGGCTTCTGTGCGTCAGACGGGCGGTGAGGCTGTTCTCGCTGTTCAGGCGCCAGGTGGTGGACAGCACGCTGCTGTGTTCCAGCGAAGGGCGAGCCGTATACCGGTAGGGTTCATCTTCCTGGCGATACCAGCTCCGGCTGTGGCTGAGGGCGACATTACCCTTTGCGTGCGACCATATTCCCTGGGTATCAAACCCGTGACCGGTGAGATTGCTCCGCCAGATATTACCGTACAGCTGCACCGGCTTTGCCGCCTGCCAGTCGAGTGAAACCCCGGCCTGACGCTCTTCCCCCGTCTTCTGCACGGCCACGCCGACCGTCGCCAGCGGATGCAACAGGTAATTGACGCTGGCCCCGGCCGCAAATTCACCGTTATCTTCATTTTTGTCACTGTTCCACAGCGTCTGCTGCTGCCCGGCGAACACGTTATAGCGCAGGCGCTGGCCCGGCGTTCGCCAGCGGGTGGGTTTATTAATCGTTTCAGTGACCCTGCTGCTCTCACGGCCGTCTTCAATGAGGCGAATTTCAACTTCATAGATACCGGCCGGCAGCGGCACGGTGTCTAACATTTGCAGGCCGGGTTCAACAGGCTGAGAATTTATCAGGGTACCGTCGCGGTAAATTTCAGCCACACCTTCACGGTTGGCGGAGACGTAGACGGGATAAAGCGCCGGAATGTCCCCGCCCTTCAGTAGTGCATCGCCGCTGCCCGCCATCATGCCCGCCAGCGTGCTGATACCGCCTCCCGGCGTATAAAGCTGGCGTATCAGGCCCTGACTGTCCGGCGTAAATAGCCCGGTACGGAGAAAGTGTTGCTGAAATTCACGCTGAACGTAGAGAGAGGTTATGGCATGGCGGGAAGTGCTGCCGAGGCTGTTGCTGCGGGTCTGGTCATGCTGAAACTGGCTCATTAATGTCCAGCTCCCCAGCGCGGCCTCCAGGCCCCCGTTCCAGCTCATGCTTGACTGCTGCTCGCTGCCGCTGAGGTTAAGCTGGTTATTCAGCAGCAGGCCTGAATCCCCATCTTCGGGTAAGGTATACCAGTATTTATTCGCGTCGTTTCCCGGTTGCTGCGTGAGTAAAACGAGGCGGGCATCGCTCAGGCTGTAATCCGCCGCCAGCAGCCCCGGCGGGCAGGCATGGTCACTGCACTTCCCAAGCGGAACAAAGTCAGTGAACGCCTTTAACCAGCGCTGGCGTTCGGCCTCGCTAAACTCACTGTCGCCGTTATCGGTAAAATGGATAATCCTGGCCCGGTTATCCTCCGTCACGATGATCATGGCATCGCCCAGGACCCGGTTATCTACCATGATGCGGGCTGAAAGCGGGGCATTGAAGAAATACGCCTGAAAATCATCCGGCATAGCCGCTGCCTGGCTGGCAAGCGTCGCAGGCTGAGCCAAAACATTTACACTGCTGAAAAGCAGACATAACGACCCTGTTAATGGACGCAAAAATCCCATAATATCAAACGCCTGAAATTTTCTTTCCGAAGAAAGAAAAGAGAAATCCCTCTCTCTTTTCTCCTCAATGCTCGATTGTTCGGTAACCGAACACACCATGAATACTGCTGCCGCTAAAATTAAGGCGTAACGGTATCAAACATCATGGTCACGGCCCCGATGTAGGTCCCGGCCGTTGGTTTAGAGCCAGCCGCTTTCTGGCTTACCGTCAGGGTGGCCGTTTTCTCTGCTGCGGCTTCGGTCGTGTTGTACAGCGTGACCGCTGACACGGCGTCAACCGGCAACGTCTGGCCGGCAATATTCACCTGGAGATCGATAGTATCCGTACCGCTGGCCGAGCTGAGCACAGGCTGCCCGGACAGATAGGCTTTGATGCCCCCGCCGGAATTTTTCATTTGCAGCTGCTGAGAAAACCCATCCAGAGAGCCCGTCGCCGCATTCCATGCCATTTTTTGCGTCTGGGCATTCCAGCCGTTAACTGGCGTGACAAAGAACTCAGTATCAGGGATCGCCGCCTCTACGTTGAAATCAACCTGCAGAGGAGCAGCGTGAACCGCCGATGCCGTCGCCAGAAGGGCACCGAGTAAAGTCATTTTTTTTGCGTACATATATCATTCCTTTTGATAACAGAGAGAACAGGGTTACTTCAAATTACGAACCTGATTTCAGCGCCTTTTTTTGACCACCTTCATTCAGCGTGTAGTGCCAGATTTTTTGCGGCACAATGTCCCGCTCCAGGCTCCGGCCGGGCCTTAATTGAATATTGACGGGTGGACTACAGTCTTTAAGTGTTGCATCGCAGGATTTCAGGTCGCTGATAACCACGGAGGCATTCCCCTTGTTGCTGATAAGCAGTTTTTTATCTTTATCCGTAATTTGCGTATCGAAGCGAACATTATCGGGATGAACGGTCACAATGGTGCCAAACCCGGTGAGTACGCTGACGCTGGCGTTGATGGCATCCTGATACTTTTCAACTTCATCCTTGCTGAGCGTAAATTCATCCCTGTTTTTCGGCACGACGGGAATATAACGCACGCGATAATAAGACTCTTTATTGCGGGCGCCGGTATAGACCAGTCTGTTGGTTTGCATTCCGCCCGCAGGGATAATTAGCCGCGGCGGGGACGAAATAACCCCGGCGCCCTGCCCGTTAACAATGGCCGCATTATCAAGCGGAATTTCCTTTGCCGGGCTGTGCTCGTTATAAACTATTTCACTAACCTCAACGCGTACAAATGCCGTGGCATCCCCGGAGTTATGAATGCGTTTGGCGAGGGTGTTTTTACCGGAATAGATATACTCATTTAACGGCCCCACATTAATCACCGGGCCAGCGACTGCCGGCATAGCCAGAGTAATTAACATTGTCAAAGGCAAGGCTGTGGATATCGCATTTCTTTTTGTTTTAGTCGATTTATTTTCAGATAAAGACATAAAAGCATCGCCATAAATTAATTTCATTGCTGCGTATTATGTCTGCCAGCACGATTTGCACAACGCTAAACAGCTTAATTAAGAAACAAATAATAAATCTCATCAATTAATATGTAACCACAAAGAGTCATGCAACCTTATGTTTTTAAACGCTAATAACAAAAGCATTCATTAATAATATATTGACATACATTCAGTTTAAGGCAGGCAGCACGCTTACTTCCGCCGTCCTGAGATACCACAACCTGTCTTTGCAAAAAACGAACAAACAAAAACGCCAAACAATTAACACCACCTCATGTATTAATAAGCGCATGAAATGGAATTTAAATTCAGTCGTAATAACACGTTACGATCAATAATTTCCGTAAATGCCATCCTATTATTTATTTCAACGCCCATAGCGAAGTTTACGCTCAGCCCAATGGAAACCAACCCGGCTATATCATTAAATTCTCTCTGCTTATCATGAGATCTTAATCACACTTTTCAGTGAGTTAGCGCCAGGTAAAAACCGCTTAGCCTGCCTCGCAACCGCTTATTCCTGTATACGACCACTCGGCCACTCTTTTCCCCCTCTTACCGCAAAAATCGTCACGCTATGGCTGGGCTATTTTTATGCCCTTCTTTTACAACAACCAGGTTCAGCGAGACGGCGAACAGGCATGACGCCAGGGCTGACAAACGGATGAATTATGAATAAAAATAAATTTCTCAAACATATACCCTGGGTGATTCTGGGTATCATCGGGGCCTGCTGTCTGGCCGTCGTCGCCCTGCGACGGGGGGAACACATCAGCGCCCTGTGGATCGTCGTCGCCTCGGTGTCGGTCTATCTGGTGGCTTACCGCTACTACAGCCTTTATATCGCCCAGAAGGTGATGAAGCTGGATCCTACCCGCGCCACACCGGCGGTGATCAATAACGATGGGCTGAACTATGTCCCGACCAACCGTAACGTGCTGTTTGGCCACCACTTCGCGGCGATAGCCGGAGCCGGGCCTCTGGTCGGCCCGGTGCTGGCGGCGCAGATGGGCTATCTGCCCGGAGTGCTCTGGCTACTGGCAGGCGTTGTACTGGCCGGGGCGGTGCAGGACTTTATGGTGCTGTTTATCTCCTCGCGCCGAAACGGGGCTTCTCTTGGCGAGATGATCAAAGAAGAGATGGGGCCCGTGCCGGGGACGATTGCCCTGTTTGGCTGCTTCCTGATCATGATAATTATCCTGGCCGTGCTGGCTCTTATCGTGGTGAAAGCGCTGGCTGAAAGCCCGTGGGGCGTATTTACCGTTTGCTCGACGGTGCCGATTGCCCTGTTTATGGGCATTTATATGCGCTTTATTCGTCCAGGCAGGGTCGGTGAAGTGTCCGTTATCGGGATTGTGCTGCTGGTCGCCTCGATTTACTTCGGGGGCGTGATTGCCCACGACCCTTACTGGGGCCCGGCGCTGACCTTTAAAGACACTACCATTACCTTTACGCTCATCGGCTATGCCTTTGTCTCCGCCCTGCTGCCGGTCTGGCTGATCCTCGCCCCGCGCGACTACCTGGCGACCTTCCTGAAAATCGGCGTTATCGTCGGCCTGGCGATTGGGATCGTTATCCTCAATCCAGAGCTGAAAATGCCGGCGATTACCCAATACGTGGATGGTACCGGTCCGCTGTGGAAAGGTGCATTGTTCCCGTTCCTGTTTATCACCATTGCCTGTGGCGCAGTATCCGGTTTCCACGCGCTTATCGCGTCCGGCACCACGCCAAAACTGCTGGCCTGTGAAACCGATGCTCGCTTTATCGGCTACGGTGCGATGCTGATGGAGTCATTTGTGGCCGTTATGGCCCTGGTGGCGGCATCCATCATTGAGCCAGGTCTGTACTTTGCCATGAATACGCCACCGGCGGGTCTGGGCTTTACCATGCCAAACCTGCACGAGCTGGGCGGGGAAAACGCGCCAGTGATTATGGCGCAGCTGAAGGAAGTGACCGCGCACGCGGCCGCCACCGTCAGTTCCTGGGGCTTTGTGATTTCGCCTGAGCAGATCCTGCAGACGGCAAAAGATATCGGGGAACCTTCCGTGCTTAACCGCGCAGGCGGCGCGCCTACGCTTGCCGTCGGTATTGCACATGTGTTCCACAAAATTGTGCCCGTCGCCGACATGGGCTTCTGGTACCACTTCGGGATCCTGTTTGAAGCGCTGTTTATTCTTACCGCGCTGGATGCCGGCACCCGTTCTGGCCGCTTTATGCTGCAGGATCTGCTGGGTAACTTTATCCCGTTCCTGAAGAAAACCGACTCGCTAGTGGCCGGTATCATCGGCACCGCTGGCTGCGTAGGCCTGTGGGGCTACCTGCTGTATCAGGGCGTGGTCGATCCGCTGGGCGGCGTGAAAAGCCTGTGGCCGCTGTTCGGCATCTCCAATCAGATGCTGGCGGCAGTTGCATTAGTGCTGGCCACAGTGGTGCTGGTGAAGATGAAACGTACCCGGTACATTTGGGTCACCGTGGTGCCTGCGGTCTGGCTGCTGATCTGTACCACCTGGGCGCTGGGCCTGAAGCTGTTTAGCAGCAACCCGCAGATGGAAGGCTTCTTCTTCATGGCCAACCAGTATAAGGCGCGTATCGCCGCCGGTGGGGCGGATCTGACGGCTCAAGACCTCGCCAACATGAACCACATTGTCGTCAATAACTACACCAACGCGGGCCTGAGCATTCTGTTCCTGGTGGTGGTTTACAGCATTATTTTCTACGGCATTAAGGCCTGGAAAGAGGCGCGTAAATCCGACCAGCCGACGGACAAAGAAACGCCTTACCAGCCTGTGCCGAAAGAAGGCATTAAGATTTCTTCCGGACACTGATCGCTTCATCTGACAGCCCCGCATTAGCGGGGCTTAAATCACTAAAGGAGCGACGAATGTTTGATAACTTAGGTGCTGCAAAAAAGTACCTCGGCCAGGCGGCAAGAATGCTCGTTGGCATTCCGGACTATGATACCTACGTGCTGCATATGCAGACGAACCACCCGGATCAGCCGCCCATGACCTACAAAGAATTCTTCCGTGAACGCCAGCAGGCGCGCTACGGCGGAGACGGTAAAGGCGGCATGCGCTGCTGTTAACAGGAAGGACGCGATGACACCGATTGCAGTAACCGTATTAACCGGCTTTTTGGGTGCAGGGAAAACCACCCTGTTACGTCATATCCTGCATACCCAGCAGGACGAGAAGATTGCCGTTATTGAAAATGAATTTGGCGAAACGCCTATCGACAGTCAGCTGATTGGCGACCGCGCCACACGTATAACGACCCTGAGCAACGGCTGTATTTGCTGCACGCGCTCAAGCGAGCTGGAAGATGCCCTGCTGGATCTGCTTGATAGCCGGGACAAAGGTGAAATCCACTTCGACAGGCTCATCGTCGAATGCACCGGCATGGCCGACCCTGGCCCTATCCTGCAGGCCTTTTTCGCCCATGAAATCATCTGCGAACGCTACCTGCTTGACGGCGTGATCGTCCTGGTCGACGCGGTACATGCCGATTCACAGCTGGATCAGTTCCCGCTCGCCCAGTCGCAAATCGGCTACGCCGATCGTATTTTACTGACCAAAACCGATGTAGCCGGTGAATCCGCTGCATTGACTGAACGCCTGCAGCGCATTAACGCACGCGCGCCTGTGTACCCTATCCTGCACGGCAATATCGATCTTCCGCTGCTGTTTAACACCCGCGGCTTTATGCTGGAAGAAAACGTCGTGGCGACAAAACCTCGCTTCCACCGCATTGCCCCGCAGCAAAATGAAGTCTCATCCATTGTGGTGACGCTGGACTACCCGGTGGCGCTGTCCGCCGTCTCTTCCGTGATGGAGAACCTGCTGTCCGGCTTCGCCAACAACCTGCTCCGCTACAAAGGAATGCTGTGGATTGAAGACCAGCCCTGCCGCCTGCTGTTCCAGGGCGTGCAGCGCCTATACAGCGCCGACTGGGACCGCGAATGGCAGCCGGACGAAACGCCGGAGAGCACGCTGGTGTTCATCGGCGTCTCGCTCCCGGAGGCCGAAATCCGCGACGCTTTTGCCGGATTAAAACCTGCCGCGTAGAGCAATAACCTTAAAGCCCTACCGCCTCTTTTAACGACTTCAAATAGCGGCGGCTCACCGGCACGGTGCGGCCATCCCGCAGCAACAGCTCCGCCTGACTGTTATCCTCCAGGCGGATCTCCTGCAAATAATTCATGTTCACCAGATATTGCCGGTGGCAGCGCAGCAGCGGCGTGCGGCTTTCCAGCGTGCGCAGTGTTAATTCGGTAAAGCCTTCTTTGCCATCCCGGCTGGTGACATACACCCCGCTTAGCCGGCTGCTGACGTAGGCCACCTCCTCCATCTGCAGCAGCCAGATGCGGCTGTGGCCGCTGCACGGGATAAATTTTAGCGGCTGCTGGCTGTCCGGCAGGCGGGAAACATCCTGCGCTTCGCTCTCCTGATGCAGGCGAGCCAGCGTTTTTTGCAGCCGCTGCGCTTCGATAGGTTTGAGCAGATAGTCAAATGCGCACTCCTCAAACGCCTGTACCGCGTATTCATCAAAAGCGGTGAGAAACACAATGCGTGGCCGATGGCGTTCGTCGAGCATCCCCACCATTTCCAGCCCGCTAATACGCGGCATCTGGATATCGAGAAACAGCACGTCCGGGCGCAGTTTGTTCACCGCGCTAATCGCCTCTATCGCGTTGGCGCATTCCCCGACTATCTCAATCTCGCCATCGTTCTCAAGCAGGACGCGCAGGTTCTCACGCGCCAGCGGTTCATCATCCACAATCAATACTCTTAACATACCAACTCCTCGGTGGGCAGGCGCACGGTGATGCAGGTAACACGGTCGGGGTCGCAGCTCACGGCCAGACCATAATCTTCCCCAAACTTCGCCCGCAGCCGCTTGTCCACCAGATTCATTCCCAGTCCGTTACCGTTCTCTTTTGGCCGGTACAACCCGGCATTATCCTCGACATCCACCAGCACGTCTTTTCCCTCTGTACGGGCACGAATAGTAATCATGCCGTGGCCTAATTGCTGAGAGGTGCCGTGTTTAATGGCGTTTTCCACAATCGGCTGTAGCGTGAAAGCTGGCAAACGCTGATTCGCCAGCTCGTCGGGCACCTGCCAGTCCACCGCCAACTGAGTCTGGAAACGCGCCAGCTCAATTTGCAGATAGGCATTCACGTGCTCAATTTCATCGGAAAGCGTGACAATTTCAGACGGGCGCTTGAGATTTTTGCGGAAAAATGTCGAGAGGTACTGCACAAGCTGCCCGGCTTTGTCGCCATCGTGGCGAATAACCGCTTTCAGCGTGTTCAACGCATTAAATAAGAAGTGCGGGTTCACCTGGGCATGCAGCAGCTTAATCTCGGACTGCGCCAGCAGCGCTTTTTGTTGTTCATATTTCCCGGCGAGGATTTGCGCCGACAGCAGCTGCGCAATCCCTTCGCCGAGCGTGCGGTTGATCGAGCTAAACAGCCGGTTACGCGCCTCATAGAGTTTTATCGTACCGATCACCCGCTGATTTTCCCCCCGCAGCGGGATAACCAGCGTCGACCCCAGCTTGCAGTTAGGATGCAGCGAGCAGCGATAAGGCACCTCATTGCCGTCGGCGTAAACCACTTCGTTATTCTCGATGGCCTGCCAGGTGTAACCCGACGAAATAGGCTTGCCCGCCAGGTGGTGATCGGCCCCGGTGCCAATAAACGCCAACAGCCTTTCCCGGTCGGTGATCGCCACGGCGCTGATGTCCAGTTCCCGGTGCAGCACCTTCGCCACCTTCAGGCTATTTTGTTCGTTGAATCCCTGCCGGAGGATCCCCTCGGTTGCGGCCGCGACCTTTAGCGCGGTGGCGGAGAACGCGGAAGTGTATTTCTCAAACATCGCGCGTTTATCCAGCAGAATGCGCATAAACATGGCGGCACCCAGCGTGTTGGTGACCATCATCGGCGCAGCGATGCTTTCCACCAGGTGGAGCGCATCCTCAAAGGGCCGCGCGATAAGCAAGATAATGATCATCTGCACCAGTTCGGCGACAAAGCTCGTCGCTCCGGCGACCAGCGGGCTAAACAGTTTGTCCGTCCTGCCCCGGCGGATTAAAACGCTGTGGATTAACCCGCCAATCAGTCCTTCCGCAATGGTGGAGATCATGCAGCTCAGCGCCGTCATTCCACCGAGAGAATAGCGATGCAGCCCGCCGGTTAGCCCCACCAGCCCGCCCACCACCGGCCCGCCTAACAGGCCGCCCATCACGGCGCCAATGGCGCGCGTGTTGGCAATGGAGCCTTCAATGTGAAGACCAAAATAGGTGCCCATAATGCAGAAAACCGAGAAGGTGATGTAGCACAGCAGCTTGTGGGGTAAGCGCACGGTCACCTGCATCAGGGGGATAAACAGCCGGGTTTTACTCATTAACCAGGCAATGACCAGGAACACGCACATCTGCTGCAGAAGCAGCAGGACTAAATTGGATTCGTACATCTTCAGACAATCTCCGCTCTCGAGGCGGGAAAGATACCTTGATGAGACTAGAATTTCCGGGGCATGGCGCAGATTTGTTAAATTTGGTACGAAAATAACAGCGAAAACGGCACCAGGGAGAACCAATATAAAACTAAAAAAACCAGGCAGAACAATCATCGACCAATAACATATCGTTAATAAAATCGATTAACAGCCCGTTCATTATTTATCCCCCCCCCCACACTCCGCTGATTATTATTTAAACAAACGCAGTTAATCAATTTAACGATAAGCAATGCCATGTTTTTGCTAAAGCGTATTAATCCCGGTCAGGAAAGAACCATCATGGATTTATATTTCTTATGGCTATAAGTCATATCTTTATATTCTTCTGAGCAACGGTATTAGCAGGTAGTATCAGCCAAATAACAACGATTCAACGCCCATAACACGGCATTCGTGCGCTAATTGGCAGCATATCATGCTGTTGCATTGCGGAAAATTTCAGCAGGTAAGGACCAGGATAATGATCGTTCTCTCGGGCGTATCAAAAATATTTGCCAGCAGACATGGCGCCATTACCGCCGTAGATAATATTAATATCAACGTCAATAAAGGCCAGATTTACGGCATTATTGGCTACAGCGGCGCGGGTAAAAGCACATTAATAAGGTTATTAAATGGGCTGGAGAAACCCACGTCAGGATCGATCATTGTCGCCGGGCAGGATATTGCCCAGGCCAGAGGCGAACAGCTCCGTCAGGCTCGCCTAAAAGTCAGCATGGTCTTTCAGCACTTTAATCTGCTGTGGTCCCGGACCGTTGCCGAGAATATTGCCTTTCCCCTGCAAATTGCCGGTGTTAATAAAAGCCAGATTCAGCAGCGTGTTAACGAGCTGATTAAGCTTGTGGGGCTGGAGGGGCGCGAAAACGCCTGGCCCGCTCAGCTAAGCGGTGGCCAAAAGCAGCGAGTCGGCATTGCTCGCGCGCTGGCCAATAACCCGGATGTTTTACTGTGCGACGAAGCCACTTCGGCGCTGGATCCGCAAACGACCGACGCGATTCTCGATCTGCTGCTCGACATTAACCGCCAGCTCAACTTAACCATCGTGCTCATCACCCATGAAATGCATGTGGTGCGCAAAGTTTGTCAGCGCGTAGCGGTGATGGAAAACGGCAGAATCGTTGAAGAAGGCCCGGTGCTGGATATTTTCACCCACCCGAAGCAGCCCATCACGCAAACTTTTGTGCGTCAGATTGCGGGGCAAAATACGCCCAGAGAACCCTTCAATCCACTCTGGGTTCAGGGCATTGGCGGCAGCATTCTGAAGCTGATTTTCCCTGGCGGAGAAGCCCAGCAGCCGGTGATTGCCGATGTCATTCAGCATTTTAACGTCGCGCTGAATATCCTGCACGGCAACATTACCCAGACGGTAGACGGCGCGTTTGGCGAGCTGTACGTCCATATGGATGACGCCAGCCAGCTAGAAAATATTGTGCAATACCTGAATCAAAAGCGGGTAGAGACTGAGGTTATTCGACATGCTTGAGCAATACTTCCCGCATTTAAAACTGGACAAACTGTGGGCCGCCACAGGCGAAACGCTCTACATGACGGCCTGGTCGGGAGTGGCAACGTTCGTGTTTGGCATCGCCCTCGGCGTGCTGCTGTTTCTCACTTCTCGCGGTCAACTGTTGCAGAATCGACTGGTTTACTCGGTGGTGACCGTGCTGGTCAACGTCTTCCGCTCGATCCCGTTCATCATTCTGATCGTCCTGCTGATCCCCTTCACGAAAACGCTGGTTGGCACCATTCTCGGCACCAACGCCGCGCTGCCGGCGCTGATCGTCGGGGCGGCCCCCTTCTACGCCCGCCTGGTGGAAATTGCACTGCGCGAAGTCGATAAAGGCGTTATTGAAGCCACGCGTTCAATGGGGGCCAAAACCCACACGCTGATCTTCCGCGTGCTGCTGCCTGAATCCTCTCCGGCGCTGGTGTCCGGGATGACTGTCACTCTGATTGCGCTGGTGAGCTACAGCGCCATGGCTGGGGTTATCGGTGCTGGCGGCTTAGGCAACCTCGCCTATCTGGAAGGTTTCCAGCGTAACCATAATGACGTCACGCTGGTGGCCACGGCCACTATTCTGGCGATCGTTTTTATTATTCAGTTTATCGGCGACCGCATCACACACCTGCTCGATAAACGCTAACGGCTTTCACACCTTTCGGGCGACAGAAGCACACACTGCCGCCTGGAATTCCACGGCAATGCACTTTTAATCACTAATCACGACTGGACGAAATAATGAAAAAACAGTTTATGATGTTAGCTCTGGCTTCTTTAACCGCGTTAAGTCTTCACGCCAACGCCGCTGAAAAACTGATTGTGGGCGCCTCCAACGTCCCGCATGCGGAAATTCTCGAGCAGGCGAAGCCGATTCTGGCGAAAGAAGGCATCGATCTTGAGATCAAAACCTTCCAGGACTATATCCTGCCGAATACCGCGCTGGCCGAGCATGAGATTGATGCCAACTACTTCCAGCATCAGCCCTATCTGGATTCGGTGCTACAGGATCATAAAGGCGATAAAAACTACGATTTCGTCAGCGCCGGGGCAATCCACGTAGAGCCGATCGGCATCTATTCGAAGAAATATAAAAGCCTGAAGGATCTGCCGCAGAACGGCAAAATCATTCTGCGTGACTCGGTGGCCGAAGAAGGTCGTATTCTGGCTATCTTCCAGCGCGAAGGCGTGATCACCCTGAAACCTGGCGTGAAGCCGGTTAACGCGCGCATCAGCGACATTGCCAGCAACCCGAAAAACCTGCAGTTCAAAGCGGATATTGAAGCCGCCCTGCTGCCGCAGATGTACGCCAACAACGAAGGCGATGCGGTGGTGATCAACGCCAACTACGCGCTGGATGCGGGCCTGAACCCGATTAAAGATCCGATTGCCGTCGAAAGCGCCGAAGGCAACCCGTATGCCAATATCATTACCGTGCACCGCGCCGACGTGAATAAACATGACATCGTCGAGCTGGTGAAAGTCCTGCACTCTAAGCAGATTCAGGACTGGATCAACGAGAAATATCACGGTGCGGTTGTGCCGGTTAATCAGTAATACGAAAAAGGGGCGCAATGCGCCCCTTTAGTCATTCAATAATGGCAAGATCGCAGGCAAAACTAATCGACGATTTTTTCCAGATCCAGCAACTCTTCCAGCGTCAGCATGTTGCTTTGGGCTACCGCCAGCGCATCGTCCAGTCCTTTATTGTAGAGCGCGGGTGCCATTTTTTTCACCAGCTCGTCAAGGAAGAATTCGGCTTCAAACTGCCCTATTTGCAGGTCGTTCTTGTCGTCCAGCCAGTCGCTGATAAAGTCGCTCAGCTTGCGGTAGTCTTCGGCGGGTAATTCAATCTTCTTCATGACGCCTCCACGCCCGGTACCACCAGCGATTCGCCGATGGCGTAGAACTGGCCGCCGGCAATATAGTGCAGGCTGCGGTATTCCGGCGGGGAGGTTTCAAACGACCAGTGACCGTTCTGGAACACCCGGTCGTCAGCCCAGGCACCGATAACTTCGCCGATAAACAGGTCGTGGGCCTGATGGTTATGCGGTTCGGGGATAAGCCTGCAGACCATCCAGGCCGTGCAGCCCGCGACCAGCGGTACGCTGTGGCCAGGGGCGCGGAACAGCTCCACGCCGGATTGTTCGAGCTTGTCGGGCATCTCTTTCAGGCTGTGGGTACCCAGAAAATGGGTCATTTTGAGCTGGGCGGCACAGGGCACCTGAATCACAAAGGTGCCGCTGTTTTCGATAAGCGTGCGGGTGGCGGTGATTTTATCCAGCACCACCATCAGCTTGGATGGGGTAAAATCCAGCGCACAGGCCCAGGCGGCGGTCATCACGTCGTCCACGCCATTGTGGTGGGCAGACACCAGCACGGTTGGGCCGTGGTTGATCAGGCGATAAGACTTTTCTAACGGCACTTCAATGATATGTGGGTTCATACTTCGCATCCAGTTTTCATCAGGTTGCCGTCAGTTTGCCTGAACAACTAGCGCATTACTTTTCCTTTTTGTGGCGTAGCTGATGAGGCAGGCAAATCAGCACCAGGCCGACGAAAATCGCCGCCACGCCGAGAAGTTTGCCCGGACTGAACGCTTCGTTAAGCCACGGCAGATTAATAGCCGCGAACCACACCAGCACATAGCTCAGGCTTAAAAGCGGATACGCTTTACTGAGCGGAATGCGTTTCAACGCCATATACCAGCAGCCCATGGAAAACGCGTAGGCCGCGAGCCCGCCGATCAGCGCCAGCAGCCCGTAACCGCCAAACAACACGGCCTGAATAAACTCAAGGCTCGCGGCGGCGGGAGGAAACTGAACCATCGCCCATTTCATGCTGAGCTGCGCCCCGCTGACCAGCAGCACGCTCATTAACGCCCAGATATAGCCCATCAGGCGTGCCCTCCCAGCGCGATAATCCCCAGAATGATCAGCATCACGCCCAGCCAGTGGTGCGCCGAAATTTTCTCTTTCCAGATCCAGCGCGCGGCAAGGGTGACAAAAATAAAGTTCAGGCTCAGCATGGGGTAAGCGATGCTCACCTCGACGTGCTGGAGCACCAGCAGCCAGACGAGCATCCCCAGCCCTAATAACAGAACGCTCAGCCCAAGCCACAGCATCAGGTGGCGGCGCCCCGCCCCCTGAGCCGCCTGCTTCTGGCACAGCTGCCCGCCGCAGCTAAGCAAACTGGCCAGAATAATCAGCGCAATATTCATGGCTGCGCGTCGTACTCAAACAGCACAAAGCGCCCGCTGTTGGCCCGGTGATCCGGCTCCGGCAGCTTCAGGTCATTGAGATCGGTGTTATTCGACACCAGCAGCATCAGCGACACTTTGCCCAGCTTGCGGTGTTCCGCCAGCCAGGATGCGAACTCATCACCGTAAACAAAGCGGTTAGATACATCCGGATAATCAAGGCCGTAGCGCAGCTCGCCCGCCTGATTATAAAGATTGATATCGCTCCGCTTCAGCTCCCATGCCACTCCGGCGGCAATGCCGACGTTGTTGGTGAAGATGTAGCGACTGTCTTCCAGCTGCGGACGCATTTCATGAATGAACGCCTGCGGCTGCTTGGAGTTTTCCACTTTCGATGGGATCACCACACCCACCAGCAGCGCCAGACCCAGCGGGCACAGCGCCGCCCAGTACCAGCGTTTCGCGGTCTGACTCAGGGTCAAAAGACCGAACAGCCCCCAGACGGCAAAGGCCACGCACGCCAGCACCACTTTCAGCGTTTCATTGGCGGCATACACCGGATGTCTTGCCAGACCCCACGGTGCCAGGAAGAATGCCACCGTGATCACGCAGGCCGCCCCAAACAGCAGGTTAATCCAGCCGTTGACACGTAAAATAGCGGAGCCGCTTTTCGCCAGCTCAACGGCGTGACGCGCCATCAGGATCGCCAGCGGTGCAAAGCACGGCAGAATGTAGGTCGGCAGTTTGCCTTTAGCGATGCTAAAGAACAGCAACGGCATCACAACCCAGCCCAGCAGGTAGAACGCGCCGCCCTGCTCGCCTCGGCTTTTCCAGCCGCTTTTCAGCGCGCCCGGCAGCAGAGCAAGCCATGGCAGAGAGCCTGCAATCAGGAACGGAATGTAGTACCAGAACGGGGCTTTATGCTGCGCGTCTTTCTCAGCGAAGCGCTGAATGTGCTCCACCCAGAAGAAGTAGTGCCAGAAGTCAGGCTCGGCTTTGGCGATCGCAATCGCCCACGGCAGCGTAATTAGCACGGCGCTCAGCACCGCCAGCGGCCCGAACAACAACACCTCTTTCCAGCGTTTCTGTGCAATCACCCACGGCAGAACGCCAATCACCGGCACCGCAAGCGCCAGGAACCCTTTGGTCATCACGCCCATGCCGCAGGCCAGGCCCAGCAGCACGTAGCCACCCATCTTGCCGCCGGTGGTTTGTGCGGTACTGGCCAGCCAGAAGCTGCACATCGCCGCCGTCAGCCACAGGGTGATCATCGGGTCGAGCACGGAATACGTGCCGATGCCGTAGACCAGCAGGCAGGTGAGGAAAATAACCCCGGCCAGCACCGCGATCGTTTTATCGCGCCACAGGCGGAACGCCAGCCAGTAGGTCAGCAGCGCGCTCAGGGTCACCGAAAACACGGAACCAAAACGCACGGCAAAATTGTTATGACCGAAGATGAATTGGCTGATGTTGTTGATCCAGTACCCCGCCACCGGCTTTTCGAAATAGCGCAGATCAAGGAAATGAGGAACGATCCAGTTGCCAGACAGCAGCATTTCACGGCTGATTTCCGCATAGCGCGTCTCATCCGGCTGCCACAGGTGACGAAACTCCAGAGGGACAAGGTAAAGCAAGGCAAAACAGACCAGAAGGGTCATTCCATATTTTGCAGATTTCATCGGTTCACGACTCTATAAGTTGTTGGCAACCCAGCCAGCCTTCGCGGCCTGGAATTGTCCCGCGCACAATTTTGCCTCTCGGCAGCGTGGATAAATCGTCCGGCAGAAGCTCGCTAAGCGGGCAGAACTGAACCCCCTCGGCGGCAGCCATCGCCAGCAATTCACTAAAGGAATCTCGCATCACCATCCCTTCGACTTCGGCATGAATGGTGTAAACCGGTGTGCCGCTGTCCTGGTGAATTTTATCCAGGATAAAGCGGTTAAAGTTCTCTTTACTGACTTCGGTACCAATCACCTCGTCCCACGTTGGCAGCGTCACGGGAATTTGCACCGCAGCCTCGCTACCGTTAGACAGAACGGGGATAAACGGCGTAGTACCACGGCAGTCGCTGTTGTACTGGAACGGGAAAGCGGCTTTCGCTTTCACCACGCGCTGGTCAGCACGCCAGCCCGCCACGGCCGAGCAGTTTACAGGCTGCCCGACAATTTTCTGCAGCGCATCCAGCCCACGGCGAATTTGCTGTTCGAGCTTGTCCTGTTCCCAGACGCCCGCCCAGGCCTGCCAGGCATGGTGATCCCAGGCATGGAGGCCCACCTCATGGTGGTCCGCCGCCGCCGCGATAACCTCTGCGTTGCCTGCGCCAATCACGCGCCCCGGCCAGGCGGTACCCGCCAGCAGAATGTCCCAGCCATACAGCGATGCTGCGTTGGAGCGCAGCATCTTCCACAGGAATTTAGGCTTGATCAGGCGCCACAAGTGGCGCCCCATGTTGTCTGGCCCAACGCTGAAGAAAAAGGTTGCCTGAGTCGAGTGTAAACTTAGCGTCTCCAGAAGGTTTGGCACCCCTTCACGGGTGCCTCGCCAGGTGTCGACATCAATACGCAGGCCGACTTTTCTCATGAAGCAGGGTCCGTCAGCTCAACGGTTTTCAGGAAGAAGTCCAGCGTCTCGTCGATGGTTTTTTCCATGTGCACTTCAGGCGTCCACTCCAGCAGGCGCTGGGCGTTGCGGATGCTTGGCTTACGGTGCTCAACGTCCTGATAACCTTTGCCGTAGTAGGCGCTGCTTTCCACTTCGCGGAAACCGGCGAACGGTGGGAACTGGCTACGCAGCGGATGACGTTCGAAGCTTTCCAGCAGCATTTCTGCCAGCTGTTTGATGCTCGCTTCGTTGTCCGGGTTACCGATGTTGATGATCTGGCCGTCACAGTTATTGTTTTTGTTTTCAATAATGCGGAACAGCGCTTCGATGCCGTCGCCGATGTCGGTGAAGCAGCGCTTCTGCTTGCCGCCGTCGATAAGCTTGATCGGAGAACCTTCTACCAGGTTCAGGATCAGCTGGGTAATGGCACGGGAGCTACCGATACGCGCGGCGTTCAGGTTGTCCAGACGCGGGCCCATCCAGTTAAACGGACGGAACAGCGTGAAGCGCAGCCCTTCTTTTTCGCCGTATGCCCAGATAACACGGTCAAGCAGCTGTTTGGACACGGAGTAGATCCAGCGCTGTTTGTTGATTGGCCCAACGATCAGCGGGGAGTTATCTTCGTCAAACGACTTGTCGGTGCACATGCCGTACACTTCGGAGGTGGACGGGAAGATAATGCGTTTTTTGTATTTCACGCAGTCGCGGATGATCTTCAGGTTCTCTTCGAAGTCGAGTTCGAACACTCGCAGCGGGTTACGGGTGTATTCGATTGGCGTCGCGATGGCTACCAGCGGCAGAACAACGTCACACTTCTTAATGTGGTATTCGATCCACTCGGAGTGAATGCTGATGTCACCTTCCACAAAGTGGAAACGCTCGTTGCCGATGAAGCGAGAAATCGCGTCGGAACCGATGTCCAGGCCGAAGATTTCGAAGTTGTCATCACGCAGCAGACGTTCGGTCAGGTGATTACCGATAAAGCCGTTCACGCCCAGAATCAGTACGCGGGTACGACGTTTGATAGCGGAAACAGGTTTGCTGCTCAGAATCGCGCCGCTAACCAGGCCCAGAGACTGTGCCAGCTGGGAACCCTGCATGTACACGCCGTTTTCAGCCTGGCCGGTCACGACTTCCAGAGCACCGGTGCCGCAGGCAATCACCAGCGGGTTAACGGAGATAACTGTCCCGGCTTTCGCGCCATTGTTGCTTTCCAGCACGCGGCTTTTCCAGATGATGAATTTGCCGCCGCCCACGTAGCTGAACGCGCCTGGCCACGGTTCGGTCACCGCACGCACCAGGTTGTTAGCTTCTGCTGCAGAGCCTTCCCAGCTGATCGCGCCATCTTTAGGCGAACGGCCGCCGAAATAGGTCGCTTTGGATTCGTCCTGAGCGGTCTGCGGGAAGTGACCGGTTTTGATCACCGGCAGGCTTTTCGCCAGCAGGGATTTCGCGGTTTCGCACAGTTTGTGGTGCAGGGTCAGGGCAGTATCTTCTGCGGCAATCGCCACGCGTTCCTGAGCAACGATGTCGCCCGCGTCCGCGCGTTTCACCATGCGATGCAGGGTAACGCCCGTTTCGGTTTCACCTTTCACCAGCACCCAGTTCAGCGGCGCGCGGCCACGGAATTTAGGCAGCAGGGAGCCGTGGAGGTTAAATGCCCCGACGGAAGCGCAGTCCAGAATCTCTTCGCTCAGCAGGTTGCGGTAGTAGAAGGAGAAAATCACTTCAGGCTGTGCGTCTTTAATGCGGTCGACCCACAGCGGGTGGTTCACATCTTCAGGAGCAAAAACCGGGATGCCGAATTCTGCCGCCGTGCGGGCCACAGAACCGAAGAAGTTATTCTCAGCGGCGTTATCCGGGTGAGTATAAATTGCTGCAATGTCATAGCCTGCTTCAACCAGGGCACGAACACCCACACAGCCCATATCGTGATAGGCGAAAACAACTGCTTTCATTATTGATTTTCCTCTGAAGATAAAGCGGTTTCACTGCTAACTACGCGTTGAATAAAGTAACGAGGGCGAGCACGCACGTCGTTATAGATACGGCCAATGTACTCACCCAGCAGCCCCATTCCGATGAACTGGGCGCCAATAAAGGTGAACAGAACGGCGAAGAGCATAAACACCCCGTCCGCAGCCCACTGCGGGCCAAGAGCAAGACGTAACACCACCAGCAGTACCGCGAGGGCAAAACCGGACAGTGCGATAATGCTGCCGACGACGCTAAGTAAACGCAGCGGCGTTGTGGTCAGGCAGGTGATCAGGTCATACATCAGGTTGATCAGGCGCATGAAGCTGTACTTCGAGTCGCCAAACTGACGCTCGTCGTGGTGCACCGGGATTTCGATGGCGCGGCGGGCAAAGGTGTTGGCCAGAATCGGGATAAAGGTACTGCGTTCGTGGCAGTGCAGCATCGCGTCGATGATATGGCGGCGGTAGGCGCGCAGCATACAGCCGTAGTCGCCCATCGCTTTACCGGTGGTGCGCTGGATCAGGTGGTTGATCATTTTTGACGCACGCTTGCGGAACCAACTGTCCTGACGGTTCTGGCGCACTGTGCCCACCACGTCATAGCCTTCGTCGGCTTTCTCAACCAGGCGCGGGATCTCTTCCGGCGGGTTCTGCAGGTCAGCATCCAGGGTGACGATAAGATCGCCGGTGACGTGGCTAAAGCCCGCCATAATGGCCGAGTGCTGGCCATAGTTACGGTTCAGCAGCACCGCGACGATGTGGCTGTCCGGGGCTTCTGCCGCGCGGGTCAGCATGGCGGCAGAGTCATCGCTGCTGCCATCATCAATAAGGAGAATTTCGTAATCACGGTTCAGCTTTTGACAAGCTTCAGTGGTACGACGCAGCAGTTCAGGCAGGCTGTCCTGTTCGTTGTACACCGGGATCACAACGGAAACTTTCTTGATCGGTTCCGGGGTCGTCATCTTAGAGTCCTGCTATTTCACGTAAAGCGGTAATGACGCGGGAAGTGTCATCGTCGGTCATGGTTGGGAACAGTGGAATAGAGCAAATGCGCTCGCTGTTCCAGTCGCTGTTCGGCAGTTGAAGCTGCGGATAGCGCTCGCGGTAATACTTCTGGGTGTGCGCCGCGCGGAAGTGCAGGCCGGTGCCGATGCCGCGCTCTTTCAGCGCTTCCATCAGGCCGCTGCGGGAAATGCCGCAGGTGGCTTCATCCACGCGGATGATAAACAGATGCCAGGCATGGCGATGCTGCCAGGTCGGGGTGGCCAACGGCAGGAATGGCGTGTCGGCCAGCTCTTTGAGGTAGCGTTCGGCGATTTCCTGCCGACGGACGTTGATTTGCTCCAGCTTGCCCAGCTGCACCAGCGCGATAGCCGCGTTAATGTCCGCAAGGTTGTATTTGAACCCCGGGGAGATAACTTCAGCCTGCGGCGCGCGGCCATGCGTCTGACGGTCAAAGGCATCTACGCCCAGACCGTGGAATTTCAGGCTACGAATGCGGTTAGCAAACTGGTCGTCGTCGGTGACGATCAGGCCGCCTTCGGCGCAGGTCATGTTTTTGATGGCGTGGAAAGAGAAGATAGCCGTGCCCTTGCCGCCAACGTGCTTGCCTTTATACTCGGTGCCCGCGGCGTGCGCAGCATCTTCAATCACCGGAATGCCGTGACGTTCCCCGATGGCGCGAATAGCGTCGATGTCGGCAGGCGCGCCCGCGTAGTGCACGGGAATGATCGCTTTAGTGCGTGGAGTAATGGCCGCTTCAATGGCTTCTGGCGTAACCATCAGCGTGTCGCGATCGACGTCGATCATCACCGGTTCGGCGCCCAGCAGCACAATCATGTTGAGCGTGGAGACCCAGGTCAGCGAGGGAGTAATCACCTCGTCACCCGCCTGCAGCCCAAGCGCCATCAGGGTAACGTGCATCCCGCCGGTGGCCGAGCTTACCGCAATGGCATGTTTATTGCCGGTTAAGTCGCAAAATGCTTTCTCAAGCGCCTGGTTTTTCGGCCCGGTTGTGATCCAGCCGGATTGCATGACTTCCGTTACCGCTGCAATTTCTTCCGCACCTAACGCCGGGCGTGAAAAAGGCAGAAAATCACTCATTACGTGGATTCCTTATTAAATCGCTAAACGCCAAAAGCTGACGGGATAATGAATCAGGCTAATTAAATAAAAGCACAACACTAGGGAAGTACGGCCTGTTTAGCTAAACATCTTATCAATGAAAAGAATTTAACAAAGAAATCTTAGAACAGTATTAAGAAAATGAGATATAACGAAAAATCGTGACGTTAAGCGTCGGCTGGCGAGCCTATGCCCTTCACAACCCCTGCTTGTCATCTGAATATCATGATTAAGGCATGTTTGTTGAATAGCGGAATAATTCCGTAAGTGACAAATAATAATGCATCCTCCCTGCGTGGTTAAAAAAACCGCCTGAAGCAGGCGGTTTTAAATAATAAGCAATGAAATTAACGCTTCGCTTTCCCCGGCAGCGTTTTCATCAAATCGTCCGGGCTAATGGATGCCACCACGCTCCCCGGCAGCGGCATCTTCAGGATGTGGTTCTTCATCTTGCCGATGACGTGCATTTCGCACGGGCGGCAGTCAAATTTCAGCGTCAGCACTTCATCGCCGTGCACCAGCTGCATTGGGGTCGCTTTCCAGCTCTTGATGTTCCCTTTTGCCTGTTTCGGGCAAAGGTTAAACGCAAAGCGCAGGCAGTGCTTGGTGATCATCACCGGCACTTCGCCCTTCTCTTCATGTGCTTCATAGGCAGCGTCAATCAGCTGCACGCCATAGCGGTGATAAAACTCACGCGCTTTATGGTTATACACGTTCGCCAGGAAGCTTAAATGGCTGTCCGGGTAGACCGGCGGCGGCACGCTCACCGCTTTACGGATGCCGCGCTGGTAGTTTTGCAACCGCGCTTCGGTCAGCGCTTCAATGGCATCACGGCGCAGCTGGTTAAGCTGGGCGTTTGGCACAAATAAAGCTTCTTCCAGCAAGATGTTCACTTTCCGCGCGGAGTACATGGTCTGGCCCAGCTTGGTCAGGCCGTCACGCAGGCTGTCGAACGCTTTCTGCGGGTTATTGGCGACGTCAAACTGGCCGACGAGCGTTTGACTGACGCTGACGCCCTCTTCGCTGGTGGCTTTCATCACCAACTGCTGCTGGCTGCCGCTCAGTTCGATATCCACCGCCACGCGGCGCTCGCTGGAGGTTTTCAGCAGCGCCTGCTGCCAGTTGTGGTCCAGGTTACGGTTCAGCGGGTGGTTCGGGCGCACTTTTTTCAGCGTTTCCGGCATTTCGTTTGGCCAGACGCGATACTGATTTTTTCCGGTTTTTTCCACCGTATTAGCGCGGAAGCCGACGATTTCACGCTTGATCAGCACGTTCAGGCCATCGCCGTTAGTCAACGTATCGGTAGTGGTCACGTCGAGGTGGTCTTTGCTCACTTTCAGCACTTCGCCCACCGGCAGGCCAATAAATTTTGGCGAGTCGAACGCACCGATGTCGATTTTGCGCTCGTTCACGAAGTAGTCAGTGCTGCCGCGGTGGAACGTTTTGTCCGGGGACGGAATAAAGTAGTGCGATGTCACGCCGGAAGACGCACGGGTCAGGTCGCTGCGCCCTTCCATCAGCTCGTCCAGCAGTTGGCGGTAGTACGCGGTGATGTTTTTCACGTAGCTCATGTCTTTGTAACGCCCTTCAATTTTGAAGGAGCGCACGCCCGCCTCGACCAGCGCCGCCAGGTTGGCGCTCTGATCGTTGTCTTTCATCGACAGCAGGTGTTTTTCGTAGGCTACGACGCGGCCCTGATCGTCTTTCAGGGTGTACGGCAGGCGGCAGGCCTGCGAGCAGTCGCCGCGGTTGGCGCTGCGCCCGGTCTGGGCGTGGGAAATATTACACTGCCCGGAATACGCCACGCACAGCGCGCCGTGAATGAAGAATTCAATCGTCGCGTCAACATTCTGGTGAATGGCGGCAATTTGCTGCAGGTTCAGCTCGCGCGCCAGCACGATTTGCGAGAAACCTGCATCGGACAGAAACTTCGCTTTTTCCACGCTACGAATGTCGCACTGGGTACTGGCGTGCAGCTCGATCGGCGGCAGATCCATTTCCAGCACGCCCATATCCTGCACGATCAGCGCATCAACCCCGGCTTCGTACAGGTCGACGATCATCGAGCGCGCAGGCTCCAGTTCGTCATCATGCAGAATGGTGTTCAGGGTAACAAAAATTTTCGCCCCGTAGCGGTGGGCAAACGGCACCAGTTCGGCCAGGTCTTGCAAGCTGTTACCGGCGTTGTGGCGAGCGCCAAAGCCAGGCCCACCGATGTAAACCGCATCCGCGCCATGGAGAATGGCTTCGCGGGCGATGGCGGTATCACGGGCAGGGCTGAGTAATTCAAGTTGATTTGCGTGCAGGCGCATAAAATTTGTCGTGTTCTGTAATGGCGAAAGGCGGCTATTGTAGTCACTTCCCCCGCGCAAAAACAGAGGGATTATGCCGTCGTCACCGGATAGTGAATCAGCGAGTGAAAATGCGTCTCATCGGCACCTGAATTACGGTACGCGTGAGGGCTATCGCCGTAGAATTTTAAGCCATCTCCGGCCTGCAACGTCTGCCATTCTCCGTCAACATTCATATCCAACACGCCGCTTATCACCACCACATGCTCGATAACGCCGCTGTCGTGCGCCGACGACTCGCTGAGCGCGCCGGGGGCGAGGCGAATAGAAAAGTGGTCAAAACGCAGGTGCGGATCGTAAGGAAAAATCGGCACCACCACCATTTCCCGGTGCTGCGGGTCAAAGACCGGGCGCACGGGTGCGGAACCGGCTTCGAGGAAAACCGAAAACGGCACGTTAAAGCCGGTGGCAATCTTCCATAATGTGGCGACGGTCGGGCTGGATTCGTTGCGCTCGATCTGCCCGAGCATCGCTTTCGACACGCCGGTTTGTTCCGCCGCGAAGGTCAGGCTCCAGCCTCTGGCCTGACGCAGGCCTTTCAGGGTGTTTGCCAGATGTTGCGCTATATCCATTCTCTCCTCCCGTTAAGGGCGCAGTATAGCGCCTTGTGCGCTATAACGCACGATGCTATATTCCCCGGACGTTATAACGCACAGCGAGCCAACCATGCGCCTTTCTCTGCCCCCGTTTCCCACCGTTCTGGCCGGTTTTGTTGCCGTCCTGGTCGGCTATGCCAGCTCCGCCGCCATTATCTGGCAGGCGGCAGATGCCGCAGGTGCCAGCCCACACCAAATCGCTGGCTGGCTGACAATGCTGGGCCTGGCGATGGGCATCAGCACGCTGGGGTTAACGCTATGGTATCGCGCGCCAATACTCACAGCCTGGTCCACGCCGGGCGCGGCGCTGCTGGCCACCAGCCTGCCGGGCTACAGCCTGAACGAGGCGGTGGGCATTTTTATTTTCGCCTCTGGGCTGATCCTGATCTGCGGCCTCACCGGGCTGTTCGCCAGGCTGATGCGCCTGATCCCGCCTACGCTCTCCGCCGCCATGCTGGCCGGGGTTTTACTGCGGTTTGGCCTCGACACCTTCACATCGTTACAGGGTCACTTCTTACTGTGCATCAGTATGCTGGCCGGCTGGCTGTTGGCGAAGGTGTTTGCCCCGCGCTATGCCGTGGTTGTCGCCATGCTGGTTGGTCTGCTGATTTGCTTTATCAGCGGCGAGCTTCACGCCGGGAGCGTCCCGGTTTCTGTCGTGGTGCCGGAATTCATCGCCCCCTCATTTAGCCTCGCCAGCCTGCTGGGCATCGGCGTACCCTTCTTCCTGGTGACCATGGCCTCGCAAAACGCCCCCGGCGTCGCCACGCTGGCGGCCTCCGGCTACAAAGTCCCGGTTTCACCGCTGATTGTCGTAACGGCGTTAATAGCCCTGCTGCTGGCACCATTCGGGGTATTTTCGGTTTGCATCGCCGCCATCACCGCCGCCATTTGCCAGAGCGCTGAAGCCCATCCCGACAAAGACAAACGCTGGCTTGCCGCCGCTGCTGCTGGGGTATTTTACTTATTGGCCGGCCTGTTTGGCGGGGCGATCTCGACGCTGCTGACGGCCCTGCCGCTCGCCTGGATCCATACCCTTGCCGGGCTGGCCCTGCTGGGCACCATTGCCGGAAGCCTGCATCAGGCGCTGAACCACGAGCACGACAGAGACGCCGCCGTCGTGACGTTTCTGGTGACCGCCTCAGGCGTCAATCTGCTGGGCGTCAGCTCTGCATTTTGGGGGGTGATCGCCGGGGGGATTTGCTACACCGCGCTTTCAAGGCTGAAGCGCGCGTAGCTGCGAGGGCGTTGCGCCAAAGACGCTTTTAAAGCGGGTGCTGAAGTGGCTGGGCGAACTAAACCCGCAGGCCATCGCGATCTCCGTCAACGGCAGTTTTCCCTGACGAACCAGTATTTCCGCCTTTGCCATTCTGCGCTGCATCACGTACTGATGTGGCGCCAGGCCGGTGGACTGTTTAAACATACGTGCAAAGTGGTATTCGCTGAGATCCGCCAGCCGGGCAAGTTCACCCAGGGTCAGCGCCTCACTCAGGTTCTGCTCGATATACGCCTGGGCATTGCGCAGTACCGCCGGCGCCAGCCCGCCGCGCACCGTCGGCAGTTTCCACTGCACGCTGCTGTAATGCTGCACGAGATGCGTCAACAGCAGCGTAGAAGCCGTGCTTAGCGTCAGGTGATTAGCCCGCTGCTGCCAGTCGCTGCTCAGCAGAAAGTGACGATAAAGCAGGGTTATGCGCGGGTCGTCGGCAAAGGTTTTTTCATCAAGGTTGATGGCCGCCGGGCTGCGGTCCCAAATCTGCACGGCAATCTCTTTCAAATGCTCGTCGGTGCAGTACAGGTGCACAAACGAGAAGTCATCCCGCACGTCCCAGGTTGACTCACTGTCTTCCGGCATAATGCAGAAGCGATCCGGGCCGCCGCCGTTGCGCCAGCCTGAGCTCGTTTTTTGATACGTTTCGTACCCTTCGGTCACGTACAGGCTCAGCGTGTGGTGATCGCAGCGCTGGGTAATGCAGTCATTTCCGTTGGACCAGGCGGCCAGCTGAATCCCTGAGCCAAGCTGAACGCTGCCGTTCAGGCGGGCTTTGTGCTGCTGCAGGTTTTCAAAGGCGTGGTATGGCGCGGTCATAGCGGGAGTCGGCTTCTGGAACATAATGGCTAGTGTAAGGACTGCGCGCCGCCGTCGCCACTGCCGCCGTGAAAAAAAACCGCAAGAATATGCAAGTCGCTGGCCCGGATGAAAGTCGCAGAGCGGAAAAAAAAGGAGACTCGTCATCTGGTTTTGACTGACGAGAACAACAATGAACGCTTTGCTTTATATTCTGGTGGTGGTGATTTGGGGAACGACCTGGATTGCCATTTATATGCAACAGGGGGTCGTTTCAGTTCCCGTGTCTATTTTCTGGCGCTTTGCCGTGGCGGCCGTGGTGATGCTTGTTGTGCTGCTCGCGCTGGGCCGCCTGAAGCGTATCGGGCTCAAAGACCACCTGTTTTGCGTCCTGCAGGGCTCGTGCGTGTTCGGCTTCAACTTCTTCTGCTTCTACCACGCGGCGGCCTATATCAGCTCCGGTCTGGAGTCGGTGATCTTCTCAATGGCGGTGCTGTTCAACGCCTTCAACAATTTTCTGTTTTTCCGCAAGAAACCGTCTCCCCGCGTATTGCCCGCTGCCGCGCTGGGCATTGCCGGCATCGTGGCCCTGTTCTGGCACGATCTTGCAGCCACTCAACTGGCGCCTTCGCTGCTGATCGGCATCGGCCTTAGCGCGCTCGGCACCTTTGGTTTTTCGCTGGGGAATATGATCAGTGCCCGTCATCAAGGCCGGGGCCTGGAAACGCTGTCCACCAATACCTATGCGATGTTTTACGGCACGGCAATTATGGGCGTCGTGGCGCTGGCGAGCGGCGAATCGTTTATGCCGGATTTCACCGTGCGCTACCTTGGCTCGCTGCTTTATCTGGCGATTTTTGGTTCGGTGATAGCCTTTGGCGCCTATTTCACCCTGGTAGGCCGCATCGGGGCGAGCCAGGCCGCCTACAGTACGCTGCTCTTCCCGCTGGTGGCGCTGACGCTGTCGACGCTTTACGAAGGGTACGTCTGGCACGCGAACGCCGTGCTTGGGCTGGTGATGATCCTGCTGGGTAACCTGGTGATGTTTGCTAAGCCGGAACAGTGGCTGCCGTGGCGGAGAAAGCTGGCGTAATAAAAAACCGCAGCTTGTTCAGGGCTGCGGTTTTTGTTTGCAAAAAAGGTTATTTATTCGGCACGTCAAACATCGTGGCATCGGTGGCCAAATCATCCACAACCTGTTTCAGGGTATCGACGGTGACTTTGGCATTTTCGTTGCTGAGCGTTTTCCCTTCGCCCTTACGGACCACGCGTAAAACGGGCTTATTGGTTGCCGCATCAATCAGTTCGCCTTCGAAATAGAGATCGGTATTCATGGTGCGGTGCCCGGTGGCCATTTGCGTGCCTGCGACAACCATCGCAATCGGGATCACCTCATAGAACTGCAGCCCTTCTTTGCTGCTGTCCACGCCGGTGATCGCGCCCCGGAAAATAAGGCTGTGCGGGCCTGGCGTCGTGACGAGCGGTTTCCGCTGCGCCGCCGCGGCTTTTAATTTGGTGTTGGTGTACGCCAGCAGACCATCCAGCGTGTTCTGGCCTATTTGGGTCGTGGGCCTTGGCGTCGGGTAGTAGACCACCGGATTGTAGACCAGGCTGTCGTAGTTGCCGGGTTTGAAGTTCGGGTCAACCCAGCGCATAACGGTTTTACCGGTAGCTGATTTTGTCTCCTGCAGACCGGAGTAATCTTTTAGAAACCCAGAGTATTTTTCTGGCGCGGTGGTTTTTGAAGCACACCCCGCCAGCGCTAATAAACCTGCCAGACAAGCCACTTTAAAATACGTTTTGCTCCGCATCGTTTGATCCTGTTTGTGGGTATAAGCCTTTCAGGTATAGCAAAAAACGACACTTTGTGTGGGGGTTAAGCGGCCTTGACGTCAAAACTCAGATCGCGCGCTCATCGCCGGGGGCGGCAAGCCCATCGCAAAGCAGGTCAACAATCAATAATGCGCCGTAATGCCCTTCCCCGGGAGGCAGCCAGACGTCACCGGCCTGCCCCGCGCTGGCGGGATCTTTCGTCACCATAACGATGGCTGCGCCCTGCCGCCTGGCCTGCTGCACGGCCGCTAACAAGGTGCTGTCCGGCGTCGAGCTGGCAAAGACGATCATCGCCTGCTCGCGATTCAGCATTGAGGCGGTGAAGCTCATCAGGGCAGGATCATAACAGACGCTGGCGGGCTGGCCCTGCGTCAGCAGGCGGTACTGCAAAAGGCTGGCAAAAGGCGTGTCTGCCGCGCCTGCGCTGAAAATATGAATCGCTTTCGCTTGCTTCAGCAGCAAAACGGCGCGCGAAACATTAGCTTCCGGAAGCGTTTCCAGTTGCTGCGTTAGCGCCTGCTGGATGCCGCTCAACCGCTGTTGCCAGGAAGCCGGTAGCTCGCTACCCGGTATGGCGGTGCTGGCCTGCGCCAGCTTCATGCGTAGATCTCGAATATCGTCGCAGCCTGCGGCTCTGGCAAAGCGCGTGATAGTGGCCGGACTGACGCCCGCCGCCTGGGCAAGCTGGTCGATTGTCGCCGACGACGCAAAGCCCGGATCGTGCAAAATAGCCTGCGCAACTCTGGCTTCCTGCTGGCTAAACTCCGCCAGCCGCTGGCGGATCCGGCTGATAATGTCGCCCTCAGCATCCCGCCCTATGGAATGAGAAAAGCGCTCCAGCACGTCTTTCGCCACGCCGCCCCGGTTGGCCAGAAACTGCAGCGTGTCATTATCCACCCAGGCGGCATCCCCCAGCAGTTGAGACGGCGCTGCCAGCAAATCCTGTACCCGGCTGTCGTGCTGCTGGTGGCGAACCTGGCCGAGGAAATCATTCATATCGCTGCAGCCGATGGTACGCGCGAACTGCTGGAGCGTAGCCTGACTGACACCCGCGCGCGCCGCCAGCTGCTCCATGGTGGCATCCGGTAGCTGGAAGAAATTCTCCAGAAAAAAGCGGGCCAGCCGCGTTTCCTGGGGAGAAGAGTCGGCTAACCCATGGACCAGGTGATAAACAATATCCATCGCTGAAAGGTTCCTTGTGTCTGCGTCACAGGCGGATAAATCATCATAATGCGTTGAAATTATTTTTCAATTAACTTTGCCGCGATGCCTTGCCGCCGTTTCACCCTCCTCCGTAAAAGTCTTGTTATTCCTTTAACATTCTGGAAACCAATAATCCAACGCAGATCACGGTCATGAAAATAATTTTCATACATGCTGAATAAACGCGCTGTTGTTTGAAACGCGTTTTCAATTTGAAGGATAAAGGTAATGAAAAAGATCATGTTGTGTTGTGCCGCAGGGATGTCCACCAGCATGCTGGTGCAAAAAATGCGTGCCGAGGCCACAAAACGCGCCCTGGACATTCAAATTGACGCGGTGTCTGTGGCCGAAATTGAAAGTCACCTGCAGAGCGCCGACGTGGTGCTGCTCGGCCCTCAGGTGCAGTTCGAACTGGCCCGCCTTTCCGAGCTTTCGGCTCCTCTCGGCAAACCCGTGGCGGTGATCGACATGATGGATTACGGCACCATGCGCGGCGACCGCGTGCTGGATAAAGCCATAACTCTGATGGCCTGATAACCGGGAGAAACCAATGAAAATTACCGTTGTGGGCGGGGGCAGCAGCTACACCCCGGAACTGATTGAAGGCCTGATTCTGCGCCATGCCGCCCTGCCGATGACGGAGCTGGCGCTGGTGGATGTAAAAGCGGGCCGCCAGAAGGTTGAAATCATCGCCGCGCTGGCTCGCCGCATGTTCGACAGCAAAGGTTTGGAACAGGTCAAAGTGACGGTGCATTACGAACCAGACGCTGCGATTGTGGGTTCCAGCTTTGTGCTGACCCAGCTTCGCGTGGGGCAACTGCCCGCTCGCGCCGCCGACGAACGCCTGGGCCTCAGCCACGAATTGCTAGGCCAGGAGACCACCGGTGTCGGTGGTTTTGCAAAAGCACTGCGTACTATTCCGGTGATGTTGGACATTGCTAAACGCGTGGAGCGCCTGGCCCCGAATGCGTGGATTATTAATTTCACCAACCCGGCGGGGATCGTCACCGAGGCAGTTTCCCGCTACAGCGCCGCCAACATTGTTGGCCTGTGCAACGTGCCGGTGACCATGCACCACACCATCGCTGACATGCTCCAACTGCCTTACGACAAAGTCACGCTGCGCTTCGCCGGGCTCAACCACATGGTGTGGGTGCACGAGGTGATTGCCGATGGGCGGGACGCGACCGCCGAGGTGATTGAGATGTTGTGCGATGGCGAGCAGTTGTCGATGAACAACATCAAAGCGATTCCGTGGCCGCCAGCCCTGCTGCGTGCCCTGAAAGCGATCCCTTGCCCGTACCACCGCTATTTCTGGCAAACCCGCACCATGCTCAAAGACGAGCTGGCGGATGCGGCGAACGGGAAAGGCACCCGCGCCGAACAGGTAATGAAAGTCGAAGCCGAGCTGTTTGAGCTGTACGCCAACCCGCAGCTCGACAAAAAGCCGGAGCAGTTGAGCCAGCGCGGTGGCTCGTTCTATTCCGAAGTGGCCCTGGAGCTTATCGACGCCCTGCACAATAACCTCGGCAAGCAGATGGTGGTGAATACCGCCAACAACGGCGCTATTCAGGGGCTGCCGGACGACGCGGTGATTGAAACCAACTGCGTGATCGACGCGCTGGGGGCCCATCCGCTGGCCTTCGGCAAACTTCCTCCCCTGATGAATGGCCTGACCCAGCAGGTGAAAGACTTTGAACGACTGACGATTGAAGCGGCGGTCCACGGCGATAAGCAGCAGGCGCTCCTGGCCCTGATAGCGAACCCGCTGGTGGCTGACGTGAATATCGCTCAGGCGTTGCTCGATGAAGTGCTTGCAAGCAACAAGGCGTGGCTGCCGCAGTTTAATTAGCGCCGCTTACCGGTGGGCGATGCTTTACGTCCACCCCACAACAGAAATCAATAACAATAATGCCCGGCCATGCGCCGGGACAGGGGTAACCGTGTCCGCAAAGAAATCGTTTCTTGAAAAATATGTGCTGCCCGTGGCGCTGAAGATCGCCGGGCAAAAGCACGTGCTTTCCGTCCGCGACGGGATCATCCTGAACATGCCGTTCATGCTGATTGGCTCGTTCTTCCTGATTTTCGCCTATCTGCCGGTGCCGGGTTACCCCCAGCTAATGACCGATCTGTTTGGTGCCACGTGGCAGACCAAGCTGCTTTATCCGGTCAAAGCGACCTATGACATCATGGCGATTATTTCGAGTTTCGGGATCGCCTATCGTCTGGCCGAAAAATACCGCACCATCGACCCGCTCACCGCCGGGGCGGTGTCGCTGGTAGCCTTTATCATGACCATCCCGCAGAACATTATGTTCACTCCGCCGTCCGGGGGGCCCGCTGAGTTTGTGAAGGGTGTGCTGCCCATGGGGCAAATTGGTAGCCAGGGGCTGTTTGTCGCCATTCTGATCGCCCTGCTTTCTACCGAAATTTACCGGTTTATCAGCAACCGTAATCTGGTGATCCGCATGCCGGAGGGCGTGCCGCCTGCGGTAGCAAAATCGTTCCTCGCGCTGGTGCCGGGTTTTTGCGTGTTGGCCGTGGTGCTGGCGCTTCGCCTGCTGGTGGAAGCCACGCCGTTTGGTGACATCAACACTATGATCACCGATCTGGTCGGCATTCCGATGAGCCACATTGGCGGCTCGTTACCGGGAATGATCGTGTCGGTGATCCTGATTGGTATTCTGTGGACGCTCGGCCTGCACGGCGACACCATCGTGCTGGTGTTTATCCGCCCGGTCTGGCTGACCAATATGTCCGAGAACCTGGCGGCATTCCAGAACGGCCTGCCTATCCCGCACATCATTACCCAGCAGTTCTATGACCTGTGGATCGCCCCTGGCGGCACCGGGGCGCTGTTAGGTCTGGTGATCTTTATGCTGATCCGCAGCCGCAGTGTGCAAATGAAGCAGCTGGGTAAAATTGCCGCACCGGGCAGCCTGTTTAACATCAGCGAACCGATGGTGTTTGGCATTCCGCTGGTGATGAACCCGTACCTGGTGGTGCCGTTTATTTTGACCCCGGTGGTGCTGGTGATTGTCTCCTACACGGCGATGGCAACAGGTCTGGTAGCGCCGCCTGCGGGGATTGCGCTGCCGTTCACCACGCCGATTATCGTCAGCGGCTATTTAGCGACTGGCGGCCATGTTTCCGGCTCTATTCTGCAGATTGTGAACCTGGCTATCTCGCTGGTGATGTATTACCCGTTCTTCCGGGTCTGGGATAACCTGAAATTCCGCGAGGAGCAACAGGCGAATCAGGCGACGGCAACTGCGCCAGTGGAGGCGGTGAGCGAGCGTAGTACGGTGTAGCGGTTGATTGGTGTCCGAAAGAGGGAAAGCCCTCACCCCGACCCTCTCCCCAAAAGGGAGAGAGCGGAAAAACAACATGTAATCTTCTTTATTCCCTCTCCCTCTGGGAGAGGGACCTTCCGTCCAGTTACTTCTTCACATCCACCTGATAAAAGATATGCTTCCCGAACGGATCAATTTCATACCCGGTCACCTCTTTACGCACCGGCTCGAAAATCGTGGAGTGGGCAATCATCACCGCAGGCATCTGGTCGTGCATCATTTGCTGCGCTTCTTTGTAGAGCTCAACTCGCTTATCGTGGTTCCCCTCGGCACGGGCTTCGAGAATCAGTTTATCAAACGGCTGATAGCACCATTTGGATGAGTTAGACCCACCGTTGGCCGACGTGCAGGTAAACAGCGGCCCGAAGAAGTTGTCCGGGTCGCCGGTGGCCGTCGTCCAGCCCATCAGCGCCGCCTGGTGCTCACCGCCCTTCACTCGCTTGAGGTATTCGCCCCATTCGTAGGTGACAATTTTCGCCGTCACGCCAACTTTCGCCCAGTCGGCCTGAATCATCTCTGCCATACGTTTAGCGTTCGGGTTATACGGACGCTGAACCGGCATTGCCCACAGGTCAATGCTCATGCCGTTGGCAAACCCGGCTTCTTTGAGCAGCGCCTTTGCTTTTTCAGGATCGTAATCGTAATCCTTGAGCTTATCGTCCGCGCTCCACACGCCCGGCGGCAGTAGGTTTTTTGCCTCGATGCCCGTGCCGTGGAACACCGCTTCGATAATGGCCGGTTTGTTAATCGCCATTGCCAGCGCCTGGCGCACTTTCACGTTATCGAGCGGCGGTTTCTGGGTGTTAAATGCCAGAAAACCAGTATTCAGACCCGCTTTTTGCATCAGCGTGATGTCTTTGTTTTCCTTCATGCGCGGCAAATCCGCCGGGTTCGGGAACGGCATAACCTGGCATTCATTTTTCTCAAGTTTGGCGTAGCGGATCGACGCATCCGGCGTGATCGAGAACACTAAACGGTCGATTTTTGATTTGCCCTGCCAGTAATCAGGGAAAGCGGTATAGAGAATGCGGGAATCTTTCTGGTACTGCTTCAGCTCAAACGGCCCGGTGCCGATGGGGTCGGAATCGACGCGTTCCGGCGTGCCGGCCTTCATCATGACATCGGCGTATTCGGCAGAGAGAATCGAGGCAAAATACCAGCCTAAATCCGCGACAAACGGCGCTTCCGGGTGCGCCAGCGTGAAGCGCACGGTGTTGTCATCCACTTTATCAATCGCTGTGATCAGCTTGCCAAACTCCAGGCTTTCAAAGTTGGAGTAATTGCCGTTGGAAACGTTGTGGTACGGATGCTTAGGATCTTTCTGGCGCATAAACGAGAAAATGACATCGTCCGCGTTGAAGTCTCTGGTGGGCTTAAAGTATTTGTTGCTCTGAAACTTAACGCCTTTACGCAGATGGAAGGTATAGACTTTGCCGTCCTCGCTGACGTCCCAGCTCTCCGCCAGGCTGGGCTGCAGTTCCGTGGTGCCGACTTTAAAATCTACCAACCGGTTATAAACCGGCACCGCGCTGGCATCCACGCTGGTGCCCGAGGTGTAAAGCTGCGGGTTGAAGTTTTCCGGTGAGCCTTCGGAGCAATAAACCAGCGTGCTGGCCGCCACGCTGGTACTGATGGAGAGCGCCGCTACGGCAAGTGCAAGCGTTGTAATCTTTGTTTTCATCGCTGTCTTCCTGTGGTGTTTGTCCTGACCCTGAATGAATAAAGCTTGTGCAAAGCGCCTTAATAAATAACATTAAATTTACATTGCCAACAAACAACATCGAACAATAAGGAAACACTATGTCTTCGTCGCTCAGCGAGCAGCTCACCCGGCGCTTCTTTCGTTATCTGGCGGTGACCAGCCAAAGCGATCCGCGCGTCAGCAGCTTGCCCAGTACCCCAGGACAACACGAAATGGCCCGCCTGCTCGCGGAAGAACTGCGCACTCTGGGCCTTGAAAATATTGTGATTGATGAGCACGCCACGGTAACCGCCGTGAAGAAAGGCAACGTCGCTGGCGCACCGCGTGTGGGGTTTATTACGCACATTGATACCGTTGACGTTGGCCTTTCCCCGGACATTCATCCGCAGATCCTGCGCTTCACCGGCGAAGATTTATGCCTGAACGCCAAAGAGAACATCTGGCTGCGCACGGCGGAGCACCCGGAAATCAACGCCTATCCTGGCGAAGAGATTATCTTCAGCGACGGTACCAGCGTGCTGGGCGCGGACAACAAAGCCGCCGTCACGGTGGTGATGACGCTGCTGGAAAACCTGACGCCAGAGCACCGGCACGGTGACATCGTGGTGGCCTTCGTCCCGGATGAAGAAATTGGCCTGTGTGGCGCCAAAGCGCTGGATTTGGCACGTTTTGACGTGGACTTCGCGTGGACCATTGACTGCTGCGAGCTGGGCGAAGTGGTGTATGAAAACTTCAACGCCGCCCACGCGGAGCTGAAATTCACCGGCGTGACCAGCCATCCGATGTCCTCCAAAGGCGTACTGGTTAACCCGCTGCTGATGGCGATGGACTACATTAGCCATTTTGACCGCCAACAAACGCCTGAACACACCGAAGGGCGCGAAGGCTATGTCTGGTTTAACGGGATGCAGGCTTCACAAAGCGAAGCGCTGCTGAAGGCCAATATTCGCGACTTCGATTTGGCCAACTTTGAACGCCGCAAACAGCAAATTGGCGAAGTGGCGCAGAAGATTGCCGCGCTGTACCCGACCGCACGCGTGGAGTTCAGCCTCAGCGATACCTACAGCAACATCAGTAACGCCATTACCGATGACCGCCGGGCCATTGATTTGATTTTTGCCGCTCTGGATGAGCTGGGGATTGAGCCGAAGGTGATCCCCATGCGCGGCGGCACGGATGGCGCGGCGCTGTCGGCTAAAGGCTTGCTGACGCCGAACTTCTTTACCGGCGCGCACAATTTCCATTCTCGCTTTGAGTTTTTACCGCTGCGGGCGTTTGAGGCGTCTTACAATGTGGCGCTGAAGCTTTGCCTGCTGGCGGCGAAGTAGTTTGCCCCTCACCCTAATCCTCTCCCCTAAGGGAGGGGGTATCAGGACAGAAATCCCACTTAGCTTCACTCCCGCGATTTGCGGTGAAAGAAACAGCACAATTTTATTGTATAGCTCTGATTTAGCGCTCCCCCTTTCAGGGAGAGCGCCGGGGTGAGGGTTAATTTTTACTTCTTACGTGCCAGCATCGTGGCAAAACGCAGCTTGATGCGGTTGCCGTGCTCATCAGTCTTGTGCAACTGCCCCACATCTTCGTTGTATTTAATCAGTTCCCAACCTTCATAGTAGTTCCGCAGTTCACCCTCTTTAAAGGCAAACGGGAAACCGACCGTGCACGGAAAATCCTCGGTATCCATGGCCGCCACAATCAGGTTGTAGCCGCCGGGTTTGGTGCAGCGCTGCATATTGGCGATAAGTCCTGGGATCGTGCTGCGCTCGAGGAACATCATCACCACGGTGGAGAGAATAAAATCGTACTCGCCGTCAAAGCTCAGTTGGTTCAGGTCAACCTCGGCGGTGGCAATATCTTTCAGCCCTTCCGTCTCGATAATCTGATTCAGCCTGGCAATGCTCATCGGGTTTTTATCCCAGGCGGTAACGTCGAACCCTTTCTGGTTCAGGTACAGGCTGTTGCGCCCGCCGCCGCAGCCAAGATCCAGCGTTTTACCGGGGGCAACGTACTTCACGGCGTTCAGCACGTCAGAATGTGTGGCAGTTAAGCCGTATTTTTCGCTGTAGTAGCTTTCAGACTTCTCGGTCATGACAGATCCTTATTTTCAGGCCGCGCGGTGCGCAAAATCAATTTCCCCTGCATCAGCAGGATAAAAGTACGTGACAGCAGCAGGCCGATAATCACATTAGTAAAAATAAACAGCGGCACGGCAATGACGTGAAACAGCCCGTCCCCACTGCCCGCGCTCAGATGGAGCGCCGTGGTTGCCAGTGCAGAAATACCGAATGAGAAACTCCAGAAGGAGGCATTGAACGGCTGCGCCAGGTACCAGGGCATTAAGCGCAGCATGAAGAGCAATTGCAGCAGGCCGTAACCAAACAGCATTTTGGCAAAGAAATCCGTCACGCCGCCGTTCACGGCAAGGTAAGCGCTACAGGCCACCAGCGCAGGGGCAAGCTGAATGCCCAGCGAGGTGCGTACCGGCGTGGGCAGTTCCCCGGCGCTGCGCATACGGTGCAAAATCGCCGGTTCCAGGCTGAGCCAGGAAAAAACACCGGCCCCAAGGAACAAGATCCCCAGGTCGTGATAACCCAACGCGCCGCAGGCCATCGCGCTGATAAAATTATTGGCGACGGTGGGCAAATACAGCCCCGGCGTCGTGGCATCCTGCGGGTGCGTACCTCGCCATAATCCGGCGGACTGCCAGGCGGCATAACAAAGCTGCACCACGGCGCCAAAGCCAAACATCACTGCAGCGAGCGGGCGCAGATAAGGGGCTACGCCGATGGCCACCAGCATGGTCGTCGCCGGGAACAGACTCACGAAGCTACTCATTAAAGGGTGATAAATCTCTGCAATCACGCTGTGCGGGTAGCGCACCAGCCGCGTCAGGAATGCTAACGCCAGCAGCAGCCAGATACCGGCGGCAAGCGCCACAAGAGTCTCACCAACAACCGACGGCACCGGCCAAATCGTGGCGGCATAGCGCCAGGCAAACCCCATGCCGATGGTGCCCAGCACCATGCCAAAGTAGCCTGCGGGGAGATTGATAAAGCTACCGGGGATTGGTTTATTCATTTTGTTTATTTTTTAAAATGTATTTTAAATACATTTTATGCGATTACGCCGCCAAACGCTACGCCGGTGAATTACCTGCTACGTTTATCAGCAGTGCACAGCGAGAAATCACCATGAAAAAATACCGGATCACCGATGTTTCGCGGCTTCATGATTATCAGCATGATGGCGAACAGCGGCAAGTTCGACTCTGGCAAATTGAGGCGCTTTGCGCTTTTGGCAACGTCGTGGCCGGGCAAGGCGGCGGCTGGATTGAGGAAGAAGCGAACCTGAGCCACGAGGGAACCTGCTGGCTTGAGCCTGACGCCCTGATCTGGAACGGTGCGACGGTTGAAGATGACGCAAAAATCCTCGGCGAGTCTGAAATTTGCCATCACGCAAAAGTGGGCGGCAAGGTGCTGGTCGAGGATTCCCGCATCAGCGGCGAATGCTTTATCTCGGGCTCGGCCCGCGTGTTGCAGCAGAGCCAGGTGATTGCCGTGCTGGGGCTGACCGAAGATACAGAAATGCGGCTGCAAATCTACGGGAACGCCACGGTGCTGGCCTCACGCATCGTCCATCAGGCACAAATCTACGGCCACGCGCGCGTGAACAACGCCTTTGTCGAACACCGCTCAGCCATTTTTGATAATGCCGTTATTGAAGGCAATGCAGAGAACAATGTCTGGGTTTGTGATTGCGCGCAGGTGTCCGGTAACGCACGTATTATTGCCGGCAGCGGCGACAGCCAGATCCCGACCATCCGCTACTCATCTAAAGTCTACGGCAACGCCCTTATTGAAGGAGATTGCGTGCTCAGGCACCGCGTCCAGGTTTACGGTAATGCGGCGCTTATCGGCGGCCCGGTTCTGCTGGACAACAATGTACAGGTGTATGGCGAGGCGAAAGTGATGGGTAACGTGCTCATCGAAAACAACGTGCAGATTTATGATGAGGCGGCGGTGGAAGGCTTTGGCGGCGAACTGATTCATCTTCGCGGCATGAAGGATATTAACGGCGCACAGCGAATTACCCGCACGCCGTTTCATGGCATTTTTTAATCAGCAATGCGCCCGTAAATATTCTGATCGTGGAACTCGTCGTTCAGAAACTCGGCTTGCCTCAGGCAGCCTTCAAGGGCAAAGCCGTTGCGTTGGGCCACCCTGTTGCTGGCCTGGTTAGTGACGATGCATTTGATGACAAACCGACGCACCGTCCCTTCCCCCGCGTACTTGCCGATCGCGGCCTCAATCACGGCGGAAATGATCCCCTTGCCCTGCCGATCCTCGCTTAGCCAGTAGCCGATGTAGGCCGTTTTGTCGGTCGGGACTATCTGGTTAAAGGAAAAGACGCCCGCCAGCTCGCCGCGATAGAGGATCATAAACATCTTCGCGTAGCCTTTATGGTGGAGAACATAGTTCCCCTGCAGCGTTTTGCGGGTGTCGTCCTCGGAAACAACATACTGCGGCCAGTTCATCGCCTTTTGCAGCCAGCTTTTATTGCGCTGCACCAGGGCAAAAACGTCCTTCACGAACCGCTCGTTCACCGAATGCAGTTCGATATCATCATTAACCGCAATCACTTCATCCTGCCAGGCCTGCTGTTGTTCCACTCGTGACTCCTGCTTTTGTTAGAAGGTGACAGTTATCTTATGTCACTTTTTTGTGGCAACGCACGAGATTTAAAACACCGCCAAAAGTGAATACATAGAAATTCGTTATGAAAGAGTATTTATGCAATAAGAGGACGAGATGGTGAAACGGGCATAAAAAAGCCCCGCGGCTTTTACGCGGCGGGGCTGGATGATTAACGCATTTCGCGGTCGTCAACGTATTTACGTTTGTCCGGCGGTGGTGGGAAATACTGGTACAGCCAGGTTTCACTGATCGCTTTGCCCTGGCAACGCAGGAACATGCGCATCTCGACCGGGTCGGTGGCGTCGTTGGTCGGATACCAGTCAAACAGAATGCGGTAGCCGTCAAACGGTTCGACGTAGAGGATCTCAATCTGCTTCGCTTCGCCGTTGGAGAGAGTAATCACCGGCTCAATCCCCTTCGGCGCGGCGGCTTTCAAATCGCCCCCGATAAAGTCGATAGCAAAGCGGCGGGACCATTTTTCCGGGAAGTGTTCACCCGGCGCCCAGCCTTCCGGGAAGCTGCCCATCCCGGTGCGGGTGGCGTAAACGCGGGCCAGATCCGTCGTCACCGGCGGCAAACCGCTCCAGTAGAGGCGATATTTGAACTCGAATTCGTCCCCGGCTTTGACCGGTTTCTCCGGCTGCCAGAAGCAGACAATATTGTCGAGCGTTTCGCCGGTGGTCGGGATTTCCATCAGGCCAACGGTGCCTTTGCCCCACTTGTTACGCGGCTCTACCCACAGGCTTGGACGCTTGTTGTACCAGCCCATGATGTCCTGATAGCTGGCAAAGTCGTGATCCAGCTGCAGCAGGCCAAAGCCTTTCGGGTTCTCGTCCATAAAGGCGTTGAACTGAAGTTTTTGCGGGTTATTCAGCGGGCGGCAAATCCACTCGCCGTTACCGCGCCACATGGCCAGGCGGTCGGAGTCATGAATTTGCGGGTGAATGGTGTCGCAGGTCCGGCGTTCGTTGGTGCCGCAGGCAAACATGCTGGTCATCGGCGCGATACCCAGCTGTTTGACGTCTTTCCGGGCATAAAGGTGATTGTCCACCTCCATCACCACGCGCTCGGCTTCACAGCTGATAATAAATTTGTACGCGCCGGTCACGCTTGGGCTGTCGAGTAAGGCATAGACCACAAAAGTCGTGTCGGTGGCTTTCGGCGTTTCAAACCAGAACGAGGTGAAGTCCGGGAACTCTTCCGGCGTGTCGGTGAAGGTGTCCACCGCGAGGCCACGGGCGGACAGCCCATACTGGTACGTGCTGTCTACGGCACGGAAATAGCTCGCGCCGAGGAAGGAGACGACGTCACGGCGCGCCAGCTCCGGTGCCTTGAAGACTTTCAGGCCGGCAAAGCCGAGATCCGTCTGGCCTTCGAGCTGCCTGGTGTCTACGCCAGCATTGTTGTAGTTAAACAATTCCGGGCGGAAGTGGATTTCGCGCGCCTGATGGGTGGCGGAATCCAGCGAGAACATTCTGACGCGGCGGCGGAACCCCATGCCGACGTGGAAGAACTGCACGTCAAGCTGGCGGTTTTCGATGTTGTTCCACAGCGAATGATCGGCGTCGTACTGAATGGCGTTATAAGCCTGAGGCGTCAGGTTAGCCAGCGTGTTGGGCAGCGCGCGCGGTGCCCCGCCCCATGGTTTTTTCGACAGGTCGTGCGCCATGCCCTGAAGCACCGCAAAATCGAAGGCGGTGGAGTGCCCGTCAGCGATGCCTGATTCGGCAGCAAAGGCGCTTCGGGAGAATAGCGTGGCAAGGGTTGGCGTGCCGCAGGCAGCGGCGAGAGCCATAGAGGCCTGGATAAAACGTCTGCGATTCATGCCTGAGAAATCGTCCTTATGTGTCGATGTGTTTTGTTCCTCCCGACGGGAAGAACAGCGGCAAGAGACTGCTACCTGTACGACCGCACACTCTAGACAAAATTCACAGTGAATCCAATGGGCGGAGAAGGCGTTTGGGGGAGGAACGAAAGTTTTTTTTCAGGAAACCAGATATCACCGAAAAATTCGCCATTGCCTGGCGAAAAAAACGCTAAAGGCCCGTCAGCCTGTGTGCCGACGAGCCCTGGTCAACGTTACTTCACGCTGACGTCGATGCCGGGGAAGAACTTCTGCGCGAGCTTAGTCACGGTGCCGTCGGCTTTCACCTTATCGATGGCCGCATCCAGCTCTTTTTTCGTGACAGCGTCACCTTTACGCAGACCAAAACCAATCCCGCTGCCGAGAATGGTGTCGTCGCTCACCGGCTTGCCGATAAAGCCAAAGCCCTTGCCCTGCGGCGTGCTGAGGAAGCCCGCCTGACCTGCCGCGGACATCACCAGAGAGGCATCAATACGGCCGTTCAGCAAGTCAGCCCAGGCCATGTTCTGGTCTTTGTAAGACACAACGTTCACGCCCTGCTTTTCCCAGTGCTCTTTGGCATAGGTTTCCTGAATGGAGCCCTGGAGCACGCCGATGGTTTTGCCTTTCAGCCCTTCCGCCGTGGCTTCAAGGCCGCTGCCTTCTTTGCCCACCAGCTGAGACGGAATACGGTAGATTGGCTGGGTAAAGTCGATGCTTTTACGACGCTGCTCGGTGATGTTCATTGCCGAGTTGATGGCGTCAAACTTCTTCGCCACCAGCCCCGGGATCAGCGAATCAAACGACGTTTCAACCCAGGTACATTTCAGGCTGGCCGCCTGGCAAATGGCTTTCCCCAGCTCGACGTCAAACCCTTCCAGCTCGCCCGCGCTGTTGCGGCTTTCAAACGGGGGATACTCCGCTTCGAGGCCATAGCGCAGCTCGCCGGCGGCCAGCGCAGAAAACGAAGAACACAGCCCCAGCAGCAAACTTAACGCATACATTTTTTTCATCATGACCCCTTATCAGCGTGGCTTAACCCGGCACAGCGCTTCAGCGCCCGCCCGAAGTGTGGCTTCATCTTTGGCAAATGAGAGCCGGATAATTTTATTGTCAGTACCGTCGGTATAAAACGCGGAGAGCGGAATGGTCGCCACGCCGTAATCAGTGATTAACCGCTTCACCATCTCGCTGTCGGACTCATCGCTGAAGTGCCCGAAGCGGGCCAGCAGGAAGAATGACCCACCGCTCGGCAGCAGTTCAAACGGTGAATCAGCCAGCAAAGACTGCATTAAATCACGCTTGCGCTGATAAAACGCCGCCAGTGAAAGATAAGTTTGCGGATCGCTCATATAGTCGGCGAACGCATACTGCATCGGCGTGTCGGCGGAGAACATCAGGAACTGATGCACCTTGCAGATCTCATCCATCAGCGCCGCCGGGGCCAGGCAATACCCGACCCGCCAGCCCGTGACGTGGAAGGTTTTACCGAACGACGACACAATCACGCTGCGCTCGGCAAGCTGCGGGTGCGTCGCCATGCCGTGGTGCTTTTTGCCGTCAAAGACGATGTGTTCATACACTTCATCAGACAGGATCACAATGTCGGTGTCGCGAGTTACCGCCGCCAGCATTTCCAGATCATGGGTGCTAAATACCTGCCCGCTTGGGTTATGCGGCGTGTTCACGATGATCATCCGCGTGCGTGGCGTAATCGCAGTCCGCACTTCGTCCCAGTCAACGGTAAAATCAGGCAGACTCAGCTTGAGCGCCACCGGTTTGGCGCCCTGCAGGCGGACAATCGGCGCGTAGCTGTCGAAAGAAGGCTCAAAGTAGATAACTTCATCGCCGGGATGTACCAGACCGCCGATCGCAGAATAAAGCCCTTCGCTGGCGCTGGCGGTGACCAGCACCTCCTCTGCAGGGTCATACACGGCCCCGTAAAGGCTCGCCACTTTGTCGGCAATCAGCTGTTTCAGGGACGCCAGACCGGTCATCGGGGCGTACTGGTTATGCCCTTCCTGCATGGCTTTGGTGACGCCAGCGACCAGTTTCGGGTCGCAGGGGAAGTTGGGTGCCCCCTGAGAAAGATTTATCGCCTTGTGCTGCGCGGAAAGCTGGCCGATCACCGTAAAAATCGTGGTTCCGACGTCCGGCAATTTTGAACGTTGTTGTACCGGGGTTTGTATGGCCATAGCGGCTCCTGAACTTGATGCGATTTGCATAACTATTCAATATCGCCGTCATTGCCACGACAATCGAATTGTTGTCATAATAGCCATGCAAAAAATGCATAGCTCAGCGGAGAGCATCATGACCCGGCGTAATTTTCCCCTAAATACTCTCGATGCTTTTCTGGTCACGGCCAGGCACCTGAACCTCACCCGGGCGGCAAAAGAGCTTTGCCTGACCCAGGGCGCCGTCAGCCGTAAAATTGCGGCGCTGGAGCAGTGGCTGGGGTTCGCGCTTTTTGAGCGCCATGCACGCGGATTACGCCTCACGCCCCAGGGCAGCGCCCTGCTGCCCGATCTCCAGAACGCCTTCAACACGCTGCTGGACGTGGCCGACCGGGCCTGCCATAAGCCTGAGATTATTCGTCTTAAGGCCCCCACCTGCGCCATGCGCTGGCTGGTGCCGAAGCTGATTCAGCTTGAGCAGCGTATGCCGGAGATCCAGGTTGCGTTAACCACGACCGTGGAGCACGGCGTCAATTTCAAAAACGAGCCGTTTGATGCCGCCATTGTGTTTGGTCAACAGGCCAAAAGCGGCGCGCTGCTGTTTGAAGAGCGTCTGACGCCGGTTATCAGTCAGGCGTTGCTTCCGCCGGAGACGAGCAACTGGGAGCGGCTGACCTTTTTGCACCCGACTCGCGATCGTACCGACTGGTCATTATGGCTTGGAAAGAACCCTTCACCGCCTTGGCTGGCGATGCAGAAAAATCAGCATTTCGACACCATGGATCTGGCGATCAGCGCCGCTATTCAGGGGTTTGGGATAGCCATCGCAGACGAAACGCTGGTGGCCGAAGATCTTCGTACCGGGCGGTTAGTGCGGCCTTTTACCGGGAGCGTAAAAACCGGGGCCAGTTACAGGCTGGCGGTGAAGCCCGGCAGCGAAGGCGCCGCCGGGCTGGAGGCCTTTTGCAATGCGTTGCTCAGTCCAGGCTGACGTGGTGTTTCATCACTCGCTTAAATAACTGCATTCTCAGCCGCATAAAGCGATTTTCGACCTTAAACTGCGCCCGCAGATGAACGCCCAGCCGCAGCGTGCGGTCCCGCCCTTTGGTGCTGGCAGGCCAGCTCAACGGCCCTGGTAACGCTTTGCTGTGCGCCCTGGCGCTGCGGGCGAAGCTGACCCAATAATCGCCAATCTGAGCGGCAAACTGCAGGTCGCGTTCAGTCACGTATTCACTGGCAGGCGGAGAAAGCTGCAGCGTGTTAAAGACATAAGCCACTTCGTTGCCGTGCCAGGTGCCGTTGGCGTAGGTTTCACGCTCGGCCTCCGCCACGTAGTCAAAATAATACCGCCAGCAGGGCTGGCCTGCGCGCTGTTGCGCCTGCATCACCACAAACCCCAGCGTGGTAAAGGCCATGTCCCGGCACACCTGACGGCCCAGCTCAGCGTCACCCTTAACGCCGGGATACAGCAATTTGATAAGCCCCAGACCGAGACGCTTTTCCCGGCGCAGAAGCGCAACCTGCCCGGCGGGATCTATCCCGAAGTAGCTCAGCACGCTCGCCTCATCGCTGTTGCTGCCCACCATCAGCGGCATCCGGTGCTGTCGTGCGGCAAAAAACGTGTCCAGCATGGGTTCAGGCAAAACAATATCGCCGCTGATGGGCGTCGGCCCGATGTTTAGCGGGGCTTCCAGCGCCCATAATTCACTGGCGGGAAGGGAACGCAGCGCTTCAGCGTTCGCATTCTTCAGCCCAAAATGTTCTGCCACCGCCACGCCGCGCTTCAACGCTTTACGGCGATCGACATCCGGCAGCGTGTAGGCGCTTTGTATAATCCCCTTGTGGAACAGGCCGCTGGCTAAAGGCGATGCCAGCAGAGAAAGCACGCTGCGGGCGCCTGCTGACTCGCCAAACAGCGTGACGTTGCTGGCGTCTCCGCCAAAAGCAGCGATGTTGGCCTGCACCCACTTCAGCGCGGCAATCTGATCGAGCAAGGCAAAGTTGTGGATCGGCCCAGCCGGATTTTCTTCATCCAATGCGGGATGAGCAAAAAAGCCCAGATGCCCAAGCCGGTAGTTCACCGTCACTAACACCACGCCCCGCGAGGCCAGCGCGGCGCCATCATACGGAGGTAAAGAACCGGCTCCAATAGTGTAGCCGCCCCCGTGCAGCCAGACCATCACCGGCAAGGGTTTGCCCGTTCGCCGGGCGGGAGTCCAGATATTGAGGTAAAGGCAGTCTTCTGAAAACTGGCCCGGATCGCCGCCGCCGACGGCTTTGCAGTATTCCAGGCTTTGCCAACAGGCCGGAGCGAAGGTATCGGCGACGCGAATACCTTGCCAGTTTTCTGGCGGCTGAGGCGCTCGCCAGCGCAGGTTTCCAGTGGGAGGCATGGCAAAGGGAATACCGCGATACACCGCAATATCCCCCTGAAGGACGCCGCTCAGTTGACCCTGAGCGACGTTAACAACGTGTTCCATCTGCTGTTCCTTGTAGCTGACATCCCAGCAGGGTAACGCGTTTACAGTAAACCGCAACGGCGTTTGCTGCGATCCTCCGCCTGTTGATAAAGGCTGAATTCATCGGCCACCGCCGCACCCAGCGCCATTTCGAACTCGCTGCGGCTGGAGTGCCCGTGCTGCCGCTGGCCACCGTCGCTGCCTAAATTTGACTGGAAGATGCCCGCGGCGCTAACCGGCAGGAAATCTTCATAGATGATAGGCTGGGCGATGAGCCAGCCGCGCTCAATCAACAACTGCGGATCGTCGCCTGGTTTGATGGACTGGCGATGCATGTCGCCCACCGGCGTCAGGCGGTAGCGAAAATAGGCCAGCCCCTGGCGACGAAGCAGCGCATCGCTGTCCGGGAAGCGGCTGAAGACTTCCTGCAAATGCTGCTGATGACTTAGGTTGTCCTTGCCGTTTCCCGCTTCGAGCAATAATTCATCATACAGCGCGCGGCCTTTAGGCGTCAGCGCCACGCCGCGCTGCTCAATCTCACCAAATCGGGCGGTGTGCGTGCCGTGGTGCTCACCGGCAAACAAAATAGGCTCTTCCAGCGCTTTAAAACTGGTCTGACGCAGCAAAATGGGGCGTTCACGGCGAGGTGGGCCTTCAATAATGGCTTTGGGCGAGATGCCCCGCTCCGGCATCATTGCCTGAACGCGGTCGATATCCAGCGTGCGCGGCGTGAGATGGTTAATGTGACAGCCACGGAAGCAAACCACATCGGCAATCAGGCGATGCTCGTCGTGCAGGGCGCGGTAAGTGTCGGCGTCAACCGTGGCATGCTGATGCCAGCGGAAGGTTTCCAGCGCTTCGGCCACAAAGGTGTTCGCCTCTGCCTCGCTGAATCCGCCCTGCCTGTCGTGGAGATCGAGCATTTCGCGGCAGCGGGGAGTGAAAATGTCGCGTTTATCGAGGATTGCGGCAGCGCGAGCCCTTAGCGTCGGGTTGTCGATAAGCTCCAGACGCAATAAAGAGGTAAACACGCGGAAGGGATTTCGTGCCAGCGCCTGGTCGTCAATCGGGCGGAAAGAGGTGGAATGTACCGGTACCCCGGCCTGGGAAAGATCGTAGTAACCCACCGGATGCATGCCCATCACCGCGAAAATTCGCTTCAGCACCGCCAGCTCTTCGGCCTTACCTACGCGAATCGCGCCGTGGCGTTCTACGTTTAACCTTGCCAGCTCGTCAGCATTTTCGAGCTGCTGGTGCAGCTCAGGATCGTGTTCCAGCACGGCCAGGTTTACATCCGCCACCAGTTCTAACAGCGTGCCGTACTGCGGAACTTCTTGCTGGTACATCGCCGACATAGCTTGCGAAAATTTGTCCCGAATCTCATCGGCCGTGAGGGTGTTCGCCATGATGTCATGCCTCCAGTGGATAGTGCTGAAAGCGTAGAACCTGGTGGATCACTTATCAGGAAGAATTTCCATTTTGTGATCTGCTTTGCAGCACCTAAAAAGTAATTTTTTCAGCGCATTACATAACGCAGCGTTATGCAGAATGCCTGCCATAAAGAGTATAAATTAACAAAAAATTAACTAAAACAGGCCGCGTTAAAATCTGCAGATCGGCATCACTTTTCAGCAAAATAGCGCCCTTTTGTCGAAAAAATCTTCTCTGATTTAAAGTGGTTATGTGCCTGGCCATAACAAAATGTTAATAATATTTTGCAATGAAGTTATCAAAATTCAACACCGAGGCTTGTCAGCGAAGCCGGACTGTTTTTAACATTGCTCATGGAAAAAAATGGTCTCTTCAGTCAGCGCATTCGCTTGCGCCATTTACATACTTTCGTGGCCGTCGCTCAGCAGGGAACACTGGGTCGCGCGGCTGAAACTCTTAACCTGAGCCAGCCGGCGCTCTCCAAAACCCTCAATGAGCTGGAGCAGCTTACCGGCACACGTCTGTTCGAACGCGGGCGGTTAGGCGCTCAGCTAACGCTCACCGGCGAGCAGTTTTTAACCCATGCGGTAAAAGTGCTTGATGCCCTGAATCATGCCGGGCAGTCGTTTGTACGCCGGGAAGACCGGCCTTCTGATGTGATACGGATTGGCGCGCTGCCTACCGCCGCGCTGGGTATTTTACCGGCGGTGATCGGCGAGTTTCATAGGCAGCAGAGCGACGTCACCCTGCAGGTTGGCACCATGAATAACACCATGCTGCTGGCGGGATTGAAGTCCGGGGAACTGGATTTAGGCATCGGGCGCATGTCCGATCCTGAGCTAATGACGGGCCTGAACTATGAACTGCTGTTCCTTGAGTCTCTCAAGCTGGTTGTTCGCCCTAACCACCCACTGCTGCATGAAAATATTACCCTTAGCCGGGTGATGGAATGGCCCGCGGTGGTCTCCCCTCAGGGCACGGTGCCACGCGATAACGCGGAATCTCTGCTCGCGTCACAGGGCTGCAAGCTGCCTTCAACCTGCATCGAAACGCTGTCGGCTTCGCTCTCCCGCCAGCTGACCGTCGACTACAACTATGTCTGGTTTGTGCCTTCTGGCGCGGTGAAGGACGATTTGCGCCAGGGCACGCTGACCGCGCTTCCTGTCCCGATTCCGGGCGTCGGGGAACCTATCGGGATCCTTACGCGGGTGGACACTCAGCTCTCAACGGCTGCGCAAATTCTGCTGTCGTCGATTCGTAAATCAATGCCGTCCTGAGGGAGCTCGCCGCCATCCCGCCGCTCAACGGCTTCGTTTGGCGTGTTTCTCCCAGGTTTCCAGTTTGGCCTGCTCTGATTTTTTTAAAGCAACATAGCAGGCCCCGCTTCCGCCGTGGTGCGGCATCGCCACGCAAAAAGCCTGCACTTCGTCAAACTCGGCCAGCCAGCGCCCAAGGAAGCTACGCACCACGTTGGCATGGGATTTATCTTCTCGTCCTTTGCCGTGCACGATGAGCACATTACGCAGGCCATCCTGCTTAGCCTGCATAATGTAGGCAAACAACATCTGCCGACAGCGCTCCACGGGCTGGCGGAGCAGATTAAGACTTGCCTGCTGGCCGTATTTTCCGAGCCGGAGCTTGTCCAGGACGCCGCTCTGCAGACCCTCTCGCTTGTACTCCAGCGGCGTGTCGAGGGGAATGATGTCCAAAAAGTCGGTGGTGAGAAAGTTGTCCAGTTGGATGGGGTCTGGCTTCACGCCAATGTGCTCTTTCTGAGGTTTGATCCACTGGCTGTCCGCACAGTTTTTCAGCGGTTTGACATCCTCCATGGCGTCAAGAAACAGCGATTTGTCGTCAAGGTTCACGGTCAATCCTCCTGAGTTAGCTGCCGCTACTATAACCTCGCCCTGCCTGAGGCTCAACGGGACAGCCGTGGGAGATATTTCAGAATAGTTGGCAAATTATTTATGTCACCGGATCTTTAAAATGAAAATATAAAGTTTGCATTTACGTTAAAAAAAAGTAAATCAAATAACCGTAAAAGAAATTATTATTCCCTTCACCGGGGAAATAATCACCGCCGTAATCAGACGGTCAGTCGCTAACTATTTCGGGCGATAAGTCAGGGAAGTTATCAAACTTTTTTCTCTACTTCCGGCCATTATTTTCCGTCTTCGCATGGAAATTTAGATGCGGTGATAATCCTTTTGAGGTCTGGCTGACGCCGCTGGGGGCATGTTATCTTTTCAGCCTCAAAATGGGCCGCGCATTCGTTCAGGCCTGACAAAAAACGGAGTAATACCGTGCTGACAATACTGGAAGATAAGATTGACACCCCGCTTGGGCCGCTGTGGATCTTGTGCGACGAACAATTCAGGCTTCGGGCCGTGGAATGGGAAGAACACAGCGACCGCATGGAGCAGCTGTTGAATATTCACTATGGAAAACAAGGGTTTCAACGCGTCAGCAGCCGTAACCCTGGGGGCCTTAGTGACAAGCTGCGTGACTATTTTTCTGGCGATCTGGCGGTGATCGATACTCTGCCCACGGCGACGGCTGGCACGGATTTCCAGCGTCAGGTTTGGCAGGCTTTGCGCGATATCCCCTGTGGACGAGTGATGCATTATGGCGAACTGGCAGAACAGCTAGGCCGCGCCGGGGCCGCTCGCGCTGTCGGCGCCGCGAACGGCTCAAACCCGGTGAGCATTGTGGTGCCGTGCCATCGCGTCATTGGTCGAAACGGCACGATGACCGGGTATGCAGGCGGCGTGGCGCGGAAAGAGTGGCTGCTGCGCCATGAAGGTTATTTATTACTGTGATGGTGCCAAAAGTGCGGCTATTTATTTCAAAAAAGAGTAGCTGCATTTTAATGTTTCAGGGAATTCAACAAGATGAAGACCCTTTTTTAACCCCCTCCCTTTATTATTGTCCGAATAACGTTCTGCCAGACTTACCTGATCGCGAAAAAGATGTTAAAATTGACCAATATCAATTACGGTCCGAGCATATCTATGATCCCTGAAAAGCGTATTATTCGACGAATTCAGTCTGGCGGTTGTGCTATCCATTGCCAGGATTGCAGCATCAGTCAATTATGCATTCCCTTCACGCTTAATGAGCATGAACTCGATCAGCTTGATAATATCATCGAGCGTAAAAAGCCGATTCAAAAGGGTCAAACCCTGTTTAAAGCAGGTGATGAACTGAAATCGCTGTACGCTATTCGCTCTGGCACCATCAAAAGCTACACCATTACCGAGCAAGGCGATGAGCAAATCACCGGTTTCCACCTCGCGGGCGACCTGGTCGGCTTCGACGCCATCGGCACTGGCCATCACCCGAGCTTTGCTCAGGCACTCGAAACGTCGATGGTTTGTGAAATCCCGTTTGAAACGCTCGACGATTTGTCCGGTAAAATGCCGAGCCTGCGCCAGCAGATGATGCGCCTGATGAGCGGCGAAATTAAAGGCGATCAGGACATGATTTTGCTGTTGTCCAAAAAGAATGCCGAAGAGCGCCTGGCGGCTTTTATCTACAATCTTTCTCGCCGCTTTGCGCAGCGCGGTTTCTCACCGCGTGAGTTCCGCCTAACCATGACCCGTGGCGATATCGGTAACTACCTGGGTCTGACGGTAGAAACCATCAGCCGCCTGCTGGGTCGCTTCCAGAAAAACGGTATGCTGGCGGTGAAAGGCAAGTACATCACTATCGAGAATATCGATCTGTTATCCGACCTCGCGGGCCAGTCGCGCAGCGTTGCCTGATAACCCTCCCCTTTGCCGGATCGGCTTTTATCCCTTTTATTGATCCGGCAAGGGCTCTTCACCTGTTTCATTCCTTTCTTATGGGTTAATCTTACTTCACAGACTGTGGTTAAGCAGTTGTAAGGAGACCTGTATGGCAAACTACCAAAACATGCTAGTCGCGATTGATCCTAATCAGGACGATCAGCCTGCCCTGCGGCGAGCTGTTTATTTGCATCAACGGATTGGCGGCAGGATCAAAGCCTTCCTGCCTATCTATGATTTTTCCTACGAAATGACCACGCTTCTGTCCCCCGATGAACGCACCGCAATGCGCAAAGGGGTTATCAGCCAGCGCACGGCCTGGATTAAGCAACAGGCGCAGTACTATATCGAAGCCGGTATTCCTATTGATATCAAGGTGGTGTGGCATAACCGACCGTTCGAAGCCATCATCCAGGAAGTGATCGCCGGCGGGCACGATCTGCTGCTAAAAATGGCGCACCAGCATGACAAGCTGGAAGCCGTGATTTTCACTCCAACCGACTGGCATTTGCTGCGTAAATGCCCCTGCCCGGTGTGGATGGTCAAAGACCAGCCGTGGCCGGAAGGCGGCAAGGCGCTGGTGGCGGTGAACCTTGCCAGCGAAGAGCTTTACCACAACGCGCTGAATGAAAAACTGGTGAGAGAGACGCTGAAGCTGGCGGATGATGTCAACCACACCGAAGTTCACCTGATTGGCGCGTATCCGGTTACCCCCATCAACATTGCCATTGAGCTGCCTGATTTTGACCCGAGCGTGTATAACGACGCCATTCGCGGCCAGCATCTGGTGGCCATGAAGGCGCTGCGTCAGAAATACGGCATTGACGAAAAAATGACGCACGTCGAGAAAGGCCTGCCGGAAGAGGTGATCCCTGACCTGGCCGAGCATCTTCAGGCCGGGATTGTGGTACTCGGCACCGTCGGGCGAACGGGACTTTCCGCAGCGTTTCTGGGCAACACCGCGGAACAGGTTATCGACCATTTGCGCTGTGATTTATTGGTGATAAAACCGGACGATTACCAGACGCCGGTTGAGATGGACGACCCGGAAGACGACTGATGTCGCCATCCATTCAGGCAAAAACCCCGCAGTCCATTTACCTGCGGGGTTTTTATTGGTCAGTGGCTGGAGCCGAATACGTTCCAGCTATTCTGCCCGAGCACGGGCCTTTTACTTATCCCGGTACGGGATAGCCGGCACATCCTCTTCCCCAGTGATAACCCGGTCAGGATGTACGAGTTGTTCCCCCTTCACAAATCTGGCACTGACGGCGCCAAACAATGTAAAGCCAAGAATGGTGGCTACGCCCCCGTACATCAAAGCCTTATCACCAGAATTCACTAACGCAAAGTAGCTGTACGCAGCCCCAACCCCAGCGATTGCGTTATTCAACAGAGCCTTATGGCTGGGTACCCGGTTGATTTCCTGAATTGTTACCAGGGCTGCCATAGACAGGATGTAGGGAATAAGATTCGTGACGACCGACAGGTCAACTACGGTTGAAAATTGGTCAGAGACACCCAGATTACCAGTGGCTACATGATGAATCCAGCCGTAGCGAGTCCCGTCAGGGCTGGCGGGAATTGAAAACCAACCCAGAATGGTTTGAATCCCCAACAGAATCAGCATTCCTGCGATGGGGGTGCCACTCTTATTACATTTAGCGAAAATTCGCACAAAATAGCCCACTTCCGCAGAACTCTTGAAGACTTGTGCAGTAGTGAACTGCCAGCCCAGTAAGGAACCGATGCAGGCGATAATCATCAGGCCCGTGATGATATTCCCTACCATGGGAGTAAACATCGTGGCGAAGACCAGGCCAAACGGCGCGTTTGAACTGGCAAGTTCAGCGTTTGGAATAATTCCGCCAATGACGTTGGTCGACACGATATAGATAACCGCAGAGCCCAATGTCCCGAAGAGCACGGCGATGGGTACATTCTTTTTAGGATTATCCACCGCATCACTGTTCGCGCAGGCCGATTCGAGCCCAAGAAAGGCCCACAGCGTGATTGCTACGGAAGAGCCTGCGGCATCAAGTAGCGTGCTGTTATGAGGGTTCCAGCCTGCGGCATATATTTCGGGTTTAAACCAGAACCATCCCACCGTCGATACCACCACGACCGGCGCGATCACCCCCCAAACAGTGACGCCACCAATTTTACCGGTTATGCTGGCTCCACCAAAATTAGCAAACGTGGTTAACCATAAAAGTCCTATCGTCATTAATCCAATTTGCAGAGGATTAGGATTAATATTGAATAGCCCAATAATATAACCCACGGCAGTGATGGAGATCGCGACGTTACCAATGACGATCGCAACGCCATAGGTGTAGTTTGCAATGTAATTCCCCGCCTTACCAAAGGCATACTCAGCGTAACCGCCCATGCCACCAAGCTTATTACTCATCGTACCGCAGCAGGCAAAAGCCCAGGCCAGCGCCATTGAACCCACGGCAGTAATCACCCAGGATACTATCGAAATATTCCCGACTTGAGCCAGCTTAGTGGGTAGTAATATTATTCCCGATCCTAACATGTTGATGGCAGTCAACATTGTTAGCTGAGTGACACTCATTTTCTTAATTGCCATATTCACTCTCCTGCAGCTAACTGGGTTACCGTTAGATGCTTTCTTTTAGGCATTGAACGTAATAAACCCCATTTTTATTCTCTACACCATGGATATCATGGCCAAAACCAGGGAATCGCCGATCCCATAATTGCAGAATCTGCAAATATTTGATGTATGGGCTATCTTTATCTCCCGCGTTCTCGCCTGGCATGATCATTGGAATTCCAGGCGGATAAGGAACAACACCGGTCGCAAGAGTGCGGTTGTAAAGATCATCCATGCTAACTGTTTCAATATCGTTGTGTACGAGCCTGATATAAGCCTCGGCTGGAGTGAGTACCGGTTTCGGTAATATGGTGAACGCTTTCTCCTGAACCTTTATGAGATCTGTTTCTTTGAAAAAGAGGAACATTTCATTAGCAAGATCTTTCAATCCTTTATTTTTGAACGCCTCAGGGCATTCGTTTTCATGTGCATAAAGGAGGTGTTTGACCGGAATATTGTTATCGTATGCATCTTTAAATTTGAGTAATGCATTGATCAATGTTCCGTATTTCCCTTTGGTAATACCAAGGGAGAAAAGAAACAGAATGGTAAAATCAGTGGTCTTTTCAACTTGAATGCCTTTCTGGCTAAGAAAAGCCGTCACCAGTGCAGCAGGAATGCCGGCGTTCTCAAGTGAGCCATCCGTCGCCACGCCAGGCATCACGACGGACACTTTTATCGGATCCAGCATACAGTAGCTGTCTTCGATTCCCTTAAAACCGTGCCATATATCACCCTCTCGCAATTCCCAGCAACGAGGGTCGGTAACTAAAAGAGACAGGGGCGCATCTTCAAAAGAAATTTTCTTTCCGGACTCCGGGTCGGGAACGAAGTCTGCATTCCAGGTGGAGAAAAACCAGTCATCATTTTCCTGAAGTTCTCTTCGAATACGCCTGACGGCCTGGCGAAAACGAACCGCTTCAGTAATTGATTCTGTGGTAAGGTGCTGACCACTTTGCCCCCGCATCATTTCAGCCGAAACTTCGTTAGCCATAATTATCGGATACAGCGGCGACGTCGAGGCATGCATCATATAAGCTTCGTTGAAGCGTTCATGAGGCACCGAATTTCGTCCATCCCGCACCCCAATCAGCGATGCCTGCGAAAGTGCAGCTAACAGCTTGTGCGTTGAGGTTGTAGTGAAAATTGTCGGCAGATCCCTTGGATAATCATCGGGTTCTCCATACATGCCAAAACGTTCTGCGTAGAGGGGGTTAAATCGCGCATAGCCGTACCACGCCTCATCAAAATGAATACGATCGACGCTGCTATTGAGCTGCTTAATAACCGTAGGCACATGGTAGGTCAGGCCATCATAGGTCGAATTTGTGATAATGCTGTGCAGCGGTTTTTTGTTCTTATCTGTGGCGAGAGGGTTTGAGGCGATAGCTTCTTTCACTGCATCACCACTCAGTTGACGGGCATATACCGGCCCAATAATGCCGAGGTAGTTTCTCGAAGGCATTAAATACGTTGGGATGACCCCCGTCATCGTCAGGGCCTGTTCCGTAGATTTATGGGCGTTGCGGTCGCACAGGGCATAGTCGTCACGGGCTACGGAAGACATCATAATGACCCTGTTGGACATAGAAGATCCATTGGTAACGGTATAGGCCCTGTCCGCGCCAAATACCCGGGCACAGAATTTTTCGCTATCACCAATCGGACCGCTATGATCCAGCAGAGACCCTAATTCTCCGACGGAAATAGAAAGATCGGAGCGCAAAAGATTTTCCCCAAAATAATCATGGAATGCCCGGCCAACGGCCGATTTCATGAATGCCGTCCCCCCGGCATGGCCTGGGGTATGCCATGAATATTCATATTTTTCCGCAAACTCAAAAATTGCACGAGTCAGCGGCGGAACAATTTTATCCCGATAAGATAAAATAGCCGAATGAATCCTACCTGCCAGGAAAAAAGGCGTGTCTTCTTGAACCCAAATTAACTCATCAGTTTCACGCATTATTTCATGATTTAAATTCTCAGCCTGTCGATTATCTAATAATAGAAATAAAGGGATGGACTGATTTTTACGTCGAAGAGATTGTATTACTCTCTTTGCCGATTCATTATTCTGCTCACTGTCACTCATTACCCAATCGAGGAGTACGAGCTCAATGGTTTCATCATTATTTAAAACCGCGGCGGCGTCATCAGCAGAATCGGCAAAAACAGTGGCGACATCCTTACCGTTTAACGCATTAATAAGATTAGAAATAGAATCATTGACTACGCTAACATGACAGGCAGAATTATGAACAATTAACGCCTTTAGCGATATTATCCTTTCACTGCGAATATCCATAGTAACCTCCGGAATTGTGCGATTTTATTTTCAATAAAAACAGACAATTTATATTCAAAATGAAATGTTGAATCACCTTTATCGTATACCACTCTCCAATATAGACCATGCTGGATCAGATAGCGTTAACAGAAATGCTCAAATCATTTCTTGCGTATTTTCACATCTACAGCTACGGGATGTTTAACAGCCTCGTAGAAAGGCCTGAATAAACTTAGTGGCTTTCAGGATATACAGACGATTTTTCCCGACGATAACCCAATTCGTTGAAATCAATATTTTTACAGGATGATGACAAATGGCGTGATTGTTTATTTCTAAAACTAAAAATATCTTCTTGAGATCCTCTCAATACCTTCGTCCTCCAGATCTGTTTGTTTTGTAAAATATCACACGCTGCGGCTTCGCTCTGATTGCGCCTGAACCTGCGTTTTCGTTCCTGTCCCGTACCCCCAAAAAAAAGCCGCCCATTTGGGCGGCATTCACAAGACGGCTAACGCTTACAGCGCTTTCAGAATCGCTTCGACGCTGGCTTTGGCATCACCAAACAGCATCTGGGTGTTCTCTTTAAAGAACAGCGGGTTCTGCACGCCTGCGTAACCGGTATTCATTGAGCGCTTAAACACAATCACGTTCTGCGCTTTCCACACTTCCAGCACCGGCATACCGGCAATTGGGCTGCGCGGATCGTCCTGAGCAGCCGGGTTAACGGTGTCGTTCGCCCCGATAACCAGCACGGTGTCGGTGTCGGCGAAGTCGTCATTGATCTCGTCCATTTCCAGCACGACGTCGTAGGGCACCCGGGCTTCAGCCAGCAGTACGTTCATGTGGCCCGGCAGACGCCCCGCGACAGGGTGAATACCAAAACGTACTTTGACTCCGCGGGCACGCAGTTTTTCGGTAATTTCCGCCACCGGATACTGCGCCTGGGCCACCGCCATGCCGTAGCCTGGGGTGATGATCACCGACGTGGAGTTCTTCAGCATTTCAGCCGTTTCTTCCGCGCTGATTTCACGGTGTTCACCCGCTTCTTCCGTTTCACCGGTTGAAGAACCGTCTGTTCCAAAACCGCCGGCAATCACGCTGATAAACGAGCGGTTCATCGCCTTACACATAATGTAGGAGAGGATGGCACCAGAAGACCCCACCAGCGCACCAGTGACAATAAGCAGGTCATTGCTGAGCATAAAGCCCGCAGCCGCTGCGGCCCAGCCGGAGTAAGAGTTAAGCATCGACACCACAACCGGCATGTCTGCCCCGCCGATGGACGCCACCAGGTGCCAGCCAAACGCCAGCGCAATGATAGTCATCACCAGCACGGCCAGAACCTGCATACCAACGCTTTCGGTACGCACAAACACCAGCAGCAGCGCGAAGGAAACCACCAGCGCCGCCAGATTGAGCTTATGACGATTTGGCAGCATCAGAGGTTTAGACGAAATTTTACCGCGCAGCTTGCCAAAGGCGACAATAGAGCCGGTAAAGGTCACTGCCCCGATGAAGATCCCGATGAAGACTTCCGTTAAGTGGATATTCTCCATGATCGGCTCAAGGCCCGGACCGTGATCGAGGTAGCTGTTAAAACCAACCAGCACCGCCGCCAGGCCCACAAAGCTGTGCAGCACGGCAACCAGCTCCGGCATTTCAGTCATTTCGACTTTCTTCGCCAGGTGAATACCAATCGCCCCGCCGATCACCATCGCGATGATAATCCATACGACATTGCCAGTTTCCGGGCCAAAAATGGTCGCCACCAGCGCAATCGCCATCCCCGCGATACCAAACAGGTTACCCTGCTTTGAGGTTTCGTGTTTCGACAGGCCAGCCAGGCTAAAAATAAACAGGATCGCGGCAACAATGTATGCAGCTGTAACTAATCCACCAGACATGTGTTACCCCTTAGTTCTTCCGGAACATTTTCAGCATGCGCTGAGTGACGGTGAAACCACCAAAAATATTGATACTGGCGATCAGTACCGCAATGAAGCTCAGGAAGCTGACCCAGCCACCGTGGCCAATCTGCAGCAGCGCACCTACCACGATTATCCCTGAAATAGCATTCGTCACCGACATGAGCGGCGTATGCAAAGCATGGGAGACGTTCCATACCACGTAGTAGCCCACCACGCAGGCCAGCGCAAAGACGGTGAAGTGACCAAGGAACTCTTTTGGCGCCACACTTGCGAACCAGCCAAACAGAATAATTGCCAGCGCCATCAGGCCATATTTAAACCACGGAGACGTTGGTTTTTTCTCTTCGACCGGCTCAGCAGCTGGTTTTGCAGCGGCCTGCGGCTGAGCGGAAACCTGAATCGGCGGCGCAGGCCAGGTGACTTCACCTTCGCGAATAACGGTCACGCCGCGCACAACCACATCATCAAAATCAACGGTGATATTGCCGTCTTTTTCCTTACACAGCAGCTTGAGCAGGTTGACGAGGTTAGTGCCGTAAAGCTGGGAGGACTGGGTCGGCAAACGACCCGGCAGATCGGTATAACCAATGACCTTCACCCCGTTAGGCGTCACGGTGACCTGGTTCGCAACGGTGTATTCGCAGTTGCCGCCGTTTTGTGCCGCCAGATCGACAATCACGCTGCCCGGCTGCATGGAATCCACCATTTCACGGGTAATCAGCTTCGGTGCAGGTTTGCCCGGAATCAGCGCCGTAGTGACGATGATATCCACCTCTTTCGCCTGAGCCGCAAACAGCGCCATTTCGGCTTTGATAAAGGCTTCGGACATCACCTTCGCATAGCCATCCCCGCTGCCGGCTTCTTCTTTGAAGTCCAGCTCCAGGAATTCGGCACCCATGCTTTGCACCTGCTCTTTCACTTCAGGCCGGGTATCAAACGCACGAACAATTGCCCCGAGGCTGTTGGCCGCGCCAATCGCCGCCAGGCCCGCAACACCCGCGCCGATAACCATCACTTTAGCTGGCGGGACTTTACCGGCGGCGGTGATTTGCCCGGTGAAGAACCTGCCAAACTCATGTGCGGCTTCGACAATCGCACGGTAACCGGCGATGTTAGCCATGGAGCTAAGCGCGTCCAGCGACTGCGCACGTGAAATACGCGGCACTGAGTCCATCGCCATAACGGTGATGTTCCGCGCCGCCAGTTTTTCAAGCAGCTCCGGGTTTTGCGCCGGCCAGATAAAGCTGACCAGCGTCGAACCTTCACGAGCAAGGTCAATTTCGTTATCCAGCGGGGCGTTCACTTTAAGGATAATGTCCGACTGCCAGACATCCGCGCCGCTGGCAACGATCGCCCCCGCGCGCTCAAACGCTTCGTCGTCAAAACTTGCCAGTTTCCCCGCATCGCTTTCAACGGCGACAGTGAACCCCAGTTTAATCAGCTGCTCTACCGTTTTCGGCGTGGCGGCTACACGGGTTTCATTGGCCAACCGCTCTGTTGGTACACCAATACGCATAGTATTCCCTTCCATCTGTTTTTGATGATGGTTTGCCAGACCTTGCCATGGCCAGACGCAAGCATCCGCCCGCACGCGCAGGCAGATATCTGTTCCATTACCACTTCAACAAAAAATACATCTGTAACAAACTTTTTATAACCTACTGAAAATAACGACTGTGATCTACATCCGCATCCTGGTATTTCTATTTTTATCGCAAAAATTCAGTCATCAGGCGCTCAGACAGTTGTTTTAATCTTTATTTACACGCCGAGGCCTGATAATACGCTTAACTGAGACGGTAAGACATGATTCTACGCCGCAACAAAAACCAATTTTAACAACATTTTAACCAAATAAGTCATAAGCTTTATCAGTTTTAGCGGTGAATGCCTCTTTTTTTAACTTAATAACGTTTGTCGCGGTTATTCATCGCCGGGAAGGCACAAGGCGCGAAAAATGCCGCAGACAAGGACGTTATTTCCAGCCATAATCGGCATCTAATCGGTCCTAATCAGAGAAGTACCTGTATTCATTTTGCGCAAGGCGAAGGATTATTTTTATGAATCTCAAGAACACCCTTCTGGCGTCAGCTCTTATTTCCGTCACCTCGCTGTCCGCTCAGGCGGCGACCGAACTGACACCAGAGCAGGCGGCCGCACTTAAGCCGTACGATCGAATCACTATCACAGGCCGCTTTAATGCTATCGGCGATGCCGTGGCCGCCGTATCTCGCCGCGCAGATGCTATCGGGGCCGCTTCTTTCTACGTGCTGGACACCAGCGCAATGGGCGAAAGCGGCAACTCCCGCGTCGTGGCTGATGTTTATAAGAATGATGCACCTAAAGCCGATGCGCCTAAGAACCGCGTCATCAATGGCGTGATGGAGCTGCCGAAAGACCAGGCTTATCGACTTGAACCCTTTGATACCGTCACCGTTCAGGGTTTCTTCCGTACCCAACCGGACGTTAATGATGCCATTACTAAAGCTGCACGCGAAAAAGGGGCTGCCTCCTTCTTTATCGTGCGCCAGGTCGATACCAACCAGGGCGGCAACCAGCGCGTAACGGCGTTTATCTATAAAGCTGACGCTAAAAAACGCGTTGTGCAAAGTCCGGACCTGCTGCCAGCAAACTCCGAAGCAGGTAAAGCCGCGCTAGCCGCGGGCGGCGCTGCTGCCAAAAATGTGGAAATTCCAGGTGTTGCTTCTTCAGAAACGCCGTCTTCCGACGTTGGCCGTTTCTTTGAAACCCAGTCATCTCAGGGTTCACGTTATACCGTAACGCTACCAAACGGCACCAAAGTACAGGAAGTCAACAAGATAACGGCTGCTCAAATGGTGCCATTTGACAGCATTAAGTTCACCGGTAACTTCAGCAGCATGACCGAAGTTTCCTACCAGGTTGCGAAGCGTGCAGCTGATAAAGGGGCTAAGTTCTACCACATCACTCGCCAGTGGCAGGAACAAGGTAACAACTTAACCGTCAGCGCAGACCTGTTTAAATAAGATACACCATCAATCAAAGGGCAGCTTCCGCTGCCCTTTTTTTTGCACTCAAATCATTTTATCGCACCACACGCATTGCAAGCAGTGTGCACACTCCGTAAAATCCCGCGCCTTAGCGTGATCCTCCATTTATATGCGAAAAAGCATAATAATTATGCTGGAACACTTCTGACCTCAACAGGATGCGTATGGAAAAGAAACTTGGCCTCGCAGCGCTCACCGCGCTGGTATTAAGCTCCATGCTCGGCGCAGGCGTGTTTAGCTTGCCGCAAAATATGGCAAGCGTTGCGAGTCCGGCTGCGTTGCTGATCGGCTGGGCGATCACTGGCGTAGGTATTCTCCTGCTGGCTTTGGCGATGCTGGTGCTTACCCGACTCCGCCCCGACCTGGACGGCGGAATATTCACCTACGCGCGTGAGGGCTTTGGGGAGCTTATCGGCTTTTTCTCGGCCTGGGGTTACTGGCTGTGCGCGGTGATCGCCAACGTTTCTTACCTGGTCATTGTTTTCTCCGCCCTTAGCTTCTTTACCGACACGCCTGAGCTGCGTCTGTTCGGCGACGGCAATACCTGGCAATCCATTGTTGGCGCATCCGTTCTGTTATGGATGGTGCACTGGCTGGTGCTGCGAGGCGTACAAACGGCGGCCAGCATCAACCTGGTCGCAACGCTTGCGAAGCTGCTGCCTTTGGGGATGTTTGTGGTACTGGCGGCAGTTGCTTTTAAGCTATCCACCTTCTCTCTCGATTTTACCGGTATTAAACTCGGCGTTCCCGTCTGGGAACAGGTGAAAAACACCATGCTGATTACCCTTTGGGTCTTTATCGGCGTGGAAGGGGCCGTGGTGGTATCCGCACGAGCAAGAAATAAAAAAGACGTTGGCAGAGCAACGCTTCTGGCTGTCATTGCCGCACTCAGCGTCTACCTGCTGGTCACGCTACTTTCACTCGGCGTAGTTGCTCGCCCTGAGCTTGCTGCAATGCGCAATCCGTCGATGGCTGGCCTGATGGTCGAAATGATGGGCCCATGGGGGGAAGTGATTATTGCTGCCGGGTTGATTGTTTCCGTGTGCGGCGCGTACCTGAGCTGGACAATTATGGCTGCAGAAGTGCCATTGCTGGCGGCAACCCATAAAGCTTTCCCCAAAATGTTTGCCCGTCAGAACAAAAACAACGCACCGTCGGCTTCTCTTTGGCTGACGAATATTAGCGTGCAGGTGTGCCTCGTGCTGATCTGGCTGACCGGGTCGGACTACAACACGCTGCTAACCATCGCCTCAGAAATGATTCTGGTGCCTTATTTCCTGGTGGGTGCATACCTGCTAAAAATCGCGACCCGCCCTCTACACAAGGCGATTGGTTTTGGAGCCTGCCTTTACGGTTTGTGGCTGCTTTATGCGTCAGGCCCGATGCATCTGCTGCTTTCGGTCGTATTGTATGCGCCTGGATTATTAGTCTTTATTTACGCGCGTCGTACCCATACGCACGAAAAGTCGCTAAATTTAAAAGAAAGAACGATGATTTGCCTGATGCTGCTGGCAGCATTTCCGGCAACGTGGATGCTGGTGGGGTAACGAATCCTTTCCCCGGCAACTATTCTGGATGAGGGGAGCCAAGCTATTAACCGACCTATTCTTATCACCGGTGCAGGCCAGCGTATTGGCCTGGCACTGGCTCAGCATTTTCTGGCTAAATCTCAGCCGGTAATTGTCAGCTATCGCACTCGCCATCCCGCTGTCGATAAACTTGAACAGGCCGGTGTCACTTGCCTGTACGCCGACTTTTCAACGAATGAAGGTATCCTTGAATTCGCTGAACGGGTGAAGTCACTCACGCCCGCGCTGCGCGCCATCATTCATAATGCCAGCGAATGGAAGCCAGAAACCCGCGACACGGCCCTGTGCGATACGCTACAGGCAATGATGCAGGTTCATGTTGCCACGCCCTACTTACTTAACCATGAGCTGGAGAGTTTGCTGCGCGGACACGGTCAGGCGGGCAGCGATATCATCCATCTGACCGATTACGTGGCGGAGCGCGGCAGCGACAAACATATCGCTTACGCCGCCAGTAAAGCGGCACTGGAAAATATGACGCTCTCTTTTGCGCTTAAACTGGCTCCGGAAGTCAAGGTCAACGCCATCGCGCCTGCCCTGATCATGTTTAACACCGACGACGATGCCGACTACCGCCAGCGCTCGCTTAACAAATCGCTGATGAAAATCGCCCCGGGTGAACAGGAAATTGTGCATCTGGTTGAGTATCTGTTGACCAGCCGCTATGTCACCGGCAGAAGCCATGCCGTAGACGGTGGCCGGCACCTACGCTAACACTGTTTACCAACCATTAATGGTGTAATCTATTGCATCATTGTATGTTCAAATTTTAAAAGCCGACGCGGCGGATTATGAGCAAAATAGTTTACGTGGAAGACGACCCGGAAGTTGGCGGCCTGATAGCCGCCTATCTCGGGAAACATGACATTGACGTTATCGTTGAAACCCGCGGTGACCGCGCCGAAGCGGTTATCCAGCAGCAGCAGCCGGATTTGGTTTTGCTGGATATTATGCTGCCAGGGAAAGACGGGATGACGCTATGCCGCGACCTTCGCCCACAGTGGGACGGCCCGATTGTTCTGCTGACATCTCTGGACAGCGACATGAACCATATTCTGTCGCTGGAAATGGGCGCAAATGACTACATTTTAAAAACAACGCCGCCTGCGGTGCTGCTGGCGCGTTTACGGTTACACCTCCGTCAACGTGTTTCAGCCCAACAAACGGCAGACACAACGGCCAGTAACCTCAAGCCGCATAAAGCTATACGTTTTGGCACGCTGTGTATTGACCCGCTGAACCGCCAGGTCACGCTTGGGGATGAAAACGTTGTGTTGTCGACTGCGGATTTCGATCTGTTGTGGGAGCTAGCCACCCACGCAGGCCAGATAATGGACCGTGATGCCTTATTAAAAAATCTGCGTGGTGTGACCTATGACGGCATGGATCGCAGCGTGGACGTGGCCATCTCCCGCCTGCGTAAAAAGCTGCTGGATAATGCGACTGAGCCCTTCCGTATCAAAACCGTGCGCAACAAAGGCTATTTATTTGCCCCTCACGCCTGGGAAAGCGAAGCTTAATGAAATACGGATTTGACGGTAACGCTCAATGAAAAAGCTGTTTGTACAGTTTTATCTTTTGTTGTTTGTCTGCTTCCTGGTGATGACCATGCTGGTCGGGCTGGTGTATAAGTTCACCGCCGAGCGGGCGGGACGACAGTCGCTCGATGACTTAATGAAAAGTTCGCTGTACCTGATGCGCAGCGAGCTACGTGAAATTCCGCCGCGGGACTGGAATAAAACGATCAACGATCTCGACCTGAACCTCTCCTTCAAGCTCAATATTGAGCCGATGAGCAAGTTCAAACTCGATGACGTTGCCGCTCGCCACCTGCGAGAAGGCGAGATTGTGGCGCTGGACGAAGAATATACATTCATCCAGCGCATTCCACGCAGCCACTACGTTCTGGCCGTCGGCCCAATTCCGTATCTCTTTTATCTACATCAGATGCGGCTGCTGGATATTGGCCTGATCGCATTTATCGCCATTTCGCTCGCTTTCCCGGTGTTCATCTGGATGCGCCCGCACTGGCAGGACATGCTCAAACTCGAAAGCGCCGCCCAGCGATTTGGTAAAGGGCATCTGGATGAGCACATCCATTTTGATAACGCCTCAAGCTTTGAACGGTTGGGCATCGCCTTTAACCAAATGGCCGATAACATCAACGCCCTGATTGCCAGCAAGAAGCAGCTGATTGACGGCATTGCCCACGAGCTGCGTACCCCGCTCGTTCGCCTGCGTTACCGTCTTGAAATGAGCGACAACCTCAGCGAAGAGGAATCTCTGGCGCTCAATCGGGATATTGGCCAGCTAGAAGCGCTGATTGACGAACTGCTGACCTACGCACGCCTCGACCGCCCGCAGACCGAGCTTCATCTGGCGCACGTCAAATTTGCCAGTTGGATGGAAACGCATATTGCCGACGTACAGCTCATTCACCGTCAGCGCCGGATTAGCCTGGAGACAGATACCCTCACCGCCATTGACTATGGCGCGCTGGATCTGCGCCTCATGGAACGCGTCACGGACAACCTGATCAATAACGCCCTGCGCTACAGTGAGCAACAGCTGCGCGTCAGCCTGTGGCGTGAAGATGATATCGCCCATTTGCAGGTAGAAGATGACGGCCCGGGCATTCCTGAGGAAGAGCGCGCCCGCGTATTCGAGCCTTTTGTTCGCCTCGACCCCAGTCGGGACAGGGCAACCGGCGGCTGCGGGCTTGGCCTGGCGATAGTCCATTCTATTGCCGTGGCGATGGGTGGACACGTCACCATTGAAAGCAGCTCTTTGGGCGGCGCCAGCTTCCGCTTTTCATGGCCGGTCAATACCACGTACCTTTCCTGAATCCTGAATTCGCCAGCCCGGTAACCCCTACCGGGCGATTTTTCCCTGTTAAGCGCCACGTTCATAGTTGCTGATGCGGTCTCCCGTTGCTACAGTTCATAAGTATGTTGTAACTAATGTGAGTCGCTATGCCACGCTACGATCTTATTGAACGTTTAACGTCCACCTGCCGGGAGCTGGAGCAGCACCTGGCTGTGCTCAGGGCACAGCTCGGTCAGCTTCGACTGCTCAGCGGGCGGGTCTTTACGCTGCCGGAGATAGAAAAAAGCAAAGAGCACGATCCGCTCTCTAAGATTGAAGTCACCCAGCGCGTCGGGCTGGAGGCGCATCACGCCGCCGTCGCCCACTTTACGCGGCTGTTTATCCAGCAGCAGTCGGAAAAAATCAGCACCAAGGCCGCCGTGCGCCTACCCGGCGCGCTCTGTTATTCGGTCAGCGAAGAGCAATACCAGCAAACTTCGGGGCTCCTGGAAAACATCAATCAGTTGAAACACGCGCTGGAGCAGATTATCAGTGTCGAGTCGACGCTTCCCTCCGCCCAGCGTTTTGAATGGGTTCACCGCCATATTCCCGGCCTGCTTACCCTGAACGCATACCGCGCCATTACCCTGCTTGAAACGCCGGACACCGTGCGTTTTGGCTGGGCGAATAAACAGATTGTCAAAAACCTTAGCCGCCAGCAGGTGCTGGAGATGCTGGAAAAAAGCCTGAATGCCGGTCGAGCCGTGCCGCCGTGGACGAAGGAACAGTGGGCCGAGCGCGTGAGGCAGGAAATGGATGAAGTGCAAAGGCTGCCGGAAAACGCACGGCTGAAAATCAAGCGCCCGGTGAAGGTTCAGCCCGTGGCCCGCGTGTGGTATCAGGCGCAGCAGAAACAGGTGCAGTATGCCTGCCCTTCTCCGCTGATTGTGTTGTGTAAGCAGGAAAGTGGTGAAACCTCGCCCGATTTAGGCGAACTGCTGAATTACGATGCCGAAAACATTCAGCACCGCTATAAGCCTCAAGCGCAGCCGCTGAGACTGATTATCCCGCGGCTGCATCTGTACTGCGAAACGTAAAACTTACGATTTCATGCTGCCGACCATATCCTCAGGGCGAACCCAGGCGTCAAACTCATCCTCGGTCAGATAACCGAGCTTCAGTGCCGATGCTTTAAGGGTCAGCCCTTCTTTATGGGCCTTTTTGGCAATTTCTGCCGCCTTGTCATAGCCAATATGGGTATTGAGCGCGGTCACCAGCATCAGCGACTCGTTCAGCAACTGGCTGATGCGATCGCGATTAGGCTCAATGCCCACCGCGCAGTGCTCGTTGAAGCTTTCCATGCCGTCGGCCAGCAGGCGAACGGACTGCAGGAAGTTATGGATGACCATCGGGCGATAAACGTTCAGCTCGAAGTTACCGGACGCACCGCCGATATTCACCGCCACGTCGTTCCCCAGCACCTGGCAACACAGCATGGTGACGGCCTCGCACTGGGTCGGGTTCACTTTGCCCGGCATGATGGAGCTGCCCGGTTCGTTCTCAGGAATCGACAGCTCGCCAATGCCGCAGCGCGGGCCGGAAGCCAGCCAGCGAACGTCGTTGGCAATTTTCATCATCGACGAGGCCAGCCCTTTCAGCGCGCCATGCGCATGAACCAGGGCATCGCAGGTGGCCAGTGCTTCAAACTTGTTTGGCGCCGTGACGAAAGGCTGCTTCGTGAAGTCAGCCAACTCTTTTGCCACGCGCACCGCATATTCAGGGTGGGTATTCAGCCCGGTGCCCACCGCCGTACCGCCCAGCGCCAGCTCCGCCAGATGCGGCAGGCTATGGTCGATGTGCTTCAGGTTGTGCTCAAGCATCGCCACCCAGCCGGAGATCTCCTGCCCCAACGTCAGCGGCGTGGCGTCCTGCAGGTGGGTACGGCCAATTTTGACGATATCCTTAAACGCATCGGCTTTTTTGGCCAGCGTTTGCCTGAGCACGTTTAGCTGCGGCAGCAGGTGCTCGCGAACCGCGATAATGGCCGCCACGTGCATGGCGGTCGGGAAAACGTCGTTCGAACTCTGACTTTTGTTCACGTCGTCGTTAGGGTGCACCAGTCGCTCCATCCCACGTACGCCACCCAGAATTTCACTGGCGCGGTTCGCCAGCACTTCATTCATGTTCATGTTGCTTTGGGTGCCGGAGCCGGTCTGCCAGATAGCCAGCGGGAACTCACCGGGGTGCTTTCCTGCCAGCACTTCATCTGCGGCGGCGATAATGGCCGTACCGCGCTCTGCAGGCAGCAGGCCGAGGTCAACGTTGACCTTCGCCGCCGCGCGCTTGGTAAGCGCCAGCGCTCGAATCAGCTCGGTCGGCATTTTCTCGGTAGAAATGCGGAAGTGCTCAAGTGAACGCTGGGTCTGCGCCCCCCACAGCTTATCTGCCGGGACGTCGATCGGGCCCATTGAGTCTTTTTCACTGCGACTGGATGTCATGCCTTTCTCCTTTGCGATAAAAAAAGCCGCCACTATAGGCGGCGGCTTGAGTATTACTTAACGCATCGAGAGCACTGTGAGGCCTGAATTTTCTGGAAAAAGTCGTTGCCTTTGTCATCCACCAGGATGAACGCCGGGAAGTCTTCCACTTCGATTTTCCAGATAGCTTCCATACCCAGTTCCGGGTACTCCACACACTCCAGGCTCTTGATGCTATTTTGCGCCAGCACCGCCGCCGGGCCACCGATGCTGCCCAGGTAGAACCCGCCGTGTTTGTGACAGGCGTCGGTCACCTGCTGGCTGCGGTTGCCTTTCGCCAGCATGATCATGCTGCCGCCGTTGGCCTGCAGCTGATCCACGTAGGAGTCCATACGGCCCGCCGTTGTCGGCCCTAAGGAGCCAGATGCGTAGCCGTCCGGCGTTTTGGCCGGGCCTGCGTAATAAATCGGGTGATCTTTCACGTACTGCGGCAGATCTTCCCCGTTATCGAGACGTTCTTTCAGTTTAGCGTGAGCGATGTCACGCGCCACAATAATGGTGCCGGTTAACGACAGACGGGTGGACACCGGGAAGTCGGACAGCTGGGCGAGGATCTCTTTCATCGGACGGTTCAGGTTGACCTTAACGGCTTCCCCCTCGCCCGCCTGACGCAGCTCTTCCGGGATGTACTTGCCCGGATTGTGCTCCAGCTTCTCAAGCCAGATGCCGTCTTTGTTAATTTTGGCTTTGATATTGCGGTCGGCGGAGCAGGACACGCCCATGCCAACCGGGCAGGATGCGCCGTGGCGAGGCAGACGAACAACGCGGATGTCGTGGGCAAAGTATTTGCCGCCGAACTGCGCGCCCAGGCCAAGATTCTGCGCTTCTTTCAGCAACTCTTCTTCCAGCTGCACGTCGCGGAATGCCTGGCCGTATTCGTTGCCTTCGGTTGGCAGGCCGTCGTAGTACTTGGTTGACGCCAGCTTCACGGTTTTCAGCGTCGCTTCGGCAGAGGTTCCGCCGATAACAAACGCCACGTGATACGGCGGGCAGGCCGCGGTGCCCAGGGTGCGCATTTTCTCCACCAGGTAATCTTTCAGCTTCGCCGGGGTGATCAGCGCTTTGGTTTCCTGATAGAGATAGGTTTTGTTAGCCGAACCGCCGCCTTTGGCGATGCACAGGAATTTGTACTCGTCGCCGTCCACGCTGTAGAGATCGATCTGCGCTGGCAGGTTGGTGCCGGTGTTCACCTCTTTGTACATATCCAGCGCGGCGTTCTGGGAGTAGCGCAGATTATCTTCAATAAAGGTGTTGTAGACGCCGCGAGACAGCGCTTCTTCGTCGCCACCGCCGGTCCAGACGCGCTGGCCTTTTTTACCCATGATGATAGCGGTGCCGGTGTCCTGGCAGGTCGGCAGAATGCCCTTGGCGGCAATATCTGAGTTACGCAGGAACTGCAGCGCAACGTATTTATCGTTCTCGCTGGCTTCCGGGTCGCTCAGAATGTCCGCCACCTGCTGCTGATGCGCCGGGCGCAGCATAAACGAAGCGTCGTGGAAGGCATGCTGAGCCAGCAGCGTCAGGGCCTGAGGATCAACCTTGAGGATTTGCTGGCCGTCAAACTCGGCGACGGAAACATAGTCGGGGCTCAGGAGGTAATATTCGGTCGGGTCTTTCTGGAGCGGAAAAGGCTCCTGGTAATGGAAGGGTTTATTCGACATATTTCTCTCACTTGCGACAACAGTAACGTTAATTTTTATATTTCAGCGCAGGATCTTACGCTGCGTTCCAAAAACAAGTCATAACATGCTACACAATTTTTTAACAGAAACTGAGACTAATACGACTTTTTGTTGCCCTGGTTACTTCCCCGCGGATAATTGGTTTAATAACTGAAACTTCGATTCAATGATGACAGGGACCTGAGATGCAAAAATTGATCAATGCGGTACAAAATTATGCCTGGGGAAGTGAAACGGCGCTAACGGAACTGTACGGCATCGCCAACCCGCAGCATAAGCCCATGGCCGAACTGTGGATGGGCGCTCACCCAAAGAGTAGTTCAAAAGTGCTCGATGCCAACGGGCAACCGCACGCATTGCGCGATGTGATTGACGCCGATAAGCAAGCGCTGTTGGGGAAAGCCGTTGCCGAGCGTTTTGGCGAGCTGCCTTTCCTGTTCAAAGTCCTTTGCGCCGCCCAGCCTCTCTCCATTCAGGTTCATCCGAACAAAAAAGCCTCTGAAATCGGCTTTGCGAAAGAAAATGCAGCGGGTATTCCGCTTGATGCCCCAGAGCGTAACTACAAAGATCCTAACCACAAACCTGAACTGGTTTTTGCCCTGACGCCGTTCCTCGCGATGAACGCTTTCCGCGAATTCTCCGACATTGTGTCGCTGCTGCAGCCGGTTTCTGGCGCACATCCGCTGATTGCGCATTTCCTCCAGCAGCCTGGGGCCGAAACCCTGGCGCAGCTGTTTGCCGGCCTGCTAAATATGCAGGGCGAAGAAAAAGCCCTGGCCCTTGGCGTACTAAAAGCTGCCTTGAATAATCAGCAGGGCGAGCCGTGGGAAACCATTCGCCTGATCTCCGAGTTCTACCCGGACGACAGCGGCCTCTTCTCCCCGCTGCTGCTGAACGTGGTTAAGCTTGAGCCGGGCGAAGCGATGTTCCTGTTCGCCGAAACCCCACACGCCTATCTGAACGGCGTCGCGCTGGAAGTGATGGCTAACTCTGACAACGTGCTGCGTGCCGGGCTGACGCCGAAGTACATCGACATCCCTGAACTGGTGGCTAACGTCAAATTTGAGCCAAAACCGGCCAATCAACTGCTGACCGAGCCGCAGATAAACGGCAGCGAGCTGGACTTCCCTATTCCAGTGGATGACTTTGCCTTCTCCCTGCACGACCTGAGCACGCAGGAAGCCGCGCTGGCACAACAAAGCGCTGCCATTGTATTCTGCGTTGAAGGTGAAGCCGTGCTAACCAAAGACGCCCAGCGCCTGGTGCTGAAGCCGGGCGAGTCAGCCTTTATTAGCGCCGCAGAATCCCCGATTGCCGTCAGCGGCGTTGGCCGGGTAGCACGAGTGTTTAATAAACTTTAACTTACTGATCTTTTTAGCGCGTATTGCTAAGCTAGTAAGCATGTTGACGAAAACGCCTGATAACAGGCGTTTTTCTTTCGCCCGGTGGGGGACGGCTGCCGGCTTCTATACATGACATGGATAATGACACGATGAAAAAATCTCTGGTTGCGGTTGGGGTAATTGTTGCGCTGGGCGTGGTATGGACCGGTGGGGCCTGGTTTACGGGTAAACAGCTCGAAGGCCGTATGGCCGAAATGATTGATAACGCCAATGCTGAAATCAAAAATTCAGCACCGGAATCAGGGCTGGTCCTCAGCTATCAGGACTACAAGCGTGGGCTTTTCCACAGTTCGGTACAGCTGGTGGTTAAACAGGCTGCCGGGACGAAAAACGCCCTGCTCACGCCAGACCAAAGCGTGTTATTCAACGAAACCATCGACCATGGTCCTTTCCCGTTCGCACAGCTGAAGAAATTCAACCTGATCCCGAGCATGGCGTCGATCCACACCGAACTGGTGAATAACGACACCACCAAACACCTCTTCACGCTCACCAAAGATAAGCCGCTTATCGGCGTGGAAACCCGCGTGGGCTACAGCGGGGCAACGTCTTCGGATATCGCCCTGGCGGCCATTGATGCCACCGAGGGTGAAGACAAGTTCAGCTTCAGCGGCGGCAAATTTACCGCCGACGTTGATGGCGCGGGCAATGAAATCGCCCTGTCCGGCTCGGCCGACAGCGGCCTTGTCAACACCGTTAACGAATACGGCCAGCGCGTGCAGCTCTCTTTCAACGGGATCAAAACCGACGGCGATAGCAAACGCAGCCTGTTTGACCAGCGCGTAGGCTCTCAGAAAGCGACCATCGATAAGCTGTCTATGGTTGTGGATGGCAAAGAAATTGCCGTCGTGGAAGGCTTTAACCTGAACGCAAAATCTGACGTGCAGGACGACAAAAAACACTTCACCGGCCAGTTCGACTACAGCCTTGATGCGCTGAAAGTCCAGAACCAGAACATGGGCAGCGGCAAGCTGACGCTCAAGCTCGGCAATATTGATGCCGCCGCGCTGCGCGAGTTTACCCAGAAATATAACGCGGGCGTACAGCAGCTGATGGCCGACCCAGCGCTGCAGCAAAACCCTGAGCTCTACCAGCAAAAATCCGTGGAGCTGATTAGCGCTAACCTGCCGCTGCTGCTGAAGGGCAACCCAATCATTACCGTCGCCCCACTGAGCTGGAAGAACGCGAAAGGCGAATCGACCTTTAACCTGTCCTTGTTTATGAAGGATCCGCAGGGCGCAACCGGCCCAGCCAATTCGGCGGAAGAACAGCTGGATCGCTACGTGAAATCTCTCGACGCGAAGTTGGTTATCCCTATGCCAATGGCTACGGGGCTGATGTCCCAGGTGGCGCAGCTGGAAGGCTATAGTCCGGAAGAGTCAGACAAACTCGCCAGCCAGCAGATCAAGGGCCTCGCTGCCATGGGCCAGATGTTCCGCGTCACCAAAGTTGACGGCGATAACATCACCACCAGCCTGCAATACGGCAATGGCAAAGCCTCCCTGAACGGCGAGCAGATGTCGCTGGGCGAGCTGTTCAGCATGTTCGCCCTGCCGGCAGGCATGGGTGGCCCGGCGCTGCAGGATAACGACAGCGATGCCGTGCCGCAGCCGCAGGACGAAGCACCGGGGGATGATGCATCTCCGGACGCCACCCCTGCACCTCAGCAGTAAGCCATACAAAAACCCGCCATCTGGCGGGTTTTTTAGTTTCTGTCGGGTCAACAGTAAATACTTCATTCCCAAGCAGGCACTTAGCCAGTCGGAGAGAAAACGGAGGCGATTTAAGCCGAAACCGTGCCTCGCTTTATACCCGCAGCCACATGGAACGTTAACGTTGCTGCAAGTCCTACAAGCCACTCCCTTGTTCCCGGCTCTCATCGCCCCCGGCTATGACCCAAACAGGCGGGGTTGAGCTGTCGGGAACAGCGAAAGAGAGCGATCGTCGGGAACGAATCGCGCACGACCCCGAATGTTTGGGTGATAGCCGGTGGGTTTACCGCTTCAGCGGCGATGAGCTCGCCGGGCGCCGGGGGTTGTCAGGGGGAATGGCGTAATTCCCCCTGACACGTTCACCGTGCTCTGAACGTACAAGGGAAATTGATCTACGGGTGAACGGAATCACTGCGAAGCGAAATATCTCTCCCGTAAGATTTCAAAGGAAAATCTGTATAAGCGACAGATGCGCTATCGGCATGGTTAATTCATGCTGTTCCTGAAAAAGTTAGTTTTTAATGGTGATTAACCGGGCGGGCATAATCTGATTGCTGAACACGACGTCGCTTTCCTGGGCTCGCTGGAGAATACGCTGTGCCGCGCTGCGGCCAATTTCTCTCGCAGGCGTCGTCACCCACGTCATTGGTACGTCGTCCAGGTCATCTTCTGTGACTTCGGCAAAGCCTGCCAGCGCGATGTGCCGGTCGTAATAACTGTCCACGCTGCCGCCGCCCATCTGCCAACCCGCGCGGGTCAGGCCGAACCACGCCCCCATCGCCACGGTGCTGTTGTGGCAAACCACGGCGCTGATGGTCGGGAAGTTGTGCAGCAGTTCGGTGATGGCATCCGCCGCCTGCTTCTGGCTCGGCTCGCACTCAAGGATCCAGTCGCTGTGGAAAGGCAGCCCATGCTGCATCAGGGTGGCGCAAAAGCCGCCCAGCCGCTCCGCACGTGTTAATGACGAGCTACGCCCGCCCAGCCACGCAATACGCTGGTGCCCGCGCTTAATCAGATGCTCGGTCACCAGTTGCGCCGCCTGCATATTATCCGGGCGAATGATATCAACCTCGTCCAGATAACTTGCTCGTGAGGCAAACACCAGCGGCACCTTATTCTGTACTGCCATATCCCGCAGATCCGCGCCCTGACCTGCCGCACCGGCAATAATAATGCCGTCCACGCCCTGGGCCACCAGCGTGTCGAAACAGCGCTGCATATGCTGCCCCTGGCTACCGCTCTGGGTGAGAAACAGAAGCTGGCCCTGTTGCTCCAGCGCTTCCGTTAACCCGGCGGTTAACTCCGCATAAAAAGGATTGCAGAGGTCGCGGACAATCAGGCCAATCACCCCACTCTGGCCACCGCGCAGCGAAGCGGCCTGGCGATTACGCACAAAGCCTAACTTTTCGATAGCCTCATTCACCCGCTGACCGGTGGCGGTGGAGATCCTCCCCTTACCGCTAAGCACCAGCGATACCGTGGTCACCGAGACACCTGCGGCCTCGGCAACCTCGTTGATAGTGATTCTTTTGGTCAGCGTCGACATCGTTAAGTCAGATCCTCCGTGAATCGATAAATATAAAGATAAAACGTTTTACTTATGCTGGCATATTCAACGTCATTATGCGCGGTAATTCTGCGATCGTCCTCACGATAAAATTGGGTAAAACGTTTTATCATTTTCAAACTTTACTTACACAACACTTCATTTTAACCGGGTCAAGGAGTCGTGATGGCGACTAATACACCACAAAAAAAATCGCTTTGGGAGTTTTTCCAGAACCTCGGCAAAACTTTTATGTTGCCGGTGGCGCTGCTGTCGTTCTGCGGCATCATGCTGGGGATTGGCAGTTCGCTGAGCAGCCATGACGTTGTTACCGAGATCCCGTGGCTGGGCAACCCGGTCTTACAGCTGATCTTTACCTGGATGAGCAAAATGGGCTCATTCGCGTTCAGCTTCCTGCCAGTGATGTTCTGTATCGCCATCCCGCTGGGCCTGGCGCGTGAAAATAAAGGCGTGGCCGCCTTCGCCGGCTTTGTCGGCTATATGGTGATGAACCTCGCGGTTAACTTCTGGCTGACCGCCAAAGGCATCCTGCCAACGACCGATGCGGCAATCCTCAAAGCCAATAACATTCAAAGCGTGCTCGGCGTGCAGTCAATTGATACCGGTATTCTCGGCGCGGTCATTGCCGGGATTATCGTTTATCTGCTGCACGAGCGTTTTCACAATATCCGCCTGCCGGACGCATTAGCGTTCTTCGGCGGCACCCGCTTTGTGCCCATTATTACCACCCTGGTGATGGGCCTGGTTGGCCTGGTTATCCCGCTGATCTGGCCAATTTTTGCCGCCGGGATCAACGCCCTGGGCTACATGATCCACAGCGCAGGTATCTTTGGGCCAATGATCTTCGGTACCGGGGAACGTCTGCTGCTGCCGTTCGGCCTGCAGCATATTCTGGTGGCCCTGATTCGCTTCACCGAAGCGGGCGGCACCATGGACGTGTGCGGTCATACCGTGAGCGGCGCGCTGACTATCTTCCAGGCGCAGCTGAGCTGCCCGACCACCCACGGCTTCTCTGAAAGCGCAACGCAGTTCCTGTCCCAGGGTAAAATGCCGGCGTTCCTCGGCGGCCTGCCAGGTGCAGCGCTGGCGATGTACCACTGTGCTCGCCCGGAAAACCGCCATAAAATTAAAGGGCTGTTGATCTCTGGCGTGATTGCCTGCGTCGTGGGCGGCACCACCGAACCTATCGAGTTCCTGTTCCTGTTCGTCGCGCCGGTGCTGTACCTGATTCACGCCGTGCTGACCGGGATTGGCTTCACCATGATGTCCGTGCTGGGCGTGACTATCGGCAACACCGACGGCAACATTATCGACTTCTTCGTCTTCGGCGTGCTGCACGGCCTGTCCACCAAATGGTATATGGTCCCGGTTGTGGCCGCGGTATGGTTTGCTGGCTACTATGCCATCTTCCGCTTCGCCATTACCCGCTTCAATATCAAAACCCCAGGGCGTGATATTGAAACCACCACTGCAGAAAAACCGGTTGGCGGCCACACGGGCAAATCTGGCTACAACGTACCAGCGATTCTGGCGGCGCTGGGCGGCAGCGATAACATTTCGACGCTGGATAACTGCATCACCCGCCTGCGCCTGTCGGTTAAAGATATGTCGCTGGTGGATACCGCGGCGCTGAAGGCCAACCGCGCCATCGGCGTAGTGAAGCTCAACGAGCACAACCTGCAGGTGGTTATCGGGCCACAGGTTCAGTCGGTAAAAGATGAGATGGTCGGCCTGATGCGTACCGTCGAGGCTTAATTCACCCAGGAGCGCTTCAGCGCTCTTCATTATCATGCAAAGAGGGAAAGTGCGGTTTTCCCTCTTTGTGGTTAAAAGCTGTGAGGTTTTATGTTTGATTTTTCTGTTCCGGTAGACCGCCACGGCACCTGGTGCACCCAGTGGGATTATGTGGCCGACCGCTTCGGCGCCGCTGACCTGCTGCCCTTCACCATTTCCGATATGGACTTCTCTACCGCGCCCTGCATTCTTGCTGCCCTGCAAAAAAGATTGGCCCACGGCGTACTCGGCTACAGCCGCTGGAAGAACGACGATTTTCTCTCCGCCATCGCCCACTGGTACCTGCAGCGTTTCGGCAACAGCATCGATCCGGAGAGCGTAGTCTACGGTCCTTCGGTGATTTACATGGTTTCGCAGCTTATACGCCAGTGGTCGCAGCCGGGCGACGGCGTGCTGATTCATACCCCCGCGTACGATGCGTTCTACAAAGCAATTGAAGGCAACCAGCGTCAGGTTCTGAGCGCGCCGCTGCATAAAACAGCGGAAGGCTGGCACTGTGATATGACGGAGCTGGAAACCCTGCTCGCCAGGCCTGAATGTAAAATCATGCTGCTTTGCAGCCCGCATAACCCAACGGGCAAAGTCTGGACACGGGAAGAGCTGACCACCATGGCTGAACTCTGCGCACGCCACGGCGTGCGGGTTATCAGCGATGAGATTCATATGGATATGGTGTGGGGCAATAACCGTCACATTCCGTGGTGCGAAGTTGGCCTCGGCGGCTGGGCGCTGCTCACATCCGGCTCGAAAAGCTTCAACATCCCGGCACTTACCGGCGCTTACGGGCTGATTAATCATGCAGACGACCGCCAAAAATACCTGAACGTGCTCAAAGGGCAGGATGGCCTCTCCTCTCCGGCGGTGCTGGCGATTGTGGCTCATATTGCCGCCTACCGTGAGGGCCAACCCTGGCTTGACGCGCTGCGGGACTACCTGCAAAGCAATTTACAGTTCGTGGCCGACAGGCTGAACCAGGCGTTCCCGGAGCTGGACTGGCAGCCGCCGCAGTCAACCTACCTGGCCTGGATTGATTTACGCCCGCTGGGGCTGGACGACAGAGCGCTGCAGAAAGTGCTTATTGAAGAGCAGAAGGTCGCCATTATGCCGGGCTACACCTACGGCCCTGAAGGCAACGGTTTTGTGCGCCTGAACGCCGGGTGCCCGCGCGTCAAACTTGAGGCTGGCGTTGAGCGGCTTATCAATGGGATCCGTACACTGAAATAGCCGTGTGAATGCTGAATTGAAAAAGCCCACTAAAGTGGGCTTTTTACTGTGCGGAGGCTTAGAAACGGTAACCTACGCCCAGCATCCAGGTACCCACTTTCACTTCGTCGAGCTTCGAATATTCGTACGAAGCATCGATAGCAATGTTGGAAACCGGGTTAATCTGCAGGCCCAGGCCGTAAGCCGCAGACGTTTTGCTCTCGCTTTCAGAATCGCCGAAGGCAGACACTTTCACTTTCCCGGTCCCCAGACCGATCAGTGCATAGGCGCTGACGTATTCGTTAAAGCGGTAAGAAGGGCCCGCGGTGACGGAGTAGTAATCCAGGTCGCCATCGCCAATTTTTTCGCCGCCGTAGTAGAAGTCATAACCCTGATGGGTATAAGCGAAAGAGCCAACCACGCCCCAGTTGCTATCGATTTCATAGCGATACTTGACGTTGAAGCCTTTTGGATTGTCGTCGAGCTTTTCACCATCAACTTTCACATTGCTCTGCGCATAACCGATAGAGATTGTGCTTTCGCCTTCCGCGTAGACGTTTGCAGACGCAACAGATAAACCGGCCAGAATGGCCAGGGCTAATACCTTTTTCATTATATTTTTCCGTAAGTTGTTTAAAGCGGACGCACTCTATCATGAAGGACGTAACAAAGTGTAACTACGCTAATTGGTAGTTGAAGCAATCAAAATTCCCGGCACAATTGCCGGTCCATTCATCACTTCGTCATGTTTCCGACACCCAATCGACACACAATCTTCACTCGCTCCCCTTAAGCTCGTGACAATTAAGAACAGGAGCAAATCATGCACGTTTTTACCGGTGAAATTCCCTTCGGTCATGCCGTCCACACCTTCTCTGTAGCAGACAATGCCCCGGCGATTAGCCTGACCGGCACGACGCTGCGTACCGGACACCTCTACTGCTACCTTTACGACAGCCGCCGGCAGCTAAGAGCCTCGGTGATGCTGCAAAAACCGGAAAAGGTGCTGACAGTCTGCGCGGACTGGGCTTCCATCGGTGCTCTCCCCGGCGAACTCCCCGCCGGAGAATGGCAATTGCATATCTATAACGTCATCGGTGAAAGCCGTTCGCCGCAGCCCATGAGCTATCGGCTGGATGTGACTTTCGACGCCCTGGCCGCCTCCGTTGATTTTGAAAAACAAGACGTTTTACGCCCGGATCACCAGGTCATTTTTGACTACCAGCGCACGCTCAGCGATCGTCCCGGCTGGTATCGCGGCGACCTGCACGGCCATACCACGCTGTCCGACGGCAACAACACGCTGCCTGAAGCGCTGGATATCATGGCTTCGCAGGGGCTGGATTTCTTTTTCCTGACCGAGCACAACTTGTCCCACGCCTGTCTCCCACGCCACGACAGCGTTTTGTTGCTGCCGAGCATTGAAGTCACCGCCGACAAAGGCCACCTGAACGTGCACGGCCCCGCCGCCACGCTGAATATGTTCCATGCGGATTACAGTAGCCGCGGTCTGCTCACTCAGGGCATTGCGCTCAAGCGGCCAGAAAGCGTACTGAGCGTAAACCACGCCATGCTGCACCCGTGGAGCTGGCTCTATAACGACATGCCGATGGCGGATATCGACGTACTGGAAGTGCTCAACGACCCAACCTGGAAAAACGCCACCACCGCGAACGAGCAGGTGGTCGAGATCTTCACCACGCTGTGGAACGCGGGGCACCGGATTTATGCCGTCGGCGGCAGCGACTGCCATATGCAGCCCCACGAGCGCTATCCGCAGGCGACAGAGCCGTCTATTTACGGCGACCCGGCAACCTGGGTTTATGCCGAGGCGCTCAGCGGAGAGGCCATTCTTGCCGCCATCAAAAGCGGGCATTGTTACTTTGAGCGCCGCTGCGGCCTGACATTCAGCCTGAATGACGGCGCGCTGCTGCCGGGCGACGCTGCTGACGGCAAACAGATCGTATTGACTGTAGCGGTAAAAGATAGCGAACGGCGCTACACGCTCCAGGTCGTGTCGGAAGCGGGTATTCTGGCTGAATATCCCCTGGAAAACACGCCACAAGACATTCACGCAGATATGAAAAAACATGCGTGGATTCGCTGGGATATCCGCCGTGAGGACGGCTCGCTGGAGGGCATGATCAACCCGGTTTACTGTGCTAAGCATCCGCTGTTTCTCTCGCCTGTCGGCGCCACCTGGGGCGAGGTGACCGGCCACCTTGAATTTCCCCGCAGCACCGATTCGGAGTGATTTTTAAGCACTTTCGTCTGGTTATCTTTTTGGTTTGTAAAATTTTGAAATTATTTAATGTGAATATTTAGTCGTTCTGCTTTGCATAAAACCGCTAAAAGCGACGAAAATGCTCCCTCATCATAGTCATAGAAATTAAGACCCGGTGACGCCGCGCTTCCCGGGTCTTTTTGTTGTTGAGAGAGACAATATGAGTTTATCTTCCGGCCACGCCTCGCATCAGGCCATTCCTCCCGGCTCAGGCGCGTTGTTCTTTATTCAGATGTTCGCCACCCTGGGCTTTGCGGTGCTTTACTCCACGCTGGTGCTGTACGTCACCAAGCGACTGGGCTTTAGCGAAGGCCAGGCCGATGCCATGATGGGGATCTTCGGGGCATTCAACTACGGGCTGCACCTGTTTGGCGGCTGCCTCGGGGGCCGCTATCTGAGCAACCGGAACCTGTTTGTGCTGGGGATGCTGCTGCAGGTCGCGGGCTGTTATCTGATTGCCGACGCGGGCCTGACGGGCCTGTGGTGGGGGCTGGCGATGTTCCTGAGCGGCAGCGGGCTGAACGTGACCTGCCTGAACATGATGCTGACCCAGCGTTTTGCGCCGGACGACGATCGCCGTGAAGCCGCCTTCCTGTGGAACTACGCCGGGATGAACCTGGGCTTCTTTATCGGCTTTACCGTGGCGGGCTACTACCAGTTGACCGAAAGCTACCGGGCGCTGTTCCTGTTTGCCACCCTCGGAAACGTCGCCGCCGTAGTCATTACCCTGCTCCGCTGGCCGGTGCTGGCAGATATCAGCACGCCGCTGCAGCACATCAAGGGGAAAGGGTTTTATCTGCGCATGGCTTTTGGGCTGCTGATCCTGATTCTTCTGGTCCCTGTCCTGCGCCTGCTGCTTGGCCATACCGAATTCAGCAGCACGTTTGTTATCGTGCTGGGGGCGCTGGTCTTCCTGGCACTGTGCGTCATGACCGTCCGACACCCTCGCAAGCACGAGCGTCGCCGCATGGCAGCTTACCTGCTGCTGGCCGCCGGTTCGCTGGTGTTTTGGTCGCTGTACCAGCTGGCACCCATGGGGCTGACGCTGTTCGCCGAGCATAACGTCACCCTGAACGCTTTTGGCTGGGAAGTCTCTCCGCAGTGGCTGCAAAACATCAACACTGTCGTCATCGTGATCGGCGGCCCGCTGATGGCCTGGCTGTTCAAACGCCTGCGCGATCGCGGCGTGCGCATCGACATTCCCGCCCAGTTTGCCTCTTCGTTGTTCTGTATGGGCGTTGGCATGCTGGTGCTGCCGCTGGGTATCGCCATGGCAGGTGCGGACGGCATGGTGGCGCTGAAATGGATTGTGCTGAGCTACATTCTGCAAAGCATCGGCGAACTGCTGATTTCCCCGGTGGGCTACTCGATGATCGGCAAACTGGCCCCGGCCAACCTGCAGGGCCTGATGATGGGCTGCTGGATGATGGTCACGGGCGTGGCCTCCGTGCTGGCGGGCTATGTTTCGGGCCGCATGCCGCAAAACAGCGGCAGCACGCCGATACTGACCGACCCGGGCTACAGCAAAGTCTTTAGCCAGCTGGGCTGGGGCTCCGTCGCTACCGGCGTTATTTTACTGCTGCTGATCCCGCTGCTGCGCCGCCTGATCGAAGAAAAACGTACCCCGCACGCTTAACACATAAGGCGCGGGTGTGACTCGCGCCAGATTTTATTGCTCACCATTTTCTGATTCACCCGTTGTTGTTCCTGCCTGAACCCGTGTGGATGACTGTTTTATGTTCATCTAAGCGGAACTTACCGCGCAATTTTGCGACTCACCTCAAGCCATAAACAAACGCTATTACCTGCCCGACAGGGCCTGAAGTAGCTTGTCACCGCGTGTTTGACAAGTTCCTAACCTTCTATTTTTAATGATTTTTTATTTTGTCACGACGCGGTATACGTTCAGGATCCTCAGTCTGCAAGGATAAGCCGATACGACGGCCATGGTTAATGCATTTTGTCATTAGCGGGCCATTTCCAATGTTTGTTGTACTCTTTCAGGTTACTGCTGTATGAGCCAAACCCTTGCCTTCCCCTCTGCTGCCGACAGCACGTCGCCAGAGCAGCAAAACACACCGGTCCCCGCCACGCCACGTAATAATCTGCTGGCCCTGTTGGGCATGCAGTCTTTGCTGGTGCATGCCATTACGGCCGCAGCCCGGCTGAAGCTGGCAGATATTCTCGGAGATCAAACCCTCGGTCTGGAGGCGCTGGCTCGGCAAAGCGGTTGCCAACCTCAGGCGCTGAAACGTTTGCTGCGCGCCCTTGCGGGCTGCGGCATTTTTTTTGAAACCGGAGAGGGGTATCGCAACACGCCGCTGAGTGCCATGCTGAACAGCGAGCGACCGGATTCTTTGCACGGATGGGCCTGCTTTATGGGGTCAGAGCAGGTTAACCGCTGTTTTGAACAGCTGGATGTCGCCCTGACGGAGGACGGCCCCGTATTTGATAAAATCTATGGTCAGCCCTTTTTTGACTATCTGGGCCAGGACGCCGGAGCCAGAGACATTTTTGCCCGCGCCATGACCTCTTATTCGGCCTCGGGCATTGACGATGCCCTGGCGGCCTTTGATTTCTGCCACGCTGGCCGATTGTTCGATATCGGCAGCGGATTAGGTAAATTTCTGTCCGGCATTCTCGATGCAAATCCGCAGCTGACTGGCACGCTGTTTGATTTGCCTGAGGTGATTGCTCAGATTGAAAACCAAACCAGCGAGCGTAATCCTCGCCTGGCCTGGCAGGCCGGAAACTTCTTCAATGAGATCCCTGCCGGGGCGGACACCTACATTCTGCGGCATGTCCTGCATGACTGGTCAGACGAACAGGCACTGCAGATCCTGCGCAACTGCCGCCAGGCTATGCATGAGGGCGCACAGCTGTTGATCTTCGAACATTTGCTTACCGGCGATAACCAGCCCGATTACGCCAAGTTTCTGGATCTGGTCATGTTAACGTTCCTGCACGGTAGAGAGCGCAGCGAGGCTGAGTACCGGCATTTGCTTGAAAAGGCAGATTTACGCATTGAGCGGCTAGTGAAAACGCCAGGCTTCCATACTCTGCTAATCGTCAAGCCTCGGTAACCTCAGCCAATCGTGTGGGCGCCGAAAGGCCCCGACAGGGAGATATAATAATGCCGACAGAGAAAATGATTCTGGTGGACAGCCACGACAGGCCAACGGGTGAAGGCGAGAAGATACAAACGCACCTTGAGGGACAGCTGCATCGTGCTTTTTCGATCTTTATCTTTAACCCAACGGGGGAGCTGTTGCTCCAGCGGCGGGCGAAAAGTAAATACCATTCTGGCGGGCTATGGGCTAACACTTGCTGTGGCCACCCCCGCCCGGGCGAAACGAACGTCAATGCCGCACGGCGTAGGCTAAAAGAGGAAATGGGGTTTGACTGCCCCCTGCTTTCCGTTGGGAACATTACCTATAGAGTCGAGGTTTCCCCGACGATGGTGGAGCATGAATTTGATCATCTGTTCATCGGGCTGTTCAGCGGGCAGCCTCATGCTAATCCGGTAGAAGTCGACGCCTGGCAATGGCTGACGCTCGAAAACCTTCAGCGTCAGATGGCTCAGCGACCAGAAACGTTTGCCGCCTGGTTTATGACCATCATGGAGAAGTCCCGTTCATTACGCCCTGAAAACTGGCATAACCAGCTCCAGACTGCTGACTCAGACTTACTTTTGGGAAAATAATGATGAGCGCACTTCCTCTCCCCGAATTCTATTGCCCTTTCACCACCCATATGAATCCCAGCCACGATAACAGCTGGGCGGAATCCCGCCGCTGGTTAGTCGAGATGGGTTTAGTCCAGGGGGAACAGGCCATCGAGCGACTTGATCGCTCAGGGTTTTCACAACTTACCGCCAAAGCTTATCCATACGCCGCACAAGACGATCTGAAGGTAGCGATTAACTGGCTGGTATGGCTATTTTTATTCGACGATCAGTTAGATGAGTGCTGCCTGGGCCATCAGAAAGATCAGGCCGATCTGATCCTCGACCGTCTGCTGCGACTTGCCCTGCCGAACGCGGAAGGCAAACTCTCGCCGCAAAGCCCGGTTGAACGCGCTTTTGTTTCACTCTGGCAGGAATATGCCCGGCGCCTGAGTACAGAACAGCAGCGGCGCTTTAGCCAAAATATTCGTAACTATCTCAGCTCGCTGCGCTGGGAAGTCACGGCCAGAAATAAAAGTGCCTTACCGGGCTTGCTGACTTTTGTTGAGATACGCCGTGATACCGGTGCCGTGAGGGTCGTGCTGGATATCATTGAGTTCTGCCTCAATGATGAAATTCCGGCCATCATTGCCGACAGCCTCGAGCTACAGTTGCTAAAAAACTGCACCATCGACGTGATTTGCATGAGTAATGACCTCTTCTCTTTCGAGAAAGAGCGATCACGCGGGGATGTGAATAACCTGGTATTGGTCCTGGAGCAAAACGCAGGCTGCTCCCGCGCAGAGGCGGTGACCCGCATTTATGGTCTCGTTCTCGACCGACAGAACCTGTTCATGGAAACACGCCATCGGCTTGAAACGCTGCTGGAAGAGACGCCGCTGACGCAGACGCAGCGGGAAAGCATTCGTCGGTACGTTGAGGGGATGGCGCACTGGATGCGGGCCAACCTCGATTTTTCACTCTCGACGCCGCGGTATGCCGAGATTGAAGACAGCCGGGCGGGAAAACCGCTCAGTTGGCTGGAGAATATAAGCGCCATGCAGCACGAGCTGTTCCAGGCGCCATTACGGAAAGATTGAGGAGGTGGCTCAGGTGCAAAAGTGCCTGAGCCCGACCGGGAATAACCAAACGCTTTCCCCACGTAAGGCCGTTGACAGTCCCGCCTGCCGAAACTAGACTCAGTTTTTTTATTGAATCCCTCCCGAGGTTTGCAACGAAATGAACAACTAATGCGCTCTGCCTGACTTATGCCAGTGTGAATACGCATTGCTGTTTATTATTCCAGTTTCGGCTGCGGCTTATGCCGCACATCTCGCCACTATTCCCTGGCTCTGCTTTTCACTCCCCAGAGGAAAATAAGATGCCTGATACATTTACCCACTCTTCCGACTTACTCGAGCACAACCGCGCCGCATGGGATGCCCTTGCCCGCCAGCAGTGCGAATGGTCCCGGCCTGTCGGTGCCGACATCATTGCACAAGCCCGCCGCGGCGAGTGGCAGATTCATTTAACGCCAGGCAAGCTCCCTGCCAGCTGGCTACCGAACGTGCAGGGAAAACGCATTCTCTGCCTGGCGTCTGCCGGGGGGCAGCAGGCACCGGTGCTCGCCGCCGCCGGGGCGGAAGTCACCGTATATGATTTATCGCAGGAGCAGCTCAATAAAGACCGCTTTGTTGCGCAACGGGACAATCTGAAGCTGACATTTGTCCAGGGCGATATGCGCGATCTGTCCCGTTTCGCGGATAAAAGCTTTGACTACATTATCCACCCGATATCTAACCAGTACGTGCCGGATATTCGCCCCATCTGGCACGGCTGTTACCGGATTTTAGCAAGCGGCGGAAAGCTGTTATCCAGCTTTTTTAATCCGGTTGTTTTCATCGGCGATCGTGCAGCCAACTATGCCGAACAAGGCGTTATCCGTCCAAGATTCAGCCTGCCCTATTCTGACGTCAATGATCTCACGGCCGACGAGCTGGCCGCGAAACAGGCTCGGGGAGAAGCGTTCGTCTTCGGCCATTCACTGGAAGAGCAGATCGGCGGACAGCTTGAAGCGGGTTTCGCACTGGCCGGTTTTTATGAAGATAAGCAGCCCAACCCGCGTTTCTTGATTGACCAGTTTATGCCGACGTTTATAGCTACCTGCGCGATTAAATATGGGTTGGCAGCCGTCAGTGAAACAGGCGAATAAAAAGATCTTTTTTATTTAAATATGCTTACAAACAACTTTTTATAAAACCCAAAAACAGCCAGCCCCTAAAGCTGGCTGTGCTAACATTTGCCGGCACAAGCCTTCTTTCCCCTGATGGAAACCAGCCAATGAACGAGATACTTTTTCGTAAAGCACAGCTTGCCGATGTTCCCGCCATTATCACGCTGTTAGCCGACGACATTCTGGGCCGCCTGAGAGAAGATCCCAGCCTTCCCTTAGATCAGCGCTACATTGAGGCTTTTCATGCCATCGATGCCGACCCAAACCAGCTACTTGCCGTAGCCGTATCCGGAGATGAGGTCATCGGGACGTTACAGCTGACCTTTATTCAGGGCTTAGCGCGCAAAGGCGCGTGGCGCGGCCAGATTGAAGCGGTACGCATTGCGCGTTCACAGAGAGGGACGGGATTTGGCAAACAGATGGTGGATTGGGCCGTCCAGCAGTGCAAAGAAAGAGGCTGTCACCTCGTACAGCTCACTACGGACAAAACACGGACGGATGCGCACCGCTTTTATGACAACCTTGGTTTTGAGGCCAGCCATCTTGGCTACAAGCTAACGCTGCAGTAATTTTTCTCGGCAAAAGCGCGACAGGGACGTTTGCGCAACAAAATGCTGACAGCCGTAGCAATTGCCCCCCATTTCTTTTTATAATACGCCGCACTTTAATCAAAAAAAGAGTGCGACCATGATTGATACCACCCTGCCGTTAACCGATTTGCACCGCCACCTTGATGGCAATATTCGTGCGCAAACTATCCTCGATCTCGGCCGCCAGTTTAATTTATCTTTACCTGCCAACACCCTCGAAACCCTGCGTCCACACGTTCAGGTCGTTGAGACTGCACCGGACCTGGTCAGTTTCCTGCAGAAGCTGGACTGGGGCGTAAAAGTGCTGGGCGATCTCGAGGCCTGCCGCCGCGTCGCCTGGGAAAATATTGAAGATGCCGCTCGCAACGGCCTGCACTACGTGGAGCTGCGTTTCTCCCCAGGCTATATGGCGATGAGCCATAACCTGCCGGTGGCCGGCGTGGTTGAAGCCGTAATTGAAGGTGTACGCCAGGGCTGCCGCGACTTTGGCGTTGAAGCCCGCCTGATCGGCATTATGAGCCGAACCTTTGGTGAAGCCGCCTGTGAAGCGGAACTGAACGCCCTGCTCGCCCACCGCGACAGCATTACCGCGCTGGACTTAGCCGGAGACGAACTTGGCTTCCCGGGCAGCCTGTTCCTGAATCACTTTAATCGTGCGCGGGATGCTGGCTGGCGGATCACCGTGCATGCCGGCGAAGCTGCCGGGCCGGAGAGCATCTGGCAGGCTATCCGCGAGCTGGGCGCGGAGCGTATCGGTCACGGCGTAAAAGCAGTTGAAGATCCGGCGCTGATGGATTTCCTGGCGGAACATAAAATCGGGATTGAGTCCTGCCTGACGTCGAATATTCAGACCAGCACCGTTGCGGCCCTGGACAAACACCCGCTGATCGCCTTCCTCGATCGCGGCGTTTTGGCCACGATCAATACCGATGACCCGGCGGTTCAGGGCATCGATATTATTCATGAGTATAACGTCGCGGCACCTCAGGCCGGCCTCAGCGCGGCGCACATTCGCACCGCGCAGGAGAATGGACTGAAGATTGCGTTCCTGAGCGAAGCCGAAAAACAGGCGCTTATCGCTAAGGTTAAGGCGGCGTAAAAATACCGGCGGCTGGCGTCAGGACGCGGATTCCAGCTGCCGTTTTTGTTCGGCCGTTTTGCGGGCATAGCTCTGAGCCAGAACGGCGCAAACCATCAGTTGGATTTGGTGGAAAATCATCAGCGGCAGCACCATCATCCCCACCGCACTTGCCGGGAACAGCACATTTGCCATCGGCACGCCGTTGGCCAGACTTTTCTTCGACCCGCAAAACACGATAGTAATCTCGTCAGCCGTATTAAAGCCCAGCAGGCGCGCCGCCAGCGTATTCACCACCAGCACAATCGCCAGCAGCACCAGCGAGCAGGCCAGCACCATCAGCAGCGAGAAACCGTTGACCTGATGCCAAATGCCTTCGACTACCGCTTCGCTAAACGCCACATAGACGACCAGCAAAATGGACGACCGGTCGGTCAGGCCAATCAGCTTTTTATGACGATCCACCCATTTGCCAATCAGCGGCCGGGAAAGGTGCCCGATAACAAACGGCACCATCAGCTGCATAATGATTTTGCCAATGGCATGCAGCGTGTCGGTTGCCCCTTCCTGAGTCTGCATCAGCGCCCCAACCAGAACGGGCGAGAGGAAGATCCCCAGGATGCTGGATGCAGAAGCGCTACACACAGCCGCCGCCACGTTACCCCCGGCAACCGAAGTAAAGGCGATGGCTGACTGCACCGTGGCGGGCAGCGCACAAAGATAGAGGAAGCCCATATACAGCGGCTGACTCAGAATAGCCGGAGAGAGGAATCCCATCGCCAGCCCCAGCAGCGGGAACAGCGCAAAGGTACTGAGAAACACCACTAAATGAAGTTTCCAGTGCCCCATGCCCGCCACAATGGCATCGCGGGAGAGTTTTGCCCCATGCATAAAGAAGAGCAGCGCGATGGCAAACGTCGTCAGGTATTCAAACCCGGTTTTCACTATCCCCTCGCACGGGAACAGCGATGCCACGATCACCACGCCAATCATTATCAGTAAAAAATTATCAATTTTTAGTTTTTGTAGCCAACCCATCCTGTTCCTCTACCTGCCAGACATCATTTTGGCTGTTACTTTGCAACAAATCGGCCGCGCTGGCGAGTTAACAATTCTGCAAACTTCCAAAAAATGCACAGTGGGTTCATGTCGCTTTATCTTAAAGCGAAACGTTATCGATTAAGCGAAACTGAAACTAAAATATGAATACAGCACGGCTTAATTTTATAGCTATTTAAAGAAGACATTTCATCGTAAATCAAGGTAATTGCCATAAAATTTTTTTTACCTTTTGGTAAAAATATAACCTAATGATAATTAAAAATTTAATATAAAAACCATTCAATTTCAAAATGCAGAAATACGACAAAAATCTCATTTGGAAATTTAAATTCATATTATATGAGCCGTGATGTGGCAGTGATTCAAATACGCCATACACTTATTAATACGCCGTCCGGCGTGCTAATAGTGGAGTATTGCTATGCGCTCAAATAACTTTGGCCGCCTCAGCGCTATTGCGATGGCGGTACTTCTTGCCTTCTCCCTGTCGGCCTGTAGCGGCGGCGGCGGGAGTTCGCACAATACGGCGAAAACAGCCGGGTCTGCCGGCACCACGGGCACAGACACCGCAAGCAATGGCGGTAGCGGCTCGGGGAGTAGCGGTTCCGGTGGAGGAACCGGCTCGGGTGGCAGTACTGGAACAGGTGTAGGTACTGGAACAGGTACAGGTACTGGTACAGGTACTGGTACAGGTACTGGAACAGGTGGCGGTTCGGGCGGAGGTGGAACCGGTGGCGGTACTGGTGGAGGCACAGGAGGCGGAACAACCGTCGCTAATAGTGCAGGTAATAACATTATCGGCGATGCCGGCGGCGTCGTAAGCGGCGTTGGCAGTACCGTCAGCGGCGTAGGTTCTCAGTTACCGGTGAATAATCCTGTCACCTCCACGGTTGCCGTGGCCGTGGACGGCACCGGCAGCGCCATTTCAACCGTCGGCAACGGCGTAGTGAATGGCCTTGGCAATGCTAACAACCCTAACGGGGTGGGCACCACCGTGACCGGTGCGACCAATGCCGTGTCTGGCCTTGGGACAACCGTTTCAGCAGTCGGGACTAATCTCGCAAGCTCCACAGCCAATACGCCAGTCGGCGGGGTAACTGGTGCCGCAGGTGGACTGGTCAATACTGCGGGGCAAGTCGTGACCGGTACAGGGAATGCCCTGACTCAAACGGTACAAAGCCCTGGCGTGTCCAACCTGACAACTGGCGCTACGGGGCTGGTTAACACCACCCTTTCAGATACGCAGAAAGCCACTCAGGCCGTGGGCGGGGCTACCGGGCTGGGTACGCCAGTCAGTAACCTGCTGACCACCACAGGGGGAGCCGTCAGCGGTCTGGGGACCAATATAAGCGGCAGCAACCCTTCTCTCAGCGGCGTGGGCCAGGTTGTCCAGAATACCGGGCAGGTGGTGACTGACAGCGGAGCGCTGGTGAAACCAGTGCAAACCGGCAGCAGCTCAGGCTCCGTTTCAGCGGGGGCTTCTGGCTCGCTCGGCGTGGGGGGCAATGGCCTGGTGACCGGCCTTGGCACCACAGTGAGCGGCCTGACCTCTTCGCTAACCACCAATGTCAACGCCAGTGCGACAGGCAGTAGCACAAGTTCAGGCCAGCAAGTCGGGCTTACCGGCGCGGTCAGCGGTCTTTTGAAAACCAAATAGTGCTCACTATGGCACATGTGCTCCCGTGGTAACGGCGGGAGCACTTTTTTCACAGCATCTTCTTCGCTGCGCAGTTAAGGGAGATCACTATGGACACTCGTCTGGGTATCGTGTTGCTTTATGGCGCTACGCTGAGTATCAGCTATGCCGATATGTCCCCCACGCTTATCGACCCTAATAACCCCGCAAAAGCTGCTCGTTCTCTTGCCATACCTGCTGCACCGCAAAAACAGCCAGAAGTAAAAACCCCGCTGCCGGTTCCGAAGTTAACCCCGCAGACGCCGATTACGGTGAAACATCTGCAGTTTATTGGCGGCACGCGCTATAAACTCGACTCGCTGGTTCAGCCGTTTATGCCGCTGGTCGGCAAAACAGTCCCGCTGGCCCAGTTGATAACGTTGACCAATAACATTACCCAGCGCTATCAGCAGGATGGCCTGCCGCTGTCCTACGCTTACCTGCCGAGCGACAATTTCCATGATGGCACGGTGCGTATTGTGCTGGTTGAAGGCTATATTGCGCACAGCAACATCAAAAGCGATAACGCTAATACGGGCGAACGCTTAAGCCGTTTGTCGGCGCTAATGATGAATGAAAAACCCCTCAGTCAGGCCACATTTGACCGCTACAGCCTGCTGATGCAGCGCACGCCGGCGACAAAAGTGGAGGCCAATGCCGCGCTACCTGACAACATTTATGGCGCGGCGGATATGAAAGTCGACGCCACGCAGCCGCATATCTGGGATATTTCCTCCACGATAGACACGCGCAAAGGCTCAAACCTGGCGCTGATTAACGGCACGCTCAGCAACCTCACCAGCCACGGCGATCAGCTGGGGCTTGCCACGCTGGTGCCGCTGGATAGCAGCACGAAAAAAACCTACTTTGGGGCCAACTATCAGCAATACCTCACCGATAACGGCCTGCTGATGCAGTTGAAAGGCAGCTTCTATCGTGAAAACCCCAGCGACTACACGCCGCTGCTTTATTTGCCGCAGAACATTTCTATCGACGCAAAGGAAAAAACCACCCAGTACACCGGGGGAATAGCCTTCAGCTACCCGCTGCTGCTTGAGCGCAAGAAGCAGTTTTCGGTCAGCGGCGGGCTGGATTATGTCGATAAGCGCGACGATTATGCGCTGCGCGCCAGCGGCTTCGGCAATACCATTGATTTGCCCGGCGTCAGCCAGCGCGCTCGCTACCCGGCGGCAGAGTTTTCGGCCTGGGGCTACCGCGAGTACGACACCGCCAACTGGAGCGCACGCCTGACCCTGCGTAAGGGTATTGATGCCTTTGGGGCCAGCGTCACGCCGGGATTAAACACTAATCTCAACTTTACGCGCTGGAAGGGCAACGTCGATGCCGCCTGGCTGGTCGCGCCTAAATGGCGATTGAGTACGTCGCTGGAGGGGGACTGGTCAAACAATAATTTGCCCGAAGCTGAGCGCGTAAGCTTCGGGGCGCAGCGTTTTGGCCGGGGATATCCTGACGGCGAGGCCAGCGGAGATTACGGCTACGGCGGGCAGGTTGAAATGCGCTATCTCCATAGTCTCGATCAGGGCGTGTGGATTAACACGGTGCAGCCCTATGTCGTGGCCGATACCGCCCAGACCTGGTTCAATCAGCCGGGCTTCCGTCATCAGCGTCTGGCCTCGATTGCAACCGGGGTAACGGTGGGCGACAGCCGCCACTATACTGTCTCCGTTGAGGCGGCGAGGCCACTGGCTGATTTACCCAGCGACAGCAGCCGCCGCGATGTCCGCTTCAGCCTGACTTTCACCTACAACTTTAACAATCTGCATTAACGGTTAACCCTCACCGGGCGCGGTGAGGGGCATTTTCAGACAAGGTTCAGCGTCGCGCGCTTTTTCGCGGACTCGATGCCCAGCTCAATCAGTTCCATGACCTGAATCGCCTGGGCTGCCGGGACAGGGTTCTCGCCTTTACCGGCCAGAGCATCACGCACTCCCGCGTAATAAGCCGGATAGTTACCTGGCACGGTCAGTAGCGTCTGCTCGTCCATTATCTCGCCCTGTGCCAGGGTCAGCACGCCGTCGCGCATGTCGTAACCCCAGTCTTCCTGTGGCAGTCGTTCGCCCGCTTTCAGGCGATCTTCCTGCGGATCAAGGCCGTATTTAATGTAGCTCCCACGCGTGCCGTGCACGATGTAACGCGCCGTTTCCGCCGCCGCCAGCAGCGTGCCATGCAGCACGACACGACGCTGCGGATAAGCCAGCACGGCGTGGAAGTAGTCGGTCGCCTGCGCCCCGGCGCGAAGCTGCGCGAGGTCCACGGTCAGGCTGACTGGCAGCCCAAACAGAGTGATGGCCTGATCAAGCAGATGCGGCCCAAGATCGTACCAAATACCGCTGCCGACGCCCGCCTGTTCACGCCAGCGGTTACGTACCTGCGGGCGGTAGCGGTCAAAGTGGGATTCAAAATAGGCCACTTCGCCGAGCGTCCCTTCCGCCAGCAAATTTTTCACCGTCAGGAAGTCGCTATCCCAACGGCGGTTGTGGAACACGGACAGCAGCAGGCCGAGCTTTTTAGCCAGCGCATCCAGCTCCCGCGCCTGGGATAGCGTGACGGTGAAAGGCTTATCAACGACGACATGTTTTCCGGCTTCCAGCGCAGCTTTAGCCAGCGGGAAGTGGGTGTCATTCGGGGTAGGAATGACAATCAGATCGATGGCGGGATCTTTAAACAGGTGCTGAGGATCGGACACGACCGTCATCCCCGGCCAGTCAGCGTGCACTTTTTCACCATCGCTACTGGAAACTGCGGCGAGGATCATTCCTGGCGTACCGGAAATCAGCGGTGCATGAAAAGTCTTGCTGGCATAACCGTAACCGATAAGCCCGACGCGGATGGTATCACTCATGTGTTTTCCTCTCTTTAATGAACTCCGGCATTTCACCTTATCCCCCGGTGGGCGACAACAGCAAGTTTCTGGATTGCGCATTGCCCAGGCATAAGACCGCCATTATTGCTAATCATCCAGACAGTTATTATGGCTTTAAATGACTGTCTTCATTTAGCCCGAACGGCCAGGGTAAATTAAAATTAAGGAGATTTTTATGTAGTCCAGGACGCGATATTCCTGGATATTGCAAAGAAAACTCCTAATTGTTCCGTTGAGTAATAATAGCGCTAAGTCGCGACCGAGTTTGCGATTATCATCGCCTCTCAATCCGCCGACCGTGATTAATTGATACCCGCCATGGAAAATGCAACACCTCTCAGTGCCCTGGACTACCTGATGAAATTCCGCAAAATAAGCTCACAGGAAAATCTGGAAAAGCTTTTTGATCACTTGAATTACACCCTGACCGACAGCCAGGAAATCATGAATATGTACCGCGCGGCCGATCACCGCAGGGCCGAACTGGCCTCCGGCGGACGTCTTTTTGACCTTGGATGTGTGCCGAAAACGGTCTGGCGTTACGTTGTATAGCCGCTGCCGGTAGCATTAGCGGCAAAATCCCTTATAATCCCCCCGCTTTATTCACCTTATTTAAAATCGGGAGGACACATGACGACGCCCCAACCCCCGCGCATTGCCGGCTGGCTCCTTGCCCCTTTGGCCTGGCTGCTGATGTCGTTGCTCAGCAGCTCGGTGGCGCTGTTAAGTTTCCTGATGATGATTCTGTCCCCGGCAGCCCGCGAGGCGCTGGGCAGCGCAGACGCAAAAACAACGCTGTTGTTCAGCCTGTCCGTCGCCTGTGCGATGGCAATGTGGGCCTATACCCTCTGGCTGACTATCGCGTTCTTTAAACGCCGCCAGAATGTGGTCCGTCATTATATTTTGTGGCTGCTGCTCACCGTGCTGCTGGCGATTAAATCCTTCGCATTTTCGCCGGTCAGCGACAAGGTCGCGGTTCAACTGCTGCTGCCTTCTTTGCTTGCAGCGGCATTACTGGTGCCTTATTTGAAGCGTTCGAAGCGAGTGAAGCAGACCTTCATTAACCCGTAATAACCCTATAGATAGCCCGTTGTCGCCGCCCGCCGATTCGTCGATAATAGGCGGCTTTTTTTGTTTCAGGTCGAATCATGTCAGATTATTTGTTGCTCTTTGTGGGTACCGTGCTGGTCAATAACTTCGTGCTGGTGAAGTTCCTTGGTCTGTGTCCGTTTATGGGGGTTTCCAAAAAACTGGAAAGCGCCATCGGCATGGGGCTGGCGACCACCTTCGTGATGACGCTCGCCTCTATTTTTGCGTGGATCATTGACGAACTTATCCTGGTGCCGCTGGACCTGATCTACCTGCGCACCCTGGCGTTTATCCTGGTTATCGCGGTTGTCGTGCAGTTCACCGAAATGGTGGTGCGTAAAACCAGCCCCGCGCTTTATCGCCTGCTGGGGATCTTCCTGCCGCTGATCACCACCAACTGCGCCGTACTCGGCGTGGCATTGCTCAACATCAATCTGGGCCATAACTTCCTGCAGTCGGCGGTGTACGGCTTTTCCGCCGCGCTTGGCTTCTCGCTGGTGATGGTGCTGTTCGCGGCCATTCGCGAGCGTATGGTTGTAGCCGATATTCCAGCCCCGTTTCGCGGCAACGCTATCGCGTTGGTAACCGCAGGCCTGATGGCCCTCGCCTTTATGGGCTTTAGCGGGCTGGTGAAGTTCTGATGACAACGTTGTGGATGGCTATTATTTCGGTCACGCTGATGGGGCTGCTGTTCGGCCTGATCCTGGGCTATGCCTCTCGCCGCTTTGAAGTAGAAGAAGATCCGATTGTTGACCGCATTGACGAACTGCTGCCCCAGAGCCAGTGCGGCCAGTGCGGTTACCCAGGCTGCCGTCCTTACGCAGAGGCCGTTGGCAACCAGGGCGCGAAAATCAACCTTTGCGCGCCGGGCGGCGAAGCCGTAATGCTGAAGATTGCCAGCGCCCTGAACGTGGAGCCCCAGCCGATTGACGGCGATGCCACCGCCGCAGAGCCGGTGCGCATGCTCGCCGTGATTGACGAAGCAAACTGCATCGGCTGCACAAAATGCATTCAGGCCTGCCCCGTTGACGCGATTGTAGGCGCGACCCGCGCCATGCATACCGTGATCAGCGACCAGTGCACAGGCTGTAACCTTTGCGTCGACCCTTGCCCTACCCGCTGCATCGACCTGATCCCCGTCAGCCCGACGACCGAAAGCTGGAAATGGGATTTGCAGACCATCCCGGTGCGTATGATCCCGGCGGATAACCATGCTTAATATCTTCAATCGCTTTAAAAAAGACAGAATTTGGGACTTTGACGGCGGCATTCATCCCCCGGAGATGAAAACCCAGTCCAACGGCACGCCGCTGCGCCAGGTTCCGCTGCCCTCCCAGCTCGTGATTCCGCTGAAGCAGCACATCGGCGCGGAAGGTGAACTGTGCGTCAAACCCGGTGATTATGTGCTGCGCGGCCAGCCTCTGACCCGTGGACGCGGGCGTATGCTGCCGGTACACGCTCCAACCTCCGGCACCATTAAGGCTATTGAGCCGCACTCAACCGCGCATCCTTCTGCCCTCGCCGAACTTAGCGTCATTCTTGATGCTGACGGTGAGGACCGCTGGATTGAACGAGACGGCTGGAGCGACTACCGCTGCCAGAGCCGTGAAGCCCTTATTGAACGCATTCACCAGTTCGGCGTGGCCGGGCTGGGCGGCGCAGGGTTCCCGACCGGCAGCAAACTGCAGGGCGGCGGCGATAAAATTGACACGCTGATCGTGAACGCCGCCGAATGCGAGCCCTACATTACCGCCGACGACCGCCTGATGCAGGACTGTGCCGCGCAAATTATCGAAGGCGTGCGCATTCTGGCCCATATTCTAAAGCCACAGCGCATTCTTATTGGCATTGAGGACAACAAGCCGCAGGCGATCTCCATGATGCGGGCGGTGCTGGCTAATAGCCACGATATGCAGCTGCGGGTCATCCCGACGAAATACCCGTCCGGCGGCGCCAAGCAGCTGACGCAGATTTTAACCGGCAAGCAGGTGCCCCACGGGGGCCGTTCGTCCGACATTGGCATTCTGATGCAGAACGTCGGCACCGCGTATGCCATTAAACGTGCGGTCATCGACGGCGAACCGCTGACCGAGCGTGTCGTCACTTTAACTGGTGAATCCATAACTCAGCCGGGCAACGTCTGGGCGCGTCTGGGCACGCCGGTCAGCCACCTGCTCAGTTTTGCGGGCTTCCGCCCAGGACAGGATCAGAAAGTGATTATGGGTGGGCCGCTGATGGGCTTCACCCTGCCGTGGCTTGATGTGCCGGTAGTGAAAATTACCAACTGCCTGTTGGCCCCGTCTCCGGCTGAAATGGGCGAGCAGGAAGAAGAACAAGGCTGTATTCGCTGCAGCGCCTGCGCGGACTCCTGCCCGGCCGATCTGCTGCCGCAGCAGCTGTACTGGTTCAGCAAAGGCCAGCAGCACGACAAAGCCACCGCCTACAACCTGTCTGACTGTATCGAATGCGGGGCCTGCGCCTACGTTTGCCCGAGCAATATTCCGCTGGTGCAGTACTTCCGCCAGGAAAAGGCCGAAATCCGTGAGATTGAGCTGGAAGCCAAACGCACCGTTGAGGCTAAGGCTCGCTTTGAGGCACGGCAGGAAAGGCTGGAGCGTGAGAAAGCTGCTCGCCTTGAGCGCCATAAAAATGCCGCGGTTCAGCCGACGGCAAAAGATAACGATGCCATTCAGGCCGCACTTGCCCGCGTAAAAAGCAAAAAAGCGCAGGCCAGCGACGAACCTATAGTGGTGAATATAGTGGTGAAAGCCGGCAGTACGCCGGATAATAGCGAAATGATTGCCGCCCGCGAAGCCCGTAAAGCTGAAGCGCGCGCGCGCCAGGCAGAGAAAGCGCTACAGGCAGAATCGGCGAGCAGCACCGAAACCGATCCGCGGAAGGCTGCCGTTGAAGCCGCGATCGCCCGTGCCAAGGCTCGCAAAGCCGCACAAAACGCAGAAAGCCCTGAGACAGTTGCCGTTGAGCCAGAAGCCGTTGACCCGCGTAAGGCCGCCGTTGAGGCCGCCATTGCCCGTGCCAAGGCTCGCAAAGCCGCACAAAACGCAGAAAGCCCTGAGCCAGCTGCCGTTGAGCCAGAAGCCGTTGACCCGCGTAAGGCCGCCGTTGAAGCTGCCATTGCCCGAGCCAAGGCCCGCAAAGCGGCGCAAAACGCAGAAAGCCCTGAGCCAGAAGTCGTTGACCCGCGCAAAGCCGCCGTTGAAGCTGCCATTGCCCGAGCCAAAGCTCGCAAAGCGGCGCAGAAAGCGGAAAGCGAACAATCAGCCCCACAAGAAGAACAAGATCCACGCAAAGCTGCAGTGGCTGCGGCAATTGCCCGCGTTCAGGCGCGTAAAGCCGCTCAGATGTCTCCAGAGGAATAAATGGTTTTTAAAATCGCAAGCTCCCCGTTTACCCATAATCAGCGCAGCACCGCGCGGATTATGATGCTGGTTTGTCTCGCAGCCCTGCCCGGCATCGCGATGCAGTGGTACTGGTTTGGCTGGGGAACGCTGATTCAGGTTGTACTGGGGATCGTCAGCGCTATGGTCGCCGAAGCGCTGGTGCTGCGTCTGCGCAAAAAATCCGTACAAAACCACCTTGCCGATAACTCGGCGCTGCTCACCGGCCTGTTGCTGGGGATCAGTATTCCGCCTCTCGCGCCATGGTGGATGGTGGTTGTCGGGATGGTGTTTGCCATCATCATTGCCAAGCAGCTCTATGGCGGCCTTGGCAACAACCCGTTTAACCCGGCGATGATTGGCTACGTTGTGCTGCTGATTGCTTTCCCGGTGCAGATGACCTCCTGGCTGCCGCCGCAGTCCATTGCCGCCAGCGTACCGGGTTTTGTTGACAGCCTGCAGGTGATTTTCCACGGCGCAACCGCCACCGGCGGTACCATGGATACGCTGCGCATGGGCGTGGACGGCATCAGCCAGGCCACGCCGCTGGACACCTTCAAAACCGGTCTGCACGCGGGGCACTCCGCAGAGCAACTTCTGAGTGCGCCAATCTATGGCGGCGCGCTGGCGGGCCTCGGCTGGCAGTGGGTTAACCTGGCTTATCTGGCGGGCGGTCTGTTCCTGCTGTGGCGCGGCACCATTCGCTGGCATATCCCGGCGGGCTTCCTGGTAGCTTTGGTCGTCTGCTCCACGCTCGGCTGGGTTATTGCCCCGGAAAAATGCCTGTCGCCGATGGTGCATCTGTTCTCCGGTGCGACCATGCTCGGTGCGTTCTTTATCCTGACTGACCCGGTCACCGCCTCGACGACCAACCGTGGACGACTGATTTTCGGGGCGCTGGTTGGCCTGCTGGTCTGGCTGATTCGCACTTACGGCGGCTACCCGGACGGCGTGGCGTTCGCCGTGCTGCTAGGTAATATTACCGTGCCGCTGATCGACTACTACACCCGCCCTCGCGCGTACGGCCACCGCTAAGGAGACGCTATGTTTAAAACAATGCAAAAGCATGGCGTAGCCCTGGCGCTGTTTGCCGCTCTGTTTACCGGGCTGACGGCGCTGGTCAACGAACTCACCAAACCGACAATTGCCCAGCAATCGGCGCTGCAGCAAAAAATGTTATTTGATCAGGTGATTGCCGATGACGTCTACGATAACCCTATTCAGGACAGCTGCCTGGTGGTGAAGGACTCCCCGCTCGGCAAAGGCGCCCGACATATTTATGTGGCGCGTAAAGGCGATAAGCCCGTTGCCGTTGTCATGGAAGCCACCGCGCCGGACGGCTATTCTGGTGCTATACAGATTCTGGTTGCCGCCGATTTTAACGGCACCATCCTCGGCACCCGCGTGACCGAACACCACGAAACGCCGGGGCTTGGGGATAAAATAGAACTGCGTCTCAGCGACTGGATCACCCACTTTGCTAACAAACGCATTCAGGGCAGCAATGACCCGAGCTGGGCGGTCCAAAAAGACGGCGGGCAGTTCACGCAGTTTACCGGGGCAACCATTACCCCGCGCGCGGTAGTCAATGCCGTTAAGCGCGCTGGCCTGTTTGCAGAAACCCTGCCCGCGCAGCTCAACGAATTGCCGGCCTGTGGAGAACAACAATGAGCGAAACAAAACGCGTCCTGGTAAACGGGCTGTGGAAAAATAACTCGGCGCTGGTTCAGCTGCTGGGCCTTTGCCCGCTGCTGGCCGTCACCTCCACCGCCACCAACGCCCTCGGGCTTGGGCTGGCAACCACGCTGGTACTGACGTTGACCAACGGGACAATTTCCGCCCTGCGCCGCTGGGTGCCCGCTGAGATTCGTATTCCGGTGTACGTGCTGATCATCGCCTCGGTGGTCAGTATCGTGCAGATGCTGATCAACGCTTATGCATTTGGGCTCTACCAGTCGCTGGGGATCTTTATCCCGCTCATCGTCACCAACTGTATCGTCGTCGGGCGAGCCGAAGCCTACGCGGCAAAAGCCAGCGTGCCTTATGCCGCGCTGGATGGGTTTGCCACCGGGCTGGGCGCGACCAGCGCAATGTTTGTTTTAGGCTCGATTCGCGAGATTATTGGTAACGGCACCCTGTTTGACGGCGCGGACGGTCTGCTTGGCAACTGGGCGAAAGTGCTGCGCATTGAAGTCTTCCATACCGACACGCCTTTCCTGCTCGCCATGCTGCCGCCGGGCGCCTTTATTGGCCTCGGTATGCTGTTGGCGATAAAATACCTCATTGATGAAAAAATGAAGGCACGTCGCGCCCGCGAAAGCGCCGCCGCCGTAGCAGGCAATGCAGAGAAGGCTTAATGAATAACAGCAAGCGCGTTGAGATCCTCACCCGCCTGAGAGACAACAATCCTCATCCGACAACCGAACTCAATTTCAGCAGCCCTTTTGAGCTGCTGATTGCGGTTCTGCTGTCCGCTCAGGCCACCGACGTCAGCGTCAACAAGGCGACGGCAAAGCTGTACCCTGTCGCCAATACCCCGGCGACGATGCTGGCGCTTGGGGTAGACGGCGTAAAGGAGTACATCAAAACCATCGGCCTGTTTAACAGCAAAGCGGAGAATGTGATCAAAACCTGCCGCATGCTGCTTGACCTGCACGGTGGCGAAGTCCCTGAGGACCGGGCGGCGCTTGAGGCGCTGCCGGGCGTAGGCCGTAAAACCGCCAACGTCGTGCTGAACACGGCCTTCGGATGGCCAACGATTGCCGTCGATACCCATATCTTCCGGGTGTGTAACCGCACTCAGTTTGCTGCCGGGAAAAACGTCGAGCAGGTAGAGGAAAAACTGCTGAAGGTGGTTCCGGCAGAATTTAAGGTCAACTGCCATCACTGGCTGATCCTCCATGGCCGCTATACCTGCATCGCGCGCAAGCCGCGCTGTGGCTCATGCATTATCGAAGATCTCTGCGAATTTAAAGAGAAGGTTGACGCCTGATCGCCTCGCCCGGGGCCAGCCTCGGGCTTCCTCTGTACTTCCCTGCCTTATAAACGCCCTTTTTGCACACTTTTATGCCGGAAATAACGCGGGATGATTTTATATTGTCCGCTCAATAATCGGCTCACCAGGTTAATCGTTTTTTTGCGATAAGAAATTTCTATAAATTTGTGATCTGCATCACTTTGATAACCTGAGGTTGCGTAAAGGTAACGAAATCACCACTAACGCCTTGCTATCGTTAGCAATAATGGATCTACGGCCATACAATAGGCCAGACATATTGAATATAGTGGTCATTAACACTGCATCACAGCTTCATAAGCAGAATATATAACTACAATGTTAAAAAATCGCTTTGAAAAAAGACAAAAAATCGATAATAAATGAATTGGTAAAATTTAACGCTGAATAACAATTCACCTGATGGCGTATTATCTTGCCATGGATATATGTAACAGAATATTACAAACCACTTGCCTGCAACCCCTGGATAGTGAACATTACCCCCCGTTTTTCCTTCCTAATAACAAGAAAAATGCTTACCCATGCGGTAAGACATAAGTAAGCCCCTTAATTAAAGCGGGATGTAAAAAAAGAGGTATATGTGTCGACTGCAAACAAAGAACCAGCAGAAAGCGTTAGTCTAAACGCCTTTAAGCAACCTAAATCGTTCTACCTGATTTTCTCTATCGAACTCTGGGAGCGTTTCGGCTATTACGGCCTGCAAGGCATCATGGCCGTTTACCTGGTCAAAATGCTGGGCATGTCCGAAGCGGACTCCATCACGCTGTTCTCCTCCTTTAGCGCCCTTGTTTATGGCCTGGTCGCGATTGGCGGCTGGCTGGGCGATAAAGTCCTCGGCACCAAACGCGTTATCATGCTTGGTACCGTCGTACTGGCTATCGGTTACGCCCTTGTGGCTTACTCCGGCCACGACGTGAGCGTGGTGTATATCGGGATGGCGACCATCGCCGTAGGTAACGGCCTGTTCAAGGCTAACCCTTCCGCGCTGCTGTCAACCTGCTATGAGAAAGACGACCCGCGTCTGGACGGTGCATTCACCATGTACTACATGTCCATCAACATCGGCTCCTTCTTCTCTATGCTCGCCACCCCATGGCTTGCGGCGCAGTATGGCTGGAGCACCGCGTTCTCCCTGAGCTTCGTGGGCATGCTGATTACGCTGGTGAACTTCATCTTCTGTAAGAGGTGGGTGAAGAACTATGGCTCTAAGCCTGACTTCGCACCGGTGCACTTCGGTAAGCTGATGGCAACCATCGCAGGCGTTGTAGTGCTTATTGCCGTGGCAACCTGGCTGCTGCACAACCAGGGCATTGCTCGCGCCGTGCTGGGCTTCGTTGCACTGGGTATCGTTATTATCTTCGCGAAAGAAGCTTTTGCGATGAAAGGCGCGGCTCGCCGCAAGATGATCGTGGCCTTCATCCTGATGGTTGAAGCTATCGTCTTCTTCGTGCTTTACAGCCAGATGCCAACCTCCCTGAACTTCTTCGCTATTCGCAACGTGGGCCACGAAATTCTGGGCATCACTTTCGAAGCCGAGCAGTTCCAGGCGCTGAACCCGTTCTGGATCATGATCGGTAGCCCGATTCTTGCCGCTATCTACAACAAAATGGGCGACCGCCTGCCGATGCCGCACAAGTTCGCAATCGGGATGGTGCTGTGCTCCTTCGCCTTCCTGGTTCTGCCGGTTGGCGCGAAGTTCGCTAACGAAGCGGGTATTGTGTCCGTAAACTGGCTGATTCTGAGCTATGCGCTGCAGAGTATTGGTGAGCTGATGATCTCCGGCCTGGGCCTCGCAATGGTGGCACAGCTGGTACCACAGCGCCTGATGGGCTTCATCATGGGCAGCTGGTTCCTGACGACTGCGGGTGCAGCAATCATCGCCGGTAAAGTTGCAGGCCTAATGGCGGTGCCGGAAAACGTGACTGACCCGCTGCAGTCTCTGGAAGTGTACGGTCGTGTCTTCATGCAGATCGGTATCGTCACCGGCGTGATTGCCGTGCTGATGCTGCTGACCGCGCCGAAGCTGAACCGCATGACGCTGAGCGAAGACAAAGCCGAAAAGGTTAACGAAACCGCTACCGCGTAATTTCTCCAGGAAAAATGATTATTTAGCCGCCGGCCTCACAGCTGGCGGCTTTTTTTTTCCCTGTGTCCGCACTAACATAAGTTATCTTAGCGCCCTAAAGGAGTTCGTCATGAAACTGTATTTCAAGCCCGGTGCCTGTTCCCTCTCCCCACACATTATCCTGCGTGAATCTGGCCTGGACTTTTCGCTGGTGAAAGTTGACCTCGCGACCAAGCGCACCGAAAACGGTGACGATTTTCTCGCCATTAACCCCAAAGGACAGGTGCCCGCTCTGGTACTGGATGACGGCTCTCTGCTGACCGAGGGCGTGGCTATCGTGCAATACCTGGCGGATAAAGTGCCCGATCGCCATCTGCTGGCCCCAGCAGGCAGCATGACTCGCTACCACACGCTGGAGTGGCTGAACTATGTGGCAACCGAGCTGCATAAAGGCTTTTCTCCGCTGTTCAACCCGGCAACCCCTGAAGAGTTCAAGGCCGTGGTTCGCAAGCAGATGGAGAAGAAATTCCACTATGTGAACGAGTCGCTGCAGGATAAGCAGTGGCTGATGGGGACCCGCTTCACCGTGGTGGACGCCTACCTGTTTACCGTGCTGCGCTGGGCCTATGGCCTGAAGCTGGATCTGGCCGGGCTGACAAACATCGAAGCCTACGTTGAGCGCATGAAGGCGCGCCCGGCTGTGTCTGCGGCGCTGACCGCCGAAGGGATTTAAATCAGGTCTGGATAGCAAAACGTCGGCGAGAGAAGTGATACCAGTCAGTTCGGTAAAAGAATAGGAAAATCAATTCATTGATTTTCGGCTGATAACTACAAAGAGGGAAAAACCACGTTTTTTTCCTCTTTGTCAGAAACTAAACGCCCTCAAATGAGGGCGTTTTTTATTTCAGAGCTTCACCGCGGTGAAATAGTGTTCGGGTTTGGCAATCCCGTCCTGAGCCGCGACCAGCTGCAGTTCGTACTCGGCCATGCGTTTGGTGACGACCATAATGTCGTACACCGCCGCCGTAACGTGCTCCAGCGCTTCACGCAGCGTTGCCCCCTGCAGCAGCTTAACCAGCAGCAGGCCGCTGGTCACGTCACCCACGCCAACCGGCTGGCGCTCGCCAAAATCCACCAGCGGGCGATGGATGTGCCAGGCTTCGTCCGCCGTCACCAGCAGCATTTCAAAACGATCCTGCTGGTAGCCTGCGCGCGCCAGGTGCTTCACCAGCACAATTTCCGGCCCTTGAGCAATCAGCTCCCGGGCCGTCGCCACGGCTTCGTCCACGTTGTTTACGCTGTGGCCGCTGAGAATTTCCAGCTCAATCAGGTTCGGCGCGATGATATCGCTGGCAGGCATGGCGTAGCGCGTGTGGTATTCCGCCACGCCAGGCGCCACGATACAGCCTTTCTCCGGGTGACCCATCACCGGGTCACAGAAGTATTTTGCCTTCGGGTTAGCCGCTTTTACCTGACGCACAATGGAAAGAATATGTTCGCCCTGCTCAGCCGAGCCCAGATATCCGCTAAGAACCGCATCACAGCGCTCCAGTTGGCCGATATTCGCAATCCCCTGCACAATCTCGCTCAGGTGGCTGGCGGGCATCACCGTGCCGGTCCATTGCCCGTATTGCGTGTGGTTGGAGAACTGCACCGTGTTCAACGGCCAGACGTTGGCGCCCAGGCGGCGCATCGGGAATTCGGCGGCGCTGTTACCGGCGTGACCAAATACCACGTGGGACTGGATGGCAAGAATGTTTTTCATTTTCGACTCAGGTATCGCCAGGTGTTGTGCTTGCTAAAAAAAAGCACGGCATAAGCCGTGCTTTTCTATTCCGATAACTTATTTCCAGCAGACGAGGCAGTAGTTCTTTTTACCGCGGCGCAGCAGGGTGTAACGGTTAAACAGGATGTCGCCTTCGGTGAAGGAGTATTCCGGGTCAGACTGTTTTTCACCGTTGATGGTGATTGCGTTCTGCGAGATGGTTTTACGCGCCTGGCCACGGGATGGCTGCAGCTCGGAATCCACCAACGCCTGTTGCAGGTCGGCACCGCGATCCATTTCGACCATCGGCACGCCGTCCTGAGCCAGCTGCTCAAAGTCGGCTTCGCTCAGTTCACTCAGGTTGCCGTTAAACAGGCTGGCAGTAATGCGCTTGGCCGCGGTCAGACCTTCTTCACCGTGCACCAGACGGGTGACCTGCTCGGCCAGCACGTACTGGGCGCGAGGTGCAGCCCCGCTGTTTTTGTCTTCTTCTTCCAGGGCATTGATCTCTGCAATGTCCATAAAGGTGAAGAACTTCAGGAAGCGATACACATCGGCATCCGCGGTGTTGATCCAGAACTGGTAGAACTTGTACGGGCTGGTTTTCTTCGGATCAAGCCAGACCGCGCCGCCTTCGGTTTTACCGAATTTGGTGCCGTCGGATTTAGTGATCAGCGGCACGGTCAGGCCGAAAGCCTGCTGCTGATGCAGACGGCGGGTCAGATCGATACCGGAGGTGATGTTGCCCCACTGGTCAGAACCGCCAATCTGCAGCACCACGCCGTGCAGTTTGTTCAGGCAGGCGAAGTCGTAACCCTGCAGCAGGTTGTAAGAGAACTCGGTGAAGGAGATCCCCACGTCGTCGCGGTTCAGACGCTGTTTTACCGCTTCTTTGTTAATCATCTGGTTAACAGAGAAGTGCTTGCCGATATCACGCAGGAAGGTCAGCACGTTCATGCTGCCGAACCAGTCGTAGTTGTTTGCGGCGACGGCAGAATTATCCCCGCAGTTAAAGTCGAGGAACGGCGCAACCTGACGGCGGATTTTTTCCACCCACTCCTGCACGGTATCTTCGGTGTTCAGCTTACGCTCAACGGCTTTGAAGCTTGGGTCGCCGATAAGACCGGTGGCGCCGCCCACGAGGGCAACCGGCTTATGGCCTGCTTCCTGAAAGCGTTTCAGGCACAGCAGTGGAACCAGATGGCCCAAATGCAAGCTGTCGGCGGTCGGATCGAAGCCGCAATAGAGTGCAATTGGCCCTTGCGCCAGTCGCTCTGCTAACGCATCCTCATCCGTCACCTGGGCCACCAGGCCCCGCTCTTGCAATTGTTTGATCAAATTGATGTTCGACATCAAATTCTCCATCTCTAATACGACTGCACCTTTGCCGGTACACGGCTTTTCGCCCACTGGCGAAAGAATTCATTTTTTAGGGGACATAGAATAAAGGGCTGGCGCAGTTAGCACCAGCGCTTAAGGTGAAAATCCTGACTTTACGGCGCGAGGCGGTCTATTTTCCAGGCAGTTCCGTCGCGCTGGTAGAGGAAGCGATCGTGCAGACGGTGTTCGCCCCCCTGCCAGAACTCCATCTGGTCGATGCTGACGCGGTAGCCGCCCCAAAAACTCGGCAGCGGCACTTCCCCCTGCTGAAACTTCTGTTTCAGCTCGAGGAATTTGCTTTCCAGCACGCCGCGCGCGGATATGCGGCTCGATTGCTTCGATACCCAGGCGCCTATCTGGCTGTCCTTCGGGCGGCTGTGGAAGTATTTCAACACTTCGAGGGTGGATAACCGCTCGGCGGTGCCCTGCACCATCACCTGGCGCTCCAGCATATGCCACGGGAAATGCAGGCTAACGCGGGGGTTGTGTTCGATGTGGTGCGCCTTGCGGGAGCCCAGGTTAGTGTAAAACACCAGCCCTTTTTCATCAAAATGCTTTAGCAGGACGATGCGTTGATACGGCTGGCCGTTTTCGTCAACCGTGGCCACGACCATGGCGGTCGGGTCGGCAAGTTTGGCTTCGCAGGCCTGAGCCAGCCAGCGTTCAAAAAGCGGCAGCGGGGTGTCGGTGAGATCGTGGCGGCGCAGGCCACCTTTGGTGTATTCGCGGCGCAAATGCGCAATCTGTTGCAAAGAGTCGTTATCAGACATGGCGTTACATCAGGCTATCCTCGGGTGGAGCTATTGTGCTCTCCACCCTGAGAAATCTCAACGTTTGGCCGTCTGTAGCTGGCAATTATTCAGCACGATTGTGTCTTTGCGATAGACGGTTGCGCTGTCGCCCTTCGACCAAAAGACGTACACGCCGTCGGTATAACGTGCGCCGGACGCGGAAAGCCCCTGCGTCAGGGTCAGCATCTGGTTATCGTAGACAAAGCTAACCTGCTGTTTGTCGTTATTCAGCTTCACGGTGAGCGGTTTTTCATCGCACTGATACGCCAGCGTATCGGTATGCATTTTTTCGAGAAAAGCGTTGTAGTAACTACAGCCGGCGAGCAGCATTGGCAAGGTGGCAACGAGCAGTTTTTTCATCTGAGTATCCTGAAGATCTTGTTATCCCTGGAGGGCATGCGCCCTCCTTAACGCTAGCAGTTTAGCGGCTGCGGGATGAAGATAATTTCAGTTAACTCTTATTATGACGCGGATTAGCAGGATAAATGGCACCGAGGATGGTCGGCTCAGAGGCACCGGTTACCGAAGGCAGGTTGCCCGGCAGGCCGGACATTGTTCGGTAGGCCAGCCAGGCAAACGCCAGCGCTTCCATATCGTCCCCGCTTATCCCGGCTTCATCGGTCGTCGTCACTTCCGTACCCGGCAGCAGCGCAGCGAGGCGCGCCATCAGAAGCGGGTTACGGCTGCCCCCGCCGCACACCATGAGACGTTCACAGCCGCCGCTCAGGAGTACCTGCTCGGCGATAGTCGTCGCCGTCAGCTCAGTCAGCGTGGCCTGCACATCTTCTCCGGCAAGCGCCGGGAACATCGCAAGCTGGCGCTCAAGCCAGCCATAGTTAAAGTATTCGCGGCCCGTACTTTTGGGCGCAGGTGAGGCGAAGTAAGGATCGCTCAGCATTTGCTGCAACAAAGGAAGAACGACTTTGCCCTGGCTCGCCCATTCGGCGTCTTTATCATAGCCTTTTCCACGCTGCCGCCAGATCCACGCATCCATCAGCATATTACCGGGCCCGGTGTCGTAGCCTCTGACCGGCTGGTCTGGGATCAGCAAAGAGAGGTTGGCAATGCCGCCGATGTTGAGCACCATTCGGCGCTCAACCGGATGAGCGAGCAACGCCTGGTGAAACGCCGGCACCAGCGGCGCGCCCTGCCCGCCAAGCGCCATATCGCGGCGGCGAAAATCACCGACGACGGTAATACCGGTCAGCGCGGCAATATGGTTGTTGTCGCCAATTTGCATAGTGTGGGCGGCCTCGCCCTGCGGCTCATGCCACACCGTTTGCCCGTGGCAGCCAATGGCCGTGACGTCTTCAGGCCGCAGCCCTTCGCGCTTAATAAGGATTTGCACCGCCTCGGCGAACAATTTACCCAGCCGGTTGTCCAACTGGCCTAGCTGGGACAGCGTGAGTTGCTGCCCCTGGCAAACGGCAAGAACCGCGTTTTTGATGGCCAGCGGCATCGGGTGGCTGTAGCTCGCCTGCTGAACGACCAGATGTTCGTCGATAGCAGCCAGCACCACATCGATACCATCCAGACTGGTGCCTGACATCACGCCTATATAACGACCTGACTTCATCCGTCACTCCTTATTCTCGCCGGGGCGGTAAATTAATGTGGTTAAACTAGCACGCAATATTATGATTTATTAATAATATTAATTAATAATCTGTGTCAGTCGCGGCAGAAAGCAGTACGGCATTTAAGCCAAACTCGCACAGCGCGGCGGTTTAATTGTTGTTAAAGACATTTGATTTACTATTTTTACAGGATTGTTGTAGAACAAACATGAACTATGGCCAGGAATTGCCATATAATTTAGTCATAACGGATGCTCACCGAGCGTTGATGGTTCACAGGAGAGGTACAAATGATTTCACGTATTTTGGCAGTTTCACTGGTTGCTTTCACCCTTGCTGGCTGCGCCAACGAAGGGCTGTCCGGCGATGTGTACAACGCGTCTGAAGCTAAACAGGTAAGAACCGTGACCTACGGGACCATTACCCACGTTCGCGCGGTGACCATCAAAGGCAGCGACAGCAATAGCACTATCGGGGCTATCGGCGGTGCGGTACTGGGTGGCCTGTTGGGTAACACCGTCGGCGGCGGCACCGGACGTACTCTGGCCACCGCAGGCGGCGCCGTAGCCGGTGGCCTGGCGGGTGATGCCGTCGGCGGCGCAATGGGCAACAGCAAAGGCGTTGAGCTGGAAATCCGTAAAGATGACGGGCAGACCATCATCGCCGTGCAGAAACAGGGTGACACCCGTTACTCCGTTGGCCAGCGTGTAGCCATCTCCGGCAGCGGCAACAACATCACCGTTGCTCCTCGCTAAGACAACATCGCCAAATGAATTAAGGCCCGCATAGCGGGCCTTTTCTGTTAGTAAGTAATGCCGGGCGGATTCACCTCCGACTGGGCAACTTCTTCCCCCTGCTCCCCCCACCGCGCAAGCACCTGCTGATACTCTCCCCGCTGAATAGCGCCATCCAGCGCCGCCTGCAGCGCGTACACCAGCCCGTTGCCCTTTTTCGTTGTCGTCGCCACATAGGCCTTTTTCGGCCCCAGCCCAACCACACGCGTAGTGCCGGTTAACGCGGCTTTATAGGCGGTGATTGATTGCGGCCCAAAGAACACGTCGGCCCGGCCAGACTGAATATAAAGGTTGGCGGAGGCATCGTCGGTCACATACACAGGCAAGGCGGGCTCGCGCCCGGCACCTTCGTTTTCTGCATTCCAGCCTAGCAAAATACGCTCCTGATTTGTGCCTGACCCGACGATAACCTTCCGCCCGGCGAGATCTTCTGCCTTAGCGATAGACTGAATCGGGCTGCTGGCCTTCACCGCAAAAGAGAGCGAGTCCACGCGATAGGTGGCAAAATCAAATTTCTCTTTCCGCTGCTCCGTCACGGCAATGTTTACCAGCGCCACATCATAGCGCCCGGAGGTGATGCCCAGCGGCCAGTCTTCCCACGCGGTCGGCACCAGTTTCAGTTTCAGGCCAAGGCTACCGGCCAGCAGGCGTGCTATGTCCGGGTCGCTGCCTATGCGCGTGCGGTTATCGCTGGCCAGCAGCGCCAGCGGCGGAGAGTTAAGCGCGGAGATCGCCACCGTTAATGTACCGGGCTCGACAAACCTGTAGCCTGCGGGGATTTTGGCAATCGCCTTTTCATCCCGCGCCACGCTCAAAGGCTTTTCATTGGCAACAAGGTCAATATTCGTCTGCGCGGACAAAGCGGAAAAAGAGATCAACAGCGCGATAAAGCCATATTTCATCTCACAGCACCTTCGATAAAAATTGACGGGTGCGCGGGTGCTGCGGGCGATTCAGCACTTCGTCGCTGCTTCCCTGCTCGACAATTTTGCCGTCGACCATAAACACCACCTGATCGGCCACTTCCCGTGCAAAGCCGATTTCATGCGTGACGACTACAAGCGTCGTGCCCGAACGGGCCAGTCTTTTAATTACGTCCAGCACTTCGCCGACCAGCTCAGGGTCAAGCGCTGACGTTGGCTCATCAAACAGCATCACCCGTGGGCTCAGCGCCAGCGCGCGGGCAATGGCAATACGCTGCTGCTGCCCGCCGGATAAGTGCCGCGACCAGGCATCGGCTTTATTGCGCAGCCCGACGATGTCCAGCAGATCATACGCACGCTCAATCGCCTCTTTGCGGCTCAGCTGTTTATGAGCCACCGGTGCTTCAATCAGGTTTTCCAGCACCGTCATGTGGGGAAACAGATTGAAGTTCTGAAAGACATAGCCCACGTTGGCCCGCTGGCGCAGGATCTCCTTTTCTTTCAGCTCGTACAGTTTGTCCCCTTTCAGGCGGTAGCCAATGTAATCGCCGTCAATCTGGATGTAACCTTCGTCCACCCGCTCAAGGTGGTTGATGGCGCGCAACAGCGTAGATTTACCGGAGCCCGATGGCCCGAGGATCACCGTCACCGTGCCTGGCGGGATCTCAAGAGAGACATCATCCAGCGCCTTATGACGACCGAAATATTTGCTGACGCCGGTAATGGAAATATGGCCGTTATGAGAGGTTGGCATGGACCGGCTCCTGGGCAACGGGGGCTGTGGACGGCGCAGCGCTGCGGGCGGTGCGCGTTTGGTTGATGGCGGAGCGGCGTTCGCTGCGGGCCAGCGAGCGTTCAACCAGGTACTGAATCACCGACAGTACGCTGGTGATCACCAGATACCAGACGGCCGCCACCATCAGCAGCGGGATCACCTGCTGCGTGCGGTTGTAGATCATCTGAATGGTGTAAAACAGCTCCGGCATCGCCAGCACGTAAACCATCGCCGTGCCCTTAGCGAGGCTGATGATTTCGTTGAACCCGGCGGGCAGGATCGTGCGCAGCGCCTGCGGCAAAATAATCCGCACGGTGCGCCGCCACGCGGGCAGGCCTAAAGCTGCGGCGGCTTCGTATTGCCCGTGATCCACCCCCAGAAAACCACCTCGAACAATCTCTGCGGTGTAGGCGCTCTGTACCAGCGTCAGCCCCACTACTGCCGTCGAAAACTGCCCCAGCACGTTAATCGTGTCGTAGCTGCCCCAGACGATACTGGTGAAAGGCACCCCAATCGACAGCGTGTCGTACAGGTAGGAGAAGTTGTAGAGCACGATCAGCACGACAATCAGCGGCAGGGAGCGAAACAGCCAGATGTAACTCCAGGCCAGGCTGCTCAACAGCCAGGAAGAAGAGAGCCTTGCCAGCGCGAGTAAGCCCCCGAGCACCACGCTCAGCGCCGTGCCCAGCAGCGTTAACAACAGCGTTTGCCCCAATCCCTCCAGAATGACCGGATCAAAAAACCAGTGGGCAAAAACGCCCCATTCCCAGCGAGGGTTAAACGCGACGGATTGCACCACCACCGCCAGCACAAACAGAGCAACCACTGCCCCCACGGTGCGCAGCGGGTAACGCGCGGGCACCACTTTAATGGTTTCAGACGTTTTCATCGTCACTCCTCAGGCCGTTTTACTCAGGCTTTCCAGCGCTAAGATTTTGGTGAACCGTAGCCGCCCGTCGTAGGGCGGCAGGCTGAACGTTTCGGGGTCAACTTCCAGGCTGAACTGCGGATCGTAGCCCTCGCTCAGATAAAGCCTGACGGCCTCCGGTTGACGAAAGCCGGTGGTGAGATAGATGCGGCTGTAGCCAGCCTGAAGGGCCAGGCGCTCCAGTTCGCGAACCACTCGTCCGGCCAGACCCTGCTTGCGCAGCGTACTTTTCGTCCAGATACGTTTGATCTCGGCGGTTTGCTGGTCGTAGGGCTTGTAGGCCCCGGTGGCAATAATTTCGCCCTCACGCTCCAGTACGATAAAAATACCCTGCGGCGGCAGATACCATTCGGTCAGCTCCACTTCGGCATCACGGGAGAAAAAATCCCCGTAGCGGGCGGCATACTCGCCAAACAGGCCGCTAATGATCGGCTGCAGCTCTGGCGCTTCCGGGGACAAAACGCGAAAATATTCGCTCATATACGCCTCCTCAATCGCCCAAACCGGCGGGGTTAACTTCCGAGGCTGGAATACGCTCCACGCCTTCGCCCCAGCGCTTTAAAACTTTGTCGTAGTCGCCCTGTTGAATCGCGCCGTTGAGCGCCGTCTGCACCGGTTCCACCAGGCCACTGCCTTTTTTCAGCGTCACCGCAATGTGTGCCGCTTTTGGCCAGCCGCCGTCCACGCTGCCCACCAGCTTTGTTTTACCGGTCAGCGCCGCTTTCCATGCCCCGGTGACATTAGGCCCAAACCAGGCATCGGCTCGCCCGGACTGCAGCGCCAGCGTGAGCGCGGCATCGTCTTTGGTGTACACCGGCGTAAACGGCTTCAGCCCTTTTTTCTCGTTTTCCGCATTCCACGCCAGCAGGATCGCTTCCTGATTGGTGCCGGACCCAACGACGATGCGCAACCCGGCGATATCTTCCGCGTGGGTGAGCGATTTAATCGGGCTGCTGGACTTCACATAAAAGCCCAGCGAGTCTTTGCGGTAGGTGGCAAAATCGAACTTCTCTTTGCGATCTTTGGTGACGGTAATATTGCTGATCGCGGCATCATATTTCCCGGAAGCTACGCCGAGCGGCCAGTCCTCCCAGGAGGTCGGGACCACGTTCAGCTCCAGCCCAAGGCTGTCGGCAACCAGGCGGGCAATGTCGACTTCGCTGCCTAGCAGGGTTTTATTGTCATCAGAAAAAACCGTCAGCGGCGGCGAATTGAGCGCCGCCACTGCCACGGTAAATTTACCGGGAACGGCAAATCGATAATCTTTAGGCAGCTGCGCGATGGCCTGCGGATTTTTAGCGGTATTGATCGGCGCTTTGTTGGCTTCCAGGCTGACGCCGGTGCCGTTGATGGTCACGTCGTTCGCCCAAGTAAGCGGCGTCCACGCCAGCGCAATCGCCAGCAGCAGGGATGTTTTTTGCATCGTTTTTCTCTTTATTTGTTTTATTTGCCGTAGCGATTTTCGGGTTGCGCAAGGTCAAAGCTTTCGCGCAGCGTGATGCCGGGGTATTCGGTGCGGAACAGGCTGCGTGCCTGAAGGACCGGCACAACCTGCTCCACAAAACGCGGGAAGGTGTCCGGGGTGCCGCCCTGAATGATGAATCCGTCTGCCGCTCGCTCGTCAAACCACTGTTGCAGGCCGTCCGCCACCTGTTCCGGCGAACCGGAAAAACGCGGCCTTGGGCTGGCGGCTTCAAGCGCGACCTGGCGCAGGGTTAACCCGCGCTCCCGGGCGTTGCGTTTGATCTCATCGGTGGTGCTGCGGAAGCTGTTCTGGCCCAGATCGCCGATATCGGGAAAAGGCTCATCCAGCGGGTACTGGCTAAAGTCATGGTGTTCGAAATAGCGGCCCAGGTAATTCAGGGCATCGCTGACGGAGACCAGCGCGGCGGTGGTTTGGTACTGCCGTTCAGCGTCTTCGGCATCCGTGCCAACGATGACGCTCACGCCCTGGAAGATGTGCAGCGAGTCAGCCCCACGGCCTTGCCCTTCCAGCTGGTTTTTCACATCCCGGTAAAAGGCTTTTGCCTCATCGAGCGATTCATGGTGAGTAAAAATGGCATCGGCATGTTTTGCCGCCAGCTTTTTGCCGTCTTCCGAGGCGCCGGCCTGGAACAAAATTGGTCTGCCCTGCGGCGTGCGGCCAATGTTCAGCGGCCCCGCGACCTGGAAGAAATCCCCCTGATGATCGAGCGCGTGCAGCTTTTCAGGGGCGAAGAACTGCCCGCTTTCTTTATTGCGCACAAAAGCATCTTCTTCCCATGAGTCCCAGAGCCCTTTTACAACGTCCAGGTATTCATCGGCGATGCGATAGCGCAGCGCGTGTTCAGGATGCTGGGGTCTGGAGAAGTTTTTAGCCGATCCTTCCAGCGGAGACGTGACCACGTTCCAGCCGGCGCGGCCGTTGCTCAGATGATCGAGACTCGCAAACTGGCGCGCCGTGGTAAAAGGGTCGCTGTACGACGTCGACAATGTCCCCACCAGGCCCAAATGCTTCGTCACGCTCGCCAGGGCAGATAATACCGTCAGCGGCTCAAAGCGATTTAAAAAGTGCGGGATAGATTTTTCGTTAATATAAAGTCCGTCGGCCACAAAGATAAAATCCAGCTTCCCCTCTTCCGCCTTGAATGCCGTTTGTTTGACGAACTCAAAATTAATACTGGCATCGGCTACCGCAGCAGGATGGCGCCAGGCCGACATATTTCCCGACGCGCCATGTAATATCGTACCCAGTCTTAATTGTCGTGTTGCAGACATGCCTTATCCTTATGCGGAACGTTAAAATCCGCCGTCGCTGATTAGAGTTAAAGTTGTTGTAGCGCCGATTGGGCTAACCGGGCGAAATAACGCGCTGCGGGTTCAATCAGTCTTTCATCGGGATCGAAGGCCGGATGATGAAGCCCATAGCGGCTGTCGCTGCCGATGCTGACAAACGCGCCGGGAATGTGCTGGAGATAAACCGCAAAATCCTCGCCGCCCAGATGCAGATCGGCATGATGCGTGGCGTAACCTTCCGCGGCGGCAACTTCGCTGGCAAAGGCTGCCCAGCGCTCATCGTTAACCAGCGCGTCAGGCCCCAAATGCCAGGTGACGTCGATTTCCGCCCCAAAGGCGCTGGCAAGACCGGCCGCAATCTCAATAACGCGAGCTTTAACCGCCTCTCGCACGCTGGCGCTGTGGGTGCGCAGCGTGCCTTCCAGCTCAACGCTTTCCGGCAGCACGTTCCAGGTGTTACCGCCCGCAATACGGGTAATGCTCAATACGGCTGAATCCAGCGTGTTGACCTCCCGGCTGGTGATACTTTGCAGCAGGGTAACTAATTGGCTGGCAAGCAATATCGCGTCTTTGCCTTCATGCGGGCGCGCCGCATGCGCGCCTTTGCCCCGCACATGAATGACCAGCCGGTCAACGTTGGCATAGAACGGGCCGCCGCGTGTGGCAAACGCCCCGACAGGCAGGCCTGGCTCATTGTGCATGCCAAAAATGGCGGAGATCTCCTCCAGCACGCCGGCCTTGACCAGCGTGCTGGCCCCACCAAAACGCTCCTCTGCGGGCTGAAACAGGATGCGAACCCGGCCGTTAAGCTGCGCTTCGTTCTGTTTAAGCAACAGCGCCGCGCCCAGCATCACGCTGCTGTGAACGTCATGCCCGCAGGCGTGCATTACACCCGGATTCTGCGAACTAAAGGCCACGCCGCTGGCTTCTTCAATGGGCAGCGCGTCGATATCAGCCCGCAGCGCAATCGCGTTCTCGCCTTCGCCAATTTCCGCCACTACGCCGGTGTGTAGCGAATACGGCAGCAGGCGGATACCCGCGCTTTGCAGCCAGTCGCGGATGCGCGAGGTGGTTGCCACTTCTTCAAGGGATAATTCCGGGAACCGGTGCAGCTCGCGACGCCAGTCGATCAGTTGCTGAGCAAACGTCATACAGCCACCTCCGCAGCCGCATGGGCCTCGGCCAGCAGCTGCAGCGAAGCCAGACGTTCTGCTCCTTCTGCCACCGGCGTATCAATAATAAATTCATCAATGCCGTACTCTTCGTGCAGCGCCTGCAGCGCTTCCCGCACCGCTTCAGGCGTGCCTTTGAACAGCGAAGGTTCACGGCGCGTCAGGCTTCGCAGCGTGCTGCCGGACTGGCGGGCAAAGCTGTGGGCCTGCTCTTCGCTTGCCACGCTCACGCGCTGGCCGTTTTCAAGTTCCACGCCCCAGATTTCCACCTGTCGGGCAAGCTCTTCCGCGCGGCCTGCATCCCGTGCCACGATAGCCTGTACGGCCACCAGCACGTCGCGGCGGCTGTTCTTTTTCCAGTCAGTCACTACGTCGCGCAGCAGTGTTTTATCGCCGTTTAAATGGGCGGCAAAAACAAAGTTCCAGTCCAGGCTGGCCGCCAGCCTGGCGCTTTGCAGGCTGGCGCCTAATAAAAAACCTTCCGGGCGCTGGGCCGGTAGCGGCGTGGCGCGAACGCTTTCGTCCGTCGCGGGTTCACGTCGCGAGAGCCAGTCGTCGAGCTGCGTGAGCTGTTCATCAAAGCTGCCTTTTATCGACGGCGATTGCCCGTGCTGCAGCGCCTGCGTCGAGAGCGGCAAGCCCCCCGGCGCTTTACCGACGCCGAGATCGATGCGGCCAGGCGCAAGGGACGACAGCAGATTGAAGTTTTCGGCCACTTTGTAAGGGCTGTAATGCTGAAGCATCACGCCGCCGGAGCCCACGCGAATGCGGCGCGTCTGCCCGGCAATCCAGGCAATCAGCACTTCCGGCGAAGGGCTGGCAAGCTGGGGCGTGTTGTGGTGCTCGGCCAGCCAAAAGCGGTGATAACCCCAGGTCTCTGCCTGCTGCGCGAGATGCAGCGTACGGGCCAGGGCATCCGTCGCGCTGTCGTTGGGCGCAAGCGGGCTTTTATCCAGGATACTGATGCGATAAGACATAATGCAGGCTCATTGTTAAAAACATGCCTGCATTATTAAAAGCGGGAGACGGCGGTGAGAAACAATTAATTTACATTTAGACTTCTGAAATAGAGATAAACAAACTCACACGCCTGCCCAACTCTTTGCTACCGGGCGAATATTTTTGCGGGTAAGGCATCGTCAGGTAAAAAAAAGCCCCGCTGGATAAGCAGCGAGGCTTGGGTTCAACCAGGGAGATTAATCCCGGGCCTGCAGTTCAATAATATTTTGCTCAAGCCGATTAATCAGGCTGCTTAACAGCGCCTGCTCTTCGCGAGTAATACCCGACAGGATTTCTCCCCGCGTTTCGTTTATTACGCCTTCCATCTTTTCAATGATAGGCGCGGCCTGCTCGGTCAATTTAATCCGTTTTGCCCGGCGGTCGTTTGCACAGGTTTTGCGTGAGATTAACCCTTTCTCTTCGAGTTGATCGAGCGTACGAACCAGTGATGGCTGCTCAATGCCGATCGCTTTAGCCAACTGAATCTGTGACTGATCTGGCGGCAGCTGATGAATATTATGCAGCGTTACCCAGTGTGTCTGTGTCAATTCCAGAGGTTTCAGGCGATGGTCAATCAGCGCACGCCAGATGCGTACCAGGCGGGCCAGATCCGAACCTAATGGCGATGGCGATTCCAATTTCATCTCCTTATAATTAGCTTGCTAACTTATTATACTGATTTTAGACTATTGTGCAGGCATTAATTGTTAAAAACAAATCCCTTACTTTCACTGAAGTTATGCAACCAGCTATACTTTTATTCTACATCTAAGTGAGGGGAAACGGCAGCCACCCCCGTTTTTTAAAGGATTATCACTACGTGAGTCTCACTTTTAGCCCGTCCGGTTTCCCGCTTCAGGATCTTGTGGTCGGGGCATCGGTCTACTTCCCTCCGCTGTTTAAGGCCGTGTTTGTCGGCTTTTTTATCTGGCTGATCGTCCACCGTTTGCTGCGCGACTGGATTTATTCCGGCGAAATCTGGCATCCCACGTTAATGGACTTATCCCTTTTCGCGCTGTCCGTCAGCGCCGGCATGGCTCTTTTGGTGATGTGGTAACGCAATGAATATCAAAACAATAAAATATTTTTCCACCCTCATCGTTTTTGCCGCCGCGCTGCTGGCAGGCTGGCTGTTATGGAACTATTACATGCAGTCGCCCTGGACGCGGGACGGCAAAGTACGCGCCGAACAGGTGAGCATCACGCCGCAGGTGTCCGGCACCATCGTGACCCTGAACGTGAAAGACAACCAGTTTGTGAGTAAAGGCACTCCGTTGTTCACCCTCGACGCCACGCCTTACCACATTGCGGTGCTAAACGCCGAGGCGCAGCTGGCGAAGGCCCAGTCCGATCTGGCCAAAGCCAGCAACGAGGCGAATCGCCGCCAGAATCTGCCGCGCAACTATATTTCTGCCGAAGACATGGACACCGCCAACATTAACGTTAAAGCGATGCAGGCGGCAGTGAAAGTCGCCCAGGCCACGCTGGAGCAGGCGCAGTGGCAGCTTTCGCAAACCACAGTCACTGCCCCGGTAGACGGCTGGGTCACCAACCTGACCTCCCGCGTCGGGAACTACGCCAGCGAAGGCAAGCCGGTCTTCGCGCTGGTGGACAGCCACTCGTTTTACGTGGTGGGCTATTTCGAAGAGACCAAGCTGCGCCGCATTCAGCCGGGTAATGCCGTGCAGATCGTGCTGTACAACGGCAACCAAAAGCTGAGCGGCAAAGTAGAAAGTATTGGCCGCGCGATCTACGACCAAAGCATCGAAAGCGACAGCGACCTGGTCCCGGACATTAAGCCGAACGTGCCGTGGGTTCGCCTTGCGCAGCGCGTGCCGGTGCGCATTAGCCTGGATGCCATTCCTGATGGCGTGACGCTGGTGTCAGGCACCACCTGCACCGTTAGCGTTCAGCCCTGATGAATCTCAGTTTTCTGGCGTGGCATAACACGCCGTGGGGAAAAGCCACCGGCGGGCAATGGCGCTATGCGCTGCGTAACGCTATTGCCATGGGCATGGCGCTGGCCATTGCCTACGGCCTGAATCTGGATGAGCCTTATTGGGCGATGACCTCCGCCGCCGTGGTGAGCTTCCCCACCGTTGGCGGCGTGATAAGCAAAAGTCTGGGGCGGATTGCGGGCAGTTTTATCGGCGCGGCAGCCTCGTTAATGATTGCCGGCAACGCGCTGAACGATCCCTGGCTGTTCACCTTCGCCATGGCAAGCTGGCTGGCGCTTTGTACCTGGGCCTCCAGCCATTTTCAGAATAACGTGGCCTACGCCTTCATGCTCGCCGGGTACACTGCCGCCATTATTGCCTTCCCGATGATCAATACCGTGGAATCAACGGAGCTGTGGGATATCGCCCAGGCCCGCGTGTGCGAGGTGGTGGTCGGGATATTGTGCGGCGGCTTTATGATGATGGTGCTGCCCAGCACCTCGGACGGCAGCGCTCTGGTTAGCGCCCTGAAAAACATGCACGCCCGGCTGCTCGAACACGCCAGCCTGCTCTGGCAGCCGGAAACCACCGACGCCATTCGCACCGCGCATGAAGGGATTATCGGCCAGATCCTGACCATGAATCTGCTGCGCATTCAGGCTTTCTGGAGCCACTATCGCTTCCGCCGCCAGAACAACCTGCTGAACTACCTGCTTCACCAGCAATTGCGCCTGACCAGCGTGATATCCAGCCTGCGTCGGATGCTGCTCAACTGGCCGGAGGCACCCGCCAATATCTGGTCGGTGCTGGACAGCCTGCTGCGGGAGCTGGCCAAGCCCAACGCCGATAAATACACCGTTGCCCGGCTGCTGCAACACATCGCCCCTCATTCTCAGGACGATTATCGCCATCAAGCATTCTGGCACCGCCTGCGCTATTTCTGCTGGCTCTATCTCAACAGCAGCCGCTGGCTAAGAGAGCTGGAAAACGCCACGCCGGTATCAGTAATTACGCCGCCCGAAGCCCCGCCGCTGGCGCGCCATACCGACAATGCCGAAGCGCTGTGGAGTGCCGTGCGCACTTTTGCAACGATCGTCCTGACCGGCGCCTGGTGTATCGGTACCCAGTGGGAGTCCGGCGGCGGCGCGCTGTCCCTCGCCGCCATTAGCTGTGTGCTCTACTCTTCAGTCGCCTCGCCGCTCGGCTCGCTCACGCTGCTGATGCGGACGCTGCTTTGGCTGTCGCTGTTCAGTTTCCTGGTGAAATTTGGCCTGATGATTCAGGTCACCCAGCTGTGGCAGTTCCTTATTTTCCTGCTGCCGCTGCTGCTCACCATGCAGTTACTGAAACTCCAGCAGGCAAAGCGCGCCGCGCTTTGGGGGCAGCTCATTGTCTTTATGGGATCGTTTCTGTCGGTCAGCAACCCGCCGGTGTACGACTTTGCCGGGTTTATGAATGACAACCTCGCCAAAGTCCTCGGCGTGGGCATTTCATGGCTGGCTTTTTCGGTACTGCGCCCCAGCTCCGACACCCGCAGGAGCCGCCGCCATATCCGGGCGCTTCGGCGCGGGTTTATCGACCAGCTCAGCCGCAAACCGCAGCACAGCGAGAGCCAGTTTGAATCGCTGGTGTACCACCACATCAGCCAGCTTAGCAGTAGCAAAGAAGAGGCGGCCCGCCGCTGGCTTCTGCGCTGGGGCGTGGTGCTGCTCAACTGCTCGCACGTAGTCTGGCAGCTGCGCGGCTGGGAAACACGCTCCGACCCGCTGTCGATGGTCAGGGACGTTTGCCTGCACACCCTGCGGGATGTGATGAGTGAACGGGGTGTACTGCAAAGGCCGCTGGCGGAATCACTGAAAGAACTGCAAAGAATGTGCGACACGCTGTCGCATCATCACGACCCGGCGGCGCGGGAACTGGCGGGCATTATCTGGCGGCTTTACTGCTCGCTGTCCCAGCTGGAACAGGCACCGCCTGCCGGAACTCTGGCAGGCGGTCAGTAACGATCAAGGCACGTCGTAGCCGAGCGCGGCCTTACGAATGCGGAACCACTGCTGGCGAGTCATCTCCAGAGACAGAGAGTGAATGGCAGAGCGCACACGTTCGATTTTGCCAGACCCGATGATCGGCAGCGGGGAAGATGGCAGGCGCATCACCCAGGCATAAACCACCTGTTCGATGGTGTCGGCCCCAAGTTCTTCCGCCACTTTCTGCAGTTCGGCGCGCAGCGGCTGGAATTCATCGTCGTTAAACAGACGGCCGCCCCCAAGGCAGGACCACGCCATCGGACGAATGCGCAGCTGCTGGAGCTGGTCGAGCGTGCCGTCCAGCAGCAACGGCTGGTGCACCGGTGAAAGCTCAACCTGGTTTGTTGCCAGGGTGAACGGCAGGCGAGACTGCAGCAGGGAGAATTGCGCCGGGGTAAAGTTAGACACGCCGAAATGGCGCACCTTGCCGCTGTGATGCAGCGCGGTGAAGGCTTCCGCCACTTCGTCGGCGTCCATCAGCGGGTCCGGGCGGTGGATCAGCAGCAAATCCAGATAGTCGGTGGCCAGTTTTTTCAGCGAGCTTTCTGCACTGCTGATGATGTAATCGCGATCGGTAATGTAGTGGCCAAGAGCATTTTCTGGCTTCGCGGTGGTGGCGATACCGCACTTGGTGACAATCTCCATTTTACCGCGCAGATGTGGCACCAGACGCATCGCTTCGCCAAAGGCCGCTTCACAAGCATACCCGCCGTAAATATCGGCGTGATCCGCCGTGGTGATCCCCATCTCAACGTGCTCTTCAATAAAGCTCGCCAGCTCGCGCGGGGACATGTTCCATTCCATCAAACGCCAGTAGCCCATCACCAGGCGTGAAAACTCCGGGCCCTGCGGGGCAATCGTAATACGCTGTACCATAAAAAAATCACCTCAAAAAAGGAAAAAATCTTCCCCGAGTATAACGGCGGTGAATGATTAAAACAGTGAGGGCTGCTCAGGTTCTTCAGGAGAATTTGGCTTGTTTGCTCGTAACTTGCGCAATAAGCGCTGGCGGCAGAGGCGCAGCACGTCCTGCTTTTGGGCGTCGCTCATTTGCTGCCACTGGAAACGCTCGTCCCGGCTGCGCATACAGCCACGGCAAAAGCCGCGTTCATCCGACTGGCAGATCCCGCGGCAGGGGCTTTGAATGGGGAAGAACTCTAGCTGCTCAGACACTAACCCGCCTCATTAACGACTTTGCATCAATTGAAGCCTGAGTCTGCCCCGGATGCAAGCGGGGCGGCTAAAAAATCGCCTCTCGACTGAAAGCGGCTGAAAATTAAGGTTCAACTAATCTTCTCTCTCCAGGATAGCGCATATTCAGTTTTGTATTCACGGCTTATATGAACCTTTTAAAAAAGTTACAGTGTAACGATGCGCAGTTTAACCTGTGCTGCGCATTTTTCTTTACGCTGATCAATTCTCTTTTTATCCACCGCAGCTGGCAGCTAATTGCCCCGGACTCGCTCCATAGCTGGCTGTTTGCCGCTTCGGTGCCGGTGGTACTGTTCTGCGGCTGGCTAATGATTTTCAGCGTGGTGAACCTGCCCTGGCTGCGCAAACCCGTGCTGGTGCTGCTGGTCATCGGCTGCGCTGCCAGCAACTATTTTATGTTCACCTACGGCGCCGTCATTGATAAAAACATGATGGTCAACGTGTTTGAAACAGATTCCCAGGAAGCCACCGCGCTGGTTACGCCGCAGCTGGTCAGCTGGCTGGCCTTGCTGGGTATTATCCCCGCCCTGTTGCTTTCCCTGGTGAAGGTTCAGCCGGCGCGCTGGTGGCATACCGTGCTGACTCGCCTGGTCGGCATTCTCGCCGGACTGCTGGTGATAATCCTCATCGCCGCCGTGTTTTACAAAGACTACGCTTCGCTGTTCCGGAACAATAAAAGCGTGGTGAAAATGGTCACGCCCGCAAACTACATCAGTGCCATTAGCCGCTACAGCAAAGAACGCTGGTTTGCCGGGGATCAGACGCTGATTAAAATTGGCGAAGACGCGCAAAGAGGCCCGCTGATTAAACAGCAGCCGAAGAAAACGCTGGTGGTGTTGGTCGTCGGTGAAGCCTCAAGAGCCGAGAACTATTCGCTGGGCGGCTATGAGCGTGAGACCAATCCTCAGCTCAAAAAACAGGGCGTGATTTACTTCCAGAATGCCTCGTCCTGCGGGACGGAAACCGCGGTTTCTGTGCCCTGTATGTTCTCAGTGATGCCGCGTAAAACCTACGATGCGGATCTCGCCCGGCACCAGGAAGGCCTGCTGGACGTATTAGCCCACGGCGGCGTGAACGTGCTGTGGCGGGATAACGACGGCGGCTGCAAAGGCGCCTGCGACCGTGTTCCGCATACGGATATGACCCAGTGGAAGCTGGACGTTTACTGCAAAGACGGCGCCTGCTTTGACGATGTGCTGCTCCACCGCCTGGACAATGTTCTCGACGGCCTGCAGCGGGATACCGTCCTGGTGCTGCATCTGATGGGCAGCCACGGGCCGGCTTATTACCAGCGCTATCCGACCAGCTTTCGCCGCGTCACCCCCACCTGCGACAGTAATCAAATTCAGGACTGCGACCGCCAGGCGCTGATTAACACCTACGACAATACTATCCTGCACACCGACGACGTGCTGAGCCGCACTATCGACAAGCTGAAACAGCATCAGGATAAACTGAATACGGCGCTGGTTTACCTGGCCGATCACGGGGAATCTCTCGGGGAAAGCGGGATTTACCTGCACGGTACGCCGTATATGCTCGCGCCTTCGCAGCAGACACATATCCCGCTGCTGTTCTGGCTGTCACAGGATTACCAGCGAAGCTTTGCGCTGGACAGCGAGTGCCTGGCCAATAAGGCCGCCAGCGACGCCGTGTCCCAGGACAATTTGTTCTCAACCCTACTCGGTATGATGAATATTCATACCTCGGTTTATCAAAAAGATACGGATATTCTTGCCGACTGCCGCAGGCGCTAATGGGATGGTGGTCACAAAAAAGTGGCCGCCGCCTATTGCATTAGACTGACTGGTCTACTACATTTGAGTGCATGAATCGACATCCTGAACACGACACTCGCGAACATCTCCTCGCCATTGGCGAGCGGCTGTGCCTTGCCCGGGGCTTTACCGGCATGGGGTTAAGCGAATTGTTGCGCACCGCAGAAGTGCCCAAAGGCTCTTTCTACCACTACTTCCGCTCAAAAGAAGCGTTTGGCGTGGCAATGCTGGAGCGCTATTACCAGGCTTCTAATCTGCGCGTGGCGGAACACTTTTCGCACGGCGAAGGCAATTATCGCCAGCGCCTGCTGAAGTGGTACCAGGATATGCTGAGCTACTTCTGCCAGAGCGGAAACCTGAGTAACTGTCTGATAGTGAAACTTTCAGCAGAAGTCTGCGATCTTTCGGAAGATATGCGCGGCGCGCTGAATAACGGCGGCTCACAGCTAATCACTCTGCTTGCTGATGCCCTGGAGAAAGGCCGCAGCGAAAAAAGCCTGCGCTTTGAAGGCGAAGCGCTCGAGCAGGCCATGGTGCTGTACTCGCTGTGGGTAGGCGCCAGCCTGCAGGCAAAAATTTCCCGCAGCGCGCTGCCGCTGGAAAGCGCGCTGGCACACGTAAGAATCCTATTGGCAGAACCTGTCGCCTGACAGGTTTTTTATTTACTGAATTACTAGACGACCGGTCTACTTGAGGAAACACCATGTCAGCAGATAAACTGTTTACGCCGCTCAAAGTTGGCGCTATTACCGTACCAAACCGTATCTTTATGGCTCCGCTGACGCGCCTGCGCAGTATTGAGCCAGGGGATATCCCAACCCCGCTGATGGGCGAATATTACCGCCAGCGCGCCAGCGCCGGGCTTATCATCAGCGAAGCAACCCAGATGTCCGCCCAGGCTAAAGGCTACGCCGGCGCTCCGGGCCTGCACAGCGAAGAGCAAATCGCCGCGTGGAAAAAAATCACCGCTGGCGTGCACGCTGAAAAAGGCCACATGGCGGTGCAGCTGTGGCACACCGGCCGTATTTCCCACTTTACCCTCCAGCCAGGCCAGCAGGCTCCGGTCGCGCCTTCCGCGCTGAGTGCCGGGACCCGTACCTCCCTGCGTGACGAAAACGGCAACGCCGTTCGCGAAGATACTTCCATGCCTCGCGCGCTGGAACTGAACGAAATTCCGGGCATCGTGGATGACTTCCGCCAGGCAATTGGCAATGCACGTGACGCCGGTTTTGACCTGGTTGAGCTGCACTCTGCCCACGGCTATCTGCTGCACCAGTTCCTGTCTCCTTCTTCTAACCACCGTACCGACGAATATGGCGGCAGCCGCGAGAACCGCGCTCGCCTGGTGCTGGAAGTGGTTGATGCCGGGATCAAAGAATGGGGTGCCGACCGCATCGGGATCCGCGTATCACCGATTGGCTCCTTCCAGAACGTGGACAACGGCCCGGACGAAGAGGCTGACGCGCTGTACCTGATTGAAGAGCTGGGCAAACGCGGCATTGCTTATCTGCATATGTCCGAGCCGGACTGGGCCGGTGGCGAACCGTACACCGAGGCATTCCGTGCCAAAGTCCGTGAGCGTTTTAGCGGTGTGATCGTTGGCGCTGGCGCCTATACCCCGGAGAAAGCGGAAGATCTGATCGGCAAAGGCCTGATCGACGCCGTCGCGTTTGGCCGTTCGTTCATTGCCAACCCGGACCTGGTCGCTCGTCTGCACAAAAATGCCGAGCTGAACCCACAGCGCCCAGAGTCCTTCTATGGCGGCGGCGCGGAAGGCTACACCGACTACCCAACGCTGTAACTCCGCAGTACCTTTCATTGATAGCGGCGCGCAAACGCCGCTATACTCAACGACTCCAGAAATAACTGTCTCATTCGACGAGGATTTTATGCGTCTACTTCATACCATGCTGCGCGTTGGCGACCTGCAACGCTCCATCGAGTTTTACACCAAAGTGCTGGGCATGAAACTGCTGCGTACCAGCGAAAACACCGAGTACAAATACTCTCTCGCGTTTGTCGGCTATGGCGATGAAAGCGACACGGCGGTTATCGAACTGACCTATAACTGGGGCGTGGACAGCTATGAGCTGGGCACCGCTTACGGCCACATCGCGCTGAGCGTGGATAACGCCGCAGACGCCTGTGAACGCATTCGCAATAACGGCGGCAACGTGACCCGTGAAGCCGGCCCGGTAAAAGGCGGCACCACCGTTATCGCTTTTGTTGAAGATCCGGACGGTTACAAAATCGAGCTGATCGAAGAGAAGCACGCGGGCAAAGGCCTGGGTAACTGATTTTCAGGCGATTAGCGTCAAACAAGGGGCGTGTTGTGCGCCCTGATTGTTGCTAACTAAAGAGGGAAAAAGCGTGGTTTTTCCCTCTTTGTGGTTAACAGATGAAAATCAATGAATTGATTTTTCTGGTTTATTTCATAATGACTTCGGGCCGCCTCTCCTATTATTGGGGAGTTATCCACACCCTGAAGGCGCACGTTGTGCGGCCTTTACTGCAACACTCCCCGAAATTTGCCATAATGCGCGCTGCATTTTCCCCGTATTAAGAGAAGCTGATGTCAGACAACACGCAATTGCATGGCCTGTGCGACCGTTTTCGTGGTTTTTATCCGGTAGTGATCGACGTTGAAACCGCAGGTTTTAACGCTAAAACCGATGCGTTACTGGAAATCGCCGCCGTTACCCTGAAGATGGATGAAGACGGCTGGTTATCCCCCGACGAAACGCTGCACTTCCATGTCGATCCGTTTGAGGGCGCGAACCTGCAGCCTGAAGCCCTGGCGTTCAACGGTATTGACCCGCATAACCCCCTGCGTGGTGCCGTCAGCGAATACGATGCCCTGCACGCGATTTTCAAAACCGTGCGAAAAGGCATTAAAGACAGCGGCTGCAGCCGGGCGATTATGGTGGCGCACAACGCCACGTTCGACCACAGCTTTATGATGGCGGCGGCAGAGCGAGCCTCTTTGAAACGCAACCCGTTCCACCCGTTTGTGACGTTTGATACCGCGGCCCTGAGCGGCCTCGTACTGGGGCAAACCGTGCTGGCCAAAGCCTGCATCGCCGCAGGCCAGAAGTTTGACAGCTCGCAGGCCCACTCCGCCCTGTACGACACCGAGCAAACCGCCCTGCTGTTCTGCGAAATAGTCAACCGTTGGAAGCGCCTCGGCGGCTGGCCGCTGCCGCTGGCCGACGAACCGGAATCTGAAGCATAAAAAAAGCGACCTGAGGGTCGCTTTTTTACTGGCTGGCGAAATTATTCTGCGCCTGGCTCTTCAGATTTGTGCTTCTCTGCAGTCTCTTTGATCAGCGCCTGCAGTTCGCCGCGCTGGTACATCTCGATGATGATGTCGCAGCCGCCGACCAGCTCACCGTCCACCCACAGCTGCGGAAACGTTGGCCAGTTAGCGTATTTTGGCAGCTCAGCACGAATGTCCGGGTTCTGCAGAATATCCACATAGGCGAAACGCTCACCGCAGGCGGACAGCGCCTGAACGGCCTGAGCGGAGAAGCCGCAGCTCGGCAGCTTCGGGGAACCTTTCATATAGAGAAGAATCGGGTTCTCAGCGATCTGGCGTTGAATTTTTTCAATAGTGCTCATTGTCTTGCTTCCTCAAACCTTGATACGGCAATAGCCTGCCATTGTAGCCAGTTGCGCCCCGGGCAGAAAACACCATTTTTATCAGGGTTTCTCTTTCCCCCGCCTGGCGCGCAAACATACCTTAAGAATAACACTTTTACGGCGCGCGAAAATGAGCAATTTGCTTCATTCAAGATCAATTAAACAGCGGATAACACCCTGGAATGGCTAATTTTTTAGCTATAGCTTACACTTTTGACCGTTAAATAGTATTTGCCTATTAACATTATCGGCTTTTATGCATTAGAATCGTCGGGTTTCGCAAAAATCATACGCAGGCATGATGGTTAGCATCGTGTCTTCATTTATCAGGGGATTGACGAGTGGCGCGGATAAATAAAATCTCTATCACGCTATGTGCTCTGCTATTTGCTTTGCCCTATACACCTTTGGCGCAGGCGTCCGAGCACGCCCGCCATCCTGTTGCACAAAAAGGCCATCCGGCCAAGACAACAACCAGTAAAAGCAACAAGGGCAAAGAAAAAGCAAAACCGAAGGTCAGCACAGCCTCCACAAAGAAGTCCGGTAAAAAAACAACCTCACCGGCGAAAGCCAAAGTGGCAAAACACACCACCTCAGGCAAAAGCAGCACCCTCGCTAAAACTAGCAGCAAAAAAACCTCGCAGAAATTAGCCCTACAGCCAGCCTCAGCCACCGTTGCCTACACTGAAAGATGCACTCATCGTAAAGGGCATAAAAAGCAGTGCGTTAAGGTGAAGTCGGAAAAAAATCTGACCATCGCGCAGGCGCATAAAGTGCGCGTGCAGAAAGCGCAAAAAACGGCCATGAACAAGCTGATGGGGCAAATTGGAAAACCGTATCGCTGGGGAGGTACTTCCCCACGCACAGGTTTCGACTGCAGCGGGCTGATTTATTACGCTTATAAAGATCTGGTGAATATCCGTATTCCACGCACCGCCAATGAAATGTATCACCTGCGCGATGCCTCCTCCGTTGACCGCGGCGAACTGGAAAGCGGTGACCTGGTGTTCTTCCGTACCCAGGGCCGTGGCACCGCCGATCACGTTGGCGTCTACGTTGGCAACGGGAAGTTTATTCAGTCCCCGCGCAGCGGCCGCGATATTCAGATCACCTCCCTGAGCGAAGATTACTGGCAGCGCCATTACGTGGGCGCCCGCCGGGTCATGACGCCAAAAACTATTCGTTAATCTTATCGCGCCCTTTCGGGCTAATCAGACTGATTAAAATATTAACAGCCCGGCACGGGCTGTTTTATTTTGTTGTTTCATTGCGCTTTTTTGCACTCTCGTAATTTGCTAACCTTATAACCACACAAAATGTAGTTATATTGTGAAGCAAAATAACAAGGAGTGAAGCCATGTCGTTCGAACTACCCGCCCTGCCCTATGCCAAAGATGCGCTGGCACCGCATATCTCAGCCGAAACACTCGAATACCATTACGGCAAACATCACCAGACCTACGTCACTAACCTGAATAATCTGATCAAAGGCAGCCCGTTTGAAGGTAAAACGCTGGAAGAGATCGTGACAGGATCTGACGGCGGGATCTTCAATAACGCGGCCCAGGTCTGGAACCATACGTTCTACTGGCACTGCCTGGCGCCGAATGCCGGCGGGGAGCCGACCGGTGACGTGCTGGCAGCCATCAACCACGCTTTTGGCAGCGTGGAAGCCTTTAAAAAGCAGTTCACCGAAGCGGCCATCAAAAACTTCGGCTCCGGCTGGACATGGCTGGTGAAAAATAGCGACGGCAGCCTGGCTATCGTCTCGACCTCTAACGCAGGTACCCCATTAACAACCGGAGCAAAACCGCTGCTGACCGTGGACGTATGGGAACATGCTTACTACATCGATTACCGCAACGCGCGCCCGGTTTATCTCGACCACTTCTGGGCGCTGGTCAACTGGGAATTTATTGCGCAAAACCTGGCGGGCTGATTTTTAGCGGTTAACCACGAAGGAGGGAAGCAACGCTTTTCTTCTATATACGAGAAGGGCCGCGAAAGCGGCCCTTTGTAAATCAGTGCAGGACGGCGGTTAGCGCCCCGGCAACAATCAGACTCAGTACGATAACCGTAGTCACCACGGAAAACTTCAGATCGGTACTCATCGTAAGCTCCTTTTATTTCCCTACAAAGTGTATGTGGGGTGATTTTCCCACAATTAGCGATAAAAATCCTGCTGGATTTGCACAGATATCGGTTTTCCCTCTTCCACTTTGCCCCGGGATAAGCCAAAATCCTTCGCTAATTTACCGCGTATCGCCCGGCAACGCCCTCCTCCCGCTGTATGTCGCATCCCCGACAGGCCTGCAACCAACGTGTTGCCCCAGGAGTTAGCGAAGGCAAACGTTTAACACATGAGTTATCAGGAGTTTACGATATGGTCTGGAGTGACATCTAATGGCAACGATTAAGGACGTAGCGAAGCGCGCAAACGTTTCCACTACCACTGTGTCACATGTCATTAACAAGACCCGTTTTGTGGCGGAAGAGACACGCAACGCCGTCTGGGCAGCCATCAAAGAGCTGCACTATTCGCCTAGCGCCGTGGCTCGCAGCCTGAAGGTCAACCACACCAAATCCATCGGCCTGCTTGCCACCTCAAGCGAAGCCCCTTATTTTGCGGAAATTATTGAATCCGTTGAGAACAGCTGTTTCGCCAAGGGCTACACCCTGATTCTGGGTAACGCGCACAACAACTTTGAAAAGCAGCGCGCTTACCTGTCCATGATGGCGCAAAAACGCGTGGATGGGCTGCTGGTCATGTGTTCCGAATACCCTGAGACGCTGCTTTCAACCCTGGAAGAGTACCGCCATATTCCGATGGTGGTGATGGACTGGGGCGAAGCTCGTGCGGACTTTACCGATTCCGTGGTCGATAACGCCTTCCACGGCGGCTACCTTGCGGGCCGCTACCTGATTGAACGTGGCCATCGCGATATCGGTGCTATTCCGGGTCAGCTGGAGCGAAATACCGGCGGCGGCCGCCATGCAGGGTTCCTGAAGGCGCTTGAAGAAGCCAATATCAAAGTGCCGGATAACTGGGTGGTTCAGGGTGATTTCGAACCAGAGTCTGGTTATCGCGCCATGCAGCAACTGCTTAACCAGCCGCATCGCCCTACCGCCGTTTTCTGCGGCGGCGATATTATGGCGATGGGTGCAATTTGCGCCGCAGACGAAATGGGGCTGCGCGTGCCGCAGGACATTTCTATCATCGGCTACGACAACGTGCGCAACGCCCGCTATTTCTCTCCAGCGCTGACCACAATCCACCAGCCGAAAGAGCGTTTGGGCGAAACAGCGTTTAACATGCTGCTCGACCGCATCATTAATAAGCGCGAAGAGTCGCAGACGATTGAAGTCCATCCTCGTCTGATTGAACGCCGCTCGGTTGCCGACGGCCCGTTCCGCGATTACCGCCGCTAAGCCTCTTCGGGGCCGGGAATGTGTTACCCGGCTCCTGCAGCCACTCCTGATTCATCGTCTCACTGTCACCCAAATAGTCCAGCAGCCAGCTCAAAGCGGGCGAAGCATCATCCTGCCGCCAGGTTAAGCAGCAGGCCGCGTCCGGGAATGGATTCTCCAGCATCAGCTCTTTCCAGTCGCCCCTGACGAGCCACGGCTGGGCAATGTGCGTCGGCACCATACCAATGCATAATCCCGCCGTCAGGCAATCCGCCCCCGACGCCCAGTCCGGCACCACCACGCGGCGTTGGTTGTCCAGCAGCCAGGTAATGCGCTTGGGTAACGAACGGGATGTGTCTTCCAGCACAAGGGATGGCCAGGGACGAATGTCATCATCCAGAATGATACCTTCCCGTTGCGCAAGCGGATGGTCAGCGGAAACCACGCAGCGCCAGCTTAGCGCCCCCATGTCCCGAAAAGCGTAACGCCCCCCGACCGGGATAGCCTGCGTGGCGCCAATCGCCGCCTCAACTCGCCCGTCGGCAAGCGCATCCCACACGCCGTTGAACACTTCCTGGGAAACCCTTAACTCGATATCCGGGAAATGACGATAAAAATCCAGCACCAGCTGGCGAGTACGCTCAGGTTTAACGATATTGTCTACCGCAATGGACAGGTGCCCACGCCAGCCGTTGGCTATCTGCTGGCACTGCTGGCGCGTTGCCATCATTTTTTTGATAACAGACCGACCTTCTTTGAGAAAAAACGCCCCGGCGGCGGTCAGTTCAACGTCCCGATGACGCCGTTCAAACAGCGGCACGGCCAGCCACTCTTCAAGCTGACGCACCGTGTAGCTGATGGCAGAAGGCACGCGATGCAGCTCCAGGGCTGCACCGCTAAAGCTGCCGTTTCGCGCCACGGCATCAACCACTTCCAGCGAATATTCAGACCACATATTTCTGCCTGCAAAAAATTTGAATGCAATTTGCAAATATTAGCGTTTCACAAGCGGTTTTGCACTCCGTAGACTCCTGCCCCGTTAACCTGCTATCAAAATCAAGAGTGAAATATGCAACCATCAAAGGGATTTCTTATCTGGCTTGCGGGGCTGAGCGTGCTGGGTTTCCTGGCCACCGACATGTACCTGCCCGCCTTTGCCGCCATTCAACAAGATCTGGGTACCACCGCCTCCGCCGTGAGTGCCAGCCTGAGCCTGTTCCTCGCCGGCTTTGCTTTTGCCCAGCTAATCTGGGGCCCGCTTTCCGACCGCTTCGGGCGTAAACCTGTGCTGTTGATTGGCCTGGCCATGTTTGCCGCCGGCTGTATCGGAATGCTTTGGGTGCAGGATGCCACCACGCTGCTGGTGCTGCGCTTTGTTCAGGCCGTGGGCGTTTGCTCAGCCGCCGTTAGCTGGCAGGCCCTGGTGACTGATTATTATCCCGCCAACCGCGCTGGCCGCATTTTTGCCACCATCATGCCGCTGGTCGGGCTTTCTCCGGCGCTGGCCCCGCTGCTCGGCAGTTGGCTGCTGAACCATTTTGAATGGCAGGCTATTTTTGCCGTGCTGTTCGCCGTCGCTTTGCTGCTGATGATCCCCACGCTGCGCCTCAAGCCCCGGACTCAGCACCACGGGCAAACCGAAGACAATAAAGTCAGCTTCTTCTCTTTATTACGTTCCCGCGTTTACGGTGGCAACGTGCTGATTTACGCCGCCTGTTCCGCCAGCTTTTTCGCCTGGCTTACCGGCTCGCCATTTATTCTGAATGAGATGGGCTACAGCCCCGCGGCGATTGGCCTGAGCTACATGCCGCAGACTGTCGCTTTCCTGGTTGGTGGCTATGGCTGCCGCAGCGCGCTGCAAAAGTGGAGTGGCAAACAGCTACTTCCGTGGCTGCTGGCGCTGTATACCCTGAGCGTGGTCGCCACCTGGGGCGTGGCGGTGAGCGGCCATGCTGATCTGACGCTGCTGCTTATTCCGTTCTGCGTGATGGCCGCGGCGAACGGCGCCATCTACCCTATCGTGGTGTCCTCGGCCCTGCTGCCTTTCCCGCAGGCAACCGGGAAAGCCGCAGCCCTGCAAAACACCCTGCAGCTTGGGCTTTGCTTCCTGGCAAGCTTAATGGTTTCCTGGCTGGTCACTACGCCGCTGCTGACCACCACCAGCGTGATGCTGGCGACAGTCCTGCTTGCTGGTCTGGGCTATGCCCTGCAACTCGCGTCCCAACGCGAAGCACCCAACAAGGGCCACATCGAGCTGTCCCGCGCACAGTAACCTGCATGATAATGTGAATGTTGTGTGATTAGCTTGCTAACAATATTCCATTGAACCCTCAATTAAACGGGCTTATAGTAATTGCGGTTCTACGATAAGCCTTATCAATTTTATTTTGCGGAAGCCGGAGCGCTTCCGTTTTTCCATGGATGGCCTTTCAGTAAGGGAGAATCCCCCCTTTCTCTGTTCTACGTCGGATATCAGGCACGCGGAATTTTCCGTGAGAGTTCTCACAAGCCGGGAATAGCGTCTACGCTGTTTTAAGGTTCTGATCACAACAAGGTGATGGAGAAGCTATGAGTTCATCGTGTATAGAAGAAGTGAGCGTACGAGATAACGAATGGTATCGTATCGCAAATGAAATGCTGAGCCGGGCAGGTATCACCCTCAACGGCCCAAACCCCTTTGATATTCAGGTCAAAAACCCGAACTTTTTTAAACGCGTTCTGCAGGAAGGTTCTCTCGGCCTTGGCGAAAGCTATATGGACGGCTGGTGGGAATGTGAACGGCTGGATATCTTTTTCACTAAAGTCCTGCGTGCCGGGCTGGAAAACCAACTCCCCCACCATTTCAAAGATACCCTGCGCATTGCGGCGGCAAGACTGGTTAACCTGCAGTCTAAAAAGCGCGCATGGATAGTCGGGAAAGAGCATTACGATCTTGGCAACGATCTGTTCAGCCGGATGCTGGACAAGCACATGCAATACTCCTGCGGTTACTGGAAAGACGCGACAAATCTCAGCGACGCTCAGGATGCCAAGCTCAAAATGATCTGCGAAAAGCTGCAGCTGAAACCCGGTATGAAGCTGCTGGATATCGGCTGCGGCTGGGGCGGTCTGGCCGAGTTTGCAGCACGCAACTATGGCGTATCCGTCTTTGGTGTGACTATCTCAGCAGAACAGCAAAAAATGGCGCAGGCGCGTTGCAAAGGCCTGGATGTCACCATCCTTTTACAGGACTACCGCGACCTGAACGAACAATTTGACCGCATTGTTTCCGTCGGCATGTTTGAGCACGTCGGGCCTAAAAATTATGCCACCTACTTTGACGTTGCCGACCGCAACCTCAAGCCGGACGGCATTTTCCTGCTACACACAATAGGTTCTAAAAAGACCGACAATAATGTCGATCCGTGGATCAATAAGTACATTTTCCCTAATGGCTGCCTGCCGTCGGTGCGGCAGATTGCCGAGGCCAGCGAACCGCATTTTGTGATGGAAGACTGGCACAACTTCGGCGCCGACTATGACAAAACGCTGATGGCCTGGCACGAGCGTTTTCTGGCAACCTGGTCAGAAATCGAAGGCAACTATTCTGAGCGCTTTAAAAGGATGTTTAGCTACTACCTGAATGCCTGCGCCGGCGCTTTCCGGGCGCGCGACATTCAGCTCTGGCAGGTTGTTTTCAGCCGGGGCATTGAGCACGGCCTGCGCGTACCCCGTTAAAACAGACCCGGTGAATGCCGGGTTTTCTTCTTTGCAATTGTCTCTCTTTGCGCACCAATGTGATTAACCTCACAGGTTTAGCCCTGCCTGCGCTTAGCGGCTTGATCTGCTTAACAGATATCATTTCCTGGGATGGAAACCGGTTTCATCAATCACAGACAATCTGGGCATTAGCCGTATCAATGATTGCCTGTCGGAGATGGCAGGTCAGACCGTGAGGACAACGATGAAATACGCATTTCCTGAGCATTTCTGGTGGGGCAGCGCAGCCTCCGGCCCACAAACCGAGGGCGAAGCGCTGAACTTTGGCAAATCTGAAACCATCTGGGACCGATGGTTCGCCGAGCAGCCTAACCGTTTCCACCACGGCGTCGGGCCGCAAAACACCTCAACTTTTTATCAGCGCTGGAAGCAAGACATCGCCCTGCTGAAAAAGCTCAATCACAATACTTTCCGCACCTCCATTTCCTGGGCTCGTCTGATTCCCGAGGGCACGGGTGAAGTCAACCCGCTGGCGGTTGAGTTCTATAACCAGGTGATTGACGAACTGTTGGCTCAGGGCATTAAGCCATTTATCAACCTGTACCACTTTGATATGCCCATGGTGATGCAGGAAAAAGGCGGCTGGGAAAGCCGTGAAGTGGTTGACGCCTACGCCGCCTACGCCAATACCTGTTTCGAGCTTTTCGGCGATCGCGTGAAGCACTGGTTTACCTTCAACGAGCCGGTTGTTCCGGTTGAATGCGGCTACCTCTATGACTACCACTACCCTAACGTGGTGGATTTCAACCGCGCGGTGACCGTCGCTTACCACACCATGCTTGCCCACGCTAAAGCGGTCAAGGCTTACCATGCCCGCAGCGATGACGGCCAGATTGGCATCATTCTCAACCTGACACCATCTTACCCTCGTTCGCAAAACCCGGCTGACGTAAAGGCCGCCAACCTGGCCGACCTGATGTTTAACCGCAGTTTCCTCGACCCGGCACTGCGCGGTGAATATCCTGCTGAGCTGGTCGCGTTCCTGAAAGAGCACGATAAACTTCCTGCCTGTCAGCCTGAGGACAAAGCCCTGCTCGCTGCGGGCGTCGTAGACTTACTGGGGATTAACTACTACCAGCCGCGCCGCATTAAGTGTCGCGACACGCTGGTTAACCCGGAAAGTCCGTTTATGCCGGAGTGGTTCTTTGAGTCCTACGAAATGCCGGGTCGCAAAATGAACCCTTATCGTGGCTGGGAAATCTACGAGCGCGGGATCTACGATATTCTCACCAATCTGCGTGAAAATTACGGCAACCCGGCCTGCTATATTTCAGAAAACGGCATGGGCGTCGAAAACGAACAGCGCTTTATCGACAACGGCCAAATCAACGATGATTACCGGATTGATTTCGTTCGTGACCACCTGAAGTGGCTGCATAAGGGCATCAGCGAGGGCAGCAACTGCCTTGGTTACCACATGTGGACATTTATCGATAACTGGTCATGGTGCAACGCCTACAAAAACCGCTATGGCTTTGTGTCGCTGGATCTTAATACCCAGCAGCGCACGATTAAGAAAAGCGGCGAGTGGTTTATGAAAACTGCAGTCGAAAACGGGTTTAACGAAGAAGATTAATCCTGGTTAAGAACGAGAAACGGGGCCAACTGGCCCCGTTTTTTATGGCTGAAGAATGTTTATTCGCTAGCGGGAATCGCCGCTGCTATTGCCGCTTCACGGCTAGCCAGCACGCGTTCAACGGTGTCGACAATTGCCTGGGTCTGCGGGTCAATTTCAATGTTCACGCGCTGCCCCAGTTTTTTAGCACCAAGCGTAGTGCGCTCCAGTGTTTCAGGGATCAGATGCACGCAAAAACGCGTGGCGGTCACCTCGCCCACCGTCAGGCTGATCCCGTCGATGCCCACATAACCTTTATAAAGGATATATTTCATCAGGGTCTTATCCTGAATCTTAAACCAGATTTGGCGGTTATTTTCTGAGGTCAGGATTTTTGAAATTTCGGCCGTGGTCATAATATGACCCGACATTAAATGTCCGCCGATTTCGTCATTAAATTTGGCAGCACGCTCAACGTTCACGCTGTCGCCCACGCTTAGCTCACCGAGGTTGGTGATGCGCAACGTCTCTTTCATCAAATCAAAGCTAACGTGATTGCCGTTGATTTCGGTTACCGTCAGGCAGCAGCCGTTATGCGCCACCGAAGCCCCGGTTTCGAGGTCTGGCAGCATTTCAGTCGGCATATCAATAACGTGGGTGCGGAAATTCGGTTTCTCATCGATGGAAATCAGGGTCGCCGTGCCCTGCACAATACCTGTAAACATCTAAAAACTCCTGGCAATTCGCAGACGGTAACGCTACCGCCATTAACAGACATTTTCGCACTTTAGCAGTTGGAAAATCAGCTTGCCAGTGCGGGGCGTGCGCTGGCTCTATTTTTGACTGGCGTATAAATAAACTCCCGCTACAATAGACTGGTTATTTCCCCAGTTCATCTTCTTGCTGCCTGTTTTGGCGGCTTTTTTAGTCTCTCATACATATAAAAATAATCAGGTGTAATCATGCAGAAGTACCTCACCGAAGCTCGCCAGCTCCTTGCCCTGGCGATACCTGTCATCATCGCGCAGGTCGCTCAAACTGCAATGGGATTCGTCGATACCGTGATGGCCGGCGGCTACAGCGCTACCGACATGGCCGCCGTGGCGATCGGCACCTCCATCTGGCTGCCCGCTATTCTGTTCGGCCACGGGCTGCTATTGGCCTTAACGCCAACCGTTGCGCAACTCAACGGTTCGGCGCGACGTGACCGCATTGCGCACCAGGTTCGCCAGGGGTTCTGGCTGGCTGGCATGGTTTCCGTGCTGGTGATGGTGGTGTTGTGGAACGCGGGCCATATCATTCACGCTATGCACAATATCGATCCTGAACTGGCGGATAAAGCCGTTCGCTATCTCCGAGCACTGCTGTGGGGGGCGCCAGGTTACCTGTTCTTCCAGGTAGGACGTAACCAGTGCGAAGGCCTGGCCAAAACCAAGCCAGGTATGGTGATGGGCTTTATCGGCCTGCTGGTCAATATTCCGGTCAACTACGTCTTCATTTATGGCCATTTCGGCATGCCCGAACTGGGCGGCGTGGGCTGCGGCGTGGCAACGGCGGCGGTATACTGGGTGATGTTCTTCAGCATGCTGTCTTACATCAAAAAAGCGCGTTCGATGCGCGACATCAAAAACCCGGAAGGTTTCAGCAAGCCGGACTGGGCGGTGGTCAAGCGCCTGAGCCAGCTCGGACTGCCGATTGCCCTGGCGTTGTTCTTTGAAGTTACGCTGTTTGCCGTTGTCGCCCTGCTGGTTTCCCCGCTGGGTATCACCGACGTTGCCGGGCACCAGATTGCCCTCAACTTCAGCTCGCTGATGTTTGTGCTGCCGCTCTCTTTAGGGGCCGCGGTGACTATTCGCGTCGGTTTCCGTCTTGGGCAGGGCTCAACCCTGGATGCACAAATCGCCGCCCGCACCGGGGTTGGCGTGGCCATTTGCCTGGCGATGTGCACCGCGTTGTTTACCGTTATTTTCCGGGAGCACATTGCTCTGCTGTACAACGACAATCCGGCAGTTGTCGCGCTGGCGGCGCATCTGATGCTGCTGGCAGCCATTTACCAGATATCCGACTCAATCCAGGTGATTGGCAGCGGCGTTCTGCGTGGCTACAAAGATACCCGCTCGATCTTCTTTATTACGTTCATCGCGTACTGGGTGCTGGGGCTGCCAGCCGGCTATATTCTGGGGCTAACCGACTGGGTCGTCGAACCGATGGGCCCGGCCGGGTTCTGGATCGGCTTTATTATCGGCCTGACTTCCGCCGCGGTCATGATGATGTTGCGTATGCGTTGGCTGCAGCGTCAGCCTTCCGTCACAATCCTGCAGCGCGCCGCTCGTTAATTAAACAACGGTAGCCGCATCCGCGGCTACTTTCTCTCCATTCTGCGCAGATGCTCGGCAATCGTGTGAAATCTGGAATAAAATTGCGAGTTTTCCCTTGCAAGCCCCGAGGTGTATCGCTAATATTCGTCCCCGCTGTCGCCAAGACAACAATGCGTTCATAGCTCAGTTGGTTAGAGCACCACCTTGACATGGTGGGGGTCGTTGGTTCGAGTCCAATTGAACGCACCATTTTCAAATATATCAGTGCGTCCGTAGCTCAGTTGGTTAGAGCACCACCTTGACATGGTGGGGGTCGGTGGTTCGAGTCCACTCGGACGCACCATATTTGCTAAAGCAGTTCCCTTCTTTAACCCGCTTTTCTTCAAGCTGATAAATTCCAAATTTCATTTTTACACGCAAGCCCGTAGCGCATGAAAACGTCATTTTTAGCGTTTTGAGCGTCCGCCGGTGTTTGGGGATGCGAAAACCCGAAAGGTTGCATATCATAAAGCGAGTCATTCACTAAACCACGACAGGTAACTTATGGAAATCGATCTCAATAATCTGGTGTTTTCCGGGTTAGATGAAGCCGAAGCGCGCAACGCCGAGCGCCAGGAAGACGCAGACAAAAAAGCTCAGGCCGTTGTGGCCGATGACGACTGCGGCGACGCCTGCAAAATCTGATAAAAAACCGGCTTACTCAGCCGGTTTTTTTATGTTACGCCGTTCTTCTCACGGCAATACATTTCACTTCCACCAGCAGCCCCGGGCGAGCCAGTTCAGACACGCCGACGCAGGTCCAGGCACAGTGTCCCCGCGGAAACAGTTCGTCTTTCACCTCCCGAAAAACAGCCATGTGTTCTTCCATGTCTACGTGGTAAGTAGTCATTTCCACAACGTCTTCAAAGTTGCAGCCCGCGGCCTGAAGGACCAGACGCAGGTTTTCCCAGCAGGCCATAAACTGCACCCTTGGGTCAGCTATCACCTGCAAATCAGGCGTGCGCCCAACCTGCCCGGCACAATAAACCGTGTTACCTACCACCACCGCAGGTGCATATCCCGCCCGTTCAGCAAGTACTTGCATGGAAGGCGGCATAATAATTTCTCTGTCTGACACGACTGTCTCTCCCCATTATTTAAAGGCGCGCAATTCACGCGCCTGCAGATGAATCATTTTTATCTCACCCGATGTTGACCGGGTTTAGCGCATCTTCGAAGAATCTTATCGCGTTTCGTAGCGCCTGGTCCGCCTCCGGCAATATCCCGGCAAACAAATGCCAGACGTGAAACATTTCCGGCCAAACTTCTAGAGTGGTACGAACCCGGCTCTCACTCATGTGGGATGCAAGGCGAATGGCGTCGCTCAGCATCACCTCGTTTTCACCAACCTGTATCAGCGTGGGAGAAAGGCCTTGTACATCGGCAAAAACCGGAGAAGCATCCGGATGTGTGGGCAGCTCTCCGGCAAGGAAACTTCGGGCCAGTTGGTTCAGGAAAGCTACGCTGCATAAAGGGTCCAGCCCATCCCGCACCGTTGCAGATACGCCGCTATGCGTTAAGTTAGCCCACGGTGAAATAGCTACTGCGGCGGCGGGTAATGCCAGGCCAGCATCGCGCGCTTTACGCATCAGCGTGACAACCATCGCCCCACCGGCAGAATCCCCTGAAATTATCAGCGAGCGCGGGTTTGTACCCTGCTCAAGCAAGGCTCGGTAGGCCTGAAAGACATCATCGATTGGCGTCGGGAAAGGAAACTCAGGCGCCTGACGATAATCTACCGCATATACTTTAGCCTTCAAGGCGCGAGCATAACGCCCGGTTAATCCCCGATAAGCTTCGACCCCACCGTGAACATAGCCTCCGCCATGAATATAAATCATCACCCGACCCTCAGTGACTTCCTCAGGCGTGACCAACATCGCACCAATACCGCCCAGGCTGGCATCGGCAAAGGTTACGCCCTCCACGGGAGGGAACAACTCATCCAGCTGCTTCACATAGTCAGCCCGAACTGCTTTCCAGTCAGCATCAGACTGGCCATATACCTTCTTCACAACCGGCCCGGCGGCTTTTATCCAGCCCATAAGGGCTGCCTGTGCGTTATCAGGAAGCATTTATTTCTCCATTGTCTACTGTGATTAAACAAAAAAGATTATGCTTAATGATTTGACGAAAGAGGTTCGCCAATGTCACTCCGCACAGGCACTAAAAGCCATTCAGACCTCGATCTCGGTAGCCTGCGAGTTTTCGTGGCTATCGTGGAAAGCGGGAGCTTTGTCGCCGGAGGAAAGGCGCTGGGCTTAACCCGTTCCGCCGCAGGAAAAGCGATTGCACGCCTTGAAGCACAGCTGGAAACGCGGCTATTTCATCGTACGACGCGAAGCGTCGCCCTGACCCGCGATGGCTACGGTTTTTATGAACGCTGCGCACAGATTTTGCAGGATATTGAAGAAGCAGAGGCGAGTGTCCGGCAGAATTTTTCCAGCCCCGGCGGAGTGCTTCGGCTCAGCGTCCCGGAAACGTGGGGCAAAGTAGTGCTTCTGCCTTTTCTGAAGCACTTCATGGCGGCCTACCCGAGACTGGATATTGAAGTCAATTTCACCGACCGCGTGGTGGACCTCGTCGCGGAGGGGTTCGATCTCAGCCTCCGACTGGGTGATTTACCGAAAGATTCGCAGCTTATTGCACGAACCGTGCAGCGCATTCGCCCTCATCTGTTTGCTTCCCCAGACTACCTGGCCAGTTCAGGTATACCAGGTTCGCCAGAAGATCTTCGCCTTCACCAGCGGCTGATTTACGGCCTGAGCCCTCAAACGACAAACTGGACGCTGTTCACGGCCAGCAATGAGAGCGTGTTGGTTGAAGGGCACAGCAGGATCCGCTTCGACAGCGGAGAGGCTATTTGCGCCGCCGCTGTTGCAGGCTTAGGCATCGCTTTCCTGCCAGCTTTTCTCGTTGCCCGGGATGTCGCAGAGGGCACACTGGTGCCCGTACTGCCTGAATTAGACGGCACGCCACTGAGCGTGAACGTGGTGTACCCTAATCGGAAACATCTGGCAGCCAAAGTGAGGTTGTTTATCGACAGCCTGGTGAAGCATATGGACCATTAACAACATCCCGATGAAATGATTTGGGAATGACAGGCCCTAATCCTGCGATCCTAACCCGGTGAATAACCCCAGCAGTTCCCGCGGCGCATCAGCCGCAAACCCCATGGCAAAATTCGCGGCAGACTCCTGCTGAAAACGAACGGTTCGTGCAGCCATTGCCTCCTGATATACCTTAAAAGCACCCTCCATGCTGGAAGGCTGGGAAATGATGGCATAGGCGAGATCGACGGCATCCGCCATCGCCAGATTCACGCCCTCCCCGGCAAAAGGTGACATAACATGCGCGGCATCACCAATCAGGGTCACATTTCCCGCTGCCTTCCAGAACTCCGCGGTAGGTAACACATAGATTGGCCTGGCAACCATCGGCCCCTCACTTTGCATCAACATCTCGCGGTAGCATTCGCCCCAGTCACGGAAGTGTTCAGCCAATTCATCACGAGTAAAGGTTCTGCGCGATTGCGCTTCCGGTACGGGTATGGCGGCATAGGCTGAAACCTCGTCTCCAGGTTCACAGTGAGCCATGATGCCCCGGCCTTCACTCAAAGCAAACAGCGACCCCTTGCCCACCAGCGCTTTCACCGCAGGATATTGCTGACTTACGTTCGGGTAACGCAGCTCAACAAAGGTTATTCCGGAATAAAGCGGTTGCTGTCCCGTTAACAAAGGCCTGACTTTCGACCACGCACCATCGGCGCCTATCAGGGCATCACAAACATGCGTACTGCTGTTCTCTAGCCGGAGAAGAAAGCCTGTGCCCTGTCGTTCGACGGACCTTACCCGGCTGTTCCAACGAATGATCCCCTTGGGCAACGCCTCTATCACTAGTTTGCGCAACGCGCCGCGGTCGACTTCCGGGCGGGAGCCATCACCTTCATCCTGATACAAGATATGGCCGTTTTTATCACGCATCAGAGTTGCATCCGCCCCCTCCAACACCAGAGCCATTGCGGCTTCATACAATCCCGCCGCTCGAAGTGCAGGTTTACCCGTGCCTTCGTTCAGATTGAGCATGCCACCCTGATGGCGTGAATCGAGAGAAGCATCAGCCTCGAGAATACAGACCGCAATACCCTGGCGGTGCAACATGTACGCCAGCAGCGGCCCCGCTACACCAGCGCCAATAATGGTTATCATAAAAATGCCTCTGACTGTCGGAGAAGAAACGGTTTTATCAGCAGCCAGATTGAAACGCCAGCCAGAACAAGCATAAAAAGCTCAAACATTCACCGGACGGTTTCTACGGGGCTTGTCAACATCCCGATTGCCCGTCATAATGTTGTCACTTCTCACCAAAGAAGATAAAACAATAATCAATTCAGTCGGTTATCGTTTTATAAATCGTATTAAATGCGTTCATAGCTCAGTTGGTTAGAGCACCACCTTGACATGGTGGGGGTCGTTGGTTCGAGTCCAATTGAACGCACCATTTCTTTTTATTTTCATCATCTCTGAAAACGCTCAAACATCTGGCAACGCCCTGATAACAACTCGCTGTAAAACTGTGCACTCCGTCGCTGAATCAACGGTTTTGATTCCTTTTCCAGCCAGATTTATCTATACTACGCCCGTTCTTAACTTGAATGGTTTCAGCTCATTGGACTCCTTTTTTATACAACAACATCGTCTAACGCTTTCCCCTGCTGAACCACAAGCACACTTTCCTCTGCACGCTTTATTTCTGTCACCTATCCTTACCAGGTGCCACTTTCAACACCACAGTATTCTTTTAAGCTCCGGCAGCCCGGTCTCCCGGAACACGATTTCAACATTCCTCCTCAACTTATAGATAAGACTGTCATGAAAAAGACTAAAATCGTTTGCACCATCGGTCCAAAAACCGAATCCGAAGAGATGCTGTCTAAAATGCTCGACGCGGGCATGAACGTTATGCGTCTGAACTTCTCCCACGGTGACTATGCAGAACACGGCCAGCGCATCAAAAACCTGCGCAACGTTGTTGCTAAAACAGGTAAAAAAGCCGCTATCCTGCTGGACACCAAAGGGCCAGAAATCCGTACCATCAAGCTGGAAGGCGGTAACGACGTCTCCCTGAAAGCAGGCCAGACCTTTACCTTCACCACCGACAAATCCGTGGTTGGCAACAGCGAAATCGTCGCAGTGACCTACGAAGGCTTCACCAATGACCTGACCGTGGGCAACACCGTTCTGGTGGACGATGGCCTGATCGGCATGGAAGTCACCGCCATCGAAGGCAACAAAGTTATCTGTAAAGTGCTGAACAACGGCGACCTCGGTGAGAACAAAGGCGTTAACCTGCCAGGCGTGTCCATCGCGCTGCCAGCGCTGGCTGAGAAAGACAAACAGGATCTGATCTTCGGCTGCGAACAGGGCGTTGACTTCGTGGCAGCCTCCTTCATCCGTAAGCGTTCTGACGTGGTTGAAATTCGTGAGCACCTGAAAGCCCACGGCGGCGAGAGGATCCAGATCATCTCCAAAATCGAAAACCAGGAAGGCCTGAACAACTTCGACGAAATCCTCGAAGCATCTGACGGCATCATGGTTGCTCGTGGCGACCTGGGCGTAGAAATCCCGGTGGAAGAAGTTATCTTCGCGCAGAAGATGATGATCGAGAAATGCGTTCGTGCACGTAAAGTGGTTATTACCGCAACCCAGATGCTCGACTCTATGATCAAAAACCCGCGCCCTACCCGCGCAGAAGCCGGTGACGTTGCTAACGCCATCATCGACGGCACCGACGCAGTGATGCTGTCCGGTGAGTCTGCAAAAGGTAAATACCCGCTGGAAGCTGTGACCATCATGGCAACTATCTGCGAGCGTACCGACCGCGTGATGACCAGCCGCCTGGACAACAGCAACGACAGCCGTAAACTGCGCATCACCGAAGCCGTTTGCCGTGGCGCCGTTGAAACCGCAGAAAAACTGGAAGCCCCGCTGATCGTGGTTGCCACCCAGGGCGGTAAATCCGCTAAAGCCGTGCGTAAATACTTCCCGAACGCGACTATTCTGGCGCTGACCACCAACGAAGTAACCGCGCGCCAGCTGGTGCTGAGCAAAGGCGTTGTCACCCAGATGGTGAAAGAAATTGCCTCCACCGACGACTTCTACCGCCTGGGTAAAGAAGTGGCGCTGGAAAGCGGCCTGGCTCGTAAAGGCGATATCGTGGTGATGGTTTCTGGTGCGCTGGTCCCAAGCGGCACCACTAACACCGCCTCGGTCCATGTTCTGTAATTGACTTGTTAACAAGTTTAATTAACAAAAAAGCGCCTCCGGGCGCTTTTTTTATATCACTTGCAGTCAGATCTTAATAAAAATGCAAATCGGATTTTACTATTTAAGCTTACTCTTAATTAAGATGAATCCGATGAAATTCCCCTGTTTTCTCTCTTTTTTTTAACTTTCCGGCTCCGTTCGGTGCTTCTTTGAGCGAACGATCAAATTTAGGGGTATTCCCGACAAAAAATTATTCTCATCACAAAAAACTTTGTGTAATACTTGTAACGCTACATGGAGATTAACTCAATCTAGAGGGTATTAATAATGAATCGTACTAAACTGGTACTGGGCGCGGTAATCCTGGCTTCTACTATGCTGGCAGGTTGTTCTTCTAACGCTAAAATCGATCAACTGTCTTCTGACGTTCAGACTCTGAACGCTAAAGTTGATCAGCTGAGCAACGACGTGAACGCAGTGCGTTCTGACGTTCAGGCTGCTAAAGACGACGCCGCTCGCGCTAACCAGCGTCTGGACAACCAGGCTCACTCTTACCGTAAGTAAGAGTCACTGGTATAAAATGGCGCACAATGTGCGCCATTTTTTTTGCCTGTCATTTATCCCCACCGGCTACTGTGTCGCGCTAGTCGCCTCTTCTGCATTTACCACGCCATTCCTCGCCGACTGCACCGCCATCGTTGCCGCAGGTGTTTGCCCCGCAGAGACCACAACGGGATACCCCGCACGCCTGTATAGCGCCTTCTCCACTAACGCTTTCTCCACGCCGCTACCGGCCCGGAACTCGCTAAAGCCCGCGGGAAGCACGTAAGGCATAGTCTGCGTGTTCTGCTGCTCATCCTGAGAAAGCGGCCGATGGACTTCGACGTAGCGAACGCCGTTTGGCTCAACGGAGAATTTCACCGGATCGTTAATCACCCGCACCGTCGTGCCAGTTTTCGTTTGCTCAAACAGGGCTTTGATGTCGGGGGCATTCATTCTGATACAACCGGAGCTGACGCGCAGCCCCACGCTGTCCGGCGCGCTGGTACCGTGAATCAGGTACTCGCCATTACCGTAGGCCAGCCGCATGGCGAATCTCCCCAGCGGGTTATTAGGCCCGGCAGGCACGACGGGCGGCAGCTTGATCCCTTTTTCCAGGGAGCGCTGGCGAATACCGGCGGTAGGTGTCCAGGTAGGGTTGGGGATCTTTTGCCCAATCCTGGTGGTCATCAGCGGCGTCTCCAGCCCCTGCAGACCAATACCAATCGGATAAACCTGCACAATGTTTTGTCCTGGCGGGAAGTAATACAGCCGCAGCTCGGCAAGATTCACCACAATCCCCTCGCGCGGCACGTCCGGCAGCAGCAGCTGGCTGGGGATGGTTAGCACCGTGCCGGGTTTAGGCACTGGCGCAATGGTGTTATTGGCCTCCAGCAGCAGCATCGCACCGGTGTCAAAACGCCGGGCAATAGCCTGCAGGTTACGATCGCCTTCCTGTACGGTATAAGTCTGGTTTTGGCCAATCAGGCGGCTGCCTTCCGGCGGTAAGGGATAATCCAGGGCTAAAGCGGGCTGAATGGCGCTCAGAGCGCCGATAATGGCCAGTGTGAGTAAAGACGCGTATTTCATACTTTTTATTCCTGTAGTCGCGCTGGCGAGCGCCAGCAGGCTGAAAGACAAGCGAGGCAGAAAACCGCCTCGCAAAACAGGACCATAGGTATGATTAAGTTTAGCTAACTTAAATGAGATTGGTGGCTTGGTTGCGAATTGCGCGAATCATCGCTTCCAGCCCCTGAGAGCGGGACGGCGTCAGATGCTGTGCGAGCGCCATTTTTTCAAACCACGGGCGCACATCAAACGCCACGATATCCTGCGGCGTCATTTGCTGATAGAGAATAAATACGATAGCGATCAGCCCTTTAACGATAGCGGCATCGCTGTCACCCTCCAGCGTAATCACCCCATCGGGCTGCTGGTGCATGACTATCCATACCTGGCTCTGGCAGCCCTGAATAATATGTTCAGGCTTGTGCTGCTCCGCCGCCAGTTCCGGCAGGCGGCTGCCCAGTTCGATAATGTAGAGATACTTCTCTTCCCAGTTCGCACAGCGGCTGAAATTTTTTAGCAGTTTGTCTTTATCCGGCAGCGTGGCCATGACCGTCTCCGTTATCCTAACAGGCTGTGGATACGCTGCAGGCCGGCGACCAGGCGATCCACTTCTTGTTCGGTATTGTACATGGCAAAGGAGGCGCGGCACATGGCCGGGACGCTGTAGAACGCCATCAGCGGCATGGCGCAATGGTGCCCGGTGCGAACCGCGATGCCGTAGTTGTCGAGGAAGCTGCCGACGTCATAGGCATGATGTTTCCCGAGATTAAACGCCAACACACCACGGCGCTCTGCCGGGCCGTATACGGTGAGATCGGGCACGGCCTGCAGCGCGTGTTGAGCATAGCGCATCAGGTTGCGTTCATACTCGCCAATCGCCTCCATGCCCAGCCCTTCAACGTAGCTCAACGCTGCCCCAAGGCCGATAATGCCAGCCGTGTTTGGCGTCCCGGCTTCAAAGCGCCACGGGGCTGCGGCGTAAGTCGTCCCTGCAGTCAGGCTGACGGTAGCAATCATCGACCCACCGCCTTCCCATGGCGGCATATCCTGCAGAATGCTTTCTTTCACATACAACACGCCAATCCCCGTTGGCCCGTATATCTTGTGCCCGGAGAAAAGATAAAAATCGCAGTCCAGCGCCGCCACATCCGTGACGTGGTGCATCACCGCTTGTGCGCCATCCACCAGCACTTTGACGCCCGCCTGATGCGCGGTAGCGATCATCTCCTTCACCGGGTTTTCGGTACCGAGCACGTTAGAAACGTGGGCAATCGCCAACAGTTTTGTGCGCTCGTCAATCAGCGTCGGGAAGACATCAAGCTGCAGCGTGCCGTCCCGGTTGAGCGGGATAACGCGCAGCTCCGCGCCGGTACGCTCACACAGCATCTGCCACGGCACGATGTTAGCGTGGTGTTCCATGGCGCTGATGATGATGTTATCCCCGGCCTGCACGTTGGCGCTGCTCCAGCTATTGGCCACGAGGTTTATCCCCTCGGTGGTGCCACGCACAAAGACAATCTCTTCCGGTTTTGCCGCGTTGATAAAGCGTGCCGCCTGACTGCGCACGTTTTCCATCAGGGTGGTTGCTTCTGCGCTCAGAGTATGAATGCCACGGTGCACTGCGGCATACCCATGGCGATAAAACTCAAGCTCGGCGTCAATCACCGCCTGTGGTTTCTGCGCGCTGGCGGCGCTGTCCAGATAGGCCAGCGGCTGGCCGTTGACCTCGCGGCTCAGAATCGGGAAATCAGCCCTGACCTGCTCAATTGAAAAACTCATGCCTCGCCCCCTGCAAAGCGCCGGGCGATACGTGCCAGCACCTGCTGTTTTAAGGCCTCGTCGCGAATACTTTCGGTAAGCTCTGCGGCAAAGGCGAAGATTATCATCTGCTGTGCAGCCTGTTCGCTGATACCACGGGAGCGCAGGTAGAACATCTGTTCGTCATCAATGCGCCCGATGGTTGCGCCATGGCTGCACTTCACGTCATCGGCGTAGATTTCCAGCTGTGGCTTGGTGTCCACCTCCGCCAGGCGGCCAAGCAACAGGTTATTGTTGGTCATCTGCCCGTCGGTTTTAATCGCGTGCTGAGCCACTTTGATCATGCCGTTAAACACCGCTCGGCCCTTATCACGCACGATGGTTTTATGCAGCTGGCGGCTGTTGCAGTAGCCCTTGTTGTGCTCAAGCCAGGTTCGGGTGTCGCACACCTCGTTATTTATCGGCAGCGCCAGACTGTTGATGTGCAGCTGGTTGTTCTCGCCGTTAAGCTGCGTGCTGGTATTGTGGCGCAGCACTGCGGCCCCCAACAGGAAGCTGTGGCTGCTCACCGTCGAGTCCTGCTCAATCAGTAGATCGTTGTGCGCAAAGTGGTAGCTGGCGGCATTTTCAAACGCCAGCTTGTAGTGGCTAAGCTGCGCGTTGGCGGCCACTTCGGCGGTAAATCGTGCGCCGGTGAAATGCGCCGCCTCGTCAAGGCTGACGAAGTGCTCCATCACCGTGGCCTGAGCGCCCTGCTCAAGGATCAGGTGGTGACGGTAATGTGCCGTCGCCATCTCCTGCGCCTTGCTGCCGCGCGTGACGTGCATCAGCAACAGCGCTTTTTCAGGCTGCGTGTTAGGCGCCACGCGGATATGCGTCACGGTCTCCGCCAGGCTTTCCGTCAGGTGCAGGAACACTTCGCCCTGAACCGGCGCGGGCAGCGTCTGGCGGTTATCGTCGATACTTATCACAAAACCGCTGTCGGCGATGTCATCGCTCAGTTCGGCGCTGAAATGCCCGTCAACAAACACCAGCCGCAGCGCGTCTACAGGCAGGGCAAGCTCGTCACGCTGTTGCGCACTTAAAGGCGACTGAGGCGCAAAGACAAACTGGTTATTCAGCAACCCGTCGAGCGGCGTGTATTTCCAGTTTTCATGCTTGCGTGTCGGTAAACCCAGGCGCAACAGCTGCTGCATATGCTGCTGGGCCACCTGCGAGCGGCCCGTGCCCTGAGCTTCAAACAGATGATGCCACTGCTGGAGCGCGTTGCCGTTACTGCTGTTCGGTAAGCCAGCCATAACCCTGCTCCTCCAGTTGTTTCACCAGGCTGAAATCGCCAGATTTAACGATGCGCCCCTGATACAGCACGTGAACAAAGTCCGGCTTGATGTAGTCGAGGATACGCTGGTAGTGGGTGACCACGATAAATGAACGCTTGCCGTCACGCAGCGAGTTAACGCCTTCGGCCACAATCTTCAGGGCATCAATATCCAGCCCGGAGTCGGTTTCATCGAGAATGCACAGCTCCGGCTCCAGCACTGCCATTTGCAGAATGTCGTTACGCTTTTTCTCGCCGCCGGAGAAGCCGACGTTCACCGAGCGGGTGAGTAAATCTTCCGGCATTTGCAGCAGCTTGATTTTCTCTTCCATCAGATCCTGAAAATCAAAGCGATCCAGCGACTCGAGGCCCCGGTATTCCCGCACCGCATTCAGCGCGGTTTGCAGGAAGAACTGGTTGCTGACGCCGGGAATTTCCACCGGGTACTGGAAGGCCATAAAAATACCTTCGCCGGAGCGGTCTTCCGGCGACAGTTCCAGCAGGTCTTTGCCGTTGAACTGCACCGAGCCGCCGGTCACTTCGTAGTCTTCACGACCGGCAAGCGTGGCGGATAAAGTACTTTTCCCGGAGCCGTTTGGCCCCATGATGGCGTGAACTTCGCCCGGCTTCACTTCGAGGTTTAAGCCACGCAGGATCTCTTTATCCTCAACGCTGACCTGTAAATCTTTAATGCTTAACATAGTTTTCCCTTAATCCTTAACCGACGCTGTGTTCGAGGCTGATGGCTAATAATTTTTGTGCTTCCACCGCGAATTCGAGCGGTAACTCTGAGAACACGTCTTTGCAGAACCCGTTGACGATCATCGAGATGGCGTCATCTTCGCTGATGCCACGCTGCAGGCAATAGAACAGCTGATCTTCACCAATGCGCGACGTGGTGGCTTCGTGCTCCAGCTGCGCCGTGTTGTTGCGGCACTCCACGTACGGGAAGGTGTGCGCCCCGCTGTCCGGCCCGATCAACATCGAGTCGCACTGGGTGAAGTTACGAGCGTTGGTCGCGGTGGGCATGATTTTCACCAGGCCGCGGTAGCTGTTCTGGCTATGACCGGCGGAGATCCCTTTCGAGATGATCGTCGATTTGGTGTTCTTGCCGATGTGGAGCATTTTGGTGCCGGTGTCCGCCTGCTGATGGCCGGAGGTCAGCGCCACGGAGAAGAACTCGCCGATGGAGTTGTCGCCACGCAGGATCACGCTCGGGTACTTCCAGGTGATGGCAGAGCCGGTTTCTGACTGTGTCCAGGACATCTTGCTGTTCTCACCTTCGCACAGGGCGCGCTTGGTGACGAAGTTCAGGATGCCGCCGGTGTTGTTGTCCCCCGGGAACCAGTTTTGCACCGTGGAGTACTTCACTTCCGCATCGCGGTGAATAATCACTTCCACTACGGCGGCGTGGAGCTGGTAGCTGTCGCGCACTGGTGCAGAACAGCCCTCGATGTAGCTAACGTAGCTGCCTTCATCCGCCACTAAAATCGTGCGCTCGAACTGACCGGTTTTTTCCGCGTTGATACGGAAATAGGTGGACAGCTCCATCGGGCAGCGCACGCCTTTCGGGATGTAAATAAAGGTGCCGTCAGAGGCCACCGCGGCGTTAAGCGCGGCGAAGAAGTTATCGTTAGACGGCACCACGGTACCCAGGTATTTTTTGACCAGTTCCGGGTAGTCGTGAATCGCCTCGCCGAAGGAGCAGAAAATAATGCCCTGCTCGGAGAGTTTTTCGCGGTAAGTGGTTGCCACAGACACGGAGTCAAAAATGGCGTCAACCGCCACTTCACTGCCTTCGCGCACCGGTACACCAAGCTGCTTAAACGCGTCTTCGACTTCGTTCGTCAGGAAAGCATTAGGTGGCTGTTGCACCGCTCCGGGCTGGGACGCACAGGTGTCGTCGCAGCTCCCGCAGGATGGCGCAGAGTAATAGCTGTAATCCTGGTAATTCAGTTTGTCGTAATTCGCCTTCAGCCAGTGCGGCTCTTCCATTTTCAACCATGCATGGAAGGCGTTGAGACGAAACTCCAGCATCCATTCGGGCTCGTTACGACGGGCAGAGATTGCCCGAACCACCTCTTCATTTATGCCCTTCGCCAGCTGCTCGGTCTGCAGCTCGGTGAAAAAGCCCTCTTTATAATTGAGGTTGCCGGTCCAGGTTTTGACATCGTCAGTTGCTTCAGTATTACGAGACATAGTACCGCCTATACCCCAAAGCTTTCGCCGCAGCCGCACTCGTGCTGCGCTTTCGGGTTATTAAATTTAAAGATCTGATTCAGGCCTTCACGCACGTAATCCACTTCCGTGCCGTCGATAAAAGGCATGGCGGAGAGCGGCACCCACAGGCGCGCGCCGTCAAACTCATAGACCAGATCGTCCGGCTTCGGCTCGGTGACCGTGTCCAGCACGTAGCCAAAGCCAGCGCAGCCCGTCTGTTTGATACTCAGGCGGATGCCTTTAAGCTCGGGTTGTTTGGCGGCCAGATCGCGGATATGCGCGCTGGCGGCCGGGGTCAGGGTCAGCCCCTGCCAGGCAAAATCATTGGGATCAAAGGAACCGGTTTGCACATCCATTCTTCACCTCATCATTCTCTGCGCCCGAAGGCCGATACCCTTATGTTAATGATAACAATTATCAATACAACGTTATGAAAACAGGGGTATTCGCGAAACGCTGGTTTTTTGGGCGTCTTTACTAAGGATAGACCGTCATGAAACTCTTGCCGATGGCGAAAAGAGCTGTTTAAGCCACTGGTGTAAAAGGAAATATCAAAGATGAAAAACGCCTGAACCGGGCAAGATAAAAGATGTATAGAAAATATCTATTTATGTGATTGGAAGCGCACTGAATGCGAAATTAGTGCCATAAAGTACCAGTAATTTTCAGTTTTACGGGAACAAGAAGAGGTGCGGTCGCAGGGGGATTAAGGTATCTGTTCAGAAAAATCCGCCCCCTGGTTACCAGGGCATAAGGTTAACCAGGGGAACTGAGTTAGCTATGTTGGGCTGCATTACCACTCAAAGTTGACTGCCGCATTGTATGTCACGGCCTTGAAGTCCTCGGTATTGGTTGAAATCCCGGCCTTTGCGGCGACATTTTCATTGAACCGATACCCGCTACCAATGGCCATCGCGCTGGTAGATTCATACCCGCCTAGCGAGCCAGAAAGGTTGAATTTGCCAACGCTGTAGGGCTGGAAAAGCCCTGAGAGCGCCGCCTGGGAGGCAAACCCTCGCTTCATTTTGTGATCCAGTTTATCCACGCGGTTACCGAGATGGTTAAGATCGCCATTAAGCTGGGTGATGGAGTCCTGGAACTGAGCATTGCTCCTGGCCTGACTCTGGTTAATGGTATTCTGCTGCGTATTCAGATTTGCCTGAGACTGGTTAATGGTATTCTGCTGCGTATTCAGATTTGCCTGAGACTGGTTAATGGCCCCCTGCTGATTGTTCAGATTTGCCTGAGTCTGATTAATGGCCCCCTGCTGATTGTTCAGATTTGCCTGGGTCTGATTAATGGCCCCCTGCTGATTGTTGACGTTAGCCTGGTTCGCATTAACCGTGGACTGCTGTTGATTCACCGCATTCTGCTGGCTATTTACGCTGTTCTGGTTCTCATTCCACTCGGCCTGCTTGACGTTGGTGGCATTCTGCCGATCGTTGAGCATTTTTTGTTGGTCATTGACTGTCTGCTGTTTTTGAATGCTTTCAGTCAGCGCTGAATCAATGGTATCAACGTTATTTTTAATATCACCGAAATTTCCATTGGTTTTATCAGCATCAGCATGGGAGTTACTGGAAGTCACGTCTGATGACCAGTCCCCCCATTCAAGAGCAGAGACAGACTGGGTGACTAATAATCCAGAAACAAGAAAGGCCAACAAAGACTTATTATTCATTAAAATTGCTCCATTATTATAATTAAACAATTACTGTGCGGAGAAATTATTAATAAATAGAATTAACAAGGCAACACAGAAATAATGATAAAAATAGCCTGAAGTGAATATTCTTAGCCATAAAAAACAAAATTAACTTATTGTTTCTAAAACAATAAAAACAAAAAATTAGACATAAACAAACACATCAAAAACCACCAGACTTTCAGAATTCACCTCGGGCAAAAGTGGTAAAAAATCGATAATAAAAATAAGATTTAGCAATAAGAGAAAACCATACACATACCAAAAAAAACAAGATAAATAGATGAGATGAAGATCAGTTAGCTTTTATTGACGACTCTCATTACCTTCCATCGCTTTAACGTCAAATTTCCCGCAGCCTGTATGCGACAGGCTAACCCTCTGCCCTGAGATAAGAATGGCGTGAAAATATTCCGATTTATCGACTATCCTCCTGTTAAGAAAAAAGGAGCTTAGCCTGATGCTGAAAATGATTATGGTCACCGCCCGCGATCGCGTGAGGCTGCAGGAAATTACCGGCGTTTTCCTTCGCTATGGATTGCAGGACATTGTGCGTTTGCTGGGCCTGGCCTCGCTGCATGACAAAATACGTGGCGGCAGCCAACACGATGCTTTACCGATGCCGCAGCGCCTGTGCGCGGCGCTGGAAGAACTGGGCCCGACGTTCGTTAAGCTCGGGCAAATCCTCTCAACCCGTAGCGACCTGCTTGACCCCGCATGGACGGAAGCGCTTAGCCAGTTGAACTCGAGCGCCAGCCCTCTGCCCTGGCCGCAGCTTGAACCAGGCGTTGTAGCGACGCTCGGGGCTCAGCCTGCGGAGGTTTTCGCTATCTTTGATGAAACCCCGCTGGCCAGTGGCTCGATAGCACAAATTCACCGGGCCACGCTGAAAAATGGCAACGAGGTTATCGTCAAAATTCAGCGCCCCGGGATTGAAACAACCCTCAAGGCCGACCTGCGTTTACTCCGTTACCTGGCGGAAAGTCTGGAGCAGCAGAGCGCGGGGCTGGCTCGCTTTCAGCCGGTGATGCTGGTGCGTTATCTGGAAAACGCCCTGAATCAGGAACTGGATTTTTGCCATGAAGCAGCCAACGGGGAAAAGATTTATCAGTTTTTCGCCGACAACGACGACGTCGTCATCCCCAGGATTTATTGGGACTGGTGCCACCCGACGCTGATGGTACAGGCATTTTTGCCCGGCGTGGCGCCGGTTGACGGCCAGCAGCTTGCCGCCGCCGGGTTTGATGGCCCCTTGTTGGCGCGTAAAGGCGCGACAGCGTTTATCAATATGCTCTTTGACCTGCGGACTTACCACGCAGATCCGCATCCCGGCAACGTCATGGTCCTGGCGGGCAACCGGGTCGGCTTCATTGATTTCGGCATGGTGGGAAGCCTGAGCCAGGCGCGACGCGACGAGCTGTTGTCGCTGATTTATGCCATCAGCGAGCGTGACGCCAGCGGGATTGTCGATGCCCTCATCGCCTGGAGTGGCCAGGAGACAGTAGATCTTACCGAACTGGAACTTGCAGCCAGCTATTTTCTGCAAAAACAGGGCAATCTCCCGCTACAGCTGGGAAAAGCGCTGACCGATATGCTTTCCACCGTCCGGGAATTCCAGCTGGCGCTGCCGCCGGATTTGGTTTTATTGTTTAAGGCGTTGATCACCGCGGACGGCGTATTGCTGAGAATGGATCCGCAGTTCGACATTATTCGCATTCTTCGCCCGGTGATTAAGCAGGAGCTGTTAAAACGCTATACCCGCCTCGGGAGCCGCATACGCCTGCTTAAACTCGGCAACCAGCTTCTTGAGGGAGGTGATTCGCTGCCGCAGACCCTACGTCTGGTGATGCAAAGGCTTCGTCACGGTAAGCTGCACGCGGACATTAACGTAGAGAATATTAACCAGCTCGGAAAGTCGCTTGAGCGAGCGGCCTCTACTCTGGCGCTCGCCCTTGTTTTAGCCGCCCTGACAATCGCGATAGCTCCATGGCTGCTCGGGTTGAACTGGACGCTGTTTGGCATCCCATTTTTCCCTGTACTTGGCTTGTTGTTTGCTATTGCGGGAAGCGCATGGCTGGTTATTCGGTTGTTAAGGCGATGAGATTTACGACATCGGAGCCAGGTTCCGATGTCGTAAAAAATTAGTGCACAGAATGCTGCAGCACCGGATAGGTAAACAGCAATAAATGGGTCATATTCAGCCCGACATGAAACGCCACGGCAACCCACAGCCGCCCGCTCCACATCCACGCCAGGCCGTAAATAAGCCCCGCCAGTGCGGCAAAAACAATCAGCAGCGGGCCACCGGCGAAATGCAGTCCGCCAAATATCGCGGCTGAAATAATCAGCGCCACAACCGGGTGCATAAAGCCGGATAAACGCTGCTGGAGATACCCCCGGAAGAGCGCTTCCTCCGCCAGCGAAACAAAGAAAATATTAGCGAACAGGAACGGCGGCAGCCACTGCGGGAAATGAGGTTCAATCTTTAAGCCACCCAAAGCTACCGCCAATAGCAACAGCCCTGGGATCAAAGCAATCAGCAAGATCCACCAGAGCTTAGCGGGCTGATATTTCGGCTCGCTGACGAACAGCGACTTCATCATCACCAGCAAAATAAAGGGCACCAGCGCTTTGTCGAAGTTGTAATACATGGAAAACGGCGCACTTTGCGGCCCGGCGGTCACCGAGTCCAGCACCTTTGGATTATGGAAACCGGGAATAACATGGATGGTCAGCGCTACTGCGGCGGCGACCAGCAAAAATTCAAGCACATAGCGCACGGGCTTTCTGTTTGCGGCTTTTAAATAAGCGACGGCAAGAGCGGTCATTACCGCCAGTGAAGCCAGTGCCCGCCAGTCGAGTACACCGTCAACGGCACCCCATACCACGGTCACCAGTAATAATCCGAGGGAAATTTTTTTATTAAATTGTAAAACCAGTAAGGCGGCTGCCAGCAATATCCACATCATTTTTCCTTAAGCCTGAAAACATCATGAGGCAGGTTTTTTAACAAAATGGGTGGTGGATATATAGTTTTTTAAAGAAATAATCACAAATTAAAACAATCCCACGTCCCCGAGGGCTGAACGTGGGAATATTTTAGCCGTTGCTTTACACCACCGCCGTAGTCAGGCGGGAGGTACAGCACAGCTGGTCTTGCTGATCGTAGATATCAATTTGCCACACCTGATGACGACGCCCCGCGTGCACCGCGCGACAAACGCCCCGCACCACGCCTTCTCGCGCCGAGCGGATATGGTTGGCGTTCACTTCCAGCCCAACCACCTTCTGGTCGCCTTCGGTGCACAGGTAGCCTGCTACGGAACCCAGCGTTTCCGCCAGCACCACCGACGCGCCGCCGTGCAGCAGGCCAAACGGCTGCCGGGTGCGCTCATCCACCGGCATGGTGGCCTCAATTTCGTTGTCGTCAAAACGCGTAAATTCAATGCCTACATGGCCGACCATATTGTTCGCACCCATTTTATTGAGCGCGGCAAGCGTGGCTTCACGTCGCCAAATCATCCGATAATCTCCAGAAGAGCCTGTAATGGATGCCGTACGCCGTTGCCCTCAACGCGCTTGACCTGGCTGCGGCAGGAGTAGCCGGTTGCCAGACAGCGGTTGCGCGGCAGGCGCTGCATCGCCTGATGCCAGGAGAGTTCATAGATGCCCAATGAATTGGCGAGATTCTTCACCTCGTGACCGTAAGTGCCAGCCATGCCGCAGCAGCCAACGCTCACGCTCTCGAGCTTCGCGCCAAAACGAGCAAAAATACCGGCCCACTGATTCGGTGTCGCCGGCAACGCCGTTACTTCGGTACAGTGGCCAAAGAGGTACCATGCTTCCCCTCCCGCGCCCTGCACTTCCCGTTCTTTCAGCGCAGTCTGGAGCCATTCGTGCACCAGCTGCACCTGAAAATCACCGCGCTCTTCGCCTAATGTCTGTTTATATTCATCGCGGTAGCACAGGACCAGCGCCGGATCGACGCCGACCATCGGCATACCCAGTTTCGCAATGCGGTTCAGGAACTCAGACGTTTTACTCGCCGTGCGCGCAAAACGCTGCAGGAACCCTTTAATGTGCTGAGCCTTACCGTTCGGTGAGAACGGCAGCACCACAGGTTCAAAGCCTAGCTTATCTGCAAGCTTAATAAAATCAGCCACCACCTGAGCATCGTAATAGCTGGTGAACGGGTCCTGCACCACCAGCACGGTTTTGGCGCGCTGCTCATCTGAGTAATGCTCCAGCTCTTCCAGCGTGACGTTGGCTGAGCGGTGCCCGACCAACTGCTGCTGCAGCGTCGGCGTGGACAGCATAGGCAGGTCAACCATACCGATGTGCCTGCGGGACAAACTCTGGACCCACGGCTGGCTCATAAAGAAGTTGAAGGTTTTTGGCGCACGCGCCATCAGCGGCGCGTAGCTCTCCACGGAGGCCACAACGTGATCGCGCAGCGGGCGCAGATAGCGCGTGTGGTAAAGCTGCAGGAAGCGAGAGCGGAACTCCGGCACGTCGATTTTAATCGGGCATTGGGTCGAGCAGGCTTTACAGGCCAGGCAGCCGGACATCGCCTCTTTCACTTCGTGGGAAAAATCGTACTCGCCCTTGCTGGCGTGCCACGAGTTGCGGGTACGCTCGATAAGGCCTCGCAGGCTGGCGCGCTGCTCCGGCAGCTGTTTCTCAAGCTGCAGCGGGTCAACGCCTCGCTCGGCCAGCAGCCGCAGCCATTCACGGGTCAGCGTGGCTCGCCCTTTCGGGGAGTGGATACGGTTGCTGGAGATTTTCATCGACGGGCACATCGGGCTTTTCACGTCGAAGTTAAAGCACAGGCCATTGCCGTTGCACTCCATCGCGCCGCGCCAGGAGGTGCGTACCGCAATCGGGATTTGTCGGTCAAACGTCCCGCGCTTAACGGCATCGACCTGCATCATCGGGTCGTCCACGCCGAGCGGCGGGCAAATCTTCCCGGGGTTCAGCCGGTTAGCCGGGTCAAACACGGCTTTAATCCGGCGCAGTTCTTCATACAGCGTTTCACCGAAGAAGGCCGGGCTGTACTCGGCCCGGAACCCTTTGCCATGTTCGCCCCACAGCAGACCGCCGTATTTTGCCGTCAGCGCCACCACGTCGTCAGAGATGCTTTTCATCAGCATTTCCTGCTGCGGATCGCACATATCCAGCGCAGGGCGAACGTGCAACACGCCTGCATCAACGTGACCAAACATCCCGTAGCTCAGGTTGTGGCTATCCAGCAGAGCGCGGAATTCAACAATGTAGTCCGCCAGATGCTGCGGCGGCACGCAGGTGTCTTCGGCAAACGGAATCGGTTTAGCCTGGCCTTTGGCGTTCCCCAGCAGGCCAACGGCTTTTTTCCGCATGCCGTAGATTTTTTCGATACCGGCCAGCTCGTCACAAACCTGCCAGCCAATCACCCCGCCCTCGCCTGCGGCTATTAGCGCATCGAGGCGAGCACATAGCTCAGTGACCTGGCCGTCGATCAGTGCCTGGTCGTCCCCGGCAAACTCAACGATGTTCAGCCCGAGCATCTCTTTGTTCGGCACGTCGGTGATCAATTCGCTGACCGAGTGCCAGACGATATCTTCCCGCGCCAGATTCAGGACTTTGGAGTCGACGGTTTCCACCGACAGCGCCCGAGCATCCACCATAAAGGGCGCATTACGCAGGGCTGAATCGAAGGAGTCATACTTGACGTTCACCAGCCGGCGCACCTTCGGCAAGCGGGTGATATCCAGCTTCGCCTCGGTGATAAAGGCCAGCGTCCCCTCGGAGCCGGTAAGAATGCGGGTTAAATCGAACTTGCTCAGATCGTCATTAAAGACGTGGCGCAGGTCATAGCCGGTAAGAAAGCGGTTTAGTTTGGGGAATTTATCGATAATCAGCTCACGCTGCTCGCGGCAGCGTTCAAGCACGGTGCGGTAGATTTTACCGCTCGATGTCTCTTCGCGGCCCAGCTCTTCGGCAAGCCCGGTTGCCATCTGGTGCGTGTCCAGAATTTCACCGTCCATCAGCACGGCGCGCACGCCCAGCACATGATCGGAGGTTTTACCGTACACCAGCGATCCCTGCCCGGAGGCATCGGTGTTGATCATCCCGCCCAGCGTGGCGCGGTTACTGGTCGACAATTCCGGGGCAAAGAAGTAGCCGTGCGGCTTCAGGAACTGGTTGAGCTGGTCTTTAATTACGCCGGCTTCCACCCGCACCCAACCTTGTTCCGGGTTGATTTCGATAATGCGATTCATGTAGCGGGACATGTCCACCACGATGCCGCCGTTCAGCGACTGCCCGTTGGTGCCGGTGCCGCCGCCGCGCGGGGTAAACACCAGGGATTTAAAGCGCTCTTCGGAGGCCACGCGGGTAATCAGCGTGACGTCGGCGGTTGAACGAGGGAAAAGCACCGCATCCGGCAGCAGTTGGTAAATACTGTTGTCGGTCGCCATGGTCAGGCGGTCTGCATAGCTGGTGGCGGTATCGCCGGTAAAGCCCTGTTGCTCCAGTGATGCTAAATAGCTGAGCACCAGCTGAACGACGCCTGGTGCCTGAGAAATTTGTGGGATCATTGACGGGTCGACCCTGTGTTGCTTAGTAAGAGTTATCGTTTGCGTGTCTGTTTTGTTTTTATCATATTCCGTCGCGATTTGCGGCTGTTATTTCAGATAACGCGATGCGAAATGCACCTGTCAAAAATCGAGGAAATACATCATCATTAAATTATCGCCATGCGAATTTAGCGCGGGTGCATTTTATTGAGGTGATTCTTCCTATGATCAAAGTCAGTCAGCCAAAGGATCTGCTGCAGATCCTGCTGTCCGTGCTGTTTATTTCGGTGATGATTCTTGCCTGTCTGTGGATTGTGCGCCCGTTTGTTTTGGGCTTCGCCTGGGCCGGAACCATCGTCATTGCGACCTGGCCGCTGCTCATCAAATTGCAAAAGCTGCTGTGGGGCAAACGCTCCCTTGCGGTGCTGGTGATGACGCTGCTCCTGCTGATGCTGTTTGTCATCCCGGTCGCGATGTTAGTGAACAGCCTGGTGGACAACAGCGGCCCGGTGATTAACTGGGCGACCAAAGGGCACATGGCGCTGCCCGCCTTCGAATGGCTGCACAGCGTCCCACTTATTGGCGATAAACTTTACAGCGGCTGGAACACGCTGGTGAGCAGCGGCGGCAGTGCGATTATGGAAAAGATCCGGCCCTATATCGGCACGACGACCAGTTGGTTCCTTGGTCAGGCCGTACACATAGGTACTCTGCTGGTGCATCTCGGCCTGATGCTGCTGTTCAGCGTGCTGCTGTATGCCAAAGGTGAGACGCTGGGGAACGGCATTCGTCATTTCGCCTTCCGCCTCGCGGACAAACGCGGTGATGCTGCCGTACTGCTGGCCGGCCAGGCAATTCGCGCCGTAGCGCTGGGCGTGGTTGTCACCGCGCTAGCACAGGGTGTACTGGGCGGTATTGGCCTGGCGGTGTCCGGCATTCCTTACGCCGCGCTGCTTACGGTGCTGATGGTGCTTAGCTGCCTGATTCAGCTTGGCCCGCTGGTGATTCTGGTGCCCGCCATTATCTGGCTGTACTGGAGCGGCGATACCACCTGGGGGACGGTGCTGCTGGTATGGAGTTGTGTCGTTGGCACCATGGATAACGTGATTCGCCCGGTGCTTATTCGCATGGGCGCGGACTTGCCGATGATTCTGATTCTTTCCGGCGTGATCGGCGGCTTGATTGCCTTCGGGATGATTGGCCTGTTTATCGGCCCGGTGCTGCTGGCGGTTTCTTATCGCCTGATTTCGGTCTGGATGCACGAGGCGCCTGCCCCACAGGACGATCCACAAGAGGTGGTCGAACTGCTTGAGGAGCAGCAGACGCTGAATGTGAAGAAATAAGGATGCGGAGGGTTTGAGGAGTTCCTGTTCGCTCAAACCCTCTATGCAACAACAGCTAAGTTTCCGTTCACATCCTCTACATCTCCACAGGAACTTTTTTAACGACAGAATAGCTTGCGCCTAAAGCAGTGACTTAACGCAAATGGTTAATAAATCTAATCAATAACGCATTTTCCCTTCGCTATTCCGGCCATTGAAGTCCCCATTCCGGGCTATGCTGCCTCAAGTTATTTACCTTCTGTTAACGATTGAGACGAATCTGAGTGACGCCACTTAGTGAGATGCCTACTATTTAACTCACGGTTATGAATCAACACGTTGATTTATAAACATCGAAATCCCCTGAGTGAAACAACGAATTGCTGTGTGTAGTCTTTGCCCATCTTGATGATGGGCTTTTTTTTATTCTGATTTCGCAAAGTGATTGATAAGCGCCCCATGCAGAACCAACGGGGCAACGGTCAGGTGGCTCTGCCCTTCTACCAGCGTAAAATCAACCCGGGTCGGGGCGTTAGCTATCAGGACATTAGCCATTTCGCGGTTCCCGTCTACCATCGCTCGCTGCCCACGATGTTTTAATAGCGTGGCGCGCTTCTCTTCCGACAGCCTGGCCTCCTGCGGCTGCAACGACTGTTCATAACTTCCCACGGAGAGCGATAGCTGAGCATTTCCCTTATCAGGCCGCCAGTTTTGCGCCATTCGCAGCAGATAGCGGTCGTTCCACCACACCGATGGGCTTGAGGCGTAATAATGCTGGAAAGCGCCCGGCGAGGTCATAAACAGCCAGGTGGTGAACAGACCGCCATAGGAGTGCCCAAAAAGCGCCTGCCGCTGCGGATTGATTTTCCACTGCTTTTCGACCCAGGGCCGGAGTTCAGCGTCGATAAACCGCCAGAATTTCTGCGCCTCGCCGGGGACGCCAGGCGGATAAGTGCCCCCTGCCGGATTCGGCTCCAGCACCACTTTTTCTACCGCAGGTCGATAATCCCGCTCCCGGCGGCTGTTTTCCGGGTAGTCAATCGCCACCACCACGCCCGGCGCCAACGGGCAACGCTCACAGCTCAGGCGCTGCATCAGCGACACCGCGCCGGGGAAGACGGACTCACCGTCCAGAAGGTAAATCACCGGCCAGCCTTCTGACGGCGCTTCGCCTTCAGGCCAGGAAACCATAATTTTATACTCACCGTTTTCCGGCGAATGCAGACTGTGTACCAGCGTATTCGCCAGCGTGTAGGGCTTATCCGCAATGACCGCTGCCCCCGAGGGAGCAGCGAGTGCGATAAGCGCCATAAGCAGATAGCGCAAAAGTTCTCCTTACCAGCGATAGCTGACGGTGGCGGTTAAGGTGCGGCCAATGCCGTAGAAACAGGCTGAATCCGACGCGCAGGACGCCACGTATTTCGTGTCCGACAGATTATTGACGTTGAACTGCAGGGCGGCCCCTTTTAAATCAGGGCTCACTTCTCCCAGCTCGTAACGCAGCATGGCGTCATAGAGATCCACGGCCGCCACTTTAAAGGTATTTTTCGCATCGCCATAGCTGGTCCCGATGTAGCGAACCCCGACACCTGCCGTCAGGTTTTTCAGCAGGCCTTCAGGAATAGTGTAACTGCCCCACGCCGACGCCATATGTGTTGGAACACGCGCGGGCGTTTTTCCTTCGGTGCCCGCCACGGTGGTGCTCACGGTTTCCGCATCCGTCCAGGTGTAAGAGCCTATCAGGTTGAGGCTGTTAAACAGCGTGGAATGCACCTCCGCCTCCAGCCCTTTAGAACGAATTTCACCGGCGTTTTCAAACCAACCCAGCGCGCTGTTGTAGGTCCCAACGTTTGTCTGGCGGAGATCGAACAGCGCCAGCGTCATGAAGGTCTCTTTCAGCGGCTGATACTTCAGGCCCACTTCGGTCTGCTTGCCCAGGCTTGGGTCGAACGGCGCAGCGCCTGGCGCACGGTTGGTCTGCAGATTGGGTTCAAACGAGGTGCTGTAGCTGATATACGGCGACAGGCCGAAATCAAAGGCGTAAAGCAGCCCCGTACGCCAGGTGAACTTGCTGTCATTCTGCTGCGTCGTTTTACTTTTTAACCTGTCCGTCGTGCGCACTTCGGCCCAATCATAACGCCCGGAAAGCAGCAGTTGCCAGTTGTTCCAGCTGAGCTGATCCTGCAGGTACACGCCCGTCTGGTCGAGATTCTGCTGGTCGTCGTTCACCGCACTGAAGGTGCTTTCGTCCACATTGAGGCCATATACCGGATTCGGCCAGTACAGATCGTATTTCGCCCCGGTGCCGCGGCTGAGCTGCTGCCGGTCATGGTTAGACTTGTAATCCAGGCCGCCTAACAGCGTATGCCCCAGCGCGCCGGTATCAAACTGCGCCTCAAGCTGGTTATCCACGCCAAACTCATCGGTATCACGCGTTTCTCGCTGCGCACGGCGCGAAAGTAGCGTCTCGCTTTTTGAGGTGGAATACACGAGGTAACGGTACTTCTGTTTGATGCTGGCGTAACGGGCGTTCTGGCGGAAGGTGAAGATATCGTTGAAGCTGTGCTCGAACTCATAGCCCACCATCGTTTGCTCGCGCCACGACTGGTCGTAATTGGGATCGCTAACGTTAAAGTCCAGCGGGATATACCCCGCCGTGGTTTCCGTCACCAGGCCTGCGGCAGGCAGGAAGTTACGATAGCCCGCCTTCGGGTCTTTCTGGTAGCTGGTCAGTAAAGTAAAACGAGTCTGCTCGTTGGGATACCAGAGCAGCGCCGGCGCAATCGCCAGGCGCTGCTCTTTGTAATCGGCCACCTGGCTGTGCTGCGTGCGTGCGATGCCGTTCAGGCGATAAAGCACCCGATTATCGTCGCTTAGCGAGCCGCCAAAATCAAAAGCCCCCTCGGCCAGATGCTGGTTGCCTGAGCGGAACTGCACTTCATGTATCGCTTCCCTTGTCGGCCGCTTGCTGGTCATGCTGATAAGCCCGCCGGGGTTCACCTGGCCGAACAACACGGATGCCGGGCCGCGCACCAGCTCCACGCGCTCAAGCAGCCACGGGTCAAACGTCCCGGTCTGGGAAGACGCTGTTGCGCCGTAGCTCAGTCCATCAAGATATTTTGGGACATAGCTGAAGCCGCGCACAAACACCTCATCGTTGCGGTTCGAACTGCCCCGATACTCCGTCAGCACCCCGGCCGAATAGCGCAAAGCCTGCGACACGGAGGTAACATCCTGCGCGTTCATTTGGTCGCGGGTAATCACCGAAACCGACTGCGGCGTTTGGAGCAAATCAGCCGCGGTTTTCGTTGCAGACAGCGTTTTGGTAGCCACCATCCCCTTCAGCGGCGCAGAAGGATCCTCGCTAACGGAGCCGGTGACAACCAGAGTTTCCTCGCTGCCCTGCCGCTCCTGCGCCTGAACGCCGTTTCCCATCCCCAGGGCACTGAATCCCATCAGCCAAAGGCCGCAGGTTACCTTATTATTTTTAAAGTGCATGACCGTAACATCCCATGTGATTAGGTGAATTAAGTTCGCCTTTCTCTCCTGTTACGTTTTGTCGTAAAACGCAACGACTCGCAATGTTATTGCAAATCAATCTCATTTGCATTAGCGTGTGTGCACTTTTTTATCAGGAATGATAAACACGATGAGAGCCGCGTGGAGCGCATTAATGTTGGGACTTTGTTCAGCGTCGGCGGTGGCCGCGACCTGTACTTTTACCGGCAGCCAGGGTGAGCAGGATGGGAAGTTCGACGCCAGCGGCGAAATCTGCTTTGCCCTTCCGGCGCTGGGTGAAAATTACGCCAACGTCCGGTTGAGCGGCGTAACCGACGCCAGCCTGGTAGACAGCAAAGGCAGGCTCTGGCGTTCGCTGGTGGAAAATGGGCCGGTGGATGGCCAGCACAATCCGCTTTTTGCCCTGCCCGTCGGTCAGCCTTCTACGCTGGTGCTTCGCGGTGAGCCCGGCAGGCGCTGGCTGTTTCGCTGGCAGATCCGTGAAACCGTGCCGCTCAAGCGTAACGACGAACAATCCCCGGAAAGCCCGGCACTGCTGGCGCTTGAGCAGGCTTTGAGCCACGGCGCAAGTACGGAAGCTTTCTGGCAGGAAAGGCGCGAGCAGGGCACGCCGCTGGTTGAGCCCATCGATGCCAGCCGCAAACGCGTGACGTTCCTGTGGCGAGGCGCACAGGGCAACGTGTTCGTGCTCGGTTCACCGGCCGGTGACCATGACCCGATGTTCCGCCTCGGGCAGTCCGACGTCTGGTATCGCAGCTATGTGGTACCGGCTGATACGCTAATGCAGTACAAACTTGCCCCCGACGTTCCCCTTGTGGAAGGCACCGCGCGCGACCAGCGCCGGGCGATTCTGGTGTCGGCCCAGACTGACCCGCTTAACCCGCAATTCAGCCCCGCAGGCAAAGGCGACCGCTGGAATCGTTTCTCGCTTTTGGACCTGACCGCCCACCGCTATTTTACCCCGCAGGCAACCGCCGAGCCGATTAGGCAGGGCTCCCTGGTTCGCTATCAGGTAGAAAGCAAAAAGCTGGCTAACCGTCGGGAAGTGGCCGTCTACCGGCCACGCGGGGGGCAGCCCGCCCGCTGGACGCTAATGCTGTTCGATGGCCGTATGTACCAGGACCGTTATCATCTCGCCAATGTGCTGGACGGCCTGATAGCCCGTCATGCCCTGCCGCCGGTTAACGCCGTGTTTATCGACAGCCTGGACGGCGAACGACGTGAAAAAGAGCTGCCGCCCAATCCTAATTTCGCTGATTTTATGGCCGAAGAGTTAGTGCCGTGGCTGCACCGCCAGGGCATCACCACCCCGGCACAAAAAACCATCGTGGCAGGCTCCAGCTACGGCGGCCTGGCTTCAGCCTGGGTGGCGCTTCGCCATCCCGAAGCGTTTGGCAACGTGCTGAGTTTGTCCGGCTCTTACTGGTGGGCACCCGAGGGCGAAGCGCCGGGCTGGCTTACCCGTCAGTATCAGGCATCCCCGCGCTTGCCGGTGCGATTTTGGCTGCAGGCGGGACGCTTTGAAAGCAAAGGCGCAGACGGCGGTATTTACCGTAATACGCAACAGCTTGAAGCCGTGCTGCGTGAAAAGGGCTACGAGGTGAGCTTTAACCCCTGGTCGAGCGGGCATGATTATGCGGCGTGGTGCGAGGCCATTATTACCGGCATGAAGGAATTGATTAAGCGGGGATAAGTGTCGGCCCGGTGGCCTGCCCCGCATAAGGCAGGCTCCGGGCCTGATCCCCTCTCTTTATTGCAGAGAAGGGTTGAACGTTACTTATTCAGTTCAGCAAGGCTGAGCCAGGTTTGCACCACGGTGTCCGGGTTCAGGGACAGGCTGTCAATCCCCTCTTCCATCAGCCAGGCGGCAAAGTCTTCGTGATCGGACGGCCCCTGCCCACAGATCCCGACGTATTTACCCTGTTTCTTGGCCGCTTTAATCGCCATCGACAGCAGCGCTTTCACCGCGTCGTTACGCTCGTCAAACAGTTCAGACACCACACCAGAGTCGCGATCCAGGCCCAGCGCAAGCTGCGTCATATCGTTCGAGCCAATGGAGAAGCCGTCAAAGTATTGCAGGAACTCGTCCGCCAGCAGGGCGTTGGACGGGATCTCGCACATCATGATGATCTTCAGCCCGTTCTCACCGCGCTTCAGGCCCTGACGTTCCAGTTCCTCAACCACCGCTTTTGCCTGGGCAACGGTACGCACAAACGGCACCATCACTTCGACGTTGGTCAGGCCCATTTCATTACGCACGCGCTTCATGGCCGCGCATTCCAGCGCGAAGCAGTCGCGGAAGCTGTCTGCTACGTAGCGACCTGCCCCACGGAAGCCCAGCATTGGGTTCTCTTCTTCCGGCTCATAACGCTCGCCGCCCACCAGGTTGGCGTATTCGTTAGATTTGAAGTCAGACAGACGCACAATCACGCGCTTCGGCCAGAACGCCGCGCCTAAAGTCGCGATCCCTTCGGTCAGGCGACCCACGTAAAACTCAACCGGATCGTCATAACCTTTCATCATCGTGCGGATTTCCGCCTGCAGCGCGGGCTCCTGCTGGTCGAACTCCAGCAGCGCGCGCGGGTGCACGCCAATCATGCGGTTGATGATAAATTCCAGACGCGCCAGGCCAACGCCTTCGTTCGGCAGGCAGGCGAAGTCAAACGCACGATCCGGGTTGCCAACGTTCATCATGATCTTCAGCGGCAGATCCGGCATGGCATCAACCGTGGAGCTTTTCACGGTGAAGTCGAGGATCTCCGCGTAAACGTAGCCGGTGTCGCCTTCGGCGCAGGAAACGGTCACGTTCTGGCCGTCTTTCATGCGCTCGGTGGCATCGCCACAGCCCACAACGGCTGGAATACCAAGCTCACGTGCGATGATGGCCGCGTGGCAGGTACGCCCGCCGCGGTTGGTGACAATCGCCGCCGCTTTTTTCATGATCGGTTCCCAGTCCGGGTCGGTCATGTCAGTGACCAGCACGTCGCCCGGCTGGATGCGGTTCATTTCGCTGATGTCGTGGATCACTTTTACCGGACCCGCGCCGATGCGGTGACCAATCGCGCGGCCTTCCGCCACGATCTGCCCCTGCGCGTGCAGCTGGTAGCGTTCCATCACCTGGCCCTGAGAACGCACGGTTTCCGGGCGAGCCTGAACGATGAACAGCTTGCCGGTATGGCCGTCTTTAGCCCACTCGATGTCCATCGGGCGGCCATAATGTTTTTCGATTTGTACCGCCTGCTTAGCCAGTTCCTGAATCTCTTCCTGGGTAATACAGAAGCGGTCGCGATCGGCTTCCGGCACGTCTTCAATCCGCACCTGCTTGCCGTGTTCCTGCGTTGGAGCGTAGACCATGCGAATTTTTTTCGAACCCATGGTGCGGCGAACGATAGCCGGATTACCCGCCTCAAGCGTTGGCTTGTGCACGTAGAATTCATCCGGGTTTACGGCGCCCTGCACAACCATTTCACCCAGGCCCCACGCGGCGGTAATAAACACCACCTGATCGAAACCGGATTCGGTATCAATGGAGAACATCACCCCGGAAGAAGCGAGGTCGGAGCGCACCATACGCTGAACGCCAGCGGAGAGCGCCACGCCGCGGTGGTCGTAGCCCTGATGCACGCGGTAGGAGATTGCACGGTCGTTAAACAGCGAGGCGAAAACGTGTTTCACCGCCACCAGCACGGCATCATAGCCCTGCACGTTGAGGAAAGTTTCTTGTTGCCCGGCAAAGGAAGCGTCCGGCATGTCTTCCGCAGTGGCCGAAGAACGCACCGCAAAAGAGGCCTCGGCATCATCGGAGGAGAGCGTTTGGTACGCTTCACGAATGGCATGCTCCAGCTCAGGCTGGAAAGGCGTGTCAATAATCCACTGGCGAATCTGCGCCCCGGCTTTTGCCAGTTCGCTCACATCGTCAATGTCGGTTTTATCCAGCAGCTCGTAGATACGCTGGTTCACGCCGCTCTGGTCGAGAAACAGGTTAAACGCCTCGGCGGTGGTCGCAAAACCGTTCGGGACGGAAACGCCCATACCCGAAAGATTGGTAATCATTTCACCCAGGGAGGCATTTTTGCCTCCGACCCTGTCTACATCATTCATGCCAAGTTGGTTATACCAAAGCACCAGCGGTGACGAGCCGTTATTGGACATCGAAACAATCCTTTTTTAAATGAATGGGTACAAGAAACACCAGACTTCGTATTTAGCTTTGCATATTCTTAGGGGGGAATGAAACCAGTGAATCGTTCAAGCAAAATAAAATATGACGTTTTCGGATAGATCCGCTCATTTCATAAACCATTGATTATCATATAATCCTCACAGTTTAGATGGGTATAGTATTGATTTGAATATATTTAAGATGGTTTATTAAATTTAAAAACGCTATTTCACTTTTTAAATTAAGATTAGCGCTACTCGGAATCCCTTGTTTTACTTTATGCTTTAGGGAAACCGGTTCCCCGCTCAGGAATAAAAATGGATAATTTAGTCGATCGTCAGGTATTTTGTATTTCCGATGGCACCGCGATTACCGCAGAGGTACTTGGTCACGCGGTCATGTCACAATTCCCGGTATCTATCAACAGTATTACGCTGCCGTTTGTTGAAAATGAAAGCCGCGCAAAAGCGGTAAAAGAGCAGATTGACGCTATTTACCAACAAACCGGGGTGCGTCCGCTGGTGTTTTATTCCATCGTGCTGCCCAATATCCGCGACATCATTATGCAGAGCGAAGGTTTCTGTCAGGACATCGTGCAAACCCTGGTTGCGCCGCTGCAGCAGGAGCTAAAACTCGACCCGACTCCCGTCGCCCACCGAACGCACGGCCTTAACCCCGGTAACCTGACGAAATACGACGCCCGTATTGCCGCCATTGATTACACGCTGGCGCACGACGACGGGATTTCGATGCGCAATCTCGATCAGGCGCAGGTCATTTTGCTGGGCGTATCCCGCTGTGGAAAAACGCCGACCAGCCTGTACCTCGCGATGCAGTTTGGCATTCGCGCCGCGAACTACCCTTTTATTGCCGATGACATGGACAACATTCAGCTCCCGGCCGTGCTTAAACCGCTGCAGCACAAGCTTTTTGGTCTGACCATTAACCCTGAACGCCTGGCCGCCATTCGTGAAGAACGGCGTGAAAACAGCCGCTATGCCTCTCTCCGCCAGTGCCGTCTGGAGGTCGCCGAAGTGGAAGCTCTGTTCCGTAAAAACCAGATCCGCTACCTCAACAGCACCAACTATTCTGTTGAAGAGATGGCGACCAAAATTCTCGACATTATGGGGCTGAATCGCCGCATGTACTAAGAAACTAGTACAAAAGATCGAGCGTGTATGCTAGGGTGTACAGACTGCGGTGGGGCAATCCTTTCGCCAAAGCCGGTCGAATGTTGAAATCGGTCAGCTTTGGTTTATTGTGATCCCCATCACTTCCCGGTAAATCTGCCGCAGAGAAGACAAAATTTCTGAGACACCCAATGAACAAAACAGATGAATTGCGAACCGCGCGCATCGACAGCCTGGTGACGCCGGCTGAGCTAACCGAGCGCTTCCCGGTTTCCGACGAGGTCGCCCAGCACGTTACCGCCGCCCGCCGCCGGATCGAAAAGATCCTCACCGGTGAAGATAAGCGCCTGCTGGTAATCGTCGGCCCCTGCTCGATCCACGATCTTGACGCCGCGATGGACTATGCTCGCCGCCTCAAAACGCTGCGTGAAAAACATCAGGATCGTCTTGAGATCGTGATGCGTACCTACTTCGAAAAACCCCGCACCGTCGTCGGCTGGAAAGGGTTAATTTCCGATCCTGACCTGAACGGCAGCTACCGCATTAATTACGGCCTCGAACAGGCGCGCCGCCTGCTGCTGCAGGTCAACGAGCTGGGTGTCCCTACCGCGACCGAATTTCTGGATATGGTGACCGGGCAATATATCGCCGACCTGATTAGCTGGGGCGCCATTGGCGCGCGCACGACCGAAAGCCAGATCCACCGTGAAATGGCGTCCGCACTCTCCTGTCCGGTTGGCTTTAAAAATGGTACAGATGGCAATACCCGCATTGCGGTGGATGCCATCCGTGCCGCGCGTGCCAGCCATATGTTCCTCTCCCCGGATAAACAGGGGCAGATGACGATTTACCAGACCAGCGGCAACCCTTACGGCCATATTATTATGCGCGGCGGCAAGCAGCCGAATTATCACGCAGAAGACATTGCCGCCGCCTGCGACACGCTGAGCGCGTTTGACTTGCCTGAACATCTGGTGATTGATTTCAGCCACGGTAACTGCCAGAAGCAGCACCGCCGTCAGTTGGATGTCTGCGAAGATGTTTGCACGCAAATTCGCAACGGCTCGAGGGCGATTGCCGGGATCATGGCGGAAAGCTTCCTGAAAGAAGGGACGCAGCAAATCGTTGCTGGCCAGCCCCTGACTTACGGGCAGTCGATCACCGATCCTTGCCTTAACTGGGAAGATACGGAAACGCTGGTCGCGATGCTGGCGCAGGCCACTGACCGACGCTTCTGATAGTTTCCACCGGCGGGCACTTGATAACCCGCCGGATATCATAGCATTACGCCTCGCGACAACTCGCCCGCAAAGAAATTCCCTGATTCACACAATTCTTACAAATAATGCTTGCTGCTGATTCGGCTTTTTCTGATAATGATTCTCATTGTTACACTGATTGTCATTTGTAAACAGAGTGAAGCGTATGGACAAACCATTCACCCCCGCCCGCCCACAGCCCGCGACAGAACCTCGCCAGGTTGACAGCAAAACGCTGCTCGGTGCCGATGGCCGCGTTGTTATCGTCCATGAAGGACAGCAATATCTGTTACGCCAGACTCAGGCCGGGAAGCTGATCCTGACCAAATAAATTAAACAAACCGTTCCCCACACCCTAACGGGGAAATTAGCCAGCCACCCAGGTCATACCCAGGCAGCCAGCGCTTTCGATATTCCTTAGGAGAGTTGCGCTATGCCTTGCACCAACACAGCAGGTTTTCGTCTGTCTGTACTCACGTTAGCCGTATTTACCGCCCTGCCCGCTTTCGCAAAAGACGATCAAATGACCGTGGTTGCCACCGGTAACCAACGCAGCACTTTCGAAGCCCCAATGATGGTGAGCGTTATCGATGCGAATTCGCCAGAGAGCCAGACGTCCACGTCAGCCGCTGACATGCTGCGCAAAGTTCCGGGGATCACCATCGACGGCACCGGGCGCACCAACGGCCAGGACATCAACATGCGCGGTTACGACCGCCGTGGTGTACTTACCCTGGTAGACGGCATTCGTCAGGGCACCGACACCGGCCACCTGAACAGTACGTTCCTCGATCCCGCGCTGATTAAGCGTATTGAAGTGGTACGTGGTCCGGCGGCTCTGCTGTACGGCAGCGGCGCGCTGGGCGGTGTTATTTCCTATGAAACCGCAGACGCCGCCGATCTTCTATTTGACGGGCAAAACAGCGGCTTCCGCGTCTTCGGCACCGGCGGTACCGGCGACCACAGCATCGGCATGGGCGCCAGTGCCTTTGGCCGTACCGATAACCTGGATGGCGTCGTCGCCTGGTCCAGCCGCGATCGCGGTAACCTGCGCCAGAGCAACGGTGAAACCGCGCCTAATGACGAAAACATCGGCAACCTGCTGACCAAAGGCACCTGGTATATCGATTCGGCTCAGTCGCTGTCCGGCTCCCTGCGCTACTACAATAACAACGCGCAGGAACCGAAAAACCCGCAGACGCCGGATGCCTCAGCCTCCAGCAACCCGATGACCAATCGCTCCACCATTCAGCGCGACGCGCAGCTGAAATACCACCTCAATCCGCAGGATAACGACTGGCTGAACGCGACCGCGACGGCCTACTGGTCCGAAGCTCGTATCAACGCGGAAACCCCTAATCAGGGGGGTGAATTCCGTAAACAGACGACCAAAGGCGGTAAGCTCGAAAACCGCAGCCGTCTGTTTAGCGACAGCTTCGCGGCTAACCTGCTGACCTACGGCAGCGAATATTATCGTCAGGAGCAGGCTCCTGGTGGCCTGACGACCGGTTTCCCACAGGCGAAAATCAACTTTGGTTCCGGCTGGCTGCAGGATGAAATCACCCTGCGCGACCTGCCGATTTCTATCCTGGCCGGGACGCGTTATGACAACTACAGCGGCAGCAGCCAGGGTTATAAAGACGTGGATGCCGACAAGTGGTCATCACGCGGAGCGGTTTCTGTCACCCCAACCGACTGGCTGATGCTGTTTGGTTCCTATGCGCAGGCGTTCCGTGCGCCGACCATGGGCGAGATGTACAACGACTCCAAGCACTTCTCTATCGGCACTCGCTACACCAACTATTGGGTACCAAACCCGAACCTGCGCCCGGAAACCAACGAAACGCAGGAATACGGCTTCGGTCTGCGCTTCGACAATCTGGCCATGGCTAACGACGGCCTGGAATTCAAAGCCAGCTACTTCGACACCAAAGCGAAAGATTACATCTCTACCACCGTGGACTTCGCCAAAGCGACCACCATGTCCTACAACGTGCCAAAAGCAAAAATTTGGGGCTGGGACGTCAACGCGAAGTACACCGCCGATCTGTTCAGCCTGGATACCGCCTATAACCGTACCCGCGGTAAAGATGAAGATACCGGCGAGTACATCTCCAGCCTGAACCCGGACACCGTCACCACCACCCTGGACATCCCTGTGTCACACAGCGGCTTCTCCGTGGGCTGGGTCGGCACCTTCGCCGAGCGTTCCACCCATATCAGCAGCTCCTATGCACAGCAGCCGGGCTATGCGGTCAGCGATTTTTATGTCAGCTACAAAGGGCAGCAGCAGCTGCGCGGTTTAACCACCACGCTGGTGTTTGGCAACGCCTTCGATAAAGAGTACTGGTCACCGCAGGGTCTCCCGCAGGATGGCCGTAACGGTAAAATTTTCGTGAGCTATCAATGGTAAAGGAGTTATTCATGAGTCAGCGTTACGACAGCTGGATCCAGCTTAAGCAAGAACACCCGAAAAAATATGCCCGGGATATCGCCAAACTGATGCACATCAGCGAGGCGGAACTGACCCATGCCCGCGTCGGGCACGACGCATGGCGCCTGAATGGCGATGTGAAAGAGATCTTCGCCGCGCTGGAAGCCGTGGGGGAAACAAAGTGCATCTGCCGTAACGAATATGCCGTTCACGAGCAGGTAGGCCGCTTTGAGAACCAGCACCTTAACGGCCACGCCGGGCTGGTACTGAATCCTCGTGCGCTGGATCTGCGTTTGTTCCTGAACCAGTGGGCGAGCGTGTTCCACGTCCGGGAAGAGACCGCTCGCGGCGAACGCCAGAGCATTCAATTCTTTGATCATCAGGGTGATGCGCTGCTGAAGGTATACACCACCGACAACACCCATGTTGAAGCCTGGAGCCAGGTACTGACCCGTTTCATCCACACCGACAACCCGGCGCTGGCGATCAAAGCCGTTGAAGAAGCGGTAATGACGCCTACGGTCGAGGCCGACAAGGTGGACGCAGAATGGCGCGCAATGACCGATGTACACCAGTTCTTCCAGCTGCTTAAACGCCATCAGCTGACTCGCCAGCAGGCTTTCCGCCTGGTGAAAGACGATCTGGCCTGTCGCGTAGATAACGAAGCGCTGTCCCAACTGCTGAACCAGGCGAAAGAAGACGGCAACGAGATCATGATTTTCGTCGGCAACCGCGGCTGCGTGCAGATCTTCACCGGTGAAATCCGCAAAGTGGTCCCGATGGAAAACTGGGTCAACGTGTTCAACCCGGAATTCACCCTGCACCTGATGGGCGACACCATCGCCGAAAGCTGGGTAACCCGCAAACCAACCGCCGACGGCCACGTGACCAGCCTCGAGCTGTTTGCCGCCGACGGCACGCAAATTGCCCAGCTGTACGGCCAGCGTACTGAAGGCCAGCCGGAGCAGGAGCAGTGGCGTCTGCAAATTGAAGCCCTGATCGGCAAAGGGTTAGCGGCATGAAACGCCTGCTGCTCGCCATCCTCGCCCTGCCATTGATGGCAGGTGCGGCCGAGCGCGTGGTAACCATCGGTGGCGACGTCACCGAGATTGCCTGGGCTCTGGGTGCGGGTCAGGATGTGGTGGCTCGTGATAGCACGAGCCTTCATCCCGATGCCGTGAAAAAACTGCCGGATGTGGGCTACCTGCGCCAGCTTAATGCCGAGGGTATTCTAGCCATGCGCCCGACGCTGGTACTGGCCAGCGCTCAGGCTCAGCCATCCATGGCGCTGAAGCAGGTTGAGGCCAGCAAAGTGAAAGTGGTTACCGTTCCGGCGGAAAATAACCTCGAGAGCATTGATGCCAAAGTGGCTGCCGTGGCTACCGCGCTGGGTAAAACAGCCGAAGGCAACAAGCTGCGCAAAACGCTTCACGACCAGCTAGCGGCGATCCCGGCCAAACCGCTGGGCAAAAAAGTGCTGTTCATTATGAGCCACGGCGGCATGACCGCCATGGCTGCCGGGCAGGAAACCGCCGCGGATGCCGCGATTCACGCCGCCGGACTGGACAATGCCATGCAGGGCTTCAAGCGCTACCAGCCGCTGTCTCAGGAAGGCGTGATCGCCAGCAAACCTGACCTGATCCTGGTCACCACCGATGGGCTGAAAACCCTCGGCGGAGAAGCCAAAGTCTGGGCATTGCCAGGGCTTGCGCAAACGCCAGCCGGGAAAAATAAACAGCTGATGGTCGTCGATGACATGGCGCTGCTCGGCTTTGGCATTGATACCCCGCAGACGATCCTCGCCCTGCGCAAAAAAGCGGAGCAACTGCCGTGATACGCCGACCTTTGCCTCACCATGCCCTGTGTTTGATGGGGCTGGTTTTGCTGGCAATGGCGCTTATTGCCGCTAACCTCGGCGCCATGCGGCTGTCTGTGGCTGTGCTGTGGCAGACGCATGACGACACGCTGCGTGACATCTGGCTCAACATCCGTTTGCCGAGGGTGCTGCTGGCGGCGCTGATCGGCGGCGCGCTGGCGCTGTCGGGCTGCGTGATGCAGGGGTTGTTCCGTAACCCGCTTGCCGATCCGGGCCTGCTTGGGATCAGCAGCGGGGCCGCGCTGGCGGTGGGGCTGTCGATTGTTATGCCGCTGGCTCTGCCGGCGGTTTTAGCGCTTTATGCCCCTATGCTGGCAGCGTTTGTAGGCAGCCTGGCGGTGACGCTGGCGATTTTCCTGCTTAGCCGGAAAGGCACCAACAGTTTGTCTCGCCTGCTGCTGGTGGGCATCGCCATCAATGCGCTGTGCGGCGCGGCGGTTGGCGTGCTGTCGTGGATAAGCAACGACACTCAGCTGCGCCAGCTTTCTCTCTGGGGCATGGGGAGCCTGGGCCAGGCACAATGGTCCACGCTGCTCGCCACCGCGTCGCTTATTCTTCCTGCAAGCCTGGGCATCTGGCTGCTTTCAAAGCGCCTGAATTTGCTCCAGCTTGGTGATGAGGAAGCGCATTACCTGGGCGTGGATGTCAAAACAACCCAGCGGCATTTGCTGATCCTGAGCGCATTGTTGGTTGCTGCGGCGGTAGCCATCAGCGGCGTGATCGGCTTCGTTGGTCTGGTGGTTCCGCATCTGGTGCGCATGTGGCTTGGGTCCGATCATCGCTGGCTGGTGCCCGGCTCCGTGCTGGCCGGTGCCATGCTGCTGTTGGTGGCCGATACGCTGGCGAGAACGATTGTCGCGCCAGCAGAAATGCCTGTAGGCCTGTTGACCAGCCTGATAGGCGGCCCCTGGTTCCTGGCGATGATCTTTCGCAGCAAGGAGAGCGCGAGATGAATGAAGTTTTGTCCACGCACGATATTTCGCTAAAGCTGGGCCACCGTTATCTGATTGATAACGTCAATGTCAGCCTGAAGCCGGGTGAAGTTGTGGCGCTGATTGGCCCAAACGGCGCGGGCAAATCCACGCTGTTGCGGCTGTTAACCGGGTTTCAACAGCCTGACAGCGGGCACGTTGCGCTGGCAGGCCAGGATTTGAATCAGTGGTCCAACGAAGCGCTGTCCCGCAAACGCGCGGTGATGCGCCAGCAAAGCAGCATGGCGTTTAGCTGGACGGTAGAAGACGTGATCGCTATGGGCCGTGCGCCTTGGCCGCAGGCGTCAACGGCCGGCGTCGTGGCGGAAGTCATGGCGCTGACCGGGTGCGACTCTCTGAGCGGCAGAGATTTTTGTCGTCTGTCAGGCGGCGAGCAACAGCGGGTGCAGCTTGCCCGGGCGCTGGCGCAGCTTTGGTGCGACGGGCAGCCTCACGGCTGGCTGTTTCTGGACGAGCCTACGTCGGCGCTGGATCTCTACCACCAGCAGCATGTGCTGCGCCTGCTGCGTCGCCTGGCGCAAATGGGGACGTTATCGGTCTGCGTTGTGCTGCACGATTTGAATCTGGCAGCACTCTGGGCCGACCGTATCGTGCTGTTACATAAAGGCAGGCTGGTGGCAGACGGAACGCCTGATGAAGTGCTGGAAGAGCAAACATTGCAGCGCTGGTATCAGGCCGATCTGCGGGTGTTCCGACATCCGGAACACCCGGTTCCTCAGGTAGGCCTGCGCCAGTGATCAGCTTGAACAGCTGACTTCCAGCCGTTTTCCCCAGTCAGGTGGGCGCTGCGTCATATCGTCCTCACGATCGGAGAACGGCTGGAGCAGCGCCTCGTGGAGTTTAGCCAGTTCACGAGTATCGCCCTTTTCGGCAGCTTCGATTGCCCGCTGTGCCAGCCAGTTGCGTAAGACCAGCGCCGGGTTCACCGCCTGCATTTTCTGCTGGCGTTCGGCATCACTCACCTGCTCCGCCTGAAGCCGCTCACGATAGCGCCCAAACCAGACATCAAAACTTGCCCTGTCGATAAATTCATCCCGCAGCGGCGACGCCGCGCTGAGCTGCTCCGTCACGCTCAGCATCCGGAAGGTACGCGTGTAATCGCTGCCTTCTTTGCTCATCAGGGCGAAGAGCTCACTCAGGATTAGGTTATCGGCCTGCTGTTCGGTGAAAAGCCCCAGTTTGGCACGCATCCGTTGGCCAAAAGCACGCATAATTGCCGGCTGGTAGCCATCCAGAATCGCGTTCAGCTTCTCGGCCGTAATAAACGGCGACAGCGTCTGCGCCAGGCGCTGCAGGTTCCACAGCCCTACCGCCGGCTGGTTGTCGAAGGCATACCGGCCCTGGTAGTCGGAATGGTTACAGATAAATTCAGGCTGATAGTCGTCGAGGAAGCCATACGGGCCGTAGTCCATGGTCAGGCCAAGAATCGACATGTTGTCGGTGTTCATTACCCCGTGGGCAAAGCCCACCGTTTGCCAGCTGGCAATGAGCGCGGCGGTACGCGCCACCACGTCGGTAAACCACAGCTCATAGCGTTCTTCAAGCCCCTGCAGATGCGGCCAGTGGTGACGAATGGCGTAATCGGCAAGCTGCTGAACTTTTTCCGGCTCGCGGCGATAGTAGAAATGCTCAAAATGCCCAAAACGCAGATGGCTTTCGGACACCCGCAGCAGCATTGCCCCCTGCTCAACCGTTTCACGCTGTACCGGCGTATCGCTGGTGACTATAGTTAACGCTCGCGTCGTCGGAATGCCTAAAGCATGCATGGCTTCGCTGGCGAGAAATTCGCGAACAGTGGAGCGCAGCACGGCCCGGCCATCGCCCATGCGAGAGTACGGCGTCAAGCCTGCGCCTTTGAGATGCCAGTCAACCTTGCGTCCGTCCGCCAGCTGCTGCTCTCCCAGTAAAATACCGCGCCCGTCCCCCAGTTGCCCTGCCCAGACGCCGAACTGGTGCCCGCTATAAACCTGGGCGAGCGGCTGCATGCCGGGCAGCAGCGTTTCGCCACTCCAGATCCCCTGCTGTGGTGCAGCAAAAAACGAGGCGTTAATCCCCAGATCGTCTGCCAGCGGCTGGCTGTGATAAAGCAGCCGGGCGTTTTTCAGCGGCGTGGGGGTTAATTCGCTATAGAACCCCGGCAGCTCATCGTGCCAGGTATTCAGAAAAGTTAAAGTATTGGTCATGGTTCCTCCGCCCGACAGTGTAGCCCCAGTAATGCATTTTAAACACAGTCGAGCAGCAGGGGCTTTAGTGAACCAGACCTTCATGAGGGGGGAAAAGTGAGGCCAGTTCTTCCGGCGGCACCAGCGACCAGAGTTTGCCCTGCATCGCGGCAAAGCCTAAACCCTGCACTTTACGCCGCGCGCTGGCGGTATCTATCCCGGCAATCAACAATGCCTGACAAAACGGCGAAACCTGCCCAAGAATGGCAAGCATAAAGGGCGAGAAAGTGCGGCCCGGAAGCTGTTTCTGAACAAAAAATCGGTCCATGATCACATGCCGGAACAGACCATCAAAAATAGATTTTGTGGTGGCATTGCCTGCACCAAAGTCAGCCAAACCGAGTGGGAAACGTTCAGCCAGCCAGGCCAGTCTTAAATTCGTTTTGCCGCTATTTAAATCAGGAAAGCTTTCGCTAATCATTAATTCAATAAACGGCAAAGCCTTTAGCCGGATATATAAATCCTGGCTGTTAATTAGCGCATCAACAATAGTTTCATTAATATGAACCCAGACAACAAGGTACCGGGTGATAAAGAAATGCTGATGTTCTTCTATTTGCGTTAATTTTTCTCTAAACAGTTCGAGATGCTGTTCAGGCGCAAGATGAGGAATTAACAATTCGGTTGGAATACGAACCGGCGCGTCGGCCCCCACGAAGTTAGCAACGATTTCGACGCCCAAAATGCTAGCGTCCGGCCTGACGGCGGGGCGATAGTAGAGGTGAGAACAATAAACACTATCAAGTGAAACAATCATTTTGCCAGCCCTGTGGATTTCTGGTTGGACGGCAGAGAGATACAGCGCCAATCCGAAAATAGTCGGATAGCTGCTATCGCTGTGAATTTCACACTCATCCCTGAAACGTTTAAGCTTTATGTTTTAATAACTTTTAGCTTATCCTGGATATCCGTACATAGCCAGTTTTTAACGTAAATTCCGAACGGAATCACGAGCAATGATGCAAGGTAAAAAAGATTCATTCTCACAATGCTCATTCAGTAATTTACGCGTGGCAAAGCGGGCCATGTCGCCTATTGGGAAATAAACGCTGGTTAGCGCCGGGCGGACAAATGCCGCACGATCGCCACTGTCATAACAAATAAGGGATATATCCAGAGGAATGCGTAAGCCCCGCTCGGTAATGGCCAACATCGCCCCGACGGCCATCTCTTCGTTACAGCAATAAAGGGCGCTGATTTTATATTCATCCAGCAAGGCCGAGGTTTGCCGATAGCCGCTGGGCATATCGTACTCGCCTTCCACCACCGCCACCGGGGTAATGCCCTGCTCTTCCATGGCATCGAGAAAGCCCTGGCGTCGTAAGAGGCTGGAGGCGCGCTGGGTCGGGCCATGCAGGCAGGCGATTGCCAGGTGGCCGGCATCCAGCAAATAGCGGGTGGCCATGTGGCTGGCAAGACGATGATCGAAGACCACGCAGCGCGGGCTTAATGCGGGCACGTCTCTGTCGAGGATGATAAACCGGTTACCTCGTTCCGCCAGTTGAAGCAGCGTTTCGTCCGCGATGGCACGGACATGGAGAATCAAGCCATCACAGCGCAGATTGTAGAGTCGCTGAATGGCATTGCGCTCGTTCTCTTCTACGCCACGCCCCTGCGTCACCAGCAGTTGCTTGCCGTGGGATTCAGCTTCACTTTGCACCGTATCCATCAGCGTCCCGAAGAAACCCCCGGTGTATGACGTGGTTACCAGACCAATGGAATGGCTCTGGCTGGACGCCAGCGCTCTGGCTGCAGGATTGGGGGAATAGCCCAGTTCAGCAATCGCGGCCTCCACTTTAACGCGGGTTTGCGATTTAACCTTAGTGTCGCCATTCACCACGCGGGATACGGTGGCGCGGGAGACGCCGGCGTGAGCAGCAACATCTTCGAGGGTGACCATGACACAATCCTTAGCGGGAAAAGCACAATGCATCCCGATATTACCTGATATTGCCAATACCGTTGACGTTGCCCGCAGATTTGCGGGAACGGTCACGATTTTCAGTCAAGAACAAACAAGAAAGGCTATATGCGGCGGGCTTGCCAGAATTTTTTACGCCAGTAGACGTTGTCCAGAGAGGAACGCATAACGCCGCGACTGGTAGACGCGTGAATAAAGGTGTTGTCGGTGTCATAAATGCCGACGTGCAGGCCGCTTTCGCCCGAGCCGGTTTTGAAGAACACCAGATCGCCAGGCAGCAGGTCGTCTTTATCGATTTTTGTGCCGATTTCTGCCTGCTCGCTGGTCATGCGCGGCAGCATCAGATCGAACCTGTCGCGGAAGGTCATCAGCACGAAGCCGGAACAGTCCACGCCGCGTCGACTCATGCCACCGTAGGTGTACGGCGTGCCGTGCCAGCTGCGGAGCTGATCGTTTAGCTGAGCGATAACGGTGATGGAATCGGAAAGCCTGGCGTTCGGATGAGGGGCATTATGACTACACCCCACCAACACTATGCATGCCACTGCAATAAGCCACAAACGCATTTTCAGACAACTCCCGGTCTTGCTGTTTCCAGTAATTTAGCCTGTCGCCCGGAATTATTGCAAGCTTTCCACGATGTTATAACGGGCTTATCAGCATACTGTGCCCTTCGATACGCAAGAGTCGGAACGGCATTTGGTAAGCTGCGGCTAAATTTTTTGGCGTCAGCACTTCATCCTTCGGCCCCTGAGCGATCATTTTTCCCTCACGCAAGAGCCACACTTTATGGGCATGACGCAGGCTATGGTTCAAATCATGGCTGCTCATCGCTACCGCAATACCCGTCTCACAAAACGTAAGCAACAGGCGATCTAATGCGGCCTGCTGGGCGACATCAAGGCTGTTCATCGGCTCATCCAGCAGCAAGAGCTGCCCTTCGGGATTGGCCGAGGGATCAATCTGCAGCAGCACGGCGGCAAGGCGAACGCGCTGCCATTCACCGCCGGAAAGCTGGTTGACCGACCGGGTCAGTTTGTCTGAGAGCCATAGCGACGCCGCCAGACGCAGCATTGCCGCTTCGGACTCAGGCGAGGATTGATGTAGCTGCAGGTAATGCCAGACGGGCATTGCAAAAGGAGGAAGCTGCTGCTGGCTTAGCCAGGCACGATGTCGGGATAGCCCGGCAGGCAACCAGTCGTCAAGCGGCTGCTGGTTAAACAGAAGGCTGCCTTGCCCGGCGCTTAACCCTGCCATTCGCGTGAGCAGCGTGCTCTTGCCTGCCCCGTTCGGCCCGACAAGATGGATAAGTTCTCCGGGCTCCACCGCCGCAGATATTGGCCCAACCCGGCCCGCGACGGTGACGCCTGTCAGCTGCAGCAGGGACAACTTATTTAGCCAACGCCTGTTTAATGGCGTCCAGCACCACAGGATCTTCCGGCGTCATGTCCGGAGAGAAACGCTGAATCACTTTGCCATCACGGCCAATCAGGAATTTTTCGAAATTCCACAGGATGTCGTCAGGGTAAAGCGGGCCACGCCCTTTGCTGCTCATTCGCTCCAGAAAACCGCTGCCTTCCGGGGCAATGGCTGCCGGGCGCGCATCAATCAGCTTCTGATAAAACGGATGTCGGTGCTCGCCGTTGACATCGATTTTGCTAAACAGCGGGAACGTCACGCCGTAGGTAGTGCTGCAGAAGGTTTTAATTTCTTCGCTGCTGCCAGGCTCTTGCCCCAGGAACTGATTACATGGGAAACCAAGCACGCTGAACCCCTGAGCTTCAAAGTCTTTTTGCAGGTTTTCCAGTTGCTCATACTGCGGCGTCAGGCCGCACCTGGAAGCGACGTTCACCACCAGCAGCACTTTTCCCTGCCAGCTCTCCAGCGTGGTGTTTTCGCCGTCAATGGTGGTGACTTCGGTATTCAGAACATTGCTTTGCATATCATCCTCTTCCTCTGTGAGCCGAATTAACGTCCGGCTTTCAATAATAGCCAGATAAACACCGGCGCGCCGAGCGTAGCGGTGACTACGCCAATGGGCAGCTCGGCAGAACTTAGCGCAAGCCTTGCCACCACATCCGCGCCGGTTAAGATCGCGGCCCCAGCCAGCGCACTGGCAGGCAGCAAAACGCGATGATCGGTTAACCCCGCGAGTCGCAGCATGTGCGGGATCACCAGACCGACAAATCCAATTGCGCCGGCAAGCGCCACGCTGACGCCAACCAGCCAGCCGGTAGCCACAACTAAAATATTGCGCCACAGCCAGACGGAAAGCCCCAACTGCCGGGCTGAGTTTTCACCGAGCGCCATCAGGTTGAGCGGCGCATGCTGTCGGCACAGCCAGACCACCACCGGCAGCAGCGTCACCATCAGCCAGCCCTGACGCCAGTCCACGCCGCCAAAGCCGCCCATCATCCAGTACATCAGCTGGCGCAGGTCGAGACTTGAGCTAAAGTAGACCGCCCAGGTCATCAGGGCACTACAAATAATGCCGAGGGCGACACCTGCCAGTAATAGACGACTGGTGGAGAGATGACGACGGGAAAAACGTAACAGAATAAAAGTGATCGCTAAGGCACCGAGAATGGCGCACAGCCCCAGCACCCAGCCCGGCAGCATCCCCTGCCCGAGCAACAGGGCAACAACCAGCGCAACGCCAGCGCCGTTGGAGACGCCAAGTAAACCGGGTTCGGCCAGCGGATTTTCAAACAGCGACTGCATAATCGTGCCGGTCACGGCCAGAGCCGCCCCCACCAGCAGGACGGCCAACGTTCGCGGCAGGCGGATTTGCCAGATAAAGAGCCGGGCCTCATCATTCCACCAGGAAAGAGGCGAAAACCAGACATCCCCGGCGCACAGGCTCAAGGCCAGCATCGTCGCCGTGGCAAAGACCAGGGCAACTAGCCAGCGTCGCTCAAACCTGCGTTGTCTGGTTACAAAATTCAGCATTCCGTAAAGGCTCCCCCTGCCCCGTTTATGCGCCTGATTTTACGGGGAGTTCGCCGAAGAGAACAAGCAAAGAAAAGGCCTTAATACCGCACCTGTCCCGAATTACTTTTCTACTGGCCGTTTACGAGTGAACTGCTGCTCCAGCATTGAGCTTCCCCACTGCTCGCCCTGCCATTCCCTGGTTAGCTTGAATCCCATCGACTCATAAAGATGGCGAGCGGCATTCAGTCCGCTAAAAGTCCACAGCTGCACGGCGGAAAACCCATACTCATCGCAAAAGCGCATCGCCTCACATAAAAGCGCTCGCCCGATACCGCTGCCACGGCACTCATCGTCGAGAATAAACCAGCGTAAATGGGCTTCGTGATTGCCCAGATCCTCACCATCGATGGATACAGAGCCCACTATTTTGCCGTTGTGGAGCACCACCCAGATGCGGTTACACGGGCGATCCAGCCGCCCTGAAAACTCCGCCAGCCCGGCGGCGACTTTCCCTTCAAAAAAATAGCCGAAGTTATAGTGCTTTGAGTAATAGTTAGCGTGCATTTCCGCCACGCGGCCAATTACGCCCGGCAGGTATCCCGTCATTATCTCGAAGTTTTTTCTTCCCTCGTCGCCCGTCAACTCACCACGACAGGCTTTCAGCGCCTGAGCATAGTTAGACAGGCCAGCAGCCACTGATTGCTGCGCCGGAGTATTCAGGTGCGCCAGAGCCTTCTCTACCCGCATTCTGCCGTATCTGTGGATTTCCCTGACCGTTTGTTTACCCTGGGCGGTCAAACGGAGTCGTCTGGCTCTGGCGTCTTCGTCTGAAACGCTCTCGAAAAGCTCTCCCGCCTTGCGCAGTTTGCCTATCATTCGGCTGACGCTAGACTTCTCCAGACCAAGAATCTGGACCAGATCGGCCGCAGTGACGTTCTCCCGTGAATCAATTTCCAGCAAAGCATGAACCGCAGAAGCAGAGTAGTTCGTGGCGGCAAGCGTTGAGTTGAGAAAACCAAGCTCGCGTACAACCTGGCGCGATGAGGCGCGTATAGATTCGATTAGGGTGCTGTCAGACATGATCGATACCGTTGAAATATGGTTGTACAATACAACCATTTGACAGAAATGTTTGTCAAGCACATGTCGTTAAGCAACAGGACTTAAAAGCAAAAGAAAAAGGCCGCGAATGCGGCCTTTTTTGTTAACTCAGGTTACTCGTCTTTTGGCGACGCGTTTTCAACCCGACTTTTTAGCTTCTGACCAGGTCGGAAGGTCACCACACGGCGCGCCGTAATGGGAATATCTTCACCGGTCTTCGGGTTGCGCCCGGGACGTTGGTTTTTATCGCGTAAGTCAAAATTACCAAAGCCCGAGAGTTTAACCTGCTCACCGTTTTCCAGAGCGCGACGGATCTCTTCGAAAAACAGCTCTACCAGCTCTTTGGCATCTCGTTTGCTAAGCCCAAGCTTATCAAACAGATATTCTGACATTTCAGCTTTTGTAAGCGCCATACGTTCAATCCCTCAATGATGCCTGGAATCGCTCTTTTAATGCCTCTACACATTTTGCAACGGTAGCGGCCATCTCCTCTTCTTCGAGTGTACGGCCCGTATCCTGAAGGATAAGGCTTATGGCCAGGCTCTTGTAGCCATCGGCTACGCCCTTGCCACGGTACACGTCAAATAAGTTTACGCCAACTACCTGATTTGCGCCAACTTTCTTACACTCGGCCAAAACATCTGCTGCCGGGACGTTTTCAGCCACCACAACAGCGATATCGCGGCGGTTTGCCGGGAAGCGGGAAACGTCCTGCGCCTCAGGCACCACGCGGTCTGCGAGCTTGCTCCACAGCACCTCAAACACCACCGTGCGGCCGTTAAGGTCCAGCTTACGCTCCAGTTCCGGGTGAACAACACCAATGAAACCAATGCATTCACCTGCTAAATAAATGGCAGCACTTTGCCCAGGATGCAAGGCCGGATTTGCCTGCGCTCTGAATTCGATGTCTGAAAGTTTACCGGTCAGGGCCAGAACGGACTCCAGATCGCCTTTCAGATCATAGAAGTCAACGGTGTTGCGCGCCAGATCCCAGTGTTCTTCATAGCGGTTGCCGCAGATAGCCCCCGCCAGCATAAGATCCTGACGAATCCCAAGGTCTGCCTGAGTATCAGGCACAAAGCGCAGGCCGGACTCGAAAATACGCACGCGGCTTTGCTGGCGATTCTGGTTATAAACCACGGTTGTCAGCAGGCCACTCCACAGCGACAGGCGCATAGCGGACATGTCGGTAGAGATCGGATTAGGAAGAATCAGATTTTCTTCGCCAGGGTGCAAAAGCTGCTGAATTTTCGGGTCGACGAAGCTGTAGGTAATGACTTCCTGGTAACCTTTGTCCACCAGCATGGTTTTCACACGCTTCAGAGAAAGGTCGGCTTCGCGATGGGTGCCCATCACCAGACCTGCCCGTACAGGGCTGTTTGGAATACTGTTGTAGCCGTAAACGCGGGCCACTTCTTCCACCAGGTCTTCTTCAATTTCCATATCGAAACGCCAGCTCGGCGCCACGGCAGTCCACTGCGCCTGACCTTCGGTCACTTCGCAGCCCAGACGACGCAGAATGTCGCTAACCTGAGCATCTTCGATGTGGTGACCAATCAGACGGTCCAGTTTGCTGCGACGGAGCGTGATCGTAGCGCGCTTAGGCAGGTGCGCTTCGCTTGTGACATCGATAACCGGGCCAGCTTCACCGCCACAGATATCCACCAGCAGGCGAGTCGCTCGCGCCATCGCTTTATACTGCAGCGCAGGATCGACGCCGCGCTCATAGCGGTGGGAAGCATCGGTATGCAGACCATGGCGGCGCGCACGACCGGTGATAGACAGCGGGCTGAAGAAGGCACATTCCAGCAGTACGTTCTGGGTTTCGTCGTTTACGCCTGAATGCTCGCCGCCGAAGATACCGCCCATGGCCAGCGCTTTATTGTGATCGGCAATAACCAGGGTGTCGGCATTGAGCTTCGCTTCGCTGCCGTCCAGCAGGACCAGGGTTTCGCCCTCTTCCGCCATGCGCACCACGATCCCGCCTTCAATACGGTTCAGGTCGAAGGCGTGCATCGGCTGACCAAGCTCCAGCAGCACATAGTTGGTCACGTCAACCACCGCATCAATGGAACGAATACCGCAGCGACGCAGCTTCTCTTTCATCCACAGCGGCGTGGGTGCCTTAACGTTGATGCCTTTCACAACGCGGCCCAGGTAACGTGGGCAAGCTTCTGCGGCGTCTACGCGAATAGGCAGCGTGTCATTGATAGTCGCAGCCACGGCGGTAATTTCTGGCTCAACCAGAGGCAGCTTGTTCACCACCGCCACGTCGCGAGCTACGCCGATAATACCGAGGCAGTCGGCACGGTTTGGCGTGACGCTGATTTCAATGGTGTTGTCGTCCAGCTTCAGGTATTCGCGGATGTCAGTGCCGATTGGCGCGTCCGCTGGCAGCTCGATAATGCCATTATGATCGTCGGAAATACCCAGCTCGGAGAAGGAGCACAGCATCCCTTCGGACGGTTCACCGCGCAGTTTGGCCGCTTTGATCTTGAAATCGCCCGGCAGCACGGCGCCAACAGTCGCCACGGCAACTTTCAGACCCTGACGGCAGTTTGGTGCGCCGCAGACGATATCCAGCAGGCGATCGCCACCGACGTTAATTTTTGTTACGCGCAGTTTGTCGGCGTTTGGATGCTGACCGCACTCGACCACTTCCCCGACCACAACGCCGTGAAAAGCCCCTGCTACGGCATCGACACCGTCAACTTCAAGCCCGGCCATAGTTATCTGGCTGGAAAGTTCGTCACTGCTGTTGGCTGGGTTTACCCATTCGCGTAACCAGAGTTCACTGAATTTCATTGGATATCCCGCCTTTATTTGAACTGTTTGAGGAAACGTAAATCATTTTCGAAGAATGCACGCAGATCGGTCACGCCGTAGCGCAGCATGGTCAGACGCTCCATGCCCATACCGAAGGCGAAGCCGGAGTAAACTTCCGGATCGATACCTACGTTACGCAGCACGTTCGGGTGCACCATACCGCAGCCCAGTACTTCCAGCCACTTGCCGTTTTTACCCATCACGTCCACTTCAGCGGACGGCTCGGTGAACGGGAAGTAGGACGGGCGGAAGCGAATCTGCAGGTCTTCTTCAAAGAAGTTATTCAGGAAATCGTGCAGCGTTCCCTTCAGGTTGGTGAAGTTAATGTTGGTGTCAACGATCAGGCCTTCCATCTGGTGGAACATCGGGGTGTGGGTCTGATCGTAGTCGTTACGGTAGACGCGGCCCGGGGCAATAATACGAATTGGCGGCTGCTTGTCTTTCATGGTGCGGATCTGCACACCAGAAGTCTGGGTACGCAGCAGACGGGTCGCGTCAAACCAGAAAGTATCGTGGTCCGCGCGCGCCGGGTGGTGCCCTGGAATATTCAGCGCATCGAAGTTGTGGTAGTCATCTTCGATTTCAGGGCCAGTTGCTACGGTGAACCCCAGCTCGCCGAAGAAGCTTTCGATACGATCGATGGTGCGGGTTACCGGGTGCAGGCCACCGTTTTCAATCCGACGACCAGGCAGAGAAACGTCAATCGTTTCTGCAGCCAGACGTTCGTTCAGTGCGGCGCTTTCGAGTGCAGCTTTGCGGGCGTTCAGGGCTTCCTGAACCTGCTCTTTAGCTTCGTTAATCACCGCGCCCGCAGCCGGACGTTCTTCCGGTGGCAGTTCACGCAGGGTGGTCATTTGAAGGGTCAGATGCCCCTTCTTCCCCAAATATTCGACGCGTACATTATCTAACGCGGCAACATCCTGGGCATCGTTTATGGCTGCTTTGGCACTGGCAACCAGCTCTGCGAGATGTGGCATGGTATTCCTCTTATGCCGGCAAACTGCCGGGGTAGTTGGTCTGATTCGAAAACGAAACGCAAAAAAAAAGCCTCCGTACAGGAGGCTTTCGGCGCTGTTTTTCGTTTCTTTTCTTACGCGCAAAGCCCCCTGAATCAGGCGCTAAAGTAAAAAAAGAAGCGGAAAATAGCAGCATTCATGCTTGCAGTTACCTTGTTTTGACAAATTTCGCTTTGGCTATTGAACGAGCTACGGCGTTGAAAGTCAATAAATTGATTGTGTTATGCCCTAATAATTCGATTTGTAGTAAGGCGACAAGCTCGATTATCCCCGGGAGCTTACTTAAGTAAGTGACTGGGGTCAGCAAGTGCAGTTAACGCAGCTACAGATTGAAGTATGACGGGGATAAATTAAAAGAGGGAGCAAGCTCCCTCTTATAACTGGCTTATGCCAGAGCTGCTTTCGCTTTCTCAACCAGGGCAGTGAATGCCACTTTGTCGAATACGGCGATGTCAGCCAGGATCTTACGGTCGATTTCAACAGAGGCTTTTTTCAGGCCGTTGATGAATTTGCTGTAAGAGATACCGTTCTGACGAGCTGCAGCGTTGATACGTGCAATCCACAGCTGGCGGAACTGACGTTTACGTTGACGACGGTCGCGATAAGCGTACTGACCAGCTTTGATAACAGCCTGGAAGGCAACGCGGTATACGCGAGAACGCGCACCGTAGTAGCCTTTAGCTTGTTTGAGGATTTTTTTGTGACGAGCACGTGCGATTACACCACGTTTTACGCGAGCCATTTAGCTCTCCTGTTTCTATTCTGAATTAATTAAAAAAAGTTTACTTATGCGTACGGCAGGCAAGCGACAACCAGGCCCAGATCCCCTTTGGAGACCATGCCTTTCGGACGCAGATGACGTTTACGTTTGGTAGACTTTTTAGTCAGAATGTGACGCAGGTTAGCGTGCTTACGCTTAAAACCGCCAGAAGCAGTCTTTTTGAAGCGCTTAGCGGCGCCGCGTACTGTTTTGATCTTTGGCATTTCAATTTCCACTTCGCATTGTTAATAAAACGAACCAGTAGGCGAACAAAACCCGCGAGGCCTAAGCCCCGCGGTCTGTTACTTGATGGCCTTACTGTTTCTTCTTCGGAGCAAGCACCATGATCATCTGGCGGCCTTCGATCTTCGTTGGGAAGGATTCGACCACTGCCAGTTCACTCAGATCGTCACGGACGCGGTTAAGCACTTCCATACCAATCTGTTGGTGTGCCATTTCACGCCCACGGAAACGCAGGGTGATTTTGGCTTTGTCTCCGTCTTCCAGAAAGCGAACCAGGCTGCGGAGTTTTACCTGATAGTCGCCATCATCGGTACCAGGTCGGAATTTAATTTCCTTAACCTGAATAACTTTTTGCTTCTTCTTCTGTTCCTTAGAAGATTTGCTTTTCTCGTAGAGGAACTTGCCGTAGTCCATGATGCGGCAAACAGGCGGCTCGGCGTTTGGACTGATTTCTACTAAATCAACCCCAGCCTCTTCGGCTTTTTCTAAAGCTTCATTCAGACTGACAATACCAATCTGCTCGCCATCAATACCGGTCAGACGAACCTCAGTGGCACGAATCTCTCTGTTAATGCGATTAGGACGCGCCGGTTGAACTCTTTTTCCGCCTTTAATACTTTATTCCTCCAGTTGATGAAGATTGCGGCTGCGAATTTCTTGCTGCAGCTTTTCAATCAATTCGTTGACGTCCATGCTCCCCAGGTCTTTGCCGCGGCGGGTACGAACGGCAACTTTGCCTGCTTCGACCTCTTTATCGCCACAAACCAGCATATAAGGGACACGACGTAACGTGTGTTCACGGATTTTAAAGCCTATCTTCTCATTTCTCAAGTCTGCTTTTACGCGAATGCCCGCATTTTGGAGTTTACGAGTCAATTCGTTAACGTATTCTGCCTGGCCGTCGGTGATATTCATCACCACCGCCTGCACCGGAGCAAGCCAGGTTGGGAAGAAACCAGCAAACTCTTCGGTCAGAATACCGATAAAGCGTTCCATTGAACCTAAAATGGCGCGGTGAATCATTACCGGCACCAAACGCTCGTTATTTTCGCCAATATAGGAGGCGTTCAAGCGGGTTGGCAGGGAGAAGTCAAGCTGAACGGTACCGCACTGCCAGGCACGATCCAGGCAGTCATACAGCGTGAACTCAATTTTCGGGCCGTAGAATGCACCTTCACCCGGCTGATAGTCAAACGGGATATTGTTTTCCTGCAATGCAACAGCCAGATCCGCTTCCGCGCGATCCCACATTTCGTCACTGCCGATGCGTTTTTCCGGACGGGTAGACAGTTTCACCACGATTTTCTCGAAACCGAAGGTGCTGTACATGTCGTAGACCATGCGGATACAGCTGTTTACTTCATCGCGAACCTGCTCTTCAGTACAGAAGATGTGGGCGTCGTCCTGAGTAAAGCCGCGAACACGCATCAGGCCATGCAGCGCGCCCGAAGGCTCATTGCGGTGGCAGCTACCAAATTCCGCCATACGCAGCGGCAGGTCGCGGTAGGACTTCAGGCCCTGGTTGAAGATCTGCACGTGGCCCGGGCAGTTCATCGGTTTGATGCAGTATTCACGGTTCTCGGAAGAAGTGGTGAACATCGCGTCTTTGTAGTTATCCCAGTGGCCCGTTTTTTCCCACAGGACGCGGTCCATCATGAACGGACCTTTCACTTCCTGGTACTGGTACTCTTTCAGCTTGGAACGGACGAACACTTCCAGCTCGCGGAAAATCGTCCAGCCGTCGTTGTGCCAGAACACCATACCCGGCGCTTCTTCCTGCATATGGTACAGGTCAAGCTGCTTGCCGATTTTGCGGTGATCGCGCTTGGATGCTTCTTCCAGACGCTGCAGATAAGCATTCAGCTGCTTTTTGTCCGCCCAGGCAGTGCCGTAGATACGCTGCAGCATCTTGTTGTTGCTGTCACCGCGCCAGTATGCACCGGAGGTTTTCTGCAGCTTGAAGTGATGGCAGAAACGCATGTTTGGCACATGTGGCCCGCGGCACATATCCACGTATTCTTCATGATGATACAAACCTGGTTTGTCATCATGGCTGATGTTTTCATCAAGAATGGCAACTTTGTAGTTTTCGCCGCGGTTGACGAAAGTCTCACGCGCTTCCTGCCAGCTCACCTTTTTCTTGATAACGTCGTAATCTTTCTCGGCCAGCTCGTGCATACGCTTCTCGAGCAGCTCAAGATCTTCCTGCGTCAGGGTGTGGTCCAGATCAACGTCGTAGTAGAAACCGTTGTCGATAACCGGGCCGATCGCCATTTTAGTGTGCGGCCACAGCTGCTTGATGGCATGACCGAGCAGGTGAGCACAAGAGTGGCGAAGAATTTCCAGACCCGCTTCGTCTTTAGCGGTGATAATGGCGAGCTTCGCGTCGTTTTCGATAATATCGGAAGCATCAACCAGTTCACCGTCTACGCGGCCAGCGATACACGCTTTGGCAAGACCTGGACCGATGTCCAGCGCAACGTCCATTGGGCTAACGGGTTTGTCGTAATGGCGTTGGCTGCCATCAGGAAGAGTAATAACAGGCATGTTAAGTCCTTATCTGCAGTGGTGACCCACACGAAAGATCACATACAGTAGAGAAATTGGATTTAGAACAACTCGTTGCGTAACCATTTGACCAACAATCGCCGAATTGGTACGCAGTCTGGTGTACAAATGAAAATGGCATCACTGCCATCTCACCTGAATCGCAGATGGTAACACTAACAGGAAGGGGAATACATCCCTTGTTGCCGTGAACGAGCTTGATAAATAAGGCCGTCGCCCACCCTTTTCAAGGCGCGTTATGCCGCTTTGTCTTTCTCTTCCACCAGCACCAGCGGGCATTTTTTTACCTTACAAGCCTGGGAGTAAGCCAGGTCGCACACCGCACAAAGGTCTCTCAGTTCCGACTCATATTCGTATTCCATAAAATAGCGAAAAGTCCCACCGCCGGACTCAGTGCGCCAGAATCGCTGCGGCTCCAGAATTTCATCAAGCTGCCTGAAGGTCAGGGCTGAAGGGTTATGAAACCCCACTCGTACGCGATAGATAGTCATGCACGATTATTCTCAGGGCGCGATGCGTTTTGCCAGGTGGTTTTGGTTCTCAAAAGGATAGGAAAAAACGAAGAGTGGGCGCACGAGGAAAAAACAAAGCCGGATATTGTCCGGCTTCTTAATCTTACATTTTATACCCGAGCGTAATTTGCGTACGTCTGTCGGTATGGTTTGGTGCAGTAGACGGCGGATCGGAGTTCCAGGTCACGTTATAGCCTACTTTCAGGCCAAAGTGCTCACTGATAGCCACATCCAGCGCCGTTTCGGAGTTCACCGTGGTGTCGTCACTGCCCAGCACGGACACGCCCTGAATAAACTTAGCGTTGTCGGTCAGCTGCCAGTTATAAGTCGCAGACGCATAGCCCAGCGCCTGAGTCTCGTTTTTACCATCGGTAAATTCGTCATAACGCACACCTGGACCGAATTCCACACGCAGACTGTGAACTGGACCGTTCAGCAACTGGCGACCATAACCCGCAGTGAAGACATCGCGCGCATGGTAGCCGTTGTATCGGTCAGTCAACCAGCTGGCCTGACCAAACAGATAGTCATAGTCAGTCATGTTGTAACGACCACGCCCACCCGCTGAGTATTTCTCGGAAGAGCGCACATCGTTGGAAGAGGTGTTGCTGGCGGTACCCCAAATTGACCAGGCGGTAGCCGTATTGTACCAGGTCATATTGGTGTTTGCAGTCAAGTTGGAACTTTTGGTATTGCCTGCCTGCGCAAGATAGCCTGCATTCAGATTACCTTCGAAGGGTTTCTTCGCGGTAGTCGGGTCATCCATGACAGTAAATACTGAGTCATCTGCCACTGCGAAATGGCTAAAGAACGCTCCACCGGTGAGTAAAAGCGCAACCGGCACTGTCTTTAAAAGCTTCATTTATTAATCCGTACAACACAAAAAAGAAACCATTAAGGTTCCGGAATCTTTCCTCGGGATCAAATCGAAGCCGCCCCGGAAAGGTTACAAATTATAAAAACTCCGCAATAACATAGCAATGGATTCTTGTTTCATTTTTTGTATAAGAGAGCTCTTAAAATATCTTTATTTTCATAAGGATACGAAGGTTATGGTTTTTGGATAATCATTCGATAAATCATGATTTTAATTAACATTTCACTTCCCGCTTCGGTGCTACGCTTTAGGACAATGGCTAAAAAAGGAGGAGACATGACCGCTATTTTTACACTCACCCTCGCCCCTTCCCTCGACAGCGCCACCGTCACGGCGCAAATCTATCCTGAAGGGAAACTTCGCTGCACCTCGCCCATCTTTGAACCCGGCGGCGGCGGTATAAACGTTGCCCGTGCCATTGTCCATTTGGGGGGACACGCCACGGCGATATTTCCGGTTGGCGGCGCGACTGGCCAGCACCTTCGCGATCTGCTGCTTGAAGAGCATGTCACCGTGGACACCGTGGAAGCGAAAGACTGGACTCGCCAGAACCTGCACGTACATACCGAATCTACCGGCGAACAATATCGATTCGTTATGCCTGGAGCCGCCCTGACGGAGGATGAATTCCTGCACCTGGAACAAAAAGCCCTTGCCCTTCATTCCGGCGATATTCTGGCGATCAGCGGGAGCCTGCCGCCGGGCGTTGATCTCAAAAAGCTCTGCCGCCTGGTAAAAATGGCTCAGGAGAAAGGCATACGCTGCATCGTGGACAGCTCAGGAGAGGCACTGAAAGCCACACTCGCGTTAGGCAACATCGAACTGGTGAAGCCAAACCAAAAAGAGCTGAGCGCCTTAGTTCAGCGCGAACTTACGCAGCCGGACGATGTGCGAGCCGCCGCGCAGCACCTTGTCGACAGCGGCCAGGCAAAACGCGTCGTGGTTTCTCTGGGAGCCCAGGGAGCCCTGGCGGTTGATACACAAGAGTGTGTGCACGTTGTGCCACCGCCGGTCAAAAGCCAAAGCACCGTCGGCGCCGGAGACAGCATGGTTGGCGCCATGACGCTCAAGCTTGCGGAAAACGCGCCTCTGCTGGATATCGTTCGCTATGGCGTGGCTGCCGGCAGTGCCGCTACGCTGAACAAAGGCACCCGCCTCTGCTCGCTGGAAAATACGCAGAAGATCTACGCCTGGCTACGAGGCTAACGTTTCGTTGCAGAATAAACGGGCTGCCGCCGGGCGAGAATATCGCCATTCCGGCAGCATGAACTATGCTAAAACCTTCAGGATAACAACGGGGTGACTATGAGCGAAGTTGAACGCTATCTGATAACGGTGCAATTTGAAGAGCAAAGCCTGGCCGACATCAACGAGCTGAACAACCAGCTCACGCGCGGCGGTTTTACCCTCACGCTCACCGATGATCAAGGCAAAATTCACGAACTTGGCCCGGGCAGCTTCGGGCTAATCAGTCCGCTTGATGAACAAGAAGTTGCAGCGTTGGCCAGAGGGCTGGGAAGCGTAGCGCTTGGCACGGAGCCTGACGTCGTCGTTACCCGCTGGGAAGCCTGGCAGAAACAAAAGTAAGTACTGGCCGGGGTTGTGCGTCAGCGCGTGTTTTTGCCCGGCAAACGGCGATAAGCTATTGATTGCAGTGTCTACCAGCCAACCTGGGGAGAAAAGTCATGTGGCAAGCCATCCGTCATTTGTTAAGCGAGCAGTTAGGCGAAGCAGAGATTGAACAGCGCACTGAGCTACCCGGCGGCGAAATTCACGCGGCATGGCATATTCGTTATGCGGGCCACGAGATTTTCGTCAAGTGTGACGAACGCGAAATGCTGCCCATCTTCACGGCAGAAGCCGATCAGCTAGAGCTCCTGTCGCGCAGTAAAACCGTCAGAGTACCCAAGGTCTGGGCGCTCGGCAGCGACAGAGATTACAGCTTCTTGCTGCTGGAGTATCTGCCTTCTAAACCCCTCGATGCCCATAACGCGTTTCTCCTCGGTCAGCAGTTGGCCCGGCTTCATCAATGGAGCGATCAGCCGCAGTTCGGTCTGGACTTCGACAACGATCTCTCCACCACCCCGCAGCCCAACGCCTGGCAGCGACGCTGGTCGACCTTCTTTGCCGAGCAGCGCATTGGCTGGCAGTTGGAAATGGCGGCGGAAAAAGGCATCGACTATGGCGATATTGATTTGATCGTTGATTTTGTCCAGCAGGCGCTGGCCTCGCATCAGCCTCAGCCTTCCCTGTTGCACGGCGATCTCTGGTCGGGCAACTGCGCCCTCGGGCCTGACGGGCCCTTTATTTACGACCCCGCCTGCTATTGGGGTGACCGGGAATGCGACCTGGCCATGCTGCCGCTGCACAACGACCAGCCGCCGCAAATTTACGACGGCTATCAGTCCGTCTCTCCTCTTCCGGCGGGCTTCCTCGACCGCCAACCCATTTACCAACTTTATACCCTGCTTAACCGGGCGATTCTGTTCGGCGGGCAGCACCTGGTGACGGCGCAAAAAGCGCTGGAGAAAGTATTAGCGGCGTAAAAAGCAGGCCGCGCCTGAACGGCGTGGCCCGTTATTTTATAAAAAGCCGAGCAGCTTGAAGAAGAAATAGCCCACCACGATGACAATCACCGGCAGGACATAAAGCGGAAAAATCTGCAGTAAGATCGTGTGATGTGGCACAACCACTTTTGCATCGAGCTGCGCTTTGCTGAGTCCCTCCGGCCCTTTGGCCTGTTCAAGAATCAGCTGATCCTGCACGCCCTCGCGCAGGAATTTTGCCTGACGGCTCATGCGGGCCCCGGAGTCCTGCAGCGCCAGACCGATAAAAATCAGCGCAAATATTAGCCAGAAGAAGACGTTCACCTGGCCGTTAAAATCCGGCAGCGGCGAGTTGTACCAGAAGAGATTCAGGAACGGCGTATTGAACCGCATCATCTCAATCATCACGTGGGCGAAATCCATCATTACGGCGTCAATGCCCGGCTGTTTTTCGCTGTGCTGATACATAAATTTCAGGATGGAAATTACCGTCGACAGAAGCGCCGGGATAAAAATAATCCAGCCCGCCACGCGCTTTAAAATCGCAATGCGTCCAGCTTGTTGATACGTCATGTACTCCCCTTTATTAGGACGTAACGTTATACGCTCAAAGTCTACCCTGTGTGGCGCTATTTCGCCTGAGCTTTGCGGGCTAAATTCGCAAAAGCGGTAGCTTCGAGCTTTGTTTCCGGCTAAAGATACACAAACATTTTATTTTGACGAACAGAAAGGAGTCATTTTATGGCCGAAACGCGCCAAATCCTCGCAGCAATTTTTGATATGGATGGGCTACTGATAGATTCCGAACCGCTTTGGGATCGTGCGGAGCTGGACGTGCTGGAGAGCATCGGCGTCGATATTACGCGTCGTCACGAACTGCCCGACACGCTGGGATTACGCATCGACCTGGTGGTTGAACTTTGGTATTCACGCCAGCCGTGGACCGGACCATCCCGTGAGGAAGTGACCGCGCGCGTTATCGAACGTGCTATTGCGTTGGTTGAGGAACAGCGCCCGCTGCTGCCTGGCGTTATTGAAGCGGTGAAGCTTTGCAAAACGCTGGGCCTGAAGGTTGGTCTGGCCTCTGCGTCTCCGCTGCACATGCTGGAAAAGGTGCTTGAAATGTTCGACCTGCGCCAGGACTTCGACGCTATTGCCTCCGCTGAACATCTGCCTTACAGCAAGCCGCATCCACAAGTGTATCTCGATGCGGCCGCGAAGCTGGGGATCGATCCGCTCTCCTGCGTGACGCTCGAAGACTCCGTCAACGGTATGATCGCTACTAAAGCGGCGAGGATGCGCTCCATTGTGGTGCCTGCCGAGGAGAACTTTGCGGACCCACGCTGGTGCCTGGCGGACGTCAAACTTCCTTCTCTGGTTCAGCTAACGGAAACAAGCTTGAAAGGCTAAACCTGTCGGGCGGCTCAGGCCGCCCATCTTCCTGACAAAATGTTACACCGTCACCTCTTCCGAATACTGTACAAAAACCCTATACTGGATGAATCGACAGTTTCTTCATTCAGGTTGTATCATGACGGCGGAAGGCCACCTGCTCTTTTCTATTGCCTGCGCAGTTTTTGCCAAAAACGCCGAACTGACGCCCGTCCTCGCCCAGGGTGACTGGTGGCATATTGTGCCGTCCGCGATTCTGACCTGCCTGTTGCCGGATATTGACCACCCAAAATCCTTTCTGGGCCAGCGGCTAAGCTGGATCTCAAAACCGGTGGCGCGAATGTGCGGCCACCGGGGGTTTACCCATAGCCTGTTTGTGGTGTTCGCCGGGCTGGCACTGTTTTACCTCAAGGTACCGGAAAGCTGGGTCATTCCGGCCGATGCGCTGCAGGGTATGGTGCTGGGTTACCTCAGCCATATCCTTGCCGACATGCTAACGCCTGCCGGGGTGCCGCTATTGTGGCCGTGCCGCTGGCGTTTCCGTTTCCCCATCGTTCGCCCACAAAAAGGCAATCAGCTTGAGCGCGCCCTGTGCATGGCGCTGTTTGGTTTTGCGGTTTGGATGCCCCAGGGCCTGCCCGAAAACGGTGCAGTACGCTGGTCTTCGCAGATGATAAATTCGCTGCAAACCACCTTTAATAGCTTTATAACTCACCAGTCTGAGCGTTAAACAGCCAATATCATTCATTTGGTAATAATCAATTCCTTTTGAATATAAGCCAACGCCCTGCCATCTGTTACGCTTTGCAACATAACGGTCGCCCCTGCGCGGCCGCGTGACAATAAATCAGGAGATACGGGGATGAATTTTCCACTGGTAGCGAACATTGTGGTGTTCGTTGTATTGCTATTGCTGCTGGCGCAAACTCGCCACAAGCAATGGAGCCTTGCCAAAAAAGTGCTGGCAGGTCTGGTACTGGGCGTGATCTTTGGCCTGGCGTTGCACACCATTTATGGTTCCGACAGCGCGGTGCTGAAAGATTCCATTCAGTGGTTTAATGTTGTCGGTAACGGCTATGTGCAGCTGCTGCAGATGATTGTTATGCCGCTGGTCTTCGCCTCAATTCTGAGTGCCGTCGCCAAACTGCATAATGCATCTTCGCTGGGGAAAATCAGCGTTCTGTCTATCGGTACACTGCTGTTTACCACGCTGATTGCCGCGCTGGTCGGGGTGCTGGTCACCAATCTGTTTGGCCTGACCGCTGAAGGCCTGGTGCAGGGCAATGCAGAAAACGCTCGTCTGGCGGCGATTCAATCCAACTACATTGGTAAAGTGGCTGACCTGACCGTCCCGCAGCTGATTCTCTCCTTCGTGCCGAAAAACCCGTTTGCTGACCTGACCGGTGCCAGCCCGACGTCTATCATCAGCGTGGTGATTTTTGCCGCCTTCCTGGGCGTCGCAGCGCTGAAGCTGCTGAAAGATGATGCCCCTAAAGGTGAGCGCGTACTGGTGGCTATCGACACCCTGCAAAGCTGGGTCATGAAGCTGGTTCGCCTGGTCATGCAGCTGACGCCATACGGCGTGCTGGCGCTGATGACCAAAGTAGTGGCGGGCTCAAACCTGCAGGACATCATCAAGCTGGGCAGCTTCGTGGTGGCGTCTTACCTTGGCCTGGCAATTATGTTTGGCGTTCACGCCGTTCTGCTGGCTTTCAACGGCGTTAGCCCGGTGAAATACTTTCGCAAAGTCTGGCCGGTGCTGACCTTCGCGTTCACCAGCCGCTCCAGCGCAGCGAGTATTCCACTGAACGTGGAAGCGCAAACCCGCCGTCTTGGCGTGCCAGAATCTATCGCCAGCTTCTCTGCCTCCTTCGGTGCAACCATCGGCCAGAACGGCTGTGCAGGTCTCTACCCGGCAATGCTTGCCGTGATGGTGGCTCCGACCGTAGGGATTAACCCGCTGGATCCTGTCTGGATTGCGACGCTGGTAGGGATTGTGACCGTTAGCTCCGCAGGCGTAGCCGGCGTGGGCGGTGGTGCAACCTTCGCTGCGCTGATTGTGCTGCCCGCGATGGGGCTGCCGGTCACGCTGGTCGCGCTGCTGATTTCCGTTGAACCGCTGATTGATATGGGCCGTACCGCCCTGAACGTTAGCGGGTCGATGACCGCCGGGACCATTACCAGCCAGTTGATGAAGCAGACCGACAAAGAGATTCTGAACAGCGACGATGAAGTGGAATTAGCCCACCGTTAATCTGAACTGAAAAACAAAAAGGCCGCTATCACTAGCGGCCTTTTTTTATACTTCGTTTTCCTGCCGAACCTGTTTCGCCCAGCGCTGTGCCGACTCGGGCAAAGTAAACGGCGGCGACTGGCGGAAGGCATCACCCAGTAAAACAAACGCTACATACTGCCCGCGCAGCAGATAGACATCTTTGAACCCGTCTACTCGCCACGCATGAGAAGGCGGAGCTGGCTCCACGCGGGGCGTGTAGGTAATGATTGGGCGTGTATTCGGTTGGCGCAGTGGTTTCATAGGCAACGGGATTGGAACTGAATTAGTGAACAACCTCACCATGATAGCGGATCTCACCCTTCCTCGTCGCCCCCTCTTCTCTGTCTCCGCCCGTAAGGCAAAAAAAAGCCCGGCGCAGAGACTGCAGCCGGGTCCTTTACGGCGTGCTAGCTTAGGCTTTAGGTGCCTGCGGATCGGTGTCGTATTCAGCGCAGGTCTGGTAGCCCGAATTCATCACGCGACCGGTGTCATCCAGCGCGACAAAGTAGGTTTCAGCTTTACCGTTACGCTGGCCCAGAATATAGGTCTGGCAGGTCCCTTTGGCGTGGATCATGGTGATTTCGGAAGACGGTTTACCCGCAATCTGCTGAACCTGGGCACGAGTCATGCCTTTTTTCACATCTTTCACCACCGGCTCAGTCACCAGATCTTTGGTGCGATCGTAAGCGGTACACCCTGCCAGCATAGTCATTACCGCTGCCGCGCCTAAAAATCCTGCAAATTTATTATTCATAATTATCCTCATCAATGAATGTATTGATCCTGCGTGTTAGATAAGCCTGGAATATAAAAGAACATTTTTCAACTCGTTACCCTTAATGCGTGAAAATTCGGACAATAAGAGTATTCATAAGGATCCTGTCTGGTTTGCAGAAAAACTCGCCGTCTGCAGGCCGGGTAAGCCTTTGAGCCTTGTCGTTTTCAGCGCAACAGGGTAAGTTTTAGGACAGTTAAATTTTGCGGCCTGCGCGTTGCGGGTACAGCTTATTGGAGGGGTTAAATGGCTCTGCAACAAGAGATTATTCAGGCACTGGGCGTCAAGCCACAGATCGACGCCAGCGAAGAGATCCGCGTCAGCGTTGATTTTCTGAAAACGTACCTTAAAACCTACCCGTTTATTAAATCTCTGGTGCTGGGGATAAGCGGCGGCCAGGACTCCACTCTGGCGGGCAAACTCTGCCAGCTAGCTATCAGCGAACTGCGTGAAGAAAGCGGCGACGACAGCTATCAGTTTATCGCCGTGCGCTTGCCGTTTGGCGTACAGGCCGACGAGCAGGATTGCCAGGATGCCATTGCGTTTATCCAGCCGGATCGCGTGTTAACGGTGAACATCAAGGGCGCCGTGCTTGCCAGCGAGCAGGCTCTGCGCGAAGCGGGAATCGAGCTGAGCGATTTTGTTCGTGGCAATGAAAAAGCCCGCGAGCGCATGAAAGCGCAGTACAGCATCGCCGGGATGACCAAAGGCGTCGTCGTGGGGACTGACCATGCCGCGGAAGCCGTAACCGGATTCTTCACCAAGTATGGCGACGGCGGCACCGACATTAATCCTCTTTTCCGCCTCAACAAACGCCAGGGCAAACTGCTGCTGAAAACGCTCGGCTGCCCGGAACATTTGTACCTGAAGGCCCCGACAGCCGATCTCGAAGACGATCGCCCTTCTCTGCCGGATGAAGCGGCCCTCGGCGTAACCTACGTGCAAATTGACGATTATCTGGAAGGCAAAACCGTACCGGCTGAAACCGCAAAAATCATCGAAGGCTGGTATCTGAAAACGGAACACAAACGCCGTCCGCCGATTACCGTGTTTGATGATTTCTGGAAAAAATAGTCAGAAACAACTTTGCATTAGCATTTTTCAGGGCGGCGTAGTGCCGCCTTTTTTACAGGATGGACATGGACACCTCTTCGCAACGCGCCACGCTTATCGGCCTTATCGCAATCCTGCTCTGGAGTACCTCCGTTGGCCTGTTGCGCAGCATCAGCGAGCACTTTGGCGCAGTCGGCGGCGCGGCCCTGCTCTACACCGTCAGCGCGCTGTGTCTTTGCCTCGCCCGAGGTTTGCCCAAAATACGCGAACTCCCACCCCGTTATCTCTGGGTTGGCGGGCTGCTCTTTGTGGGCTATGAAATAAGCCTGGCGCTTTCAATTGGCCTGGCGCACACCCGCGCTCAGTCCCTGGAACTGGGGATGATCAATTATCTCTGGCCCTGCCTGACCGTCTTTTTCGCCCTGTTTATTAACGGCCAGCGCAGCAATTTATGGCTGTGGCCTGGGCTCGCGCTTTCCCTGGCGGGGATTGTGCAGGTAATGAAAGGAGACGGCGACTGGTCGCCTCTCGTGATGTGGCACAACATTCTCGATAACCCACTGGCCTACGGCCTGGCTTTTGCCGCCGCCATCATCTGGGCGCTCTACTGCAACCTGACTCGCCGCTGGAGCGAAGTTAAAAGCGGCGTCAGCCTGTTTTTCTGCGCCACCGCGCTGGTGCTGTGGATTAAGTTCGCCTTTGTGGCACATCCAACAATGCATTTCACGCTATCCGGTACGGCGCAGCTGTTATTTATGGGGATTTCTACCGCCGTCGCCTATTCAGCCTGGAATGTTGGTATCCAGCGGGGAAACATGACGCTGCTTGCCACGGCTTCCTACTTCACGCCGGTATTATCAGCCCTGCTCGCCACGCTGTGGCTGGGTCTGCATCCCGGCTTTGCTTTCTGGCAAGGCGTACTGATGGTTGTAGGCGGCTCTCTGCTTTGCTGGCTTGCCACGCGACACTATGGTTAAGGGCGATTCCCTCTTCACCTTCACGACTGCTATACTGGTGAAATAAACAGTACCCAGGAGTCCGATGTGGTCAGGCGTGCAAATTCGTCGCGGTTAGAGTTTGAAGCCGCGGCGGTCTATGAATATCCGGAGCATCTCAGGTCATGGCTTGATGACCTGCCCAAAAAACCCGGCGTCTATGTTTTTCACGGTGAAAGCGACGTTATGCCGTTGTATATCGGCAAAAGTGTCAATATACGCACGCGCGTGATGTCCCATTTTCGTACGCCTGATGAAGCCGCACTCTTGAGGCAGTCTCGCCGTATTACCTTTATCCGCACTGCCGGCGAACTCGGAGCGCTGCTGCTCGAAGCGCAAATGATCAAAGAGCAACAGCCTTTGTTCAACAAACGCCTGCGTCGTAACCGCCAGCTTTGTTCCCTGTCTCTTCAGGGGGACACACCGCAGGTTGTATATGCCAAAGATGTCGATTTCTCCCGCCAGCCGGGCCTGTATGGGTTGTACGCTAACCGCCGGGCCGCGCTGCAAACGCTGCAAGGGCTGGCCGATGAGCATCGCCTCTGTTACGGCCTGCTGGGCCTGGAATCACTGAGTAAGGGCCGGGCCTGTTTTCGCTCAGCGCTCAAACGCTGCGCCGGAGCCTGTTGCGGGAAAGAGACTCAGGCCGGGCATCATGCCCGCCTGGTTCAGGCTCTCGAACAGGTTCGCCTGATTTGCTGGCCATGGAAAAACGCCGTCGCCATCGTGGAACGCAGCCCGGAGATGACCGAGTATCACCTGATCGATCACTGGTTTTATCTTGGGTCCGTGCAACAGTTAACTGACGCGACAACCCGCAGCCAGCCGCCGGAGGGCTTTGATAACGACGGCTACAAGATCCTTTGCAAGCTGATGCTGAGCGGGGAATATGAGGTGATAGAACTGGAGTAGACTCCCCCCAAGAGAGGAGTCTAAAAGTGCTAAGCCGCCGACGAAGGCAGAAGTTTGGTGATAGCTTCCGGCCAGCCGTCGCTGCAGCCCCAGAGACGCATTTGCTCGATATCCGGTGCCAGCAGGCGGTCCTTTTCCAGAAATGCCACGCGTTCGCGAATATCCCCGAAGACGTTTTCAAGCAGGGGTGAGCTGCGCAACGGCCGGTGAAACTCGATGCCCTGAGCGGCCGCCATAGCCTCAATCCCAACCACTGCCGCAGTGTTAAAGCACATAGATCCCAGACGGCGAGCCGCATAGGTCGCCATCGAAACATGGTCTTCCTGATTCGCAGACGTTGGCAGACTGTCGACGCTACCCGGATGAGCGAGCGATTTATTCTCCGAGGCCAGTGCAGCAGCGGTGACCTGCGCAATCATAAAGCCGGAGTTAATCCCGCCCTCTTTCACGAGGAACGGCGGCAGGCCGGACAGCCCGGTATCCAGCAGCAGCGCCAGGCGACGTTCCGAAATTGCGCCAATTTCCGCCACCGCTAACGCGATAATATCGGCGGCAAAGGCAACGGGCTCTGCGTGGAAGTTGCCGCCGGAAATCACTTCTCCGGTGTCGCTGAACACCAGCGGGTTGTCCGAGGCGGCGTTGGCCTCAATCTGCAGAACACTCGCCGCATGGCGCAGGTTATCCAGACACGCGCCCATAACCTGCGGCACGCAGCGAATGGAATAAGGATCCTGCACGCGGCCACAGTGGACGTGAGAATCAACGATTTTACTGTCGGCAAGCAGTGCAGTGACCGCCTCAGCCACATCAATTTGTCCCGCCTGGCCGCGGGCCTGGTGGATACGCGCGTCGAATGGTTTCACGGAGCCTTTGATAGCCTCCAGCGACAAGGCCCCCGCCACCAGCCCGGCAGCAAACACCTTCTCGCCCTCAAACAACCCTCGCAGCGCAAGCGCCGTCGAAACCTGGGTCCCGTTCAGCAGCGCCAGGCCCTCTTTTGGCCCCAGTACCAGCGGCTTTACGCCTGCCAGCTTCAAACCTTCACCGGCAGGGATCTGTTCGCCGTTCACCCTGACATTCCCTTCCCCGAGCAACATCAGCGACAGATGCGCCAGCGGGGCCAGGTCACCGGATGCCCCCACCGAGCCTTTCTCCGGGATCACCGGCATTACGCCCGAGTTAAACAGCGCAATGAGACTATCAATCACCAGCAGACGAACGCCGGAGTGCCCGCGTGACAGGCTGATAATTTTACTGGCCATCACCAGTCGGACAACATCATCCGGCAGCGCTTCGCCAAGCCCCACGCTGTGAGAAAGCACCAGATTACGCTGAAGTTCAGCCAGATGATCGGTGGCGATGGTGGTTTGTGCCAGCTTGCCAAAACCGGTGTTAATACCGTAAACCACGTCGCCGTGGGCAACAATCGCTTCTACCGTGCCGAGCGCACGCTCAACGGCGGCAACCGCCCCGGGGTCAAGCCTGAGCAGCACGTTTCCATGGTAGATCTCGCGCAGAGTGGCCAGTGAAACGGAACCTGGAGTGAGACTGCATAGCTTCTTTTGCGTTGACATGTCAGCATCCTGTTTGCATCGGGTTTTTGTCTATATTTGTATATACAACTTAACTAATAAACCAAATAATCCGCCAGCGGGTCATAGGACTTTTTTATCGATCGGTGAGCCGGATCGCGCTTGTGAAATTTTTCCAGCACGGGATGCTGCCGGGCGTTTACAGGCAGGGGAAATGAAGAACAAAACCGCAGTTGCACAGCAGTTTCTGAGGATATTCATCAGGAAGAAAGAGCATTGCCCGGCCAGTTTTCCGGGCATTCGGTCTACAAATAGGTAATTTCGCTGAACAGCAGTTGCCCTTCGTTTTTTAACAGCCGCAGCGTGTGGCTGCCCTCCTGCCACCAGGCGCCCTGGTCCGGTGAAAGCAGCTTATCTTCCAGCTGCCATTCCCCGCTCAGGACATAAACAACGCCGCCTCGGGTACCAAAAGTGGTAAAGGTTCTGTCCGCCACCCGCACCTGGGCCCGGCATCGGTCCCGGCGAGTCATCACGTTAAAGTCCATCGACATGCCGCGAGTCAGCTCGGCTTTTACGGGCTGCTCACCGGCAAAAGTAAAAGGCTGATGGCGCTTGAGCGTATGCCTGAACGCCTTTCCGCCGTCGAGAACGACCTCGCTCCCCTCCAGCAAAGTCATTACCCGGTCAACCTGCGGAAAGACCGGAAACTCGCCGTTGTGGGCCAAAGAGGCGATACTGGCACGCCAGTTGAAATCTCGCGTCGCGGGTGGAAAACAGCATATTTCTCGCGTTTCCCCGGCGCCGTTGCGCCAGAGGTTAACCGGCACCTTTCGTATATCAAAGAATTCCATCACCACTCCTGAGGACGCACGGCATCCGTGTGCCCTGGCATTTGCTCTTTAAATTGAGCGACCCCAAAGGAAGAGCTCCCACGGCGGCCTGCTCATCAGTTCTCTGTTTTGTTCGTCAGATCTGTGCCTGACGCCAGTGTTATCGGCAGCCGTGGCCGGTTGCTGTAGCCCTGGTTCTATTTTTGTGACAATGATTTAGCGGCTTTTTTATCGGGAAGCAAAGTAAATTTATCGCCCTCAATACCGGTCGGTAAAATCTGCGGAGTGAACTGCAATTTTGAATGTAAGCTGCTGAAATTGAGTGTTTAAAATGGCTTATCCCGTCGGCGTGATTATTGCCGGGCGGTATTATTTAGTCGAGCGAAGGGGAAAGAGTGGAGTGACATGATTAAACGAGAAAACCGCCGATCCTGTTCACAGCGTACCTCGCTATTGTGAACAGGACCGGCGGTCTTAATTTAGTCGCTCAGGCTTACTGAGCAGCTGGCATTTTACCTTCATGCGCAGGGCGTTCTGTCAGACGCTTCTCAAAATTCGCATTAAACTGTTTTTTCTGATCCGGGGTCAGAATGTTGTAGATTTTGTTCTGGGTTTGCAGATGCGCCAGCATACGCGCTTTGTTCTGCTCGGCCATTTTATCAATCTGCGCCTGGGCTTTAGCCTGGTCGAAGCTGTCGCTGGCAATCACGTCGTGCATGGCGCGGCGTTCGTCAACGGACGGGCGCTGCATCTTGCCGCGCTGTTCTTTCATAATGTCTTTAATTTGCTGTTTCTGCGCATCGGTCAGGTTCAGGTCTTTAAACATCATGTCGTGCATAGGGCCGCGCATCATTTTATGGTGCATCATCGGAGCATCGGTTTGTGGGGCCGCAGCCGGGGTGGCGTCTGCAGCATGCGCCAGGTTAGCGGCACCCAGAGCCAGGGTAGAAGCGACGAACAGTGCAGTTAATTTACGCATATTTTTAACCTTCTCTTTTCATTAAATTGACGGCTCGCTTAAAACGACGATGCCGTGTTGACGAGAATGAGTTTACGAGTCTTATCGTCAAGGAGACGGTGGCATCCGTAAATCATTGAAAGGGTATAAAACAAGAATGCATCAATTATGAAGAAAATAAGGATTAAGGCGGGGAATAGTGCAACTAAATATAACAAAGCACTGATTATAAAGACAATATGAAGAGTGTACAGCAATTAACCTAACGAATAAACCCTGTACCCAGGAATTATCCGCAAATAAATTAACAATACGAAATGATTAAGCAGCTCAATTATTCAGAGCTGCTTAAAGTTTAAATTTCCTCCAGCATCAGGCCCGCTCTCAGCCCCAGCGCCACATCCGGGTTGGGGAATAAAACGTACTCTTTTTCGCCGGCAACGACATAACGCTTCTCACCATCTTCAGCCAGCAGGGTGCCCTTCGAAAACGCGGTAAAGTTCTGCGTTTGGCCGGACATATGCAGCACAAATTTATCCGACTGTCGGGTGATTTGCTGAGCGACACGGTAACGCTGCGGTTCTATCTCCATGACCGGCGGCTCTGCCCCGCTTAACAACGCTGAGATTGCTTCTTTAGTTATCGCGAACTGACCAAGATCGTTCTGCCCAAACGGCCTGGCTTTTCCCAGCTCGAGCGTACAGCTCAGTGCCCCAAAATGCTCACTGCTGAAATGACTAAAGGTGCCACCGGGCTTTTGATGAAACACCAGCGCCTGCAGCCCGGCGCAGCCCAGCCAGGTTAAAAAGCTCTCGCTATAAGGCAGCGGCCTCGCAGGAAGCACGCCAAACCGGGGGTGATAAGAGCCACGAATAGCGGTATGCATATCCAGATGCCAGCGAGTTTGCTCCTCACTTCGCGACCAGAATTGCTCGAGGGCATGTTCAAGCCTGGCCGCACGTTGGGTTTCTACGCTTTCAGGAAACTGCTGCCAGCGCCCGCCAAACATACGGTTCATGTCGCTATGGGTATAACGCTTATCCGCGCGCAGCGCCGCTGGGTTACCCAGAATAATCATCGTGCGCCACTGCAGCGGAAGCTGCCCCGCGATCAAGCCGTTGGTCAACTGGCCAAGGATCTCCACCGGGGCGGTTTCGTTGCCGTGAATCCCGGCCGATATGACCAGCGCTTTCCCTGCCGCCTCACGCGGCGTCAACGTCAGAATACCTTCATCCCACCAGAGCCAGCTGAGATAAGCATTCTCCCCGGAGGTTTGTTCAGGCGCCTTGCCGGCCAGCGTCTGCGCCAGAAAATCAATCATTATTTCTCCCCTATTGCTGGAACGGGTACACGGAACCTAAATCCAGAATGTGCGTCAGTTCATCCAGGGCTTCACGCCCCTCGCGCAACAGCTGCGGGTCGGCTAAATCAGCCTGGATTAAACGGTCGCGATACCAGCGATCAACCCAGCCATTAAGCGTCATAAACAGCGTGTCGTTCATCATCACCGCCGGATTAACGGCTTTGAGCTCTTCGTCCGTCAGTACCACTCTCAGGCGTAAACAGGCCGGGCCACCGCCGTTAGCCATGCTTTCGCGCAGATCAAACACCTGCAGCTCACGGACAGGGTTATCCGCCTCCAGCAGTTGATTAAGGTAGCGCCAGACGCCTGGATGCTGGCGAGACTCTTCCGGCAGCACGAGCGTCATGCCGCCGTCGGCGCGACTCAACAGCTGGCTGTTAAACAGATAGGTCGAAACCGCATCCGCCACCGACACCAAATCGTCCGGGACTTCCAGGGCCGTAAAGCCCGGGACTTTTTCGCGCAGGCGCTGATAAAGCCCCGGCTGATCCACAAACGCATGCTGGTGGCAGAACAGCACCTCGCGGTTAGAAACTGCAATAACGTCGTTGTGAAAAACGCCCTGGTCGATCACCGCCGGGTTTTGCTGAGCGAAGATAACCTGCTCAGAACGTACCTGATTCAAACGTGCCACGGCCTGGCTGGCCTCCAGCGTCTGACGAGCGGGATAGCGGGCCGGTGCCTGCCCGCTTTTCGAGTCTTCGCGACCATAAACAAACAGCTGCACGCCCGGCTCGCCATACTCGCCGCCTAAACGGTTATGGTTGGCGGCACCTTCGTCACCAAACATCGCCACCTGCGGCAGCGCGCCGTGCACGGCAAAACACCCGGTATCCCGGAACATCGCCCGCAGCACGCTTTCCGTCGTCGGTGCTTCGCTGGCACGGTGGAACTTATTGTTCAGGTTGGCGACGGTGAGATGCACTTTACCGTCCAGCGTATCGGCTGACGGTGATACCGTCGCCGCGTTGGCCACCCACATCGAAGAGGCCGAACTGGCGGCGGACAGCAGCTGCGGAGCTTGCCGAGCAGCACTCTCAACAACCTGCTCGTCGCTGCCGCTAAAGCCTATCTGACGCAGCACGCCAATATTCGGACGCTCCTGCGGGGCTATCACGCCCTGCGGATAACCCGCGTCTGCCAGCGCTTTCATTTTCAGTAGCCCCTGCTTCGCCGCCAGCTTCGGGTTAGACACGCGAAACTGGTGCTTCGTCGAGGCTTCATTGCCGAACGACAGCCCGGCGTAATGGTGGGTCAGCCCCACCAGTCCGTCGAAGTTGGCCTCACGTGCTTTCTTCATGGCTGCTCCTCGCGGCTAAAATCTAGCCCTGGACTCAGGGTTGGTGGCAACGCGAAGCTTGTACTTTCCAACGAGGCCATCGGCCAGGCGCAGTAATCCGCCGCATACCAGGCGCTGGCGCGGTGGTTACCTGAAGCGCCCACGCCGCCGAATGGCGCAGTGCTGGCGGCCCCGGTCAGCGGTTTATTCCAGTTCACGATCCCGGCTCTGGCTTCCAGTAAAAGCTGGTCAAACTGTTCGCGGGACGGTGAAATCAGCCCGCTCGCCAGGCCGTAGCGTGTGTCGTTCGCCATCCGAATCGCGTCGTCAAAGCTGTCATAGCGGTAAATCGCCAGCAGCGGGCCAAACACTTCTTCATCCGGCACGTCGGCCACGCCGCTAAGCTCAACGATGCCCGGCGTCAGTAAAGAGGTGCCTGGACGAATCATTTTTGGTTCAAGCAGCGGTTTACCGCCGCGGGCTACGTGAGCCTGAAACGCGGTCAGCACCCTTTCAGCCGCCTGCACCGAAATCAATCCGCCAATAAACGGTTGTGGCATAGCGTCCCATTCCCCCGGCTGCAAACGGGCAGAGACTTCAACCAGGCGACGAATAAATGCATCCCCCTGCTCACCCTGTTTCACCAGCAGACGGCGGGCGCAGGTGCAGCGCTGCCCGGCGGTGATAAACGCCGACTGGATAGCCACGTGAACGGCGCCGTCGATATCCTGCGGGTCTTCGACGATCAGCGGGTTGTTCCCGCCCATTTCCAGGGCAAGGATCTTCTCCGGTTGCCCGGCAAACTGCCGGTGAAGGTGGTAGCCGGTGCCCGCGCTGCCGGTAAACAGGAGCCCATCAAGTTCCGACTGATTAGACAGCGCCTCGCCGGTTTCGCGTCCCCCCTGCACCAGGTTCAGCACGCCAGCCGGAATACCGGCCTCCTCCCACAACTTCATCACCTGTTCACCGATACGCGGCGTTAGCTCGCTCGGCTTAAACACCAGGGTGTTGCCGGCCAGCAGTCCCGGCACGATATGGCCGTTGGGCAAATGTCCAGGGAAATTGTAAGGGCCAAAGACTGCCAGCACGCCGTGAGGGCGATGGCGTAAAGTCGCCGCCCCGTCCGGCATCGCGGTGTGCGTTTCGCCCGTTCTGGTGTGGTAAGACTTGATGGAAATGGCAATTTTATTAACCATCGCGGTCACTTCGGTGGCCGCTTCCCAGCGAGGTTTGCCGGTTTCCTGCGCAATTGTTTCAGCGAGTGCAGTTTTATTCGTCTCAAGCAGGCCGGCAAAACGCTCCACAATCTCCTGGCGTTCTGCAAACGGGCGTTTCGCCCAGGCGGGAAACGACGCACGAGCCGCACGGCAGGCTTCTTCTACCTGCGTTTTATCCGCCACCAGCCCTTCCCACAGCAGCGAGCCGCTGACAGGGTTATGTTTTAACAGCGCTTCGCCGCGGCCCGGCACCCATTGTCCGTTGATCCAGTTAGTCATACTTTTTTCTCCTCAGGGCACAGGCGCACCACGCGCACGGTGTCGCCGCTGGCGCACTTCAGCGCATCGGCGGTGGCGGCATCAATAACCAGTTTCTCGCCTTTGGGATCGGCTTTGATCAACATCACGCGGAACTGGTGGTAATTTTCGTTGGCGACCAGGCAAACGGGCAGTTCGTCGGTAGCAGGCTGGCCGACAGCGACGGTTTGCAGGCGGCTCTTGCGGATCGCCCGCACGCGGTCGATATCGCACTCCAGAGTAGGACCACCGTCGAAGATATCGACATAGTTACGATAGCGGAATCCTTCAGCTTCAAGCACGGTGCGCGCTGGTGCCGTTTGCGGATGCACCTGGCCAATAACCGCCTGAGCCTCTTTGGAAAGGAAGTCGGTATAAATCGGGTGTTTTGGCATCAGCTCGGCAATAAAAGCTTTCTGCCCGGTGCCACACAAGTAGTCGGCGCGAGCGAACTCCATAGAGAAGAAGCGATTCCCAAGGCTTTCCCAGAACGGTGAATGCCCGTGTTCATCGATTACCCCGCGCATCTCGGCAACCACTTTGTCGTTGAAGCGTTCGCGGAAGGCGGCCATAAACAGAAAACGAGACTTGGATAACAGATACCCGTTGCCCTCTTTACGCCAGGCCGGGTCGAGGAACAGCGTGCAAAGCTCGCTCGCTCCGGTGTGGTCGTGGGTGAGAAAAAGCGTCGGCAGTGCGTTATAGATATTCAACTCTTTGGAGGCATGAACCAGCGTCCCGACCCGGTAGTTGTACCAGGGGTCGTTCAGGCCCACGGCCACCTCAATGGCGCAAATCCCCACCATCTGGCCGCTGCTGGTATCTTCCAGCACAAAAACATAGCCCTGATCGCCCTTCGGCAACCCGCCCTGCCAGGTCTGCAGCGAGCGTTCGATTCGGTCGGCCAGCGTTTTTTCGTCGGCGGGGAGCGAGGTCAGTCCGCCCCCGGTTTTCCCGGCAAGCTTAAGCAACCCCGGCAGATCGCCTCGTTCAATCGGGCGGATTACCATCATGATGAAACTCCCGCGAGGAAGCGTTCGCAGGCACGCTCGAAGCGATCCAGGCCCAGCTGAACTTCTGCTTCGCTGACGATGAGCGCAGGGGCAAAACGCAGCACGTTAGCCCCGGCGATCAGCATCATCAGGCCTTCCTGCGCGGCAGCCTGCAGAATAAGTTTCGCTTTACCGGCATGTTCAGGGCGCAGGGCACAGCCGATCAGCAGCCCTAAGCCGCGTACTTCACTGAACAGCTGGTGCTTCTGGTTAATGTGGTTCAGGCGCTCAACAAACCAGTCATGGCGCTGCTTCACGCCGTTGAGCACCTCCGGCGTATTAATGATTTCCAGCACGCGTCCGGCCACAGCAGAGGCCAGCGGGTTGCCGCCGTAGGTGGTGCCGTGGGTGCCCACCACCATCACTTTGGCAAAGCGATCGGTGGTCAGCAGCGCGCCGATCGGGAAGCCGCCGCCCAGCGCTTTGGCCGTCGAGAGTACGTCCGGCGTCACGCCATAATGCATATAGGCATACAGCGAGCCGGTGCGGCCCACGCCGGTTTGTACTTCGTCAAAAATCAGTACGGCGTTGTGTTTGTCGCAAAGTTCGCGCAGCCCCTGAAGGAACTCTGGCGTCGCTGGAACGACCCCGCCTTCACCCTGCATAGGCTCGACGATCACCGCACAGGTTTCGTCGTTAATCAGCTCACGGGCAGACTGTAAATCGTTAAATACCGCGTGGTTAATCTGCGGCGGCAGCGGCGCAAAGTCCTGAGAATAAGCGGGCTGACCACCGGCCGTGACGGTAAACAGCGTGCGGCCATGGAACGCGTTCTTGAACGCTACGATGCCGCTTTTCTGTGCGCCAAAATTATCATGGGCATACTTACGCGCCAGCTTCAGCGCCGCCTCGTTGGCCTCGGCCCCTGAGTTACAGAAGAACACTTTCTCCGCAAAGGTAGCGTCGATGAGCTGCTTCGCCAGCTTCAATACCGGCTCATTGGTGTAGCCATTGCCGGTGTGCCAGAATTTTGCCGCCTGCTCCTCCAGCGCTTTGCGCATTTCAGGGTGAGCATGTCCCAGGGCGTTAACCGCGATGCCACCGGCAAAGTCGATGTAGTCTTTTCCCTGCTGATCCCACAGGGTGGAACCCTCGCCACGAACCGGAATAAAAGGCGCAGGGGCATAAACCGGCATCATCCATTCGTCGAAATGTTGGCGTGTAATTGACTGCGACATAGTGACCCCTCACGGTAAACAAAAAGTTTATTAAATGTTAAATAATTGAGTGTTTGCGCTGTAAATGTAGATTGCAGGCATCGTGCCAGCCAGCGATAAAAATGCATAAACCGGAGGGGTAAACGAAAAATCAATAACTTAAAAACACACACTATTCATATAAAATGAATAAAAAGTGCATAGTTTTAACGTGCCGCCTGATTTTCGACACGAAAACAAGAAATATTATGCAGTGGTAAAATATAATGCTGGAATTGTGATCGCCTTCGGGATTTGCCTGCCGTTTTCGCCCCCTTTTTGCGCATCGAGATCAATTTTGGTGCAAATGTTGCTTTATTTTTGTCCGCCAGACGCGCCTATGGCAACGATTAGCTTCAGCGCAGCAACCTGCGCCGTTTTCTGCTACCATCCTGCAACAATTAACCTGACAACCTGGCAGCGACTATGAAATTTGTCTCTTTTAATATCAACGGCCTGCGCGCCCGTCCTCATCAGCTTGAAGCCATCGTGGAACAGCATCAGCCGGACGTTATTGGTCTGCAGGAAACCAAAGTGCACGACGATATGTTCCCGCTGGAAGACGTTGAGAAACTCGGCTATCACGTGTTTTATCATGGCCAGAAAGGTCATTACGGCGTGGCGCTGCTGACCAAAGAGAAGCCGATTTCGGTGCGAAAAGGCTTCCCGACCGACGACGAAGACGCCCAGCGGCGCATTATCATGGCGGAAATCCCGTCTGAATTTGGCAACCTGACGGTGATCAACGGCTACTTCCCGCAGGGCGAAAGCCGCGATCATGAAACCAAATTCCCGGCCAAGACTAAGTTTTACCAGGATCTGCAGGACTTCCTGCAGGGTGAACTGCGCCCGGAAAATCCGGTGCTGATCATGGGGGATATGAATATCAGCCCGACGGATCTCGACATCGGGATCGGTGAAGATAGCCGCAAGCGCTGGTTGCGCACCGGGAAATGCTCGTTCCTGCCGGAAGAGCGTGAGTGGATGGCTCGCCTGCTCGGCTGGGGCCTGGTGGATACTTACCGCCACGCTAACCCGGAAGCACAGGACAAATTCTCGTGGTTTGACTACCGTTCAAAAGGCTTCGACGATAACCGTGGCCTGCGTATAGATCTGCTATTGGCAAGCCAGGGGCTGGCGCCGCACTGCGTGGCAACCGGGATCGACTACGACATTCGCGGCATGGAAAAACCGTCCGACCACGCCCCTGTTTGGGCGCAGTTTAAGCGGTAAGGGAAATACTGAAGGTAGACACATCTTCAGACAAGGATAGCGAGATGCCGTTTTTCCCCCTGACGAGGCGCGAACAGAATGCGTAAAATCCTGTTTTTGCTGCTGGCCACGCTGGTCATCTCGCTGTTAATCCTGCTGCCGCCGGGCACCCTTAGCCTGGCGACGCTGCAGAAATATCACGCTCAGCTTAGTCTCTGGCACGCCGAACGCCCGGCGCTGGTGATGAGCGCCTTCTTCCTTGGTTATTTCCTGATTTCCGCCCTTTCCATCCCCGGCACGCGCATTATGACCCTGATGGGCGGTGCGCTGTTTGGGCTGGTCGAAGGCACCGTACTGGTTGCTACGGCGGCAGCCAGCGGCGCAACCGTGGCGATGTTGCTGAGCCGTTATTTCTTGCATGACTGGGTACAGCGGCGCTTTGCCACCACCATGGCAAAGATCAACGAGGGCATTAAGCACAATATTACACACTGCCTGTTTGCCCTTCGCCTGGTGCCGGTTCTGCCCTTTTCCATCATCAACCTGCTGATGGGGCTGACGCCGATTTCCGCCGTTCGCTTCGCGATAGTGACGCTGCTTGGCCTGCTGCCGTCTATCGTGCTGTACATCAGCACCGGCCGCCAGCTTAGCCAGGTAGAAAGCCTGCGGGACATTATTTCCCCCACCATGCTGCTGTTATTGGCGCTGATTGGCCTGCTGCCGCTCCTGTCTCACTGGCTGATAAAAAGAACCCGCTTAAAAAGTTAAACGCCCCCGGCTATCGAAGGCGTTTTGTCGTTACCCTTGTGAAAGCAGCGTCACGTCAACATTGCCGCTAATCGCACGCGAGTACGGGCAAGTGGCGTGGGCGGTCGCGAGCAAAGTTTCCCGCTGGGCCTCGCTCAGCCCAGGCAGCCTGACGTGAAGCGTCACCGCCAGCGCAAACTGGCTGTCGTTATCGACTTTTCCCAGCGAAACACTGGCGTCCACGGCGGTTTCCTCCGGAATGCGGATAGCCAATTTTTTCCCCGCCAGCCCAATCGCCCCCATAAAGCAGGCGGAATAACCGACGGCAAAAAGCTGTTCTGGATTCGTCCCCGGCTTGCCGGATCCCGGCGTGCTGAGCTGCACGTCCAGGCTGCCGTCGTCCGAACGCCCGTGCCCGCTGCGAGCGCCAACGGTAGTGGTATGGGCGGTATAAAGCACTTTCTCGAGTTTGCTGGACATTGTGATTCCTCAATCGTGGGTAAGAAGAGCCGCCATTTAACTACCGCTATGTATCTGCCATATGTTCTCCGCCAGGCCAAAATGTATAAGTCTGTATCCGCTTCATGACCTGGCTCAAGCTCGCTGTCACGCTCCCTCCGCTATACTCCACGCCTTTACTGCAGCGGTACGGTATGACGATGGATAAACAAAAGAGAAGAGGTAGATGTGCGTAAGAGTCTCTTTGCGCTGCTGGTCATCATGGCGGGGTTGTTTTGGTATCTGCTTCCTCCGGGCACAATAAGCCTGTCGGCACTTCAGCACTCTCAGATAGCGTTTGCGCACTGGCATGCGCAGCACCCAATATTGGCGATTGTGATTTTTTTGGGCTGCTACTTTCTCACCGCCGCCTTTTCCATTCCCGGTGCCACCCTGCTCACACTGCTGGGCGGCGCTATCTTTGGTGTGGTGCAGGGCACCGTGCTGGTTGCCCTGGCGGCCACTGCAGGTGCGACCGTCGCCATGTTAATCAGCCGTTACCTGCTGCGGGACTGGGTGCAGCGCCGTTTCTCGCGCATGATGGAAAAAGTGAACCAGGGCATACGGCGCGACGGCGGCCATTATCTCTTTGCCCTGCGGCTCGCGCCGGTCTTCCCTTTTGTGCTGGTGAATTTATTAATGGGCCTGACGCCAATGGGCGTCGTTCGCTATGCCGCGATCAGCCTGCTCGGCATGCTGCCTGCCATCGTGGTCTACATTAACACCGGCAGGCAGCTGAGCCAGCTACAAAGCCTGGGCGATATTCTCTCCCCCGGTATGATGCTGGTGTTTGCCCTGCTAGGGCTATTGCCGCTGGCCGCGCGCTGGCTGGCCAGACGAACCGCCCCATAACACGCTGAGGACTTTCTCTTGCAACGCTTAATATCTGGCATACGGGCGCTGATGGTTGCCCTGACGATGATCGGCTTTAGCGCCGTCGCCCAACCTCAGTCCTGGCAGAATATTCGCCAGCAGGCCAACGGCCAGACGGTTTATTTCAACGCCTGGGGCGGCGATCCTGCCGTTAACGGCTATCTGGACTGGGTCAGCCGTGAGGTAAAAACGCATTACGGCGTGACGCTTAAAGTGGTGAAGCTGGCGGACGCGGCCGATGCGGTGAGGCGCATTCAAAGCGAAGCGACTGCGGGCAGAAAAACCAACGGATCAGTAGATCTGCTTTGGGTCAACGGTGAAAATTTTAGCGTGCTCAAGCAGGCAGGATTGCTCAGCGAAAACTGGGCCGAAAATCTGCCAAACTGGCGATATGTTGACGTGAGAAAACCTGTGCGGGAAGATTTCTCGGTACCGGTTGACGGGGCAGAAGCGCCCTGGGGAAGCGCCCAGCTGATGTTCATCGGCGATAAGAAACGCACGCCGACCTTCCCACAAAATGCAGAACAACTGTTGGCCTTCGCCAAAGCCCATCCCGGCAAGCTCAGCTACCCTCGCCCGCCGGATTTTACCGGCACGGCGTTCCTTGAACAGCTTTTGATTGTCTTGACCGAAAAACCGGCCGCGCTGAAAACGGCCCCGGATCCCGGCACCTTCGAGCAAGTCACCGCCCCGCTCTGGCGTTACCTTAACCAGCTTCATCCGTTCCTCTGGCAAAAAGGTAAAACGTTCCCGCCGACGCCGGCGCGCATGGATCGTATGCTGGCCGACGGCGAGCTGCTGCTGTCAGTGACCTTCAACCCGGCGCACGTCGACAATCTGATCGCTCGCCGCCAGCTCCAGCCGTCGGCAGAATCCTTTGGCTTTAGCGCCGGTATGCTGGGCAACGTGCATTTCGTCGCTATTCCGGCGAACAGCAGCGCCAAAGCCGGAGCGCAGATCGTGGCCAATTTCCTGATGTCCCCGGAAGCACAAATCCGCAAAGCCGATCCGGCTGTCTGGGGGGATGCGAGCGTGCTGAGCAGCAACGCACTGCCGCCACCGCACAAAGCACAGCTTGAGGATCTGGTGCCCAAAAGCCAGCATCCGGTTCCTTTCCTGGCAGAACCTCACGCCGCCTGGGTTAACGCGCTGGAGCAAGCCTGGCTTCAGCGTTACGGGTCGCGATGAGCCGCGGCTTTACGCTTGCCGGAGCACTGGCGGCGGGCCTGGTGTTTGTGCCGGTGCTGCCGGGGTTTGCGCTGATAGTGCCGCCATTGTTACAAAGTGAAACCTGGCTTGCCGTCTGGCAGGACTCACAGTGGCCGGAAGCCTTAATGACCACGCTGGTTTCAACCACTCTCAGCGTGGGCGGTGCGCTGCTGTTGACGTTAATCCTTCTCTGCACCCTGTATCCCGGCAAGCGCTGGCAGCGCTATCTTCAGCGCCTGCCGCTGCTGCTGGCGCTGCCACACGTCGCCCTTGCCAGCGGCTTTTTCTTCCTGTTTTCAGCCAGCGGCTGGCTGGCGCGCCTTTTCAACCTTTCTCTGCCGCCGGATAACTACGGCTTTACCCTCGGCCTCATGCTGGCGCTAAAAGAAGCCTGGTTCTTGCTATGGTTCTCAGCCGCACAGCTACAAAGCGAACCGCTGAGCCAGCAGATAACGTTTGCCAGAACGCTCGGCTACGGCGAGCTACAATCCCGTCTCTACGTGCTTGTGCCGCAGCTCTTGCCGCGCCTGGGCTGGGCTTTAGTGGCGGTGACGGCATACAGCCTTTCGGTCGTGGATGCCGCGCTTATTCTTGGCCCCGCTAACCCGCCCACTTTTGCCGTGCTGGCCTGGCAATGGTTAACGGACAGCGATATTTCTCGGCAGAACATGGGCCTGGCGGCCTCCTGCGTGCTGCTGCTCTTGCTCGGCGGTTTTATGGTTTTCGGGCGGTTAGCGCGGGAAGCATTTAAACTGCGAATCGGGCGTTTTTCAGGCAAGCGATATGCCCTGAATCTTACCTCAGCAGGCACTGTGGCCAGCGCTTCACTTTCTCTGTTCGGCTTTATGGCTCTCGCCATGCTTGTCATCTGGTCCTTCGCTGAAGGCTGGTTCTATCCGGCGCGCTGGCCTGAAAGTTTAACGCTTAGCGGTTGGCAGCAGGCTGAACTGGTGCCGGTCTGGACAAGTTTTGTGGCCGGGCTTATCAGCGCTTTGATCGCGCCAGTCGTGACAATATTGTGGCTAAAGGGCTGCCCGCGCCGGTACGATCGCTGGCTGTATCTGCCGCTGCTGCTGCCTGCGCTGCCGCTGGCCGCCGGACAGTATCAACTCCTGCTCAGGCTGAACATGGAAGGAAGCTGGGCCGCGCTTATCTGGAGCCATTTGCTGTGGGTCGTGCCTTATACGCTGTTGATTCTGGCCCCAGCCTGGCAGCGGATTGACGCTCGTCTGGCGCTGACAGCGCAAACTTTCGGCTGGTCGCCGGGGAAAATTCTCTGCCTTATCCAGATCCCATTGCTTGTCCGGCCTTTGCTGGCGGCGCTGGCCGTCGGGTTTTCGGTCAGCATCGCGCAATATTTGCCTACGCTTTATGCCGGGACGGGCCGGTTTGCCACCGTCACAACGGAAGCCGTGGCGCTCAGCAGCGGCGGCGATCCACAGCAGTTTGCAATCCAGGCCCTGCTGCAAATGCTGCTGCCGCTGGCCGTATTTATCGCCACAATCTCAGCCAGCCGCCTGGCTGGCATCCACAGAAAAGGATTGCGCTAATGCTCAGCGTGCGAAATTGCTCCCTCTCTCGCAATGGCGAACCACTGCTGGCGAATATCAGCTTTGACGTTGCGCCGGGTGAGATTGTTACGCTGATGGGCCCGTCTGGCGTGGGTAAATCGACGTTTCTGAACTGGATGATCGGCGATTTAGCCCCGGACTTTAGCGCCCAGGGCACGCTGCAGCTTAACCAGCGCAGCCTGACTTATTTGCCCGTTGAACATCGCCGCATCGGCATTTTGTTCCAGGATGCGCTGCTATTCCCTCACCTTAACGTTGGGCAAAATCTGTTGATGGCGATTCCCGCCTCCGTCGCTGGGCGCTCGCTGCGGCAGCGTGTTGTTTCGGAGGTCCTGGAAAGCGCCGGGCTGGCAAACTATGCTCGCAGAGATCCGGCCACGCTCTCCGGCGGGGAACGAGCGCGCGTCAGCATCCTGCGCGCCCTGCTGGCCGAACCCGAAGCTTTGCTGCTGGATGAGCCCTTTTCCCGGCTCGACCTGCCGCTGCGCCAGGGCTTTCGGGAATTTGTCTGGCAAAAAGCCCAACTGCTCAAACTGCCGGTCGTGCTGGTTACTCACGATGAGCAGGATGCGCCGGCCCACGGCCAGATTATCCGGCTTTAGCCCATCGAACATGAGGTATCGCAAAGAAGCCAGCGCCAGCGAGGGCTAAACTTTCGGCTCTTTTGCTATCCTTCAGGTTATTAGATGAAACGTGTTTCTCAGCTAACCACCGCCCTGCTGCTTGCCGGGCTGTCCCAGGTCACTTTTGCCGCCTCGGTACCCACTGAAATGAACCTCTCCAGCGTAAAAGCCGTAAACGGTGCCGTGATTGATACTCGGCCGAGCGCGTTTTACAACGGCTGGCCGCAAACCTTAAACGGCAACGGCGGCCATGAACCCACAGCCTTGAATCTTTCGGCCTCCTGGCTGGCGCTAATGAGCGATGAGCAGCTTTCAACGTGGGCTAAGCAGCATCAGTTGAGCAAAACCGGATTGATGGCGCTGTATGGTAGCGGCGCTCAGGCCGTGAAAACTCGCTTAGAAAAGCTGGGGTTTACGCAGATTGCGATGCTGACCGACGCCCTGCAGGATCCTTCCCGCCTGCAAAAGCTGGCGCATTTTGAGCAGCTGGTATACCCGCAATGGATCCATGATTTACAGAATAAAAAACCGGTCACCGCAGCGCCCGCCGGGGAGTGGAAAGTGATTGAAGCGGGCTGGGGCGCGCCGAAAAAATATCTGCTCAGCCATATTCCCGACGCGGGCTACATCAACACCGAAGAGGTGGAGAGCGAGCCGCTGTGGAACAAAGTGTCCGACGACAAGCTGAAAACCATGCTGGCGAAGCACGGCATCCGGCACGATACGACCGTCATTTTGTATGGGCGTGATGTCTACGCGGCGGCGCGCGTGGCAGCGATCATGCTGTACGCCGGCGTGAAAGACGTCCGTCTCCTGGACGGAGGCTGGGCGACGTGGAGCGCGGCGGATCTGCCCGTTGAACGTGGCCTGCCCAGCCAGCCAACACCAGCCCCCGACTTCGGTGCCCCGATTCCCGGCCAGCCTCAGCTGATGCTGGACATGGAACAGGCGCGCGCGCTGCTGCACCGCAAAGATGCTTCTCTGGTCAGCATTCGTTCCTGGCCGGAATTTATCGGCACCACCAGCGGGTACAGCTACATCAAGCCCAAAGGCGAGATTGCGGGCGCCCGCTGGGGCCACGCGGGCTCTGACTCCACGCATATGGAAGACTTCCATAATCCGGACGGTACCATGCGGGCAGGGGACGACATCGCCGCGATGTGGAAAACCTGGAATATCTCGCCGGATCAGCAGGTTGCTTTTTACTGCGGAACCGGATGGCGCGCTTCCGAAACGCTGATGTACGCGCGGGCAATGGGCTGGAAGGACGTTGGCTTGTATGACGGCGGCTGGTACGAATGGAGCGCTGACCCTAAAAATCCTGTCGTGAGCGGCGAGCGTAAACCGAACTGATGCCGACTTGAGGACTTCCCCCCTCCCCCTAGCCCTCTCCCACGGGGCGAGGGGATTAATCTGTGGAGTCATCCAGTCGTTTTAACGTCTTATACCCGCCCCAGATGCGGTTGAGCGTGGTAAGCCAGCAAAGCCCGCCGAAGATCCACGCCAGCCAGGCAAAACCGTCCGGGAACAGGCAGCCAAGCACAAACAGCAGGAGAGTTTCGGTACCTTCCGTCAGTCCCCCCAGATAATAAAACGATTTATGGGCGTAGCCTGGATTCGCGATATCGTGCTTCTGCGCCAGGACAGCAAACGCCAGAAAGCTGCTGCCGGTGCCGATGAACGAGAACAGCAGCCACGCGCCTGCAAGAGCATTTTGCGCCGGGTCCGCGAGAATAAAGCCAAACGGCACAAGGGCATAAAAAAGAAAATCCAGCGTAATATCGAGGAAGCCACCGGCATCGGTTAGCCCTCTGCGTCTCGCCAGCGCGCCGTCCAGGCCATCAAAAAGCCGGTTAAAGATAATGGCAACCAGCGCCGGGACATACCATTGCAGTGCCAGAAAAGGCAAAGTGAGCACGCCAATCGCGAATCCTGCCAGCGTCAACCTGTCCGGCGTGATAGCGGGCTTATCAAGCACGGCTGCCAGGAGATTAAGCACGGGTTTGATACGCAGGTGAAGGTAGCTGTCGAACATCTAGCGTTTTCCCTTCGTCGGGCATAACCCCTGGGAGGGAATATCCAGTGCGGCGTTAAAGCGAGCCGAAAGGTTCTGGAAGGCAATCAGCGCGGTGAGTTCGGTCCCCGCCTGGTCGTTGAAATGCTGCTTGAGCCTGTTTTTTAACTCGTCGGTCACCTGTGGCGGCGTGGCGGTCATCGCTTCGGCGTAGGCCAATGCGACCCGCTCTTTCTCACTAAATATCGGCTCATTTTGCCAGTTGGCCACTGCCAGCACCTTATTCATCGACTGACTACGCTCTGCAAGACGCAGGCTGTTAGCGTCGATACAAAATTCACAGCTGCACAGCTGCGATACCCGGGTCATCACCAGCGAACGAATCACCGGGTCGATTTTTGCCCGGCGTCTTTCCAGAAAGCCGACAAACAGCGCCACCAGCCAGAATAAATACGGCAGTCGCCCCCACCAGCGGGTCGGGTTCAGCACCGCACCAAAATTTTTCTCCTGCATCGCCACAATCGGGCGCAGGCTTTTGGGCAGCGTTTTAAGGGGGGCAATCCAGGGCTCGCTTTTCGTTTCCATCATTCAGTTACTCTTTTGCTGGCATCTCAGGACGAGTATTATGCCACGCCAGCCCCACGGAAAATGGACACCCATGCTAAAAAACCTTGATGTTGTCGCGGCTATTATCGAGCACGAAGGCAAAATTCTGCTCGCCCGTCGCCCTGAAAATGGCGATCAGCCCGGCCTGTGGGAATTTCCAGGTGGGAAAGTAGAAAGGGGAGAAACGCAGCCCGAAGCGCTGGCGCGGGAACTCCTGGAAGAGCTGGGAATTACGGCACAAATTAGCGGCTACGTGGCCAGCCATCAGCGCGAAGTGAGCGGGAGAATGATTTATCTGCACGCCTGGCATGTTGAGGCCTTTAGCGGCGAACCCATCGCCCATTGCCACAGCGAGCTGGTCTGGTGTGAACCGCCGGAGGCGCTTGGCTATGCCCTCGCCCCGGCGGATGTCCCACTGTTGAAGGCGTTTATGGCTTCACGCGGCGCCAGACCAGCGGATTAGTCCCTAAGACTTTGTCATCACGCTGGCATTGCAGCAAAATGCCTTCCGTCTTCACCACCGCCCCTTCAGAATAGTTTTTATTTTCATAAATACAGCACTGGTTGCAGGGCGGCGTCTGCGGCTGATTGCTGTTGGTGAACACTTCCGGCGGGATCACCACGTCAACGTCAGGCTGACGGGGCTGCACCGCCATCGCTGGCAGACTCATCATTAGCCCCACGACGGCGGCGAGCAGGCTTTTTACTGACATCATCACTTCCCTCTTTTTTGGCCCAACGTTTTGCTTTTTTTCCGTCATCCTGGGCTTTGATGCCCTTAAATGCATGCCGCACCGGCGTGGTTCGCGCCTGATGAATCAGCTCATAAAGCGTTTGCACCAGCGGCTGCATAAAGTCCTGATAGCGGCACTGCTTTTCGCTGATTTGCGTCAGCGTTGATTCCCAGTGCGCGGTCATGTCTGGCCTGGCGGCCAGCTCCGGCAGCGAGTGGATCAGCGCCCGCCCGGCCTCCGTAGAATGAATATAGCGCCCTTTCTTGACCAGAAAAGCGCGTTTGAATAACAGTTCGATGATCCCGGCTCGCGTCGCCTCGGTGCCTAATCCGTCCGTGGCGCGCAGGATCTTTTTCAGATCTTTGTCCTGCACAAAGCGCGCAATCCCGGTCATCGCTGACAATAATGTCGCATCGGTAAAGTGGCGCGGCGGCTGAGTTTGCCGTTCAACCACTTCGCCATGCTCGCACAGCAGTTCGTCCCCTTTCGCCACCACCGGCAGCGGCGTGCCGTCGTTCTCTTCATCGCGCTCTTTATTGCCCAGCAGCGCCCGCCAGCCCGCTTCGGCAAGGAAACGCGCTTTAGCGATAAATTTGCCTCCGGCGATATCCAGATCGATGGTGCATTTACGGAATACGGCGTCGGCACAGAACTGCATTAAGTATTGACGGGCGATCAGGCCATAAACTTTAGCCTCATTTTCACTTAATGAGAGTGCAGAGCTGCGGGCCGTGGGAATAATCGCGTGGTGGGCATCCACTTTTTTATCGTCCCAGCAGCGGTTACGCAGATCGGCATCCACCGCGGGCTGCGGCAGTAAATCCGGCTGATGCACGCTGATGGCGTTCATCACCGCATGCCGCCCGGCGAAGTGCTCTTCGGGCAGATAGCGGCAATCGGAACGCGGATAGGTGATCAATTTGTGGGTTTCGTACAGCTTCTGGCAAATATCCAGCACGTTCTGGGCGCTCAGCCCAAAGCGTTTCGCCGCCTCGATTTGCAGGCTGGAGAGCGAAAACGGCAGCGGCGCGATTTCCGATTCCCGTTTATCGTTATAGGCGGTGACCAGCGCCGGGTGGCCGTTGATACGCGCGACGACGTGCTCCGCCAGCTTGCGGTTCAGCAGGCGGCCTTCTTCGTCCTGATGGGGTTCGCAGGATTCGCTCGGCTGCCACACCGCCACAAAACGCTCGTCCGCTGGCGTCACGATGTGGGCTTTTACTTCGTAATAATCTTTGGCGACAAAGTTTTCAATCTCTTCATCGCGGCGCACGACCAGGCCCAGGACTGGCGTCTGGACGCGGCCCACAGACAGTACGCCCTGGTAGCCCGCATTGCGCCCGAGAATGGTGTAGGCGCGGGTCATGTTAATCCCGTACAGCCAGTCGGCACGGGCGCGGGCCAGCGCCGAAACGCAAAGCGGAATAAATTCGCTGTTGGCGCGCAGGCGGGAAATCGCCCGCTCCACGGCCTGCGGGTTAAGGTCGTTGATCAGGCAGCGCTGCACCTGCTGGCGCTTTTCCGGGGCAAGCTGGAGATAGTCCAGCACTTCATCCACCAGCAACTGCCCTTCGCGATCGGGGTCACCCGCGTGAACCACTTCGGTGGCCTGAGCCAGCAGCTTTTTAATCGCGTTGAGCTGTTTAGTCACGGAGGGGCGAGGCTGGAGCTGCCACTTTTCCGGCACAATGGGCAAGTCAGCGAGGTTCCAGCGGGCATATCGCCCGTCGTAGGCGTCCGGCTGCGCCTGCTCCAGCAGGTGGCCAATGCACCAGGTCACCACCTGGCCATTGCCGCATTCAATAAACCCATCGCCGCGACGATGGGGCTTGGGCAGCACGTCGGCAATGGCTCGCGCAAGGCTTGGTTTTTCCGCAATAAACAGCCGCATGAATTAACGGATCTCGATCATTGGGCGGCCAGCGCGGGCCTCTTTCAATTCACCGATGGCGCTAAGCTTAATGCCGTTCCGCTCGGCAGCCGCAAAGACTTCGGCTTCGGCATCCGCACGAACCGCCAGCAGCAGGCCGCCGGAAGTTTGCGGGTCGCACAGCAGATTGCGCCAGGCCTCCGGCATCTCGCCGACGAGTTGCCCGTAGCTGGCAAAGTTGCGGGAGGTGCCGCCAGGCACGCAGCCCTGCTCGATGTAGCTTTCTACACCCGGTAATTTTGGCACGCATTCAAACCAGACATCAGCTTGAACGCCCGCGCCTTCGCACATTTCGCTCAGGTGGCCCAGCAGGCCAAAACCGGTGACGTCGGTCATCGCGGTCACGCCCGCAATGTCGGCAAACTCCGCGCCGACTTTGTTCAGCTTGCACATGGTTTCTGCCGCCAGACCTTTGTGCTCTGGCAGCAGCAGGGATTTTTTCTCGGCGGTGGTCAACACGCCAATGCCCAGCGGTTTGGTCAGGTACAGCTTGCAGCCTGCTTCAGCAGAGCTGTTTTTCTTCACTCGCTCGGTGGGCACAACGCCGGTCACCGCGAGGCCAAAAATCGGTTCAGGCGCGTCAATCGAGTGGCCGCCGGCCAGAGAAATCCCCGCCTGCTGGCAGACAAAACGCCCGCCTTCGATAACCTCACGAGCAATTTCGGGCGCCAGCGTATTAATCGGCCAGCCGAGAATAGCGATCGCCATAATCGGTTTCCCGCCCATGGCGTAGATGTCGCTGATGGCGTTGGTCGCCGCGATACGGCCAAAGTCGAAGGGATCGTCCACGATCGGCATGAAGAAGTCGGTGGTGCTGATGATACCGGTGCCGTTGCCCAGGTCGTAAACCGCCGCATCGTCGCGGGTTTCGTTCCCCACCAGCAGGTTAGGATCGACAAACTTCGCCTGCTCGCTGTGCAGGATGGTTTCCAGCACCTTCGGGGAAATTTTGCAGCCGCATCCTGCGCCGTGGCTGTACTGGGTCAAACGAACGGTTTGCTTCATGGACTTTTCCTTTCTTTGCCAAATTCTGTACCCAATATGGTAGCGCTCAAACGCCCTGGTGGTAAGTCTGGCAGTCCTAATTCGCGTGCCGTTGCTCACTAAGCAGGCAAAGCGGAAGTTTTTTGAAGCCAGGCCGCATTTTGCCGATGCGCTCTTTTACTCAAATATGACAGTAATGTTACAACCATCGAGGCAACTATCTGGACAACCCACGCATGTAAGGAATAACAATGAAAAAACGCGTATTAGCCTTCTGTATTGCCGGCCTGTTCTCCTCTGCGGCCTTTGCCCTTGCCCCTCCGGGAAATGACGCCACCACCAAGCCCGATCTCTATTACCTGACCAACGCCCAGGCCATTGACAGCCTGGCGCTGCTGCCGCCGCCGCCTGAAATCGGCAGCATTGCGTTTCTGAACGATCAGGCGATGTATGAGAAGGGCCGCCTGCTGCGCGCCACCGAACGCGGCAAGCTGGCCGAAGAAGATGCCAACCTGAGCGGTGGCGGCGTGGCTCACGCTTTCTCCGGCGCGTTTGGCTCGCCAATTACCGAAAAAGATGCGCCGGAACTGCACAAGCTGCTGACCAACATGATTGAGGACGCCGGTGACCTCGCCACGCGCGGTGCAAAAGAAAAGTACATGCGCATCCGCCCGTTTGCCTTCTACGGTGTGCCAACCTGTAACACCAAAGAGCAGGATAAGCTGTCGAAAAATGGCTCTTATCCGTCCGGGCATACCTCAATTGGCTGGGCTACCGCGCTGGTGCTGGCGGAAATCAACCCGCAGCGCCAGAACGAGATCCTGAAACGCGGGTTTGATCTGGGGCAAAGCCGGGTGATTTGCGGTTACCATTGGCAAAGCGATATTGATGCCGCTCGCGTCGTGGGATCTGCCGTAGTGGCCACGCTGCATACCAACGCCGCCTTCCAGCAGCAGCTGCAGAAAGCGAAAGACGAGTTTGCGAAACAGCAGAAGAAATAAGAAATGGAACCTGCCGGGCGCGCCCGGCAGGATAATGTCCAATCAGAAGCGAGAAACGAACGCAGAAGTATCCGGGGTGCTGATGGTCGTCGACGCTTTCAACTGCGGCGTGCCGAGGTAGAGGAAGCCCACCACTTTGTCCTGCTCGCGGCCACCCAGTCCTTCGCGCACCAAATCATTTTCAGTCCACGCGCCGCTGCGCCAGATACCGTTAAAGCCCTGGGCCACCGCCGCCATTTGCATCGCCATCACCGCACAGCCTGCGGAAACCACCTGCTCCCACACCGGCACTTTATGGTTAGTCTCGCAATGCGCGACCACAGCAATGATTTGCGGGGCGCGGAACGGCGATGTACGCGCCTTTTCAACGCTTTTTTCATCCATGCCGGCCGCAATGGCCGCTTTCTCTAAAAGCTGAGCAAAGCGCTCGCGCCCTTCCCCTTCAATAACAATGAAGCGCCACGGCTGGAGCGTACCGTGGTCCGGCGCGCGCATTCCGGCACGCAGAATATTTTCCAGCACTTCACCCGCCGGAGCCGGCTCGGCCAGACGGGAGGCGCTACGGCGGTTAATCAAAAGTTCAAGTGCATCCATTTAAAAGCCCCTTACTGACAGGAAATGACTGGCAAAGCGTGGAGGTTGCCCCAGTCCGTCAAATGATTTTCATTCACAAAATTAACACAGCCGTAGTTTTTGTTACAGCGCCGCCCCGATTTCCTGCTGACATTTCCTCGCCCTCTCTTTAGGATAGCCTTTACTTTCGCCGCTTTAGCCAGCTTCATTGCGGCGTGCGGGTAATACCCCTGTTGAAGGTTATGGAGAAAACATGCGCACCATTGGGCGATTTATTAGCGGCTTTTTTAAGTGGACCTGGCGTCTGCTTAATTTTATTCGGGAATTTATTCTCAACTTGTTCCTTATCCTACTGATACTGGTCGGAGTCGGCATCTGGATGCAGGTAAAAAGCACGCCTGCAGAACCTGCGCGCGGGGCGCTGCTGCTGGATATCACCGGCGTGGTGGTAGACAAACCGTCGGTCAGCAATAAGCTGGGCGTGATTGGCCGCCAGCTGGTGGGCGCCAGCTCTGACCGTCTGCAGGAGAATTCCCTGTTCGACATCGTCGACGCCATTCGTCAGGCGAAAGATGACCGCAATATCACCGGCATCGTGCTGGATCTGAAAGATTTCGCCGGTGCCGACCAGCCGTCAATGCAGTACATCGGTAAAGCGCTGCGCGAGTTCCGCGACGGCGGCAAGCCGGTTTATGCCATGGGCGACAGCTATAACCAGAGTCAGTACTACCTGGCAAGCTTTGCCAATAAAATCTGGCTCTCACCGCAGGGCATGGTTGACCTGCACGGGTTTGCCACCAACGCGCTGTATTACAAAACCCTGCTGGATAAGCTGAAGGTCTCGACCCACGTCTTCCGCGTCGGCACTTACAAATCAGCGGTTGAGCCGTATATCCGCGACGATATGTCCCCTGCCGCGCGCGACGCGGACAGCCGCTGGATTGGCGAGCTGTGGCAAAACTACCTGAACACCATCGCGGCCAACCGCCAGATCACCGCTCAGCAGGCTTTCCCCGGCGCTCAGGCGCTGCTGGATAATCTGCAGAAGTTAGGTGGCGATACCGCTAAATATGCCCTGGACAATAAACTCGTGGACGAACTGGCGAGCAGTGCTGCTGTAGACAAAGCACTGGTGAAGCAGTTCGGCTGGAGCAAAGCCAACAAAGACTTTAGCTACACCAGTATTTACGACTACAGCGTGAAAAAACCGTCTGAGCAAGGTGATGCCATCGCGGTGATCTTCGCCAACGGCGCGATCATGGACGGGGAAGAAACCCCGGGCCAGGTCGGCGGCGATACTACGGCCATGCAGATCCGTGAAGCGCGTCTGGATCCGAAGGTGAAAGCCATCGTCTTCCGCGTGAACAGCCCTGGCGGCAGCGTCACTGCGTCCGAAACCATCCGTGAAGAGCTTGTGGCTGCGCGTGAAGCCGGGAAGCCAATTGTGGTTTCCATGGGCGGCATGGCGGCATCCGGCGGGTACTGGATCTCCACCCCGGCGAACTACATCATCGCCAACTCAAGCACGCTGACCGGCTCGATTGGTATTTTCGGCGTCATCAACACAGTAGAAAACACCCTCGATGCGATTGGTGTGCATACCGACGGCGTATCAACGTCGCCGCTGGCCGACGTGGCCGTGACCAAGAAACTGCCGCCTGAAGTACAGCAGATGATGCAGCTCAGCATCGATAACGGCTACAAGCGCTTTATTGGCCTGGTGGCGGCGTCCCGTAAGAAAACGCCGGAGCAAATCGATCAGATTGCTCAGGGCCACGTCTGGACCGGGGAAGATGCCAAAGCCAACGGCCTGGTGGACAGCCTGGGTGACTTTGACGACGCCGTGGCCAAAGCCGCCGAGCTGGCGAAGCTGAAAAGCTGGCACCTGGCGTTCTGGCAGGATGACGCGACCTTCACCGACATGGTCTTTAACGCCATGACCGGCTCGGTACGCGCCGCGCTGCCGCAGGCCATTCAGGCTTACCTGCCAGCGCCACTGGCGGATGCCGCGCTGGCGGTCAAGGCCCAGAATGACAAATTCGGCACCATGAACGATCCGCAAAACCGTTACGCCTTCTGCCTCACCTGCGGCGATGTGCGTTAATTTACTCAAATGAATCAAAGCCCGGTTAAACCGGGCTTTTTTTTTCCGTCATCCTCTCTATACTCTGCCGCAAATATCGAAAGCCTCGAGCAAAACTATGCCAAAGAAATCTATCTACGTTGCCTACACCGGCGGTACTATCGGGATGCAGCGTTCTGAACACGGCTACATTCCTGTTTCCGGCCATCTTCAGCGCCAGCTGGCGATGATGCCTGAATTCCACCGCCCGGAAATGCCGGACTTCACGATCCACGAATACGATCCGCTGATGGACTCTTCGGACATGACGCCTGAAGACTGGCAGCACATCGCCGACGACATCAAAGCCCACTACGACGAGTATGACGGCTTCGTGATCCTCCACGGCACGGACACCATGGCGTTTACCGCCTCGGCGCTCTCGTTCATGCTGGAGAACCTCAGCAAGCCGGTGATCGTCACGGGTTCACAGATCCCGCTGGCGGAGCTGCGTTCTGACGGGCAAATCAACCTGCTTAATTCGCTGTACGTGGCGGCCAACTACCCGATCAACGAAGTGACGCTGTTCTTCAACAATCGTCTCTATCGCGGGAACCGCACCACCAAAGCCCATGCCGACGGCTTTGATGCCTTTGCTTCACCTAACCTTGCGCCGCTGCTGGAAGCCGGGATCCACATCCGCAAGCTGAATACGCCGCCGGCCCCGCACGGCGAAGGCGAACTGATTGTCCACCCGATCACGCCGCAGCCGATTGGCGTGGTCACCATCTATCCAGGCATTTCTGCCGACGTCGTGGGCAACTTCCTGCGTCAGCCGGTCAAGGCGCTGATCCTGCGTTCTTACGGCGTGGGTAATGCCCCGCAGCAGGGCGCGTTCATTAAAGAGTTGCAGGAAGCTAGCGCGCGCGGCATCGTGGTGGTTAACCTCACGCAGTGTATGTCCGGCAAAGTGAACATGGGCGGCTATGCGACCGGCAACGCGCTGGCGCAGGCGGGCGTTATCAGCGGCTTTGATATGACGGTGGAAGCGACGTTAACCAAGCTTCACTATCTGCTGAGCCAGGGTCTGGATGCCCAGGCGATCCGTGATGCCATGTCGTGCAACCTGCGTGGTGAACTCACCCCCGACGAATAAGGAACGCCAATGGCGCGACGTGCTTTGCTGTTGATTGATTTGCAGAACGATTTTTGTGCCGGTGGCACGCTCGCGGTCCCGGAAGGTGACAGCACCGTTGAGGTCGCTAACCAGCTTATCGAACTGTTTAACGCCCGCGGTAAAAACGTGGTTGCCACTCAAGACTGGCACCCGGCAAAGCACGGAAGTTTCGCCAGTACGCAAGGCACTGAATCTTTTTCTGAGGGCATGCTCGACGGCCTGGCGCAAACCTGGTGGCCCGATCACTGCATTCAGAACAGCGAAGGGGCGAAACTTCACCCGCTGCTGAAGGCTTCCGGCGTCGATAAGATCGTCTATAAAGGCCAAAATCCGGCTATCGACAGCTACAGCGCGTTTTTCGATAACGGCCATCGGCAGCAAACCGAGCTGGATGCCTGGCTGCGCGCGCACGACATCCGCAGCCTGGTGGTGTTGGGGCTGGCAACGGATTTCTGCGTGAAATTTACCGTGCTGGACGCGCTGGAGCTGGGTTATGAAGTGATAGTCATCACCGATGGCTGTCGCGGCGTGAACCTGCGGCCCCAGAGCAGCCTGGAGGCATTCCAGGAGATGGCGGTTGAAGGCGCCACGCTAATGACCTTCGCCGATTTTACCTGCCAATAATTGTAGGGGCGGCCCCCGCCCCGCACTTTTGTATCGATTCCGCTCACACTCTACGCTTTTTTTGCTCGCCCTCACCTGGGAGCGCTCTCATAATCATATTCAGTGAATTTATTCAGCACGTTAGCTGATTTCGCTTTCCGCCGTTTTCGTCTGTTAAGCGTGGCCGGGGAGCTTTTATGTTGTGCCCGTCAAAGAGGAATCATTATGTCATTCACACGTAAAATGTTACCGCTGGTGGCCGCGGTGACGCTCGCCTGCAGCGGCGTTGCGCAGGCTGAATCTTTGCTTTCCGTGGGTTACTTCAACGGCGGTGGCGACGTCACTGCCGGTCCCGGGGGGGATATCAATAAGCTTGATGTTCGCCAGATTACCCACCTCAATTACTCCTTTGGCCTGATTTATAACGACGAGAAAGGCGAAACCAACGCAGCGCTGAAAGATTCGTCAAAACTGCATCAAATCTATCTTTCCCCGAAAGTTGTCTCCGACCTTGAAACCCTGCCGGCACTGCGGAAACAGAATCCACAGCTGAAAATCTTGCTGTCCGTTGGTGGCTGGGGGGCTCGCGGTTTCTCTGCCGCAGCAGCAACGCCTGAAAACCGCGCGGTGTTTATCCGCTCGGTGCAGGAAGTGATGGACAAATATGGCCTGGATGGGATCGACCTTGACTGGGAGTTCCCGGTAAATGGCGCCTGGGGCCTGGTGGATAAGCTGGACGCCGACCGGGATAATTTCACCGCCCTGCTGAAAGAGTTGCGCAAAGCCGTGGGCGACAAAAAACTGGTTACCATTGCCGTCGGGGCCAATGCCGAAAGCCCGAAAAGCTGGGTTGATGTGAAAGCCATTGCGCCGGTGCTGAACTACATCAACCTGATGACCTACGACATGGCGTACGGTACGCAGTACTTCAACTCGAATCTCTATGATTCGAAAAAGTGGCCGACCGTGGCCGAAGCCGACAAGTACAGCGCTGATTTCGTAGTAAATAACTATCTCGCAGCCGGGCTGAAACCAGCGCAGATGAACCTCGGCATCGGCTTCTATGGCCGCGTACCTAAGCGTGCCGTAGAGCCGGGCATTGACTGGTCAAAACCCGACGCGCAGAAAAACCCGGTCACACAGCCCTACTTCGGCGAGCGTGAGCTGGAGCTGTTTAAAACCGCGCTGGGCGTGGATCTGACGAAAGACACTTACGTCAAATACAACGACCTGGTGAAGAAAATGCTGAACGACCCGCAGAAGCGCTTCACCGAAGAGTGGGATGACGACGCGAAGGTGCCGTACCTGACGCTGAAGTCTGCTGAAGGTAAACCGCTGTTTGCCATTTCCTATGAGAATCCGCGCTCGGTGAAAATCAAAGCCGAGTACATCAAGGAGAAGGGGCTGGGCGGCGCGATGTTCTGGGAATACGGCGCGGATGACAACAACCAGTTGGCGAAACAGCTCGCCGAGTCACTGGGCATCGATCACGCTAAATAGCGGTTAACGCAGAAAAACGAAGGGAGACCAGTGAGTCTCCCTTTTGTTTACTGCAGCTTCATCGTTACAAACGGCGCAGGCTCGATGCCAAACTCCGCTTTCAGCTGCTGTTTGCTCTTCATCACCATCTGGCCATTGGTGTCGATAGTCATGTGCTGCGCCTCCGTGTTGTGGCGCGCCTGCCACAGCATCACCAGCTGGAGGCTGTTGTCTTTTTGCTCCTGGGTCAGCGCCACGCCATCAGGCCACTTTCCCAGCTCGACCGCGGTCGCCAGGCGCTGATAAATCTCCGGCGTCATCACGCTCAACATCTCATCCAGATTGCTCATTGGGCACCCCGTCGCAGAATAATTAGCTGAATCGATTCTTCAACCCTCAACCTGCTCACCATTTTGCCCGTCGGTGAAGCTCAGCGAGGCCGAGTTAACGCAATACCGCTCCCCGGTCGGCTGCGGGCCATCCGGGAACACATGGCCCAGGTGCGCGTCGCAGCTGCCGCAGCGGATTTCAACGCGTTCCATGCCGTGGGAATTATCGGTCAGATAGCGGATGGCATCGGGGCTGACAGGCTCGTAGAAGCTTGGCCAGCCGCAGCCTGAGTCGTATTTTGTTTCCGAAAGAAACAGCGGGGCCTCACACACCAGGCAGTGATAAATCCCGTCACGCTTATTATGCAGTAAACGCCCTGAATACGGCGGTTCAGTGCCGTGCTTCTGGGTCACGTAGTATTGCATTTCGCTGAGGTTTTTCTTATTTGAATCAGGGGGTAATTGATTAGACATAGGTGTACATCTCGGTCAGTTCAATTGGGACAGCTCACGGCCCCATTCTAACAAAAAATTAACAACACCGTGCTGCTTTTTGTTCTAAACTTAGCCCTGAAATTCTGGCACGGCACAAAGCGTGACGTGAATCACATTATTGTTGGGACTGGCGTTTAAAATCCCCCGCATCGTCCCCATTTGGATTTAAGCCCAAAAGGAAGCGTGAGGCGTTCAGTCGTACAAACCCTGGTCACAGGATTGATTTGTCGCAATGATTGACACGATTCCGCTTGACGCTGCGTAAGGTTTTTGTAATTTTACAGCCAACCTTTTATTCACTAAAAAATAGCTGGTGGAATACTATGACTATCAAAGTAGGTATCAACGGTTTTGGTCGTATCGGCCGTATCGTTTTCCGTGCTGCTCAGGAACGTTCTGACATCGAAATCGTTGCAATCAACGACCTGTTAGACGCTGACTATATGGCTTACATGCTGAAGTACGACTCAACTCACGGTCGTTTCAACGGTACTGTAGAAGTTAAAGACGGCAACCTGGTTGTTAACGGTAAAACTATCCGTGTTACCGCAGAACGTGACCCGGCTAACCTGAAGTGGAACGAAGTGAACGTTGACGTTGTTGCTGAAGCAACAGGTCTGTTCCTGACTGACGAAACCGCACGTAAGCACATCACTGCTGGCGCGAAAAAAGTTGTTCTGACTGGTCCTTCCAAAGACAACACCCCAATGTTCGTTCGCGGTGCTAACTTCGAAAAATACGCAGGCCAGGACATCGTTTCCAACGCATCCTGCACCACCAACTGCCTGGCTCCACTGGCTAAAGTTATCAACGACAACTTCGGTATCGTTGAAGGCCTGATGACTACCGTTCACGCTACCACCGCAACTCAGAAAACCGTTGATGGCCCGTCTCACAAAGACTGGCGCGGCGGCCGCGGCGCAGCTCAGAACATCATCCCTTCTTCTACCGGTGCTGCTAAAGCTGTAGGCGTTGTACTGCCAGAGCTGAAAGGCAAACTGACTGGTATGGCGTTCCGCGTTCCTACCCCTAACGTGTCCGTTGTTGACCTGACCGTTCGTCTGGAAAAAGCTGCTTCTTACGAAGAAATTAAGAAAGCAATCAAAGCTGCTTCCGAAGGCGCAATGAAAGGCGTTCTGGGCTACACCGAAGACGACGTAGTGTCTACCGACTTCAACGGCGAAGTACTGACTTCCGTGTTTGATGCTAAAGCTGGTATCGCACTGAACGACAACTTTGTGAAACTGGTTTCCTGGTACGATAACGAAACTGGCTACTCCAACAAAGTACTGGATCTGATCGCTCACATCTCCAAATAAGTTGAGATGAGAACCTGATCCTAAAGGGCGACTTCGGTCGCTCTTTTTTTTGCCTCAAATCACCAGGACTAAGGAAAAAAGAAATGATTAATAAAATTTTTGCACTTCCGGTCGTCGAACAAATTACCCCTGTGCTTACCCGCCGCGTACACGATGAGCTGGACGTCATCGTCGTTGATCACCCCCAGGTTCGGGCATCTTTCGCACTTCAGGGCGCACACCTGCTCTCCTGGCAGCCTGCCGGTGAAGATGAGGTGCTGTGGCTGAGCGACATCACCCCGTTCCATAAAGGCAAAGCGCTGCGCGGCGGTGTGCCTATTTGCTGGCCGTGGTTTGGTCCGGCGGAGCAGCCAGGCCTGCCGGCGCACGGTTTTGCCCGCAACCAGCCGTGGACGCTGAGCGCGCACAATGAAGACGCCAACGGCGTGGTGCTGACCTTTGAGCTGCATAACAATGCCGAGACGCTGAAGCTGTGGCCGCATGAATTCACGCTGTATGCCCGCTTCAAGCTGGGCAAAACCTGTGAAATCGAGCTGGAAGCACACGGTGAGTTCGAAACTACCTCTGCCCTGCACACCTACTTCAACGTCGGCGACATCGCAGATGTGAAGGTCAGCGGCCTGGGTAATCCGTATATCGATAAAGTGCTGAATGAAGCCCCGGGCCAGTTGACCGACGGCGTACAAACCTTCCCTGACCGCACCGATCGTCTCTATCTGGAGCCGGAAGAGTGCAGCGTCATTCATGATGCCAGCCAGTTGAAGCGCACCCTGAACGTGGTTCATCACCATCATCACAACGTGGTGGGCTGGAACCCAGGCCCGGCGCTGTCCGTTTCGATGGGCGATATGCCGGACGACGGCTACAAAACCTTCGTCTGCGTAGAAACCGCCTGCGCATCTAAAAAACAGAAAGCCAGCGCGGAAAAACCGACCCGTCTGAGCCAGACCATCAGCGTGGCGAAGAAAGGCTAAGCGACTTTCACCAGCTTAGGGCAAAGGCCGTCAACCTCTGCCCCATTAAAAAGCAAACGGGGCGCAAGCGCCCCGTTTTAGTGCACTGATTGCACCTATTAGAAGCTGTAGTTCACGCCCGTCAGCAGCACACCAGTCCAGTTGCTGTCGACCATTGGGCTGTCGGTCACTTCTTTGGACAAACGCATGTAGCGGCCCATACCGAACACGTTCCAGTCGGCGTTCAGCTTATAGTTGACGGACAGCTCAACGTACGGTGACCAGCTGTTACCCGCGTCGTACTCGTTCAGGCCGCTGCGGTTGGACTCCTTGCCGCTCACGCCGTAGTAGTAGTCGTTTTGATTCTTGCTGTCCCACACGACACCAATCCCCGGCGTGACCGTCAGGCTATCCGCGTTGTAGCGGTACAGCCAGGCGGTATCCCAGGTGATGCCGTTGCTGTTGTTCAGGATATCCCCGGCCAGCACGGTACGCAGGAAGCCATAGTCGGTGTTATGCACCCAGGACAGGCCCGCCATCACGGTAGAATGGCGGTAGTCCAGCGCGCGCATGCTGTCGTAATTGCTGTCTTTCGGCCTGAAATGCAGCGGCGAATAATAGGCGGTGACGGACAGCTTATCGGCCTGGTCATTCCACAAGTAGTAACCCGCGTTGAACCCGCGGAAGTAGAAATTGTCACCTTCATAGCCCAGCAGAGGCGCCGGATAGACGCGGTTCTGGTCACCTTTGTAAGGGTTTGGCGAAACCAGCGCCCCCGCACCGATAGACCATGGGCCCTCTGCGTGCGCAGCGGTAACGGAAGAGGCTAACAGTACGCCTAATGCGAGAATTTTGAATTTGGTCACAATCCTTTCAGTCCTTTAATCAAATAATCAGCGCAGGAAGTGTAACCGCCCTTGGCTCCCATCCCAAATAATTTACTTAGTCACAACCTTCAACCAACTTTTTAGCTTCCCGCAATCAGATGACGGCGGATTTTCAGCTTTATGTCAGCCAGATGAAAGCAAACACTGTCGCTTATCTCAAATACGAAATTTTTAGGATGAGTTATTGATATGTCATTGAAATTGAGCGTTGGCCGTATGCAAGTTTTGCAAATGCCATCTACGCTTTATTTTAGGAAGGTGAAACGCTGAGACGGCGGCGTGAGCGCCCGGTATCAACCTGGCACAAGGGTTGCTGTTCATTTAGCAGACGTCTTCCGGGGAGCCTCTATTACACATACCAACGGCTCTTTAACCTGTGCTAAAAACGAAAGGACGGCATGCCATGAATATATTCGATCACTATCGCCAGCGTTATGAAGCTGCCAAGGACGAAGAGTTCACACTGCAGGAATTTCTTGCTATCTGTAAACAAGATCGCAGTGCCTACGCGAATGCGGCAGAACGGCTATTGACGGCCATTGGTGAGCCAGTGATGGTAGACACTGCCACAGAGCCACGGCTGTCCCGTCTCTTTTCAAACCGGGTGGTTGCCCGTTACCCGGCGTTTGAAGAGTTTTATGGCATGGAAGAGGCTATCGAACAGATCGTGGCCTACCTGAAACACGCGGCTCAGGGGTTGGAAGAGAAGAAACAAATTCTCTATCTGCTGGGGCCGGTGGGCGGCGGTAAATCTTCCCTGGCCGAGCGCCTGAAAGCCTTGATGCAGCGCGTGCCTATTTACGTGCTGAGCGCCAACGGCGAACGTAGCCCGGTCAACGACCACCCCCTGTGCCTGTTTAACCCGCAGGAAGACGCCTCCATTCTGGAAAAAGAATATGGCATCCCTAACCGCTACCTCGGCACCATCATGTCGCCGTGGGCAGCCAAACGCCTGAGCGAATTTGGCGGCGACATCACCAAATTCCGCGTGGTGAAAGTCTGGCCGTCCATTCTGGCGCAGATTGCGATTGCCAAAACCGAACCCGGCGATGAGAACAACCAGGATATCTCTGCGCTGGTCGGTAAAGTGGATATCCGCAAACTGGAACACCACGCGCAAAACGACCCGGATGCTTACGGCTACTCCGGGGCGCTGTGCCGGGCCAACCAGGGCATCATGGAATTTGTGGAGATGTTTAAAGCGCCCATCAAGGTGCTTCACCCGCTGCTGACCGCCACTCAGGAAGGCAACTACAACGGCACGGAAGGCATCTCTGCCCTGCCGTTCAACGGGATTATTCTTGCGCACTCGAACGAATCCGAGTGGGTCACCTTCCGCAATAACAAAAACAACGAGGCGTTCCTTGACCGCGTGTATATCGTCAAGGTGCCTTACTGCCTGCGCATCTCGGAAGAGATCAAAATCTACGAGAAACTGCTCAACCACAGCGAACTGTCCCACGCGCCTTGCGCCCCGGGCACCCTGGAAACGCTTTCTCGCTTCTCTATCCTGTCGCGCCTGAAAGAGCCGGAAAACTCCAGCATCTACTCGAAAATGCGCGTCTATGACGGCGAAAGTCTGAAAGACACCGATCCGAAAGCCAAGTCCTACCAGGAATATCGGGACTACGCCGGGGTCGATGAAGGCATGAACGGGCTCTCGACGCGCTTCGCCTTTAAAATCCTCTCCCGCGTGTTCAACTTTGACCACGTTGAAGTGGCAGCTAACCCGGTGCACCTGTTCTATGTGCTGGAACAGCAAATCGAACGCGAGCAGTTCCCGCAGGATCAGGCAGAGAAATACCTGGAGTACCTCAAAGGCTACCTGATTCCGAAATATGCGGAATTTATCGGCAAAGAAATCCAGACCGCCTATCTAGAGTCTTACTCAGAGTACGGCCAGAACATTTTTGACCGCTATGTCACCTACGCTGATTTCTGGATTCAGGATCAGGAGTACCGCGACCCGGATACCGGCCAGCTGTTTGACCGCGAATCCCTGAACGCGGAGCTGGAGAAAATTGAAAAACCGGCCGGGATCAGCAACCCGAAAGATTTCCGCAATGAAATCGTCAACTTCGTGCTGCGTGCCCGGGCCAATAATAACGGTCGTAACCCAAACTGGACCAGCTACGAGAAGCTGCGCACGGTTATCGAGAAGAAAATGTTCTCGAACACCGAAGAGCTGCTGCCCGTTATCTCGTTCAACGCCAAAACCTCCACCGACGAGCAGAAGAAACACGATGATTTTGTCGATCGGATGATGGAGAAAGGCTACACCCGCAAGCAGGTTCGCCTGCTGTGTGAATGGTATCTGCGGGTCCGTAAGTCTTCTTAAGGGAGTTTCATGCAGGTCACGCCGGGCGGCGTGGCCTGTTTGCGCACCTGGCATAAGCAGTTGGGGGAACTATGGCCTACTTCATAGACAGGCGGCTTAACGGCAAAAACAAGAGCGCGGTCAACCGCCAGCGCTTCTTGCGCCGCTATAAGGCGCAGATCAAACAGTCGATTTCCGGGGCCATCAACAAGCGTTCGGTGACCGACGTGGACAGCGGCGAATCCGTGTCCATCCCCATTGAGGATATCAACGAACCGATGTTTCATCAGGGTCGCGGTGGCCTGCGCCACCGCGTCCATCCCGGCAACGACCACTTTGTACAAAACGACCGCATTGAGCGCCCGCAGGGCGGAGGCGGCGGCGGTGGAAGCGGCCAGGGTCAGGCAAGCCAGGACGGCGAAGGCCAGGATGAATTCGTGTTCCAGATCTCCAAAGATGAATATCTCGACTTACTGTTCGAGGATCTGGCGCTGCCGAACCTGAAACGTAACCAGCACCGGCAGATCACCGAATTTAAATCCCATCGCGCAGGTTTCACCTCTAACGGCGTCCCGGCCAATATCAGCGTTGTTCGCTCGCTGCAAAACTCGCTGGCTCGCCGTACGGCAATGAGCGCGGGTAAACGCCGTTTGCTACACGAACTCGAAGAGACCCTAGACACCGTCAGCCGCAGCGAACCCGCTCAACTGCTGGAAGAGGAACGCCTGCGCAAAGAGATTGCAGAGCTGCGGGAAAAAATTGCCCGCGTGCCGTTTATCGACACCTTCGATCTCCGCTACAAAAACTACGAGAAGCGCCCGGAACCTTCCAGCCAGGCGGTGATGTTCTGCCTGATGGACGTCTCCGGTTCGATGGACCAGGCGACAAAAGACATGGCCAAGCGCTTTTATATCCTGCTCTATCTGTTCCTGAGCCGGACCTATAAAAACGTGGAGGTGGTTTATATTCGCCACCATACCCAGGCGAAGGAGGTGGACGAACACGAGTTCTTCTACTCACAGGAAACCGGTGGGACCATTGTTTCCAGTGCCCTGAAGCTGATGGATGAAGTCGTGCAGGAGCGCTACGATCCGGCGCAGTGGAACATCTACGCCGCGCAGGCCTCGGACGGCGACAACTGGGCAGACGATTCGCCGCTGTGCCATGAGATCCTGGCGAAAAAACTGCTGCCGGTGGTGCGTTACTACAGCTACATCGAAATCACCCGCCGGGCGCACCAGACCCTGTGGCGGGAATACGAAAATCTGCAGGCCACTTTCGAGAACTTCGCGATGCAGCACATCCGGGATCAGGATGATATTTATCCTGTGTTCCGGGAACTGTTCCAAAAACAGACTTCAGACTCTCATAGCTAGTTAAAAATCAGTAAGTTGCACGATGAAAACCTGTTGCCAAACGGATTCAGTTGGCAACAGGTTCATGCATTCAGTGCCTTCTAAGAAATCGCCCGACACTCAAAAAGTCATGTTCAAGCGGCTTCCTATTTAACCGCAGCGTTTCCCCCGTCAGCAAACAAGGCTGAACCAACCACAAAACTCGACATATTACTCGCCAGAAACAGTGCCGCGCTGGCTATCTCCTCCGGCTGTGCCAGACGTTTCAACGCATGCAGCCCCGCAGCCCAGGCTTTCTGATGCTCATCACCAGCCATTCGGGTTTCCGTTCCTCCAGGCAGTAAGGCATTGGCACGGATGCCTTGCCCGGCATAATCTGCGGTAAGCCCCTTCACCAGCCCCATCAGCCCGGCCTTAGCTGCCGCATATGCGGCCATTCCCGGCAGACCTACGCTGGTACCGACGAAACTGGAGATAAAAATAAGAGAACCCCCACCTCGTTTGAGCATCAACGGGATCTGGCTCCGGGCACCGAAATAACCCGCTGTCAGGTTAACGGTCAGCGTATGCTGCCATTCGTCAGGGGTGATCTCTGCCAGTGGACGGATAGTGCCCGTTGTACCGGCATTATTGACCGCAATATCGATACCGCCGAATGCATCAGCAGCCAGGGCGGCGATTGAAGCATGCGTTTGCTCCTCGCCTGCGTCCCCGACAAAAATCCTGACATCACTGCCAACGGAACGAAGCTCCGCCGCCAGCGCATCCAGCGGTGCCTGACTCCTCGCATTCAGAATCAACGAAGCGCCATGCTGAGCAAACAAAATAGCAACAGCCCGTCCAATACCTTCCGAGGCGCCAGTAATCACAGCGACTTTACCTTCAAGTAATTTCATCACTTTCCCCATTTCATTAATGAGATTCCGAAACTCATTTTGAATCTTTCTGTTCATTTTCTTGATGCGTGTCGCCGTTTGATTTCAGCGGCTTATCCGTAAGCCTATGTCCAGGCTATGCCATAAAAACTCTGTTTCTTGCTTTTTAATTAACTTATTGATGGATAAACGCGTTATGGCGGGCCCGGCAAAACCGGATAGGGTGCGCGAAATGACAAGCCTTCAACATTTGGAGAAGGCGTTTTGGATGTTTTTAAGGCTATCCCACGTTGAAAGGTGTACCTGAAACGAATCGGTTTGCAGCGGATAAGGAAAAGCTTAAAGCCGGCGCTTCACCGGCTTTTTATCCCTGAGAGAAAAGAAAACGGGGGAATAACCTGAATCAGGCTGACGCCTGCTTATTGATGGAGCTCAATGTCGTATCCCCACTGTTTCCAGTGAAGCAGCTGTTCCTGCTGGGCTGTCGATAACGTCTTTCCCGCCCATAGGAAAATATGCTGCCCGGGGAAAAGCTCCGGACGCAACGTATCCACCGGCTCGGCAAATACGTTCACGGTCAGGCCTCTGCGGGACAGGCGCCACGCCTCCAGCCATAACGCAGCCCGATCGTCCGTCTGCCAGCCAATCAGCAGGATGTCGCCCAAACTTTGGTTCTGCGCCGCCGCCAGGCTCTGGGCACAATGGCAGATCAACGCGCCATCCAGCAGGCTGCGCATCAACAAAGCCGTGGATTCATCCTGGCTAAGTTTTTGCCTCACGGGCAGCAAAAGGTTATCAATCAGTAAGTCTGCGCTGTGCTCCCGGCTGAGAGAAGTAATCTTCTCACGCAGCTTTCCAGGATTAACTTTCCTGACCAGAAGCATCATTTCTTCTTGCAGCGTTACCCACAGCTGCTCTTCCGGCACGTGGCTGCGCTCCAGCAGGGCTTTCACTTTGCCTACGGAAACGCCTTTGCTCATCCAGTATTTGATTTCTTCGATGCGCTGAATATCCGCATCATCGAACTGGCGATGCCCCCCCTCGCTACGCTGGGGCTTCAGCAAGCCGTAGCGGCGCTGCCAGGCTCGCAGGGTGACCGGGTTGATACCACATCGCTCTGCTACATCACCGATAGTGTAATAGGCCATAGTGTCCCTCCCCGTACACAGATCCCACGTCTCCATTGAAACATCACTCAATCTGTTCAATGTGTACAATTTTTTTACGAGTTGTACAAGTGAAATCTGATGCCTTTGAGGCACGACACGCGGCAGATATCACAACTCTGCTTTACGCTCCGGCCAGGCAATACGGAAAGCGCCGTGCCCGCAGGGTTTAGCAAACAAACTCCCCTGGAAGTGAGAAATACCGGCCGCCTCGAGCCACATCCACTCTTCCGGTTGCTCAATACCCGTGGCTGAAACCGCAATTTCAAGGGAGGCGCAGCATTTGATTATGGCCTGGATAATCGCCTGCTGTGGCCCACTTTTATGAATGCCCCGAATCAGCGACTGGTTAATTTTCAGCCTTTCAGGTTGAAACTGTGCCAGCAGCTGTAGCCCAGCAAAGCCGACGCCAAAATCATCAATCGCAAGCTTGATACCGGCCGATTTAAGCTGCCTGATAGCGTCGGTAAACGCATCCATCTGCGGCATGATTTCGCTTTCGGTAAACTCAATAACCACCTGCTCGGGAACAAGCCCGTTCGCCTCAATATCCGCCAGCAGTTGTTCCACGGCGTCAGGAATCATGACCAGCGTCATCGGCAGCAGATTGATGCATAGCGTTTGCACGCCAATATTAGCGGCGCATGCTGCGGTGAAAGCGGCCTTCGCGTTCAGCAGTTCAGCCAGGTAAACATCGCCCCCTTCCTCTGGCGCTGAATTAGCTTCCGTGGCTAACACCTCTACTGCCGCGACAGTACGAGCCATTGGGTCGACAATCGGTTGAAAAACTATCTTTTTATGCAGCGTTTGTGGACTTGATGCCGAATGAGTCGGCGCATCGAGAATAAATTCCCACGCATCACCCGGAGGGATCTCAAAATAGTTCTCTTTTTCCGTCGATTCGATGAAGGTCCGGAAAAAACTCAAGGCCCGGTCATCGTAAGCCAGTTGATATCGGCTAGTCCCTTTTTCCAGAACGACCTGCAAGACATCGTTTTTATCGTGCTCTCTTAAATCAAAAAGCTCCATGCCCACTCGCCCAAAGCGGCGGGCCGGGGCGTAATCACAGAGCAATTCAACAATGTTGTGATGGCGATCGTCTTTACAAATAGCGTGATAAACCTTCTGCACGCTCTCTTCCGGGCCTTCCAAGAGTTGAAAGAAATGTCTGCCGTTGAATAGCAGGATCCCCGTCACATTAGCGTCAATATTTTTTGCATTTGCCGCGGAGACCATCGCCTCCAAAACCTCAAACGGCGTGCTGGCGTGGATGTGGCTTCGGTAAATAACTGTCGTGAGCATGGCGGGTTCCAGCGAAAGGTTAAGGGAGTAACTTAACAGATCCCCGTCCTGACGTCGCCACATACTCAACAAAGTCTAAACAACTTAACAACATGGAATGTTTTGCTCGCCATTTACCTTTAGTCAAAATGTACAAATTTACGTATCGATAAGTTAAAAAATTTAAATTATAACCAATTGATAAATAAAGATTAGCATTTTTAGTTAAAAAATAACAGGCAAACTAATACACCTTTGTGTACAGTTTTTATAGCAATTGCATAACTTAGTTAACATCTTGCAACGTGTGAATTTACAGGAGCAACTTATGCGACAGGACACTTTTACACCAGGTCAGAACAGCGTAGAAAATGACATTGCGCGCTATTTTAGCCGCGTTGTGCCGCCGTCTCAGCAGGAAACAATGGGGCAAATTGTGCTCGAAATTCTCAGCGATGGCCGCAATCTGAACAGAAAAGCGATCTGTACCAAATTGCTCTCGCGACTCGACCGCGTTTCTGAACCGGAAGAAGAAAAACACTATCAGGCTCTGTTGGGCATGCTTTTTACTCGCTAGCGAATAACCAGCCCGGAGTTCAATCAGAGTAATGCGTACGCTCCCTGGTGGGAGAGTCACCTTGAAGTATAAATGCTGAATTTTCCTCATTCTCAGACTCCGGCAAATGACTTCATGCCAGCGGTATTTAACCCCCGGCGAAGAAATCAGGAGTAACGAAGTGAAGAGAAGCGACGATGAAAAATTAACGGACGAGATTATCGGCGAAGCAGCGCTGTCGTTACTGAACAGCAACAGCGCAATTAATACCCGCGCTTTAGTTGCCAGGTTAGAAGCGATGTTTATATCGGAGCAAGAAGTACGGCGACGTAACGCGCTACAGAAAATTATCGCTGAAATCGAGGGGAATATTTCCCAGAGTCTGACAGGAAAGACAGAAAAAAAAGCGCTTTCAGGCGCAGTTAAGACTCAACGGCTTAACGAAAATAATGTCCACTAGCGGCCCATGGCCAACAACTGAAAAACGGTGAATGACTATGACACAGCTAATTTCTAATCCCTCTGCAATGCATACCGGAATCGTAGACCACGCATTATCCGACTTTATAAGAAGCACAGCAGACCGACACGCAGAGGAAAATGCTGCCATCAGTCAGGCCGTCACCGCCATTCTGGCTGCCAATAAGAGCGTTTCCAATAAAGCGATCATTATCTGGCTGGTTGACGCCCTGGAAACGACTCAAGACGTCGTCATGTGCGACGTTTATCGCAATGCTTTAGAGATTGTTGTGGGCCATACCGTGGACGATATTTAAGGCCTGCGCAAACAATAAAGGCCGGCCAGAACCGGCCTTTATTGTTTCTGAATTACAGCGTTTTCTTCATAAAATATCGGCTGGTGCCTTCGGGTAAACAGTCAATTTTGCCAAATGCCTCCCAGCCATGCTTGCGGTAGAAGTCCGGAGCCTGGAAACTGATGGTATATAAAAAACCAGCCACACAGCCGCGCCTGCGCCCTTCTGTTTCAAACGTCCTCAGGATCTCGCTGCCTAATCCATGCGCTCTTAACTCAGGCGGTAAATAAAACAGATCGATAAACAGTACACCGAGGGACGAACGCCCCAACATCCCACCAACAACTTTCCCACTCTCGGAACTGCGAACCACAACCGCCAGCGGTTGGCGATCGTTTATCCCACTCATCGCATCGTTAAACTCACCGAGCCCCGCTTCGATGGGCAGCGAATACTCCTCGCTGATTTGATCAGAAATTTCTAGTTTGAAACCCGACATCGCATACCTCACTGACATTGCCCCTTATCACCCTACCAGTTCTTGCGTTGAGCCTGGCCGACAACACTGTATATATTTACAGACCGTAAAAACAAGAGTCTAAAATGATGAAAAGAGAACGCTATCGGCTTTCCGTCGCCGTATTTGTTGTCCTGCGCCGCAGAGACGAAATTTGTCTCATCCGCAGAGCGAACACCGGCTGGATGGACGGCTTCTATAGCCTGCCCGCAGGCGGTCTTGAAAGCGGTGAAACGCTGCTTAATGCCGCAGCCAGAGAAGCCCACGAAGAGACGGGGGTGATCATTGAGACCGAAGCCCTCAGGTCAGTTCACTTGATGCACGTTAAAACCGAAGATCGTTCGTGGATGGGCCACTTCTTTCTCTGTTCAGACTGGCAGCGCGAGCCTTATATCGCCGAGCCGAATAAGCATTCTGATCTGCTATGGGTAAATATCAGGCAGTTGCCGGAGAACACCGTGCCCTATGTTAAACAAGCCATCAGCGCTATTATCAACGGCGAGATTTATTCCGAATACGGCTGGCTAAGCTAAGCGAACGTAGAGCGCCATACATGCTGGGCCTGTGGCAACCAGGCCGGCAAGTTAGCCTGATACCACTCAAGATACCGGGTTAACATTTGCGGGTGTCTGTGGGAAAGAAGATTCAGCACTTCTACCACCAGCCAGGCTTTAGCCAAAAGCACATGACGCGTCAGGCGTGACTTCGACCACTGAGGTGCCACTTGTTGATATCGCGCTACCATGAGGTGAATACTGGCCGGTTCCCCCATTCCTTTAATCAGAGGCGCCAAATCTATCGCCGGGCTCCCACGGCCAAAGCGCTCCCAGTCAAATAAAACCAACTCTCTCCCGGCTCGGCGTCCCCAGTTTCCGGCATTTGAATCCCCCGACACCCATTGCTGCGGCTCGAAAAGCACATCACTTTGAGCTTTGAAATAATGCAAAACTGCTTCGAGCTCCGGGGGCAATTTCAGCAGGCTTAATGCCAACGCCATTTGCTCATCCCTCCACTGATGCCGCCTGAATGTCCCTGAGGGTTTCATCTGGCAATGATGGAGCAACGCCAGCTTTTCATACAAATCGGGGTCGGCAGTCAGCGTTTCCAGTGAACAAGGCTGCGGGATAAATTCGATGATCAGCCGTCGTGCCTGGCGGTTAAGGGAATAAACGTCGGGAATGCCAGGTCCCTCCGCCCTGAACACGGAGGCGTGGTGCTGATAAAAATCGAGTTCAACCTCGGAAGCATCTCGCTTTTCAACAGCAGGTTTTCCCTGAAAAACGCATTCACGCACGAGGGCATTTCCCATCTGCGTCAGTACATTATTAGCCATCTTTTGCCCGAATTTTTGCATGTCAGATAACTATTATCGCGATAGGATGAAAATTCAAAGCAGAGACTTAGAAAGACGACAAGAGGCAGTGCAATGACATCCCACGCAAAAGGCGAAGACGTCCATCAGCAACTTATCGATTTACTCGAGCAACAGCAGGCCCGCTACCGTGTGGTAAAACATGTCGCGGCGGGGAAATGTGAAGAAGTCTCGGCAATCCGTGGCACCGAACTTGGCCAGGGCGCAAAAGCGCTGGTCTGCAAAGTCAAAGGCAACGGCGTCAAGCTGCACGTGCTGGCGATTCTGGCGGCGGACAAACAGGCGGATCTGAGCCTGCTGGCGCAGCATCTGGGCGGCCTGAAAGCGTCGCTGGCAAGCCCGGCGGAAGTAGATGAGTTAACGCGATGTGTGTTTGGCGCTATCCCGCCATTCAGCTTTCACGCTCAGCTCCGGCTGGTGGCCGACCCGTCTATTTTCGAGCGTTTTTCAGAGATTGCCTTCAATGCAGGGTTGCTGGAAAAGTCAGTGGTGATGGATACGCAGGATTATTTGCGCATTGCGCGCCCGGAGTTGGTCAATTTTCACCGCCCCGAATAGCTACCCGAGGCGTTCGAGATAAAGGACAGACAGCACCAATACCGAAGCGATCCCGAGGAACGCGGCAGTGATGCAAATCGTGTCGAAAAACGCTGGATCGCCCATCCTTTTCTCCCGCAAGCCATTGCTCGCTTTCATATCGTTCAATTATTGACCGCAAAAATGACAGAATGATGAACGGCCACAGAATCACTGTCGGCCATTCGCCACAACAATAAAAGTTAAAAACCTCTTATTTGGCAAGGATATATCATGATTTTTGACCCCACACTTTTGATCCTTCTGGCGCTGGCGGGATTAGGTTTTGTCAGCCATAACACCACCGTCGCGGTTTCCATCCTCGTGCTGATTATTGTGCGCGTCACCCCGCTGAACACCTTTTTTCCGTGGATTGAGAAACAGGGCCTGACGGTGGGGATCATTATTCTGACTATCGGCGTGATGGCCCCGATAGCCAGCGGCACCCTGCCCGCCAGCAACCTGCTCCACTCTTTCACCCACTGGAAATCGCTGGTGGCGATTGTCGTCGGGATTGCGGTTTCATGGCTCGGCGGGCGCGGCGTGACGCTGATGGGCAGTCAGCCAGGCCTGGTAGGCGGTCTGCTGGTTGGCACCGTCCTTGGCGTCGCCCTGTTCCGTGGCGTGCCGGTCGGGCCGCTGATCGCCGCCGGGCTGGTTTCCCTTATTGTGGGTAAGCAGTAGCCTCCTGCCGCTGCCAACGGTGAATGCGCCAGGCCAGCGCGCTGCACAGCAGGTAATAAACCAGACCGGTAAAGATAAAAATGGCCGCCGGGTAAATTTGTACCCGGCTGTTAACCTGCCCGGCCACGGTTGTCAGCTCCGGTACGTTGACGATAAACGCCAGCGACGTGTCTTTGATGAGCGAGATAAACAGCCCGGCAAACGACGGTAAAGCGTTGCGCAGCGCCTGAGGCAACAGCACTAACCTCAGCGTTTGCCATGGCGTAAATCCGCCGGCAACCGCCGCCTCATTTTGCCCCTTCGCCAGCGCATTCAGCGCCGCCAGCGTGGTGTACATCACCGCCGCAGACGTAAACCAGGCCAGCGCCAGCGTGACGGTTAACGGCCCCGGTAAATCACGCCCGGTAATGGCGGGCAGCAGGAAATAGAGCCAGAAGATAACAAAAATCAGCGGAATGCCGCGGATCAAATCGGCCCAAATGAAAAGTACCCGCCGCACAATACCGCCGTAGCGCCAGGCGACACAGGCCAGCAATAACCCCAGCCCCAGGGCAAGCACGCCAGCGCCCACGGCCATCATCAGCGTTAGCAACACGCCGCCCGGCTCGCCCTGAGCCATTCTTCCCCACAGCAAATAATCGAGGTTGTCCGTAATAACCGAAATGTTAGCGATCATGCTGTACCTCCGGTTTACGTAACCCGCGTTTCCCCGGCGCAAAGAGTGTAAATAGCCCGCTCATCGCCAGTCCCAGCAGCAGATAAAGCACCGTGCCTGCGGCAAAAGCGCCCAACGCATGGGCGTTGTAGCTTTCGATACGGCGCACCTGGCTGGTGAGCTCGGCAAAGCCGATGCCCGTGGCCAGCGAGGAGAGCTTCATCAGGTTGAGATATTGCCCGACCACCGGCTGCCAGGCGTTAACCACGCCCTGGGGCAGCAGCACGGTGCGAAAAAGCTGCCACTCAGAGAAGCCCTGAGAAAGTGCAGCTTCGGTTTGCCCCTTCGGCACCGCCTGCAACCCGCTGCGGATCTCCTCCACCAAAAATGCCGAGGTGAAAACCCCTAGCCCCCACGCCGCGCAGAGAAACTCCGGCGTCAGCCACCAGACGCCGCCGGGCAGCTGAGACCAGCTGTGATCGTCATTAATAAAGCCGCGCCAGCTCTGCGGCAGCGCGTTCCACGCCGCGAAATACCAGAAAAGCAGCTGTACCAGCAAAGGCGTATTGCGAAAAATGGAGATCCAGCTTGCCGTGAAATAGCGTCCCGTCCGGCCACCGGCGAGCCGAAGACCCAGCAACAACACGGCAAACAGCGTCGCAATGATTATCCCGGCGAACGTCACCCACGCGGTGGTCAGCAAACCGGAGATAAGCCAGGCTCGCGGTGCTCCACTTAACACCCCCGCCCAGTCAAAGTAGCTGTTCATGATTCGGCCCCGGCATGTAGCGGGTCGAGTACCTTTTGCAGGAAACGACGGGCGCGGGGATGCTGCGGCGAGCGGAAAAACTGCGCCGGGGCCTCCTGCTCGAGAATGGCTCCGCCGTCAATGAACACCACTCGGTCGGCGATTTCACGCGCGAACTGCATCTCATGCGTGACCACAATCATGGTAATGCCGCTGTGGGCGAGATCCTTCATCACCTGCAGAACTTCACCGATCATCTCCGGGTCAAGGGCCGAAGTCGGTTCGTCAAACAGGATAATTTGCGGCGATGACGCCAGCGCCCTGGCAATCGCCACGCGCTGCTGCTGCCCGCCTGAAAGCTGCGCCGGATAGTGCTGCGCTTTGTCTGCGAGGCCGACTCGGGCCAACAGCGCCAGAGCCTGCTCATGCGCCGCCTCACGCTTCCAGCCGTGAACGTGGGTTAGCGACAGCGTAATGTTCTGTTCAGCCGTCAGGTGGGCGTAAAGGTTAAACTGCTGAAACACAAACCCGATTCGGCTTCGCAGGCGGCGCAGCGTCCTGTTATTCAGCGCTCGGGTGGGTTTGCCATCGATAAAAATATCGCCATCGCTGAGGGTTTCGAGCTGGTTGATGAGCCGTATCAGCGTCGATTTCCCCGAACCGGACGGGCCGCAAATCGCCACTACTTCTCCGGCCGCGATAGTCAGGTCTATCTCGCGCAAGACGGATGTTTCACCATAATTTTTACTCGCTTTGCGAAATTCAACGCTGGCGGACTGCAGATGCAAAAAATCCGCAGCCGAAGCTGCGGACAAAAGAGGCGGTCGTTTAAACATATTATTTGGCTACAATTTTAAAGCTGCGCGGCTGCGGGGTTTTGCTGTCGGGGCCAAACCAGGCGCTGTAGATTTGCTCTGCCTGGCCACTTTGTTCCAGCTTCACCAGCTCGTCGTTAACCGCTTTTAAAAGGGCAGGTTCCCCTTTCTTCACGCCAACGCCAATCTCTTCCTTGCTCAGCAAGTCCGGCAGAATTTTAAACTTCGCCTTATCCGGCGCTTCGGCCAGCAGCCCGGCAAGAATAGTGCTGTCCTGAGTGATCGCCTGGACGTTACCGTTGCGCAGCGCGGTAAAAGCCAGCGGGATATCATCATAAGAAAGCACTCGAATTGACGGGAAACGCTGCACCAGCGCCTGTTCTCCGGTGGTGCCTTTCACCGCACCCACGCGCCCTTTCGCGTAATCCTCAAGCTTATCCGGCCCGGAAGCCGGGACCAGGAACTGCTGCCCGGTCACAAAATAAGGGGTAGAGAAATCCACCACCTGGGCGCGTTCCGGCGTAATGGTGATATCCGCCACGATAAGGTCGACCTTACCGGACTGCAGGAGCGGAATACGGTTCGCCGGGTTGGTGGCCACCAGCTCAAGCTTAACGCCCAGAGATTTAGCCAGTGCTTTCGCGAAATCAACGTCATAGCCCACGATATCGTGCGTTTTAGCATCTACAGAGCCAAAAGGTGGATTTGCGTCAAAAGTGGCCACTTTAACCACCCCCGCTTTTTGAATATCCGCCAACTGGTCTGCGTGAACCGCGGCGGAGGCCAGGCCGGACAGGGCCAGAACCAAAGCAGAGAGCGTTAATTTACGTTGCGCTGTTGTGTGTGAAGTTGTGTACGTTAAAGCCTTTACCTGTGCCATTGATTTTCCTTGTTATCCCGTCTGTGAGCGAGCTATGCCTTTACGCTCGCACAAGCGCCTTTCCCTCGCCAATGCTTAATCCTGCATTGCATATGCAGAAAACATATTAGTTAATTCTGCGTTAAATCTTTTACTTATAGATTTAACAAATAATTGAGTTAAGTGATTATTTTAAAAATAAAAAATTGGCGATTTATGGCATAAATTTGTGACTCACCCGCTAGTTTTCAGATCTGGTGAAAAAGTTTCCCTTCTCCTGGGCCGATAAGCTTTTCAAATAATAGGAGAGGCAAAATGAAATCACTGGCTCACAATTTGTTGCTATTAATTTGCTGTTCGATTTTGATGTCCGCCCTGGTTACCGCCATTTCACTCTACGGCAGCCACCGAAGCGCCCAAAGCACCGAAAGCGGCCTGCTGGCAAAGGATTTGATGTCTGACATCAAGCCCGCACCGATTTACCTGATTGAACTGCGGCTGGTGCTTTCGCGCGTGGTGGAAGGCACGCTGAGCGTCGATCAGGCCGATGCCGAAATTAAGCGCCTCAGCGCGCAATGGCACCAGCGCGTTGATTACTGGAAGGCCGCCCTGCCACCTGAGCTGCAGCAGAATCTGCTCGGGGAACAATACCAGGCCGGGATGGCAATGATCAAAGATGCCAATGACCTGGTGGAGCTTATTCGTTCGGGCGCCCCGACGCCGCTGTTTGAAAAGCTGAAAGCGGCCGATAAAGACTTTTTCGCCCACCAGAAAGGCATTGAATCCTTCGTTAAAGCCTCCGCCGAGTATGCCGATAACGCGGTAGAAAAAGCCCAACACAGCAGCATTAACTCCACGCAATGGCAGCTGATCGGTTCCGGTGCCGCCGTGTTGCTGCTGCTGGTTGTCGGCTGGTGGGTTCACCGCACGATTTTCCGCTCACTGGGTGGCGAGCCAAGTGAAGTGGCCGAGATTGCCAACGCCGTGGCCTGCGGAGATCTCACCCGAGAAGTGAAAGTGCGCGACGGCGACAGAAGCAGCGTCATGGCCGCGATGGAAACCATGTGCCAGCAGCTCACCATGGTCATCCATCTGGTGCACGAAAGCAGCAACCAGATATCCACCCGCTCCAGCGAGATTGCCAGCGGCAATATTGACCTGGCTTCTCGCACCGAAGAACAGGCCAGCGCGCTGGAGTAAACGGCGTCGTCGATGGAAGAGATGACCGCCACGGTGAAGCAAAACGCAGAGAATGCCCAAAGCGCCAGCCAGTTGGCCAATACCGCCTCGAGAAGCGCGGAACAGGGCGGCGCGGTAGTGGCCCAGGTCGTGGAAACCATGGACGGCATTTCAAGCTCCGCCAACAAAATCACCGATATCATCGGCGTTATCGACAGCATCGCCTTCCAGACCAACATCCTGGCGCTGAACGCGGCGGTAGAAGCCGCCAGAGCCGGTGACCAGGGGCGCGGTTTTGCGGTTGTTGCCGGCGAAGTGCGCAGCCTGGCCCAGCGCAGCGCCAGTGCGGCCAAAGAAATTAAAGAGTTAATTGAAGACTCGGTGAATCAGGTCGCCAGCGGCAGCAGACTGGTAAACGAAGCGGGCAAGACCATCAACACCGTGGTGCAGGACGTGAAGCGCGTCGCTGCGCTGATGGTGGAGATTACCCACGCCAGCGATGAGCAAAGCAGCGGCATTGAGCAGGTCAGCACGGCCATCAGCCAGATGGATGTCACCACCCAGCAAAACGCGGCGATGGTGAATCAGGCCTCCGAGGCGGCCGAATCGCTGCTGGCGCAGACCTATGAGCTGAATACCGCCGTGTCCCAGTTTAAGCTGGCTAGTCTGTAAAATCGTCCCCGCCCAGGGTGCTTAAATAACGCCCTGGCGTGGTGCCGAGCGCCTTTTTAAACATGGTAATAAACGCCGTGGTGGAGTCGTACCCCAGCGACTCCGCCACGTTTTGCACGGTCATCCCGCTTATCAAATACCGCAGCGCCACGATGAGCTGCATCTGCTGCCGCCAGCGCAGAAAACTCAGCCCCGTTTCTTTCCCCACCAGTCGGGCCAGATTACGCTCGCTCATCGCCATGTCGTCCGCCCACTGGGCCAGCGTTTTCTTCTCCTTCAGGTTTTTCGCCATGCTGTCCGCCATCGCACGTATTTTGGGGTGTGAGGAGATCGGTAGCTGGAGCTGTTCCACCGGCTGATTAGGCAGCTCATCAAACAGCACCTGCACCAGCCGTTGAATGGGCGCACATTCGAGATATTCATGGGGAACGTTGGACAGGCGCAGGATCAGTTCCCGCACCAGCGGCGAGATCTTCAGCGTGCAGCATTCCTGCGGCATGGCGACCGCCTCCGGTTCAATAAACAAAAAGCAGAGCCGCGCGTCCGCCGTCACCCGGTTGCTGTGTGGCATTTTCCCCGGCACCCAAACCGCATACTGCGGCGGCACCATCCACATCGAGTTGGTGACTTCGCTGGTGATACCGCCGTGGAGCGCCAGGATCAGCTGTCCTTTTCGATGGGTGTGGATGGGCTTTTCGTTATAGGTTTGCGCGGCGCGAATGCGAAACGCCAGCGCGGGCGTCACGATGCTGTCCGGGTCAAACCCTTCGAGATCCAGGTCACGTTCCATAGCATGTCCGAATTTAGCGATAATCTGTCATTTTAGCTTGATTCGTAAAAAGGCAGAAGCGTGTATCTTTGTTTTACCGTTTTTCAGGACTCAGACACATGACTTCCACGACTTCAGCGAGCAAAAAGAGCCGCGCTCTGCTTCTGCTCGGCATTCTGATGATTGCCACCACCCTGCGCGTCACCTTTACCGGCGCGGCACCGCTGCTGGATATGGTGCGCGATGCACTTGCGCTGTCCACCGCGCAGATCGGGATTTTAACCACCCTGCCCCTGCTGGCCTTTGCGGTTGTTTCCCCGCTTGCCGCCGGGATCGCCCGCCGCTTTGGTACCGAGCGCAGCCTGTTTGGTGCGTTGCTGATCATTTGCGCCGGGATTGCTTTGCGCTCCGCCGGCCACGCCGCGCTGCTGTATATCGGCACGGCTATCATCGGCTGCGGGATCGCCATGGGCAACGTGCTGCTGCCCAGCCTGCTTAAGCGCGACTTCCCCGGCCAGGTCGCCAAACTCACCGGTGCTTACTCGCTCACGATGGGCGTGGCCGCCGCGCTGGGCTCGGTGATGGTGGTGCCGATTGCCCTGCACGGCTTCGGCTGGTCCGGCGCCATGCTGTCGCTGATGATCTTCCCGCTGCTGGCGCTGATTGTCTGGCTGCCGCAGCTTGGCAGCAGCACGGTAATGAATCTGTCCGGCAACCCGGCGCTGCACAGCCGCGGCATCTGGTCTTCGCCGCTGGCCTGGCAGGTCACCCTGTATCTGGGGATTAACTCGCTGGTCTATTACGTGATTATCGGCTGGCTGCCTTCCATTCTGATCAGCCACGGCTACAACGAAGCCGAGGCCGGGTCGATACACGGTATTTTGCAGCTCGCCACCGCCATTCCGGGATTGTTTGTCGGCCTGATCCTGAGCCGCCTGAAAGACCAGCGCGGAATTGCCGCTCTGATGGCGCTGCTGTGGTGTCTGGCGACGCTCGGCCTGTGGCTGCTGCCGGCCTTCTCCATCTTCTGGGTGTCGCTCGGCGGCTTTGGCTCCGGCGCGGCGATGATTCTGGGGCTCTCTTTCATTGGGATGCGCACCGGTTCCGCACATCAGGCGGCGGCGCTGTCCGGCATGGCTCAGTGCGTAGGCTATCTTCTGGCCGCCTTCGGCCCGCCGGTGATGGGGAAGATTCATGACATTACCGGCAGCTGGGCGATCCCTTTATTAGGTTGCGCGCTACTTTCGGTCGTCATGGGCGTCTTTGGGGCTTATGCTGGACGCCAGAAAGAGATTGGCGCGGCGGAGAAAGCCGTGGCCTGAACAGACCCCCAAGGAGGATCGAATGGCATCATCGGCACCGCAGAACATTTTCGACGACCCGGTATTTTTTGAAAATTACCGTCAGTTACGGGAGCAGGACTCTGGCCTTAACGGGCTGCTGGAGATCCCCGAGCTTTACTCCCTGCTGCCCGCGCTGGATGGCCTGAAGATCCTCGACCTGGGCTGCGGCTTTGGCGACTTTGCCCGCTTCGCCCGCGCCCACGGGGCGGCAAGCGTGACGGGTTTTGATATCTCGGAAAAGATGCTCGCCCAGGCGCGAGCCGCGACCCAGGACAGAAACATCAGCTACCACAATTTACCGCTGGAGCAATTCTCGCCGGAGGGTGAAACCTGGGACCTGGCGATTTCGTCGCTGGCGCTGCACTACCTCGAAGATTTCGCCCGCCTGAGCAACGCTATCTTTGCTGCGTTAAAACCCGGCGGGCAGTTTATCTTCTCCGTGGAACACCCAATGTGCACCGCCTTCCCGGTAGGCTGGCAACCCTATAAAGAAGAGGTTATCTGGCCGGTGAACCACTATCACCAGCAAGGCTTACGCCACACCAGCTGGTTCGTGGAGGATGTGCAAAAGTACCACCGCACCACGGAAACCTATGTCAATACCCTGCTCGACAGCGGCTTCGCCCTCACCCGAATGCTGGAAACCAAACCGACGGCAGAAACCCTGACACAGCATCCACGTCTGGCAAAAGAGATGCGCCGTCCGGCCTTTTTGATTCTTCGGGCGACTAAGCCTCGGTAAAGATAAGGTCTATGATGCGATTTAAGCAGGAGCCAGGGCATCGCTTTATATCCGACGGTGACTTCAACCGCATGTCGCTTCTGTTTTCTTACCCTCACCCTAACCCTCTCCCTGAAAGGGAGAGGGAATAGATAAAGCTACCTGGGAGCACTTTCCCCGACATATGTTTTCTCCCTCTCCCTTTGGGAGAGGGTCGGGGTGAGGGCTGTTACCCGCACCCCTAAACCCCGAATTTATCTCTCAGCGGCGGCCAGGAACGCCTCAACCAAAGGGGATGGTCTGCCTTTCAGCGCATTACGTTCGTGCTGGAACAGCGTTGCCACAAAGAACGGATGCCCCTGAAGTTCAACCGCACGAATCTCACCTTGCTTATCCCAGCCGGTCGGCTTCAGGGGTTCACCGGCAAGGGCGGTGGCAAACAGCTCCGCAATGCCGTAGTTGCAGTGGTAGCCCTCTTCAATTTCCGTCTTGCCATAGGCTCGCCCGGCGATGGAGTCTGCCAGCAGCGAGATGCTGTCTGAAACCTCCACCAGCGAGCAGCTCAGGCGGCCAATCACCAGTCGCCCTTCGCTCGCGGTTTCCGCATGGCCTGCATCTTCCCAGCCGAGCACGTTACGCGCATACTCCACCACCGCATACTGGAACCCGGCGCAGGTACCGAGGAAAGGCACGCCGTTTTCTCGCGCAAAGCGAACGGCAAGGTAAGCGGCATCTTCATTCAGATAAGGGCTGGAAGGTACGCACCAGATGGCGTCATAGCCCACCAGATCTTCAGGGCTGGTCACTTCCAGCGAGGAGACCCAGTCATAATCCGCGCTGACGCCAAGCGCGGCGGCCGCATTATCTAACGCCTGAGGAATGGCCTGGTGTGCAATCACCGCCGGGTTATAATCGCCGACAAGCGCAATACGTAAAGTGGATTTCAACTGTGTGTCTGACATGCTTTGGTTGGCCTTATGTTTGAGGGAAGAGAACAACATAAGGAATGATAGAGTAGGCGTTTTGCTTTGCGCTGGCAACCGCAAAAATTGGCAGTCTTTCACCGCTTTCCACCCGGACAAACAATGTAGTAACGTGTCGGGTTCACTTCATCGAAGAAAAAAATGAAAGCAAAAATACTGGTTAGCGCCTGTCTGATGGGGTTTCAGGTCCGCTATGATGGTCGCGAAAAATCACAAACTGGCGCAGCCCTCGCCCGACTGCAGGCCGAAGGCCGCCTGGTTATCCACTGTCCTGAACTCGCCGCCGGGCTGCCAACACCTCGCCTCCCCGCAGAGCTTAGTGGAGGCAGCGGTGAAGCCGCTTTACTCGGACATGCCGCCATTCTGGAAAGCGACGGCGCAGACGTCACCGAACCTTATCTTCTTGCCGCCTGGCTCGCGCTTCAAACCGCCCGGGAGAATAACTGCCTGTTTGCTATTCTTACTGACGGCAGCCCGACCTGCGGCAGTCAGAAGATTTACGATGGCCACTTTGCAGGCAAAACAATCCCGGGTCAGGGCGTCGCGGCAGCACTGTTGCGCCAGCACGGCATCGAAGTCTTTGCGGACCATCAGGTCCCACTCTTGCTGAGCAGGCTTGAGGCCGTCGATAAGGAGAGAGCATGATCCGCTGTAAACGCGTCTATGAAGACCCGGCTGAAGATGATGGCTACCGCGTGCTGGTGGACAGACTGTGGCCAAGAGGAATGAAAAAAAGCGACCTGCACTACGATGAATGGCCGAAAGAACTGGCGCCCTCGAACGAGCTACGCCAAGCCTTTCACAGCGAAACTATCGACTTTGCCGCCTTCAGCAAGCTCTACAGGCAAGAGCTTAGGCAACATCAGGACGCAGCCCAAGCGCTTGCCCGACGCGGCGAACACGGCACGCTGACATTGCTGTATGGCGCAAAAAATACCGACCAGAACCATGCGCTGGTGCTGGCCGACTTTTTACGTCACTGCGGGGATCAATAGCTGAGGTGGAGCTCGTCTTCCTGTAGGGAAAAATCTTTGTCCAGCGGCATTAAATGCTCGGCACGCACGAAGGCATAGCCCTGGCGACCATCAAAGGCGATAACCTCGCCGGTCACCAGCCAAAGCGGATAGTTTGCCTCCGGCGGAAGCTGTGTTACCACGCCTGTCACCGGATTAACAAAGCGCTCCCCCGGCTGACACAGCCCGAACAGTTCTACCGCTTTACCAATATTCACCCGCCCAGCGGCAGTACGAGCGCCGATGATCATCGCCAGGCTGCCCGGTTTTAATTGAAACATTGCTGCTCCCCTCACTTTTTCGCCGCGAGATCAGAACATTCCTGGCGCAAAAAGTAAACGGCATGGCCACCCGTAACTAAGGTTTTTCTTAAATTATTTTGCGAGCCTGTCCGACAGCGCCGCCAGGAACAGCCTCAACGCGGCGGGCAGGTAGCTTCGGCTCCGATAGATACCGTAGATCCCCATCGATCGCGGCGGATAAGCTTCAAGCACTTTGACCAGCTCCCCGCTCTCGAACCGCGGCTTAGCATCCTGAACCGGCAGCATCGCAATCCCCACGCCGTCCGCGACCGCGTCCATCAGCACCACGGAGTCATTGGCACTGAAGTTGCCGCTTACCTCCACGTTCAGCGGCTCACCGTTTTCATCCACCATTTGCCAGATGTTGCGCAGGAAATAGCTATATTGCAGGCAATTGTGGTGCGCGAGATCGCCCGGCGTGCGCGGCATCCCCCTTTGCTCAATGTAGGACGGCGAGGCATAAAGCCGGGAGTCACATTCCCCCAGGCGGCGGGCGATAATATTGGGATCGAGATCGTTGGTGATGCGAATAGCCAGATCGATACGCTCCTCAATCATATTCACCGCCTGGCTGCTGACGTGCAGCTCCACCCTCACGTCCGGGTAGTCGCGCAGGAAGTCAGACAAGAAAGGCACAATGTAATACCGGGCGCCAAACTGGGAACAGGCCACCCGCAGAGTCCCCGAAGGCAAATCCTGCTGCTTCTGCGCCGCAATACTTTCCGCTACCTCGTTGAGCGCTCGGGTTTGCTGCAGCACCCGCTCACCGGTCGGCGTTAGCGTCAGTTTGCGGGAGGAGCGATGCAACAGCCGCTCTCCCGCCCAGTGCTCCATTTGCTCCAGATAGCGGCTCACCATCGGCCGGGACATATTTAACGCCCGCGCCGCGGCGCTCAGGCTGCCCAGTTCACAAATGCGGGTATAGACTTTTGCAGCAATGATTCTGTCCATTCTTTCGCCCATCTGTTCGATTTATGAAACTTATCTTACCTGAATAAGGCCATTACGATTCACAAAATGCAATTTACACTGTTTCTCATTCCCAAACGGGCCCATTGATTCAGTTAATCAGGATAGAAAAAGATGAAGACACAGACCCTGGCCGCGGCCACCCTTTTGTTCTCCACGGCAAGCTTTGCCGCCCCGCTGACGCTGGACGTCTACAACCCGCAGGACAAAGGCGTCTTCCCGGTCACCTCTACGCTGATCAGCGGCCCAACGGAAGCCACGTTGGTCGATGCCCAGTTCAGCGTTAAAGACGGCGAGGCGCTGGTGAAAATGATTCAACACAGCGGCAAAAAGCTGACCCGCGTGCTTATCACCGCCGGTGACCCGGATTATTACTTTGGCCTGGAGCCCATTGTTAAAGCGTACCCGCAGGTAAAAATTGAAGCCACGCCGCTGGTCGTCGACCATATCAACCAAACCAAAGCAGAGAAGCTCAAATACTGGGGCCCAATCCTGAAAGATGGCGCGCCAAAAGAAGTCTTCGTGCCGCAGGTGACGCACGAGACAACCTTCACCGTCGACGGTGAAAAAATTGAGCTGCGCCAGCCCGCTTCTCACGCTGCATATCTGTGGATCCCGGCCAACAAAACGATTCTTGGCGGCGTAGGTGTCAGCTCCGGTATTCACGTCTGGACCGCCGATTCCCAGACAAAAGCTGCCCGTCAGGAATGGCGCGATGTGCTGGATGAAATGGCGGCCCTGAAGCCAAAACGCGTGATCCCGGGCCACTACATTGGTGAAGTCAAACCAGGCGCGGCCCCGGTGGTCTTTACCGGCGACTATTTAGCCGACTTTGAGCTGGCGCTGAAGAAAGGCAAAAGCGCCCCGGTCATTGCGGAAATGAAGCAAAAATATCCGGGCCTGGCCGATGAAAGCTCGCTGGAGATGAGCGCCAAAGTGAATACCGGCGAAATGAAGTGGTGATTCGCTAAACGTAAAAAGGGAGCAAAAGCTCCCTTTACTACGATCAGCAAACTAAAAAGGGAGCCTGCGCTCCCTTTTTATTATTTGAAGTCGACCTTCATCAGCTCGGGAATAGAATAATCCCGGGTGGTTTCCACGCAACGGCTGATGTAATCCACAAAGCGCGGCGGCGGAGACATGCCTAAATCCAGCAGCTTCTCGTTAGAGAAACGCACGTTCAGCATAGAGAACTCCCCGTACAGACGCATCGCTCGCAGCATCAAGCGCTCATTGCACGGCCCGTAAATGGATTTGAAGCTTCTGCGGCTTTTCACCAGCTCGCTGTAATCCACCTGCTCGTAATTGGAGAAGATCGGCGTCTGGTTCAGCGCGCTGGACATCGCTTCATCGATGTCAGCAAAGCGGATGCTGCTCACGTCCCCGGCGGAGATGTGGTAGATCTTTTCTTTCAGCGAGTCGCTCTTCGCCAGCAGCAGCAGCGCTTCTGCGCAATAGTCCACCGGAATAACGTCGATTTTGTCATCCAGGGAGCACATAAATTTCCCGAGCATCAGCACCATGCGGAAGACCCAGAAGATGCTGCTGGACGGGCGGCAGCCCTGCTCGCTGTGGCCCACCACGATGGATGGACGAGCGATAACCAGCGGCAGCTGCGGGAACTGCTCGGACATCATGCGTTCGATGGTGGACTTAGACCAGGTGTACTGCACCAGGTGCTCTTCTTCCGGCTTGCTCGACATGCTTTCCGTGACCAGCGTGCCCGCATCCGGTACACAGGACATTGCGGTGCCGACGTGCAGGAAACGCTGCAGGCCCTTCACCTGGGACATGCGGCGAGCAAACTGCAGCGTGCCTTCCACGTTAACTTTCCAGATCAGCGCATTCTCGCCAAACGACGCCACCGCGGCGCAGTTAATAACGTGCGTGACGCTGGACAGTCTTTCATCATCCAGAAAATGTTCAGGCTCGGCTAAGTCACCCAGCAATATATTTTCCGGGTTAATTTGTGCCAGCTGTGCTTCAGTACAGCCAAAATTAGCAAGGTTATTTCTGATTCTGGCCACGCCCTCCTGAGGAGAGTTCGCTCGTACCAATAGTAATATGGTATTGAAAGAAGATTCAGAGAGGGATCGGGCTAAAACCGCGCCGCCCAGGAAACCTGTCGCACCGGTAATCAAAAGTTGACTCATTATTATAACCTCAGGAGTGAAAACACGAGCATAGTAAAATGGCAAAAATAAACGTTTCCTCAATAAAGCGGATTACCTTTACATAATGCCCAGTACTTTCGTGTAACGGTTTGTACGTCCTTGTTTTAAAAGAAAAATAAAAATAAAAAATTAATTTCAGGCGCAATTATTTTGACTATTTATTGATGTCGGTAATATTAAGAAAACCTTAATAAACGATAAACAGAACCGTTATTTCTGGGTAATCAGGAACTCTTTTTAATTTACAGGAAATAAAAAGCCCACAACAGTGGGCTGGAGGTGAGTTGCCAAAGCAGTCATTTTTTCTCGGGCGCAGGCGTCGCAGCAATGGCCCAACAGGTCAATCCCGGGTCTGAACCCAGAACGCGTGAATCAGGCCGGGGAAGTAGCCCAGCAGGGTGAGGATGATATTGAGGATGAAGGCCCAGCCAAAACCTTTGCCGATAAGCACACCCAACGGTGGCAGGATAATTGTGAAAACAACGCGCCAAAACCCCATATAAACTCCTGATAAATTAGATTAGTCCATACTAAAAAAACACCTTGCCCTTAAAGCGTAGACGAATCTCAGAGGTTTGTTCAGAGTGATAATTCTGGAAAATTTAGTTTCATAACTCAATGTTGAAAAAAATATCATGCGGCACTTGCCAACCATAACAACTCAGGATAATTTCTTGCCTTCGGTAGCTCGATGAACCCTCATTCCGCTATCGAAATATGCCTATATTTCTCCTCCACTGGAGGGGCCGGAACCACTCAAAAAACGATCCGGTCGATCACCAATTATATTAATGATGATAGCCTTATGGTGACCCGGCGTTTGCCGGGTTTTTTCGATTATATTCCTGCGAATAATGCAATCAATGCCAATGCCGCAGGCGCTGCCTGCACGTAAAGTATTTTTTTACTGGCTGTTAAACCACCAAATAAACCAGCAATCAGAACGCAAATAAGGAAAAACAGTTTAAATTCATAGCCGCTACTCGCCGCCAGGAGTCCATAAAGCAATCCCGCTGCTAAAAAACCGTTGTACAACCCCTGATTGGCCGCCAGAGTTTTCGACTGTTGAGCAAACTCAGAAGACAACCCAAAAGCCTTTCGCCCCGCCGGTTTATCCCAAAGCACCATTTCCAGCACCAGAATATAAAGGTGAATCACGGCCACCAGGCCGATAAGAATATTGGCAATCATAGGCAATTCCTGAAAGGGTTATTTTGTCGCCAGGCACCGGCTACACTTCATAGCCCAGCGCCTCGATCACGTGTTCCATCGCTTCGCTGGTCAGCGGGGAACGTTTGATTTTATGGTTAGCCAGCATGGTTCTGACCACCCCGGCAATCACGATATGTTTAGGTTCCTGCCCAAGATCGCGCATCTCCAGCACCACCTTACCCACCACGCGGCACATCTCCTGGTACAGCGCTTCATCTTTAGCTTTTTTATCCATCTCGCCTCCGGCTTATCTGTTTGATCTTACAGTAGCATTTAACGCCATCGACGACTAAAAATAGCAAAACAATTTTCACGCTTTTTGGAACAGTTCACGTTACGGGCTCTCTTCCTGTGGGATGCGTTCCACCAGCATAAACTCTTCAAAAATTAAGGGCATCTCTTCAGAAAATTCGCCATTTCTTTCAAAAAATATCTGATGTTCTCGCCGCCAGTACGAGAGGCTTAAGTCCCCTTCCCCCTCCTTACGGGCCTGCTCTGCACTGACCTGTGAAAATTTAAGAGTCGTTAAAGACAGCGTCTGGATAACACAAACCGGGTCACCGCTACCGTTAAGAATAATGCTATATCCGCCGGGTACGGGAGCCTCTTCCCCATTCTCATAGGCAGATGCCGCAGAACATGTCGCTGTTTTGCGGCCCTTCAAAACTAAATCCACCAGCTCGTCGGCCAGCTCAGGCGAATCGCCAAATGCCCATACCTGCGCATTGGGATATTTTTTCTGGTATTCAGTCAGTCGCGTAGACATGAAGTATTCTCCCTCTCCTTTTGGGATTGAAATACAGGCGAAGCCATCAGAATGGATCATCAACCCAGTGTTAGCTACATTTTAAACAATATATTTGAAGGAATGGCCCGTCACGGCATCATCGAAAAACGGGTGTGGACGGGGTAATTTACCAGAGCTGTGACGGAAAACAGGAGATATTTCTGTTTGATGATAAAGATGGGTTCACACAGTATCTTTTTTTCAGCGCATTGTCGGTAAGTGACTCAACGGTGAGAGCCATCTGGCTCTCACTTTTTAAATTAGCAGCGAGTTTAATCCCATTTAAACGTCACGCCAGCCCGGGCGGTACTGTTGCTGTTATCGCGATCGTATTTAGAATAAGGATCGGACAGCAGCTTTTGGTCACCTTTATCAAGCTTGCCGTACATATTTTGAGGTTTCTTTTCTTCGTTACTCACACACACATTCCCGTAGCAGCCCGGGTCTTGTTCCGCCTCTGTCCAGACGAGTTCCGAAGCAGGCTTGTTCGCGGCATAGGCGTGGGCGGTTAACAACATAGCGCAGATGATAAGCGTCTTATTCATAAACAATCCCTTTTATGATAATGATAATCAACTGCAATTTTAACATCTTCATGTCACTTGAAGACAATCAGTTTAAAACTGAAGATTATTAGCCAAAGCAGTATAAAAATAGCGTACTAATAGAGGGCCCTGAACACACGTTTACCCCAGGATCAGGACATCAACCGCCCTCTGCACCGCTACGTCATCCAGGCCACTGGCATACAGCTTATGTATCATGTCGGCTATCGACTCCCGCGATAGCGCCTCTTTACGCGCCAGCAGTTGCACGACAGCCGCCCCGATCACCTGCAACGTTTCAGGATGAAGCTCCTCGGAGACGTGCTTGTCCTTGTCCATACTCACTCCATAAATGAAATTCCCTGTCTTTCTAAACTAGCACAAGAGAACTCAGACAAAACTGGGATCTTTTCCTAATCCCCCGCCCTTTTGCGACGTCGGCAAATAACTCATTGATACAACTCTGTAACATTTCGCGGATTTTTTATGTCTGAATTTTACAAGAGGAAAAATGCCCCCTAAATACTGGCCTGTTCAACAGGCCCGGTAGCGATTATCATTAATAAATATAGGGGTACGCCAGGGGAAAGTATGCTGCACTTTGATGTCTTTGGTAGGCGTTTGGGCGTAAAGAAAGTCAGTGAACAATGGCTGCTTTATCGCGTTGATCCTAACGAGGGTAAATATTCCCGGATTTATGATGTGGTTATCCCGGGATGGCTAAAGGAAGAAGAACTCCCCGGCTGGCTCGGAGATATTTACCATGAAGCGGCGAGTGAAAAGCATCCGGATGTGCGGCGTACAGATAGCTGAAATTGGTCCAGGAAGGATACATTTAGCCGGAACACAAGCCGAAGAAAAAATTATATAAACACTCGCTTGTTTCCAGCCCAACATAACAGAAAAATAACATAATCCTTAAACTTCGGCTAAACAGCAATATTTCTAACTATTTGTCTTTGCCAAAGATGATTAACAACCTACTGGTAATGTGATTAAATAACACTCCGAGTTATGCATGCGGTTAAGGTCTTCAAATGAATTTTAAAATACATGACAAACTTATTGAGGAGGCAGAGTCAGCTCAAGGACTGCTTTACAGAATGATTACCGCTTATGTCTGCGGTGCGACAGCAATAATCCTGATTTTAACATTGACAATGGGTAGCGTCAGCAGACTTAACTTTTATTTCTTTATCAATGCTTGCACCATTTCCCTGCTAACATGGTTTATCAGAAAATCCTTTCATATTAAATCAGAAGAAAAATACATAGCGTCGTTCAGAATTGCGTTATTCCTTCTTTTAAACTCAAGCTTAGCCTCGCTGACTGGTGGAGTGGAAATTTTAGATCGCGATACGACCTCTTTAATAGCAGCAGTGCTTTATGCACCAGCCATGTTTATTATTGTTCTTTCCTTCAAGAGATTTATTAAGTATATTAATAATAATTATAAAGCTGCGATAGATCTTTCATTAACTGACGAACTTACAGGATTACCCAATAGAAGACATCTTAATATGAAGCTAAGGGAGCTTGATGCTAAATATGGCACACTGTGTATTATCGACATTGATCACTTCAAAAAAATAAATGATTCTTACGGGCATGATTTTGGCGACATAACGCTTAAAAATATCGGCTTACAGCTGAGTCACTTCCTCTCAAAGGATATATTCATCTCACGATCAGGCGGCGAGGAATTTGCTGTAATTATTTTTAATAACATGGCTGCTGAAGCCGTTGTCAATGAAATAAAAGACTCAGTTTCATGCAAAGATGGTAACGGAGAGACTATAACTCTCAGCATTGGTGCTGCCGTTAAACAGATGAACAGCTCTTCATCGTATGCTCTGGCCGCAGCGGATAAAGCATTATATAGGGCCAAGAGAAGCGGCAGAGATCGTATAGTTTATGCATAATGAGCCACAAGTCGCAGAAATTTTCTGGCAAACCATGAAAACGTTATCAAATAGTCGATCCGACAACAGTATTGAGAATACGCTGCAGCTATGAACGAGAAAGAGAGATTATGTGTTTAGAGGCTCATTGATTCCTGCGGCTTTTCAAGCTTAACTTATATGATTTAATTCCTGATGCATAAAATCAATCAGCGCTCTTATTTTACCGGGCAAATAGCGCCGATCGGAATAAAGGGCGAACAGCTGTAATGGAGCTGCCGAGTGTTCGAACTCAATTTCGATTAACCGGCCGTCGTCAATCCATGGCTGGCAGGCTTGCTTCGCCAGAATGGCAAACCCGACACCTGCTACCGCCGCTCGCCCTGCCATCTCTCCGCTGTTGACCCGATAATAACCTTTCACCTTGATAGTCTCGAATCCTCCCTTTTTATTGACGAACTGCCAGGGCGCGCCTTTCAGCGCACTGACCGTTGTAATACAGGGTAATTCTTCAAATTGCTGTATGCGTTCGGGCGTACCATAGCGCTGAATGAGGGCCGGGGCTGCAACAACCGTACAAGGGATAGTCAACAGGTGGCGGGCAATGTAGTCACTGTCATCCAACTTGCCGCGGCTAACAATGATAGCTAAATCCAGATCGTCGCGCAGGGATTCCAACCCGGACAAATTTGTGACACAGCTGATTTCCAGGTCCGGGTGTCGGCAGGCGAAATCGGCAATAACAGACCCGAGCAATGCAGGCCCCAGTTCATTAGGAATACACAGGCGCAATGGGCCTTTGAGTTGCACTTGCCGCAAAGTTAATTCTGTCTCAGTTTGCTCGAGCGCCTCCACTAAGGGCTTCGCTCGGGTATAAAGCAAATGTCCCGCCTGAGTGAGTTTCATATGCCGGGTGCTGCGCTCAATGAGCTGCATATTCAGTTTGTCTTCTAACTGAGAGATACAGCGGCTCACGTTGGATGTCGGCATCTCAAGCACTTTTGATGCCCCAACAAAACTTTCTTTTTCAACCACGGCAATGAACACTTTCAGGGTATTAAAATCAAGCGCCGGACGCATCAACTATCCCATAAATGATAATAATAAGTGCCATTTTTACCACCTAATCACCAGTATTGATAGCCGTTAAACTCAGGCATTTTTCACTCACAGGTGCCTGCTATGCCACCGGTTACACAGACATTTAACGATAAATCCCTTATGCGGATAGCGCTTATCATGGCTTTTATCCAGTTCACTAACGCGCTGGAATACATGATGTTCAACCCTGTTTTTGCTTTTATGGCTGCTGATTTCTCTGTTCCCGTCTCATTCTCCGGCTATGTTTCCGGGATGTATACGTTCGGGGCCGTCCTGTCGGGCATTATTGCCTTTTACTGGATCGGCCGTTTCAACAAGAAACGTTTTTTAATCGCCAATATGGCGCTGCTGGGCCTGCTGACGTTTTTGACTACGTTCACCGCCAGTTTTAACCTTCTGCTGGCATTGCGATTCTGTGCGGGCCAGGTGGGAGGGACGACAATGGGAGTGGGGATTAGCATATTGATCAATCACGCCCCGGCTAACTTGCGCGGAAAAATGCTGGCAACGGTGATTGCTTCATATTCGGTAGTAAGCATTGCAGGCATGCCCACGATATTATTTCTGTGTACTCATTATGGCTGGCATCCCGCTTTGTGGTTAATCAGTACCCTGTGTTTATTAGCCTTGCCACTTATTGTCTCCTTTATCCCTCGGGATCAGGTCTGCTGCGACACGCCCCCCGCTCTCCCTCTCGATAGAAATACTCTCCTGTTCGCTTCGGGTAATGCGCTGGTGCAGTTTAGCCCGATGCTGGTCATCCCGGTTCTGGTGCCATTAATGACCCGGCTGTTGGGTGCTTCACTGGAGCAGTTGTCCTGGCTGTTCTTCGCCGGAGGCATTGCCGGGTACCTGTCTAGCAAAATGACTGGCGCATTAACTTCTCGTTTTTCTGCTTCGAGTCTGGCTACTGGCGCAACCCTCATTTTTATACTGAGTTTGCTAATTCCCGCTCTGGGCTATCCGCATTCGGCGTTATTTATTATTTTATTTCTCGGGGCATCATACAGCCGCCTGGTTTCATCCTCGGCGCTTACCATTCAGTTTCCAGATAACGGGCAACGGGCGGGATTCGCATCCCTGCAGACATCAATCATGTATCTGATGACTACTGCCGCATTTTTCCTGTCAGCCTTTCTCTTACCCACTGATGAAATAGCGCCCCAGAATATTAATATGTTGCTGGTGCTATGTGCCATTTCCGCATCAGGGTTTCCAATTCTCGTTATTATTCTGCAAAAGAAACTGGCTAAACGGACGATTCAGGCTGAGCGCCTTATGAGTGATTAGATTAGCGGCTGATTGTTTGCGATGCGGACGGGCGTGAACCAGACGGACTCCGCAATGTGAAACGCGGGCGTTCCTTCTCTAGAATGAATGTCTGCGCCTCCACTCATCAACGACATCACCCAAATTTTTGGGCATGCCATTTCGTATCCATGCCATAAATTCACGATCAAACCGAAAATGCGGCCCACACTCACCGATCATGAAACGGCGAACGTTTTGTGTATTTTTGTAGTTTTTATCCACTACAGTCGAGTGTGTTAATACCGCACTGTGCCAGTCGATGTTGACTTATTTACTCCTGTAATAAGCAGCCGATAGTGGCGTTAAACTTAGCACATTGGCGCTTAAATGCTGCGCCAGAGATGCACCGGGCCTCGTAAGAGGCGTCAACATAATGAACATCCACGGCATCTCCATCTGTGGTGTCAGGTTTAACAAACCGACATTGCTCCCTGCCCGTTGTATCTAATACCGTGGTCTGGTCGCTGGATGTCATTTGACAGACAGAAATTGGCAATTTTATAATCGGCCCACTTTCACGTCTCTTTAGAGGTATTCGTCCAATGCGCAATTAATGCCCACCGTCATCTTTGACGGCCTTTATGCAGTTTCCCTCGGGGCTGTTTTGGTGCATTAATTTCAGGATTATCGCATGACGAATTCTATTCTTACGCTCGATCGCGTTTCATTTGTATTGCCTGATGGCAAACGCCTTTTCTCAGATCTCACTGAACAATTTGACCACCGACATACTGCTCTGGTCGGTAGAAATGGCGTGGGTAAAAGCCTGCTGGCTAAAATTCTTTCAGGCCAGGTGGCGCCGACTTCCGGCCAGTGTAGTTGCTCAGGTCGTGTCAGATATCTGGCGCAGCATCTGACACCGCACCATTATCATAGCGTGGCGATGCTTGCGGGAGTCGACAGCCAGTTAGCCGCGCTGGATCGCATTGAAGCAGGCAGCACCGACCCGGCTGATTTTGACCTTGTGGGTGATAATTGGGACCTTCGCCAGCGGCTGCAGGCGCAGTTAGAGTCCGCGGGATTGGGTTACCTTTCGCCGGGTTCAGCGGTCAATCAGCTGAGTGGCGGAGAAGCCATGCGGGTAGCACTGATCGGCGCGATGCTATCTGAGGCAGATTTTCTTATCCTTGATGAGCCTACCAACCATCTGGATGCCGCCAGCCGACTGACGCTGATGCGGCAGTTGCACCAATGGCCCCGTGGTCTTTTACTCATCAGTCATGACCGGACGTTGCTGCAGCAGATGGAGCGAATGGTCGAACTATCGTCGCTCGGTTTACGCAGCTACGGCGGCAACTATGATTTTTACCAGCAAATGAAAGCGCAGGAGACTGCCTCCGCCACGCAAAACCTGGTGCGCCTCAAAACCGAGCGTAAGCGCGAAGAGCAGGCGCTGCGTGAACAACGCGAACGACTTGAAAAACGCGGATCCCGGGGTACCCGGCAGGGTAAGAATGCGAATCAGGCAAAAATATTGCTGGGCCGTCAAAAAGGCCGGAGTGAGACTTCAGCAGGAAAACGGATAAAGCAGCAAACCCAAGTGCGGGCGTTGCTCAGCCAGCAGGTGCAGCAAGCCATAAAGCAAATTGAGGTATCTACGCACATCGCCATGCACATCACCTCTACATTCGGGGCATTACCGCAGAAGGTCGCCACCCTTGACGAGGTCGTTTTACCTTTTGTTCCTGCCTCTTTTCGCGAGATAACGCTGACCATTAACGGCGGGCAACGGATCGGTGTTGTCGGTTCCAACGGGTGCGGTAAATCAACATTATTAAAAACCTTAGCGTGTCTGTTGCCGCCGGTGTCTGGTCATCGTGAGGTCTGGGCCAAAACGGCTTATCTTGACCAGCAGATGTCCATTCTGGATCGGCAAAAAACGGCACTTGAGCAACTTCTGGCGGTGAACTCTCAGGTGGGGGAATCCCAACTGCGTATGCAACTTGCCCAGCTTGGACTGGATGCATCTCGTGTGTCATTACCCTGCGGCGAACTTAGCGGCGGGGAACAACTTAAAGCTGCGCTGGCAATGCTAATTTATGCTGACTCGCCCGCCAGCTTTTTATTGCTCGATGAACCGAGTAATCATCTGGATATTGTATCCCTGCATACGCTGGAATCTTTTCTTAATCAGTATCATGGCACCCTGATGGTGGTGTCACACGATGAGGTGTTTCTCAGCCAGATTGAGCTAACACACTGGCTGGTTGCGGGGGAGAAGGGTTGGGAATTCTCCCCCTATCAGCATGTTGAATGATCTTATGGCTGATGTTTGCAATAAAAAACGGGAACCCTAAGGTTCCCATTGTCACATCACCAGCAGAGCTGATTACATGTGTTTAATGATAGCGTCGCCAAACTCGGAGCATTTCAGCAGTTTAGCGCCATCCATCAGACGCTCGAAGTCATAAGTTACGGTCTTAGCTTCGATAGTGCCCGAGAGGTAACGACATCACCAAAACTCACTACTGAAAGACTCTCTGATAGGCGAGTGCGATGCGCAGAAAAAAATCACCAGTGGAAGCCAGTTGTTGTGGTGAAACCTATAACGTGGCGGGCTTAGTCTCCAGCTCTTGGCATACGGCAGTGCGCACTACAGTATATTGCAACTAGATTCCTGAACCCGCCTCGCTATGGGAAGCATTAACACAAGCATTCAGTGAGTGCCTGCTGTGAGCCCTCGGACCGTCGTCTTGATAACATGCAATATCACTGGAACACACAAAATTATTCGTAAGGCAATGAGCACGTTAGCAGTAATCTCGTTGATAATATCTACTGTCATGTAGTCTATCAAAGGCGTATACACTAGAAGCCTGAACACAACAAGATACAAACCAACCAGAAAAATGTAAGCGAAGAGACTCTTTAGGATAAACATCACCAACGGCTTTAATCCTAATTTTTTCTGCCAGTAAAAGGCGTCCTTTATCGTACGAAAATAATCCAACACTCTTGACTTCCACTCACTAAGTTTCATGGAACTATTTTAACGAATTAGTTCACTTGAGACACTGTGTTTTCATGTATTCCTTTAGCCCTGCTATTTGCTTGTTGCTGGTTTCGATTCGTTCCCGGAGACGAAAATAATCCTGTTCAGCGGTGTCAGTAAGTCCGGGGCCGGCTGCATCATCCACGCAGGGGGCGGTGGAGGTACTCACTGGCTTAAAGTTGGCGTTGAGGCGCAGCCGCTTATCACCAGCAGCAACATCGTGCTGCAGCTGCTCAATAGTCTGTTTTGCATCTGCCAGTTCCTGAGTGTATTTCGAGTCCAGAGCAGCAACATCACGTTGGCAGGCCTACATGTCGTTGAATGTTTGCTGTCGCTGCTGTGCCAACATATTGGTAGTTGATTTCCCACTAACCTTTCTGAATAATTCATTGAAACATCATAATGGAACAAAAAATGCCCTTAATTTCTGAAATCAATGAATTCATTACTCAAGCCAATACCATTACAGGTATCAATACGGCATACATTGATGCAATACAAAAAATTTCCTTGGTAATTGTATTGTTTTTTTTCATATTAAACAAGGCACCTTTCAAGTCTATCTTTGATATGTTTACGAGTATGAAGAATGATAAAATCAGTACATGGAAAGACATAATTGAAAACAAAAATCAAATCTTTAATGAGAAGGAAGTAAAAATTGCAAGTGATTTAATAAAAAGAAAAGCGCTAAAGGACCTCACTCGATACTCAAACCCTGAGCGAGCCAATTTATATATTTCAGTTAGAAATGAATTGAGTAATACGATAACGGAACACGAGACACGAGGACTGGTAAACATAACAACACTACACCCCACTCCTCATATAAATTATACAACAGCATTCTTCGTAAATTTTAGTTCAGCCATTGCCTGCTTAATTTACGTGGGAATTATAATCCTTGTATCATCTGATATAATCAACGCATGGAAAATTGATAACATTGATAACTACCCTTTCAGTCAAGCAGTTTTCCTTATAGTGTTCTGTAGTATATTTTCTTTGCTGTGCAGAAAAATTTGGTTCCCTTTTATTGGGTTAAAACATTATCAAAAAACACTATCAAATATAAAATAAAGAGCAAACCCTTATGTTCAAAATAACCAATCCTCTTTCATTAATGTAATAACAGCCGAAATACTCGACAAGTATATTGCTGAGGGCCAGGCCCGTATGGCTCAGGTCATACGCTCTGTTCTAATCGATGTATTCAAAGAAGCTCAGCACGCTGGGGAAGTTCCGTCAGGATACAACCCAGTTCTCGCCACAAAGCAGCCGCGGCGGAAAATTACTCGTCAGCGATTAAACCTTGAAGAGTGGAAGAAGATATTTGCAATCGCTGATGCAAATCACCGCTATTTGGGTAATGCAATGCTATTGGCCATCCTCACTGCTCAGCGCCTTGGCGATATTTCCAAAATGAAATTTAGCGATATCTGGGATGATCACCTTCATGTGATCCCCAGGAAAAAACAGGCAGCAAGATTGCTATTCCTTTGTCTCTTCGATGTAACGCCATTGATTGGTGCCTCCGCGATGTGGTGGCCCGCTGCCGTGATTATGCGGTGAGCCCGCACATGGTTCATTTTTCCGGGCAACGTCCCAAACTGAACGAGGTGCTCAGGTGAAATCCAATACGATCACCATGAACTTCAGCAAAGCCAGAGACAGAGACAGAGCAGAAATTGATTGGGGAGAAGGGACGCCGGCAACTTTTCATGAGCAGCGTTCGTTATCCGAGCGGCTATATAAAGAGCAAGGTGTTGACACAAGAAAATTGCTGGGACATAAATCCCAGCAACAAACAGATCGTTACAATGACCCTCGCGGGAAAGGATGGTTAACATTAAACATTTCTAATTAACTTCTTACTCAACCTTTCGCTCAATGCTCTTCAGCGCGTTTGGAATTAATGTCTCGCTAAATCCTGACAGTAAATACAAAATGAATAAAATATACTTATTATCCTCTTTTTTAAATATATCAAACACCAATCCACTCTTAATAACGGCATAAGTAATAACGCCAGCAATCAGAGCTATCAAACATCGCTCAAAGCCATAATAAAAATACACCTTTTTTTGAGCGATTTTTCTTGATCTGTATTTTTTATTGATAGAGACACTGAGAGGTACCCGCCCAGTGAAGCCCCAAAAAAAACACACTGGAAGTGTTAAAAACAATGGGTTGATGATAAAAAAGTCTTTATCTCTTAAAATGTAGACTAGTAATAGAGATATTGAAAGTAGCAGTACCGGCATAAGAGCTCCAGCTTGATAACATAATTTTGCCCTCACTGCTTCATCATGATCAATTTTTATATCATCATATATATTCTCAAATAGTTCTTTCGATTCTTCAATTTTTCCGTTCATGCCATGTGCTAACGCTGTAGCAGCTCGCCGTTTATATCCAATCCCGCATTTATATTTATAACAGTCCGCCTTATACTTATCCATATACTTCTTAACTTCGTTATAATTATTTATTAAAGTTAAGTCATCATCTTTTTTAGTATTAATATATATTCTAATGGATTCATGCGGAGGTAATTCAGCGGCTTCATATATGATGAACTCATCTCCCTTTGCGAATATATGGTTTATTGTATAACCACCGCCATCCTTCGCACCTATTTTTAAAGCACTCATAATTGCCTGATGACGCTTTAAGTATTTCTTTCTTTCAAGCGTATCAAATAACTTTGTGAACATTTTGCCCCAGAGCTTATTGTCATTTTGATAACTAGTTTTGATAAATTTTTGATAACCATTCAAAATATAATAATAAACAAAGGGAACCATCAGGTTCCCTTTATCATTAACCAGCAGAGCTGATTACATGTGTTTAATGATAGCGTCGCCAAACTCTGAACATTTCAGCAGCTTAGCGCCATCCATCAGACGCTCGAAGTCATAAGTTACGGTCTTAGCTTCGATAGCGCCTTCCATACCTTTAACGATCAGGTCTGCCGCTTCGAACCATTCCATATGACGCAGCATCATTTCTGCGGACAGAATGATGGAGCCTGGGTTCACTTTGTCCTGGCCTGCGTACTTAGGTGCGGTACCGTGGGTCGCTTCGAACAGCGCGCAGTCGTCACCGATGTTTGCGCCCGGGGCGATACCGATGCCGCCAACCTGTGCCGCCAGGGCATCAGAAATGTAGTCCCCGTTCAGGTTCATACAGGCGATCACGTCGTATTCTGCAGGACGCAGCAGGATCTGCTGCAGGAACGCATCGGCGATCACGTCTTTTACAACGATCTCTTTGCCGGTATTCGGGTTATTGATTTTCACCCACGGGCCGCCGTCGATCAGCTCGCCGCCGAACTCTTCGCGAGCCAGCTGGTAGCCCCAGTCTTTGAACGCGCCTTCGGTGAACTTCATGATGTTGCCTTTGTGCACCAGGGTCACGGAATCACGGTCGTTGGTGATCGCGTATTCGATGGCTGCACGTACCAGGCGTTTGGTGCCTTCTTCGGAGCAAGGCTTGATGCCGATCCCGCAGTGCTCAGGGAAGCGAATTTTCTTCACGCCCATTTCGTCACGCAGGAACTTGATAACTTTGTCCGCTTCAGCGCTGTCCGCTTTCCACTCGATACCCGCATAGATATCTTCGGAGTTCTCACGGAAGATAACCATGTCGGTCAGCTCAGGCTGTTTCACCGGGCTTGGGGTACCCTGGTAGTAGCGTACCGGGCGCAGGCAAACGTACAGGTCCAGCTGCTGACGCAGGGCAACGTTCAGGGAGCGAATACCGCCGCCGACTGGGGTAGTCAGTGGGCCTTTGATGGCCACGCGGTAGTCACGAATCAGGTCCAGAGTTTCTTCTGGCAGCCAGACGTCCTGGCCATAAACTTGGGTAGATTTTTCGCCGGTGTAGATTTCCATCCAGGAAATTTTCCGCTCGCCGTTGTAGGCTTTTGCCACGGCAGCATCCACCACTTTAATCATGGCAGGGGTCACGTCCACACCGATACCGTCCCCTTCAATGAACGGGATCACCGGGTTGTTTGGAACGTTGATTTTGCCATTTTGCAGGGTGATCTTTTTACCTTCCGCCGGAACGACTACTTTGCTTTCCATTCACCTCTCCTTCGAGCGCTTCTGGTTTTTTGTTAATGATTTGTAATTTGCGGGCTCATACTACTGCAATATCGGGCTCGCGCCAATCACTCATGTTTTCCGTTATAATGCGTCAATCCACCCGCGCTGAAAACACTATGAACAAAACTTCTTTTAGGAATCACCAAGTTAAACGATTCAGCAGCCCACAACCCGCCAGGCGCAAGAAGCCTGACGGTCCAAAGAAGCTGGTTATCTTCAATAAGCCCTACGATGTGCTGCCGCAGTTCACCGACGAAGCCGGGCGCAGCACGCTAAAGGATTACATTCCTTTACAAGGCATCTATGCCGCGGGGCGTCTCGACCGCGACAGCGAAGGGCTGCTGGTGCTCACCAATGACGGGGCGCTGCAGGCCAAACTGACCCAGCCAGGTAAACGCACCGGCAAAATCTATTACGTGCAGGTGGAAGGCGAGCCAACGGAAGAAGCGCTTAACGCCCTGCGCAACGGCGTCGAGTTGAACGACGGCCCCACATTGCCGGCAGGCGCCGAACTGGTTGCCGAGCCAGAATGGCTGTGGCCGCGTAACCCGCCGATTCGCGAACGTAAGGCGATCCCCACCAGTTGGCTAAAGATCACGCTTTATGAAGGCCGTAACCGCCAGGTTCGCCGCATGACGGCGCACGTGGGCCACCCTACCCTGCGCCTGATTCGCTACGCCATGGGCGACTACACGCTGGCAGGCCTGGCCAACGGCGAGTGGCGCGAAGTCCCTCCGGAGCAACCAAAATGAAAAAGATATTGCTGCTGAGCTTACTTATCGGCTCCGCCACCGCAGGCGCGGCAAGTTTTGACTGCGCCAAAGCCAATGCGCCAGATGAAAAAGCGATTTGTGCCCATCGGGCGCTGAATGATAAAGACGTCGAAATGGCCACCAAATATCAGTTCTTAAAAGGGCTGTTTGCCATGGGTGGCCAGGGCGCCATGCAGGATCAGCAGCAAGCGTGGCTCAAAGAGCGCCAACGCTGTGGGTCTGACACCACATGTCTGACCGCACAGTACAACAAACGCCTCAGCGCGCTGGATGCCATTTACGCCAAAATCGACAAACCGCTTTAACCCAGGAGAAGCGATGTTTAAACCCCACGTCACCGTGGCCTGCATTGTTCAGGCTGAAGGTCAGTTTTTAGTCGTCGAAGAAACCATTCACGGCAAAGCACTGTGGAACCAGCCCGCCGGGCACCTCGAAGCCGACGAAACGCTGCTTGAAGCCGCGAAGCGCGAGCTGTGGGAAGAAACAGGGATTACCGCCGAGCCGCAGAGCTTTATCCGCATGCACCAGTGGATCGCCCCGGACAACACGCCTTTCCTGCGCTTCCTGTTTGCTATCGATCTGGATAAGCAGCTGCCGACCACCCCGCACGACAGCGACATTGACCGCTGCCTGTGGCTCGATGCAGAAGCCATTCTCAATGCGGCAAATCTGCGCTCGCCGCTGGTGGCGGAAAGCATCCGCTGTTACCAGCAGGAGCCGCGTTATCCCCTGTCGGTGCTGGGGGCTTTTAACTGGCCGTTTACAGAGGGTGTCAAGTAGCGGCCTGCGTGATAGAATACGCCGCTTTGAAGTTCAATGTCGTGAGTCTCTCCATGTCTGATAACAGCCAGAAAAAAGTGATCGTCGGGATGTCCGGCGGCGTCGATTCCTCCGTTTCCGCTTACCTGCTGATGCAGCAGGGCTATAAGGTGGAAGGCCTGTTCATGAAGAACTGGGAAGAAGACGATGGCGAGGAGTACTGCACCGCAGCGGAAGATTTAGCCGATGCGCAGGCCGTTTGCGACAAGCTGGGCATTGAACTGCACACCGTTAACTTTGCCGCAGAGTACTGGGACAACGTGTTCGAACTGTTCCTCGAAGAGTACAAAGCTGGGCGCACGCCAAACCCGGATATCCTCTGCAACAAAGAGATCAAATTTAAAGCCTTCCTGGAATTTGCCGCCGAAGATTTAGGTGCCGACTACATTGCTACCGGCCACTACGTGCGCCGCGCTGACGTGAACGGTAAAAGCCAACTGCTGCGCGGCCTGGACGGCAACAAAGACCAGAGCTACTTCCTCTATACGCTGAGCCACGAACAGATTGCCCAAAGCCTGTTCCCGGTCGGCGAGCTGGAAAAGCCGGAAGTGCGCCGCATTGCTGAAGAGCTGGATCTGGTCACCGCGAAGAAAAAAGATTCCACCGGCATCTGTTTCATCGGCGAGCGCAAGTTCCGCGACTTCCTGGGCCGCTACCTGCCAGCCCAGCCGGGTAAAATTATTACCGTGGACGGCGAAACCGTCGGCGAGCACCAGGGGCTGATGTATCACACCCTCGGTCAGCGTAAAGGCCTCGGCATCGGCGGCACCAAAGAAGGGTCTGAAGATCCCTGGTACGTGGTCGATAAAGACGTCGCCAACAATATTCTTATCGTCGCGCAGGGTCACGATCACCCGCGTCTGATGTCGGTCGGGCTGATTGCCCAGCAGCTTCACTGGGTGGATCGCGAGCCGCTGACCGCGCCGCTGAGCTGCACGGTGAAAACACGCTACCGCCAGACGGATATCCCCTGCACGATTACGCCGCTGGACGCTGAGCGCATAGAAGTGCGTTTTGAAGAGCCGGTGGCTGCCGTCACCCCAGGCCAGTCCGCGGTGTTCTACCTCGGCGAAGTGTGCCTGGGCGGCGGCATTATCGAGCAGCGTTTGCCGCTCGTCAGTTAATTACACACAAGGACGCAGCCTGGTGGCTAAAAACTACTACGACATTACTCTCGCGCTGGCCGGCATTTGCCAGTCAGCCGGTCTGGTTCAGCAGTTGGCACATCAGGGTCATTGCGACAGCGACGCGCTCCACGTCTCGCTCAACAGCGTGATTGACCAGAACCCAGGCTCAACCCTGGATGTTTTTGGCGGCAGCGAAGCTAACCTTAAGCTCGGGCTTGAAACTCTGCTGGGCGTGCTAAACGCCAGCAGCCGCCAGGGGCTGAACGCCGAGCTGACGCGCTATACGCTCAGCCTGATGGTGCTGGAGCGTAAACTCCACGCTGCCAAAGGCGCGATGGACACGCTCGGCAGCAAAATTAATGGCCTGCAGCGCCAGCTGGAACACTTTGATCTCGAGTCTGACACGCTACTGAGCGCCATGGCCGGGATCTACGTGGATGTCATCAGCCCGCTTGGCCCGCGTATTCAGGTCACAGGTTCCCCTGCCGTGCTGCAAAGCCCGCAGGTGCAAAGTAAAGTACGCGCGGCGCTGCTGGCCGGGATCCGTGCCGCCGTGTTGTGGCATCAGGTTGGCGGTGGCCGCCTGCAGTTAATGTTTTCTCGTCGTCGCCTGACCGATCAGGCCAAACAAATTCTTGCTCATTGTTAACCTCTCAGGAGTTGTTATGGAATTATCCTCACTGACCGCCGTTTCCCCCGTTGACGGGCGCTACGGCGACAAAGTCAGCGCTCTGCGCGCTATTTTCAGCGAATTCGGTCTGCTGAAATTCCGCGTACAGGTCGAAGTACGTTGGCTGCAAAAGCTGGCCGCGCACGCAGCGATCAAGGAAGTTCCTGCTTTTGATGCGGACGCAAACGGTTACCTTGATAAAATCGTCGCCGAGTTCAGCGAGGCTGACGCCGCACGCATCAAAACCATCGAGCGCACCACCAACCACGACGTGAAAGCGGTGGAATACTTCCTGAAAGAGAAAGTGGAAGCGATCCCTGCCCTGCACGCGGTGTCCGAATTTATTCACTTCGCCTGTACTTCCGAAGACATCAACAACCTGTCCCACGCGCTGATGCTCGACACCGCGCGTAAAGACGTGGTCCTGCCGTACTGGCGTAAAATCATCGATGCAGTGAAAGATCTGGCGGTGCAGTACCGCGACATCCCGCTGCTGTCCCGTACCCACGGCCAGCCGGCGACCCCATCCACCATGGGGAAAGAGATGGCAAACGTCGCTTACCGCATGGAGCGCCAGTTCCGCCAGCTCGGCAACGTTGAAATCCTCGGCAAAATCAACGGCGCGGTCGGCAACTACAACGCCCACATCGCCGCTTACCCGGAAGTGGACTGGCACCAGTTCAGCGAAGAGTTCGTGACTTCTCTGGGCATTCAGTGGAACCCGTACACCACCCAGATCGAACCGCACGACTATATCGCCGAGCTGTTTGACTGCATCGCGCGCTTCAACACCATCCTGATCGACTTCGACCGCGACGTGTGGGGCTACATCGCCCTGAACCACTTCAAGCAGAAAACTATCGCCGGTGAAATTGGCTCCTCCACCATGCCGCACAAGGTGAACCCGATTGACTTCGAAAACTCCGAAGGCAACCTCGGCCTGTCCAACGCCATGCTGCAGCACCTGGCAAGCAAACTGCCGGTGTCCCGCTGGCAGCGTGACCTGACCGACTCCACCGTGCTGCGTAACCTGGGCGTGGGTATCGGCTATGCGTTGATCGCCTATCAGTCCACCCTGAAGGGCGTGAGCAAGCTGGAAGTGAACCGCGACCGCCTGCTGGACGAGCTGGATCACAACTGGGAAGTGCTGGCTGAGCCAATTCAGACCGTGATGCGCCGCTACGGCATCGAAAAGCCGTACGAGAAGCTGAAAGAGCTGACCCGCGGCAAACGCGTCGACGCCGAAGGCATGAAGCAGTTCATCGACAGCCTCGAGCTGCCGGAAGAAGAGAAAACTCGCCTGAAAGCCATGACGCCTGCCAACTATATTGGCCGCGCCATTACCATGGTTGACGAGCTGAAGTAATGAAAAAGGCCCTCTTCGGAGGGCTTTTTTGTTGCCTGCAGTTTGCCCCTCACCCCGGCCCTCTCCCCAGAGGGGCGAGGGGGAGAACAAATGACAAAGTTTATTTTGATCCCCTCTCCCTCTGGGAGAGGGTTAGGGTGAGGGCCTCCAGCCGAATGGGATTGTTGACTCAGCGTTAATCTCCATAAGGGCATTGTTTATACGAGGTTTATTTCCTGTCATTAATAATTAGCGCTAAACTATCAATACTATGAATGGATTGAGGAAATACAATGCGCGTACTGGTCGTGGAAGATAATGCCCTGCTGCGTCATCACCTTAAGGTGCAGCTGCGTGAAGCTGGCCACCAGGTGGATGCGGCCGAGGATGCCAAAGAGGCAGACTATTTCCTGAATGAACATACCCCGGATATCGCAATTGTTGACTTAGGCCTGCCGGATGAAGACGGCATGAGCCTGATCCGCCGCTGGCGCAGCCATGACGTAACCATTCCCATCATGGTATTAACCGCCCGTGAAGGCTGGCAGGACAAAGTTGAAGTTCTGGGCGCCGGGGCCGATGACTACGTCACTAAACCTTTCCATCTGGAAGAAGTGGTCGCCCGTATGCAGGCGCTGATGCGCCGTAACAGCGGTCTGGCTTCGCAGGTGATTTCCCTGCCGCCGTTCCAGGTCGATTTGTCCCGCCGCGAGCTGTCGATTAACGACAACCTGATCAAGCTCACCGCGTTTGAATACACCATCATGGAAACCATCATCCGCAACGCCGGGAAGGTGGTCAGCAAAGACTCGCTGATGCTGCAGCTCTACCCGGACGCCGAGCTGCGCGAGAGCCACACTATTGACGTGCTGATGGGCCGTTTACGTAAAAAAATTCAGGCTGAATACCCGCAGGAAGTGATCACCACCGTGCGCGGGCAGGGCTACAGGTTCGATCTCCACTAAATGCTGAACATTTTTCGCCATATCCTGCCGCTGTCGCTGCGGGTTCGTTTCTTACTGGCTACCGCCGCGGTTGTGATGGTGCTGTCCCTGGCTTACGGCCTGGTGGCGCTGGTGGGCTACAGCGTTAGCTTTGATAAAACCACCTTCCGCCTGCTGCGCGGGGAAAGTAACCTGTTCTATACGCTGTCCAGCTGGAAGGACGGCAAGCTGCAGGTGGACTTGCCCGACAACATCAGTATCCAAAGCCCGACTATGGCGCTGATTTACGACGAGCACGGCAAACTGCTGTGGATGCAGCGCAACGTCCCGGACGTGGTGCAACAGATCCAGAAAGAGTGGCTGACCGGCAACGGCTTCCACGAGCTGGAGGCCGACTACGCAACGAGTAGCGCCCTGCTGGACAACGACAAAGATCGCCTGGCCCAGTTGAAAGACATGCACGATGACGAAAGCGACGACGGCTACGAGATGACCCACTCGGTGGCGGTCAACCTCTACCCGGCGACGGCGCGCATGCCGGCGTTGACCGTGGTCGTGGTGGACACCATTCCTATCGAGCTGAAGCGTTCGTACATGGTGTGGAGCTGGTTTATTTACGTCCTGCTGGCCAACCTGCTGCTGGTAGTGCCGCTGCTGTGGCTTGCCGCGTGGTGGAGCCTGCGCCCGATTCAGGAACTCGCTCAGGAAGTGCGCGAGCTGGAAAAACACGACCGCGACAGCCTCAACCCGGAAACAACCCGCGAGCTGACAAGCCTGGTGCGTAACCTTAACCAGCTGCTGCGCACCGAGCGCGATCGCCACGACAAGTACCGCACCACGCTGACGGACTTAACGCACAGCCTGAAAACGCCGCTCGCCGTGCTGCAGTCGACCCTGCGGTCGCTGCGCACCGACAAGATGAACGTCGAGCAGGCCGAACCGGTGATGCTGGAGCAGATCAGCCGCATCTCTCAGCAGATCGGCTACTACCTGCATCGCGCCAGCATGCGCGGCAACAGCGCCCTGCTTAGTCGGGAACTGCATTCCGTTGCCCCGCTGCTGGACAACCTGTGCTCGGCGCTGAACAAGGTTTACCAGCGCAAAGGGGTGAACATCACGCTGGACGTTTCGCCGGAAATCACCTTTATCGGCGAGCAAAATGACTTTATGGAAGTGATGGGCAACCTGCTGGATAACGCCTGCAAATACTGCCTGGAGTTTGTGGAAGTGACCGCCCGCCAGACCGACGACGCGCTGCACCTGATCGTGGAAGACGACGGTCCCGGCATCCCGGAAAGCAAACGTGCGATGGTCTTCGATCGCGGTCAGCGGGCCGATACGCTGAGGCCTGGCCAGGGCGTCGGGCTGTCGGTTGCCCGAGAAATTGTCGAGCAGTACAACGGCGAGATCCAGACCAGTGCCAGTATTCTGGGCGGCGCGCGCATGGAAGTGATTTTTGCCCGCCAGCAGCCGGAACAGAATGAAGGGTGAAATAGTCCCGTAACCCGGCTCGCCATCCGTTATAATCCGTGTCAGGCTCCTCCATCTGCAGGAAGACAATAATATGGATTATCACCTGGATTTAAACTGGCCCGACTTTATTGCACGCTACTGGCAAAAACGCCCTGTGGTGCTGAAGCGCGGCTTTAAAAACTTCATCGACCCTATTTCACCGGATGAGCTGGCCGGTCTGGCCATGGAAAGCGAGGTGGACAGCCGCCTCGTGAGCCACCAGGGCGGCAAATGGCAGGTCAGCCATGGCCCGTTCCAGAGCTACGATCACCTCGGCGAGAACAACTGGTCGCTGCTGGTGCAGGCCGTGAACAACTGGCATGAACCTTCCAGCGCCCTGATGCGCCCCTTCCGCGCCCTGCCCGACTGGCGCATTGACGACCTGATGATCTCCTTCTCTGTGCCAGGCGGCGGCGTAGGCCCGCACCTGGATCAGTACGACGTGTTTATTATTCAGGGCGTGGGCCGCCGCCGCTGGCGCGTGGGCGAAAAAGTCGCCATGAAACAGCACTGCCCGCACCCGGACCTGCTCCAGGTTGAGCCGTTCGACGCCATCATCGACGAAGAGATGGAGCCGGGCGACATTCTGTATATTCCGCCGGGTTTCCCGCACGAAGGCTACTCGCTGGAAAATGCGCTGAACTACTCCGTCGGCTTCCGCGCCCCAAGCGGCCGCGAGCTGATCAGCGGCTTTGCCGACTACGTGCTGCAGCGCGAGCTGGGCGGGTTACGCTATACCGACCCGGACGTGCCTGAGCGCCAGCACCCGGCAGATATTCTGCCTCAGGAGATCGACAAGCTGCGCGAGATGATGCTGGACATCGTTAACCAGCCGGAGACCTTCCACAGCTGGTTTGGCGAGTTTATTACCCAGTCCCGCCACGAGCTGGACGTTGCGCCGCCGGAGCCGCCTTATCAGCCGGATGAGATCTACGACGCGCTGCAGCAGGGCGACAAGCTGGTGCGCCTGGGTGGCCTGCGCGTGCTCCGCGTGGCCGGAGAGGTGTACGTGAACGGCGAGAAGCTCGACAGCCCGCACCGCCCGGCGGTGGAAGCGCTGGCCAGCCACATTAAGCTGGACGCGGAGAAGTTTGGCGATGCGCTGGAAGATCCTTCCTTCCTCGCCACGTTAGCCGCCCTGGTGAACAGCGGCTACTGGTTCTTCGAAGACTAAAGCCCTGCCCCGCCTTTGCCGTTTATCGCGGTGAAGGCGGGATATTCCTGCCAACGGCGTAATTGTCACGCCGCATCCAGCCGCCAGCCCTGCAACAGCTGCACATTCACGCTCTGCCGCACCGCCAGCGGCGCAGAATGAAACGCGCTCAGCGCCTGCCCGTCCTGCAAACGCAGCTCCAGCAGATAGCGTTCCCCCTGATAAATACAGCTTTCGACGCTGGCCACCGGCCCACTGCCTGCGATCTGCACATGCTCCGGGCGCACCAGAACCGGCACGGTTTTATCGCGCCCCGGCTGATCCAGGCCGCCATGCAATGCCGCGAGATCCAGACTTTGTAAGCCCGGCGAAACGGCGAGGGACAGCACGCTGCCCTGGCCGATAAACCCGGCCACCCAGCTATTCTGCGGCTGCTGATAAAGCTGCTGCGGAGTGCCCCACTGCATCAGTTCGCCCTGATGCATCACCGCGATATGGCTGGCGAGCGCCATCGCCTCCGCCTGGTCGTGCGTGACGTAGACAAATGTCGCCCCCGTGCGGCGGTGAAACTCGCGAAAAGTCTGCTCCATGGTGGCGCGAAGATGGCGGTCGAGGTTCGCCAGCGGTTCATCGAGCAGAACCACTCGCGGCTCCGAGACCAGGCAACGTGCCAGCGCCACCCGCTGCCGCTGCCCGCCGCTGAGTTCCTGAGGCGAGCGCCCGAAATAGGCCCCAAGCTCCACGACTTCCAGCGCCTCCATCACGCGTTTCTGCCTGGCCGCGCCGTTTACCTGGCGCAGCTTCAGCGGATAGCCAACGTTCTCGCCCACGGTCATGTGCGGCCACAGGGCGTAGGACTGAAACACCATGCCCATGTCACGCTGTTCCGGCGGAACGTGGGTGCCGCTGTCGGCCAGCAGCTTCTCGCCCAGCCACAGGCGGCCGCCGCTCAGCGACTCCAGCCCGGCCACAATCCGCAGCGTGGTGGTTTTGCCGCAGCCGCTCGGTCCCAGCAGGGCGGTAAACGCCCCGGACGGGATCGTCAGGCTGAGATCCTTCACCACGGCCTGGTCGCCAAAGAATTTGCTGAGTTTGTCCAGCTTTAGCTCTGCCATGGAATAACTCCTTTCGGTAAATAACGGCCCAGCGCGCCGAGTAACAGCATCACCACGGCAACCAGCCCCACCACCAGCACGGAAATCGCCGAGGCCATCACCTTGTCGCCGCTTTCATCGAGGTTAAACACCACCACGCCGAGGGTTTCTTTCCCGGCGCTCCAGAGCAGCGCGGAGACAGTCAGCTCGTTCACCGCCGTGAGAAATACCAACAGTGCACCGGCAAAAGCCGCCGGAGCCAGCAGCGGCAGCACGATATGGCGTAACCGTTGGGAGGCGTCCGCTCCTGCCAGGCTCGCGGCCTCTTCCATCGCCGGATCCAGCTGCAGCATGCTGGTGTGAACCGGCTTCAGGCAGACGGTAAGAAAGCGGGCCAGGTAGGCAAAGAAGATAATCGTCAGCGTGCCGCTGAGGCTGACGTTCAGCAGCGGCAGCGGGCGCGCAAACAGCAGAATGCAGGCGATGGCCAGCACCACGCCGGGCAGCGTGTAGGGAATGTCGATCAGGCTGTGCAGCCAGCGCAAAGGCCGACTGGGACGGCGCACCAGCAGCCAGGCCAGCGGCAGGCTCAGCGCCATCAGCAGCGCGGCGGCACTGACGGAGAGCAGCAGGCTGTTAGTCAGCGCCCGCCAGGTGGCACTTTGCTCATCAAAAATGCTTCCCCACGCGGCAAACGTCAGCGTGTCGCCGTTGAGCGGCACGCCCAGGGTTGGCACCAGCGAGGTGGCGATCAGCGCCAGCAGCGGGGCCACCAGCATCCCGCCCAGCACGAGCGCGAGCAGGATCTCCACCGCCAGCCGTCCTTTCCCTGTCGCAATACTTGCCGCCCGCCCCGCCATGCCGATCAGCGGCAAAGCGTAACGCCGCTGCATGATGCCCTGCAACGTCACAATAGCGACGGCCAGCACGCCCATCAGCACCGAGAGCGAAGCCACCTCGTTTAGCATCGACGGGCCAAAGCTGGAGAGCGTCTGGTAGATGTACACGGGCAGCACGAAATAAGAGATGGGGATGCCGAGCATCGCCGGGATGCCAAAGTTGCCGAGGGCGGAAACAAAGGCCAGCGCCGCCCCGGCCCACAGCGCGGGTCGGCACAGCGGCAGAATAATGTCGATGAAAACGCGCCAAAGAGAAGCGCCGTTCAGCCTCGCTGCCTCAATTTGTTCCTGCGGCAGACTCTGCAGCTGCGTGCGCAGGGTCAGGAACACCAGAGGCGCGTGCTGGATGCCAAGCAGGAAGGCGATCCCTTCCGCCGAATAAAGCGGATTGGGGCTGCCAAACCCCGGCGCCAGGCCGAGGCTGTTGAGCAGCACGCTGCCGGGGCCGAACAGCTGCAGCCAGCTCAGGGCCGTGACCTGCGGCGGGATCATCATCGGCAGCATAAAGAGAAACGCCCAGGCCTGGCGGCCCCGGATGTTCATCAGGCCGAGACAAAAGGCAAACAGGCTGCCCAGCAGGAGGGAAAGCAGCGCCCCCAGACCGCTGGTATACACACTATTCCAGAGTGCGACCCAGGTGTTTGGGTTGCTGAGCACGCGGCCCAGGCTGCTTTGGCCGCCCAGCCGCCAGTCCAGCAGCGCGGAGATCAGCAACTGCAGGCTGGGGAGCAGACTTAAGAGCGCAATGACGACGATAAGCAGGCGCAGCAGCCCTTTCATCAGGCTGCCGTCGTCGGGGCGGGACAATGCCGGGCTGAACATCAATCAGCGGCTACCGAACAGGTCGGCAAACCGCTTTTTGTTCGCGTCGGTGTCCGCCAGCGCTTTGGCGGCATCAAACGGCATGATTTTGATGCTGTCACGCGGCGGGAAGCCCTGCGGCACCGGCAGGCTGGCATCGGCCGGCAGGTAGCCCTGTTTCAGCACCAGCTCCTGCCCCGCTTTGGAGAGCACAAAGTCGATAAACGATTTTGCCGCTTCGGGATTTTTAGCACCCTTCATCATCGCCACCGGCTCGGTGACAATGCTCACGCCCTCGGTCGGGAAGGCAAACTCAATCGGCGCACCTTTGGCTTTCTCACGGATCGCCATGTAATCGACCAGCACGCCGTAGGCTTTGCTGCCGGAGGCAATGGCGTTCATTACCGCGCCGTTGCCGCTCTGCGGCATCGCCCCGTTGGCCTTCAGTTTTTCGTAGTAATCCCAGCCCAGCGTCGGGGCGCCCATGATCGCGGCCTGGTGGATCTGCGCCGCGCCGGAGTAAAGCGGGCTTGGCAGCGTGGTCATGTTCTTCAGCTCGGGTTTGAGCAAATCGAGCCATGAAGTGGGCTTGACCGGGGCTTTGCTGTGGTAAGCAATGCCGGTGGTAATCAGTTTGGTGCCATAGTAATAACCATCTTTGTCATAGAGCTGGGCATCGAAGCGCGCCGCTTCCGGCGATTTGTAGGCCGCCAGCAGGTTTTGCTGCTTGAGGGATTCCATGGTCACGCTGTCGGCAATCAGCAGCACGTCCGGCACTGCGCCTCCGGCCGCCATTTCCGCCTGTAAACGGGCGGTCAGCTTGCTGGTGCCGTCGCGGATCCATTTCACTTCGATGTCCGGGTTCGCTTTTTCGAAGGCGCTGACGGTGGTCTGCGCATCTTCATTGGGCTGGCTGGTGTAAAGCGTTAAGGTGGATTTTGCCAGAGCAGAAGCACTCATTGCCGCCAGCATCACCGTCAACAACACATGTTTTTTCATCATTTTATGTCCCTTTTTTCCGTTGCGACGATTAAACCAGCCGAATCTGACAAGAGTATGACCGGAAGCTGGCGAGCAGATCTTTCAGACTAGCAGGATAAGTAACCCCTCTGGCCTGCCGGTGATAAAAAATGGCAATCTGATTAGCGCCTGCCCATACTTGGGTGAACGTTAATAGGGACATTGAGCGCCATCCCATGAGCAAATCGCTGCATACCTTCCTCCTCTCCTGCCTGTTATTTGTCGGCCTGTTTCTGACGGCCCAAAGCAGCCTGGCGGCCCCGACTGAAGACCAGGAACCCAGCCTGAAAGAGATTGCCGGGCAGCTAAAGCAATACAAGACGCAGATAGACAACATTAAACAGCAGGTTTCGCAGACCAATACTGACAGCCGGCTGATTAAGCTGTTCGACACCACGCAAAAGCTCGGCGTGGAGGTGGATAGCCTGACCGCGCTGCTGCAGCCGATGCACGACAAAGTGCAGGCTCAGCTGCAGGTGCTGGGGCCTGCCCCGGAGACCGCTGCGGGGAATGAAACCGCCAGCGTGTCCCGGCAGCGCAACGCGCTGAACAGCGACAAAAAGCAGATTGATGAGGCCATCAGCACCTCGCAAAGCCTGCAAACCAACATCCGGGCGCTGGGCATCCAGATAAACGATCTCCGCCGCACCTATTTTAAATCCCAGCTGGCGTCGAACAGCGGGAGCATGTTGAGCGCCACCTTCTGGCTGCAGGAAGCCGACACCCAGGCCGTGGATATCCAGCGCTTCAATGCCTTTGGCGAGCAACTGCTGGAAACCTGGCAGGCGGCCTGGGAACCCGAGTTGTTCTGGGGCACCTTCTGGCTGTTCGTGGCTGCCGCCGCGATTGTGTTGGCTGGCTGCTACCTGATTGAGCGGCTGCTGGTCTGGATCGCCATCACCTGGTTGCCGGATGGTCGCCTGCGCCGCAGCTTCAATACTCTGGCAAGCACGTTAGTGACCATGTTTACTATCGCGCTGGCACTTTCCATTGTGAAAAGCGCCTTTTCCCGGGGGACGGAGTTCTCTCCCCAGGTGAACGATTTTGTCGACGGCTTTGTGCAGCTGGCCGTGTTCTGCTCATTGATTTATGGCGCTGGCCGCGCGTTTCTTTCCCTGAACCGCCCTTCGTGGCGGCTGGTGCAGCTCGACGACAGCGTGGCGGAAAGCGTGCGTTACTTCCCGCCGCTGCTGGCGATTCTCGGCCTGCTCATTGGCTGCCTCGACCTGATTAATAATACGATTGGCGCCAGCCTCGGCACCGCGATCCGCGCCAACGGGCTGATTGCTGCCGTTATGGCCAGCGTGCTGCTGACCATGATGCTGCGCGTGCAGCACGCCCACCGGCGGCTGGAAAAAAATGGCGAGCCCGCCGAGAAGCGCTCCCGGATCGACGCCTTAGTCTGCCTGCTGGTCATGCTCGCTTCGCTTGCGATTCTGGCTTCGCTGCTTGTCGGCTACATTGCCTTTGCCCGCTACCTGACTTACCAGGTCATCTGGTTCGGCATGGTGCTGGTGGCGTTTTATTATCTGGTGACCTTCGCCACCGACTTTTTCGCCGCCGTGTTTTCACCGCACACCGCCCCCGGCCAGGCAATGAAAAAGTCGCTGCGGTTTAAAGACCGACACCTTGAACAGCTGGCCGTGGTGTTTACTGCCTTCACCAAATGCGCGCTGATACTCATGACCATTATCGCGCTGTTTAACGGCACCTTCGGCACCACCACGCCGAGCCTGCTTATCAGCAAGCTGGTGACGATTTTAAGCGGCGACGGGCTGAAGCAATTGCACATCGTGCCCGGCAACCTGCTGAACGCCGTACTTTGCCTGGTGATTGGCCTGTACATTCTGCGCGTAACCCAGCGCTGGCTCAGCCAGGAGCTGCTGCCCAAAACCATTACCGATATCGGCATTCGCGCCTCGCTGATTACGCTGTTTACCAACGTCGGTTACGTGCTGCTGATCCTCATCACCCTGGCCGCACTGGGCATTCAGTGGAACAACCTGGCCTGGATTGTCAGCGCCCTGTCAGTGGGGATCGGCTTTGGCCTGCAGGAGATTGTGAAGAACTTTATCTCCGGCCTGATCCTGCTGACCGAACGCCCGGTCAAGGTCGGCGATATGATCGGCATCGGCGGCATTGAGGGCGACGTGCGGCGGATCAACGTGCGCGCCACGGAGATCCAGCTCAGCGACCGCTCGACGATGATCGTCCCCAACTCGCAGCTGATTTCCCAGAACGTGCGCAACGCCACGATGGGCAACGCGCAAGGGGTGGTCACCATCGCCCTGACCTTCCCGACCAACATTGACCCGGAGCTGGTGCGCGATTTACTGCTCAGCGCCTACCAGGACTATGAGGTGATCCTGCCGACGCCTGCGCCGTATGTGCGCTTCAGCCAGTTGGGGCCGGAAGGCATTATCCTGAGCGTGACCGGCTACGTGGCCAGCCCGCGCATGGTCGGCTCCAGCAAAAGCGAACTGTTGTTTAATATCCTCAAGCTGCTGCGCAAAAATGAGGTGAATCTGTCCAGCCCGCAGGAAGTTGTTTTTATGAAGCAGCGGGCGAAAGCTTTGGACGATGACGATGAGTTTTCGTCTTAAGTGAATCTGAATTTTGGAGCGGCTTAACACTTACTGACTATTCAGGACTTTCCTTATCACTGCTGCGTTGAATGCTGATGCCTTAGTCCTTACCCTCCACATGGATAGTAGATTTATAAGGACATAAATACATGCTGGCGATTAAATGGCTACATCGGCTTTTAACGGCCGTCCTGCTGATGGTTGTGATTGGCTATGCCTGGATGAACTTCAGCCCCTCAAACCCGATCCATCCCCTGAAACGGACATATCAGGTTAACCACAACACCTGGCTGTATATGACAGAACAAAGCAGCGGTGGTACTGTAAGCATCCCGGCAAACCGAACCATTCACTTTTAGAGATCTTCCGACATACTGATTATGTCCCCTGAGGAGATCGCCATGCGTAAAGCCCGATTCACCGAGCACCAGATCATCACTGTACTAAAGTCTGTCGAAGCAGGCCGCACCGTCAAAGATGTCTGTCGCGAAGCGGGAATATCTGAAGCCTCGTACTACAACTGGAAAGCAAAGTATGGCGGGATGGAGGCTTCAGATATCAAAAAGATGAAAGATCTTGAGGACGAAAACCGTCGTCTCAAACAGATGTTTGCCGATCTCAGCCTTGAATGCCGGGCCCTGAAAGACGTTATCGAAAAAAAGCTTTAAAACCAGCGATAAAGCGGGAGCTCGTCAGCTATCTGACGGCACAATTTGCCATGAGCATTCGCCAGGCGTGCAGGACATTATCGCTGAGCAGGACGGTATATTTTTATCAGCCCGACACCCGGCGTGATGAGCCGGTGGTCCTGGCGTTGACCGAACTGGCAGAACGTTATCCGCGATATGGTTTTAAGAAGCTGTTCCAGCTGCTACGCAGGCAAGGCAACGCCTGGAACCATAAACGCGTTCACCGAATTTACTGTCTGCTGAAACTGAATTTTCGTCGTAAGGGAAAACAACGGCTGCCAGTGCGTAATCCGGCACCACTGATGACGCCTGAGGCACTTAACCAGAGCTGGTCGATAGATTTTATGCACGATGCGCTGGTCTGCGGCAGACGCTTTCGGACATTCAATGTAGTGGATGATTTTAATCGTGAGGCCCTGGCGATAGAAATCGACCTGAATATCCCGGCACAACGCGTCGTGAGAGTGCTGGACAGGATAGTGGCAAACCGCGGTTATCCGCTAAAGATGCAGATGGATAACGGGCCAGAACTGGTCTCACTGGCGCTGGCACAATGGGCTGAGGAGCATGGTGTGTTACTGGAATTTATTAAGCCCGGCAAGCCAACGCAGAATGCCTTTATTGAGCGTTTTAACCGGACGTACCGGACAGAAATCCTGGATTTTTACCTGTTCAGAACACTGAATGAAGCACGGGAGATTACCGAGCGCTGGCTGATGGAATATAACAACGAGCGGCCTCATGAATCCCTGAATAACCTGACGCCGGAAGAGTACCGGCTGATGGCTGAAAAACTGGAACACTCAAAAAGTGCATGGAACTGAAGTTGGGATGCTTACAGTACAACCGTCCCTGTCGCCTGGCGCTACTACCTGAGCAGTCAATTAAGTGGCGACGACAGCGATATTGCCCGCCAGTTAAGTACTGCGACACCAATCGTTGTCGGCTATGGCACGATAACCGACATTCAGGTGGATGATAAAAACGTTATTTCAGTCGCCTACAGCGGGAAGGTGCTGTCAATATCTGACGATGCCACGTAGGTTCGCTTTAAGATACAACCACACTGAAACTAACTTTCCCTGCCCGCCTTCGCCGTGCTTTGTCACAGCGAAGGCGGCCGCCGCTTATTTAGTGCAGACCCTGCACCAGTTCGCCGTTAGTCCACGCCAGCCCTTTCTTCGTGCGCACGAAGCGTGGCGCGGTTAAATTCTCTTCCAGCAGACTGAACAGCTGGCTGAGAAGATCCGTCATTTGCACCTGTTGAGCCTGCCCCAGCTGCTGGCCCAGCAGCACCTGGGTTACGGCGCTGCAATACTCACAGAGCATATCGGAATCGGCCTCTGACACGGTGCAGGGCGCCGCCGCTTGCCCCTCTTCCACCGTTAACCGCTCAATAAGATGCTGCGGCAGCGGATGGGTTAACACCACTCTCAGCACGTTAAACCCCGCCAGCAAACGCCCCACCAGTGCGATGTATTCCGCGTGGCTATGTGTTTCGGCTAATTCATCCATCCAGCAGTTGCAAATATCCAGCACATGAAATAAATCGTCCTTTGCGCCCAGCGGCATTTTTAATAACGCTGCGATGTCCTGAGCAATAATCGTTTGATCCTTCGTCATTTCCGTGTACGCGAATGTGTTACTATCGGCGTTAGCCATGATGTGACTCCTTATGCAAGTTACGTTGTGGTTAGCCCTCGTCTGGTGTTGGCGCACCTTTCGGGGGCGAATTTTTTCTTCGGTTACCTTTGATTGCTTTCTGGGCAATACTTTCTGTTTTTTATACTGGATAAGTCAACAGTGGTTTGGTTTAAAATTATTGGAAACCTAAAAAACTCGAGGGGGATCGCGGAAATGTGATAACTGGAAACTTACGTTTCATTGAGAAATAATTTTCACTTTAATGACTCTTTTAGAGTTATATTTAACTCTCTCTATTTGTGATACGGAAACCTAATCTAATTATTGTCTAAAAATATTATTCCCACCCTAACTCCCTGTATGTTTGTTTATCCCGCCCCGGGAAATCCGTTGTATACCCTCCCCAACCACGATAATGATAGTACTGCGTCATGGCTTCAAAGTGGGAAACTAACTTACAGGAAAGAAATAAAAACCTTGATTATTATAAACTAATTGATTATTAAAAACTAAGACTGGAAAATACCAGCCTTAATTAATAACTCGTTCATTTATAACATGTAAGCACCAATAATTAGTTCATATAAGGCCTATCAGATTCACGATCAAATAATTTTTTAAAGAAATCAAAATTGACAACTCGATTAACTCCAACCTTTATCGAAGATGAATTTTTATAATAAAAGTCAAAATGATATCTTGGATGAACCCGACCATTTTCATTTATAATATCATCATCAAATCTAAAGTATCCATGATCTTCAGTTATCAAATTAGTAAAAACGTCACAATAATTTACAGCATCTTTTAATTCAAGATTATAATTCAAAATGATATTTTCCAATATATCTTCATGTGAGTATCCATAATCCCGGCAAGACTTAATACAACTTCTCATTATGGATATAAAAGATGAAGTTACAGGCATATTACATTCATCATAATTGAAGCTAATATTACCGACATAATCAATTATCTGAAACGGTAAATACATTGTATAGTAACCAAGATCTTTTTTAATTAAAATACGAGTTGAATTGCCTGTAAATATTGCCAACTCTGCATCACTCTCTTTTAGAGTTCTGCAATGTCCGCAACAGTTGACTATTTCTATAAATGTCAATACGTTGAGGAAATTATCATAAGAGTCTCTTACAGGTACAAAATCTGAAATATGATAATCAGGTATGTTAGAAAATAAGTAAATACTCATAACTTTTTATTCCTAATATATTCAGCCTCAATTATCGATAGTAAATACTCCTCAGTATAATCATCAATACCTTCAAGCATTGAAGATACTGTGCTGATAATTTTAGCGACCAAGCGGGGCGTTGCTTTTCTTGGTTCGCAATAACGTTTAACTGATTTTTCAATAGATATACCTTCAGCAAGGATAAATAAATCTTTTTGCTTCTCAATTTCTTCGGCCGTTGGTATCCTGACATTTAATTCATTACAAGATATCAACTGTTCTAAACCGGTTGATATTGCATTATATACGTTTGAATCTGTATCATTACTGAGTAACAAATGACTTTCTAGAAACGATCTCGCCATCATTGTGTAAAGTGCATTTCTGAAACCAGGATAATAATGAAGTTGTTTTGCAAAACAAATTACAAAAGGAAACTCCAAGCCTTTAGCATTATTTATATTGGAAATAAATAACTTGTCAGTTAGTCTATCCTTTGTCTCAAAGGATATATTAGAATCCCAATTATATTTATCCTTTATTTTAATTCTTAATGTTGATATTTCATCATAAATATAATTAGCCTTGTCAATAAAAATTATTGCAATATCCCCTTGCTCCACAGATGGATATCTATCTCTGATGGTTTGAATCTTTGTAATTATCTCATCAGATATATCAGAATCATTTTCTAATAAATGTACCGATGTGCTTGGATAATTGTTTGGAATATCCTCAAATCGTCTTAAAGGATCACGCGTTAGGTGTGCTCTCCCATCATTATCATTGTAATTATATCCACAGGCATCCCACTCTTCCGGCTTTAACCATCTCAATACTGGATTTTCAAATAATCCCATACCTAATGCATGTGAAAACATTAAGTTTTTAGGATCAGTTCTATAACATTTTTTCAGAACCATATTCGCCGTACTGACACCATCATCTATCGGCCTAAAAATATTCTGAAAAACATCTCCAGCTATAAATACCTTTTTAGCAGTTACCAATTCACATAATTGTAAAAAACTACTAGGAAAATCCTGGCTTTCGTCGATAAATACATAATCAAATGCTTTATTACTCAGATCTTGTTTGGATAAAAATTCAACGGCTTTTTGGCTGTGATAATCTAAAGATCCTGACCCGTAAGTTCCAAATGGTATGTTATAAAAATGACAAATATAGCGATACATTCCTGAATAAGGATCCTTCCCACTTCCCCAAGATTGAAAGCAGAAGAGCTTACTATTCCACTCAATCTGTCTCTCAACTCTCATGAAATCAAAAAAATCAGGAATTCTGCTCTTCATGGTTGATGCTAGAATTTTATTAAAGCATGTAAATGCTATTCTTGATTCTGAGTCATTCGAAAAAATCTCTTTTACTTTATGTAATAATAACTCAGTCTTCCCTGAGCCTGCCAAACCTTGAATAACGTATTTTTTTTCAGGTCCGGTCTTAAATACAAAACTAGTTTGATCTGTATCAAAAAGGATTATTTTCGATTTAACACTATCTAATAAATTATCAGTTTCTAATTTTAACTTTGAAACATCATTAATACTACCAACAATCAACGATGTAATAAGATCGACACGCCTAGCCAGAACTTTATCGACAAGATATAGTTCTAGATTCAAGCCTTCCGGCAGTGCTGTCTGAAAATATTTTTCCCAGTCTCGTTTTCTTCCTATTTTCTCTCTATACTTAAATTTTTCCGCAAGAAATGAGACATCCTCTAAAAAATCGTCGAGATAATAATTAAACTTACTCTCATCATTGCCAGCATTTATCAAACAAGGTTTCATTCCGCTTGAAAAAATAGCTAACGCATCACTATATTCATATGATGCATCTTCTTTCGATAAAGGTTTACACAAAACATAAGTTTGTTTTTTATATTTTTCAGCAAAATCATCAATTACTTTCTTTATGTTTACTCGCTCAGCTAAAGCTAAGGCATCATGTGTATAAAAACAATAATCAGACATTTTACCACCTTAGTTATTTAGATTAAATAAACTCAAAAAACATCTAATTAAGTTTATTTTTAGAAAACTTTAGATCTTAATACTTTATCACAAATAAGACTGTTTTTGAACGACAATAGTTATAAAATCGATTGCACACACTTTTTGAAAAACAAAAAACTAACACAATGATTTTAATGGGTTTTGTGACATTAATAGAGATCCACCTGAAAAAAACAGAACAACAATGAAGAAACATAAAACTAGCTCAATACTAATACAAAAACATCTCCTACGCCCCTCTCATCTTTGGTAGGTTAGTCTATATCACTAGGATCTTGTTTAAATATTATTCACCCCCTGCTTTATCCCCCCAACACCATCCAACGCAAAGTTAACCCGATACTTAACATCGTTCATTTTATAGAGCAGGTTATAGGTCACATCATTCTTAAGCGTCAGGTTAAAGCAATGATCCGGGTATTTTTTCTGAACATAGTTTTCAAAAAACAAAGGCTGCCGATAGGTATCTTCTGAGGAGGTTAAAAGATAGTAGGTAATAACATCACCTTCTTTCGACTTAATGCAAATTACGTCTCTGTTCTTTTGATAAACAGTGCCCGCGTTTCTAAACTCCAGCCGGTCTCCGACGCAGCCCGAAATTAGCCCTATCAGAATCAGAAGTCTTTTCTTCATGATAAATAGATTCCTTTTTTAAAAGATGTTCTGCCTTTATATTTTAGGCCTTATTGAATAATCATTAATTCTATCTTTATACCCGTAAGAGAAATTCCGTAACACGTAAAACACACAGTTAGTTATATCCTTCCTCAAAAAATGTGACACACCACACATCCCAATATGCGATGCATCACATTCCTCGCTCATTACAGGTTATTCACACCCTGCTTTATTCTCCCATCATCATCTAACGCAAAATTAACTCTATACTTAACATCATTCATTTCATAGAGCAGGTTATAGGTAACACCTTTCTTAAGCGTCAGATTAAAGCAATGATCCGGGTACTGTTTAGCGATATTATCGGCAAAAAACAAAGGTTCTCTATAGGTATCGGCAGATGAACTTAAAATGTAATAGGTAATAACATCGCCTCTTTTGGAGTTAACACAGATGTAGTCATTATTTTTTTTAAAAATACTCCCGGCGTGTCTGAAATCAAGTCGGTCGCCAACACAGCCAGAAAGCATCAGCGCCAATAAAATTACAATATATTTCATAATGGAAAACTCCCAAGCACGCGTTTGTATTTCAGGATAAGATTTCTGATGTTTTCTCGGCGATCGTAATCTTTATATCGGATGTTTCGGATAAAGTTAGAGAAACCATAGTTCAATAACAGCCAATAATCACTGACTATCCCGGCCTGTTGCTCCATGCCATAGTCGGATAACTTTTTGCCATTAAGATCGTAGTAATAATCAACCGCCCAGGAAAACAGGCCCCTGGTTCTGACCATCATGCCTCGCTGATGCTGCCACACATGCATCATTTCATGTAAAAAAAGATGCTGTGAATCGATAGCAGCAACGGAATAATCATCCCGATAGACTTTAGTTTCAAACCATATTTCGCCGTTAGGCGTCATGGCCGTATTACTTTCCTGAATATTGAAAGGAAGATAGCTCCCGTGATGAATCCAGACTTGATGATAACGTATTGAAGATCTGAAAATACTTTGTGCGAGTGCAATCTCGCCGGTTGTTAGCAGTCTTAAACCGCCTCTTTTCAACATAAAATCATCCTTTATTTATATGCAATGTATCGTCCTGGTTTCTGAAATGCCTTTAACATTCACATAGAGAATATTGGTTGAGAACTCATTCCTCCTGTAGATATGAAAATAGTGATAAAAGAAAAGAGGCTCTCGCCTCCTTCCCTTTCACTCAATCAAAGCAAAGCGCCAATCACCCCTTCTTCCCCACCAGCTCAGCAATTCGCACAATCACCGCCACCGCTTTCTCCATCCCTTCCAGGGTCACGAACTCGTGTTTGCCGTGGTAGTTATAGCCGCCGGTGAACAGGTTCGGGCACGGCAGGCCTTTGAAGGAAAGCTGGGCGCCGTCGGTGCCGCCGCGAATCGGCTTCATGATGGGCTCGATGTCGCAGTCGCGCATCGCCTGCTGGGCCACTTCGACAATGTAGGGATGCTCGGCCACCTTCTCGCGCATGTTGTAATAGCTGTCTTCTATGACCAGCTCGATATAGCAGTCCGGGTGCAGGCCTTTGCCGACTTTCTTGGCGATCTCCATCATCCGGCGCTTGCGGGCTTCGAACTGCTCGCGGTCGAAGTCGCGGATGATGTAGTGCATCTCTGCGCGGTCGACGGAGCCTTTCATGGTGTTCAGGTGGTAGAAGCCTTCGTAGCCTTCGGTGCATTCCGGGCTTTCGTCCGCCGGGACTTCAGCGTGGATGCGCGCCGCCAGCGACAGGGCGTTCACCATCACGCCTTTGGCGGTGCCGGGGTGCACGTTGTTGCCGACGATTTTGATGGTCACGGACGCGGCGTTGAAGTTCTCGCTTTCCAGCTCGCCCACGCCGCCACCGTCCACGGTGTAGGCCCATTCGGCGTTAAAGGCGTCGACGTCGAAGAAGTGCGCGCCCTTCCCGACTTCCTCGTCCGGGGTGAAGGCTACGCGAATGTCGCCGTGCGGGATGTTTTTGCCTTTTAATACCGCCAGCGCGGTCATGATTTCCGCCACGCCCGCTTTGTCGTCCGCACCCAGCAGGGTTTTACCGTCGGTGGTGATCAGCGTCTGGCCCATCAGTTGGTGCAATACGGGGAACATCACCGGGGAAAGGATCTCATCGCCGATGCCGAGCGCAATGTCGCCACCGCGGTAGTTCTCGACGATCTGCGGGTTCACGTTTTTGCCGATGAAGTCCGGCGCGGTGTCAACGTGGGAGATAAAGCCAATGGCCGGGACAGCGTGCCCGACGTTCGACGGCAGCGTGCCCATCACCGTGCCGTGGTCGCTGAGCGTGACGTCCACCAGCCCCAACTGCTCCAGCTGCTCTTTTAGCAGGCGCAGGAGCTTCCATTGCCCTTCGGTGCTCGGCACCTGCCTAACGCCGGGTTTGGATTGTGTATCCAGAGAGACATACTGCAAAAAGCGCTCAAGTAATTTATCCATTTAGCCACCCTCGTTTTTAGTGACATCAATTATCAATAAGCCGCATCGGGCAGATATTGCGTCAGGTCACTTTTAATCGGTTACGGAAAAAAATAGTTTTCGCAGAACGAGACGTGAAATCATGAAAACATCACTTTAACCGTAGACGATAACGGCCACGGTTTCTGGCCATCGGGATTGGCGATCCCGCCGCTTTGCCGTAGAATGCCAGCCCTTACTCAACGTGCCAAAACCCAAGGTGGTTAATCACAAACCCCGTATCCTTCGCTCCGGATACGTCATTTATGGGACAGCGTAAAAAATTGAAAAAACAGCCTCGTTCGCACTCCATGCTGGTCAACCTGGCGGGAGTCGCCAAGCGCTTTGATGGTAAATCCGTAATTTCTGACTTCTCCCTCACCATTAATCATGGTGAATTCCTGACGCTGCTCGGCCCTTCCGGCTGCGGCAAAACCACCGTACTGCGCCTTATCGCCGGGTTAGAAACCGTCGATGCCGGGCAAATCACGCTCGATAATCAGGACATCACCCATGTGCCTGCCGAGCACCGCCACGTGAATACCGTTTTCCAGAGCTACGCCCTGTTTCCGCACATGACGGTGTTTGAAAACGTCGCCTTTGGCCTGCGGATGCAGAAAACGCCGGCGGCGGAAATCATCCCGCGAGTGACCGAAGCGCTGAAAATGGTGCAGTTGGAAGAGTTCGCCCAGCGCAAGCCGAACCAGCTTTCCGGCGGCCAGCAGCAGCGTGTGGCCATTGCCCGCGCAGTGGTGAACAAGCCTCGGTTGCTGCTGCTTGATGAGTCGCTGTCGGCGCTGGACTACAAGCTGCGCAAGCAGATGCAGAACGAGCTGAAAGCCCTGCAGCGCAAGCTCGGCATTACGTTTGTGTTCGTCACGCACGATCAGGAAGAAGCCCTCACTATGTCCGACCGCATCGTGGTGATACGCGACGGTAAGATTGAGCAGGACGGCACGCCGCGAGAAATTTATGAAGAGCCAAAGAACCTGTTTGTGGCGAGCTTCATCGGCGAGATCAATATCTTTGACGCGACTGTGCTCGAACGCATCGACGAGCAGCGCGTGCGGGCGAACGTGGAAGGCCGCGAATGCCACATCTTCGTGAATCAGCCGGTGACCGTCGGGCAAAGCCTGAAGGTGCTGCTGCGCCCGGAAGATTTGCGCGTGGAAGAGGTAAACGACGCCCGTGAAGTGGACGGACTGATTGGCTACGTGCGCGAACGTAACTACAAGGGCATGACGCTGGAGTCCACCGTCGAGCTGGAAAACGGCAAGATGGTGATGGTCAGCGAGTTCTTTAACGAAGACGACCCGGACTTTGACCATACGCTGGATCAAAAAATGGCGGTGACCTGGGTAGAAAGCTGGGAGGTTGTGCTGGCAGATGAAGAGCTCGCGTAAATTCCAGAATGTGGTGATTGCCACCGTGGTGGGCTGGCTGCTGCTGTTTGTCTTCCTGCCCAACCTGATGATCATCGTCACCAGCTTCCTGACTCGCGATAACGACAACTTCGTGAGCCTGGTGTTTACGCTGGATAACTACACCCGGCTGGCCGACCCGCTGTACGCCCAGGTGCTGCTGCACTCGCTGAACATGGCAGCGATAGCCACCCTGGCCTGCCTGGTGCTCGGCTACCCTTTCGCCTGGTTCCTGGCGCGGCTGCCCGAGAAGGTGCGCCCGCTGCTGCTGTTCCTGCTGATTGTGCCGTTCTGGACCAACTCGCTGATCCGCATTTACGGGCTGAAGATTTTCCTCAGCACCAGGGGCTATCTCAACGAGTTCCTGCTGTGGCTGGGGCTTATTGATACGCCGATCCGCATCATGTTCACCCCGAGCGCGGTGATTATCGGCCTGGTGTATATCCTGCTGCCGTTTATGGTGATGCCGCTTTACTCCAGCATTGAGAAGCTGGACAAGCCGCTGCTTGAGGCGGCGCGGGATCTCGGCGCCAGCAAGCTGCAAACTTTTGTGCGCATTATTCTGCCGCTAACCATGCCGGGGATTGTCGCCGGCTGCCTGCTGGTGATGCTGCCGGCGATGGGGTTGTTCTACGTGTCGGATTTGATGGGCGGCGCGAAGAACCTGCTGATCGGCAACGTGATTAAGAGCCAGTTCCTCAACATTCGCGACTGGCCGTTCGGCGCGGCGACGAGCATTACGCTGACGCTGGTAATGGGCCTGATGCTGCTGGTGTACTGGCGCGCGGCGCGCCTGCTTAACAAGAAGGTGGAACTGGAATGATCGGACGCCTGCTTCGTGGCGGCTTTATGTCCGCCATTTACGCTTTTTTGTATATCCCGATCATCATCCTGATCGTGAACTCGTTCAATAGCTCTCGCTTCGGCATTAACTGGCAGGGGTTCACCACCAACTGGTACAGCCTGCTGATGAATAACGACAGCCTGCTGCAGGCCGCAAAGCATTCGCTGACGATGGCGGTTTTTTCCGCCAGCGCCGCCACGCTTATCGGCTCGCTTACCGCCGTGGCGTTATACCGCTATCGCTTTCGGGGCAAGCCGTTCGTCAGCGGGATGCTGTTTGTGGTGATGATGTCCCCGGACATCGTGATGGCTATCTCGCTGCTGGTGCTGTTTATGCTGCTGGGAGTGTCGCTTGGCTTCTGGTCGCTGCTGTTTTCCCACATCACCTTCTGCCTGCCGTTTGTGGTGGTCACCGTTTACTCGCGCCTGAAAGGGTTCGACGTGAAGATGCTGGAAGCGGCGCGTGACCTGGGCGCGAGCGAGCTGACTATTCTGCGCAAGATTATTCTGCCGCTGGCGATGCCCGCCGTGGCCGCAGGCTGGCTGCTGAGCTTTACCCTGTCGATGGACGATGTGGTGGTGTCTTCGTTCGTGACCGGGCCGAGCTACGAGATCCTGCCGCTAAAAATTTACTCGATGGTCAAGGTCGGCGTTTCGCCGGAAGTGAACGCCCTGGCCACTATTCTGCTGTTACTTTCACTGCTGCTGGTGATCGCCAGCCAGCTGATTCTTCGCGATAAAACTCAACCTCAGGGGACGTTAAAATGAAAAAATGGCCACGCCACCTGCTTGCTGCGGGCGCTCTGGCGCTCAGCTTCGGCGCCGCACATGCCGACGACAGCAAGACGCTTTATTTCTACAACTGGACCGAGTACGTGCCGCCGGGCCTGCTGGAGCAGTTCACCAAAGAGACCGGCATCAAGGTGATTTATTCGACCTACGAGTCGAACGAAACCATGTACGCCAAGCTCAAGACCTACAAAGACGGCGCGTACGATTTAGTGGTGCCATCCACCTACTTTGTGGCGAAGATGCGCAAAGAAGGGATGATCCAGAAGATCGACAAGAGCCAGCTCAGCAACTTTAAAAATCTCGACCCGGATATGCTGAACAAGCCGTTCGACCCGAATAACGACTATTCCATCCCGTATATCTGGGGCGCCACGGCAATTGGCGTGAACAGCGACGCTATCGATCCGAAAAGCGTCACCAGTTGGGCCGACCTGTGGAAGCCGGAGTATAAGCAAAGCCTGCTGCTGACCGACGACGCGCGCGAAGTGTTCCAGATGGCGCTGCGCAAGCTTGGCCTGTCCGGCAACACCACCGATCCAAAAGAGATTGAGGCCGCGTACCACGAGCTGCAAAAGCTGATGCCCAACGTGGCGGCGTTTAACTCCGACAACCCGGCCAACCCCTATATGGAAGGCGAAGTGAACCTCGGTATGGTGTGGAACGGCTCGGCCTATGTGGCTCGTCAGGCCGGAACGCCGCTGGAGATCGTCTGGCCGAAGGAAGGCGGGATTTTCTGGATGGATAACCTGTCGATTCCGGCCAACGCGAAGAACGTCGACGGCGCGCTGAAGCTGATCAACTTCCTGCTGCGCCCGGACGTGGCTAAGCAGGTGGCGGAAACCATCGGCTACCCGACGCCAAACCTCGAAGCCCGCAAGCTGCTGCCGAAGAACGTGGCAGAAGATAAGTCGCTGTACCCGGATGCAGAGGTGATTAAGGCTGGCGAGTGGCAGAATGATGTGGGTGACGCGAGCGCGCTGTATGAGTCTTATTATCAGCGGTTGAAGGCGGGGCGGTAAGTTTACCCTCACCCCGGCCCTCTCCCTGGAAGGGAGAGGGAGAAAACAATTGATTTATGCTCGATCCAGTTCCCTCTCCCCTTTGGGGAGAGGGTTAGGGTGAGGGGCTCAGAAGAACTACAATCCCTTCAAAAGCTTATCCACAAACTCAGGCACCACCTGGCTCGCCAGGCCGTAATGCTTCTCTTCAAACTCGCTGCCGACCTGGCTTGGCTCCAGATTCAGCTCCACGGTGTGCGCCCCCTGCAAACGGGCCTCGTGCACAAAGCCTGCCGCCGGGTAAACGTGCCCGGAGGTGCCGATAGCAATAAAGTAATCTGCGGTGGCAATCGCCTGATAAATCTCGTCCATGCCAAGCGGCATTTCGCCGAACCAGACGACGTGCGGGCGCAGTGCCGAGGAAATCTGGCAGCAGTGGCAGCGGTCTTCCGGGGTGATGTCGTCCTGCCAGTCCAGCACCTGGCCGCTGCTGGCGCAGCGAACCTTGAGCAGCTCGCCGTGCATGTGGATGACGTTTTTACTGCCCGCCCGCTCGTGGAGGTTGTCGATATTCTGGGTGACCAGCACAAAATGGTCGCCCAGCGCCTCTTCCAGTTTCGCCAGCGCCAGGTGTGCGGCGTTGGGCTGGATTTCCGGCTGCTGAAGCTGGCGGCGGCGGTCGTTATAAAAACGCTGCACCAGCGCCGGGTCACGGGCGAAGCCTTCCGGCGTCGCCACGTCTTCAACGCGGTGCTCTTCCCACAGCCCGTCGGCGGCCCGGAAGGTACGAATACCTGATTCAGCGGAGATCCCCGCCCCGGTCAGTACAACAACTCTTGGTCTGTCCATCGCTTCCGGCCCTGTCCTGTCTCTGAAAAAGATGCGCTGACGCAAACGTTGGCGCAGCAGGCGTTTGTTCTTCCGAAACCGGCTCAGCCGGTGCTGACGACGAGAAAGCATGACTTACTCCGTGTAGTGGAGGAATGCCGCACCACGCATACCGCCTGCGTCACCGTGGCGCGCCTGTTCAATACGCGGCACTGCGGCCACCGGCAGCAGGTACTTCGGCAGGCGTTCCGGCAGTTGGGCGTAGATATCGCTAAAGTTAGACAATCCTCCGCCAATCACCACCAGATGCGGGTCAATTGAGGTCAATAAATTGCCGAGGCAGGCGGCCAGCAGCTCCAGGAAGCGGTCCACGTGCTCGATGGCCTGCTCGTCGCCCTGGCGGTAGCGGGAGATGATCTCTTTCGCGTCCAGCGGCTCCTGGTAGAAGTGCTGCCACAGCCAGGCAAAACCGCGCCCTGAGAGGTAGTTTTCAATGCAGCCGTTTTTACCGCAGCCGCAGCGGGTAAACGGAATATCACGCCCGAGGATTTCCAGCGCGTCTACCGGCAGGCGGGTATGGCCGAATTCGCCGGTGATGTAGCTGCGGCCGGTGATAGATTTGCCGTTGATGATGATGCCACCGCCGACGCCAGTGCCGAGGATCAGGCCCATCACCACCGGGTAGTTGAGGAACTCGTCGTCCCAGGCTTCGGAAAGCGCGAAGCAGTTGGCGTCGTTGTCGATGCGCACGTCGCGCTCAAGCATGGCGCTGAGATCGGCGCGAAGCGGTTTGCCGCTGGCAGCCGGAACGTTAGCGGCATACAGCGTGCCGTCGTCGGTTTCCGGCATGCCCGGAATGCCGATGCCGACCGAGCCGCGGCAGTTAAACTTCTCGTCGGCCTGCGCCACCAGCCCGACCACCGCGTCGAGGAAATTTTCGTAACTGTCATGAGGAGTAGCAACCCGGGCTTCCCAAAGTAAACGCCGCTGCTGGTCGTAAACGCCGAGTGCAATCTTAGTGCCGCCGATATCAAATCCGTAATACATCGCTGCTCCCAATGCCCGTTGTGCCTCAAGCTGCGCCTGGGTTCTGCCGGGCCACAGCTCGAATGATGTAGGGCAAATTATAGTTAATTGAATTTATTGTCCGCTTAGCACCCTTGCCGGATCGATATTGCTTGCGCGCCGGGCCGGGTACCAGCTAGCCAGAAGGCTAAGGACCAGCGCCGTCACCAGAACGTAAACCACGTCCAGCCAGTGCAGCTCAGAAGGTAAGAAATCAATGAAATAAATATCACCGGACAGGAAATGGTGCCCGATGAGTTTTTCAATCACGCCGATAATGTTGGTCAGCTGCCACGAAGCCAGCACGCCCACCACCACGCCGCTGACGCTGCCCAGCAGCCCGGCCAGCAACCCGTACCAGACAAAAATAGCGCGGATCAGGCCGTCTTTGGCGCCCAGCGTGCGCAGCACCGCGATGTCGCTGCTTTTGTCTTTCACCGCCATCACCAGCGTGGAAACGATGTTAAAGCAGGCCACGCCTATCACCAGCACCATCGCCAGATACATGATGGCGCGGATCATCTGGATGTCGCGGTACATATAGCCGTAGGTATCAATCCAGCTGCTGATACGCACGTAAGAATTGGTTGCCAGCCCCGCGTCACGCACCAGCTGCCGGGCGTTAAACACGTCATTCACCTTGATGGCTATCCCGGTGACGCTATCGCCCATATCCAGGTAGCCCTGAGCATCCTGCAGTGGCACCATCGCCAGGCTATGATCCAGTTGGCCGCTAAGGGACAGAATACCGGCGATTTGCAGCCTGACTCGCTTGGGCTGCATCAGCTTGGTGCCGCCGTCGTTGTTGGGGATCATGATCGACACCCAGTCGCCCTGCTTCACCTTCAGCGCGTCCGCCACGCCTTTGCCCATAATGATTTGCTGCTGCCCGGCCTTGAAGTTTGCCCAGGCATTGTTCTGGACGTATTGTGGCAGAGCGCTCAGCAGCGTTTCCTGCACCGGATCAACGCCCTTCACCTCAACGGCGCGCAGATTCGCCCCGCTCTCCACCAGTCCGGTAAAGCGAATATAAGGCGCTGCGGCCACGATGCCTTTGACGCCTTCCACCTCGGGCAGCGCCCGCTGCCAGTTGGTAAAGGGCTGGTTCACCGGCTCAATGTCACCGTGGGGCACCACGGCAAGAATGCGGTTTTTCAGCTCGCGCTCGAAGCCGTTCATCGCGCTCAGGCCGACGATCAGTACCGCCACGCCCAGCGCGATGCCTAACGTGGAGATCACTGAGATCAGCGACACCATGCCGCTGCGGCGTCGCCCGCGGCTGAAACGCAGGCCAATCAATAGAGAAAGCGGGGAAGCCATTACTCCGCTCCCATCAAGGTCAGATCGCTGGTTAAGCGGCCATCGCGCATTTCCAGCTGGCGGGACATGCGTTTCGCCAGCTGCAGATCGTGGGTGACGACCAGGAATGCGGTGCCCTGGCGCACGTTCAGTTCGCCCAGCAGCTCGAAAATACTGTCGGCGTTGCGCGCGTCCAGGTTACCGGTCGGCTCATCCGCCAGCACCAGACGCGGGTTGTTCACCAGCGCACGGGCAATCGCCACGCGCTGACGTTCGCCGCCGGACAGCTCCGACGGGCGGTGGCTGCTGCGGTGATCCAGCCCCACGGCGGCCAGCATCTCCAGCGCGCGCTTCTGCACTTCTTCCGGCTTTTTCTTACCGATAAGCAGCGGCATCGCCACGTTTTCCAGCGCGGTGAAGTCCGGCAGCAGGTGGTGGAACTGATAGATAAAGCCCAGCTCGCGGTTACGCAGCTCCGCCTTCGCCGCCGAGGAGAGTTTGCTCATCGCCTGGCCGTTGAACACCACGTCGCCGGAAGTCGGCGTGTCCAGGCCGCCCAGCAGGTGCAGCAACGTACTTTTGCCGGAGCCGGAGCTGCCGACAATCGCCATCAGTTCACCCGCGTTGATGCTGAAGCTGACATCGTGCAGCACATCCGTTTGCACTTTGCCTTCCTGATAGCGTTTGCACAGGTTGTCACACTGCAACAGGACAGAATTACTCATAACGTAAAGCCTCAGCGGGTTGGGTCGCGGCGGCGCGCCACGAAGGGTAAAGCGTGGACAGCAAAGCAATGGCCATCGCCACAATGGCAATCACCACAACCTGTACCGGTTCGATGGCAACCGGCAGGGCCGCGCCATCAAGCAGGATGCCGATGATCGGCATTAAATTATTCAACTGGCTGGCAAGCAGCGCCCCGAGCAAGGCCCCGAGCAGCGCGCCAATCACGCCCGCGCCCGCGCCCTGCACCATAAACACGGTCATGATCTGGCGACGGGTTAGCCCCTGGGTTTGCAGAATCGCCACTTCGCCCTGCTTTTCCATCACCAGCAGGCCAAGGGAGGTAATGATGTTAAAGGCGGCGACGGCCACGATCAGGCTCAGCAGCAGCCCCATCATGTTTTTCTCCATGCGCACGGCCTGGAACAGCTCGCCTTTGCGCTCGCGCCAGTCTTTCCATTCGGTGCCCTGCGGCAGCGTTTGTTGGCTCAGCACATCGACCTTGAGCGGCTCAGCCAGCCACAGACGCCAGCCGGTGATATTGCCCGCCGGGTAGCGCATCAGGCGTGAGGCGTCCTGCTGGTTGACCAGCATCTGGTAGCCGTCCACTTCGCTGTTGGCGGCGAAGGTACCAATCACGGTGAACAGACGCTGGCTCGGCAAACGCCCCATCGGCGTAAACTGGCTGGCAGACGGCACCATAATGCGGATGGTTTCCCCACGCTTAACGCCCAGTGAACCGGCAAGCTGCTCGCCGAGGATGACGTTGTACTGCCCGGCCACCAAATCGGCCTGCTTAACGTTCACCAGGTACGGGGAAAGCGGATCTTTCTCGTCCGGCTGCACGCCCAGCATTACGCCCACGCCCACGCTGCGGGCGCTTTGCAGCACCACGTCACCGGTAGTCAGCGGCGCAATACGCGTCACGCCCTGAAGTTTCAGGGAATCGGCGGGAAGTTGCTGGGGATTAATAGAGCCGGAAGGTGAGGTGATCAACGCCTGCGGCATCAGGCCGAGGATGTTGTTTTGCAGCTCACGCTCGAAGCCATTCATCACCGAAAGGACCGTGACCAGCGCCATCACCCCGAGGGTGATACCAATCGTCGACAGCCAGGAGACAAAGCGGCCGAAGCGGTCCGCTGCTCGCCCACGCATGTAGCGCAGGCCTATAAATAACGCGACAGGTTGATACATGAAATCCGTCTTGTTGCGGGTTGCCTAAGCAAAGATCCGGGAAGTATACGACACCTCCCCGGCCAAATGAATTCCGTCGACTAAATTATTCCCGTTACATCTCAAGTGCCTGCACCTTTTCCTAAATTTACCAAATCAGCGCCAAAAACAGACAATTGAGGTCGAGATCGCATCGGTTTGACACCAGGATAGCAGGCCCATGACAACTGGAGCCCGTCACGACGCGGATATCGCATGAAGAAAAAGCAACTCTGGATCAACCAAATCAAAGGATTATGCATTTGTCTGGTGGTTATCTACCATTCGGTGATTACCTTCTACCCTCACCTCACATCTCTCGGGCCCGGCCTGAATCTGTATGTCGCCAAACTCTGGGTTTACCTTAATCTCTACCTCGCGCCCTTCCGAATGCCGGTATTCTTCTTCATTTCCGGTTACCTGATCACCCGCTACATCCATGAAGTGAAATGGCGCGACAGCGTGGACAAGCGGCTGTGGAACATTTTTTACGTGTTACTGCTGTGGGGCTTGATCCAGTGGATCGCGCTGACGCACCTAAACCAATGGCTGGCACCCGACCTTGAGCGTAACCCGACGTCCAACGCCGCCTACGCCGACTCGCTGGGGCAGTTTGCTCTTAGCATGGCAAAGGCCAGCACCAGCCTGTGGTATCTCTACGCCCTGCTGGTTTACTTCGTGATGTTTAAAGCCCTGCGCCGCTACCGCATCCCGGTGCTGGCTGTGCTGATGGGCATTAACGTTGTTATCGCCTTTGTGCCGCTGCCGTGGTGGGGGCTGAACAGCGTGGTGCGAAATATGGTGTATTACGGCCTCGGCGCCTGGTTTGGCCCTTTGCTGATGGCCTGGATGAAGGACTTCCGCTTTTCGCAACACCCGTTTGTCTGCGCAGGCATAGCCCTGGGATCGCTGGCGCTTTATTTTGTCAACGTGCCGCTGGTGATTTCTCTGGTGTCTATCGTAGCTATCCTGCGCGGGTTCTATTTGCTGAACGGCTGGCGCGAAGCACGTGAAGACAGCTTCCTGAACGTGGTGGGCTCGAATACGATTGCCATTTACACCACGCACCGCATTTTGATCGAGGCGATAAGCCTGGTGATGCTGGCTAAAATCAACAGCGGTGCGCTTTCTGACACGCTGGTGCTGGCGATTCTGCTGGTCTACCCGTTTGTTAGCCTGGGCATTTGTACGCTGGTTGGCCTCGGTTTCCGCAAGCTTTCGTTCGCGCTGTTCGGCGATCTGTTTTTCTCTCCTCCCGCGCAAATCGCCGCCAGCCGGTAAGTGCTTCAGCAACCCGCCTGAGCGGGTTGCTTTTCCGTAGATTAAGCCCGTACATCACGAGTAACGGCTATCGGCATGGCCGCTGTTTCCTGCGGCACTGCCGGGGACGACACTTTGCGATATTTATCCAGCAGGTGAATCTGGATTTTGCGAAGCCGATCGCCGTTCAGACGATAAAAGCGAAAATAGAGCACCAGAGTGATGGCAAAGAATAACGTCGGCAGCGCAATCATGATGAACTGCATCCCGAGTATTGTTTCAGCCGACTGGGCGACGTTCGGCACATAGCCAATGACGCCTAAAACGACCGCGATAAAGAAGGCTGAAAACGCCGAGCCGCCCTTCACCACCATCGTCTGCACCGCATAGGCAATACTTTCGCAGCGAACGTTAAACTTGTATTCACCGTAATCAACGGTATCCGCCACCATAATCACCTGCAGCACCCAGAACAGCGCGGTACCGACGTTGAGGAATACGCCCGCAAGGCAGATGACCAGCACATTAGCCGAGCCCGTCAGCGCCATCACCAGCAGCACGCCCCCGCTGACCATCGGCAGAATCGAAGCCCCCGCCCACAGGATACGGCGGGACAGAGCTTTCGCCAGACGCGGGAAGAGCACCAGGGTGAGCAGGTTTGCCGCCCCGGCATAGGAAAGATAGTACGGGAACAGATCCGCATCCCCGACGACATAGGTGAAATAGTAAATGGCAAAGCCGGTAATAATATTGGAGGCGACGTTATAGGCCAGCGCCATCCCCAGCAGGCAAGAAAGCTGATCATTTTTATAGATAAGAGCGAGTATGGATTTCAGCGACAGCCGGGTGCTGTCCGCCGTGGCCTCGTTGTCTGACGAGAAAACCTCATGAACGTTACGCAGCGTGACAATTGTGGAAACGATAAAGAACGCGATCAGCACCAGCGTGAACATCTGAAAACCAAACCCGCGGTCAGCCCCACCCACATAGTTCACAAACGGCAGCGTTACCCCGGCAGTCACGAATCCAGCCAGGCTCGCAAAAAAACGCGGGAACGGCACCAGCTGTTCGCGTTCACGCTTATCCAGCGTGATGGTTGGCACCAGTGACCAGAACGGAATATCCATCAGGGTATAGGTCGTCCCCCAGAGGATGTAGGTCACGCAGACAAACACCACCTGGGTCGTCCCTTCAAAAAGGTGGGCGCTGAACAGTAAAAACAGTACCAGCGAGTTCGTGAGCGTGCCGAGCAGGATCCACGGCTTAAATTTGCCCCATCGCGATCGCGTGGCGTTCACAATCCAGCCCATCACCGGGTCGTTAAACGCGTTCCAGATTTTTGCCACCAGGAACAGGGTTCCTACCACGCCCACCGATAAACCTACGACATCGGTGTAATAGTACATCAGGTACATGTAGACGATACCGATGGCGAAATCCTTACCAAATGCACCGAATCCGTAACTGAGTTTTGTTGTCAGAGAGATGCTCATAGGGTACCGGGTCACCGTTACCAGCGCCCGCCTTCTGTTATTAGAAAGGTCAACGCCGGGGCTTATACCCGGCGTCGTTTTTTATTAGCGATGCAGCCAGGCTGGCAGCCAGTCTCCGTGCGCGGCGATCAGGTCATCCACCAGCGCATAAATCTCTTCGATGCCCAGAACTGCCGCGGTGTGAGGATCCATCATCGCCGCATGGTAAACGCGGTCACGATTTTCAGTCAGAATGGCCTCGGTCAGCAGCGTCTGCACGTTGATGTTGGTTTGCATCATGGCGGCCAGATGCGATGGGATCCCGCCAACTTTGGTGGGCTGGATCCCGTTGGCATCCACCAGGCAGGCGACCTCAACGCAGCTCCCCTGCGGCAGGTTATCGATAAGCCCGTCGTTACGGACATTGCCGTAAATTACGCTAGGCTCACCGGTCCAGATGGCATTCATAATCGTGCTGGCATACTCGCGCGACGGCTTAATATCTATGCGTTCCGCCGTTTTGTACTCTTCCAGCTCTTTATGCCAATTCGCCAGCTGTTCGACGCAGCGTTTCGGGTACTCATCCAGCGGCACTTTATAGCGCTCAATCAGATCTTCACGCCCCGGCTTGATAAACCACGGAGTATATTCCGCAAAATGCTCTGACGATTCGGTGACAAAATAGCCCAGCTTTTTAAACATCTCATAGCGCACAATATTCTGGCAGCGTTCATTGCCGTGAATATTCGGTTTCGGGGCCTGGCCCGCTTCATAAGCTGCGAGCAGTTCTGGATAGAGGTTGACGTAATGCCCTTCCGCAGTTTTGCGTTCCAGCTCAAGGTAGAACGCCATATGGTTAATCCCGGCACTGCGGTAGCGCAGCGTGGCCGGGTCAATGTTCAGATCACGGGCCAGCTCTTCCGCCGTGCCCTGCACCGAATGACAGAGGCCCACTTGCTTGATATGCGGGTAGCGGGCATACATTGCCCAGGTGTTCATCGCCATCGGGTTAACGTAGTTGAGCATCGTCGCATTCGGGCACACTTCGGTCATATCGTCGCAGATCCGCCACAGATGCGGGATGGTGCGCAGGGCGCGCATAATGCCGCCGGGGCCTAGCGTATCGGCAATAGTTTGCTCCAGCCCATGACGCTTACAAACCTCAAAATCGGTAACGGTACAAGGCTCATAGCCGCCAATCTGGAACGCCACCACCACGAAATCCGCCCCTTGCAGCGCTGTTTTTTGATCGGTGTGACAGGTGATGTAGCCGGATGCCCCGGCGGAATCCATCAGTTTGCGCACCACGATGTGTGACTCTTCCAGACGCGTCTCGTCAATATCCATCAGCGCAATGTGTGCCGACCGGAGCGCTTCGCGATGAAAAACATCGCCCAGAATATTTTTGACGAAGATGGTCGAACCCGCGCCGATAAAGGTAATTTTTGGGGCTGTCATTATCACTCTCCAGAACAGTAGGTAACGTCTTCATCGTGGCACGCGCCCCCGGCAAAAACCTCCATCTTCCCCATGGAGCATTCCCGGAAACTCAGATCTGATGTCGATCGCTACAAAATCTGAGTTTTTGGGAATAAATAGACGGAAAAGCAGAGTATCCGGCCTGTTGGCCAGGCTAATATCAATTGGAGAGGCGGAGGCTGAATCCGTACTGATGGCATGATTCTGATAATTCAGGAAATGGAGCGACAATGATCGATGAGCCAATTACCTTTCTGCCGCCTGACCCGCATATGTGCAACGGCGATGAAAAGCAGACTCGCAGTCCGCTGTCACTCTATTCTGAATATCAGCGTATGGATATTGAGCTCCGTCGACCGCATGCTATGGCCGCCAGCCACTGGCACGGCCAGGTGGAGGTTAACGTGCCGTTTGACGGCGACGTGGAATATCTGATTAACAACGAAGTGGTGCAGATCAAACAGGGCCATATCACGATGTTCTGGGCTTGTACGCCGCATCAGTTAACGCGCCCGGGCAACTGCCGGCAAATGGCGATTTTGAGCCTGCCGATGCACCTCTTTCTCTCCTGGCCACTGGATCGCGAACTCATTAACCACGTGACTCACGGCATGGTGGTGAAATCACTCGAGACTCAGCAGCTCAGCACCTTTGAAGTCCTGCGCTGGCAGCAGGAAGCCAACAGCCCCAACGAGCAGATCCGGCAGTTAGCGATCGATGAAATTGGTCTGATGCTTAAGCGCTTTAGCCTTTCGGGATGGCAGCCTATCCTGCTTAACAAAACCTCGCGCACCCACAAGAACAGCGTCTCACGTCACGCGCAATTCTATGTCAGCCAGATGCTGGGCTTTATTGCCGATAATTACGATCAGGCGCTGACCATCAACGACGTCGCAGATCACGTAAAACTCAATGCCAACTATGCAATGGGTATTTTCCAGCGCGTCATGCAGCTCACGTTAAAACAGTACATTACGGTGATGCGCGTTAATCACGTACGCGCGCTGCTCAGCGACACCGACAAAACCATCCTCGATGTGGCGATGACCGCGGGGTTCCGATCCAGTAGCCGATTCTATAGCACCTTCAGCCGCTACGTCGGTATGTCACCCCAGCAATATCGCAAGCTCAGCCAGCAGAAACGACAAATGCTCTGAACCGCATCTATCGCTATTTTCAGCGGTTGCACTCGCGCCGCCATCACGGATAATAAGTAGAGAAAATTTATATTATTACCGTGAAAACACGGCTTTCTGGAGAACGCGCGCTGACTATGCCTGAACATGCCCGTTACGACCTACCGAGTAAACCCGCAGAACAACGCCTGCTGGGCGAGCTGACCGGTTCAGCCTGCGCGACCGAAGTCGCCGAAATCGTTGAACGCCATAGCGGCCCGGTGGTGCTGATTGCCCCGGATATGCAGAACGCGCTGCGCCTGCACGATGAAATCACCCAGTTCACCGACAACCTGGTGGTCAATCTCGCCGACTGGGAAACGCTGCCGTACGACAGCTTCTCGCCGCATCAGGAAATCATCTCCTCGCGCCTGTCCACGCTTTACCAGCTGCCGACCATGCAGCGCGGCGTGCTGATCATGCCGGTGAACACGCTGATGCAGCGCGTTTGCCCGCACAGCTACCTGCACGGCCACGCGCTGGTGATGAAAAAAGGCCAGCGCCTGTCACGGGATAACCTGCGCGCGCAGCTGGAACAGGCCGGGTATCGCAGCGTCGACCAGGTAATGGAGCACGGCGAATTTGCCACCCGTGGCGCCCTGCTTGACCTCTACCCGATGGGCAGCGCCCAACCGTACCGCATTGACTTCTTTGACGATGAAATCGACAGCCTGCGCGTCTTCGATGTGGATTCTCAGCGCACGCTGGAAGAAGTGGACGCCATCAATCTGCTGCCGGCCCATGAATTCCCGACCGACAAAAACGCCATTGAGCTGTTCCGCAGCCAGTGGCGCGACAAGTTCGACGTCAAGCGCGACGCCGAACATATCTACCAGCAGGTGAGCAAAGGCACGCTGCCTGCCGGGATCGAATACTGGCAGCCGCTGTTCTTCAGCGAACCGCTGCCGACGCTGTTTAGCTATTTCCCGGCCAACACGCTGCTGGTGAACACCGGCGATCTGGAAGCCAGCGCCGAGCGCTTCTGGCTGGACGCAAACGCCCGCTTTGAAAATCGCGGCGTGGATCCTATGCGCCCTCTTCTGCCGCCGGAGGATCTGTGGCTGAAAACCGACTCGCTGTTTAGCGAGCTGAAAGCCTGGCCGCGCGTGCAGCTCAAAACGGATTCGCTGGCGAAGAAAGCCGCCAACGTGAATCTGGGTTACAAGGCACTGCCGGATCTGGCCGTGCAGGCGCAGCAAAAAGCCCCGCTGGACAGCCTGCGGAAGTTCCTTGAGTCCTTCACCGGGCCGGTGATTTTCTCTGTCGAAAGCGAAGGCCGCCGTGAAGCGCTGGGCGAACTGCTGGGCCGCATCAAAATCGCACCAAAACGCATTTACCGCCTGGAAGAAGCCGAAAATAACGGCCGCTATCTGATGATCGGCGCCAGCGAGCACGGCTTTATTGATACCCTGCGCAACCGGGCGCTGATTTGCGAAAGCGACCTGCTGGGCGAGCGCGTCAGCCGCCGTCGCCAGGACAGCCGCCGCACCATTAACCCGGACACGCTGATCCGCAACCTGGCCGAGCTGCATGCGGGCCAGCCGGTGGTTCACCTGGAGCACGGCGTGGGCCGTTACGCCGGGCTGACCACGCTGGAAGCCGGGGGCATTACCGCCGAATACCTGATGCTGACCTACGCGGGCGACGCCAAACTTTACGTCCCGGTTTCGTCCCTGCACCTGATCAGCCGCTACGCGGGCGGCGCCGACGAAAATGCGCCGCTGCACAAGCTGGGCAGCGATGCCTGGTCCCGCGCCCGCCAAAAAGCAGCGGAGAAAGTGCGCGATGTCGCCGCTGAACTGCTGGATATCTATGCGATGCGCGCCGCCAAAGAAGGCTTTGCCTTTAAGCACGATCGCGAGCAGTACCAGCTGTTCTGTGACAGCTTCCCGTTCGAAACTACCCCGGACCAGGCTCAGGCCATCAACGCCGTGCTGAGTGACATGTGTCGCCCGCTGGCGATGGACAGGCTGGTGTGTGGTGACGTGGGCTTCGGTAAAACCGAAGTTGCGATGCGTGCCGCATTCCTGGCAGTGGAGAACAACAAACAGGTGGCGGTGCTGGTGCCGACGACCCTGCTGGCTCAGCAGCACTACGACAACTTCCGCGACCGCTTCGCCAACTGGCCGGTGCGCATTGAAATGCTTTCCCGCTTCCGCAGCGCCAAAGAACAGACTCAAATTCTGGAACAGGCCAGCGAAGGGAAAATCGATATTCTGATCGGCACCCACAAGCTGCTGCAGGCCGACGTGAAATGGCGCGATCTTGGGCTGTTGATTGTCGATGAAGAGCACCGCTTTGGCGTGCGCCACAAAGAGCGCATCAAAGCGATGCGCGCCGACGTGGATATTCTGACGCTGACCGCAACGCCTATTCCGCGAACCCTGAATATGGCAATGAGCGGCATGCGCGACTTGTCGATTATCGCCACGCCTCCGGCACGCCGCCTGGCGGTGAAAACCTTCGTGCGCGAGTACGACAATCTGGTGGTGCGGGAAGCCATCCTGCGTGAAGTGCTGCGCGGTGGCCAGGTGTATTACCTTTTCAACGACGTCGAAAACATTCAGAAAGCCGCCGATAAGCTGGCTGAACTGGTGCCAGAAGCGCGGATTGCCATCGGCCACGGCCAGATGCGCGAGCGCGAGCTGGAGCGGGTGATGAACGACTTCCACCACCAGCGTTTTAACGTGCTGGTGTGCACCACGATCATCGAAACCGGGATCGATATTCCGACCGCCAATACCATCATCATCGAGCGGGCCGACCACTTTGGCCTGGCGCAGCTTCACCAGCTGCGTGGCCGCGTCGGGCGTTCTCACCACCAGGCCTATGCCTGGCTGCTGACGCCGCACCCGAAGGCAATGACCACGGACGCGCAAAAACGCCTGGAGGCCATTGCCTCGCTGGAAGATTTAGGTGCCGGGTTCGCGTTAGCCACCCACGACCTGGAAATTCGCGGCGCGGGCGAGCTGCTGGGGGAAGATCAGAGCGGGCAGATGGAAACTATCGGCTTCTCGCTGTACATGGAGCTGCTGGAAAACGCCGTCGATGCGCTGAAAGAGGGCCGCGAGCCCTCGCTGGAAGATCTCACCAACAGCCAGACAGAGGTCGAGCTGCGAATGCCCGCCCTGCTGCCGGATGATTTTATTCCCGACGTTAATACGCGCCTGTCGTTCTACAAACGCATCGCCAGCGCCAAAGGCGAGCACGAGCTGGACGAGCTGAAAGTTGAGCTGATAGACCGATTTGGCCTTCTGCCGGATGCGGCACGTAATCTGCTGGACATCGCCGCGCTGCGCCAGCAGGCACAGAAGCTGGGCGTGCGTAAGATTGAGGGCAATGAAAAAGGCGGCACCATCGAGTTCGCGGAGAAAAACCACGTTGACCCGGTATGGCTGATTGGCCTGCTGCAGAAGCAGCCGCAGCATTACCGCCTTGACGGCCCTACCCGACTGAAGTTCTTCCAGGAGCTTGAGGACAGGAAAACGCGCATGGAATGGGTGCGTAACTTTATGCGCAGCCTGGCGGAAAACGCCGCAGCCTGACGCCTCTGCGCCTTACCGCCCGGTAAGGCGCAATTTTCTGTGGCATTTACACACTCTTTGCAATCCCCAGGACTTCCCGACACGCAGCTCAGCGATAATTGGCGTTTATCTGCCTCAAAAATTAACCATTAAAATCGCAGGGTTTAAGCTATGTTTGCTTCGCATACTTTGTCTTTCCGCCGCTGGTTTACCGCCGCCGCCTTACTGGGTGCCGCGGCCATAGCGCTGCCCGCCAGCGCTAACGATTATCCGCTTCCCGCTGCTAACAGCCGCCTGATCGGCAAAAACCTGTTCCATCAGGTTGAAAACGACGGCGGTTCGCTGGAGGCCATTGCCAAAAAGTACAACGTCGGTTTCCTGGCGTTGCTGCAGGCCAACCCGGGCGTGGATCCTTATGTGCCCCGCGCCGGGAGCGTGCTGACCATCCCGCGCCAGATGCTGCTGCCGGACGTCCCACGCGAGGGCATCGTGATTAACCTCGCCGAACTGCGTCTGTACTATTTCCCGGCAGGGAAAAACAGCGTCACCGTTTATCCGATTGGCATTGGCCAGCTGGGCGGAGACACGCTGACCCCGACGATGGTGACCAAAATTTCCGACAAACGGGCCAACCCGACCTGGACACCAACGGCCAATATTCGGGCGCGTTACCTGGCGCAGGGCATTAAGCTCCCGGCCGTGGTTCCTGCGGGGCCGGATAACCCGATGGGGCACCACGCGATTCGCCTGGCAGCGTTCGGCGGCGTTTACCTGCTGCACGGCACCAACGCCGACTTCGGCATCGGTATGCGCGTCAGCTCCGGCTGTATCCGCCTGCGCGACGGCGATATCAAAGCGCTGTTCAACACGGTTCCGGTCGGCACTTCAGTGCGCATCATCAACACGCCAATCAAAGCGTCCGTTGAGCCGGATGGCTCCCGCCTGGTTGAAGTTCACCAGCCGCTGTCCAAAGCGATTGATGATGACCCGAAAGTTCTGCCGATTGTGCTAAACGAGCAGATGACGCAGTTCCGCAACGCACCTAAAACCGATGCGCAGGTGATGGAACAGGCCATGGAGCACCGTTCCGGGATGCCGGTCAACGTCAATGCCCATGCGACTGACCAGCCGAACAACGAAATCTGAGTTCAGGTTTTATGCGTAAAAAAAGGCCCTGTCGATAGACAGGGCCTTTTGCTTGCAGTGGCATATAACGAATAAGGTCAAACGTATTGAGGGTTAACGTCTGGCTTATTTATAGATGACGGCAGTACCGTGCAGGGTGTTCGGACCGTTAACGGAGGTAATACGGAACGATTTAGCGCCCATTGCATCGGCCTTCGCGGCCAACTGTTCTTCCAGGGAAGAGAGGTTGCTGCCCGCATTGGCGCTGATGGTGCCAACTTTTTGCTGACCAGCAGGGGTAGCAGAAACTTCAACCGCCGCAAAGCTTGCAAATGAGAGTGAGCTAATCACAGCGGCAGCGAACAGAGTAGTTAAGGTTTTCATGATTCAGGTCCTAAGCAGGTGAACGTTAGGTCGTTAAACTTAATTAGTTAACGATCGATAATTAAATCATAATCGTGATCCACATCACACGTCAACATATTTTAATAACGACCGTTAATTAATTAAAAAAAGCGCTATTTTTCATTGTGATAAGAAATAATTATTTTTCATAACGTGGCACTGGCTACCGCCGCCGATTATTTTTATAATAAGTGTTCACTAATTAGACAGAGGTTAAACGGCAGGTATGGCAACCGAGACTTTAAGTTGCAGCAAAAAAAGCCGTGGCCGTCCAAAAGTGTTTGACAGGGAAGCAGCACTCGACAAGGCCATGACACTCTTCTGGCAGCATGGCTATGAAGCAACATCCATGGCGCATCTGGTAGAAGCCACCGGGGCAAAGGCCCCAACGCTCTACGCGGAGTTCATCAACAAAGAAGGCCTGTTCCGCGCGGTGCTGGATCGCTATATCGCGCGCTTTGCGGCAAAGCACGAGGCCTGCCTGTTCTGTGAAGAGCAGACCATGGAAGCCGCGCTGGAGAACTATCTTTCCGCGGTCGCACAATGTTTTACCGACAAGAGCACGCCCGCTGGTTGCTTTATCATTTGCACCTCATCCGTGCTGGCCGCGTCGTCGGAAGACATCGCCGCAACGATAAAAGCCCGCCATGCCGTGCAGGAACAAACTCTGGTGCGTTTCCTTGAAATGCGCCAGCAAAAAGGCGAGATCCCGGCGGAACGTAACATTCGCTGCCTGGCAAAATACCTGTGCTGCATCATTCAGGGGATGTCGGTCAGCGCGCGCGAGAACGCCAGCTATGAAGAGTTAATGCAGATTGTGAAAACCACGGTGATGTTGATGCCGCAGTTGAAGAAGATCTGATCCAAGGCGGCCAATGGCCGCCCTTTTCACTAGCGAACTCGCCCTTTCGCCCAGTAGGCCATAAAGTTAATGGCTTCGTGCTCAACGCCACGTTCGCCAATCAAATGGCGGCGCAGCAGCTTAACCACCGTCGACTCCGCCGCTACCCAGCCGTAAAACTCGTTGCTACCGGTGGTGGCTTTATCCCACAGCAGTTCGCCTTCGGCCTCTTCCTGGACGGCTTCGTGATGGCCGCTTTCCGGCACCCTCGCCTGCATTTTTACCGCCTGAATCAGGCATTCGCCGTGGGTGGCAGAGACGGTTTTGCGCGGCAGCCAGTTGATCTCGGCGAAGCCATAGGCGCTTAAGTCCACGCAGTCCCCTTCGTCCGGCACCTCAAAAAAGGCCTGTATTTTTGGCGGCTGAGCCTGGCGAGCCAGCATTTCAAGAATGCCTCGTGCGGCGGGTAAAGCCGTCTCATCAGCGATAATCAGCGCATTGCGCAACCCGGCAGGCGGCGTCCATTCATAGCCGCCGCTGTCTTCCGGGTGGGCGGCGTTCGGGGCCACAATCTGGATAGCATCGCCGGGAACAGAATTAATCGCCCATGCGGAGGCCGGGCCTTCAGTGCCGTGGCTGACAAACTCCACCGTCACTTCCTGACGGGCAGGATCGACATGGCGCAGCGTATAGGTGCGGATCACCGGGCGCTTCTCTTTTGGCATCCCCTGGGCAATCTGATACCACTGCCCTTCGGCAGGCAGCGACGGCAGCGTTCCGTCTTCGGACGGAAACAGCATTTTAATACGTTGATCAGGCGAGTCACATTTCATCTGCGCCACATCAGGCCCGCTAAATACCAGGCTCAGCAGCGAAGGCGACACGGCCGTTTTCCGCGCCAGTTGAACGTTAAACAGACGATAGCCCTGAACTCCAGCCATAACTTTTCCTTACGCTTAAATTACAGAATGACGTGAACGGTGGCGGCTGCGCCAGATAACGCCGGACACCACGGTAAATAACACGGCGGCTAAAAAGGCCACCATAATCAGCGCTGCCTCAGCGCCCGTTTTTGATACCAGCGGCACCAGCATGGCACAAAGCCCGTAGCCCAGAGTGTGGCTGGTCGCCACCCAGCCGGCCCCGGCACCATCGGCGAGCTTGTCGTTCAGCAGCAGCTGATAGGCCGGGGTCGCCAGCGCGGCCCCAAACGACAGTACCGCGCAGCCGACGTAAAACAGCCACAGCTGAACGGAAATCATCATCGCCAGGCCAACGATCATCAGCAGCCCGGCGCTCAACAGGAGCCCCATTGGCTTCAGGCGCTGTGGCCGGAGAATGCCAAACTGTGCGGAGAGCGAAGCCACCGCGGCCAGGCTCAGCAGCCAGGCAACCTGATGGCTAATTGCGGCGGTATCCGTGGCAAACTGGCGACCAAGCGCCGGAGAGAGCCCCAGCTGCATCAGGCTGACCGAGGCCGAAAGCAGCAAGGCACACAGCAGATAAGGCAGGCAATCGGGCCGAAGACGAGCGCTTTTACGCTCGGCTGCGGGCTGCGGCGGCGTGCCCGGCAGACGCAACAGCATCACGAGCGCCAGCAGCGGGGCGACCATCAGAAGTCCCAACGGGGCGAGCGGATGAATCGCCAGCATGCCAGCGGCGCAAAGCGGGCCAAACAAGCGCCCGCTGCTCAGCCCGGAGCTGATCGTGGCCAGCGCCGCCATGCGCTTTCCTTCCCCGGCACGCTGCAGCGCCCAGACCTGGCAGGCCGGAACCATCGCCGACACGGTCAAGCCGTAGATAATCCTCGCCACAATCAATATGCCCAGCCCGAGATAACCCGCGACCGCATCCGTGGCCAGCAGCAGGCAGCCAAGTCCGAGCAGCATAAAGCTTGCGCCATAGCCTCCCAGCGCCCAAAGCACCACGGGCTTACTGCCGAGGCGCGCAATCTGTTTCCCCCACCACGGCGAGGACGGTAAAAACAGCATCGACCCAAGCGTTAGCAATGCCGCCCAGACGGACAGGCTCAGATGTGTCTGCATCACCAGCACAGGGATCGCGACCAGCAGGCCGTTTTGCCCGACGCCAAGTAGCCCGGCGCTCAGCGCAAGTGGCCAACAGGAAAGGGATTTTTGCGGCGAATCCGCCAGTTCTAGCGATGTCAAAATGTTACTAACCCGTGTGGTTATTGTGCGTATTTGTAAAATTAATTTTATCTATTCTAACAATTGTTATTGATAATGAGAAACGTTATCGGCAGAATTCGCATTATCATAACGCGTGGAAACTGTTTGATGATGACTTTGCCAAATAAAACTCTGGCCTGGGATGTGGCCGCACAGTGCTTTCTTAATTCCCTTGTCCGTGAAACCAGCGACTGGCGACTGACCGACAGCCACCCAGCCGAACTCATTATCCCCCTGGGGGAACAGCAGGCGCTCTACTTCAAAGTGGCCTATTTCTCTCCCACCCAGCATCACCGCTTCGAATTCCCGGCTCGTCTGGTCACTGCCACCGGCAGTCAGCCGATAGACTTCACCACCCTTTCCCAGCTGATTGTCGATAAACTCCAGCACCAGCAGATGCTGCCAGCCACCGGCTGCGAAGCGTTTTATCAGCGCGTAATGGAAAGCCATGCCCACACGCAGCAGGCGATTGAAGCCCGTCATGACTGGAATGGGCTGCGCGAAAAAGCGCTGAATTTTGGCGAAGCCGAGCAGGCATTGCTGGTGGGACACGCCTTTCACCCGGCGCCAAAATCCCACGAACCGTTTAACCAGCAGGAAGCCGAGCGCTATCTGCCTGACTTCGCCCCGCATTTCCCGCTGCGCTGGTTCGCCGTAGATAAAAGCTACCTGGCGGGCGAAAGTCTGCACCTCAATCTGCAGCAGCGCCTGACGCGCTTTGCGGCTGAAAATGCGCCGCAGCTGCTGAGCGAGCTCAGCGACAATCAATGGCTGTTCCCGCTGCATCCGTGGCAGGCCGGCTATCTGCTGGAGCAGGACTGGTGCCAGCAGCTGGTCGCCAAAGGTTTGGTGAAAGATTTAGGCGAAGCCGGTGCACCATGGCTGCCGACCACGTCATCACGCTCGCTTTACTGCGCCACCAGCCGCGACATGATCAAGTTTTCTCTGAGCGTGCGCCTGACCAACTCCGTGCGTACGCTGTCGGTAAAAGAAGTTAAACGCGGCATGCGCCTGGCGCGCCTGGCGCAAACTGACCGCTGGCAAACGCTGCAGGCCCGCTTCCCGACCTTCCGCGTGATGCAGGAAGACGGCTGGGCCGGACTGCGCGATCTCCACGGCAACATTATGGAAGAAAGCCTGTTTGCCCTGCGCGAAAACCTGCTGGTTGAGCAGCCGCAGAGCCAGACTAACGTCCTGGTTTCCCTGACCCAGTCAGCCCCGGACGGCGGAGATTCCCTGCTGGTTGCCGCCGTGAACCGCCTGAGCTCTCGCCTTAGGATCACGCCGAAACAGGCTGCACACGCCTGGGTCGACGCCTATTGCCAGCAGGTGCTGAAGCCGCTGTTTACCGCCGAAGCGGATTACGGCCTGGTTCTCCTCGCTCACCAGCAAAATATTCTGGTGGAGATGCAGCAGGATCTGCCGGTCGGGCTTATCTACCGCGACTGCCAGGGCAGCGCTTTTATGCCGCATGCCGCAGGCTGGCTCGACATGATTGGCGAAGCACAGGCGGAAAACGTCTTCACCCGCGAACAGCTGCTGCGCTACTTCCCTTACTACCTGCTGGTCAATTCGACCTTCGCCGTGACCGCCGCGCTGGGTGCTGCAGGGCTGGATAGCGAAGTGAACCTGATGAGCCGTGTACGCAGCGCGCTTAGCGCCGTGCGTGACGAGGTGACGCATAAAACCTGCCTCGACTACGTGCTGGAAAGCCCGCACTGGAACGTGAAGGGGAACTTCTTCTGCTACCTGCACGACCATAACGAAAACACCATCATCGATCCTTCGGTGATTTACTTCGACTTTGTAAACCCGCTGCTGGCTCAGGAGGGCTGAATGTTTCAGGCATCTATTGTTCACGGCGGCCACGGGCTGCGCTGTGAAAAGCTCAATAAGCCTCTGAATCTGAGCTGGGGCCAGGACGGCGGCGCGGTCCTGCACTGGCCGGGCGAACTGCCTGCAGGCTGGCTGCGCGATGCGCTGGATCAGATGTTCGTCGCGGCGCCGCAGCTTACTTCCATCGTGCTGCCTTACGCCGAATGGCGGGAAGAACCGCAGGCGCTGGTGCTGTTCGATCTGCTGAAAAGCGACATCGTTCACCGCGCAACCTTCTGGCAGCAACCGCTGTGGCTCAGCGCTCCGGCGAAGCATGCTTCCGGCGAAATGGTATTTGACGCTGAGCGCGAGATCTATTACCCGCTGCGCCCTGCCCGCCCGTCCGGGGAAGTTTACCGCCGCTACGATCCGCGCGTTCGCAAAACGCTGAGTTTCCGCGTGGCCGATCCGGCGTTGGACGCAGAACGTTTTACCCGCTGGATGAACGATCCGCGCGTGGACTATTTCTGGGAGCAAAGCGGCTCGCGGGAGGTACAAACCGCGTATCTGGAGCGCCAGCTCACCGGAAAACATGCGTTTCCGCTGATCGGCTGCTTTGACGACCAGCCGTTCAGCTACTTCGAAATTTACTGGGCAGCGGAAGATCGCATCGGCCGCCATTACCCGTGGCAGCCGTTTGATCGCGGCCTGCATCTGCTGGTGGGCGAGCAGCAGTGGCGCGGCGCGCACTATGTACAAAGCTGGCTGCGTGGCTTAACCCACTACCTTCTGCTGGACGATCCGCGCACGCAGCGCACCGTGCTGGAGCCGCGCGCCGACAACCAGCGCCTGTTCAAGCATCTGGAGCCTGCGGGCTATGTGACGCGCAAGGAATTTGACTTCCCGCACAAGCGTTCACGCCTGGTCATGGCTAACCGCCACAACTTCTTTAGCGAGGTAGGCCTGTAATGAATCGCAAGGATTGGGATTTCGTTAACCGCCAGCTGGTAGCCAAAATGCTGGCTGAGCTGGAGTACGAGCAGGTTTTTCAGGCCGAATCGCTGGGCGAAAATCGCTACTGCATCAGCTTAGCCGGGGCCGAGTGGCATTTTAACGCCGAGCGCGGCATCTGGGGCTGGCTGTGGGTAGACGCGCAAACGCTGCGCTGTGCGGACGAGCCTGTGCTAGCGCAGACGCTGCTCATGCAGCTCAAGCCGGTGTTGTCGATGAGCGACGCCACCGTGGCCGAGCATATGCAGGATCTGTACGCCACGCTGCTGGGCGACCTGCAGCTGCTGAAAGCGCGCCGCGGCATGAGCGCTGATAACCTGATCGATCTCGACGCTGACCGCCTGCAGTGCCTGCTGAGCGGCCACCCGAAATTCGCCTTTAACAAAGGGCGTCGCGGCTGGGGCAAAGAGGCGCTGGAGCGCTATGCGCCGGAGTATGCCAATACCTTCCAGCTGCACTGGCTGGCGGTTAAACGCGAACATATGGTCTGGCGCTGCGATAGCGAACTGGATATTCAGCAGCTTATCGCCGCCGCGATGGACGAGCAGGAGCTGGCCCGCTTTACGCAGGCGTGGCAGAACAATGGCCTGGATGATAACTGGCTGCCGCTGCCGGTGCATCCGTGGCAGTGGCAGCAGAAAATTGCGCTGGATTTCTTGGCCGATCTCGCCGAAGGCAAGATGGTGTCTCTGGGCGAATTTGGCGATCAGTGGCTGGCCCAGCAGTCGCTGCGCACCCTGACCAACGCCAGCCGCCAGGGCGGGTTAGACATCAAGCTGCCGCTGACGATTTACAACACCTCCTGCTACCGCGGTATTCCGGGCAAGTACATTGCCGCCGGGCCCCTGGCTTCCCGCTGGCTGCAGAACGTCTTTGCTACCGACAGCACGCTGGTGAAAACCGGGGCGGTGATCCTCGGCGAACCGGCTGCTGGCTATGTTTCTCATGAGGGCTACGCCGCGCTGGCTCAGGCGCCCTATCGCTACCAGGAGATGCTGGGCGTTATCTGGCGCGAGAACCCGACCCGCTGGCTGAAGCCTGACGAGACGCCGATTCTGATGGCGACCCTGATGGAGTGCGACGAAAACAATCAGCCGCTGATCGGGGCCTATATTGCCCGCTCCGGCATGGATGCAGAAGCCTGGCTGACGCAGATGTTCCGCGTGGTGGTGGTGCCGCTGTATCACCTGCTCTGCCGCTATGGCGTGGCGCTGATCGCCCATGGACAAAATATTACGCTCGCCATGAAAGACGGCGTGCCGCAGCGCGTGCTGCTGAAAGATTTTCAGGGCGATATGCGTCTGGTGAAGGATGAGTTCCCGGAGATGGACTCCCTGCCTCAGGAAGTGCGGGATGTGACCGCCCGCCTGAGCGCCGACTATTTAATTCATGATTTGCAGACCGGCCATTTTGTGACGGTACTGCGTTTTGTTTCGCCGCTCATGGCCCGCCTTGGCGTGCCGGAGAGACGCTTTTATCAGCTGCTGGCCGCAGTGTTGAGTGATTACATGCAGGAACACCCGCAAATGTCGGCGCGTTTTGCGCTTTTCTCACTCTTTAAGCCACAAATCATCCGCGTTGTGCTGAACCCGGTAAAACTGACCTGGCCTGACCAGGACGGCGGCAGCCGCATGCTGCCGAATTACCTCGAGGATCTGCAAAACCCGCTGTGGCTGGTAACCAGGGATTGAATTATGACAAACACTGTTGATTTTATTGGCGTAGGTATCGGCCCGTTTAACCTTAGCATTGCGGCGCTGTCTCACGAAGCAGAGGGATTTAGCAGCCAGTTCTTTGACAGCCGCCCTGACTTTGCGTGGCACCCGGGCATGTTAGTGCCGGACTGCCATATGCAGACCATGTTCCTGAAAGACCTGGTCAGCGCCGTGGCCCCCACCAGCCCGTTCAGCTTTGTGAACTACCTGGTGAAACGTAAAAAATTCTACCGTTTTCTGACCACCGAGCTGCGCACCGTCTCGCGCGATGAGTTTTCGGACTACCTGCGCTGGGCCGCAGAGGGCATGAACAACCTGCAGTTTAACCAGACGGTTGAGCGCGTTGATTTCGACGAGCAGCGCAAGCTGTTTGTGGTGCAGACCGGCCAGGGGGAAACGCTGGCGCGCAACATTTGCCTCGGCATTGGCAAGCAGCCTCACCTGCCGCCGTGCGTAAAAGCCGCCACGCCAACCTGCTTCCACGCCAGCGAAATGAGCCTGCGTCTGCCGAATCTGGCCGGGAAACGCGTCACGGTGGTTGGCGGCGGGCAAAGCGGTGCCGACCTGTTCCTGAATGCGTTCCGTGGCGCCTGGGGCGAAGTTGCCGAAGTGAACTGGGTTTCACGCCGCAATAACTTTAACGCGCTGGATGAAGCCGCGTTTGCCAACGAATACTTCACGCCGGAATACGTCACCGGCTTTGTGGGCCTGAATGAAGGCGCGCGGCAGAAAATGCTCGATGAGCAGAAGATGACCTCCGACGGCATTACCGCCGATTCGCTGCTGACCATCTACCGCGAGCTGTATCACCGCTTTGAAGTGCTCGGGCTGCCGCGCAATGCTCGCCTGCTGCCAAGCCGCTCTGTAACAGGCCTTGAAAGCCGTGGCCAGGGCTGGCAGCTGCTGCTGGAACACCATCTGGACAAGGGCTATGACACGCTGGACAGCGACGTGGTGATTTTCGCCACCGGCTACCGCCCTACGCTGCCGCAAATGCTTTCGCCGTTAATGTCACGCATGACGATGCTGGATGAGTGCAACTTCAAAGTGCGCGACGACTTTACGCTGGAGTGGAATGGCCCGGCCGGAAATAACATCTTCGCGGTCAACGCCAGCATGCAAACCCACGGCATTGCCGAGCCGCAGCTGAGCCTGATGGCGTGGCGCTCCGCCAAAATCCTGAATCGCGCGCTGGGGCGTGATTTGTTCGATCTCAGTACGCCGCCCGCGCTGATCCAATGGCGCAGCGGCAGCCGGGAAAAACCGCAGCACAGCGCTGCGTCCTTAACTCACTACTCCTCAAAATCATTCGAAATGCAGCCCGGCGCTAACTGAGTTTATCCCCCGGCACGCAGGCCACTGCGGGACGGGGGTAACCGTTAACCCCGCGTCAAATTGAAGAATGACGAGGACACAGCATATTTGGGCCGATGTTTGTCAGCCCGTATGAAGGAACAATGATGATAACCAAAAAGCAAACGCTTTGGGCGCTCAATCCGTTACTGCTCGCCATGATGGCGCCGGCAGTGGCACAGCAAACCAGTGACGAGACGATGGTGGTTTCCGCCAACCGCAGCAACCGCACCGTCGCCGAGATGGCCCAAACCACCTGGGTGATCGAGAAAGCCGAACTGGAGCAGCAGATCCAGGGCGGCAAAGAGTTTAAAGACGCGCTGGCCCAGCTGATCCCCGGCCTCGACGTCAGCAGCCAGAGCCGTACCAACTACGGCATGAACGTCCGTGGTCGCCCGCTGGTCGTGCTGGTTGACGGCGTGCGTCTCAACTCTTCCCGTACCGACAGCCGCCAGCTGGACTCTATCGATCCGTTCAACATCGATCATATTGAAGTCATTTCCGGCGCGACCGCCCTGTACGGCGGTGGCAGTACCGGCGGTCTGATTAATATCGTGACCAAAAAAGGCCAGAAGGATACACAGGTAGAGTTTGAGACCGGGATCAAGAGCGGCTTTAACAGCAGTAAAGATCACGATGAGCGCGTCGCCAGCGCCATTTCCGGCGGGAACGACCATATTTCTGGCCGTGCGTCAGTGGCCTATCAGAAATTCGGCGGCTGGTTTGACGGCAACGGTGATGCCACCCTGCTCGACAACACCCAGACCGGGTTACAGTATTCCGACCGCCTGGACGTGATGGGTACCGGTACGCTGAATATCGATGAAAACCAGCAGCTGCAGCTCGTTACCCAGTATTACAAAAGTAAGGGCGACGACGACTACGGCCTGAACCTCGGGAAAAACTTCTCTGCCATCAGCGGGACAAGCAGCCCGTACGTGAGCAAAGGACTGAACTCTGACCGTGTTCCGGGCACAGAGCGCCACCTGATCAGCATGCAGTATTCCAACAGCGACTTCCTCGGTCAGGAGCTGGTGGGCCAGGTTTACTACCGCGATGAATCGCTGCTGTTCTATCCGTTCCCGACGGTAAACGCCAACAAAAAAGCCACGGCGTTCTCCTCTTCCCAGCAGGATACTAATCAGTACGGCGCGAAGCTGACGCTGAACAGCAAGCCGCTCGACGGCTGGCAGCTGACCTACGGCCTGGACGCGGACCACGAGCGCTTCACCTCCAACCAGATGTTCTTCGATCTGGCACAGGCCAGCGCCTCCGGTGGCCTGAACAACCAGAAAATCTATACCACCGGACGTTACCCGGCGTATGACATCAGCAACATGGCGGCGTTCCTGCAGTCCAGCTATGACATCAACGAGATCTTTACCCTGAGCGGCGGCGTGCGTTACCAGTACACCGAGAACAAGATTGATGATTTCATCGGCTACGCGCAGCAGCAGCAAATCGCGGCCGGCACGGCAAAATCTGCTGACGCCATTCCTGGCGGCTCCACCGACTACGACAACTTCCTGTTCAACGCCGGCCTGCTGATGCACATCACCGAGCGCCAACAGGCCTGGCTGAATTTCTCCCAGGGCGTGGAGCTGCCTGATCCGGGTAAATACTACGGCCGTGGCACCTATGGCGCGGCGGTTAACGGCCACCTGCCGCTGACCAACAGCGTCAACGTCGGCGCGAGCAAGCTGCAGGGCGTGAAGGTTGATTCCTACGAACTGGGCTGGCGCTACACCGGCGACAGCCTGCGCACGCAGATTGCCGCCTACTACTCGCTGTCCGATAAGAGCGTGCTGGCGAATAAAGACCTGACCATCAGCGTTGTTGACGACAAGCGTCGTATTTACGGCGTGGAAGGCGCGGTGGACTACTTTATTCCAGACACCAACTGGAGCACCGGCGCTAACTTCAACGTCTTAAAAACCGAGTCAAAAGTTAACGGCAGCTGGCAGAAATATGACGTGAAAGTCGCCAGCCCGTCGAAAGCGACCGCCTATATTGGCTGGGCACCAGATCCGTGGAGCCTTCGCGTGCAGAGCACAACGTCGTTTAACGTAAGCGACGCGGCAGGCTACAGCATCGACGGTTACACCACTGTTGATTTACTGGGCAGCTACGAGCTTCCGGTGGGTAAACTCAGCTTTAGCGTCGAAAACGTCTTTGACCGTGATTACACCACCGTTTGGGGCCAGCGTGCGCCACTGTACTACAGCCCGGGCTACGGCCCTGCTTCGCTGTATGACTACAAAGGCCGTGGTCGCACCTTCGGCATGAACTACTCTGTGCTGTTCTAAGCCTCTTCCTTGCCCGGCAGTTGCCGGGCAAGTTCACACGCTTACCCTTCCTAACAGTTTATCCCTCGACCCGCGTAAAATAGTCTTTTAAAAATAAGGGATATTTTCCTCTCTTATGACCGGAGACGATATGCAAGTTGGGTTTATTGGCGTGGGCAGCGTAATAGAAACGGCTTACCTGCCAGCTATTCAGCGACTCGCCCGGCGCGATGTGGTTTGCTATGGGTTTGATCCCGCCCCATGCTACCGCTCTGATGCCATCACGCTTCTCCCCTCCCTAACCCAGCTTCTGGCGCTGCCGCTTGACCTGGTGTTTATCACCACGTCATCGCTCCAGCATTGGCCGATCCTGAAGCAGGTGCTACAGCAAAGTTCGCTGCCCGTCGTGGTGGAAAAACCCGTCTCGGCAACGCTTCAGCAGTTGGACGAACTGACATCATTGCTGAGCGATCCGGCCATTGCCGCGCGGGTGCTCGCCCTGGATCACTGGATGGTGAGAACCGATGCGGCACGTTTTATCGACCGCCTCGAAGATATCGACCGTATCGAGGGATTCCTGCTGGAGCCCAGCGGGTTTAATGCCGTGGAGAGCCGATTGCGCTGAATTTTGCCACCGGCGAGCCTGATACTCGTGCGCTGCACCACCCGGACGGCGTTATCGTGGACATCGGCACGCATGTGCTGGCGATGATGCGCGAAACGCTGATGCAGGCGGGCGCTGACGAAGCGCTGGAGCTGGAGTTGCTGCTTGCCAAAGACCGGCTCGGCAACGGCATTGTGCCCGGCGATGTCACCACGGCAGAGGGCCAGGCGCTGCTGCGCGGGGAAATGGGCGGCATCCCCTGCGTGCTGCAGCTGAACAAATATGCCGGGCCCGCAGGGGGGCAAAAAGGTATTAATATCGTGCTGAAAGATGGCAGAGTGATTGCCGTCGACAGACGCGGGGTAAATGAAACCCTGAGCGTTGACGACGAGGTAAAACTGGATATCAGCGGGCCGCTGTACGACCGCTGCCTCGGAGAGGTCATTTTTGCCGGTAAAACACTGTTTGAGCAGGCTCCTGAGACGATTCCCGCCTTAACCCGTCGCAGAATTCAGGAAGTCAGGGTCTTATTGACGCTGCAGCAAACGCTGCGCGGCGAGCACTAGAAACACAAAACCCGCCGAAAGGCGGGTTTATATTTTAAGACTCGGTATCAGGCTTTGTTCAGCACCAGTTGGCCTTTGCTGTCCAGCGGGATCTGAGTGCCAGGGTCTTTATCCATGCGGATTTTGCCCTGCTGATCGCCGATTTTGTAGGTCACATCATAACCGAGCATTTTTTCTGATTTGTCATACACAGTCTTGCAGCGCTGCTGGGTGGTGGTGTAGGTATCCCCCTCCTGCATCGCGCCCTGCACCTGGTTCCCGGCGTAGCCGCCGCCCAGCGCGCCCACGACCGTGGCAACATCCTTCCCGCGTCCACCGCCAAACTGATGACCAAGGACGCCCCCGGCCACCGCGCCCAGAGCAGAACCTAAAATACGGTTCTCATCCTGAACAGGTTTGCGGTGCGTCACGGCCACATTGCGGCACTCCTGACGCGGTGTTTTAACCGTTTCCTTGATTGGCGTCGCTGACACCACCTGTGCATACTGGGGACCACGGTCAAACACGTTCAAACTGGCTACCGCAGCCACGCCCAGCGCAGCGGCCACGCCAATACCTATACCCGCTAACATTGATTTATTCACAGGACATCCTCCTGACCTTGTTGTTAACCTAATTTTGCACTGCAGTGACAATATTGAGAAATCAGACAACGGATCAAAAGTGCGGGATCGTGCGGTGAAAACGTGTGTTTAAGAAAACTCCGAGCAATCCGCCAGGAATATGCCGAATGTTATGCTGCTTCCCGGCAATAAAAAACCCGGCACGGGGGCCGGGTTTCGGAAGGAAATAAAACTTAGTGCAGCTTCAGGCGTGGACGAATCACGCGGTTGATGCTGCCCACCAGCATCATCAGGCCAGTTTTGAAATAACCGTGCAGCGCAATCTGGTGCATACGGTACAGGGAGATGTACACGAAGCGGGCGATGCGGCCTTCCACCATCATCGAGCCGCGCATCAGGTTACCCATCAGGCTGCCCACGGTGGAGAATTTGGACAATGAAACCAGCGAGCCGTGATCTTTATAGCTGTAAGCTTTGAGCGGCTGGTCTTTCATCTGCGCAAGGATGTTCGTCAGCGCGCGGGAAGCCATCTGGTGCGCGGCCTGAGCGCGAGGAGGCACGAAACCACCTTCCGGGCGAGCGCAGGATGCACAGTCGCCGATAGCATAGATATCCGGGTCGCGCGTGGTCTGCAGCGTTGGCTCAACCACCAGTTGGTTAATGCGGTTAGTTTCAAGGCCGCCGATATCTTTCATGAAGTCTGGCGCTTTAATGCCCGCCGCCCAGACCATCAGATCCGCTTCGATGAACTCGCCGTCTTTGGTGTTCAGGCCATGCGCTTCGGCACTGGTCACCATGGTTTGCGTCAGCACGCGAACGCCAAGCTTGGTCAGTTCGCTATGCGCGGCGGCAGAAATGCGCGGCGGCAGCGCAGGCAGAATGCGCTCCCCGGCTTCCACCAGCGTGACGTTCAGCGCTTCGTTGGTCAGCCCTTTGTAGCCGTAGCTGTGCAGTTGCTTAACGGCGTTATGCAGCTCAGCAGACAGCTCAACGCCCGTCGCGCCACCACCAACGATAGCGATGTTAACCTTGCCGCTTGCGCCGAGGTTGGCGGAGTATTTCAGGAACAGGTTTAGCATCTCGGAATGGAAACGACGCGCCTGATGCGGGTTGTCGAGGAAGATGCAGTTCTCTTTCACGCCAGGGGTGTTGAAGTCGTTGGAGGTGCTCCCCAGCGCCATCACCAGCGTGTCGTATGGCAGCTTGCGCTCAGGCACCAGCAGCTCGCCCTTTTCATCGCGCAGTTCGGCGATGGTCAGCGTTTTGCTTTCGCGGTTGATATCCACCACGGAACCCAGCTGGAACTGGAAATGATGATTGCGCGCGTGGGCCAGGTAGCTCAGCGCATCCACGCCTTCATCCAGCGAACCGGTAGCCACTTCATGCAGCAGCGGTTTCCACAGGTGGCTGTGGTTACGGTCGACGAGCGTAATTTTGGCTTTTTTGCCACGCCCCAGTTTTTTACCTAACTGAGTCGCCAGCTCCAGACCACCAGCGCCGCCGCCAACAATCACTATTTTTTTCAATGGTGTAGTCAACTTGACCCCCTAAAATATTAACCAATTGTTAATTAAAAGTTATCTAAATAACCTTTAATTAACAAAGGGTTACTGCACGCTTAACGCCAAACTTTATCGAGAATAACATGAAGGGTGCATTGGTCATACCAAAATTGATGTACATCAATTTTTATGCCGAAAAGATAAACAAAAAGGCCAGCGCGAGGCTGACCATGACATTTTCCCTAAATAATTCGAGTTGCAGGACGGCGGCAAAGCTGAGAAACCCCAGGAGCGTAGCTAACTATGTGACTGGGGTGACAAATCTGTCGGGAATAGATTTGAACGCTGCTCGCAGCGGCCCTTGAGGGTGAGGCTCATGGATGAGCCGAATAGCAGGTGCAGCCAACACACCTGCGGCTTGAAGTATGACGGGAAAATTTAGCCCAGGGTTTTAAAGGCTTTAATGCGTTGCAAATACCGGGAGATATTTTTGAATTTGTGGGTTTGCTGCTCGTCCCAGACGATTTCATAGTAGTGATGCAGCGCTTCAGCCGTGCGCCGGTTGTCCAGCGCTTCGTCGTTGCGCGAGAGAATAGCCAGGCAGCGATCGCGGTTCTTCTCACGGAAGTTTGGCACGCACTTGGTGGTGATATCCGCGTACTCTTCCGGCCTGTCGATCTTCCCTTCCATGTTTTCATGGGGGTAAAGGTTCGGGTTAAAAATAACCTGCCGCATATCGCAGAGAAAACCAATGCGCTCCGCCCAGAATCCGCCGAGACCCACGCCGCAAATTAAGGGACGTTCGTCGTCGGTAAGCTGCTGCATCTTGTCGACTTCCTTCAGCAGATGCTGCATGTCGTGCTTCGGATGCAGCGTGCTGTAGCTGATCAGCCGCACGTCGGAATCGATAAACTGAAGCTGCAGCACTTTTTCATGGTTTCCGGGACTGTTTGAGTCAAAACCGTGCAAATAGATTATCATCGCATCCTCATTACCTGAATATTAGCCCGCCTTATGCGCCTGCCACTGCTCGTGCAGCGCTTCCAGCTGCTGGTTCACCTGCTTCCAGCGATCGGATGAACGCAGCTCATCGCGGGTAAATGACCCTTTATGATACAAACCTGTAACACGTTCTGCTTTGACCGGCGACAGGTTATCAAGCACGCTCACCGCACCTTTACGATTATTGCAGACGAGGATCATATCGCAACCGGCGTCCAGCGATGCCTGACCGCGTTCGGCATAACTGCCCATGATAGCCGCGCCTTCCATCGACAAATCATCGGAGAAAATCACACCATTAAAGCCCAGTTCGCCGCGCAGGACCGTTTTTAGCCAATACTCAGAGCCGCTAGCCGGACGCGGATCGACTTCATCATAGATAACGTGGGCAGGCATGATGGCATCCAGCTTATTCTCGCGAATCAGTGAGGCAAAAATGCGCATGTCATGCTCGCGGATTTCCGCCTTCGGGCGCGGGTCGTGCGGGGTTTCTTTGTGCGAGTCGGCGGTGACCGCCCCGTGGCCAGGGAAGTGTTTACCGGTGGTTTTCATGCCCGCAGCATGCATCCCATCGATAAAACGCGTGGCCATTGCCAGCGCTTTGGCCGGATCTTCATGATAGGAACGTTCCCCAATGGCCGCGCTGATGTGCCCGATATCCAGCACCGGCGCAAAGCTGATGTCGATATCCATGGCGATCATTTCGCTCGCCATCAGCCAGCCAGCCTCAGCCGCCAGCTTGCCGCCCTCTTCCAGGCCGCGGAGTGCCGCAAAAGATTGTGCCGCAGGCAGACGGGTAAACCCTTCGCGGAAGCGCTGCACGCGGCCGCCTTCCTGATCGACGGCAACAACCAGACGATGGTGCGAAGCTTCACGGATCTGGCGCACCAGTTCACGTAGCTGCTCCGGGTCGTGGTAGTTGCGGGTAAAAAGAATCAAACCGCCCACCAGCGGGTGCTGCAAAATTTCACGCTCTTCCGCATCCAGCTCGAAGCCGGCCACATCCAACATTACTGGGCCCACAATACTCTCTCCTGATGTTTGCTCGCCCGCAGCGCGCGCCACGCGTCGTCTGCCAGCGTAATAAAATGTTGCTTCCCGGTTTGCCGCCAGCGGCATTCATACCAGGACGCCATAAGTAACGCTATCCACGGCCGCCAGCGCGCAACCTGGCGATTGAGGACGTCGAGGCTGAGTGAAGCCTGGGCAGCATACAACTCCAGCAGCGCTTTACTGTCGACGGTGTTTGCCGCCAGCACGGCGGCCAGCTCCAGCGCAATATCGCCATCCCCGGCGTATTCCCAGTCAATAAGCCCCAGGCGATTGCCCGGTTGCCGCACCAGATTTCCCGCGTGAACATCCATATGCAGAGGGGCCAGCCGCAGAGGCCTGGGCTCCTTACGCCGCTTCAGGCGCTTTAATTCACGCAGCCAGGTCAGGGTTCGCCTGTTTGGGTCGCTTTCCTGCCAGTAAAACTCAAGCAGCGGAGCCAGGCTTATGCGCCAGCCGAACGGTTTCTGCCGATGAAGATAATACAATAAGCCCGTTAATTCAGTGAGCGGGGCCTGGTTCGGCAAAACCTCGCCGTCAAGCCAGCGGGTGAACAGCCAGCCTTCCGCCAGACACCAGGGCTCGGGCGCGATGCCGACGGGCAACTGCCTGAGCGCGCGATGATGCCGCCGAAGGGAAATCCCCGGCAAGCGCTGTTCGGGCAGCTTTCTTGCCGTAAAGCTGCCGGCTTCTGTCTCTACGCGGTAGCTTGTGCCGCTCAGTCCCTCGAGCGCAGAAACACAACCGGCGGCCTGAGCCGCCGGAAGGTATCGAGTCACTGCCGCATCGAGCGATGCTTTAGTTGGTTTGCTGAACAGCACCGCTACCCGACCAGATGATTTCGCCAGTTTGCACCAGCATCAGCTGCATTTTCAGCGTGGGCGTGTTCACGTTGCCGCTGGCGTTGGTGTAAAGCACGTACTGGGCGCCGGTGTTACGCGCAATGCCAATCGCTTTGCTTCGCGTACCTAAGCTGTCCTGCGGGGAAAGCCCAAGCTGCTGCTTAGCCATCGAGAGCTGCTGCGCAGAAACCAGCGTGAACTTGTTGTTGTTGGCCAGCGCGCCGCGCAAGGCTTCAGTCGCGCTGCTGGTTTGCAGGCTGCCATTGGTGCGGTTGTTGACGCTGTCCACCAGCAACACGCTACCCGGCGTCACGCCATCAGCCTGCAGCATTTTGCTGACCATCGGCTGCATGGCACTGTTCCAGTCATAGGTGCGAACCTTAGGCTGAGGCGGAATAGTAGGCTCTGGTTGTTCCACAGGGCCAGGCTGCGTCGGCACGGTCGGTACCGTTGGCACGGTAGGCTCCGGCTGAGCAGGCTGCTCTGCGCCAGGTTTAACTTCTTCTACCGGGGCAGGCTGTTCGCCGCGATTAATACACCCGGTCAGGATCAGCGCCACCGCAGTGACGGCCAGATAACGATGAAGTCCCCTAATCAAAATTCGCTCCTTACAGAGAGAGAAAGACGTACTTTTTTGGCTCCCGGCCAGGCTGCAGTCGAGTCAATACGCTGCGAAGACTGCCCCGGGAGGGTAACGGTACGCACTTGCTCAAGCGGGTGGATTTCCAGCCCTTTTTTGTCGTACCAGTAGAAACGGTAGTACAGCGTGACCGGCTTATGCTGCTCATTATACAGCGATGATTCGGCCACCGTGGCACCATTCTGTTGAGAGATATCCGGTTTTTCCGCGCTAATCCCGGCCGCCAGCACCGCAGATTCCATGACCAGGGTTTGGTCGTTGTTCACCGGAATGGCGGGGCTAGAGCTACAGCCCGCCACCAGCAGCAGCGCTAACAGACTCAGGGAAAAGCGCGACATAGGCTCAGTCCTTATGCGCCAGCATTGGGCCAAGCGGACGGCCACCCAGCAGGTGCATGTGAATATGGTACACCTCTTGCCCACCGTGTCGGTTGCAGTTCATGATCAGGCGGTAGCCGTCAGCGGCAATCCCTTCCTGTTCTGCAATTTTAGCTGCAACGGTCATCATCCGCCCCAGCGCAAGCTCGTGTTCAGCTTTAACGTCATTGGCCGTTGGGATAAGCACGTTTGGAATGATGAGGATGTGGGTGGGTGCCTGAGGGGAAATATCACGAAACGCAGTGACCAGTTCGTCCTGGTAAACCACATCCGCCGGAATTTCACGACGAATAATTTTACTGAAAATAGTTTCTTCGGCCATGAGCTGTTCCTTGAAGGAGAAAACGGTGTTGGGAGTATGAGCGAGGCGCTCATTTGACTCAACCTTCTGCACGCTTTTCTTTCGTTAAGTGCTGGCCTTTAAAACAAATTCGTCTTTTTTCAGTAACAAAAAAGGGAGGCTTTCGCCTCCCTTATCGCTCCCCGAACAAACTTAGTTGTTACGGATCCACTCATCCATTTCGGTTTTCAGGTTATCGGACTTGGTGCCGAAAATAGCCTGAACGCCGGAACCTGCGACAACCACACCTGCTGCACCCAGTTTTTTCAGGCCAGCCTGGTCAACTTTTGCCACGTCGGCCACGCTAACGCGCAGACGGGTGATACAAGCGTCGAGGTTAGTGATGTTTTCTTTACCGCCGAAAGCGCTAACCAGAGCAGGTGCCATTTCGCTGGTTACGCCAGCGGTGGTTTCTGCGGTGGCGTCTTCACGACCCGGGGTTTTCAGATCCAGTGCCTTAATCAGTACGCGGAAGATGGTGTAGTACACGATCGCATAGCAGATACCGACAATTGGGAACAGCCACAGTTTGCTGCTGTTACCGCTTAGCACGATGAAGTCAATCAGACCGTGAGAGAAGGACGTCCCGTCACGCATGCCCAGCAGGATACAGATAGGGAATGCCAGACCCGCCAGAATCGCGTGAATGATGTACAGGATCGGGGCCACGAACATGAAGGAGAATTCGATTGGCTCGGTGATACCGGTCAGGAACGAAGTCAGCGCCGCGGAGATCATGATCCCGCCCACTTTTGCACGGTTCTCTGGTTTAGCAGAGTGCCAGATAGCAATGGCCGCAGCCGGCAGGCCGTACATTTTGAACAGGAAGCCGCCGGACAGTTTGCCCGCAGTCGGGTCACCTGCCATGTAGCGAGGGATGTCGCCGTGGAACACCTGGCCCGCAGCGTTGGTGTATTCACCGATCTGCATCTGGAATGGAACGTTCCAGATATGGTGCAGACCAAACGGTACCAGGCAGCGCTCGATGAAGCCATAGATACCGAAGGCAACAACCGGGTTCTGGTATGCAGCCCACTGAGAGAAGGTCTGGATAGCCGTACCGATTGGTGGCCAGATGAAGGACAGCACTACGCCGGTGAAGATAGCCGCCAGACCGGAGATAATCGGTACAAAGCGTTTACCGGCGAAGAAGCCCAGATACTCAGGCAGCTTGATGCGGTAGAAACGGTTGAACATGTATGCCGCAATTGCACCGGAGATAATACCGCCAAGCACGCCGGTATCCGCCAGGTGTTTAGCTGCAATTTCTTCCGCAGGCAGGTGCAGGACCAGAGGCGCGACCACGGCCATGGTTTTCACCATGATGCCATAGGCAACAACCGACGCCAGGGCAGATACGCCATCGTTGTTAGTGAAGCCCAGTGCCACACCGATAGCGAAGATAAGCGGCATGTTGGCGAAGACTGAACCGCCCGCTTCCGCCATAACGTGAGAGACAACGACCGGCAGCCAGCTGAAGTTTGCAGACCCGACGCCCAGCAGGATACCTGCGATAGGCAGTACGGAGACTGGCAGCATCAGCGATTTACCCACCTTTTGCAGGTTAGCAAATGCATTCTTAAACATAATAGAGAGTGCTCCTGAGTATTTGTGCTTTTTTTGTACGCATTTACGCATCGAACCGGGGGGAGAACCGGTTCATAAACAGGACATCTAAGTGTCCTTTTATTTATTACGCAGAGTAAAATAAATAACGAAAACTTTGTTTGACGGCTATCACGTTTCTCAGCCGATCGCGCGAAAAACTTTCATTAATTTACATAACACGCTTACAAATGGTTCAAAACGAGCGTGCACCGCTCATTTTATGGCGGTGCACTTTACTCGCTTAGGCTATTAATTACGAGCTTTAAAATAACTATGAATTTCAGAGAGATTGCAGGCGGGATAAGGGGACGTGGAACAAATCAGCAAAGTTCTGCGTGGTGGCAATAGCCAGTTCTTCCAGCGAAACGCCCTTCAGTACGGCCATATATTCGGCAACATCACGCGTCATAGCAGGCTGGTTTTCTTTCCCGCGATGTGGCACTGGTGCAAGATACGGGGAGTCCGTTTCCACCAGCATTCTGTCCAGCGGGACATAACGCGCGGCGTCACGCAGCTGCTCGGCATTCCGGAAGGTCACTATCCCGGAAAAAGAGATGTAAAACCCCATATCAAGCAGTTTACCCGCCGTTTCTCTGTCTTCCGTGAAACAGTGTAGTACCCCGCCGCACTCTGTCACTTTCTCTTCCTGCAGAATGCTCAGCGTATCGGCGCGGGCATCACGGGTGTGGACGATCACCGGCTTGTTCAGCTCGCGGCCAATACGGATATGGTTCCGGAAAGATTCCTGCTGACGCGGTTTTGTTTCCGGCGTATAGAAGTAATCCAGCCCGGTTTCCCCCATCGCGATAACACCAGGTTCGGCGGCCAGGCGGCGCAGCTCTTCAACGTCGTACTCTTCGTCCTGGTTCAGCGGATGTACGCCACATGAGAAGGCCACGTTGTTACGCTCCCCGACCAGCTCACGCATTCCCCGATAACCGTCAAGGGTAGTAGCCACAGCCAGGCAAAACTTCACGTCCCTGGCGGCCGCTTTTTCCAGAACGTCATCAACGTTTTTGTGCAGGGATTGATAATCCAGGCCATCGAGATGGCAGTGTGAGTCGACCAGAAACATAGTAATACTCTTAGAGATAATGTGAGTGAAGCAGTGCGCCGGGCTGAGCCAGACGCTCCCACGTAAGAAGACTTTCCGTGAGCAGGAGCTCACGGTTAACACCTACCACGTTAAGCAAGGCATCGCGGCAGGTAAACCAGTGGTGAAGCAGGCTTTGCAGCACGGCCGGGGAATAACGCCCGCCGAGGCTTGCCACCAGCGGCTGCATATCCGCGTTGGTGAGCCACGCCCCTGCCCCCTGCTGCCACTTGAGGGCATCAACCAGCAGCGCGCAAAGCCAGTGGACGCGGCGGGCAGCGTCCTCATGGTTTAATGCCGGCAAAAGCGCCAGCAGGTTGTTCGCTTCCCCAGCCTGAGTGAGCTTCTCGCAAAGCTGCTGCCGGGCCTTCCACTGTTCGGGCTGCAAAAGCGCCAGCGCGGCGGCAGGAGCCCCGGAGCTAAGCCGCAGCGAGGCCTGAAGCTCTTCCGCAGAGGCCGTTGTCTCGCGGCCCAGCCATGCCAGAGCAAAACGCTCATCCGGGGGCGCAAGGTGCCAATAAAGGCAACGGCTGCGCAGCGTTGCGGGCAAGTGCGCGGGTTCGCGGCTGCTCAGAAAGAACCAGGTATTTCTTGGCGGCTCTTCCAGCGTTTTCAACAACGCGTTCGCCGCGGCCTCGGTCAGCAGATCGGCATCTTTCAGCCAGACGACTTTCGCCCCGCCCTGCTGCGCGTGGCCATAAAGCTTCTCGGTGATGTCACGCACGGCATCAATTCCGAGGCTGGATTTGCCTTTTTCTACTTCAAGGGAGTAGCTGTCAGGGTGCGTACCCGCCTGCATCAGCTGGCAGCTATGGCAGTGGCCGCAGCTTTTATTGCCTTCCGGACTTTGGCACATCAGCCAGCGGCACAGGGCGTAGATTAACGCGTCGTCCCCCAGGCCCGGCAGCGCGTGAACCAGCAGCGCATGATGCCCACGCCCGGCCTGATACTGGCCGATAAGCTGCTCAAACGCGCCGCGAAGCCACGGATACCATTTCACTATTGCTGCTCCCGGAACCAGGTCAGCACGGCCTCACGCACGGCCAGCGAGACGTCATCCAGCGGCTGCGTTGCGTCGATGGTTTTAATGCGGCTGTCGCGGCCTGCCAGTTCCAGATAACGCGCACGTGTGCGGTTAAAGAAGTCGATAGATTCCTGCTCAATGCGGTCAAGTTCACCCCGGGCGCGGGCGCGGGTTAACCCCACTTCAGGCGTCACGTCGAGATAAATCGTCAGGTCAGGATAAAAATCGCCCAGCACGGTGTTGCGCAGCGCCATCAATAACTGCTGGTCAATCTGACGCCCGCCGCCCTGATAGGCCTGGGTGGAGAGATCGTGGCGATCGCCGATGACCCAGCTACCACGCGCCAGGGCCGGTTTGATCACCGTTTCTACCAGTTGGATGCGCGCCGCGTAGAACATCAGCACTTCGGCTTTATCGGTCACCTTCTCATCACCGATCCCGGCATTGTTGAGCGTTAACTCACGCAGGCGCTCGGCTAGCGGCGTGCCACCGGGTTCACGCGTGAAGGTCAGCTCGCTGATACCCAGCTCTTTTAAGGTCGCCACGACCACGTTATGGGCGTTGGTTTTCCCGGCGCCTTCCAGGCCTTCGATGACGATAAATTTACTGTCCATTTTTATCCTTAAGAGCTTTGATATAGACCTGCACCGCCTTGTTATGGCTGGCGAGGTTGGTGCTAAAGGTATGACCACCCTTACCGTCAGCAACAAAATAGAGATACGGCGTTTTTGCCGGGTGCGCCGCCGCTTGCAGAGACGCTTCGCTCGGCACCGCAATCGGGCCCGGCGGCAGGCCGCTAATCACATAGGTGTTATACGGCGTGGGAGTCTCGAGATCTTTGCGCGTTAGCTTACCATTATAGCTGTCGCCCATCCCGTAGATAACGGTGGGGTCGGTTTGCAGGCGCATGCCAATACGCAGGCGGTTAATAAACACCGAGGCCACCTGGTCACGCTCGGCCGCGACCGCGGTCTCTTTCTCGATGATCGAGGCCATGGTCACCAGGTCGTTTTCGGTTTTATAGGGCAAGCCATCAACTTTGCTTTCCCAGGCCTGCGCCACGGCTTTAACCATTTTTTGATGCACGCGCTTAAGCAAAGCAACATCCGTGGTGTGGGCGGTGTACATCCAGGTGTCCGGGTAGAACCAGCCCTCGACCCATTCAGGATGCTCAAATTTCAGCGTCTCCGCCACGGTCGCATAGCTGTCGTCTTTTAGCGTGTGCTGGATGTATGGGGCATCTCGCAGCTGCTCGAGTAAATCGCTCAGGCGCATACCTTCCACAAAACGCAGCGGGAACTGCGCCTCTTTCCCACTGGCCAGCAGGCGGAGCATATCGGTGACCGTCATCCCTGGCGTGAGGCGGTATGTACCAGCCTTAAATTTGGCCAGATCCGGCTCGACGCGCAGCAGCCACTGGAAAACACGCGGGCGTGTAATCAGTTTCTCTTCATAAAGCTGAGTGCCCAGAGCTAAACGTCCGGTGCCCTGCTTCAGGGTGAAAATGGTTTCCTGTTTGATCGGCAACGGCGCTTTTGCCAGCTGGCGCACCTTCCACATGCCTGCACCGGCGGCGATGCCAAGCACAATCAGCAAAACCAGAAAGAAACGAAACATTTTTTTCATCGGTAATCGGTTACTCACAAAGTGGGGCTAAAAAACAGTAAAGTTCACGCGATGTGTAGTCCCAGTCCTGGGCCTGGTTCACCGGTACAACCGGCATTAGCGCATTGCAAACGATCGCTTCATCCGCATCGGCCAGGGTTTCCAGACCTTCGCTGACCTCATGCAGCCGCCAGGAGGAATCCGTCAGGCACGCAATGATGCGCTGGCGCATCGTGCCATTCACGCCCGCACCGTTAATACACGGTGTATAAACGTCGTAACCTTTGCGCCAGAATAAATTAGCCGCACAGCATTCCACCAGGCTCCCCTGACTGTCAAGAACCAGCGCCTCCTGGGCCGCCGTCTGTTCAAGATGCGTACGAATAAGAACCTGTTCAAGCCGGTTAAGGTGCTTAAGACCCGCCAGGGAAGGATTAATGCCTATTTTCACAGGACTGAGCGCCAGCCTAATCCCCTGCTCGCGCCAGGCGGGATAAAAATCAGGGTAAGGCGACAGAGAGAGCATTCGCGTAGGCTGTGTGCAGTTCGATGCGCTGTAACCGCGCCCGCCCGCCCCGCGAGAAATAATCACCTTGAGCACGGCTTTGGTTTCAGAGGTCGCCAGCATGTCCATCTCATCACTGAGCATGGCCCAGTCAACCGGCCCTATCATCAGCGCTTCGCAGGCCTGCTGCAGGCGGCGAAGATGATCTGCCTGAAAGCGAATCTCACCATCAATAACACGGGCGGTAGTAAAGCAGCCGTCGCCAAACTGGATCGCCCGGTCGTTTGCCGGCAGCGTTTCTTGCCACTGACCATTAATAAGATACATAGGGGTTCCTCAGGATACGGAGACACAAGGTTGCCAGAGGGATTTACGGGCGACAAGAGGGGAATTCTGAACAGCAAAAGGGCCCGCAAGCGGGCCCTTTCAGAAGCGGTTAGATCTTCTTGAAGATCAACGAACCGTTGGTACCACCGAAACCGAAGGAGTTACACAAAGTATACTCCAGGCCACTTACCTGACGAGCTTCGTGTGGCACGAAGTCCAGGTCACAGCCAACATCCGGGTTATCGAGGTTGATGGTTGGTGGCACGGCCTGATCGCGCAGCGCAAGGATGGAATAGATAGACTCTACCGCACCCGCCGCCCCTAACAGGTGGCCCGTCATCGATTTAGTTGAGCTCACCATCACACGGCTTGCATCGGCACCAAAGATAGACTTAACCGCCTGCGTTTCAGCTTTATCACCTGCCGGTGTAGAGGTACCGTGGGCGTTGACGTAGCCAACCTGCCCTGCAGAAATCCCTGCATCGCGCAGTGCGTTTTCCATCGCCAGCGCAGCACCTGCACCGTTTTCTGGTGGAGAAGTCATGTGGTACGCATCGCTGCTCATACCAAAGCCAACAACTTCTGCATAAATTTTCGCGCCGCGTTTTTTCGCGTGTTCGTACTCTTCCAGTACGATGACGCCTGCGCCGTCGCCCAGTACGAAGCCGTCACGATCTTTATCCCACGGGCGGCTTGCCGCTTGAGGGTTGTCGTTACGGGTAGACAGTGCGCGCGCCGCGCCAAAGCCACCAACGCCCAGCGGGCTACTGGCTTTTTCTGCACCACCTGCCAGCATTGCGTCTGCATCACCATAGGCAATGATACGTGCCGCATGGCCGATGTTGTGTACGCCAGAGGTACAAGCCGTGGCAATGGAAATGCTCGGACCACGCAGACCCAGCATGATGGTCAGGTGACCTGCCACCATATTGACGATGGTTGAAGGCACGAAGAACGGGCTGATTTTACGAGGGCCACCGTTAACTAAAGAAGAGTGGTTCTCTTCAATAAGCGTCAGGCCACCGATACCAGAGCCGATTGCAGCGCCGATGCGGGCCGCGTTTTCTTCCGTTACTTCGAGGCCAGAATCCTGCATGGCCTGAATGCCAGCAACAATTCCATATTGAATGAATTCATCCATCTTGCGCTGATCTTTGCGCGAGATGATGTCTTCACAGTTAAAATCCTTTACTAAGCCAGCAAATTTCGTTGCGTAGGCGCTAGTATCGAAATGGTCGATCAGGCTGATGCCACTCTGACCGGCAAGGAGAGCTTTCCAGGTAGACTCTACGGTATTGCCGACAGGAGACAACATGCCCAGTCCGGTCACAACTACACGACGCTTAGACACGTTTGTCCTCCAGGGAGGGAAAAAATACTAGTGGGACAATTCAGATAAAACTCAGGCGGTCGAATGACCGCCTGGAGATGTTCACTTACGCCTGGTGGCCGTTGATGTAATCAATGGCAGCCTGAACGGTGGTGATTTTCTCAGCTTCTTCGTCCGGAATCTCAGTATCAAACTCTTCTTCCAGAGCCATTACCAGCTCAACGGTGTCAAGAGAATCAGCGCCCAGGTCCTCAACGAAGGAAGCGGTGTTCACTACTTCTTCTTGCTTAACGCCCAGTTGTTCGCCAATGATTTTCTTAACGCGTTCTTCGATAGTGCTCATACTCTTAAATTTCCTATCAAAACTCGCTTTCGCGATGGTTTTCGTAGTGTATAAAATGTTGAAAAAGATGCAACCAAATCCCGGCTGGTCAAACCACGATTTTACGCTATTTTGCGGGCATTCGCCCAAATAACGCAAATATTTTTCACCGTGATTAAACCATATACATTCCGCCGTTGACGTGCAGGGTCTCACCAGAGATGTACCCAGCTTCGTCAGAGGCTAAAAATGCTACTGCACTGGCGATTTCATTTGCGTCGCCTAAGCGACCCGCAGGAACCTGCGCCAGTATACCCGCACGCTGTTCATCAGAGAGCGCACGCGTCATGTCCGTTTCAATAAAGCCCGGAGCAACAACGTTCACAGTAATACCGCGAGACGCGACTTCGCGCGCCAGCGATTTACTGAAGCCAATCAAACCAGCCTTCGCCGCAGCGTAGTTAGCCTGACCAGCATTTCCCATGGTACCAACCACAGAACCGATAGTGATAATACGCCCATGACGCTTTTTCATCATAGCTCGCATTACCGCTTTTGACAGACGGAAAACAGATGACAGGTTAGTTTCGACAATGTCGTTCCACTCGTCTTCTTTCATGCGCATCAGCAGGTTATCGCGAGTGATACCGGCGTTGTTCACCAGAATGTCTACTTCACCAAACTCTTTACGGATGCTGTCCAGCACGGCTTCAATGGAAGCCGGGTCGGTCACGTTCAGCATGAAGCCTTTGCCGTTTTCGCCCAGATAATCGCTGATGGCCTGCGCGCCGCTTTCGCTGGTCGCAGTCCCGATAACTTTTGCCCCGCGAGCCACTAAGGTCTCTGCGATGGCGCGGCCGATACCGCGGCTAGCGCCGGTAACCAGCGCAATTTTTCCTTCAAAACTCATGGTTTTCCTCGTTTTATTGTTCAAGCGCCGCTGACAGCGTTGCAGGCTCATTAATGGCCGTTGCCGTCATGGTGTCAACAATACGTTTGGTCAGCCCGGTCAATACTTTACCCGGGCCCACTTCCAGCAGTTGGGAAACGCCCTGTGCCGCCATAAACTCTACGGATTTAGTCCACTGGACCGGGCTATAGAGCTGACGTACCAGCGCGCTACGGATAGCGTCTGCCGCGGTTTCACACTTCACGTCAACGTTGTTCACAACCGGAATTACCGGTGCGTTAAAGGTGATATTTTCCAGCGCTACCGCCAGCTTATCCGCCGCAGGTTTCATTAGTGCGCAGTGGGACGGCACGCTAACCGGCAATGGCAGAGCACGTTTTGCGCCCGCGGCTTTACACGCAGCGCCTGCACGCTCAACGGCTTCTTTGTTACCCGCGATCACAACCTGGCCCGGAGAGTTAAAGTTCACCGGAGAAACAACCTGCCCCTGCGCTGACTCTTCACAGGCTTTGGCAATAGAAGCATCGTCCAGACCGATAATGGCAGACATCGCGCCAGTCCCTTCCGGAACGGCGTCCTGCATCAGCTTGCCGCGCAGCTCAACCAGGCGAACAGCATCGGCGAAATCAATTACGCCAGCACACACCAGCGCGGAATACTCGCCCAGGCTGTGGCCTGCTAACAGCGCAGGTGCTTTTCCGCCCTGCTGCTGCCAAACGCGCCACAAAGCGACAGAAGCCGTCAACAGGGCCGGCTGAGTCTGCCAGGTTTTGTTCAGCTCTTCCGCTGGCCCCTGCTGGGTCAATGCCCACAGGTCATAGCCCAGCGCGTCAGAGGCTTCGCGGAACGTGGCTTCAATCACCGGATAACTTGCCGCGAGATCGGCCAGCATGCCAACGGACTGGGAACCCTGTCCCGGAAACACCATAGCAAATTGCGTCATGTCGAAAATTCCTTTAATCAAAAACGAACCAGTGCAGAGCCCCAGGTGAAACCGCCCCCGAACGCTTCCAGCAGCACCAACTGACCCCGTTTAATACGGCCATCGCGTACCGCTTCATCCAGCGCAGCCGGGACGGATGCAGCAGAGGTATTGCCATGGCGATCCAGGGTCACGACGACATTATCCATCGGCATACCGAGCTTCTTCGCGGTCGCGCTGATGATGCGCAGGTTAGCCTGATGCGGTACCAGCCAGTCGAGCGCGGTGCGATCGAGGTTATTCGCAGCCAGGGTTTCGTCGACGATATGAGCCAGTTCGGTCACCGCGACTTTAAACACTTCGTTCCCGGCCATCGTCAGGTGAACTGAATTCTCAGGATTCACGCGATCGACGTTCGGCAGCGTCAGCAGATCGCCATAGCTACCGTCTGCGTGCAGATGGGTAGAAATGATACCAGGCTCTTCAGACGCCCCTAACACAACGGCGCCCGCGCCATCGCCAAAAATAATAATGGTACTGCGATCTTCAGGATCGCAGGTACGTGCCAGAACATCGGCCCCGATAACCAGCGCATTCTTCACTGCGCCAGATTTCACGTACTGATCGGCAATGCTTAACGCGTAGGTAAAGCCTGCGCATGCCGCCGCCACATCAAACGCCGGACAGCCTTTAATTCCCAGCATCGCCTGAATCTGACAGGCGGCGCTTGGGAAAGCGTGCGTGGAAGAGGTTGTCGCTACCACAATCAGGCCGATGTCATTTTTATCAATGCCGGCCATGTCCAGTGCATGAAGCGCGGCTTCATAACCCATGGTTGAAACGGTTTCATTCGGGCCCGCAATACGACGCTCGCGAATACCAGTCCGGGTGACAATCCACTCGTCGGTCGTATCAACCATTTTTTCCAGGTCAGCGTTAGTACGCACTTGTTCAGGCAGGAAGCTGCCGGTACCAATAATCTTCGTATGCATTTACGCTCAGTCACTCTTGGGTAATACAGATTCCAGGCGGGCAGCAATTCTGGTGGGAACTTGCCGCCGCACCGCCTGCACTGCCTGTTCAATCGCGACAGCAAACGCTCGCTGATTGGCCGCACCGTGGCTCTTAATCACCGTGCCGCGCAATCCTAACAGACAGGCGCCATTATACTGGTCGGGGTTGAGGTGACCGAATCGCCTTATCAGACGTTTTTGTAGCCACTTCTTCAATATTATCAGCCACCACGACCTTTTTTTTCCTTCCCCCTGCGATTTGAGCAGTGAAAGGAACATCCTGACAACACCTTCCATCGTCTTGAGTGTGACGTTGCCGACAAAACCGTCACAGACCAGAACGTCCGTCTTGCCGGTGAGCAATTCGTTGGCCTCAAGGTATCCAATATAGTGCAATGAAGGCATTGTTTTTAATAATGCAGAGGCGTCGCGGATACTGTCCAGCCCCTTCGTCTCTTCTTCGCCAATATTCAGCAGCGCAACGCGCGGGCGAGAAATACCCAATACTTCTTCGGCCATCACGGAACCCATAATGGCAAACTGCACCAGCATCGTGCTGTCGCAGTCAACATTGGCGCCGAGATCAAGCACCACCGTTTTACCTTTTTGCTGATGAGGTAATACCGTCATCAGCGCCGGGCGCTCTATTCCGTCTATCGGCTTGAGCAGTAACTTCGCAAGCCCCATCAGCGCACCGGTATTCCCAGCACTGACGCAAGCCTCTGCCCGCCCTTCTTTAACTAACTCCAGCGCAACGCGCATTGACGATCCCCGGCTGGCACGGATCGCCTGAGAAGGTCTGGCATCACTGGCAATAACCGATTCCGCAGGAATAATCTGCAGACGTGAGCGTTGCTCGAAATCAGCTTTGGCAAGTAATGGCGTGATTGCGTCGGGATTGCCGACTAAAAGAAGATTAAGCGAAGAGTTAGAGTCCAGTGCCTGCAAAGCTGCAGGCACTGTCACGGAAGGACCGAAGTCCCCACCCATGGCATCTAACGCTAGGGTTAGACGTCTCAAGGTTGCGCCAGATTACTTAGCGATAACCTTGCGGCCGCGGTAGAAACCGTCGGCAGTGATGTGGTGACGCAGATGAGTTTCGCCAGAAACTTTGTCCACGGACAGGGTGGCGGTGGTCAGCGCGTCATGGGAACGACGCATGCCACGTTTGGAACGGGTTGGTTTATTCTGTTGTACGGCCATGGACCTTACTCCTCAATTACTTACGCTTTAAACTGGCTAATACGGCAAATGGGTTTGGTTTTTCCGCCTCTGGAGGCAGTTCGCCAAAGACCATGTCCGCCTCGGACACTTCACAGTGTTCAGAATCATGCACCGGAACTACAGGCAAGGAGAGGATAACTTCATCTTCCACCAGCGCCCGCAGATCGATTTCACCGAATTCGTTAACCTCAATCGGCTCATACGCTTCCGGGAGTGCTTCAGCCTGTTCGTCAGAGCGGACCGGACTGAAACAATACGTTGTGTGAACATGATGCACAAACGGTTTCCCGCAACGCTGGCATTCGAGCGTTACCGTCACCTTTGCATCGCCGGTCAAGACCGCGAGGCGCTGGTTATCGATAGCGAATCTCATGGAGCATTCTACATCAGTATCCACACTGACTACAGACTCGGCGATACGCTCAACCTGATCGGAAGCATACACTCCTTCGTAATCAAGGCGTTTTTGAGCCGTACGAACCGGATCAAGAGTCAGGGGTAATTTTACCTTTTGCATAGGGCGCGCATATTAACTTTGTAACGTCATAGAGTCAAAGAAAAAGGCCTGGAAACAGCGCCTTTTGCCATTTCTACCCTAAATAGTTTAAGTTGCAGGCAGACGCCCAGCTCAGCTAAGTGAGTACAGGTAACGCCCGTGCGGCTTAAAATATGACGGGTATATTCGCACACATTGCGGTGGCACAGTTTAAAATGCCTTCATCCAATTCGCTATCTTTAATGAAAAAAATATGAAACCGATTGTTCTGGCTTCCACCTCCCCGTTTCGCCGCAGCCTGCTTGAAAAGCTCGGCATGTCTTTCATCACTGCGTCACCAGAGGTCGATGAGACGCCATACCCGGGAGAAGATGCACGCCATTTAGTGACCCGTCTCGCCCAGGCCAAAGCGCAGGCATTAAAAGAACGCTTCCCGCACCACCTTATTATCGGTTCCGATCAGGTTTGTGTTCTGAATAACCACATCACGGGAAAACCACACACGGTAGAGAATGCCGTACAGCAGCTGATGCTGGCCCGGGGCACTATCGTGACCTTTTATACCGGGCTGGCTCTGTATAATTCTGCCAACGGGCAGCTACAAACGCTGTGCGAGCCTTTTGATGTTCATTTTCGTCATTTGACGGAGGATGAAATTCGCCGCTACGTGCAAAAAGAGCAGCCACTCAACTGTGCCGGGAGTTTTAAAAGCGAAGGATTGGGCATCACGCTGTTTGAAAGGCTTGAGGGGAAAGATCCCAATACGTTAATCGGGCTGCCGCTCATCAGCCTGTGCGAAATGCTGCGCAACGAAGACTGTAACCCGCTGCTGGCGTAATAAAAAATGCTCCGTCAAAGCGGAGCATTTTTCTTTATTTAGCGTTGCGTAAAACCTGCAGGCAGCGCTTTAACTGATTGTCCAGCGGCGCTTCAATGCGAATCACCTCCCCGGTATTCGGGTGGGTAAACTTGAGCGCGGCAGCGTGGAGGAACAGACGGTTGAGCCCGGTGCCCACAAGCTGCTTATCAAACTCGCGGTCACCGTAACGATCGTCAAAGGCGATCGGATGGCCCGCGTGGAGAGTATGCACACGAATTTGGTGCGTGCGCCCGGTAACCGGACTGCAGCGAACCAGCGTCGCGAACTCGTAGCGCTCTTCCACCTTGAAGCGAGTCTCAGAAGGCTTGCCTTCACTATTCACTCTCACGATGCGCTCCCCGCTTTGCAGGATATTTTTCAACAGCGGCGCCTGTACGACTTTTACGTGCGACTGCCATTGCCCGCGCACCAGCGCAAGGTAATCCTTCTGCATGCCTTTATCGCGCAGTTGTTCATGAAGCGAGCGCAGCGCAGAGCGTTTTTTAGCGACCAGCAGAACGCCGGACGTATCGCGGTCAAGGCGATGCACAAGCTCAAGGAAGCGCGCTTCCGGGCGCAGGGCGCGCAGCCCTTCAATCACTCCGAAGCTCAGGCCGCTACCACCGTGTACCGCAGTACCGGAAGGCTTGTTTAGCACCAGAATGTGGTCGTCTTCATAAAGAATGACATCGGTCAGCGCAGCGACTTTTTGCAAATGCGGAGAAACGGCTTCTTCCTCACGCTCGGCAACGCGCACCGGCGGAATGCGCACTTCATCGCCTGCTTCAAGTTTGTACTCTGGCTTGATGCGTTTTTTATTTACCCGCACTTCACCTTTGCGCACGATGCGATAAATCATGCTTTTTGGCACGCCTTTCAGGCGGGCGAGCAAAAAGTTGTCGATACGCTGCCCGGCCTCATCGGCGGAAATTGCAACGATTTTTACTGATGGAGTCTCTGTTTTCATGGTCGGCGATTCTAAATAGCCCTGGCGCATAGCGCCACTCATTTTTATGTGCTTAACTGACAATCTGTTCTGTTTTAAACCGTCCAGACCGCCTTTTTTCATCCCCTTTGTGGCGAGGTTAAAATAGCGGTTAAAAAACTGTGAGAAACAGGACGCTAATAGCAAAAGTCATCTTGCTATAACAAGGTTAGCAGTGGAATAATGTTGCGGTTTTCCGTGTTGAATCTTGTTAGAACAAGAAAGTTTGCGGAATACCCATTTTGCCTGAACGTCCATCCACGCAGCAATGGCGTAAGACGTATTGTACTTTCAGGCAGTTAGCGGGCTGCGGGTTGCAGCCTGACCGGTAATATGGAATCAACTCTTAAGAAATATTCTAAGGTTATTCCCACGATAATTGCGCTGTATTTCCGTATGAAATACAGGCAACCGACACTTTGCGCCTCTCAGCAAACGACAACCGTGAGGTTGGCGACACGCGTTTAGTCACGAGGCCATCGGTTCACTCCCGGTTAGCGTCACCATGCCCGCAGCTCTGTCGCCAATGTAAGAATAATGAGTAAGTTACGATGAAAAGAATGTTAATTAACGCAACTCAGCAAGAAGAGTTGCGTGTCGCCCTTGTAGATGGGCAACGTCTGTACGATCTGGATATTGAAAGCCCAGGGCACGAACAGAAAAAAGCAAACATCTATAAAGGCAAAATCACCCGTATTGAACCAAGTCTGGAAGCGGCGTTTGTTGATTATGGCGCAGAAAGACACGGTTTCCTCCCTCTGAAAGAGATCGCTCGCGAATACTTCCCTTCGAACTACGCTTCCCACGGTCGCCCAAACATTAAAGATGTTCTGCGCGAAGGCCAGGAAGTGATCGTCCAGATTGATAAAGAAGAACGCGGTAACAAAGGCGCAGCCTTAACCACCTTTATCAGCCTTGCAGGCAGCTATCTGGTTCTGATGCCAAACAACCCTCGCGCCGGCGGCATTTCTCGTCGTATCGAAGGTGATGATCGTACCGAATTAAAAGAAGCGCTCTCTTCCCTTGAACTGCCGGACGGTATGGGTCTTATCGTACGTACCGCGGGTGTGGGCAAATCTGCAGAAGCGCTGCAGTGGGATCTGAGCTTCCGCCTGAAGCACTGGGAAGCCATTCAGAAAGCCGCTGAAAACCGCCCTGCTCCTTTCCTGATTCACCAGGAGAGCAACGTTATTGTTCGCGCCTTCCGCGACTACCTGCGCCAGGACATCGGTGAAATCCTGATCGACAACCCGAAAGTGCTTGAGCTGGCTCGCCAGCACATCGCTGCTCTGGGTCGCCCGGATTTCAGCAGCAAAATTAAGCTCTACACCGGTGAAATTCCGCTGTTCAGCCACTACCAGATTGAGTCGCAGATTGAGTCCGCCTTCCAGCGCGAAGTCCGTCTGCCGTCCGGCGGTTCTATCGTTATTGATACTACCGAGGCCTTGACCGCCATCGACATCAACTCCGCGCGTGCAACCCGCGGCGGCGATATCGAAGAAACCGCTTTCAACACTAACCTTGAAGCTGCCGATGAAATTGCCCGTCAGCTGCGCCTGCGTGATCTCGGCGGCCTGATCGTTATCGACTTCATCGATATGACGCCGGTTCGCCACCAGCGCGCGGTTGAAAACCGCCTGCGTGAAGCCGTGCGTCAAGACAGAGCCCGCATCCAGATCAGCCATATCTCACGTTTCGGCCTGCTGGAAATGTCGCGTCAGCGTCTGAGCCCTTCTCTTGGCGAGTCCAGCCACCACGTCTGCCCTCGCTGTAGCGGTACCGGCACCATTCGCGATAACGAATCCCTGTCGCTCTCCATTCTGCGTCTGATTGAAGAAGAAGCGCTGAAGGAGAACACCAAAGAAGTTCACGCCATTGTTCCTGTGCCAATCGCCTCTTACCTGCTGAACGAAAAACGTGATGCAGTAAGCGCCATTGAGAAACGCCAGGGCGGCGTGCGCGCGATTATCGTGCCAAACGATCAGATGGAAACCCCGCACTACTCCGTACTGCGCGTGCGTAAAGGCGAAGAAACCCAGACGCTGAGCTACATGCTGCCTAAGCTGCATGAAGAAGAGATGGCGGTGCCGTCTGACGAAGAGTACACCGAGCGTAAGCGCCCTGAGCAGCCTGCACTGGCCACCTTTGTCATGCCAGAGGTGCCACCTGCGCCACAGGAAACCACGGCGGAGAAACCTGCTGTTGTCGCCGCAAAACCAGCCGCTCAGCCAAAAGCTGATGCCGCTGCACAGCCGGGCCTGGTTAGCCGCTTCTTCTCTGCACTGAAAAAACTCTTCGCCGGCGACACCTCTGCCGCTGAAGTGAAAGAAGTGAAGGAAGAGAAAGCGACCGACGCTGAAAATAAGCGTCAGGATCGTCGTAACAATAACCGCCGTCAGAACAACCGCCGCGATCGTGGCGATCGCAATGACCGTGGGGACCGTAACAACCGCGATCGCGACAACCGTGACAATCGCAACAGCCGCGATGACCGCAACAATGAAGCCCGTGAAGCTCGCGAACCGCGTGAAGGTCGTGACGACAATCGTCGCAACCGTCGTAACGGTCAACAGCAAAATGCGGAAGTTCGTGAATCACGCCAGAACGTTGTTGCTGCCGTTGACGATGCTGAAAAACAGCAGAAGTCCCGTGACGAGCAACAGCCACGTCGCGAGCGTAACCGCCGTCGCTCTGATGAAAAACGTCAGGCACAGCAGGAAGTCAAAGCACTGCAGCAGGACAATGTTGTCGAGCAGGATGCCGAGCAGGAAGAACGCACTCAGGTTATGCAGCGCCGTAAACCGCGCCAGCTGAACCAGAAAGTTCGCTTTGAATCTGCCGATGTTCCTGCAGTAGAAGAAACTCAGGTTGTACAGGCCAGCACCGAGCAGGCACCGATTGCACTGCCTGCGGTTGTAGAAGCGCCGGTAAATGCAGAACAGCAGGATGATAACGGTGAAAACCGCGATACTGCCGGTATGCCGCGTCGTTCACGTCGCTCTCCTCGTCACCTGCGTGTCAGCGGCCAGCGCCGTCGTCGCTATCGTGATGAGCGTTACCCGGCGGTATCCCCGATGCCACTGGCAGCAGCATGCGCCTCTCCAGAGCTGGCATCCGGGAAAGTGTTCATCACCTACCCTGTTGCCCGTCCACACGATCAGCTTGCTCAGGAAGAGGCGTTCCAGGCTCACGAAGACGTTCAGCACGTTAACGTCGCTGAGGCTGCAGCAGTAGAAGCCCCTGTTGAAGACGGCCTGGTCATCGAGCCGGTGAAAGCGGTGGAAACCGTTATTGAACCTGCCGTGGTGGAAACAGCTCATCCAGAAGTGATTGAAGCACCGGTGGCTGAACAGTCGGAGCCGGTTGCCGAAGTGGATGAAGCGCCTGTCGCAGAGATCGTGGCACAGGTTTCGCCTGCAGAGGAAGAAACTGCTCAGGCGATCGCAGAAGTCAGCGAACCAGCGCCGGTAGCGGCAGAAGCTCCAGCGATTGAAGAAGCTCCAGCGGTTGAAGAGGCTCCAGCGATTGAAGAGGCTCCAGCGGTTGAAGAAGCGCCGGTTGCAGTAGTTGAAGAGGTAAAACCTGTTGTGGAAGCAGCGCCTGTGGTTGAAGCAACGCCTGTGACGCCGGAGGTTAACACCGAATCTTCTGTTGCCGCTAAGCACGCCACGGCGCCAATGACCCGCGCTCCGGCTCCGGAATACACGCCTGAAGCGCCTCGCCAAAGCGACTGGGTTCGCCCGGACTTCGGCTTCAACGGGAAAGGCTCTGCCGGCGGGCACAGCGCCAGCCACCAGGCTACAGCGCCAGCCACTCGCCCACAAAGCGTGGAGTAATCTTCAGCGCTAAGTCAAAAGCCGGTCACCTGACCGGCTTTTTTATTTCCCCAGTCTGATCGATAAGCGAAACAATCGCCAACCAATAAGATGCATTTAAAATGCACTTTATGATAAACGCTGTGGCTAATTGTATGATGTAATGCTTGCAGAACTTATTGAGGAGAAACGCACTATGCTCCCTGTACCGCAGAACTGCATTCACACCCGCTCTTCTCCCTTCTGGGATAAAAACTCCGCCCCCGCGGGCCTGTTTCAGCGACATCTCGATAAAGGTACGCGCCCCGGCGTGTACCCTCGCCTGAGCGTCATGCAAGGGAAGGTTCGCTACCTGGGCTATGCCGATGCCACCTCGCCAGAGCCAGAAACAGAACTGCTTGTTGAAGCAGGTCACTTCGGCGTATTCCCGCCAGAGAAATGGCATCACCTCGAGCTGCTCACCGACGACGCCGTCTTTAACATCGACTTTTTTGTCGCCCCGGAAGTGCTCCGCTCCATGTCATGACAGAAGGAATCTAATTATGCTGACTATTCCCAAAAACTATCTACATACCCGCGCCACGCCGTTCTGGACTAAAGAGACCGCCCCTGCCGCTTTATTTACCCACCACAACACCAAAGCGGGCGTCTTTGGCCGCCTCTCGGTGATGCAGGGCGCAGTGAAATATTTTGGTTTTCCCGACGCCGATTCAGCAACACCTGACGTGGAAATCGTTATTGAGGCAGGCGCCTTTGCCATTTCTCCGCCGCAGAAGTGGCACCGCATTGAGTTGCTGACCGACGACACTTATTTCAATATCGACTTCTTCGCCTCTCCTGAAGCAAAACTGGAAGGCAACGGCCTGGGTAAAGTGGTCAACAGCCAGAGGTAATCATGATGGGCAAAGCAACTTATACCGTCAGCGTCACCAACAACAGTAACGGCGTCTCGGTCGATTATGAGACCGAAACGCCAATGACGCTGCTGATCCCGGACATCGCTGCCGAAGTGGTCAAAGAGCTGGTCAACACCGTCCGCGCTTATGACACGGAAGATGAACACGAAGTTTGCGGCTGGTGAAATGCACAAAAAAAAGCCCGCTCCGGGGTGCGGAAGCGGGCATATAAAGCGCGTTCAGTTTCATCACGCGCCCAAAACGTTGAAGGCTATCGGCTGTTAAGCTGGAACAGTGACATGCCTTGCAAATCGGTGAAGACTTTATAAGAAGCCTGTAGCGCAGCCTGCTGCTGAACATAGTTAGAGACAGTTGCCGTCCAGTCGGCGCCGACCAGCTGACTCATCTGGTCAGTTTGCGCCAGCGCTCTTTCATTACCGAGGTCATCCAGCTTGCTCAGCTCATTAAGCTGGGTACCTAACTCAGCGCGCACGGTTGACACATTGCTCAGGGCATTGCTCAGCCCACGGTTTGTTTTCGCGACGGCCGCATCAAGGGCTTTCTTACCTGCGTCGTCCAACCCGGCCGTTGGCGTTTTCAAGGCCGCGATAGCAGAGTCCAGCATATTAAAGATGTTGGTCTCGCTCGGCGAGCCATCGGGTTCCGGCGTGGCGTTACTGGAGATGCGATTGAAAACATCATTGCCGGTATGCCCAATTGTCATGGTTCGGGAGGTATCAACCTGTTGGGTAATTGGAAGCGTTCCGCCCTGATAGGTAATGCTACCTGCCCCACCGGTAAACGGTGCTGCTTCAGTTTTATAACCAGCAAAAATAAAACGACCGTTCCCGTCGGTACTGTTCGCCAGGTTCAGTATTTGGTTGCGAATACCTTCGAGATCGGTTGCCAGCGAGGCACGGTCGTCATCACTCAACGTTCCGCTGCTGGCAGCATAAACAACTTTCTCCTGAGCACTTTGAATTGAAGAGACCGTTTGCTGCAAAACGCTCTCTTCCAGCGAAACCTTCTGCGTCGCAAAGGTACGCGCCAGTTTGTACTGGTCGTTCATCGACTGAGCCTGGGAAAGCACCACCGCCTGAGACGCTGCAACAGGATCGTCTGATGGCCGGTTAACGCGGTTACCGGTGCTCATCTGCTCGCCATAACTCAGCCATAAACTCTGCGCGTCGCTAATGCCGCGCATGTTCTGGTCATATAACATTTGGGTACTGATACGCATGACGCTGGCTCCCGTTAGCGAATGTTCAGCAACGCATCAAACAGCGTTGATGCAGTCTGAAGGACCTGGGCGTTAGCCATATAGTACTGCTGGTAACGCTGCAGGTTGCCATACTCTTCATCGAGGCTAACGCCTGAGATAGATTGCTGCTGCTTGGTGAGCTGCGTCACCACATTCCCCTGAGTCGTACTAGTCACTTTCAGGCTTGCCGTTTTGTTACCCACGTCGCTGACCAGAGTGGCATACGCATCGTTGAACGACTTGTTGCCTTCGACCTGCTTAGAGTTCTGCAGATCCAACATGGCCTGAGCGTTACGGTTATCGCTCTTGCCGGCGGTAGGATCGCTTGCCAGCGCCAGTTTCGACTCATCTTTCACGGCCAGGCTCATGTTCACTACCGCGTCGGATACCGGTTTAACGGTGAAGCTCTCGTTGTTGGCAGGCGTGCCGCTCACGCCAACTTTCAGCCCGTCAAAGTTAAGGCTGACGTTGCCGCTTGCGTCCGTTGTCGCGCCGGGGTTAATGTTGGCGTTGTCCGACAGACGGGTCACTTTCCAGTTTCCGCCCACAAACTCAACCTTATAATCACTGGCCTGAATCTGCTTGCTGTCGGTGGTGGTCGCGGTGAGCTGCGTGCCGCTGGTATTGCGGCTGTTGCTCAGGACTGTTGGGCCACCGACGGTAAACAGGTTGGTGCCTTTGTCGCCGTTGGCATCATAGCCCTGGGTGTGCTGGCTGTTCATGGCCGTCGCAAAGGCCTGAGCCATCTGGCCCAGACGGTTACGGGCGCTGTCCAAATCCTGAGTACGGAAGGTAAACAGCCCACCCAAAGAACCTGTATTCAGCTGGCTTTCTGGAATTTCCACTTTACCGGCAATCGGATCGACAAAAGCGACTGTCGTACGGGAAGGATCGGCGCTGGAGTTAACCGCTGCCAGTTGGTTAGCCGTGTCGCCCTGCACCAGGCTAATACCATTGCCGATTGATACGTTGTACGTACCACCATCCTGCACGCTGACGTCTACGCCAACAATTTGGTTTAGCTGGCTAACCAGCTGATCGCGCTGATCCAGCAGGTCATTTGGCGCTGAACCCGCGCCCACACCTTTCAGGCGTGAGATCTGGTCGTTCAGATTCGCAATTTGCTTAGCGTAGGTGTTGATTTGGTCCACGCTGCTGCTGATCGACAGGTTAACCTGCTTGTCCTGATCGCGCAGGTACTGGTCGGTGACCTTAAACTGGTTTACCAGACCATCCGCTTTGCCCAGCAGCGCCTGACGAGCCGCAGGATCCTGAGCATTACTGGTCAGCGTCTGCAGGCCGGAGAAGAAATCCTGCATGGTTTTTGACAGCGAGTTGGTCGTCCCGGACAGAATGTTGTCGATTTTTGACATCTGCTGATACTGGGTTGTCAGCCCGCTGCTTTGCGTCTGGGCCGCACGCAGCTGGTTAGTGATAAAGGAGTCGTACTCACGCTGCACGCCGTTGACATACACGCCATTGCCAATATAGCCGCCGCCGGTCAGGGTGCTTTTTGACTGGGACAGAATCGTCGTCTGGCGGGTATAACCGCTTACGTTATAGTTCGAAATGTTATTGCCGACGGTGCTTAATGCCGCCTGGGCAGCACTCAGGCCACTCATGGCGCTGTTAATCAGGCTATTGGACATGAAGGTTCCTTGATAGCGTGTGGTCAAAGGTTCTGCTACCTATTATCGGCAGCAGGCCACGGGACTTGAGTCTCTTCAGAACAAATTCGACAAATCAGTGCTGTAGGCTTTGGAAACCTTGTCGCTCATGGCTTTCAGCTGCTGGATCATGCCGGTCAACTTACGTGCGTAGTTTGGATCCGTGGCATAACCGGCGTTTTGCAGCGCCTGAGCACCCTGCTCTGCTGAAGACGCATTCGTCACGGCAGCATAGCGCGGGTTTTTCGTCAGCAAGCCAACGTAGTCAGAAAGCGCTTCCAGGTAAGAGCTGTAAACGCGGAACTTCGCTTTCACCTTCTTCGCCTCACCGTTTTCAAATTCGGTGGTGGTGATTTCCGTCGTCGCTCCTTTCCAGCCCGGCGTTGCCTTAACGCCGAACAGGTTGAAGCTCGGTTCCCCTTTTTCGGTGCGAATCTGACGCTGGCCCCAGCCGGACTCGAGCGCGGCCTGCGCCAGAATCAGGTGGTGCGGAATGCCGCTGGCCTCACTGGCCAGACGCGCCGGCAGCGAGAGCTGCGCCAGGAAGTCTTTGCTGTCTCCGCTCATCGGCTCTTCGTTAGAAGGCGCGCGAGGCACGGCCTGACGCACCATTTGCGTTAGCGTCTGGTTCTGGTAGCTGGTGACCGTTTGCGGGTCGAGTTTCATCGGTACCTGACCTGCCGTTTCCGATGGCTCGACCTGCTCGTTACTCATTTGCTTAACCATCGCATCCGCCAGCCCCAGCCCTTTCGCACTCAGCTGTTGGGCTATCTGCTGGTCATACATGCTGGTGTACATCCGCGTGGACTCGCTGCTGAACAGACCGTCTTTCGGCAGCGCCTCACGCATGCTTTTCAGCATCATCTGCACGAACATCCCTTCCACCTGATGAGCCACCTCTTTCAGGTTGCCCTTAGGATCTTGTCCGGCCTTCGCCTTTAAATCATTGAGCGAGTTGGCGTCAAACGCGGCATTGGCAAGTGAACGGGCGTCAGTCAGCATTAGATGATTTCCAGTTTTGCACGCAGGCAGCCTGCGCTTTGCATGGATTGCAGGATAGACATCAGATCGATAGGCGTGGCCCCCAGCGCATTTAACGCACGGACGACATTATTCAGGTTGGCGCTGGAATTAACGCGCTGTACCGAGCCACCGCTCTGACGTAGGTCGATCTGCGTTTGCGGCGTCACCACGGTCTGGCCGCCGCCAAATGGCGTATTCGGCTGGCTGACCTGATTCTGACGATTTACGGTCACCGACAGGTTCCCCTGCGCAACGGCGCAGTTATCCAGCGTCACTTCGCGGTTCATCACCACGGAACCCGTGCGAGAGTTGATCACCACGCGCGCATCCTGCACCGGCATACTCACTTCAAGGTTTTGGATATCCGCCAGCAGACGAACCTGAGAGCTACCGCCGCTTGGCACGCGGATCTGGATCGTACGGCCATCCAGCGCTGTTGCGCTGCCGAAGCCACGGGAGCGGTTAATGGTGTCGGTGATCCGCTGGGCCAGGCTGAAGTCATCATCGTTAAGCTGCAGGTTGAGGGTGTTGCCGTTGCCGAAAGTCCCGGCCAGCTCACGCTCTACGACCGCGCCGCCGGTGATACGCCCGCCGTTAAGCTGGTTCACCTGCACGCTGCTGCCACCGGCAGCAGCGCCCGCACCGCCCACCAGCACGTTACCCTGCGCCAGGGCATAAACCTGATTATCCACGCCTTTGAGCGGCGTCATTAAGAGAGTCCCGCCGCGTAGGCTCTTCGCATTACCCATGGACGAAACAACAACATCAATGTTTTGCCCTGCTCGCGCGAACGCCGGGTATTTTGCCGTCACCATCACCGCTGCCACGTTTTTCAGCTGCATATTGGTGCCGGTCGGTACGGTAATACCCAGTTGGGAAAGCATGTTGTTCAGGCTTTGGGTGGTAAACGGCGTTTGCGTCGTCTGGTCACCGGTGCCGTCCAGCCCAACCACCAGGCCATAGCCAATCAGGGAGTTTTCACGCACGCCCTGCACGGTGGTCAGATCGCGAATGCGGTCAGCTGATGCATAAGCCGCTGTCAGCAGCACAACCAACCCGAATAAATATTTCACCATGGTACCCTCGCTTACATCGGCGATACGTTAAGGAAGAAGCGCTGCAGCCAGCCCATATTCTGCGCTTCATTAATGTAGCCGTTACCGACATACTCAATTCGGGCATCCGCCACCTGGGTCGACGCAACGGTGTTGCTGCCGCTGATGGTGCGCGGGTTCACTACGCCAGAGAAGCGGATAAACTCCGTCCCCTGGTTGATGGCAATCTGTTTCTCACCTACGACGTGCAGGTTTCCGTTGGCCAGCACCTGATCGACCGTCACCGTCAGCGTGCCGCTGAAGGTGTTGCTGGCGTTGGCGCCGCCTTTACCGTTAAAGCCATTGCTGCCGGAAGCGCTCAGGTCAGCTTTCCCTCCTCCCAATAGCCCCGAAGCAAAAGTCGGGACCGTGTCGAAGCCGAGGGCCGATTTTCCATCGCGGCTGGCGTTCGCCGAGGAGCTCTTACTGGCGCTGACGTTTTCCTGAAGCTGGATGGTCAGAGTATCGCCGATATTACGTGGACGACGGTCTTCAAACAGCGGCTGATAGCCGTAGTTCATCGGCTGTGCAGTCTGGAATATTGATCCGTTAATCGTTGGCGAAGGACCAGGCACCGGCTGCGCGGTCGTGGCCCCTTCAACCAGCGGTTTACTAGGCACTAAGGCGCAGCCGCTTACGGCAAACACCAGACTCAGGAGAACAGGACGGAGCACCATTGGGTTTTGCATTGCTTTCATCTTCAGGTCACGGCAGCCGACGCGCTTTCACGCGTCGGCAAACGCCTTACATTTGCGTCAGTTTTTGCAGCATCTGGTCGGTGGTGCTGACCGCTTTGCTGTTGATTTCGTAAGCGCGCTGAACCTGGATCATGTTTACCAGCTCTTCAGCAACGTTTACGTTTGAGGTCTCAACATAGCCCTGATAGAGCAGGCCTGCGCCGTTCAATCCCGGCGTGGAATCGTTTGGCGCACCGGATGCCTGCGTTTCGGTGTAAAGGTTTTCACCAATACTTTCCAGGCCGGTATCGTTCATAAAGGTCGTCAGGTTCAGTTGCCCTACCTGCACCGGCGCGGTCTGCCCTTGCAGAGTTGCGCTCACCACGCCGTCACGGCCGATAGTCAGGCTCAGCGCGTTTGCCGGCACGGTAATCGCAGGCTGCACCTGGAAACCGCCCGCCGTCACCAGCTGTCCATTTTGGTCAACCTGGAAAGAACCGTCGCGCGTATAGGCGGCGGTACCGTCCGGCAGCAGAACCTGGAAGAAACCTTCGCCTTTGATGGCCACATCTTTGCTGTTGTCCGTTTTAGACAGGTTGCCCTGGCTGTGCAGACGCTCGGTGGCCACCGGACGAACGCCGGTCCCGATCTGTAAACCGGACGGCAGCGTCGTCTGCTCAGAAGACTGAGCCCCCGGCTGGCGAATGGTTTGATAAAGCAAATCTTCAAACACGGCGCGTTGACGCTTGAAACCATTGGTGGAGACGTTTGCCAGGTTGTTGGCAATCACATCCATATTGGTTTGCTGTGCATCAAGGCCCGTTTTGGCGATCCATAAAGAATTGATCATGTTTGAATCCTGTAATAAGTAAGCCGGGCGTTAGGTCATTTGCAGCAGCGTGTTAGCGCGCTGTTCGTTTTCATCAACGTTGGCGATAACTTTCATCTGCATCTCAAAACGACGGGCGTTGGCGATCATATCCGCCATCGCCTCTGCCGGTTTGACGTTGCTGCCTTCCAGTACGCCGGACATCACCTTAATCGTTGGGTCGGCCTGCGCGATGGCACCGCGTGTCGCCTGGGCGGCGGGGTTCAAACGAAACAGCCCGTCATCCCCGCGCACCACCTCCTGCTGCGTGGCTTTCACCAGCTTCAGTCGGCCAATCGGCGCCACGGTATTTGGCGGGTCGCCCGGGTTCAGCGCGGAGATAGTTCCGTCCGCGGCGATGGTAAGCTGCGAACCTTCCGGCACCGCAATCGGGCCACCTTCACCGATAACGGGCCGGCCACCAATGGTCAACTGACCGGCAGGGCTGACCTGAATGTTACCGTTGCGGGTATAGCCTTCTCCGCCGTCCTGCGTCTGCACCGCCAGCCAGCCATCCTGCTGCAAAGCAACGTCCATCGGGCGCGAGGTGTAGTCCAGTTGACCAGGCGTCATATCAGCCCCTGGCGTTGAGGCAATCACCAGGGTACGAGTTGGCAGAGAAAGCCCTTCCACCGGGACAGCACGCAAAGCATTAAGCTGCGCGCGGAAGCCCGGTGTGGAAGCGTTCGCCATGTTGCTCGCCGTGACTGACTGTTGATTCAGCGTCTGGCTGGCAGCGCCCATGGCGGTGTAGATTGCATGATCCATTAAGCCGTCCCTTCAGGCGCTTAGCGCAGGTTAACCAGGGTGTTGAGGATCTGGTCCTGGGTTTTGATGGTCTGCGCGTTTGACTGATAGTTACGCTGCGCGACGATCATGTTGACCAGTTCTTTACTCAGATCCACGTTCGAAGACTCCAGCGCGCCGCTGGTCAGGGTTCCGAAGTTACCTGTGCCCGCCAGGCCCAGCAACGCAACACCGGAAGAGTTGCTTGCGGTCCAGACGTTATCGCCCTGGGACTGCAAACCTTCAGGGTTCGCAAAGTTGGACAGCACGATTTGCCCCAGAAGCTGGGTCTGCTCGTTGGAGTAGTTCCCGACCACGGTGCCATCGTCGTTAATCTGATAAGACGTCAGGTCACCCGGCTTGTAGCCGTTCTGGTTGGTCGCCACGATGTTGTTAGACCCGGTGTTCTGCTGCATGGAGTTCTGGAAGCTCAGCGCGAAGGTCGCAGGTGTCGCGCCGTTGGTGACGCCGGTGGTCACGTTGATGCTGGTTGGCAGCGTGTTCGGGTTTGGAATCGGATCGGCGGCATTGGCAGTAATCCCCTGCAGGTTGCCGTTGTTGTCGAAACGCATAAACCCGGCGGACGTTGCCGTAGAACCCGCTACGGAAGAGTCTTTGGTGTAAACCTGCCAGGCGTTATCCGCGCTCTTAACGTAGTAAACATCCATACCATGGGCGTTACCCTGGCTGTCATAAACGGTGACCGTGCCCTTCTTGTTGTAGCTGTTCGCATTGGTAGGATCGAACGGCGTTACGGTCGGGATCTTATCGGTAGAGTTCAGGTTGATCTGCTGGGACGCAGTGGTGGTGGTCTTCGCCGGCATCAGCGTGTTCGGGATCGACAAGCCTACCGGGTTGGCGCCCTGTTGAATGGTTGGCGGCGTGCCGGTTGCCGGGTAACCGGTCAGCTGCAGGCCCTGCATGTTCACCAGGTTACGGTTTTCATCCAGCTTGAACTGGCCGTTACGGCTATAAAATACCGAGCCGGAGCTGTCTACCAGGCGGAAGAAGCCGTTCTGGCTGATAGCGACGTCCAGGCCACGACCGGTCCCGGTGGTAGTCCCGTCGCCAAAGTTCTGGGTCACGCCCGCGACTTTAACGCCCAGACCCACTTTAGAGCCTGCGAACATATCGGCAAAAGAGACCGAACCGGATTTAAAACCGTAGGTGGCGGAGTTGGCAATGTTGTTACCAATCACGTCCAGGTTGGTGGCCGCAGCATTTAAGCCGCTGACCGCTTGAGAAAACGCCATGTCTTACTCCTGCTTAGGTTATAGGCTTAAATAATTTGCCTGATTGCATCGAGGGTCGTAGAACCGTAGGTCCCGAGATCCAGTTTGAGGCCATCTTTGCCGTTGATAACACCGCTCACCATAGCGAAGCCCAGCGGCTGAGCCACCAGCTGTGTCCCGCCATTCGTGGCGTTGATCGCCACGGTATAAGAGCCGTCCGGCACGTTGGTGCCGTCGTTGGCGCTGCCGTCCCAGGTAAAGGTATGCACCCCGGCACTCAGTCCACCAATCTCGATAGTACGCACCACTTTGCCGTCTTTATCGGAGATGGTGGCCGTGACTTTGTCCGCCGCCTGCTGCAGCTCGACGCCAAACGGCGTGGTGCTGATGGTGTTGGTTTTTGAATCGGTCCCCGCAAGGATTTTGTTGCCCGGGATCATGACGCCATGGCCAATCAGGGCGCTGGCCTGCAGAGACTGGTTCTGGTTGATCTGGCCGGAAACGGAACCCAGCGTGGTGTTAAGTTTTTCGATGCCGCTAACGGTACTGATCTGCGCCAGCTGCGTGGTCAGTTCGTTGTTCTGCATCGGGTTGGTCGGATCCTGGTTTTTTAACTGCGCCACCAGCAGGGTCAGAAAACTCCCCTGCAGGTCTGCGGCGCTGTTGCCGGTCAGGCTGTTTTTCGATGCACCAGCCGTAGGATCAACATTGTTAGTCGGATCGTTCACTTTGACTGCAATGGACATATAGGCTCCTGTTACTGACCGAGAGTGAGCGTTTTCATCATCATGCCCTTCACGGTGTTGAGCACTTCGACGTTGGCCTGATAGCTACGGGAGGCGGACATGCTGTTGACCATCTCCCCGACCACATCAACGTTTGGCATACGCACGTAGCCGCGCGCGTCCGCAAGCGGGTTACCCGGCTGGAAAACCAGCTTGTCCGGCGCATCGCTCTCAATCACTTTGGTCACTTTAACGCCACCGGTCGCCGCGCCAGGGGCTGCATCCACCTGGAAAACGACCTGTTTTGCGCGGTAAGGCTGACCGTCTGGTCCGGTGACGCTGTCGGCGTTGGCGAGGTTACTTGCCGCCACGTTCATGCGTTTGGACTGGGCCGTCATAGCCGAACCGGCGATGTCGAAAATATTGAGTAAGGCCATCGATTATCCCTGTAGCACCGACATCATGCTTTTGATTTGCCCGCCAAGCACCGTGAGGTTTGTTTGGTAATTCAGGCTGTTATCGGCAAACTGCGTACGTTCACGGTCCATATCGACGGTGTTACCGTCCATGGCGGGCTGGTCAGGTACGCGGTAAAGGAGATCGAGCGACGGAGTGGAGTGGGTTTCTGCCGGGATATGGCGTGCCGAAGTGAGCGCCAGAGACATGCCGCCTCCTTCAACGCGTCCGCGCTCCATCACTTTTTTCATTTCACTGGCAAAGTCGATATCGCGCGCCTGAAAGCCCGGCGTGTCGGCATTGGCGATATTCGCGGCCAGAATCTCTTGGCGCTGAGCACGCAAATTAAGCGCTTCTTGCTGAAATCGCAGTGCGGCGTCCAGTTTATCGAGCATGCTTCCTCCATGGTCCATAGAATTAGGAATCGTCCGAAAGCTTAAATCCCCTTACGCGTACGCGATGGGTGGAATAAACGCAAAATACGTCGCTATTTATCGCCTTGATCAAAACGACTCGCGGTTAAAATCACCGCAATCTGAATACGGAGAAGCGCGATGAGAAGTCTGAAAATCTTGAGCGGTATAGCCAGTTTGCTGTTCGGTCAGTTGGCTATGGCGAGCGCACTCGATCAGCCGCTGACTGAGTATTTTCAACAGCGACTGGCGGGGATCAGCGATGACGTCAGCGTCAAGGTGAAAACGCCAGAGGCTCAGCTTCCAGCCTGCCCTCAGCCAGAATTCTCAACGCCCGGCAATGCCAAACTGTGGGGCAACGTTAGCGTCATGGCCCGCTGCGGCAGCGACAAACGGTTTATCCAGGTTCAGGTGATTGCCACGGGCCAGTATGTGGTTGCCAGCCGCCCTATCTCCCGTGGTGCAAGGATCGATGCCAGTAGCGTGCAGTTAACCCAGGGGCGCCTTGACCAACTGCCGCCACGGACTATGCTGGATCTCGGCCAGGCGACGGACGCCGTTTCACTTCGGGATATTGCCCCCGGGCAGCCGGTGATTCAGACGATGGTACGCCAGGCCTGGCGAGTAAAAGCCGGTCAGCAGGTTCAGGTGATTGCCTCCGGCGAAGGCTTTAGCGTCAACGGAGAAGGCAAAGCGTTGAATAACGCCGCCGTCGCGCAAAATGCCCGCGTTCGCATGTCCTCAGGGCAGGTGGTGAGCGGGACGGTGGATGCTGATGGGAATATTCTGATTAATCTATAATCTTTTTAAAGATTCCGCGGCGACTGCCGATAGTACTATCAACAAATGATACTGACTGGCTCTTACGCCGCGAGCCCCTCGATGAGGAGAGAACAATGAGCATTGATCGCACGTCGCCACTGAAACCGGTAAGCACTGTTCAACCACGTGAAACCAGCGATCCACAGACGCTGAAAAGCCGTCTTGAAAAATCCACTACCGCCAACAGCACCAGCGTAAAGCTGAGTGATGCGCAGGCCAAACTGATGCAGCCCGGCACCGGCGATATCAACATGGAACGCGTTGAAGCGCTGAAGACGGCCATTCGTAACGGCGACCTGAAGATGGATACCGGCAAGATCGCCGACGCGCTGATCCAGGAAGCCCAAAGCTATTTGTCGAGTAAATAACGGTGAGTCGTCTGTTAGAAGTGCTGGACCAAATGACCGCAGTGCTGAATTCACTGAAAGAGGTGATGGACGCTGAACAGCTGCAGCTTTCCGCAGGCCAGATAAACAGCAATGCGCTGCAACGTATAACTGAAGATAAAAGCTCGCTGCTGGCTACGCTGGATTACCTGGAGCAACAGCGTCGCGCGGAACAAAACGCCGGGGCGGTCACCAGCCTGGACGTTAGCCAGCGCTGGCAGACGATCACGCAAAAAACCCTGCACCTGCGGGACATTAATCAGCATAACGGTTGGTTGCTGGAAGACCAGATGGCCCGCAATGAGCAGGCTATTGCCGTGTTAAAACCGCATCAGGCACCGGACTTCTATGGCGCCGATGGGCAGGCAACGGCGCAGGGCAGCCGCGGCGGCAAAAAAATCACGATCTGATTCTCCTCGCCAATGAAAACAGCTGGTCAACGCTCTCCTTGACCAGCTGCTTGCTTATTTCAGCGATTTCAAGACTTTTACCGTCGCCTCAATATCAATCTCATCCTCTGAGAACAGGTGTGTTTCGCCCTGGAAGGTGGTCACGGCCAGTTTTTTCACCGTGCGCATTTCCCCTTCTTTTTTCTCTGCCTTCGGGCGAATGCTGTTCATCAGCAACCCAACCGACAGCACCGCATTTTCTTTATCAATCTTCCCGTCCGCGGGCTCTTCTTCGCTGTACACCACGAAAGATTTGATCGAGGTGATTTTAAGCCGCTCGCCCGCAATAAACAGATGCTTGCTCTCAGGCTCCACTTTCACAGCAAACGCCGACAGCCCTTTATTATTGGTCCCCGGCTCGAAGGTCACCGACGCGTCCTTTTTGATAAGTTCCGGGTTGGCGACTTTAATCACGTGGAAATAACGGTTTTCACCGTTTTCATCTTTGATAAATCCGAAGCCCTTCTCTTCGAACCAGGTTGTGATTATTCCTCTCATCGCTCTGTCACCTAATTAACCTTTCAACATATAAAGAATAGGGCGGCGTGACGAAACCGTCATCCACCCAGAAAAAATCAAATTGTGCGGCGGGCGAAATCTTTCAACCTGAAGCCCAACAGCAACAATGTCGCAAAATAAGCGACGATGCCGGCCACCACCACCGCCATCAGCCGCAGCAGGCGATAAGGCATGTTGCCCAGATCCCACGCAGGCATAACGTACATTATCCCAATCAGTACCGCAGACATCACCAACACGGCGGCGACCAGGCGCAGCAGAAATGCCGTCCAGCCGGGCTGTGGCTGGAAGATATCCTGCTTACGCAGCTGCCAGTAAAGCAGCGAGGCGTTAATACAGGCCCCCAAACCAATCGACAGGGAAAGTCCGGCGTGTTTTAGCGGGCCGATAAACGCGAGGTTCATTAGCTGCGTCAAAATCAGCGTCACGATAGCGATTTTAACCGGGGTTTTAATGTCCTGCCGGGAATAGAAGCCTGGCGCCAGAACCTTAACCACGATAAGCCCCATCAGGCCGACCGAATACGCCACCAGCGCCCGCTGGGTCATCAGGGCATCGAAAGCTGAGAACTTACCGTACTGGAACAAAGAGACGGTCAGCGGTTTTGCCAGAATTCCCAGCGCCACCGCGCTTGGGAGCGCCAGCAGGAAGCAAAGGCGCAGCCCCCAGTCCATCAGGCGGGAGTATTCATCGTGGTTGCCGGTGGCAAAACTCTTCGCCAGCGACGGCAGCAGAATAGTGCCTAACGCCACGCCTAAAACCCCAGACGGAAACTCCATCAGGCGGTCGGCATAATACATCCAGGAAACCGAACCGGACACCAGGAACGAAGCAAAGATGGTGTTGATGATCAGTGAAATCTGGCTGACGGAAACGCCGAGAATAGCCGGCCCCATCTGTTTGATAACCCGCATTGCGCCCGCATCCTTAAAGCTGATACGCGGCAGCACCAGCATGCCAATTTTCTTCAGGTGCGGCAGCTGATAGGCCAGCTGTAATACGCCCCCTACCGTTACCGCCCAGGCCAGCGCCAGAATCGGTGGATTAAAGTGCGGGGCGGCAAACAGCGCGAAGCCAATCATGCTGAGATTAAGGAACGTCGGGGCAAAGGCTGGCACAGAGAAACGGTTCCAGGTATTGAGAATTGCCCCCACCAGCGACGCCAGCGAAATCAGTAAAATGTACGGGAAGGTAATGCGCAGCAGGCTCGACGTTAGCGCAAATTTATCCGCCGTGTCGGCAAAACCCGGCGCAGTGACCAGAATAACCCAGGGCGCCGCAAGCATCCCGAGGACGGTGACCAGCGCCAGCGCTAGCGTCAGCAGCCCGGAAACGTATGAGACAAAGACGCGCGTGGCATCTTCGCCCTGCTTACTTTTGTATTCGGCCAGAATGGGCACAAACGCCTGGGAGAAAGCGCCTTCGGCAAAGATTCGGCGCAGCAGGTTCGGCAGCTTAAAGGCAACAAAGAAAGCATCCGTCGCCATCCCTGCCCCAAATACCCTTGCCACAATGGCGTCGCGCGCGAAACCAAGCACGCGTGAAAACATGGTCATCGAGCTGACGGCTGCCAGCGATTTTAATAGGTTCATTTATTCTGTTATTCCACAAACATGAACGCCTGCAATGCAGGCGTACATGGATGATGACAAGTCGGCATAGTCTACCGATACGGCGCTGAATTGCTACCGCGATATGTTACAGCTTATTCGCTAATTGCCTCGCGCCAGAGCTTCTCGACGACACGCTGCGCCAGCAGCGCCTGCTCGCCGGAGGTTTCCGGGACAGTTTGGTTCGCCACGCAGTCGATAAAGTGACGCGCACAGCCCGCAAAGCCGCGCTGTTCCAGCGTGGTTTGCCAGCCGGGAATGGGCTGTTCCACCACACCAGCGCCGCATTCTTCGCGCCACTGACGCATGTCCGTTACCTCATACAGCCCGCCGTCAGTCACCGCCTGCACCCACTCTCGCTGGCTTCCGGCGCGGCGATGCATACTGGTGGTCACGCTCAGGTTGCCCTGGCTGAAATGGTGTTCGGCGTACAGCATTTGCCCTGATTCATTGGTTTGCAACGTCCCGCTTTGCAGCTGGGCACTGCCGCCGCCAAGCCAGAGCGCGGTATCCACGACGTGAAGATAGTCATCAAGCAGCGTGAAGCGCAGATCCCCCGGGCCGACGCTGTCGGTGCGGTGTTTGTCCATCCGCAAGGATGCCCCGGCAGACAGCTTTGCCTTTAACTGCTGGTAACGCGGGGCAAAACGGCGGTTAAAGCCCACCATCAGGGTGCGTTTTTTGCGCTCTGCAAGCTCCACCAGCTTTTCGGCGTCAGCCAGATTTTCCGCCAGCGGCTTATCCACGCAGACGCTGACGCCGGCATTGAGCAGATCATTCACCACCGCGTAGTGGGAACTGGTGGCGCTATGCACAAAAACAGCATCGCACTGCGCCGCCAGATTGCTGAGCGAATCGATATACGGAATACGCCAGGTTTCACACACCGGCAGCGCTTTCGCTTTGGTCGGTGAAAATGCGCCCACCAGCGACCAGTCGTCGGATGCCCCCAGAACCGGAAGCCAGGCTTTCTGCGCGATCCCGCCCAGCCCCACGACGCCAATACGTAATTTCGTCATCCTTAATCTCCCAAATGCGCCAACAAGGAATCCAGACGCTGTTTAAGCTCGGCGACTTCAGTTTCCAGCGCGGCCACTCGCGCGCTGAGATCGTCTGCAACCGGGCTGATACTTTGTTCCGGGGACACTGACGCCTCAACCTCACCGCTGAAAAGATGCATATAGCGGCTTTCTCGTTTACCCGGCTCACGCGGCAGACGCACGACAAACGGCCCATCTTCACGGCCAGCCAGCCCTTCCAGCGTCGCTTCTACCTGCGCCATATCGGTGAACTCAAACATTCTCCCGGCACGGCTGCGCAGCTCACCCGGCGTTTGCGCGCCGCGCAGCAGCAAAGTCGTAACCACTGCCACTTCCGCTGGCGCTAGCTTTAAATGACCAAACTCGGAGTTGCAAAAACGCTGCTCGTATTTCGTCACGCGGTTGCCAAACCCGCTGACAGTTCGCAAATAATGGCCTTTGACCAGCCCGTCCAGCGAGTCCTGGACTTCATGCTCTTTCAGCTCCATCACCGGTTCACGGTTTGTTTTCTGATTACAGGCGGTCACCACGCCGTTGACAGACATCGGATATTGCTCTGGCGTAGTGAGCTGTTTTTCCAGCAGGCTGCCGATAACGCGGGCTTCAATCGCCGTTAACTGATATTTCATCTTTTAAACTCCACGACCTGAGGTCCAGTCTTGATTAACCAGCGCGGTGAGAACGTGATCCCGCCATACGCCGTCAATCAGCAAATAATCCTTTGCATAGCCTTCTTTTTCAAAGCCCAGGCGCGCCAGAAGGTCGCCGCTGCGCTGATTATGCGGCATATAGTTGGCCATAATGCGATGCACATTTTGGCTACGTTGCATATAGCGAATGGCGCTGGCCAAGGCCTCGTACATTAGTCCCTGCCCCTGCCACTTTTCACCGATGGAGTACCCGAGAAAGCAGGCATGGAAGGAGCCACGCACCACGTTGGAGAAGTTGGCGACGCCGATAACCTCTTTTTCTTCCGGGTCGAGCAGCGCGAAGTAGTACGCGCTACCCTGCTTGTGCATTTCACTTATCATGCCCAGCCTTGCCTGCCAGCCCGAAGGATAGCAGTAGCTCTCATCCCGAACGGGTTCCCAGGGCTTCAGAAACAGGCGATTTTCCGTGTAGTAATCCGCCAGGCGCCAGGCATCTCGCTCATGAACCAGACGCACCACCAGACGGTCAGTCACCAGGCGAATTTTTGGTGCGTTACTGCGGTAGCCAAACATGTTTATCCCACTCCTTCATCCCGGTTAACGGGGCTCATCTTGTTACTATACCTGCGCCTGACCGCCGTGTGAAAACAACAACATGAAGCGACATCACTTTTTTCGATTAAAGCCTTGAATCAAACTCGTTGCACGATAAAAAAATATTGTCCTGCATCAGGTATTAAAAGCCCGAATGCCAAGCGAGAATAAAGACTTGTCGCGTTTAATTAAGTTCCCTGGAGGGGAGATGTCGCGGGTGGCGCAGGCAAGGAGCCTGGGTAAATATTTCCTGCTGCTTGATAACATGTTAGTGGTATTAGGCTTTTTCGTTGTCTTCCCTTTGATTTCCATTCGCTTCGTTGACCAGTTGGGCTGGGCCGCTTTAATGGTCGGGATTGCCCTGGGTCTGCGTCAGTTTATCCAGCAGGGGCTCGGCGTCTTCGGCGGCGCGATTGCCGACAGGCTGGGCGCTAAACCGATGATTGTCACCGGCATGCTGCTGCGGGCCGCAGGTTTTGCCACCATGGGCATCGCCACGGAACCCTGGATGCTATGGCTTTCCTGCCTGCTCTCCGCCATTGGCGGAACACTGTTTGATCCGCCCCGCTCGGCGCTGGTCGTCAAACTGGTTCGCCCTCAGCACCGCGGCCGCTTCTTCTCCATCCTGATGATGCAGGACAGCGCGGGCGCGGTGATCGGCGCTCTGCTGGGTAGCTGGCTGTTGCAGTACGACTTCCGTCTGGTATGCGCCGTCGGTGCCGTAATGTTTGTCCTGTGCGCCGCACTTAATGCCTGGCTGCTGCCCGCTTATAAGCTTTCAACGATCCGCACCCCAATGCGCGAAGGCATGGGGCGCGTGTTTCGAGATAAACGCTTTATCACCTATGTTCTGACGCTCACCGGCTATTACATGCTGGCGGTGCAGGTCATGCTGATGCTGCCGCTGATGGTCAACGACATTGCCGGTACCGCGTCGGCGGTAAAATGGATGTACGCCATTGAAGCCGCGCTTTCGCTGACGCTGCTCTACCCTATCGCCCGCTGGAGTGAAAGGCGCTTCCGCCTGGAGCAACGCTTAATGGCAGGCCTGGTGCTGATGACGGTGAGCCTGATGCCTATTGGTCTGGCCTCCAACCTGCAGCAGCTTTTCGCCCTGATCTGTACCTTCTACATCGGCTCAATCATCGCTGAGCCTGCCCGGGAAACGCTCAGCGCCTCGCTGGCGGATGCCCGCGCTCGCGGCAGCTACATGGGGTTCAGCCGTTTGGGCCTGTCGCTGGGCGGCGCACTAGGTTACACCGGCGGTGGCTGGCTGTTTGACGCAGGTAAAGCCCTGCAGCAGCCGGAATTACCCTGGGCCATGCTCGGCATTATCGGCTGTATCACCCTTGCCGCCCTGTGGTGGCAATTTAGCCTGAGACCCGTTGAGCCAACAATGCTGGAGCCTGGCGGGCAGGGATAATTTTCTCGTATCATCTTTTTCCGGTAGCCGCTCCCGCCGTGCCGCATTATGCTGATAAAGCAAGGCACGGCATTGGAGCCGCTATTTTGAGGAAGCCTATGAAGAAGATTGTTTTTGCCGCAGCATTGATGCTTAGCGGCCTGCTCTCAGGATGCAACCAGTTAACGCAGTACAGCGTGAGCGAACAGGAAATTAACCAGTCGCTGGAAAAACACAATAACTTCTCGAAGGATATTGGCCTGCCCGGCGTGGCTGAAGCCCATGTGGTGCTAACCCATTTAGTCAGTCAGATAGGACGGGAAGAGCCGAATAAAATCACCCTGACCGGCGATGCCAATCTCGACATGACATCCCTGTTTGGTAACCAAAAAGCCATCCTGAAGCTCAAGCTGAAAGCACTGCCGGTGTTCAATAAAGAGCAAGGCGCCATCTACCTGCAGGAAATGGAGGTGGTTGACGCTCAGGTCGAGCCGCAAAAAATGCAGACCGTACTGCAGACCATGATCCCTTACCTTAACCAGTCCCTGCGCAGCTACTTCAATCAGCAGCCTGCTTATATCCTGAGCGAAGACCGCAGCACCGGCGAGTCGCTGGCGAAGAAATATGCCAAAGGCATTGAAGTAAAACCCGGTGAGATAATCATTCCGTTAACGGAATAGCCCCTGCCCCTCAGAGCCGTTCATGCGCTCTGAGGGTTTTGTACAACATGAGCAACATAAGGGGTGCAAACGATAACGTTTCCCCTTATCCTTAGTGCCCGGCATAAAACCAGCCCTTGATGACTGATTTCCCTCTCACGCCGGAGCACATTGATGACCGCATTACCTCAGGTATTAAAAATCCGCCGCCCAGATGACTGGCATATTCACCTTCGTGACGGTGAGATGCTGAAAACCGTGGTGCCTTACACCAGCCAGACCTATGGCCGCGCGATTGTCATGCCCAATCTTGTGCCCCCTATTACCAGCGTGGAAGCCGCTATCGCTTATCGCCAGCGTATTCTTGATGCGGTTCCGGCCGGGCAAAAGTTTGAGCCGCTGATGACCTGCTACCTGACCGACACGCTGGATCCCAACGAAATCGAACGCGGGTTCAATGCAGGCGTGTTTACCGCCGCCAAGCTTTACCCGGCGAACGCCACAACCAACTCCGCTCACGGCGTAACCAGCACCGCAGCCATTCTGCCGGTGCTTGACCGTATGCAGAAAATTGGCATGCCGCTGCTGGTGCACGGCGAAGTCACCCATGCTGATATCGATATTTTCGATCGCGAAGCGCGCTTTATTGAAACCGTCATGGAGCCGCTGCGTCGCCAGTTGCCTGGGCTGAAAGTGGTGTTTGAACATATCACCACCAAAGATGCCGCCCAGTATGTGAAAGAAGGCAACTCGCTGATTGGCGCGACTATCACGCCTCAGCATCTGATGTTTAACCGTAACCACATGCTGGTGGGCGGAATTCGTCCTCACCTTTATTGCCTGCCGATTCTGAAACGCAGCATCCACCAGGAAGCACTGCGCGAGCTGGTCGCCAGCGGCTGCGATCGCGTGTTCCTCGGCACCGACTCTGCGCCACATGCGCGTCATCGTAAAGAAGCCAGCTGCGGCTGTGCCGGCTGCTTCAACGCGCCTTCCGCGCTCGGTGCCTATGCGACGGTATTTGAAGAAATGAACGCGCTGCAGCATTTTGAAGCTTTCGCTTCGCTGAACGGCCCGCGCTTCTACGGCCTGCCGGTCAATGAAGAGCACATCGAGTTGGTTCGCGTCGCTGAGAAAATGCCAGAACTGATTGAAGCCGGCGACGACAGCATCGTGCCGTTCCTGGCGGGTGAAGAGGTCGTCTGGTCCGTTAAAGGCTAAATTTTTCAACGCCCCTGTTGCTTACTGGAAATCAAGGCTGTATAAATATCCAGTATATTGTACAGGGGGTCGTTATGCGTATTGAAGTCACTATAGCCAAAACCACACCATTACCCGCCGGGGCTATCGATGCCCTTGCCAGTGAGCTTTCCCGCCGTATCAATCAACATTTCCCCGACACCAGCAGCGAAGTGCAGGTACGTTATGCCTCCGGCAATAACCTCTCCGTGCTGGGCGGTGCCAAAGAAGACAAAACGCGAATCAGCGAGATCCTCCAGGAAACCTGGGAAAGCGCTGACGATTGGTTCTCTGCCGACTAATACCCTCAAGTATGTTGGTACTTTTTGCCGGGTGTCGCCATCCGGTTTTTTTTATTTCCCTCGCCGATTTGATTATTTTTTAAACGCCGCTAAAGTCTTTCCTGCCTTTCTTTCCGATTACATCGGAATAGCCTGTCGATTTATTGTTCGCTTTTCTCGGATAATGTGGAAAAAGTGTTACCAGGTAATTATTTCATCCCCATGACCGCAAGAGTGTTGATATACTTAAGTCGCTTCACGATAAATCACGCATGAACCTCACTAGTCGTTGTCTTTAAACACGTATAAAAGGGGTTATGATGGAAAAAAATAGTGATGTTATTCAGACTCATCCCCTCGTCGGATGGGATATCAGCACCGTCGACAGCTACGACGCCATGATGCTGCGCCTGCATTACCTGACATCCAATAATCAGAAGCACGATGAAACCGAAATCGGTCAGACCCTCTGGCTGACCACCGATGTCGCCCGGCAATTTATTTCCATCCTTGAGGCCGGGATAGCCAAAATTGAATCCAGTGATTACCAGGAAAGCGATTATCGCAAGCATTGACGACACATGCTTAACAATGGCCACAGGCACCCAACGGGGTGCCTTTTTTATTTTAAGCGTCACCGTCAATTGCATCGTTCCGGTGAATTAATTACCCTGCTACAGATAATTTTCCACAGAGAAAAGCTTATGAACTACGACCTCATCATTGTCGGCAGCGGCTCCGTCGGTGCCGCCGCAGGCTGCTATGCCACACACTCGGGCCTGAAGGTACTGATGATCGACAGCGGCCACCCGCCGCATGACCAGGGCAGCCACCACGGCGACACTCGCCTGATGCGCCATGCTTATGGCGAAGGTGAAAAATATGTCCCGTTGGTCCTGCGAGCACAAAAACTGTGGGATGCCCTGGCGGAAGCCAGCGGTGAGAAGCTCTTCCACCGCACCGGGGTCATTAACCTGGGGCCATCTGATTCGCCCTTTATTCGCAATGTCGCCTCCAGCGCAGAGAAATTTTCGCTGCCGGTTGAAACCCTGGACGCCGCCGCCATTGCCGCCCGCTGGCCGGAGATTGCTGTGCCTGAAAACTACGTCGGCCTGTTTGAGACGGACTCAGGCGTGCTGAAAAGCGAGCTGGCCATCGAAACCTACATCAACCTTGCTAAGCAAGGCGGCAGCGCTCAGCTTTTTAACTGTAAGGTGACGGCGATCCGCCACGGCGACGAAGGTGTCACCGTCGTGACTGAAGAAGGTGAATATCACGGGAGCAAACTGCTGGTCAGCGCGGGGACCTGGGTTACCAAACTGCTGCCTGACCTGCCGATCGCCTCGGTTCGCAAAATCTTTGCCTGGCACCAGGCCGATGGGCGCTACAGCGAGAACAACAAATTCCCGGCGTTTACCGCAGAAACACCCAACGGCGATCAGTATTACGGCTTCCCGGCGGAAGACAACGAACTGAAGCTGGGCAAGCACAACGGCGGGCAGCTGATTGACTCCCCCGAGCAGCGTAAACCCTTTGGCGCCGTCGCCAGCGATGGGTCTGAAGTCTTTCCGTTCTTGCGCGAATTTTTACCCGGCATCGGCTGCTGCCTGCACGGTAAAGCCTGCACCTATGACAATTCGCCGGATGAAGATTTCATCATTGATACTCTCCCCGACCATGACAACACCCTGATCATTACCGGGCTGAGCGGACACGGGTTCAAATTCGCCTCCGTTTTAGGCGAAATTGCCTGCCAGTTTGCTTTGGGTCAAAAACCTGCCTTTGATTTATCCCCGTTTGTACTTTCTCGCTTCAAAACGGCGTAGAATCCCCGAGTGGCGGGCATTTCCGCCACTTTTCCTTGGGGCCATCATGATTCGCTTTTTTCAATTTTTAACCAACAATATTCGCGAACACTTTATTCTGTATCTTTTTCTCTGGGCAATACTTGCACTTCTCGATCTGGCTTATATCTATTTCTTTTGATTATTCAGACTCCTGTTATATTGACAATTATTGACGTAAAATTAATTAAATATAGTTTTAGCGCAAATAATTAACCGTCAATAAATACTCTTCTCAATCAAAAACGATCATATTCATTCGACTCTACTGAACGCCTGCCGCGAGTGTTATTCAAAAAAACAGACATACAATAAATATATATCGAAATACGGATATTTATGTTGATCTGCTGTTAACAGAACGCCTATGTTTTAGCTTCTTTAGAAAATACATGGACGCATAAATATGCAATGGCGAAACTCATCCGAACGCTATGGACATTTTTCGGTTCTCCTTCACTGGCTGGTTGCCGCCACGGTTTATGGCATGTTCGCACTCGGACTCTGGATGGTGACGCTGGGCTATTACGACGTCTGGTACCATAAAGCACCAGAAATACATAAGAGCATCGGCATCTTGTTAATGTCTGCTCTGGCTATTCGTATTCTCTGGCGCTTTATATCGCCTCCGCCGCCACCGTTAAAAAGTTATTCACGTCTGACGCGCATCGGCGCGCTTACCGCACATATTTTGCTGTATGCATTATTGTTCGCCATTTTGCTGAGCGGGTATCTGATTTCAACGGCTGACGGTAAACCCATTAGCGTGTTTGGCTGGTTTGATGTGCCCGCCACGCTAACCGACTTCGGGGCGCAGGCCGACCTTGCCGGGACAGTTCATCTCTGGCTGGCGTGGACCGTGGTGATTGTTTCCGTTCTACACGCTCTTGCGGCCTTAAAGCACCATTTTCTAGATAAAGATGCCACCCTCAAGCGCATGCTGGGGAAAGCATCCCGTTAACTATGGAGAGTAAGACAATGAAGAAAATCCTGCTGGGAGCCACCTTAGGCGCTCTGTTATTCACCACCGGCTCCGCCGTGGCCGCTGACTATAAAATTGATAAACAAGGTCAGCATGCGTTTGTGAATTTCCGTATTCAGCATCTCGGCTATAGCTGGCTGTACGGTACCTTCCGTGATTTTGACGGAACCTTTACCTTCGACGAGAAAAACCCTTCGGCAGATAAAGTCAACGTCACCATCAACACCACCAGCGTGGATACCAACCATGCCGAACGCGACAAACACCTGCGTAGCGCAGAGTTCCTCAACGTGACTAAGTTCCCGCAGGCTACCTTCGCCTCAACGGAAGTGAAAAAAGACGGTGAAGCTTTAGATATTATCGGCAACCTGTCGCTGAACGGCGTGACAAAGCCGGTTACGCTGAAGGCTAAGCTGATTGGTCAGGGTAACGATCCGTGGGGCGGCGTGCGCGCGGGTTTTGAGGCCGAAGGTAAAATTAAGCTGAAGGACTTCAATATTACTCAGGATCTGGGGCCAGCTTCTCAGGACGTTGATCTGATTATTTCTGTCGAAGGCGTGCGTCAGTAAAAAGACTCCCCCGGCGAACCGGGGGAATGTTATTACTTCTCGGGGTCAGGAATACCCAGCGTGGTATTCAGCATCCCACGAGATTTATTAAAGATCTTATTCCCGTTTTCGCGGCCTGCCCGGCGGCGGCGCTGTTCTTCTGGAGATAGCGCCAGCTCATCACGGCAAACTTCACTGCAGCAGCCAGAGAATTTCTCAGCACAGGCCGGACACTGAATAAACAGCAGATGGCAGCCGTCATTTTTGCAGTTGGTGTGGCTGTCGCACGGCGTTCCGCACTGATGGCAATGGGCGATCACATCGTCAGATATACGCTCTCCCATACGCTCATCAAAAACAAAGTTTTTACCGACAAAGCGCACCGGCAATCCTTGCTCACGCGCGCGGCGCGCATATTCAATGATCCCGCCTTCAATGTGATACACATTTTTGAAGCCGTTATGACGCATCCAGGCGCTGGCTTTTTCACAGCGAATGCCGCCGGTGCAATACATGACAATTTTCTTCTCTTTGTCATCCTGCATCATATCCACGGCTTTCGGCAGCTGCTCACGGAAGGTGTCGGCCGGAATTTCGACGGCGTCCTCGAAATGCCCCACTTCGTATTCATAGTGGTTACGCATATCGATAAATACCGCGCTCGGATCGTCGAGCATGGCGTTCACTTCCGCAGCCTTCAGATATTCCCCCACGTCACTTGCGTCAAACGTAGGGTCATCAATACCGTCAGCAACAATACGGTCGCGTACCTTCATGCGCAGCACCCAGAAGGATTTACCGTCATCTTCCAGCGCAATGTTCAGGCGCAAATTATTTAAGGCCGGGTGGAAGGCATAAATCGCTTCGCGGAGGGCATCAACGCGGCTTTCCGGGACGCTTATCTGAGCGTTGATCCCTTCATGCGCCAGATAGACGCGGCCAAACACGTTCAGGCTCAGGAATAGCTGATACAGCGCATCACGGGTCGCCTGCGGCGTTTCGATAGTGAAATATTTGTAGAATGAGATGGTCGTGCGCGGCTCGGTTTCGGCAAGCATGCGCTCGCGCAGCTCCTCATTCGATACGCGGTTGTGTAACACTGGCATGGTGTTCGCTCGCAATCGTTGAAAAAAAGTGGGCTGCATCATAAAGCAAATAACGCTTATTTACATCCCCACGTTTTACGCTACATTTTGCTCACTCAGAGGCATCTGCGGCAACAATCGATGAAATATCAGGCACTCCGACGCCGCGTATTTTGGCTCTGCGCTAAAAAATGCCACAATGGAATGATTAGAAGATCCGGCAATTGCCGTCACAAAGGTTTTACATGACGAACTTACCGCAATTCTCCCGTGCATTACTGCACCCGCGCTATTGGCTCACCTGGCTGGGCATCGGCTTTTTATACCTGCTGGTGCAGCTCCCCTACCCGGTGCTTTATCGCATCGGCTGCGGGCTGGGCCGGCTGGCAAAACGCCTGATGAAACGTCGCGCGAAAATAGCCTACCGCAATCTTGAACTCTGCTTCCCGGACATGAGCGAGGAAAAACGCGAGCAGATGGTGATCGCCAACTTTGAGTCAGTCGGCATGGGGCTGATTGAGACCGGCATGGCCTGGTTCTGGTCTACGGAGCGCATCAATAAATGGTGCCACTACGAAGGCGTGGATATTGTTAAAGGCATCGAGAAAACGGGCCAGGGCATTTTGCTGATTGGCATTCACTTCCTGACGCTGGAGCTGGGCGCCCGTATTTTCGGCATTAAAACGCCGGGCATCGGCGTTTACCGCCCAAACGACAACCCACTGCTGGACTGGCTGCAGACCTGGGGGCGCATGCGCTCCAATAAGAGCATGATTGACCGCAAAGATCTGAAAGGCATGATCCGCGCGCTGAAAAATGGCGACATCATCTGGTATGCCCCGGACCACGATTACGGCCCGAGAGGCAGCGAGTTTGTGCCGTTCTTTGCCGTTGAACAAGCTGCGACCACCACGGGAACCTACACGCTCGCCAAACTCTCCGGCGCCTGCGCCGTGCCGTTTGTTCCGCGTCGCCTGCCGGGCGGCAAAGGCTACGAGCTGACGATTATTCAGCCAGAGCTGAACCCACCGCTTGACAGCCCGGAAGCAACGGCACGCTGGATGAACAAAATTGTAGAGAAGTGCATACTGATGGCACCGGAGCAGTATATGTGGCTGCATCGCCGCTTTAAGACGCGGCCGGAAGGCATGCCCGACCGTTACCAATAACGCTTAACAGCCGCCTTTTCAGGCGGTTTTTTTTTGCCGTAGTTTGATCGAAAAAGCCCTTTGATTTGCCAGCCCAATGCCAACAGGCGCATAATTAGCAGAGTAATAATTCCCTCTCTTCTCTTTGGCACTGGCAACTTCGGAGCGGTATGACTCCCCCTGACAGCACTATCAACTGGAAGCGTAATCTGGCCGTCGTCTGGGTTGGCTGCTTCCTGACCGGCGCGGCATTCAGCCTGGTCATGCCGTTCCTCCCGCTTTACGTTGAGCAACTCGGCGTCACCGGCCATAGCCAGCTGAACATGTGGTCCGGGCTGGTCTTTAGCATTACCTTCCTGTTTTCTGCCGTGGCATCCCCTTTCTGGGGTGGGCTTGCCGACCGTAAAGGCCGAAAACTTATGCTGCTGCGTTCCGCGCTTGGCATGTCTGTCGTCATGCTGTTGATGGGTCTCGCACAAAACATTTGGCAATTTCTGGCGCTTAGGGCCTTACTTGGCCTGCTGGGTGGGTTTGTGCCGAATGCCAACGCGCTGATAGCCACTCAGATACCGCGCCATAAAAGCGGCTGGGCACTTGGCACGCTGTCTACGGGAGCGGTCAGCGGCGCGCTGCTAGGCCCGCTGATGGGTGGCCTGATGGCGGACAGCTACGGGCTGCGCTCGGTGTTCTTCATCACCTCGCTGGTGCTGTTTATCTGCTTCGTGATGACGCTGTTTTTTATTCGCGAGTCGTTCACGCCCGTTTCCAAAAAAGACATGCTGCACGCCCGCCAGGTACTCACCTCATTAAAAAATCCCCGCCTGGTACTGAGTCTGTTTGTCACCACGATGATCATCCAGGTTGCCACCGGTTCTATCGCGCCTATCCTGACGCTCTACGTGCGCGATCTGGCCGGTAACGTCAGCAATCTGGCGTTTATTAGCGGGATGATTGCTTCCGTGCCCGGCGTAGCGGCGCTGATCAGTGCCCCAAGACTCGGCAAGCTGGGGGATCGTATCGGGCCGGAAAAGATCCTGATTGGTGCGCTGGTAATTTCCGTTTTGCTGCTCATCCCGATGTCGTTGGTACAAAACCCGTGGCAGCTCGGGGTCTTACGCTTCTTGCTCGGTGCCGCCGACGGGGCGCTACTCCCCGCCGTGCAAACGCTGCTGGTCTATAACTCTTCCAGCCAAATTTCGGGCCGTATTTTCAGCTACAACCAGTCGTTCCGCGATATTGGCAACGTCACCGGCCCGCTGCTCGGCGCCACCGTTTCCGCCAGCTACGGCTTCCGCACCGTGTTCCTGGTCACCGCCAGCGTGGTGCTGTTTAACGCCCTTTACTCATGGATGACGCTGCGCCAGCCTGCCGAACGACTCCGTATTCCGGGGGAATAAATCTCCGACTTGCAGATTTGCCAACAGCGTCAACAATTAACTGGAAATCGTAACGGAGCAGCCGCTCCCCGACCTTTGCCACAAGGAGATAACCATGAGCATGTATGCAACCCTGGAAGAAGCCATTGATGCCGCGCGGGAGCAGTATCTTGCCGACAACCCGAGCGTGGATGAAGAGAGCGCCAGCGTCGAGCAATTCAATTTCCAGAAGTACGTTTTGCAGGATGGTGACATCATGTGGCAGGCCGAGTTCTTTACCGACGACAGCGAGGAAGGCGAATGCCTGCCGATGCTCAGTGGGGAAGCGGCGCAAAGCGTGTTTGACGGTGATTTCGATGAGATTGAACTGCGCCAGGAATGGCTGGAAGAGAATACGCTGCACGAATGGGACGAAGGTGAATTTCAGCTCGAGCCGCCGCTGGACACCGAGGAAGGTCGCACGGCGGCAGACGAGTGGGATGAGCGCTAGCCGTTATTCATACGGCCCGTGGCTGGCGTCAATCGGCAACAGCAAAGTGTCAAAGATCAGCGAAAACGGCAGGTCGAGCACGGTAATATAGCGCCATGCGCCCTCGCGTACATCCCAGCGCACGCCGGGGTAATATTGGTTCCCGTGCCCTTGCCCCGGCACCGTCCGGCTAATAATGCTGCCGCAGCCGCTTAGCAGAAACGCCATCATCAGTACCGCAATTATTTTACCCACACATGCACTCCTGTTCAGAACGCGCTGAGTATAACCATCGCCGAATAAAAGGCAAAAAAATGCCGACCCTGAGGTCGGCATTATCACTTCTTTAAGGCCTTACTTTGCCGTCAGCGCCAACGGGTTTAGCTGCAGCTTTCTGTAGCTCTCCACCCAGGAAGAATAACGCTCCGGGTTCGCCCACACGCGGTAATGCAAGCGCGACATGGTCATCGGGTCGCTCAGCAGAACCAGGCGGCGGTCGCGGTTGAGTTTGTCCGGCGTTTCGTTCAGCGCCTGTTCAACGTGACGGTCGCGGGCAATCTCCAGCACCAGACTCTTACGGTGACGAGCCGTGGCCATTGCCGTGCTCAGGGCGTTAAACGACGGGTTAAATACCGCGTGCATAAAGCCATCGTCCAGCGTACGGCTGCGGTTCAGCTCCAGATAGTTCTCGGTGTCCACCAGCACCTGCGGCGGGGAATACTCTTCCGGGATCAGGAACAGCTTCCAGCGCTTGGTGCGCAGGCCGAGGCTCGCCCGGCTTGAAAGCACGGAGACGAACGGCGACAGGATCAGCGAGAAGACAATCGGTGCCAGCCAGAACAGGAAGCGCAGATCCAGCCAGGCCATGCCCACTGCCCAGACCAGGCCCAGCAGCAGCTGAGAGCCGTGGCGCATAAAGGCTTCACCCCACGGCGTGGAGTCATCGTCACGCTGCGGCGAGTTCCAGACCACTTCCCAGCCCAGGAACGCGCTGACCACAAACACGGTGTGGAACAGCATACGCACCGGTGCCAGCAGCACGGAGAACAGCACTTCAAGCAGCAGTGAACAGGTCACACGCAGGAAACCGCCATACTCTTTAGAGCCTTTGCACCAGATAAGAATGATGCTCAGCAGCTTAGGCAGGAACAGCAGAACCATGGTCGAGGCAAACAGCGCAATCGCCAGCTCAGGACGCCACTGCGGCCAGACCGGGAACAGCTGTCTAGGCTGGAGGAAGTACTGCGGCTCGGTCAGAGCGTGTACAACCTGCAGCGCGGTAGAGAGCGCCAGGAACATAAACCACAATGGGGCAGACAGATAGGACATGACGCCGGTCAGGAACACCGCGCGGTGAACCGGGTGCATACCTTTGACCAGGAACAGACGGAAGTTCATCAGGTTACCCTGGCACCAGCGGCGATCGCGTTTCAGCTCGTCCAGCAGGTTCGGCGGCAGTTCTTCGTATGAGCCAGGCAGGTCGTAAGCAATCCACACGCCCCAGCCGGCACGGCGCATCAGCGCGGCTTCGACGAAGTCATGGGAAAGAATCGACCCGGCAAAGTTACCTTCACCCGGCAGCGGGGCCAGCGCACAGTGTTCAATGAACGGCTTCACGCGAATAATGGCGTTGTGGCCCCAGTAGTGGGATTCCCCCAACTGCCAGAAGTGCAGGCCCGCAGTAAAGAGCGGCCCGTAGACGCGGGTAGCAAACTGCTGGCAGCGCGCATACAGCGTGTCCATGCCGGAGGCTTTGGGCGAAGACTGAATAATACCGGCCTTCGGGTTCGCTTCCATCAGGCGCACGAGGTTGGTCAGGCAATCCCCGCTCATGACGGAGTCGGCGTCCAGCACCACCATGTAGCTGTACTGGTTCCCCCAGCGACGGCAGAAGTCATCGATGTTGCCGCTTTTACGCTTCACGCGGCGACGACGACGGCGATAGAAGATCTGCCCTTCACCCTGCACTTCCGCAATCAGCTCCATCCAGGCTTTTTGCTCCGCAACGCAGATATCCGGGTTGTAGCTGTCGCTCAGGATATACACATCGAAGTGCGCCTGCTGCCCGGTGGCTTTGACGGATTCCCACGTCGCACGCAGGCCGGCAAACACGCGATCGACGTCTTCATTACAAATCGGCATGATAAGCGCGGTACGGTGCTCGGGGTTGATGGGCTCATCCCCCACCGTTGACGCAGAAATACTGTATTTGTCTTTGCCCATCAGCAACTGCAGGAAGCCCATCAGCGCGGTCCAGAAACCGGCAGAGACCCAGCAGAACAGCACGGCAAACAGGATCAGGATGCCGCTTTGCAGAATGTACGGCAGCAGCTGCATGAAGGAAACCCACAGATCCTGTCCCCCCATGTCCGCCGGGTTAATCAGCGCCCAGCCCTGGTACGGAAGGATCGTCTTCATGTACCAGGTTGCGACCACGGTTTGGGCCAGCGTGAGGATCAGCAGAATATAGCGGCGAATCGTGCCGACGGTACGCCATTTCTGCTCAGAGGCCTCTTCTTCTTTAGACGCGAACTTAGACTTCGTTTCGCGACCAAGCAGGCGATCCCAGAAGCGGCCAATCGGGTTGGTACGCCACGGGTCCGGGAACATAGAAGCACGCGTCGCTTTCGGCATCGCCTGAAGCTGGGTGCGCCCTTCATCATCGGCGATCAGCTGTTCGCCGCCGAGAGAACCCGGCCAGCTCGCCTCGAGACGAGCTTTTACCGAAGCCAGAGGAGAATCATCCGCTCGTTCAAAGTGGTGATGCTGCGCATCAAGCGCCTCATGCACCGCCTGAAGATCGGACGCAGGCAAAGCCGCCTTCTGCTCAGCAGAAAGCGGGAGTGCTTCGATGTAGTCAGGCGAGAATTCAGTAGACTTATTCATTGGCAGGCAGCTGGTAGCTCCAGGTTTCACTCAATGTCTGCTCGCCGTTAACCAGCGCAGCACGCATATCCGTCGTCTTCTTCTCGTCTTTCAGCTTCACGCGCAGCGTTAAACGCCAGCCTTTGTTGACCGGGTTATAGCGCACCAGGCTGTCAACGATCTCACCGTTATCGCCAATGCTGGTCTGTGCGGTGACCGGCGTGTCGGCTGGCAGTTTTTTCATCTCTGCCCCGGTAAAGTCCACCACAAACGCAATGGTGCCGTCCGGCTGGCGGATCAGGTTAGACTGCTTCACATCCCCGGTAGAACGGCGAGTTTGCAACACATACGCGTTATCCGGCGCATGCATTTTGTCTTCGTCGCGGCTAAAGGTGATGGTGTACTTAAAGTTCATCTCTTTGCCTGGGTCCGGCAACTGATCCGGCGTCCAGTAAGCAACGATGTTGTCATTCGTTTCATCGTTGGTTGGGATTTCAACCAGCTCTACGCGGCCTTTACCCCAATCCCCGACCGGTGCAACCCACGCGCTAGGGCGCTGGTCGTAACGATCGTCTAAATCTTCAAAGCGGGAGAACTGACGACCACGCTGCAGCAGGCCAAAGCCGACCGGGTTTTCCGTAGCGTAAGAGCTAACGGCCAGGTGTTTCGGGTTATTCAGCGGACGCCAGATCCATTCCCCGTTGCCGGCGTGAATAGACAGGCCGTTGGAGTCATGCAGTTCCGGGCGGAAATTGGTGGTTGGTGAAGGCTGATTTGGCCCGAACAGGAACATACTGGTCAGCGGCGCAACGCCCAGCTTGCCTACTTTGTCACGCAGGTAAACTTTCGACTGCACGTTCACCACGGTATCGCGCCCAGGGGTGATAACGAAACGATAAGCCCCGGTCGCTCGTGGGGAATCAAGCAGTGCATACAGGGTTAACGTTTTATCCGTTGGCTTTGGACGTTCAATCCAGTATTCGCGGAAGCGAGGGAACTCTTCACCAGACGGTAAAGCAGTATCAATCGCCAGTCCTCGGGCAGACAGGCCATACACCTGGCCGGCGCCAATTACGCGGAAGTAACTCGCTCCGAGCATGCTGACAATTTCGTCGTTCTTATCTTTGCTGTTGATCGGATAGAGCACTTTGAACCCGGCGAAACCGAGATCTTTTACGGTATCTTTATCGTGCTTTACATCACCGAAGTTAAAATAGTCCGGATTGTATTTGATCTGGTGCACCGCGGTGGCGGTCACTTCGTTGATGGTTACCGGCGTGTCGAAGTACATACCCTGATGGTAGAACTCGAGCTTGAATGGGGTCTTGATGTTGCTCCAGTAAGCTTTGTCGTGATTAAACTGGATCTGCTGGTAGTCCGCGTATTTCATCTCGCGGAATTGCGAAGGCAGGTTGCTTTTCGGTGCTTCGTAGCTCTTGCCCGCTAAGGTTTTCGCCTGTTTTGCGACATCGTCGATAGTGAACGCCCAAACCGAGGTGGTATAAAGGGACAACATTACCGCAGCGCCAAGCCAGGACACTTTCATCATATTTGCTTTATGTTTCATATTAACCAGCACATCCCCCTTTGTGTGCTTAAATCAATCTATCCATTTTAATGGAAAGTTTTGCTTTCCGACAACCAAATCACCGCTTTGTTCAGCGTACTGGCTCAGGGTTTAAGCAAAATAAAGACAACTGCTTACGCTTTAAGAGTTCATCCTGGCGACAGGATGACATGCTTAGTGTAGGGTTGCCACGAATATGTAGACTGAACTGGACTTTTAGCCTGATGGGATAGGGTCTTAAGGATAAGACGAATAGTCTGAAAATGTCTGGAGTATTATGAGTAAAGCACCGCAACAACGTGAGTTTTTCCTGGATTCTATTCGTGCATGGTTGATGCTGTTGGGCATTCCATTCCACATTTCGCTCATCTATTCGAGCCATCACTGGCACGTCAATAGCGCAGAACCCTCCGCGAGCCTGACGCTGTTTAATGATTTTATTCACGCGTTTCGTATGCAGGTGTTCTTCGTTATTTCTGGCTATTTTTCCTACATGTTATTTCTGCGCTACCCGCTGAAACGCTGGTGGACAGTGCGCGTAGAGCGCGTCGGCATCCCGATGCTCACCGCAATACCGCTGCTGACGCTGCCTCAGTTCATGATGCTGCAGTACATCAACGACAAAACTGGCCTGTGGCATACGCTCACCGGCTATCAAAAATACAATACGCTGGTGTGGGAGCTTGTGTCTCACCTGTGGTTTTTACTGGTCCTGGTGATATTAACGACCCTGGGCATGGTTTTGTTTCAAAAAATTAATAATTTTATAATTAGAAACGAACAGAATAATAATTCACCAATTACCCTGGGAAAACTCTCACTTTTATTTCTCGGCTTCGGCATTTTATACGCCGCTATTCGCCGGACTATTTTTATTATCCACGCGCCGTTATTAAGCGACGGGCTGTTTAATTTCGTGGTGATGCAAACGCTGTTTTATCTGCCGTTCTTTATGCTTGGCGCGCTGACATTCAAACGCGAGTCGCTGAAAATCCTGTTCACCACGCCTTCACGCTGGAGTCAGGTGGGCGCGGTCTTTGCGTTTGCCGCCTATTTATTAAACCAGCGCTACGGCAGCGGCGATGCCTGGATGTACGAAACGGAAAGCGTGATCACCATGCTGATGGGGCTATGGATGGTCAACGTCGTGTTTTCGCTGGGCTATAAAATGCTGAATTTTAAATCCGCGCGAGTGACCTATTTCGTTAATGCATCGCTGTTTATCTATCTGGTACACCATCCGCTCACGCTGTTCTTCGGCGCGTTTATCACGCCGCACATCACGTCCAATATTTTAGGTTTCTTCAGCGGGCTGGTCTTTGTAGTCGGCATCGCGCTGCTGCTTTACGAGCTGCACCTGCGCATTCCCCTGCTTCGTTTCCTGTTTTCAGGCAAGCCGAAGGAGAAGGCGGCGACGCCACAATCATTTGCGGGATAACACACTAAAGGCCGGGTATGAACACCGGCCTTTTTTATCTCTGCGACAGAAATCATAGCGGCCACAGATTGAAGTTTTATGAAGCAGTCGTGATTTATTTATGACACTCAGCCGCAATCTGCTGATAAATCTGCGTGTTCTCATCATCAAAGCAAACAAATACCACGCGCTCCGGCAGCGGGCGCAGACCAATGTATTTGTAAGCAACATCCCACGCTATGCGTGCGGCCTGCGCTTTTGGGAAGCCATACACGCCGGTGCTGATGGCCGGAAAAGCAATTGAGCGGTAGCCGTTAGCGGCGGCTAAATCCAGGCTGTTACGGTAGGCCAGTTCCAAAAGCTCGGCTTCGTTCTGCTCGCCGCCGTGCCAGACTGGCCCCACGGCGTGGATCACCGCTTTTACCGGAATGTTCCCGGCCTCGGTAATCACCGCCTGACCCGGGGGGCATTCGCCCTGCAGCTGGCGTACCGCTTTACAGGCTTCCAGCAGCGCAGGTCCGGCGGCGCGATGTATCGCCCCATCCACTCCCCCACCGCCCATCAGCGAAGGGTTTGCCGCGTTGACGATCACATCGACCTCAATCTGTGTGATGTCTCCCTGGACGACCTGTATGCGTTCACTCATTAACCATTCTCCAACTGTACTTTGCCGTAGTCTATTCTCGTCAGACGGGGCGCGTACATGACTATTATCGTTTCCGGACATTTCAACTTTTGAAAATCTCCGGATATCAGCCACAAAAAACCCCGCCTTCACGGGGCCTTTGTTATTGGATTAGAAATCAACAGTCATGGAAAGTTTCAGGGTGCGTGGGTCACTTTGCGTAATATACGCCCCGCTGTCGTCGACAGAAGCCCAGTATTTTTCGTTAGTCACGTTTTCGACGTTGGCGCGCCAGGTCAGCGTCTGTTCGTTAACCTTCGTGCTGTAGCGCACGCCGAGATCGAGGCGAGTCCAGCCGTTCAGCTTAATGCTGTTGTCGGCGTTGGCGTATTGTGACCCGGTGCGAATTAGCGTCCCCGTCGCAGTCAGGTTCTGCACCCAAGGCAGATCCCACTCGCCGCCCACGGACCAGGAGTAACGCGGAACGCCGATCGCATCCTTACCGTCGTTTGTCCCGCCGTTAGTCTTCACCATTTCTGGCTGAAGCCAAAGGGCACTTCCCAACAGGCGCACGCCGTACAGTGGCTCACCAAATACGTTCAGTTCCATACCGCGGCTGCGCTGTTCGCCATACAGGCCGTAAAGATTGTTGCTGTCGAGCATCCCCACCGGCTTTTCGATCTCAAACAGCGCCAGGCTGCCGCCCACGCGGCCGAAGTCCATCTTCATGCCCACTTCGTTCTGCTTCGACTGCACAACCCCGACCACGTTTCCGGCATTGGTTGCTTTAGAGGTTGCTGTCGGCCCAGGCTGCAGCGCTTCAATGTGGTTCGCATAAAAAGAAACCGGCTCCCACGGCTTCACTACCAGGCCATAAACCGGCGTAATCTTGAAAGCATCAAAGCGTGTTTTAGGGTCTTCCACACCGGTATAGCTGTAGTTACGAACCCGCACGTCCTGGCGGCGAGCGCCCACGGTCAACAGCACCTTATCGTCAAGCGCGGAGAGCGTATCGGACAGCGAAACCCCGCTTGTTATCGTGCGGCTCCGCTGGGTCGGATCGTCCATATTGCTACCGGAAGCGACCGTCGGAAAACGGCTCAGGTCGAGATAAGACGGATCGTAGATATTATTCCCAACGGCGGTTTTACTGGATGACATGGTGTAGGCCGCGCGGGTTTTACGGTAAACGCCGGAATAGCCGAGGTTCACGCTGTGGCCGATAAAGCCGGTATCAAATTTCCCCCGCACGCCGCCCATGCCGGAGAAAGCGTCGGCGATGTATCGCGTAGACAAACGAGTCTGGCTGGTGTGGCCCTTGTTATCAACAAACTTAGGCACGCTGTAATTGCCTCTTTCGTCGGTTTCGCTGGTGCCCAGCGCGCCATAAAGCGTCCAGCTGTTCGCCACATCATACTCGCTGTGCAGCGCGGCAAAGCGAGAGCTCATGTCTGAATAAACCCACGGCTGCCCGTAGTTTGTGCGGTTATCCGGCACATCAGGCATCTGCGTAATAGCGCCAACCCCCACCCCGATACGGCCATTGTGTGCCGTCATCTTCTGGTAGCCGCCGTCGAACGACGTCCGCAGCCTGTCGCCTTTGTAATCCAGCCCAACGCTTGCCAACGATGTTCTGTTCTTCTGCTCGCGAACCTCACTCTCGCCTTCACGGTGCAGCAGGTTCACGCGGGCGCCAAACTGGTCGTTATCCCCAAACCTGCGGCCAGTATCCAAAGAGCCTCCAATCTGCGAACGCCCGGTGTAATCCACGCCAAGTTGGGTATGTGGTTCACTACCTGCCCGCTTGGGCTCAATATTAATGGCCCCGCCCACGCCAGACCCGCCCGGAGGAACACCGTTCAGGAAGGCCGTGGAGCCCTTAATCACCTCGACGCGTTCCGCAAGAGCCGTGCTGGTGATCTGCCGCGGCAATACGCCATACAGACCGCCGTAAGAAATATCATCCCCGTCTAACAGGAAACCGCGCACGCGGTACGACTCGCCAAAGTTACCGTAGCTGCGCACGGGCTGAATAGTCGCGTCATTACGGACAATGTCGCTGAGGGTATTGGCCTGCTTATCCTCGATCATTTTAGAGGTATAGCCGATGACGTTAAACGGCACGTTGCGCGCATCCTGCTCACCGAGCATGCCCAGGCGACCGCCATTGGCCACCTGCCCGTCCAGGTAAGCAGGCACCAGCTCGTTACCGCCTTCGCGGAACTGCGTATCCGGGGTCGCCGTGACGGTAATGGTCTCTTCTTTAACTAAAGCTTTTTGCTGAGGATTTTCCTGTGGCGCAGCGACAACAGGCATGCAGGCGGCAGCGATCAACGCTGCGATCAGGCGCGGTTTAAACCCGGCCTGGCGAGGTGGTTGGTGAGGCATTGAAATTTCCTGGTAAAATAAAAACAATTAATGAGAACGATTATGATTTTGATCGTGATTATCGTTTCATCATTAGAAATTGCAAGAAAAATGCCCAGAGGGAGATTGACCAGTAAAAACGCCTGGCCACGGAAATAGAGAGGAACTCAAACAGCAGGCACGCCCGGAACGAGCCTGCTTTTAAGGCCTGTCACGCTTTGCGTAACAGCCAGATAAAGTACGGCGCACCGCAGAGCGTGGCTAACAATCCTGCCGGGATCTGGAATGGGAAGATAAGGCTTCGGCCCAGCCAGTCGGCCAGCAGCATCAGCCCGGCCCCGATAGCAATAGCCACGATAAGCTGGGGCATTGCGCGGCGGAAGCCGAGCATTCTTGCCATGTGCGGTGCCATCAACCCAACAAAACTTAGTGGCCCCACGCAGAGCGTTGCGGCAGCAACTAGTCCGGCTGCCAGCACCAGAATGCTGATGCGCGATTGACTCAGGGCAATGCCCAGGGCCTGAGCCGTCTCACCGCCCAGCGGGAGTATAGCGAGCCAGCGGCGCACCAGGGGCGTAAGCCCAATCAGCACCAGCGCCATGCCCCCGCTCACCAGCGCCTGCTGCCCGGTCACTTTCCAGGTGGAGCCGGACAGCCACGTCAGCACCGACCCGCTGCGCGGATCTCCGCTGGCCAGATAAAGCGTGAGCAGCGTGGCGAAAACGGTACTCAGCGCCACACCGGTCAGTAAAAGCCTTCCCGGAGCCAGCCCGGAGCGGGCTAAAACGAGCATCGCCAGCAGCGTGAGCGCCGCGCCGGCAAAGCCCGCCAGCAGTTGCCAGGCGCTGACGTCGCCGGGGACGAGAAATATCAATAACACGATGGCGCAGGCCGCGCCGGAACTCACGCCCAGCACCTCGGGGCTGGCCATCGGATTGCCGGTCATTTTTTGTACCAGCGTACCGGCCGCCGCCAGCATTGCGCCCGCGGCAAGCGCCGACAGCACCCTCGGCCAGCGCCACTGCCACATTTCTTGTATGCCGATAAACCAGCCTGCGCTTTCCCGCCCAACGCCCAGCGCGAGCAAGGCAACCAGTGCCAAAACAGCAATAATCAGCAATACCGTAGCGGGGGAAAGTCGGCGTTCCGCAATCGCGCTGGCATCATCAGAAGCCGCCAGACGCTGGTGGCGCAGGCGTGGCAATAACCACAGCATTAACGGTGCCCCCACCAGCGCCGTCACGGCGCCAGTCGGCAGTTCTTGCCAATAGCGTCCAACCCACAGAACCAGTTGATCGCTCAGTAACAGCAGCAATGCCCCCGTCGCCATCGAAGCCAGGAGTTTAGGCAGCAGACGTCTCACGCCAAACATGCCGGCCAGGACCGGAGCAAACAGGCCAATAAATCCGATCACGCCCACCACGCTGACCAGCATCGAACTCAGCAGCAGGGCCAAAAATAGCCCGCCCACGCGCACTAAAGCCAGCTTCATCCCCAGTCCACGTAATACGGTGTCATCCAGGGCCAGCATACCCAGCGGGCGAATCATCAGTACGATGAGTACCAGCACGGCCAGAAGCCTCGGCCAAAGAAACTCCACGCCAGCCCAGTCGTACTGGTTCAACATCCCGCTGCTCCAGATAAACAGATTTTGCAGGCGTTCATGGTTGAACAATACGAGGAAGCTTTTTACGGCCCCGCAATAAAGTCCCAATACCAGGCCGGCAAGGATTAGCGTAACCGGCGACATTCGTTTACCCCAGGCAGCCCCGAGCACAATACTGCCTACGGCCATTGCGCCAGCCAGCGCCGCAAGCTGTTTGCCGGTTTCCCCTGCCCCCGCCAAAAACAGCGTCGCAAGGGTCAGCCCCAGCTGTGCCCCAGCCGCAACGCCAAGGGTGGCCGGTTCGGCCAATGGGTTGCGCAAAATATGCTGGAACAGGCAACCGGCCAGAGCCAGCCCGGCGCCGGTAAGCAGCGCAAGCACGGTTCGCGGCAGCAGGCTGTAGTGAAACAGCATCTGCGAAACATCGGTCACCTGAGGCAGCGTTATCGCTTGCCACCAGAGCCCGGCAGGCAGCATTTGCTGAAAGTTGTAGCCGGTCAAAAACAGCGTGAAGGCACAGAGTATAAGCAGGATTATGCGCACAGTGCCTCCGGCAGGAGCTGGCAAAAACGCAGCGCCGAGAAGCTGCCGCCGTAAAACCATACCGCTGGCAGCAGGTGTAACTGGCCCTCGCGCACGAAAGGCATAACCTGCCATAGCGCAGATTTCGCCACCGTTTTGACCGGATCGTCATCGCCGTGCATAAAGCAAATTGCCGTGACGTTTTCCAGCCTGACCAGGGTTTCAATGCCCACAATGGCGCTTCCCCAGGCATTGGTTTTCCCGTCCCAGGCGTTACGCATCCCCAGCCGTTCCAGCAGGTCGTTAAACAGGCTGTTGCGGCCAAAGATCATCACCCGGCGGCTATCAAGAAATGAAAACATCACCAGCGGGTTGGGATTACCCGGCAGCTTTGCGCGGGTGGCGGCCATCTGCTGGTGAAAATGGGCCAGATGTTCGGTAGCCTGCTGCTCCCGCCCTAAAAACTGCCCGAGCCTCAGAAGATCTTTTTCCAACAGCGCCAGCGGGCGGCCAGTGGCATCATTAAAGGCCGTCGACCAGCAGGGAGCGATAGGTGTTAAATCTGACTCAGCCGGCCCGAAGCCTTTGGAGATGAGAAAAAGAGAAGGGGTGAGACGCTGCATCAGCTCGCGGTTAGGCTCGTTTCTCAGCCCAACGTCAACGACGGTTTCAGGCAACGTTGGCTCCCCTACCCAGCGGTGATAATTACGCTTATCGGCAATCGCCATCGGCATAATCCCGAGCGCCAGCAACATTTCAACCGGTCGCCATTCCAGGGCAATAATACGTGCGACATCAAAGCGGCGGGCATCAGCCTGGCAGGGAAGAATGGCCGCCAGAGGCAGCAGGGAGGCTAGCGCCAGCAGGCGTCGGCGGCTTAAAGAAACGTCCATATAAATAGCAATAGTTATCGTTCTAATTAAGTTTTACACATTATGCCGCCAGCCGCCGCCAACGCAATCAAAAACTCAGCTAGCGGCCGGGCATTATTTAGAAGACAAGGCGTTTGCGCTCTTCCTGACTAAGTCTGCGGGGTTCAAACTGATGGTGCGTAAACGTTATTTCCGTAGCGTCATCCTCCACGTCATTCAGCTCAATTCGGTCCAGCGACTTCTCACCATAAAGCGTAATCGAGCGGAACAGCCCGCTGAGCGTTTTCTCAAAGGGAATTAATACCAGCCGCCATCTTCCCTCCCCCAGGTCGGAAAACTCGCTGATAAAGTCTTTCTCAAGCGCTTTTCGATCGAGATAAAACAGCGTACGCAGCAGTTGGTTGAACTGAAACATTGGCGGATTGCTCTCCGCGGTGATTGCCTGCGGCGGCTGGTTACCCATCACCTGAACCATCCGATTCTCCCCAACAACCAGTTCCATCGGGAAAGGCTGACGCTGCTGCCACCACAGCCCTTTATGCTTTGTCACCACAATCCGCCCGCTGGAATGCAGCGGCTGCGCCATGCCTTTTATCTGGCGCTCCTGCTCAAACTGCGCCCGCATTACCGGCACGGCGGCAAATCGCTTTTGGATGTCATCCAGCGTTACCGCCCCGGTCACCTGCGCCACCAGCAGAAGAGAAAGGAGCAAACTTTTTTTCACAGCAATAACCCTATGCGTTCAACTGAAATCGATCCGCGTTAGTTTACTCTGCTATGTGGTCTGAAACCAAAAATACACAGCCCGCGTTAAACGGGCCGTGGCGTTATTGATAGGTAACGTACAGCACTGCTGTTTTGTGCTGTGGGTCGAGGTATTTCACACGGGTTTGCATCGTACTGTCATTATGAAGGGTAATACCATCCAGAGAGCTAAGGGCAACGGTCTGAGTGACGGGTTTGCCTTTTTCGGTGCAGGTCATGGCGACATTGGAGCTGGCCGACGTCCACTGACAGCCGCCTTCTACTATTTCACCTCGAAAATGAATGATGCCAGAGGATGCAGCCTGAGAAAGCGGTGAAACCGCGATGCCCAGCGCCAGACAAAGCAAATACTGCTGAAAACTTGCTTTCACGTTTATTACTCCTCGATTGCTGTCGTCCCTGAAGGTTATCGGCAGAAAATCAAAGATAATTAAACAGTGATCCATGTTTTTTGTTCTTGCAATACTTCCGTCACATATATTTGTTTGCGGTCAAGACTTCCCCGGCTTTTGCCACTGTTGCTCAAGGTGAAAGGCTTTTCCGTCGCTCAGGGTAACAGTGACCGTGACGCTGTCTCCGGGGTCAATATTCAAACTTAGCTGCGACAGATCGACGGCCTGATGTGCTTTTATAAACAGTTCGCTGCTTTGGTGGCTGGAGCTTTTCCCCGACGGACCAGTTTTGGTTGCCACCAGCGTCAAGGTGCACTGGCAATCCGCCGCCAGCGTCGCGACAGGCGTTATTGTGTAGATGTTTTCCTGCTGCCGGGTATTAAACGTCAGCTGACTTGAGAGTGCGGCAAGCAATACCAGGGTATGCATACAACCTCCAAAGAAAAACAGGGCCGTCGGCCCTGTTCACGCGATAGCCAGGTCGCTTTAGTACTGAGACGCAGTGGCGTGGTTACCGTTGCCGAACTGGGTGACCGACACCAGAGAGCTGGATGCCGTCTGATTAACCACTGCTCCGTTGTTGGTCCCGAACTGCTGAACATCAATCTGCGCGTTTTTCCCGTTCCACTGGCTGATGGTGGCATTGTTACCGTAGCCATCCTGCAGCAGTTTAATATCGCTGCTGTCAGAGCCCTGGCCAACTTTTGCCCCATTCACCGTGCCCAGCTGTTTAATTTCAGTCTTCGAATAGAACGCATTCGACTGCAGCGCTGTGGCATTATTTCCGTTACCCTGCTGATATATTTTCAAGGTCGAGTGCTGAGCCTGCTGCGGATAGGTCGCCATTGCACCTGCGGAAACAACCAGTGCTGCTAATGCTGCCACTTTGAAAAGATTCATACTAAAACCCCCATCGGATTGATAGTTTCAGCCCAAATATTTTGCTTATCGCTGAATAATGCGAATCGCCATTTGTGACTGGTTTTGCACAACAACTGCTGACTTCTGGGTACCGTACTGGGTAATGTTTGCTTTATTACCAGAACCTCGTTGGATAATAAGCGCCGCATTACCAAATGAATCCTGCTTAATACCCGCCTCGTTGGCGTTACCTTCTTGCGAGATATAAGCCAGGTTATAACTACCTGATTGTTCGATGTTTGCCCGGTTGCCTGCTCCGCTTTGCGTAACCTCAGAAAGTTGCTTCTGACCCCGCTGAACTACTGCAGCATTATTATTGCTACCAGATTGGCCAATAATGGCCGTTTGATTAAATTGAGGATTGCTCAATTCATTGACAGCAAAATTATACTCAGCAGTGGCGAGATCGTTACTCGCCGCAAAACAATGACTCGCCAGGCCAGCGAACATTATAGAAATAAAATATTTTTTCATTCTGTCACCCTGAACCAGATAATGCCGGAACAATATGACGCGTAACATTCAGGTCAAGCATAACGGACCAACAATAATGTGTTATTGCATCGTTACGCAAATGAGTATGTTACGGCAACAATTAAAAATATCTCATGCTGGGGTGGTATTTTGCATTATAAAATTCACACCAAAGTATTAATAAGAAATAAAAACAGACAATCATCACTATTACAATCCCCTGATCCAGGGATCGGATAATCATTAGCACACTTATTTAAAGTCACCTTAACTCTCACTGACTTAGCACAACTTAAGCGATGCTTAGTCAGTTTATGAAAAAACCTTGTCATCATGATCAGTTTTCTTAAGCGAAGCGGTTGAATGCTGGGAACGCAGTTTTTAAAATTATGAACAGAGTGAGAAAAACAAAAAAATAAAAAATAAAACACATAAAATACAATTATTTAAAATTAAAAATCAAAATTAATTTTCTATACAGAAAGCAAAAAACGTACAACTTTCTGCTTAAAATTAAATAGCGAACACTCTCAATTGAAACATTTTAATATTCAAAGAAACATTTAGTTACATAGTTAACACTTGCGTTAAAATATCCAATCGCTAAATTGGAAACAGTTACCACTTCTTTAGTTAATTTTCTTTTGCTGACCGAAATAAAATCATTTCGGCGATTAAAAATATTTAACATACAGCACCGTCGCGGCACTCGTCACGTTATAGAGAATTAATTCTTATTAATTCAAAAGGTAGCGACATAAACCAGGTGGAGTTTCATCATGTATAATGAAGTCCATGCCCTTCAGGGCCCTACGTTATTGTTAATGACAAAACCCTCTCTCCAGGCTTCAGCCTTATTACAGCACCTGCGCGCCTCGTTAGAAATAAATGGCCGTATTCATAATATTCAGCGGCCACTGGATGAGTTTCCCGGTAATGTTCTGATTTTATTTGATATGGCGGAAACAGATAAAAAGACCATTCTGTTCTGGCAGGATAAACTAAGTCGTAAAAACTGTCAGATAAAATTGTTGTTACTCAATACGCCGGAGGAGTATCCCTTCCGCGAGATTGAAAGCTGGCCGCACATCAATGGCGTTTTTTATCTTGCTGTAGAAGAGCCCAAAGTCATCGAGGGACTGCGCGGGGTACTGGCTGGCGAATGTTACTTCCCGCAGAAACTGGCCAGTTATCTGATCAGCCACTCCGGCAACTACCGGTTTAACAACGCCGAGTCATCCCGCCTGACACAGCGCGAAAAGGAAATACTGAATAAGCTGCGCGTTGGTTCTTCCAATGTTGAAATCGCGCGTTCGCTGTTTATCAGCGAGAACACGGTCAAAACGCACCTGTATAACCTGTTCAGAAAGATAGCCGTCAAGAATCGAACTCAGGCGGTTTCCTGGGCCAACGATAATCTTCGGCGATAGCCTCATGAAACGTTCAGCTGCATTTACGCTGGCAGCTTGCTGCTGCCTGATAAGCAGTGTCCTGGCCGAAGAAGTCGAGATCCCTGGACTGCTGACAGACCATACCGTCACCTCCGTTGGCCACAGCTTTTATCGCGCCTTCAGCGATAAATGGGAAAGCAACTATACCGGTAATTTAACCATCAACGAGCGCCCCAGCGCCCGCTGGGGGAGCTGGATAACGATTACCGCAGGCCAGGATGTTGTTTATCAGGCTTTTCTTTTCCCCACAAAGCGCGACTTTGACAAAAACGTTGACGTTGCACTGGTCCATACCGATGAGGCGCTTAAACGCAGGCTGATCGATAAGCAACTTTTGAGCACCAGCGATTTAACCCACGATGAATTCTAGGAGACGATGATGCGTATTTATCATGCCGTACTGCCCGTGCTGTTATTTACGCCGCTGGCCTGGGGCGGGAATATGGTTTTCCAGTTTGTGAACCCCAATTTTGGCGGTAACCCCAATAACGGCGCCTATTTGTTAAATTCGGCCCAGGCGCAAAACTCTTATAAAGATCCCAGCTACAGCAGCGATCTCGGCATTCAAATGCCCAGCGCGCTGGATAACTTCACCCAGGCGCTGCAGTCGCAGGTGCTGGGCGGGCTGCTGACCAATATTAATACCGGTAAACCAGGGCGCATGGTCACCAATGATTTTATCGTCGATATTGCTAACACTGACGGCCAGCTTCAGCTCAACGTCACCGACCGCAAAACCGGCAAAACGTCAACCATTCAGGTATCCGGCCTGCAGGCAAATTCCACGAATTTTTAGTGGCTTAAAATCATAATACCTCTGAAAGGATCACTATCATGCAGCGCATACTTCTGATTATGGCGGTGTTTTTATTAAGTGGTTGTTTAACGGCTCCGCCAAAAGAGGCCGCCAAACCAACGTTATTACCGCGCGCGCAAAGCTACCTCGACCTGACGCATTTGCCGGAAGCAAAAGGGAAGCTTTATGTCTCGGTGTATAACATTCAGGACGAAACGGGCCAGTTCAAGCCCTATCCTGCCAGCAACTTTTCTACCGCCGTACCGCAGAGCGCGACGTCTATGCTGGTCACGGCATTGAAGGATTCCCGCTGGTTTATCCCCCTTGAACGCCAGGGGCTGCAAAACCTGCTGAACGAACGCAAAATTATTCGTGCCGCCCAGGAAAATGGCACCGTGGCCGATAATAACCGCGCCCCGCTACACTCTCTGATGGCGGCCAATGTGATGATTGAAGGCTCGATCATTGGCTACGAGAGTAACGTCAAGTCGGGTGGTGCGGGCGCTCGCTACTTTGGCATTGGGGCCGACACGCAGTACCAGCTTGATCAAATTGCCGTTAATTTAAGGGTGGTGGACGTCAGTACCGGCGAAGTTATGTCGTCCGTCAACACCAGCAAAACGATCCTGTCATACGAGGTGCAAGCCGGCGTCTTCCGGTTTATTGATTATCAGCGTCTGCTGGAAGGTGAAGTGGGCTATACCAGCAACGAGCCGGTCATGCTGTGCCTGATGTCCGCCATTGAAACGGGGGTCATCTATCTGGTCAACGACGGTATCGACCGGGGACTCTGGGATCTACAGAACCCGGCCGATATTAACAATCCGGTGCTGGTGAAATACAAACAGCTCTCAACGCCGCCCACTTCATGAGGCTCTGTGCATCGATAAAAAAACCAGCTTTCGCTGGTTTTTTTTATTCGCGTAGCAATGAGCTGGCTTTCGGTTTTGGCTTGTCCCGCCGGGCAGCGAGCCACAACCCGCTGTTTTTCATGGCAAAGCCAAACACCAGGCCTAAAAGCAATGAAGGTACAACGTTGTGCCACTCCCCCTGATTGGCAAAGGTTGCACAGGCGCCGATAAATGTCCCGGGAACAAACGAGAGCAAAATATGGCGCGCCTGAATACACATCAGGAAGGCAACTACGCCGGTCATGATGTAGCCCAGGATTTCCGCCTGCGGCGCCAGCGCGCTGCCGTGAATAATCACCAGCGCCCACAGCACGCCGCTGCACAGCGTACACAGGGAAATAAAAAGCCCCTTCATACCGCCCTGCGGACAGGCAAAATAAGCGGTACAGCCGAGGAAACCGGCCCAGCCCAGCAGGCCGAGGCTCACCGCCACCCAGCCCCAAAGGCCGGAGAGAATACCGGTGGTGATTGCTAATGGAATAAGTGTCTTCATGGCGCCGTATCATAGCAGAGGCCGGACCAACCACTACGATCTGGCGCACGTTTTTTGCAAATAAGAAATCAGCGTTACATTTTAATTGTGATTAACATCACAATTACTCATCCTCTGATTCCTGCAGCTCATCGCGCATGGCCTGCAGCGCCTCACGGCTGATCGCCGCCAGCGTACGGTAGAATGGCGTTGTGGCATGGGCTTCAACTTTGCCCAGGAAAGTCCCGCACCACGGCATCAGGTAGTCATCAAACAGCGTCACCTGCGCTTCAAACTCATCTTCCTGAGACTGGTCTTCAAGCCACGAGGCCGCCAGCAATAGCGTCCCAAAATGATCGGCCGGGGACTCACCCAGCGGCATGCCACGCTGCTTCAGGAACTGGCGCACTTCGCCTTCATCGCTGCCCTCTTCCCAGGCGGAACGGAATGGCGGCACGCTGCATTTTTCGCCAACAAACAAAGCGTTAAAGTCGCCCGCCAGCAGCTGCGGATCGCAGCTATTTTGCAGCCGGCCCAACAGCTCATCCTGCTCCAGTGGCCAGCTTGCCGCCAGCTTCCCTTCACGGATCAGCGTAAAAAGAGGCACCAACAGGGGATCCTGCGGCTGGCGATAAAAAAGCGATCCGAGTACGCGGCAAATAATTGAAAATTCATTCATGACTGGCTCTATCCATTACGGGTGTTAATTACAGTGTGGCAAATTCAGCAATTGGCGCCATGCCACGGGCTTCCAGGAAGCCCAGCAGGCGCTGCGGAGAGACGTTAAGGATCCGCTCTTCCGGGAAATTGATTTCGTCGAGGATTTTACGGCATTCGGTGAAATCCCCCAGCGTAAAGGCAGTGTGAGAGTCGGATCCTAACGCCAGCCAGCCACCTGCATCGCGCACGGCTTCGGCAATAGCGCGGCAGTTTGGGCCGCTGCCAATACGCGAATGGGTAAACGAAGAATTATTCAGCTCCAGCGCGACGTTATACTTCGCCGCCGCCGCCGCAACAGCTGGGATATCAATCTCAAACTTAGGATTCCCTGGATGGCTGATGATATGTACGTCGCCGTTCGCCATCGTCGCGATCATCGCTTCGGTGTGGGTGGCTTTATCTTTGGGCGGGAACACCGGCTCATGGAAGCCCGCGATAATTAAATCCAGCGCGTCCAGCATCGGGCCGGTGCAGTCTATTTCCCCGGCGGTATTTTTAATGTTCGACTCAATACCGCGCAAAATGCCGACGCCATCGACCAGTCGTGGCCAGATACGCATATTAATAAAGTGCCAGTAATGCGGCGCATCCGCCATATCCGGGCCGTGGTCGGTAATGGCGAACAGCTTGATACCTTTGGCTTTCGCAACGGCAATATAATCGTGGAGGGTACTGTAGGCGTGGGTGCTGGCAACGGTATGCATATGCAGGTCAACGGGATACATGGCTTTCTCCTTTTCTATTTTGAAGTAAGGATACCAGCAATCTATGACAATTTTTAGCCTGCTTCCGGAACGTTATCAGCCCGGCCAGGGCCGGGCTTGATGCTTAATAGCCGTGCTGAAGTGAGACCTCACCTGAAACGGCTTCACCGTTTTCCAGTTGAGTAATCGTTTTTGCTATATAGGCAATCGCCTCATCAGGACGAGTTACCGCTGCAACATGCGGCGTAATTGCCACGCGAGGATGTGCCCATAGCGGATTATTTTCCGGCAGCGGCTCTTTAGAGAAGACGTCCAGCATTGCCCCCTTGAGCTGCCCGGCATCCAGCGCCGCAAGCAGATCGGCTTCGACAAGGTGAACCCCGCGCGCGAGATTTATCACGTAGGACTCTTTAGCCAATTGACTCAACAATTCACGATTGATGATGCCGACGGTTTGCGGCGTATTAGGCAGCAAGTTGATCAACACGCGGGTGCCGCTTAAAAAGGCAGGCAGCGCTTCGCCACCGGCAAAACTTTCTACGCCAGGGAAATCTTTCTTACTGCGGCTCCAGCAGCGAACCGGGAAGCCCCAGGCCACAAGACTTTCAGCGACTTTACCGCCCAGTACGCCTGCACCGAGGATCCCAATGGTGAAATCCTCGCGACGATAATCGTCCAGCGGCTGCCATTGCCCCTGCTGTTTTTGCCTTTGGTAATCGTCAAAACGACGGAACCAGTGCAGCACCTGACTGACCGCATACTCCTGCATCTGCAGCCCCATGCCGGTGTCTTCGAGGCGGAACAGCGGCACGCCGTCAGGCAGCATGTCAGGATGAGCCTGAAGTTTACTGAGGATAGCGTCAACGCCCGCTCCCAGCGCAAATACGCCTTTTAGCCCTTTACGGCCGCTAAGCATTTCCACCGGAGGATGCCAGACAAGGGCATAGTCTGCGGGTTGCTGGTCGCCCTGCTTCCACTGGCGAACGCGAGCGCCAGGCAAAGCCAGCTGAAGGCGATTCAGCCAGTACTCGGTGTCAAAAGTGGGGTGATGAAAAATAATGTCCATACTGCCTCCTTTTTTTCTTAGGCTTGCGCGAATCGACTCGCCATGCAAGCCCCAAAGTAATAAAAAGCAGCATCTTGTGGTGGTTTAAGAATCAAGTTGGACGAAGTTTGGCTAAACGCACCAAAAACATGAAATTAGCATTGACGGCGAAGCCCATTTTCCCTAAATTAGCGCCCGTTCCAGCAGCGCTGGAGCGACAATATGGTGAGGTGTCCGAGTGGCTGAAGGAGCACGCCTGGAAAGTGTGTATACGGCAACGTATCGAGGGTTCGAATCCCTCCCTCACCGCCATCTTCGATAAGAGAGCCTGAACTCACGTTCAGGCTTTTTTATTACCCGTAACCCCTTGAGGGACGGATGAGAACCCTCGACAGGGTTCGACAAAACGGCAGGACAGCCGTTTTGCATTGCCTTCGGCAACCCGCAGGACGAGCGCCATGGACGGCGCGAGTGATATCCCTCCCTCACCGCCATATTTAAAGAAGAGCTCGCATGCAAATGCGGGCTTTTTTTTCGCATGTTGCACCACGAGGGACGGATGAGAACCCTCGACCGGGTTCGACAAAACGGCAGGATGACCGTTTTGCATTGCCTTCGGCAAACCGCAGGGCGAGCGCCACGGACGGCGCGAGAATCATCCCTCCCTCACCGCCATATACCCTTCACAATTCACCCAATATTTGTACGTCGACCTTGATTTGATTCCGACAAGAAAACCTTATCAGGTTAAAAACCAGCAGCCTTGAGCTGGCACAGCAGACGATGTCCAGTGCGGAAGCCTCACTGAAGATAGTGCAAAAACAGCAGCAGATTGGCATCGGCGATTATCTGACAGCCTTAACGGCGCTGGAGAACCGCATTACGCTCTGGCAGTCGCTGGGAGGTAATGCCAGCTAGCGCGATGATTAACCCTCTCCCGCCCACAGGAATTACCCGGGCGGGAGCTTTTTTCGACGAATTTGCCTTAAAACCGCCTCAACCGCTCACACCTTAACCGAACGCGGCATAATCCATAAATTAGGCTTGACCGAAGAGGGCTGACTCCCTATAGTAGCGCCCCGTTGCCCACCTAAGGTGTGCAGCAAAACAATATGGTGAGGTGTCCGAGTGGCTGAAGGAGCACGCCTGGAAAGTGTGTATACGGCAACGTATCGAGGGTTCGAATCCCTCCCTCACCGCCATCTTCGATAAGAGAGCCTGAACTCACGTTCAGGCTTTTTTATTGCCCGTAACCCCTTTAGGGACGGGTGAGAACCCTCGACCGGGTTCGACAAAACGGCAGGATGGCCGTTTTGCATTGCCTCCGGCAACCCGTAGGGCGAGCGCCATGGACGGCGCGAGTGATATCCCTCCCTCACCGCCATATTTAAAGAAGAGCTCGCATGCAAATGCGGGCTTTTTTTTCGCATGTTGCACCACGAGGGACGGATGAGAACCCTCGACCAGGGTTCGACAAAACGGCAGGACAGCCGTTTTGCATTGCCTTCGGCAACCCGCAGGGCGAGCGCCATGGACGGCGCGAATGATATCCCTCCCTCACCGCCATATTTAAAGCAGAGCTCGCATGCAAATGCGGGCTTTTTTTTCGCATGTTTCACTATGAGGGATGGGTTCGAATATAACCTGCAGTTACTTTTTAGCAACTCTTTGCGCCAGGTAGTAGTTTATATAACCCCTGTATTCATCCTTTGTTTCTGCCGGGATCTCGCTTTCCGCAAAGAAGGTGAGCGCCAGACCTTCTGTAGGGTCATTAATGATACGGCCTGACCAGCTTGTCACTTCGAACAGTGAAGTAATGACGTTAATCCTGTCTTTATTCTCGAGCGTAAACGTATAGTCCGAACCCGAAAAAGTGCCGAGTAAAGTCAGATCGTGAACATCAAGATTCGTCTCTTCTTTCACTTCACGGATAGCCGTTTCTTCAAAACTTTCACCGGGCTCAAGCAAACCGCCGGGCAATCCCCAGCCGCCATCACGCCTCAGCTGCAACAAAATGCGCTGCTGATCATCGGTGATGATGACATTAGCCCCGGCCAGTAATAAAAGCCGGTGGCCTACCAGCGCCCTCATTTCTTCCACGTATCCCATCGCCTACCCTCCGGGCATAACGCCGCGTTATTGTCAGCGTTTATACACGATTAAGATGAAACCGGCATGACTGACTCCGTCACTCTTTCTTACGCTGGTATTTCTCCGGCAGCGGCGGAACCGGACGGCGATTGTCCATCAAATGAAGCACGGTCAGAATCGGGTGGTGAAACAGCATTCGGGGACCACTCCAGCGCATCACCCGCTTCATTTCTTCACGTTTTGAGGGCTGATAGCAGTGGATAGGACATTGCTTGCAGGCGGGCTTTTCTTCGCCAAAAGCGCAGCGATCCAACCTTTTGGCAGCGTAGTCGTATAGCCGTGAGTAGTGGTCTGGATCGGGGCTGGCAGCTGGGTTTTTGCGCTCGTACAGGGCGAGCATTTTAGCGATGGTTTGCTTTTCGCGTTGGATGCGTTTTCCGGACATAGCTGCACCTCGTTAACCGGTACAAACGTCCGGTCAATGATTGTCGATAAGATGCAGCAATAATACACCTTATCGACAGCAGGCCGAAGTACGAATAGGGGTTAGAGATCGCGGAACGTGCCCAGACGGTAGCCTCGCTCGGCAATCGCGTACTTCAACGCCGCGGAGGTAAGCACTTCCAGCTCCGCAAGGCGCGGATAGCAGTAGTTGCTTTTCAGCAGCGTGTTATCCACAAATGACGGGTGGCACATCACTTCCAGCGAGGCTTCCTCTCGCTTAGCCGAAGCATCCACGCACTCCAGAAGCAGGCTTTCAGAAATAGAATCGCCGTAAAACTCGCTGCTAAACCCTTGCGTAGTCCGCACGCCATCCAGGGAAATGTTGTCCCGGGCTGCGGCATCACGATCGACACGCAGCGGGATCCCTTTCGCGCTGGCAAACGCCGCAACGATGGGGAAAATTTCCGGAATCATATGCACGTGATGATGGCTATCAAGATGGGTTGGTTCAATACCAAAAATCTCGATAAAGCGCTGATACTGGCTTTCCAGTTCGCGTTTGATCTCGTCCCGATCCAACTGCCCCTGCTCGGCCATCTCCCAAATCCATTTACCCAGTAAGCCCGTTTCGCGGGTTAGCACCGGCATGTTGGTCAGCGGCTGTCCCAGCGTCAGCACGAAGTGCATGCCGACCCCCAACCCCGGATAGCGTGCGTACAGCCCGGCAGCGTGTTTAATGGCTTCAGCGTTAACCATCGCGGTGGTTGACGTCACCACACCGTGGTGAAAGGCTTCGATGATGCCGTAGTTTTGCGCCTTACTCAGGCCAAAGTCATCGGCGTTGATAATCAGTAAGCGGTCCATAGCATCCCTCTTGAGTGGCCCTCCCCGTCCGGGGAGGGCAAGGCATTACGCCAGTTTTTCGATAGTTTTCGCAAAGTTTGGCAGATGGGCTTTATGGGCAAGCAGCATCTCTTTGGCAATCACTTCCGCATCCTTGTCAGAGTGGATAAGCGGGCTCAGGTTCAGCGCCAGCAGCACATCGTTGAATTCACCGCTCAGCGCCGCCTGGCTCGCCGCCACTTCGAAGCCTTTGATGGTATGAATCAGGCCCATCACTTTCTCGTCGAAGTGAGTCACGCGCGGGTGCGGTCTTGCGCCATCACGGCCAATGATGCTGGTCGTTTCGATAGCCCAGTCCGCCGGGATATTGTCCACGTGCCCATGGTGCGGGATGTTCACGTAGTGCTCGGTCTGCTTATCATTGTAGATAGCGCTGATCACTTCGCATGCGGCGTCAGAGTAGTAAGCCCCGCCGCGCAGCTCCAGCTCTTTCGGCTTCACGTCGAGGTTAGGATCTTTATACAGTTCGAACAGCTGTTTTTCGACCTTCTGTACCACGGAGGCGCGCGCGCCGCCTTTGTAGAACTCGCCCATTTCGATGGCCAGCATCTCTTTCTGCTTGAAGTAGTACAGCAGGTAAGAGCACGGCAGCAGGTTCAGAGAACGGATCAGCCCTTCGCTAAACGGCATATCGAAGATGTTTTTCACCGAGTTAGCGCTCAGTTTACCGCTGGCTACGCCGTCCAGCAGTTCAGCAAAGCGGGATTCGCCGTTCACCAGCACATCTTTGATGAACACCATGTGATTCAGGCCGAAGAGATCGATCCCCAGGTCATCTTCCGGGGTCAGCTTCAGCACGTCGGTAATAAACATCTTCATGCCAACAGGAATGTTGCACACGCCGATGAATTTTTTGAAGTTGGTGTGGCGGAATACCGCCTCAGTCACCATCCCGGCCGGGTTAGTGAAGTTGATAACCCACGCATCCGGGCAGATTTCCTGCACGTCTTTGATGATGTCGAAAATCACTGGAATGGTGCGCAGCCCTTTGAACAGGCCACCCGCGCCGTTGGTTTCCTGGCCAAGATAACCGTGGCTCAGCGGAATACGCTCATCCAGCTCGCGCGCTTTCAGCTGGCCCACGCGCAGCTGGGTGGTCACGAAGTCCGCGTCTTTCAGCGCTTCACGGCGGTCGAGGCTCTTGTGTACCGTCATCGGCACACCGGCGTGCTCAATCATGCGCTGGCAAAGATTGAAAATTATATCCTGCTTTTCTTTACCGGCTTCGACATCCACCAGCCAAAGTTCGGTAATCGGTAGTTCATGATAGCGCTTAATAAAACCTTCAAGTAATTCTGGGGTATAGCTGCTGCCGCCACCGATAGTAACAACTTTTAATTTCTTAGTCATACAGGCTCCCGTACAGCGCCACGCGCCGTATTTAGAAAATTGAATAAGTTAATAAAAACGCAATATTGACCGTGGTAATTAACCAGCACCTTAATTAATGCTGTACAATTTCTTCCGATAACTATTTGGCGTAAAAGAGGTGACCTTTTTAAAGTTCTTAATAAACATGCTGGGGCTGCTGTAGCCGGACTCAAAGGCAATATCGGTCACCGATGAGTTAGTAATCTCCAGCTGCTTCTTGGCAAAATTAATGCGGATTTCGTTAATAATCTGCATCGGCGTTTTGCCATAATAGCGCTGAGTGGCGCGCGTTAAATATTCCTGCGACTTACCCGAAAGCGCGACCATGTTTAATAAGGCTTTGTCACCAAAACGCATTTTGTCGTGCATCCCTTCAACGGTGGATTTTAACCACAATGGAATATCATCCTGATTTTCCGACTCCCGATAATGGCGCAGTCGATTGACGACATAAAAACTCACCATTTCGAGGAACTCGTTAAATTCCCCTTCGCGGAAATTAAACGAGGCAATCACCGATTCCATAAACGCCAGGAATTCATCCTTAATCTGGTAAACCTGTGAGGCCACCAAATGGGACGGCAGCAGCGGCATATAATGCTGTTCAAAGAACTGCTGACTGATCCCCACGTTAAATAACCGGGTCGCACCAAACTCGTAGAAACTCTGATGATGGGAACCGACCGGAATAAAGACAAAATCGCCTCGCTCCATCAGTACGCGCTTACCGTTAATTTCCTGGTAGTAGCGCCCGGTCAACACGATTGTGAATTCGTAGTAGTCATGCTGGTGCAGCCCGCTCACGCTCTCTTCTTTGGTGTAGATAAACGCATGGAAACACTTGCCGTTAAACAGCTGGCTTTCACGAACAATGTTAATTTCCATATTGTCTATCTCTGGCTGCATATGCTGACCTGCTACTTGTCCATTTTCTCGTGCAATTCAATCAACTCGGTGACCAGCTCACGCGCCAGCATCGAAGTCATCAGGTGGTCCTGCGCGTGTACCAGCACCAGGCTCACTTTGGTTTTGCCTTCGCCCTGGTCGCCTTCAATCAGCTTAGTCTGCACCAGGTGCGCTTCGTTCAGCGCCGTGCGGGACTGGTCCATCATCTCTTTAGCCCCGGCGAAGTCACCCTGCTTGGCCTTTTTGAGCGCGCCGTAGGCTAGGCTGCGGGCCTGGCCTGAATTGATGATTAAGCCCATCACCACTTCTTCGAGATCGTCCACTTCTACTTCAGTTTCAACAACATTATCTAAATCAAACATAAGCGTGCTCCCCGGATTCTGAAAACGGGGAAGGCATTCCCTCCCCCGGCTGAACTTAGAATTTCAGTGCGTTAGCGATATCTTCTTCGCTTTCTTCTTCTTCAATAACCGCCTGTGCCTTGTTGGACAGGATAACGAACGGCATGTACACCAGCGTTGCAACACCCAGGTTGAACAGCGCCACCAGCAGTGCAGCGACGCTGCCGTTACTGTTGAAGAAGGCGCCCAGGCCGGTAGGCATGGTCCACGGTGCCAGGTTGGTGACCGGCGGGATAATGCCCATGGAGTACGCAATCAGGGTGATCGCGGCCAGAATCGGCTGTACCGCCACAAACGGGATGAACATGACCGGGTTCATGATGATCGGCAGACCAAACAGAATCGGTTCGTTAATCTGGAAGATGCCTGACGGCAGCGCCAGCTTAGCCACCTGACGGTGATCGGCGCGGCGAGAGGCGATGAAGATAGCGATAATCAGACCCAGCGTCGCACCGGAACCCCCCAGCAGGATGTAGGAGTCGAGCATTGGTTTCGCCCAGAAGTGGAACTGTTTGCCCGCTTCGATAGCGGCTTCAACAGAACCGTACTGCTGGTACAGCGCCACGTTTTCCAGCGCCCATGGGGTCATGATGCCGTTATCCAGAGCGGTAAGCGCCAGGGAACCGTGAACACCGAAGAACCACAGCAGGGAGTTGAAAATCACGTATGCCCAGCCAACCACGCTCCCCATTGACGCCAGCGGAGTCGAAATGGAGTCCATGATGATCTGGTGGAAGTTGCTGCCGTAGTGAGACAGCGCCCAGGAGATGATCCCGAAGATAGACAGAATCAGGAAGCCTGGGATTAACGCCGAGAACGAGCGGGATACTGAGGCCGGTACGCTGTCCGGCAGGGTAATTACCCAGTTCCGGCGCACAACAAAGGTAAACAGCTCCGCGACAACCAGACCGATAATCATACCGGAAATAATATTCTGGCCGCCTAACCAGTTAGCGCCCACGGCATAGGCTTCGCCTACGCTATATGGCGTAACGGTCATAAAGGCTGCGACGGATAATAAGCCCGCGGCCAAAGGATCGACCTTTCTTTCTTCAGCTAATGCCATGCCAATGAAAAAAGGCGCCATCAGCGACATTATGCCCAACGTACCGTTGTACACATTGCCGCCGATAGCTTTAAACCCATTCAGGGTTTCAATGGTCTCGGGGTCTAAACGGATGCCTAACGAGTAGAAGAATGACCCTGCGCCGAAGCTCAGGAATACGTTGTTGATCAGAACAAACATTGCCCCCGTTAGGGTTAATGGCATTAATTTAATAAAACCGTTTTTAATGGCATTAACGTGAGGCTGCTTTCCTATTTTTACAGCAAAAGGCAGGAGAACCTTCTCAAGTGAATCAATGACTTTACTCATATTATAAATATCCTTGAAAGCCGTAATTACTTACGGCTGTAGGTGTAAGTCGCTCTTTGACGGAAAATTAAACAAAACAAGAATAAAAAATTAACTCTCGGCCGCTGCTTTCTTAATTGCTGCCACAGCCGCTTTCAACACACCCAGCCCATCGACTTTACCGTACAGAGCAGAATCGATAACTTCTACAGGCTTGGTGGGCAACAATTTCTTGATATCTGCCTGCATGTAGGCAATTTGTGGCCCAAGCAATACCAGGTCCGCATGTTTCCCTTTCTCGCTGGCCAAAGACTCAGAGAAAGCTTCAATTTCTACCGGCACTTCATACTTTTCGGCCTGCGCTCGCATTTTGGTCACTAACAGCGAGGTTGACATCCCAGCGGAGCAGAACAGGTAAATTTTTTTCTTTTGCATAAGTTGTTCCTCAAGTCTCAATACGCTGTAACGGACTTCCGTGGCGTATTGTTGCTGTTCCAAAGCGGGTTTGTGGAGAGAGACTATTGTCTCTGCTTGAGGAAAGTATACGGCATGCATTCTGAAGAGAGATAATTCTCATGCCTCATAAATTGTCTCTCCTTGACCTGGTGTTATGACCCCCTTCACAGTTTGGCCAAATAATTCGCGCAAATAAAAAAGCCCAAACCGAAGTTTGGGCTTTTGTCTAAATCGTTGAAGGCGGTCAGTCGTAGGCGTTCAGCGTGCGCTGGCAGAGGGCCGAGCGCACACAATCCTGCTTACCAAAGCGAACAACGCCGACCATGTCATCCTCTTCAAAACGATTCAGCGCATCGCTTAAACCGGACGGTACGCCAGCAGGTAAATCGCACTGCGTGATATCGCCATTGACGATAACCGTCACGTTTTCCCCGAGGCGGGTGAGGAACATCTTCATTTGCGCTGCGGTGACATTCTGCGCCTCATCCAGAATAACCACGGCATTTTCAAAAGTGCGTCCGCGCATATAGGCGAACGGCGCAATCTCAACCTTACCAATTTCAGGCCGCAGGCAATACTGCATAAAAGACGACCCTAAACGTCGCACCAGGATGTCATACACCGGGCGGAAATACGGGGCGAACTTTTCTGAGATATCACCGGGGAGGAAGCCGAGATCTTCATCGGCCTGCAGCACCGGACGGGTAACAATAATCCTGTCGACATCCTTATGTATCAGGGCCTCAGCGGCTTTTGCCGCGCTGATGAACGTCTTGCCACAGCCGGCTTCGCCGGTAGCAAATATCAGCTGCTTTTTCTCGATGGCATTAAGATAGTGCGCCTGAGCTTCATTCCGCGCTTCGATAGGTGAATGGTCGCGGCTGTCGCGCGCCATGCCTATAGATTCTACGCCGCTCATCTGCACAAGCGTGGTGACCGATTCCTCTTCACGCTGCCGGTGGCTACGCGAATCCCGTCTCAGCACACGTTTTGCTTCGCGACGAGCTTTGATCACAGCTTTCTGTCTTCCCATGGATGGCACCTTACAGTTGGTTTCATTTCCCGCGCCGTCTGGACAGGCGCGATTATGGCCACTAACGGATGAGGTTTGGCTTCCTTGTAAGCCATTAACTGCCGGTTGAGAGGGTGCGTTAAGCGAACGCGAAACGTTGCCTGACGCACCGTTAGGACGCTGATTTGACTCTGAATGGGGAAATTTAGCGGTGAAGATAGCGAAGCCGGAGGAGAGGCCTCCGCGCTGGGTAGTGCGGGTAAAGTGTTTAAGTAACCGTCCAGTACAGGACCCAACCATTCGCGATCTCCGTAGTGATTAAACGTCACAGCAGGGAACTACCGCTCATGCTTTAAGTACACCAAACATCACCCAAAATGCAACATAAATCTCACTTTTAAGTAACGTTTAATCACAATCCGCTGCTGTGTACCGTTTTCGCACATCAATATTACAGAAATATATCAGCGGGATAGTCATAGGGAATTGTCATGAATAATTGGGGGAGCGAATTGTTAGCAAATGAAAATCTACATAAACCACTCTCGATAAGAACGGCTAAGGTTTCCCTCTGTCACAATGTCGCTTCTGGATTTACCCTCTCCCTGGCAGGGAGAGGGAATAAATAATGCTCCCGTCGACTGTTTTCTCCCTCGCCCCTGTGGGAAGAGGGCCGGGATGAGGGGAAGATTCGTTCCCGGCTCTCATCACCGGTACGGCAATAATTACGCCTCAATCATCCCCTGCCCCAGATAATGCTGTTTATCCGACACGCCCGGCAGCGCGAAGAAATACCCACCGCCGATCGGCTTGATGTACTCTTCCAGCGCCTCGCCGTTCAGCCTGCCCTGCACCGTCAGGAAGCCTTTTTCAAGGTCATGCTGGTAGCAGACGAACAGCAGCCCCATGTCGAGCTGGCCGGATTTGGTGGCGCCCAGAGAATAGCTGTAGCCTCGCCGCATCATCAACCCCGACTGCGTTTCTTTGGTCCTTGGATTTGCAAGGCGGATATGGGCATCCAGCGCAATCACATCGCCGTCAGGATCGGCGGCGTAGTCCGGCACATCATGCTCATTTGTCATACCCAGCGGCGCACCGCTGTGTTTCTCTCGCCCGAAGATAGTCTGCTGCTCTTTCAGCGGCGTACGGTCCCAGGACTCAACGTGGAACTGAATAATGCGCACGGCCTGATAGCTACCGCCGGTAGCCCAGGCTGGCTCCTGCTGTTGCTTCGTTACCCAAACCACGTCGTCCATCAGTGGTTTATCATGGCTGTCAGGGTTGGCCGTGCCGTCTTTGAAGCCTAACAGGTTGATGGGCGTCTCTTTCCCTCGGCTGCGCGCCGCATGGTTGGAGATGAACCCTTCCCGCTTCCAGCGCACGCTGAGGAGATCTGGCGTGTGCTTGATAATATCGCGCAACGCGTGGATCACAGTGTCGTTGGTGTTGGCACAAATCTGCAGCAGCAAATCGCCGTGACACAAGCTGGCATCCAGCGAATCATTCGGGAAACTGGTCATTGGCTGTAGCTTTTTCGGCATCTGCTTTTGCAGGCCAAAACGCTCGTCAAAGAGCGAGCTGCCGGCAGACACCGTGATCGTCAGGTTATCCGGGTAAATTTCCGCCCCAAGAATGCCAGAGTCCATCGGCGGTAACCGTGGATTTGGCGTTTCCGGTGCCGGGCCGCCGCGGGTCAGGAAGTCAAAGCGGGCGGTCAGCAAGCGGAACAGACGTTCGAGGTCGGCTTTGTCACTGGCCAGCACGTCAAACGCCACGAGCATCATGGCGGCCTGCTGGGGTGTCAGAATCCCGGCCTGGTGTTCACCATACAGCGGTTGGCTTTCAAGGCGACCATCCGGCGGCAGCGTGCCCGGCGAAGAGACCGGATTCGCCGCATGGGCCGCCATCGGGCACCCGCCGCCCACGGCAAAAGCGCCCCCAAGGGCGCCCAGTGTTTTCAGCAGCTGGCGGCGCGCCGGTTGGTGCGCGCCGGTGTTGTCTTTATTGCTCATGATGCTTAGTCCAGGCCCATCACGCCACGCAGCTGAGACAGGTCTTCCGCAAGCGTCGTGATCGGCCCTTTCAGTGCCTTGCGATCGTTATCCGTCAGCTTGTCGTAGGTTTCAAACCCGTCTTTGGTGCGGTACTTCGCCAGAATGGCGTCAACTTTCTTGAAGTTGGCATCCACTTTCGCCAGCAGCGCCGGGTTCTCTTTGGTCAGTTGAGGACGCAGCAGGTTAACGATTTTCTGCGCGCCGTCGACGTTCGCCTGGAAGTCCCACAGGTCAGTGTGGCTGTAGCGGTCTTCTTCCCCGCTGATTTTGGTCGCAGCGACTTCTTCAATCAGGCCAGCTGCACCGCCAACTACTTTGCTCGGCGGGAAGGCCAGCTCGGAAACACGAGTCTGCAGATCCAGCACGTCGGCGTTCAGCTTGTCGGCAAACTGCGCGGCGTCTTTGGTGGTGTTGTCGCCAAACAGGATCTTCTCCAGACGGTGGAAACCGGTGAATTTCGGGTCATCCGCTTTTTTCTCGAAGTCGTCTTCACGGGCATCAATGCTGCTGTCGAGGTCTGAGAACAGCTCAGCAATCGGCTCAATACGCTCGTAATGCTGACGAGTTGGCGCATACAGGGCTTTGGCTTTCTCTAAATCGCCGGCTTTCACCGCGTCGGTAAAGGCTTTGGTGCCTTTCACCAGCTCAGCCACTTCAGCGGTCACGTAGGCTTTGTATTCGGTGATTGGGCCGGTCAGCGCCAGCAGATCGGATTTAGGTGCTTCCTGTTTGCCGGTCGCTTTCACCACCAGCTTGCCTTTCGGGTTGGTCAGCAGACCGCAGGTCATGTCGTATTCACCCGGCTGCAGGTTAGCGGTCAGCTTCTGGGAGAAGCCCGGCGCGATGTTTTCACGCTCTTCCACTACCATCACCCCTTTCAGGATCTCCCACTCCAGCGCTTTCTGGCTGTTATTCTGGATAATGAACTGGGTCTTCCCGGCGTTCACGGTCACATTCATCGGCTCACATTGTTTATCCGTGACGGTGACTTTTACCTGGGGAATGTCCGCCGCCTGCGCGGCAAAGGTGGAAGAGACAAGCGCGAGCAGCGCAACGTGCAGTGCCTTCAGACGAAAATGTTTGGTCATGACCTATCCCTATTAAACAATGAGTAGTTATCACTGAACGGCGGGTCGCCCCGCCGGAAATCAATTAACGAGCCGTATTGGTCGCCTGGTTGTTCACGCGCGGCGGCATAAAGAACAGCACCAGCGCCGGAATCAGATAGATGAAGTACATCGCTACTTCGCTCACGGTTGGGGTTTCCTGATAACCAAAAATCCCCTCCAGCAAGGTGCCGGTCAGCGAATGGGTGGAGAGCGTGTTGCTCATATCAAACGCGATGTCCTGGAAGTGGTTCCACAGCCCGGCTTCGTGGAATGCGCGCACGGCACCGGCTGCAAGGCCTGCGGCCACCAGCAGAATAAACAGACTGGTCCATTTAAAGAACGCGCCTAAATTGAGACGAATCCCGCCCCAGTAAATAAGGAAGCCTAAAACGATGGCGGTGGCCAGGCCCAGCATCGCCCCCAGCGGTGGCCAAATGCCCACGTCCTGTTGGAAAGCCGCCAGCAGGAAGAACACCGACTCCAGACCTTCACGCGCGACGGCGAAAAAGACCATCATGATCAGCGCCCAGCCGTGGTTGCCTTTGCTGTGCAGCGCGTTATCCACCGCCTGCTCCAGCTGCACCTTGACGTTACGGGACACTTTACGCATCCAGAACACCATCCAGGTCAGAATAAACACGGCAATAACCGCCACGATCCCCTCAAACAGCTCCTGCTCTTTTTGCGGGAACTCGCCGGTGGTTTCATTGATGAAGATACCGAGGCCCAGGCAAAGTGCAGCGGCGGCAAAAACGCCAATCCACATCACGGCTATCCACTGGCCGCGCTGGGTACGCTTCAGATAGCTGGCAATCAGGCTAACGATGAGCGCTGCCTCCAGCCCTTCGCGTAACATGATGAGAAACGGAACAAACATGCCTGACACCTCAGATGTGAATACAAGTCAATTGACGTAAAGAAAAGTAAACCATAACGATTGTGATTATCATTAGCGCTGAAAAGAAAAACAAGAGACGGGGATTACATATTTATGACCAGATGTAAAAAGGGCCGGATTAACCGGCCCTTCAGACTGATGACAACCCTCTGACGAAAGAAGAAATATCAGACAGCTCGTTAAAAAACAGGAAAATCAATTCATTGATTTTCGGCTACTCACCACAAAGAGGGAAAAACCACGCTTTTTTCCTCTTTGTCAGCAACCTATAAAGGGCCGGATTAACCGGCCCTGTAAAAGATCACCTGTTACTCAGGCTGCAGCTTGCTCGGCGGCGCGGTGTGATAAACCGCATCGGCTTCGGCGAAACGCTTCTGCATGGACGTTGAAGGTGCTTTGCCCAGCAGGCTCACCGCCACAATCGCCAGACTGGCGAAAGCGAAACCAGGGATAATTTCGTACAGCCCCAGCCAGCCAAACTGCTTCCAGACCAGCACGGTTGCCGCCCCGACAATCATCCCTACCAGCGCCCCGTTGCGGGTCATGCGTGACCACATCACCGAGAACAGCACCACCGGGCCAAACGCCGCGCCAAAACCGGCCCAGGCGTAGCTGACCAGGCCCAGCACGCGGTTTTCCGGGTTAGCGGCCAGGGCAATCGCCACCAGCGCCACCACCAGCACCATCATGCGCCCTACCCACACCAGCTCTTTCTGGCTCGCGCCTTTACGCAGGAATGCTTTGTACAGATCTTCGGTAATCGCGCTGGAGCACACCAACAGCTGGCAGCTCAGCGTGGACATCACCGCCGCCAGAATCGCGGAGAGCAACACCCCGGCAATCCACGGGTTGAACAGGATTTGCGCCAGCTCGATAAACACCCGTTCGCCGTTTTGCGTCACCGCCCCGGCCTGCTCTGGGTTGTTGTTAAAGTAGGCAATCCCGAAGAAGCCCACCGCGCAGGCACCCGCCAGGCAGAGGATCATCCAGGTCATACTGATGCGCCGTGCGTTCACGATGGTGTGGTGTGAATCCGCCGCCATAAAGCGCGCCAGAATATGCGGCTGGCCAAAGTAGCCCAGGCCCCAGCCCATCAGCGAAACGATAGCGACAAAGTTCAGCCCTTTCAGCATATCGACGTTTTCGATGCTCTTTTGCTTAATCACCATCAGGGAATCATCGAGGCCGCCAACGGCAATGATCACCATCACCGGCGTCAGAATCAGCGCGAAGATCATCAGGCTGGCCTGCACGGTATCCGTCCAGCTCACCGCCAGGAACCCGCCCACAAAGGTATAGAGGATGGTAGCGGCCGCCCCGGCCCACAGCGCCGTTTCGTAGCTCATGCCAAAGGTGCTTTCAAACAGGCGCGCCCCGGCCACGATGCCGGAAGCACAATAAATGGTGAAGAACAGCAGGATCACCAGCGCCGAGATAATCCGCAGTAGGCGACTGGAGTCTTCAAAACGCCCGGTAAAGTAATCCGGCAACGTCAGCGCATTGTTGTTCAATTCCGTGTGAACGCGCAGGCGCCCCGCCACTAATTTCCAGTTGATCCACGCCCCTAAGGTCAGGCCGATGGCGATCCAGCTTTCTGAAATCCCGGAGATAAAGATCGCGCCCGGCAACCCCATTAACAGCCAGCCGCTCATATCCGAGGCGCCCGCCGACAGCGCGGTCACCACGCTCCCGAGGCTACGGCCGCCAAGAATATAGTCGTCAAAGCTGCGGGTTGAACGCCAGGCGATAAAGCCGATGAGAATCATGCCAAAGATATAAACGAGGAAGGTCACCAGCATCGGTGTGCTAATTGTCATTCAGACTTCTCCATAGCTATTACGCCTGCTCTCTCTGACCAGGCTGCTTCGCGCCGGAACGAGGCGCTGTGTTGTTATCGTGATGTAATGGGGAATGCATCCTGCCGGAACCCTTTATTTTTCACAAACGATTTAACACGGCATTTACATCGTTTGCATCTGCCTTAGGTAAGCATTTTTCACCAGGTTGCACTTACTCACACTTTTAGCGGTTGCACCGTTAAAAAGTGTTAACTTCATCAATAAATCTAGCGTTCCGCTTCCCGCTCCGTCAGACGATTTTCTTATCTTACTGGTAACAATTCCTCTTTTTTGTGGGCCCTTTATCGGCTTCGATTTAACAAGGTTGCACAAAGTTGCAACTTCATAGATATTGCTGGCTAACAAAGCACAACCCCGAATCATCATTAACCTGGAGACTGTCGTATGGGCACCACCACGATGGGCGTAAAACTGGATGAAGCGACGCGCGACCGCATTAAAGAAGCCGCCTCACGCATTGACCGCACCCCACACTGGCTGATTAAGCAGGCGATTTTTAATTATCTCGAGCGCCTGGAAAGCAGCGATGAGCTGCCTGAGCTACCAGCCCTGCTGGCCGGGGCGGCCAATGAGAGCGAAGAATCTCCGGTGCAGCCTGAAGAAGTGGCGCAGCCGTTCCTCGATTTTGCCGAGCAGATCCTGCCGCAGTCCGTCAGCCGGGCCGCGATTACCGCCGCGTGGCGTCGCCCTGAAACCGACGCAGTCCCGATGATCCTTGAGCAGGCTCGCCTGGCGCCGGCCATCGCCGAACAAACGCAAAAGCTGGCTTACCAGCTGGCCGACAAGCTGCGCAACCAGAAAACGGCGTCCGGCCGCGCGGGCATGGTTCAGAGCCTGCTGCAGGAGTTCTCCCTGTCTTCCCAGGAAGGCGTGGCGCTGATGTGCCTCGCGGAAGCGCTGCTGCGTATCCCGGATAAAGCCACCCGAGACGCGCTGATCCGCGACAAAATCAGCAACGGGAACTGGCACTCGCACATTGGCCGCAGCCCGTCGCTGTTCGTGAACGCGGCAACCTGGGGCCTGCTGTTTACCGGCCGCCTGGTGTCCACCCATAACGAAGCCAGCCTTTCCCGCTCCCTGAACCGCATCATCAGCAAAAGCGGTGAACCACTGGTGCGTAAAGGCGTGGACATGGCGATGCGCCTGATGGGCGAGCAGTTCGTGACCGGCGAAACCATCGCCGAAGCGCTGGCTAACGCCCGCAAGCTGGAAGAGAAAGGTTTCCGCTACTCCTACGACATGCTGGGCGAAGCTGCGCTGACCGCCGCCGACGCGCAGGCCTATATGGTTTCCTACCAGCAGGCGATTCACGCCATCGGTAAAGCGTCCAACGGCCGCGGGATTTATGAAGGCCCGGGTATCTCCATCAAGCTTTCCGCTCTGCACCCACGTTACAGCCGTGCGCAGTACGACCGCGTGATGGAAGAGCTTTACCCGCGCCTGAAGTCCCTCACGCTGCTGGCTCGCCAGTATGACGTTGGCATTAACATTGACGCCGAAGAGGCGGATCGCCTGGAGATCTCCCTCGATCTGCTGGAAAAACTCTGCTTTGAACCTGAGCTGGCGGGCTGGAACGGCATCGGCTTTGTTATCCAGGCCTACCAAAAGCGCTGCCCGTTTGTGATTGATTACCTGGTTGATCTGGCCACCCGCAGCCGTCGCCGCCTGATGATTCGCCTGGTCAAAGGCGCCTACTGGGACAGCGAAATCAAACGCGCCCAGGTCGACGGTCTGGAAGGATACCCGGTCTATACCCGCAAGGTGTACACCGACATCTCCTACCTCGCCTGCGCCAAGAAACTGCTGGCCGTGCCGAACCTGATCTATCCGCAGTTTGCGACCCATAACGCCCACACGCTGGCTGCTATCTATAATCTGGCCGGGCAGAACTACTACCCAGGCCAGTACGAGTTCCAGTGCCTGCACGGCATGGGTGAGCCGCTGTATGAGCAGGTGGTGGGGAAAGTCGCAGACGGCAAACTGAACCGCCCTTGCCGCATTTACGCCCCGGTGGGTACGCACGAAACGCTGCTGGCTTACCTGGTGCGTCGCCTGCTGGAAAACGGCGCCAACACCTCTTTCGTCAACCGCATTGCCGACGCCACCCTGCCGCTGGACGAGCTGGTTGCGGACCCGGTGAGCGCGGTGGAAGCCATGGCCGCCAAAGAGGGCCAGCCAGGGTTGCCGCATCCTAAAATCGCCCTGCCGAAAGCGCTTTACGGGGCGGAACGCGCCAACTCCAGCGGCCTTGATTTAGCCAATGAACACCGTCTGGCGTCGCTTTCTTCCGCCCTGCTGAACAGCGCTGCACAGAAATGGCACGCCACACCGGTGCTGGAACAGCCGGTTATTGAAGGTGAATTAACGCCGGTGAAAAACCCGGCCGAGCCAACCGACATTGTGGGCTACACCCGTGAAGCCACGAGCGAAGAGGTTTCCCTCGCCCTTGAGAATGCCGTCAACCACGCGCCAATCTGGTTTGCCACCCCGCCGCAGGAGCGTGCCGCTATTCTCGAACGCGCCGCCGTGATGATGGAAAGCCGCATGCAGCAGCTGATCGGCATCCTTGTGCGTGAAGCGGGTAAAACCTTCAGCAACGCCATTGCCGAAGTGCGTGAGGCCGTGGACTTCCTGCACTATTACGCAGGCCAGGTGCGTGACGATTTCGACAATGAAACGCATCGTCCTCTTGGCCCGGTGGTCTGTATCAGCCCGTGGAACTTCCCGTTGGCTATCTTTACCGGCCAGATTGCCGCCGCGCTTGCCGCCGGGAACAGCGTGCTGGCCAAGCCTGCGGAACAAACTCCACTGATCGCGGCCCAGGGCGTGGCGATCCTGCTTGAAGCAGGCGTACCTGCGGGCGTACTCCAGTTGTTGCCCGGCCGCGGTGAAACCGTCGGGGCGCAGCTCACAGGCGACTCCCGCGTACGCGGAGTGATGTTCACCGGCTCAACTGAAGTCGCGTCTCTGCTGCAGCGCAATATCGCCGACCGCCTCGATCCTCAGGGCCGCCCAACGCCGCTGATTGCGGAAACCGGCGGCCTTAACGCGATGATCGTGGACTCCTCCGCGCTAACCGAACAGGTTGTGGTGGACGTGGTTTCCTCCGCCTTCGACAGCGCCGGGCAGCGCTGCTCCGCCCTGCGCGTACTCTGCCTGCAGGAAGACGTGGCTGACCACACGCTGCAAATGCTTCGTGGTGCCATGGCGGAATGCCGCATGGGTAACCCAGGCCGCCTGACCACCGACATTGGGCCAGTGATTGACGCCGAAGCGCAGCAGAATATTGAGAAGCATATCCAGGCGATGCGCGCCAAAGGCCGCACCGTGTTCCAGGCCGTGCGTGAAAACAGCGTGGACGAGCGCGAATGGCAGTCCGGCACCTTTGTAGCGCCAACCCTTATCGAGCTGGAAAGCTTCGACGAGATGAAGAAAGAAGTGTTCGGCCCGGTGCTGCACGTGGTGCGCTACAGCCGCAACAATCTTGAATCGCTGATTAAGCAGATCAATGCCGCTGGCTATGGTCTGACGCTCGGCGTGCATACCCGAATCGACGAGACGATTGCCCAGGTCACCGGCTCCGCCCACGTCGGCAACATGTACGTTAACCGCAACATGGTCGGCGCCGTGGTTGGCGTTCAGCCCTTCGGCGGCGAAGGCCTGTCCGGTACCGGCCCTAAAGCCGGTGGTCCGCTGTACCTGTACCGCCTGCTGGCGAATCGCCCTGAAAATGCGCTGCAAACCACTTTCAACCGCCACGATGCGGAAACCCCGGTGGATGCCTCCCTGAAGAGCGATCTGCAGGTTGCCCATCAGGCACTGAGCGAGTGGGCGACCAACCGCGAAGAGCTGAAAGCCGTTTGCCAGCAGTTTGGTGAACTGGCGCAAAGCGGAACGCTGCGCGTGCTGCCTGGCCCAACCGGAGAGCGCAATACATATGCTCTGCTGCCGCGTGAACGCATTCTTTGCGTCGCCGACGATGAGCGCGATACGCTAGTACAGTTGGCGGCGGTAACCAGCGTGGGCAGCCGCGTGCTGTGGGCGGATGACAGCCTGCATCGCGACCTGGCGAAGCAGTTGCCTAAAGCCGTGCAGCAGCAGGTTGATTTTGCCAAGCCGGAAGATCTGCTGAAGCAGCCGTTTGAGGCGGTGATTTACCACGGCGACTCCGACCAGCTGCGCAAACTTTGCGAAGCCGTCGCGGCTCGCACCGGGGCGATTGTTTCCGTTCAGGGCTTCGCGCGCGGGGAAAGTAACATCCTGCTTGAGCGTCTCTACGTGGAGCGTTCTCTGAGCGTGAACACCGCTGCCGCGGGCGGCAACGCCAGCCTGATGACAATCGGTTAACAGTCTGTCAGGATACAAAGGCTCTCGTCATGAGAGCCTTTTTTTTGATGAGGACACCAGAATGAAACGCGTGTGTTTACTTGTTGGCGGGCTGCTGCTGAGCGGGGCCGCCCGGGCCGATGGCTGTGATTCCGCCGCCACCCAGGCCGATATGAACCAGTGCTATACCGCAGAGTATAAAAAGCAGGACGAGCGGCTGAATAAAACCTATAAAGAAGTGATGTCCCGGGCAACCGACAAGCAAAAAGAACTGCTTAAAAAGGCGCAGAACGCGTGGATTGCCTTCCGCGATGCGGACTGTGATTTTATGAGTTCTGGCGCGGAACAAGGTTCGGTCTACCCGATGGTACGTGCCAACTGCCTGGCGGATAAAACGCTGGAACGTACCGAGCTGCTGAAGGGCACGCTGGAGTGCGAAGAGGGCGACGTAAGCTGCGTCCTGCCCCCTAAGTAAGCGCGATTAGCGCACCCGAATGCCCTCAATAATCATCCGCTGCACGTTTTCCACCGTGCGGCGGAAAAAGTCTTCATCCTGCAGCGTATTGCCGGTAACGGCCTCAACCTGGCTGGCAAAATCCGCGTAGTGCTGGGTCGTGGCCCAAAGCATAAAAATAAGGTGATGCGGGTCAACGGCAGCAAGTTTACCGCTGGCTACCCAACCCGCAACGATCGCCGATTTGTCATCCACCAGGGCCTTCAGGTCGCCCGTCAGCTCGCCTTTCAGCAAAGGCGCCCCCTGCAGCATCTCCAGGCAAAACAGCTTCGACGCCTGCGGATAATCCCTTGAAACTTCAAGCTTGAGGCGAATGTATTCCCCAATCGCCACCAGCGGCTGCAAATCTTCCCGAAAGGCACGCAGCGGCGCCAGCCAGATATCCAGGATCTGCTTCAGCACTGCGATGTAGAGCGCTTCTTTGGAAGGGTAGTAATAAAGCAGGTTAGTTTTTGACACTTCGGCCCGCTCGGCAACCTGCTCAAGGCTGGTGCCGTGGATGCCATATTGCGAAAAAAACGCCAGCGCAGCGTCAAGAATGGCCTGTTTTTTGGCGGCGACGGCTTTCGATCGGCGTCCAGGGGTTTTGATGTCGGTGGCGGCCATGCGAGTTCTCCTTTTTTTCGCTGGCCTGAAGTATAGCTCAGACGCCCTCGCCTTCGGTATCTTCCTGCCAGTCGCGCTTCGCGTTTGCCGCTTTCTTGCGCTTGAGCTTCAGTTCGCTAACCAGCACCCCGAGGACGATCAACGCCCCGCCAACCAGCGCAAGCAGCGGGAGGCGCTCGCCCGCCATGCGGCCAAAGATCCCCGCCCAAACCGGCTCGCCGGTATAAATTACCGTGGCTCGTGTCGGCGACACGCTGCGCTGCGCCCAGTTCATCGTCACCTGAATGATGGCGCTGAAAATCCCAAGCCCCAGGCCAATCATCACCAGCCCAGGGCTGAAATGCGGCACGCTTTCCCCGGCAGGGACCATCGCTGCAAACGACACCAGCGAAGCCGTGGCCAGCTGTACTACAGTCACACGTTTGATATCCACTTTCCCCGCCCAGGCGCTGATCAGGATTATCTCAGCGGCAATCGCCACGGCACCGATAAGCGTAATGATTTCCCCGGCCCCCAGCGAGAGGCTGGTGCCTTCCGGCCCGGCAAGAAAAATCAGGCCAACAAAGGCCAGCACGACGCCAATCCAGGACATCAGCCCCGGCATACGGCCAAGGCAAATCCACTGCAGGAGCGGCACAACGGGCACGTACATCGCGGTAATAAAGGCGGATTTGCTGCTGGGAATTGTCTGGAGTCCCCAGGTCTGCATGCTGTAGCCGATGGCAATCGCCACGCCGATCAGCCCCCCCGCTTTGATTTCCAGCCAGGTTAACCCGCGCAGAGATTTCAGCGACAGCAGCCCGACGGCAATGGCGGCGGTGGCGAAGCGCAGACCAACAAAGAAAAACGGGTCGCTCATCGTCATGGCGTACTGCACCGCCAGGAATGTGCCGCCCCAGAACATGGTGATGAGGATAAGCAGCGCTTCCTGCGGCTTAACGGAGAATTTATAACGGCTTAATGGCGCAGACATGAGGGAGACCGGAAAAATCAGGGTGAAAGTCGATGTGCTATAGTGCTTCCAGTCACATTTTGTTGCAATGGGAAAATAGAAAACCGCCGGCTAACCGGCGGTCGGGGTATTTCGGCGCAAGCGTTAATTCGCCCTGCGCTTCACAAAGTCACGGCTATTTATTTTTGCTGCCGTGGCTGTTTTTACCCCCTTTTTGACCAGCTTCTGAGGCGCGCTGCGGATCGTTTTTAAAGTTACCGCCGCTGTGCTGGCCACCTTTACGACCTGCTTCTGATGCTCTTTCACGGTCTTCAGCGAAATTACCTGAACCACCACGATGGTTTGCCATTTCTAACCTCCGGATTTAGGACATCATATTGCATTCAATAAAAGAGAACGCTTTTGCCACGCGGCCAGGCGGGCCTGCCGCCAACGTTTCCGCGTGGCTCTAAGCTTAGTGCACCGGCGCGGTCGGGCTTCTGTTCAGACATATCCAGAAACATGCCGGTGAGCTTATCTTTTTATCCTTCCACTGCGGCGCGATAAGCCCCTCTTCTACATGGTCAAAAAACAGCCAGTAAAATGTTAGCTAATGCTACAGGGTCAAAATTTCATCTGCGCTTGTGATGTATCAAGGAAAGGCCATTCAGGTTTGCACTCTGCGCCACAGGTCATATCTTTAAAGGAGTGCAGTAAAACTGCAGTTCAACTGAGGAGTGAAGCAAGATGGCTAAAGTACTGGTGCTTTATTATTCAATGTATGGACACATCGAAACTATGGCTAAAGCCGTGGCGGAAGGTGCACAGAAAGTCGATGGGGCGGAAGTGACGATAAAGCGCGTGCCCGAAACCATGTCCCCGGAAGTCTTTGCTAAAGCCGGGGGCAAAACCCACACCGCGCCGGTTGCTACGCCGCAGGAGCTGGCCGACTACGACGCTATCATCTTCGGAACCCCTACCCGCTTCGGCAATATGGCCGGCCAGATGCGCACCTTCCTCGATCAAACGGGCGGCCTTTGGGCTTCCGGCGCGCTTTACGGCAAACTGGGCAGCGTATTCAGCTCTACCGGCACCGGCGGCGGCCAGGAGCAGACCATCACCTCCACCTGGACCACGCTCGCCCACCACGGGATGGTGATTGTGCCTATCGGCTATGCGGCACAGGAGCTGTTTGATGTTTCTCAGGTTCGCGGCGGCACGCCTTACGGCGCAACAACCATTGCCGGCGGCGACGGCTCACGCCAGCCAAGTCAGGAAGAACTGGCGATCGCCCGCTATCAGGGAGAGCACGTCGCAGGCCTGGCGGTTAAACTGAAAGGTTAACGGAGGAGTGATGACCACATCTCAGGCAAAAGCCCACCACGTTGGCGAGTGGGCGAGTCTTCGCAACACCTCACCAGAAATTGCAGAAGCCATTTTTGAGCTGGCGAAGTATGACGAAAAGCTGGCCGAAAAAATTTGGGAAGAAGGGAGCGATGAAGTCCTGCCGCTCGCCTTTGCTAAAACCGATAAGGACTCGCTCTTCTGGGGCGAACAGACCATCGAGCGCAAAAACGTTTAATCCTTCTGCTGCCCCCTTTCGGGGGCAGCCTCTTCTTACTTCACGGCTTCATTCAGCACTTCGCTAAACTTATCCCATGAGCAGTAGCCGTTGGTGTCCGTCGGGCAGCCTTCCAGCTCCAGCGTCACACGTTTTGGCGGCTGCTTCAGGGTTAACACATCGCCATTGCGCAGCTGCTCGGCGCTCTGGTAAACGTATTCCACTTTCAGCAGGTCGCGGTTGTTGGTCTTATCATGCCAGCGCTGGAACAGAATATTGCCGCCAATCGGGGTACGCTCATACTGCCCCGGCAGCTGATAAGGCTTGAACTGCAGCGCGGTCAGCAGCGACGCAATGTTCGAATCATGCCCCACCATCAGCGTCACTTTCGGCCCTGAAGCGGCTGCTTTGGACGTTAACGCGTTCTGAATGTATTTCACCAGCGGAGCCGCGACGTTGCGGGCCACTTCCGGGGAAGTAAACAGCGTGTCCTGATAGCTATTTTTGAGCTGGGAAAGCACGCGCCACTGTTCCGCCGTTTTGATTTTTCCCCACGCGACCTGGTCCAACGGGAAACCTTCGTAATATTGCAGCGTGAACGCATCGACCAGGGCATTGCCCACCTTCAGGGAACCGTTAACGCCCGGCTCCTGAGTCGCATTGGCGCTAAAGACGTCTTTTGGCCCGTTCAGCTCACATAGCTGCTTCTCTTTGCAGGTTGGCGAGTTTTTATAGCCGACAATGTGCTCCAGCAGTTTATAGCTGTCGGCCAGCTTGTATTCAGTGCGCTGTTTTTCCATCGCCTGAACGGCTTTGGCTTTAAACTCCGGCGAGTCGTTGGTGATCACCGGGTTGAACACCGGGTCCATGGTGCCCATTTTTTCCTGGTGATGTACCGGCACATCGCAGCCAGGGAAAGCCCCGGTAATGAAGAATTGCGCGGTAGCGACGGTGCGCTGAAGGCTGTTGGCATAGGCATAAACGCTTTCCGGCGCCGGGCATTCGCCGCTGGTTACCAGATTCTGGCTCGCCAGCCATTCACGCATGTAATGCCCCATATAGACTTCCAGCACCCCGCCTTTGGTGGTGAGCTGCCCGCCCGGCACATCCCACTCCGGCCATGCCTGCGCGGTAGACTGCTCAAGCACGCTGCCGTTGTTGGCCAGCGGCGCGCGCAGGTTATGACGGCTCATCAGCAAAACCTGCTGCAGCTGGTAGCCGTCCGGCACGGTGTCCGCTTTCGCCAGGCCTGGGGCAAGACAGGCGGCGGCCAGCAATGAGGCAACAATTTTTTTCTTCATTACTTATTCCTCAGGGAGTGATTAATAAAATGTGAAGAATATATTGTGACAGAAAAATGACAGCCGACCTGCCTGGCGGATCGCAAAAAGCCCTATTATTCCGTTTGTTGTTTCAGCTGCGCTTCAAAGCGCTGGCGAGAGAGATCCACATAGCGTTGTAACCCGTCTCTGTCGATAAAGGCGTTGCTATCTCCGGCGGCAAGCCGGGCCTGTTTCTCCGCCAGACCAAAGCGTTCCCCTTTGTTCGCCACAAAAATGTCCGCTTTTTGTGCCGCGAGCGTGGCAAAACTGTGGCGGATGTCGTTCACCAGCGTCGGGTAATTCTTGTTCGCCACCAGATAATAGTCCGGCGTGGCGAGACTGTCGGCGTAAATAAGCGTGTACCCACCTGGCAGTGCAAACAGCCATGACGTGCTGCCCGGCAGATGCCCCGGTGTCAGCAGCGCTGTCGCGGTTACGCCGCCCAGCTTTAGCGTCTCGTGGTCATGAATGATTTTATTCGTGGTGACCGGTGGAAAGGGCAGCGCGTCTCCCAGCGCAAAATCCTCTTTGCCTCCCCGCGCCATTTGGTCAGCATTCTCCCTGCTGGCAACCAGCTTTGCCCCGCTCCACTTTTTCAGTTTGGCAATGCCCCCGGCCTGATCGAGCCGGGCATGGCTGTTGAGGATGAACCGCACGTCGCGAATGTCGAATCCCAGAGAAGCAATGTTCTCTTTGATGCCGCTGGCGCTTGCGTCCAGCGCACCGTCGACGAGAATATGCCCCTCAGGCGTGGTAATCAGAATGGACGAGAGATTTTCGGTGCCGACATACCAGACGTCCGCTGCCATACGGAACGGTTTGACCGGTTTGGCCCAGCCTTCAAAAAGCGAATAAGGCGGCGCGGCAGACAGCGGTTGGGTTGGATTTAATGCCGCAGAACTGCCGGCAGAGAAGACTGAAATCATGCAGGTAAATAACAGACTATAACGGTTCACAGGTGGCTCCTTTTGGTCAGGAGGCGCAGTATACTGCCGGGCAATTTAGTCCGATGCAATTGAGAAATGATGGCGTGAATATCCTGCAATTAGACATGAATCTGCTGAAGGTGCTGTACGTGATGTTAACCACCGGCTCGACCAGCCGAACGGCGCAAAAGCTGGCGCTTAGCCCGTCCGCCGTCAGCCATGCTCTCGCCCGCCTGCGTGATGCCCTGGGCGATCCGCTTTTTCGTCGGGAAGGCAATGCCCAGGTGCCCACATCTTTCGCACTCGGTATTAAAGAACGCCTGATCCCGCTCTTCGTGTCCCTGAATGAAGAATTATTTGGCGAAGAGCATGCGGAGGAGCGCCGATTTCGTCTGGTTCTGCCCCCGGCGCTGAATGTGTTGCTCACGCCGGAACTCGCCCGCAAAGGGCATCAGGCTGGGGCCATTATTGAATGCCTGACGTTTGAACGGCGTGCGTGGCGTGATGAGCTGCTGGAGGGACGAATAGATTTGTTGATTGCGATTGGCGATCATCAAAAACGCGTCAGTGCCCTGCATTATGAGCGCGTAGGCAGCACGCGCCTGATTGCTGTTTTCGGCGAACCACTGTCCTCCAGACTTAACGGGCGTGAAACTCTGACCTTTGACGAACTGCCGCAGTTTGATCATTTCTATTGTCACCCCTGGCCACAGGGCATTAACGAGCTCGATCGCCAGCAGGCACGTGCCGGGCTCGAACGCCGCCTGGCCTTTACCTGTAGCGACTACGGACAGCTCGCTCCCGCCCTGCGCAATGCCCCGCTGATGGCTATCGTGCCGGCCCCATGGTTTGATACCCTGAATAACAAAGCCCAGCTTTTTACGCTGCCGCTGTCCGGCGACCAGGCTATTGGTAGCCTGTTTTTGCAGTACCGGACCTCCACCGTGGAATGGAAACAGCGTCTGATAGACAGCCTGCGCCGTACGCTGGCCGCCTGGTATCATTGAAATTACCGCTCAGCCTCTCATACAAAAAGTTTTATAATAGAACCCGGCAAACCCATCGGAGGAATGATGAAACGTAAGAGCCTTGAAGACAGCGTCTGTTCGGTTGCCCGCACGCTGGACGTGATCGGCGATTGGTGGTCGTTGCTGATCGTGCGCGATGCGCTGAACGGCATGTCTCGCTTCGGTGAGTTCCAAAAAAACCTCGGCATCGCCAAAAATATGCTGACCGTTCGCCTGAAACAGCTCGTCGATAACGGTATTTTTGAGCTTCGCCCGGCATCGGACGGCAGCGCCTGGCACGAGTACGTGCTGACGGAAAAAGGCCGGGCGCTGCAGACCGTTTTAGCAGCCCTCTCACAGTGGGGCTGCGAAAACCTCTACGCCAAAGATGAGACACGCAGCGTCCTCGTCGATAGCCAGCAGCATCGTCCTATCCGCAAGCTAACCTTACAGGCCGAAGATGGTCGTGAGCTAAAACCGGACGAAATAATCACTCAGGCACGTTCCTCCTCCTGACCAATAAGCATCTGTTATTCAGGTGCTTATTAATATTCCCTTTAGCAATTCCTGCGCATAACGAAAAAACATCCCTCATATTGGTTGCATAATAAAACCAACAAATCTACATTTACCTCAAAGTTTCATTATGAAACCACATTAACGTTACTCTACTTCATGTGAGGTGTTTTATGGCTAACTCTCGTTCTATTGCGGTCATTACCGGCGCATCTTCCGGTATTGGTGCGGTTTATGCCGATCGTTTTGCGGCCCGAGGTTTTGATCTGCTGCTGGTTGCCCGGCGCGAAGATCGCCTGCGCGATCTGGCCGCGAAGCTTGAAGCCCGCCACGGCATAACCGTGACTACGCTAAAAGCCGATCTGGTTAACGACCAGGACATTGCCGCCGTTGAGGAGGCCCTGAAAGATCCGCGCATCAGCGTGCTGGTTAACAACGCGGGCACCGCCCACAGCGCAGCGTTTACCGCCGCCAGCGTGGAACAACATCAGGCGCTTATCACGCTGAACATCACGGCGTTAACTCGCCTGAGCCATGCCGCCCTGCTTAATTTCCAGCAAAAGAACAGCGGCACGCTGATCAATATCTCGTCGATTCTGGCAGTACAGAGCTGGGTGGGCAGCGCGGTATACAGCGGCACAAAGGGCTATGTATTGAACCTGACGAAAGTTCTGCAGGCCGAAGCTGCCGGCACCGGCATTCGTATTCAGGCGGTGCTGCCCGCGGCTACAGCAACCGAAATTTGGGATCGTGCGGGCGTGTCGGTGGACTCATTGCCTGAAGGTGCGGTCATGAAAGTGGATGATTTGGTGGATTCCGCCCTGGCCGGACTGGACAGCGGGGAAGCTGTCACCATCCCGCCATTGCACGATCTCAGCCTGTGGGAAACCTACGCCACTACGGCGCAGGCGATGTTTGATGCGGCAGGCGTAGGGCAGCCAGCGCCTCGCTACGCCCGCTAATTTTCCCGGGCAGATGTCGCCGGCATCTGCCCATCATTTACTGACAGGCCGCCATGTCTCGCTATAATGAGGCAAATTCCTGCCAATATGATGCTGTGATGAAACTGTTTTACTATTCAGCCGCAGGCATGGTTGCTGCGCTGATTGTCCTCTGGGGAGCGCTGATTGTGGACAGCGCCAATATCCTGCAACAAATGTCCGAGCTGATGCACTACATCGAAGATTTGTTCAAACCTCGCGAACGCTAGCGGTTAAACGCCAGCGCCTGGCCGTAAATCCCCTCGGCAACTGACTCGCCGTCCCAGACGAGGTGCCCGTTCACCAGCGTGCTTTCAACCACGCCGCCCTGCAAGGTGTGCCCTTCGAAGGGTGACCAGCCGCATTTGTAGGCAACATTACTGCCCTCAATGCTGGCGCGTTTCCAGGGGTTGATCACCGCCAGATCGGCCCAGTAACCTTCCCGGATATAGCCGCGATCCTTAATCTGAAAACGTTCGGCTACCGCGTGGCTGGTTTTTCTGACGATAAGTTCAGGCGTGAAAATCCCTCTGGCACACATATCCAGCAGCGCGGGCAGCGCGTGCTGCACCAGCGGCAATCCCGACGGAGCCGAGAAATAATCATGCTGCTTTTCCGCCAGCAAGTGCGGCGCATGGTCGGTCGCAATAATATCAATCACACCAGTCTTAACTGCCTGCCATAGCGCCCGCTGGTGTTCCTGGCCCTTCACCGACGGGTTGCACTTCAGCCTGTGCCCCAGCGCCGCGTAATCATCCTGATTAAAATAGAGGTGATGGATACAGGCTTCCGCCGTGATCGTTTTTCTGCGTAAGGCTTCAAGCGTGGGCGCGGGCTCAAACAACGCCAGCTCATCGGCCGTGGTGATATGCAGCACATGCAGCCGCGTGCCGTGCTTTTTCGCCAGCGCGACCGCCCGGGAAGATGAAAGCAGGCAGGCCTCAACCGAGCGAATAGCTGCGTGTTCTGCGGCCGGGATCTGCTCCCCATATCGCTCTCGCCACAGCGCCTCATTACGTTTGATAGTCGGCGTATCTTCGCAATGCGTGGCCACCAGCCCCGGCGCATGCTGGAAAATAGCCTCCAGAATGCGTTCGTCATCCACCAGCATGTTGCCGGTGGAGGCACCCATAAACACTTTTACGCCGCAGGCGGCATCGGCTGGCAGCGCCTTAAGTTCTTCCAGATTGTCGTTGGTGGCACCGAAATAGAAACTGTAATTGGCCAGCGAACACTCGGCGGCTCGCTGAAATTTACCTTCCAGCGCCAGTCTGGTGGTGGTTGGCGGCGAAACGTTGGGCATTTCCATATAGCTGGTGATCCCGCCCATCACCGCCGCGCGTGACTCGCTGGCAATCGTGCCCTTATGCATCAACCCCGGTTCACGAAAATGTACCTGATCGTCTATCATGCCCGGCAGCAGCCACTTCCCGGCAAGATCGCGCACATTCCACGTGGTACGAGCCGGGATCGCAGCGGCTATTTTTTCAATTCGCCCGTCCACAATGAGCAGATCGCCCTGGTAACGCCGATCCTCATTCATCATCAGCGCGTTGGTCAGTAACAGAGGTTTCATTAGTCGTTTTCTCCGGCTTAAAAAGGCTGCGCTAGCGTCGGGCAACCATCACAACAATAAACAGCCCGCCAATTCCGGCGGTAATAATGCCGATGGGCAGCTCCTGCGGCGCAACCAGCACCCGGCTGACCAAATCGCCGCCGCACAACAAACAGGCCCCGACAAGGGCACACAAAGGCAGCAGCCTGGCGTGCTTAATGGCGGAAAAATGGCGGCAAAGATGCGGCACCATCAGCCCGACAAAGCCAATCACGCCGGTCAGCGATACAAAAATGGCGGTCGAAAAAGCGCAGCACAGAAAAATTTCGGTGCGCAGGCGGGTCACGTTAATGCCCAGCGAAAATGCGGTGCGATCCCCCGCGAGCAATCCATCCAGCGATCGCCATCTCAACAGGCAAAATGCGGCCAGCAGCAGCAAACCGCCCAGCGCAAATCCCAGGTTATCCCATCGCGCCAACCCCAGGCCGCCGAGCGACCAGAATAAAACCGAGCTGGCCGTACGCTGGTCACCGGCGAATATCAGGTAGCTGGTTAACGCCCCGAACAAGAAAGAGATCGCCAGCCCGCAAATAATCAGCGTTTCGGCACCCCGTTCGCGTTTGAGCTGGAATAAAGACAGCACCGCAACCGAAGAAAGCAGCCCGCCGCCAAAAGCAGCCGCCGGTAGCGTCCAGACGCCGAAGAAGTCGCCGAAGCGGGTAAAAACCAGCACCGCTCCGGCAGACGCGCCCGAAGAAAGCCCGAACAAAAAAGGGTCCGCCAGCTCATTGCGCGTGGCCGTTTGCAGCAGCGTGCCCACCACCGCCAGCCCCGCGCCGGTCATCAGGGCGAGAAGCGTTCTGGGCAGCCGGATGTCCAGCACGATCCCACGAATCATCGGTGAAATGTCCGTTGCCGTCGGTTGCAGCGCGTTTACCACCTGATTCAGGCTGAGCCGGACCGAGCCTTCCGCTAAGCTAAGCACCGCAAACAATATGACGAGAAACCCCGCCAGGCATGCGGCCCGGCGGTAACGCCAGGCTAAAACCCTCACTGTGCCGCGAACAGAACGCGAGCGAGCTTCTCAACCGCGGCGATATTTGCCGGGCCGGGCGTCAACTCGGCGTACTGCAGCTTAAGATATCGATGCTGTTTCACCGCCGGGGTGAGCTTCATCAGCGGGTGGCGCTCAAGGAACTGGCGGAGCGAATCAGCGCCCCCGCCGGTCTGGTAATCCAGCAGAATGATGACATCCGGCTCGGCCGACGCAACATTTTCCCAGGAGGTTGTCCCCCAGCTGGTGTCCAGCCCTTCCATGGCGTTTTTACCGCCAGCGGCCTCGATAATGGCCTGCGGCATGGCGTATTTTCCGCTGGTAAACGGTTTGTCTTCCCCGGAGTCATACACAAAGACTTTCAGTGGCCTTGCGCCCGGTAGTGCTTTGGGGAGAGCCGCCAGCCGCGCTCTCCAGCCGTCAACCAGCTTCTGAGCAACCTCCGCCTTACCAAAAATTTTGCCAAGCGTAAGCTCATCGTTATAAAGCAGATCCAGGGTCGCCTTGGTTTTGCTTTCCCCGGAAATCGCGCAGCTTTCGCTGAGCACAAAGGTTTTGATGCCGTATTTGGCAAGACTTTGAGGTGTAACGTCGCCCCCCACTTTCATGCCGTAATTCCAGCCCGCGAAAAAGAAATCTGGCTCGGCGGCCAGCAGCGTTTCAAGCGAGGGGTATTTGGGCGCAAGCTCAGGGATCGTCCCCATTTGTCGCTTAAATTCGGGCGTCATTTTGTACCAGCCGGAGATGCCGGTCAGACCCACAATCTGCGGCTGTAAATCCAGAGCAAAAGCCATCTCCGACATGTTCAGGTCGTTGATTACCGCCCGCTTTGGTGCTGCGGTAAAGACAATGGGTTTACCGCAGCTCTCAATGGTCACAGGGAAGCCGGAGGCAAAGGCAGTAAAGGAGGTAAAGGCCAGCCAGAAGCCGGTAGCGATTTTTAACATCATAGCGATCCCTGAAAATTTACCGTGGGCGCGAAGGTTCAAAAAAACGGACTCGTCTGCCTTGCTGGCCTGGATGGTCAACGGTAAAGCTGTCGAGGCCGAAAATGGGGCGAAGTGTTTCGGTATTCAGCGCGGCGTCGGGCACGTTAAAAGCCTGCTGTTGCCCCGCCGACAAAATAAGGACCTTGTCAGCAAACCCTTCGATTAAGTTGAGATCGTGCAGGACGGCGATAACCGTTGTGCCGCGAGCTTTCACCAGCGCTAACAGTTCTTCCCGTGCCGCCAGGTCCAGATGATTAGTCGGCTCATCCAGTAACAGCAACCGGGAGGTTTGCGCCAGCGTTCGCGCCAGAATTGCCCGCTGCCTTTCCCCGCCGGACAGACAGGCCAGCGATTTATGCCGCATCCCGAGCACACCAACCTCTTTCATCGCCCCACACACAATGCAGCGATGTTCTGGCTCCGGCATATCACGGGCAAACGGGAGCCGGCCTAACGCGACATAATCCTCAATGGAGAGACGCAAATCGGGGAGATCGTTTTGCGACATGACCGCCACGAGCTTCGCCCGCAGCTGCGGGTTGAGCTTATTTAAGGGGCGGCCCGCCAGCGTTATTTCCCCCTCGGCCTTTAGTTCCTGGCTCAGCGCCCGCAGCAGCGACGTTTTGCCGCTGCCGTTTGGCCCAATCACGCTGAGCCGCTCACCTTTTCTCAGGTGAAAATTAATCGCCACCGGCCAGGCTGCGCCCTGCGGACGGGCAATCGCCCGCAGGGAAACGCTTAACTCGGCTGCTGGTTCTCCGGGGGAAAAAGGCATGCTCAGAACTCGTTGCGCAGCAGTTGGTAACCTTCCACCAGCTTGACGTTGGTGTTGGCCACCTCTTCAGAAAACTGCACCGAAGCGGGGTCAACCCGTGAATAGTGGCTTAAATCAGAGTCGGGCCCCACGCGCTCGGTGGACGGAATATACGTTTGCTTCGGCAGTGTCACCCCATCAACCACCGCGTTGTAGCGAATGACGCAGCCGGTTTGTACGTGGCAGTTAAAAAGTACGCTGTTAAAGCCGATAAACACCCGCTCGTCGACCCGGCAAGGGCCGTGCACAATCGCCCGGTGCGCAATCGACGTACCGCTGCCAATGGTCACCGGCGCCCCGCTTTTCGAGTGAATAACCACGCCATCCTGAATATTCGAATGGGAATGGATCACGATAGGATCCATGTCGCCTTCGGCGTTCAGCTCATCGGCGCGGATCACCGCGTAAGGCCCGACATAAACATAGTCATGAATAATGACCCGGCCACAAATCACCGCCGTGGGATCGATGTACGCTTTGGGAGAGACCTGTGGCAGATGGCCTGAAGGGTTTTTACGCAGCATGGTGATTTCCTGTCCAGTGAATACGGGCCACCGCGTTGTGCGCATGGAGGCTTTCCTGATGCTCAACGCGAAGGCTAAAAGCGGTGCTAAAAGGCGCGTCCTGCATCGCCTTGTTCAGGCGGCGAGCGGCGTCTTCGCAAAACATCAAATTTTGGCCATTGGCCAGGGCGAAGGCCTGCTCGTCGCTACGCTTAACCACCGTTTGCACCGCCGTGCCAAGCGCAGCCTCGCAGCGGTCGATAAGTTCCTCGAAAGGCAACGTAGCAACATCCGGCTTCAGCTGGCAGCTAACCCACGCCCAGCTTCTCTGGCTGTGGGGCGTGCCCGGCATGCCCTTCTCGCCCAGCCAGGCCAGCATTTCTTCGACGGACACCCCCTCCTTTCGCGAGCCAAAGTCCCGCTGAAACTGCTGCTGCGCGAGATTGCGACTCAGCGCCGCCGAGGCCGGACAGGTAGATGAATACGGGATCCCCACCCGAAGCGTGACGGCAAAACCTTCCCCACGCTCCGCCAGGATGCGGATGGGGTAAGCCTTCCAGCCAAAGTGGTTTGAGGTTAAAGATTTGCGGGACAGCAGCAGTTCGCCGGTGATTTCCACGCTGGCGCGGTCGCTGCTGCGCTGGTGCGAAACCAAAAATTCTCCCAGTAAACGGCGCAGTACCGCCGGCGTAATTTCGCCCTGGGTTAGCTCGTCCAGCAGCAGATAGATCCGGGACATATGAATGCCCTTTTCCGCTTCCGGGGAACGGAGAAGATTGATCCCGGCGTTGACTTTCGCCGTCAGCGGGCGCCCCGCGACCTCCACCGGAAGGTCGATTTGTTCCATGCCAACCCAGGACAGGGCCATGTCGAAATCGTGGCTTCTGAGTGACTGAATATCAGGCAGCATTTTGGGGCATAACATTGGAGTGACCGTCATATTGCACATCGTTTTGCTGTAATTTTGTTACGTTATAACATAACAAAACTCATTTGTGCAAAGCGACGTTTTGCCGTAAAGCGAATCCGCCCGATCACAGGAGAAAATTCGGTGTAAAACCGCTGATTGGCTCGATATATCTTATCACCCGGCAAGTGTTGCCCGAGTGTTCACACAATGATAGCATCATGTAAACAGCCATTTAGACGGCTAGACAGTTAAACTAAAAAGCATTGAGGAATACCGTATGTGGCAAGAAAGGCTCTCGCAGTTGGTCAGCACCTGTCATTGGATTGGCGCTAAAGGCTGGGCTCCGGCGACCGGCGGCAATATGTCCATTCGCCAGGATGCCGAGTGGTGCTGGCTGAGCGAATCCGGGCGCGACAAAGGCAGCCTGACCAGCGAGGATTTCCTGCAGGTAGACATTGCCACGAATCAGGCGCCGTCGGGGCGTAAACCCTCCGCCGAAACCGGACTGCACACGCTGGTTTATCGCCTTTTCCCTGAAGCAAACGTCGTGCTGCACGTCCACACCGTGAATGCCACCGTGCTGTCGCGGATTGAAAAAGGCCCGGCGTTGAACATCAGCGGCTATGAAATGCAAAAAACCCTGACCGGCCAGCAGACGCACCTCGACACGGTGCCAATTGCTATCTTCGATAACGATCAGGACATCGATGCGCTGGCAAAACGCATTGAACGGCATGCCGAACAGGCTCCCCTGAAATACGGTTTCCTGCTGCGTGGCCACGGCCTGACCTGCTGGGGCAAAGACGTCGCCGAAGCACGTCGTCAGCTTGAAGGGCTTGAATTCCTGTTCGAATGCGAAATGCAGCGCCGCCTGTACGAGCGCGATTAATCGTTATCTTCCTGTGTCTGTTCGCTAGCGTGAGGCTTAAGGTATGGAATATTTCCTGGGTATTGATATCGGCACGTCGCGGGTCAAAGCCGTGCTGTTTGATAGTAATTTCCATGCCGTCGCCAGCGCTGCGGAAAACACTTCTCCCACGCTTTCCCCACAGGGCTACGCCGAACAGGATATGGAGAAGCTCTGGCAGTCCGTCGTGCGCACGCTGCGGCAAGTGGCCGACAGCCCGGCATTACAGCAGGGCAAACTCAAGGCCATCGGCCTGGCGGGCCAGGGGGAAGGCGTCTGGCTGAGCGACAAAAACGGCGATCCCGTGGGCCCGGGTATTCTCTGGAGCGACACCCGCAGCCGGGCGCTGATGGACGAACTGCTGCAGTCGCCTGGCCTCGACAAAGCACTGTTCGATGAAACCGGCTCTCAGCTCCAGCCCTGTAACACCAGCCTGCAGCTCTGCTGGCTCAAGCGAAATCAGCCGGAACGCCTGGCCGCCGCCGACTATATCTTCTTTGCTAAAGACTGGATTCGCTTTCGGCTTACACAGGTTGCCGCCCTTGAATTAACCGACACCAGCGCTTCGCTGCTGAACCAGTTGACCGGGGAGATTTCCGATTTCGCCCTTCAGGCTCTGGGCATCGACGATCTGAAAACACGTTTTCCGCCCCTGCTTCACCCCGACGCCCAGGCTGGTAGCTTGAGTGAAGCCGCCGCCCTGCTTTGCGGCCTGCCGCCAGCGACGCCAGTTGCTGCAGGCGCACTCGATGTGTGCAGCGCGGCGCTAGGCTGCGGGGCTATTCACGACGGGGATATTTATACCATTCTCGGCACCACCTGCTGCACCGGCGTGGTGTGCCACGGGCGCGAGACCGTCAGCAGCGGCACCCGCTTTGTCACCCATACCGAACAGGGCAGTTTTATTAACCTGTTTCCAATGCAGGCCGGGACACCAAATATCGACTGGCTGCAACAGCACATTTCGCTGACGCCGGATCTGGTTGCGCTGGAAAAAGAGATTACCGCTATTCCGCCGGGCAGCGGCGGCGTTTTCTGGCAGCCTTACCTGAACGGCGAGCGGGCACCGTTTTACAGCCCCACCGCCCGGGCTGGATTCTTTGGCGTCGACCAGCACACGTCCCGCGCGGCGCTTCAGCGTGCCGTTTTTGAAGGACTGGCGTATGCGATTGTGGATTCACTCACGGGCTATGCCAGTGAGGGCTGTCTTTACCTCACCGGCGGCGGCGCGGCTTCTGCCACCTGGCTGCAAATTATCGCCGACTGTACCGGACGCACCGTCATTGCCAGCCACTTTAATGAACTCAGCGCCCGAGGCGCGGCGCTGCTGGCCGCCCGCAGCGTAGGCGCGCTGGAACACTATCCGGCTATCGAACAAACCCGCTATCAGCCTCAACCCGAGGCCCATGCCGCCTACCGGGCGCTGTTCCCGGTGTTCCGGCTGCTGCGTGAACAGCTCCAGCCGGTGTGGCAGGCCAGGCACCAGGCTTTACAACGTCTTTCTCAGGATAATGCACAATGAAAATCGTCTTTACCGCCGAGTATGCGGGCAGCCTTGAACCGTTTAGCCAACTGGGCGAGCTGGTTGTCGAAGGCTGGGCCATCGGTAAACCTAAACTTCAGGCCTCACAGATTATCGACCTCGCCCACGATGCCGAGGTGATTGTCACCAGTTATGACGACATCACCGCCGAAGTGATCCACAGCTGCCCTAAGCTGAAAGTGATTGCCTGCACTCGCGCCAATCCGGTGAATATTGATGTTCAGGCGGCTCGGGCCCGCAATATCACCGTGCTTTATACGCCAGGACGCAACGCCGATGCCGCCGCCGAACTCACGCTGGGCCTGATGCTCGGCCTGATGCGCCATATTCCACAGTCCCATGCCGCTCTGAAGCGCGGCGCATTTACCCGCGAAAGCCAAAGCGAGCAGCAAACCCAGCCCGGCCTGCGCAAAGATGTGGTCTGGGACGTCAGCCCGGAAAGTCCTTATGAAGTGTTCAAGGGCGGCGAGCTGCGCAACAAAACGCTGGGTTTGATTGGCTACGGCAATATTGGCCGCCGCGTGGCGCGCATTGCCCGCGCTTTCGGGATGAATATTTTGGTGGTGGATCCGTTTGTCGCCGCCGAGGATATCGACGAGCCGGGGCTGCACAAAACCACGCTCGACGCGCTGTTCCGCGAGTCAGATATTGTTAGCCTGCATTTGAGCAGCGGGCCGCACAGCGATGGTCTGGTCAACGCGTCCCTTCTGCAAAGCATGAAACCGGGCGCGAAGCTGATCAATACGTCCCGCGCCTCCGTGGTGGTGGAAGCCGATCTCATCGAAGCCTTGCGCCACGGGCCGCTCGGTGGCGCGGCACTCGATGTCTACCACCAGGAGCCGCTGTGGAGAGACCATCCGTTTATCAGCGAGCTGGATAACGTCATCATTACGCCGCACATCGCGGGGGCAACCCGAGAAAGCATCCAGAAACACACCGCGATGATTGCCGCCGATCTTCAGCGGTTTGTGGCTGGTGAGCCGCTGCTGTACGCCTGGCGCTAAGAGAAAAAACGGCCCTTCGGGGCCGTTTTTTTATGCCAGCAACGGCGTCGTCGCCATAAAATCCTGCAAGTGCTCCCAGTTCACCACGCCCGCATCAGAGCCTAATCCTGTCGCCACAAGCGCGGCAGTCGCAGACGCGACCCGGCAGGCTTCCTCCTCCGAAAGCCCCCTGGCCAGGGCGGCGATAAACCCGCCGCAATAGCTGTCTCCGCAACCGGTTGTGTCGCTGGCAATCACGTTATAGGCCGGGAAGTGACGGGTTTTCTCGCGGCTGAATAGCCAGGAGCCCCGCACGCTGTCTTTAAAAATGCAGCATTTCGCACCCAGCGCGAGGAAGAAATCGGCAATCTCTGCGGGCGACAGGCGCCCGGAGATAAATGCGGCTTCTTCGAGTGCAGGCATAAAATAGTCCACATGAGGCAACAGCGGACGTAAGAGCGCCAGCGTATTGCTATCAGGTGCGATTAAATCAAAGCTGGTGATGACGCCCCGAGCTTGCGCCGCGGCCAGTAAACGAGCGCTCTGGCCGCCATCCATGGCCGCAAGCAGCCCGGTGCCGCCGTGGTGCAGATAGCGCGTATTCAGTACCCGACCGAAATCAGCCTCAGCGACGAACAACTCATCGGATGCGCCCCGGCAGTGCAGTGCAGGTCTCTCACCGTTTGGGCGAATGGGCAAAATCGTCGCCGATGTCTCTTTTTGCGACGTGCGCTGGATCAGCGAGCAGTCAATCCCCAGCCGACGATAGCTGCCCAGAATAAATTCGGCTTTTTCGTCCTCGCCCAGGCAGGCCACGGTTGACGTGCGAATGCCCAGTTTGGCGGCATTCACTAAAGCCCCGGCGGCAGTTCCCGCCGGGTTGAGGCGAATTTGCTCAATAAACTGCACGCCGCCGCCGGAGGGGATGCCCACTACAGGGCGCCCCGCAATATCCAGGATGGTCAGGCCCACAAAAACAGCGTCAAATTTGCTCATAACGCCCTCACTGGTGCTGCTGGCGCAGTCGCGCCTGCCAGAATGAAACGGCCAGCGCCACCACCAGGATCACGCCCACCAGCGCCTCTTTCACCAGGTAGTTCAGCCCCATCAGGTTAAGCCCGTTATCAATAATCGCGAGGAACAGCACGCCGCCAAGCGTCCCCCCCATGCTCACGCGCCCCTGACGCTGAAAAGCGGTGCCGATAAACACGGCGGCAATGGCATCCATCAGGTAAGACTGCCCGGCGAGCGGCGTAAACTGGCGCAGGTTGGCAGACAGAATAATGCCGCCCACGGCACACATTGCCGAAGCGGCAATCAGCACCCAGAACAGGGTTCGCTTATCGGCTATCCCGGCTATACGCGCCGCTTCACTGTTTTGCCCAATCGCACGCACCCGCTTACCAAACAGCGTCCGTTCGGTCAGCAGCCAGGCGACCAGCCAGACCACGAGCACGATAAGCACCGGCGTGGGGATCCCTCCAACATTGCCCACCGCTAAATCGTGATATTCCGGGGCCATGCGCCGCCAGGAAATCGCCCCGCCGCCGTCGGTGTAAATACGCTCGGCGCTGCTGGCAATAAACCAGGTACCTAGCGTCGCCAAAAACGGTTTAATGCGGCAGGCGAGGATAAGAAAAGCGTTGACCAGGCCTATCACCACGCCGCCCAACAGGGCGCACAGCACAGCCACCTGCCAGGGAAGCTGCCAGGTTTTGAGCGCAATTAAAGCCAGCATGGCGCCAAAGTCGATAGCCACGCCGACGGAGAGATCGATCGCCCCGGCGCTGACAATCAGCGTCATCGCCAGCGCCACAATCAGCAGAATGGCGCTGCCCTGAAGTAAATTGCTCCAGTTATCCAGCGTCAGGAAAACGGGGTTTGACCAGCTAAACAGGACAATGAAAAACAGCGTGACCAGCGCAAAGCCCGCACGTGACAGCCAGGCCCGCGGTTTTCTCCCGGACTCACCGGCCGGACGCGTTGCCGCCAGAGCAGAAAAAACTTTCATTATTTATTGCCCCCTTTCTGCTGCAGGGCAGAAGCCGCCAGCACCACAAGAATCAGTCCGCCTTTAATGGCACCGACCCAGAAGATATTAACCCCCAGTAATCCAAGACCGTTAGACAAGGCGTTGACCAGGATAGCCCCCAGAAGCGCCCCCCAAACGGTAACCACGCGGCGACGGGAGAAGGCTGCGCCCAGGAAGGTCGCCAGCACCGTCTCCATCAGTAAAGGCGTAGCGGTTCCGCTGGAACTGCCCGACCCCTGCGCCAGCAGCGGGAAGACCGCCAGCCCGGCCGCAACGGCGGCAATAAGCCAGGACGCGAGGATAAGACGGCGCACGTTAAGCCCGGACATCTGCGCCATGTCTTTGCTGCCCCCCGTCGCCTGCAAGTGCTGGCCAAAGCGGGTGTGATGCAGCAAAAGCTGGAAGCCTACGAAGACCAGCAGCAGATAAATCAGCACATAAGGAATGCCCAGCATGCTGCCGTCGCGAAACGCCACCATCAGCGGGTCGCTGACGCTAATCCGGCGCTGCCCGGTCAGCAGATCGGTCAGGCCGGTAAAGGCCACCGAGGTTGAGAGCGTTGCCAACAGCGGTGGCAGTCCGGTAACCAGTACCAACAGCGCGTTGATGCCCCCGCACAGCAGACTCAGCGCCGCCACCAGCAGTAAGAGCAGCGGCCACGGCGTCAGCCATTCGCTCATGCCCAGGCTTAACAGCGCCACGCCGAACACGGCGATGGCCGGGAGCGAAAGATCGATCCCGCCGGAAACGACGTCATCTCCCCCGGCAGCAATCACGCAGACAAGGCCAAAGCTCAGGATCGCCAGCGGCACGCTTTGCACCAACATCAGGCTGATGTTCTGCCAGCTAAGGAACCACGGCGATTGAATGCTTAGCCAGACAAACAGGCCAACAAACAGCAGCAGCGGAAATTTTTCAAACAACGCAACGGAGCAACCTGTCCCAAAACGGCGAATTTCAATCATCATGCTGCATGCTCCTGCCCACCGTTAATCGTTGCCAGTAGCGCGTCAAGGGTCAGTCCCTGAGTGGGCAAGTTCGCCACCATTTCCCCGCGCCACATCACCAGAATGCGGTCGCACAGGCCCAGCAGTTCGGTCGCGTCGCTGGAAGAAACCAGCACCGAACGCCCCTGCTCGGCAAGCTGTCGGGTGCGCTGATAGATATCGCTGCGTGCGCCGATATCGACGCCGAGCGTGGGCTCATCAAGAATAAACAAGCGGGCGTCAGTCCCCAGCCAGCGGGCAAGAATCACCTTTTGCTGATTTCCACCACTCATAAAGCGTACTGGCAGCGCCGGGAGTGCAGGACGAATACTCAGCCGCGCAATCCAGTCCAGGGCTTTTTGCAGCGCCCGGGAACGGTGTTCCCAGCCAAACGTTGCCGTGTCCGGCAGCGACGCAAGGTTGATGTTATCGGTGGCCGAAAACGGCAGGATCAGCCCCTGATGACGGCGATCGCGAGGTACAAGCGCCATACCGGCCCGGATAGCCTGCCGCGGGGAGCGAATACGGCGGGAGCGCCCTTCTATGACAATCTCGCCCTTTTTCGCCGTGTTCAGTCCGTAAAGTGTATCCACCAGCACGTCCCTTCCCGCGCCCAGCAGCCCTGCCAGACCGACAATTTCACCTTTACGGATTTCAAAGCTGATGTCCTGTAGCTGCTGCCCGTCAGACAGCGAACGCACGGCAAGCAGCGGTGTTTCTCCAGCCGTGGGATCAGCCTCGTGCTGACGAGGGGTATAAAGTCGGTCAATTTCTCTGCCGACCATCATATGAATGACGGCATCGGTATTCTGCAGCACTTCGCGATCCGGGTAGCCCACCACTTCCCCGTTGCGCAGCACGGTGCCCGCATCGCACAGCGCGGCAATTTCGTTGAGGTAATGGGAGATGTACAGAATCGCGATGCCCTGCTCCTTGAGACGCAGGATAGCGTCAGACACCAGGCTCGCTTCGTGAGCTTCGAGCGGCGCCGTAGGTTCGTCGAAGACCACCAGCTTTGCCGCGCCGTCAATCAGCGCCCTGGCGATTTGCACGAGCTTGCGTTCGGCCAGACTCAGTTGCCGGATCAGGCGGTCGGGGTTGATATCCAGTTTCCAGGTACGGAGGAAAAAATCTCTCGTCGCCTGTCGCATACGCCTGCTGTCCAACAGCCCACCGGCACGGCGATATTCCTGCCCCAGAAACACCGACTCGGCAACGGTAAAATGTGGGATTAGATTAAGTTCCTGATGAATAACGCGTATTCCCTGGGCCTCAATCGCCGCGGGCTTACCCAGCGGAAGCGGGATGCCGTCGAGCGTGGCCGCGCCGCCATCGGCCTGGTAAACCCCGGCAAGAATTTTAATTAAGGTGGATTTGCCCGCGCCGTTTTCACCGATAAGCCCGTGAATTTCACCGGGGCCGATCGTCAGCGTGACCGCGTTTAACGCGGTCACATTGGCAAATCGTTTACTGATGCGGTCCATCACCAGGCCGCGCTGCGTTTTTGCCGCGTCCACTACTTCAGCTCACCGTAACCCAGTTTTTTGTACACGGCTTTAGCTTCATCCGGGCCTTTCACCGGGATAACCGGGATAAAGGTCTGAATTGGTAGCTTCTGGCCTGCGAAGTAGCGAGCCACGTTTTCGGCAGACGTCTGGCCAATCAGGTGAGGCTGCTGAGCAACGTTGGCCACCAGCGGACTGTCTTTTTCCGCCATGATTTCCAGCGTTTCCGGGCCGGCGTCGATGGCGGTGACCTTCACATCTTTATCACGTCCGGTCTCTTCCAGCGCCTGCACGATACCGATAGCCGGCTGGTCCCAGCAGGCTACATGGATAGCATCCAGCTTGCCTTTCGGATACTGGCTAAGTAACTCGAGGGTTTTCTTACGAGCATCCTCCGGCGAGTTAGCAAATTGTTCTGCCAGCTCCGGTTGAATAATTTTAATATCCGGGTAGTCCTTCAGGACATATTTCCATTGGTCATAACGTATGCCGCAAATGCGTAATGAATTAGAGAATGCGTTAAATACCGCAACATTACCTTTGCCGCCAAGCGCATCAGCCATATAACGGCCAATGGTTGAGCCCAAAGTGTAGTTGTCAGACGTCGTGTTATTCACGGAATACTGAGAAACATGGTCAACGGTAAAGACCGGAATACCAGCGTCGCGCAATGCTTTAAATTTAGGCTCAACGGCACTGTCGCCCAAAATACTGATTACGGCATCTACCTTCCGGGACAGCAGAATATCGTGGTTATTGGCATGAACCTGGTTATCCCTGCCACCATCCACGCCGATAACCTTGCCGCCCAGCTTTTCCACTTCTTCGGTAGCGCCCTTATAGGCTTCGCGATCCCAAAAGTGCTGGGTTCCCACGACGGCAACCCCGATTGTTTTCCCCTGTAATGAGAGCGTGTCTGTGGCGAAAGCAGCACCTGATGCCAGCGACACCAGGCCTACGGCGGCAGACAGAAGTCTTTTTTTACCCTTCATTGCTATAGTTATCCTGTAGTTATTATTCACACTTAAGCCTGATGATCCGGGTTTCAGCCTGGCAGCAAGGGCTTATTCCGCTACACTTATTTGAGACAATAAATGTCGCGAGCGCCCTGGCCTCCGGCAAAAAAACACCATTAAGCGACAGCATGACAACAAGCATTATCAAGCCAAAATAAAAAATAGATATATCTTATACTTTCCACAGCCATGTCATTAAGTCACTTTAGAATGAGGTAAACAAACATGAAAAAAACACATGTAAAACAGACAACAAGAAAATAATTCAACAACACTAAATACATGGGTTAATTATTTTTAGAGAGAAAACAAAACCCCTTAAAATAAAATTAAACGACGATATATTCTTGCCAGTTAATTATAAATCCTGTCGACTTATTTAAATGAAACAGTATTCGCTAAAGTTCGACCAATTTGCCTTATTTTTCATCGCTGGATGAATTTCCTCTTTGCGCCCACCTCCCCGTATGATGCCGCATTAGCCCTATTGAAAACGCATGGTATAAGCATGAAAGCGGAACATCAGCTGGCGGTAATGCACTGGGGAACCTACCAGGTCACCACCGAGGGCGATCGTATCGCCGCCATTTCTCCCGTCTCGTGGGACAAAAACCCCTCCCGCATCGGCCAGTCTCTGGCGGATGCCGTCACCGGGAATACCCGGATTCGTCGCCCGGCAGTTCGCCTCGGCTACCTGCAAAACGGCCCGGCCTCACGCGAAGGCAGAGGGAAAGAGCCTTTTGTCGAGGTGAGCTGGGAGCAGGCGTTGGATTTGCTGGCACGCGATCTCCGCTCGGTGCAGGAGCGATGTGGTAACGAAGCGATTTTTGGCGGCTCTTACGGCTGGGCCAGCGCCGGGCGCTTTCACCATGCCCAAAGCCAGCTGCACCGTTTTCTTAAAGGCTTTGGCGGCTACACCGCCAGTACCAATACCTACAGCAGCGCGGCCGGAGAACGGATCCTGCCGCATATTCTTGGCCCGTTAAGCCCGCTGCATAAACAACACACCCATTTCTCCGTGCTGGCAGAACATTGCGAAATGTTTGTGGCCATCGGCGGGCTACCGCTTAGAAATGCTCAGGTTAACGGCGGCGGCGCAAACGACCACATGCTGAAGCACTGGCTTGAGCGTCTGGCGCAAAATGGCGTGCAGTTCGTGAACATCAGCCCGGTACAAAACGATCTCAGCGCCGTAGAAAGCGCCCGCTGGCTGGCAATTCGCCCAGGCACCGACACCGCACTGCTGCTGGCGCTTTGCCATACATTGATTGCAGAGTCTCTGCACGATGCAGCCTTTATCCATAGCCATACCGTTGGCTTCGAACAGCTGCGCCGCTATCTTTTCGGCGAGCACGACGGCGTGCCTAAAACCGCTGACTGGGCGGCAGATATCACCGGCATTGATGCCGAACAAATTTTAACGCTCGCGCGTACCATGGCGGGCAAGCGCACGATGATCAATATTTCCTGGTCCATTCAGCGTGCTCGCCAGGGAGAACAGGCGTACTGGGCAACCGTGGCGCTGACTTCTCTTCTAGGCCAGATAGGCACGCCTGGTGGAGGTTTGGCTTTCGGCTATGCCTGTACCAATCTTGCAGGTGCTGCGCGCGTGCCTTTTTCCGGGCCTCGCCTTCCCGCAGGAGAGAACAAGATAAAAACGGCTATTCCCGTGGCCCGCCTGTCGGACATGTTGTTACATCCCGGCGGTGAATATGAATTTGATGGCAAGCTCTGCCACTACCCCGATATTCGCCTCGTCTATTGGGCTGGCGGCAACGCTTTCCATCATCATCAGGATCTCAACCGCCTGGTTGAAGCCTGGCGTAGACCGGAAACCATCGTTGCACACGAGCAGTACTGGACGGCGCAGGCGAAGTTTTCCGACATTGTGTTGCCGGTGACGACTTCTCTTGAACGTGACGATATCGGCAGCGGCAGCCATGACGGCTTTATGATTGCTATGCGCCAGCAGATCCCGGCCCTCGCGGAAGCGCAGGATGATTACACCATTTTCTGTGCGCTCGCGAAAAAATTGGGCTTTTACGACGCCTTCAGCGAAGGGCGGACCGCCGCCGACTGGTTGCCGCATCTGTATGAATCGTCACGGGAGAGAGCGCAGGAAGACGGCGTAGAGCTTCCCTCTTTTGACACCTTCTGGGAGAAGGGAAAACTGGAGTTCATGCCGCCCGCTAAGCCACAAGTTTTTCTGGCCGATTTCCGCGCAGATCCGCAACAGTCCCCGCTTTCCACCCCGTCGGGAAAAATTGAGCTTTATTCAGACACCGTGGCCGGTTTCGGCTATCGGGAGTGCCCCGGCTTTCCCTTCTGGGATGAAGAAGAGGCCGCTTATCAGCAACAGCAGGCCAGGCAGTGGCCTTTGCACCTGCTTTCCAGCCAGCCACGCACCCGACTGCACAGCCAGTATGACCACGGCAGCGTCAGCCGGGCCACTAAAATTCAGGGGCGCGAGCCGCTGTGGATGCACCCGGCTGATGCCCGTAAACGCGGGATCCAGGAAGGGGAAGTGGTAAAGGTCTTTAATGGCCGGGGTGCCATTCTGGCTGGCGTTCACATCAGTAACCAGATCCTGCCGGGAGTGGTTCAGATCTCGACCGGAGCCTGGTATGACCCGATGGATCCTTCCACGCCGGGCTCTTTAGATAAACACGGCAATCCGAATGTATTGACCGAGGATCGGGGCTCTTCGCGCCTGGGTCAGGGTTGCAGCGCCCAAAGCTGCCGGGTAGAAATTGAGCTTTGGAAAGAAGTACTCCCGCCGATTACCGCGTTTGATCCCCCCGAGTTTGTGGCCTGAGAGGTTACGCGAGAGCCTCCGCGAGCGTGTCTTTCAGGAATGCGACACACGCACTGACCTCGCGGGAGGCTTTATTTATTGGTGGGTAAAGTAAAAAGGCGCTAAATGGCGGCACAGCGTATTCCGGCAGTAGAGCGACAAGCTGGCCGTTTTCCAGCGCCTGGTGACATACCGGATATTGCAACACGCCGAGCGCGGCACCCGCCCTCAGCATTGTGTTGAGCGGCCGCCAGTGATTGGCGCTGAACACCACGTTCAGCCGGGCGCTGATAATCTGGTTATGTTGTGAAATAAGCGGTAGCCGGTTGTCGTTAAACAGGCCAGATACTCGCGCAAAAGCATGGTGAATCAGGTCGTCGGGGGAAGTTGGCGTACCGTTTCGCACCAAATACTCCGGGGAAGCCACCAGCACCCGCCGCACATTACCCAGCGGATACGCCACAAAATCGCCTTCACCCGGATCACCAAGCCTGAACGAAATATCGACGCCCTCCGTCACCGGATCGACTACGCGATCGTTCAGGACCAGCTCAATATTCAGATCGGGATGGTTTGCTCTCAGCTTCAGCAAGGCGGGCATCAGAATTTCTTCACCCGCGCCGAAGGGTGCTGCGATGCGAATCAGCCCTTTTAGCCCCACCCGCTCATCCACGACCGCCAGCGCAAGATCTGCCGCCGAAATCACGACTTTACTGCGTTCATAGAATAGCGCTCCGCTGTCGGTCATGGACATTCGGCGCGTGTTTCGCCGCAGCAGACGGGTGCCAAGGTGAGCTTCCAGCCGCTCAATCCTCTCACTCACCGCCGGCTGTCCGATGCCGATATCGCGCGCGGCGGCGGACATACTGCCCCGCTCCACCACCCGCACATAAATTCGCATTGCCGCCAGAAGATCCATGGACTGAGTATATTGGTTTTTCCGATAGATGAAAGCAGTAACAGATATCTACTGCGCCAGTGCAATTTACATAAAACTGACGGCTTATGCGTTATCAAATGCTCTTACTAATCAGGAATATCATCATGGCAGAGATCAGACTTTATCTTTTCCAGTCCGGCACTCAACGCTGCAAGTATCACGATATCAGGATGAATCAGGGGGAAGGGAGCCACTATGAAATCCCCGTCCCTTGGTTCCTTCTGACTCACCCGAAAGGCCACGCCATTATTGACGGCGGGCTAGCGGCAGAAGGGTTAGCCGATCCTCGGGCATACTGGGGAGATACGGTCAAACATTATCAGCCGTTAATGACCGAAGAACAGGGATGCGTGGCGCAGCTGCGTGCGCTGGGCATTGAGCCGGAAGAGATTCGCTATGTATTACTTTCTCACCTGCACTCTGACCACACCGGCGCCATTGGGCGCTTCCCTAACGCTTTGCATATCGTGCAGCGGCAGGAATACAACTATGCCTTTCAGCCGGACTGGTTCACCGCAGGCGCCTATTGCCGCAAGGATTTTGCCCGCCAGAATCTGAACTGGCAGTTGCTGGATGAGGACGGTTTTGATTTGTACGGCGACGGGACGCTGCGCTGCATTTCGACCCCGGGACATTCGCCGGGGCATCAGTCGTTTCTGGTGACGCTCACTAGCGGCAAGGCATTCACGCTGGCGATTGATGCGGCCTATACGCTGGATCATTTTTATGACCGCGCGCTTCCGGGCTTGATGACCTCAGCCAGCGACGCTGCACGCTCGGTGGCAAAATTGAGAAACCTGACCGAGTGCAACGGGGCAAGGCTGATTCCCGGCCACGATCCCGATGCCTGGCCGCAGTTCACCCTGGCACCAGCCTGGTACGAGTAAGTCAGGTTCCATCTTCACTGAGCGGCACGGGCAAATTTATCGTCATCAGCAACCCGCCCTCAGCAGGCAGGCTGGCGTGGATATCCCCGTGGTGCGCATGACAGATTTCTCTGGCAATAGAAAGCCCCAGCCCACTGCCGCCTGAATCCCTTGCCCGCGAGCGCTCCCCGCGGGTGAAACGCTCAAAAATATGCGGCAGATAATCCCCGGCGACGCCAGGCCCGGTATCAAGAAACTGGATTTCAATGCCCTGCTTAAGATGGCGAAAGCGAATGGACATGCGATCGTCCTTGCTGCAATAGCGAAGCATGTTCTCAATGATAATGGTGAAGACCTGCCCCAGTCGGGCTTCATCTCCTGAGTAATAGAATTCATCTTCCGCCTCCACCGAGACGGACATCCCGGCCGCTTCCAGCTGGGGTTTTAGCCATGCTACCCGTTCATTCAGGACTTCAGAAAGCGAGAATACGCCGTGCTGGAGCGAGAGTTGCCCCGCACTCGCCAGGGAAAGGAAATGCAAATCATCAGTCAGGTGGCTGAGGTTTTTTAGCTGCGTCATCACCATATTCAGCTGTTTTTCATCCGCCGGAAACACATGGTCGATCATGCCCTGCAGCCGCCCCATAGCGGCGGTAAGCGGTGAGCGCAGTTCATGTGCGGCCGCGACGTGCGCGGCCTTAAGCTCGCGTTCGTACAGCGCCAGCTGGCTAATCATTTTATTGAAGTTGCTGGCAAAGCGAGTCACCTCCGCCGGGCATTCATCCACCCGTTTTGCCTGTTGATTGAAATCCCCCTGAGCCACTATCTCCGCGACGTCCGTCAGGCTGCGAAACTGCGCGGCAAGCGGACGCGTGGCGCGTAAACAGCTGACGATCACAAATGGGGTCGCCATGGAAATAAAGATAAACAGCCAGCCCCAGTTGAGAGAGCTGATGGAAGGCGTGCTGTATTCAATTCCCCAGCGGGCATCCACAATTTGATGAAAACGAACAATGTCTAAGTCAGGGTTCGCCCGCAGCGTCAGAAACTCCTGGTAAGCGGCAGGCGACATGTGATGCACAACCCAGTAATACTGAACCGCGTAGATGCTCCACATCGCCAGCACGATGAAAAACAGTACGCTGACGGCCACCACGATGATACGAATCGATATCCACAGCAGGAGCGATTTGCTCTTTTTGTTGTTCATGGTTTGCAGAACCTGTAGCCAATGCCGCGTACGTTCAGAATGAGATTATCAACTCCCGCCGCCTCAAGCTTTTTCCTTAAGTTATAGACATGCGTGTCCACCACTCGCTCCAGAGCGTCGCTTTCCGGGAGACACTCTTCGAGCAAAAACTGACGGCTGAGCGGCCTCGTCGAGGCACGCATTAGCGTTTTCAAAATAGAAAACTCGGTGAGCGTTAAATCCAGGCGCAGGGGAGGATGTCCCTCATGCAACACCTGCGCCGCCAAATTGGTGACATCAACCTCCAGTGGACCCCAGCGTAAAACATCTTCTGCGGGGAGTTGGCTGGCCTGGCTGCGCCTGAGCACGGCCTGCACCCTGGCCATGACTTCGCCGGGATTGTAGGGCTTAACCACATAATCATCGGCGCCATAGCGTAAAGCGCCGATCTTGTCATAGGGTTCGCCCATGGCGGTGATCATGATGACGGGCGTATTGCCCTTTCGCCTGACGGCCGCAAGAATTTCCGTGCCGTTCATCCCAGGGAGCATGACGTCCAGCAAAATAAGATCGGGCTTCCAGGTAACCACCGTGTTCATGCCCGCCAGGCCATCCCCGGCCACCGAAACGCTATAGCCTTCGCGTTTAAGATAGGCCTCCAACACATTTGCCGCATCAGCGTCGTCTTCAATCACCAGGACCCGTTTATTTTTCATTTAATGTTACCTTGACAGTTTCTTCACAAATCCCTGGTCGTTCATTGATAAGCCCTCAGCATAATCCTTTTACTTACTGAGCTAAGTATGCACAAAAAATATAAACACCTGACGATGAGAATCATTATGTTAACGAAGAAAAGCACAAAATACATAATTGCACCGCTGATAATTTCCAGTATTTCATCATCGTATGCAAGTGAATTTAATTCTGATGAAACCGTGACAACTTTTGGCCTCGGAGCTATATCCTCTCCACGATACAGCGGAGCTAATGAACAAAACACCAGTGTTATTCCACTGATACACATTCAGATGAGTAATATCTTCTTTGATTCCATGAATGGGCTTGGCATTCATCTTCAAAGCGATAATGGTTTATATTTCGAGCCAACATTGGGTTACGATTCAGGCCGCACGGACAAAAATTCAGGCTGGCGAAAAGGCTCGAATAAACTTAAAGGCATGGGGGATATTTCGTCTACGGTCAATTCGGGTATTGCGCTTGGCTGGGCCGTCGCCCCCTGGCTGGTTTTTGAAGGTAAAACAACGCTGCCGTTAAATGATGATCAGGGCGTATCTTATTCCACAGCCATAAATTATATCCCGATTATGAACGAAGTTAATACGCTTACATTTCAGGCCAGCGCATTATTTGGCGATGCCCGTTATATGAATACCTGGTACGGCGTCAACGAACAGCAGCACAACCGATCAGGTTTCTCGCGCTACAGCAGCGCCGGTGGGTTTTACGGCACGGATACCAGCCTGACGCTGACCCATCAGTTCAGCGAACACTGGGGAGGCTTGTTTAGCCTGAGCTATGCCTGGCTTGATAAGAAAGCCTCCAACAGCCCCATCGTCATGAGAAAAGACAGTACGACCGGTATGCTTGCCATCAATTATACGTTCTGATTTCTTTTGCCATTGTGTATTCATTACAACAACAGGCCGAAGCATCGTTATGAAGATCGCGCTTATTGTGATTTTCACCTTCGTGGCATTTCTCTCCTCCACGGGAGTTCATGATTTTAAAGCGTGCCTGTACGAAAAGGGTGATTTTAACGTCTGTAATAATACAGACGTTAAAAGCCTACATTCAAAACACCCTCCGAAACCACCCTTATATAAAAACAACGTCAGGCGTTGCCATTCAGATAAAACAAAAAACATCGATCGTTATATTTTATCCTGCCATCTTAGAAATTTCATTAAATCGCTACTGCAGCGTTCAACGCGTAACTAAGCATTTACTAACACTGAGAGATATCAGCATGAAGATTTCCGCCAAAGTCATAGAAACCATCACTGGCTGGATAGATAATAATATTCATCGTCGATTACGAATAGAGGATGTTGCTCGCTATTCTGGCTACTCTAAATGGCACTTCCAGAGAATTTTTTTATATTATAAAGGCGAAAGTATTGGCCGATACATCAGAATCAGAAAATTACAGCTGGCGGCACAGGATCTCAAAAATACCCAGGAACGAATCGTCGATATTTCGGTGAAGTACGGCTTTGACTCACAGCAGAGCTTTAACCGGCTGTTTACCCGCAGCTTTAAGATGTCGCCAGGAACTTACAGGAAGGCTAAAGGTGTACGAAGGTGATGTACAAAGCCTGCACTTGCAGCGCGTTGCTACAGCGCCAAAGCAAAAGGGGCTGCCTTACGGCAACCCCTTGTAAATGTTGGCGGAAGCGCAGAGATTCGAACTCTGGAACCCTTTCGGGTCGCCGGTTTTCAAGACCGCACTATAATTACATTAAATCAATAAGTTAACTTGTAGGCATGGTATAAACAGAAAAGATAGAAATGCTATAAATCAACAAGTTACCGACTTATCAACACTTAATATACCAACACTTTACTGCCATCCGTCATCGGGGGTCGGGGGTCGGGGGTCGGGGGTCGGGGGTCGGGGGTCGCACGTTCAGACTCTCATGCAGACCAAATAATCACTGAAAACCAGATCCTTACCACTGACTTTGTGTGACTTGATATACCTAGTTCATATTCGTGGCCTAGGACGATACTAATGACGCAGCACTACATACAAAAATCATCATAAGATGATGTTTTTATTAACCATTAATGACAACCAGCTTTTGGTTTTACGCCCAAATCATCATGCACAAACTTGCCGAAATCGCTATCGTTATTTCTAGTTTTGGGGAGAACATTTAGCCATTAATCCTATTTTTTACCTCAGTGTATTCAACATCCTATTGCTAGTGGAAAACCTCAATGGTAACTCTTTTGATACCGCTGAGGTCCGCTATGCTCCAGGAGCAGACTTCGGCGTCAGCAGGATTGCGTTAAGTTGGCAAAGCTATATGTTACATTTTTTCATAGTGGATTGATGGTTAAGTCGGTAGAGTAGTACTGAGTTTGCTTTATTAGTAAGAGTGAGACAGTAGATTGAAAAAAAAACAATCAAAAATCCTTAAATCAATTTATAGGCCCATGCATTGCGACGAGTTTGACCTCTGGGCAGACCTATCTTCAAATGACTATGTTGAAGACCTGATGACAAATCATCGGTACAGCCGTAAAAAAGCTCAAGTAGAGGCGTCGAAATCATTTAAAACAGCTTTGCCTGCGGGTATGCTTACTCCAAATAACCACTTTAGAACTTATGAATATGACAGTCAGGCTGTGGGATATCTGTGGTTCAGCCTGGAAGATAACTCAGCTTTTTTATCAGATATAATGCTTATTCCAGAATTTCAGGGGAAGGGAATGGGCAGGGATTTTATCCGTGCGTTCCTGAATGAGTTGGCTAGTCAGGGTGCGTTTGAGGTGGAGCTAAGAGTATCACCGGACAACCAAAGGGCTTTAAATTTATATAAAGAGTTTGGTTTTAGGATAACTGGTTTTGATATGAGTCTTTTGCTGGAGCCCGAGTTATCAGTAATTCGTTAATCATAATGTTCGGGAACAATGTCTTACTTCTGATTGCCTGCTCACATCGCCTGTTAGATTCAGGCAAAATGGCTATTAATACCGATTGCCTTACTGTGAATTTTTCTGCCGACTGATCATGGGTTGGTGCTAAAACGTTTGATGGAACACATATTGCCAAACCTCGCCTCCCACTTAATTTGACAATCCTTAAACGGCTACGGGACAAATTGTATACATCTATGCTAATGCCTGCAGAAAGCGCACATGGGTGAACAGGCGATGAACATCCTCATCCGTGGCGTGACAGCCGTCTATATGGCAGTAGCGCCTCACACTGATTAAATCGCCAGGTTATTCCCTCTCCCATTTATCTATACAATTTCAAAGCATAATAGACTGACGAGAAACCAGAATAGCGCCAGTAGCCATAACAACTAACAGGAAGTCACAGCCCATGAAAATAGGATATCTGTTCCCAGTTGCCATCATCGTTTCTGCTGTATTGCTACTGGCATGGTTTATCATCGGTGGTTATGCAATGCCGGTGCAGTGATACGCGCCCGCATGCAAGGCGTTAGAGTAAATAGAGGCCGCAGAAATGCGGCTTTTGTTAGCGAAGTGAAGAGACTCCAGTTCAATCAGTCAGTAATCCGATATGTAAGCGTCTCACATGCACTGTCTTGCGCTTAGTACTAACCGTCCGTGCCCCAAATCCCCTAACTCTGGCAGAGTGGCTGATGCCTGTTTCTGCTAATCGATCTCAGTGCTCCATTTATTTACTAAGATTAATCTAGGCGTGGATTAACCACGCCTTTTCATTAGCGGTTAAATGGAGATTACAATGGAATTTGTAAAAGAAGCGGATCTGAACAGGCGTGTCTCATGGGGTAGTATCATCGCTGGCGTGGTAACAGTAATCGCAGTATCCCTGCTTCTGGCTACGCTTGGGTCCAGCCTGGGTTTTTCAATGCTTTCACCTAAGTCTGATGATGTAGTCAATGGTGCTGGCAAGACTGTTCTAATCTGGTCGGTTATCTCGATAGTGCTGAGTCTGGCCTGTGGCGGTTTTGTGGCTGGCAGACTGGCGGGTAAGGATGGAACCATCCATGGATTTCTTTCATGGGCGACGTCCCTGCTCGTGGCATCAGTGCTGGGCTTCGCCGCCGCTGGCGGCATTCTGAACATGACCGGAAACGCCATTGGCGCAGCAGCTTCTGCCACAGGCACTGCAGTGAGTGGACTAGGTAGTGCTGCAGGAAAAGTATCGGGTGTAACAGCAGATATTGCCCAGAACCTCGCTGACAGGCTCGGACTGAACACTCAGCTCACAGCCCCAGATGCCGATCGACAGGTACTTGATGCACTACGCAAGACCAATATTAAAGAACTTCAGCCTGAGTTTCTGCAATCCCAGCTTCAGGCAGCTGGAAGTGACATTGCTGGTTCTGTCAAAGATTTGGCCGTCAACCCGGGCAACAGTGACGCCATTATTAATACCTTAAGCGATAAACTGAAATCACGGGCTGAAGCAGTCAGCAAAGGTATAGACAGGAATGAAGTGAAAAAAGCACTGGCAGACAATACCAGCCTATCACCAGAAGAAGCAGACAAGGCCGTTGATAACTTCATTCATGCTCGTGACAAAACCGTTCAGGAGGCAAGCGAACGTATGGCCCAGCTCCAGAGTAATCTGAACGATGCGAAGGCTCAGTACGCTGAATTAAAAAAACAGGCAAAAGAGAAAGCTGATGAAGCCGCCAGCGTGGCTGCAAAAATTGCACTATGGTCATTTTTCGCTCTTCTGGTGGGGGCCATTGTCAGTGCGCTGGGTGGTTTGTGGGGAGTCAATACTCACCCTGCATACCGTAAAATCAAAGCCTGAATGAAACCGTAGGGAATAATAATCAGACTGGCATTCCGGCGCCCTTTTCTGATGTGTAGCTTATTTCCTGATTCATCATAAATAAAAAGGCCTACGGACCTACTGTCTGCTAGGATTACTCTGAGGTTAAGACATTCTCTGTTAGTTGCATTGCTACCTTTATGCTCCTTACCGCCCATCTCTGTGGGCGGTTTTTTTATACCCAACCCCCATCACTATGTGCTCAGCATCAAGGTAGATAAGCTTATCTGGTAGAACACTACAATCCCTGCGGTATTCCGCAAGTTTTTTGGCAATGCTTTTATTTGTAACTCTTTCACTAGCAGCTGATAAGTCCATCACCGCCCTACCCATAGAAAGCATCATCAACTTCGCTCGCTCTTCGCTTAAGTCCATTTCGACATCTCCGTAATTACCTCATAACTAAACCACCGTACCACATACGCGGTTTTTTGTTGCCTTCTTTGCCCGTCAACACACTAGACACGTTGCCTGTCACCATCTTTTTCCATTAAGAATTGTTGGGGAGAAATGGAGGAATTGCTGCCGACGAATTACATGCATGGGTTGTCGTCAAACTCTTCCAGGCGGGCATCGTTGATGATGTACGTCACAACGCCGAACACGTCCAGGGGCTCATTATCTGATCCATGGTTTTCCCGGGCGCCAGTGTCTAGCCGCTCAAGATATTTGTGCGGGTGGAGCCGCAGCCGGCGCAAACGAAATTCCCCGTCTATTGCGCAGGCCAGAATCGATCCGTCACACTGCGTGGCCGCCGTGTCGATAACCAGCAGAGCCCCTTTGATAATCCCGGCGCGCAAGCATGTTTCCGATGCGCGCATGAAGTATGTAGCAGCTGGCCTGCTGATCAGTTGACGGTCGAGAGAAATTCGGCTCTCTACATAGTCCTGAGCTGGCGATGGAAAACCCATGATCAAAGCCCTCCGTTAGGGTTGTAAACCATAAATATTCTGGCCTCCCCTTCGGTTGTAGAGACATCTTTGAATGTGCTCACAGATGCCTCTATCCAGTCGTTCGCTTGCTTCAGGCTCCACCGCCAGTTCACTTTGTTCAACTCTTTCACAAAGTCAGCAGTAGTGACCGTGCGCCGACCGTTTTCCTCTATCCTCAAAGCTTTCCAAAATGCTCCTTCAATGTCGTCTCGTCTCGGCATAACACACCCCATAAAATACTGTTCATGCATACAGTATAATTATATATTTTCAGTGATCAATGCCGGGCGAGATAGGGGTTTGCACAAAAAAAGGAAAATGTTCAGCAGTGGGAAGTGGTTACGTGATTTGTAAATTTCATGATGATTTTTGGCTTGTTTCTAACTCACTCACTCTCTCGCGAAGCGACTGCACTGCTAAGACTAAATCAGCCATAACTGCTGCCTGATCCACGTTTAAGACTTCAAACTCTTTACCATCATCATCAGTCGCTTTCCCAGCCGCAAAAGTGTACAAAGGATCGATGCTATCAATCTGCTGCGCAAGCATCCCACGGCATACCCGTGAGCTATATTTCCACTGATATTCAACGATTCCGATCTTATCAATCCGCTGCCCCGCTTCGTCATAATTCACAACGGGTGAAAATTTATGCTTAAGCCTGATGTCTGATCCATTGGTCATTACGGTGCCTTTCGGTGTTGTCATATCACCTGCACTGTTCATGCCGAAGAATATTGAACCCGTACTAAAACGAAAAGCCCACAACAGCGAGTATGCCTGTCCGGTCGCCGCTCCCCCCAGGTAATTATCAATATAATCCCCATTGTGCCGCGCGACCCGGCTGATGCCGCTGCCCTGAGATGGATCATAATCAGCGCCGACTATATTTAATTTGGGTGATAATCCGGCTCCCCGCACCGTGATCGGCGAAGAAATTTCCCCACCAGTTTTATTTGCGACCGTTACAAGTCGTGAATCATTACCTTGGCAGAATGTGTTAGCCGTTGTCCCGAATGGATTCTTGAGGCCAGTCCCCCCCTGCGCCAGGCTTAAAGCAGTTGTAAGACCGGTTAAAGATGTGATGTCGCTGTTCTGCCCCTTTTTCGCATACGTATCCAGTGCAGACTTGTCCGCCTTATTGTCTAAGCTTGAACCCAACTTTAATAACGAAGGACCATGATACTGTCTGTCATCTGGCAAATTTACAGTAATGTCGCCAGGGCTGGTGTACATCTGCAGCCAGTTATCGCTTTCAAGGTTCATAAGGCGAAGCGCTTTGAGCTGCTGCACACCCAGCTGGTATGGAATCGCTGTAATAGCTCTCAATGGTACAGAATCCCACGGCACTGATGCTGTCGTCGGGCCGTAGAAAACCTCCGTTAGCGTTAATGCGGTGGGTGACTCAATTGAAGCTATAGCGAGCGAATATGACTGTCCATTTATGTAGCCGACAATGAAATCACCAATTTTATTATCTGTACCAAAATGAGTTCCAGCCCCGCTGACCGCAGCAGAACCATTAGTTAACGTAATCAAGCCCTGGGCCATATATTTATACCTTTAATAAAATGCCGGAATAAGCGGGATATTTAAATTAAGAGTTTGTTCATTATCGATGGTGTATTGTGCAGTCCATACCGCAGCTGTTGCATTTGATGCGGTATATACTGCGCCTCCTGACATAACAATCCCTTTATCTTTCAGGCTGTCCCAGCCGCTATTTGCCTTGCTTCTGAATCCTGTTTTGCAAATCATCACCATCTTACCGGCGATATTTTTTGCACCGGCTGCCGGGTTCCAGTATTCATTGAGAAACACAAAAGGCTTACTGGTCGTCGAGAACGTCACCTGCCCTGCAGCGTTCACGAAAGTCAGTCCCCTGCCCGGAACTGGCTGCTTTGTGGCAAAGATAGCCAGACGGATCGTGATAGTTGCTGGTATGTCGCCGTATTGGTCACCCACCTGAAATGCCATAAGATTCGTTCCATCAAACGCCAGCGACACACCAGCGGCATCCCATGAACCAAACGGCACACCACCCACCGGCAGTGGCGTTTTTCCGGAAACAGTGAAATTGCCATACCAGACACAGCCCATGAAATTTTGAGTGAGCGGGATGGCAGTAAAGTCGGTTGAGTCCTGAATCAAAAGCCCACGATTACCGGCCTGAGAGATGGCCAGTATTTCCACGAAGGTGGCCGCATACGTCCACGGGCGGCGCTTCGGGTCCGTCCCCCAGTCTGTTTGTGTGATGGTTCCGTTTCCGTTATCGACAAAGCCCGTCAGCATCGCGATATCAGGTACAAGAAAATTTGGGCGATACGTCACCGTAGTTGTGTTGGATGGCAGCATAAACATTGTTGAGCCAGCCGTTTTTGCCACTGACACCACACCACCACCCTGTGGAACATTTACAGTCTGACCTGCAAATGATGGACAGCGTAATCCGGCCGTTATCTCCATCCGTGGGGAGCCATCGTTATAGTCGATTAATAAACCTCGTCCCATTAATGCCACTCCCCAAGAACAATACGACCACCTCCAGACAGAGCCAACGTAAATCCATTTCCGTCGATAGTGACGCCGGTATTACCATTCGAGAAACCAAACTGCCCGCTCGTTGCATATATCGCCCCCCGCACAGTTACATTGTTAAATACAGCATGCCCATTTTTTGGAATTGACCAGCCCTGCATATTTCCGTCCCAGTCAGTTGACCATAAATCGCCTACCTTCAGATTTGTTACTGTACCATCCTGAATAAAGCCGCTATTTATAAATACCTGGCCATTGACAACTGAGAAGGGAGAATATTGATCACCATTTGGGCCGGAGAGCATGACGAACTGATTAGCATTGATGGCCACGCGCGTGGTTATGCCAGCACCGTTAGCAATAGTGGCCACTGAAAGGCCAGCATCGTAATACTCGCCATTAAACTCAACGCCAGTTTTTAACGTGTAAATCGCTGTAGCCTCATCAGCCTTGGTATAGGCAGTAAACTTCTGGTCAACTACTGCCTGTTGCTGTTCAAACTTAGTGCTTACCTGCAGTTGGTATTGGGCTAGAGCCTCCTGGTCATCAGCGCGAGTGGTCCATATCTCCGCAATCTGTGCTCTCGCCTCACCATGCTGTCGATTCTGCTGCCTTGCGATATCTCCGCTCTTTAATGCCTCCTCAAGTTGCGCCTGCAGGCCGAAGTCAATTTTATCGGTAAGCAGTTTCCCGTCGTCCGCAGTCAGTAAACCATCAGCGATATCTTTCAGATAATCATCAGCATTATCGTTCGCCATCCCCCTGATCCAGTCTGTCCAGCCTGACTCATTCCCGCTTTTATCAACCAGCTGCGCACGGTAATAGAAAACCTGTCCGGCCCGAAGTCCCATTTGCGTATAAGTCGCCTGGGGATAAGGAACATCGGTGAGCAGTATCGGATCTGAAAAATCATTATGTCGCGTGTACTGAATTTCAGTTTTCAGCGTGTCGCCGGTATTCGCCGGGAACCCCCATGCCAGGCTGATACCCCAGTTAATTGGTGTGGCCGTGAAGCCTACAGGCTTCGGCGGGTTGCCGACTTTGCCGGTCAGCGTTTTTTCTTCTGAGTAACCCCACCCACTGGAAATTTCCGCAGCGTTGATAGCGCGCACACGCACTAGGTAGCGGCCTGCGTAAATCCCCGGCACATCAAACGAGGTGGTAGAGCTGCGCGGCACGTTAACCCAGTTACCGTCGTTGCGACGCCACTGCGCTTCATAGGAAATTGCGTTAGGTGCCTGGTCCCAGCTGCAGCGCATCGTTTCCACACTGATACCCTGCTGCACGACAGAGAAAGAGCTGATCACGATATTGCCCGGCGCTACCTGATTACCTGGTGGAATAACGCTGATCGGACGCTGGTCGATAATCGCACCGGTATCAATTCGGGCGTATTTATCAGGGTCATGGTATACCGCAGAGATAGTGAATGTGCCGTTGTTATTGTCTGATACACTCACAACACGGTACTGCTGTGCATAGAGTTCGTCAGACTCCACAACCCAGACAGACTCTGCCTCTGGTATTTCGCTGTATGCTGTGGTCACTGTTATAGCCCGACCATTGACGCTTTGTATCGTCCGGCTCTGTGATGCGCCGGATGGCAGGTTAACCATAAGACGATGGCCTGCAGCAACAGAGGAATCACGATCAAGGGTAATAACACGACCATTAACCGCGCTTATGCGGCCTCCCATCGCCTTACCGGAAAGCAGCTCATCTGCAACAGCGATGATGTAACCAGGTTGCGGTATATTACCGTCCAGTCCAACATCGAACGAAACCACACGGTCCTTATTGTTGGTCAGAATCCCCCAGCGCCCCTTTCGGTTCGCTTCTGACTGCCTGGTACAGCCGATAGCCGTCATTTCGAGCTGGTTAAATCCACGATAGCGCGCCACAAGTGCCTGTTCAAAGACCGGCTCCATCGCATCTGCGTAGGCATTGCCCGGATCGGACCACGATACCAGAGCTGAGGTATATCGCGTTTTTGACGTGCTGCTCGCGTAGTTAAAGCGCCCGTCAATAACGTTCGCGCGGGTGTAGATGTAGTCCACGTCACGGGGCATATCCGCCAGCGCTACAATCTGATCCCCACCCCAGCATGTCATTCCCCTGAAGATGGCTGCAAAATCCCGCAGAACGGTATAGGCATCGTTTCTGTCCTGAACGTATACGTTGCAGATATAACGTGGCTCAGTACCGTTGCCACCTTTACCATCTGGCACAGCCTGATCGCAGTATTGTGCAACCTGATAAAGCGTCCACTTATCTATGTTGGCAGCAGTGAGTCTGTCACCTAATCCAAAACGGTCGCTGACAACCAGATCGTAAAAAATCCACGTTGGATTATCCGTCCATGCCCACTTAAACCCCCCGGTCCATGTACCACTGTAGGTGCGGGCTTCAGGGTCGTAAGTATCAGGAACGCGGATAACACGACCGCGCGGTTCGCAGGATATTTGCGGAATGGAGCCGTTAAACTGGCTTGAGTCGAATTCAACATACAGTAGCGCGGTGTTCGGATAGCGAAGCTTTGCGTCGATCACTTCGGTGTAGCTCTGCAGTGTCATCGTGTCGCCAATTTTCGCACTGTTGGCATCTGCGGTGAGTTTACGCAGGCGCACCGTCCAGGTGCTTCCAGCCTGCGGTAAGTCGATTCGATGGCTGCGCTCATAACCAGAGGTCGTTTTGCCGGTAACACTGGTATTCAGAACTGTCTTCCATGTGCCACCATCGGTCTGCAGCTCAATGGTATAGTTAATCGAATAACCAACCAGATCTCCGTTGTCTTTCTGCTCAAACAGCGACGGCCACTTCAGTCGTAGACGAACAGCGGAGAGCTGTGTATTGGTAAAAGTATGGGTCCATGCCGTATCGCTGGAAACTGTAGTTCCTACGTTGATTTCATTCTCAGTGCCTGGAATACCCTGAATATAATTCTGTGCCTGTGCGCCGGCACGAAATTCCCATGCGACACCGCTGAAGTTCTGCGAGCCATCCGAGTTTTCAAGCGGCGTCCCGTCCAGGTAGATATCACGCGCGGTAAGGTTTCCAGCAAACTCTCCCTCTCCAAGTGCAATCAGTATTTTTGCCTTAGCAACGGACTGCAGATCATCTGGCTGCTCGGTAGGGGTTCGCGCGCTGGAACTGCCGCCCTTGCGGCCTTTGATAATGGTTTCAGTTTCCATATTGCGCCCATAAAAAAAGCCACCGAACGGTGGCCTGAAAGAATCGGAAAGTTACTGTTGGTCTTCGACGTAAATCCCTGCGGAGATAATTGCCCCGCCAATTCGTCTTCGCCCATAAAGTAGCGGTACTGGGTATCCCTGAGCTGCAGTGTTAGTCACACCACCAAAGGCATAGCTGGCTTTGTTATCGGCTGATTGTTTACTGGCTAAACCGCCTGGTTGAGGTGACAGCATCTGGATTACACCACCGGCCACCATACTTACACCCGCTGAAATAAGATATGGTGATGCCGCAGCAAGCGGAGTAAAGCTTAATACCGCACCAACAGCAACAAGTACTGCGCCAAGTATCGTCTGAAATATCCCAGCCTTTTTGCTACCAATAATTACTGGAACGATACGAATAATATCTTCTTTAACCGGAAAGCTGAGATCATCTTCGCTGATGTTCTGTTTCCCCTTGAAAACAGCATACGTTAATCCACGACGCTGACTTGCAATCATATACTGCTCAAAACCTTTAATCGTGGCGGCTAGCGCCCGAGTTGCCTCATGAGTTGTTCTGATTAAGCGGTAATGAATTTTCCCATACGTTTTACCCAGTACACCACCAAGCTCTATACGTGTCATTATTTCTTGCATTTTTAATCCTTAATTAAAAAGCCTCCAGAAGGAGGCTTTTTAATTTTTAAGGTGTTTAATTCACTGTCATTGGAAGAATATCTATGTTGGCACTTTGGTCTGTAAATATCCTAAGAGTCCTAGATGATTTTTCTTTAATTATAAACTCCCGTTCTTTTTTTGGATGGTTACTGCATAATCCACGACCTGAAAAACCTGCCCCAATATTAACCTCTCCTGCTGGCAAATAAGCTGTTACCTTTTCCCCGGCTTCTAGCTCCGCTAGCTTAATTCCATTTATGTAAGATGTGATCGCGCAACCTCCAGCGACAAAACCTTTATCACGAACAATTGTGACTGCAGATGTATTTTCTTTTTCATGGAATTGAGGTGGTGCCTGGACCTCTTTTGCGTTTTGAGGTAATACTGGCTCAGTAGAGCAGCCGAACAAACCGAAAACGAAAAGAAAGATGAGGATTTTTTTCATATGCTATTCCCTTGAATAATTTTGGAAAGATTAGCACAGAGATTTATAGCGCAGAACCTTCATCGTCCTTTCCTGCCAGTACCCTCCGTATGGAACACGATTACTCAAATGTCCATAAAGATGATGTAGAAGCATATTGTTCTCCAGAAGGATGCCGGCATGGTTCCACTTATTGGCCTGCACCTGCATTATCAGTATGTCGCCAGGCCGGGGCGGTCCATCGAACTCACGGAAGCCGCATTCATACCAACAATCCTGATAAAAATTGTCAGAATAGCTGTCTTCCCACCATGGATAATCAACACGGTAATCAGTCAGCGTAATCCCGTGTGTTTGCCGGAAATAGCTCATCACAAGGCCCCAGCAATCGAAGTGGCCGAGCACAAACGGTCGCTCAAGCAGGGGAAGCTCCCCGCGCGGCTGGATGGTCCGCAAATCACCTTCTGGCCAGCTGGCGATATGCCAGGGCAGCAGCGTTGCATCGCACTGAGCTTTATCCAGCTCACTAGGCTGTGTCGTCGCGTCCGGGTGGCTGTGAACAATGGCAATCACCGCCCCCCAGTCTTCAGCTGCGGCATAATCCTCTGGGGAAAGATGAAAATTCTCTGTTGGATCATCAGCAATATTACGGCAGGGAAAATAACGCTCAACGCGACTTTTCTGCGCAACTACGCCGCAGCACTCCTGAGGATATTCAGATGCAGCGTGGGCCATAATGGCATCAATCGTTTTTTGGCGCATATCAGCTCCTGAGAAGGGATGTACCGGGGAATCCGCCAAACGGAAGCTCATTACCGTCTCCATGCCGGAGCTTGCAGGCCGTGAGCGTACCGTTACACTCATCAAGCGAAGGGTCGTCAACAGGGTTATTATGCTTATCGAAATATCGCGTTCCGGTATAATCACAGCCGTCGCCGGTACGGTACTTATTCCGGATGCACCAGGTGCAGAGCGCATGCAGCTGGCGCGTCGGAATCATCAACCCCTGCAGGTCCATCGGGCTGGAAAGCGTGAACTCGACTACTTCGTTCGTTTCGCTGCTTTTAGCATCAATGTAGAACACCTTCAGCTTTTCCTGCGTAGGGTCTGCTGTAGCATTCCCGGCAGGGAAATTTTGCGCATCAAGGTATTTGGCCAGCGTATCGTGAATCGTGACTTTCGCCTGCAGCAGATCATCATAAGCAAGACAAAGTGCCGTGATGGAGCTGTCCAGGTTCGCAACTGACAGCTTAGGCTGCGCACTGGTGCCATCCGTTGAGGCTTCAATACCCTCTATCTGGCAGGGCCAGGCTTTGTATTCTCGTCCCTGCCACCAGATGGATTTTGCAGGCAGCTTCATCTCATCGCCTCCCGCTGCCGTTATTTCCTCCGGCGTATGAGCAATATTGTGCGCATGAAAATGCAGCACATCGCTGACACCGAAAGCAGTTCCATCCACATCAAAAAGCCGGACACTATTGCCCGGCTCTAATTTTTGATAATCGCTGTTAAGACTCATGGTGCAAATGCCTGTTCAAAAGTTGCCGTAACGGTTTCGACTTTTTTATTGAGGGTGACGCGCTGGAGACTATCTGCCTCAACACGCCAGAGCGATAAATCACTACCAGGTGGTGTAAATGTGAATGATTTGGTCTTATGCCTCCGGAGGAACGCATAAATTTCTCTGGCCGTAGTAGGATCGCCAGTAAACGAAAAGGCATAATTAAGTACCTCATCATTCAACCCGGCCCCACTGACCTGCTTGTATCCATCGCCGAACTGGGCCGTTCTGACAGTATCCTTACTGCTGAGCGTGGGTTGGCTCGCAGCCTGAATCCGCCAGGTAAAATGCTCTATGGTCATCGCTTACCTCTGTTTATTAGCGTTCCAGATAATCCCGCCCGGACGGACTTCCCTGGTGATACCATCCCGGATGGAACGGTCGATCACCTTCTGGTAAGCCTGGGTGATAGCATCACTACCGCCCTGCTGCTGTTTCTGGTCGCCAGTCTGAGCTGTCGTGACTGAAACTGGCGCGTAGACGCTAACCCCCATCGGGGAAGCAGCTGCGCTGCCGCCACCGACCAGACCACCAGAGGCATAACCGCGCATAAGTCTGTACAGATTGGAAACGCCGATACGGCTAGTAGATTCTTTGGTGAAAACGAACTCGCCACGGTGAACGACTCCAGCAGGCTCATACTTACCGCCATGTCCGGTATAACCACCAACGTCAAATCCCGTGGGCCGGAAAGACGGTACCGCGAATGACTGGCCAGTAGACGCTGTATTGGCACCGCCACTCACCCAACCCATCGCACTCTGGATGGCATAAGCCACCAGAAGCTGGTTAATAACGTCGACAATCATTTTGAGAATCGAGGTAGTGAAGTCCCTGAAACTGGATTTGCCGGTTGTCACCAGACTGGTAAGCTGGCCCGCCAGTCCGCTGAAGGTCGCCTGCGAAATCTGCTGCACAGAGCTGAATACGTTGGTGGCTGAATCCTGATATTCCGCCCAGCCCTGCTTCGCACCGGCCAGCCAGTTTTCCCTCAGGGCATCTTCAGCCTCAAAAGTTGCCCGCTGTTCTTCCAGCACCTTCTGCCGCGCCTGCGGATTGTAGGCATAACTTTCGCTGAGACGTTGAAGAGTAGCCTCCCTCCCGGCCTGCCGGGTGGAAACTCCCTCTGACTGTGCCTGAATACCCGCCCGTGCCGCTTTCTGCTGCTGCTCAAATTTAACCGCCTGATCAGCAAGCTCGTTGAGCTTTTGCTGACGGGCAACCTTATCGCCCAGGTCGGCAAGCTGGCGTTTATACTCGAGCGTCTCCTCCTTATGGGCCAGCAGGGATTTTTCCTGCACTGAAAGCTGGCGACCATTACGGCCTTCAGATGCCTTCTGTAAAACGGCAAGCTGATTTTCAGTCTGCCAGAGATCCTTTCGCTGCTGACTGATAACATCGTTAACGCTGGTATGTTGCTCAAGTGTCTTGAGCTGGGCCTGCAGCGTCAGAAGTTCAGCCTGAGCCTTTTCTTCTGCCTTGTCACCAGCGGGCGTTGAGTAGCTTTTTCCCTTCGGTGTTTTTGGATCCTTCCACTTCTTTTCTATCCCGGCCCGTGCTGCGGCGATATCCTTATCGGTCCACAGCGTGGCGATGCCGTCTTTTGCGTCCTGACGGTTTTTCTCGATAAGCTGATTGAGCTTTTTCTCCTGCAGGGCACGTTTTTCTGCCGCCGTCGTGCCTGTTTCAACCAACTGATTAAACTGCTGCTGATTCCGGATAGCCTGACTCTGCTGGTCCGTACGCATTTTTTCCCGCGCTGCAGCCAGCCCCTCCTTGGCGTACTGCTGATCGGCGAGGTCGTAGGCCTGTTTTTTGAGATCGACCTGCTGACGCGCATTTCGCAGTCGCTCAGCATCAGCCTTTTGCAGCGAGTTACTACCTGCATAATCCGGGTCAACCTTGAGATTTTTGGATAAGGCACGGTATTCTTTTTCTGCTGCCTGCCATTCGGCAAAAGACGCCTGTCGCTTCATCGCAGTGTCAGGGTTGCGCCCCACACCGAGCATCGCATCCCATGCGCCGGAAGCGGAATTCTTAACCCAGTTCCAGGCTTTCTCAAGTGAGCCAAGGTTTTCCTCTACCGCACCGGCTCGCTGGATAACAGCTTCTGAGTAAGCCCGCATAGCCAGTTCAGCTGCTTTCTGTGTATCGCCCATCGACTGTGCGGAAGCAATTTGCTCGTATTGCGTAGCCGTCAGGAAATGCAGGGAATCGTTGAGCGTGGCAACTGCATTAACAGGATCATCTTTCAGGCGCTTAAACTGGTTAATGGTTTCGTCGACGGCCTGCCCGGTAGCCTGCTGCAGCCTGGCAGCAACATTGCTGACCATGCTGACGTCGTTCCCGCTGAATGCACCACTCCCGACAACCTGCGCCAACACACCAGCTGCGGCATGCTGTGTAACACCATTCCCGGAAAGCGAACGAGCCAGGGCCTGTAGCTGGCCAGATGTCTTACCGGCATAATTACCCGTCAGAATCAGCTGTTTGTTAAACTCTACAGACTCCTGACTGCCTTCATACCACGCCTTACCCAACCCGTAGACTGCCGCAGCGATACCACCGACAACACCGGCAATACCCAAACCACGCAATGTCAGAAGCTGATCTATCCAGCCAGCACGGTTGGCAAGCGTAATACTGGAACCACGCAGCGCTCCAAAGTTTCCTCTGGCGACCTCACCAATCAGGATGCCGATCTCGCGACGTGCTGCCGAACTTTGTAAACCCAACCCATGCGTGGCGACTTTAGCCGCTTCCAGCTTACGGATATAAACCTCCGCTGCGTCGCTGGCACCTACCTGCGTGGCTTTCATTCGCAACAGTTCGGTACCGGATAGCTTCTGCTCAACGACCTGTTGCTTCAGCTGACGAAGAAAGCGCTCACGTGCTGCAGCTGATTTATCTTCAACTGCCTGCAACTCTTTTTGTCTGGCCACCGTGTTGGAAATAAGAGCAAGATAATCCTGCTGAGTAATATTCCCCTGCGCTCTTGCTTCCCTGAAACGCGCCTGTATGCCCGCCAGAGACTTCGTTTCACCATTCAGCTGGCGAACGCCGTCTATCTGTCGGAAGAAGGAAGCGGCAAGTTCATCCTGCCGCCTCGCGAGGGAAGAGGACTGGGTATCGTTATCGCGCAAACGCTGAGTAAGTTCAGCCACACGTCGGTGAGTTTCATCGACGGATTTTGATACTTTTTGCCAGTCCTTAGTCAACCCTTCCGTTGCGGCAGACTGGCGTGATTTCATTTCATTAGCTGCCGCTACGCCTGTGTCGCCAACGCCTTTCAGCGCGGCACTCTGACGGTCTGCTGTGCGCTGCATTCGCACCTGAGCCTTATCAGACTCATCCGCCATTCCGGTTAGCTGCCCCCTGATACGCGCGACCTGTTCGCTGAAGGTAGCACTGTCAACATCCAGATTAATAACCAGATCGCTAATCTGCTGGGCCATATCGGATACCTCCTGTGATCCCCTCGGCAGTTGTCATTAGCGCTTCATCATCCGGCTCATCATCGCTTATAGCACTACCGGAAGGAGAAAACAGGCTAAAATGTGTAGGGGTAAGTTCCGGATCTCGGAAGAAAAGAGAAGAGATGGAATAAAGCAGCCCGGAAAAATGCGCGTCGAGCTGCGCGTCCTGAAAATAATGCTCCCGGTAGAACTGGTGCCAGTCGCCCAGCTCACTGGAAGTCATTCCAGCCAGCATGGCGCGCCAGTCGGGTCGCCCGAACTCGCGCGCCAGATTCAGGACAAAATTAAGCTCGCTGGTCAGGGCTTTTCCGCCGTAACGGGTTCTGTGGCTACGCCGTCGAGTGTATTGTCTGAATCACCGGCATTATCATCTTCGACCGGAACGAGCATGCCGGAGAGCAGCTTAATCTGCATTTCGGCTTTACCGATGGCTTCTGGCGGCCAGCTGCTGAGAACCTGCTGATACAGAGCATCCACATCAGCACCTTTCGGGTCGTTATGCCACAAGGACATCGCAATCAAATGCGCCCCACATCGAATGTTCGAACCAACCAGACGGGCCGTCATTTCCTGATCGCTGATGTCGTCGCTACCAGCGCTAACGGTTTTCTCTTCCTGCGCCAAAAACGTCAGGTACTCAATACGCTGCAGAGCAGATAACTCGAAGACGATTGCGGATTCATCGTTATAGATGAAATTCTCTTTTTTCAGAAACATGCGCCCTCCTTAAGATGCTGTTACGGTGACTTTGCAGGACGCCACAAAATTACCATCGCTGGTCATCACAATGATGTCGACGGAACCGGCGGCCACACCAGTTACAGTGATCGTGTTGCCGCTAACGATAACCGTCGCTTTTGCACCGTCAGAGGTTGCAGCCCGGAAGGAACTATCTGATGCACTGGCAGGATTAACCGTCACCTTCAGCGTGGTTGTCGCCCCCACTGCTACGCTTGCCGTAGCCTTATCAAGCGTAACCCCTGTAACACTAATAGTCGGGCTACCGCTTTCCTCGGCCAGTTCAGGCTTGCCGGTATTGGTGATTTTTGCTGTACGGGTAATAACCTCTTTGGCCGGGATAGCCTTACCGAGACTGCTGCACCACCCACGGAAGACATCAACAGTTCCGTTCGGGTATTTGATTTTATAAAACCGTACAGAACCATCGTTGAACCAGGCGACAAGATCCTTCTGGCCCTGTTCTCCCGGCTTCCATGCCAGTGTAAGAGATGTATCACCGGCAGATTTTGCGCCCTGCGCGGTCGCGTTCCAGTCCGCATCTTCATCATCAAGATAGGTGTCATCGTAGGATTCAGCAGTCATTTCGCCCGGCGTCAGTTCCTTGATTTTTGCCAGGCGATTCCAGTCAGTGTCTGAGAGCGGATTGGAGAATCCATCGCCGCTCCCGGTATACAGCCAGAGTGTGGTTCCCGCACCTTTGACCGGCGCGAGAGGATTTGGGGTTGCCATAGTGATTTCCTTACATTGAATAGGTGAGAGAATAGGTCAGGTCGACAGATCCCCAGGTGGCCATCTCATCATCACGCTGATAGTCATAGCCCTGCGGGGTCATGGTTTCGATAAGCGCTTCAAGTCCGGGGATCTCTTGCAGAGCCGGATAAATCTTTTCCTCCAGCCAGGCGTCGAGCGCGGTATCTGGATTTGACGCTTTCAGGAAAACTTCAATGTGAAGAGTCGCCTGCCAGTCATCGGCATCAATCGTGGCGCCGGTATATTCGGCGTCTGACAAATACACCGCCACCGCCGGGAGATCCCCCTCCTCCAGGAATGCCGGCCGCCCGTCAAACCAGGTAACCGAATCAGGGATGTCAGCTTTCAGCTTCACCAAAACGGCGGCACGTATATCGCTGTGTTTGCTCATCGCGTCAGGTGGATCCTCAGCTGGTTTTTAAGTGCGGCAGACAATTCCTTTGGCATGTCGCTCTGGATAAGGTTTTTTGAAATGGCGGTGAATGCCTGCGTTAGCGGCGCTTCCAGGGGAACTTTCACGACATCGATGGGGTAGCGGGCCCGCCCGACACGCCGCATCACCTGCCAGCGGCCATTGGCCAGTTGCTGGATAAACGCATTGCGGAAGGTATAAGGCCCGACTTTCAGCACGCTCCCCTGACCGTGTTTGGCTCCTTTACGGCGGGATAGCCTGACGCGAGCTGCGCCGAGCTTTATTGCCGGCAGGTTGCCGCGGTTAATTTTTATTGAAGCGACGAGACGATCATGACGGGCCTTTTTGAGCCTTGAGCGCTGCCGGACCAGTCGAACCGGGAGCCCTTTTTTACGGTTATCATCGACTGTTACCTCTTTGGCCACCTGCTTACTGCCCTGGCTTATCGTTCGCCCCGCCACACGGTTTAATGCTTTCGCGGTGGCATCCGGCACAATCATGCGGCTCAGGCTGTTCAGGTTCTGGATAACCCTTTCCAGGCCTTTAACTGACATAAAACCCCCTTACTCAAGGTGGATCCTCGGCTTGCCATTAAACGAATCGAACCGCGTCACCATCAGGGTTTTACCCTCCCAGGTCACCTCGTCGTTTCGGCGGGGTTTATAGGCAACGGAGAAAACCACCAGCGCGGTGCCGTTGCCTGACAGAGGCCCCATGTCCTCCAGCTGTTCAGCCGGGACAACATCGAGGTCCTGCCCGTTAATGGTGGCAGTCTTACCCATCTTCACGATGGTGGCCGCATCCATGCGGGCCGCCAGCCGGTCAAAGGCGTCAGCCATTGATTTTTACTTCAACGACGGTCACGCCAGTACCCGCAGCTTCCCAGGCAACGCCCGCGGAGACGGCATCCGCTTTATCGAGCTGGATTTTTCCGGATTTGATGAACACCGCCGTACCGGCGGCGATATCATCGGTAGCCAGTTTAGGCAGAAGGAACACCCCGGAAGCGAAACCATCCCCGGTACCGCCGGCAGGGATATCCGTAATTGCCACCGCGACAAGCGAACCAATAACCACCGGATCGCCACTCAGGATTTCACTGTTTCCGGCATTGTTTACCGGGATCGTGTTCCCGTTTTGCACGAAGTTTTTAGCCATAACATTCTCCACTCAGCCCCTGCCGGGGCTGATTTTGGGTATAAAAAAAGCCCTGACGGGCGAGGAGGTAAAACGTAGAAGATTACTTGCCGGAAGATTTGGCCAGGCCGCGATAATCCAGCGCCGCAACACCCGCATCAATACGGACTTTCGTGGCGATACCGTCAGTGTTAAACCCTTCCTGCTGGTCGATGTACGGCGTATCGATACCATTGAGGTAAGCCACCTCAATAGTGTCGCTGCCTTTCGCTGCAGCCAGATACCAGGCAGCGGCATCAGCAGCATCGAGGCGCGGCTCAGCAATCACTTCCGCAAAGTTCTGAATCGGGTTGTTGATGCCGGCGTTAATATCCGCCCCTTTCACGCTGGCAGACTTGATAGTCTGGTTTGCGAGCGTTTCCAGCCCAACCGGAACAAGCATGTAGGCCGGACGAATGTTGAGCGTACGTTCGCCTTCTTTCTGCAGCCGCATACTTTTCCGGGCTTCATCAATGCTGCCCACGGAAATTGCGCCACTGGACAGGTTTTTATGATCCGCGTGGAACAGGGGTTTACCGTCGGACAGTTTCGCGTTCTGGGTCAGAATGGCATAGACCAGATCACCGATTGTGCCTTTCGCCGCGCGCCCCATCTTCATCGGAACATCAGTGAGCTGATTCAGATCGTCATTGATGATTGCCTGACGGGTAACAGAGAAGATCTCGCCAAAGGTGGCCAGCGCAATAGTCTCGCCTTTATCGCCGGTAGTGATGTACTTGTACTCTGCCCCCTCACGAACCTGACGCAATGAAGGGAAACCACCCATACCAACGCGGTGCGCGGTTTTAAAGTCAGAGAGCTGGCCTTTTTTGGTCCACTGTTCAAAGGTTTCGGCGGCTTCTTCCCAGCCAAGCAGCAGAGACTTATTCGCCACATCCAGCAGGATGTTGCCAAAGTCCGACGTGCTTTGCGTCAGTGCCTGGCCGACCATCTGCATCGGGTTAAGACTGGAAACGCCAATCCCGCGCTCAGTCAGCGCCATACGGGCATATTCGCGCAGGGTCATGCCGTTGTAGACGTTATCGCTTTCCTGCTTTTCATAGCCTGCGCGGGCCATCAGCGCCTGGCGAATACCGTCGCCGACAAAGTTTCCGTTCCCGGCGTGAATGTGCGCGGCGCTGTTTTTGTTGGATGGGGTGCTGGATTTGCCCAGGGCGGCCAGCAGCTGGTCTTTCGCCTTTTCAACGGTGCAATCTAAATCGGCCACGCAGCTGGCCTGCAGTTCGCTATGCTTACCGCCAAACATGGCAAACAGGTCGTTAATGCCGGTAACGCGAGCTTTTTGCTCTGCCATCACCTGCGCACGGATTGCGGTTTCGTCGACAGGACCAGGTGCGTTTACTGGCGCCTGAGCATTTGGCTTTTGTGGTTCACGCGGAACGGTGTTGCGCGGTGGAGTGACCATATTACGAATGCTGTTTGGCATTTTTTCAAATTCCTCAATACGTTTTGAATGGATACAGGCCATTGCCTGCAGAGCGGGAGTGGTCTGGTCAGCGAAACCCAGGGCGAGGCATTCAGCGCCATCCATCCAGGTTTCATCTTCCAGCATCGCGGCAATCTCTTCGGTGGTTTTGCCGGTCTTTTGTGCGTAGGCAGGGATCAGGACACTTTCAACCTTATCCAGCAGATCGGCATAGTCGCGCATATCGTTGGCATCCCCACCGGCAAAGCCCCAGGGCTTGTGAATCATCATCATCGTGTTTTCGGGCATGATGACCGGGTTACCCACCATGGCAATGACCGACGCCATAGAAGCCGCCAGCCCGTCGATATGCACCGTGATCGCCGCGCCGTGATGTTTCAGCGCATTAAAAATGGCGATGCCATCAAAGACATCGCCACCTGGCGAATTAATGTGAAGATTAATGTGGCTGACTTCGCCGAGTGCGTTCAAATCGCTGACAAACTGTTTCGCCGTTACCCCCCAATAACCAATCTCGTCATAGATAAAAATATCGGCATCCCCTGTGGCGCCGGCTTGCATGCGAAACCAGCTATTTTTTGCGCTGGCTTTCGGACGGCGGGCCGTCCTGTGGTTTGGCTTCGGCACTGGTGCCTCCTTTGTCGTTGGCGGGGTCGGTGTCGTACACCAGTCCCAGTTCTTTGTTTTCGTCAATTTCAGCTTTTCGGCGGCTCTTCACTTCATCCGGGTTACGCCCGCTGGCGCGTACCCAGTCAGATTCAGTCGCGGCACCGCCCCGGATTTGCGTTTTCCAGGCATTGGCCTCTTTAACCGGGTCAATCCATGGCATGACCGGCCCCGAGTAAACCGCGCTGTAGAGGGAGTCCATATCTACACCGCGTGGAACTTTAATTTCGTCGCTGGCAATGGCCAATTTCAGCCAGGCCCGGTACATGGGCCGGGTAACGGCGCCAATAAACCAGTCCTGCAGAATCAGATAGCCGTCCGTCGACTCCACCAGCTCCTGCCGCTGCGCGCTGTAAGTGCCGTTATAATTCCGGGCCGCGCTGGAAAAGCTGAGCCTGCTGCCGGCGGCAACAGCGCGAAGCTGGCCGTTTCGGAAGGTTTCGAGGTTGGGGTTTGGCCGGTCGGATTTGATCATGCCGATTTCTTCACCGGGCTCAAGATCGTCGTAAAGCATGCCCGGCTGGATATCGAGTTCACGATCTTCCGGCGCGGAACTGTCCGTATTAAAGCTTTGTCCATCCCCCTTTTTGATGTACATCCCGAGGGCTGCCGCGATACGTGCCGCAGTCAGTTCAGAATCTTCATACTCTTTGAGAGCACTCAGGCGCATTAACACCCCCGAGAGCAACGACGTTCCGCGGGTCTGGTGCAAACGCCGGGTAAATTTGAGATGCAGCATATTGGCCGCGTCGATTTCTTTCGTATCGAACTGCCGGCCAGCCACCGGGAGGCTTTTATAAACCTGATACGCTTTAGGCCGCCCCCAGTCATCGACAGTGATGCCCTGATTCAGCTTTTTTGCGGCATCACTGGTCATTGGGACAAAATCAGGCTCCAGAGCTTCAAGCCAGAAAGGCACCCCGGCCACGGGAACCAGTCCTGTGGCGCTCCCCTGCACCAGCTGAGCAAAAACCTCCCCGTCGCGGAGCCAGGTCCTCAGCATCAGACGTTCCAGCATGGGTCGGGTAAACTGCCCGGTAACCTCCGGCCTGACAGACCATTCTCCCCATTTCTTACGAATATCCTTCGCCAGTTTCTTGGCAACCTTGCCGTTCGTCAGCTTTGGGTGAGGGTCAACAACAATCCCTTTTGATCCCACAACCCGCTCTTCAAGCTTATCGAAGATGCCAATCACCAGATCATGGTTGTTATCGAGCCAACGGGCCTGCTCCCGGAGCGACACGTTACCCATCTGGCTTAGCTGGTCAGCCGTCCTGTTTTCCCGGCGCGCTTTATGTGTTCGGGTCGGCGTTACCGCTTCATAGGCCTTGATCATCGCCCTGGCGCGGAGCCGCGATGCTTTCCAGCCCGGCGAAAATGCGCCGATTACGTTATCCAGAATTGTCATTTAAACCTCGCCAGTCGGTAACCGGGCCGCCCCTGCTTTTTCTGATTCAGTGAAGAGAGGCGCCGCTCCCATTCCTGCCGCCCTTTTCGAATCTCGGAGAGGTTTTCCATCGTCATTTCCTGACCGTTAAACCGGATTGATTTTCCGTCCAGGACAGCCATTTCAGCCTGACTGTAGCGCTGGATCATGGCTTCAATATCGCTTTGGTTCATACCCAGCCTCCTGAGGTTTTCCATGGGTTAGTTTGTTCAGTTTTGTCGCGCTTGCGCCGTTCTTTTTTACTGACTGGCTTAGCGATAGTTGCCGGGAGTGGCGGTGAGGCATCTTCCCCAGGTAAAGATTCAATCCATGTGTCCCGCTGCGCCCATTCAGGCGCATCCGGCCATTTGATTTTTTCGTAGCCGTGCATGATCACAAGGGCATCCGCGTAAACCAGCAGGTCGAACGCTTCGTTCGCTCCCCGACCGGGCTTGCTCCACTTGCCGTCAACCGCCCGCTCCTCATACGTCAGTTCTTCATAGAACCAGCTCCCCAGCCATGACGGGAAATGCACATACCCGGGCCCAGGTGATTCACGCCAGAGCGCATTGTTCACCCGGTCTTTCAGGGCATTGGTCTGCAGGAGGTAGAGCGGAACGTCACCGGCAGCCAGCGCGCGGCGACCGGTTCGGTTAGTGTTATCAGGCATCGTGCGTTTAATGAGTTGATCGCGGGTGGTACTGTCGCCTTTGAAGAGGTAGACCTTTTTACCCAGTCCATCGCGGCGGCATTTCCGCCAGAATTTATAAGCGTTATCGGTCACCCCATCTTCGCCGCCGGAATCGACGCCCATCGCCATTAACCGCATGCCCTTTGTCGGGTCGGAGGCCAGTGGCCAAGTTTTATTGAAAACGTCGGTCAGCAGCAGATCCCAGTCCTCGGGATAACTTGCCGGATCAATTTGCAGGCTTTCACCATTGCTATCACAGCGTAACGACTGCTTGATGTTGTACCGGTCCACCAGCCAGCGCTCCCCCATGGCACCGTAGCCGGTAATCTGGACCACAAACCGGCGGTTTCGTCCGGCCTGAACGTCCACCGTCGCGGTCAGGAAGCAGACGCCATCGGGAACGCTACGCTTGGGTACATCTTCGGCGCGCTGTTCCAGCAGCTCGCTTTTGCGTTGCTCCATGCTGGAGCGCGGGAGGTATGGCCGACCAAAGTCGGTGTTTACCACAGTTTTTAACGTTTCTTCGCTACGCGTGGCCTCGTACTCCTGCTCGGCGGTAAGAAACTTATAAATCAGCTGCGCCCAGGTCTGGTAAGCGGCGGCCGGCCCCTCCATCCAGAAGGAAGCAATACGGGACCGCCGCCCTTCCCCCGATATGCCTCCATCAGCATCAATACGCTGCCCGTCGCGGAGCCACACGCATTTCATATTCAGGGAGCGTTTCATATCAGGTGTGATTTTGCCCTTACAGGCCGGGCACTGGAGCACCGCCGCCTCGCTGGCAGCAACAGGATCGGCTATTTCACGGTAGCCGGTCATGTTGTCCATTTCCGGCTGGAAATATTCACCGCAATGCGGGCATGGCCAGTAAAGCCGGCGGCGATCACCGCGGTTGTATAACGAAAGAATACCCGTGGTGGGTGGTGCTTCATGTGGCGAACTACGGCGCCATTTCGTATCGCGCACGTCACGCCCTGGGGAGCTTTCCACCAGCGTCATACCCGACGACATAAAAGTGGTGGTTCGTTTTGAGGCCAGGGAAAACGCATCCCCCTCGCCGTCAATATCTTCCGGAAAGCGGTCGTAATCAGTGAGCGCCACACTTTTATAATCAGAGGACGACATGATATTGACCGACGGCCAACCCAGCTTCAGGTAGTTCCCGGCGCGGAAGGTGCGGTCATAAACGTTGTTATCGTTTCTGCGCGGGCTTAACCGAGTTTTCACTTCCGGGCTACTGCGGAATGTGCGGTCCAGGCGCTTCTTCGAATGCTCGCGGGCCTTTTCCTCTGAAACCTGAATCACCAGCATATCTGCCGGGTCGCACACAATGTTGTAGACGATCCAGCCATCAATCAGGCCAATCGTTTTGCCCGTTCGCGCCGGGCCTACGAAAACAACCGCATCGTATTCTCGTGATGCCAGGCAGTTCATCGGTTCGATAACATAGGGAGCCAGATCAGGATCCCATGGAACGGAATTACCTGCCCCCATAGGGACACGCATATAAGAACTGACCGCCTCGGCGACCTCCATTCTGCGCGGCGCGCGAAGGATGCCGGAAACGTCGCGGCGGATACCACTTGCTGATGCCCGCTTAGCCATCAGTCCTCCTCTGTTTCGGCCTCCTCTTCTTTTGCATCCAGGACTTTTTGAGCCAGCTGGTCACGTAAATCATCAATCACGCTCTGGACGCGAGAAACCGCCACCGGCGGCAGCGCGCAGTCGCGTTCAAGAATATCGGGAAGGGTTTCGAGCACCATGACGACGGCTTTTGCCATCAGTGAAAACTCTCTGGCAACCTCATCCGCAGGAATAAGCTGGCCAGTGTCTTGCTCAAACTTGAGCCTTTCATTTTCTGCTTTCCAGTGAGCCAGGCGGTCGGCCGGCGGCATATCCTCCAGATTGGTTGATACCATCGGGATCATCAGTTCGGTCAGAATATCCGCGATGAGGTAGAGCTTTAATTTGCTGTTACTGCCCGCTGCGGGCTCTACATTTTTAAGCCGGGCGGCAACCGTCTGCCGGTGAACATCGGTGATGGCCGCCAGTTGGTTGATATTGAGTTTGAGAGAGGCAATTTCCTGGTCCATGATGGTGAACACTTTTTAAACGATTCGACATCTTTGAAAAATGGCCCTCATAAAAAACAAGAACCTACCCACATGATGATGATGACCATGGATCCGAAAAACTAGCCGATTCCCGCGAGCAAGCCGCCCCGTGGCAGCCCCCCCCGCCGGGAGGACCCGCGAATGATATTGTTTATCATTACTATCAATCAAAGACCGCCAAGGGTACCGCGCATAAAAAAGCCACTAGTGGGTGCCAGTGGCTTAAGCCGTTATGACTATACAAAATATCCTATAGATCATCACCCTCTTGGTAAGAATCACGAACGGTACCCAACTTAGTAGAGCCGTGCGCTGATTCCTCATCACCCAAGAGAACATCACAGTCATAACCTGGATACATTTTTTTGAAATGTTTTTCTTTCCACTCACTTACTGTCATATCATTTTTTGATGCACGCTTTCCCTGATAGCTTGGCATATCGCGCTTATCACCCCGAACATTTACGCCCTCTGGAGTCTTGAACACCACATCAAACCCTTGAATATCCCATATTTTTTTCTCAACGTTCTTCACTAACACATCTTGCTCCATAATATAAATGACGTTTGCGGTCACCATTATCGGAGATTTAGTGAATTACTTTATTGTTTTTAATACTTTCTCAGCAGATTACTTGTAATAATACCAATCACGATTGCAAACTTACTACGCATCGTTGGCACGCTGTTTCTTTGCTATTCATTGCTCATACCCACTCCTGCACTGTTGCCTGATGTACTCCTGCAGCCCTGCAATCATTTTGCCGCTGGTTTCGATTCGCTCCCTGAGACGGAAATAATCGCATTTAACGACATCAGTAAGTCTGGTTTCTGTCACGCAGCGCTGCCGGCTGACACTAATCACTCATTAATGTGATGCAAGTCACATTTAATTTGACTTATCTTAAATTCTCACTAAAGTCTCGTAGGAGTTTTTACGGTAAATGGATGAGTAAAATCTTAATCTTCAGCGGGATAAGTGATGTCGCCTCCCGCTTATTTTTTCTGAATACACACCAAAAAACTCCAGTTACTCTAGTCAAGCTGAAACAGGATCGAAAAGGGTCATTGCCGTTTTTTAGTTCTTTGTCTGCTCCAACCAGAATTTTTTATCGTTCACGAGTAAATAATTTATCCAACTAAACGGGTTTCGATTAGCTAACGAAGATATGCCACCTTTGCCTCGATACTACAGAGCAATTCAAATCACAAACAGTTATCGAAAAAAAACCGCTCGGACAGAGCGGTTTAAAACAAGGCATAAGAGAGCAATACGCGGAAACCGCTAACCAATCTTAGAAGGTAATCTCACTTTAGATAGGACATTTCAAAAATAATTTATTTATTCCTAAAAACTTTCAAAACAAGTTGATTGGTTCAGGAAACTCTGTACAGTAGCGCGACTTTGTAACGATGATGCTGTTTGCATCCTCTCAGGAATAGAAGGATTTCCTGCTCCTGAGAGTTTTTTTTAAAAGAAAGCAAAAAAATTCACTTTCGTAAGATTTCAAGCAGATCCTTTTCAAACAAACCCGTGCTTTTACACTCAACGGGCTTGACCTTATCGTTTCCATCCGAAGTGACTAAACCCACAACTCCTGTAACAACCACGCTCACATTGCTACCTTCTCCTGCACTCCATATCTGGGTCACAATTCTTGATTGCTCCTGTATATTTTGTGTTTGCGGAAGCGCGGAACAGTCCAGATAGGTACTTACTACTCCCTCATCACTACTAACAGCCGCAACAATCCCGGTGGTGTTGTCCTGCACCGACGGGTTAAGCCCTTTTTGTTGATAGTAAGCTGTTACTGCATTGAAAAGTTCTTGCGGTTTACGGTTACCAATTTTAACGATCGATGCCGCATCATCCATACCTGGAGCTTTTGTTTGAGTAGAGTCTCCCTGAGCGCCTGGCTTTACTGGCCCATAGACATTTATGCAGCCACTGAGTAGCAGCACAACAGCAGGTATTAGCTTTCTCATAATAGTTAGCGGTAATAAAGTGTCGTGCAGCCTGCCAGATTGGTGCACAGGATAGCCAAAAGAAAAAATTTATATCTCATATGTAGATTCCTTAGTGATTAAGTAATGCCTTCATTGATGCTGCCTGGTTCGCACACTGCTGCCGGATATATTCCTGTAACCCTGTTATTTGCTTGTTGCTGGTTTCGATTCGCTCCCGGAGACGGAAATAATCCCGTTCAGCGGAGTCAGTAAGTCCGGGGCCGGTTGCATCATCCACGCCGGGGGCGCTGGCGGCGGTACGCACTGGCTTACAGGTGGCGTTGAGGCGCAGCCGCTTATTGCCAGCAACAACGGCAGCGCGCAGCTCTTCAATAGTCTGTTTGGCATCTTCCAGTTCTCTCGTGTATTTCGAGTCCAGTGCAGCCACATCGCGCTGGCGGGTCTGCATGTCGTTTATTGTTTGCCGGCGCTGTTTTGCAAGCAGCTCAGCATCATCCGCGCGCTTTTGTTCTGCCTGATATTTGAAGTGGTAATAAAAGCCACCGGCCAGGCTAACAGTGAGCGCAAGGATAAGTATGCGGTTGCCTATTGTCATAAGCCGTCCAGGCAAAGCTGCCTCTCTGCACCACGGCGAGTAACTAAGCCGGATAATATGACGCCACCGCCGTACACCCAGCGTGGGAATTGTTCGCAGGCTTGGGTAATCTGCCCGCTGCGCAGCTGCTGATACAGTGTCGATTTCTGCATTGCTCCGCAACCAACGTTAAACGTGATCGAGGTGACCGCAGAGAAGGTGTTATCAGAAAGCTTTTTCCCGTTGCCGTAGCTGTTCACGCAGCGCTCGGCGGCCAGGATGTTCTTTTCCCAGTCGGCGGCAATCTGCTGATCAGTCTTTCGCGTTCCGGGCTTCACGCCGTGCGTATTGCCGATGCCATCAGTAATAATCCCAGCCGGACAGACATACGGATCACGGCGGCAGGATTCAGCGTTGCCGATTAATTCCAGACCGCGCTGATTCGTCCTGACGTTTCCGCTACCCAAAACAATCGCGATAACCGCCCCCACTGAGCAGACCGCGCCGGCCGCCCCAACCTTTTTATTTTGCATTGGCGCTTATCCTGTTAATGGTTTCTGCCACGACTTGCGCGCTGGTTGGGCGCTGTTCCAGCGGGATTTGATGGATATCTTCAAGGTATTTTTCAAGCAGCTCGGTTCGCTTCTCGTCCTGGAGCCTGAAACGTCTTGCATCTAGTCGCCCTGAGAAGAATGAAGCTAAAGAGACGATGACGCCCACCAGCCCAAAAATCATGTACACAACATCCTGAGTCGTGATGCCCACGGCCGACGCAAACGCCGCTATCCAAGCAAAAAGCTGTGTAACGGCATTAGGCGTCTGGTCATTCATTTTCATGGTCTCTCACCTCGCTCTGGATGCGGGTGCTGTGTATGGAAAATAAAAAGGCCCGCCGAAGCGAGCCTGAGAGATAATTGTTGTGTAGAGTCTAATCACGCCAATCTCTTGTAACTGACAAGGTTTTTACAGAATTTTCGTCATAAAAGTACTTAAAGCTACACTGGAAGTAGTTACTACTGCCTTCGAAGTAAATATACGCTTGCCCTTCATGCGGGAAGTGATCTGTCCGAAATTTAGGCGATATGGAAACTATAACCGCATCACCGGAAAAGTAATCAAAGAGAGCGTTACTGACTTCATTACGTATTTCGTATGGAACTAACTGCCCTTTCGCCATTTTTTATCCCAGATGAATGATATTAATGTTCAACTCATCCGAATGAGGATATGAGTAAATCTTGCAATTGCAAGACTTATCCTTTGATAAGTAATGTGTCTTTGTGACCACACTTATCACAATAACCATTGAGATTCGTAACGAATAGACCTCTAAGCAACTTTTTTTATTTTGCTCTTGTGCGCCCACTCATCCATTTCTAAGGTGGCGCCACTCATGATGATGCATGCATCAATGAACGTCTCGGCAATCATCAGGCGGCTGCGTATTTTTCCTTCTGAGCACTTCTCCCACCGCGCCAGGGTAGACTTCGACACGTCGTACATGTAGTGAAGCATCACCATGTCCAGCTCATCGACGCGTCCTGCTTTCTTCAACATGACAATGGCGGTGTCGACTATCATTCCATCGTTATCACAGCAGGATGGACGGGATTTGCTTTCCGACGGCAGAAGCCCTTTAAAGCCACCAGCGATTGGTGACCAGTCAACCTGGGTCCCTTCTTGTACAGCCCAGCCGCCCCAGCGTTCTAATACCAGTTGAATATTACGCATAGTGTTCTCCTAATTAAGCCAGTACACCAAGCGCAAAGGCTCGGTCCAAAGTGTTTTTGAGCATGACCAACTGAGAACCGTTCTTACGCTCGAATTCCCTTTGGTCTCGGTGAAGTTCGTCATGGCATTTCCGACACAGGGGAATAGCAAAGCTGTCATGCGATTTTGTGCCCATCCCCCCCCTGTCCATGCCCGATCAGGTGGTGGGGATCATCCGCTGAAGAACCACAGCCCTCGCACGGTTGTGATTTAACCCATTTCAGATAGTCAGGTTTTTCCCAACGAATTCGTTTTGGTCGCGAAAAAAACGTTTGAGGTGATTCGGGATCTGCCACCAGCACAACAACGGGCTTTTCTCTGACTTGTTCCTGCTGTTGTTGACTTCGGAAATATGCAGCTCTTTTCACCAGTTCGCTGGTGGCCGGAACAGATGGCTCGATTTCACTTTCACGATAAACCGAGAGAATGGGTTCTGGTTTGAAGTTGAGTGCGCGCCGGGCCATTGCCTCTCCTATCGCTTCGGAAACACCCATATAAACGGCCCACCAGCAGAGCTCTGCCAGTGAAAGCTCTCTATCGCTATTGAATCCGAGTTTTGAAAGGACTGTTTCGATTACCCAGGCTTTTACATTCTGCAGCGCGATGGCTTCCAGCTGCTCTGTGCTCTGTTCCCGTAATTTGTTATCGCATGACCAGCAAAGGCGCATAGCGCCAGGGCTATGCCGCATCATTACCTTTTCTTTATGGTGATAATCCGTGTGTGGCCACTGACAATGAGGGATGCGGCGAAATAGCCAGGACTCGAGCGACGTGATACCGCCGGCAGCCTGAATGACTCGCTCATCTGCGAAAAACGTATCAAGAGATTTATCTTCACCTAAGGGCTGCCGCGCATCCGGTATCTTTCCAGATGGAAGATTTGCCATCGCTTTTGGAGGTATTTCTACAAGGACCCTGCCATAACCAAAAAGCTGCATCAGGTCCCGGCCCGGCTTGAGCAAGATCACACCCATATTATGTGCAATCTCTACGGTCAGAATAGCGCGCATGGTTCGGCCTCCCGGATAATGATCTTCCCGTTTGTTCCCCATATCTTTGAAACGCGCCCGTCCCAGATATGGCTGTCCTCGCCAAATAAAGCATCAAGTAACGCTTTCTCAAGGTTGTCTTTATCGGGCCGTGACTGGTGAGGCTTGCCGTCATACTCCGCCTGTTTTTTTTTGCTCCAGCTCGGCGGCATTGGAAGAACAAAAATTACGTGATAACCACACTCAGGCAGCTCAATTCGATTCAGGCGCACCGCATCACAGAACGCCCGATACCGTAAGACCTCGGGGCGCTTCTTCCACTTATCAGCGCGTGTCATTCGCGGTTTGCCCATAGGGATTATGCTGTAGGCTTTCATCACTGCCTCCAGCATGGCTGTTGGTAGGTGCGGTCGATTCGCGGCGGCGTTTTACCTTCAGGAAGTAGCGCGCTGACAATCCAGCTGGTGTAATCCGGAGCAAGGCTCTTTTCCGTAACGACGCCATTGGCCTTATATCGCGCCACCAACTCTTCAGCTTGTTCTGCTGTCAGGTTGTCATGTTGGAACCAGCCCTTTTTCATAGCTGCGCTCCGTGAAGTTCCAGGAACGCGACAGCCCTCTCCCTTGCGCCGGGATAGCCATCAACCATTTCCTGCAGCAACTGCACCGCCAGGATCGGCTCCTTGCAACCAACAATCGATATGCCGCGGGAAACGCCCCGGGTGATAGCGATAAAGCCTTTGCGCTCGAGGGCTTTGAGATGCTCTGCCGCAGCGTTTGGTGAACTTACGCCGAGTAACTCAGCAAGCTCCGTTGTTGAAGGCGGATAGCCTTTTTGCTGCAAGAATGAAACCAGAAGATCGAATACTTCTTGCTGGCGAGGAGTCAGAGAATGTTTTTTTACCGGACGTGTAAAAATCCCGGCTGAGCCGCTACGGCTGTCGGGTTGGTATGTTTCAGATTTTTTTGACGTGTTTTGCGCCATGGTAGTCTCCGTGGCGCAGCAGGTGCAGGGTGTTCAGGCCTACGAGTGAAGTGTATCAAAGCAACTGGTAATCCGGTAGCCCGCTTTCTCAAGCATCTCTGTAAACAGTGTCGGTGTGCCAATTATCTCGTCTGGCCGCAGGGGAACGAATGACACCTCATCACCACGCCTGTATAAAAGCGCCCTTCCACCATCAGGGAATGAGCCGAATCTTGCGACCACTGCAAAATCCTCGCAACGAATAAGCGCGTAGCCTGTGTCCGGCAACTCTTCATTAATTTTTATCACTTCGTTCCCCTCTGGCTGCCCCGAACGACCTTACCATGGCTTCATCCCCCGCCATGCGAGTAGCTATGAAGCACGTCTTTCAGGGTATAACGGAGGATGATTTTTTTGCCCAAAATTCCTCCCCACCTTAAAACACTGTATGAATGTACAGGCATTATTAACCTGTTTATTTTGGATTGCAATGAAAAAGGCTCTTCAGAGCCTTTAGGTTAGATCTATCGTTTTTTCAGTAGGTTAAGATTTATCCATGCAGTTATGCTGCCGATACTTACAGGCGCATAACTCGGAGAAGGTTGCGCCTAACAAATCCCCAGAAAATGACGCTGCCAATTGCATTACGGAAATCTGCCATCAGCTTTCCGTAAGCAGATTACACACCAGGATATTCCAGTCGAAGGTGAACGATTAAAGGGAACCACGGGTATGATAGCCGATGCCTCTCATTACCCAATAAAGTGACTTTATATATTTATTGTAAATATTTCTTGTTAGAAGTCAAAAATAGTAAGACATCCTAATTACAGTGCTATAATTTCTATAAAGTCTGCTTTAGGCACTCTGCTGGAGTTTTTCAACTATTCTTCGTGTAAATATGAATGTGTCTATCTTTCTAAAACTTGGATACTGCCCCATAAACATTCACGAGCTTTACAGCGTATTAATGCGTTCAAAAATTGAGCGAGCTCACATTACTTACACCTGAAGCGTGAGAGGATATTTCCAAACTTAGAGGAGCCGTGATATGAAAAAGAAGCCATTGCATACGTTCGATTCTCTACACCAATTCAGCAATATGGTGATTCCCTTCGACGCCAGAATCAGCTAGTTGATGAATGGATTGCCCAGAACCCAGAATATGAATTAGATGATATTACATATCAGGACTTAGGCCTAAGTGCTTTTAATGGAATAAATGCTCTTCGTGGAGCTCTGTCAGACTTTCTTGATGCAATCGAACATGGGTTCATCAATAAAGGTACCGTCCTGCTGGTTGAGAGCCTTGACAGACTTTCGAGAGAAAAAATAGGTGACGCCACTGAAAGGCTAAGACATATATTAAAATCAGGTGTCGAAGTTGTAACCTTATCTGACCAGACGCATTACAATGAAGCGTCTCTAAATGACCCTTATGTTTTAATTAAAGCTATTTTAATTGCGCAACGTGCTAATGAAGAGAGTGAAATTAAGTCCAAGCGTATGCGATCTGTGTGGCAAAAAAAAAGGGAGGAAGCGGAAAGCAAAGGAAAAATCCTTACAAGGTCATGTCCACGCTGGTTACGAGCAAGTGAGGATGGAAAGCATTTTGAGATATTACCTCAACAAGCAAAAACTATTAAATATATTTTTAAGTTGCGTTTAAAAGGTAATTCAATAAATGGGATTACCAAAATCCTCAATGACAAAAACGCCCAGACGCTGTGCGGAAAGTCAGGCATATGGAATCCATCAACTATTGAAAAAATACTTGGAAATAAAGCTGTCATCGGGACATATTGCCCATCATACAGAACAATGTCTAAAGGTGTTAAAAGTATAGAGAATTATTTCCCACCGATCATTTCAAAAAAAATCTTCCAAGATGTACAAGAAATCAGACTAACTCCATTTGGCCATGATATAAAAAATGATAACCCTTATCTAATTAATTTATTCCGTTCTATTCTGCGTTGCAGTTCATGTGGATGTTCAATGATTATGACAGGAATCGATTCTAAAGGGATGGGATATTACGTATGTCCGATGAGGAGACTCCACCGTTGCAGTACACCTCCAATTAGGCGAGATATTACAGATCGACATCTTGTTAGCGTGTTACTAGCAAACATGGATTCTTTGCAAGCTAATTTCTCAGGTAAAAATGCAATAAAACAACTCGAAAATTATATAGCTGATACTCATTTAAAGATTAATCACCTCCTTGATGCACTTCAGATAGCCCCCGATGTCACGGAGTTAGCGAACCGAGTTCGAGCCCTTAGTAAAGATATGCGTGATAGTGAGTTAAAATTAAGAAACCTCAAATCCAGAAGAGACATTAATTCTGGCGAAGTGGTTGCAAATATGGAACTAAACAACAAAATAAATAGAGAGAAGTGCCGTGACTTTGCGTTAAGTAACATTGAAAAAATTACAATTAACACAGCAATACAACAATGTAATATCTACTTGATGAATGGTTTGGTGATATTAAATTTCCCACTTAACAAAATCATTCACCATGATAGCTTCATCAACTCCTTAGCTTATATAGATAATAACACCCTCATTTTCTGAATCATTTTAACTTGATGTAGATAGCATTAACCTTTTATTATAAAAATGGCCATCATATAAAATTCAACTCTATGCTAGTTCGAATCTGCCCCACTAAAAACAACCCGCCCCGGAGATACTGGTATTTAGAACTGAGGAGCGAGCTGCTTATAGTGAATCGCTGTAACTATTGCGTATGTTGAATAGATCCCTCAACGCTTCAATATTAATATTTATGTTGAAGCTCTTTATGACGAAGCCAGATGCACACCGCGCCATCTTCGGTGTCGTGAATAGAGCCAACAAACCAGCCATCGCCAGGGGCTAACAGCTCTGGTTTCCATCTTGAGATGTCGTAGCCGTCTATGTCCGGATCAACCTCATCCTCGTCACGGTATTCGACGTGCCATTGCAGACCGTTTTCGGCCAGCCATTCGTTAAACTCAGCGGAAGAAATAGACTCGCGACCATCGCAGAACTTCTCGTATTCTAGGTGAGTCCAGTAACCGTGCTTATCGCGCTCAACCGGCAGTACTTCAATTTTCATACTCATTTGCCTGCAATCCCGAATATTTTATGAACCCCATAGCCCTGCCAGTTCTTCCGGCATACCTCAGCCATTGCCTGTCTGGCCCGCTGGTGGCGCGGCGCTGTTTTCCGGCGGCATACCTTGCTTTCCCAGCCCTGGGCAAGTCTCATCTCGGGAAAAGCAGCTGTGCCGCAGCGCTTGATGATTCCCTTTCGCAGAAGGTGCATCAGGATGTTCCATGCTCCGGTGCTATCGCGCTCCAGAACCTTAGCCAACTGCCGGGCAGTGGCCCTTTTGTTCTCCTTGAGAAAGCCGATCACTTTCTGATGGTTTTCGCTGTTCATGTTTAATCCTTTGGTCATTGGTCAAAACTCGATTTATTCTAAGCATTCCGGCTGCTTTACGCCGTAAAAATTCAGCATGCATTTCCTGAGCAGGTGTTGGTCCGGCTGGTGCGCGCGGCGCTGCAAGCTGTCGACGAACCGGCGGTACCGAATAACCTGCTGCGACTTTCTTCTCCCACTTTTGCAGCAAACTACCTGCCAGCTTTTCTTGTTCCGGCCCCGTTAAACGCCGCTCAACACCAGCCCAGCGGATATCGATGCAGATGTGATACATAACCGGGTGTCGCCACGGAAACTGTTCTGAACTCGGGTACTTGTATGACTCGTTGCGCCAGCGAGTAAGCTCTGCAAGTACATCAGCGGTCGTGAATCCGATCGCCCCGCCGCCAGCTTCGGCGACCAGCGCCACGAACTCGCCAAAATCAGGTGGCCATGTACTGCCCGCGGCGCAACGCTCAACACAGGCATTGCAAACCCTGGTCAGCTGCTCACTGCTCATTGCGCCAATCTGCTGCTCCCAGAGATCCGAGGGACGATTGCCATTCTTCGCAATCCAGCGGTTGCTGTAGATTTTTGTCATGAGCTCCCACAACCGCCATGCCGGTGTGTCCACCGTAGTGCTGTCGTTCCCGAATGTACTGCTCGCGCCCCTCACGTAACTGCCGTTCTGCGATGGACTCCGTGTTTCCAGCTGAGTTTTGCCCATTGGTCACCTGCCTGTTTTTGGGGTTATCCTGGCAACGCTGCAGCCAGGTTGTGATGAATTTTTTGATGCCGTTCGGCGTTTTGCGCTTCTTCGGGTTACTTTCGAGCCAGCCGCACATGTTCCGCAGCTCCTGAGGTACATCCACCGCTGGGTAAAGCTCCCTTCGGCTTTCGAGGTAACTCAGCGTTACGTCATGCGACAGACCACCGATTAACGGCAGCGATATAAAAATTTCTTCCGGCGGACTCGGCTCTCTTGTCTGGGGCTGAGTTTTCTCAGTGCCGGACATAATGTTTTTAGGTTTTAATATCTGTTCACTGCTTACTGCTTTCTGGATACCTGATGGCAAAGACTTAGGCTTGTCCTTAGGCAAAGGCATTACCATGTCGTATGCCTTACCCATAGCCTCGGAGACCGCATAACATGTGGCTTGTAGCGAACTCCATGCCTCCCATTTCAGGTCACATTCAGGAAGTAACTCGAATGCGCGGGCCCACGATTTAATTACGTTCACTGATGCTGGAGGGTTATGTGCTGCTGCCTTAGGAAGCCAAAAAACTCTGGCTTTAAGGTCGGCTTTCACCATGCCAAGAGATAAGCCTTCTCCTAAGGCTAAGTCGAAGGCTTCCTGCTCCCATCCAAGTTCTTCAGCAAGTGCTGCGCGCCCCGCCTTAAACAAACCTGGAATAATTCCGGTAAACGGGCTGGTCAGCAGATAAATAAATAAGCTTTGACCGCTTGGCGGCAAAGGAGATAGAGCGCGAAACTTTGGATCATCCCACATGGTGATCTTCACTTTGCGATAAGGCTCATTACTTGCCTTACTTTTAGCCATAGCCCTAGCCTTATCATTGCTTTCTTTATCTGTCATAATTTCTCCAGATAGCTATCAGCACCGTTTTTGTCACTCATATTCAATTGTTCTAAAAAGGAAAAAACACTATGACGGACGCCGTTTTTAATATTCCTCAAAGGGATGAAATTGAATTCACCATTGAGGATGGATACATCTGCCTTTCCCAAACCAATGCATTGGGGGAAGACCCTAGTACGATCCGCATCCACCACCTTGATGCTGAATGGATAATTTCTGGACTCAACACAGCTGTAGAAGCTGCTAAAAAGATCAGCTAGCCAAAGCGGGTATTTATCCTGCTTGTTCAAATTGGTCATTGGTCAAAACTCGATTAGAAAAACTGCGGCGTCACTGCGCCTATGCTGGCAAGCAGCGGTCCTGCTACGTCTGAGGGCAACATGTTGAAAAGCGCAATAGCTGCCTCTCTAATCTCTTTCTCAAGCTTCTGCAGCGGCGCGCCTAACAATTTGGCCTGGTGCGCCTCACCGCACTCTTTAATCGCTCTGGCCACCAGCTCAGCCTCAGTCATTCCAGAACGCAGCCCGTGCTTTCTGGCAATCTCCAGGGGCATGGATTCACTGATCGCCGCGGCAAGCTGCATTACGTAAGCGGTGTATTTGTCGGAGTTGGTTTCATTTTTCAGATAACGAAAAAGATTCTGCTTGTTTATCGTTATTCCCCTGCCACCCAGCCTTTCCCACTGTTCTGCCACCAGCCGAGCAATCTTTTCCTGTGCCTGGCCCGGCAAAATGAGTTCCCACTCATGCACTGCGTCACGGAGAGCACGATGCTTAATGCCGTCACGGCGATGGCCAACATTCTGATTTTGTGTTTTCAGCGTAAATCTGGATGGTTTGATATGTTGTTTATCAGTTGCTAAATGCATAGTTATTACTCCTGTCTAGGTAATCCATCTGATGGATTTGGATAGAGATCAGGACGCAGTTCGTGTGGAGTTATTTCCCAACCAAGAACCCTGCAGGCATTCAGAACCTCTGTGCTTGCTACTTTGGTACGAAACCAAACCGACACAGTCTGTGAGTTTTTGCCTAGGCGGCGTGCAAGTTCAGACTGACTACCGCAAAGTGAAATGATTTTCTGTTGTATAACTTCTTTCATTGCTCCTCCCAAATTATGTATCACATAATTGATAAATAATTTGTCACTGTCAATAAACTTAATCAGCCACAATTGAAAAGAAACTTTGTATGCTTAGTTACTGGTTTGATTTGGATACAGATATGAACTTCGAAGAAAGACTGTTAAGGGCTCTTGATGAAGCCGGCATTTCTCAATCTGAGTTAGGCCGTAGAGTTGGAGTTAATTCGCAGACAGTCAGCAACTGGTGCAACACTGGCAATTTCCCTCGCAAAGAAAAGCTCGAGCTTTTCCCGCAAGCCCTTGGAAAACCGTTGTATTGGTTCTTTATGACCGACGAAGAAGAAGCGAATTTAAAAGCTGCTACTCTCAGTAAGACTATTTTGAGTAAGAAGCAAAGTGCTCTTTTAGAAGTCTTTGATCAGCTTCCAGAGAGCGAACAAGACAAATTTATAGGGCTTGCCAGCGATCGGCTGGAAGAGCTTGATAAATTCATGGCTGAGTTCCTAAGCAAGCGTAAAATCGATCCCCCCGCATAAAACCACAAAAACTCACGTCTAAAGGCCGCTTCTAGCGGCTTTTCTTTTGCCTTGCGCATATGAATCCAACCAAACAAAACAATCATTGATAATTTTTATGTCAAAATTACATTGACGATTGACATATTTATTTGTAGTTTGAATTTACAAAATCAGTCATCCAGGCAGGAAGCCCACGAAGTAGCTGCCGGCGGCATACGAAACACCGGATGAGATGACACATACATTGAAATGCGCAGCAGGCAGTACCGTTCCGCCAGCCTGGCGATAAGGGCAAAGAGAGAGGATTCATGGCTAAGAAACAATTCACCGTAGTCATTAACGGCGATGGTGGTTATCGCACTTATCGCGTTATGGCGGAGGACTGGAAGGACGCAGACAGGATCGCAGATGGACAGCATCGCAGATTAAATCCTGACGATAAATCATCGGAGATTGGCGTGGCCGCCGTCATAAGAGGCTGGCCGGAGGTTTGGTAAGGGGAAAGGCATGATTGATTTCGCACGTAAACCAGCAGCACATCAGGCTACTCGCCTGAATGTTTTTGAAGTGATGCTTCGTAAACTCTGTTACATCCTGGCCCAGAAGGGCAACCCGGCTGCCGACCAACAGCCTGCAGTTCGTTAAACATCGAGTTTTGACCAATGGCCTGCTCTGGCCGAGGAATGTGATTATGGAATTTGGCATGAAGCGCGTGATGGCATCCGTTCACGCAATGGCGGCACTACAGCGCATTTCAAACGGCTCGTTCGTAGCCCTGACCACGCTTAGCAAAGAGGCGAATCTTTCCACCTCTTACCTCGAGCAGATTTTCAATAAGCTGCGCGTCGGAAAGCTCGTTGTTTCTCAACGAGGCCCAGGCGGCGGTTATGCGCCCCGCGCTGGTGATATTTCAGTTTCAGAAGTTATCCGGGCTGTCAGCAAAATCCCCAATAACAGCACCTTTAAACCCGTTCTGACCGCTTTGGATGGTGTGCTGCTGTCTGAGCTGGCAAAGAGTCAATCAGCAGCCCCATAAAGCACAAAACCCGCGCAAGGCGGGTTAAGTACCCGGTCAGCCGACCAAAGCTTTCCGAAATCGAGTTTTGACCAATGACCACTACCCAAAAGCGGCAATCACTGGCTGCGGGTATCTTACATCCAAAAAAGAGGCCCCGATATGGAATTCTTTAATTTAATCAAAGCAACTCAAAAATCAGGCAAGCCTGATGCCATCCACTGGCAGACAGCAAAAACCGAAGCCCGCGCAAACCTGATGCTTGATGTGGCCCTGGAAGATGCCGGTATAGAAACCGGCCGTGGCCACGATTACAACAAGCCAGTCAGGACTGATTTCCCTGTTTTCGATGATCTTCCGGAGGAAGGCACTGTTAATTTTGAATGGTGTAAACGTTACGAGCTGGCGGAAGACGGCAGAACCTGGCAGTTGATTCAAACGGCTGCAGTTGACGACGAAGAAGCAGAGGAGCTAAGTGACGCCATTGAAAGTTACAAAATGGGTCTCAACGTAGAACTTGCTCACTTCTGGATCGGAGGCATGTTTACTGCAACACCAGAAGAGCGAGCTGCCGCAATCAAGGCCCAAATGGATATGGACAATAACTATCTCCAGAATGTCATTCTGGCGGTTAACTCCGTTGAGCCTCTAAAGCAGTGCCACAACCATATACGCCATACCCTCCTTGAGGCTATCAAGATTATCTGGCCACTGGATGGAAAGACTCCTGAGTTGTCTCACGTTCTGGCGTTCTCAAAAGAGTGGATCGAAGCCCTGAATGACAATTCAGCCGGCCGCGGTAACCACAGGGCTGACGTCATTGAAAAATGGAAGGCAAAGTCTGCGCCACAGCCTGCTGCCGTCCATTCCGTTAAAAGCGAACCGGAGAACATGATCAGGACTGATGCCGGAACCAATGCAGGTAGACAGATAAAAACTGACCGCAATCCGGATCTGGCCCCTTCCCTGGATGTTCTTGATATTGAAATCGCGGCGGCCACCCTCCCCATGGATTTTAATATCTACGAATTTCCGGCAGGCGTTGTTCGTCGGGCGAAGGAAATAATCACCAACAAAGAAGAACCATGGAAAACATGGAGTGCCGTTCTTCGCAAATCGCCCGGCATTCTGGATTTTTCCCGAGGCGCAATTTTTGTCCTGGTTCGTAACGCACCTGATGAAGCGCTGCATTCCATCCCGGCTCTTACAAGTTACGTTGTTAAAAATCTGCTTGAGATTAAATTCATGCCGGATGACGGGAAACCAAATAGCGAAGAGCGCTGGAACGCTATTCAGAACTATTTTAAGGCACCCGCAGCCGTGGAAGAAAGCGGCGAGAATGTTGATAAGCAGCATGCAGAAAGCAACCAGCCACCAGCCCAACTGGTAAAAGTCGGGGCCGGTGTTTTCGATGCGACAGCTCTCTTTAATGCCCCCTCGAAAGATACTGCTGCGGAGAATACTGACTATGTGCCGGTGGAAGAAACTATCAACCATGAAACCAAAGCTGGCACTGAAGTGATACCAGGCGAAGCAGCAATTAACTCAACTGAAAGCCATGCTGTTGTTAATCAGGAAGCAGAAACCCTGAAAAACGATACCGGTCACCGTAAAGATGAAACTAAAGAGCAGCTGTTTACTCATCTCATGGTTGACCTGAAGGCATTCGGTTCAAACCCCGACGCTCCAATCGTGTCCATTGGCGCCGTGTTTTTCAATCCTAAAACCAGCGAGATGGGAGGTGAGTTTTACAAGGTCATCAGCCTGGCCTCTTCCATGGAATCTGATGGCCTGCCAGACGCTGACACCATTCTATGGTGGATGAAACAGTCCGCGGAGGCCCGCTCTGCAATTCTGGTTGATGCCATCCCTCTTGATGACGCCCTGCTCCAGTTGAACGAGTTTATCTGCGAAAACGCTGCAAATGGCCCGGCCGCCGTTCAGCTATGGGGGAACGGCGCAACATACGACAATGTTTTGTTACGCAGATCTTATAAGCGAACTGGAATCCCGGCGCTCTGGGAATTTTGGAATGATCGCGATGTGCGAACAATCGTTGAGCTGGGTAAGGCGATAGGTATCAATCCGCGTTATGAAATCCCATTCGAAGGAGATCAACATAACGCCCTGGCCGATGCCCTCCACCAGGCTAAATACGTTTCAGCCATCTGGCAGAAGCTGATTCAAAACTGATTTTCCTTATTCATAAAATAACGCGCCGGCCAGGTAACCTTTATCAGGCCGGTCATCAGGGGATGACCTATGCATGAACTTACGTTGTCACCTCAGGAGATTCAGGAAATCACCGGATATATGCGTTATACGCAGCAGCAGCGCCAGTTGCGCTGTCACGGCATTCCATTCACAACTGATGGACGGAATCGCCCAATCGTGTTGCGCAGAAATATTTTGCCGGGGACCACCGAACTACCAAAGGTTGACGAATATGTTGCAACAGAGCCGGACTTCGACGCTATCTATGGGCAGGCCAAGAAAAGATCCTAAAGATACCCACCTTCCACCGCGGGTAACAAAAAATAAGTACAGCTATGTCTGGAAGCCAAAGGGAACCAAACTAAGTATTAGTCTGGGGAAAATCCGTGAAACATCGATCTCAAAACTTTGGCAAAGATATGAAGAGGAAAAGGCCAAGCGCCATGACGTTATGACCTTTGCCAAATTGTGGGGCATGTTTATCGAAAGCCCGGCGTTTACCGAGCGGGCGCTACGAACGCAGCAGGACTACCACCAGCATCAGAAACAACTATTGGCCGTGTTCGGAAAAATGAAGGCCGACGATATACGGATTGAACAGGTTCGTATTTTTATGGATAAGCGCGGGATGAGCAGTAAAAATCAGGCCAACCAAGAAGTGGCCAGCATGTCCCGTGTATTTGGCTGGGGTTTTGAGCGAGGGTATGTGAATGGCAACCCCTGCAAGGGGATTCGAAAATTCACTCTCATCGACCGGGACGTTTATATCCCCGATGAAGATTACCTCGCTGTGTACGAATGCGCCGCCCCAGAGATTCAGGTGGCAATGGAGATTTCATATCTTTGCGCCGCGCGCGAGGGTGACGTTCTGGATCTGCGGATCGCAGACGTCAGGCATGAAGGGATTTTTATTGAGCAAAACAAAACTGGTAAAAAGCAGATCAAGCAGTGGTCCCCCCGCCTTCGAGCGGCGGTTGATCTGGCTATTGAAAAATTGTCTGGAAGGTCTGCGGCCGGCTTTCTAATTCCTGGGCCATCAGGCGGCGCCATGAATAAGAAAACGTTCAACACCTGGTGGAATAAAGCAAAGAAAGCTGCAGCTTTAAAACTGGGCCACGCTGTACCCGGAACATTTCACGACATTAAGGCCAAGGCTATTTCAGATTACGAAGGGAGCAGTAGGGACAAGCAACTCTTCTCAGGCCACAAAACAGAAAGTCAGGTGACGACGTATGACCGAAAAGTGAAAATTTCACCAACACTCGCGGCACCGGTACTGAGCAAAACAGAGGGAAAATGAGAGGGCTAAGGACAAGAATATACCAAGTGAATATACCAACACTATACCAACACCCCAAAAACAAAAGGGGTCGCCTTTCGGCAACCCCTTGAATTTGTTGGCGGAAGCGCAGAGATTCGAACTCTGGAACCCTTTCGGGTCGCCGGTTTTCAAGACCGGTGCCTTCAACCGCTCGGCCACACTTCCAACGAGGCGAACTATAAACATACCCATACTTCATGTAAAGCACGATTTTGTTCAATCGCCTGAAATTTCATCATATTTGTGTTATTTGCCTGAAACAGCAGCAACATGCTCAGTTTCAAGCCGCTTTTCTGCCCTCCGGAGAGGGCAGCGTCAGCATTAGTGCTTTTTGATGTAGAGATCCTGGGTTAAATATTTGCCCAGCGTGCTCGGTGCATAACCTCCTACGTAAGGTTTCACCAGTTGAACCTTCACATAGTGGTAGATAGGGATGGTCGGGACGTCTTTCGCAAGAATATCTTCGGCCTGCTGATAGTACTTCGCACGTTCTTCCTGGGTGGTGGCCTGTGAAGCCTTAGCGATGATCTCATCGTAGGCAGGATTGCTGTATTTGGAACTGTTCTGGCTATCGCCGGTACGGAAGTTATTCAGGTAGGTCGCCGCATCATCGTAGTCGGCAATCCAGCCGTAGCGCACCAGGTCATAATTGCCGGTACGTTTGGTATCCAGCATGGTTTTCCATTCCTGGTTTTGGAGCTTCGCCTCGACGCCGATGTTCTTCTTCCACATTGAACTGGCCGCAATGGCAATGCGCTGGTGAGATTCCGAGGTGTTATAAAGCAGGTTGAACTTCAGCGGATGAGATTCGTTAAAACCCGCCTCTGCCAGCAATTTCTTCGCCTCAGCGACACGCTTATCGTGGCTCCAGCTACCGTACTCCGCAGGCTTAAGCGTTATCCCGCCAATTTTAGGTTGGCTTACCAGCCACGCAGGCTTTTGCCCCTGCCCTAACACCTTACCGGCGATGATATCTTTATCCAGCGCCAGGTTTAATGCCAGACGAACGCGTGGGTCGTTAAACGGCGCTTTGGTGGTATTGAATTCATAATAGTAAGTGGACAGATAAGGCGTGATATGGACCTGGTCCGGAATCGATTTTTTCAGTGAGGCAAACAGCGTTTCCGGCACGGTATAGGTGATGTCGATCTCACCCGCTTTATAGCGGTTTATATCTGCTGTACCGGAAGTCACAGGCAGATAAGTCACCTTATTAATCACCGTATGAGCATCGTCCCAGTACTGCTTATTACGCTCGCCGACGACTTTCTCGTTCACCACCCACTGCGACAGCTTATACGGACCGCTGCTCACGAAGTTGGCCGGCTGGGTCCATTTATCCCCAAATTTTTCTACCGCAGCTTCGCTCACCGGTACCATAGACGTATGGCCAAGCATCAGCAGGAAGGCCGACGTTGGCTGGTCCAGCGTCACCTGAACGGTGTTGGCATCCAGCGCCTTCACACCCAGGCTATCGACCGGCTTTTTGCCTTCGGCAATGTCATTGGCATTTTCGATATGCATCGTGCCGGGATAAGTTGCGTAAGGGGAGCCCGTTTTAGGATCGACTAACCGCTTCCAGCTCCAGACCACGTCCTGCGCAGTGATAGGTTCACCGTTGGACCACTTAATCCCCGGACGCAGATGGAATGTCCAGACTTTGTTGTCCTGGTTATCCCATTTTTCGGCCAGATGAGGTTCGATAGAACCATCGTTTTTGACGCGAATCAGGCCGTCAAAAAAGTCGCCGATAATATTACTTTCAACGTCGCTCTCCACTTTGTGGGGATCCAGCGACGCCGGTTCACTGCCGTTGTTACGTACCAGCTCCTGTTTGGCTGCAAGCTCGGTTCCCGGCGGAACGTCTGCTGCCCATGCGCTGGAAATAGCGCTGAGCAGACCCAGAGCAACCAATGATTTTGAGAATGTGTTGTTGTTTGCTTTCATGACCTACGCCTTATTAATGTTATTTAACGACGGTACGGCTAACACTCTTAGTCGGCTTTAGGTAATAAAGCAATATTTTTCAGCCACCTATAAGTGGGTGTTATGGCATTAATTTTTTACAATGTGATAAACTGCACGAGGTAAAGATGGGTAAAAAGGCTTTTGTCTAATAAAGGCGGGCATTATGCTCATGACCATAAAACACCTGTAAAAAAGAGAGAGTTTAGAATGGATCGCATTATTACCTCCTCGCGTGACCGTTCGTCACTGCTCAGCACCCACAAGGTGCTACGTAATACCTATTTCCTGCTGAGTTTAACGCTGGCATTTTCCGCGTTGACGGCAACCGCCAGCACCGTACTGATGCTGCCTTCTCCAGGGCTGATTCTGACGCTGGTCGGCATGTACGGCCTGATGTTCCTGACCTACAAAACTGCGGATAAACCAGTGGGCATTTTGTCTGCATTCGCCTTTACCGGCTTCCTGGGCTATATCCTGGGGCCAATGCTGAATGCGTATCTGTCCGCAGGCATGGGTGATGTTATTGGCCTGGCGCTGGGTGGTACCGCACTGGTCTTCTTTAGCTGCTCTGCTTATGTGCTGACAACACGTAAAGACATGTCCTTCCTCGGCGGCATGCTGATGGCGGGCGTGGTGGTTGTGCTGATTGGTATGGTGGCAAACATCTTCCTGCAGCTCCCGGCTCTGCACCTGGCGATTAGCGCGGTGTTTATCCTGATCTCTTCTGGCGCCATCCTGTTTGAGACCAGCAACATTATCCGCGGCGGCGAAACAAACTACATCCGCGCGACCGTAAGCCTGTATGTTTCTCTTTACAACATCTTCGTTAGCCTGCTGAGCATCCTTGGTTTTGCCAGCCGCGACTAACTGATGCCGTAATCCCTAAAAGAGAATGCCTTGTGCATTCTCTTTTTTTTGCCCTCAATCCTGCAGCATTCCGCCCTTAAGCCCACAGAGAAAATTTGCTACACTTCGCCCGATTTGACGTAAATAGCGGATAACTATGTTGACCTTTGAAGGCAGAGAAATAGAGACAGATGCCGATGGCTACCTGAAAAATAGCCAGGAGTGGAGCGAGCCGCTGGCGGAAGAGATTGCCGCCAAAGAAGGCATTACCCTGGCGGTAGAGCACTGGGAAGTGGTTCGCTTCGTACGCGAGTTTTATCTGGAGTTTAATACCTCCCCGGCCATTCGCATGCTGGTTAAGGCTATGGCGAACAAGTTCGGCGAAGAGAAAGGCAACAGCCGCTATCTTTATCGCCTGTTCCCGAAAGGCCCGGCCAAACAGGCCACAAAAATCGCTGGCCTGCCAAAACCGGTGAAGTGTATCTAGTAGCGGATACCAAAGTTGATCCATTCGCGTTCGGGTTGATACGGTTCAGTCAGAACTTTATCAACCCTGGCGCTACGTGGCCCGCCGGCTTTTAGCCACGCCAGTAGCTTTTCAACCTGCCCCGCCTCTCCGCAGGCCACCACCTCCACGCTGCCATCATCCAGGTTACGGGCATAGCCGGTTAAGCCAAGCTTTTCCCCCTCACGCTGAGTGCTGTAACGAAAGCCCACGCCCTGAACCATGCCGTGTACCCAACACTTCACGCACTGTTTGTCTGAACTCATCATTGCCTCCGCCTGAACGCTCAAAACAGTTCTAAGTCTAACAAACCCCGTGTTTTTTTCTTTGGCAGTAACCCACTCTGTGAGGCTTTCACGTGAATAAATTGCAATTAGCGGCCCTAAACCGGAAAATGGCGCCCATTTCTTAGCGAAGCAGCAAATAAATTATGAGCGTACGTTTAGTGTTAGCCAAAGGGCGTGAGAAGTCGTTATTGCGCCGTCATCCATGGGTTTTCTCTGGGGCTGTTGCACGCCTGGAAGGCAAGGCCAGTCTCGGTGAAACGGTTGATGTGGTGGACAGCCAGGGCAAATGGCTAGCCCGAGCGGCATATTCCCCTGAATCGCAAATCCGCGCCCGCGTCTGGACCTTTGATCAGGCTGAAAGTATTGATATCGCCTTCTTTACTCGCCGCCTGCAGCAGGCCCAGCAGTGGAGAGACTGGCTGGCTAAGCGTGATGGGCTGGACAGCTACCGACTGATCGCCGGTGAATCTGACGGTTTACCGGGCGTGACTATCGATCGTTTTGGCAACTTCCTGGTGCTGCAGCTGTTGTCTGCCGGCGCAGAATATCAGCGCCCGGCCCTCGTTGCCGCCCTGCAGTCTCTCTACCCTGAATGCTCTGTTTACGATCGCTCCGATGTGACCGTGCGTAAGAAAGAAGGCATGGCTTTGACTCAGGGGCCGGTCAGCGGTGAACTGCCTCCTGCCCTGCTGCCTATCGAAGAACACGGTATGAAGCTGCTGGTAGACATTCAGGGCGGGCATAAAACGGGCTATTACCTCGATCAGCGCGACAGCCGTTTCGCCACTCGCCGCTACGTTGATAATAAACGCGTCCTGAACTGCTTCTCCTACACCGGTGGTTTTGCCGTTTCCGCGTTGATGGGTAACTGCAGCCAGGTGGTAAGCGTGGATACCTCTCAGGATGCGCTGGATATCGCCAGAAAAAACGTAGAGCTGAACAAGCTTGATCTCAGCAAAGCCGAGTTTCTTCGTGACGATGTGTTCAAACTGCTGCGCAAATATCGCGACCAGGGCGAGAAATTCGACGTCATCGTCATGGACCCGCCTAAATTTGTTGAAAACAAAAACCAGCTGGCGGGCGCCTGCCGGGGCTATAAAGACATCAACATGTTAGCGATTCAGTTACTGAACCCTGGCGGCATTCTGATGACTTTCTCCTGCTCCGGGCTGATGACCACAGATTTATTCCAGAAAATCATCGCCGATGCCGCCGTAGATGCCGGGCGTGATGTACAATTTATAGAACAGTTCCGCCAGGCGGCCGATCACCCGGTGATCGCAACCTACCCGGAAGGGCTGTATCTGAAAGGGTTTGCCTGTCGAGTCATGTAGCTTGAAAAGGCGGAAATTGCCCGCATATTCGTATGCAGAGTAATGTTCCCGGGAGGTGACTATGATTGCCAGCAAATTCGGTATTGGCCAGCAGGTTCGCCATTCTTTACTGGGCTATCTGGGCGTAGTGGTCGACATTGACCCCGAGTATTCGCTCGATGAGCCGCAGGAAGACGATCTGGCCGACAATAGCGCACTCCGCGCGGCACCGTGGTACCACGTTGTCATGGAAGATGAGGATGGCCAGGCGATTCATACCTATCTCGCCGAAGCTCAGCTCAGTTCTGAAGATGACGACGAGCACCCTGAACAGCCGTCAATGGACGAACTGGCTGCCTCGATACGCCAACAGCTTCAGGCCCCACGCCTGCGTAACTGATTAAAAACCCCGCCGATGCGGGGTTTTTCTTATTTCGCCAGCCCAAGGCGAGGGATTTCAATCGCCGGGCATTTATCCATCACAACGCTTAATCCCGCATTCTGTGCCAGCACCGCAGCCTGCTCATTAATCACGCCAAGCTGCATCCATAGCGTTTTCGCTCCCACGGCGATGGCATCCTGCGCTACGCCCCAGGCGGCCTCAGAATTACGGAACACATCGACCATATCAATTTTCTTCGGTACGTCCGCAAGCGTGGCATAGCCCTGCTGCCCTAACAGCGTTTTACCCGCGACCTTCGGCGACACAGGAATAACCTCATAACCTTGTTTGAGCAGGTAATCCATCACCCGATAACTCGGACGATCGGGCTTGTCGCTGGCCCCCACCAGCGCAATGGTACGGGTGGTTTTCAGGATATTTTCGATATCACTTTGTTTCATAGCGCCCCCTAAGATGTTGTCTGAAGTGTATGCCAAACCCCGTCACCCAGCCATCTTTCTACTGGATACTCAGGCGCGCAATTTCTGAAAATATGTCTATATGTTAATAAACAGGTCTCAGGAAAAACTTTGAAATATCCACTCAGCATGTTCACCAGGGAGAGTGAAATGAGAGCAGGTCTGCCACTTGCAGGGCTAATATTGATGCTGCCAACCCTGGTATGGGGAACCACGCTGCGCCTTTCAGCCGATGTGGATTTACTGGTTCTGGATGGTAAAAGAGTTTCCAGCTCGCTCCTTAAAGGGGCGGACAGCATTGAAATAGATAATGGGCCTCATCAGTTGGTTCTGCGCGTTGAAAAAAAAATAAACAACGCACGCAGCCGGTCTTCTGGGGTTTCCCCCCCGACGGTGATCAGTTTTGACACCAAAGAGATAGATCAGGTCAATATTGTTATACCGCTAAAAGATCCCAATCATTCTGGAGCCGCCTTTCAAATTAAGCTGCAGGACGGACAGGAGCATTCCATTCCCATCCGAACCGATATTTTGGAGATCAAACCCGATCCAACCGGAACGGATTATGAAGAAGAGACACAGCGCTATAACAAATCAGAAAAAAAAGCGTCAATGCCCGGATTCGCAAACCGCATGGCCAACGAAGGTATTCTGCAATTTGCCCAGGCTAATCCAGATCTTCCACCGGCGCAGTCTGAAGTGCTAACAGAGCAACGGCTGAGATACTGGTTCAGCCGGGCCGATAATCCGACACGGGCGCGTTTTCTACGCTGGGCAAATGAGACCCACAACCCATAGCAATGCCTCGAGATGCCTCGCTTTTTTGACGTTCTGCTCTTGCAGCCCCGGGCGCTTTTAGTAATCTGTTAGCAGCCTAAAACTACCCAGGAAAAGAGAATGGAACTAACAACCCGCACCCTTGCGGTAAAAAAACATATCGCACTGGTTGCCCACGATCACTGTAAGGACGCGCTTTTGAAGTGGGTACAGCGCCACAAAGCAACGCTTGCCAACCACACTCTCTATGCCACCGGGACAACGGGTAATTTAATTCAGCGAGCAACAGGGCTTGAAGTCAACGCCATGCTCAGTGGCCCAATGGGGGGCGACCAACAGGTAGGCGCTTTAATTTCCGAAGGTAAAATTGATGTCCTGATTTTCTTCTGGGACCCGCTCAATGCCGTTCCTCACGATCCCGACGTTAAGGCCCTGCTGCGCCTGGCGACCGTCTGGAATATCCCGGTCGCCACCAACCTTTCTACCGCAGACTTTATTATTCACTCTCCGGGCTTCAATGAGAGCGTGGATATTCTTATTCCGGATTACCAACGCTATCTGAATGAACGCCTGAAATAATCACGGGCGATTAGCCGCGGGCACACCCAGCCGCTTAAGTGCCTCAACAAAGACAGAAGGTTCCTGCTTGTTGAACATAAGCCAGACCCGATGACGTGCCCGCGTCAGCGCGACATAAAGTAAACGCCGCTCCTCTGCGTCCGGGAAATCCTCCGGCTGTGGCAGGAGCGCCTGCTCCATGATTGACTCCCGCGCGGGTGCCGGAAAACCTTCTTTTCCATCCTGCAAACCAAGAATGATCACATAGTCCGCCTGCTGCCCTTTGCTGGCGTGGATAGTCATAAAATCGATGTTGAGCTTAGGCCATCGCGTGGAGGCTTTTTCCAGACTTTCCGGACGCAAATAGTGATACCGCGCGAGCACCAAAATTCGCTGTTCGGGCAAGGCGTACCCACTAAGTTTGTCCAGCAAATCATCGAGCCTGTCATCGGCAAGCAGAGTTACCGATTTTTTGTCCCCTTTAGAGAGGCTATTGAGCGGCTTACGCAGTTGATACGGATTTTGCTGTACAAAACCGTTAGCAATCTCGCCAATTCGGTCGTTAAAACGATAAGTAGTATCCAGAGCGCAGCTGTCACCCTCCCCAAAATGGTGGCTAAATGCCGTGGTGAGCGTCATTTCTGCTCCGCTAAATCGATAGATTGCCTGCCAGTCATCTCCCACGGCATAAAGCGAAGTATGGGAATTCTGCCGTCTTAAAGCAGCCAGTAAGGCGGCCCGCTGGGGAGAAATGTCCTGAAACTCGTCGACAAGGATATGCTTCCACGGGCTGATAAAACGCCCCTTTTCGAGCACATTAATTGCCTGATGAATCAGCCCGGAGAAATCTACCGCCTCTTCGGCTTTCAGGGCGGCTTTCCAGCTTTTTAACAATGGCGCCATCAGCTTAATACGTTTAGTGAAGAGTTCTCTGACCTCTTCTGGCGCGCTGTCTATCATTTCAGCCTGTGAACCTCCGTGCATCCGCATCAGGCCGAGCCAGCGGTCGAGCCGGCTGGCAAGCCGCTTCGCCAGGCGTTTGTCCTGCCAGTATTCACCTTCTGGAACATCCCACTCAAGCTCTTCGCTAAGCCATTGCCGCCAGCCTTTGGCCATCGCCTTCTTTTCCCGGCATTGCTGCTGCCAGCTGTCGATCAGCAACTGATGGCGAGCCGCTGTGTCGCTCTCAAGTTCACTGACTCGAGGGGCTTTTTTGCTCCCCTGTTGAATGATGTGTAGCGCCAGTGAATGGAAAGTTCTGGCAGAAATCGCTTCGGTATTAAGGCGGCTGGCTATACGCTCATCCATTTCCTGCGCGGCCTGACGGCCAAAGGCTAACAGCAGGATTTGCTCCTCTGTTGCTTCACCGCGCTGTAACAACCATCCGGCACGCGCCACAAGAACGGAGGTTTTGCCGCTACCGGCCCCAGCCAGCACCAGGAGCGAATCTTCTCCATTCACCACCGCCCTGGCCTGAGACGGATTCAGCGGCGAACTTTCAACCAGCTCAAAGAAAGCGGCATATTTTTCCAGCATCCGTTCGGTATAAGCGCTATTACGCTGGTGTCGGCGCTCTTCACCCTGTTCAAGCCAGGCTTTACATATGGCCCACGCTTCCCGGCAATTTTCGAACTCACCAAGTCGGGCATGCGGTAGCGGGAGGGCTGAAATAGCTGCGCGGAGGTTATCCTGTAACGCCTGCATATCACTTCTCCGGAACCACAGCTCCTTGCGAGTGCGCTGCGCAATCTCCTCTCGCTGAGCGGTTAATACTTCGGCGGCAACTTCACTCATCTCCGTGCTCCAGTTGAGCCAGAGCGAACTCAGATGATGGAAAAAGCGCTGGGTCTCCGCCCATTCGGTACCGTGCAGGCGAACCACTTTGTCATCTGGAAGAACGAATTCAAGCTCTCCCCAAACCAGGCCACGCTTACAGTTAATCGCGATTAACTGATTGAATGGAATAAGATATTCGTGGCGATCGCCTTTAACCTCAACGCCGGCAGGCAGCAGTTTGACCCGGTTATAAGGGTGCTGAGCTAAATGCTTGCCAAGAGAAGTTGCTTTGAGTTCCATTACGTTGCCCGATCCAATGTAAGAGTTATGGCTCAAGTTTAACTGCCGATGGAATGACGCTCCAGAGTAAAAACGCGTTATAATTTCTGCGGTTAATCACTCTTTATTTTTCTGTCAGGGAAGCGTCACTATGCGTACCGTACTTAATGTTCTGAACTTCGTGCTGGGTGGCTTCTTGACCACCCTCTCCTGGCTATTTGCCACGCTGGTGAGTATTGTGCTGATTTTCACCCTGCCACTGACTCGCTCCTGCTGGGAAATCACCAAGCTTTCCTTTGTGCCCTACGGCAATGAAGCCATTCATGTGGATGAGCTTAATCCACAGGGTAAAAATACGCTGCTAAATACGGGGGGGACACTGTTGAATGTTCTCTGGCTGATCTTCTTCGGCTGGTGGCTGTGCATTATGCATATCATGGCGGGCATCGCGCAGTGTATTACCGTAATTGGGATCCCTGTAGGAATTGCGAACTTCAAGATTGCTGTCATTGCGTTATGGCCCGTTGGTCGCCGGGTTGTTCCAGTCGAAGTGGCAAGAGCAGCACGCGAATCCAATGCACGTCGCCGTTTCCAGTAAGGAGCCGTTGTGCTGACCCTAAGCCCACTGGTACGTCGTTACACCTGGAACAGCGCCTGGCTTTACAACTTGCGCATATTTATTGCCCTTGCAGGCACTGCGGCACTGCCGTGGTGGCTCGGTGAAGTCAAGCTGACGATCCCCCTCACGCTTGGCGTTGTGGCTGCCGCCCTGGCCGATCTCGACGACCGGGTAAGTGGTAGGCTACGAAATTTACTGATCACTTTAGTCAGCTTTTTCATTGCTTCAGCGTCTGTTGAGCTGCTGTTTCCCTGGCCGTGGCTGTTTGCCGTGGGCTTAACGGTCTCCACCAGCGGATTTATCCTCCTTGGAGGGCTGGGCCAACGCTATGCCACCATTGCCTTTGGTGCATTGCTGATTGCTATCTACACGATGCTCGGTATTTCCCTCTACGAGCACTGGTATCAGCAACCACTGTTCCTTTTAGCCGGCGCCGTCTGGTATAACCTGCTGACCTTAGCAGGCCATTTAATTTTCCCGATTCGGCCCCTGCAGGACAACCTGGCACGCTGTTATGAAAGCCTCGCGAGCTTTCTGGAAATTAAAGCCTCGCTGTTTGATCCTGATATCGAAGAAGAAAGCCAGGCTCCAATGCTCCAGTTGGCTATGGCTAACAGCCAATTAGTCACCACGCTAAACCAGACGAAAAGCTCATTACTAACTCGCCTCCGCGGCGATCGGGGGCAGAGAGGGACTCGTCGAACACTTCACTATTATTTCGTAGCCCAGGATATTCACGAGCGGGCGAGCTCGTCTCATATTCAGTACCAGGCCTTACGCGATAAGTTTCGCTATAGCGACGTGATGTTCCGCTTTCAGCGTCTGCTAACGATGCAATCTCATGCCTGCCAGCAGCTCTCTCGATCAATCCTGCTGCGAGTCCCTTATCAGCACGACCCACGGTTTGAACGCGCATTTACTCATCTGGACTCCGCTCTGGACCGAATTCGTGCCAGCCATGCAACAACGTCTGAGATAAAAGCGTTAGGCTTTCTGATTACAAACTTGAGGGCAATTGATGCGCAACTGGCAAACATTGAATCAGAACAGGCGATTGCTGAGCCACAGAACGATCCCGAGAATCGTCTGGCAGACGACAAGCTGACCGGCTTCGATGATATCTGGCAGCGGCTGAAGCTTAACCTCACGCCTGAATCCGCACTCTTTCGTCACGCGGTGCGGATGTCCCTGGTGCTCTGTGTGGGCTATGCGTTTATTCAGTTTACGGGTTTGCAGCATGGTTACTGGATACTTCTGACCAGCTTGTTTGTCTGCCAGCCCAACTACAGTGCAACCCGGCGACGCTTAGCGCTGCGTATCATCGGCACGCTGGTTGGGGTGGCCGTTGGCCTGCCTTTACTTTGGCTTGTCCCGTCTCTCGAAGGCCAGTTGATACTGATCGTCATTACTGGCGTGCTGTTCTTCGCTTTCCGCAATGTGCAATACGCCCACGCCACCATGTTTATTACTCTGCTGGTATTACTGTGTTTTAATCTGCTAGGAGAAGGTTTTGAAGTCGCTCTCCCGCGCGTGATTGATACCCTCTTAGGCTGCGCAATAGCCTGGGCGGCGGTGAGTTTCATCTGGCCTGACTGGCAATTCCGCCGGCTTTCACGAGTCGTTGAACGTGCGTTCAACGCCAATTGTCGCTATCTGGATGCCATTCTTGAGCAGTACCATCAGGGACGTGATAACCGCCTGGAATATCGCATTGCCCGGCGGGATGCCCATAACAGAGACGCCGAGCTGGCCTCCGTGGTTTCAAATATGTCTTCCGAGCCTCGAGTCTCCGCTGAGATGCGGGAAGCGGCGTTCCGTCTGCTTTGCCTGAACCACTCGTTTAACAGCTATATCTCTGCATTAGGTGCGCACAGGGAAAAACTCAACCACGGCGATACGTTAATGTTGCTTGATGACGCCGTCTGCTACGTTGATGACGCACTGCATCACTTGCCTGTCGATGAAGGACGCGTTCAGGCTGCTCTGACAGGGCTCTCCGCCCGCATCTCGCAGCTTGAGACTCGGGCAGACACAAAAGAACCCCTGGTGCTGCAACAAATTGGGTTATTAATTGCGCTTCTGCCAGAGATCTCTCGTCTTCAGCAACAAATCTCTCAGTGCTCAGAATAAGGCTGGCGCCGCTGCTCATAGCGGCGCCACCAGTCCGTCAATTCTTTGCGAACATCAGCAGGCAGTACAGCCTCATGAACACCACGAATAGCGCCTGCAAGCGCGAGCAGTACTTTAATACCTACCGTTTTCCGGGTACTGCGTAATTTTAGCCATGACCGTTTTGCCCCAAAGAGTTGAAGCGTTTGTGGATCATTAATGCCCACCTCACGAAGCATAACTTCAATATTCAGGGAAAGATTGGGGAGATCCTTAAGGCGGCGAGAACGTATCTTAATTTGTGTCTTCTCCCATTGGGCGCTTCGTAAAGCCAGGGAAGAGAGCTGGACGAGTTTATCGGGATTTTCCCAAAGCTCTTCATCGACACGATAGTAATTCAGTGCGACTGGGAGCCCCCGTTTACTGTACATCAGCGGTGGGGCCGACTTTTGGATGAAATATTCCGCGCACTGTTCACAAGCTCGCAGGTAAAGCTCACCTTCCGCCACCATAGCAAAAACCACACCGTCGACGGTCAGACTATAACCGCCAAATAACGGTCTGTAGCCGATTTTACCCAGTGACGAAAGATATTTCCGTGATTTATGAATTCTAAGAAATGTCACCTTTTTCATAATATGTCCTTATATATCAACTGGTAAATAGCTGCTTTAGTTACTAACCCTCTTAATCCCTGAAAATAAGTAAGGTTAAAGCTAATGGCAACGACAATTTCATCGGTGTCGCTTTTGCGTACGGAAAATGCGAGACACTTTCCGAAATTCCGGTTGATCTTTGTTCGCACAGATATTACTGTATATGCATACAGTAACCCATTAGGCGGGACTCACTATGCACTCACATAACGCTCAAACTCACTTTCGTCATGTTGCAGTTACTGCGCACACCCCGGCGCAGTCTCTCTCTGATAACAGCGTACAGGGGTTAATCAGTGAAGTGGTCTACAGCGAAGAGAGCCCATGGGTTACGCAGTTTATTCTGCTACCTTTATTACAGCAGTTGGGACAACAATCCCGCTGGCAGCTATGGCTAACACCGCAGCAAAAACTCAGCCGTACATGGCTGCAGGCGGCTGGGCTGCCGCTGGCAAAAGTGATGCAGGCAAATCAGTTAGATCCTCTCTGCACCGTTGATGCCATGGTGAAAGCTTTGCAGACGGGAAATTACAGCGTAGTCATCGGCTGGCTTACGGAAGAATTAACAGATGAAGAACATTTACGGCTGACAATAGCAGCCGAAGCTGGCAATGCGATGGGCTTTATTATGCGTCCAACCAGCACAGGAACATCCGGTTCAAGACCACGAAATGGCCTAAAAATTCATTCTAGTTTGTATCATTAAGTAAATTTAGGAGAAATCCTGGAATTTTTTACGTATGCCATATAATCCGCTGTCATGACTCAAAAACTCCCGTCATATGGCGGTTTGACGGGGTTTATTGGATAGGCGCCCCGCTCAAAAAACAGTCCATTCTGTAAAAAAATATGTATGCAAGTCGTTTTTTTTCATATGCCTGACGGACTTCACACTTGTAACTTTCCAACTACGTTGTAGACTTTACCTCGCCAGGGTTGCTCTTCATAACACCGATATATCGGTAGAGTAACAATTGAGCGTAAACCCGGGCGAAGGATTTAACCCTGGGCTTTAAATTGGTTTAGAGCTCATGGCCTTTTGGATGATAATGAGGCGCAAAAAATGAAAAAGACAGCTATCGCGATTGCAGTGGCACTGGCTGGCTTCGCTACCGTAGCGCAGGCCGCACCGAAAGATAACACCTGGTATGCAGGTGGTAAACTGGGCTGGTCTCAGTTCCACGATACCGGCTGGTATAACAAGGACCTGCAAAACAACGGTAACACCCACGAAAGCCAGCTGGGCGCTGGTGCCTTCGGTGGTTATCAGGTTAACCCGTACGTTGGTTTTGAAATGGGTTATGACTGGCTTGGCCGTATGCCTTACAAAGGCAGCGAAGTTAGCGGTGCCTTCAAAGCTCAGGGCGTACAGCTGACCACCAAACTGGGTTACCCAATCACTGACGACCTGGACATCTACACCCGTCTGGGCGGCATGGTATGGCGTGCAGACTCTACAAACACCAAAGCTGGTAAAAACCACGACACCGGTGTTTCCCCAGTATTCGCTGGTGGTGTTGAGTGGGCAGTTACCCGTGACATCGCTACCCGTCTGGAATACCAGTGGGTTAACAACATCGGTGATGCACAGACCGTTGGCGTTCGTCCTGACAACGGCATGCTGAGCGTAGGTGTTTCCTACCGCTTTGGCCAGCAGGAAGAAGCTGCACCAGTTGTAGCTCCAGCTCCAGCTCCAGAAGTACAGACCAAACACTTCACTCTGAAGTCTGACGTTCTGTTCAACTTCAACAAAGCAACCCTGAAACCAGAAGGTCAGCAGGCACTGGATCAGCTGTACACCCAGCTGAGCAACCTGGATCCTAAAGATGGTTCCGTTGTTGTTCTGGGCTATACCGACCGTATCGGTTCCGAGCAGTACAACCTGAAACTGTCTGAAAAACGTGCACAGAGCGTTGTTGATTACCTGATCTCTAAAGGTATCCCAGCGAACAAAATCTCTCCACGTGGCATGGGCAAAGCTAACCCAGTTACCGGCAACACCTGTGACAAAGTAGCGCCTAAAGCTAAACTGATCGACTGCCTGGCTCCAGATCGTCGCGTTGAGATCGAAGTTAAAGGTATCAAAGAAGTTGTAACTCAGCCTGCGGCATAAGTTACCCTTCCTTGAACAAAAACCCCGCCATGGCGGGGTTTTTTATTGTCTGAGACTTCGCGATGGCGAGGTCGTGCACGCTTTCAGTGCTTTATTTTTTACCGAGCATAGCCTGCAGATCCTGCTTAAGCGTCGACATCTTGCTTTCCACCTTCTCTTTGCGCTCCGCATCTTCAATCAGCTGAACAACCGTTTCCGAAAGCGTATTGCCGCGACGTTGAGCAAGCCCGGCCAGACGTTGCCAGACAAGATATTCCAGATCGATGGATTTCTTGCGGGTATGCTGATGCTCAGCGTTAAAATGCCTTTTACGCCGCGCACGAATCGTTTGCTTCATGCGGTTATGCAGCGCCGGGTTCATATGCTGATCAATCCAGCTCTGAACCAGAACCGGCACATTCTCCAGCGTCAGGAGCTGCTCTACCGCCTCTTGGGCTGCACTGGCCTCAATGTATCGCGTGATTAATTCCCCTTCGCGATGCTTCTTAACCAGATACTTCCACTTCCAGCCGCTCTCGAGATTTTCCAACTGTTGATATTTCATTGTGATCTCAGTGTGACCGTGTAACTTAGTTCAGAATAACAGTTTTTACGCCATTCGCTGAACTGAAAATCAAAGCTGTGAGAGGGATAAAACTGTGTTACTGCTTTATCCGTGTGCTACCCGAGCGATTCTTGTATAATCGCGCCTTTGACATCTCATTAAAAAATATAGCGACTTTGACGACTAATCGACTTGACTGGCGTGCCCTGGTGCCTGATACCGAAAGCTATCAGGAAATTTTTGCACAGCCTTATGATACCGACTCCGCCCCTCTTTCTGCGGTTCAACCTCGTTTAGTTTACGGGATTGAGCAACTCAACCTTTCCGTTTCTTCCGTCGATCTAATGCTGATAAAAGCCCCGGAAGAACAAGAGTATCTGGATCTTATCGCCGCGGCCGTTGAAGCATCCCATGATGAAGCCGAAGAAATCATCGGCGGACATTATCTCATTGAAGGTAATCGGGTCACCCTGCGCCCGGCCGGGAACGCTGACGATAACTTTGCGTCCAGCGGAGAAGTTATTGCCGCTGACTGGGTTGAACCGGAGCAACTGTTCGGCTGCGTGCGGCAGTTTGCGGGCGAGGTGTCGTTGGAGCCCGGCCTGATCCATCGCGTGAACGGCGGCGTCCTGGTGCTGTCGATGCGTAGCGTCCTTGCCCAGCCGCTGCTGTGGCTACGCCTGAAACAAATCATGACCCAGGGGCGTTTCGACTGGATTTCACCTGACGAAACTCGTCCGCTGCCGGTAAAAATTCCGTCATTAGCGTTGGATTTCAAACTGGTCCTGGTTGGCGAGCGCGACTCGCTGGCGGATTTCCAGGAAATGGAGATGGATCTGGCTGCAGCCGCTATCTACAGTGAATTTGAAGACAATCTGCAAATTGCTTCTGCCGATGAAATGGCGCTTTGGTGTCAGTGGATCTATGCCATCGCCGCTGAGAAGTCATTGCCAGCACCTGCAGCCGATGCCTGGCAACCGCTGATTCGTGAGGCCGTCCGCTACACGGGCGATCAAGAAATGCTGCCACTCTGCCCTTCCTGGATTTCACGCCAGCTGCGTGAAGTCGCGCCGTTTACCGAAGCAGACAGCTTTAACGCCGAACAGCTCCAACAAATGCTTGAACAGCGTGAATGGCGCGAAGGTTTCCTGGCCGAGCGCATGCAGGATGAAATCCTGATGGAGCAAATCCTGATTGAAACCGAGGGCGAAATGATCGGCCAGATTAACGCGCTGTCGGTCATTGAATTCCCGGGTCATCCACGGGCCTTTGGTGAACCTTCCCGTATCAGTTGCGTGGTTCACGTTGGTGATGGGGAGTTTACGGACGTAGAGCGCAAGGCAGAACTCGGCGGTAACATTCACGCCAAAGGGATGATGATCATGCAGGCATTTCTGATGTCAGAGCTGCAGCTTGACCAGCAAATCCCGTTTTCGGCGTCCCTTACCTTCGAGCAGTCCTACAGCGAAGTTGACGGCGACAGCGCCTCCATGGCTGAGCTTTGCGCCCTGATAAGTGCCCTGGCTAACGTCCCTATTTATCAGCACATTGCGATCACCGGCTCTGTGGATCAGTTCGGCCGTGTACAGCCCGTTGGCGGGCTGAATGAAAAAGTGGAAGGTTTCTTCCGCATTTGTCAGCAGCGTGAGTTTAGCGGTGCCCAGGGTGTTATTATTCCTCTGGCGAACGTACGTCACCTGTCGCTGCATAAAGATGTACTGGAGGCCGTCGAGCAAAATAAATTCTCGATTTGGGCAATTGACGACGTGGCTGATGCCCTGCCGTTATTGACCAATCTCCCGTGGGATGGCGAAGGGCAAAACACCCTGATGCGTGCGGTGCAGGAGCGTATTGCTCAGGCCTCGGCGCCGGATGTTCGCCAGCGCTTTCCGTGGCCGCTACGCTGGCTCAACTGGTTCAACCACAACTGATCGGACTTGTTGAGCGTACACGTGTTAGCTAACCTGCGTGCTTCATTATAAAAAGGCTTACTGTAGACATGGTAGATAAACGCGAATCCTATACGAAAGAAGATCTTCTTGCCTCAGGGCGTGGCGAACTGTTTGGGGCTGAAGGCCCGCAGCTGCCTGCACCTTCCATGCTGATGATGGACCGCGTAGTCAAGATGACCGAGGACGGCGGTAACTTTGATAAAGGTTACGTGGAAGCCGAGCTGGATATTAACCCTGACCTGTGGTTCTTTGGTTGCCACTTTATTGGTGACCCGGTGATGCCTGGCTGTCTGGGGCTTGATGCCATGTGGCAGCTGGTTGGTTTCTACCTCGGCTGGCTCGGTGGCGAAGGCAAAGGCCGCGCGCTGGGCGTGGGCGAAGTGAAATTTACCGGTCAGGTTCTCCCTACCGCGAAGAAAGTTACCTACCGCATTCACTTCAAACGCGTTGTGAATCGCCGCCTGATCATGGGCCTGGCTGACGGTGAAGTACTGGTTGATGGCCGTGTGATCTACACCGCAACCGACCTGAAAGTGGGTCTTTTCAAAGACACGTCTGCTTTCTAATACCGTTTCATCTGGCTTTACCTCGAAAGCATCCATTGCTCGCAGTGGGTGCTTTTTTGTTTCTATCGCCCGCCTGAATGACGCTTTCTTGCCGTGGTTTTTATGGCGTTAATTGCTTAAACAACGTTCGAAATCACAAATCGTGAAGATAAAAAACGCCCCCTCTTGCCTGGAAAACGTTATGCGTTATGTTGATTTTTAGTTTCTCAAATGTAACTAGAGGTTAACAATAATGTCGAATAAGTTACGTATATCTTGCCTTGCTTCTGCCGTGCTGCTCTCTACCTCTGCATTTTCTGCTGTGCCTCAGGGCTATCCGGCGGATTATCAAAAAATCATCGATGCCGCGACCAAAGAAGGCAAAGTGGTGCTCTACTCCACCACCGACACCAAAACCGCGGCCCCGCTTATTCAGGGCTTTGAGGCCGCATATCCGGGCATCAAAGTAGAATATAACGACATGAACAGCACCGAGCTGTACAACCGTTATATCAGCGAACAGGCCGCCGGCGGTACCAGCGGTGACGTGGTCTGGAGTTCTTCCATGGACACGGCATTAAAGCTCGCCACCGACTATGCCCAGGAATACAAATCCCCGGAGCAAGGCCAGTTGCCGAAGTGGGCAGTCTGGAAAGACAAGGCCTACGGTACCACCTATGAGCCGGTCATTTTTATCTATAACAAACGCCTGATCCCAGCCAATGAAGTGCCTGACAGCCATGCAGCGTTGGCCAAACTTATCGCCAGCCAGCCCGAAAAATTCAGCAAAAAAGTCACCACTTACGATATTGAAAAATCCGGTCTCGGTTTTATGCTTTCGGTACAGGATCACAAGGCCGATCCAAATTACTTCCAAACGCTCGCCGATGTAGCCAAAGGCGGCCTTTCGGTTCAGTCCTCAACCGGCACCATGATGGAGCGAGTCTCCTCGGGTGAAAACCTGATTGGCTTCAACATTCTGGGCTCTTACGCCGAAGCCCGTGCCAAAACGGACACCTCCCTCGGTATCGCTTATCCGAAGGACTACACCCTGGTGCTGTCACGCGTCTCCTTTATCAGCAATGAAGCGAAAAACAGCAACGCGGCGAAGCTGTGGATTGACTACGTGCTGTCTGAAAAGGGGCAAAACATCCTCGCTAATCAGGCGGATATTCCTTCCATCCGCAATGATATCGACGGTGACAACGACATCGACGGCATGACCAAAAAACTCGGCAACGCCCTGAAGCCGATTCCGGTGGATGAAACCCTGCTGGAATACCTGCAGCAGAAAAAACGCCTGGACTACATCAAACAGTGGCGCGAAGCCGCCGCGAAATAATCCTTTGATGAGGCGTGCCGTCCGGCTGCGCCTCGCTTAACCCGAACACATTAGGCTATTCAGGCTAACTGACCTGAGGGATCGTTACATGGATGCATTACGCAGAAAGTGGCAAAGCCTGCCGCGCGGCATTGTGGTGCTGATAACTGCGCTGGTTATCTATATTCCGCTGTCGTTTATCGTTATACAGAGTTTTCTCTCGGCCCCCTTCTTCTCCCCGTCGAAGGAGTGGAGCCTCGAATCTTTTGAATTTATCTTCACCGACTCCGATTTTTACCTGGCGCTGAAGAGCGGCTTTATTCTGGCCTTTGGCCTGGTGGTGATTGCCATCCCGCTGGGCGGCATTCTGGCTTTCCTGATGGTGCGTACTGACCTGCCGGGCAGACGCATCATCGAGCCGCTGATTCTGGTGCCTATTTTTGTGTCGCCGATGGTATTGGGATTTGGCTATGTGGTGGCCGCAGGCCCGGTTGGCTTCTTCTCCCTGTGGGCGCAGTCGCTGCTTGGTTTCGTGCCGTGGAATATCTACGACATGTCGAGCATCGTGGTGATCGCAGGCCTGACGCATGTACCCCACGCCTATCTCTACATCTCCTCGGCCCTGCGCAGCGTAGGTTCCGACGTAGAGGAAGCGGCTCGCACCGCAGGTGCAACGCCGCTTCAGGTGATGACCGCCGTCAGCCTGCCGATGGTGCGTCCGGCAATGCTATATGCCACCGTGCTGCTGTTCTTCCTCGGGCTGGAAGTTTTCGGTCTGATGCTCGTGCTGGGCGACCCGGAAGGCAACATGGTGCTGGCAACGTATCTCTACAAGCTCACCAATAAGCTCGGGACGCCGTCCTATCATCTGATGGCTGCCGTCGCTGTCGTGCTGATTTGTATCACTATCCCGCTGGTCATGCTGCAGCGCCGACTGATGCGCACGGCAAACCGCTTTGTCACCGTCAAAGGCAAAGCCTCTCAGGCGCGAGCCCTGCCGCTGGGTAAATGGCGCTGGGTCGCAGGCGCCGTCGTGGCGTTCTGGCTGACCGTTACCATCGGGGTGCCGCTGATTGGCGTTATCCTGCGGTCCTTTATCTCCAACTGGGGCGTGGGCGTTTCACTGTGGGATGAACTGTCGCTCAATACCTTCCGCACTATCTGGGAACAGCCCAACCTGCTGCGGGCCATCGTCAACTCAATGGCGATAGGGGTCATCGGCGGCGCGCTGGCGGTGGTTTGCTACCTGTTTATCGGCATCGCCATGCACAGAAAACCAGACAACGTGACCCGCTTCCTGGACTACAGCGTGCTGGTACCTCGTGCCGTGCCTGGCCTGCTGGCCGGTCTGGCCTTCCTGTGGGTGTTTTTATTCCTGCCGATGTGGCTGGATAACGCGCTGAAGTCCGGCTGGCTTTCCGGTATGCCGTGGTCCCAGTGGCTGCGGGATAACCTTATCGTCTGGCTACGCTCGCTGCGCAGCACAATATTCAGCGTCTGGCTGGCCTATACCGTCGTGTGGATGGCCTATGGCCTGCGCCTTATCTCGTCTACCCTGCTGCAGGTTGGGCCGGAACTGGAAGAGGCCGCCCGCTGCACCGGGGCAAGCCGTGGGCAAATTACCCGCCACGTCACCATCCCGCTGTCGCGCTACGGCCTGATTGGCTCCTGGCTGCTGATGTTCCTGATCTTTGAGCGTGAATATTCTACCGGCGTCTACCTGCTTTCCCCCGGTACGGAAACCATCGGTTCCATGCTGGTTTCGCTGTGGGCCGCGGGCGCCATCGATATTGTCGCCGCACTTTCCTTTATTAATATTCTGTTCGTGGTGTTAGGGCTCGGCATTGCCCTTCGTTTTGGAGTGAAATTACATGATTGAGTTATCGGTCGAGAACCTGCACTTAACCTACGGCGACAACCCCGTGCTGAAAGGCGTTTCCATGGAGCTGAAGCGCGGCGAAGTCGTGTCTTTGCTTGGCCCTTCCGGCAGCGGCAAAACAACGCTGCTGCGCGCCGTCGCCGGACTGGAAAAACCCACCCAGGGCACAATTGTTATCGGCAAAAGCAACGTTTACGACGGCGCATCCCGCAAAGAGATCCCGGCCGAAGAACGTAATCTTGGCCTGGTCTTCCAGTCTTATGCCCTGTGGCCGCATAAAACCGTCTTTGAAAACGTCGCTTACCCGCTCAAGCTGCGTAAAGTGGCGACGGCGGAAATCAACCAGCGCGTACAGGCCGTTTTGGATCAGTTGGGGCTTGGGCACCTCGGCCAGCGCCACCCTTATCAGCTATCCGGTGGGCAGCAGCAGCGCGTCGCGATTGGCCGGGCGCTGGTTTATAACCCGCCGGTGATTTTGCTTGATGAACCGCTTTCCAACCTGGATGCGAAGCTGCGCGAAGAAGCCCGCGTCTTCCTGAGAGAACTGATTATCAAGCTAGGGCTGTCGGCGTTAATGGTCACCCACGATCAGAACGAAGCGATGGCCATTTCTGACCGTATTCTGCTGCTGAATAACGGAAAAATTGAGCAACAGGGCACCCCGCAAGAGATGTATGGCTCACCGCAAACGCTGTTCACCGCCGAGTTTATGGGCAGCAATAACCGCCTGAACGGTAAAGTGACTGAGGTTCGCGACGGTAAAGCACGCATTGAGGGCAGCGGATGGGCGCTCTGGGGCAAAGCTGGGGCTGGCGTCGTGGCCGGGCAGGAAGGGACGGCGGTGATTCGCGTGGAGCGCGTACGGATTGCCGATCTGCCGGGGGAAAACGGCATGACGCTGCCGCTGTTAACCAGCATGTATCTCGGCGATCGCTGGGAATATCTCTTCAGAACCTCTGGAGATGATTTCGTGATTCGCGCCTACGGCAATGATATGCGTGATGCTCAGCCGCATCATCTCCAGTTGCCAGAGCAGCACGTCTGGATTTTCCCTAAACCCTGATCGATGTTACACCGGTCCAAAAAGGCGAAACCTCCGCGATGCGGAGGTTTCTTTTTCTAAAGAGACAGTGATTACGCAGTAACCGCCCTGTCTTCCATGGCTTCTCGCCAGCCTCCCATCCAGTAGGACCTCTGATTCAGAGTCTGATATGGACAAATCTCTTTTGAGCGTCCGGCGATACCTGCCTGATAACCACGTTGATGTGCCCGTTCCAGGCGATCTCGTTTTTGTCTCTTCATGCCTCGTTTCCCTCATTACATTGTCTGGTGGAAAAGAAAACAGTGATTACAAAATGTGCAACCACGGATAAGCAATAACGCGAAATTCAGTGAGCGTCAATGCGCAAAATTCACGCCAATGTCACATTTCCGCGATATTCTGGTTATCTTTTCGACAAAAACTGAGGCGCGCCTGTCGCTAACCGGTTCAGCAAAAAAGAAAAGCTGCGACCACCCGAAGGTGAAAATCGCAGCTTTTTTGTACCAATCATTTTACCTATCAATTAAGGCGTGTGAGCGCCGAAGCAATACTCTTCGCTTCCTGCTGCCAGCCCTGAGCCAGGGTTTTCACCATGGCATCGTAGCCGTCATCCTGTTGCTTCAGTTCTATATGGAACGGGCGCTTAATAATTTCGCCCTGACGCTTCAGGAGCCACTCTCCGCTGACAATGACCTTGCCATCATAGCGGCCGTGAAAACCGGTCACATTCACGCTGAGCGCATCCTGATCGTGGCCTAGCGGCTGGGAGGCAACCACCCAGCCTGGCAATGCGCTGCTGAGATTACTGACCAGCGCATTGCGCAACTGCTGGTCAAGCGGGCTGGCCCAAAGGTTGCTGGTGGCGATGACATACTGCACATCGGTCGTCTGGTAAACCACCCCTGTGCCGGCGAGGAAATCAGGCACGGTGACCTGATCGACCCACAGCAAGTGGCTTCCAGGCTGGCTCACGGCCTGCATAGCAGGCTGTGAAGTTTGCGGCAGCTGATAGTACGTTTTGCCATTGTCGCTCCCGCTACAGGCGGAAAGCGCTAAGACGGCGGCTAGCGTGAGCCACTTTTTCATGGTTGTGCCCTCTTCGGCTGCGGATCCTTTTTATCCTTCGCTTCAAATATCAGCGAGTTGCTCTTGTCGTTCAGCGTACGCAATACCGGCTGCAGCTCGCGCAGCACCTGATCAAGACGCTGCATATCCGCCACCATCTTGTTATAGGCCGCAGAGCCCGGCTGGAAGCCCTGCATACTGCGGTTCAGCTCGCGAAGCGTTTTCTGCATATCTTCCGGTAGCTGCTGCATCGACTGACTGGAAGTAATCTTGTTCAGATTATCTAGCGTCTGCTGCAGGTGGCGCATCGTTTTCTGGCTTTCAGCCAGCGTATTCGTGGCCTGTTCCAGCATCGGGTTAATCGGCAGGTTGTTGATTTTATCCAGCGTCTCCAGCAGTTTTTGCTGAATTTGCGCCAGGCCGCCGCTCACCGTTGGAATAAGCGGGTAGCCCGCGATTTGAGGCAGATCGCCCAGCGCTTTCTCTTTCGGATAGAAATCGAGATCGATAAACAGCGCTCCGGTCACCAGGCTCCCGGTTTTCATCGAGGCACGCAGCCCGCGCTTGATCAATACCTGCAGGTTGGTCGAGATATCCGCGCCATCTTCGAGCATATTTTTCAAACGTTCTGGCTCGATGCGGATCAGCACCGGAATGCGGAAATCGTCATTCAGGCTTTGGCGCATTTTTTCGTTGAAGAACGGAACCTGTGCCACCGTCCCCAGGCGAATGCCGCGGAATTCCACCGGCGCACCTGGCTGCAGACCACGAACAGAATCTTTGAAGAACATCAGGTAATCGATATGGTTGGTATACAGCGAATCCTGAATGCTTTTCTGATCGTCAAACAGCTGGAAGTCAGCGCCCGTTTCAACCGGCTTGCCCCACTCCCAGCCTTCAGGCACGTCGAAGCTGACGCCCCCACTAAACAGCGTGGTTAACGACCCCATCTCCACGCGCATCCCCTGGGCGGACATATCCACGGCGATGCCGCTGTCTTTCCAGAAACGGACGTTGCTGGTAATCAGCCTGTCGTTTGGTGCCGCAATAAACAGCTGGTAGCTAATCGCTCGCTTATTGGTATCAAAGGTGCTGGTTTCCACCGAGCCTACGCGGTAGCCGCGGAACAGCACCGGATCCCCTGGGGTAAGCTGGCCCGCTTTTTTACTGTCGAGCGTAATGCGAATGCCTTTGGCATCAGGTGGCGCCAGCGGCGGCGCATCCAGCAGAGCATAGTTCTCGGGCTGCTCGCCTTTGGTCCCCGGCTGCAGCTCAATATAGGCGCCGGACAGCAGCGTGCCGAGCCCGGAGATCCCTTCGCGCCCCACCTGCGGTTTTACCACCCAGAACACGGAATCTTTGTGCAGCAGCTTCTCCATCCCGGAATTTAGCCGCGCCTTAATTTCTACATGGTGTAGATCGTCCGTTAGCTGTGCACTCTCCACTACCCCAACGTCTACGCTGCGGCTTTTGATGGTGGTTTTACCGCCCTCAATCCCTTCTGCGTTGGCGGTGATCAGGGTCACTTCCGGCCCCTGATGACTGTAGTGATAAAACAGGATCCAGGCGCCAATCAGCGCCGTTACGATGGGAAAGATCCAAACCGGCGACCAGTTTTTTACCTTCTGCACTTTCGCCTCGCCGTGCTTATTTTCCATGTTCGGAAGACTCCTCATCAGTTACATCGTCAGCGCGATCCCAGGACAAGCGAGGGTCAAAAGTCATCGCAGCAAACATTGTCAAAATCACTACACAGGCAAACATTAACGCCCCCATAGCCGGGTAGATATTCATCAGCCCACCCATGCGCACCAGCGCGGAGAGAACGGCAATCACAAATACGTCGATCATCGACCAGCGGCCGACAAACTCAACAACTTCATAAATCAGGTGCATTCGCTCGCTGTCACGCCTGCCGTGCCCTTTTGCATCCCAGCACAGCCAGGCGATGGCGATCATTTTTAGCGTAGGCACCATGATACTGGCGATAAAAATCACCATTGCCACCGGATAAGATCCCTCACTCCAGAGCAGGATCACCCCGGCCAAAATGGTGGAAGGATATTTGCTGCCCAGCATTTCGGTGACCATGATCGGCAAAATGTTTGCCGGCAGATAAAGCATAATGGAGGTGATCAGCAGCGCCAGCGTCCACTGCAGGCTGTGCCTGCGGCGAACGTGGCCGTGTGTCCCGCAGCGAGGGCAGACCAGCGTATCCGCCTCAACGATAGCCGTGCAGCAGGAACAAGAGCGCAGCCCCTGCTTAATCCCCGACACACCAACTTTTAACGGATGGTGCACTGGCGGCATGGGCGCAATATCATCCCAAAGCCAGCGCCGGTCCACGCACTGGAAGGCTCGAAGCTGCAAAATGCAGAACAGGCACCAGGGAATAAAGCTGCTGCCCACGCCAATGTCCCCATAGGCCATCAGCTTCACGAAGCTAACCAATACCCCGGCGAGGAAGATTTCCGCCATGCCCCAGCTTTTCAACTGGAACAGCACTCGCGCCAGCCAGCGTTTAAGCCCAAAAGGCAATTTTGCCTGGTTGACCAACAGCAGGATAGTTATCAGGCAAAAAGCCGGCACCGCCTGAACAAAAAGCAGAAAGAAGGTGCCAAGGCTGGCGTAATCTTCGGAAAACATCACGCCGGGAATTTGCATCAGCGTGACTTCGCTACTGATCCCGGCCACCTTCATATTGATGAAAGGAAACAGGTTAGCCAGCAGCAGCATAAACAGCCCCGCCAAGGCGTAAGCCGTTGGCCGCTGACGCGGCAAAAACCACTGCGTGACTAACGGAGTGCCACAGCGCGGGCAGGAGGCTTTGTGGCCATCCTGCAGGGCGGGCAGCGCCACCAGCAAATCACATTGTCGACACAAAATATGCGAGCGATGGTGGTGCGTGGCACACATCGTAACTCTCCTTAGATTACGAGCCGTTTTTCAGCGCTTCCAGGTACTCCCAGCGTTCAAATGCTTCTTCCAGAGCCTGTTCCGCCGCGGCCATTTCCGCCAGGACTTTTTGGGTCACATCGTGCGGCTGGTTGAAGAAATCAGCATCGGCGACCTTCGCCTGCAGCGTGCCTAAATCGGCTTCAAGCTGCTCAAGCCGTTGAGGCAACTGCTCTAATTCGCGCTGCAGGTTATAGCTTAGTTTGCTATTGGCACGTTTAACAGGTTCTGCTTTTTGCGATTCGACCTTCTCGGATTTAGCCGCAGCAGCCTGACGCAGCGGCTGAGCGGAACCCTGCTGGCCTTTGGCATCATGGTAGCCACCGACATAGCGACCAATTTTGCCCTGGCCTTCGAAGATCCAGCACTCGGTCACGGTATTGTCGACAAACTGACGATCGTGGCTGACCAGCATCACGGTGCCCTGGTAACCATCAATCAGCTCTTCCAGCAGCTCCAGGGTTTCGACGTCCAGATCGTTGGTTGGTTCATCGAGGATCAGCAGGTTGCTAGGTTTTAAGAACAAACGCGCCAGCAGCAGACGGTTGCGTTCCCCACCGGAAAGCGCACGCACCGGCGTCATCGCGCGTTTGGGATGGAACAGGAAGTCCTGCAGGTAACCCAGCACATGGCGCGGCTTGCCGTTCACCATCACTTCCTGCTTACCTTCCGCCAGGTTATCCATCACGGTACGGTCAGGATCCAGCTCGGCACGGTGCTGATCGAAGTAGGCCACTTCCAGCTTGGTACCGCAGTGTACGCGGCCGCTGTCGGCCTGAAGCTGGCTCAGCATCAGCTTCAGCAGCGTGGTTTTGCCACAGCCGTTCGGCCCTACCAGCGCAATTTTATCGCCACGCAGCACCTGAGCGGAAAAATCACGCACCAGCGTTTTACCGGCAACCTGATAGTTAACGTCTTCCATCTCGAAGACAATTTTGCCTGAGCGACTCGCTTCTTCCACCTGCATCTTCGCGCTGCCCATCACTTCACGACGTTCACCGCGTTCACGGCGCATCGCTTTCAGGGCACGAACGCGCCCTTCGTTACGGGTGCGACGCGCTTTGATGCCCTGGCGGATCCACACTTCTTCCTGCGCCAGCTTGCGGTCAAACTCGGCGTTCTGTAACTCTTCCACGCGCAGGGCTTCTTCTTTCGCCAGCAGATACTGATCGTAATCACCAGGGTAAGACACCAGCTTGCCGCGATCGAGATCGACAATGCGGGTGGCCATATTGCGGATAAACGAACGGTCGTGGGAGATAAAGATAATGCTGCCCTGGAACTCTTTCAGGAAGCCTTCCAGCCAGTCGATGGTTTCGATATCGAGGTGGTTAGTCGGTTCGTCCAGCAGCAATACGCGCGGAGAGCTGACCAGCGCACGCCCCAGCGCGGCTTTACGCAGCCAGCCGCCGGACAGCGCAGACAGCTCGGTATCCGCTTCAAGACCAAGCTGCTCCAGCACTTCGTTAATACGGCTATCAAGCTGCCACAGGCCCTGATGATCGAGGATCTCCTGAATGCGAGCCATCTCGTTGAGGTTCTTCTCGCTCGGATCGCTCATTACTTTGTGGGAGATATCATGGTAGGCCTTCAGGTATTCCGCCTGCTCTTCCACCCCTTCCGCCACAAAGTCATACACCGTGCCCGCAACGTTACGCGGCGGGTCCTGCTGCAGGCGAGCGACGATCAGATCCTGCTCATAAACCATGCGGCCATCGTCCAGCGGGACTTCGCGGTTGAGGATCTTCATCAGCGTTGATTTGCCCGCGCCGTTACGGCCGACCAGACAGACGCGTTCGTTTTCTTCGATGTGTAATTCGGTGTTATCTAACAGCGGTGCGTCGCTAAACGACAGCCAGGCACCGTGCATACTAATTAATGACATGACTATTAATCCCGGGATTCGTGAGTGACTAACCAGCAGTTATGGATCTGGCGGTTGCGCGCAAAGTCCTGCGACTGCGTTTTTTGTGTAATTTCCTGTGCAACCAGGCCCAGCTCCGCCAGGCCGGCGAAGTCCATTTTGAAGCCACGTTTATTGTTTGAGAACATAATGGTACCGCCGCGACGCAGCAGGCGCTTCAGATCTTTCATCAGCGCAAGGTGGTCACGCTGCACGTCGAAAGAGTCTTCCATACGCTTGGAGTTAGAGAACGTCGGCGGGTCAATAAAGATCAGGTCGAACTGTTCGTCGCTGTCGCGCAGCCAGCCCAGGCAATCAGCCTGCACCAGCCGATGGGCGCGGCCGGTCAAGCCGTTCAGGCGCAGGTTGCGCTCTGCCCATTCAAGATAGGTACGAGACATATCTACCGTAGTAGTGCTTTTCGCCCCACCCAGCCCCGCGTGTACCGTTGCAGTACCGGTATAAGCAAAAAGGTTCAGGAAGTCTTTGCCTTTGCTCATCTGCCCCAGCATGCGGCGGGCAATGCGGTGGTCGAGGAACAGGCCGGTATCCAGATAGTCGGTCAAGTTGACCCACAGGCGAGCGTCATATTCGCTCACTTCCATGAAATCACCCTTTTCGCCCATCTTCTGGTACTGGCTTTTCCCTTTCTGACGTTCGCGAGTTTTTAACACCAGCTTGTTCGTCGGCAGCTCAAGCACAGCAAGCGTTGCCGCGATGACGTCAAACAGACGCTGGCGGGCTTTGTTTGGATCGATGGTTTTCGGGGGCGCGTACTCCTGCACCACAACCCAGTCGCCGTAACGGTCAACCGCCACGTTGTAATCAGGCAGATCGCCATCGTACAGGCGATAGCATTCGATGCCTTCCTGACGCGCCCACTTGTCGAGCTTCTTGACGTTTTTACGCAGGCGGTTGGCGTAATCTTCGGCAATCTGGCCGCTGGCCGCGGCAACGCCGGCAGGATTTGCCGCCAGCTGATAGTTTTTCTGTACGCAATCCAGTGGGCCGTTTTTGGCTTTAAACTGGCGGTCAGCGCGCAGCTGCAGGCAGCTCAGCAGTTCAGGGGAGGCGCTGAACAGCGAAAGATGCCAGCCGCCAAACTGGTTTTTCAGGTGGCGACCCAGCAGGCTGTGCAGGGCAATCAGCGCCGGCTCGCTTTCCAGACGTTCGCCGTATGGCGGGTTGCTGATAACCGTCCCCGCCGGGCCTTCCGGCAGCGGATTGACCAGGTTCGCCACATCCTTAACGTCGAAGCTGATCACGTCAGCCAGACCCGCACGGCGGGCGTTGGCACGGGCGCGTTCAATCACGCGACTGTCGTTATCTGAACCATAGAAGCGAGACTGATATTCAGTCAGGCCGCGACGGGCGCGAACCTGGGCTTCGGTTACCACCTCTTTCCAGACATCGGCATCATGCTTCGCCCAGTTCAGGAAGCCCCAATGCTTACGGTGCAGGCCCGGCGCACGATCGGTGGCGATCATCGCCCCTTCAATCAGCAAGGTGCCGGAGCCGCACATCGGATCCAACAGCGGCGTGCCGTGCTGCCAGCCGGAGCGCATCACGATAGCCGCTGCCAGCGTCTCTTTAATAGGGGCCGCGCCGGTTGCATCGCGGTAGCCGCGCTGGTGCAGGCCTTCGCCGCTGAGATCCAGGGCGATGCTGGCGGTATCTTTATTCAGCCAGACGTTAATGCGCAGATCCGGCTTCTCGCGATCGACATCCGGACGCGGCAGGTTTTTACGTGTAAAGGAGTCAACGATCGCATCCTTTACCTTCAGCGCCCCGTACTGGCTGTTGCGAATGGTTTCGTTCAGGCCGCTAAAATGCACGGCAAAGGTTGCGCCCGGCCCGAACAGCGCCGGCCAGTCGATCGCCATCACGCCGAGATAAAGATCAAGGTCGCTGTAGACTTTACATTCGCTGAGCGGCAGCAAAATGCGCGAAGCCAGGCGGCTCCACATCAGGCTTTGATAGAGTAGACGAGTATCCCCCTGGAAATGTACGCCGCCCTGAACCACCTGGCAGCCCTGGGCCCCCAGGTTTTCTAGTTCAGTTTTTAACAGCTCTTCAAGCCCACGCGCCGTACTGGCAAACAGAGAATTCATATCGTCACTTATCAGGTAAAAAGAAAATTGTGGCGCATTATAGCTAATCCGCAACGCATGTCATAAAGTTGCCCTCTTATATTTACTTCCCACGGAGGGCGCCGTGATTACTTTGTCTCAACTCTTTATTCACCCGGTAAAATCTATGCGCGGCCTGGCGCTCTCCCACGCGCAGGCAACCACCAGCGGCCTGGCCTTTGATCGCATCTTTATGATTACCGAGCTGGATGGCACCTTTATTACCGCCCGCCAGCATCCGCAGATGGTGCTGTTCACTCCCGCATTCGTGCATGACGGCCTTTATTTATCCGCGCCGGACGGCAGCTCGGCCAGCATTCGCTTTGCTGATTTCGCCGCAACGCCGGAGCCGACAGAAGTCTGGGGCACGCACTTTACCGCGCTCATTGCGCCCGATGAAATTAATCAGTGGCTGAGCGGGTTCTTCTCTCGCCCGGTGCAGCTGCGCTGGGTTGGTGAGCGGCCCACCCGCCGGGTGAAACGCCACGAAGAAGTGCCGCTCTCTTTTGCCGACGGTTTCCCTTATTTGCTGACCAACGAAGCTTCGCTGCGCGACCTGCAAAACCGCTGCCCCGCCAGCGTTAAAATGACCCAGTTTCGCCCGAATATCGTGGTGACCGGTGCCTCTGCGTGGGCGGAGGATACCTGGAAAGTCGTGCGTATTGGCGGGGTCACTTTCGACGTGGCTAAACCCTGCAGCCGCTGTATTTTTACGACGGTTAGCCCGGAACGCGGCCTGAAACATCCGAGTGGAGAACCGCTCAAAACGCTGCAGGGGTTCCGCACCGCGCAGGATAATAGCGGCGCAGTCGATTTTGGTCAGAATTTGATTGCCCGTAACAGCGGAGTTATTCGCGTGGGCGACGAGCTGGAGGTGCTGGCCCACAGGCCGGCGAATGTTTATGGCCCCGGCGAAGTGGTGGAAAGCCTCGAACCTCAGAGCCAGCCTGAAAGCAGCGTCAGCATCGACTGGGAAGGCACGACGTTCCAGGGCAATAACCAACAGATTCTTTTGGAACAGCTGGAAAACAAAGGGATTCGCGTCCCCTATTCCTGCCGGGCCGGGATATGCGGAAGCTGTCGGGTTAGGTTGCTGGATGGCGAAGTGAAAGCACTGAAGAAAGGCGCCATTGGCGCGGACGGCACCATTTTATGCTGCAGCTGCGTGCCTACAGGGAATGTGAGCGTGGCGTCGCGCTAAACGGCCTGATCGAGACTGAGGCCGCTGCTTAAAGGCTGCGGTTTCAGCCGGTCATTCATCACTTTAATGGCATCCCCAAGCTGCATCGTGCGGCCAGCTAACGTGAGCCCCTGCTGAGCAAGCAGGCAAAGTGCGGCATTGTCGCCGGTTTCCACCACCAGCAGGTTCACCTGCTGCATATTCTCGCTTAGCCACACGCAGGCCCCTTCCCCTACTTCTGGCTGCCAGCCGTCGCCGTGGGAGACAAAATGCCAGCTTTTTGGCATCTGCGGTTTGAGGAAGCGAATCGCTACCAGGGCGTTGAGCACCAGCTCGGCGCGCTGCTCTTTCCCTAACGGTAAATCACGGCATTTTTCTTCAAAAGAGAAATAAAGCGCCGCATCATCAACACAAAAACCTGAATTTTCAAAGGCATCCGGGGTTAGCATTTTACGGGGAAAGCGCGAACGGAAAAGCATACCATTGGCCAAATCGAGCATCATTCGATCGTGCTCTTCATCGAAATACCAACGCCAGTTATCATCCGGTTTTATTCGCATAATGCTTACCCTTCATTTATCCCGCTGCTGAATTGCCACTCAAATTCTTACCATATTAATAAAAGACCAATATGTTTAAATAAGCAACAGTAGCGGAATATAAAACAACCAGGACCGAAAATAAAGCCCTGGTTGTCTGTAAAAGGTAAATGATCAGAGATGGGTAACGATTTCTTTAATCAGCGGTGGGCCTTTAAAAATGAAGCCTGAGTATATTTGAACCAACGAAGCGCCAGCCGCCATCTTCTCGCGAGCGGCAACCACGGAATCAATCCCTCCTACGCCAATAATCGGCAGGCGGCCATTTAATTCCTGAGACAGGCGGCGAATAATTTCCGTGCTTTTTAATTGTACAGGACGCCCGCTTAAGCCCCCGGTTTCATCGCAGTGTTTCATGCCCTGAACAAGGCTGCGGTCTAAAGTAGTATTGGTTGCAATGACCCCGTCAATATTATGGCGAACTAAACTGTCTGCCACCTGGATCAATTCTTCTTCAGAAAGATCCGGCGCGATCTTCACCGCCACGGGAACATATTTATGGTGGATCTCTTGCAGCGCTTGTTGCTTATTTTTAATGGCGCTTAAAAGATCGTCCAACGCTTCACCATATTGCAAAGTACGCAGCCCTGGCGTATTCGGTGATGAGATATTGATCGCAATATAGCCAGCATATGGATAAATTTTATCCATGCAGATCAGATAATCGTCTTTCCCCTGTTCAACGGGGGTATCTTTGTTCTTGCCGATATTAATCCCGAGCACGCCGTCGAAATGCGCTTTTTTTACGTTTTCGACCAGGTTATCCACCCCGAGATTATTAAACCCCATTCGGTTAATCAGCCCTTCGGCTTCCACCAAACGGAAGATACGTGGCTTGTCGTTCCCCGGCTGCGGACGCGGCGTCACGGTGCCAATCTCAATGGAGCCAAAGCCCATCGCACCGAAGGCATCGATACATTCCCCGTTTTTATCCAGGCCCGCGGCTAAGCCGAGCGGATTCTTGAACGTTAACCCCATGCAGGTCACAGGTTTTGACGGCACGTTCTGACGCACCAGCCACTCAAGCGGCGTTCCGGTGACAAAGCGTAATTGCTGAAAAGTTAACTCATGAGCGCGCTCTGGATCGAGCTGAAAAAGGGCTTTACGAACGAAGGGGTAGTACATGAACTCTCCTGGATTCCCGGTGTGCAGACCGGGGCGTTATTATTCACGATCCGGGGGATGATTGGAATTGACCTGTCGCAAAAAAGCCTGAATAGAGGCAACCGTTTTCTTTCCCGGCGCGCAATATGCGCTTTTTCGCAAATCTATCCCGGAAAAATCACTTAGCCACGGAAATCATCTCTGCGAGTATCACGCTAATTGTTATCAATGTTAGATAAAAGCAAACAATTAGTTATAAGGAGTCGTGATGCGTGTGATTACCCTGGCCGGAAGCCCTCGCTACCCGTCCCGTTCCAGCTCGCTGCTGGAGTATGCGCGGGAGAAGCTGAGCGCCCTTGATGTTGAAGTTTATCACTGGCACTTACAGAACTTCGCGCCTGAAGACTTGCTCTATGCAAGGTTCGACAGCCCGGCGCTGCTGGCGCTCACCGAACAACTCAGCACTGCCGACGGCCTGATTATCGCCACCCCGGTTTACAAAGCCTCATTTTCAGGCGCGCTAAAAACGCTGCTCGATTTGCTCCCCGAACGCGCCTTAGAGAAGAAGGTTGTTCTGCCTCTCGCTACCGGCGGTACCGTAGCGCATATGCTCGCCGTGGACTATGCCCTTAAACCGGTGCTGAATGCGCTCAAAGCACAGGAGATCCTGCACGGCGTTTTCGCCGACGACGGCCAGATAGCCGATTACCAGCACAAACCTCAGTTCACGCCTAACCTACAAAAACGTCTGGACGAAGCGCTGGAAACCTTCTGGCAGGCGCTCCACCGCCGTGACTTTGCGGTACCTTCGCCGTTTAACGCCCGAGGGGTGAGCCATGTTTAATTTGCTTAAACGCCGCTCTCCGTGGCTCGCTTTTGCCGGCCTGCTTGCTTTTTCAACCTATAGCAACGCCTCGGACAGCGGCCCGGAACAGCTGCGCATTGGTTACCAAAAAGGCTCCGTCAGTATGGTGTTAGCCAAAAGCCACCAGCTCCTGGAGAAGCAATACCCGAATACCAAAGTCTCGTGGATTGAGTTTCCCGCCGGGCCACAAATGCTGGAGGCACTGAACGTCGGCAGCATCGATTTGGGCAGCACGGGCGATATCCCGCCTATTTTCGCGCAGGCCGCCGGAGCGGATCTGCTGTATGTAGGTGCCGAGCCGCCCAAACCGAAAGCAGAGGTGATTCTGGTCCCCGAAAATAGCCCCCTGAAAACCGTGGCGGATTTAAAAGGCCATAAGATTGCCTTCCAGAAAGGCTCCAGCTCACACAACCTGGTGCTGCGCGCGTTGCAGCAAGCCGGACTGAAGTTTTCCGATATTCAACCCGCTTACCTGACCCCCGCCGATGCCCGCGCGGCCTTTCAGCAAGGGAACGTCGATGCCTGGGCTATCTGGGATCCGTACTATTCGGCAGCGCTGTTAAACGGCGGTGTTCGCGTCTTAACGGACGGCAGCGAGCTGAATCAAACCGGGTCGTTCTATTTAGCTTCCCGTCCTTATGCAGAAGCGAACGGCCCGTTTCTTCAACAGGTACTGAAAACCTTTAGCGATGCCGACGCGCTCACCCGCACGCAGCGGGCAGCAAGCGTAGCGCTTCTCGCTAAAACGATGGGCCTGCCTGAAGCCGTCATTGCCACTTACTTTGACCATCGCCCTCCTTCAGAAATTACGCCGGTCAACGAAGCGACTGCCGCCAAACAGCAAAATACCGCCGACCTGTTTTATGAAAATCGCCTTGTTCCAAAGAAAGTCGATATCCGAACCCGCATCTGGCAACCCGCCGGCAAGACACAAGGAGCTAAGTCATGAGTCTGAATCTGTTCTGGTTCTTACCTACCCACGGGGATGGGCACTATCTTGGCAGCGACACGGGCGCACGTCCGGTCGACTATGGCTACCTGCAGCAAATAGCTCAGGCTGCAGACCGCATCGGCTTCACCGGCGTGCTGATCCCGACCGGGCGTTCCTGCGAGGATGCCTGGCTGGTGGCGGCCTCAATGATCCCGGTCACTCAACGGCTTAAGTTCCTGGTCGCACTGCGCCCGAGCGTTGTCTCCCCTACTCTTGCCGCTCGCCAGGCCGCCACGCTGGATCGCCTTTCCAACGGGCGAGCATTGTTTAACCTGGTGACCGGGGGCGACGCTGAAGAACTGGCTGCGGAAGGCGTTTTTCTAAACCATGAAGAGCGCTATGAGGCCTCCGCAGAGTTTACGCATATCTGGCGGCGCGTCCTCGAAGGCGAAACCGTCGACTATGACGGCAAACACATCCAGGTCAAAGGCGCGAAGCTGCTTTATCCCCCGGTACAGCAACCTCGCCCACCGCTTTATTTTGGCGGATCGTCCGATGCCGCTCAGGATCTTGCGGCCGAGCAGGTTGACCTTTACCTGACCTGGGGCGAACCTCCACATTTGGTAAAAGAAAAGATCGAGCAAGTTCGGGCGAAAGCTGAAGCGCGGGGGCGGCAAGTTCGCTTTGGTATTCGCCTGCACGTTATTGTGCGCGAAACCAACGAAGAAGCGTGGCAGGCGGCAAACCGGCTTATTTCTCACCTCGATGACATCACCATCGCCAAGGCACAGGCCGCTTTTGCCCGCAGCGACTCCGTCGGGCAACAGCGCATGGCCGCCCTGCACGGCGGTAAGCGAGACAAGCTGGAGATCAGCCCTAATCTTTGGGCCGGTGTCGGTCTGGTTCGCGGTGGGGCTGGCACCGCGCTGGTGGGCGATGGGCCAACGGTCGCGGCCCGCATAAACGAGTACGCCAACCTGGGCATCGACAGCTTTATTCTTTCCGGCTATCCGCATCTGGAAGAAGCCTACCGCGCGGGCGAACTGCTGTTCCCTCACCTTGACGTGGCGATCCCAGAAATTCCTCAGCCGCGACAGGTTCAGGAAAAAGGAGAAGTTATCGCCAACGATTTTATCCCGCGTAAAGTGGCGCAGAGCTAGGGAGGCACCATGCAAGCGTCCGTGCACAGAGTCTTGCTGCGCCTGGCCCCCTGGGCGCTGCCGGTGGCGATTGTGCTTCTCTGGCAATTAGCTTCGTCTGCAGGCTGGCTTTCCACCCGTATTTTGCCCTCTCCCGAGGGCGTCGTGCTGGCTTTCTGGAGCCTCTCAGCCAGCGGTGAACTCTGGCAGCATCTGGCTATCAGCTCCTGGCGTGCCGTGATTGGTTTCAGCATCGGCGGATCGCTGGGCCTGATCTTAGGTCTGATTAGCGGCCTGTCGCGATGGGGCGAACGCCTGCTGGACAGCTCTATTCAGATGCTGCGCAACGTTCCACATCTGGCGCTGATCCCGCTGGTGATCCTGTGGTTTGGTATCGATGAGACGGCCAAGATCTTTCTGGTGGCGCTCGGGACGCTGTTTCCTATTTACATCAATACCTGGCACGGCATCCGCAATATCGATCGTGGCCTGCTGGAAATGGCGCGCAGCTACGGCCTTTCCGGGTTTAGCCTGTTCGTGCACGTCATTCTGCCGGGTGCGTTGCCGTCCATTATGGTCGGCGTACGTTTTGCCTTAGGCCTGATGTGGCTGACGCTTATTGTCGCCGAAACGATCTCGGCAAATTCAGGGATTGGCTATCTGGCGATGAATGCCAGGGAGTTCCTGCAAACCGACGTGGTGGTGGTGGCCATCGTGCTGTATGCGCTGCTGGGCAAACTCGCCGATGTCAGCGCCCGCCTGCTGGAACGCGTCTGGTTACGCTGGCATCCGGCTTATCAATTAAAGGAGGAGACGGTATGACAACTGCTCGTCTGAACCAGGGCACGCCGCTGTGGCTCAACGGCGTCAGCAAACGCTACGGCGATAAAAGCATTCTCAATCAGCTTGAGCTGCGTATCCCCGCCGGGCAGTTCGTGGCGGTGGTCGGCCGCAGCGGCGGCGGCAAAAGTACCCTACTGCGCCTGCTTACCGGGCTGGAAACACCCAATCACGGCGCGCTATTCGCAGGCAGTGCACCGCTGCGGGACAGCCAGGATGATACGCGGCTGATGTTTCAGGACGACAGGCTGCTGCCGTGGAAAACGGTGATAGATAACGTCGGGCTCGGGCTGAAAAATAACTGGCGAGACGCAGCTCTTCAGGCGCTCACCGCCGTTGGGCTTGAAAATCGGGCCAATGAGTGGCCAGCGGCACTTTCCGGCGGGCAAAAGCAACGCGTGGCGTTGGCAAGGGCGCTCATCCATCGCCCGCGCCTGCTGTTGCTCGACGAACCGCTGGGCGCGCTGGATGCCCTGACGCGTATTGATATGCAGGAGCTGATTGTTTCTTTGTGGCAGGAACATGGCTTTACCGTGCTTTTGGTCACCCATGATGTCAGCGAAGCCGTCGCCATGGCCGACCGCGTGTTGCTTATAGAAGAGGGGAAAATTGGCATGGACCTGACGGTTGATTTACCGCGTCCGCGCCGCCTGGGATCGGTGAAGCTAGCGGAGCTGGAGGCTGAAGTGCTTGCCAGAGTGATGAAACGAGGTTCTGAGGAGCCGGCGCGCCAGGTGCGCACCGGCTGATTTAATACCCTATCCCTGAAAGGGCCAGGGGCAAAGATTACGCCAGCGCTTTGGCAATCTTCTCGAACAGATCCCCGGACAGGTTTTCCAACCCTTTCAACTGCTCCAGCGCGGCACGCATCTTAGCCTGACGTTCGGCGTCATAACGCTTCAGGCGAATCAGCGGCTCTACCAGACGAGAGGCAATTTGCGGGTTGCGGCTGTTGAGCTCGGTCAGCATCTCGACCATAAACTGGTAGCCGCTGCCGTCTTTGGCGTGGAACGCGGCCGGGTTGGCTGAAGCAAACGCGCCAATCAGAGAACGTACGCGGTTCGGGTTGCCCAGGCTGAAAGAACGGTGGTTCAGCAGCTCGCGAACCTTCGCCAGCGTGTTGCTGCCCGGGCTGGTCGCCTGCAGCACAAACCACTTATCCATGACCAGGCCATCTTTGTGCCATTTCTCATCGTACTCAGCCAGCAGCGCTTCACGGCATGGCAGCTGCGCGGCCACCGCGGCGGACAGTGCGGCAATAGAATCGGTCATATTGTCCGCCTGCTGATACTGCTCGCGTACCAGTTGCTCAGCAAGTTCAACGTCACCAAACGCCAGATAGCGCAGGCAAGTGTTGCGCAGCGCGCGCTTGCCGATATCACCGTGATCCACGCGATAGCTGTCGAGCTTATTGGCGTTATAGATAGCCAGGAACTCGTCGGCCAGCTCTGCTGCGAGGGTGCGGGTCAGCGCCCCGTGAACTTCAGCAATGGCGATAGGATCGATGGTCTGGAACAGCTCGGCAATTTCATTCTGCGAAGGCAGCGTCAGGATCTCCGCGGCGAGCGCCGGATCGATCTTCTCATCCAGCAGAATGGCGCGGAATGCGTCAGCCACGTGCAGCGGCAGAGAAAGCGGCTGCCCTTGCTGGCTGCGGTTCACGTTGATCTTGATGTAGTTTGCCAGCAGGCTTTGCGCCGCATCCCAACGGGAGAAGTCGTTCCGCGCGTGGCGCATCAGGAACGTCAGCTGCTGGTCGCTCCATTTGTACTCGAGCTTCACCGGCGCAGAGAATTCGCGCAGCAAAGACGGCACCGGCTGGAAGTAGACATTGTCGAAAACAAAGGTCTGTTCGGCCTGGGTCACGTTCAGCACGTGGTGCACCGGGTGACCGTCCTTCTGCAGCGGAATGACCTTCCCTTCGTTATCGTAAAGCTCGATATCAAACGGGATATGCAGCGGGTGTTTTTCCTGCTGTTCAGCGGTCGGCGGCGTCATCTGGCTGATAGTCAGCGTGTAGTGCTCAGTTTCCGGGTTGTAGTCGTCACGCACGGTGACAACCGGCGTCCCGGCCTGGCTGTACCAGCGGCGGAAATGAGACAGGTCAACGTTGGACGCATCTTCCATCGCCTGCACGAAGTCATCGCAGGTCGCCGCGCTGCCGTCATGGCGTTCAAAGTAAAGCTGCATGCCCTTCTGGAAGTTTTCTTCGCCCAGCAGCGTGTGCAGCATACGAATCACTTCTGAGCCCTTCTCATACACCGTCAGGGTATAGAAGTTATTCATTTCGATAACTTTGTCCGGGCGGATCGGGTGCGCCATCGGGCTGGCGTCTTCGGCGAACTGCATCGCGCGCATGGTACGCACGTTCTGAATACGGTTAACTGCGCGAGACCCCAGGTCGGAGCTGAACTCCTGGTCACGGAAGACGGTTAACCCCTCTTTCAGGCTCAGCTGGAACCAGTCGCGGCAGGTGACGCGGTTACCGGTCCAGTTGTGGAAATACTCGTGGCCGATGACGCGTTCAATGTCGAGATAGTCTTTGTCAGTCGCAGTTTCGGCGCGGGCCAGGACATACTTCGAGTTGAAGATATTCAGCCCTTTGTTTTCCATCGCCCCCATATTGAAGAAGTCGACGGCGACGATCATATAGATGTCGAGGTCATACTCCAGGCCAAAACGGGTTTCATCCCACTTCATAGACGCCTTCAGCGAGGTCATCGCCCAGTCAGCGCGATCCAGATTCCCGCGGTCAACAAACAGCTCCAGCGCAACGTTACGGCCGGAACGGGTTTTGAAGCTGTCGCGCAGGACGTCAAAATCACCCGCCACCAGCGCAAACAGGTAGCAAGGTTTTGGGAACGGATCCTGCCACTGCACCCAGTGACGGCCATTTTCCAGCTCGCCTTCGGCAATGCGGTTGCCGTTAGCCAGCAGATACGGATATTTGTTTTTGTCGGCGATGACTTTGGTCGTGAAGCGCGCCAGGACGTCCGGGCGGTCCAGGTACCAGGTGATGTGGTGGAAGCCTTCAGCTTCACATTGGGTACATAACGCTTCCCCGGATTGATACAGCCCTTCAAGCGCGGTGTTGGTTGCCGGGCTAATTTCGTTCACAATCGTCAGCGTGAAGGCGTCAGGAACCTGCTCCAGAATGAGCGCGCCATCTTCCTGGCGATAGTGCGGCCAGGCGCTACCGTTTACGGCAATGGAAACCAGCGTGAGGTCTTCACCATCAAGATGCAGCGGAGCGCCCGCTTCGCCCTGACGGACAATTTTGCTGACTGCGGTGACCTGAGTTTTTGCGGCATCAAGGTCAAAGGTCAAATCGATATCGGTTATCGTATAATCCGCCGCGCGATAGTCGTGGCGATATTTGGCTTGTGGCTGTTGTGTCATAAAAAACCTTATACATCGTCCGTAAGATAACGAACTTCAGTCTATTCCTGTTGCCGGAATGTTGCTACGCAGAATCTTCATCTTTGGCGGCCGATAGCCCAAATTTTTTACCGCTTTATGCGGTATTACGCTTCTCTCCTGCACCTTCCGGCACGGAACTCTTCCTTTTCCTACGCCACTCAATGCAGCCCCTTCCTCCTGAGAGAACTTAATATGCGTATTCCTCCTTCCGGCCCTATGGCTTTTCATCAGGCCGTTGCCCAAAACGATATTGCTACCATCCAGAAGCTAAGGCAGCAGGGTTATAAACCCGTCGCTCTGGACCAGCACGGAAACTCACCGCTGGATGCGCTGGCTAACCGCCGTGATATTGACGGCGCTACGCGGGCGCGGCTTTACCACAGCCTTTTGGCTTCGCTGAATCCCAGTGCGCCGTCGGGCTATATCAAGCCGGAAGCTTTTCATGGCTCTCCCTGGGGCTTTGAAATATTGCGCAGCGGCGCGCTGAAAGGCGGCGTGAACGATCCTAAAGGCGGTTCACAGTCGCTGGAGGGAAAAGTGTTTTTCTCAGATCGAACTCGGGAGTCGAGCAACAAATTTGAAACGCGTGAGAATCTTCGCCAGAAACCGCGCGTGTACGCCAAAGGACTGGGCATCAAGCCCACCACGGTGGAGACGCGCTCGAACCTGTACGTGCTGAGCAAAGCCATCAATCATGCTTCTTCTGCCAGCCATTTCCCGGCCTCAACGCTGACGCTAAAAAGCAGCAATAATCTGGAAGAGGCGGTGTATGACAGCCTGGTGCGTCTTTTGTCGAATAACGGCTATCGCCTAAAAAAGGAAACGCCGGAGCAAATCCTGCAGCAAACCGGCGTCCCGGCGCATATCAAATTCGTGGATAACAGCCACCCACCTTCCGGGGAACAAACGCGGAAACTGATCGGTAACGCCTTTAAGCGCATTGAAAATGAAATGATCGGCGGAAAATTACCGTTCCTGAATCTGCTCAACGATGGGCAAACCCTGCCGCTGGTGTTTGGCTTCAGTAAGGTGAACAACCTGAAAACCCATACCATCCATAATTCGTTGAGCAACACCGCCTCGATGTTTAACTACCAGGCTGAAAACCATCCCCTGAGCGGGACAGCTAACGGCGGCAAGCTCAAAGAAATTGAAGTGAAATCCCTGGCCGATCTTGCCACGCTGACGCTTGCCTGTAGGGTACAAAACGTCGCGTTACCGAAAGACGCGCTGATTCGTATCAACCCAACCCCGAATGAAAAAAAACAGCACGGGCTGAAGGCGCTGTATCTGGATGCATCCGCACTCGCCAGATTCAGTCACGCGCTGCTGGGGTCGGGCACAACGAATATGGGCAGGATGACGCTCGAGCAACTTCAATCGCTGAATCACACCCTGCGTGAAAAAGCGGAGAACGGCAGTCTTCGCATTCGTTAGCTGCCAGTCAACATCGGCGGCCATTCGCCGCCGGTGATTTCAACGAGAAAAGGATGTCGCACGTTTTGTTTAGTACTCTAAACACCATTTAATTCAATGCATTGAACTGTATTATGGCGTTAATCACGCCATAACCCCCTCCAGAGGCTGCCCCCCTATTGTTGTGATCCTGCTTCAATAAACAGATAATCAGGGTATACTCCCGCGTCTTAATTTGCCCGGACTGATGGAAACGCTCCTGTGAGAGGATGCTGAAACGCGCCATGACACGACACGCTTCCCCGATTTTGCAAACGCTTCTGGATACTGACGCCTATAAGCTTCATATGCAGCAAGCGGTTTATCACCGCTATTACGACGTAAATGTCGCAGCGGAATTCCGCTGCCGCGGCGACGACCTGCTGGGCATTCATGCCGAGGCTATTCGTGAGCAGGTCGCGGCTATGCAGCACCTGCGCCTCAGCGACGAAGAATTTCACTGGCTGAAAAGCCTGCCCTTTTTCAAAGCCGATTACCTCGACTGGCTGCGTGACTTCCGCTATGACCCTGCTCAGGTTCAGGTGACCAATAATCATGGTCACCTGGATATCCGCCTAAGTGGCCCCTGGCGGGAAGTCATCATGTGGGAAGTTCCCCTGCTGGCGGTAATCAGTGAAGTCGTTCACCAGCATCGCGCCCCCGGCGTGACGCCAAAAATGGCGCTGGATCACCTGGAAACTAAGCTGCAGGAATTTAACACGCTGACCGCCGGGCTGGATCTTTCCCATTTCCGCCTGATGGACTTCGGCACCCGCCGCCGTTTCTCTCGGGAAGTGCAGCAGGCGATTGTCGAGCGCCTCAAGCAGGAGCCGTGGTTTATCGGCACCAGCAACTACGATCTGGCCCGCCGGCTTGATCTTACGCCGATGGGCACCCAGGCCCACGAGTGGTTCCAGGCGCATCAGCAGATAAGCCCGGACCTGGCTAACAGCCAACGTGCAGCGCTGCAGGCGTGGCTGGACGAATATCCCGACCAGCTAGGAATAGCCCTGACTGACTGCATCACCATGGATGCCTTCCTGCGTGATTTCGGCAAGGAGTTTGCCACGCGCTACCAGGGACTACGCCATGACTCCGGTGACCCGGTTGAGTGGGGAGAAAAAGCCATTGCCCACTACCAGAAGCTGGGTATCGATCCGTTAAGCAAAGTGTTGGTATTTTCCGATAACCTGGATTTAAACAAAGCCGTGGAGCTTTACCGCCGCTTCTCATCCCGGGTTAACCTCAGCTTCGGTATCGGCACACGCCTGACCTGCGACATTCCGCAGGTTAAGCCGCTGAACATCGTGATTAAGCTCGTGGAGTGCAACGGTAAGCCGGTGGCTAAGCTTTCGGATAGCCCGGGAAAAACCATCTGCCACGACAAAGCCTTTGTTCGGGCACTGCGCAAAGCCTTTGACCTTCCGCTGGTTAAAAAAGCCAGCTGATTCAGCGATAATCGGTGAATAGCCGCTTCGCTATTCACCGCCCTTCTCTCATTCCTTTATTTCTTCATCAGTAACGCTAATTCTGCTTGTCTGATGGCGCGCGACAGGTAACATAGATAACCCCCATCTGTGGGTTACTATTTTTTTTGTCATTGACCATTTAATAGAGAGAAAACTATGAGCGTTGTGCCTGTAGCCGACGTACTCCAGGGCCGTGCCGCCGTTGACAGCGAAGTCACCGTGCGCGGGTGGGTACGTACTCGAAGAGATTCAAAAGCTGGTATCTCCTTCCTCGCCGTCTACGACGGTTCCTGCTTTGATCCTGTACAGGCCGTCATTAATAATTCTCTGCCCAATTACAATGAAGACGTGCTGCGCCTGACCACCGGCTGCTCCGTGATTGTGACCGGCAAGGTGGTCGAGTCTCAGGGCCAGGGCCAGGCATTCGAACTTCAGGCTACCAAAGTTGAAGTGACCGGCTGGGTTGACGATCCGGATACTTACCCGATGGCGGCCAAACGCCACAGCATCGAATACCTCCGCGAAGTTGCTCACCTGCGTCCGCGTACCAACATGATTGGTGCCGTGGCTCGCGTTCGTCACACGCTGGCTCAGGCGCTGCATCGCTTCTTCCATGAAAACGGTTATTTCTGGGTCTCTACTCCGCTGATCACCGCTTCGGACACCGAAGGCGCCGGTGAGATGTTCCGCGTTTCAACGCTGGATCTGGAAAACCTGCCTCGCACCGCAGAAGGCAAAGTCGATTTTGATAAAGACTTCTTCGGGAAAGAAGCCTTCCTGACCGTTTCCGGCCAGCTGAACGGCGAAACCTACGCGAGCGCGCTGTCCAAGGTTTATACCTTCGGGCCAACCTTCCGTGCAGAAAACTCCAACACCAGCCGCCACCTGGCGGAATTCTGGATGCTGGAACCGGAAGTCGCCTTTGCCGATCTGGACGACGTTGCCGGTCTGGCCGAAGCGATGCTCAAGTACGTCTTTAAGGCTGTTCTGGAAGAACGCATGGATGACATGAAGTTCTTTGCCGAGCGCGTGGACAAAGAGGCCATTGAGCGTCTCGAACGTTTCATCTCCGCAGACTTCGCGCAGGTGAACTACACCGATGCGGTCGACATCTTGCTGAACTGTGGGCATAAGTTCGAAAACCCGGTTTACTGGGGCGTCGATCTCTCCTCCGAGCACGAGCGTTACCTGGCCGAGCAGCACTTCAAGGCACCGGTGGTGGTGAAAAACTACCCGAAAGACATCAAAGCTTTCTATATGCGCCTTAACGAAGACGGTAAGACCGTTGCCGCGATGGACGTCCTGGCGCCAGGCATCGGTGAAATCATCGGTGGTTCCCAGCGTGAAGAACGTCTGGATGTGCTGGATGCGCGCATGGCTGAAATGGGTCTGAATAAAGAAGATTACTGGTGGTACCGCGACCTACGCCGCTACGGCACCGTGCCGCATTCCGGTTTCGGCCTGGGCTTTGAGCGTCTGATCGCCTATGTTACCGGCGTTCAGAACGTGCGCGACGTGATTCCGTTCCCACGTACCCCACGTAACGCCAGCTTCTAAGCCAACAAAACCAAAGGCCAGCTTTTCGCTGGCCTTTTTTACATTTGAGAATAAAAGGTCTATTTTCTTCAACGCTCATTAAGCAAACGTCAATTTCAACCTCCATTCCCGACTGCCCGGTTACCAACTGTTTCTATCTCACACTCTTTAACAAAAATTGCGCTTAAGTTTGCTCGCATTTCAAATCGGTGCTGGGCATAGCACAATCGTTCACTTTTCACACAGACATCTGGACATCCAAAAACAAGTCAAAAAATGAACAATTGTGAGCATGAAATACCCATTCACTGAGCTTATGCGGATTAAACATAAGTAATTCATATATATATGTTAACAAGCGAAGCATTTTTGTTGCGCTAAGAATGAAATTTGAAATGGTTCACAAAGTTCCCTAAAATTAATATTTAGTTACACATATTTTCTTTTTGAAACTCAATGTGCGCATTTGTAGCACTTTCAGGCTAGCGAAACGGTTTCATGGATGGAAAGATGCCTGACAGATACAGAAAGACACCAAACTATCATCAATAGTTCCGTAAAGAATTATTGACGGCAGTGGCAGGTGTCCATAAAAACCACAATGAGGGTAATAAATAATGATGAAGCGCAATATTCTGGCAGTGGTTATCCCTGCTCTGCTGGTAGCCGGTGCAGCTAACGCTGCAGAAATCTATAACAAAGACGGCAACAAAGTTGACCTGTACGGCAAAGCTGTAGGTCTGCACTATTTCGGTAAAACCGACGGCCCAAATGGCACCGGTGACCAGACTTACGCTCGTCTGGGCTTCAAAGGCGAAACCCAGATCAACAGCCAGCTGACCGGTTACGGCCAGTGGGAATATCAATTCAGCGGCAGCAACTCTGAGGGCGGTTCTGACTCTCAGGCTGGTAATAAAACCCGTCTGGCCTTCGCAGGTCTGAAATTCGGTGACGCAGGCTCCTTCGACTACGGTCGTAACTACGGCCTGGTTTACGACGCAATCGGCGTGACCGACATGCTGCCAGAGTTCGGTGGCGATACTGGCGCAAGCGACAACTTCTTCTCCGGTCGTAACGGTGGCCTGGCCACTTACCGTAACCACAGCTTCTTCGGCCTGGTTGACGGTCTGGACTTCGGCGTTCAGTACCTGGGTAAAAACGATCGTGGAAACAACAGCACTGACGATGTCATCCGTTCAAACGGTGACGGCTGGGCGACCTCCGCGAGCTACACCGCTGATGGTTTCGGTGTTGTCGGCGCATACGGCGCGGCTAACCGTCTGGCAACGCAGAACAACCTGAAATACGGCAACGGCAACGGTAAAGCTGAGCAGTGGGCAACCGGCCTGAAATATGACGCGAACAACATCTACCTGGCCGCGCTGTACGGTGAAACCCACAACGCAACTCGTCTGAAAATCAACGGCACAAAAGGCTACCTGAACAAAACTCAGGACTTCTCCGTTGTAGCACAGTACCAGTTCGATTTCGGTCTGCGTCCATCCATCGCTTACTACAAATCTAAAGCGAAAGATGTTGAAGGTATCGGCAGCGAAGACTACATCAACTACATTGATATCGGCGCAACCTACTACTTCAACAAAAACATGTCTACCTACGTTGACTACCAGATTAACCAGCTGGACAAAAACAACAAGCTGGGCCTGAGCGACGACGACACCGTTGCGGTTGGTATCGTTTACCAGTTCTAATTTCAGCCATTTGTTTGTCTGAAATGTTTAAAAACAGGGCTTCGGCCCTGTTTTTTTATGGCAAAAAAGTAGAATAAACCCGATGTTATCGCTAACCGTCTCTTTTTGTCGCAAACGGTTGGCAATTCGTAAAACTGCAGTTAACCTGAAAGCGATTTCCCCCGATATCACTAATGGAACCCGTCATGTTTGAGAACATTACCGCTGCCCCTGCCGATCCTATTCTTGGTCTGGCTGACCTGTTTCGCGCCGACGACCGTCCAACCAAAATTAACCTCGGCATCGGGGTCTATAAGGACGAAACCGGTAAAACCCCTGTCCTGACCAGCGTGAAGAAAGCTGAACTTTATCTGCTGGAAAATGAGACCACCAAAAACTATCTGGGCATTGATGGTATTCCAGAGTTTGGCCGCTGCACGCAAGAGCTGCTGTTCGGTAAAAACAACGCGCTTATTGCCGACAAACGCGCCCGTACGGCGCAAACCCCAGGCGGGACCGGTGCGCTGCGCGTTGCCGCTGATTTCCTGGCGAAAAACACCTCAGCAAAACGCGTCTGGGTGAGTAACCCAAGCTGGCCTAACCACAAAAGCGTGTTTAACGCCGCTGGCCTGGAAGTGAAAGAGTACGCCTACTATGATGCGGAAAATCACAGCCTGGACTTTGATGGCCTGGTGGCCAGCCTGCAGGCGGCGGAAGCCGGCGACGTGGTGCTGTTCCACGGCTGCTGCCATAACCCAACCGGGATCGATCCTACCGCCGAACAGTGGAAAACGCTGGCGGAGATGTCGCTGGCCAAAGGCTGGCTGCCGCTGTTTGACTTTGCTTACCAGGGCTTTGCTCGTGGTCTGGAAGAAGATGCCGAAGGCCTGCGTCTTTTCGCAGCCGGCCACAAAGAACTGCTGGTGGCCAGCTCCTACTCCAAGAACTTCGGTTTGTATAACGAACGCGTGGGTGCATTCACACTGGTTGCCGCCGATGCCGACACCGCTGACCGTTCATTCAGCCAGGTGAAATCGGTTATTCGTGCCAACTACTCCAACCCACCGGCACACGGTGCCTCCGTTGTGGCGACTATTCTGAGCAACGACGCGCTGCGTACCATGTGGGAACAAGAGTTGACCGATATGCGTCAGCGCATTCACCGCATGCGTCAGCTGTTTGTGAATACCCTGCAGGAGAAAGGCGCCAACCGCGACTTCAGCTTCATCATTAACCAGAACGGGATGTTCTCGTTCAGCGGCCTGACCAAAGAACAGGTTCTCCGCCTGCGTGAAGAGTTTGGCGTTTACGCCGTCGCATCTGGCCGCGTTAACGTGGCGGGCATGACGCCGGATAACATGGCGCCGCTGTGCGAAGCCATCGTTGCCGTGCTGTAATCACCACGCATAGCAAAAGAGCCGCATAAGCGGCTCTTTGTTTATTGGAAACCAGTTTTACCAGACCGGCTGCTCATCCTGCAAAAACGGATTATGCAGGCGTTCATAGCCCAGCGTAGACATTGGGCCGTGGCCGGGAATAAAGGTCACATCATCCCCCAGCGGCAGCAGCTTACGTTTGATCGAATCAATCAACGCCGCATGGTCACCACGCGGGAAATCGCTGCGCCCCACTCCGCCTTTAAAGATAACATCGCCCGAAACCAGTAAACGAGAGGCCGCATCGAAGAAAACGATATGACCAGGCGTATGCCCCGGACAATGCAACACCTGTAAAGTTACATTCCCTACGGAAACACATTCCCCTTCGTTTAACCAGCGGTCCGGCGTCAAAGGCTGACACTCGTCGAGGCCAAACATCCGGCTTTGCTGCGGCAGTCCCTGCAGCCAGAACTCATCTTCTTTTTCCGGCCCCACAACGGGCACGCCGTAATGTGCCGCCAGCTCAGCCGCCGCGCCGACGTGATCGAGATGACCATGCGTCAACAGAATTTGGCTAATCTGCACGCCTTTTTGCGCCACTTCTTGCTTAATGCGCGCCGCATCGCCGCCGGGATCCACCAGCGCCGCCTGCTGCGTTTCCTCGCACCAAATAAGAGAACAGTTCTGGGCAAAAGCCGTGACCGGAATAATGTGATAGTTCATGCTGCTCCATTACCGACAACAAAGCCGGATTCCGTTGTTTTACCAGTGCCTTACCGGCCCGGTATCAATATGCACAAAGTCGCTGCTGGGGTAGTATCCTACACCACCTGCCCGCATAGATAATGCTGCTTTGCGAATATTGCTTAACGAAACGCCTTCAATATGGAAATCCATCGCCTGGCCTTTAGTGTGGTAGCTTTTTTTCGCCACACCGCGGCTGTGAGCACGGAGTTCATTATTGGTGTCGATGGAACGGTAGCCGGAAACCAGCTGGACCGGTTTGTTAGTCCCCAAAAGCCCCTGCAGGCGATAGAGTTGGTCGAACAGGGAAGGATCGATGGATTTAATCTTGTTCGCCCGGTAGTCCCGGAAGAAATGATTAAGTCTTGCTAATTCATCCTGAATATAGCCTCTGCCATCAAAAAACTCAGCTTTCAGTGACTCTCCAGTATGCAGGTTATTGAGAGTCAAAATACGCGGGCGTGGTGTCGAGAGGGTGGCAAACGACGGCAAAGGCATGAGAGCGGCACCGAAAGCCACGCCCCCCAAAGCCAGTAGCTTGCGGCGATTAGCGTCAAATTTGTCCATGATATCCAGGTCTACAGGTAATAAAATGATGGTTTAATATGCACTTTTGCGCACAGCCATCGCACCATAGCTGCCCGAATCCGGGGAGTCAAGGCACGATAAAACCCAGCAACGGCGGGCCCTGCAGAGGGCCCGGCTGCGTTTTACATTTTCTACGACCACTAATTCATTAGAAATGTTGCGTTTAGCGGATTAATAACCCGGCTTTTGCGAGGTTTTGTGCGCCAGATCGCGCGGTGAGATCATAATTGTAAATATCTGTACGAAATTCGGTGCGGCCATCTTTTCCGACAAAAGCGGTCAGATAGTACAGATTAACCGGAGTGTTATGACGGATATTGACGTATTTAGTGTTCCCTTCCTGCAAGGTACTGGATATACGGGAATCATTCCATCCGGCATCCTGCAACAGCATATTTGCCAGCTCAGACGCCTTGTTGACGCGTACACAGCCTGAACTCAGCGCCCTTGCATCCTTCTGGAAGAGGTTATGATTGGGCGTGTCGTGCAGGTAGATGGCGTCAGAACTCGGCATATTGAACTTGTAGCGCCCAAGCGAGTTCTGCGTGCCGGGCTTCTGCTGGAAGCGGAACGGCAGATTATTCTCGGTGATCGTCGACCAGTCTACGCGCCACGGATCGATCATCTCCGCATTGTTGCTCCAGCCGCGAATCACGCTATAGCCGTGCTGTTCCAGGTAACCCGGATTCTGGCGAACCTTTGGCAAAATATCTTTTCGCGCCAGCGTTGGCGGCACGTTCCACGGTGGGTTAACCACAACGTTGTTCAGCGCGCTGCTCATCATCGGGGTTTTACGATCCGGACGCCCAACGATAACGCGAGAAGCCAGGGCTTCATTGCCGTTGAGGTAATACACCAGCGAATAGTTAGGAATGTTCACCATAATGCCGGTTTCAAGTTTGTCCGGCAGCAGGCGTAAACGTTGAATATTCAATGCTACCAGGGCTGCACGCTGCTGAGGCGTGACGTTAAGCCAGTCGCGCGTCAGTTGGCCAATCGCACCGTCCGAGCCTAACCCTTGCCATTGCTGGAAGCGTTTCACGCCATCGACCAGATCTCGGCTATAAACGCCGCGGGCGGCAACCTGAGATTTTTTCTTGCCAGCCTGAGGAGACGCGTCCTCGACGTTAATCGCGGACGGGCTTACGGTGACATCAGCCACGCTGGTCACCCCCGATGGCTTGTCCTGAAGCATGCCGGTTCGGGCAAGAATTTCTCTCAGCGCCCCCACATCGTTGCTCCACTGCCCTGGTCTTAAGGTCTCTTTGCCGGCCATCTGCGGCCACGGACGGGTATCAGCCAACAGATGAATCAGCGACTGATGCAGCTGGGCATACTGCGGATGCTGAGGCGCAAGGCTGTCGATAAAGTTCACCAGAGAACCCTGATCAACGGCGACCTGCCACTGGTTAATCACCGACAGGGGCGGCGTTTTTAACTTGTAAGGCGTGCTGCTATAAAGCCAGCGATTGCCGTCAATCGGGATGCCCGAAACGAACTGCAGGTAACCCATCATGGCGTCGGAAAGCACCACATCGCGTGCCATACCGGTCACTGCGGGATCGGTCAACAGCTCAACCCACTGGTTAAACTGCGGCTGTATTCCGGCAATGGCCACTTCCGCCAGCTGTTGCTGAAAGGCTTTAACCGCATCGCGGTTTTCCCACATCGGCTTCATGTCACGCGCAGCATAGAAGGCCGACAGGGCGTTGAGATAAACCGGCGTGTAGCCCGCAGGCAGGCCCGCAATAAGCTGCGACCGGCTTTGTGCCGCCGACATCGTGGAGGTGTTTGTTGGCAAAGTTCCGGCCATCGTGGCCGTCGCCGTAGACTGCGCCAAAGGCTGATTGAGTTCCGTGGGCCGATCGGTCTGGAAAGCAGAACTGTCGGAGGGAACGACGGCAGGCTCGTCGGCCTTGGCCACAAACAGCGGAGCGAAACTGAGCGCCAGGCAGTAACCGACTGCCGATAATCGAAAATCTTTAGCTTTTCTAAGCAACATCCCTTGCCCCCTGTTTATTACTGTGCTCACCGTCAAAGGCGGGAAGTATTCACCACTAGTATATAAACAGTAAAAACCATTTGCCTGACAAAATGTAAAGAAAATTAAAGATTAAGACTGTTCGCGACAAAGAAAAAGCGGGCCTTAGCCCGCTTGATAATATCGCATCCAGTAGCGCTGGTTTACGAGGCGTCCGCCGTTTCCGAACCCTGCTGCGGCTCTGGCAGCGCCGGAGCCGCAAAGCCACGCAGGCCAACAACGTGAACGTGCTCGCTGTTCTGGAAGACCTTACGCACCAGCTTATAGGTGGTGCCTTTTTCCGGGCTGATGTTTTCTGGAGCCGCAATAATTAATTGCATTTCCAGACGTTCACACAGCTCAAACAGCGTGGCGATGGACTTGGCATCCAGTCGCGCCGCTTCGTCAAGGAACAGCAGGCGGCAAGGGGAAATGTCTTTCCCACGCAGGCGCTGCGACTCATCTTCCCAGCTCTGAACAACCATCACCAGGATAGACATCCCGGTCCCGATTGCTTCCCCGGTGGACAACGCCCCGCTCTCTGCACGCAGCCAGCCGTCTGAACCACGGTTTACCTCAACTTCCATTTCCAGGTAGTTACGGTAATCCAGCAGCTCTTCGCCGATGGTCTGCGGCGTGCGCTGGCCCATGTCGATCTGCGGGTTAAGGCGCTGATAAAGCTTCGCCAGCGCTTCGGAGAAGGTCAGGCGATTGCTGTTGAACAGATCCTGATGCTGCTCATGCTGCTCGGAAAGTACGTTCAGCAGCGTTGCGTGAGCCTCGCGCACGTTGACGTTCAGACGAACGCTCTTCACCTGGCCGAAGGAGACGCTTTGCAGGCCCTGGTTGAGCATGCGAATACGGTTCTGCTCGCGCTGGATCGTCTTGCGAATGATGTTCGCCACGCTGCGGGAGCTGATCGCCAGTTTCTGCTCGCGTGAAGTCAGCTCTTCCGTCAGGCGACTCAGTTCGATTTCCATCTGTTCGATGGCTTCAACCGGATCGTCGGTACGAATGATGTCCTGGCGAATACGCTCGCGCAGATGCTGATAAACCGCGACGAAGAACTGGATCTTACGTTCAGGGCGCTTAGGATCTTCCGACAGACGAAGTACGTCACGCAGATGTTCGTTGTCGGCCACCGCCAGGCGCAGTGCACCCAACGCCTTATCCGACATGGAGCGCAGATCGTCCCCGGAGAGATAAGCCAGCTCACGACGATGCAGGCGGCGCTCAACGCCGTTGTCTTTCACCATACGCATGACCGCGCACCAGCCTGCTTTCGCCGTCACAACCTGCTCGCGCATTTCAAAGTAACTACGCTCCAGCTGCTTCAGCTTGCGGGTCAGGTTGTTCATCTCCGCTTCGCAGTAAGTCAGCTGCTTCTCAAGCTGATTACGGCGCGAGCGGTTGTTGCTGAGCGCGGTATGCAGCTCATCGCGGCGCGCACGTGCTCTTTCCTCAGCCCCGGTATCTGCACGAACGCCGATATCCTGCAGCTCTTTATGCAGATCCGTCAGCAGTTCTTTTTTGGTATCAAACGAACTTTTCAGCGACGCCAGAAGCTGGTTGTACTGACCCAGCTGCTGGGCATGCTGGCGCAGCGCTTCACGGGAACGCGTCCGCTCCACTTCAGCCTGTTCCAGACGCTGGCGCAGCTTCTCATTCAGGTCGCTGTTGCCGTCCAGCATAGCGGCAGAATCGCTGTAGCTGAAGTGGGCGCGACGCTGCACGACTTCGGTCAGCGCAAACGCGCGCTGACGTGCATCACGCTGTATTTGCTGCGCGTGAGCGTAGTCGTCTTTAAGCTGCTCGAACTGTTCAGGGTCGCTCTGCAGCACGCTGGCAACGCCTTCCAGTTTGATTAACTGGTTGCCGTGCTGGTGAATAAAACGAGCGGATTCTTCGGCTTCATCCAGGCGCTCCTGGATTTCATCGCAGCGATCGGCCAGCGTTTCGTCATTCAGCAGGCTAATGCGCGGCAACAGGCGGTTAAGCTGGGCCACGCCCTCTTTTGCCTGCTCAAACTGCTGGCGCTGCTGCTGATTGTCATTTTCGTGGTTGTTGATCGCCCGCTCAATCTCGCCGCGACGGCTGTTGAGGTGGCGAATTTCCGCCTCAGGATCGTCTTCAAACGCCACGCCCAGATGCTGGCCGATAAAGCGGCTAAACGACTGGTGCAGGCGCTGGTTTTTCTGCACATCGAAAGAAAGCGTGGCGAAGCGCTCGGCCAGTGACTCACGTTCGTTATGCAGCGCTTCAAGGCGGTTTTCACGCGCGGCACGGCCAAACAGCGGCAGCTCCGGCAGACGCGAATAGCGCCACTGGCGTTCAGCGGTTTTGACGAGTACCGCCGTACCCATCTCTTCAACGGTAAACACGCTGTCATCGAACGAAGACGGGTCCCCTTCAATCAGGTACAGGTCTTCCGGGCAATCTTCCAGATTTTCCAGCTGTTCGCGTACTAAAGAAAGATCGGGCACCACGATGGCGTGACGGGATGGACCATACAGCGCGGAGAAGTACGGTGCATCTTCGAGACCGATATCGTCATAAATTTCAGACAGCAGCACGCCGCCAAAACGTTCGGCCAGCGCGTTGAGGCGCGGGTCTTCGGCACCGCCAGGCTGGCTGAGGCGTTCAATTTCGTCATCTACGGCACGTTTACGCGCCCCGACTTCGTCACGCTCAACGGTGGATTCGCGCTCGCGCTCCAGCAGTTGCTGCATGTACTCAGTCACCTGCTGGCTGGCTTCGAACTGCTCGCCGCTTTGCTCGCACAGCTGAGTCAGGCTGGTTTGCGCCGCAATCCATCTTGGCGCGCGCAGGTTCAGCGTTTTGATGCTGGCCTGAATTTGTTCCAGTTCCTGACGCAGCGCCATGCGCTGCTCGCTTGCTTCGGCTACGGTTTGCTGCAGCGCGCCGATGCGCTCTTCCAGCTCCTCATGCAGCGCTTCAAGCTCTTCCGGATCGAACTGTTTGCCCTGGCGTTTACAGAAGTCAGCGAGCAAGCGCTCAGCTTCCTGCTGTTCTCGCAGGCGCTGTTCCAGCTCGTTGAGGCGCATACGCAGCGGCTGGACCTGTTCGGCCAGATGGCGCTGGTTGCTACTGTCGCGCAGTAATTCACGCGCGGTGTCCCAGGCTTCGCTGCGGCTCACCGGGCCACTGATCGCCGTTACCAGTTGGTAAGCATGTTCGAACTGGCTATGCGCCGCCTGAGCTACGCTCATTTTCTGTTCAAGAGACAGCAGCTTGTCGGTTGCCTCGATCTCTTTCGCTTTGAAAGTGTCCAGCCATTCATCTGCGCTGTCGGCGGTTAAATCCGGCAGATGGCAAAGCTCACGAGCACGCTCCAGCGCCTGAAGCGCCTGCTGATACTGAATCGCACGGGTCTGCTGCACATCCAGCGCCTGCTGATAATCGGCAAGCTGACTCTTCAGCTCATCCACTTCCAGCTCGGCGGCTTCGGCCCGGGCCTCGTTTTCTTCCTGCTGCTCGTGCGCTTCGGCAACGATCTCATTTTGCTCTTCAAGACGAATTTGCAGCTCGTCGAGGTCAGCTTCGTAGCGCTCGATCTTTTCCTGCTGGCGAATCGCCGTTTGCACCAGATTCAGGTGATCGCTTGCGGCCTGGTAATCCGTTTCCAGATCGCCTTCCGCACCGCTGTGTTCACCCAGCTCGCGCGCCATATCAACGTGCTTATATTGTTCGGCGGCCAGCTGCTGGCGGCTAATCAACAGTTCGCGACGAAATTCCAGCGCTTTATCCAGGTGGATACGTCGTTCGTTGGCGTGGCGCATGTAGTCTGCCGCCACATAGTCAGTCGCTTCCGAGATTAAGTGCTTAAACAAATCACGGTCGGACTGGGTGACGCGAATCGCTTCCAGCGTCATGCGGTTTTCACGCAGCGCCGCTTCCATGTCCTGGAAGGCTTTACGCACGCCGCCGTTTTCCGGCAGCAGGTAATCACGCAGGGAACGGGTGATCGCGCTGGAAATACCGCCGTACAGCGAGGCTTCAATCAGGCGATAGTATTTGCTACGGTCTGCGGCGCTGCGCAGGCGACGGGCAACAATGCCCAGATCGAACATCAGCGAGTGGTAGTCGGTAATGGAGTTGAACTGTTTGAACTGCACGCCTTCAATGGCTTCAACTTTATCCTTAAGCTCCTGCAGGCTGAGTACGCGAGCCTGACGTTCATTCAGCGTTTCAGTCAGTAACTGCGTCGGCTGAATCGAGGTTGGCAAGCCCTGAATTGCAAAGGGTTTAATATCGACTTTACGGTCGCGCCCGGCGACCTGCTGCAGACGAACCCCCACCACAACGCGCTGATGGCGCGAGTTGATGACGTCCAGCGTGGAGTAACACACGCCGGCTTTCAGCTTGCCGTGAAGACCTTTATCGCGAGAGCCTGAGGTGGCCCCCGCCTCCGTGGTGTTACGGAAGTGCAGCAAGGTTAAGTCCGGGATAAGCGCCGTGACGAAAGCCGCCATAGTGGTGGACTTACCCGCCCCGTTGCCCCCGGAAAGCGTGGTGACCAGCTCATCGAGATCGAAGGTACGCGCGAAGAAACCGTTCCAGTTAACCAGCGTCAGCGAGCGAAATTTTCCGCGTTCAATCATTCTTGTTCATCCTCCGCGTTATCCAGTCCTGGTTGTGGCTCATCGCTCTCATCATTGAGCTGCAGGCGACTTTCGACCGCCATGGCTTCGCCGTCGCGAATCATGCGCAGCTGAGCTTCGCGCGGGTCATCGCCGGTGCGCACATCGGCGCCGAAGCGGAAGACCGATTCGGTGATGCGGAATTTACTGCTGTCGTGGCCCATAAACCAGATCATGCCGAGACGGCGCAGGCGAGTCAGTGAAGCACGCACTTTCTCCTGCAGCTTTTGTCGGTCAAGGTCGGACCCGGTGGAGCGGTTGTTCACCAGCTTCAGCAGCTTGTTTTCATCCGCCAGCGTTAGCAGCTCGTCATAAAGCTCCTGCTGGGTGAAGATCCCTTCGTTGGCCAGGCGTTCCGGGCTGAGGTAGAGGTAGCACAGAATTTTGCCTACCATCATATCCAGCTCGGAGAGCACAGAACGAGGGATTAGCGTGGTGGAACGTGGACGCAGATAGAAAAATCCTTCTGGCGCACGGATGAGTTCCACGTTATAGCGCGCGTAAAACTCTTCCAGATATTCCTGGAAATCCATCAAGAAGGCGTGGTTGTCCAGCTCTTCGAGGCCAATATGACGCCCGGCGCGCAGCTGGCTGTCGAGCGCAGGAAAAAGAGGGTTAGCCAGCGCCTGTGCCAGTTTAACCGGCATCACTTGTTCAATATTTGTTGATGACATGCGCCTGTACCTTGGCTCCGTAATCGTTAATGGTTTGCCACTTAGCCGGCAATCCTGTGAAATCCGCTTCCGCTACGCCCAGACGCACCGCCTGGTCTACAACAATACGCGCCACGTCGAAGTGACGCGCGCGCGGGTATTGCACGAGGTAGTCACGTACCACAACGCCCAAATCAAGAGGAGCTTGTTGGGTTTTGTAGACCTGCAGCGCCGCTTCAATCAGCGCCGCCAGCTGTTCACGAATTTCGTTAAATTCTTCAAACTCGAGTTCACTTGGCAACTCGCCGGTGACCTCTTCATCCCGCAGTGCCATCTCTTCGTCACGCATATCCAGCAGGCGATCGGCGCTGGAGTAGGTCAGCGCCCATGGCGCATCGAAGTAGCTTTGCACCGACTGGCGCAGACGCTGAGCAAAGACGCGGTTTTTATCCATATCGATAGCGGTACGGATAAATTTATGCACGTGGCGGTCGTAGCCAATCCACAGGTCAATAGCCTGCTGGCCCCAGCTGATAATGCGGTCGAGTTTGCTTTGCAGGTCGAACACAAGGCGGTCTACAAAGTGAAGATCGTCGCGCCCCAGGGTTGAGTCCTGAACGCGCAACAGGTTGGCCTGCAGCTTATCCCCCGCGGCTTCGAGCGTATCCTGCAGTTCACGTAGCGTGCCGGATGTCTCTGACAACAGCAGTTCACAGCTTGAAATCGCCGCCCGCCAGTCTTTGTTCAGCAGTTGGGCAATGTCATCTTTTACCTGCTGCTGCTGCTCGTCCATAATGCGCTGGGTAAGATCGATACTGTCGAAAATCTCCGCTACGGAATATTTGAGCGGCGCATAAACATTGCGGTGCCAGTGAAATTCATCGCCATCTTCATCGGCCGCATCAGCGGCGCGCTTAAGCTCGCCCGCAACGATAGAAAGCTGCATAGACAGACGCAGCGTGGAAAACTCACGCTGGCGAATGTAGTAGTCAGTGATGCCAATCCCCAGAGGCGTCAGGCGATAAATGGCATTGCCTTCGGTTAGCTCGCTGACAAAACGATTGAGCAAACGCTGACGGACCATATCGTTGATGGCGTTGTTCGCGCGCACGCTGATGGTTTCGCTCGTTTGTTCAAAACCATCGCTGACGTGACGAAACGCATCAATCAGCTCTCCCTCGCTCAGCTCGCCATCAAGGCGCTCGCCGTTTAAGGTGGCCACGGCCAGCAAAAACGTCAGGCGCTCCGTCGGTAGCGAGATCGAAAAATCATTTTTCCTGGCCCAGGCAACCAGTTCAGGCACTGTCTGGGAAAAATCACTCATAATTTATCCTTGGCTCTGCGGCTTAAACGCGGTTACGTGAATATAGCGGCCGAGACTGATAAACGGCTCCTGCCGACAATAACGCGTCTCCAGCGTCAGCAAATCGTCAAAACCATCTCGTTGTTTGTGTTTATCTCGCAGGTAATCGTGAAACACCCGCACGCCGGTTTTACCGGTAATTTGCCAGCCAATTTGCTCCAGCCAGTGATAAACCTGTTCTGGCTGCAGCGGATTGTCGGGCGAAAGGGTTTTGCGCTTATTTTTTTTCATCCCCTGCAGTACATATTCGAAGTTTCCGACAAACATGTTTCGCATCAGCAGGCCGTTTGCATTGTAGAACATTAGCGACAAAGTGCCGCCGGGACGCAAACAATCCCAAAGCGCTTTTAGCACGGCCTGAGGATCGGTGACCCACTCAAGCACCGCATGAAACAATATCAGATCAACCGGGCTTTCCAAATGTTGAGCCATATCCTGAGCGGCAGATTGTACAAAATGCATGTTGTCGCTCACACCTTTCTCCTGAGCGAGCATTTTTGCACGCGCAATCATTTCGGCGGACACATCGCAAAGCACGACCTCATGCCCCCGCTCAGCAAAACGGGTGGCCGTTTGCCCCTCCCCACCGCCGGCGTCCAACACCTTTAAGGTTGCGGGCTGTGTCGCCAGAAAAGCATCCAGATCCTGCCAGAGAATCGCCTGCCGCAACTGGCCTTTGGTTGTGCCATAGATATTGTGCGAAAACTTCTCGGCAATATCGTCAAAATTGCGGTCACCCATGGGTACAGCTCCGTGGCAAAAGAGGTCATCTGACAAAACCGCTATTTTGGCACAGGCGGGACGAGAATGAACCCATCTGGTGTAATATCACGGGGGTTTACCTGCTGGATGGTTAAAAAGGATCCGAATTTCATGCTTTTTATACTGAAAAAAATCATTGGCGGGCTGCTGCTTCCCCTGCCATTCCTGCTGTTAACCATGGGCGTGGCTCTGGCACTGCTGTGGTTTACCCGCTGGCAAAAAACGGCCAAAGGGTTACTCACGGCCAGCTGGCTGGTGCTTTTTCTGATTAGCCTGCAGCCCGTCGCAGACTGGATGCTAAAGCCTATCGAAGACACCTACGCCACTCGCCAACACGGAGACAACGCCCGCTACATCGTTGTGCTGGGCGGCGGTTATACCTGGAACCCGGACTGGGCCCCCAGCTCAAATCTGATCGACAACAGTTTACCGCGACTCGCCGAAGCGATTCGTCTGAAACAGCTCAATCCGGGGGCAAAACTTATCTTTACCGGAGCCAGAGCAATGACCAACCCCGTCAGTACCGCAGAAGCTGGTGCCAGGGTTGCGGAAAGCCTCGGCGTTGCCAGAGACGACATCATTACGCTGGACACACCAAAAGACACAGAAGAGGAAGCCCATGCCGTCGCGAAGCTGATAGGCCAGCAGCCGTTTATTCTGGTGACGTCAGCTTCTCACCTGCCACGGGCGATGATCTTCTTCACCCGGGCCGGGCTGCATCCTCTCCCTGCCCCGGCTAACCAGTTGGCGATAACCTCTCCGCTGAATCCGTGGGAAAAGGCTATCCCCGACCCGGTATGGCTGATGCACAGCGAGCGCGTGGGCTATGAAACCCTCGGGCGCCTGTGGCAGTGGCTGAAAGGCCCTTCAGGAGAGCCAGGGCAGCAATGACTTAGAGGCGTTGTCAAACACCGGCCGGTTCAGTCGGCCGGTTTGCAGCAGGTGTGCTACCTCATCCCACAGCACATATAGCCAGCGCCGCCAGAGGAAAGATTCGGCAACCGGGGCGCGCTGCAAATAGTGCCAAAGCAGGCTTTCGGCCTGACCTGGCTCAGCCAGGCGAAACAGCTCATATTCTCGCGGCGCCCAAAGCATAACCCCGGGGTTAACCATCGCCAGCAATTGATCGCTACGAGAATCCTTGAGCATGCTGCGAAGGGAAAAATTGCCGTGAATAAGCACGCAGTTATCGCTGAAGTCTTCGAACATACGCGGCAGACATTCTCGGGTACGAAACAGAATACGTTTATCCTGCATGGTTAACCCGGTGTTCTGATACTGATTGAGCGTAGTCCAGAGCACTTCGACTCGCTGGCGGTACCAGTGCGGCCAGATGTTTTCCTGAGTGCTGTCGACGTTTCCCACACAGCCGCTGCTGTCCACGCGATGCCAGGCTAAGAGCCCCTCAACAATCTGGTCTTTGAGCTGCTCCCAGCGGTTAGGCGTTCGGGTTGGTGCTTCACCGGGAACCCCTCGCAGGCGCTCCATCAGTAAAACGTCCGGGCCAGGATGTTCTTCGTGAGTCAACACGCCGTAGACCACCGGCATGCGGACGGTGCCTGAACGCGCCAGCATCGACATTTTCCAGGCCAATTGAGTCGCCAGGCCCGGCGAGGTAAAGCTTTTGGCGAGCAGCGGCATTGCGTGGCCGCCGCTGTCATAGAGCGACCAAAGTGCAGTTTCCGCATGTTCGCTAATGCACTCAATACGGCTTAACTTCTCACCCAGCAGGTGACTTAGCTCCTTACGCAGCAATTCCATACCGATTTCCCCTGGTAATACTGTTGATTTAATAATGAGCGCACCAGGCGAAGTTGTCACCACTCCAGATCAATTGGGTTTCAGAAAAAGAAAAACCGGCCTGGTTAGCCGGTTTGATTGTTCACGCTGAAGGTGAATTAGCGCATTGCGAGACGGACGCGTTCAAGATCTTCGGGCGTATCCACACCAATACTTGGGATGGCCTTCGCCACGGCAACATGTATTTTTTCGCCGTTCCACAAGACGCGCAGCTGTTCAAGCATTTCGATTTGTTCAAGCTGGCTCGGTGCCCAGCTGACGTAGCGACGGATGAAACCAGCGCGGTAGCCATAGATGCCTATATGACGCAGGAAGGTATCGCCAATCTCTTCACGTGAAGCGGCAAAACGCTCGCGATCCCACGGAATCGTGGCGCGTGAGAAATAAAGCGCGTAGCCCTGCGCATCCATGACCACTTTTACCGCATTCGGATTAAACGCTTCTTCCGCAGATTCAATGGGTACTGCGAGGGTCGCCATGCCAGCTTTGCTGTTCGCGACGTTGTTCGCAACCTGCTGAATAATCACCGGGGGGATCATTGGCTCATCGCCCTGCACGTTCACGATTACCGTGTCGTCGCTGAAGCCACATTTCTCAATAACTTCTGCCAGGCGTTCAGTGCCGGACTGATGATCGGGGCTGGTCAGGCAGACTTCCCCTCCCGCAGCTTCGACGACTCGTGCAACTTCCGGGTGATCGGTCGCGACAATGATACGCTCAGCACCTGATTCGCGCGCGCGGTCCAGAACATGCAGCACCATTGCTTTGCCGTTAATCTCTTTTAAAGGCTTACCCGGCAGACGCGTGGACGCATAGCGAGCGGGAATAATGGCGACAAAACTCATGGGTTGGTCTCGTCTGAAGTCAGCGTCCGGGCTTCACTTTCCAGCAGAACTGGAATGCCATCACGCAGCGGGTATGCCAGGCCATCAGGCTTGCAGATAAGCTCTTGCTTTTCCTGGTTATAGTAGAGCTTGCCGTTACAGACCGGGCAGGCAATGATTTCAAGTAAACGACTTTCCATAATTACTCCAGATGAGTGCATCAACGGCACCAGAATAGCATAAATGACTAGCCAGCCGGGGCCATTTCCCAGCCAGTACCCCAGCTTTCTCTTAATTCTGCGGGCAAAATACCCAGGGTAAGATGCGTCGCGGATTGCCATCGCGCAAATTCCGTCAGTGCACCACGCAGACCTGCCTGCAAGGCGTCGGTGATTTTTATGCCCTCTTCCAGATAGAGGCTTATGACCTCCAGCTCCCCCTGCTTACGGTGCATTTTGGCGTCTATCCTGCCCACCAGCGCCCCTTTGTGCAGCAGCGGTAAAACAAAATAACCATAGCGACGCTTTTCCGCTGGGGTATAGCATTCCAGTCGATAGGAAAAGTTAAACAGCACCTCTGCTCTGCGACGATCCCAAACGACCGGGTCAAACGGTGAAAGCACGGCGCTGTGGGTAGCGTTAAGCTGATTTTGCTGCGCTTTTTCAAGCAGCGGTAGCAGCGAATGATGCAGCAGCATATCGCCCAGTTTATCGGCCTGGACGCGAATGACATTGCCCGATGAAAGCCAGCTTTCTATCAGGGGCTTTAACGCAATATTTTTCAGTCGGTAGTAATCAGCGAGCCATTCCGGACGGAAGATCCCCAGGCTACGGGCGCTGTTTTCCAGCATGAGTAACTCAGCCTCGGGCTGCTCAATCAGATGCAAGGCATCGTTCCAGTGCGGCATAACGCGCTGGGTTAAATCGTAAACTCTTTGAAAATTACGCCGTTCCGTCACCATCACCTGTCCGGCGGTAAATAACCCCTCAAGATGTTTTTTCTGTGGCTTCCATTCCCACCAGCCGCTCGTGCCTTTGCGTGGATGCTCAAAATCAGCTGAACGGACGGGGCCATTGTCTTTGATATAAGCGAGCAGTTGGCTGATATCTTCCGCATGCTCATTCATCCATTCGGGACGGTATTTCCAGCCCATGTTTTCAGGGCTCAGCATCCGGTGGCGAATGAGCGCAAAATCTTTTTTCGGCAAAAAACAGGCTTCATGCGCCCAGTATTCGATTAGCTCTCCGCTCGCCAGGGCGCTATCAAGCCAGCCGGATTCATACTGCCCAAGGCGACTGAACAAGACGAGGTAAGGGCTGCGGGCAACAATATTAATGGTGTCAATTTGCAGCAGCGACATGCGGGAAATCGCGTCGGCAACGTCAGAGGGCCGTGCACGACGACGAGGCTTTTGAAGTAATCCCTGGGCCGCAAGGTGGAGATTTCGGGCTGCTCGTAATGAAAGTTGTGAAACGGTCATGGCACACCTGTAATCAACGAACGAAAAACCGGTGCCGCAGAGATTAACGCACCAGCGCCAGTAATTGCTTGAGGAGAGTTTCCGCGAGAGGTGAATCAAGCTGCGCATCAACCGGCAGATACCACCAGTTTGTATGCCCCCCGGCAAACGCACGGCATTTTACTGCATCTTTTTCCGTCATCAGTACGACTTGCTCCGCCGTCGCGATAGCTAACATATCCTGTTCGGTAATTGCCTGATGATCGGCCAGCGCAACGGTTTTCACCGGCGTAATACCGCATTGCGCAAGCGTGGCAAAGAAACGCGGCGGATGGCCAATACCGGCCATAGCCACAACGTCAGTAAAATCAGTGACCGGCCGGCGTTCACCGGTGAGTACGTTAATGGCGAGCCCGGGCTTCAAGCGCATGGCGATTTCACCAGCCTGCGGTTCCCCACCATTGACGATAATTGCGTCCACGCTGCGCAGACGCCCGGCTCTTTCGCGCATTGGCCCGGCAGGTAACCACCAGCCATTACCGAATCTGCGGGCCCCGTCGATCACAACGATTTCTTTATCACGCCCTAGAGCATAATGCTGCAAGCCATCGTCGGTAATGATGATTTGCGGAGCTTCAGCCGCGATGAGGGCTTTTACAGCCTCGCTACGCTTTGGTGCAACGGCGACGGGCGCTCCGGTGCGTTGAAAAATAAGTACCGGTTCGTCTCCCGCTTCGGAAGGTGTGGTTTTTGCGTCAAGCAGTAAAGGGTACGCTGCCGCTTTTCCGCCGTAGCCCCGGGACACAACGCCAACTCGCACGCCACGCTGCTGTAGCTGTTCCACAAGCCAGATAACAACGGGGGTTTTCCCGTTTCCCCCCGCCGTCAGGTTTCCAACGACCACCACAGGTACAGGAGCACGCCATATGGCACGCAGACCAATACGGTAAGACAGGCGAATAACGCCGCTCACCAGGCCATAAAGCCAGGAAAGCGGCAACAGCAGCAGGTAGAGAGGTGATTTTCCCGACCAGATACGCTCTATCATTCGCCGAATTGCATCTTATGTAGCTGGGCATAGACGCCACGATGGGCCAGCAGCTCCAGGTGAGGCCCGCGTTCGACGATACAACCATCTTCCACCACCACGATTTCATCAGCCTGCTCAATCGTCGACAGACGGTGAGCAATCACCAGTGATGTGCGGTTTTTTTGCAGTTCATCCAGGGCAGATTGAATCGCGCGCTCCGACTCAGTGTCGAGCGCAGAGGTTGCTTCATCCAGGATCAGGATGGGGCTGTCACGCAGCAGCGCGCGAGCGATAGCGATACGCTGACGCTGGCCACCAGACAGCAGTACACCATTTTCACCGATAATGGTATCCAGCCCGTTATCCATTTTGCTAATGAAGTCCATCGCGTAAGCCATGCGCGCGGCCTTTTCGATATCTTCACGGGAATACTCGCCGGTACGGGCGTAGGCAATATTATTCGCCACGGTATCGTTAAAGAGATGAACATTTTGCGACACCAGCCCCACCTGATTACGCAGAGACGCAAGGGTGTATTCGCGTATGTCGTGCCCGTCAATCAGGATGGCACCTTCCTGCTGCTCGTAGAAACGCGTGATCAGGCTGGCAATCGTCGATTTACCCGAACCTGAACGCCCTACCAGCGCAACGGTTTTTCCTGCTGGAATGGTCAGGTTGATATTGCGCAGCGCAGGGACATCACGGCCTGGATAGGTGAAGGTCACATTGCGGAATTCAACGTCACCTTTAGAACGATCGATGACCAGTTTGCCACCGTCCTTTTCCTGCTCAGAGTCAAGGATAGAGAACAGCGTTTGGCACGCAGCCATCCCGCGCTGGAATTGAGCGTTGACGTTAGTCAGTGACTTAAGCGGACGCATTAGCGCAATCATGGAGGAGAACACCACGGTAATGGTGCCGGCTGTCAGGGTTTCCATCACGCTAGGGAAGCTGGCGGCATAAAGCACAAAGGCCAACGCAAGGGAAGCAATAAGCTGAATAATCGGATCAGAGATAGAAGAGGCTGAAACCAGCTTCATCCCCTGATTACGCATGCGGTTACTGACTTTGTCAAAGCGATCGGTTTCTACCTGCTGGCCACCGAAAATAAGCACTTCTTTGTGCCCCTTCAGCATCTGCTCTGCGCTGGTTGTCACCTGCCCCATGGTGTTCTGCATGTTTTTGCTGATATTACGGAAGCGCTTAGAGACAAAGCGAATGGCAAAAGACACAACCGGTGCCAACACGATCAGGATCACTGAAAGCTGCCAGCTGTACCAGAACATCAATATAAACAGGCCAATAATTGATGCTCCCTCACGGACAACGGTGATCAGCGCGCCGGAAGAGGAAGAGGCAACCTGCTCAGAATCATAGGTAATACGGGAGAGTAACGTCCCGGTGGACTGCTGGTCGAAGAATGAAACCGGCATCCCCATCATGTGGCTGAACAGTCGGCGACGCATGTTCATGACCACCATACCTGACACCCATGAAATACAGTAGCTTGAAACATAGCTGGTCACGCCGCGCAGCAGCATCAACGCAATCACGGCCACTGGCATCCATAGCAGTACAGAAGAGTCCGTTTTACCAAAACCATCATCCAGTAATGGTTTAAGCAGCGAAAGCATGTAAGTATCACTCGCCGCATTGAGGATTAACGCTATCCCAGCCACAATCAGACCCGTTCTAAAGGGGGAAATCATCGGCCAGAGCCGGCGGAAAGTCTGCCATGTGGAGAGATCTTTATCGTTCTGCATTAAGTCGAACCAGCCTTTTATGAAATAGCCGCATATTCTACCCATTATCTCGGGTGACGCCAAACCACTGATGATACCAACGGGGCAATATTTGTTCTCTGAAGCCAGAGATTTGCCATTTATCACCTTTTATTTCAATTGTCAGCTGCCCTGATTGTGCCGTGTCATGCCACTGATAACCGTATTGCTGATAACGATGAATAATTGTTGAAGACGGTAGGCGCCAGGCGTTAAACCTGGAAGCAGAAGCCAGTGCCACGCTGCCTGAAACGGCTCTCAGTAAAGGACCGCTGGACGAAGTTCGGCTCCCGTGATGTGGAACCTGCAGGACGTTTGCTTCTAGCGTTTGCCACCGTTTTCTCAGCATAGCCAATTCTGCATTCGCCTCCAGGTCCCCCGTAAGCAAAAGGCTAAATCCTCCGTGACTAACTTTAACCACACAAGAGCGATTGTTGCTGCTTCCCTCATACTCTTCGGGTGGCCACAGCACATCGAATTGAATCTCCTGCCATGCCCATTGTTGACCACGAAAGCAAGGCTCATGCCCCTTCCAGCGTAAAGGACTACGAATATTTAAAGCAGGCCACTGCTGCTTAAGACTTTTCAAGCCGCCGATATGATCAAGATGTTCATGGCTAATAATGACCTGCTCAGGCTGAAGGTTTCGCCATTTTAACCAGGGAATAATCACGGTTTTAGCCGCGTCTCCCCCTGGCCATGCGTTGCCCGTGTCGTAGAGTAACGCTTTCCCTTCACGCTCAATAACCACGGCAAGCCCATGCCCCACATCAAGCATATGGACGGCCCAGCTATTTGCCTCCGGCTTACGCCAAAAGGGAAACATCATCATAAGCAACACTGCTGCTGCCGTAGCGAAAGAGCTTCGCCAAAAACCGAATCGCCATATCACTATGGCCCACCAGGCAATGAACGCCAGAAATTGATAACGGCGATCGAGTTCTTTCCACCCATCCGGCAACCCAGCCAGTAACCCGAATACGCCTGCAAGTGATTTATCGGCCAGTGACCAAAGCACCTCGCCTATGACAGGGACTTCTCCGAACACCATACCGGCTAAAATGAAAGGCACGCTAACGAAGGTAATCAACGGCACAGCGAAGAGATTAGCGGCCAGCGAAGTCATACTGATGCCGTGAAATAAAATCACCTGAAGTGGAATGAGCAACAGCGTAATGCCTGTTTGCAAATAAAGCAGATCGACAAAAGGCCGAAGCCAGCGATTTATCGTTATGCGAGGCAGCGGCACCCACTGGTACCAAAAGATAAGCCCGCATACCGCAAGCGCGGAAAGCCAAAGACTTTCAGACAAAATAGCCATCGGTTCGCTAAACACAATGCCCGCGACACAGCACAACAACACATCCCAGGATGACCACTTTCTGCCGCTCAGACGTAATATTGCCCAAATGCCCATTCCAACCAGGGTTCTGACCGCCGGCGGATTCATCCCTGACAGCCAGGTGTAAAATAGCGCGACGCTAAAACTCATCCCCAGGGGAAAACGAAACCCTATCATCGAAGCTGGCAGGCAAAATTGCAGAACCCGAGCAAACAGCCAGCCAATCCCACCGGCTAACGCAATATGCAGCCCAGAAATGGCCATCAGATGTGCAGTCCCGGTATCACGCATGATTTTTTTGACGTCTTCGCTGACATCTATTCGCTCCCCAAAGCCCAGAGCGATAATCACACCCTGCCACGGGAGATTAGCGGTAGCATTTTTGGCTTGTTGGAGCCATTTACCTCGAAGATTACAGCCGCCCGATAGAAGGCTTGCTTTCAACACCCGACCACTAAACGGCAGCATCTGCGAAAGCGCATAGCGCTGTCCGTCAAAAATACCTTCATTAAGACGCCCATGTACCGGGCGAAGGCGTAGCGTCATTAACCATGTTTGCCCCTCACAAACAGGCTCAGGTAATACGCTATTTCGCAATACAACGCCTGGCGCAGGAAACAGGTAACGATCATCCCGTTTGACTATCTGCAGTTCATGCCGTTTTTCGCCATCACTTCTCGTAATTTTCACCTGCACGGTCAGCGGTTTCTCCCCAAACTCAGAGAACATATCCAGCATTTGCCGCGCACCCAACAGGCTCCAGCTCAAGAATAAAAGGCAAAGCACCAGATAGCGCACCCAAACGATACGGCCCCAAAAACAGGCCAATGTCAGTGCAGCCGCCACGAACAGTAAAATCCCATTTTGTTCTGGAATAACCGGCAGCCATAACAGTGGTAAAGCGCTAATCAGAACGGCGCCAGCAACGGCAGGAATAGAAAACACATCCACCTCCTTGTTACAGGAAGTGTGCGGGAATCTTGAGATTAAATCAGGAAGCAATTGGAGAAATACGTGATGGCTTGAACGCCGATGAGTCCGGCTTAACAATATTGCGTTAGCCTTCAGGAAGGCGCTCGCAAAATAGCAAAATCAGAAAAAAAATGGCACCTCATTTGAGGTGCCATTTTTGCTAACTCTAAGGAATTAGCCGTAAATATTGGCGCGGTCACGCAACTCTTTGCCTGGCTTAAAGTGTGGAACGTATTTACCTTCCAGATCCACTTTGTCGCCGGTTTTCGGGTTACGTCCGGTGCGAGGAGCGCGATAGTGTAAGGAGAAACTGCCGAAACCCCGGATTTCAATACGTTCACCCTCGGCGAGCGTAGAGGCCATATGCTCCAGCATTTCCTTCACCGCATCTTCTACTGCTTTTGCAGGGATGTGAGATTGCTGGGTTGCAAGTCTTTCGATCAATTCTGACTTGGTCATGATTCCTCCGGTTTCCTTTCAGGAAAATTAGCTTACAGCTCTCAATCGAACAAGGGCGGCCGAAGCCGCCCTGATTTTATACCCTGGCAGAAGCCGGGATACAACGCTCGGACGATTACTCGCCTTTAGCTGCTTTGAATGCTTCAGCCATTGCGTTAGAGAAGTTGCCTTCTTCCTGTTTGTTGTTAACAGTCGCAATTGCATCTTTCTCGTCAGCTTCGTCTTTAGCACGAACAGACAGGCTAACAACACGGTTTTTACGATCAACGCCGGTGAATTTAGCTTCAACGTCGTCGCCAACGTTCAGAACCAGAGTTGCATCTTCAACGCGGTCACGGGAAGCTTCAGAAGCACGCAGGTAGCCTTCTACGCCATCTGCTAATTCAACTGTAGCACCTTTCGCGTCAACTGCCGTTACTTTACCAGTAACGATAGTACCTTTCTTGTTCAGCGCAACGTAGTTGTTGAACGGATCTTCTGCGAGCTGCTTAACGCCCAGGGAGATACGCTCACGCTCTGCGTCAACCTGCAGAACAACGGCTGCAATTTCGTCGCCTTTTTTGTATTCACGTACTGCTTCTTCGCCCGCAACGTTCCAGGAGATGTCAGACAGGTGAACCAGGCCGTCGATGCCGCCGTCCAGGCCGATGAAGATACCGAAGTCAGTGATAGACTTGATTTTACCTTCAACACGGTCACCCTTGTTGTGGGTTTCCGCGAACTGCTGCCATGGGTTGTTTTTGCACTGCTTCAGACCCAGGGAGATACGACGACGTTCTTCGTCGATATCCAGAACCATAACTTCCACTACATCACCAACGTTAACAACTTTGGATGGGTGGATGTTTTTGTTGGTCCAATCCATTTCGGAAACGTGAACCAGGCCTTCAACGCCTTCTTCGATTTCAACGAAGCAGCCGTAGTCGGTCAGGTTGGTCACGCGGCCAGTCAGTTTGGTACCTTCTGGATAACGCTTAGCGATAGCTACCCATGGATCTTCGCCCAGCTGTTTCAGGCCGAGGGAAACACGAGTACGCTCGCGGTCGAACTTCAGCACTTTAACAGTGATTTCGTCGCCAACGTTCACGATTTCGCTTGGATGCTTAACGCGTTTCCATGCCATATCGGTGATGTGCAGCAGGCCATCAACGCCACCCAGGTCAACGAATGCACCGTAGTCAGTGAGGTTCTTAACGATACCTTTAACTTCCATGCCTTCTTGCAGGTTTTCAAGCAGCTGATCGCGCTCTGCGCTGTTCTCAGACTCGATAACCGCACGACGGGAAACAACAACGTTGTTGCGTTTCTGGTCCAGCTTGATCACTTTGAACTCAAGCTCTTTGCCTTCGAGGTGCAGAGTGTCGCGAACTGGACGAACGTCAACCAGGGAACCTGGCAGGAACGCACGAATACCGTTCAGCTCAACAGTGAAGCCACCTTTAACTTTGCCGTTGATAACACCAACCACAGTTTCAGCTTCTTCGTAAGCTTTTTCCAGCGTGATCCAAGCTTCGTGACGTTTAGCTTTTTCACGGGACAGCAGGGTTTCACCGAAGCCGTCTTCTACTGCGTCCAGCGCAACGTCAACTTCGTCACCAACCTGGATTTCCAGTTCGCCGGCTGCGTTTTTGAACTGCTCTGCGGGAATTGCAGATTCAGATTTCAGGCCCGCATCAACCAGAACGACGTCTTTGTCGATAGCAACAACAACACCACGAACGATGGAACCCGGACGGGTTTCGATTGTTTTAAGGGATTCTTCAAATAGTTGAGCAAAAGATTCAGTCATGTTTAATCTTCAAAAGTTAGATTAACGTCCATCTGGCCTCATGCCGGATGGGGTTGTTTTACATACCCGCTCACACTCCATTGCAGCGGGGGTACTACAAAATGGGTCGCTATCTCAAGCGAGCGCCAGCTTTTCGCGGGCGTATTGTAGCGCTTTTTCAATCACTTGCTCAATGCTCATACTGGTTGAATCCAGAACTAAAGCATCTATAGCAGGCACTAACGGCGCTACAGACCGATTACGGTCGCGATCGTCGCGTTCCTTGATCTCGGCCAAAAGGCGCTCAAAGTTAACACTAAAGCCCTTCTCCTGCAACTGTAGCATGCGCCTGTGGGCGCGCTCTTCAGAGGAGGCATCAAGGAAAATTTTCACCGGCGCATCCGGGAACACAACGGTCCCCATATCGCGGCCGTCTGCAATCAGACCCGGCGCTTCGCGGAAAGCTCGCTGGCGGCGCAGCAAGGCTTCGCGCACACGCGGGAACGCGGCCACCTGAGAAGCCGCGTTTGCCACTTCCTGAGTGCGAATTTCAGCGCTAACGTCTTCCCCTTCGAGAATCACTTCCAAATTGCCGTCGGTGGAAATAAACCGAACGTCCAGGTGGGCCGCAAGGGGCACCAGCGCGTCTTCGGAAGCCACATCAACATGGTGATGTAACGCCGCGAGCGCCAGAACGCGATAAATCGCACCAGAGTCCAGCAGATGCCACTGCAGCGCTTCGGCCATGGCCTTACAAAGCGTGCCTTTACCGGCGCCACTTGGGCCATCAATCGTTATTACCGGGGCGGATGCCGTCATCGTTTTCTCCTCTATCGCTGGATTCGCGGGTGGTAAACGCCGCGCATTATACGCCGCAACCGCCAGGACTGTTATCTTTCCAGGCAAATATCCACGGGAATCAGGCTGAGTGTAGAAGAATTGCGCAACGGGCGTTGTAAGGAATCGTAGAGAGAAAGAAAAACCGCATCAGACGATGCGGTTTTACAAACGTTATACAGGCGTACTGATGCGAGCTAACTGCTCGAAATAATCAGGGAAGGTTTTTGCCGTGCAGCCTGGGTCAAGAATCGTCACTGGCGTATCGGATAACGCCACCAGCGAGAAACACATCGCCATACGGTGATCGTTGTAAGTGCCGATTTCAGCAAACGTCAGCTTAGCCGGTGGCGTAACGCTAATATAGTCTTCGCCCTCTTCAACTTCTGCACCGACTTTTCGTAATTCCGTCGCCATTGCGCTAAGGCGATCGGTTTCTTTTACGCGCCAGTTATAGATGTTACGCAGCGTGGTCGTGCCTTTAGCAAACAGGGCCGCGGTCGCGATAGTCATTGCCGCATCCGGGATATGGTTCATATCCATGTCGATAGCGTTTAGCTCACCACGTTCACAGCTAATGAAGTCATCGCCCCAGGTCACTTTCGCGCCCATTTTCTCAAGTACATCAGCAAAGCGAATATCGCCCTGCACGCTGTTCCGCCCGATGCCGGTAACCTTGACCACGCCACCTTTAATTGCCCCAGCGGCCAGGAAGTAAGAGGCGGAGGAGGCATCACCTTCTACCAGGTAAGCCCCTGGGGATTGATACTGCTGTGCGCCGTGAATCAGGAAACTGCGATAGTCGCGGTTTTCAACTTCCACGCCGAAAGTTTTCATCAGATGCAGCGTGATATCGATATAAGGTTTGGAAACCAGCTCGCCTTTAATGGTGATTTCAGTGTCATGTGCAGCCAGAGGTGCGGTCATCAGTAGCGCGGTCAGGAACTGGCTGGATACGCTGCCGTCCACTTCAACCTTGCCGCCGCCAAAGCCGCCACGCAGACGCAGCGGCGGGTAATTTTCTTGCTCAAGGTACTCAATGTTCGCTCCCCCCTGGCGCAGCGCATCGACAAGATGGCCGATTGGGCGCTCTTTCATACGCGGCTCGCCGGTCAGCACAATGTTGTTACTGCCGAGGCACAACGCTGCAGCCAGCGGACGCATAGCGGTGCCAGCATTCCCTAAAAAGAGTTCCAGCTCACCTTGTGCCTGCAGAGGGCCGGCCACGCCGGTGACTTCACAACGGGTACGATCCGCCGAAAGCGTATAGCTCACGCCCAACGCCTTCAGCGCGTTAAGCATATGGCGGATATCATCGCTATCCAGCAAATTGGTCAGCACCGTGGTGCCATTGGCCAGCGCGGCCAGGAGCAGCGCGCGGTTAGACACGCTTTTTGAACCTGGCAGATTAATGGTGCCGTCGACCAGCGCGATGGGTTGTAACGTCAGGGATTCCAGCATGGGAAAAATACTCTCAACTCAAACAGAATAAAAACCCCGCAGACGGGCCGCGGGGCGAAGTGCTACTGCATTAATTAACCGTGGCGACGCTCGAAGTCCACCATGAAGTCAGTCAACGCTTTGACGCCATCGAGCGGCATCGCGTTGTAAATCGAGGCGCGCATCCCCCCCACAACGCGGTGACCTTTCAGGGAATGCAGGCCCGCAGCGAAGGACTCGTCAAGGAACACTTTGTCCAGCGCGCTATCCGCAAGTTGGAACGGGACGTTCATCCGGGAGCGGTTAGAAGCCGCAACATCGTTACGATAGAAATCGCTGTTATCAATCACGCCGTACAGCAACTCAGCCTTGGCCTGGTTGATACGATCCATCGAGGCAACGCCGCCCTGCTCTTTCAGCCATTTAAAGACCAGGCCTGCAAGATACCAGGCAAAAGTCGGCGGCGTGTTAAACATTGAGTCATTATCGTTCAGCACGGTGTAATCGATAATCGATGGACACGCTTTGTGCGCCTTGCCTAGCAGATCTTCACGAACAACAACCAGCGTCAGGCCGGCAGGGCCGATGTTTTTCTGTGCGCCAGCATAGATAACGCCGAAACGGCTAACGTCGATAGGGCGAGACAAAATAGTAGAAGAGAAATCGGCGGCAACAACGGTATCACCAAAATCTGGGGTTTCATCGATTGAGATACCGTCAATTGTCTCGTTCGGACAATAGTGCAGAAATGCGCTGTTATCAGATACCAGCCATTCACTCATTGGCTTGATAGCACGTTTACCGTCCACGGTGATTTTTACGTCATGGGCAACCGGCTGGCAGTATTTTTTCGCTTCTTTAATTGCGCTATTTGCCCAGTAGCCGCCGTCAATGTAGTCGGCCGTGGTTTTGTCACCGAGAATATTCAGCGGCACGCCTGCAAACTGACCGCGCCCGCCGCCGTGGCAGAATAAAACTTTATAGTTGGAGGGGATTTGCAGCAGATCGCGAAAATCTTTTTCCGCCTCTTCAGCGACCTGAATAAACTCTTTACCACGGTGGCTAATTTCCATTACGGAAGTACCCAGACCGTGCCAGTCGCACAGCTCCTGTTGTGCACGACGAAGTACTTCAGCCGGCAGCATCGCCGGACCAGAACTAAAATTGTATACCTGTGTCATTTCCCCTCACCACGCCTCGAGCAATAAGTTTTTATTACATTATCGGTTTTATCATTCAGCGGCGCAGTGTTGCAATGGTTAATCCCTCGCGGAAGACCAATGTGAGCAAAATCACACAACACAATCTTCCGGCAAGCGAAAAAACTGCCCGATTTCCGACGGCAAGGCAATACGACGGACATGCCCAATGGCGGCCAGTCATTTTACTACCATAACCGCGAGTTACTGTAAGCAGGCATAGCCTGTTATGCTAGCGTCGCCTGCACCGTGCGGAGGATAGCGTCTGCCCGGTAAAACCCGTATCATTGCGCGTTTTGCGTACCATTAAAGTGAACCCCATGACCCAGACATTTATCCCCGGCAAAGATGCCGCCCTGGAAGACTCCATCGCTCGCTTCCAGAAAAAGCTGACCGACCTCGGTTTTAATATCGAAGAAGCCTCCTGGCTTAACCCGGTACCCAACGTTTGGTCGGTGCATATCCGCGACAAAGACAGCGCCCTGTGCTTCACCAACGGTAAAGGTGCGACCAAAAAAGCCGCGCTGGCATCCGCGCTGGGTGAATATTTTGAACGTCTGTCGACTAACTACTTCTTCGCCGACTTCTGGCTGGGCGATACGATTGCGAACGGCCCGTTCGTGCATTACCCGAACGAGAAATGGTTCCCGCTGCCGGAAGATGACCAACTGCCTGAGGGCATCCTCGACGATCGTCTGCGCGCTTTCTACGACCCGGAAAACGAAGTCGGCGCCGGGATGCTGATCGATCTGCAGTCCGGGAACGAAGAGCGCGGTATTTGTGCTCTGCCGTTCACCCGCCAGTCAGACCTGCAAACTGTTTATATCCCGATGAACATCATTGGTAACCTGTACGTCTCCAACGGCATGTCTGCGGGCAACACGGCTAATGAAGCACGGGTCCAGGGTCTGTCTGAAGTCTTCGAGCGTCATATCAAAAACCGCATTATCGCAGAAAGCATCAGCCTGCCAGAGATCCCACAGGATGTGCTGGCCCGCTATCCGGGCGTAGTGGAGTCCATTAAAACGCTTGAAGCTGAAGGCTTCCCTATTTTTGCGTACGACGGTTCTCTGGGCGGTAAGTACCCGGTTATCTGCGTCGTGCTGTTCAATCCGGCCAACGGAACCTGTTTCGCTTCCTTCGGCGCGCACCCTGATTTTGGCGTAGCGCTGGAGCGTACCGTCACCGAGCTGCTGCAGGGGCGCGGCCTGAAAGATCTGGATGTCTTTACGCCGCCAACCTTCGACGATGAAGAAGTCGCTGAACACGCGAACCTGGAAACACACTTCATCGATTCCAGCGGCCTGATTTCCTGGGATATGTTCAAGCAGGATGCAGATTACCCGTTTGCTGACTGGAGCTTTGCTGGCACAACGGAAGAAGAGTTCGCTACCCTGATGGCTATCTTCAAGTCGGAAGATAAAGAAGTGTATATCGCCGACTACGAGCATTTAGACGTTTACGCCTGCCGTATTATCGTCCCAGGCATGTCTGATATTTACCCTGCCGACGACCTGCTGCTGGCCAACAACAGCATGGGCAGCCACCTGCGTGAAACAATTCTTGCGCTGCCGGACAGCGAATGGGAGCAGCAAGACTACCTCGATCTGATTGCCCAACTGGACGACGAAGGCCACGATGATTTCACCCGCGTGCGTGAATTACTGGGCCTGGCTACCGGGAAAGATAACGGCTGGTACACGCTGCGCATTGGCGAACTGAAAGCCATGCTGGCGCTAGCGGGCGGCGATCTTGAGCAGGCACTGATCTGGACCGAATGGACCATGGAGTTCAACGCTTCCATCTTTAGTCCTGAGCGTGCCAACTACTACCGCTGCCTGCAAACTCTGCTTCTGTTGTCACAGGAAGAAGAGCGCGAGCCTCTGCAATACCTGAACGCTTTCGTCCGTATGTACGGGGCTGAAGCCGTGGATGCCGCCAGCGCGGCAATGAGCGGTGAAGCGGCCTTCTATGGGCTGCAGCCAGTGGATAAAGATCTGAAAGCTTTCCCGGCGCATCAGGCGCTGCTGGCCGCGTACGAAAAATTACAGCGCGCTAAAGCCAAATATTGGCAGGTAAAGTAATTTCCTGACAACTTCCTGGTGCGCACGGCACCTTGTCTGAGCTATATTACGGGGCGCTTTTTGCGCCCCTTTTTATTATTGAAACAATAATAATTTATTATGTAATTTTTTGGTTAACTTCAGGTAAATAGTTATTTTTTGACAGCGGCAATAATGTTATCAAAATATAAAAATACCCCATTATAATTAACCAATTTCGCGTAAGGGAGATTCTTAATTCAATTTTATCTATAATTATTAAAATTTATTTTTTCATTTATAATCAATAAATTAAGATGAAAAACAGGTAAAGACCTGCTTTTTCAGTGCCTATTAGCTTGGCGAGATATGATCCACATCAATTTTTACTCTATAATGCTTTGTTAGTATCTCCTCGCCGAATTAAATAAGAGAGAGTTAGTGTGAAAGCTGACAACCCTTTTGATCTAGTACTTCCACCAGCGATGGCAAAAATTGCCGAAGATGCTGGCGTCTATAAAGCAACGAAACAACCGCTAACGACCTTTTACTTAGCGATTACCGCCGGCGTCTTCATTTCGATTGCCTTCGTGTTCTACATCACCGCCACCACAGGCACATCCACGATCCCGTTTGGGATTGCCAAGCTGATTGGCGGCACATGCTTCTCACTGGGTTTAATTCTTTGCGTTATCTGCGGTGCTGACCTTTTCACCTCCACCGTGCTTATCGTCGTAGCCAAAGCCAGCGGCCGTATCACTTGGGGCCAGCTACTGCGTAACTGGGCTAACGTCTACATCGGTAACCTGATCGGTGCTCTACTCTTTGTGCTGCTGATCTGGCTGTCCGGCATGTATATGACCGCCAACGGCGCATGGGGACTGAATGTCCTGCAAACCGCAGATCATAAAATGCACCACACATTTGTTGAGGCCGTCTGCCTTGGCATTCTGGCAAACCTGATGGTGTGTCTCGCCGTCTGGATGAGCTACTCCGGCCGCAGCCTGATGGACAAAATGTTTGCTATGATCCTTCCGGTTGCCATGTTTGTTGCCAGCGGCTTTGAGCACAGCATCGCAAATATGTTCATGATCCCGATGGCTATCGTGGTTCGTGACTTTGCCAGCCCGGAATTCTGGACCGCCGTAGGGTCTTCTCCGGCAAGTTTCTCGCATCTGACCGTGCTGAACTTCATCACCGATAACCTGATTCCAGTCACCATCGGAAACATCATCGGCGGAGGTTTACTGGTTGGGTTGACATACTGGGTAATTTATCTGCGCGGTGGCGACAAGCACTAAGCTCCGTCAGTACGCAGGTTTAAGAACTCCACATTAAAGGTAGGTGTTACATGTCCGAGCAAAATGAAAAGTTAGCCACAGCCTGGGAAGGTTTTGCTAAAGGCGACTGGCAGAATGAAGTTAACGTCCGTGACTTTATTCAGAAAAACTACACCCCTTACGAGGGTGACGAGTCCTTCCTGGCAGGTGCTACCGACGCAACTACCAAACTGTGGGACAGCGTGATGGAAGGCATCAAACTGGAAAACAGCACTCACGCGCCAGTTGACTTCGATACCGACCTCGCGTCTACCATCACCGCTCACGATGCGGGCTACATCAACAAGTCCCTCGAAACTATCGTGGGTCTGCAGACCGATGCTCCTCTGAAACGTGCCATCATTCCTTTCGGCGGCATCAAAATGGTCGAAGGTTCTTGCAAAGTATACGGTCGCGAACTCGACCCAATGCTGAAAAAGATCTTCACCGAATACCGCAAAACCCACAACCAGGGCGTGTTTGACGTTTACACCAAAGACATCCTGAACTGCCGTAAATCCGGTGTTATTACCGGTCTGCCAGATGCCTATGGCCGTGGCCGTATCATCGGTGACTACCGTCGCGTTGCGCTGTACGGTATCGACTATCTGATGAAAGACAAGTTCGCTCAGTTCAACTCACTGCAAACCAAACTGGAAAACGGTGAAGATCTGGAAGCAACTATCCGTCTGCGTGAAGAAATCTCCGAACAGCACCGCGCGCTGGGTCAGATCAAAGAGATGGCCGCCAAATATGGCTACGACATCTCCGGTCCTGCTACCAACGCTCAGGAAGCTATTCAGTGGACTTACTTCGGCTACCTGGCTGCGGTTAAATCTCAGAACGGCGCTGCAATGTCCTTCGGTCGCGTATCCACCTTCCTGGATGCTTACATCGAGCGCGACATCAAAGCAGGCAAAATCAACGAGCAAGACGCTCAGGAAATGATTGACCACCTGGTCATGAAACTGCGTATGGTTCGCTTCCTGCGTACCCCTGAATATGATGAGCTGTTCTCCGGCGACCCAATCTGGGCAACCGAATCTATCGGCGGTATGGGCGTTGATGGCCGTACTCTGGTGACCAAAAACAGCTTCCGCTTCCTGAACACCCTTTACACCATGGGGCCTTCTCCGGAGCCAAACATCACCATTCTGTGGTCTGAAAAACTGCCACTGAACTTCAAAAAATACGCGGCTAAAGTCTCCATCGATACCTCTTCTCTGCAGTACGAGAATGACGATCTGATGCGTCCTGACTTCAACAACGATGACTACGCTATCGCATGCTGCGTAAGCCCGATGATCGTTGGTAAGCAAATGCAGTTCTTCGGGGCTCGTGCAAACCTGGCGAAAACCATGCTGTACGCTATCAACGGCGGCGTTGATGAAAAACTGAAAATGCAGGTTGGTCCTAAAGAAGCCCCCATCACTGCCGACGTTCTGGACTACGACAATGTGTTGGATCGTCTGGATCACTTCATGGACTGGCTGGCTAAACAGTACGTTACCGCGCTGAACATCATTCACTACATGCATGATAAATACAGCTACGAAGCGTCTCTGATGGCTCTGCACGACCGTGACGTTGTTCGCACCATGGCTTGTGGTATCGCTGGCCTGTCCGTTGCGGCTGACTCCCTGTCTGCAATCAAATACGCGAAAGTGAAACCTATCCGTGACGAAGACGGTCTGGCTATCGACTTCGAAATCGAAGGTGAATATCCACAGTTCGGTAACAACGATCCTCGCGTAGATGACATCGCCGTTGACCTGGTAGAACGTTTCATGAAGAAAATTCAGAAACTGACCACCTACCGTGGCGCTATCGCGACCCAGTCTGTTCTGACCATCACCTCTAACGTGGTTTATGGTAAGAAAACCGGTAACACCCCAGACGGTCGTCGTGCAGGTACTCCGTTCGGTCCAGGCGCTAACCCAATGCACGGTCGTGACCAGAAAGGTGCCGTTGCCTCTCTGACCTCCGTTGCTAAACTGCCGTTTGCCTACGCGAAAGATGGTATCTCTTATACCTTCTCCATCGTGCCAAACGCGCTGGGTAAAGACGATGACGTGCGTAAAACCAACCTTGCAGGTCTGATGGACGGTTACTTCCACCACGAAGCAAACATCGAAGGTGGTCAGCACCTGAACGTCAACGTAATGAACCGTGAAATGCTGCTGGATGCGATGGAAAACCCTGAGAAATATCCTCAGCTGACCATTCGCGTATCCGGTTATGCCGTTCGTTTCAACTCGCTGACTAAAGAGCAGCAGCAGGACGTTATTACCCGTACCTTCACTCAGTCCATCTAATTCCTTGTCAGACTGAAGAAGCGTACTATATAAAGGCTCCACTCCCGTGGGGCCTTTTTACTCACCTCCCTACCCTCAGCCTGCTTTGCCAGCTATCTATACTCTGGGTATCTGTCAAAACAGACTTAACACAGCCGGCTTGAGCTGTGCACGACACAGGCCCTGGACGGGCCACATCTGGAGAGATCACCGCAATGTCAGCAATCGGACGAATTCACTCTTTTGAATCCTGCGGTACCGTGGACGGCCCCGGTATCCGTTTTATCACCTTCTTTCAGGGCTGCCTGATGCGCTGCCTTTACTGCCACAACCGCGACACCTGGGACACCCACGGTGGCAAAGAAGTGACGGTAGAAGAGCTGATGAAAGAAGTTGTTACCTATCGCCACTTCATGAATGCCTCGGGCGGCGGCGTTACCGCATCCGGCGGCGAAGCTATTCTGCAGGCCGAGTTCGTACGTGACTGGTTCCGCGCCTGCCGTAAAGAAGGGATTCATACCTGCCTGGACACCAACGGCTTTGTTCGCCGCTACGATCCGGTGATTGATGAGCTGCTGGAAGTCACCGACCTGGTAATGCTCGATCTCAAGCAGATGAACGACGAAATCCACCAAAACCTGGTGGGCGTGTCAAACCACCGCACGCTTGAATTTGCGCAATATCTGTCGAAAAAAGACATTAAAGTGTGGATCCGCTACGTTGTTGTACCGGGCTGGTCTGACGATGACGACTCTGCACATCGACTCGGGGAATTTACCCGCGATATGGGCAACGTTGAAAAAATCGAGCTGCTGCCGTACCACGAGCTGGGCAAACACAAGTGGGTGGCGATGGGCGAAGAATACAAGCTGGATGGCGTGCACCCGCCGAAGAAGGAAACGATGGAGCGGGTGAAAGGTATTCTGGAGCAGTACGGCCATAAAGTAATGTACTGATTCGAACCGTGCTCCCCTCTGTGGGAGCACGTATATTTTTCTTTCGGCTCGCTCACTTCTCAGCAGGGCCTCACATAGCTCAACCAGCCACAAACGCCCATGAGATCGGGTCTATAGACGCGGCAAGCTGATTAAGCGTGAGCCACCGGGGTTGGATGATGGCCCGCCTTACGCAGCAGCATCATCAGGTAAACAAATGACACTGTGGCCATCATGATAAACAGCACGTTATCAGAGTAGTTTTGCATCAGCAGCGCAGTCACTGTCGGCCCAATTAAGCTCCCGATGGTGTAGCTCAGCAACAGCGCCTGATTCATCGCCACCAGCTGATGACGCTCAATCCTTTCGCAAGCCCAGGCCATCGCCACCGGGTAGAGCGTGAAACCAAAAGCCCCCAGAACGAATAGCGCAGGCCCCATGGCGGCGTTGCTGAGCATCGCCAGACAGCCGAGAATCACCACAAACACCTGCACACGCAGCACCAGCAGACGGCCATATTTGTCCGCCAGACGCCCCATAGGCCACTGACCAACAATACCCGCGCTGATCATCAGCGCCATCCAGAAACCAATACCGGAGTCGCTCACGCCCTGATGGTTCAAATACAACGGCATCAGACCATACAGAGAGCCGAGTACGATACCTGACATAATGCAGCCGTTCACGCCCAGTCGAGCCTGGCGCAGACGCAGCATCGGCCAGACCGGCGTGTTATCCCGATGTTCATCCCCATCGCTCACGATATGGGTAAACAGCAATGGTAGAATAGCGGCCAGCACCAGCGCGGTAGCCCAGGGCAGAACGTTCATCAGCTCAGTAGAAAGCTTGCTGACCATCAGTTGGCCGACCACCATCCCGATGTAGTAAACGGTCATATAAGCCGCCAGCAGACGGCCACGGTTGCGGGAAGTCCCGCTGCACATCAGGGCGCTTTCAACCACAACCCAAATCATGGCGCAGCCCACGCCGGCCACAAAGCGCCAGACCATCCAGCTCCAGAAACCAACCATCAGCCCGAGGCCAATACAGCCCACGGCAAAGATAATGGAGGCAAGATAGTAGCTGCGGTTAAACCCGTGGCGCTTAATCACCCATCCGGTAATCAATGTCCCGACCAGGTTGCCGGTAAAGTAGGCGGAGCCCACCATCCCGACCTGCCACGTAGGAAGATTATCGTGAGCCAGCCAAAGCGGGACGAGCGTGTTTAAAACCGCCATCGCCAGAGTCAGCAGCAAAAGCCCGCAAAGCAGGAGCAATACGGGACGGGTATAGGTGGTCATGGGTATCAAACCGTGAGGAAATCAGGAAATTTGTGCGCATCATGCCACCGGTAAATTGATTGTCAATCCAGCAATAATGGGGGGTATGGAGGGTTTGAGCGGGTACGATTTGAAAAACTTATCCTGCTAATAAGTGACCGGAGTCACGTAAATTGTATCTCGCTGTTTTTGATGCGATATAGCGGGAAGCAGGTCAAAATGAGCAATCAAAAATTTCATGGATATTCAGGTGAAATTTTCTTATGCGAGAAGATGAAAAAGCGCGCCCTCAGACGCGCTTATAACTCGATGAAATGTTAGCTCGCTATCGCCATACCAACCGTCATATGCAGCCCGTAGAAAACGCCGCGACCGATAAGTTCACCTGCAATCATCAAGACCATCGCCAGCGTCAGCAGACCGACGCCAGGCCGAGAGCCTTTCAGCTGCGGTACAATCCAGCCGACCAGAGCAATCACCAGCAGAACCATCCGCCCGGCCATCAGCGAACCGTACTCCGGCACCAGCGCAGATGCCTGTTGAATAGAGTTATGCAGCGTAGCCAGTTCCATCCCCTGCATCAGCACAACAACCATGCTAACCAGCAAAGCAAGCAGTGAGACGACAGGCAATATACGCATCCCCCAACCGCTAACCCCGGCTGCAGAAAGCAGCAAATAGCCCAGCAGTGGACCACCGATAAACATCGTCAGGAAGAAGCTCAGCGGCGTCCAGACGCTAAACCAGGTCGGAACTGTGTCAATCAGGTAAACCCGACTCATCATCCAGACAAATACCACGCCCAGAATCATGGTGATTACGACCCAGACTTTGCTGAGTGCCTGAGGCATTTTTCCGAGCACGGTCAAAAGCCACCAGAAACCACCCACCGCAAAGAATACCGATCCGCTGGCAATTTCATTGCTCAGCGCTGAACTGCCGAGGCGATTCAGGGAGTTGAACGCTCGCAGCGGCGAGCCGAGATGCAGAATTGAGGCAATAAAGCCGATGCCCATCAGGATCCATAGCACCACCATCAGCAATTCGGCGCGCTTGCGAACCGCCCTGTCCTTCACGCCATACAATAGCGCCAATGCCATAACGATAAACCCGCCCGCAACGCACTGGCCTAACACCGTAAAGACCATCAGCGGCCATTCATGCCATCCGTTTCCCATCTCACACCTCCTTCGGGTTGGCCAGATAACCGCTGGTATCCCCACTTGGGCGGCTGTTGGCGTTAGGTTTAATCACGATATTTGGTTTTGTGAAGTGCGATGCAGGCAGCGGCGCAATGGCGGCCTGAGTCCCGTACTTTTTGCGTAATTCGTCGACAGGTGCTAAATCCAGCGCTCGCAACGGGCAGGATTCCACACAAATCGGCTTTTTCCCCTCGGCAACGCGCTCATAGCAGCCGTCGCACTTGGTCATGTGGCCTTTCTCTTCGTTGTACTGCGGCGCACCGTACGGACACGCCATATGGCAGTAGCGGCAGCCGATACAAACCTCTTCGTTCACCACCACAAACCCATCTTCCCGCTTGTGCATGGCGCCGCTCGGGCAGACCTTAGTACAGGCCGGATCTTCACAGTGGTTACAGGAGATAGAAAGGTAGTAGGCGAAAACATCCTGGTGGAAAACACCGTTATCTTCCTGCCAGTTACCGCCCGCATATTCATAAATGCGGCGATAGCTAACTTCCGGACTCAGGTTCTTAAAATCCTTGCACGCCAGTTCGCAGGTTTTGCAGCCGGTGCAGCGACTGGAGTCGATATAAAAGCCATATTGGGTTGTCATTTACTGCTCCTTACGCCTTTTCAACCTGGACCAGGTTACTGTGGGATGGATTGCCTTTTGCCAGCGGTGACGGGCGCTGGGTGGTCAACACATTGATGCTGCCCCCGCGGTCGACTTTATTGACATCGGGGCTATACCAGGCGCCTTCCCCTAAGGCGACAACGCCAGGAATGATGCGTGGCGTCACTTTGGCGCTAATGCGGACTTCCCCGCGGTCGTTAAAAATACGGACTTCATCACCATTGGCGATGCCGCGCTGTTTTGCATCAAGCGGGTTGATCCACATCTCCTGGCGACAGGCAGCCTTCAGCACGTCAACGTTGCCATAGGTCGAGTGCGTCCGCGCTTTGTAATGGAAGCCGGTTAGCTGCAGCGGCCATTTTTCCGCCAGCGGATCGCCAACGTTCTCAAAACCAGCGCTATAAACCGGCAGCGGGTCGATGACATCCCCTTCCGGCAGTTCCCAGGTGGCGGCAATATCCGCAAGCTGAGCGGAATAGATCTCAATTTTCCCTGACGGCGTCGTTAATGGGTTGGCATGGGGATCTTCACGGAAGGCTTTGTAGGCGACGTGATGCCCTTCCGGGTCACGCTTTTTAAACATCCCCAATTGGCGGAACTCATCAAAGCTCGGCAGCTCAGGGATCGCTGCCTGAGATTGAACATACAGGTGACGCATCCAGCCTTCCTGCGTCCGTCCTTCCGTGAAACGCTGCTCCACACCCATACGCTTCGCCAGTTCGGTCGTCATTTCATAGATGGTTTTGCATTCAAAACGCGGCTTGATGGCCTGTTCAGCAAAAATCACATAAGACATGTTGCCGCAGGAAGCATCGAGGCAGAAATCCATCTGCTCAGAGGCCGTGCAATCCGGCAGAAGAATATCGGCGTATTTCGCAGAGGACGTCATATGGTTGTCGATTACCACGATCATTTCGCATTTTTTATCATCCTGCAGAATGTCGTGCGTGCGGTTGATCTGAGAATGCTGGTTAATCAGGCAATTCCCGGCATAGTTCCAGACCATTTTAATCGGTACATCCAGTTTCTCTTTACCACGCACGCCGTCGCGGGTGGCTGTCATCTGCGCGCCGCGTTCGATGGCATCGGTCCACATAAACATGGAAATACTGGTTTGAACCGGGTTTTCCAGCGTAGGCATTCGCACGAACGGCAGGCTATAAGAGCCTTCACGCGCCCCGCTGTTGCCCCCGTGAATACCGACGTTACCGGTCAGGATAGAAAGCATGGCGATTGCGCGGGAAACCAGCTCGCCGTTGGAGTGACGCTGCGGCCCCCACCCCTGGCTGATAAAGGCCGGTTTAGCACTGCCAATTTCCCGGGCAAGTTTGATAATACGATCGGTCGGAATACCGGTTATCTGCGAAGCCCATTCAGGCGTCTTGGCAATGCCGTCAGCTCCCTGACCCAGGATATAAGCTTTGTAGTGGCCATTGCGCGGCGCACCGGCCGGGAGCGTTTTTTCATCATAGCCCACGCAGTATTTGTCCAGAAAGGCCTGATCTACTAGGTTTTCGTCAATCATGACCCACGCCAGTGCGGAAATCAGCGCCGCATCGGTGCCAGGGCGAATAGGGATCCACTCGTCTTCCCGGCCTGCGCCGGTGTCGGTGTAACGTGGGTCAATAATGATCATTCGGGCATTGGACTTTTGGCGAGCCTGTTCGAGGTAATAAGTTACCCCGCCACCGCTCATCCTCGTTTCGCCCGGATTATTGCCGAACAGCACCACCAGCTTGCTGTTTTCAATATCGGATGGGCTGTTGCCGTCCGCCCAGCCGCCGTAGGTATAATTCAGACCGGCGGCAATCTGTGCGGTGGAATAGTCCCCGTAATGATTGAGGTAGCCCCCGCAGCAATTCATCAGGCGAGCAATCAGCGTGGAACCCGGCGGCCAGGAACGCGTCATGGTTCCACCCAGCGTACCGGTACCGTAGTTCAGATAAATAGCTTCGTTACCATGCTCTTTAATGATGCTCTGCATGCTGTGGGCAATGGTATCAAACGCTTCATCCCAGCTAATGCGCTCGAACTTCCCTTCGCCACGCGCGCCAACGCGTTTCATCGGGTATTTCAGGCGGTCAGCATTATAGACCCGTCGGCGCATAGAGCGACCACGCAGGCAGGCCCGAACCTGGTGTAAACCTTCATAATCGTCATCGCCGGTGTTATCGGTTTCGACATATTTAATTTCGCCATCCACCACATGCATACGCAACGGGCAGCGGCTGCCACAGTTCACCGTACAGGCGCTCCAGACCACTTTTCCACTGCTACCGGGATTAACGGTTTGAGCGGCAAAAGTGAGCCGAGAGAAGGGGAGTGAGAAGGCGCTAGTTGCAGCAGCTAAACCACCGATTGCCGTGGTTTGGACCAGCTTACGACGGCTGACCTCTGCCGCGAGGATCGCGTTAGGGGTTTTATCAGTCATAGTGACCTACTTGTTTTGCTCACAGTTGAAATAAGCCGACAGCGGTCACGCGGGTTGAGAGCCCACATTCCGTTGCGCAGCTAAAGGGTGAAAGGGGTGTCCGGTATATTTTTATTGAAGGATTGACCTGGCCGCGTCACGCCTTGTGAAGCACGGCCGTCAAATGATGATTAGATGTAAGTTTTAATTGAACAATCATCACCCGCTTCCGGTGAGCAATAATACTTCTTTGGGAGTAGGGGTTATTGTCTGGTATCAAGAAAGGCGGTGTTGACGTAAAACCTCGGAATTAGGGTATAAAAAAAGCGCCCTTAGGCGCTTTTTCAATGCATCACAAACGGCGGATTACCCGATGTATTCCAGGCCATTCATGTAAGGACGCAGCACTTCTGGTACCTGAATGCGGCCATCAGCCTGCTGGTAGTTTTCCAGGACGGCGACCAGAGTACGGCCAACTGCCAGACCAGAACCGTTCAGGGTGTGAACCAGGCGAGTTTTCTTGTCTGCTTTACTGCGACAGCGGGCCTGCAGGCGGCGAGCCTGGAAGTCCCAGCAGTTGGAACAGGAAGAGATCTCACGGTACGTATCCTGTGCCGGCAGCCAGACTTCCAGATCGTAAGTTTTGCGCGCACCGAAACCGATATCACCGCTGCAAAGCAGCACTTTACGGTATGGCAGCCCCAGCAGTTGCAGAACCTTTTCCGCGTGGCCGGTCATCTCTTCCAGCGCATCCATAGAGTCTTCAGGGCGAACTATCTGCACCATCTCAACTTTGTCGAACTGGTGCATACGAATCAGCCCGCGAGTATCACGGCCATAGGATCCAGCTTCAGACCTGAAGCACGGCGTGTGCGCAGTCAGCTTCAGCGGCAGGGAATCTTCGTCGATGATCTCGTCGCGAACCAGGTTGGTCAGCGGCACTTCTGCGGTAGGGATCAGCGCATAGTTGCTGCTGTCCGCTTCTTCTTCCAGCGGACGAGTATGGAACAGGTCACCGCCAAATTTAGGCAACTGGCCGGTACCGTACAGCGTGTCCTGGTTAACCAGATACGGAACATAGTTTTCCATGTAACCGTGCTGCTCGGTGTGCAGATCCAGCATAAACTGGCTCAGCGCACGGTGCATACGCGCCACCTGCCCCTGCATGACTACAAAGCGGGAACCGGTGAGTTTAACCGCCGCAGCGAAGTCCAGGCCTTTTGCCATTTCGCCCAGGGTGACGTGATCGCGCACTTCGAAATCAAATTTACGCGGCTCGCCCCAGCGGCTGACTTCGACGTTTTCGCTGTCGTCTTTGCCCAATGGCACGCAGTCATCAGGAATGTTTGGCAATGTCAGCGACATATCGCGAATTTCTGCCAGCAGAGAATCAAGCTCGTTTTTCGCTTCATCCAGCTCTTCACCCAGCTGGTTAACCTGCAGGCGCAGCGGCTCAATGTCTTCTCCGCGCGCTTTCGCCTGGCCGATGGATTTCGATCGCGAGTTACGTTCAGCCTGCAGATTTTCCGTTTTGACCTGCAGTACTTTACGACGCTCTTCCAGAGAGCGCAGCGTGTCTACATCCAGCTTAAAGCCCCGGCGTGCCAGTTTTTCAGCGACTGCGTCTGGCTCTGTACGCAGCAGATTGGGATCGAGCATGCTTATCCTGTGCTTATCGAATTGAATTTATAGGAGTGCGGCCACAGCCTGCGACCGCTTTGATAGTCTTGCTAACCTTACCGCAACGCCTGCATTAGCGGTAGCGTTTTGTGGGGCTTTTCTGATCCTGCTCGGTCAGCCAGGCTAGCTTTTCGCCAATCTTCCCTTCCAGACCTCTGTTGGTCGGCCGATAGTAGCGAGTTTGCGCCATTTCAGGTGGGAAATAGTCTTCCCCGGCGGCATAGGCATTGGGCTCGTCATGGGCGTAACGGTATTCCTGGCCATAGCCCATTTCTTTCATTAATTTCGTTGGGGCGTTACGCAGATGGACGGGCACGTCATAATCGGGGCGTTCGCGCGCATCCGCCATTGCAGCTTTGAATGCGGTATAAACGGCGTTGCTTTTCGGGGCGCAGGCCAGATAAACAATCGCCTGAGCAATAGCCCTCTCCCCTTCCGCTGGCCCTACGCGGGTGAAGCAATCCCAGGCGGCAATGGCCACCTGCATACCTCTGGGATCCGCGTTACCAACGTCTTCAGAGGCAATCGCCAGTAAGCGCCGCGCAACGTAGAGCGGATCGCCACCTGCGCTAATAATACGCGCGTACCAGTAAAGAGCGGCATCCGGGGCAGAACCGCGAATTGATTTATGTACCGCTGAAATCAGATCGTAAAAACGATCGCCTTTATTATCGAAACGCGCACTGCGTTCACCAGCAATCTCCGTTAGCAATTGGGTTTGCAAAATCCGGTTGCCGCTGGCGTCAACTTCAGCCATATCCGCCATCATTTCGAGCGTATTTAACGCCCGGCGCGCATCGCCGTTAACCAGCTCGGCAATGGCTTTACGCGTTTCGTCCGGCAGGATGATATTTTGCCCGCCGTAGCCCCTGGCTTTATCGTTCATCGCCTGATCGAGCACCAGTTCAATATCCGCCACGGTCAGTGATTTCAGTAGATACACGCGGGCACGGGAAAGCAGCGCCGAGTTGAGTTCAAAAGAAGGGTTTTCGGTTGTCGCACCAATAAAAGTAATGGTGCCGTCTTCGATATGCGGCAGGAAGGCATCCTGCTGGCTTTTGTTGAAGCGGTGAACTTCGTCGACAAAAAGAATGGTGCGGCGCCCGGCATTGCGGTTCTGCCGCGCACGTTCGATGGCCTCACGAATATCTTTCACGCCTGAGGTTACCGCAGAAATACGTTCAACATCCGCGCTGGCATAGCGAGCAATCACTTCGGCGAGGGTTGTTTTACCGGTGCCCGGCGGCCCCCAAAGAATCATGGAATGCAGATGACCTGCTTCAATGGCTCGGGGCAGCGGTTTTCCATCAGCCAGCAGATGCTGCTGGCCGATGTACTGCGCCAGATTTTCTGGCCGCATACGCGCGGCCAGCGGCTGGAAGGTATTCTCTGAAAAATCGAGCGACAGATTGCTCACTCAAGCCTCTACTTACGTTGGTCGTCCACCGTGACGCCTTTTGGCGGGGTGAACGTAAACTTACCGGCATCCACTGCGCCGTTTTGCTGAGCCTTCAAAGTATAGCTGCTGCGCTGGTCATCCTGCTCTACGGCGCTGAACTGATGGATAGTGCCGTCTCGGCCGACGTTGATGGTGAACTGCTTCAGGTTACCCGAGCTGCTTTTTGGCGTCAGCACAAAGTCATCGCCGTTCTGCTTAATGTTGTATTGCTTCCAGTCGCTGGACTGGTTGCGGGCAATCAGCATAAACGGCGTATTGCTGGTGGCGTCTTTTAGCCAGGTAGCCGTAACCTGCTCAACAAACGGGTTGTAGAACCACAGGGTTTTACCGTCGGAAACGAGGATGCTTTCATCGGGCTGAGTCATGTGCCAGTTGAACAGGTTTGGGCGCTTAACCCACAGATCGCCCTGGCCTTCCTGCACGGCAGCGCCGCTACCATCGGTGACTTTCTGGGTGAAGCTTGCGTGGAAGCTGCCAACTTTATCAAGGCGACCCTGCAAATCCCCGGCTGCGTCAGCCCAGGCTCCGGTTGCGGTCAGGCCGGCTAACAGCGCACAGGCAATTACGATTTTTTTCATTATGTTCCCTCTGGATTCATTGACCACCTGACGATGGCACTTCTGCTGCTCACTCTAGTGAAGTCTTCGGCTACCGCAACAGAAGAATAAGCTGATTTTCCGGTAATTTACCCATCTTTGCAAAAAGAGCCGCAGGCGCGGCTCTTTTTTGCTCAATGGACTAGCGCTCGGCCGGATTACTCAAACTGAGGTGGCGCAAGAACCTCTCGGTTACCGTTATGCCCCTGTGGGCTCACGATCCCCTGCGCTTCCATCTGCTCCACGATTCTCGCGGCTCGGTTGTAGCCGATACGGAACTGGCGCTGCACGCCGGAGATAGATGCTTTACGTTTCTCTACCACGAAAGCGACTGCCTGATCGAACAGCGGATCCAGCTCTTCGTCACCGTCCATCCCGCCGCCACCGCCGTCACCGCTGCCTTCATCATCGGTAATGCCGGTGATATACTGCGGACGGCCACGTGCTTTCCAGTCCTGCACCACCGCATGCACTTCTTCATCACGCACAAAGGCACCGTGCACACGAATCGGCGTCGTGGAGTTTGGCGCGGAATAAAGCATATCCCCCATGCCGAGAAGTGATTCAGCGCCGCCCTGATCCAGGATTGTGCGTGAGTCAATTTTGCTCGACACCGTAAACGCGATACGGGTTGGGATGTTAGCTTTAATCAGGCCGGTAATGACGTCAACCGATGGACGCTGGGTTGCAAGAACAAGGTGAATACCTGCGGCGCGCGCTTTCTGTGCGAGGCGGGCGATCAGCTCTTCTACTTTTTTGCCTACCGTCATCATCAGGTCGGCAAATTCATCCACCAGCACCACGATATACGGCAGTTTCTCCAGCATCGGGTGGCTCACTTCCATGCTGTCACCAGGTTTCCAGAACGGGTCAGGGATTGGGCGCCCCATGCGCTCAGCTTCCAGCACGCGTTCGTTGTAGCCCGCAAGGTTTCGCACGCCCAGCGCGGACATCAGCTTATAGCGGCGCTCCATCTCGTTCACGCTCCAGCGCAGCGCATTCGCGGCGTCTTTCATATCCGTAACCACTTCGGTCAACAGATGTGGAATGCCTTCATACACCGACAGCTCAAGCATTTTCGGGTCGATCATAATGAAGCGAACATCTTCCGGCGTTGCTTTATACAACATGCTGATGATCATGGCGTTTACGCCAACCGACTTACCGGACCCCGTTGTACCGGCTACCAGCAAGTGAGGCATTTTCGCCAGGTCTGCAACGACAGGCTCACCGCCGATGTCTTTACCCAGAACCACGGTCAACGGAGAGCCGTTGTCGCGGAATTTAGCGCAGTCGAGCACTTCACGCAGATAAACGGTCTGGCGCTTTTTGTTAGGCAACTCAAGGCCTACGTAAGGTTTACCCGGAATAACCTCAACCACACGCACGGCGACGGTGGAGAGCGAACGCGCCAGGTCGCGGGAAAGGTTAGAGATGCGGGCAGCCTTTACACCCGGAGCCAAATCCAGCTCGAAGCGGGTAATGACTGGGCCAGGGGAATAATCCACTACATCCGCTTTAATGCGGTAATCCGCCAGACGCGCTTCAACCAGGCGCGCCATCTGCTCCATTGCAAAGGTATCTACCGGTTCAACCTCAGTTGGAGGAGAAGTCAGTAGATCCAACGACGGCAGCGGCGTGGTCGGTTTCTGAAGCGGGCGATCGTCACCGTTGCGCATCAAGAACGGGTGGATCAGGCTCTCTTTTGGCTCTGGCGCAGCAGGCTGATGCTGAGCCGCCTGAGCATATTGAGAAGGCTGTGCCGCGGGTTGACTGTGCTGAACTGGCTGCGGGGCCGGTTCAAAGCTCGGGGTAAACAGCGGCTCGCTCGGCGTATCATCCACCAGTTCCTTCAACGATGACTGGAAATCAAAGTCGTCAAGAGAGAACGGCGCATTATTCTGCTGTGGCTGCTCGCTATAGCGCTGTTGCTGCTGTGCAGCAAACTGACGCGCAAGTTCTGCCTCTTCCGCCTCGGCCTGCTGTTCTTCAGACCAGCTTTCGTCTTCGTACTCTTCGCCATAGCGCTGCTGTTGCTGGGCCGCAAACTGGCGGGCCAGTTCGTGCTGCTGCAGCGCATCGCCTTCATCGCCGTAATTGTCTTCAGACTGCTGGTTCTCGGCGAGTCTCGCCTGCTCTTCTGCCATTCGCTGGGAAGGCAGTTTTATGCCATAGGACGCCAGTTCACGACGAGTCGGAACGCGTACCCGGTTTGGACGTGGCAGTTGAGGGCCAATACCTTCTTTTACCTGAGGACGTGGCGCATCGCTGGCGATACTGAACACGGGTGAAAATGCTGCCGCTGCAGCCCCAGTTTTTACTGCCTGCTGAATACCAGATGCAGTCTGCGTTATATCCGGCACTGGCATTTCTGGTGCCAATAACGGCGTGGAAGCGGGCGCAGATGTCGGTATCAAAGGTTGAACCGGTTCCGGGCTAGCGGGTTTTACTGGCGCATAGCTGTAAGGATCAGGCTTTGGCTCATTGACTGGTTGGTACCACGCCGCAAGCTGTTCACGTTCCCGGGCTCGCTTCTCTTCCACTTCTTCAAAGTGGTACATCGGCGGACGAACGTATTTCACCTCTTCTACCGGCTCAGGCACGGACTGTGGTTCAACGGCTGGCTGAGCCACTGGCACAACGGGTTCAGACCAGCTTTGATGCGTCTCAGGAACAACCTGCTGTTGTATGCTTGCCGGGTGCGGCGACGTGAAATGATCCGGGGCAGGCGCAATAACCGGTTCTGGCGTGACCGTTGTCGGTGCCGGTTCCCAGGCAATCGCTGGGGCAGCATGCTCAGCGTCAACGGCAGGTGCCGGTGTTGATACTGGAGGCATTGAAGCAACCGGCGGTACCGGTGCAGCCCACGACTGGTGAACGGTTGTTGCCGCGGCAGCCGCTGCAATAGGCTCAACGGCAGAGTGTCCACTGAACAGCGGATCGTATTCCTGATCTTCTGGCAAAGTCGCTTTATGCCCGGAGAACAACACATCGTTCGGATCCGCTTCTACACCACGAGCGCTGAACAACACATCGTCTTCAGCGTCATCCATACGCTTGCCGGAGAACAACGCCGCATCCGTTTTGCGACCATTAGGATTAGCAAACTTCTGCGATAAGCGCTGCTTACGCGCAAGCGCCCCGCGTAAAATACGCGCCCGGCGAGATTCGCGTTTCTCAGCAGAAACCCGCGGCGCTTCGTCTTCGTCATGCTCTTCTTCGTATTCGTCCTCATCCTGCCAGGTGTTATCCCGGCGGGTGCGGTTGCTGGCAAAAGTCAGCACGGTCAGCACCGCGCTGCCAAGTTTCTCAGCAATGCTGACCCAGGACCAGCCGGTGAACAGCGTCAGACCAGCAGCCCAAACGCAAAGCAGCGCAATTGTGCCGCCGCTGCTGTTCAACAGCGGCATCATAGCGGTGCTAAGCAAGCTACCCAGCACGCCGCCCGAAGCGAAGTACCAAATATCGTCCGCATTGATGGCCGCCAGGCCACAAGAGGTCAGCACCATCGCAAGTACGCCGATCAGGCGCAGCGAAACGGCAAAATAATCGATGAATTCTTCACTGTCGCGCTGGCGCCAGGTGAACCAGCAGCCCCCGATGATAATCACCGGAATGGTGTAGGCCATCACGCCAAAAATGAAGAACAGCGTATCAGCAAACCACGCTCCCGGCGCACCACCCAGATTATGGATGGGCTCATGCCACGCGGTTTGCGACCAGCTAGGGTCTGAGGGGTTAAAGCTTAGCAAGGCAGCCATCAAATAGATGGCGAATAAGGCAACAAGGATCAGCAACGCCTCGAGTAAACGGCGCCCGCTGCTCAGTTTCCGCAATGTTACTTCTTTATCTTCGGTATATTCCTGGCTCAAGAAAGGCTCTCCAGGTCCTTAAACTCAATGGAGACAACAGCACCGGCGGCCTGCCGGAGCTGTTGCTGTATGGATTCCCAGGAGTGTAACCAAAATACGCCAATTTTGCACCTGGCCCGTATTAACGGGTCTTAATGACCAAACGGTTACTCTGTTTGACCTCTTCCATGACAACATAAGTACGGGTGTCGTTCACGCCCGGCAGACGCAGCAGGGTCTCACCTAAGAGTTTACGATACGCCGACATATCCGGCACGCGTGTTTTCAACAGGTAGTCGAAATCACCGGATACGAGATGACACTCTTGAATTTCTTCAAGTTTCTGCACTGCGGCGTTAAATTGCTCAAACACATCCGGGGCGCCACGATTCAGAGTAATCTCAACAAATACCAGCAGCGAGGCATCCAGATAATGCGGGTTTAACAGCGCCGTATAGCCCTGAATAAAACCCTGACGTTCCAGACGACGAACGCGCTCAAGGCACGGCGTCGGCGAAAGCCCAACACGCTTTGAAAGCTCAACGTTAGAAATGCGCCCATCCTTTTGCAATTCGTTGAGAATATTGCGATCGATACGGTCGAGATCTTTGCCCGGGCGCTTCTTGCTATCTACCATTATTATTGTCTCTCTCTATTCCTTCCTTCACCTGCCATAACCCTGGTGACGTCAATGTTCAGGGTGTACGTGAGAAGACCGATGCCTTGCGGCTGCTATCGACATCACGCATAGCGTCTGTCCACGTCATGCGTAAATTTCAATAACTCGGTAAATTTGCATCAGGTTTGCGCGAGAGCACGCGGCTTCCACATCACCAAATGTTTTTCTTCCTCGAATGTTTTCGCAAATGCTTAGGGGATTGTCAAAGCAAAACATCTATTTTTAGTGGAACGTGCCAGATATTCCTTTTGGCTGATGATTATTCATCATTTTCGCACCGTGATTACCGTGCTATTACAATGATTATTTATGCACATGACGGCGATATTCATTGGGCTTATAGGCAGCATCAATGACACACATCGTTAACAACATTGCTGCACTCTTTTTTTACTGCAACGAATTCCCTACAATCACCCCCATTGTCTGTAAACGTTCAATGAGGATCTCATGGGCACAGCTAAACACAGTAAGCTGCTTATTCTTGGCTCCGGCCCTGCGGGCTATACCGCAGCGGTCTACGCTGCACGCGCCAACTTAAAACCGGTTTTGATTACCGGGATGGAAAAAGGCGGTCAGCTGACCACCACAACCGAAGTCGAAAACTGGCCTGGCGATCCTAACGACCTGACCGGTCCGTTACTGATGGAACGTATGCACGAGCATGCGGCTAAGTTCGAAACTGAAATTCTGTTCGACCACATCACCAGCGTCGATCTGCAGAACCGTCCTTTCCGCCTGGTGGGCGACAGCGGCGAATACACCTGTGACGCGCTGATCATCGCGACCGGCGCATCTGCACGCTACCTTGGCCTGCCTTCCGAAGAAGCCTTCAAAGGCCGCGGCGTTTCTGCCTGCGCCACCTGTGACGGTTTCTTCTACCGCAACCAGAAAGTCGCGGTTATCGGCGGCGGGAATACCGCAGTTGAAGAAGCGCTTTATCTGGCAAACATCGCTTCAGAAGTGCATTTGATCCACCGTCGCGACAGCTTCCGCGCGGAGAAGATCCTGATTAACCGTCTGATGGATAAAGTGCAGAATGGCAACATTGTGCTGCACACCCATCGCACGCTGGAAGAAGTCACAGGCGATCAAATGGGCGTCAGCGGCCTTCGCCTGCGCGACACGCAAAACACCGATGTTACCGAAGAACTGGAAGTTGCAGGGCTGTTCGTGGCTATCGGTCATAGCCCGAACACCGCCATCTTCAACGGCCAGCTGGAGCTGGAAAACGGCTACATTAAAGTGCAGTCCGGTATTCACGGCAACGCTACCCAGACCAGTATTCCAGGCGTATTTGCCGCAGGCGATGTGATGGATCATATTTATCGTCAGGCCATCACTTCTGCCGGAACCGGCTGCATGGCCGCTCTGGACGCCGAGCGCTATCTCGACGGCCTGGCCGAACAGTGTAAATAATCTAAAGATGTTAAAAAAGGCGGCCTTGCTGGTCGCCTTTCTTGTTTCTGCCATGTAACATTGCCTGTCAAAATTGCCTGAGAATTCCTTCTTCTACCAGAATCTGGCACGCGATGAATAAAACCCGTCAGCAAGAACTTAGCCTCTGGCTAAAACAGCAAAGTCTTATCTCTCGCCGTTGGCTCGGCTTGTCACGTCTGCTCGGTTTGGTCAGTGGTTTACTGATTGTGGCCCAGGCCTGGCTGCTCGCACGCATTCTCCAGCACATGATCATGGAAAATATTCCGCGTGAAGCACTGCTCATGCCGTTTATTTTGCTGGTTCTGGTATTTGTGCTGCGCGCGTGGATCGTGTGGCTGCGCGAAAAGGTCGGATTCCACGCCGGATTGCACATTCGCCAGGAAATTCGCCGCCAGGTACTCGACAGATTACATCAGGCAGGCCCAGCCTGGATTCAGGGCAAACCAGTGGGGAGCTGGGCTACGCTGGTTCTTGAACAAATAGAAGACATGCACGACTACTACGCGCGCTACCTGCCGCAGATGTCGCTGGCGGTCATGGTGCCTTTGCTGATTATTATTGCCATTTTCCCGATCAACTGGGCAGCCGCACTCATTTTGCTAGGCACCGCGCCGCTTATCCCTATTTTCATGGCGCTGGTAGGCATGGGCGCAGCCGATGCGAACCGCCGTAATTTCCAGGCGCTGGCAAGGCTCAGCGGACACTTCCTCGATCGTCTTCGCGGGATGGAAACACTTCGTGTATTTAACCGTGGCGCGGCGGAAACTGAAAATATTCGCGCGGCAAGCCAGGACTTTCGTCAGCGCACCATGGAAGTGCTGCGTATGGCCTTTCTTTCTTCCGGCGTGCTGGAGTTTTTCGCCTCGTTATCTATCGCCGTGGTGGCCGTCTATTTCGGCTTCTCTTACCTTGGCGAGCTGAATTTCGGCCATTATGGTGCTGGAGTCACTTTATTCGCTGGCTTCCTGGCGCTCATTCTTGCCCCTGAATTCTTCCAGCCGCTGCGTGATATGGGCACCTTCTATCACGCCAGGGCTCAGGCCGTGGGCGCGGCAGAGACCCTGAAGACCTTCCTCGACGCACCGCTGCAACACCCTGAGCAGGGAACCGTGCAGCTTTCGGGCAACGGAACTTTCACTCTTGAAGCCCGAGAGATGACAATTCTGTCCGCAGAGGGGAAAGTGCTGGCCGGACCGCTGAATTTTATGCTTCCCGCCGGGCAACGCGTGGCACTGGTGGGCCAAAGCGGTGCGGGCAAAAGCTCCCTGCTGAATGTCCTGTCCGGCTTCCTGCCCTATCAGGGGCAGTTGCTGGTCAATGGCGTCGAGCTGGCACAGCTTTCACCTGAATGGTGGCGCACACAGCTTAGTTGGGTGGGGCAAAATCCGCAGCTACCGGCGGCTACCCTACGTGACAACGTACTTCTTGGGATGCCAGAAGCGGACGGCACTCGTTTGCAGGCAGCTCTGGATAAAGCCTCGGTAACAGAGTTTCTGTCGCAGCTGCCAGAAGGTATCGACACCCCAATCGGCGATCAGTCTACCCGTTTATCCGTGGGTCAGGCACAGCGAGTGGCCGTAGCCAGAGCCTTACTCTCCCCTTGCGGTGTTTTATTGCTGGATGAGCCTGCCGCGAGCCTGGATGCCCACAGCGAACAGCGTGTAATGGAAGCGCTCACGGAAGCGTCCCAGAAACAAACCACACTGATGGTGACTCACCAACTGGACTACATCAGCAGTTGGGATCAAATTTGGGTGATGCGGAACGGGCTGATTGTTCAGCAGGGAAACTTCGAACAGCTTTCCGTTGAAGAAGGCCCCTTTGCTCTATTACTGGCCAGTCGCCAGGAGGAGATCTAATGCGCGCATTGCTGCCTTATCTGGCGCTTTATCGCCGCCACAAATGGTTACTGTCTTTAGGCGTTGTTCTGGCGATTATCACGCTGCTTGCCAGCATTGGTCTGTTAACGCTCTCCGGCTGGTTCCTTTCTGCCTCGGCCGTAGTGGGCGTTGCCGGGCTCTACAGCTTTAACTACATGCTGCCTGCCGCAGGCGTTCGCGGGGCGGCTATCACCCGCACAGCGGGTCGCTATTTTGAGCGTCTGGTCAGCCACGATGCTACCTTCCGCGTCCTGCAGCATTTACGCGTGTCAACCTTTAGCAAGCTGCTGCCCCTCTCCCCTGCCGGGCTGGCGCGCTTTCGCCAGGGAGAATTGCTCAATCGCGTGGTGGCAGACGTCGATACGCTCGATCACCTTTATTTGCGGGTTATCTCCCCGCTCGTCGGCGCTTTTGTCGTTATCCTGGTGGTGACTTTTGGCCTGAGTTTCCTTGATGTTTCCCTTGCCTTAACGCTTGGCGGAATTTTACTCGCGACCCTGCTCCTTCTGCCGCCGCTGTTCTACCGCGCCGGGCAGCCAACCGGGGAAGCGCTAACCGTTCAACGCGGTAACTATCGCCAGCAGCTCACCTCCTGGCTGCAAAGCCACGCGGAATTAACCATTTTCGGCGCAGCAAACCGCGCGCGCGAACAGTTAGATGCCACGGAAAACAGCTGGCAGGAAGCGCAACGTCGCCAGGCCGGGTTAACTGCCCTGTCGCAGGCTATCATGCTGCTTATCAGTGGTATTGCCGTACTGACGATGCTGTGGATGGCATCCGCAGGCGTAGGCGAAAGCCAATCTCCCGGCGCGCTGATTGCCCTGTTCGTCTTTTGTGCCCTGGCGGCATTTGAAGCGATGGCCCCGGTTACCGGCGCCTTTCAGCATCTTGGCCAGGTCATTGCCTCAGCGCTGCGCGTGACGCAAATCACCAGCCAGACACCTGAAGTTATTTTTCCTGAAGCAACGCAGCCCGAGCAACGGCGGGCAATTCTGGACATTCGTGAACTGAGTTTTACTTATCCAGGCCAGAGTCAGTCTGCACTGAAAGACATTTCACTGTCTGTCAGCGCCGGGCAGAGAATAGCGATCCTCGGTAAAACCGGCTGCGGTAAATCCACTTTACTGCAATTACTGACCCGCGCATGGGATGCTCAGCAGGGCGAAATTCAACTTAACGGCATCGCCCTTAGCGCTTTTGATGAAGTCACTCTGCGCAAAGCAACGAGCGTTGTCCCGCAGCGCGTACACCTGTTTAGCGCCACGCTTCGCGATAACCTTTTACTGGCATCTCCAGAGGCCAGCGATACCCAACTCAGCACCGCTCTGACTCAGGTAGGACTTGAAAAACTGCTTGAAGACGGCGGGCTTAATAGCTGGCTTGGCGAAGGGGGTCGTCAGCTTTCCGGCGGGGAGCTTCGTCGCCTTGCGATTGCCAGGGCAATATTGCATAACGCCCCTCTTATGCTGCTGGATGAACCTACCGAAGGCCTGGATGCAGAAACAGAGCGCCAAATCCTTGATTTGTTGGCTGAAGTCACCAGAGATAAAACGGTGCTGATGGTCACTCACCGCCTGCGCGGTTTGAACGCTTTTGACAGCATAATTGTGATGGACAACGGGCAAATAATTGAGCAAGGTAATCACGCTGAATTAATGGCGTCCGGCGGACGTTATTATCAATTTCGCCAGCGCCTGTAGGCGTTCTGAATAGACTATTATCAATTTATTATTGCTCTATTGCTCTGGAGTATTGGTCGTCATGCGCCTGGTACAGCTGTCTCGTGACTCGATTGCCTTTCCTTCGCCGGAAGGCGCGTTGCGTGAACCTAATGGGTTATTGGCGCTTGGCGGCGACCTGACCCCCGCACGCCTGCTGATGGCCTATCAGCGGGGTATCTTTCCGTGGTTTTCTCCCGGCGATCCTATTTTGTGGTGGTCGCCCGATCCCCGCGCCATTCTTTACCCGGCGCAGTTTCACCTTAGCCGCAGCATGAAGCGCTTTCATCGCACTTCGCCTTATACCGTCACGCTCAACCACGCTTTTGAGCGCGTACTCTATGGCTGCGCCAGCGACCGAAATGAAGGCACATGGATCACCGCAGACATTGTAGAAGCTTATTTGCGCCTGCATGAATTAGGCCATGCCCACTCCGTTGAAGTATGGGAAGGAAAAGAGCTGGTAGGCGGCATGTACGGCGTGGCGCAGGGGGCATTATTTTGCGGCGAATCTATGTTTAGCCGCCGGGTGAATGCCTCCAAAACGGCGCTGCTGGTTTTCTGTCAGCACTTTATTCGCCACGGCGGCAAATTGATCGACTGCCAGGTATTAAATGAGCATACGGCTTCGCTGGGCGTGATTGAAATTCCTCGCAGAGAGTATCTCCAGGCATTAGCGGAACTTCGCCTCCAGAACTTGGGCTCTCATTGCTGGGTTCCGCAGGCGCTGAGCAATAATGTTTAACAACACATTTTATGTGAGGGTGTTATAATTAGCGCCGCTAAGTGGCTTTTGCCTGCTACCCCGCCGTTGTCTGGGATTTATTGTTTAAGGGAATACCCTCTCATTTATCTCCTTGCGTTCTTCGTCGCAGACGTTGCCATGCGGCAAGCTGCTAACCGGCGGGTAATAAGCAAAATGCACTTTCACTGGTGATTTCACCAACAATTCTTTACATGATAAGCGAACTTCGGCATTATCTTGCCGGTTCAAACTACGGTAGTGATACCCCAGAGGATTAGATGGCCAAAGAAGACAATATTGAAATGCAGGGTACCGTACTTGATACGTTACCTAACACCATGTTCCGCGTTGAGCTGGAAAACGGGCACGTGGTTACCGCTCATATCTCCGGTAAAATGCGCAAAAACTACATCCGCATTCTGACGGGCGACAAAGTCACCGTTGAGCTGACCCCGTACGACCTGAGCAAAGGCCGCATTGTCTTCCGTAGCCGTTGATAGTTTTTATTCCGCGGCCTGAGATGGGCGGCGTTGAGAGTTCGTTGTAATAGAAAGGCCGGGCAATGCCCGGCCTTTTTTACATCCTCAGCCAGCGCTAGTGCGCGGCCTCCGGCTTGTGCTTCTGCGCACTCGCAAAGTTGAAGGTCAACTGCTGCTGGTCTTTATCCAGCGCAACCGTAACCTGCCCACCGTCAACAAGGGTGCCGAACAGCAGTTCGTTGGCCAGCGGTTTTTTCAGGTTGTCCTGGATAACACGCGCCATTGGGCGAGCGCCCATCGCGCGGTCATAGCCCTTCTCTGCCAGCCAGTCACGCGCTTCCTGGCTCACTTCCAGCGAAACACCTTTCTGATCCAGCTGAACCTGTAGCTCGACAATAAACTTATCCACCACCTGATGAATCACCTCGGTAGAGAGGTGGTTGAACCAGATAATGTTGTCGAGACGGTTACGGAACTCCGGCGTAAAGATCTTTTTGATCTCTTCCATTGCATCGGTGCTGTTGTCCTGGCGGATTAGCCCGATAGATTTACGTTCGGTTTCCCGCACCCCGGCGTTGGTGGTCATCACCAGAATCACGTTGCGGAAGTCCGCCTTGCGTCCGTTGTTATCGGTCAGCGTACCGTTGTCCATTACCTGCAGCAGCAGGTTAAAGACATCCGGGTGCGCTTTTTCGATTTCATCGAGCAGCAGAACCGCATGTGGATGCTTAATCACCGCATCCGTCAGCAGCCCACCCTGATCGAAACCAACATAGCCTGGAGGGGCGCCAATCAGACGGCTCACGGTATGGCGTTCCATATACTCGGACATATCAAAGCGCAGCAGCTCAATGCCCAGCGACTTCGCCAGCTGCACGGTGACTTCCGTCTTACCAACCCCGGTAGGGCCAGCAAACAGGAACGAACCGACAGGTTTATGATCCTGACCCAAACCGGCACGACTCATCTTGATCGCTTCGGTCAGCGCTTCAATCGCTTTATCCTGGCCAAACACCAGCATTTTCAGGCGATCGCCCAGGCTTTTCAGCGTATCGCGATCGCTCGCGGAAACGCTTTTTTCCGGGATGCGCGCAATGCGAGCGACCACGGTTTCGATGTCCGCCACGTTAACGGTTTTCTTACGCTTGCTTACCGGCATCAGGCGGCTACGTGCGCCCGCCTCATCAATGACGTCGATAGCTTTATCCGGCAGATGCCTGTCATTGATGTATTTCACCGCCAGCTCAACCGCCGCGCGAATCGCCTTCGCGGTATAGCGAACGTCGTGGTGCGCTTCGTATTTCGGTTTCAGCCCGTTGATGATCTGCACCGTTTCTTCAACGCTTGGCTCAGTAATATCAATCTTCTGGAAGCGGCGCGCCAGGGCACGATCTTTTTCGAAGATGTTGCTGAACTCCTGATAAGTCGTCGAGCCAATCACCCGAATTTTACCGCCGGAGAGCAGCGGTTTAATCAGGTTAGCGGCATCGACCTGGCCGCCGGAAGCCGCGCCCGCGCCAATAATGGTGTGGATTTCATCGATAAACAGGATGCTGTTTTGATCCTGCTCGAGCTGTTTCAGCAGCGCTTTAAAACGTTTTTCAAAATCGCCGCGGTATTTGGTACCGGCCAGCAGAGAACCGATATCCAGCGAGTAGATGGTGCAGTCGGCCATCACTTCCGGCACATCGCCCTGCACAATTCGCCACGCCAGCCCTTCGGCAATAGCCGTTTTACCCACGCCAGATTCACCGACCAGCAGCGGGTTATTTTTACGGCGACGGCACAGAACCTGGATAGCACGCTCCAGCTCTTTATCGCGGCCAATCAGCGGATCGATCCCGCCCACGCGCGCAAGCTGATTAAGATTGGTGGTGAAGTTTTCCATACGTTCCTCCCCGCCTGCTTGCTCTTCGTTGACCGGATTTTCAGAACCCGATGACTGATTCGGTTCGTCTTTGCGCGTGCCGTGAGAGATAAAGTTCACCACGTCGAGGCGGCTTACTTCATGTTTGCGCAGCAGGTAGGCTGCCTGGGATTCCTGTTCGCTGAAAATGGCAACCAGCACGTTGGCGCCGGTCACTTCACTGCGCCCGGAGGACTGCACGTGGAACACCGCTCGCTGCAGCACACGCTGGAAGCTTAGCGTCGGCTGCGTGTCGCGCTCTTCAACGTTGGGTGGCAGGACCGGCGTAGTTTGTTCGATGAAGGCTTCGAGCTCCTGCCGCAGCGCCACCATATCCACAGAACACGCTTCCAGCGCTTCGCGGGCAGATGGGTTACTGAGCAATGCCAGTAACAGATGCTCGACGGTCATAAACTCATGTCGGTGCTCGCGCGCTCTGGCGAAAGCCATGTTTAAACTGAGTTCCAGTTCTTGATTGAGCATAGGCACCTCCCCAAATTATCGGCCTTGTCAGGCCTTTTCTAGCGTACACAGCAACGGATACTCGTTCTCCCTTGCATACTGGTTCACTAACGCCACTTTGGTTTCCGCTACTTCTGCAGTAAAGATGCCACAGATAGCTTTACCCTGATAGTGAACCGTGAGCATCAACTGCGTGGCACGTTCAACATCATAAGAAAAGAACTTTTGCAGTACGTCAATAACAAATTCCATTGGCGTGTAGTCATCGTTCATCAGTATAACTTTATACATGGAGGGCGGTTTTAGCGTTTCGCGCAGTTTATCCGCCGCCATTTGGTCAAAGTCCAACCAGTCGTTCGTCTTACCCATTGCGATTTATCATCGTTTGTTGAAGCCCAACATACTGTCAGGCAAGGCCTTATATTGAGTGTAATACGCTTTTCGCAAACGTATGACAACGTATTCGATCCCGTAACGAATCTCCGTAAGCGAGCTACATCACATTAATAGCAATAGCGTTAACTGCTTCAAATTTTTGACTCATTGTTGCCTTACCTGCCCCGCCAGACGCTTGACGCAGTGTATAAAATATCTACATTGTAGCGGTGTGAGTTGGCGAGGTTTTGAACAGCCCGCCCTTACCCACCGGTTGATTCCATCTCACTATTAAGAGTTACGAAGGATGTCGAAGCATGGAGACGGGTACTGTTAAATGGTTCAATAACGCCAAAGGGTTCGGTTTCATCTGCCCGGAAGGCGGCGGCGAAGACATCTTCGCTCACTACTCCACCATTCAAATGGACGGGTACAGAACGTTAAAAGCCGGACAGCTTGTCAGGTTTGATGTGCATCAGGGACCTAAAGGCAACCATGCCAGCCTGATCGTTCCCCACGAGGCGGAAGCGGTCGCGTAGTTCCCCATTAATTGTGTACATCCCGCAGATAAAATGCCAGCCCATAAGGCTGGCATTTTTATGACCAACCGCCGGGATTACTCACGAGCTAGTGCATCGATGGGGTTCAGGCGCGCCGCGTTTCTGGCCGGCAACCAGCCAAAGAGCACCCCCGTGGCCGTGGAGCAGCCAAACGCGGTCAGCAGCGCCACCGGCGAGAAACCTATCTGCCAGCCCGGCAGCACCAGCTGCAGCGTGAACGCGATAACCAGCGACAGCGATATCCCCAGCGCGCCACCGACCAGGCAAACCAGCACCGCCTCAATTAAAAACTGCTGCAGTACATCGCTGGCTCGGGCGCCCACCGCCATACGGATACCGATCTCTTTGGTACGTTCAGTGACCGACACCAGCATAATATTCATGACCCCAATCCCCCCAACCAACAGCGAAATAACCGCTACCAGCGTCAGGAACATCTGAAGAGTACGTGTGGTCTTTTCCGCCGTTTTCAACAGCCCGTCCATGTTATAGGTGAAAAAGTCTTTCTTGCCATGACGCAGCGACAGCAGGCGATTAAGCTGCTGCTCGGCTTCGTGGCTGTCGTACCCTTCTTTAACACGTACGGTTATTGAGTTGAGCCAGCTTTGCCCCATCACGCGCCCGGCCATCGTGTTATAAGGCAGCCAGACGCGCAGCACTTTGCTGCTGCCGAACATCGACTGTTTCTCTTCCGCCACGCCAATCACCGTGGCCGGCATATTCCCCACCAGCACAACTTCCCCGACAACATCACTTTTGTTCGGGAAAAGCTGCCTTTTGCTATTGGCGTCCAGCACCACAACTTGCGCACGGCCCTTCATCTGCTCGTCGTTAAAGCTTGCGCCCTGGCTCATAGTCATACCGTAAACATCAAAATAGTCGCCGCTGACGCCATTGACGCTGGCCGCCGCATCCACGTTGCCGTAGCGAAGGCGTAAATTGCTGGAAATAGAAGGCGTGGCCGAACTTACCCAGGGCTGCTGGCCGATAGCCAGCAAATCATCATATTTTAATGCCTGCTGGAACTGCGGATTGTCATCACCAAAATCTTTACCGGGGTAGACATCGATCGTATTGGTGCCGATGGAGCGAATATCCTCCAGCACCATCTGCTTGGCGGCATCGCCCACCACGACAATGGAGACCACCGAGGCAATGCCAATAATAATGCCAAGCATGGTCAGCAGCGTGCGCATCTTGTTCGCGGCCATCGCCAGCCAGGCCATGCCGAGCGCCTCGCGGAAACTGCTGATGACTTGCTGTATCGACGAACCGCTTCGCAGCGTTTGATTTTCAACCATGCGCGCCGCAGGCTGATGAACCGGCGGAGGATTACTGATAATTTCTCCGTCGCGAATTTCAATAATACGCTGAGCCTGCGCCGCCACGGCCGGATCGTGAGTCACAATAATCACCGTATGCCCGCGCTCGCGCAGTTGCTTCAGCGTGGCCATCACTTCTTCGCCGGAATGGCTGTCCAGCGCACCCGTGGGTTCATCCGCCAGAATCACCTGCCCGCCGTTCATTAACGCACGGGCGATACTGACGCGCTGCTGCTGCCCGCCCGAAAGTTGTGACGGCAGATATTCCACCCGCTCCTTTAGCCCCAAACGCCCAAGCAACTCATGCGCCCGCTGCTGACGCTGGGCTCTCGTTGTCCCGGCGTACACCGCTGGGACTTCAACATTTTGCGAAGCATTCAGATGAGAAAGCAGGTGATAACGCTGGAAGATAAAACCGAAATGCTCGCGACGCAGCGTCGCCAGCGCATCGTTATCCAGCCCCGACACATCCACGCCCGCGACCTTATAACTGCCGCTGCTGGGTTTATCCAGGCAACCGAGGATGTTCATTAGCGTCGATTTACCGGAACCGGACGCACCGACAATCGCCACCATTTCCCCGGCTTCAATCGTCAGGCTGATGCCCTTCAGGACCTCAACCTGCTCTTCACCAGAAGGATAGCTGCGGCGAATGTCCTTTAATTCAAGCAGCGCCGTCATTTGCTACTCCCGGCATTGGCGCGACCAGTCACCACCTCTTCGCCTTCTTCCAGCCCATTAACGACCTGAACCTGGGTGTCGTTTCGCATCCCGATAGTTATTTCACGGGTTTTGGTTTCCCCGTTGCGCAACACCGTGATGTTATAGCGATTATCACCGATCGGTTCGCCCAGCGCGGCCAGCGGAATCGTCAGTACATCTTTTACGCTGCCGAGTTGAATATGCACCTGAGCGGTCATATCCAGGCGCAGAATGCCCTTCGGATTCGGCACCTCAAAACGCGCATTATAGAAAATGGCCTCATTGACTTTGTCTGGCGTCGGCAGGATATCTTTCAGCACGCCTTCATAGCGCGTCATCGGGTCGCCAAGTACCGTAAACCAGGCTTTCAGGCCCTGTTTGAGATGAATAACATCGGCTTCGGAGACCTGCGCTTTCACCAGCATCGTGCTTAAATCAGCCAGCGTCAGAATATTTGGCGCCTGTTGCGCCGCAATCACGGTTTGCCCCTGCAGCGTCGTTATCTGCGTCACTTCCCCCGCCATTGGCGCGACGATACGGGTGAACTCGAGGTTAGTTTTCGCGGTGCTCAAAGAAGCCTGATTACGCTTAATTTGAGCATCAATGGTGCCAATCTGAGCCTGTTTTACCGCCAAATCGGTTGCCGCTTTATCAAGATCCTGGCGGGACACCGCCTGAGTTTTTGCCAGCGTCTGCTGGCGGGAAAGTGTTACTGCGGCAAGCTTACTTTCAGCTTCGGACTGCATGCGCTGGGCACGCAGCTCCATCAGCGTGGCTTCAACTTCTTTGACCTGGTTTTCTGCCTGTTCGGGATCGATAACCCCCAAAAGCTGATCTTTTTTTACTTTATCGCCGATGCTAACCGACAGCGTTTTTAACTGCCCACTCACCTGCGCCCCGACGTCAACTTTACGCACGGCATCGAGCTTTCCGGTGGCCAGAACGCTTTGCTGAAGTGAAGCCTTACGCACGATCATCGTTTGATATTGTGGGGCTGGCACATGCAAGAACTGCCAAAGCCAGAGGAAAAATATCACCACCACCAGCGCGTAAAGCCAATAACGCTTTTTAAATTTTCCCTTAATTTTCATATAAATCCTGAAATAGCTAACGCATGATTAAACAGTTCTTAAACAAACTGCACAATGTGAAGATATGTAACAGTTATTGAACGTCGGTTGACATCCGGCGTGCTGAAATAGTGCCATCTTTCCCGAATATCAGGTTGTTATTATGTCCCAGATCGCTGCCGCGCATGTTACCGAAACCCTGCCTCAAACAGGCTGGAAACTCTTCCTTTCCCTCGCGACAGGGGAATGGCAGCCGGGAGCATCCTGGGGCAAGAAGGCTTACCGCCGCAAGTTTATTTTACGTTCACTGGCGATGCCTTTACACACCGCCAGCCTGATGAACAACCTCGCAAGCCAGCCTCATCTTGCCAGCATGCTAAACGCTCAGCCAGGTCTGCCTTGCCGCCTGCATCGCCCTTACCTTGCGCTGCCGCTAAAACGCAAGCATACGCGGGATACTATCGCTTATCACTACCAGAAAATTGCCGAGAAAATGCCGAAAAAAATGCTTAATGGGCATTTCTCTGCAGAAGGTTACCGCCTGGCCACGCTGGTGGGTAAAAACAACGAGCTGATGTTTATCGATCTCACCTCTCACGATATTGAAGGTAAAGAAGGCGAAGCCTTCCTGAACTTCTGTAATGAAGAGGGCGTTCCCCTGGCGCGTATGACCTTTACTCTCAACCAGTTTGAAGGCAAGAACACCTTCTTTATTGGCTGCCTGCAGGGAGCCAAAACTTGGGTGCCTCATGAAGCCATTCAGGCTGCCACAAAGGCTTGCCACGGGCTGTTCCCGAAACGCATGCTGCTTGAGGTTGCCTGTGAACTAGCGAAGCTTCTCGACGCAGAGCGCATTCTGGCCGTCGGCAACGGTACGCATATTTACCGTTCATGGCGCTACGAGAAGAAGAAGAAAGACAGTCTACATGCGGACTATGACAGTTTCTGGCAGTCTATGAGCGGTAAACCTCGCGCCGACGGCCTGTTTGCCCTGCCATCCAGCGTGGAACGCAAACCGCTGGAAGACATTGCCAGCAAAAAACGTGCAGAATATCGCCGCCGTTATGAATTGCTCGACGGCATGATGAACAGCATCAACGGTCATTTCTAGATCTGCATTTCCAGCCGGGCGCTAATCCGCCCGGCCACGCGCCAGCCAAAGCACCCGAGAAAACATTTTACGAAACAGCGGCGGAACCGCATCCACGCCGCGACGCCCCGCCTCCAGAGCCACTTCGATAGCTAAATCTGGCTTTGACGAACGATGAATAGCTTTCGTAATAATCCTGCGCAAATTCATCGGCACATTTTCGGGCAACTGAGCCACGCGATGAAACACATCCGAAAATCCCTGCCGATACATAAAGTGTTCCATATCCAGCGCAGGCAGCGCTGTAAGATGATCGCGCTCCTGATCCCGGTCATTGTCCAGCAAGCCGCGTACGGTTGCCGCATATTTTTTACCGGCATCATCCCCGTCCACCAGCACATGCCATTCAATGCCCATCCGGCGAGCGAACTTAATCAGCGGGCGCAGGCCAGATTGTGCAAACTCGATGACCTTCACGCCTTCGGCATCAAAATGGTGCCCACACTGGCGCGCCAGTTCGTTCATCACCCACACTTCGGTCTCGCCTTCCACCAGCAACCAACAGCGGGCAAAGAGTGACGACGCGCGATTAAAACGAATGTGGAAAGCAATTCTCCGGCTCTCTTCCGCGTTCATACCGCCCGGTCCAAGCCGCCACGCGGCCACTCGGGAGGATTCACGCACCAGCCGGCAAACCTGTTCTACCGGCGTCAGAGAGAGCAGCTCTCCGGAATTGGTCGTGGTAATTTTTTGTAGCGGCAGCAGATTCAGCAGGTGCCAGGCGACAGACAGCATAATCGGATGCAGCCGGGTTTCAGGATCTTCCACCAGCAGCAGCGGGCGAGCGTCCCTGTCGAGCGCAATGCTGCCCTTCGCCTGTAGCAACGTGGAAAACATGCCCAGCAGGATCATGCGGTGCGAACGGCTGCCTGGCTTGTCGATCATCCGGTTGATCACATCCAGATAGCGCCAGCTGCGCTGCTCATCATGAGAACGCCGCCGCATCAGGCGCTGGTGGGCTATCGCGCCCTGCTCAGAGAAATAGTGTTCAAGCAGCTGTACCATGGCCGACAGCCCTTGCCGCAGCTGCGCATCGGTGAGGTTTTGCGGCCTTGATACCAGCTCTCGCGCCAGGAAATCCAGCTGGCGCGCGGTCAGCTCCGTTTCCGGCATTTCGGGCATGCTTCCGTTGCGCAGCCGCCGCATGAATCGGGCATCTCTGAGGCGCAGCACCGGGTTCAGCCGCGTGATATTCATCGCCATGTCGTCAATTTCGTCCAGCGCCAGCGGCTGGCCGTGGGCATTGAGAAAGCTTCTCAGCGTTAAAACCGTCCCTTCATCCCCAAGCTCTCCTTCCAGACGGTAATAAATACGATGGAAGCCGTCGTTCCCCGCCACCCAAACCGGGGAAAGGTTACGATACCGCCGCCCTAAATGGTGGCCAGGCGCCGCCTCGCGGAAGGTCAGGATGATTTGCAGGTGACTTTCACGGCCATGCAGCTCGCCGGGGGGAAAATAGAAATCTTCGCGAACAAAATGGTACAGCTCCCGGTGCGGGGAAAGTAGCAAAGTCAGCGCATCTAACAGGCTGGATTTACCCCAGGCATTTTCGCCAATCAGCACGTTGTTTTGCTCAAGCATTAACGACAAACGGTTAATACCGCGAAAACCAACCATCTCAACTCGCTCGAGAAACATACCGCCTCCTGTGCATCCGCTTTCATCCAGCGTCCTTTTCGAGTATAGCGGCAACCCGGAAGGCAATGTAACCACACAATGTCAAAGCGTTACGCGATAAACGCACGCCGCCTTTACCATAATCAATTCGTGCTGAGGCGTATTTTTTTATTATCCGGAATATTCTTACTTCATTCAAAGATAACCTATACTTCTGCTACCTCTCCTCAAAAAAGGAATAACACCTCATTGCCCTAAATCAAAAAACTAGAATTTATTGTACTGGTGGCGAAATGGCGAAATACCTAATATTAACGCGCATTTAATATTACTTTCGTCATTCACTTGATGACGGTGAATTAGCGACAGTCAGGGTCATGTGATTTAGCGCGTGAACCTTGCATTGTTTCTGGCTTTTATCAGAGGTGGTTATGTTTAGAAAATTAGCAGCCGAGTTCTTCGGGACGTTCTGGCTGGTATTTGGTGGCTGTGGTAGCGCAGTATTAGCGGCAGCATTCCCGGAATTGGGCATTGGCTTTGTCGGCGTCGCGCTGGCATTTGGTTTAACCGTGCTGACCATGGCTTTTGCCGTCGGCCATATTTCCGGTGGTCACTTTAACCCGGCCGTCACACTTGGCCTCTGGGCCGGTGGCCGCTTCCCGGCTAAAGAAGTGATTGGCTATATTATTGCCCAGGTGATTGGCGGGATTGTCGCTGCCGCTATCCTTTATTTAATCGCCAGCGGTAAAGCAGGCTTTGATGCCGCAGCCAGCGGTTTTGCTTCTAACGGCTACGGCGAACATTCTCCGGGTGGATATTCCATGCTGTCCGCCATTGTGATTGAAATCGTATTAACCTGTGGATTCTTGATTGTTATTCACGGTGCAACGGACAAATTTGCTGCACCGGGTTTTGCGCCAATAGCCATTGGCCTGGCATTAACCTTAATTCACTTAATTAGTATTCCGGTTACCAACACCTCAGTAAACCCTGCGCGCAGTACCGCAGTGGCTATTTTCCAGGGCGGCTGGGCGCTGGATCAACTGTGGCTTTTCTGGGTGATGCCTATTATTGGCGGGATCCTGGGCGGTATTATTTACCGCACCCTGCTGGAAAAACGCAGCTAGGCCCCGAGGCAGGCTTACTCGGGTAAGCCTGCCGTTTTCTTTTCCCCGCATAAACCTTTTTCTTCGCCCCTACTCGACTCAATTCCTTTCTTTCGGTAGTGTGACATCCGTCGTAACATTTTAACTACAAGGACTGTCCCTCCCATGCTGTCAGGATTACTTATTATCCTGGTGCCGTTGCTCGTCGGTTACCTGATTCCGCTGAAACAAATCCACCTGCTCAGGCTGATTCACCGCCTGCTGGGCTGGATTGTTTACGTGATCCTCTTCCTGATGGGCATTAGCCTGGCGTTCCTCGATAATCTCGCCAGCAACCTGCTGACTATCCTGCATTACTCGGTGATAAGCGTCGGGGTGATCCTGCTGTGTAACATCGCCGGCCTCTTGCTGCTGGAACGTGCTCTCCCGTGGCGGCATCAGCACAAACAGGAAAAACTCCCCTCGCGCCTGGCGATGGCCCTGGAGTCCTTACAGCTTTGCGGGGTAGTGGCTTTGGGCTTCCTGCTGGGGCTGACCGGATTTGAGGTGCTTAAATACGCCACAGAGGCCAGCGAATATACGCTTATTTTCCTGCTGCTGCTGGTCGGGATCCAGCTTCGCAACAGCGGCATGACCTTCCGGCAAATCGTTCTCAACCGTCGCGGCATTATTGTCGCCATTGTGGTCGTTTTCAGCTCAATGGTCGCCGGGGCGATCAACGCCCTACTGCTTGGCCTGCCGATAAAAACAGGTCTGGCTATGGCCTCTGGGTTCGGCTGGTATTCGCTGTCCGGGATCCTGATGACTGAGTCCTACGGGCCGGTGATTGGCAGCGCAACCTTCTTTAACGATCTGGTGCGGGAATTACTGGCTATTATGCTTATCCCGGCTTTGGTGCGCCGCAGCCGCTCAACGGCTCTGGGCCTTTGTGGCGCCACCTCGATGGACTTTACCCTGCCGGTGCTGCAGCGCAGCGGCGGTGTGGAAATCGTGCCTGCCGCCATTGTGCACGGATTTATTCTTAGCCTGCTGACCCCGCTGCTCATCGCCTTCTTCGCCGCCTGATACCTCGCTGGCGGTAGCCTGCTGCCGCCAAAGTTGAGCTATATCAATCTCCCTTTAAGTTGCACCAAAAAGTCCTTTTAACCTGTTGAGCCGGAGCCTAACCTTAAACATGTATTTAAAATATAACTTTAAGGTGACATCATGTTTTGTGTGCAGTGTGAACAGACCATTCGTACCCCGGCCGGCGACGGCTGCACCTATGCCCAGGGCGTCTGCGGTAAAACAGCCCAGACTTCCGACCTACAGGATCTGCTGATCGCGACATTGCAGGGGCTGTCCGCCTGGGCCGTTGCCGCACGCGAACGCGGTATTATCGACCACGAGATTGATAACTTTGCTCCCCGCGCCTTCTTCTCAACGCTGACCAACGTGAACTTCGACTCCGGCCGCATCGTTGGCTATGCCCGAGATGCCATTGCCATGCGCGAAGATCTGAAAATCCGTACGCTGGCTGTCGATCCTGCGGCCATCGTCACTCACCCGATGGCAGAGCTTCAGTTGGTCAGCAGTGACCTCGGTGAACTTCAGCGCCAGGCCGCTGAATTCACGCCAAATCGTGACAAAGCCGACATTGGCGAATATATTCTCGGCCTGCGCCTGCTGTGCCTGTACGGCATGAAAGGCGCCGCCGCTTATATGGAACACGCACATGTGCTGGGCCAGTACGACAACGATATCTACGCCCAGTACCACAACATCATGGCGTGGCTCGGCACCTGGCCTGCGGATATGGGCGCGCTGCTGGACTGTTCCATGGAAATCGGCCAGATGAACTTCAAAGTGATGAGCATTCTGGATCAGGGGGAAACCGGCAAATACGGCCATCCAACCCCAACCCAGGTTAACGTACGCCCGGTCGCCGGGAAGTGCATCCTGATTTCCGGCCATGACCTGAAAGATCTCTATAACTTGCTCGAGCAAACCGAAGGCACCGGCGTGAACGTCTACACCCACGGTGAAATGCTCCCGGCGCACGGCTATCCAGAACTGCGGAAATTCAAACACCTGGTCGGCAACTACGGCAGCGGCTGGCAGAACCAGCAAACGGAATTCGCCCGCTTCCCAGGCCCTATTGTCATGACTTCCAACTGCATCATCGACCCGACTGTAGGTTCGTACGATGACCGAATTTGGACCCGCAGCATCGTCGGCTGGCCGGGCGTCAGCCACCTCGAAGGCGACAATTTTAGCCCGGTGATTACCCAGGCCCTGCAAATGGCCGGTTTCCCGTACAGCGAAATCGAACACCTGATCACCGTCGGCTTTGGACGCCAGACGTTACTGGGTGCGGCAGACACGCTCATCGATCTGGTTAGCCGCGAAAAACTTCGCCACATATTCCTGGTCGGCGGCTGCGACGGCGCACGCGGAGAACGTAACTACTTCACCGACTTCGCCACCAGCGTGCCGCAGGACTGCCTAATCCTGACCCTGGCCTGCGGTAAATACCGCTTCAACAAGCTGGATTTCGGCAACATCGAAGGGCTGCCGCGCTTGGTAGATGCCGGCCAGTGCAACGACGCATATTCAGCGATCATTCTGGCGGTCACCCTCGCCGAGAAACTGGGCTGCGGCGTGAACGACCTGCCGCTGAGCCTCGTGCTCTCCTGGTTTGAGCAAAAGGCGATTGTAATTCTGCTCACGCTGCTGTCGCTCGGCGTGACTAACATTGTCACCGGACCAACCGCACCGGGCTTCCTGACGCCAAACCTGCTGGCAGTGCTGAACGAGAAATTTGGCCTGCGCGCCATCACCACCGTTGAGCAAGACATCCAACAGTTAATGAGCGCGTAAGGAGCAGCCATGACCATGCCAACGCCTCTGTGCCCGCACCGTATGCAGGTACACCATATTCACCAGGAAACGCCGGATGTCTGGACGCTGTCGCTGATCAACCACGACTTCTATCCCTACAAAGCCGGGCAATATGCGCTGGTGAGCATTCGCAACGGCAGCGAGACGCTGCGGGCCTATACGATCTCTTCCACGCCGGGCCTGAGCGAGTTCATCACGCTGACGGTCCGCCGCATCGACGGCGGCGCTGGCTCAGAGTGGCTGACCGGAGAAGTGAAAGCCGGCGACTACCTGTGGCTGTCTGAAGCCCAGGGCGAGTTCAGCTGTGAAAACATCGTGTCGGAGCGCTATCTGCTGCTGGCGGCGGGCTGCGGCGTCACGCCGATTATGGCCATGCGCCGCTGGCTGGCAAAACACCGCCCGCAAGCGGACGTGCAGGTCATCTACAACGTGCGCTCCCCGCAGGACGTGATTTTTGCTGACGAATGGCGGCATTACCCGGTCACGCTGGTGGCAGAAAACAACGCCACTCACGGCTTTATTGCCGGGCGACTGACTCGCGAGATCCTGGCCGCGGTGCCGGATATCGCCAGCCGGACGGTTATGACCTGCGGGCCTGCGCCTTATATGGACATGGTTGAGAAAGAAGTGAAAGCGCTGGGAGTCACGGCGTTTTATCGGGAAGTGTTCTTCACGCCAGCCGCTGCACCCTCAGCGGGCGGCCTGAAGTTCACCACGCTCCAGCCGATGCGTGAGTTCTACTCACCGGTGGGCAGCACGCTGCTTGCCGCGCTGGAGAGCAACAGCGTGCCGGTGAATGCCGCCTGCCGCGCCGGAGTTTGCGGCTGCTGTAAAACAAAAGTGGTTTCTGGCGACTATACAGTCTCCAGCACCATGACACTGACGGAAGAAGAAATTGCCAGCGGCTACGTGCTGGCCTGCTCCTGCCATCCACAGAGCGACCTGGTGCTCGCCTGATCTAAACAGGCACCTTCACGGTGCCTTTTCTTTTTCTACCGCCAGGCCGACCTGCCAAACGCGTAGCGCCCTGCGCCGCAAAAGACTATCGCCAGCGCGCCGAGGAAAAAGTACATCAGGCTTTCAACGCCCCAGGCCCCGGTTTTATCCAGCATGAAGGTTTCCCCCACGCCCACCAGCAGCCAGGCCACAATCATCGTGCACGCCAGCCCAAGCGCGGACAGGCGAGTGAGGATCCCTAAAATAATCAGCAGCGGGGCAAGCACCTCACCCAGCAGCACGCCATAGGCAACAAATTCCGGGATGCCATGCGCCGCCAGCATTCCCTTAATCCCGCCCACGCCGCCAAACAGCTTGTGCAGGCCGTGAAACAGCATCAGGCCGCCTACCGCCAGACGCAGTAAAAGTTTCCCCAGATCGTCTTTATTTAGCGCGCCATTCACTGCATTTAACAATTTAGTAACCATATGAATTGCCACCCTTTTAAAATGATAACGAGAATAATTTACGCTTAATATTTGCTAACAAATAGCCCCAATTTTAGGGAGGCCATTCCCTGCCGTTACGCAGAATTGAACTAAGCTTGTAAGCGCTATCACACTGGACAAGGAAAACCGATGAAACAATCCGTAGCGGCCTGGCTGGCCAAAACCCTTGAGAGCGCGGGCGTGAAACGTATCTGGGGCGTCACCGGCGATTCGCTGAACGGCCTCAGCGACAGCCTCAACCGGATGGGCACGATTAAATGGATGCCAACTCGGCATGAAGAAGTGGCCGCTTTCGCCGCCGGGGCCGAAGCGCATCTCACCGGCGAGCTTGCTGTCTGCGCCGGTTCATGCGGGCCAGGTAACCTGCACCTGATTAACGGCCTGTACGATTGCCACCGCAATCACGTGCCCGTGCTCGCCATTGCAGCCCATATTCCCTCCAGCGAAATTGGCAGCGGCTACTTCCAGGAAACACATCCCGAAGAGCTTTTCCGCGAATGCAGCCACTATTGCGAACTGGTTTCTAACCCGGAGCAGATCCCGCAGGTATTGGCGATTGCCATGCGCAAAGCCATTCTGAATCGGGGCGTTTCCGTGGTGGTACTGCCCGGCGACGTAGCGCTCAAACCCGCGCCAGAGCATGCCACGACGCACTGGTATCCTGCGCCGCAGCCCATTGTGGTTCCCCCTCATGATGAGCTTAAAAAACTCGCCCAACTCCTGCGCTACAACGACAATATCGCCCTGATGTGCGGCAGCGGCTGCGCTGGGGCACATACTGAGCTGGTGCAGCTGGCGGCAACCCTGAAAGCGCCCATTGTTCACGCCCTGCGTGGCAAAGAACACGTTGAGTACGACAACCCTTACGACGTTGGCATGACCGGATTAATAGGCTTCTCATCCGGCTTCCACACGATGATGAACGCCGACACGCTGATCCTGCTCGGCACCCAGTTCCCCTACCGCGCGTTCTACCCGACGGACGCAAAAATTATCCAGATTGATATCAACCCCGGCAGCATAGGCGCGCACAGCAAGGTCGACATGGCGCTGGTGGGCGATATCAAAGCCACGCTGTCCGCCCTGCTGCCGATGCTGGAGGAGAAAACCAATCGCAGCTTCCTCGACAAAGCGCTGGAGGATTATCGCAAAGCGCGTGAAGGGCTGGATGAACTGGCCAAACCCTCGGAAGGCAAGCAAATTCACCCGCAATATCTGGCGCAGCAAATAAGCCATTACGCCGCCGATGATGCCATTTTCACCTGCGACGTGGGCACGCCCACCGTCTGGGCCGCGCGCTACCTGAAAATGAACGGCAAACGCCGCCTGCTGGGCTCGTTTAACCACGGGTCAATGGCTAACGCTATGCCGCAGGCGCTGGGCGCCAAGGCCACCGCGCCCGATCGCCAGGTGGTGGCGATGTGCGGTGACGGCGGCTTCAGCATGCTGATGGGCGACTTCCTGTCCGTAGCACAAATGAAGTTGCCGATTAAAATCGTGGTGTTCAACAACAGCGTGCTCGGTTTCGTGGCGATGGAGATGAAAGCCGGGGGCTACCTCACCGACGGTACCGAACTGCACGACACCAACTTTGCCCGTATCGCCGAGGCCTGCGGCATTACCGGCATCCGCGTTGAAAAATCTGAGGAGCTGAACGCTGCACTGGAACGGGCCTTCAGCACTGATGGCCCGGTGCTGGTCGATGTTGTCGTCGCCAAAGACGAGCTGGCTATCCCGCCGCAGATCAAGCTGGAGCAGGCTAAGGGGTTCAGCCTGTATATGCTGCGCGCCATCATCAGCGGGCGAGGAGATGAAGTGATCGAGCTGGCGAAAACCAACTGGTTCCGGTAAAAAAGAAGGTTGCCTCAGGCGCCCGGATAACCGTCCGGGCGCAGCCTCTCGATAAAGGACCCGTCATGATCGATTTACGCAGCGATACCGTTACCCGCCCTTCCCGCGCCATGCTGGAGCAAATGATGGCCGCCCCGACCGGGGATGATGTTTACGGCGATGATCTCACTGTTAACGAGCTTCAGGCATACGCGGCAAAAATCAGCGGGAAAGAAGCTGCCCTGTTTTTACCTACCGGCACGCAGGCCAACCTCGTAGCTTTGCTCAGCCACTGCGAGCGCGGCGAAGAGTACATCGTTGGCCAGGCCGCACATAACTACCTCTACGAAGCTGGCGGCGCAGCGGTGCTGGGCAGCATTCAGCCTCAGCCCATTGAAGCGGATCGTGACGGCACGCTGCCGCTGGATAAAGTGGCGGCAAAAATTAAACCGGACGACATTCACTTCGCCCGCACTAAATTGCTGAGCCTTGAAAACACCCATAACGGCAAAGTGCTGCCGCGCGAATATCTCCAGCAGGCCTGGGAATTCACCCGCAAGCACAATCTGGCGCTGCACGTAGATGGCGCACGTATTTTTAACGCCGTGGTGTCCTACGGCTGCCAGTTGGAAGAAATTACTCGCTACTGCGACAGCTTCACCATTTGCCTGTCGAAAGGTCTTGGCACGCCGGTGGGCTCCCTGCTGGTGGGCAGTAAAGAGTACATCAAGCGCGCTGTACGCTGGCGCAAGATGACCGGTGGCGGTATGCGTCAGGCCGGTATTCTGGCGGCGGCAGGCCTGTATGCGCTGAAAAATAACGTCGGGCGGCTGAAAGAAGACCACGACAACGCCCACTGGCTGGCAGGCGAGCTGCGCGAAATCGGCGTCGATGTGATGCGTCAGGACACCAACATGGTCTTTGTGCGCATGACGGCGGAAGAAGCAGAAGATTTAGGGCCCTACATGCGTGAGCGCGGCATCATCCTCAGCGCAGGTCCGGCAACTCGGCTGGTCACCCATCTGGACGTCACCCGCAGCCAGCTGGCTGAAGTCGTCGCCCACTGGCGCAGCTTCCTGCAAAACTAACGGGACTCAGGGACGATGGCAGAACCTCAAAGGATAGTGGTCCTCGGCGCCAGCGGCTACATTGGCCAGCATCTGGTGCCGTTACTCGTGGCGGCGGGACATCACGTCACCGCCGCAGCCCGCCGCATTGACTGGCTGAAAAAACAGCCCTGGCCAGGCGTAGAATGCCGGCACGTAGATTTGCACTGGCCGCACCGCCTGGGTGCCCTGCTCGAAGGGGCGGATACCGTCTACTATCTGATCCACAGCATGGGCGACGGCGATAATTTTATGGAGTTCGAACGCCAGGCGGCGCTGAACATGCGCGACGCGCTGACCGAACATCCAGTCAAGCAGGTCATTTTCCTTAGCTCTTTGCAGGCCAAAAGCGGGCAAACGCATTCAAAGCACCTGAAAGCCCGGCAAATCACCGCGGATATCCTGCGAGATTCCGGCGTGCCGGTCACCGAACTGCGCGCGGGGATTATTGTTGGCGCTGGCTCGGCGGCCTTCGAAGTCATGCGGGATCTGGTGTACAACCTGCCGGTGCTGACGCCGCCGCGCTGGGTTCGCTCCCGTACTTCACCCATTGCTTTGGATAATCTGCTGCACTACCTCGTCGCACTGCTGGACCATCCGGCCACAGAACATCGCCTGTTTGAAGCCGCCGGACCGGAAGTTCTGAGCTATCAGCAGCAGTTCGAGCGCTTTATGGCTATCAGCGGCCGCCGCCGCCCGCTGCTCCCCGTGCCACTCCCCACCAGCTGGATTTCCGTGTGGTTTCTGAATGTCATTACCTCGGTGCCGCCCGGTATTGCTAAGGCGCTGATTCAGGGTCTGGAACACGATTTGCTGGCGGATGACCGTAGCCTGCGCGAACGCATCCCGCAGCAGCTCATCAGCTTTGACGACGCCGTGCGCCTGACGCTGGCCAACGAACACCGGCTCGCCAACTCCCAGGACTGGGGCTACGACGCCCAGGCGTTTGCCCGCTGGCGACCTGACTACGGTTTTTTTGCTAAACAGGCGGGCTGCACGCTGGCCACCCAGGCCTCACTCTCTTCGCTCTGGCAGGTGATCAACCAGCTAGGCGGTAAAGAAGGCTACTTTTTTGGCAATGCGCTGTGGAAAACCCGGGCGCTGATGGATTTGCTGGTCGGGCATCGGCTTGCTAAAGGGCGGCCTGATAAAGCCACGCTGGAAGTGGGCGACACCGTCGATAGCTGGAAAGTGATTATCGCTGAACCAGAAAAAGAGCTAACGCTGCTGTTTGGTATGAAGGCCCCAGGCCTGGGGCGGCTGTCGTTCACCTTGCAGGATGATGGCAAGCAGCGTCGGCTGGACGTCAGAGCCTGGTGGCATCCTCACGGCTGCGCCGGTTTGATCTACTGGCTGGCGATGATCCCCGCCCATTTATTTATCTTTAGGGGAATGGCGCGGCGAATTGTTCATTTAGCGGAACAAAACTCGATCAAAAAGAGAAGTTAGCTCCTAATCTTTCAGTATTCCCATTGCATGCGCTGCCGTTTCACGGAAAAATGCGCAGCGTTAATCCAAAACATAACGAGTTGGTCACATGAAGGTACTGGTCACGGGCGCCACCAGCGGTTTAGGCCGAAACGCGGTCGAGTATTTACGCGCCAGAGGCATCAGCGTTCGGGCCACCGGGCGCAACGAAGCGATGGGCAAACTGCTGCAGAAAATGGGCGCTGAATTTGTCCATGCCGACCTGACGGAGCTGGTCTCTTCCCAGGCGAAAGTGATGCTTGCGGACGTCGACACGCTCTGGCACTGCTCCAGCTTCACCTCGCCGTGGGGAACCCAGCAAGCCTTCGACCTCGCCAACGTCCGCGCCACACGCCGTCTGGGCGAATGGGCCGTGGCCTGGGGCGTGCGTGACTTTATTCATATCTCGTCGCCGTCGCTCTACTTCGACTACCACCACCACCGCAACATCAGCGAAGATTTTCGCCCGGTGCGCTTCGCCAACGAATTTGCCCGCAGCAAAGCCGCCAGCGAAGAGGTGATTCAGCTGCTGGCGCAGGCCAACCCGAACACCCGTTTTACCATTCTGCGCCCGCAAAGCCTGTTTGGGCCGCACGACAAAGTGTTTTTCCCGCGCCTTGTGCAGATGATGCGCCACTACGGCAGCGTGCTGCTGCCGCGCGGCGGCGATGCGCTGGTGGATATGACCTATCTGGAAAACGCGGTACACGCGATGTGGCTGGCGACACAGAAACAGAATTTACCTTCTGGCCGCGCCTACAACATCACCAACATGGAAGCCCGCCCGCTGCGGACCATCGTGCAGAAGCTGATCGACGAGCTGGGCATTAAATGCCGCATTCGCTCGGTGCCGTACCCGATGCTGGATATCATCGCCCGCAGCCTGGAGCACTTTGGCAATAAGTCTGCCAAAGAGCCGGTGCTCACGCACTACGGCGTCTCCAAGCTGAACTTCGATTTAACGCTGGACACCACGCGTGCGGAAACGGAGCTGGGCTATCAGCCTATCGTCACCCTTGATGAAGGCATTCGCCGTACCGCGCTGTGGTTGAAAGATCACGGCACGCTGCACCGGGGCTAACCCTGGCCGTATTTCTCCAGTAATGCCTCGGCGATCGCCAGGCTTTCCGCATCCGCCTCGCCGCTGTAGTTGGCCGGGCGGAAGTGCATCTGGAAGGCGGTAATCACTCTTTTCTGCTGCGCCTCGGTCATGCCCGGCAGCACTTCGTAGCCATACCGGGAAAGCACATCCAGCAGCTCGGATTTATCCACGGGCTGCAGCGGGCCGCGGCCGTTAAGATAAAACGCCACTCTAGCGGCGTCCGGCCATGCGCCAATCCCTTTTTCCGCAAATTGCTTCCAGGGGAACAGCGGGCCAGGATCAACCTTGCGCTGCGGCGCGATATCCCCATGAGCGACCACGTTCTGCGGCGCGATGTTATAGCGCGCAATAATCTGCTTCGCTAAATCCTCAAGCACCGCAATCTGCGGCTGGCTGAAGGGGTAAAAGCGCTGAACACCGCCAACCCGGGTATAGCCCTGGTTTTCCAGCTCAATACCTACGGACGTGTCGTTAATCCGCGTAGCCCCTCGCCAGAAACTGACCCCGGCATGCCAGGCCAGCTGCTCTTCCGGCACCAACTGCCAGACAACGGGTTTCCCGCCGGACAGCGGCGGCTCGGCGGGAACAAGATAGTGGGCGCTGACGTTACGATCGGTCAACGTGGAAAGCGAACTTGAAAAATCATCCGCCGTGTAATGGATCACCAGAATTTTCACCCGCGGATAAGCGGCCTGAGCCTGATGCAGGGTGTCCACTTTATAGCTGCCTCGATCGACAATCCCTTTTTGCCCGGCGCAGCCCGCCAGTAACAGCGCCAGGGCAAGCGCTAAGATCCTGGTTTTCATTTGCGCGTTTTCACCGCCGTCCCGCTGACGCAAACCATCAGCATACTGCCGTCCTTGCCGACGGTTTCATAGTCGATATCAATCCCGACCACGGCGTTAGCGCCCAGGCTTTCGGCCTGTGCCTGAATTTCACGAAACGCGATGTCCCGCGCTTTGCGTAACTCTTTTTCATAAGCCCCGGAGCGGCCGCCGACGATATCGCGAACCCCGGCGAAAAAATCGCGGAAAATATTGGCACCCAGGATAGCTTCCCCGGTCACTACGCCGCAGTATTCAGTAATGGTGTGGCCTTCCAGGCCTGGCGTCGTTGTAAACTGCATCACGTTCTCCTCTCTTTGCCATCAACATGTTAGCCCGGCAATCGCCACGCGATTTTGAGCCAATACGCTATGCTAAGGTAGTCCTCCTGAGAAAATAAGGAAATAAAAATGCGCAGCTCAGCTTTGGCTCTTCTCCCCTGTGCGCTGGTGTTGTCGGCCTGTACCACCGTCACTCCGGCCTTCAAAGACATCGGCACCCGCAGCGGCCCCTGCATCAGCGGCGGCCCGGATGATGTCGCTCAGCAGTTCTATGATTACCGTATCGCGCACAAGGGCGAAGGCCTGAGTTCCGTTGCCGCGTTGCGCCCCTATCTGAGCGATTCCCTGTTCCAGCTTCTGCAAAAATCCAGCACCTCTCCGGCGGCGCAAAGCGCGTTTACCCGCAGCGATATCTTCTCCAGCCAGTCTGAAGGCCCTGACAAAGCCAGCGTGGCTTCGGCGTCAACTATCCCCAACACCGATGCGCGAAATATTCCTCTGCGCGTCGAGCTGACCCGCGGCAGCCAGACCTGGAAAGATGAAGTGTTGATGGTCCGTGAAGGCCAATGCTGGGCAGTGGACGATGTGCGTTACCTCGGCGCGGCGAGCCATGCGCCAACCGGCACGCTGCGTCAGGCAGTTGAAGGCAAATAGCGGCAATTTATGCTTACGCTATGCGGGTGGAAGAAACGTAACCCCTGTAAATAGTCTGGTATATTCAGGGATCTCGGTTTTTTATACTTAGCCACCACCCGCCTCGCTATTTTGTGCTAATTTTAGGCAAGGTAAGTGGTTGCTTATAAGTTTTAACGCACAAAGATTGCATAACTATTCTGTTAAAGGTACCCTTTGCGGCCTCAATTGCTATTCAACTTCAGCGCATGAGTATTCAACTAGACAGCATTAATTGCTTTTACGGTGCCCATCAGGCGCTGTTCGATATCACACTACATTGCCCGCAGGGCGAGACGCTGGTATTGCTGGGCCCGAGCGGCGCCGGCAAGAGCTCTCTGCTGCGCGTCCTTAACCTGCTTGAGATGCCGCGTTCCGGTAAGCTGAGCATTGCGGGCACGACTTTCGACTTCGCCAAAGCCCCCAGCGACAAAGCGATTCGCGATCTGCGCCAGAACGTCGGTATGGTCTTCCAGCAATACAATCTGTGGCCGCATTTAACCGTGCTGCAAAACCTGATTGAGGCGCCGTGCCGCGTGCTCGGATTAAGCAAAGATCGGGCGCGTGAACGCGCCGATAAACTGCTTGAACGCCTGCGCCTGAAGCCCTACATGGACCGCTATCCGCTGCACCTTTCCGGTGGCCAGCAGCAGCGTGTTGCCATTGCCCGCGCCCTGATGATGGAGCCGCAGATTCTGCTGTTTGATGAGCCTACCGCCGCTCTTGATCCGGAAATCACCGCGCAGATCGTCAGCATTATCCGCGAACTGGCGGAAACCAACATTACTCAGGTCATCGTGACCCATGAAGTAGAAGTGGCGCGTAAAACCGCCAGCCGCGTGGTGTATATGGAAAACGGCCACATCATCGAACAAGGTGATGCCAGCTGCTTTGCTAACCCGCAAACCGATGCGTTTAAATTCTATCTCTCTCACTGATGTTGAACGGGAAAACGACAATGAAAAAAGTTTTGCTGGCCACTCTTTTAGCCACTCTGAGCCTTTCTGCTACCGCCGCACAGACTATCCGTTTTGCTACCGAAGCCTCTTACCCTCCGTTTGAGTCTATCGACGCCAACAACAAGATCGTCGGTTTTGACGTTGATCTCGCTAACGCCCTGTGCAAGCAGATCGATGCCACCTGTACCTTCACCAACCAGGCCTTCGACAGCCTGATCCCAAGCCTGAAATTCCGCCGTATTGACGCGGTAATGGCGGGGATGGACATCACCCCTGAGCGTGAAAAACAGGTACTGTTCACTAAACCTTACTATGACAACTCCGCGCTGTTCGTTGGCGTGAAGGGCAAGTACGCTGATATTGCCGCGCTGAAAGGCAAAAAAGTGGGCATCCAGAACGGCACCACCCACCAGAAATACATCACCGACAAACACCCGGAAATCACCACCGTGCCTTACGACAGCTACCAGAACGCTAAGCTGGATCTGCAGAACGGTCGTATCGACGCGGTCTTCGGCGACACCGCCGTGGTGACCGAGTGGCTGAAAGCCAGCCCGGAACTGGTTGCCGTGGGTGACAAAGTGACCGACAAAGATTACTTCGGCACCGGCCTCGGCATCGCCCTGCGCCAGGGCAACACTGACCTGCAGAGCAAATTCAACGCCGCGCTGGATAAAGTGAAACAAGATGGCACCTACAAAGCCATCTACGACAAATGGTTCCAGAAGTAATCGACTCGATGAACGAATTGTTTCCATTAGCAAGCGCCGCCGGGATGACCGTCGGCCTTGCCGTTTGTGCCCTCATCGTCGGCCTCGTGCTGGCGATGATTTTTGCCGTCTGGGAATCCGCCAAATGGCGCCCGGTGGCATGGATAGGCTCCGGGGTAGTCACGCTTTTCCGCGGCCTGCCTGAAATCCTGGTGGTGCTGTTTATCTACTTCGGCTCCTCCCAGCTGCTGCTGATACTCTCTGACGGCTTCACCCTCAACCTCGGTTTTACCGCGATCCCGGTCAAAATGGAGATTGAGAACTTTGACGTCAGCCCGTTTCTCTGCGGCGTGATTGCCCTCTCCCTGCTCTATTCCGCCTACGCGTCACAGACGCTGCGCGGCGCGCTGAAAGCGGTGCCGGTTGGGCAGTGGGAATCGGGCCAGGCGCTGGGTTTATCCAAAACTGCGATTTTCTTCCGGCTGGTCATGCCGCAGATGTGGCGTCACGCGCTGCCGGGCCTCGGTAACCAGTGGCTGGTGCTGCTGAAAGACACCGCGCTGGTGTCGCTTATCAGCGTGAATGACCTGATGCTGCAAACCAAAAGTATCGCCACGCGCACCCAGGAGCCGTTTACCTGGTATGTGATTGCGGCGGCGATTTATCTGGTCATCACCCTGCTGAGTCAGTACATCCTGAAGCGCATTGACCTGCGCGCCACGCGCTTTGAACGGAGACCTGGCTGATGCTCGAGTATTTACCGGAGCTGATGAAGGGTCTGCACACCAGCCTGACGCTCACCGCCGCTTCCATTGCCGTTGCGCTCGTGCTGTCGCTGCTGTTCACCATTGTTCTGACGCTGAAAACGCCGGGGCTGGTGCATATTGTGCGCGCCTACATCACGCTGTTTACCGGCACGCCGCTGCTGGTGCAGATCTTCCTGATTTACTACGGTCCAGGGCAGTTCCCGTCGCTTCAGCATTATCCGGTGCTGTGGCATCTGCTTTCCGAACCGTGGCTGTGCGCGTTGATTGCGCTCTCTCTGAACAGCGCCGCATACACCACGCAGCTGTTTTACGGGGCAATTCGCGCTATACCGGAAGGTCAGTGGCAGTCCTGCAGCGCCTTAGGGATGAGCAAGAAAGATACGCTGGCCATCCTGTTGCCGTACGCCTTCAAGCGCGCACTCTCTTCTTACTCGAACGAAGTCGTGCTGGTGTTCAAGAGCACCTCGCTGGCCTACACCATTACGCTGATGGAAGTGATGGGCTACGGGCAGCTTCTGTATGGCCGCACCTATGATGTGGCGGTTTTCGGCGCAGCCGGTCTGGTCTACCTCATCGTCAACGGGCTGCTTACCTTGCTGATGCGCCTGATTGAACGCCGGGCACTGGCCTTTGAACACCGCAGCTAGACAAGCTAACAGACAAAGCGGGGCAACCCGCTTTTTTTACGCTCATTTAATTATAAATATACATTTTTATTGCATATAAATTCACTATTTGGCATGGTGGTTTGACGCCGGGAAACGGCGACTTAAAACAATATTGACAGACAGGAGCAACACGCATGAAAAAGTTACTGTTAGCCGCCATGTTCGCTACAACCGCATTCAGCGCGGCCGCAGCGGAGAAAATCAACTTCGGCTCTTCGGCAACCTATCCTCCTTTTGAATCTCTGGACGCCAGCAATCAGATCGTCGGTTTCGATATCGATCTGGCCAAAGCATTATGCAAACAAATGCAGGCAGAATGTACCTTCACCAACCACGCATTTGACAGCCTGATCCCTTCCCTGAAGTTTCGTAAATACGACGCGGTGATTTCCGGGATGGATATCACACCTGAGCGGGCCAAACAGGTCGCCTTTACCAACCCTTACTACGCCAACTCGGCGGTGGTGATTGCGAAAAAAGGCCAGTTTGCTTCGCTGGACGATCTCAAAGGCAAACGTATCGGGATGGAAAACGGCACCACGCACCAGAAATACCTGCAGGATAAACATCCTGAGATCAAAACCGTCTCCTACGACAGTTACCAGAACGCGATTATTGACCTGAAAAATGGCCGTATTGATGGCGTGTTTGGTGATACCGCCGTGGTGAACGAATGGCTGAAGACCAATCCGCAGCTGGGCACCGTGGGCAAGCATGTGACCGACTCACAGTACTTTGGCACCGGTTTAGGGATTGCGGTTCGCCCGGATAATCAGGCCCTGCTGAAGAAGCTGAACGACGCGCTGGCGGCAATTAAAGCGGACGGGACTTACCAGAAGATCAGCACTCAGTGGTTCCCAGGCTGATAACTCCTGTATTCATTATAAATGATGGCCTTTCGTACCCGGTTATTAGCCTGATCTATATTAGCTATTCTTCTAACCTGAGAGGTTGCAACACACTCTCAGGTTTATCCCTGCTCACATCTGCGAGCCGCCACTCATCTAATCGGCAAGCCACATGCTCGACGCTAGTTATTCTGAATACAAAAACATAATCTGAATAATAAAATCCCCTTCTGGATAAATAATATTTATTCATCAGGTAATTTAAAATAAATAACATTATGCTGGCGCTAATGGGTAGCATTTTATTTTCCTGATGGATTATTTACCTGTCGTTTTGAGTTCAATTTTGAAATCGTAATATTCGTTCAGACACCATGTCTGCGTATATTCCACGGGAATAGTATTATGGCTATACCCGATACGGGTGACCAATAATATAGGATCGCGTTCCGAGATATTCAGGTAATAGGCCAAGTGCTTATCTGCGGCAACTGCGCTAAATTTTTGGGTGGCTGATAACACCGGGACGCCTTTTTCCTCAAGATAGCGATAGAGCGATTCATTCAATTCGTTGATTTTATTCAGCAACGGCGCGGGTAATATCGCCCTCTGCACCGAAACGACGGTGCCACTAATTTTACGCAGGCGCGTCAGCTCGACAATATCTTTATGACTTTCTGCGAGCTGTAAAAATTGTTGTTCTTTTTCAGTCGCAGCTCGACGAACATAGCCCACCAATTCGCTTTGTGCCTCCCCCCCGCTGGCAAAGGCTATTTCACTGAAGCTCTCCAGCTGGACTAATGACTGGCGAACGTGAGGAGCAACATAGGTCCCGGAGCCAGGATTTCGGACAAGGCTTCGATCCTCGATAAGCTGCTCAATAGCTTTTCTGGTGGTACCCCGAGAAATACCTAACGCCTCCATCAGCGTGCGCTCTGAAGGCAATGCATCTCCAGGGCGAAGCTGACCTTCATCAATCACGCGCTGGATCTCATTCGCCAATTGCAGATACAGCGGCATGGCATTTGAACCATCGATTTTTAAATCAGCAGGTTGCAACAACTTCATTCTCTTTACGTCCAGTTTGCCAGGTAGCGATTCAACTATACCACTTATTAACAACACAAATATCAACGACGTGATTTTTGATTGTTCTGGCGATCTAAAGAGCCGTACAAGATCACAAAAAAGACAAAATAAGTATGAAAATTCCCCTCATTACCATTATGGTACACAAGTGGTACACAACCGGTACATAGTGAACATTTGAATTTGCAAATGATTTTTATGCAGGAACGTTTATTACGGTGAAATACCGTTTTTTCCCACACAAATACCCTGCAGAACGCAGGAGGATTTCGTTAACTACTGCGCCAATGAGGAAATCTATGATGACATCGAAACGTTTACTCGACTGCAGCGCTTCTGAGCTGGCTGCGCTCACCAAACCGCAGCTACTTCACGCTATCCGCGCTAGCGAGGGTCGGGTCATGGTCAGTGAAACCATCGCCATCACTCAACCTCTGCTCGCGAACATCACGAATGCTGAACTTGCAGCCTCTCAGGGTGCCGATATTCTGCTGATCAATATGTTCGACTGCCAACAACCTTTGATACAGGGTATGCCGGGTGATATTGATCCGGCACAGACCTTACATGTGCTCCAACAGCTAACCGGCCGCGTAATTGGCGTCAATCTCGAAGCCGTCGATCCACGGTTTGCCACGGAACATGATGAGTTATGGAAAATGAAGCCAGGCCGTGCGGCGACACCTGAGAATGCCCGCAAATTGGTACAGATGGGGGCAAAAATTTTAGTTCTTACTGGTAACCCAAACAATGGCGTCAGCAATATGGCTCTGGCTCAGTCGGCAGGAAAAATCCGCAGTGCCATTGGCGACGAGGCCGTCATTATCAGTGGAAAAATGCACGGTGCGGGCGTGGTCCAGGAAAGCGGTGCAGCCATTATAAATGAAAGCGATCTCCATGAATTTGCCCGCCAGGGCGTTGATATTGCGCTGATCCCAGCCCCGGGTACTGTACCGGGCATGAGTATTGAGGCAGCCAGCTCACTAATTCGCTGCGCACACTCGGCCGGCATGATGGCAATGACGGCTATTGGTACCTCTCAGGAAGGTGCCGATCGGGATACCGTTCGCCAGATAGCCTTGATGAGCAAAATGGCCGGTGCCGACCTGCATCATATTGGCGATACCGGTTATATGGGGATCGCGCTGCCAGAAAATATTTTCGCCTACGGGATAGCTATCAGAGGAGTCAGGCATACCTACAGCCGAATCGCCCGCTCAGTGAATCGTTAATGATGACTAATTCCGACCGGTACACCGGCTGGAATGCGCCCACAATGAAATATCGATGAGGTACGATAATTATGCCACTTGCTGCATCCTCACTTTCTCGTCTATTAACTCAATTTAATCTGGAAAAAACAACAAAGCTCCTAATCGTCGGCTATTCGCCTACGGGTGGAGGGCATACCGGTCGACTATTACAAATAATCGATCATGCCCTTCAGCAAGACACGCTACCTAAAGACTCCATAGTAATATTTCATGCACCTCCCGCCTGGGAGAATGTCCAGCGCCGGGGAGAACTCCAGACGCTTGCAAATAAGCTGGCAAGCCGAGGAATTCACGTCTTACTGACAGAGTCAACTAAGCCCGTCTACGGTTATCTGGATGATAAAACTGGAGGGTCAGACGATGCAAAAATACTTGAAAGATTGGCCAGTAACCCTTTACGATATCGCAACAATCGTCCCGCCTTACTACCTGATATATCTCATCGTACGCGAACCCTATCCCCGGAAACGTTTCTTAGCAATATCCTCGACATCAATAAACTTCCCGTTATTGAAAGCGCCGATCTTTTTAGCCATCTGAAAAAATATCTCGACATAAAAGCGTTTCAAAAACGTATCTATGTACTTACTGATATGGATTATTCCCTGCAAAAATCAGCCGCCAAAGCTGGCGTGCCGGCTATACACCGTCTGGATCAGCAAAATCACGCCATTCTGCTGGATCCCCAAAATTCGGCAATGAACTTACTGCCAAAATATGCGTTGTTAGCAAAGGTATTGGGCGGTACTTTCGAAAATATTTCTCATATATCCCTTGGCGAAAAAAATACGCTAAGTTCGGTCAAATCTACCGCCGACATGCTGCGGATCACCTCCGCCAGCGGAATAAGAGAAGCACATACGAAAATTATTCAATTGCTGCAGGCTCACGCTCTCCCCTTGAATGCGGTCGCGAGTGCCTTAGGGAGCGGTGCTCTCTTTGCGGGAGTGATAGCAGGGAGCAGATGCATGGCAAACATGGCTCTACGCAACATTGTTTATGTTTACGCGCATAAGAAAAGCAATCTCATTGCCCAGCATGTTCTGTCTAAAATCAGTCAGAACGATGAGCATTATTCCCGGCGCATATTTTTATTCTGCGGTGCAAAAGCAGTTGGAAACTATAACGCACTGCATCTGGCCTACCTGGCCGATGCTGATGGCATTACCACCGCAGGGGCTGGTACCAACGGAGAATTCAGTTACTTACATCGTAATACTCCATGTAAATCCCGTCTGCTGGTACTGCCTATTGAAGGGCACAACGAACAGTTGGCCAACACCAAATATCTCAGCAGTCATGCCGCTACAAGAGACTTTATCTACCAGTTGGAAGTAAATGAAAAACTTGACGCGGCGCTCGACAAATATGTTTCTACTGAACCTGACGTTATCGATACATCTTTAACGCTGGCCGCATTGATTGAAGCCATATCCTCGCAGGAAACTTATGTTTCAAAGGCACACGACATTTTGTTCAGGCAGCTTCCACTCGCCAATGATTCCCTGCGATTGAAAAATTTAGAGGAAAAAATGAATCAGTCGGTGGTATTAAAAGCTACCCGCCGTTATCTAAAAATTGTGCTTCAGGGCATGCAGGCTCTGGCCTCCTCACCCACAGGCAGCATTAGCATCTGGTATAGCGACAAAGCGACCAATCCCGTTCATTTCGCCAGCCCATGGGAACTGGGACTGATGCTTGAAAATAACAAAATGCTCAGCAACGCTATTGAGATTTCTGAAACGGAAATGCCTGAGCTGCCCTTACGTCAGCAAGTTGCTAAGTTGTTTAAAGATGGTTCAAAAAATTGGAACACATTATTTATCAACGAGATGAACGTCATTAAACACAGGCTGGGTGATATCATGATCACTGGCTTCTGACAGTCTTAACGGCTACATATAAAAGCGGAAACACGCATCGTGACGGCACCAACCCGGCGGCTTCCGCTTCCCAAATGTTAGTCCCGGACCAGCAGCGTCAACACTTCGTAATGCGAAGTATGCGGGAACATATCAAACAGCTGGGTACGCACCACGCGATAACCCGGCAGCATCTGAATATCCTTCGCCATGGTCTGCGCGTTGCAGCTTGAGTAGACGATAAACGCCGGAGCCATCTGCGTCAGATAATCGCACAGCGCTTTACCGATCCCACGGCGCGGCGGGTTCACCAAAACCAGCTGCGGGATATCCTGCTGGGCGACGGCAAACTGAGTGGAATCCAGCGCCTGAAAATGAATATTATGCAGGCCCAGTTTTTCAGCCGACTGCTGTGCGCTGGCTATCGCCTCCGGGGCAATTTCAATCCCGGTAAGCTTCATCTCCGGCGTGGCGCAGTGCAGGCCAAAACCTCCCACGCCGCAGAACAGATCCCACATATGGTTGACGGGTAGCGCGCGCACCCAGTCACGGGCGGCGGCATACAACCGGGAAGCAACCTGAGGGTTAGTCTGGAAGAAACTTTGCGGACGAATATAGAGCGGTACGCCGTTGAAAACCTCTTCGAGCGCACGCTGTTCGGTCAGCAGAATTTCCTGCTCACCTTCCATAATCGCCATGTGTACGGGCTGAATGTTGGCCGAAATCACCTTGAGCTGAGGGAGTTGCTGCTGTAACCACGGCAGCGCCGCTCGCAACTGCCCCAGCTTGCTTTCCGAACGCAGCACAAAGCGCAGCATCATGCCGCCATCCGCCAGGCTTTCGGTCAGCAGGAGATACTTTAGCTCTCCACGCTTACGCGCCACGTTGTAGGGCGTTAATCCCGCACGGGCAATAAAGGGCTTCAATGCCGCAAAAACAGGCCCAAATGAAACAGGATAAAGCGGGCAGTCGGTTAAATCCTCGGGCGTGCCGTCGCGGTGTAACATCCCCAGCAGCGGTTTTTCCACGCTGCCGCTAACCACCATTTTAGCTTTGTTGCGAAATGCCTGCTCAGGGCCGCTGACCGGCTGGCACCACTCGCCCACGGCAATGCCTTCCAGCAGCTGCCGGAGATCGGTCATTTTAGCGAGAAGCTGGTCTTCCACCGGTTGTTCAATCCACTGGCAGGAACGACAGCGGCCGGCATCATAGAGCGCGCATTGCATAGAAAAACCCTGAGAAAAAACGAGGGCGCAGATTGTAGCACTCCGCGCTTACTGAAGTCTGAAAAAAAGCCGGCTGCGAGCGGGGACAAACAGCAAAATCAGCACCAGAATATCGGGCAGCTTTTGGGTAAACAGCGAACGGAAGATCTCGCGCTTAGTGCCCCCTGCAACGCTGAATAATTCAGGGTATCCCCAGCCCAGGGAGGACAGAGACAACCAGGTCACGGAAATAATTTGGGTCAGCAGGAACAGCCAGCGTCCCCAGTTACGCCCTTTGACGATGACGAACGCGCAACGCAGTTCGACAAACAGCATCAACAGGCTGCCGAGAAAAACCAGCGTCAGGGGCCAGGTTTGCACGCTGCGATGGACAAAATCCATCACCCCGCTAACCCCGAGCATATTAAACAGCAGCAGCAGGTCGAGGCATCGGGTAGTGACGATGCCGATAGCCGCCACCATCACCAGCGTGGGGACGTTTAATTTTGCATGGGATGACCGCTGTTTCCTGATAATTTCCACAACCTCGCGTTCCTTACGTCACGGTGCCGCGACAAGCGCGGCACCGGAGGCACATCATTGCAGATTTTAGGCGTTTTAACCACGTCTTGCACTCTGGATATCGCGCAGCCGCTGCTTTTCTGCCCGCGCCATAAACCACCATGCAATCAAGCCGATAACGCCCACAACGCCGAGAATAATGGACGCCAGGGCGTTAATTTCCGGGTTAACCCCCATGCGCACGTTCGAGAACACCAGCATCGGCAGCGTGGTCGCACCCGGCCCGGACACGAAGCTGGCGATAACCAGGTCATCAAGCGAAAGCGTGAACGCCAGCAGCCAGCCGGAGATAATGGCGGGCGAGATCATCGGCACGGTGATCACAAAGAACACTTTCAGCGGCGTCGCCCCCAGATCCATCGCCGCTTCTTCAATGGAGCGGTCCAGCTCCCGCAGGCGTGAGCTAATGACAACCGCAACATAGGCGGTGCAGAACGTCACATGCGCCAGCCAGATGGTAAGCATTCCCCTGTCGCTCGGCCAGCCAATCGCGTGCGCCAGCGCCACGAACAACAGCAGTAGCGAAAGCCCGGTGATCACATCCGGCATCACCAGCGGAGCCGTTAGCATAAAGGCAAAGCCGGTTGAGCCACGAAAGCGACCAAAACGCACCATCACCACGGCAGCAATCGTCCCCAGGATAACGGCCATCGTGGCGGCCGCCGCAGCAATGGTCAGGCTCAGGCCAACGGCGTTCATCATCGCCGAATCCCGGAACAGCTCCCCGTACCAGCGCGTTGACCAGCCGGCCCACACCGTCACCAGCTTAGAGCTGTTAAACGAGTAGATAACCAGCATCAGCATGGGCGCATACAGGAAGGTAAAGCCAATCACCAGAATCAAAATACGCCACGGAGAGCGCACAACCGGTAAGTTGTTCATGCGTGGTCCTCCCCCGCTTTGTTCTGGTATTTGTGGAACCACATGATCGGCACGATCAGCAGCAGAAGCATGATAATCGCCACGGCTGAGGCCACAGGCCAGTCGCGGTTATTAAAGAATTCCTGCCACAGGACGCGGCCAATCATGATGCTGTCCGGCCCGCCGAGCAGTTCCGGGATAACAAACTCCCCTACCGCCGGAATAAACACCAGCATCGAACCGGCAATAATCCCGCCTTTGGTCAACGGCACAATCACGCTGAAGAACGTTTTCAGCGGCCGCGCGCCGAGATCTAACGAAGCCTCCACCAGCGAATAATCTATGCGCGTTAGCGCGGTATAAATCGGCAGCACCATGAACGGCAGGTAGGCATAAACTACCCCGATGTAGACCGCAAGGTTGGTGTGCAGGATCGTCAGCGGCTGGTCGATAACTCCGAGCCAAAGCAGCACGTTATTCAATATGCCGTTGTTTTTCAGGATGCCCATCCACGCATACACGCGGATCAGGAACGAGGTCCATGAAGGCAGGATCACCAGCAACAGCAGGATGTTTCGCGTTGAGGGTTTACTGTGTGCCACCGCCCACGCGAGCGGATAGCCCAGCGCCAGGCAGCACAGCGTTGACACCGCCGCGACCTGCAAAGATTGCAGATAAGCCTCGAAGTAGAGCGGATCGTCCGTCAGCTGGAAGTAGTTCGCCAGATTCAGGGTGATCGACAGCTGGCCATCGGCCCAGCTCACCAGGTCGCTGTAAGGCGGGATCGCCCGGGCTATTTCCGAAAAACTGATCTTAAAGACGATCAGGAACGGCAGCATAAACAGCAGGATCAGCCACAAATAGGGCAGCGCGATCGCCAGCTTGCGCCCGTGCGCCATCTGCAAACGGGCAAGCAAACGCTTCACGCCCGAGGGCTGAGGAACCGCCGTCTCTGCCGGGCCTTCAGAAAGTGTTGTCATCTTGCCCCCTTAAACCGTCAGAACCACGCAGCTGTCGGCATCCCAGCACAGGCGAACTTCATCCCCCCAGGTGGGCGCTCCTTTACGGTAGCGGTACTCATTTTGCAGCTGGGCGCTGATCATCTGCCCGCTTTTCAGCCGAACGTGGTAGATGGAGAGATCGCCGAGGTAGGCGATATGCACCACTTCTCCGACGGCAAAGTTATAGCCATCGGCGGGCGGCTCCTCGCAAAGCGTCACCTTTTCCGGGCGCAACGCAACGAAGACCGGTACGCCGTCCACCACGGAAGCATCAGGATCCACCTTCAGCGGATGCACAAGTCCGGGGCTGTCTATCACCAGCCCGTCGTCCTGACGCTCTTTCAGCAGCCCTTCGAAGACGTTTACCGACCCGATAAACTCTGCGCTATAGCGGGTGGTTGGGTGCTCATAAATCTCTTCCGGCTCGCCAATTTGCACGAACTTGCCGCGATTCATGATGGCTATTCGCCCGGCCATGGTCATCGCTTCTTCCTGATCGTGGGTCACCATCACGCAGGTCACGCCGACGCGTTCAAGGATGTCCACTACTTCCAGCTGCATCCGGTCACGGAGCTTTTTATCCAGCGCCCCCATCGGCTCGTCGAGCAGCAATAATTTGGGACGCTTGGCCAGGCTTCGGGCTAACGCCACGCGCTGACGCTGGCCGCCGGACAGCTGGTGAGGCTTGCGCCTGGCGAACTCCTGCATGTGTACCAGGGTCAGCATTTCTGCCACCCGGCTGGTAATTTCCGCCTTCGGCAGTTTGTCCTGCTTCAGGCCAAAGGCGATGTTTTGCTCCACGGTCATGTGCGGGAACAGCGCGTAGGACTGGAACATCATATTGATTGGGCGCTGGTAAGGCGGCACATGCGACAAATCGACGCCATCAAGCATGATTTGCCCGGCACTTGGCTGTTCAAACCCCGCCAGCATGCGCAGCAGCGTGGATTTGCCGCAGCCCGAGGCGCCCAGCAAAGCAAAAATTTCGCCTTTGTAGATGGTCAGACTGACGTCATCCACGGCATGTTGACCATCAAACGATTTAGTGAGGTTACGAATTTCCAGCAGCGGCGTCAGCGCTTTGGGTGTTTTGGACTGCGGGCGAGGGATTGCGTCGTTCAATTCTGTTGCTCTCCGGCAAAAGCAAAAAGAAGATACGGCCCGGTTGCCGTACTTTTCGCCATTCTGGAAACAAGGGCTTCCGTTCAGGCTGGGGCGATTGCACAACTCTGGTGCAACCGCCCGGTGCAGGGTGTCACAGGACTATTTGCCTGTTTTAACCTTAGTCCACGCGCGGGTGATAACCCGGTCAATCTTCGCTGGCATCACCGTTTGTGTGAACAACTTGGCACGAATATCCGCCGGCGGGTAAATTCCCGGATTGCTGCGGACCTCTTCGCTCAGTAACGGCGTAGCTTCTTTGTTGGCGTTCGCGTAGTAAATATGATTACTGATGTTGGCGATAACGTCCGGCTTCATCAGGTAGTTCAGGAACTGGTACGCTTCGTCTTTATTCTTCGCATCTACCGGCAGGGCAAACATATCGAAGTAGACCATCGCGCCTTCCTTAGGAATGGAATAAGCAACATTCACGCCATTTTTAGCTTCTTTGGCGCGGTTTGCCGCCTGCAGAATATCCCCGGACCAGCCAATCGCCACGCAGATGTCACCGTTGGCAAGGTCGTTGATGTACTGCGACGAATGGAAGTAACGAATATTTGGCCGCAGCTTCATCAGCAGATCGTTAGTCGCCCCGGTGTAGTCCGCGGCGTTGGTGCTGTTCGGATCTTTGCCCAGGTAGTGCAACACGGTCGCGTAAATTTCACTTGGCGCGTCCAGGAACGACACGCCGCAGCTTTTCAGTTTTTCAAGGTTTTCCGGCTTGAAGATCAGATCCCAGCTGTCCACCGGCGCGTCTTTCCCCAGCACGGCTTTCACTTTATCGACGTTGTAGCCGATGCCGGTCGTCACCATCATGTACGGAATGCCGTATTTGTTGTCGTGGTCGTTTTGCGCCACCAGCTTGAGCATTTCCGGGTCGAGGTTTTTGTAGTTCGGCAGTTTGCTTTTATCCAGCGGCTCGAAGATGCCGGCCTGCGCCTGGCGCTCAAGGAACTGCGAAGACGGCACCACCAGGTCATAGCCCGTGCTGCCCGCCATCAGCTTCCCTTCCAGCACTTCGTTGGAATCAAACACGTCGTAGACCACTTTGATGCCGGTCTCTTTCGTGAAGTTTGCCAGGGTATCCGGGGCTATATAGTCAGACCAGTTATAAACGTGCAGCGTCTTTTGTTCGGCGGCAGAGCTGGCGGCAGAAGCCACCATCAGCGCGCCAGCAACCATCCCCAACAACCCTTTTTTACGTAGGTAGAGCATAATTTCATTCCTTCTGAATAAAGGCCAAACCAGGCTCGAATGAGCCGAATTTACGCAATGTGGCTTATCCGCATTCGCCGCACGCTTTTTTAGCATGCAAAATTCATGCATCTCTATTCATTCTGCTGAAAAAGAATTTGGGTAATCTTCACGCAGACGTTGCTCGTTTTTACGGCCAAGCAAGAATAACTGTAGCCAGGGTCGGCGACTATAGCCCGGATGAAAAAACGCCTTTTATCAACTTTTTAGACATCTTTCGTCTATTCAGGCGGCAAAAACGCGCCTTATGGCAGGGATTTGTCTGGCTGTGACGGCTTTATGACAGAATAAAAACATGCAGAACGCAGCGGCGCTGGTGGCCGCTGCGTTAAAAAAAGAAAGGATCAGTGCAGAGAGTGGGTGTGAATAATTGTGCCGTCGCGCTCTTCTTCTTCGGCCACAAAAAGCAGCTGATTAGCGCAAGCCTCGAGGATCACCATCGAAACCTGCTCTTCGCTCTGCTGAACAAAGGCGGCAAACTGCTCGCGGGTAATGCCCACGGAGGCAGACAACGACTGACACACCACCAGCTTGGGCAGGTTATCATCCTGGATGTCGAGAAACGCTTTCACCGTCAGCGAGCTGGCGTTGATCGAGGAGAGATCGGACGCCAACGGCAGCAGCGCCGACGGCTTAACTTCTGCCAATGCGGAAAACAGAATAATGTTGTCCACGAGATCGATTTTCGCGTCGTATACGCCATCGAAGTTCTGCATATGGGGCAAATGCAATGCCTGGCAGGTATCGCACTCGAAAAAGGTTACGCCAGTTTCATCCAGCCAGCGGCGTAAAGTGTCCAGAGTCGGGACCACGAGTGAATCCATAAACGCAAAAACCTCATTACCTGTTCAAAAATTAACGTGCCATCTTACGCAAAAATGACACGTCATACTATGCATTAGCGCCGATTTGGTAATTATCCCCCGGTTTTAAGACAGTACCCAGGGCGGGCCTGCCGCTCTATCCATTTGATCATCAGCCCGGCGATATCGACCCCGCTCGTGTTTTCAATGCCTTCCAGCCCCGGCGAGGCGTTCACTTCCATCACCAGCGGCCCGCGTTCGGCGCGTAAAATGTCCACCCCGGCAATATCCAGCCCCAGCGTGCTGGCCGCTTTTAGCGCCACTTCTCGCTCAAGGTCGGTAATTGTGACCTGATGCGCGACGCCGCCACGGTGCAGGTTTGAGCGGAAATCGCCGGGCTTGGCCTGCCGTTCAATGGCGGCCACAACCTCATCCCCCACCACCAGACAGCGAATATCTCTGCCCTTCGCTTCTTTGATGTATTCCTGCACCAGAATATGGGCGTTAAGACCGCGAAACGCATCAATCACGCTTTCCGCCGCCTGCCGCGTTTCAGCCAGCACCACGCCAATTCCTTGCGTACCTTCAACGAGCTTCACCACCAGCGGCGCGCCACCCACCATATCAATAAGATCGCTGGTGTCGTCCGGCGAGTGGGCAAACCCCGTCACCGGCAAATCAATCCCCTGCTTCGCCAGCAATTGCAGCGAGCGCAGCTTGTCCCGCGCGCGGGTGATCGCCACCGACTCATTCAGCGGATAGCTTCCCAGCATTTCGAACTGGCGCAGCACCGCCGTGCCGTAAAAGGTGATAGCCGAGCCAATACGCGGGATAACCGCGTCATAATGCGGCAGTTGACGCCCCTTGTAATGCACGGAAGGCGCGGCCGGATTAATGTTCATATAACAAGAAAGGGGATCAATGATCTCCACCTGATGACCACGACGCGTTGCCGCCTCGCGCAGGCGCTTGCATGAGTAGAGCGTTCCATCCCGGGATAAAATAGCGATTTTCAACCTGCACCTCTGAGCAACCAGACCAAAATTAACCGCCCGCTAATCATACCACTGCCTTCACCTTTCAACGACGGACTAATCGGTGGGAGACATCTTAAGTGCCTCAATTAATTGCTTTGTGGTCGAGGTGAGATGGACGGGATCAAAAACGGCATACAGGTCGGCGGGTATCGGCCTCGCCGGGGGGCGAAACACCACGCCAGGCCAGTTCATCTGTGCGTAGCTGTCGGCGATGATGGTTAGCCCGAAACCAATGCTCACCAGCGCCAGGACGGTTTGCGGCTCCACCGCCTCACGGACAACCCTCGGGGTAAAACCAGCTTCACGGCAAACACGTTGCAGGAAAGTCCAGTCAGAGTGAATGGCGGTCATCGTCACGAACGCTTCATGCCGCAGTTGGGTAATGTCCACCGTTTGCTGCCGGGCTAGCGGGTGCTGCTCCGGCAGCGCGACCATAAATGTCGCCTCATGCAGCTTTTCGCTCTTAAGGCCACCGGGCGGGCTGGTTTCCATCCGCCAGATCCCGGCATCAATCTCGTGACGTTCAAGCAAAGCAAGCTGATCCCCCGGGGACTTTTCGCGGAAGGTCACATCAATGGCGGGATAGTCAGCAATAAACCGCTGTAGCCCAAGCCGCAGCCCACCCCAAATGGCGGTGCCAACAATCCCTAGCTGAATTCGACCGCCTTCACCACGGCCAATCTGCTCAACCCTGGCCAGCGCAAGGCTTGCGTTGTTCAGCAGCTGTTTTGTCTCTTCCAGCAGGACTTCGCCTGCGTGAGTCAGCGCCACGTGCCGGGAATGGCGGATAAACAGTACCGTCCCCAGCTGAGCTTCCAGTTCTTTGATATGAAAGCTCAGGGGAGGCTGCGACATGTTCAGCCGCGCGGCGGCCCGGCCAAAGTGCAGTTCCTCGGCTACGGCCTGAAAATAGCGCAGCAGCTTAAGATCGGTGCGATAGATACGCTGAGATGTATTCATGAGGCTCCCTGAGTGGCAAGCCTCATAAATTACCATCGCTTACGCTCGCTGTAAGGCCAGGAGCCTTAATGTGCGAGCGATGCCGAAGAATCACTCTGCTGGCGGTGGTGATAGTGGAAGCTAAAGTGGAAGACGACGGCAAGCACCAGCGCATAGCCAGCAAAAACCAGCCAGATAGTCGGCCAGTCTTTGGTGCCATCGGTGGTGAAATAATCCACCACATAACCGCTGACAATCGCCCCGAAATACGCCCCAACCCCGTTAACCATCGTCATAAACAGCCCTTGAGCGCTGGCGCGAATACGTGACTCCACCTCTTGCTCAACAAACACCGAGCCGGAGATATTAAAGAAATCAAAGGCGCAGCCGTACACCACCATCGACAGCAACAGCAGCACAAAACCAAAGACAGAAGGATCGCCCCAGGCGAACAGCGCAAAGCGCAGCACCCAGGCGACCATGCTCATCAGCATGACCTGTTTAATGCCAAAACGCCGCAGGAAGAAAGGGATCGTCAAAATAAAGACCACTTCCGACATCTGCGAGACGGACAGCAAAATCGAGGGATACTGCACCACAAAGCTGCTGGCAAACTCAGGCTGACGGGCAAAATCATGCAGGAAAGGGTTACCGAAAGTATTGGTGATTTGCAGCACCGCCCCAAGCAGCATGGCGAACAGGAAAAAAACCGCCATTTGTGGCTTTTTGAACAGCACAAACGCGTCCAGCCCCAGGCGGCTCACCCAGCTGCGCGTGGCCTGGCTTTTTATCACCGGGATAGTCGGCAATGTGAGCGCATACAGCGCCAGCAGACCGGAAGCCCCTGCGGCAATATAGAGCTGCATGCTGCTCAGCTCTATGCGCATCAGGCTAACGGTCCACATCGCCGCAATAAAGCCCACGGTACCGAACACCCTCACAGGCGGGAAATGCGTCACCGTATCCAGTCCGTTTTTTTCCAGGCAGGCGTAAGACACCGTATTGGATAGCGCAATGGTCGGCATAAAGGCCAGGGCATTACCCAGCATTGCCCAAAACATCAACCCCGGCTGGTCGATGCTGGCCGCCCAGACCAGCATCCCCGCCCCCACCAGATGGCAGAGAGAGTACACCCGATTAGCCGGGAGCCATTTATCGGCCACAATGCCGATAAGACCCGGCATCAGCAGCGCCGCAAGCCCTTTGGTACTGTAAACCATGCCAACATCTGCCCCCTTAAAGCCGAGCGTATTGATCATGTAAGATCCCAAAGTGACCAGCCACGCCCCCCAGATGAAGTACTGTAAAAACAGCATGATTTTTAAGCGGAGTTTAATCGCCATCTGTTTTCCCTGCCTTGGTCAGTGAGGATCAGGCCAGTTTGCCGAGGAAGCCGCAAATCAGGTTAATGAAGTTCTGCCGCGACAGCGCAGCCGCTTTCAGCGTCTGTTCATGGGAAAGCTGAATACTCCCCAGCCCTTCGGCAAGGTTGGTAATCGCCGAGACGGCAACCACCTTCAGGCCGCAATGGCGGGCGCTGATCACCTCCGGCACAACCGACATCCCCACCACGTGGCCGCCAATGATTTGCATCATGCGAATTTCCGCTGCGGTTTCGAAGTTTGGCCCTGGATAAGAAACAAATACTCCCTCGTGCAGCGGGAACCCCTGCTCATGTGCAACCTGTTGGAGTACAGCGCGATAGTCGGCATCATAGGCGTTTGCCAGCGAGAAAAAGCGCTCACCAAACCGCTCATCATTTGGCCCAACGGTCGGTGTGCCCGGCATCGTATTAATATGATCGCTGAGTGCCACCAGGCTTCCAGGTTCCACTTCCGGGCGCAGAGAACCGGCGGCGTTGGTAGAAAACAGAATTTCGCATCCCAGCAGCTTAAAAGTGCGAATTGCGCTGGTCATCACCGACATTCCACGCCCTTCATAAAAGTGCCCCCGCCCTTTCATACAGGCTACAGGCACGCCAGCCAGCGTGCCGACAACCAGTTCGCCCGCATGGCCGTGGACGGTGCTGACGGGAAACCCGGGCAGCTCTTCGTAGGAAAATGTTACAGGGGAGTCGATTTTTTCCGCCAGCTCCCCCAGCCCGGAGCCCAGAATAAAAGCGATGCGGGGTACCAGACCGTTAATGCGGGCGCGAATAATGTCGGCGGCGTAGAAAGGCGAATTATCAAAAGCAGAGGTTGGCATAGAAGGTTCCTTGTCAGATTGTCGTTATAACTTCAGCAGTTATAACGACTCACCGACGGATGAAACCAATACCGTTTGAGGCCACGATTAATACTGAAAATGTATCAATCGCCGTTTTGATGACCTGGCAGCCGCGTGAATTAGCGTGTCGCCCAGCCCTGCTTGTGCAGGTAATCCAGAATGAAAGGCCGGCTTTCTTTAATGATGGTACGGCTGATGTGGTCGCTCCAGGTGTCGCGCCGTGTATTACTGTCCCGGCTCAAATAATACTGCGCCAGCTGCTCGTCGTACTCGTCCAGCAGCGGCCTGTTCAGCGGCTGATAGCGGTTTTCATGCACCAGCATCGCAGCGGGCATACGCGGCTTGATATCCGGCGTGGTAGCAGGCCAGCCCAGGCAAAGGCCAAACAGCGGTAACACGTATTTCGGCACGCCCAACAGCTCTCCCACCGCTTCAATGTTGTTGCGGATACCGCCGATATAGACCCCGCCTAACCCCAGCGATTCTGCGGCGGTAAACGCATTCTGCGCCAGAATCGCGGTATCGACCGCACCAAGCAGCAGCTGTTCCGCCAGCCCAAGCTGGGCGTCCGGGCAGATTTGAAGATTGCGGTTAAAGTCGGCGCAGAACACCCAAAACTCGGCGGCTTCCGCCACATGCTTTTGCCCGCCGGTCAGCGGCACCAGCTGCTCGCGCAGCGCTTTATCCGTGATGCGAATGATTGAACTGCACTGAAGGAAGCTGGAAGTAGAAGCTGCCTGTGCGCTGGCAATAATGGCTTCGCGCTGCTCGTCGGTAATAGGTTCCCCGGTAAAATGACGAATGGAACGGTGGGAACGAAGCAGATCAATGGTCGGCGTCATCGCGATTTTCCTTTGGCTTTTTTATATCAGAGAGTTTTGAAGCAGAATCAGGCGGCATCAGCTGCGGGGCAAGACGTTTAGCAATATGCCACGTCATGATGATTGCCGCCGGCAGCATCAGCCCAAGGCCAATAAATACCATGACTATGGCCGCCGTTGCAGTGGCCACAGGTGCGGGCAGCGTCAGGTATCCCTGCAGCGAGAGAAAAGCTAGCGCCAAAAAACCTATCCCCACCGCTTCCAGCACAATCACCGATTTGGGTAACGATCCGACCGCGCGCATAGCGGCACCTCCTGTGTTCAGGCCAGCTATCATCGAGTCCGCGCCCCTCCCACTGAAAGGAGATAGCCTACGGGCATCGAACTAACAGGCACGACCTTCTTTAAAAATGTGACGGATATCGGCATTATAAGCGCATTCGCCGGTTCGTATCGGCCATAAAAACTGAGGAGAGAGCATGTTTGCAGTAATTTTTGGACGCCCTGGCTGCCCATATTGTGTTCGCGCTAAAGAACTGGCTGAGAAACTGACCGCCGAGCGTGATGACTTCAACTTCCGCTATATTGACATCCACGCAGAAGGCATCACCAAAGCTGACCTGGAAAAAACCGTGGGTAAACCGGTTGAAACCGTGCCGCAGATCTTCCTGGATCAGAAGCACATTGGTGGCTGCACCGATTTTGAAGCTTACGCGAAAGAACATCTGAACCTGTTCCAGACCGCGCAGTAAACTTTACGAATGCAGAAAACCGACTCTCAGTAGTCGGTTTTTTTATGCGCGCGACTCCGGTTCTTACACATAAAAAATAGCAGATAACACAGCGAACCGAGGGACGACCAGAAGACAGCGCTCAGTAGCCAGGCCATTTCTTGCCAGAACGAGCGTGTGACGGGGAAAAACAGGTGGGCAATCAACAGGCAGAACGGCGAAGCAAGCATCGCTCCCACCAGCGGTTTGACCACTCGATCGCCTTGGGAAAAGAAGCTGGCCACAGCACCCGGGAGAAGGAAAAACAGCAGCCCAAGCTCATAGTGCCCGGTGGCAATAAACCGCCCCATCACGTTCAGGCGCAGAGAAAGAAAAACCAGAATAAAGAGCACGAAGCAGCAGGTAATTCCTAACCACTTTTGCGCACGTCTGTGCATTTTACCTCCTGACATCTGCTTTTGCTCGAAAATACCCTGCCGGAAAATTCAGCAGCGTCTTTACCCGATTTGATAATGCCTGGCCATCCGTGCCGATAAAGCATTGCCACATTTAGCACAATATTCTTACTAGCCGCTGATACAGAGAAAGATTAAACTAGCGGCAGAAATTCGGTCGTCGCGTGAGATATTTATATGCGTGATAATTTGCCGGTCGCCGCTGACGGAACCGTCAAAACCTTAGCGCATAACTCTATCTCTTTCAACAGCTTACTGGTAAACAAGAAGTTAGCCTTCGTGAATATAAACGTCGCAGATTTGTTAAACGGGAATTACATCCTTTTGTTATTTGTTGTACTAACGCTCGGACTCTGCCTGGGGAAATTACGCCTCGGTCCGGTGCAACTGGGTAATTCCATTGGTGTTTTAGTGGTCTCTTTATTACTCGGGCAACAGCATTTCTCGATCAATACCGACGCGCTAAATCTGGGTTTTATGCTGTTCATTTTCTGCGTAGGCGTCGAAGCCGGGCCAAACTTTTTTTCTATTTTCTTCCGCGACGGCAAAAATTATCTGATGCTGGCCCTGGTGATGGTTGGCAGCGCCCTGCTGATTGCGCTGGGGCTGGGCAAACTGTTTGGCTGGGACATTGGCCTGACGGCCGGTATGCTCGCCGGCGCCATGACCTCCACGCCCGTGCTGGTCGGCGCGGGCGATACCCTGCGCCATTCAAGCATCCCCGCCGCGCAGCTTGCGACCTCGCTGGATAATCTGAGCCTCGGCTATGCCCTGACCTACCTGATTGGCCTGGTCAGCCTGATCGTGGGGGCTCGCTATTTGCCGAAGCTGCAGCATCAGGATCTGCAGACCAGCGCCCAGCAAATTGCCCGCGAGCGCGGTCTGGATACCGACGCGAGCCGCAAAGTTTATCTCCCGGTGATCCGCGCCTATCGCGTCGGGCCTGAGCTGGTTGCCTGGGCCGACGGTAAAAATCTGCGCGAACTGGGTATTTATCGCCAGACCGGCTGCTACATCGAACGTATTCGCCGCAACGGCATTCTGGCTAACCCGGACGGCGATGCCGTGCTGCAAATGGGCGATGAAATCTCGCTGGTGGGCTACCCGGATTCTCACTCGCGCCTCGACCCAAGCTTCAGAAACGGCAAAGAGGTTTTCGATCGCGATCTGCTGGACATGCGCATCGTCACCGAAGAAATTGTGGTGAAAAACCACAATGCCGTGGGCCGTCGCCTGGCGCAGCTCAAGCTCACCGACCACGGCTGCTTCCTGAACCGCGTAATCCGCAGCCAGATTGAAATGCCCATCGACGACAATATCGTGCTGAACAAAGGCGATGTCCTGCAGGTCAGCGGCGATGCCAGACGCGTGAAAACCGTTGCCGAGCGCATCGGCTTTATCTCCATTCACAGCCAGATAACCGACCTGCTGGCCTTCTGCGCCTTCTTTGTTATTGGCCTGATGGTGGGCATGGTCACCTTCCAGTTCAGCTCGTTCAGCTTCGGCATCGGGAACGCCGCTGGCCTGTTGTTTGCGGGCATCATGCTTGGCTTCCTGCGCGCCAACCACCCCACCTTCGGCTACATTCCGCAGGGGGCGCTAAATATGGTGAAAGAGTTCGGCCTGATGGTGTTTATGGCGGGGGTTGGGCTGAGCGCCGGCAGTGGCATCAGCAACGGCCTCGGTGCGGTAGGCGGCCAGATGCTGATTTCCGGGCTTATCGTGAGCCTGGTGCCGGTGATTATCTGCTTCCTGTTCGGCGCCTATGTGCTGCGAATGAACCGCGCCCTGCTGTTCGGCGCGATGATGGGGGCAAGAACCTGTGCGCCAGCGATGGAAATCATCAGCGATACCGCCCGCAGCAACATTCCTGCGCTGGGGTACGCCGGCACCTACGCTATCGCTAACGTGTTGTTAACACTGGCCGGTACATTAATTGTCGTGATATGGCCAGGTTTGTGATCGCAACCACAGACAAAGAAAAATACTTTTTTTTTATGCCTGAGCGAACTTTCTTTCGGGACGTCAGTCTGAATTAGTGCCACTGCTTTTCTTTGATGTCCCCAATTTGTGGAGCCCATCAACCCCGCCGCTTTCGGTTCAAGGTTGATGGGTTTTTATTTTTTAGGGCTTCAATAACAAACGCTTACTAACCCCTCCACTCGCTTTATTTTGCATCCCCTGTCCCTACAATCCTGCGCACCATCACCCGCATATCATCGCGCCCCATCGGTTCGCGATCGGTGACGTAGTGCAGCGTCATGCCTTCCAGGAAAGCATCCAGCGCCCGGGCGGTTAGCGGATCGAAAAACGGCTCCAGCGCCTGTTGGCTGCGAATCATCCACTCCTGCATGATATCTTTTAGCTGCGGATTACAGCTGGCATAAGCATAAAGCTGGTACATCACCTGCATGTTATACGGCGTGGCCACGCAGCCGCCGCAAATCATATCGACAATCGCTTCGCAGGCCTCATCGCGATTGGTGGCCTGCTGCATGCGCTCCCGGTAGCTGTCCGACATCTGGTGGGCAAACAGGGTAAACGCTTCGCAAAGCAGCGATTCAATCCCGGCAAAATAGTAGGTCATTGACCCCAGCGAAACGCCAGCCTCAGCGGCAATTTTGCGGTGCGTGATATCGCTGATGCCGTGCTTTACCACCATATCCAGCGTCGCCTGCAAAATACGCGAGCGACGTTCAGGGTCATTCCGGCGCGGGGCTTTGCTCATCATTACCTACCTGAATTTAGAGTATGACAAAGAGTCTATACCGGGATGTGTACAAATGTACACAAGCTTGCTAGTCTGCTCCCCTGTTTCTCTTTCACTGGTTGTTGTTCATGTCTGTTTCACAGAGAAAAGCCCTGCAGCTCCGTACCTGGGCATTATTCACCTTCTTCTTCCTTCCGGGCCTGGTGATGGCATCCTGGGCCACACGCACGCCCGCGATCCGCGATACGCTCAGCGTCTCGACGGCCGGAATGGGCATCGTATTATTTGGCCTGTCGATAGGCTCGATGGGCGGTATTCTCTGTTCCGGCTGGCTGGTGAAACGCTTTGGCACCCGTACCATTATTCGCAGCGGCATGACGCTGATGGTCGCCGGAATGTTAATGATGAGCTTCGCGCTGTACCTCGCCTCCCCGGTGCTGTTTGCCTTCGGCCTGGCGCTGCTCGGCAGCGGGATGGGTTCATCAGAAGTGGCTATGAACGTCGAAGGGGCCATTATCGAGAGCCTGATGAAGAAAACTGTGCTGCCGATGATGCACGGCTTCTTTAGCCTCGGCACGCTCGTTGGCGCCGGGATTGGCCTGACGTTAACCGCGTGGAACGTCGTGTCCTGGGGGCACCTGCTGCTGATTGGTCTGTTGACCATTGCGCCGATTGCCATCGCGCTTATCGCCGTGCCGCACGGCGTGGGCAAAGATAACCCGGAGAACACCGAAGCCCACGAGCCGCACCGACCGTTTTACAAAGATATTCAGCTATTGCTGATTGGTTTTGTCGTGCTGGCGATGGCCTTTGCCGAAGGCTCGGCCAACGACTGGCTGCCGCTGCTGATGGTGGACGGGCACGGCTTTAGCCCAACTTCCGGGTCGCTTATCTACGTAGGCTTTACCCTCGGCATGACGGTCGGGCGCTTCACCGGCGGCTGGTTTATTGACCGCTACAGCCGCGTTATTGTGGTCCGCGCCTGTGCGATCATGGGCATTATTGGCATCGGTACCATTGTGTTTGTCGACAACGCCTTCCTTGCCGGCGTGTCGGTGATTCTGTGGGGGTTGGGCACCTCTTTAGGCTTCCCGCTGACCATTTCAGCGGCGGGTGATACCGGCCCCGATCCGGCCAGCCGCGTCAGCGTCGTTGCCGCTTCGGGCTATGTCGCCTTTTTAGTCGGGCCGCCGCTGCTGGGCTTCCTCGGCGAGCATTATGGGCTGCGCCAGGCCATGCTAGTTGTGCTGACGCTAATGGTGATTGCGGCGCTGGTCGCCCGCGCCGTGGCCAAACCGGGGCAATCTTCCGGCCAGACTTTAGAAACTGAATAATGGAGAGTTCAATGAGCATCAAACTGATTGCAGTAGACATGGACGGCACTTTTCTTAATGATGAAAAAACCTACAACCGCGAACGCTTTGCCGCGCAATATCAGCAGATGAAAGAGCAAGGCATCCGCTTTGTGGTGGCCAGCGGGAACCAGTATTTCCAGCTTATCTCCTTCTTCCCGGAGATTGCCCACGAGATCTCTTTTGTCGCCGATAACGGCGGCTGGGTGGTCAGCGAAGGCGAAGATCTGTTCAACGGCGAGCTGACCAGACAAGAGTTCAACACGGTGGTCGATCACCTGCTGACCCTGCCGCACGTGGAGATCATCGCCTGCGGCAAGCATAACGGTTATACCCTCAACGGCTATAGTGACGATTTTAAAGCGCTGGCGGCGAAGTACTATCACCGCCTTGAGCACGTGGAAAACTTCTCCGGCCTCGACGACGTGTTCTTCAAGTTTGCCCTGAACCTGCCGGACAGCCAGCTCGATGAAACTATGGACGCCCTGGGCGCAGCGCTGGAAGGCATTATGGTGCCGGTCACCAGCGGGCACGGCTCTATCGACCTGATTATTCCGGGGATTCATAAGGCTAACGGCCTGCGGATCCTGCAGGAAAAATGGGGCATCCAGGACAGCGAAGTGGTGACCTTTGGCGACGGCGGCAACGACATCGAGATGCTGACTCAGGCGCAATACGGGTTTGCGATGGCCAACGCCCCGGACAAAATCAAACGCATTGCCAGCTACCAGGCAGGGCACTGCAATCAACAAGGCGTGCTGGATGTGATCGACAAGATCCTGAAGAAAGAAGCGCCGTTTAACTAACGACCTCTGGAACAAGAATGTTAACGATAAGACAAGCAAACCCGGCGGATTTTGATGCGCTGGCGGAAATCTGGGAGGCGTCCGTTCGCGCCACGCATGACTTTTTACCTGAAGAAAATATCAGGGCGTTAAAGCCCCAGGTGCGCGAACTCTACATGCCACAGATCCCGATGCTGCTGGCAGCCGGCAAAACCGGTGAGCCTCTGGGCTTTATCGGCTGCCACGAAAATCGGATTGAAATGCTGTTTGTTTCGCCTGAAAGCCGTGGCATGGGCGTGGGCAAGCAGCTTCTGCAGTATGCCATTGAACATTTGCAGGTCGATGAGGTGGATGTGAATGAGCAGAATCCGCAGGGCGTGGGCTTCTATCTGCATATGGGATTTGCCCGGACCGGGCGGTCTGAACTCGACGGTGAAGGGAATCCTTTCCCTTTGCTGCATTTGAAGCTGAAACGATAGTTTTATCGCATCGCTTGTTTTCCCCCTCTCCCTCCGGGAGAGGGCTAAATTATTCCCGATTTATGACTGATTCTTCAGCTGTTCCCGGCGATACTCACCCTGCCGCTCAAGCATCCAGCCCGGATATTCTCGCGGCAACTCACTTACCGCATTCAGCCTGTCAAGCTCGTCCGCGCTAAGCTGAACCCCCGTCGCAGCGATATTATCCTCAAGCTGCTCAATGCGCTTCGCCCCCACGATGACCGTCGTCACTGCCTGCTGATGCAGCAGCCAGGCCAGCGCAATCTGCGCCACGGAAACGCCTTTGGCATCGGCGATGTCACGCATCACATCCACGCAATCAAACGCGCGATCCCTGTTTACCGGTGGAAAATCAAACTCCAGGCGGCGGCTGCCGGTTTCGGCTTTCCCGTCGCGGTCGTACTTGCCGCTGAGCAGCCCGCCCGCGAGCGGACTCCACACCATCAGGCCGACGCCTTCACTTTGCATCATCGGCACCAGCTCCCGCTCCAGATCGCGCCCGGCAAGGGTGTAATAAGCCTGCAGAGAGGCAAAACGTGCCAGTCCCAGGCGTTCGGAAATCCCGAGTGCCTTCATGATTTGCCAGGCCGCCCAGTTGGAAACGCCTATGTAGCGAACCAGCCCCTGCTGTACCAGCGAATCCAGCGCCCGCAGCGTTTCCTCTATCGGCGTCGCGGGGTCAAAACCGTGCAGTTGGTACAGGTCGATATAGTCGAGCTGCAGCCGCTGCAGGCTCTCTTTGACGCTATTTAGCAGATGAAAACGCGATGAACCTCGAGAGTTCGGCCCGGCGGTGCCTGTTTCGCCGAATGCTTTGGTGGCCACCACCACATTCTCACGCGGCACATTAAGGTTTTTCAGCGCCTGGCCAGTGATGATTTCCGAACGCCCGCCGGAGTAAACATTGGCGGTATCAATAAAGTTAATCCCGGCTTCCAGCGCGCGTCCAACCAGCTTGTCGGCATCATTTTGCGCGAGCTGGCCTATTTTTCCCCATATACCGTCTTCACCACCAAAAGTCATGGTGCCCAGGCAAAGCTCTGAAACAAACAGGCCGGTATTTCCTAATTTTTTATAACGCATAGCGGTACCTCATGTTCAGGATTTCAGGAAGGAAGAGTGCGGACTGCCAGTTATACGCGTCGCGCACGATTCTGGAATGGGGGATTTCTGCTCATTCCTTGCCTGTTTCTGCCTGAGTGGGCGCTAGCGTAAAAGCAGTAATAAGCCGTAGCCGACCAGCGCGGCCCAAAGCAACATAGGGAGAGAATAGAGATGGAACCGCCACCAGATCCGACGGTCGTTGGCCATACGAAGGGCAATCAAGTTCGCCAGCGAACCCGGCAACAGGCCAAAACCGCCGATATTGACCGCGAAGGCCAACAGCAGCGAAGCTGGCACATAGTTCAGCAGTAAAATGGTGGCAGGCACATTGCTGATGAATTGTGACAGCAAAATACCCAGGCCAAACAACTCGCCAAGAGAGAGTTGCGCCACGCCCTGAAGCGAGTGCTGCAGCACCGGAAGTTGGGTGATGAGGTGAACATCAATAAACATCACCATAAATACCACCAGCAGGCTCCAGTCGATACTGAGCAGCACTTTGCGCGCCAACCCCAGGAACCCAAGCGCAATCAGCCCCAGCCCCCAAAATTCAAGCTTAAGCTCCAGGGCCAGAATAAAGACGATGTAAAACGCCAGGCAGCACCAGACCAGCTTAGGCTGCCAGCGGCTGTCATTCACTTCGCCGTGGTAACGCAGCGGTTTTGGCTTGAAACAAAGCCACGCCAACACCAGCAAGCTGGCGGTCATGGCCAGCGCCAGCGGCATCATCTGCCAGGTGAAAGCGCCGAAAGAGAGCCCGGAATGCCCCCACAGTAAGATGTTCTGCGGGTTACCGACAGGCGTGAGCAAAGAGCCGGCGTTGACCGCCAGCGCCTCAAAAATAATCAGCTTACTGCCCGGCACCGAGCAGAGTTTTTTCAGCGTGATGGTGAGAGGCACAATGATGAACAGCGCGACATCGTTAGTCAGGAAGGTCGACAGCGCTGCCGCTGCCGTAACCATAAACAGCGCCAGCTGCCGCTCGTTGGCAAACCGCGCCACCATCTTGCGCCCCAGCACCTCGAAATAACCGCTCAGCTCGGCGCCCTTGGTCAACATCATCAGCCCGGCCAGGGTAATAATGGTGTGCCAGTCTATGGCGGCGGGCCATAAAGCCGGGCGGAACGGCACCGCCAGGCTCAGGGCGACGCCGATTAACAACAATAAATGCAGGAATCGATCGCGCAGGAACGGCTGCGCAAGACGCAGCAGCATGTTTAACCGATGCCTCGCTCTGCGCTGAATTTGCGGAAAGCCTCCAGCGTCTCTTCGCTGACGTGGTGTTCCACACCTTCGGCATCAATACGCGCGGTCTCCGGGCTGATGCCCAGTGCGAGGAAGAAGTTTTCAACAATCTGGTGCCGTTCCCGGCTCTGCTGCGCCAGTTTTTCACCTTCCGGCGTTAAAAAGACGCCGCGCCATGGGATCTGCTCAATCAGCCCGACGGACGCCAGGCGTTTTAGCATCTTGGCAACCGTCGGCTGGGAAACGCCGAGCCGGGCTGCCATATCTACCTGGCGAACTTCACCCACTTCATGAATCAAATCCGAAATCAGCTCAACATAATCATCAATTAACTCGCGGCGGTGCGCCTCGCGTACCTGCCTGAAGCCCTCAACATGCTCTTCAATATTCGGTAATGGCGTCACTTTTTCGCTGTTCTTTTGCCCTGCCCGACGGCTCATAGTGCTTCCTCTTCCAGTGGCGCGGCGTCGTCATCTGACGACGGAAGGCTTTATTGTAAACCAGCATTGCTCATCCACAAAAAATTAACGAAATAGCCATGGCTATAAAATATAGCCTGTGCTATACCTGTATGTAATGCAGTCAGGCTTGTTTACGGAAAAACGGTCGCACGGCTAACAGGAGGACGCTATGAACGAATTTAAGAGGTGCATCAACGTGTTTACACAATCTCCCTTCCAGGTACGCTTAATGCTGCTGAACATGATTTGTGATTGGGTTGCCGGTAAACCCCAGCAGAAAGAAGAAAAACAACAATAACGCCAGGCCACGCCGCCTGGCGACTTTGTTCAGCGTTCCGCGCGAACGATCATCCTTTTGTCACAATTCCCCTGCAAAATCCCCGTTAATGGCTACTCTGGCCGAGCTTTAACCCCATCATTTGTCGGATTTGCAATCAGCTTCGCAAAACCTCGCTCTGTTATCAGTTGATATTCTTATCTTACGGCTCTATCTTCTTGCAGCCCTGCACATGAAGCGGCTCGCAGATGCGGTGCAATTCCCCTTCGTTTCCGTCTGTCAGGCAGGCTCTGCCCTTATCGCCAGGGTCACCGCATGGCGTTTTGCAAGACCATAATAAAGATGAATGTAACGGTTAAAGATACCCTGACTGCGCGCGGAATCGCGCTGAATCCGTGGGCAGGTTTCTATTTTCTGCAGTCTCTGCTGATAAACTTCGCGCTGGGCTATGCCTTCAGCCTGCTTTACGCCATTGCCTTTAGCTGCGTCCTTATGCTGCTGTGGCGCACCGCTCCCAGCGTCCAGAAAATCCTGCTTGGGCTTTGCAGCCTCGTGGCAGCCATGTACTTCCCGTTCGGCCAGGCCTACGGCTCGCCCAACTTCAATACTCTGCTGGCGCTGCATTCAACCAACTTTGAAGAATCCACGGAAATCATGACCATCTTCCCGTGGTACAGCTACGTGGTGTCTCTCTTTATTCTCGCCCTTGGGGTGATGGCGCTGCGCCGCAAACGTGAAGAAAAACGCGCCTGGGGTCATTTCGATAGCTTATGTCTCGCCGTCAGCGTGGTCTGTTTTTTTGTCACACCGGTAACCAACCTTGCCTACGGCGGCGTGTTTAAATTTAAAGATACTGGCTACCCGGTGGTGCGCTTCGTGAAAGATGTCGTGGTCAACAACCACGAAGTTATCGAGGAGCAGGCGCGCATGAAAGAACTGTCGCAGCAAAAAGATTCCTGGAACGTAGTGTCGGTGCAGCCTAAATACCATACCTACGTCGTAGTGATTGGCGAGAGCGCCCGCCGCGATGCGCTGGGAGCCTTTGGCGGCCACTGGGACAACACGCCCTTTGCAAGCCAGGTCAAAGGCAATCTGTTTATGGACTACGTCTCCGCCAGCGGCTCAACGCAAAAATCGCTGGGGCTGACGCTGAACCGGGTCGTGGACGGCAAACCCCAGTATCAGGACAATTTTGTTACCCTGGCAAACCGCGCGGGCTTCCAGACCTGGTGGTTCTCAAACCAGGGCCAAATCGGCGAATACGATACCGCCATCGCCAGCATCGCCAAACGCGCTGACGAAGTGCAGTTTTTGAAAAATGGGGATTTTGAGGCGGATAAAAACACTCGCGATGAAGCTTTGTTAAAAATGACGGCCCAGGTGTTTGCTACTCAGCGCAACACGCCGCAGCTGATTGTGCTGCATTTGATGGGTTCGCACCCACAGGCCTGCGATCGCACTCAGGGGAAATACAAAGATTTTGTGCAGTCTAAAGAGACATCCTGCTATCTCTACAGCATGACGCAAACCGACGACTTGCTAAAACAGCTTTATCTGCAGTTACAAAACACCGGGAACAGCTTCTCAATGGTCTATTTCTCCGACCACGGCCTGGCGTTCAAAGAGCGCGGCACCGACGTGCAATATCTGGCGCACGACGATAAGTTCCAGCAAAATTTCCAGGTGCCATTTATGGTGTTGTCGAGCGATGACACCACGCACCGGCTAATCAAAGCACGCCGCAGCGCCAATGATTTCCTCAACTTCTTCTCTGCGTGGACGGGGATTAAGGCGAAAGAGCTTACGCCGAAGTACAAATTTATTTCCGAGCAAAAGGCCGGGCCCGTCTGGATAACCAACTTCAACCTGAAGAAAGTGGACTATACTCATCTGCAGACGGATATGTTTGAGACCAGGACACGTTAACTTTTGCCGGTTAACCGATAAAAAAAATCCGCCACTTGGGCGGATTTTTTATTTCTATCCCGAAAGGGATATTAGAAGCGGTAGCCTACGCCAGCGATCCAGGTGCCAACGTCAACGCTACGAATACGGCTCTGCTCGTAGGAGAAGTCCAGAGCAACGTTTTCGATTGGGTTGAACTGCAGGCCAGCACCGTAGGAGAAGCCGTAGTCGCTAACGGAATCGTGAGCGCCTGGGAATTGAGTCGCCTGGAATTTACCGTAGCCAACACCCACTACACCGTAGATGCTTGCCCAGTCGTTGATGCGGTAAGCAGGACCAGCGGTGATGCCGTAGTACTGGCCTTTGGTGTACACGTCGTTAGAAGTGTCACTTTTCTGGGTGTAGGTGAAGGAGCCGATGTAGCCCAGCGGGGTATCATTTTCGTAGCGGTATTTCAGGTTGAAACCGCCAGCTTTGTTAGCAACGCCCTGCATATCGCTCTGAGCATAACCACCGGTTACGGTGCTGGTTGCTGCAGATGCGGTACCTACGGAGACGGCCAGAACACAGGCCAGTGCTGAAAGACATGCAATTTTTTTCATAATATCCACCTCAAATGTGCTTCAAGTAAGTCCTAAGTTTTAAATATAACAAAACCATGACAGAAACTCTTCGCCAATTGTGTTGTCTAACGATCTTTTTCCTGTAACATAACATTTCCACTACATGCTAAATCACTAAAAAATCAGGAAAATACCGCTTTGCGACGGCAAATTTTAATCCCTTTAATAACATCGTCATTCAGATAATTCTGGAATTATTTTTGACACAAACTGACAAAAGTCCCCGGATCGTACTCCACGCCATGAGAATTTTTCTTAATGAAAGTTCAACCAGCCATAACTTAATCCTTTAGACTGGGCAGACTTTTATTTTCTTGACCAAACATAGACAAATACTGACAAGGTACAGGATGCCGCAAACCTCCCGTAATATGCCGCGCTGGCTGCCGATCGTAGTTTTACTTATCGCCATGACCTCGATTCAAAGCGGCGCCTCGCTGGCGAAATCATTATTCCCGCTAATCGGTCCCCAGGGCGTCACTTCGCTGCGCCTGTTTTTAGGCACTCTTATTCTCGCGGTGATTTTTAAACCCTGGCGCCTGCGTTTTAAGCCAGAGCAACGCCTGCCTTTACTGTTTTATGGGCTGGCGCTGGGCAGCATGAATTACCTCTTTTATGTCTCTCTGCGCACGGTACCGCTGGGCATCGCGGTGGCGCTGGAGTTTACCGGGCCGCTTGCCGTGGCGCTTTTTGGCTCACGCCGTGCCGTAGACTTTATCTGGGTGGTGCTGGCGGTGGCCGGACTGTGGTTCCTGCTTCCCCTCGGCCAGGACATCTCCCAGGTAGATTTGACCGGTGCTGCCTGCGCCCTCGGGGCCGGTGCCTGCTGGGCTATCTACATTATTGCCGGGCAAAAAGCGGGCGCTGAGCACGGCCCCGCCACGGTCGCGTTTGGTTCTCTGATTGCTGCCATTATCTTTGTCCCCCTGGGCGCCTGGGAAGCCACCAGCTCGCTGCTGCAGTGGTCGCTGCTGCCCGTCGGCCTGGCCATTGCCGTGCTTTCCACGGCGCTGCCTTATTCGCTGGAGATGATTGCGTTAACCCGACTCCCTACCCGCACCTTTGGCACACTCATGAGCCTTGAGCCTGGCCTTGCGGCCCTGTCAGGTATGCTGTTCCTCGGGGAGCACCTGACCCTGGTACAATGGCTGGCTCTGCTCTCCATCATCGCAGCATCGGTGGGATCAACGCTGACCATGAAACGCGAAGCACAGATTAAAAACGTCGACATAAATTAATCTGTTGCCCTGCATTTAATGCGGTGATAATTGCCGCATTAAATGATGTATCCGTAATCAAGCACTTATATTCCCGTCAACTGTAATACTCAATAAGAATTATTTTCTTTTCGCCGTCATATTTATTCATGATTTTTGACATAAATTAAGAACACTCAATAACCAGCTGTTAAATAACAAATTAATCTTTTCCATTTTTCTCTTACTATCGGTTTGATAGGTATTACCCTCACCAGCAAAGTAAAAAAGTGGTGCTATACTTATCTCCGGTAATTCATTGGGACACCAACATCAAGAGGATGAAAGATTATGAGTACCGCTAAACTGGTAAAAACTAAATCTACAAACCTGCTATATACCCGCAATGATGTAAAAGACAGCGAGAAAAAAGCCACTATCGAGCTGCTGAATCGCCAGGTCGTCCAGTTCATCGACTTGTCGCTGATTACCAAGCAGGCTCACTGGAATATGCGCGGAGCTAACTTTATTGCCGTGCACGAAATGCTGGACGGCTTCCGTACGGCGCTGACCGAGCACCTGGACACCATGGCAGAACGTGCCGTGCAGCTTGGCGGCGTGGCGTTGGGCACCACTCAGGTGATCAACAGCAAAACTCCGCTGAAAAGCTATCCGCTGGACATTCACACCGTTCAGGAGCACCTGAAAGAGCTGGCCGATCGCTATGCCATCGTGGCGAACGATGTGCGTAAAGCCATTGGTGAAGCAAAAGACGAAGATACCGCAGATATTTTCACCGCCGCTTCCCGCGATCTGGACAAATTCCTGTGGTTCATTGAGTCCAATATCGAGTAACCAGAGCATTTTCCTATGGCTCCTCCTCCGCCCGGGGGCGGAGCCTGCACCAAAACAGCGCAGACCATCGATTAATTCATAGCCCAAAGTTAATCAAATGTAATAATCACCTCACACAATCGTTAACGAATGATTGTTTTGTCCACTGATTTCGCGGTAAAACTAACCCCTACCCTGCCGGCTCATTTTGCGCACCAAAATGGTGCACCATAACGGTGCGTTATGACCTGCTTGCAACGCTCAATGTGCAATGTTAAATAATCACATCCTTGCAAAACAGTAAGTTGCAAATTTGGCACGATTCTTTCATGAGTCACCGCTGACGCAGGGGATCGCCCCGTGGATTAACAAAGGAAATGCTATGAAGTCGATTTTGAAAGTTTCACTGGCTGCACTTACCCTGGCTTTCGCTGTATCTTCCCATGCCGCTGATAAAAAACTGGTCGTTGCGACCGACACCGCGTTCGTTCCTTTTGAATTTAAACAAGGCGATCAGTATGTCGGCTTTGACGTGGATCTGTGGGCGGCTATCGCCAAAGAATTGAAGCTGGACTATACCCTGAAGCCAATGGACTTCAGCGGCATCATCCCTGCCCTGCAAACCAAAAACGTGGACCTGGCACTGGCCGGGATCACCATCACTCCTGAGCGCGAAAAAGCGATCGACTTCTCCGACGGCTACTACAAAAGCGGCCTGCTGGTGATGGTCAAAGCCAATAACAACGACATCAAAAGCGTGAAAGATCTGGACGGTAAAGTGGTTGCTGTTAAAGGCGGCACCGGCTCCGTTGATTACGCAAAAGCTAACATCAAAACCAAAGACCTGCGTCAGTTCCCGAACATCGATAACGCCTACATGGAACTGGGCACCAACCGCGCTGACGCGGTTCTGCACGACACGCCAAACATCCTGTACTTCATCAAAACCGCCGGTAACGGTCAGTTCAAAGCGGTAGGTGAGTCTCTGGAAGCTCAGCAGTACGGTATCGCCCTGCCTAAAGGCAGCGACGAACTGCGCACCAAAATCAACGGCGCGCTGAAAACCCTGAAAGAGAACGGCACGTACAACGAAATCTACAAAAAATGGTTCGGTACCGAGCCTAAATAATAATTCTAAGTATGAGTAAGACCTGAGGGGCGCCTTTCGCCCCTCTTATTATTAAACGCCTCTCACGCTACAAGGCCCCGGCCTGAAGCCCGAAGAGGTGAACCACGGTAGACAACAGGAACACATCATGCAGTTTGACTGGAGCGCCATTTGGCCTGCAATTCCCATCTTGTTTGAAGGCGCTAAGATGACCCTATGGATTTCTATCCTGGGTCTTTGCGGCGGTTTAGTAATTGGTTTAGTGGCGGGCTTTGCTCGTACCTACGGCGGCTGGATTGCCAACCACGTAGCGCTTGTTTTCATCGAAGTGATTCGCGGCACGCCAATTGTGGTGCAGGTGATGTTTATCTACTTCGCCCTGCCGATGGCCTTTACCGATCTGCGTATCGATCCGTTCAGCGCGGCGGTCGTCACCATCATGATCAACTCCGGAGCCTACATCGCGGAAATCACCCGTGGGGCTGTGCTCTCAATTCATAAAGGCTTCCAGGAAGCGGGCCTTGCGCTTGGGCTGTCAAAACGTGAAACCATCCGTCACGTGATTATGCCGCTGGCGCTGCGCCGTATGCTGCCGCCGCTGGGTAACCAGTGGATCATCAGCATCAAAGACACCTCGCTGTTCATCGTTATCGGTGTAGCAGAGCTGACTCGTCAGGGTCAGGAAATTATCGCCGGTAACTTCCGCGCGCTGGAGATTTGGAGCGCCGTTGCGGTCTTCTATCTGATTATTACCCTGGTGCTGAGCTTCGTGCTGCGTCGCCTTGAAAGAAGGATGAAAATCCTGTGATTGAATTTAAAAATGTCTCCAAGCACTTTGGCCAAACCCAGGTGCTGCACAACATTGACCTGAACATCAAACAGGGTGAAGTGGTGGTGATTATCGGGCCAAGCGGCTCCGGCAAATCAACCCTGCTGCGCTGCATCAACAAGCTGGAAGAGATCACCAGCGGCGACCTGATTGTTGACGGCCTGAAAGTGAACGATCCGAAGGTAGACGATCGCCTGATCCGTCAGGAAGCTGGCATGGTGTTCCAGCAGTTCTACCTGTTCCCGCACCTGACGGCGCTGGAAAACGTCGCCTTCGGCCCGATTCGCGTCCGCGGCATGAAAAAAGACGCCGCTGAGAAGCTGGCGAAAGAGCTGCTGGCGAAGGTTGGCCTGGCGGAACGCGCGCATCACTATCCGTCAGAGCTTTCTGGCGGCCAGCAGCAGCGTGTGGCTATTGCCCGTGCCCTTGCCGTAAAGCCGAAGATGATGCTGTTTGATGAACCAACGTCGGCCCTCGACCCGGAACTGCGTCATGAAGTGTTGAAAGTGATGCAGGACCTGGCCGAAGAAGGCATGACCATGGTGATCGTGACCCACGAAGTCGGCTTTGCCGCGAAAGTGGCTTCTCGCCTGATCTTTATCGACAAAGGTCGCGTGGCGGAAGACGGCAACCCACAAGAACTTATCGACAACCCGCCGAGCCCGCGTCTGCGCGAGTTTCTGCAGCACGTCGCATAACGCCTGACTCAGGGCGGCAAATTCCAGCCGCCCTGATTTTTCTGGAATCATCCCGCTTTTCTCCTCGCCAAAATCTCAGCCACTATACTTACTCCTTTGTCAGATTTTCTCAGTCCGGAGGAGCGCTGTGCGATGGATCCTGATATTACTGTTTAACCTGATGAGCCTGCCCGGCCATGCAGTCACCTTACCCGCTGCCGCCGTTGCCGCCTCGACATCCCAGGGCAGCGCCGCACAAACAGAACCCAGCGTAGAAGAAAAGAAAAAAGCGTACTCGGCGCTCGCCGACGTGCTGGACAACCCAAAGTCCCGGAGTGAACTCATCGAGCAGCTTCGCAAAGTCGCCGCTGACGGCACCTCACAGACCATGCCGGTTATTGCCCCACCGGATACGCTCACTGAAGATAAAACCGTGCTCGAAAACGTCACCGACGTCAGCCGCCGCTATGGGGGAGAACTTACGCAGCGTTTTGAGCTGCTCCAGCAAAATATCGCCAGCGCACCGAGGAAAGCCTTTAACCAGCAGACTTTCTTCAATGCGCTGAGCCACTTCGCGATGCTCGCCAGCGCCGTTTTTGTGTTCTATTTCTTGCTTCGCGCCGGCGTCAGGCCGCTGTGGGCCAAAATGGGCGACTGGGGACGAAGAAAAAACCGCGATCATACCAACTGGCTTCACCTGCCGGTGACCATCCTCGGCGCCTTTGCGGTGGACATCCTGCTGCTGGCGTTAACGCTATTCGTCGGGCAGCTCCTGAGTGACAAAATGAACGCCGGCAACGCCACTATCGCGCGCCAGCAGGGGCTATTTCTTAATGCCTTTGGGCTTATCGAGTTCTTCAAGGCTGTTCTGCGCCTCATTTTCAGCCCGCGTTTCCCGGCGCTACGCCCCTTCCCCATCGGCGACCAGGGCGCCCGCTACTGGAGTATTCGCCTTTCCTGGCTAAGTACCATCATCGGCTACGGGTTATTGGTGGTGGTGCCGATTCTCGCCAATCAGGTCAACGCCCAGATTAGCGCCATGGTTAACGTGGTGGTCATGCTACTGATTACCGTCTGGGCGCTATATCTGATTTTTCACAACAAACGCGCCATCCAGCAAAGCCTGATTCACCTGGCAGATCGCTCAATGAGCTTCTTTAGCCTGTTTATTCGTGCTTTTGCGCTCATCTGGCACTGGCTCGCTTGTCTCTATTTTGTGGTGCTGTTTTTCCTTTCGCTTTTCGATCCGGGCAACAGCCTGAAATTTATGATGGGCGCCTCACTGCACAGCCTGACCATCATCGGCGTGGCGGCGTTTATCTCCGGCATGCTTTCGCGCTGGATAGCAAAAACCATCACCCTTTCTCCACAGGTGCAGCGCAATTACCCCGAGCTGCAAAAGCGTCTTAATGGCTGGATCTCCGTCTCGCTGAAGCTGGCACGTATTCTTACCGTTTGCGTCGCAGTCATGCTGCTGCTGGACGCCTGGGGGCTTTTCGATGTCTGGCAATGGCTCACTGAGGGTGCCGGAGAAAAAACCGTCGATATACTGATCCGCATTGTACTGATCCTTTTCTTCTCGGCGGTAGGCTGGACGCTGCTGGCAAGCCTGATCGAAAACCGCCTTGCGTCGGATATCCACGGCCGCCCGATGCCAAGCGCGCGAGCCCGCACGCTGCTAACGCTGTTCCGTAACGCGCTGGCCGTGGTGATCAGCACCATCACCATCATGATCTTGCTTTCTGAAATCGGCGTGAACATCGCACCTCTGCTGGCGGGGGCGGGGGCGCTGGGGCTAGCGATAAGCTTTGGTTCGCAAACCCTGGTGAAGGATATTATTACCGGGATATTCATTCAGTTTGAAAATGGGATGAATACCGGCGACTACGTCACCATCGGCGCGATTACAGGCACAGTCGAGAAAATGTCGATTCGTTCGGTGGGCGTACGCCAGGATACGGGGGCTTACCATATTATTCCGTGGTCATCGATAACGACCTTCGCCAACTTTGTCCGCGGGATTGGCTCTTTCGTCGCGAACTACGACGTCGACAGGCAGGAGGACGTGGACAACGCCAACCGGGTACTGAAAGAAGCCGTGGACGCGCTGATGGGCCAGGAAGATATTCGTCTGCTGGTCATTGGCGAGCCGTTGTTCTCAGGCATTGTGGGGCTGACGAACCAGGCCTTCACAGTACGCGTGACCTTTACCACCCTGCCGCTAAAACAGTGGACGGTGCGCTACGCGCTCGACGGAATGGTCAAAAAACACTTTGATGAAGCGGGCATCAGGCCCCCGGTGCAAACCGTGCAGGTCATGCAGCCGGGTGCCGATGCAGCACAGGCGCTACAGGCCACAGAGGCGGCGGCCGGCGCGCTGCCGCCCACCAGCACAGCCAACTAATTATTTCCCGCGGGTTTTCGCCCAGCGTGCGCGCTGGGCATCATCCATAAAGCTCCAGGCAATAAAACGGCTCTGTTTTTGCCCCTGTGCCATCTCTTTTTTCACCACTTTCACCACGCCGTTTTCCTGCATCACGCGGTACAGCGCAGGCAGGTTTTCACCTTTTGAAACCAGCGACGTAAACCACAGCACCTGGCGGCCAAACGCTTTACTTTCTTTGATCATCTGGCTGACGAAGGCCACTTCGCCCCCCTCGCACCACAGCTCCTGCTCACGACCACCAAAGTTCAGCGCGGCGCTTGCGTCCTGGCCAAGATTGCGGCGCTTACGCTCGCTGCCGCTGCGGGCCGCCTCGACTGAATCGTGGAATGGCGGATTACATAGCGTGGCATCATAGGTTTCATTTTTGTGGATGATGCCGTCCAGAATGCAGCCAGCATTTTTCTGGCGACGGAGACGGATCATGCGGCTAAGCCCAGGATTGCCGTCTACAATTTGCTGCGCGCTGCGAAACGCATCGCAGTCCAGCTCAGAGCCGGTAAAGCGCCAGCCGTATTCGTGCTGCCCGATGAGCGGATAAATGCAGTTCGCGCCGACGCCGATATCCAGGACGGAAGCCTGGGCAGGTACAACGCCGCCGTTGCCTTCCGCCAGCAGGTCGGCCAGATGGTGAATATAGTCCGCCCGGCCCGGCACTGGCGGGCAAAGGTACCCTTCGGGGATATCCCACTGCTTAACCTGATAAAAATGCGCCAACAGCGCCTGGTTCAGCGCCTTCACCGCCAGTGGATTTGCGAAGTCAACGGTTGTGTCGCCATGCGGCCCCGGGCGTAAAAACTCCGCCAGCGCCGGGCTGCTCGCGGTTAATGCGGCAAAGTCATAGCGGCTACGGTGACGGTTACGCGGGTGCAAACCAGGTTTGGTGTCGGCAGGGGTTTTCATTGGGGCTTCTCCTTGTGTGGCCGCGTAAGATACTCTGCTCTCCGCGTCGGGTAAATACATCGCTGACGATTTGACCTTTCCAACATGAATTCAGGTGCGTAATGAGTAAAAAACGTTATTACTACGAGCCCTCGGAAGGCCACGGTTTACCACACGATCCGCTGAACGCCATTGTCGGGCCGCGCCCAATCGGCTGGATTTCCTCCTGCAACCTGCAGGGCCAGCGCAATCTCGCGCCGTACAGCTTCTTTAACTGCTTTAACTATCGTCCACCGATCATTGGTTTTTCCAGCACCGGCTGGAAAGACAGCGTCCAGAACATCCTCGACACCAAAGAATTCGTCTGGAACCTGGCCACGCGCCCGCTGGCAGAACAGATGAATGAAACCTCCGTCACGCTCCCCAGAGGAGAAGATGAGTTCCAGCGAGCGGGCCTGACTCCAATAGCAGGCACCAAGGTCAGCGCCAGCCTGGTGGCTGAAAGCCCGGTCAACTTTGAATGCCGCCTGTCGCAGTGCATTCGCCTGACCTCTGCCGACGGCGACGAGCTGAACAGCTGGCTGGTGCTGGGGGAAGTGGTTGCCGTACACATCGACGAACACCTGCTTATCGACGGCATCTACCAGACCGCGCTGGCGCAACCCGTGCTGCGGGCCGGAGGGCCAACCGCCTATTACACGGTTGATGAATCACAGCGTTTTGACCTGGTTCGCCCCGACGCGCGCTAAACCAGAAAAAAACAAATAAAATCAGCCACCTGGTTGTAGCTTTTTTGTCAGCATTTGGTCAAGTTTTATCGTTCAAAAAACACGCACAAGTCCATCAGTTTTTTGCGCCATCGCCTGCCCAAAGGGGAACTAGACTGTAATTGTCAGACAACAAAAAGGTGTTTTGCTCTCAACGCTCAAGAGGATGTAAAGATGAAAAAACTGCTGTATTTCTCTGCGGTTATCTCTCTTGCTGCACTGCCTTTTGCCTCCATGGCAGCCCAGGAAATGAGTAACGCAAACGTCGGACAGATGCAACCTTTTGGTACCGTCACCGCCAAAGCGTCTAACCTTGACGATCTCCAGGCTAAACTGGCTGAAAAAGCGAAGGAACAGGGTGCAACCGGCTATGTAATTAACTCCGCCGGCGGCGATAACCGCCTGTACGGCACCGCCACTATCTACAAATAGCCCGCGTTCCGGCCAACATAATGCCCTGCTTTGCGGGGCATTTTTATGGCACCTTCACCCTCAAATCATTTAAGCAATCATATGATACTTATATGGCTCATCTGTGAATTAACTCACTTTATTAGCCCCGAACAACCACTAAGGTAGAAGCACGCAAGAATTGTCTCTTGTGATTACTTACGGAGCGGTAAAATGAAAAACCTGATGGCCGCATTAGAAGCCCGGCTGATGCCGCTGGCTGCCAAAATGGCGCAGCAGCGCCACCTCGGCGCCATTCGCGACGCCTATATCTCGTTCATGCCGTTTATTATCGTTGGTTCCATTCTGCTGGTGATCTCGTCCTTCCCAAGTACCCATTACCAGCAGTTTATGGCTTCTGTTTTTGGTGAGGGGTGGTCCACCACCGTTGAGATCCCTTTTAACGCCATCTTCTCTACGATGGCGGTGTTTATCAGTTTTCTGGTGGCCTACCGGCTGGCGGAACGCTACGACATCGACAGAATGTCATCGGGCATTTTGTCCCTCTCCTGCTTTCTGATCCTCACGCCTTTTGCGAAACACCCGGACGTCGGCAACCTGATCCCGATGGAATGGCTGGGATCGAAGGGGCTGTTTGTGGCGATGCTAGGTGCGCTGGCGAGCACGGAGCTTTTTGCCTGGATGCTGCGCCAGAACTGGGTGATCAAAATGCCGGACGGCGTCCCACCGGCGGTGCAAAAATCCTTTGCCGCCCTCATCCCTTCGCTGCTGATTCTGATTGTCGCCCTGGCGGTTCGCGTGCTGTTTGCCAAAACCGACTACCACACTATTCACCAGTTCGTGTATGAAGTGCTGGCGACGCCGATTCGCCACTTCGGCACCTCTTACATTGGCGCACTGTTCACCTGTTTCAGCATCACCAGCCTGTGGTCGGTGGGGATCAACTCCGGCTCGATGGTCAACGGCATCCTCCGTCCGTTCTGGATGGAAAACCAAATGGATAACCTGGCCGCCACGCAGGCCGGGATGCCTCCCCCGCACGTAGTGACGGAACAGTTCTACGACATGATCTGGATGGGCGGCGCGGGCGCTACATTGTCTCTGGTGATTGCTATGCTGCTGTTTGCCCGCAGCCAGCACATCAAAAACGTTTCGCGCCTGGCCGTCGGCTCCTCCATCTTCAACATTAACGAGCCGGTGCTGTTTGGCCTGCCGGTCATCATGAACCCCGTCATGCTGATCCCGTTCAACCTTGTGCCGCTGGTGCTGGTCACCGTGCAGTACATCGCGATGTCCATTGGCATGGTAGCCACCACCACCGGGGTGTATATCCCCTGGACGCTGCCGCCGGTATTAAGCGGCTTTATCGTCACCGGCCACCTGAGCGGCGCGGTTATCCAGATAATCAACCTGTGCATCGGGGCGCTGATTTATCTGCCGTTCCTGAAAGTGGTCGACCGGCAATATCGGGCCAATGAATCACCGGCTCAAGTGACTGAACGTAAACCCGCCACGGAGTAGTTAAACATGACGTTAGCAGCAAACTGGGGAACGATCGCCACCTGGCGTATGGCATGGGAAGGGATAGGTGAAGCGGCTGAACGGCTGCAGCAAGGCAGTTCGGCGAGCGATGCCGTCGTGCACGCGGTTAAATGCGTGGAAGATTACCCCTTCTATAAATCGGTCGGTTATGGCGGCCTGCCGAATGAACAAGGCGAAGTCGAACTCGACGCCGCCTTTATGGACGGTACCAGCCTCGCGCTCGGTGCCGTGGCGGGGGTAAAAAATATTGCCAATCCGATTCTGGTGGCCAAAGCCCTGAGCGAAGAGCGCTTCAACAGTTTTATGGTCGGCCAGGGTGCCGAAGCGTGGGCCAAAGATCGGGGTTTTGAAAGCAAAACCATGCTGACCGAGCGCGCGTACAACCATTACCTGAGGCGCAAGCGCGAAACACTGGATCGCGGCTTAAGCCCGTACACCGGGCACGACACCGTGGGGGTTATCGCCCTTGACGGCCAGCAAAGAATGTCCGTCGCCACCTCCACCAGCGGCCTGTTTATGAAACGCCCTGGCCGGGTGGGCGATTCCCCGGTCTCCGGCTCCGGCTTCTACGCAGACAGCGAAGTGGGTGCCGCGACGGCGACCGGCCTCGGGGAAGACCTGATGAAAGGCTGTATCAGCTATGAAATCGTCAGCCGCATGGCGCGCGGCATGTCTCCCCAGCGCGCGGCTGAGTCCGCCGTGTACGATCTTGAAGCCCGACTGATTGCCCGCTACGGCCGGGCAGGCGACCTGTCCGTCGTCTGCATGAACAACCGGGGCGAATACGGCGCGGCGACAACCATCGACAACTTCTCCTTCTCTGTTGCCACTCCAGCGCAGCCCGCCCAGGTGTTTCTCACTACCAGGGACGGCAACCGCACGGTCATCCGCCCGGCAGACAGCGAATGGTTGGACGCCTATAAGCAGCGCATCACCGCGGAGGTAATCCAATGAAATGTATACTCGTTTCACCCGATGCAGCCTTTAACAACGCTCATCTTATCTTGTGGGACACTTCCCTAAGCCGCTGGCCAAACGCCCTGCAATCCTTGCTGGAAGAGATGTCAACCCACGATGAACCGCAAACCACCACCTTTGGTTTACGGGGTATCTGTGCGCGGCTGTCGCTGCTGCCTTCAGCAGAAATCACTCAGCCAGCCGTACTTCGCCAGCTGCTTTCCGCCGCCGAAGCGCTGCTGCCCTCCCCTGTTTTGCAGCCCGTGGCGCTGGATCTCGCAGGCTTTAATCTGGCGGATGAAACCACCTTTGTTCGCCTGCGCACGCTGCTGATTGCCCTCCTCAACCGCTTCTATCAGCTGCCGCAGCTGGGCTATCGCGAAGACGAACCGCAAAGCAATGGCGAGCTGTGGTTGATTACCGAACCCAATAATGCGCTGGCTCGCCGTCTGGCTTCCCAGGCCGAAGCCATCGCGCAGGGCATGCTGCTCTCTCGCCAGTTGGCGGATTTACCCGCGCTGAATTGTCGGCCACAGGATGTGGCGCTGCGGGCGGAAACCTGGGCCCGCCAACACCCGCAAACCCAGTGCGAGATTCTGGACGAGCAGGCCATTTTTGACCACGGACTCGGCTGCCTGCACGCCACGGGAAAAGGCAGCGTCAACCCTCCCCGGCTGGTGACGCTGCGCTGGCAGGGTGCCAGCGAAGAAGCGCCAGTTTACGCCCTCGTCGGGAAAGGGATCACCTTCGATACCGGCGGAATGTGGCTGAAAGAAGGTGAAGGCATGCGCACCATGAAATATGACATGTGCGGCGCGGCAGTGGTGTTCGGCATGATGGAAACGGTGAAGCGTCTTAAGCTGCCTATTAACGTCGTGGCCCTTATGGCGCTGGCGGAAAACATGCCCGGCAGCACGGCGATGATGCCGGGTGACGTCGTGCGCTCCTACTCGGGGGCCAGCGTAGAAATTATTAATACCGACGCCGAAGGGCGGCTGGTTCTCGCCGACGCGCTCAGCTACGCCGCAGCGCGTTTTAAGCCCGTCGAAATGATCGACGTCGCTACGCTGACCGGCGCGGTGGTCAAAGCGCTGGGCTACGATATTTCGGGCTTAATGAGTAACAATGAAGCCCTAAGCCAGCGCCTGCAGCAGGCAGGTAGCCTGACACAGGATCGCGTCTGGCCGCTGCCGCTGGACGAAAGCTTTGACGGTCAGGTCAAAAGCGTCATTGCCGACTACACCAACACGCCACCCAACAACGCCGCCATTGCGGTGTCCGCCGCCCAGTTCCTGAGTAAGTTCTGCCCCCAGCGTCCATGGGCACATCTGGACGTCAGCGGCACCGCGCTGTCGCGTGGGAAATTCACCCAGGCCAGCGGCCGCCCGGCACATTTGCTGACGCAGTATTTCCTGTCGCTGTGTGAAGGGAAATAGCGTTGCCATGAATTAAACGCCCCAATGGGGCGCTTTAACGATGGGAATGATGAATTTTCAGCCACGCCTCGGGCGTCAGGTTTTTCAGCCTGCTGCGGATAATCCTTTTATTGAGCAGATCTTCAAACTCCAGCAGCACCGCCCCCAGCCCCAGCCGCTTATCAAAGCGCTCGCCGTTCAGCAGCGCTTCCAGCGCCTGGTGGTAATTGCCCTGCCCGGCCTTTTCCAGCCAGGCTTCCTGCTCCACAGCCTGTAAAGGCACGCCCAGTTCCCCTGCAAGCTTGTGCGTAAAAGAGCAAGATTTTGCCGTTAAAGAAAGTACGGTGAGCGGCAACCCTTCCCGCAAAAAGCCCACCAGCGGCTCAGCCACCTCTTCACTGCCGCGCTCGCGCAGCGCAACGGCCATATAGCCGGAGGTTCTTTCACTGAACACCAGCAGTTCACCTTGCTTATGGCTAATCGTCTCCGGCAGCGAGAAGGTATCCAGCGTAAAATGGCCCGGCGTCTGGCTGAGCGTTGGCTTAGCCATGCGCGACAGCTGCCAGTTTTGCAGCATACGGCTGACGCTTGCGCGGGAAATCCCCTGCTGAATCAGTAAGCGAGCAGCTTCGAGAAGTTCATCGAGGGAAAGCGCCAGGCGCACGCGCAGGAAGATCAGCATCGATTCCTGCTCGTGACTTAACGCCCGATGAATGGTATTCGGCCGGTGAGATTTGTCGTAACAGTCATCGCGTTTACGCCAGCGCCGGACGGTATCGACCGAAATGTTCAGCTCCTCCGCCAGCTCGCCGTCCGTTTTCGCGGACTCCTGAATGTACTTTCGCGTACGCGGCGTTGTTGTGGCGTTGGAGTGCAGCTTTATCTCCATCGAACCTCATCCGTCGGGTTAAAAAGGAAAGAGAACAGTATAAAAGCTTCCCTGTCAGCTTACTGCGCAAATCATCAAAGTCAGGCTGAAAAAGAGGCGCAAGCGATTGCACATCAGGTAAGACCAGCGCTGGCAAAAAGAGTAGCAAAATGTGCGCAAACTAAGTGTTTCCAGGGTTAACGTCACGCAACGAAATTATTTACTCCGTAATTATCATTTATTTCAATACGTTATAACTAATTCAATTTTTTTGATTAAGGTCGTCAATTCTCTTCGATTTATTCTTCCACAGAAAAGTGTGACCATAATCACATCGACGGAACAACGTCACCTTAACAGAACAACCTGCGAGAATTTAGCCATGAAAACCATCAAATATGCTGTAGCTGCAATTGCTCTTTCTACTCTGTCTTTCGGTGCTTTCGCTGCCCAATCCGTAAACGAAGCCCAGGCGCAGAACCTGAATAAAATTGGCGTTGTTTCCGCCACTGGCGCAACAACTCTGGATGGCCTGGAAGCAAAACTGGCCGCTAAAGCAGAAGCCGCTGGCGCAAGCTCTTACGCGATTACTTCTGCCAACACCGAAGGCCAAATGAGCGGCACCGCGGTTATCTACAAATAATCCCGCGCTCAAGTAATACCCTCATCAAGGCTGGTACCCTCATCGGCCTTGATAGCACTACCCTTGTTTAACCCTGATGTTACCCTTGTTTGCCCGCGATGCCTGTCGCGGGCTTTTTTTGTTTAGCATTCAGAATACGTCGGCAACCCGCGCCAGGCCGGCCTCAAGCGTTACAGCCTCTCCGGTAGCAACCAGGCAACAGGCCATCTGAATTTTCAGCGACTGCGGGACCGGCTCAACGCCCGCCACGCAGCGCTCAATCCAGCGGGCAGTGACTTCAGGATCTTTGCCTGATGGCAGCACGACGCCTTCGTGTTCGGCTTGCCGTTCGCTCACGATTCGGGTGCCCTGTCCATCAATCAGCGTTATTTGCGGGCAGCGCAGCGGGTTGGCGTACACTTCACCTTCGGTGCCATGCATTAACAGCCCCCGCCCGCCGATATCAGCAAAAAACTTCGCCACTTTCGGCACATATTCCGGGTGAGAAACGCTGGCCAAACGCAGCGCGGCCTCCTCCTCAAACGGCGTGGCCAGCTTCGCCAGCGTGTGCGCGCTGTTACGCACCCCCATGCGCCAGCGCATTGCCAGCTGGTTTTCCATCGGCGGGCAAAGCGCGCCAATCGGCAGATAGACGGGATGATGAGATTCAAGCTTCGCCTGTGCCTGTCCGGCGTGGCGGGTCGGCTCAATGCCCAGCAGCGTAAAGATGGTTTCCGTCAGCACTCGGGTGGGATCTTCACTCACGCCGTGGATCACAACCGGGTAACCCAGTTTGTTGAGCAAAAGCGCCAGCAGCGGCGTGAGGTTAGCCTGCTTGCGGGCGCCGTTATAGGAAGGAATGACAATCGGCATCGGCTTGCCGGGCGGCGGCGTGAGCGTAATGACATGCTGCTTCATCGCCTCATAAAAACCGAGCATCTCCGCTTCGCCTTCGCCCTTAATACGCAGGGCAATCAGCACCCCGCCCAGCTCAAGGTCAGGCACTTCGCCCTTCAGCATGTGGCTATACAGCCCGCGCGCCGTATCAAAATCGAGATCTCTGGCGTGGTTTTTCCCGCGGCCAATTTCTTTAATGATTTTGCGATAGTCCATCCAGACTCTCCTTGCTATTTCTTGCTCACACGTTTGCGCCGTACAGTGTGTTTCGGCGTCGTTATTATCACTTTTGCTTCCGGCGCGTCGGGCTGTTCAATCGGGAACACCGGCAGCGCGGCCAGCAGACGCTCGCCGTAGCGTTTACTCAGCAGGCGGCGGTCGTAAATGACTATCTCACCATAGCAGGCGTGGCTACGAATTAAACGCCCAACTTGTTGAATCAGATTAAAAGAGGCGCTGGGCAAACTCTGCACTTCAAAAGGATAGCGGTTGAGGCTTTTCAGCCACTCTCCTTCGGTGACCACCACCGGGCTGTCTACCGGCGGGAAGGCAATCTTATGGATGTGCACCTGAGTCAGCAGCTCGCCTTTCAGATCCAGCCCTTCGGCAAAAGATTGCAGGCCAATCAACACGCTGGTTTCCCCGGCCTGAACGCGCTGGCGATGCAGCTCCACCAGACGGTAACGGGGCTGATCGCCCTGCACCAGCAGCATCAGCCGCAGATCGGTGACGTGGGTTAAAAACTGCTGCAAGGCGCGGCCGCTGGCGAACAGCACCAGCATCGCTTTATGCTCGCCCTGTGCCAGCTGCGCCCGGAAGAAGGCCGCCATCTCGGCAATATGCTGCGCCTCGTGCTCCATCAGCGGCTCAAAGCGCATCTTGGGGATAACGATTTTCCCTTGCTCAATATGATTAAACGGCGAGTCCAGATGGATAAACCGGTCGCCCGCTTTCTCACGCAGGCCGCTCATCTCCTGCAGGCGATCAAAGCGGTTGAGCGAGCGCAGCGTGGCGGAGGTCACAATCACATGCGGCACTTTGCGCCACAGCATTTTTTCCAGCTGATCGCTGACGCGGATCCCCACGCAGTGGAAGAACAGATGCGGCTGCCCCTCGCGGATTTCACGCGTCACCCACTTCGACACCGGCGCGCCGGAGGCCTGCTCCATCGCCGCCAGCTTCCACAGCTTGCTCTGCGCTTCAAAGAAGCCTAGCGCCCGGTTCATTTGCAGCAGCGCCCGGTGCAGGCGCACGATATCGTGGCTGGCGGTTTTTTCGCTCAAATCGTTGAGCAACGCTTCCGACAGGCCGCGCAGCGCCTCCATCAGCTTCGCGAGGCGCTGGCAAATCACCATGATCTCTTCGGGCAGGACGCCCATTTCAAAGCGGTGTTCGCCTTCCCGTTCCCCCGGCAGCCAAAGGCTAACGATCGCGTTAAACGACTGCAGCAGCTCGTACACTTCGTCGCAGTGATTGGTCAGACGTTCAGGCACGGTCAGCGGCGGCGGGCTTTTGGGCCGGAACTGCGCCATGCAGGTTTCCACCAGCTTGCTGAACAGGTCGAGCTGCAGGCGGCTGTAGCCCGGCGTTATCTCCGCGCTCATCTCCAGCGCGTCGCGAGCAACGTCCGCCAGATGATGGCCTTCGTCCAGCACCAGCAGCAGATTTTTCGCCTCCGGCAGCACCGCGTCGCTTTCCAGCGCCGCCATCACCAGCGCGTGGTTGGCCACGACCACTTCCGCCTCGTCGATTTCCCGGCGGGCCACAAAGAACGGGCACTCTTTATACCAGTGGCAGTTTCGCCCCAGGCAGCTGGCTTTATCGGTGCTTAGCCGTCGCCAGAGATCGTCGTCAATCGCCTCATCGGTGTGATCCCGCAGCCCGTCCCATTTATAGCCGTCGAGGCTGGCTTTAAGTTTGGCGCAGCGCTGCTGTTCGGCTTTGCTGGTCGGCGACATGTCATCGTCCAGAAACGCCAGCAGATCGCCCTGCGTAAAGTTATCGGTCGCCAGCGCGGCCAGATTGCGCGGGCACACGTAACGCCCGCGGCCAAAGGCGGCGGTAAACTTCAGGTCAGGAATGATTTTGCGCAGCAGCGGCAGATCTTTGCTGTAAATTTGATCCTGCAGCGCCACGTTGGCGGTGCTGACCACCAGCGTTTTTTGATCCCCTCTGGCGATAGCAATGCCGGGGATCAGGTAAGAGAGGGTTTTGCCGACGCCGGTCGGCGCTTCAATAGCCAGATGCCGCCCTTCTTCACCGGCAAGGGTCTTCGCCACCTCGGCGATCATCTGCCGCTGAGGCGCTCGCGGAATAAAATCCGGGATCTGCTGCTGTAACGCCTTATACCAGGCACCTATTTGCGCTTTTTGCGCCGACGACAAAGCCATAACATCACTTCTTTCTCTGGATAATTTAAGTCACAGAACGGCGTCTGTGGCCCGAATTATGACGAGATACTGTATAAACAGCCACTATTGTTTTACTTTTACTCCCCTGACCCTGCCGTTTTTTGCCTCTTCCTGGAGGTTCATTCAGAAAAACGTTTTAACCGCACGAAGGCGGCTAAAACGTGAGGATCGCGGTTAAACCAACCACGCGGCCAGCTTTTCGGCCTGCTGCGCAAAGCGGTTAAACAGCCGCTTGAGCACTTCCGGCTCCAACTGATGGAACGGCAGACTGCTCCACTGCACAACCTGCTGCTGGTCGGGCAGCAGCCCGGTGAGCACCGGGGGATAATCCATCCCCAGCAGATTAGCCTGCAGCAGCACCGTCAGCGTGTCGGTATCGCTCAGCCGGGTGGGCTGAACGGGCAGCATGCAGCTCAGCAGCAGGTGCCCAACCGGCGATTCGCTGATCTCCAGCGTCACGCCCTCGCCAAGCTCAACGGAATAGCCTTCTGCGTTCTCAAGCTCGACTCTTTGCCCCAGCTCATCGGTCAACAGCGGCTGCAAAACTTGCGCTAATTTTGAAGGTGCGGGCATCGTTAGTTACCTATGATTCGCCGGAAAGCGGCAGTGACTGAGTTAGATCGAGGCCGGGTTCGGGCCGGGGCTGGTGCAGTGCCGTAGACATCCGGCGGAATAACCGGCGGCTCACGGTAAACCGGTCGGCTTGCCATCGCGTGCATAGGCGCATGGGCGTGCACCGGCGGCGGGCCATAGCTGTAAACCGGCGCTGCAGCTGGCGGTGGGCCGTAGCTATAAACCGGTGCAGCCGTTGGCGGCGGGCCGTAGTTGAACGCGGGGGCATGACCCGGCAGCGGAACCGTGCTGTACATCCCTCCAGGCGCGGGAGGCGGTGGGGCATAAATGGGCATCGGGGCCGGACGAATATCGACGGAGTTTGCCCGGCGACGAGGGGCTGCGGGGGGAACCGCATTGGATGCCGTTCTCGGGCGGCGGCCACGGGAAGAAGATTCCGCGGCGAACGATTCCGTGCGCTGACGAGGCCGATCGTTACTGGTGAACGTTGGCGCAGGTGTCCCACGCTGCTGCGCATCTACCGCAGCCTGAGGCCCGATCATTCGGGAACGCATCTGCCCGACGGACAGCGACTGGTCAAAATGTTGCACAACGCCCCGGCTGTCGGTGCCATCGTACTGAATACCCAGGTTGTTGGAGGCGTGCCGCTGCACGTATCCTGGCCCCGCCACCACCGAGTCCCGCAGCTTTTCAGGGCTTAGCTTCGCGAGTTTTGGCGCGGCCTTACGGAACGCTTTATCCACTTCCGCCTGCGTCGCTTTCTCGCCACGCAGCAGCTTCTCGCGAACATCATCGTCCCGGTGGCCAACAGGATACGTATGCAGTACGTGGTAACTGTCGCCGAATTTCGCGTCTTCTATCCGCATGGCTCGGCCAAATTCCGGCCAGGGGTCGGACACCACAGACCGCCCGTTCTCCCGCGGATCGCCGATGATCACAAAAGCGTGGTCGACATCGCGGTTATGCACCACGGAAACCGGCTGTTTGACGCGGGAGTTAGCCAGCAGTAGCGCATTCACCGCCGCCATTTCGCCGCAGTTTCCCGCTCGAAACTTAGAGGCCTCCCAGGCGCGCACGGTGTAGTCCCCGTTGCCCGTTTCCTTCTGCGACAGAAGCGTTCGCTTATAGGATTCGGCCATCGTGGCGCGAACATGGTTCTTTTGGTTACCCGACCCCATGTCCAGAATGCGCCAGGTATCATCTATTGCCTTATTGGCGTAATAGAGCGCGTCAGCCCGGCGCGACGACACGTTCACGGTGCAATCGAAATGCTGAGGGTTATTAGGCTCCAGCGCGAGGCGCATGGAAACCCGTCGGTTTGAGTTACCGCTTATCAGGCCTGGATCGACCCTCAGGCTGGTATCAACGTTGTTTAACGGCATGATATCTCCCCACTTTAGTTGTTGCGTCAACAGGTTATGTGGGGAGAGCGGCGCGGTGGTTCCTGCTGCGGAAGAATTTACCCTGCGGCGTACTGCCCGCGCAGCGGCAAGCCGTGCTCATGGCGAATACCGTTTTCGGACAGCGCTTCCCCCGCATACTTGCCGATACCCACCGCGCGGGATTCCTCCTGCCCGGCCGGCGAGCCCGTATCGTAGCGGTCGGAAGTCCCTCCGGTGTAGGTCCCTTTCATCATGCGATAGCCGTGAACCAGCTCATGGGCAAGCGACACAAAAGCCAGCGAGGGATCGTCCAGCAGGCTTGGGCGGCCGTGGGCATCGATAGCCACGGACTGCCGCGGGTTCCAGTCGACGCTGACGCTGGTCCCCTCGCCTTTTTTGCCGAGCGGCTGTTTTTGCGCTAATTGCGTCGCTTTTTTATTGTGCGCCTTATCGTACTCGCTGCCGGAGAGGTGAAACCGGCGGACCTGAGAGTCGGTCAGCACCGGGCGGGCAACCGTATTCGCCATCGCCGTGACTTTCACCTTAACGTACCGGCCCTGGGTACTGAGGTTACGCAGTTCGCCCACCAGGCTTCGGCCATTGGGCCGACTGAGCAGCTTATGCAAAGCGCTTTCGGCAGCGAGATAGTCTTCCGGGCGGTGATATTCAATGGCGATATGTGGCGCCACATGGCTGGCAGAAATCGTACTCATCTTTTCCCCTTGGTTGGACGTTAACGTCGCAGCAGCAGCGCTTCAATCTGGCGGCGCTGAAGCCGATCTTTTTCTGTCTCCGGTGCAGCCTGGCGCTCACGCGGCGCGGCAGGCTGGCACCAGCGGCCAATCACCGACAGCGTCCAGCTCAACCGCTCCAACAAAGGCAGCAGCGTGTCGAGATGCAGTTCGTCCAAGGGTAACGCCGCCCAGACCACCAGCTGCGCACGCTCTTTATCGGCGGCAACGGTGATGGCTGGCTGCTGGTCAATGTTCAGGTTGGCCTGTAACAGCTCGAGAAGCAGCGCCTCGCCGGGATTATCCGGCAGCGCCAGCAGGCCCATCATCGCCAGCGTCAGGTTTTCCGTCAGCTCCAGGAAAACCTGCTGGCCGCCGTCGAGGGTTAACGAGTAGTAGCCCTGGGCGTTGTACACCATGCCAGGCGCATTCAGCTGTTTAAACAGCGGCTGGAGTTTGTGGTAGAGCTGCTCGGCAATCACCATGATTTCACCTGTCGGTCAGGAACATGGGGCGTGAGTGAGCGGCAGGCGAAGTGGGTTCCAGGGGGAACTTGTAACAAGCTGCAACCTTATCGCCCCCGGCAAAGCTAGATTCGCCGCAGCGAGGCTGCTATGTTCATTTAACACGCGTCTTTGCAATTCGTGCGCGATGATTATTCTTATAAAAAAGAACGATTTAATAACTATAAATTATGGATGACAGACGGTATGGCAATCAGACTCCTCCTCGCGGACGATCACATTTTGATGCGCGAGGGCCTGAAACAGATTTTTTCACTGGATAAGAAAATTAAAGTGGTGGCGGAAGCGGGCTGTGGCAAAACGGTGCTGTCGCTGCTGACGGAAATTGACGTCGATGTCCTGCTGCTGGATCTCTCCATGCCCGGCGACTCCGGGCCGGAGCTGGTGCAGCAAATCACCCGCCTGTGGCCGATGCTGCCGGTGCTGGTGCTGAGCATGCACAACGAGCCGCAAATCGCCCAAATGGTCCTCGCCAGCGGCGCCCACGGCTTCATTACTAAAGACCAGGCCCCGCAAACGCTGCTGCACGCCATTCATCGAGTCGCCTCCCGCCAGCGCTACATTGATCCCTCCCTGGCGGAAGCCATCGTCTTTTCAACCCAGGAAAACGACCAGCTTCGCCGCTACGCCACGCTATCCCAGCGTGAGAAGCAGATCCTTCGCCTGCTGAGCAGCGGCGAAAACATCAATGGCATCGCAGAAACCCTAAGCATCAGCAACAAAACGGTCAGCACCCACAAGACCCGGATGATGGAAAAAATGCAGTTCGACAACAACGCCGACATCATCAAGTTTGCTATTCGCTATCATAAACTTTAGCCGGGGCCGGCAGGGCATAAGGGATCTCGATATGCACGCAGCTCCCTTTGCCCGGCGTGCTGTGGATGTTAAACGTCCAGCCTTTCATCATGCAGCGTTCGCGCATACTCAATAACCCAAAGGCCCCGTCGGAGACCTGGCCGGGATCAAATCCCTGCCCGTCATCATTGATACAAATCAGCACGACTTTGCCCTTTGTGAGCACCTTCACCTCCACTTCCCGCGCTTTGGCATGCCGCTGCACATTGGTGAGCGACTCCTGCACCACGCGAAAAATCGCGGTGACCTCATCGTCACACAGCGACACCGGCAGCGGCTGAATCGTCAGCGTACACACGCCGGAACGGTGCTTGTTGAACTGGTCCCGCAGCCAGATAAGCGCGGGTTTCAGCCCCATGTTCAGCACCGCCGGGCGCAGTTGGGTGGCGATATCGCGCACCACTTTGATGGTGCCATCCACCAGCTGCGTCAAAGGTTCAACTTCATGCTGCAGCGCAGGATGATTCTGGCCCAACAGCGAAATCCCCACCCGCAGCGAGGTCAGGTGCTGGCCCAGCTCATCATGGATTTCCCGCGCCATATGCTTGCGCTCGTTTTCGACGCTGCTTTGCAGCTTTTGGGTCATCTGCCGCAGCTGTTCGTGAGTCTGCCGCACCTGCTGTTCGGCAAAATATTGCCGGGAAGCGGGACGAGCGATCACCAGCACGGATTTCAGCGTCTGCTGCTGGGTAAATTCAGGAATAAAACGCGCCTGGTAGATTCTCGACACCCGCAGGTCGGATCGCATGCCGTGCAGCACGGCCTCCAGCTGAATATGCTTACTCAGCACCAGCTGCAGCGACCAGCCGATCTGCTCCATCAGCGTCGAATCGCCGATAAGCGAGTTGATCTTCAGCCCGATGGCCGCCGCGCTCTTGGGCATGCACTGCAGCGCCGTTTCGTTGGCATAGAGCAGCCGCTGTTCACTGTCCACGCGCAGAATCGCATCCGGCATATTGTCCAGAATGTCTCGAAGTTCGTTTTCACGATCGTAGTAAAAACGATGAATATCATTGCGATAGCGGGTATCGCACACCACCATCATCACCCAGTTCTGCCGCTGAAACTCGAAGCGGCTCGGGCAAACCTCGACCGGAATAGCCTGCGTTGCCGCCTGAAACCGGGCGTTAATTTTATCGCCGTAAGGCGAATGTTCTGGCCGATCCAGCTGCTGCTCAACCACCGCCAGCAGCGGCAGGTCGCCATAGCCCCGCAGCCGGGTAAAAATATTTTCACCCACCAGATGCCCGGCCCTTGCCTGGCCGGCACCTTCCGGCAGGCAAAGACTGAGCGCCTTGTGGTTGGCAAAAACAATATTGAAATCCCTGTCAACAATGAAAACCAGCTCGCGCATGCTATTGAAAGCGGCGCTCAGCAATGCCTGAGTATCATTGGGCCGTGGGTGCGGCCCGCCGTCTTGTTTCATAGAGTGTGATTCTTCTCGTTCAGGGAGTAACGAAGCACCGCTCGCTCAGTTCAGGCTGTCCCACCCCAGATCCTGTTTCAAAGACTGTCGGAGACGGGAAAGACGGGAACGCACGGTGCCGATAGGAATAGTCATCCGGTCAGCCGCTTCCTGGTAACTGATATCGTGATCAACGATCAGCTGTAATAATTGCTGATAATCTTCAGGGAGTTGCGCAATGCGCTGCAACACTTTCGACAGGATGTCCTTACCCTCAGTCACCCCTTCCGGCTGCTCCGAATGCAGCAGCGTACCGAGCACATCATCGTTTAACTCATCGTGCAGGTAGCTCACTTTGACGGATTTATAGTGATTTTTCACCAGGTTTACCGCAATCCCGAACATCCAGGTTTCCGGGCGCGACGTGCCGCAAAACTTGTGCTTGTTACGAATCACTTCATACCAGGTGTTCTGCACCAGGTCTTCTATATCGGCAAAATTTGCCACGCGTTTACGAATAAAATTGTACAGCCGCTGTTCGTTGTCGCGCATCACGCGCTCCCAGTTAACCACCGGAAACTCGCCCTGCACAACGTGGGACTCAAAAGCAGCCTGCGCATCCGGGAAAACCTGTGATTCGAAATCAAACATTGCTGACATAGTGAACACCTTTTTATGGAATAGATTCAGGAGTTCGTCCTATAGCAAGCGCCGTGCCAGCGAAAAATATCAAATCAACACATTGATTAATAACAATTAATTTTTATTAATCAGATAAATATGAGCAAAAACACACACAGCCCGAAAACGGGTTTGTGCAACTTTTTACACATCCCCAGCGGCGGAAATTTTTTATTTGTCGGGGAACCGCCCCAGGCCTTAGCCCACACACTGACAGGCGAATCGGGTAAGGCACACCGCAATGAACATGAGAATCCCCCAGCACCACCATCACCACAATCTGCGTCTTGAAACCGAACAGGCGGACGCCCTGGTCGATGAGCTAATCAGCGACACTAATAACGATAAGAGCGCGGCGAGCAGTTCCTCGTCCGCCACTCGTGCAGCGCCCGCGCCGCAGCGGCCCGGGGCCGCTCAGGAGTCGATGGCGTCAACTTTTGCGGAAAGCATCGAACAGAAAATCAAACATGAGGAACAGCGCACGCAGGCCACCCAGCTGCGCCGTATCTCCGTGGCGGCAATCAAGGTCACTCACCTTGTAGAGCTGGGGAAACTGCTAGAAAGCCCGTCGGGGAAAGAGCAGGCCGAGCAGGAATCGGCTTTTGAACGAATGTTGTCAGGTGGCGACGGAAAAACCCCGACGCTGGATGATTTGCTCGAACAGGCCAATCACGACCCGGCTTCTGCATTTGTCACCCTCAGCCTGATGGCGATGCGCCTGCGCAACGGCAGCAACCCGGCGCTGGCGGCACGCGTCGAGCAAATGCTTGCCGACCTGCAGCAGCAGCACCCGGAAAAAATTAACGCCGGGGTGAATACCGCCCCGGCAATTGCCGCCTTCAGCAGCGATCCGGCGCAGAAGCGCGAAATGCGCAAGCTCTATTACAGCGGCGTGATCAACCAGCAGTCTGCCGACAACATCATGGACGTGCTGCTGGACAAGTTTGGCGTCGATGGCTTCGTGCCCGCATTACGTACGCTGCAGCGCGCGCTTTCCGATGACATCGCCGCCCTGGCCCCATCCGCCCCGCCGACGGCCCTGCGCCGCCTGCTTTCCGGGCTGAACGACACCCGCGCCATTACGCACACGCTGTCGGAAGTCGCCCAGTTCCTCGACCGCCTGAAGAGCAAATATTCCCACGTCACGATGGGGGCCGATGTCATGACGCGCTCCTTGCTCAGCATGTGCCGCAACGGCTTCTATTCCCGCGACCTGACCCAGCTTGGGCTGCAGGTGGTGGGCGAAAAACCTCTGCAGCAGTCTCTCTTTTTCAACGGGCTGCTGACGCTGCTCCAGGCGCTGCCGGAGAAAATTTGGGGCGGGAACGATGAAACCCGCAGCAACGCCCTGCTTCTGCTCCGCACCCTCAACGGCGAATACGCCGCGTGGGAAAAACGCAGCCAGCTGGCGCAGTAAACGGACTTTATCAGGATTGAATAGCCCATGAACGCTTTGTTTAACCTTCTTAACCGGCTGGCAATAACCGCCATGCAACGCTCCGAGGTCGTCGGGGCTTTCATCGCGCTGGCGGTGGTGTTCATGCTGATCATCCCGCTGCCGCTGGGGCTGATTGACGTCCTGATTGCGGTCAACATCAGCGTGTCATGCCTGCTTATCATGACGGCGATGTACCTGCCCAAACCGCTGGCGTTCACCACCTTCCCGGCGGTACTGCTGCTGACCACCATGTTCCGCCTCGGGCTGTCTATCTCCACCACGCGCCAGATCCTGCTGCAGCAAAACGCCGGGCATATCGTCACCGCCTTCGGCAACTTTGTGGTCGGCGGCAACCTGGCGGTGGGGCTGGTGGTGTTCCTGATCCTGACGGTGGTGAACTTCCTGGTGATCACCAAAGGCTCAGAGCGTATTGCCGAAGTGGCCGCCCGCTTTACCCTCGATGCCATGCCGGGCAAGCAGATGTCTATCGACAGCGACCTGCGCGCCGGGCTGATTAACGTCCAGCAGGCCAAAAGCAAACGTGAAGATCTGGCGAAAGAGAGCCAGCTTTTCGGGGCAATGGACGGCGCCATGAAGTTCGTGAAAGGCGATGCCATTGCCGGGATTGTGATCCTCAGCATCAACATGGTGGGCGGCTTCTGTATTGGTGTGCTGCAGCTGGGCATGGCCGCAGGCGACGCCGCCAATGTCTACTCCATTCTGACCATCGGCGACGGCCTGATTGACCAGATCCCGGCGATGCTTATCTCCCTGACCGCCGGGATGATGATCACCCGCGTGTCGGCCAACGAAGACATTCCCAACAACAACATTGGCCGCGAAATCAGCGACCAGCTAACCAACCAGCCTAAGGCGTGGATTATGTCCGCCATCGGCATGTTCTGCTTCAGCCTGCTGCCGGGCATGCCCACGGCGGTGTTTATCGTGCTCGGGATAATCACCCTGGGCTCGGGGCTGTTTCAGCTGTGGCGCGCCAAACGCGCGGCGGCCACCACCACCGGCGGCGAAATTGTCGCCCCGGAAGCCAACGGCGAAGAAGACATTCGTACCTTCAACCCCAGCCGTCTGTTTGTCCTCAGCTTCTCGTCGGCTCGCGCCGGTGACCCGGCGGCCATGGCGCTTATCGAAGACATTCGCCGCCTGCGTAACCGCATTGTGAACCAGTACGGCTTCACGCTGCCGGTCTTCAACATCGACTTCTCGCCGTACCAGCCTGACGATGAATTTCGTTTTCTGGTGTACGAAGTGCCGAAAGTGATTGGCACCTTCAGCTCAAGCAAGCGGGCGCTGGACTACCGCCTGCTGGCCCAGGAAGAAACCGGGACAGAACTCAGCACGGAAACCTATCCGCAGGAAAAAGGCTGGGCGTGGCTGGAAGAAAACGATCCTCTGCTGGATAAATTCCAGATGGAGTCCTGGAGTTCGCACCAGCTGCTGCTGGCCCGCATGGAAGAAGCGCTCTTTGCCAGCGGCCCGCGCTTTATCGGCCTGCAGGAGACCCGCGCCATTATCTCGTGGCTGGAGATGGACCTGCCGGAGCTGGCGCAGGAATTCCAGCGCATCTTCCCGATCACCCGTCTGAGCGCCGTGCTGCAGCGCCTGGTGGCCGAACGAATTTCGCTGCGTTCGGTGCGCAGCATCACCGAATCGCTGATTGTGCACGGCCAGCACGAGCGCGATGTGGGCCTGCTGGTCGACCAGGTTCGCATCGACATCAAAGAACACATTTGCCACCAGTACAGCCACGACGGCGGGATACAGGTTTGGCTGCTGACGCCGGAAACCGAAGAGATCCTGCGCGACAGCCTGCGCCAGACGCAGAACGAAACCTTCTTCGCCCTCAGCCAGGACAAACACGCCCTGCTGCTGGACCAGCTCCGGGAAGTGTTCCCCCTGTTCCAGCGGCAAACCAGCGTGCTGCTGTCCGCCCAGGATTTACGTAGCCCGCTGCGCCTGCTTATCCAGGACGAATTCCATCACGTCCCGGTGCTGTCCTTCGCCGAGCTGCAATTTAACCTGCCGGTCAACGTGCTGGGGCGCATTGATATTCACGAAAACGCGCTTGACGCCTTCACTGCATAAAGGGTGCTGCCATGTATGAGCTGAGAGTATTGAACGGATTACATGAAGGCGCGGCGCTGCCGTTAAGCGGCGAACGCTGGCAGTTGGGCAACGCCGCCGACAGCGATTTGCAGCTCAACGATGGCGGTATTAAAGCCAGCCACGCGCTGCTAAGCCGTAGCGCCGAAGGCTGGATGCTCACGCCGATGGAAGGCACCGTTTGCCACCGCCACGGCGAACGCCTGAGCGCGCAGCAACTCTGGCAGCCCGGTGAAATCTTCGCCGTCGGCGGCGTCTGGCTGACGCTTGCCGCCGCTGACGACGAATGGGATAACCGCCCGCCACCGCCGTTGCCTGCTGTCAGCCCGAGTCAGCCAGAATCAGCCATACGCGAACCCGTCGGCGGGACACAAAGCAAACCAGCGCCGACCGCGCGCCGTTCACTGCTGGCAAGGATCCTGCCCCGCTGGGCGCAAATCTTCACCTTGTCCAGCCTGATGCTGCTGACCTTCACCATCTTCAGCTGGGTGCTGCAGCCCGGCATCGCCCAGCAAAACAGCGACGATGAGCCGCAAATTAAACCGGCGATTACCAATAGCAACGAACTGCGCAGCCTGGTGGAACAGGATCTGCGCGAGCGGGAGCTCTATAACAAAGTGCAGCTGGCCAGCACGCCGCAGGGGATTACGCTCACCGGGGATTTGCAGGAAAACCAGCTGCCGATTGTCAGCCGCATGGTGGACAGCATCCGCAGCGATTATCAGCTCAAGGTGGCGCTCACAAACCAAACCAAAGTGCGCGAGGCCGTGCTGCCCTTCCACATCGTGCAAATTACCGCCGGGCCGCACGCCAACATCGTGACCGAGGACGGGCAGCGCCTGTTTGTCGGGGACGAACGTAACGGCCTGCGCCTGACCGGCATTACCGGCGACAGCGTGCAGTTTGGCGGCAAAGAAAACATCGCGGTGAAATGGTGATGGGGCACTATCAGTCCGACCTCAACGCCTGGTTTGCCCAGCGCCATAGCAGCCTGAGCCAGCTTTCCGCCGTCAGCGCCTACGGGCGCATCACCGGCATCAGCGGCATTCTGCTGGAAAGCAGCTTGCCCCAGGCACGCATCGGCGACCTGTGTCTTATCAGCCGCAGCGGCGACACCGAAGTGATGGCCGAAGTGGTCGGCTTTAACCCCCGCCATACTTTGCTTTCCGCGCTGGGGCCGCTGGACGGCATCGCCCAGGGCGCTCGCGTCACGCCGCTGTTTCAGCCCCATTCTATTAGCGTGTCGGACAGCTTATTTGGCAGCGTGCTGGACGGCTTTGGCCGCGCCATCGACGAAGACAGCCTGTCGGCTTTTGCGCTGGCCAGCGAAACACCGGACGCCCGGGGCGTGCTCGGCGACGCGCCACCGCCCACGGACAGGCCGCGCATTGATACTCCGCTGCCGACGGGCATTCGCTCCATTGACGGCGTGCTGACGATTGGCGTGGGCCAGCGCGTGGGCGTCTTCGCCGGGGCTGGCTGCGGCAAAACGACCCTGCTCGCTGAAATGGCGCGCAACACGCCGTGCGATGCCATTGTGTTTGGCCTGATTGGCGAACGTGGCCGCGAACTCCGCGAATTCCTCGACCACGAGCTGGATGCCGAACTGCGCTCACGCACCGTCCTGGTGTGCTCCACCTCTGACCGCAGCAGCATGGAACGCGCCCGCGCGGCGTTTACCGCCACGGCCATTGCCGAAGCGTTCCGTAACAAAGGCAAAAACGTCCTGCTGATTATCGACTCGCTGACGCGTTTTGCCCGCGCCCAGCGTGAAATTGGCCTGGCGCTCGGCGAACCTCCGGGCCGGGGCGGGCTGCCGCCGTCGGTCTATACCCTGCTGCCAGGGCTGCTCGAGCGCGCCGGGAAAACCTCACGCGGCTCCATCACCGCCCTTTATTCGGTGCTGATCGAACAGGACTCGATGAACGATCCCGTGGCCGATGAAGTCCGCTCGCTGATAGACGGCCACATCGTTTTGACCCGCCGCCTGGCGGAGCGCGGGCACTACCCTGCCGTGGACGTGCTGGCCAGCCTGAGCCGAACCATGAGCAACGTCGTCCCACGAGAACACATTGCCGAAGCCAGCGCGCTGCGCCAGATGATGTCGGCTTACCAGCAGGTCGAAATGCTGATCCGCCTCGGGGAATATCAGCCGGGAAATGACCCGATGACCGACGCCGCAGTGCAATCTCAGTCGGCCATCAACGCGTTTTTACGCCAGGCCAACCACGCCCCGAGCGACTTCGTCGACACCCGCCAGCAGCTACAGGAGGTGATTGCTTATGCGCCGTTATAGCGAGGCGGAAACGCCGCTCTCACCGGACCCGCAGCAGGTTGCTCTGGAACAAGTGCTGACGCTCTTACTGCCCATCCGGCGGCGACGCTTACGCCGCTGTGAAAGCGAGCAGCGCCAGCATAAGCAGCAGCTCCGGCGCTGCCGGCAGGCCGTCGAGCAGGGCGAGCAGCAGCTGGCAGAGCAGAAAATCGGCTATTTGCAGCTGCGAAATAATTTCGTGCCGCAGCACGCGGGCGTCACGCAGCCGCTTAACGACCTGCGGGAGACGCTGGACGTTGAGAAATCCAGCCGCGCGGGCGTGATTCAACAAATTCAGCACACGCACCAGCTACAGGAAGAGGTGCAACAGCAGCAGGAGCGGCTGACCGCCGCGCAGTCAGCCGTACAGCGCTGCCAGCGGGACATCGAAAAAATGGAGTATTTGCTCAACCAAAATCAGGGGAACGCTTTATGATTCACCACGCGCTAAAAAACGCTCACCCGCAGCCCAGGCTTTGGCAGCAGGCCCATCCGGCCCCGCAGCCGCATCACCAGCCCGAGAACGCCCCGCAGGCACCCACGCCTCGTGCACCGCGCACGCCGGGAAATAACACGCCCTTCATGCCGCAGCTGCCCGCTCGCAGCACGTCCTCGTCCGGCCGGGCCAGCGATCGCCAGAAGCTGTCGCGGGATGAAAAAGAGTTCAGCGATCTCCTGTCTGACGATGAGCCCGACACGGTGATGCCCATTCTGGCGCTTAACCTGTTTGATGGCTCGCTCGGCGGCACGGAACAGCCGCAGCAGGCCAGTGAATCCCCGTCTTCCGCCCTGCGGGCGATGCTGGAATCGCACCTGATACAGGGCATTGAACAGCAGGAAAGCCTGCCCGCCCGCTTTAGCCTGCTGCTGCCGGATTTAGGCGAAGTGGTGGCGCAGGTTACCCCGGCCAATGGCGATGGGCTGGATATTGCCCTCGGCTTTTCCGCCGAGGCCTGGGACAAAGTTCGCGGCTTTGAACAGGATGGACAAGGCTCGCTCAGCGGCCGTCTGGGGAAAAAAGTTCGCCTGCGCTTTAAGCGGCGGGAGGCGGTATGAAACGCCTGATGCTTGCCGCTCAGTCACCGGATGAAGCCCGCCTGCGGCGCTGGACCGGCAGCGGCTGGCGGCTCCCTTTCGTCCGGGAAGCAATAGCCGGAGAACTTCGCCTCCTGCCCTCCCGAGCGCTGATCCAGCCAGATATGCCGGGTGAAGCTTTTCACTGCGCGGCTGGCACGCTGCTTTTTAACGACCCGCTGCCGGTGCTGGGGCTGCTGGCCGATTGCCCGGCGCTTCCAGGCGTCTCCACCGAGGACAATGCCTGGTACTGGCGCTATTTCAGTCAACAGCTCAGCCCTGAACTGGCCGAACTCTTTGAGTTTCTGCAGCCCGCAGAAGAACGGCAAAAACCTGACGTCACGCTGCGCCTTGAGGTTTTTCTCGGCGAAGCCCAGGCCTGCACGCTGCTGTCGCTCTCCTGGGCCACGCTGCATCGGCTTGCTCAGCATCCGGCCTGGCAGCGGCTGATGGCCCCGCTAAACCCTGAACTCCCACTCCAGTTACCGCTGACCGTTGGCAAGCTCCAGCTTTCCGCCGGTGCCGCCCGCCGCCTGGTTAGCGGAGATTTGCTTTTGCCCTCAGAGACGTTCTTCTCGCCGGAAGGACACGGCGTTATGCCGCTGGCGAGGCGACAATTTCAGGTTCACCTGGAACTGGCGAGCGAAACCACTCACAGAGACTTACTACACATTACGTTTAGCGAGGAGCTAACCATGACTTACCCGAACGCCCCCCTGGAGTACGACGATCAGCAGGACGGCGAAGAAGTGGTACCCGCCGGGGAATGGCAAACAACACGGGGGAGTTTCGACGACTTGTCGCTGGATTTAACCATCCGCTGCGGCAACCTACAGCTGACGCTTGGCGAACTCCAGCAATTGGATGCGGGGTCAACGGTATTGGTTCAGCACGTCACGCCGGGCGAGGCGCTGCTGTGTCACGGCAACAGCCTGCTGGCAAAAGGTGAACTGGTGGACGTTAATGGCACGCTCGGCTTCCAGGTCACCCGCATGCTGCGCCAGACGAGTACGGCCATGGAACCCGTGTGATGGCCGAGAATATCAGCTCATTCAATCCGCTGGCGCTGGCCATCCTGCTGGGAGCCATTTCGCTGCTGCCCCTGCTGCTGATGATCACCACCAGCTTTCTCAAGATTTCGATGGTGCTGATGCTGACGCGAAACGCCATCGGGGTGCAGCAAACGCCGCCCAACATGGCGCTTTACGGCATTGCACTGGCCGCCACGCTGTTCGTGATGGCGCCGGTATTCGACGGGATGCAAACCCGCTTCAAAGAGAAGCCTCTCGATACCACCAGCGCAGAGCGCTTAGAGAACAGCTTACAGTACGGCATTAAGCCGCTGACCGACTTTATGCTGCGCAACAGCGACCCGGACCTTGAAACACACCTGATGGAAAACAGCCAGCGCATGTGGCCGAAAGATCTGTCGGAGAAGGTCGTCCACCAGCGCGACAACCTGCTGATCCTGATCCCGGCATTCGTGCTGTCCGAGCTGCAAAACGGCTTCAAAATTGCCTTTTTAATATTTATCCCTTTCCTGGTGGTGGACCTGATTATCTCCAACGTGCTGCTGGCGCTGGGGATGCAGATGGTGTCGCCGATGACCATCTCTTTGCCGCTCAAAATTCTGCTTTTTGTCATGGTGAGCGGCTGGACGCGCCTGCTGGACGGCCTGTTCTACAGCTATATGTGAGGACGTTATGGACATGATCTACATGTTTAAGCAGGCGGTGCTGATGGTGGTTGTGCTCTCCGCGCCACCGCTGGTGGTGGCCGTGCTGGTGGGCATTGTGGTGTCCCTGCTACAGGCGGTGTTTCAGCTCCAGGATCAGACCCTGCCCTTCGCCATCAAGCTGGTGGCCGTGGGTACCACGCTGGCGCTGAGCGGCCGCTGGATTGGCCTGCAAATGGTGGAGCTGGCGCAGTCCGCCTTCAACATGATGGCCGCGTCCGGAACCCTGCGATGATCGCCGCCGAACTGACGCCCATTTTCAACGGCATGCTGGGGCTGGGGCTGGCAATCGCCCGCATTTACCCGTGCGTGCTGCTGACGCCGCTGTTTGCGTTCTCTGCCCTGAAAGGCATGATCCGCACGGCGGTTGTCGTGCCGCTGGCGCTTTTTGTCACGCCGACTATTGTCCCGATGTTGACCCACGCCCCGCACACGCCGTGGGGCATTGTCGCCATGATGCTGAAAGAAGTGGTGCTGGGGATTTTTCTTGGCTACCTGCTGGCGCTACCCTTCTGGCTGTTTGAATCGGTGGGCGTGCTGTTTGATAACCAGCGTGGAGCACTCAGCGGCGGCCAGCTTAATCCGGCCCTGGGCGCAGACGAAACGCCGCTCGGCTACATGCTTTTGCAGTGGTCGATGATGGTGCTGATCGTCAACTTTGGCCTGTCCCTCGCCACCCAGGTTATCTGGGACAGCTACCGGCTGTGGCCGGTGGACAGCTGGCTGCCCGACTTCCGCGAGCAGGGGTTCCTGGTGTTTCTCGGCCAGGTAAAGCAGATGTTTATCGACACCATTCTGTACGCTGGCCCGCTGGTGCTGCTCCTGCTGTTCCTCGATTTCGCCGTTGGCGTGCTCAGCATCTACAGTCCGCAGCTGCAGGCCACGGTACTGACCGTGCCGCTAAAATGCATCGCCGGGCTGCTGTTCTTTATCTTTTACCTGCCCACGCTGGAGTATTTCGCCGGCCACCAGTTCAGCAGCCTGCGCGATATGATCCCGCACCTGGCGGATATTCTGCCCGCCCGTCAAACCACCTGGTAATGCCGCTTCGGAGGGTGCCAAGCCGTGAGTGAAAAAACAGAGAAGGCCAGCCCCCATAAACTTCAGGAGGCCCGCAAAAAGGGCCAGGTGAGCCAGAGTCAGGACATCCCCAAACTGCTGATCATGTTCGGCGTCCTGCAGCTGATCTTTTCCATGATGGAGGCCAGCATGGCAAAGCTGCAGGCGCTGATGCTCCTGCCGCTGATGCGCCTCAGCAGCCCTTTCAACCAGGCGTTAGGGGAAGTTGGCGGTGCCGCGCTGCTGACCATCGGGGTGTTTTTTATGATGACGGTGGGCACCGTAATCCTGCTGCGCATTGCCGCAGGCTGGATCCAGTTTGGTCCGCTGTTTGCCATCGCCGCGCTGGCCCCAAAGCTTGAGGCGCTCAACCCGCTGAATAAATTCAAAGAGATGTTTTCGGTAAAGCAGTTTATCCAGATCCTCAACAGCCTGCTGAAGGCCATCACCCTTTCAGTGGTATTCTGGCTGCTGATCAAACCCCGTCTGTCGCAAATGGCCAACCTTTCAGGCGGCACGCTGGACGGCTTCTGGCATGCGGGCGTGGCGATTCTGGAAACTCTCGCCCACACCATCGTTGGCGTGATGCTGGTGTTTTCGGTAGCCGACTTCGCGCTGCAGAAATACTTCTTCCTCAAGCAGAATCGCATGAGCCACGAGGACGTGAAAAACGAGTACAAGCAGATGGAAGGTGACCCGCACACCAAAGGCCACCGCAAACACGTCGCCCACGAAATCCTCAACGCACCGGCAAAAAAAGTCACCCCGCAGGAGATGGAAAAAGCCGACGTGCTGCTGGTGAACCCGACGCACTACGCCGTGGGGCTGCGCTATCTCCCGGACGAAACGCCGCTGCCGGTGCTGCTGTTTAAAGCACAGGACGAAGACGCCAAAGCGCTGATTAAACTGGCGCATGCCGCCAATATCCCGGTGGTGCGCTACGTCTGGCTTACCCGCAATCTTTACCGCACCACCGAAGAAGGTGCCTATATCCCACGCGACACGCTAAAAGCGGTGGCCGCTATTTACCGCCTGCTGCGCAAGCTCGAGGGCCGCCTGAAGGGCGAGACGATTGAGTTTGAGGAGTAACGGGGAGGATTTTCCCTTACTCTGGGTTCTTTCTTAACCACATTTTACTTGCGAATCCTCCAGGAGATATCTGTCATTCTGCAGTTATTCCGTTCACCTATAGATCTTTTTTCCCCGCATGTTCAGAAACGCTAAGCAGCAAGCCCACCGGCTATCACCTAAATATTAGTGAACAATTCGGCCCCTCACCCCGGTCCTCTCCCCAAAGGGGCGAGGGAGAAAACATGTGAGGGGAGGCATTTTTTTATTCCCTCTCCCTTTTAGGGAGAGGGTTAGGGTGAGGGTAAAACAACCAGCGACTTTGTAGCTAAGGCAAATGTTAGTCGTAAAGCGAGGCATGGTTCCGGCTTAAATCGCCTCCGTTTTCTCTCCGACTGGCCAGGGTCCGGACGTCGGGAACGGCCGGAGGCTGAGAGCGTCGGGAACGCGTCTCAGCCGACCCAGGACTGGGAGATAAAACGGAGGTCTGCCGCTCACGCGGTCGATTTATTTGGCCGGGAGTCCGGGGTCTCGGGGGAGTGACGGTGACTCCCCCGAGCCGTTCACGAGTTCAGTGGTGACATATAAAACAGAACTGGAAGTGAACGGAATATTCGCCGCTCCTACATAATCGCAGAGATTTTTGATTAAGAGACAGCTCTTAGGGAGAGAGTCGAATAATTATTCTGTACTGGAAATACACGGGCATGATCGAGACAAAAAAAGACCGGTATCCCACGCGATTAGCGCAGAAAAACCGGTCAAATAGAGGGCGAAGAAGAGTTTCGCGAAACACGCGTGGCGAAGTTACCTCGCACCACGCGTCAAAAGAACATCTGTGGATTACAACCCAATCTCTTAGGCCAGCACGGCGCTGGCCAGGCCCATCAGCGCGCCGTGGTGGTGCTTCAGGGCATCTTTGATGATATTGCCGTTAAACAGCTGTGCGTCAGCATTCATCAGCAGGCTGGAAGAGCCGTTGCCCGGTGCCGTGGCGGAACCCGGGATAGAGCCACCCACCATGGAGGTTTTCAGATCGTTTTTCGCGGACTGGAAGGCTTTCAGCGAATCGCCGCTCAGCGGCTTGCTGTTTTTCAGCGCGTCTTCCCAGCTGGATGGGCCTTTACCAACGTGCACCAGGCCCGGTATACCGGCGCCCGCGCTCTGCGGCTTGCCGTAGATTTCCGGGTGCTGATCCATAAATTTACCGATTTCAGCACGAGTCTCTTTTGAGCCGCCGTCAACTTTACCGCCGCCGCCCAGCGCGCCACACAGGCCACTGGTGTCCGACTTCACGTCGTCCAGCGCCTGCAGGCCCATTTTGCTGCCCAGTTGGCTGCCCATGCTGTTACCCAGCTGGTTAAAGCTGTTCGCGCTGTTGGCGCTGGTGGTGGACAGCGGCAGCTGGACCAGGCCAATGCCGGTAGACGGTGACTGCAGGCCGTTGCTCATGCCGCTGTTGAAGGCGTTCATGTTGCCCGCCCCCGCCTGGCTGTTGAACGGCGTGTTCTGGGAATTCACGCCCATCTGCTGGATCACTTGCTGCAGCATCTGCTGCATGTTGCTCATTGCCAGCGTGTTGCCCATGCTCGCGCCGCCCTGACTCTGCGGAGACATAAAGGTGTTGTTATTGTTACCGTTCATGCCGCCGGAGAAAAGCAGGTTGGTCAGCTTGGAGGCAATGTCGTTCACCATCTGATCGCCAACGTTTTTCAACAGATTAGCGGCCATACCTTCTGGGGTTGCGTTCAGCGCCAGCTGCGGTAATGCAGTGGCCAGATTCAGCATATTTCCAATCGTACTCATTCGATTACCTCACCATGACAACGGGGTTGATACAGGCGACCAGTCCTGCTGGGTCGCAGTATTAAGACGCCTGTTAAGTGAAAAGAAACCGGCTTCGGTTCCACAAAACTGCCTAACATCAGGAAAAAAAATGATTTTTTAAAAACAGGCGTGAAAACAGCCACGCCCGCTCTCGCACTCAGCGCACCGGCATCTGCGTGTAATCCTGCACGCCGTTACGCATATCGTTCGGCCACCAGATGGTCAGGTGGTGGCTGTCTGACAGGGGACGACACGTCACGTTGTCACAGCCGTTGTCATTGCGGGTGGCACAGCCGCTAAGCACAAACGCCAGCGCCATCAGTATCAAAATTGAAGGTTTCATCGTGGCTCCTTAATGCAGTACGGGGCGCGGCGGCAGAAGATAGCTGCGCGACCTGGATGAATTCACCGGCAATGACGAGGCAGAGCTCAGCAGCGACTGGCGGCTACGGCGCCCTTCTCCCCGAGTGCGGTAGGCGATATACACTTCTGCCGACTGGCCTGGGGCAAGGTTTCCGCCCGGCCAGGCGGCCACGGCAAGCACGTCATCATCGCGGCAGTTGGATTCGTCAAAACGCTGCGGCTTGCCGCTGATATTGCGGATCAGCCCGACGCTGATTTGCACCGATGAATTGCTGTACCACTGGCTGTGGGAGCTGTCCGATGACAGCCCTGGCCCCACGTTGCACAGCTGGCCAATACCCACGCCTTCACCGCCTGCCTGGAACCCGGTCGGGACTTTGTCTTCCGCCAGATCCCGCATGGCGTTTTCGATGTCGCCTTTCATCGAGCTGTAGCGCTGGCGGAGCTGTACTTCATTCATCGCCGAAGAGAGCTGCTGGCGATCCTGCTCGTCGATGTAGCGCGTCGGGTCCACCTGATCGCCCACCAGATGCGGCGTGATGATGAACAGCCGCTCGCGCTGCGACGTTTCGTGGCTGGTATATGAGAAGAATTTCCCCAGGTAAGGAATGTCGCCCAGCAGCGGAATACGGTGGTCGGTGTCACCGGTTTCACGGGAATGGAAGCCGCCCATCACCAGTGAACCGTTCTGCTGCACCAGCGCCTGAGTGCTGACCGTGGCACGCTTCGCGCCGGTTGCCACGCCGTCATCGTTGACCTGGACTTTGCCGTCTTCCACATCCACAACTAACTGCACCGTGCTGGTTGGCCCGTTGCCGATGGCGCGCGGGACTACCTGCAGGCTGGTTCCGGCGGTCACCGGTTCAATGGTCGCCACGCGCTCGCCGGTCGCGGTAATGAAAGCGGTGTCGCTCATGTCGATCACTGCGGGCTGGTTTTCCAGCGTCAGAATCGACGGGTTAGCCACGATAGAGGCGTTGCCCTCGCCTTCCATCGCCTGGATCTGGGCAAAGAAGCGGCTGTAGTCGGTCACGAATAACGTGCCTGCCCCCTGCAGCATGGAAGAACCGGCGGTAATGTTGCCGAACGTGCCGCTGAGGTTGCTGGAGAACTTCGAAAACGCGTGGCGATCGACATCAATGATCATGGCGTCAATTTCCACCAGCTTTTGCGGCACGTCGATCTGGGAAATCAGCGCCTGATACTGCTCGCGGCGTTTAGGATCGTCCCGCACCAGCAGGGCGTTGTTGCGCACATCGGCAGACACCAGCGGGTTCATTTCCCCTTCGTCATCACCGCCTGCGCCGCGCAGACGGCTGTCCTGGCCCTGAATCAGCCCGGAGAGAATATTGTCCGATTGTTCCTGGAATGACTTGTTGAGGGCTTCACGCGAGCTGCCTTCTCCGCCGGGTACAATGCCCTGCGAAGAGCGGGTGCTCTTTTTACCCAGCAATTCGTTAAGGATGGTTGCCACGCCGGGCACCAGCAGCGTTTTCTCGCGATATTTAATCTCGCGGTCAGCCACCGAGGCGTACTTCAGCGGGAACGCCATCATCTCTTTGTTCTGCTTTTTGTCTTTGTCTTTGGCGCTAAAGTCCGCCACCAGCGCGACGTACTCCGGCGGCCCGGTGACAATCACCACGCCGTCGTCCGGCAGCTCGCCGTAGCCGAATTTGTCTTCCAGCAGCCCGACATCACGCAGCGCCTGCTTGAGATCCGGCGCGGCATCGGCTGACACGCTGATGCGCTTTGAGGTTTCTGCCGACTGCGGGCTGACGAACAGCGAGCCGTTATAGACAAACCACTGGAAGCGGTACTGCAGCGCCAGGCGATCGAGGAAGGCCACGCCGCTGTCGGAACGCAGGCGTCCATCCACCACGCTGTCGGGCACATCCCCTAAACGCAGATTCACGCCGTGGCTGCTGGCGAAATCCTGCAAGACGGTGCGCAGCGGCGTGCCCTGGGCAGAATAGGCATAGGCGCCATTTTGCCAGTCGGCAGGCGTTTGAGCGCTAACAGTTGCGCTGAAGCAACCAGCGGTAGCGGCCAAAGCAAACATGGCTGAGCGCAGTAAACGAACGTGCTGATTCAACGACTCTTCTCCTGTAATCGACGGCATAAAACGGTAGCCATCCGGGGTGCAAACTGCGTTAAACAACGGCTTATCGATACGAATAAGCCGTTGACGGCATAACTAGTTGATAGAGTCGATAATCTCCTTGCTCAGGCTATGCTTGAGCGACCCCAGCTGGCTGTCGGTGAAGGTCGCCGCCGCCTCTTTCATCAGGGCGTTTTTGAATTCCACCATGTCGCCCATGCTTGGCGCGGGCTGGCCAAGCGTGCTCTGCGCCAGCTCGGCAACCGAGTGGTGCAGACGGGACAGCTGGCTGTCAAGATTGCGCTGAATATCAAAGGAATTGCTCATACGTTTCTCCTCGCGTTGAAATCGCATGATAAGTGGCGGCAGAAAGGCGGCAGTTCCCGACGCGGGAAAATTAACTTCCCGGCGGGACGTTTTTGGCAGTGGGTTAGCTGGCGAGGCGCAGCAAATGCTGCTGGAGCGAAGCCCAGCTAATGCTGAACTCGCCCTGGGCGGTTTGCAGCAGCAGCGTTTCGGCCGCCAGCGCGTCGTCGATGCAGCGCGTCCAGCCTAGCTGAGGGCGCGCGGCCAGCCAGCTTGCCAGCGGCGCTTCATACTGTGAGGGGTGATACAGAGTGACGTCCGTTGCCCGAGCGCTTGAACTCTGAAGCTGAGTCAGCAGCGCCGTGAGCTTTTGATGGTCGCTCAGGCCGCCAAACAGCTGTTCAAACGCGGCCGCAATGAGCGCCTGCGCCTGGCCGACGATTTCGGCACTTTGCGCGTCCCGCTCGGCCCGCCATTCACTAAAAAAGGGCTCAACCCGCAGCCAGAATTCCCGCTCTGCCTCTTCACAGCGTGTGATGACCAGCCGTTCAGCATCGACCTGCGCCTCGGCGAGCATCTGCTCAGCCTGTTGACGAGCCTCCTCCAGCAGGGCTTCACTCTTGCGCATGGCCTGTTCTACCAGGCTTTGAGCCTGTTGCTGCTCCTGTAAAGCGGAGTGCGGCAACAGTACGCTTTCAATCACCTGGTCGTTCTCTTCTAAGGCAAGTTTACGGCCGACCCACATGGTTTATTGCTCCCGTGAAAAATCATTCAGCGCTGGCATCGCCGAACGTTGAGCCTGCCAGATCGCGCCATCCCACAGCGCCTGCAGGCGATTTAGCGGCGCAGGTTCATCCGCCAGCCACGCTTCACATCGCACAATCACAGGCTGAGGGAAACTGAGCCGCAGCCGCAGCCAAGCCGCAGGCGTCAGAATCGGGCGCAGCAGGCAGAGCACGGCGAAACTCGGCTCTTCGCTAAAACTAAGACTTGCGGGCAGCCAGACGCCGGGGCGTAGCCCCCGGGTTAGACGTTCGCACCAGATCCGCTGAGATTCGGTGAGCTGCCCCGCCCCGCTCCCGCGCTGACAAACCTCAGCCACCAGCGCAAAAAGCGTTTCGCGCTGGGCTAAGTCAAGCGAAACCAGCGCCAGCAGGCGGGCGTCGGGCGTATCCGGCAGAGACTCCTCCAGCGCCAGCATAGCCGGCACGGCCTGCGGCGATTTAAGCATCAGGCTCTGGCGTCGCGCCTCGTCCAGGCTGAACCAGGGCAGCCCGAACCAGCTGGCATCCGCCTGCCGCCAGAACCCCTCCTGCCACCAGCGAAGCCAGTTCGCCGCGAGCGCGTAGTCCCAGGCAACCACTGGCGTTACCGCCGCTCTGAGGGCACAACGGCCAGTCCAGTCGAGCCTGAGTTTTTACCGCGCTTCATCGCCTTTAGCTTCGGTAAAAGGGTGAAGATCCCGCCGAGCAGCAGCAACAGGCCCATCAGCGAGAAGAACAGCGTCCTGACCGTGGCATACTGCGAAAGCGTCAGCTGGAAAGGCCCTAAGGTCACCAGTTCCACGCGGTCGTGATAGGCCGCAGCGGGCACAAACACCACGGAAAGCGCCCCGTCATTTTTCCCGGAAAGCCCCGGAATACTCGCGGCGACCAGTCGACGGATCCTGGGCTCAATGCTGTCGGGGTCCATCTCCGGGGTGTATTTAATAAACACCGATGCCGATGCGGGCTGCACCGGCTCGCCGGGCGCCACGCGCTCAGGCAGGACAACGTTCACCCGAGCCACCACCACGCCGTCAATCTGTGAAAGCGTGGACTCCAGCTCCTGGGAAAGCGCATAGATATAGCGGGCGCGCTCTTCGAGCGGGCTGGAAATAATGCCGTTTTTCTGGAACACCTCGCCCAGGTTGGTCCGCGCTTTGTGCGGCAACCCGTTGGCGTTGAGAATGCGGACGGAGCGTTCAATATTGTCCTGAGCCACCAGCACGGTGACGCCGGTTTTATCAATTTGCTTGTCGGCTTCAATCTTGTATTTCGAGAGTTCGGAAATGATGTCATTGGCATCGTTTTCCGTCAGGCCGGTGTTCAGAATGACCTGTGAGTCGCAGCCTGCCAGCAGCAGGACCAGCAGCCAGGGCTGCAGGATTTTTCGCCAGCGTCGTTGCATGATGGATTACTGCAGGTTGGTCAGTTTATCGAGCCCCGAAATGCTCTTCGAGACGATCTTGGCGTTCATCATGCTCTCCAGGTAATAGTTAGAGAGCTGGTCGTCCACCTGGTTAAGCACCAGCGGATCGGTGGAGCGTGCGGCTTTACGCAGCACGTTATTCATCTGTTTCTGGTCGCCTTCCATCTGCTTGAACATGCCGGAGGCTTTTTCATACATTGCGGCAGGTTTCCCGCCCACGCCGCCCATCGCCGAGGCCGCTTCCGGCTGCTGCAGCGCGGCTGAAAAGAAAGCGGCATCGCTTTGATTCGCGACGCTGTTGCCGAATGGGATGGAAGACTGAGTGGCCGGGCTGGATGCAGCGCCCAGAGACTCGGGTTCTGGCAAAGGCATACCTGTCGCAGGATTAAGAATGTGCATAAGAGAGTTTCCGCCAGCAGAAGAGAAGATCAGGGATTCACGCCGGGGCGAATCCCTGATTAGCATTAGAAGGAAATTTTGTTCTGTGCCAGAGAACTGATCATGGTGGTGGCGGAGTTCTGGTAGCCGGACACGTAGGCGTTCTTACGGTCACGTTCAGCTTTGTCAAGAGAGTCCTGCATGGATTTGTTTTCGATAGAGTCCATCTGGGACTGGAAGCTATCTGCCAGGCTGCTGCTTGCGCCCGCGTTGTTACCGGTGTTTACTGATGCCATGATGTTTACTCCTCGTTAATTAAACAGCAAATGTTGTGTCATTCACGGATTAAGTGGCGCGGCGTAAGCGGCAGTTCCAAAGAAATTTAAAAAATTAATTTTCCTTTTCAGTCAAAGATTTAATTCTCTGGTACAGCGTTCTTCTTGGAATACCCAATTCATGTGCGGCGCTGACAACCCGATTTTCATGCCGCGAAAGGCAATCTTCTATCAGGCTGTATTCTATCCGCCGCAGGCGTTCGCGCAGCCGAACGGAACGCATCTCCGGGTGCGCCACCTGCCCCAGGGCCGGCAGCCCCAGCACAAACCTTTCGGCAGCGCCTTTCAGTTCACGAATATTCCCCGGCCAGCGGTGCATCAATAGTGCTTCGCTGAGGTGTTGCGGCATCGGCGGCATTGGGCGATTCAGCCGAATAGCAGACTCGTGCGCAAAACGGCGGAACAGGGGAATAATGCATTCCACGCGCTCACGCAGCGCCGGAAGCGAGATTTTGACCGTCGTCAGGCGGAAGAAGAGATCCTGGCGGAACAGCTTTTGCTCCATGAGCTGGGCAAGGGGCTTTTGCGAGGCCACAATCACCCGCAGATTAAGCGAAATAGACTGCGTGCTGCCCAGGCGCCCCACGGTGCGGGTTTCTAACACCCGCAGCAGCTTGGCCTGCAGGCTCAGGGACATACTGTCAATTTCATCCAGAAACAGGACACCATTATTGGCGCTTTCAATGTAGCCAGCACGCGAATGTGTCGCGCCGGTGTAGGCCCCCGCCGTCACGCCAAACAGTTCACTTTCTGCCAGCGTTTCGGGGATCGCCGCGCAGTTAATTGGCACAAAAGCGCCACGACAGCCGGAATGGTCGTAGATACGGCGTGCAAAGGTGTCTTTCCCGGTGCCCGTTTCGCCCTCCAGCACCAAATCAACCTTCAGAGGGGCTAACGTTTGCAGCCAGATATCCAGCCCATCGTGCACATTTTCAGACGCGGGTAATGCGGCTGCGGACCGCGGCATATTCAAGTCGATATCGACCGGAATATGTTTTATCTCCCAATGATTCGAACTGTTTTCTTTCATAAATCCCCCGCTGCCTGGCTTATTCAAGGTCTGGCGTATGAGTCCCACTTATGAACCATAAACGTGAACCACAAAATAATTGCCGCCTGCTGCCGTGAATAAAATACGGTAGCACGCAAAATAAATGAGTTTTGTTTATGAGAAGCAGGAACAACCTATCACCGAGCCGCGGTTTCACAATCAGACAAAATTTTAGCCTCATGTAGGAATATCCCTACATAAGAATTCAGGTTTAACTGTTCCGATGTCTGGATAGCAGGTTGTTTTGAGCGGAATAAAATCGTCAGCCGATAGCGTTTGCTGAGATTCATTTCGTGAAGCCGACTGAAAAAAAATGTGAGATTCGCTGAATATTTCCAAATGTATTAATAAGAATCTAAATTTATCACAATTAAACTAAATAAATGATTTTAATGAATAAATTAAATAAAAACAGACAGGCCGTTAATTTTTTACCCTGTTGCGACCAAAAAATGAATTTTTGCCCGACTCACGTATGAAGCCCGACGGATTCTCCGACAGGATTTCCTCACAATCCGCAAAGCCGATAATATATATTTACGATTATTTACATTGAGAGGTCGCTATGGAAACACCCTTTTCTTTTTGAAATATATTTCACTTTTAGTATTTATGTTTAATTGGGAACATTCCTGGACGCATTTACTGCGATTAATCACGCTATTTTAGCTTGTCAAAGAAATAAACTGCTTTGTAACTAAAAAAAGCAGCCACCCTCTTTGGAGACGTGGCCACTGAATTACCCCATTTTGTAAAGAAACAGGCAAAAATTACCGCTCCACAATCAGGCGAATTTCGCCATGTGGCTGTTCACTTCGTTCACGTAGTTAGGGTCGCCTAAAGAGACGCTGGACAGGTTGTGCAGGTTCACCTGATCGTCGCCGGAGTTATAGGCGCGCAGCGCGGCATCATAGCTGCCGAATTTCTCTTTGCCTTCTTTAAGCATCAACGCCGAACACATGATCTGGTTGGCCGGAGAGTTCATGTCGCTGCCGAGCTTGTCCGGGTATTTGCTTTGCATCTCCCGGTAAGTGTCCGGGTTGATCTGGTTCATGCCGCTGTCGGTCAGGCCGTTACCCGGGTTGGTGGATTTGGCATTTACGTCCCCACCGGATTCCTGCATCGTCAGCGCGGCTAAAAGCTTGGCCGGAACGCCGGTTTCAGCGGAGGCTTTTTCATATTCTCCCCCGAACTGGGAAACAATTTTTTGCAGCGTTGGATCGCTGGTTTTCAGGCTGGTGTCGCCCGGCGGCAGGCTATCCGCAGACGGCCCGGACGCACCGGATGGACCACCAGAAGGCGCGGCCGCGAGGTTATTCAGCGGGCGGCCTGCATCCCCGGCGCCATCGCTGCTGCCGCTGTCCATGCCAGAACCGGAGCCGGAACCAATGCCGCTCGCCGGTGAAGAGGAATCGTCGTCCCCCTTACTTTGCCCGGTGTTCATGTGGAAGAGCTGCATCAGCTCTTTCAGGAACTGCTGCAGCATCTGCTGGAGTTCCTGCATCATGCTGTCGGCGGAACCGCTGCTGCTGCTTGACGAAGCATTCGCCGGGTTCGTTGCCGGGCTGTTATTACTGGCCGGTGAGTCGCCGAAGTTAATCGCCGAAGGCTTGTCCGCTGCACCCGTGTTGGCAAAGTTCAGCGCCAGCGGGATCGCCAGCGTGTTCCCGCCGTTATTCAGCAGCAGTTTGGCGGTAATGCTGTTACTGCCGTTCTGTGAGTCAGGTGATGCCCCGTCCAGGCCTGGAAAATGGTTTTCCGGCAAAAGCGGTGAGAACCCGCCCGGTCCTGATGATATCTGCATACAACACACTCCCTAAGTGATACCCAGTAGCAATAACCGGCCGCCGCTTAACCGCGCAATGACGCTTAGTTTTACCCACGCCCGGAATGTTCAACTGAGTGAGAAGCAGGGGTAAAGAGTTCCTTACATGGCAAAAAATGGGAACCCAAGTGCGCTTTTCGCCACACATTGCCTGTAAGAATTAGAGGAGATAACGCGATGCAGACTAAACAATGGCGCTGGGGACTTTTACTGCTTAGCCTGCCGGCCCTCGCCCAGGCCGAATGCTTTACCCGCGTGGGGCATGCCTTTGGGATTGCTCCCGCATTGCTGGAGGCCATCGCCTGGAAAGAGTCGAAATTTAGTCTCTCGTCGGTGAACGCCGCCAACTCGAACCACACCGAAGACGTGTGCATGATGCAGGTGAACAGCGTGCATTTTGGCCGGTTGAAGCAGCTGGGCGTGACGCGTGACAACCTGCTGCACGATCCCTGTACCTGCATCGCCACCGGCGCGTGGGTGTTACACGGGCTGTTCCGCCAGTATGGCCGCTCCTGGAATACCGTCGGCATGTACAATACCGGCCCGTCGGAAAAGCGCCGCCAGCTTCGAAGCCGCTATGCTGATGACGTCCAGCGTATTTACAAGATCCTGCAAAAGCAGCAGCCCGCGCGGCGTGAAGAGGATCTGTTTGCCAGCAACGTGGCTGCAGGCCAATAAAAAACCGGGATATTTCCCGGTTTTTTATTTCTATCAATATCAGCGCGGCGCGGCGGCCTCCAGCAGCGAAGGCAGCTCGGCAATAAATGCTCTGACCTCGCCGCTCTGGCTGATAAAGGCGTTTAACCAACCCGCAAACCGCTCGGCGTCCAGGACAAACATTTCGCACTGAGTGCAAAGCCGAATGGCATTTTCCCCATCGAGCGCCAGCCAGCAGCCACGCATCGCGTTCATTTCAAAGTTCATCGCCAGCAGGTTCGGCAGCAGCGCCGCATCCTGCCCGGTTAATTCCCCTACCCGGCAGTGCAGCACCGCCGCGCTGCTGTCCGGCGGCAGTTCAATCACCGCCGCCTCTTGCTGCTGCGCATCCGTCAGCAGGCATACGCCGTCTTCCAGACGCAGCGAGATCTTGTGCTGTTTTCCCCAGGCATCAAGCCACTGTTGAAGCTGCTGTTGCATCGTCATTTCCTTATCCTCCTTTCACCATAAATCCCGCCTCGGCGGCGTCTTGCAGCGCCGATTTCACTTCTTTTTCTGCCTGGGCCACGCCACCGTCCACGGTGTAGCTGAGCGGCGCGCTGTCGTCATCGCCGTAGCTAAAGTTGATGGTGCCCAGATTTTCGTTCATCGACAGCGACACGCCGTTAGAGCCGCCGAGTAAAAATGACGGCGTCGAGAACCCATCGGATTTGCTCTGCGTTTTTGTAAACGCGATAGATTTCAGTCGCAGTTTGTCTCGATCTTTTAACAGATCGACAATCGAGTCCTGGGTGACCGTATGGTTTGCCCACTGGTCGGCCAGCTTTTCACGCGGCTTGGTTTTCAGCTCAAGGGAGACCACCGCCTGGGAACTGCTGTTATCCTGCAGCCCGCGCAGGAGCGCTTTCAGCCGGTAATCCTCGCCCATCATCTGGGTAATGCGGTCGGCGTTACTCGGCGAAAACTCACCTTCCATAAAGTGGCGCATAAAGTGGAACAAGCCGTTGTTGTCGATGCGCGAAAGGTTCTTATAGGTGGACTGGTATTCCGCCTTGTTCACCAGCTGCTGCTGGTTGAGCACCGCATTTTGCTGGCGCACGGTTTGCTGCAGCGACTGTAGCGCCGCCTGCGGGCCGTTGCCCGTCAGCTCGTGGTGCCGCGACGGCGGAATAAAGCGGGCAAAGTGGGTTTCCAGCTTGCCCAGCCGCTCTCCGGCTGACATCGGCAGGCGTGGAGCCCCTTCCGCCGGCGTGAGTTCATCCAGAAGTTGGCGGCTGGCGAGGTCGGTAAACTCGCCGCGTAGCCCGGTGATAAGCGCATCCACCTCGGCATTGGTCGGTTCCGGCTGCGTATTCTGCACGGAAAGCGAGTCGGCCTGCTGCTGCCGGGCGGTCAGCTGCTGCAGCGTGTCGAGCAGCGGACGGCGCGCCTTCGCGTTATCGGCAGGCGGATACCAGCGTGTAAAATGGGCATCCAGCTGGCTGAGCTTATCGGCCACGGAGATCGGCAGCTCCCCTTCTTTCGGCTCCTCTTTCAGTTTGGCCAGCAGCTGCGTGGAGGCGCTGTCGGTAAACTGCTTGCCCAGCGTGGTCATCAGTTTTTCCAGGTGAACGCCCTCCACCGGCTGGGCATTTTTTAAGTCTACGGTGAGGCTGTGCGTCGTCCGGTTGTTGATTGACAGCTGCACGCTGGCCCCGACGCCGACGCCCACCGAGAAGGGATCTTTGTGCTTCGGCTGAAGGGTGGTGCTGACCGGAATGGCGATGTTAGCCCCGGCGCTCATCTGGTTAAATGCCCTCAGGCGGTGGTCGCTGTGGCTGACGCCCTGCCCTTCGGCGTTGCGTGAGTCCGTTCGTTCGCGGCTGCCCGCCAGCAGGTTAGTGTTGGCATAGACGCCGCCGCCGAGGCGGGCGCTGGTCGGGAAATCTTTCTCGTGGCTGTCGGTAAACGGGAAGCCAACGCTCGCCAGCGCGGCGGCGTTGATGTCCACGCTGAAGCTCTGGGTTGCGCCACTTTTCACGCTGTGGTTGGCACCCCGGTTCAAAAACTCCAGCGGATCCAGCGTGCCGCTGCTCAGCTGTTCGATAAAACCGGGGATTTCGTGCTCCGCCAGTTCAAACGAGACACCGTGCTGGGACTGAAGCTGCCCGCCCAGCGTGACGCCGCCGCCCAGGCGAACGCCCTGCGACAGCGGGTGCTTATGGTCACCGTCGAGGTAAACTTTGTGGGTTTTGTTGTAGTCGGTCAGCACGTTGTAGCCGACGCCCACGATGCCGGTTGCCGACACGGCACCGGTGCGCCCGAAGCTGACGTTAATTCCCGTGTCGCCGCGTGAAAAGCTCATAGTGTAGCCACGATCTGCACCCACTTTGCCGCCAACGCCCGCCACAACCTGAGTGCCCGGTGCCACCGTGGCGGTGGCAGACGCCCCATAGGTGCGGCTGAACGCCAGGTTTTCGCCGCTCTCCAGCGAGAGCACGGTGGAGACCATTTTGTCCTGCATTTCGCGCTGGTTTTCCGCCTGCATCACGGTTTTGGTATTGATGTTAACGCCGTGGTTTTCTTTGCTGAACGCCTTGGTCATTGCCTTGATGGCGTCATAGTTGGCCTCCAGCGACTTGTGGTTGCCGAAGCCCTGAGTGGTGACCGTTTTAATCACGTTCCCGCCCCATTCGCTGTCCCTTAGCCGGGCCACGTTGGCGGCAATTTCCGTCATTTTGGCTGAACGCTGAGGTTCGCCCAGCAGCGAGGCCTGCTGCAGCTCATCCACCGAATCATGCAGGGATTTCAGCGCCAGCACGTCCAGCATTACCCTGGATTTCACCAGCCCGATGTCGTCATGGATATCGCGCTGGCGCCCCATCGGGACCTGTTCTTTCTGGTGGTTAAGGGTTATTTGCCGCGCTTCCAGCTCGGCAATAATCGCCCCGGCGTGGTTGCTTTTATCGGCCGGATAGCGCCGCAGCAATTCGTTCAGTTGCCCGGTCAAATTATCCTGGCGGCTGCTCGACGGGTTCAGCGCCCCGCTTTGGCTATGGTTCAGCCCAAAACGAGAAGGCGTGGCCTCCTGGCGGCGTTCGTCACGCACGCCATAGTGCTGGCCAATTTGCTCGCAGTAATGCGTGCTGCTGTCGGAAAGCTGGCGTGCAAAGCTGCTCATTTCTTCCAGCAGCGCTTTTTCCTGCGGCTGCCACTGGCGCGCCGTTTCCCCGCTCATGATTTCGAGACGCTGGCTTAAGCCTGGGCGCGGAGCCGCTTTGCCCGGCTGCTGCGAGAGCGCCTTCAGCCGCTGGGTCAAATCCCCCTGCTGCTGGTAGACGTCTTTCAGCCCTTCACGCCCGGCGTAGCGGTGCTGAATAGAATAGGCGGCGGTTTTTATCGGGCGCGGCCATTCCAGCGACGGACGGAAGACAAACGTGCTGAGACGAGTGCGGAACGAGGTCCGAACCTGCTTGCCGTCCTGCCCGGTCTGGCCGAGGAAGTTTACCTCGCGTTTGAAGGTGATCCCGGTACCCGGCAGGCGCCAGTCTTTTGAAGCTTTCGTCAGGCGCTCGTAGTGCTGGCGAGCCATGTTGGGTTCCGCCACCGGCGCGGTCGCCGGGTCGCCTTTTTCCCAGGCTCCGGTTTTGAAGACAAACGAATTGCCCTGCTTGTCGAGGGCGCTGACTTGCCCCTTAGCCGAGGTTTGCAGCGCGGTGAGTTCAGGCTGGCTGCCGTCCTCGTTTGCCGGCAGAGTGGCTTTCGCTAACCCGTCAGCTTTGCCGCTGCTCCAGCCGTTTTCCGGCAGGCTGAACAGGCTCCCCTCTTTGCTTAACAGCCAAAGCTGCTTGTCTTCATCGAGGGCGAGATCGCTGACTTTTGCCGCATCCTCTTTCCCCGCGCTGCCGGGGACCAGCTTCTCAATTTGCTGCTGCAGAGCCGCCTGACTGAGCGTCTGGGTGGCACGCTGATTGCGGCGAGTGGTGGTGTCTATGTGGTGGAAGCCGATATCGCCTTTTTCGTTCACCGCCAGATAGCGGCGGCTGTCGATCGCCGTGAATGCCTGCGCTTTCTCGGCTTTGTCCAACCCGGCCGTGGCCAGATCGGCGCTTACGCTTTTGGTCACCTGCGGCAGCGCAAAAACGTTGCTGCCGTGGTCAACTTTGTTACTGCTCAGGTTGACCTTGAGGCGCTTCAGCTCGCCGTCTTTCATCAGCCACGGCTGGCCGTCCAGGCCGCACTGCAGCTTGTCCGCTTTTTCGTCGGAAGCGGCCCACAGGCCGGTAGTTTCGTTGAAGTAGTGCACTTTGCCGTCGTGCAAAGCCAGCTTGCCGAGCCGCCCGAGATCCACCACATCATGGGCGGCAGGCGTGACCTGCGGCAGCCCTTTTTGGTAGTCGAGCACCAGGCTGTCGCTGAGGTTCCAGCTGCTCTGCGGCTTGAGATCGCCGCCGTGCCAGTGGAAGGTAATGGCGTGCTTCTGGTCGTACTTATCCTTCACGATAAGGTGCAGGCGATCGGTTTCATCGGCCAGCATATCTTCGATTCGCGCGCCATCTTCAACGGTCGCGGCCACGTATTGCGTGATGTTATCCAGCAGCGGCTTGTGCCGGGCTTCCCCAAAGGTCAGCGCCGTGCTTTGTGCATCAGGTTTGTCGCCGCAGTGCAGCCGGCCATTGTTGTCCAGCGCAAACAGCAGCGGGCCGTGCAGCGCCGTTTTCTTCAGCGTCATGTTCTCGGGCAGCGTCAGCATTTTAGGCTGAGGATCGGTCGCCGCCAGGTTGGCCAGATAGGCCACCTGCGGCTTCTTCTCGTCGTCGCTCAGCAGCACCAGAGCATCGCGCTTCGGACCTACCGCATAGTGATCGATTTTGTGCTCAAAATTGACCTTGATCGTGTCACCCACGGCGCTGCCAAGCTGTTTGTCGTCGTTCACTCGCCACAGCATGCCGTCGCTCTGGCGCGACAGGGAGGAGAGTTTATCGTCCTCGCCGGAGAGCGATTGCCAGGCGTTGGCGGCGCTGTCAAAGCTAAAGAGTTTTTTGTCGTGCAGGCGGTAGCGCGTGCCGTCGCCGTCGGTAACGCTGTCCGTCAGGCGGTCGCGGATGCCCGTTTCCGGCAGACGCACTTTCTCACCGCCAATCTCGACGGTCTGGCGGTCGTGCCAGGAAAGATGCTGCCCGGCGGGCGCCAGGCTTTGGCGGCGCATAAATCCCCGATGGGGAGGATGTACTTCCCGCCACTCCACTTTTTGCTGACTGTGGCTGAGGGCAATAAACGCGCCGGGCTGGCTGCGCAGCGTCATCAACCGCCCTTCTTTATCCAGCAAAACATGCTGATGGCCGTCGTCGCTGGCCAGGTGATTTTGATAACGCAGGCGGTCATGGCCGATGGTTTTTTCCATCAGGGCATGTAGAGGCGCAGAGGTTGCGGGCGTATCGATCTCCAGCCGCCCTTTTTTATCGAGCGATAGCCGGGTTTCCAGCAGCATGTTTTTTTCAGGCTCAATCTCCAGCGGCAGCTCGGCAAAGTGGCTGCCGGGCGTTCCGACTTCATTACTGGGGATGGCGTTCGGGTCGGACACATCCGGCTGACTATAAACGCTGGCGGAACTGGCACTGGGCTGGCTGTAAAGGCTTGGGCTAGTGGCACGAGAAGCGCTGGCCTGGCTATAGAGACTTGGGCTGCTGGCGCGAGAAGCGCTTGCCGTGGCGGGAATCGTAATTTGCGCGGCATCTTGTCCGCTGCGATGCCGTCCTAAAAAACGGCTGAACATTCCTTTTTGCGGCGTCTGCGTATTTGCCGCACTCTGCCTTAGTCCACCGGGGGGCAGCGTAGCTCCGGCCTCGGCGTGCAGTGACCCCGACGCGATTTGCGTGGGTGGCGCTTTGCTTTGTTTTATCGCTGAGGCGCATGACCGCCCCTGCTGTAAATCGGTAATTTCACGGTCGCTAATGGCTCGCCCTGGCTTGATAAAAGCCGATATTCCTAATCCCATGCTGTTACCCCTTAACAGTCAAACACGTTCTCCGCTTAGTCAGTGGTAAGAATTCAGTTCCGGTTCCAGGCTAAATTTTCTTTAACTCTGTGTAAAACCAGAAAAAACCAGCCACAGCAAGGGCTGCAGCCCGGTTGAATGTTAAAATAAAATCAGAAAAAACCGATAGCCCCGGCGTTTTCTGGCCGGAGAAAAAGCGGGAATGTAGCGGCAGATTGACCCATGACAAGGTCGGCGGCGGACGCCGCTCTCTATAATCGGCCTCCTTCCGCACAGGGGTAAATAACCGTGGATTATCAACTTAATTTCAACTGGCCAGCGTTTATGGAAACGTACTGGCAGAAAAAGCCGGTGGTGCTCAAAAACGCACTGCCTAATTTTGTCGACCCTATAACGCCCGACGAACTTGCCGGCCTTGCAATGGAAAATGAAGTCGACAGCAGGCTGGTCAGTTTTAAAGAGGGAAAATGGCACGCCAGCAATGGCCCCTTTGAACACTTTGATAATCTCGGCGAGACCGGCTGGTCGCTGCTGGCCCAGGCCGTTAATCACTGGCACGAACCCGCCGCCGCGCTGGTGCGCCCTTTCCGCGTGTTGCCGGACTGGCGGCTGGATGATTTGATGATTTCGTTTTCCGTACCGGGCGGCGGCGTTGGCCCGCATATCGACAACTATGACGTGTTTATTATCCAGGGGATGGGCAGCCGCCGCTGGCGCGTGGGCGATAAGCTGCCGCTGAAGCAGTTTTGCCCGCACCCAGCGCTGCTGCACGTTGAGCCGTTCACGCCGATCATCGATGAAGATTTAGCCCCCGGCGATATCCTCTACATTCCGCCTGGCTTCCCGCACGACGGCTTTACCCATGAAACGGCGCTGAACTATTCGGTTGGCTTCCGCGGGCCAAACAGCCGCGACTTAATCAGCAGCTTTGCCGATTACGTGCTGGAAAATGACCTCGGCGGCGATCACTACAGCGACCCGGATCTCACCTGCCGCGTAAACCCTGGCAAAGTAGAAAACTACGAGCTGGAACGCCTGCGCGACATGATGACGGCGTTGATTAGCCAGCCGGAAGCGTTCAACCAGTGGTTCGGCAGCTTTGTGACCACGCCGCGGCACGAGCTGGATATTGCATCTGCAGAGCCGCCTTACGAGCCCGAAGAAGTGGCCGCCGCGCTGGCTGGCGGAGAAGAGCTGATTCGCCTGAGCGGGCTGCGGGTATTGCAGGTTGGCGAGGGTTTCTTCGTCAACAGTGAACCGCTGGACGTTAGCCATCAGGCCGCCGCCGTGTCAATGTGCCGCTATACCCGGCTGACCAAAACGGAGCTGGGTGCCGCCGTGGAGGATGACGAATTTATCCGCCAGCTGACGGCGCTGATTAACCAGGGGTACTGGTACTTCGAGGATTAAGCCGGTCCAGAGCTGTCTCTTAGTCATAAATAGGCGTTATGAAAGACTGGCTAATATTCCGTTCAATTTGAGTCCTGTTTTATATGCAGCCCCCGCACCGGTGAACGTCTTAGGGGAGTCACCGTCACTCCCCTAAGAACCCGGACTCCCGGCAAAATAAATCGACCGCGTGAGCGGCAGACCTCCGTTTTATCTCCCAGTCCTGGGTCGGCTGAGATGCGTTCCCGACGCTCTCAGCCTCCGGTCGTTCCCGACGCCCGGACCCTGGCCAGTCGGAGAGAAAACGCAGGCGATTTAAGCCGGAACCGTGCCTCGCTTCAATCCCGCAGCCACTCTGAACGTTTGGGTAGCTGTAAGTCTCACAGCCACGCCCTTGTCCCCGACTCTCATCGCCCCCGGCTATGACCCAACTCAGACGGGGTTGAGCTGCCGGGAGCAGCGAAAGAGAGCGATCGTCGGGAACGAATCGCGAACGACCCCGAATGTTTGGGTGATAGCCGGTGGGTTTACCGCTTCAGCGGCGATGAGCTCGCCGGGCGCCGGGGGTTGTCAGGGGGCATGGCGTAATGCCCCCTGACACGTTCACGTGCTCTGAAAGTACAAGGGAAACTGAATTATCGGTGAACGGCATAACTGCGGAGCGAAAGATATCTGTGGAAGATTTGAAAGAGAAATGTGATTAAGCAACAACGCCAATCCCCCAAGAAATCTCGCCCAATGAAGCCAAACTCACCAGAACTTACTACAGTTAGTAAGGGCCTCCCCTTAAGGTATCAGGTGACATTATGGCGCTTTATTCCATCGGAGAAGTGGCTGCGCTTTGCAATATTAATCCGGTAACCCTCCGGGCCTGGCAGCGGCGTTACGGGTTGCTCAAACCTAAGCGAAGCGACGGCGGGCATCGCCTGTTTGACTCCGCCGACATCGAGCGGATTCGCGAGATCCAAACCTGGATCGAGCAAGGCGTGCAGGTCAGCAAAGTCAAAGGCCTACTCAGCGGTGAACACCGGGAAAAAGAACACGCCTGGGGAGAGCGGCAGGAAACGCTGCTCCGCCATCTGCAAAGCGGCAACCCCAACCTGCTCCGCGCCTGGATAGCCGACATTGGGCGTATCTATCCGGCGCACACGCTGGTGCAATATCTCTATCTTCCGCTGCGTCGCCGCCTTTACGGGCAGCAAATTGCGCTCTGCGCGCTGCTTAGCCTGCTGGACGGCGCTCTGATCAACTATATCGCGATGTGTATTGCCACCGCGCGCAAGCAAAATGGCAGAGATGCTTTAGTCGTGGGCTGGAACGTGCAGGACACAACGCGGCTGTGGATGGCGGCGTGGATTGCCAGCCAGCAAGGCTGGCGGGTCGACGTGCTGGCTAATTCGCTGAGCAGCCTGAAACCGGAGATTTTTGACCGGCAAACGCTGCTGGTCTGGTGCGGTGACTGCCCCGGAGAACGGCAAATAGACCAGATTGAATCGTGGCGCAGCGCAGGGCTGCCCGTTTTTGTGCTGGGTAACGTTGAGCGCAGACAGCCCACGGACTGACGACAATAAAGAGGGAAAATGGCCTTTTTCCCTCTTCGTCACAATCAAAGGTTCATTAACAACCCCGCTTCCCTTTATAATCGCTTCGTTAACAAACGGAGCAACGGATGAAACTGTCAAAAATGGCCCTTGTGGGCGGAATGCTGGTTATGGCGATCGGCGGCATTGGCGGCGTGATGCTGGTCGGCTACATCGTTATTTTGCATGGCGCGTGACGTAACTTTCCAGGCGCTCAAACAGGCGGTCAGTAACAATTGCCGCCAGCGCCACCAGCACCGCGCCCTGAATCACATAGGCGGTATTAAAGCCGCTTAGCCCGATAATAATCGGTGACCCGAGCGTGTTAGCGCCCACGGTAGACGCGATCGTTGCGGTGCCGATATTAATAATCACCGACGTCCTGATGCCCGCCAGAATAACCGGCGCGGCGAGCGGCAGTTCCACTTTCCGCAGCATTTGCCCGCGGCTCATGCCGATGCCAAGCGCAATCTCGCGCGCGGATTCAGGCACAGCGCCAATTCCCGCCAGCGTCCCCTGTAAAATCGGTAGCAGGCCGTAAATCACCAGCGCGATGATCGCCGGCTCTTGCCCGAACCCCATCACCGGCACCGCCACGGCTAAGACGGCCACCGGCGGAAAAGTTTGCCCGGCGGCGGTAATGGTCTCCACCAGCGAACGAAACTCTTCCCCCGCCGGACGCGTGACCAGAATCCCCAGCCCCACGCCAATCACCACAGCAACCACGCTGGAAATGCCCACCAGCGTTAAGTGCGCCAGCGCCAGAGAGACAAAGCTGTCCTGCTGGTACATCGGCCTGGTCAGCTGCGGGAACAGCCAGCTAAACAGCCCGCTGGTGTAGGGCAGCAGCACCAGCAGCGCAGCAAAAAGCGCGATAAGCCACAGCAAAGGGTCACGCAGCAGGCGCATGTTCTCTCCTCCTGACCAGGTCGCTAAAGTGCAGCACGCCGCAGGGCTGATTCTGGGCATCCACCACCGGCAGTTTTTCGCACTGGCGGTCGATAAACAGCGAGAGCGCTTCGCGCAGCGTCATGTCTGCCCGGATAGGTTCCCCTTCCAGACGTTCATCGGCGCGAATGCTGTCCGCGACGTGGCGCAGTGAAAGCAGCCGGACGCCAAGCTCGCTGCGGCCAAAGAAATCACGCACAAAGTCGTTGGCCGGGTTGGTCAGCAGCTCCAGCGGCGTTCCCTGCTGGATAACTTTGCCGCCGTCCATCAGCACGATGTTGTCGGCAAGCGTTAAGGCCTCGTCAATGTCGTGGGTCACCAGCACGATGGTGCGCCCCAGCAGTTGATGAATGCGGATCATCTCCTGCTGCAGCGTCGCGCGGGTGACCGGGTCCAGCGCACCAAAAGGCTCGTCCATCAGCAGCACCTCCGGGTCGGCCGCCAGCGCACGTGCCACGCCCACGCGCTGCTGCTGCCCGCCGGAAAGCTGGTGTGGATAGCGGTCGCGGAACTGCGCGGCGTCCAGGCCTAACAGCTCCAGCAGCTCGTCAATACGTTCGGCCACTCTCGCCTTCGGCCACTTCAGCAGCTCAGGCACCGTGGCGATGTTCTGCGCCACCGTCCAGTGCGGGAACAGGCCGATGGACTGAATGGCGTAGCCCATGCGGCGGCGAAGCGCCTTCGGGTCAAAGCTGCGGATTTCTTCCCCGGCAAAGCGAATGCGCCCTTCGTCGTGCTCTACCAGGCGGTTGATCATCTTCAGCGTGGTGGACTTGCCTGAGCCGGAGGTGCCGATCAGCACGGTGAATTGCCCTTCAAGGATGTTCAGCGTCAAATCACTGACCGCCGCTTCGCCGTGGAAGTATTTGCTGACGCGATCGAACTCGATCATTATTTTGCCTCCAGCAGAGAAATAAACAGCTTAAACAGCGCGTCGACGATCACCGCCAGGGCGATAACCGGCATCACGCCAAGCAGAACCAGATCCAGCGCGCTGCTCAACAGCCCCTGGAAAATAATCGAGCCAAATCCACCTGCGCCAATCAGCGCGGCGATAACCGCCATGCCGATAGTCTGCACGCAGACCACACGCAGGCTGCGGAGCAGCACCGGCAACGCCAGCGGCACTTCCGCTCGCCAGAAAATTTGTGCCCGCGACATACCCATGCCCAGCGCGCTTTCCACGATGTTGCGCGGTACCTGCTGCAAACCCGCCACCACGCCACGCACCAGCGGCAAGAGCGCATAAAGCACCAGCGCAATCAGCGCAGGCGCGACGCCAATCCCACTCACGCCCATTTTCCCCAGCCACGGCAGCCAGGCGGCAAGACCCGCCAGCGGCGCAATAAGCAGGCCAAACAGCGCCACGGAAGGCACCGTCTGGATCACGTTGAGCAGAGAAAACACGCCGGATTGCCAGGCCGGGCGGCGATAGCAAAGGAGCCCCAGCGGGACGCCAATCAGCAGCGCCGGAGCCAGCGTACCGGCCAGCAGGGCCAGGTGGCGGCTCAGGGCATCGTCAAACACGTCCTGGCGGTTGACGTACTCCTTCATCAGCGAAAGATCGCTGAAGTAGCCGGTTGCCAGCAGCGCGACGGGGACGACCCAGACCTGGAGATTCAGCAAGAGCCGCCACAAAGGGCTGGCCGTGAGTCTGTTAGCGGCATCGGCGCAAAGCAGCAGGCAAACCGCCAGCATCAGCCACAGCCCGCTGCCGGGGGAAGTACGCGCGAGGGAACTGCCCTCCAGGGCAAGCTGGCTCGCGGTGTGTCCCAGCAGTAACAGCAGGCCGATAAACAGCAGCTCGCCGGTGGCAATAATCACCAGCTGAGTGAGGGCGCGGGCGGGGGCCAGCGTCAGGCCAGCCAGCATCAGAAAAGGAATCGCCAGCCAGTAATACAGCGTGCCGGGCAACTGGGTGACGCCCAGCGGCTCGCCGGAAACCAGGCGGTTAGGCGCGTTGTTGATGATCGGGAGTAACATCAAGGCGGCCGCCAGCAGTAACACCAGCAGCAGCAGTACCCTGTTATGAATTTTTAGCAAACGTCATTCCAGCAGATTGATGACAAACAGCCGACAACCGGCGTTGTCGACTGTTTGAGGCAGACCAAATAACGACGTGCATTTCGGGCTTTGAAGCACAATGCACGCCGCCAGCAGGCTATTTAACAAAGCCTTTTTGCTTTAAATAATCAGCGGCCACTTTTTTGGCATCCTGACCTTCCACGGCAATCTTAGCATTCAGCTGCTGCAGCGTTTTCTGGTCGAGGGAAATAAAGACCGGTTTCAGCCAGTCGCCAATTTGCGGGTACTCTTTCAGCACGGCCTCACGCACTACGGCGGTTGGCGCAGAAACGGCCTGCACGCCTTTCGGGTCGGTGAGCGTTTCCAGGCCCAGGGCCGCAACCGGGCCATCGGTGCCGTAGGCCATCGCGGCATTAACGCCGGAGGTTTGCTGTGCCGCTGCTTTAATGGTTACTGCGGTGTCGCCCCCGGCCAGGGAAAGCAGCTGGCTTTGTTCCAGCTTAAAGCCGTAGGCTTTTTCGAAGGCCGGCAGCGCGTCGGAGCGCTCGATAAACTCGGCGGAAGCCGCCAGCTTAAAGGTGCCGCCCTTTTTCAGGTATTCGCTAAGATCCGCCAGGGAAACCAGGTGGTTTTTCTCCGCCAGGTCCTTACGTACCGCGATGGTGTAAGTGTTGTTGGCCGGGGCCGGCGTCAGCCAGACCAGGTGATTTTTGTCGTAATCCAGTTGCTTAACTTTTTCATAGCCCTTCTGGGCATCTTTCCAGGCCGGATCGTTTTCAGTTTTAAAGAAGAACGCGCCGTTGCCTGTGTATTCCGGGTAAATATCCAGCTCGCCGGAGGTAATCGCCCCGCGCACAACCGGGGTGGTGCCGAGCTGGACTTTATTCACGGTTTTTACATCGTGGCTTTCCAGAACCTGCAAAATAATATTGCCGAGCAAAGAGCCTTCGGTGTCAATTTTAGAGCCGACTTTCACCGGTTCCGCCGCCTGCGCGCCTGTTGCCAACATCACTAACCCTGCCAAACCCCAACGTGTTGATATGTTCATAGTTATTCCTCGTTGTTCTTTACTTAAAAATCATGCAGTAAACAAAGAATAGCCGAGTTTGAATCGGCTGGGGAAAGCACTAAGCGGTATATGATATGCGAACTCGTTTGGACAGGCGGACAGCCGCAGGTGCCGGGCTACATCCCCACACTTATTGCCATTTATACTTTTTTTACCCACCGCCTGGGCTTTTTTACCTTCTTTTTATACGCCAGTGAATATGCTCTTTTCGTCGCCGAGAGGCTTAGAAAAAGACCGCCATGAACTCACTCATTCACCACTCACTCGTTAAAAACATTTTTACGCTTTTCGCTTTGCCGCAGGCTTCATCCAATGAAGAATCCGTCGGCCAGTCAGTGCGGCAAAAGCCAGCGGCGGAGCGAGCTAAAGAGTTTGCCGAAGAGGTACAGCGCTACCTGCAGCGTCACCCCGACACAAAGCACGTTGATATTTACCTCAATGACGTCAACGGGGCTTTTCGCGGCAAGCGCATCGCGGTAGACAGCCTGCTGTCGCTCTCTGCCGGCTGCTATTTCCCGCAGTCCGTTTACGCGATGGATCACGAGGGTAAACCTTTTAGCCAGGCATCAGCCAGCGTGGAATACGACGAGCCCGACGGGCTTTGCCTGCCAGTGGCGGGGACGCTGCGGCCCTGCGCCCACGACCCGAAGCACAACGCGCAGCTGCTGTTAACCATGAAGCAGAGCGACGGCAGCGGCTACGCGCTAGAACCCAGAGTGGTGCTGGAAAATGTCCTGCAGAAGTTTCATTACCACGGCCTCTACCCGGTCGCTGCGCCGGAAATAGAGTTTTACCTGGTCAGCAAAGCCCAACAGGACGTGCCGGCCCAGGGCTGCTTTTATATGCCCGTCCCTTCCGATTACACCGCTTTTATTGAAGCGCTGGAGCAGGCCGCCGCCGATCAAAAGCTGCCGCTGAGCGGTATCGTCTGCGAAGCGGAAGCCGGGCAGTTTGAGCTGAACCTGAAGCATGGCAAAGACATCGTCGGCGTGTGCGAAAGCGTGCTGGCGCTACGCCGCCTGACCAGCATCGTGGCCGATAAGTTTGGCTATCAGGCCAACTTTATGGCGAAGCCGTTTTCGCACCTGGCCGGAAACGGCCTGCATTTTCATATCAGCCTGAACGACCGCAAAGGCGACAACGTTTTTGCCTCCCCGGCGGAAAACCTGAACGAAATGACCCAGCTCTGCCTGGCGGGGATGCTACAAACAATGCCCGCCGCCGTGGCCATTATTGCCCCACACGTCAACTCTTTCAGGCGGCTTCGCAAAAACCTTACCGAGCCGCTGTTCAGTTCCTGGGGCTACAACAAACGCAGCGCCGCCCTGCGCATTCCCTGCTCTGACGACGGCAACCGCCGCATTGAGTACCGCCTCGCCGGGGCCGACGTGAACCCGTATCTGGCGATGGCCGCCATTCTGACCGGCATGCTTTACGGCCTGGAAAATATCGACAGCGATACCCTGAAAAATTCAGCCCTGTTTGCCCCTGAGCTGCCGCTGTTCCAGCACGTCGCAATCGATGAGTTTCAGCAAAGTCATTACATGGCCGAAAGCCTGGGGGAAGCGTTCTCCCGCCAGTGGGTGACCCACAAGCTGGCGGAACTGGCGTGGTTTGAAACTATTGTGACCCAGGAAGAAGCGGTGCTGTCCCGCTAACACCCGTGTGCTCTTAACCTGAATGCTAACCTGAGGTGATGTATGTCTCGTCTTATCATGCTGTCTAATCGCTGCGAACCAGAACGCGGGCAGCGCGGCGATCCTCTGCTTCCGGTACTTCATGCCGTTCTGAAGAAACATTCGGGCCTGTGGTTTGGCTGGAACGGTGAAATAGCCGCAGGGAACAAGCAGAGAAAAGAGCGTTTTTTCAGTCAGTCGGGCTACCAGCAATACAGCTGGGTGCTGACCCCCAACGAGTATGACAACTTTTACCAGGGCTATATTCATCAGGTGCTGTGGCCGGTTTTCCACAATCGCCCGGATTTGATCCACTATAAAAAAGAGTATTTCACCACCTGGAAAAACTATAACCATGACGTGAAAGCGCGGGTGGCCGCCAAAATCGAGCCTGACGATCTCGTCTGGGTGCAGGACTACCATCTGTTGTTCACCGGCAAGATGCTCAAAGAGGATGGCTACACCAACCGCTGCGGCTTTTTCCTGCATCAGCCCTTCCCGCCAGGCGATGTGCTGCGTTCGGTACCTGAACACGACAGCCTGATGCAGGCGCTGTTCAGCTACGATCTGCTCGGCTTTCAGTCGAGCGGAGATGTGAATAATTTCCTCGCCTATGCGCTGCGGTTTTACCGCGTGGAGCGGCTGGCGGATAATCTTATTCAGCTCAACGGGCAGATTATCCGGCTGGGGATTTTCCCCTGCGGCGTGGATAAAACTCTGCCACCGCTTTCGCACACCAACGCCGAAGCGGTGCGGAACTACCCTCGCCAGATTGTGATCAGCAACGACACGATCAGCGATATCAGCGGCGTGCACTGCCACCTGAATACGATGGAAACGTTTCTAAGTTCGCACCCGGAGTACCTGCGTGACGTCAGCCTGTTGCAAATCTCTGACGCTTCAAGGGGCTATTCGTGGTCGGCGCGGGATCTCTGCGACCAGCTGGAACACCAGTGCGCAGAAATTAACGCTCGCTTTGGGGATGCGACCTGGTACCCCATCAACTATATTCGCAACCATCTTTGCCACTCCGATTTGATTCACGCGTTTTACCGTAACGCCCACGTGGCGATGTTCACCCCACTTTCTGAGGGGATGAGCCTGGAGGCGAAAGCTTTTGTTCTCGCGCAGGATGCCGAAGACCCCGGCGTACTGATGCTGTCGGCCCTGACCGGCACGGCGGAACAGCTGACGGATGCGGTGTTGATCAACCCCTACGATGCCAACGAAGCAAGCCATGCGCTTTATTCCGCGCTGACGATGCCGCTGCACGAGCGGAAACGTCGCCACCAGCAGCTGCTGGCCAAAGTGGAAAGGTACGACAGCCAGTGGTGGGCCAGAGCTTTCATTGATTCGCTCAGCGCTGCGCCTGCCCCAGCGCCTGCCACAGTGATTCCTTTACGCACTTCCCACCACGGGATTTTTACGCCGCAGAATTTGTATTGATGGTTTCCGGTCAGGCTTATGGCAGCAAATACCCGTGATTATGCAGGGTCGGCTAAGGTCCCGTTCACTTCCAGTTCGGTTTGATATGCCATCACAGAGACGGTGAACGGCTCGGGGGAGCCACCGTCACTCCCCCGAGCCCCCGGACTCCCGGCCAAATAAATCGACCGCGTGAGCGGCAGACCTCCGTTTTATCTCCCAGTCCTGGGTCGGCTGAGACGCGTTCCCGACGCTCTCAGCCTCCGGCCGTTCCCGACGTCCGGACCCTGGCCAGTCGGAGAGAAAACGGAGGCGATTTAAGCCGGAACCGTGCCTCGCTTTATACCCGCAGCCACACGGAACGTTAACGTTGCTTCAGGTCTCAAAGCCACGCCCTTGTTCCCGGCTCTCAGCACCCCCGGTTATGACCCAACTCAGGCGGGGTTGAGCTGTCGGGAACAGCGAAAGAGAGCGATCGTCGGGAACGAATCGCGAACGACCCCGAATGTTTGGGTGATAACCGGTGGGTTTACCGCTTCAGCGGCGATGAGCTCGCCGGGCGCCGGGGGTTGTCAGGGGGCATGGCGTAATGCCCCCTGGCACGTTCACCGTGATCTGAGCGTATATGGGAAATCGATCTACGGGTGAACGGAAAATTGAAAGGTTTAAATAGGGACACCGACCACCTCAAAGAATAAGCAATTAAATACACATAAAACAAATACTTACATTAAAAAACCTAGCCAATCCTCGCGCGGATTTTAATCTCAATCGCAATACTGTCATCCACCACGGCCTCAAATTTATCCATATTAAAGGCGGCGCGGGAGATAACCGTTGTGGCACGTAATGAGAGGGCATTTTGGCCTGAAGTTAATGCGGGGGCGTTATCCAGACTCGCCTCCAAAACCACCGGACGCTGAACATTTTTTACCTGCAGCAGGCCGAAAATCCGGTAACGCCCGGCCCCCTGGGCCACAACCCTGGTGCTGCTAAACGAGAGCGTTGGGTAATGTGCGGTATCAAAGAATAGCCCGCTCTGCAGTTGATAAGTCAGCAGGCTGTTTGAAGCCTGCAGCGTTGCGGCCGGGATGCGTACGCTGATGCTGTCGTGCATGTCGTTCCCTGCATCCAGCAAAAGTGAGCCAGTGACGCCGTCGAGGTGCGCCTGAGAAGTCTCGCCAAACGCGCGCCATGAAAGTGCTATCGCCGTTTGCGGCGTAAGGACGCTGTAGCTTTCCGGCGCGGCATAAAGCCAGGGGCTAATCGACAGACCGAGGATTATTTTGAGAAGAATACGAAGCATGGAGTATTTCCGGTAGCGGACATACTCAGCTAACGTTTCACTGTCGCATTTTATTCATCTTTATTTTATGAGTTTTTTGTTGGTGTGAAATGCTAAACAAGATGCTGTGCCGGTACAAACCCGCTTAAATTGTCGGTGGATTAAATATTCAAGATAGCTTCAAAAACTCATTATTTATTGCTTACAACTGCCGGATCCTATTTTTTCTTTATCTGGATAATATGGCCCTGCCTCAGTTTTCGTCCCAGAAAGTGATGATGCTTAACCAAGGAATATTTGATGAGCAACCGCGCCAACATACCCGATCTCACCGCAGACTTACCCCGCTGGCTGGCTTACATCGACAGCCTTCATTCACAGGTCATTGATATGGGCCTGGACAGAATCAGGGACGTGGCAGCCAAACTGAATGTCTTACGGCCCGCCCCTTTTGTCTTTTTGGTCGGCGGGACCAACGGCAAAGGCACCACCTGCCATACCCTTGAAAAAGTGCTGATGCTGTCAGGACACAAAGTGGGCGTCTTCAGCTCCCCCCACATGATGCATTATAAAGAGACCGTGCGCATTCAGGGCCAGGAGCTGTCGGACGCCGCCCACATTGCTGCTTTTGTTGAAATTGAAAAAGCGCGCGAGGCCACGACGCTCACGCCTTTCGAGTTCAATACGCTAGGCGCATTTTGCCTGATGAAATGGGCTCAGGTTGATGTCGCCATCATTGAGGTCGGCATGGGCGGCCGGGACGATGCGACCAACATTCTCACGCCGGATGTCTCTGTGATTACCAACGTGGCACTGGATCATGAAGACTGGCTGGGGAAAGGCACCGAAGCCATCGGCGAAATCAAAGCGGGCATCTTCCGTAGTGGACGTCCGGCGGTGATTGGGCAAGTTCAGGCACCGGCATCATTGCTCCGCTATGCGGAACAGATTGGCGCGATTCCCCATCAGCGTGGCGTCAACTGGCAAGTAACAGACCGTGGAGATGCATGGGCGTTTAGCGATAACCTCGGCGAAATTGCGCCGCTGAGCCAGCCTAAAATGCCACGCGATAACGTGGCTACCGCACTAGCGGCTCTGCGCGTCAGCGGGCTTAAATTTGATCTTACCGCGCTGAGTGACGTCATTGATAAAGCCAATTTGCCGGGCCGTTTTCAAGTCATTAGCCATCAACCGACGGTGATTTTAGATGTGGCGCATAATCCGCATGCTGCGGCATATTTAGCGGAAAGATTGCGTAACTTCCCCATAAAGGGAAAGTACCTTTTTGTAATCGGTATGCTTATTAATAAAGATATCAACGGCACTATTGAACAGTTAAAAGATCTCAACGGAGAGTGGTATTGCTGTGGTATTCAGGCGGGCCCCAGAAGCTCTAAAGCTGAAGATATTGCTCAGTATTTACCGAAGGCAAAAAGCTTCCCGGATATTTTATCCGGCTGGGAAGCGGCTAAAGCTGACGCCAGTATCGACGATGTGATTGTCGTTTGCGGCTCATTCTATTCTGTTGCGCCAGTATTAAACGAGCTAAATCTTGCCAGCGAAAATAATCAGGGAATACGCTAATTTTCAGCGAAGCATTGATTACACCTAAAAAAACAGCCACCTTTAAAGGTGGCTACATTCTAATAATGCTCTGCTTTATTTCAGCTCAAATTCACCCTGCTGCACGCGGGCAGAATCGAGGCCGATAAACACGTTGAACTTGCCCGGCTCCGCATCGTACTTCATCTTCGCGTTCCAGAACTTCAGGGCGCTGATGTCGATTGGGAAGCTGACCGTCTGGCTTTCACCCGCTTTCAGCGCCACTTTCTTAAAGCCTTTCAGCTCTTTTACCGGGCGGCTCATGGAAGCGGTCACGTCCTGCAGGTACATCTGCACCACGGTTTCCCCTGCGCGGTCGCCGGTGTTGGTAACGGTAACCGACGCTTCAACTTTGCCGTCGCGCTTCATGCTTGGGGCGGAAAGCTTCACATCACCGACTTTAAAGGTGGTGTAGCTCAGGCCGTAGCCAAACGGATACAGCGGCCCGTTGGCTTCATCGAAGTAGCGGGAGGTATATTTGTTCGGTTTTTCCGGATCGTACGGGCGGCCGGTATTCAGGTGGCTGTAGTACGTTGGAATTTGCCCCACGGAGCGTGGGAAGGACATAGGCAGTTTGCCGGACGGGTTGTAGTCGCCGAACAGAATATCAGCGACGGCGTTACCGCCTTCTGTGCCGCCGTACCAGGCTTCCAGCATTGCGTCCGCCTGCTGATCTTCTTTCACCAGCGCCAGAGGACGACCGTTCATCAGCACCAGCACCAGCGGTTTACCGGTAGCCTTCAGGGCGGCAATCAGGTCACGCTGGCTCTGCGGCAACGTCAGGTTGGTGCGGCTGGACGCTTCGTGCGCCATGCCCTGGGCTTCACCGACCACGGCCACGACTGCATCGGCGTTTTTCGCCGTCTTCACCGCTTCGTCGATCATCGCCTGCGGCGTGCGCGGGTCAACGGTGACCGCCGGTTCGTACTGGTTCAGGAACTCGACGATATCTTTTTCATCAGTAACGTTCGCGCCTTTCGCAAACACCACTTTGCCCTGCTGGCCGACGGCATTTTTGATGCCCTCCAGCGGGGTGACAGACTGCGCGGCCACGCCTGCGGCAGACCAGCTGCCCATCGCGTCACGCTTGCTGTCCGCCAGGGGACCAATCACCGCAATGGTGGAGGTCTTTTTCAGCGGCAGAGTCTGCAGGCGGTTTTTCAGCAGCACCATGCTCTCACGCGCCACTTCACGCGCTTCTTTGCGGTGCAGGCGGCTTTCCGCGTTGGTATCGACCGGGTCAGAATCCTTCGGCCCCAGGTGACTGTACGGATCGTTGAACAGCCCCATGTCGTATTTGACGTTCAGCACGTGGCGAGCGGCGTCATCCAGCTCTTTCATCGGCACCGCACCGCTTTTCACCAGCTCCGGCAAGTACTTGCTGTAATACTCGTCGCTCATGCTCATGTTGATGCCGGAATTGAGCGCAATGCGCACCGCGTCTTTCGGGTCGCTGGCTACGCCGTGCTTGATAAGCTCTTTAATCGCGCCGTGATCGGAGATGGTGATGCCTTTGAATTTCCATTCGTCGCGCAGCAAATCCTTCAGCAACCAGCTGTCGGCGGAAGCCGGCGTACCGTTCAGAGAGTTCAATGCCACCATCACGCCGCCGCTGCCCGCGTCCAGCGCGGCTTTGTACGGCGGCATGTAGTCGTTGAACAGGCGCTGAGGGCTCATGTCGACGGTGTTGTACTCTTTCCCGCCCTCGACCGCGCCATAGGCGGCGAAGTGTTTCACGCTGGTCATCACCGAGTAGCGATCCGCCGGGCTTTTGCCCTGCATCGCTTCCACCATGGTGCGCCCCATCATCGAGGTCAGGTAGGTGTCTTCACCAAAGCCTTCGGACACGCGGCCCCAGCGCGGATCGCGCGAGACGTCCACCATTGGCGCCCAGGTCATGTTCAGGCCGTCGTCGGCGGCTTCATAGGCGGAAATCCGGCCCACGGTTTTGACCGCATCAAGGTTGAACGAGGACGCCAGGCCGAGGCTTATCGGGAAAACGGTACGCTGGCCGTGCACCACATCGTAGGCGAAGAAGAGAGGAATTTTCAGGCGGCTGAGCTGCATCACCTGGTCCTGCATGATGCGAATGTCTTCGCGGGTGACGGTGTTGAAAATGGCTCCCACCTGCCCGGCTTTGATCATTTCGCGGATGGCTTCTTTCGGGTTATCCGGGCCGACGCTTATCAAACGCAGCTGACCGATTTTTTCATCGGTGGTCATTTTTTTCAGCAGGTCGGTGACGTAGGCATCACGCGCTTCCGGCGTTAAAGGGTGCGGGCCAAACATTTCGTCGGCCAGCGCAGGCTGCAGCGCCAGGCTTACGGCAATCCCTACAGAACAGAGCCATTTCATCGGATTCACTCTCACAAGCTTTTGTTAAGGCGTGCAGTTTGCCACATCGCCATCACGGTAAGAAGAGCGTAGCCAAACCTGGCTGCTGATTTCGTGGAGATTTCCTCGTTACGCTCACGTTTTTCGGCGCTATGCTTAACGACAGGCTTTTTGATGCCATCACAAGGAGTGGATCCATGTCTGTTTTGATGACTTCCGATAATAAAACGCTGATAAACGAACTCTCTCGCCACGTTGGCTCGCACCATGTTTTAACCGACCCGGCCAAAACGGCCCGCTACCGCAAAGGCTTCCGTTCCGGCCAGGGGGAAGCGCTGGCCGTGGTCTTCCCCGGCTCTCTGCTGGAGCTGTGGCGCGTATTAAGCGCCTGCGTCGCGGCGGATAAAATCATTATTATGCAGGCCGCTAATACCGGCCTGACCGAAGGCTCAACGCCCAGCGGCAGCGATTACGATCGCGATATTGTGATTATCAGCACGCTGCGCCTCGACAAGCTGCATCTGCTGGATAAGGGCGAGCAGGTGCTAGCCTACCCAGGCACCACGCTTTACTCGCTGGAAAAAGCGCTGAAACCGCTCGGGCGCGAGCCGCACTCGGTGATTGGATCATCCTGTATTGGCGCTTCGGTCATCGGCGGGATTTGCAACAACTCCGGCGGGTCGCTGGTACAGCGCGGCCCGGCATACACCGAGATGTCGCTTTTCGCGCGCATTGATGAAAGCGGCAAGCTGCAGTTGGTAAACCACCTGGGGATTAACCTTGGCACCACGCCGGAACAAATTCTTGGCGCGCTCGACGATCAGCGCGTGAAAGACAGCGACGTGCAGCACGATGGCCGCCACGCTCACGACCACGATTATGTCACCCGCGTGCGCGACGTGGAGGCCGACACGCCCGCGCGTTATAACGCAGATCCGGACCGCCTGTTTGAATCCTCCGGCTGCGCGGGCAAACTGGCGGTCTTCGCCGTCCGCCTCGACACCTTCCGGGCGGAAAAGCGCCAGCAGGTGTTTTACATCGGCACCAACCAGCCCCGCGTGCTGGGCGAAATCCGCCGCCATATTCTGGCCAACTTCGAAAATCTGCCGGTTGCCGGGGAGTATATGCACCGCGATATTTACGACATCGCGGAGAAGTACGGCAAAGACACGTTCCTGATGATCGACAAGCTCGGCACCGACAAAATGCCGTTCTTCTTCACCATGAAAGGACGCACCGATGCGATGCTCGATAAGGTGTCGCTGTTTAAGCCGCACTTTACCGACCGCTTTATGCAGAAGCTCGGCGGCGTTTTCCCGGCGCACCTGCCGGAACGGATGAAAACCTGGCGGGATAAATATCCTCACCACCTGCTGCTGAAAATGGCCGGGGACGGGATCGATGAAGCCAAAGCATGGCTGAGCGAATATTTTAAAACCGCCGAAGGCGACTTCTTCGTTTGTACTGCGGAAGAAGGCAGCAAAGCCTTCCTGCACCGCTTTGCCGCCGCCGGGGCCGCCATCCGCTATCACGCCGTGCATGCGGATGAAGTGGAAGATATTCTGGCGCTGGATATCGCGCTGCGCCGCAACGACGAAGACTGGTTCGAAGAGCTGCCGCCGGAGATCGGCGATAAGCTGATCCACCGTCTCTATTACGGCCACTTTATGTGCCATGTCTTCCATCAGGATTACATCGTCAAAAAAGGCGTGGACGTGTACGAGCTGAAAGAGCAGATGCTGGCGCTGTTGCACGAACGCGGGGCGCAGTACCCCGCCGAGCATAACGTAGGCCATCTCTACAAAGCGCCGGAAACGCTGAAGCAGTTCTACAAGGCCAACGACCCGACCAACAGCATGAATCCTGGAATTGGCAAAACAACCCGGCGTAAAAGCTGGGCCGAAGACGACAGCGTGCAGGAGCACGGCTGACAGAGATAAGTTTCTCCTATGACGGGCAAACTATGTTTCACGCTTTTTTGGGCATAGATTAATGAAGCAGGGTGAAGGCTATCTTCACCCTTTTTCTGCCCAAGGAGCGAAAGATGTCCGCAGTAGAAACTCTGCCTTTCCCTGCCGTACTCATCAGGGAAGCCATCCCCGACGATATCCCCGCGATAACAACGATTTATGCCTGGCACGTGCTGCACGGCAAAGGATCGTTTGAAGAAACCCCGCCTGATGGAAAACAGATGACCGAGCGGCTGGCGGCGGTTCGCGCTCATGGCCTGCCCTGGCTGGTTGCAGTGATTGACAATCAAGTGGTGGGCTACTGCTACGCTACGGTGTACCGCCCTCGCCCCGGCTACCGCTACACGGTAGAAGATTCGGTGTATATCGACGCCGCAATGACCGGACGCGGCATTGGCAAAGCCCTGTTGAGCCAGCTCATCGCGCTGTGTGAAAAAGGACCCTGGCGGCAGATGATTGCGGTGATTGGCGACGGGGAAAATAATACCGGATCCTGCAAATTACACAGTCAGCACGGGTTTGAAACCGTCGGATGTTTGCGAAGCGTTGGCTTTAAGCTGGGAGACTGGCGGGACACGGTGATGATGCAGCGCCCCCTCAACGGTGGAGACGGGACGCTGCCGGACTGATTACTCTTCTTCTGAACCTGCTGCGGTGTTGCTGGCCATTTGCGCCGCTTTAGAGCGCTTGTAGCTTAACGCCGCCGCCGGAACAGGGGTTACTTTGCCGGTTTCCAGGAAGGAACGCAGGCGGTTGGCGTCGGCGAAGTGGGTGTATTTCCCGAACGCGTCCAGCACCACCAGCGCCACTGGGCGGCCGTTGATGACCGTGCGCATGACCAGGCAGTGGCCTGCGTTATTGGTAAAGCCAGTCTTCGTCAGCTGAATATTCCAGTTTTCACGGTACACCAGATGGTTGGTGTTGCGGAACGGCAGCGTATAAGCCGGGTTGCGGAAGGTGGCCATATCTTCATGCGTGGTGCTGAGCTGGCCCAGCAGAGGGTATTTCTGCGTCGCCACCAGCAGTTTGGTCAGATCGCTCGCGGTTGAGACGTTTTCAATCGACAGGCCGGTCGGCTCCACATAGCGGGTGTGGGTCATGCCGAGGGACTTCGCCTTCGCATTCATCGCGCGAATAAACGCGTCGTAGCCGCCAGGGTAGTGATGTGCCAGGCTCGCCGCCGCACGGTTTTCTGACGACATCAGCGCCAGCAGCATCATGTTTTTGCGGCTGATTTCGCTGTTCAGGCGAACGCGAGAGTAAACGCCCTTCATTTCAGGCGTGTGGCTGATGTCCACTTTCAGCATTTCATCCATCGGCAGATGGGCGTCCAGCACCACCATCGCGGTCATCAGCTTGGTGATGGAGGCAATAGGACGAACCAGATCCGGATGGCTGGAATAGAGAATCTTGTTAGTTTGCAGATCGACAATCATGGCGCTGCCGGAGGCAATCTCCTGACCGGCGCTGGCCGCGTGGGTGGCGACCTTACTGGCCTCTGCCTGCGGGGCAAAAGGCACAGTCATCATCAGCGCAAGGCTGAACAACGATAAACGGATTTTTGTCGGCATGGTGACACTTCTGTAATGATTCCGGAAAAGTAGAGGCTCACCGCTAAGCGTCATCGGGATGACATAAACGTGCGGGGCGCCGGAATCATACTCCGCCGCCCCGCTTGACTGCCAGTTAAGAATCGTAACGTTATATCAAAACTTTCTGTTAATTCGCCCCGTCAGAACAAACGGTAGCCATAACCCCACAGAATCACCGCGACGGCCAGCAGTACTTCCAGCACCAGCACGCCAATGGCCAGGGTTGAACTGGAAAAACTCATCCCCTCTTCTTTGTCGATGCCGAGGAAGTCCGGCACGCCAACGTAGAGCAGATAGCCGGTGTAGACCAGCGCCAGGGCGCCTACCGCCACGCACAGCCAGACCAGCGGATAAAGTGCCACAATCCCGCTTAAGAACAGCGGCGTGGCCACGTACCCTGCGAAAACCATACAACGGGCAAGCGACGGACGCTGCGGATAGTTACGCGCCATCCACCAGATAACCCGCCCCATCACCGCGACGCCGCCCAGCATCAGGGCGTAGAAAAGAATGCCCAGATACAGGCCGGTAAACATAGAGAGCTGGACATAGGTGCCGTCCCCGAAGTTCCAGCCAATTTGCGTGGTGCCGATAAACGCGCAGATGACGGGAATGGCCGCCATCAACAGCACATGGTGAGTGTAGTGATGCGAGACGGATTCGTTCTCGCGCTTAATTTCCTGCATTTCCCGATTAGGATGGGAAAACAATCCCCAGACATGGCTCATACAACCTCCGGACCTGCGGCGCAAATGCTTGCGATACTCCAAGTATAATTCACCATCAGGTTATTATTTAACCAGACGAAAAATATCTCCGATTCTGTACAAGCCTGGCGGCGATGAGTTGTATGCTTTAGGGAAAATTTCATACCCTAAATAATTCGAGTTGCAGGACAAAAAGACTTTCAGGTCTTTTTGAACAGCGTCTACGCTGACTCCGGAGGGGCCAGGCTTGCCGAGTAACACGGCAAGGCCGGGAATCCTCAGGAGCATAGCTAACTATGTGACTGAGGTGAGCGGATGCAGCCAACGCACCTGCCACTTGAAGTATGACGGGTATACATGGAGGAGAGTCCAGCTTAATGGATATCAATGGCTTAATAGAACAGTATGGCTACGCCGCGCTGATTATCGGCAGTATGGCAGAGGGGGAAACCATTACCCTGCTAGGCGGCGTGGCCGCGCATCAGGGGCTTTTAACCTTCCCATTAGTCGTCCTGTCTGTCGCACTGGGCGGCATGATTGGCGATCAGGTGCTGTTCCTGGTCGGCAGGCATTTCGGCAGCGCCCTGCTGGCTCGCTTTAAGAAGCATCAAAAGAAAGTGGCCAAGGCGCAGGCGCTGATCAACCGCCATCCCTATTTGTTCGTGATTGGCAGCCGCTTTATGTACGGGTTTCGCATCGTCGGGCCGATTATCATCGGCGCCAGTAAGCTGCCGCCAAAGCTGTTTATCCCGCTGAATATCTGCGGGGCTATCCTGTGGGCCACGCTGTTTACGACGCTTGGCTATCTCGGCGGTGAAGTCGTCGGCCCGTGGCTGCACAGCCTGGATACGCACCTGCGCCACTGGATTTGGCTTATTGTTGCCGTGGTGCTGGTCGTGGCCGTCCGCCTGTGGTTCAAGTACCGGCAAAAAGAGGATTAACCCTCTGCTGCGGGCAGCAGCGCCAGCCACGCCCGCAGCAGCAGAAGCGCCTCTTCGCCGCGGCCATCGCGCTGGGCTTTGACTATCGCCCCGTCAATCACCAGCGCCAGCATTGCTGCCTGCTCCCTGCCCTCGGCATTATCGGGCAAATAACCCGCCAGACATTCCACCATCGCCTGCTTGTGGGCCCGGGCAATCGGCAGCGTGTCCGGCAGCGCCTCGGCCATTTCCACCGCCGAGTTGATAAACGCACAGCCGCGAAATGCCTCGTCGTCAAACCAGTTTTGCAAGGTGGCCGCTAACGCTTCCATCAACCCTTTCCCTTCTCCGGTTTGCGCTTCCAGCGTGCGGCTAAACCACGTCATCCAGCGCTGATGGCGATAGTCCAGAAAGGCACGGATCAGGTCGTCTTTGGCCGGAAAATGCCGGTAGAAGGTCACTTTGGTGACGCTAGCTTCTTTGATGATTCGGTCTATGCCGGTGGCACGAATACCGTCGCGGTAAAACAAGTCGTGCGCGGTGTGCAAAATACGGTCGCGGGCGCCGGGGGTCGCAGCAGTAGGCATGATTTCTCCTGTTAAAAATCTATCATGACGTATGTAGACAAATCTGTCTACCCAGGGTAACCTGGAAGAGTAGACAGACCTGTCTACATTTCACAGGAGCAGACCATGACAGTAAAACCCCCGGTTCCCCCGTTTACGCTCGAGACGGCAAAACAAAAAGTTCGCCTGGCGGAGGACGCCTGGAACAGCCGGGATCCTGAACGCGTCTCGCAGGTTTACGCCCTGAATACCCACTGGCGCAACCGCGCCGAGTTTGTTGCTGGCCGTAAAGCCGTCGTCGGTTTTTTAACCCGCAAATGGCAGCGGGAGCTGGACTACCGGCTGATCAAAGAGATCTGGGCACACGACGGGAACCGCATTGCGGTGCGCTTCGCCTACGAATGGCACGATGATTCCGGCAACTGGTTCCGCAGCTTTGGCAACGAAAACTGGGAATTTGATGAACAGGGCCTGATGATTAACCGCCACGCCTGTATCAACGACACGCCAATCAAAGAGAGCGAGCGTGCCTTTTTCTGGCCGCTGGGCCGCCGCCCGGACGATCATCCTGAGCTCAGTCATTTCGGTTTTTAACGGTTTTGCCGCCGGAGCCGGTTTTCTTTCCGGCGGCGTCGCGTCTAAAATTCCTGCTGGCCAATGATGGCCTCAGTGATTAAGAGGATTTATGACGCAAAATATCTATGACGACCCGGCCTTTTTTGCCGGCTATGCCACGCTGGACCGCTCTGTTAAAGGTCTGGATGGCGCGCCTGAATGGGCAAAAGTTCAGGCGATGCTGCCGCCACTGGCGGGCAAGCTGGTGCTGGATTTAGGCTGCGGCTACGGATGGTTTTGCCGCTATGCAAGAGATGCCGGCGCGGCAAAAACGGTCGGGCTGGATGTATCGACGCTCATGCTCGCCAAAGCCCGTGAAATGACCGAAGGCCCCGGGATCGAATATCGCCTGGAGGATCTTTCCGCCCTGCAACTGCCGGCAAACAGTCTCGATCTGGCCTACAGTTCGCTGGCGCTTCACTACCTGGAAGACATTCGCCCGCTGTTTGCCACGCTTGAACAGGCGCTGGTGCCGGGCGGCAAGCTGGTCTTTACCGCCGAGCACCCGATCTATACCGCCCCCGCGACGCAGACCTGGCTGCAGGGTCGGGACGGGCAACGCAGCTGGCCGGTGAATCATTATCAGCAGGAAGGCGAGCGTCTCAGCAACTGGTTTGCCGAAGGCGTGAAGAAGCAGCACCGCAAGCTGGCCACCTGGATTAACGCCCTGATTGAAAGCGGCTTTGTGATTGAAAAGCTCGACGAATGGGGCCCGGAGGCCGAACAAATTGCCCTCAACCCCGGGCTGGCAGAAGAGGCCGAACGGCCAATGATCTTCCTGCTCGCGGCAGGTAAACCCCAACGCTAAAGCTCAGTCGTACCCTTTTTTTCGATTATTCCGTCTACGGGGAGGCAACTCCCCCGTCTTCGTATCCTTGCCTATACTCAAAAAGAACCAACTAAAAGGTAAGGAGCGCTAATGAAAATTATTTTATGGGCCATTCTGATTATCTTCCTCATCGGGCTGCTGGTGGTGACCGGCGTATTCAAAATGATCTTGTAAAAACGCGTGGCGCCACGTTGTTGTGGCGCCTTTAGCTATCAATCCGATCTGCTGCTGTAGTTTACCGGCACCCAGCGCCAGGCTTTGCCTTCTTGCTTCACATGACCAATTCCCGGGAAAGCAATGTGCGCCGCCGCGACCCAGTCGCCTTCCTGAGCCGCCAGTTTTAACACCTTCTCGCGCGTGGCAACTGCCTGCTGCTGGTTAACATCGAAATGAATCGCCACTTCCGGATCGGGCATCTGCACCGCTTTAGCATGAATAATATCGCCCCACATCAGCATGTTTTGGCCGCCGCGGCTAACACGGTAAATCACGCTACCCGGCGTGTGCCCTGCGGCAGGAATGGCTTCGATGCCCGGAAGGATTTCTGTGGGTGCATGAAAAGTGGTGAGCTTACCGGCGTCAATGACCGGGCGAAGCGAACGTTCAGATTCAGCAAAGGTATGCCGCTGGCCCGGCTCTACGTCGCTGAGGTGTGCGGGGTTGAGCCAGAAATCGACATCTTTCTGCTCCACGCGAACCGTCGCGTTGGGGAAAGCAGGCTTGCCGCGGTATTCCACCCCGCCGGAATGATCGGCATGAATATGGGTCAGCAGCACCAGAGAAATATCTTCAGGGGCAATACCTGCCGCCCGTAAATTCTCCAGCAGGTGCCCACCCGCAGAGCCAAATAATTCCCCGGCTCCCGTATCAACCAGAATCAGTTCGCTCCCCGTATTGATAACAAAGGCATTGATCGACGTTTCTGCGGCGGGCGTCATTGCGTCCTCCGCCATACGCTCGCGTAACTTCTGCGGCGTGATATGCGTCAGTAATTTATCCAGCGGTACGACTACTGTGCCGTCCGACACCGCCGTAATTTGCCAGTCCCCCAGCATCATGCGGTAATATCCAGGCGATTGCTGCTGCGTTATAGCCTGCGGCGTGGCAAGGACAGAAACGGATATTGTGCCGCCTAAAAGCGTTAGCAACATGAGGAAAGTTTTCATTTTATTCTCCAGGCAGGTGTTCAACTTGCCGCCAGTATCCCGTCGGGCGTATCATCACGCCAATTGATTGGAGAAATGATGACTATCAAAGAAAATGATTTCCGCAAAATCGATCTCAACCTGCTGATCGCTTTTGCCGTGCTGTTCCGCGAGCAAAGCGTCTCGCTGGCGGCCGACAAGCTGCACCTCGGGCAGCCTGCGGTCAGCGGCGCGCTGGCAAGATTGCGGGATATGTTCGACGACCCGCTGTTTATTCGCAGTGGCCACCGCATGCAGCCCACCGCGCGCGCAAGCGAACTGCACACCGAGCTGATGCCTCTGCTGGAGCAGCTGCAAAGTGCTCTTTTCCAGCAGGCTGAGTTTTGCCCGGCCAGCGCCAAAGCGACCGTGACCATCGGCATGACCGACTGGGTGGAAATGTGGCTGATGCCAAAACTCATTCCCGCGCTGAAGCAGGACGCGCCGGGGATGCGCATTAACGTTGTCGCCAGCGACCCGTTTACCGACGCCCAAAGGCTGGAAGGTGGCGAGCTGGATATGGCGATCAGCGTGGCGAACCAAAGCGCCCGCTGGCTGGAGCGTGAAGTGTTGACCAGCATGAATTTTGTGACGCTCTGGCACCCACAGCACATCGAGGCCAGTGCACCGCTGCCGCTGGGAGAATATGTTGCCCATCAGCACGTGCTGGTCAGCTATCGTGAAGCCAACAGCAGCCAGATAGACACCCTGCTGGCAAAGCTCGGGCAGACGCGCCATATCAGCTACACCACCCCGCATTTTGCTGCGCTGCCGGGATTGCTGATGCAAATGCCCGCGCTGGCTACCGTGCCGGCAGGATTATCAGCCAGTTGGCAGAAAACCTGGGGTTTGGCTGCAAGCCCGGTTCCGGTAGACGTTCCGCCGTTTGAGGTTGCTTTATTGTGGCATCAGCGCCATAACAGCTATGCCGCGCTGATGTGGCTGCGCGGGTTTATTCAGCGGCTGGTGAATGTGGCGTAATAGAGCAGAAAGGGAAGAGGGAAAACGTATTTTCCCTCTTTTAGTCTGACGACAAACTGGCTTTATTTCCGCGGCTTAGCGCTTCAGGCTGCCGCCATTCGTGGCAATCACCTCTTTATACCAGTGGAAGCTTTTCTTTCTCGATCGCGCAAGCGTGCCGTCCCCCTGGTCATCGCGATCAACGTAGATAAACCCGTAGCGTTTCGACAGTTCGGCTTTCGACGCACTAACCAGATCGATTGGCCCCCAGCTGGTGTAGCCCATCACGTCTACGCCGTCCTCAATCGCCTCACCCACCTGCACCAGATGATCGTTCAAATAGCTGATGCGGTAATCGTCGTTGATCGTGCCGTCAGCTTCGGGCTTATCTTTCGCCCCCAGGCCGTTTTCGACAATAAACAGCGGTTTCTGGTAGCGATCCCACAGCATATTGAGCAGGATGCGCATGCCGGTCGGGTCAATTTGCCAGCCCCATTCAGACGCTGGCAAATGCGGGTTTGGCACCATGCTGAGAATATTGCTGCGGGATTTCGCGTTAAGTTCTGCATCTGCCGTCACGCAGCCGGTCATGTAATAGCTGAATGAGATAAAATCGACGGTGTTTTTCAGAAGCTCGCGGTCGTTCTCGCTGATTTCAAGCTGAATACCGTTATCGCGGAAATAGCGCTGCATATAGCCAGGATAACGGCCCCGACACTGGACGTCGCCGAAGAACAGCCAGCTGCGGTTTTCCTGCAGCGTTTCCAGCACGTCTTCCGGTTTACAGGTGAGCGGGTACATCAGGCCGCCCAGCAGCATATTGCCGATTTTCGCCTCCGGGATAATTTCGTGGCAGGCTTTCACCGCCAGGCTGCTGGCAACCAGCTGATGATGGATAGCCTGATAAATTTCGCCTTTGTTCGGCTCGCCTTCCAGCCCGACGCCGGTCAGCGGCGCATGAAGCGACATGTTGATTTCATTGAAGGTCAGCCACAGCTTCACTTTATGCTCATAGCGGGTGAAAACACAGCGGGCGTAACGCTCAAAGTAGTCAATGACTTTGCGATTGCCCCAGCCACCGTATTGCTTCACCAGCCACCACGGCATTTCGTAGTGAGACAAGGTCACCATCGGCTGAATCCCGTGCTGCGCCAGCTCATCAAACAGTTTGTCGTAATACGCCAGCCCGGCTTCATTTGGCTCAGACTCGTCGCCCTGCGGAAAAATGCGCGTCCAGGCGATGGAAATACGCAGGCAGCTAAACCCCATTTCGGCAAACAGCGCAATGTCCTGCGGGTAGCGGTGGTAAAAATCGATGGCGATATCTTTAATGCCGCTGTCTCCCGGCACGCGCTCCTTCAATGGGCCAAATACCCCCTGCTGCATGACATCCGAGGTAGAAATGCCCTTTCCGCCCTCCTGCCACGCGCCTTCAACCTGGTTTGCGGCGATAGCCCCGCCCCACAGAAATGTCTTCGGAAATGCTGTCATGTCACTCTCCTTTGCTTAACGTTCTACCGTCAGGAACGGCATACCTGAATTGATGCTGGACTGCTGCGTCACACGTGTGACTGCCCGGTAATCCTCGCTATTGCTGACAATTATCGGCGTAGCGAGGTCGTACCCGGCGGCGAGGATGGCCTCGCGGTCAAAGGTAATGAGCAGATCGCCGGGTTTAATTTTGTCTCCCGGCTGGACGTGGGCAGTGAAGTGCTGCCCCTCCAGCTTCACCGTGTCGATGCCAATATGGATTAAGACTTCAATGCCTCTGTCGCTCAGCAAGCCAATGGCATGCCGGGTCTGAAATAGCGAGGCGACTTCGCCGTAAAACGGCGCGCGGACTTCGTTTGTCAGTGGAATAATGGCCGCGCCCTTACCCAACAGCCCCTCGGCAAACGTAGCATCAGGGACCTGGTCCATCGCCAGTACCGTGCCGCTCATCGGTGCCAGAATGTCTTCATCTCTGGCAATGGCCGTGGGTGATGATGAAGCTGGCGCGCTGCGCGGCAGACCAAAAGCCCAGGTCAGCGCGCAGGCCAGCAGCAGTGATAACAGAGTACCGATGATGGCCCCCCACACGGTGCTGTCCATGCCGCCCGGTGGAAGCATCTGCGCCAGACTGAAAATACTCGCCAGCCCGAAGGAATAAAGATGGCTTTGGCTAAAGCCGACAATGGCCCCGCCAATGCCCCCGGCGATGCAGCCAAAAATAAAGGGACGGCGGTTAGGCAGCGTCACGCCATACACCGCTGGTTCAGTGATACCGAAGATCCCCGCGGTCACCGCTGAGCCCGACAGAACTTTGAGCTTTGCATCACGCGTAGAGAGAAAGACCCCCAGCGCGGCACCGACCTGCCCCATTACCGCCGGCAGCAGGAGCGGCATCAGCGTGTCCTGCCCCAGTACGCTGAGGTTGTTGATCATGATAGGGACCAGGCCCCAGTGCAGGCCAAAGATCACGCAGACCTGCCAGATAGCCCCCATGACGGTGCCCGCCAGCCACGGCGCAAAGGCATAAATGGCCTGATAGCCGTGGGCCAGCATTTGGCTCAGCCAGGTTGCTGCCGGCCCAATAATCAGGAAAGTCAGCGGCACTACGGCGCCCAGGCAAACCAGAGGCGTGAAAAAGTTCTTCATGGCTGCCGGGAATACCTTATTGCAACGTTTTTCCAGCCAGCAACTCACCCAGGCGGCAAAGATAATTGGGATCACCGAGGAGCTGTAGTTGATAAAGGTGACGGGCAGACCAAGAAAACGTTCAGACTGAGAGGCAGATTCGAAAGCCTGCATAATCAGCGGATGCGTAAGTGCGCCCCCGATGGCCATGGTCAAAAAGGGACTGCCACCAAATTTTTTCCCGGCCGTGTAACCGAGTACCAACGGGAAGAAGTAAAACAGCGAATCGCTGGCAGCGAACCAGATTTTATAGGTCGCAGACTCGGCATTTAGCCAGCCGCAAACGACGCTGAGCGCCAGCATCCCTTTCAGGATACCTGAGGCGGCCATCACGCCCAGGAAAGGAGTAAAAATTGCCGAAACGATATCGATAAGCCGGTTCAATAAGTTGCTTTTTTCGCCCTGGATTTCTTTTGTTACGGCCTCTTCACTGATGCCCGCCGCAGCACAGACCGCCGTATAAACATCGTGAACGTGGTTGCCAATCACAACCTGGAATTGCCCCCCGCTCTCCACCACCGTGATAACACCCGGGTTGCTCTTCAGCGCCTGAGGCTCTGCGAGCGAGGAATCATTCAGTTTGAAACGCAGCCTGGTCGCACAGTGCACCAGACTGACGATGTTTTCCTTGCCACCGACATGTTTCAGGATAGCCTGCGCCAGCCCTTGATAGTCCATAACCCTGTTCCTTTTACGTCCCGCCCGCGGGCGGTGTCTGCTGAGTAAAGTTAAAAAAAAACCTGAGCCAGCCGCCCCACAGGGAAGCTAACGCTCAGGTTTTGCCTGCCGAAACAGTCACAATCCGTTTTGTTATTTAAGCCTTGCGGCTCTCTTTGCGCACTCGCTCAATGTGGATAGCGAGGAACATAATTTCTTCGTTGGTCAGCTCGCGCTGGTAGCTTTTGGCCAGATGCCGCTGAAGTTTCTCTGCACAGCGCCACGCCAACGGGTAGTTATCTTTCACCGCCGCATGCAGAGCTTCATCATCATCCGCCACGGTGGTGCGGTTCAGCATTCTTTGAGCAAAAAACTTCAAATGCGTGACAAAGCGCTGGTAGCTCAGACTCTCGGTCTGGTATTCAATTTGCAGCTGGTACTTCACGATATGCAGGATCTCCTGCATTACGCGGGTGATATCCATCACCTCCGGCATTTCGCCTTCAAGCTGGGCGGTCACCAGATGCAGCGCGATAAACCCCGCTTCATCTTCAGCAAGCAGTACGCCGAGACGCCGGTGAATAATGCCAATGGCTTCCAGCCCCAGAGCAAACTCTTTGGGATATAACCGCTTGATTTCCCACAACAGCACGTTGCGTATCGCCATGCCTTTTTTCTGCCGCTCAATCGCGAAGTGGCAGTGATCCGTCAGCGAAATATAGAGACTTTCCTGTAGCTTACCGAGGCGTTCGCGTGCCAGTTGAATAATACGATCGCAGGCGGTCATCACCTCCAGCGGGATCTGGTTTAGCAGCTCGCTTAATCTCGCCACCAGCTCATCGCTTTGCAGGGCAAACACTTTTTCTATTTGGCTGCGATCGAGGTTATCTCCGGGCTTTTTTTGGAAGCCCAGCCCCTTCCCCATCACCACCTGTTCGCGCTGGTGCTCGTCGAGAATAACCACTACGTTATTGTTCAGTATCTTGGCGATTTCCATGGTTACCCCAGAAACAAAAAAACCTGACCTCTGGCAGAGCCAGATGATCAGGTTTTGCCTGCTAAGCGCAGTAACAATCCAACATATGCACTCTATCACGGAGGATATATCGCTCAAGCTCGTAGGGCGAAAACCGTGATAGCGATCGCGACACTGCCTGACTAGTTAGCCGCGGTTTCTGCTGCAAACAGTTTGCGATACTGTTCGTCAAACTGCGGCGCATTCCACTCTCCGTCAAAGACGGTCCAGGTAATATATCCACGGTTTAGCCAGCCGGTATCGGTATCAGCGTCCACCGGCGTCAACACTTTCTCACTCATGATTTGCTGTGCTTTACCGTCAGGCAACAGTTTGTAGTAGTGCTGAGGCACCGGATTTTGCTCATTTTCAACAAATTTCATGCCCTTAATGGCCTGCTTTTCTAACGGCGGATAGTTAATGCTTAACCCCGAACCGGCGGGTAGCAGCGGCTGACCCGGTTGCCAGGTTTTCGCGAGCGTATCCACAAGGCCAACCACGTAGTCGACTGAGTCCGGCCAGAATTTATGCGTACTTGGCCACCCGGCCTTCATCTCCTGCTCGTTGAGAATATAGCCAATACTGGCGGCAATCGACGGATAACCATACCGAACCGCGCGGGCTGCGGCACCGATGGTGCCAGAGTTCAGCTGCGCAACGCCGGTATTGGGACCGTCGTTCACGCCGGAGATAACCAGGTCCGGCGGCGTATCTTTCATCACGCCCAGCACGCCGAAGTCAAGGGCGTCGGCGGGGGTGCCAGGGAAGCAGTAGCGCTTGTCGGCCACCTTTTTAACGTCGAATATTTTATTCGGCTTAAAGGTAATGGCCGAACCAATACCACTTTGATTGGTGGACGGTGCCACCATCCAGACGTCATATCCTTTGGCCGCCAGCTTCTCCTGCAGTGAGGTTGTCCCAACCGACTCACAGCCATCATCATTGACGACCAGAATACGCAGGGGGCGCTCAGCGGCAAAAGCGGAACCTGCAACTAACGTGAGCACCAGACCGGCGATGATGTTCTTTTTCATATTCACTCCTTATTTATGACGTAATCAAAATAAATTAAACCGATATTCAACGCGTACGCTTCCCCCTACGCCTTTCGCACGGCGGAAACTATGATTGTTTTCGTCCAGGGATGGCATTCTGCCGGGCGTTAATTTCCAGCTATAGCTCGGCCCAAACCCGGCGAATACGTTCAGACCTTTAACCTGCGGGCTATGCCAGAGAAAATAACCCCCATACTCCCACTCTTTTAAATCAACACCTTTGTATTGCATGCCAAAACCGTAATTGCCGTAGATGCCCACTAATAATTCAGGCAAGATCTGATACTGGCTGTATAAATACAGCATTTGTTCACCGTCATTAATGTAGTCATTGCCCTCGCCATCGGCTTTGCTATTAAAGGCACCCCGGGTGTTTTTACCAAAGTGCCAATAAAAATGGCCTAAACCGTTATCCAGCGGCGCTCGGGTGTATGACCAACCGAGGCCAGATTCCGCTCGTCCGTATTGATAGCCGACAAGGGCAAAAAGATGTTGTGCGCTGCGGCTGAACCCTCGAGCCCCCTCCCAATCGCTGAGGCCCCGAGCATAGTAGTAAGTGCTTCGTGCCAGGAGATTGAAATCTTTACTAAGCGGCACCACGGCATTCGCTTCAAGCCCGTGGCGGAGAAGATAGCTGTCGCTCTCGGCGGCAATATAGCTGATTTTACTACCTTTTTCCGGAGACCAGCTCAGTTCGCTGGTCGCAATGTAGTCAATTTGCTTGTTAGTTTTGAGGGTACGAAAGCGGCGTTTTTCTGGCTCATCGCGCTCAGAAAAGCGGTTCACAACGGCGGCCTTTGCGCTAAAATCGTCCCACGCAAACTCGGCGCTAACGCCTTCCCAGGTACTGGGGGCGGCACGGCTGCGGGTGACGTTTAACGCGCCGAATTTATAGAGTTGACGCCAGCCAGCCCAAAGAGAGAGATGCCGCTCAGCGTCGCCCCATCGCGCTTTGGCGTACAGTTGCCCAAGCTTATTGAAGCCTTGCGCTTTGCCGTTTTTGTCCCGCAACAAGTCTCTGCCATAGAAGGCATCGTTGGCGTACAGCTTCTCTACGCCATACCACGAGGCATCGACCCCTACGTGATCCCACAGCCAGCCGCTTTGCCAGTCCAGATGCACCGCCTGAGCCCAGGCGTTCTGATCGCCAATCCCCTGGTCCGCCATTGCATCGGTGGTATTCAACATCCAGACATTTTTTAAGGTGGCATCGAGATGGCTGTTCGTCAGCAGGCCACCGTCATAGTGAGCATAGCTCGCCAACGCATCGGGCATACCTCCCAAGGCAAACAGCAGCATCATGCCACCGGTTATTTTTGTGCGTGAGTACATGATAAACGTCCCTTGTTTTAATAAAAAAAAAGCAAAAAAAAACCTAAATTCATTTCCCGACACGCGGAGAATGAATTTAGGTTTTGCCTGTTAAACAGTAGCAATCCTTGGTGTAATTTTCGGGGCTATAGTGGCATCATGCTGAAACCAGCTCCAGCACTAAATAAAATAAAAATGAAATTTTGTGAACTCTATTCAGGAAATAATGAAAGAAGATAAATTAATTTAGAGAAAATGCCCGCCAATTAAAAGTTCAATTAACGGGTTATCTAAAAGAAATTATTTTAACGCGCCAATAACATTGGCGATTTCACCGGACGTTTTTAACGTGCGAATGAGGGTAAACAGCTCCGTTGCTTCGGCGTATTCTTTACGCAAATAACCAAGCCACTGTTTAATCCTTGCCACGTGATACAGCCCGGTATCGCCCTGCTTTTCGAGACGGCTGTATTTTTGCAACAGCGTAACAACCTCGGCCCACGGCATTCGCGCTTCGTTGTATTTGATAACCCGGCTCAGGTTTGGCACATTCAGCGCCCCGCGCCCAATCATCACCGAATCACATCCCGTAGCCGCAAGGCAATCCTGTGCGCTTTGCCAGTCCCAGATTTCGCCGTTAGCGATGACCGGGATCGACAGCCGCTGACGAATCTCACCGATGGCACCCCAGTTGATCAGCTCGGCTTTGTAGCCGTCTTCTTTAGTACGTCCGTGAACCACCAACTCTGTCGCCCCCGCCTGCTGCACGGCATCAGCAATTTCAAACTGACGCGCACCGCTGTCCCAGCCGAGGCGAATTTTTACCGTAACCGGCAAATGCGCTGGCACAGCCTCACGCATGGCTTTCGCGCCGCGGTAAATGAGCTCGGGATCTTTGAGCAAAGTCGCCCCGCCGCCGCTGCCGTTAACCAGCTTTGACGGACAGCCGCAGTTTAAGTCCACGCCCCAGGAGCCGAGTTCGACCGCACGAGCTGCGTTCTCAGCCAGCCACTGCGGGTATTGCCCAAGAAGCTGGACGCGAACCAGCGTACCGGATGGCGTGCGGCTGGCATGATCGAGTTCGGGGCAAAGTTTGAGGAAAGATTTAACCGGCAACAGCTGATCGACCACGCGAAGAAATTCGGTGATACAGAGATCGTAGTCGTTAACCTCGGTAAGAAGTTCGCGAACTAACGAGTCGAGAACGCCTTCCATCGGGGCAAGAAGAACACGCATGACGCATCCGATAATATGTGTGGAGTTTTCCCCTCGCCCCGACTCTCTCCCCAGAGGGGAGAGGCGGAAAACCTGGGATTCCGCTAGTTCCCACCTTCAAAGAAGCAGAAGAAATGCGGGGGTCTTTAATACCCTCTCCCTTTAAGGGTGAGGGTATGAAACTTACTGCGCTGCCGCTGGTTTACGCGGTGGGCGACGGCGACGGGTATTATCCCCTGCCGGCTTCGCAGCACCTTCGCCCTGCGGTTTACCGCTGCGACGCGGGCCGTTGTTACGCTCACCGGAAGCATTCGCGTTTCCGCCGTTGCCACTGCGACGCTGGCCCTGACCCTGGCTTTGACCACCGCGACCGCCCTGGCCGCCACGACCACCGCCGCCACGCTGCTGACGACCGTTGACGATTGGCTCGGCCGGAATGGATGGATCAACATCAAAACCTGGCAATGCGATACGTGGGATCTCGCGCTTCAGCAGACGCTCGATGTCGCGCAGCAGCTTATGCTCGTCCACGCACACCAGAGAAAGTGCTTCACCGGTGGCTGCCGCACGACCGGTACGGCCAATACGGTGCACGTAGTCTTCCGGCACGTTCGGCAACTCATAGTTAACAACGTGCGGCAGTTCTTCAATGTCCAGGCCGCGAGCCGCGATATCAGTCGCCACCAGCACGCGAATACCACCGCTTTTGAAGTCCGCCAGCGCGCGTGTACGAGCGCCCTGGCTCTTGTTGCCGTGGATTGCCGCCGCGGTGATACCGTCTTTTTGCAGCTGCTCTGCCAGATGGTTAGCGCCGTGTTTGGTGCGGGTGAACACCAGCACTTGCTGCCAGTTGCCTTCGCCAATCATCTGCGACAGCAGTTCCCGCTTGCGCTTTTTGTCCACAAAGTGAACGTGCTGCGTGACCTGCTCAGACGCCGTGTTGCGGCGAGCCACTTCCACTTCTTCCGGGTTGTGCAGCAGCTTCTCAGCCAGCGCTTTAATGTCGTCGGAGAAGGTTGCGGAGAACAGCAGGTTCTGGCGGCGTGCAGGCAGTTTAGCCAGCACGCGACGAATGTCATGAATGAAGCCCATATCCAGCATGCGGTCGGCTTCGTCCAGCACCAGAATCTCGATCTGATCGAGTTTCACCGCATTCTGATGCTCAAGATCCAGCAGACGGCCTGGGGTTGCTACCAGCACATCCACGCCGCCGCGCAGCTTCATCATCTGCGGGTTAATGCTCACGCCGCCAAAGACAACCAGCGAGCGGATATTTAAATATTTGCTGTAGTCGCGGACGTTCTCACCAATCTGCGCCGCCAGTTCGCGGGTTGGAGTGAGGATCAGCGCACGCACCGGGCGACGGCCCTTCAGGTGAGGCGCGCTGTCGGTCAGACGCTGTAACAGCGGCAGGGTAAAGCCTGCGGTTTTGCCGGTGCCGGTTTGGGCACTGGCCATCAGGTCACGGCCTGATAAGACTACCGGGATTGCCTGGCGCTGAATTGGGGTAGGCTCACGATAGCCCTGCTCTTCCACCGCACGCAAAATATCGGCATTCAGGCCGAGAGAATCAAAAGACATAGGAACTCCAGAACCGCCCTGACCGCATTGTGCGGTGTAGTTTCCAGGGGGAACATCACGCGCCAGCGCTAAGCTGGCGAAGAGAGGAGGCGCAAACCACGGCGCCGTTCGCGTGCAGTGTAGCAGTTTTTGTGATCTTCCGCATAAATTCTCATTTTCCTCTCCGCAAGCAGAATAAAGCCTTGCACTGGACAGGATTGATAACTTTGCTTACTCTTAATCAATCGATTGATTAACATTTTAAGAGGTCGGTATGACACCTTCGCCGACGCCGGTCACCAGCCGCGGAGAGCAGGCTAAAAATACGCTCATCACCGCCGCCATCGCGCAATTCGCTGAATATGGCATGCATGCCACCACGCGAGATATCGCCGCCCAGGCTGGGCAAAATATTGCCGCGATCACCTACTACTTTGGCTCCAAAGAAGCGCTGTATATGGCTTCCGCTCAGTGGATTGCCGATTTCATCAGCGGTAACTTTCACGAGCATGTTGCCCACGCAGAAGCCCTTCTTTGCCAGCCCGAACCGGACAAAGAGAAAATACGGCATCTTATTCATACCGCGCTCGGGCAAATGATCGCCCTGCTGACCGCCGACGACACGCTCAACCTGAGCAAATTTATCTCCCGCGAGCAGCTTTCCCCGACCGCCGCTTATCAGCTTATTCACCAGCAGGTTATCGACCCGATGCACACTCTGCTGACCACGCTGGTGGCGCATTACACCGGGCGAGATCCTTTTGATACCGACACTATTTTGCATACCCACACGCTGCTCGGCCAGGTGCTGGCCTTCCGGCTTGGGCGAGAAACGATTCTGTTGCGCACCGGCTGGCCTCAGTTTGACCAGGCCAAAGTGCAGCAAATAAGCCGCGTGGTGCTGAGCCACGTTGATTTCATCCTGCAGGGATTATCCGTAAACAGAGGAAAAGCTTGTGATGAACAATAAGAAGCCGGTGATTGCCGTCATTGTGATTCTAGTGCTCGTGGCCGCGGCGTTTGGCGGCTGGAAATGGTATCAGAGCCAGCAAAACAGCGAGCTAACGCTTTACGGCAACGTGGATATCCGCACCGTTAACCTTAGCTTCCGCGTGGGAGGGCGACTCGCGGCGCTTGAGGTAGATGAAGGCGATGCAATCAAAACCGGTGAACCGCTGGGGCTGATAGATAAAGCACCGTATGAAAACGCTTTGCGCCAGGCCGAAGCCAACGTTGCGGCCGCCCAGGCTAAGTACGATTTGATTATTGCGGGCTACCGTGACGAAGAAATAGCCCAGGCTGCAGCGCAGGTTAACCAGGCGCAGGCGGCCTATGATTACGCGCAAAACTTCTACCAGCGCCAGCAGGGGTTGTGGGCGACCAAAACCATCTCGGCGAATGATTTAGCCAACGCCCGCTCGTCCAGCGACCAGGCAAAAGCCACGCTGAAAGCGGCCAAGGATAAGCTCAGTCAGTACCGCAGCGGCAACCGCCCGCAGGAAATCGCTCAGGCGCAGGCCAGCCTTCAGCAAGCCAAAGCACAGCTGGCTCAGTCGCAGCTAGATCTGCAGGACACCACTCTGATTGCGCCTTCTGACGGCACGTTGCTGACCCGTGCCGTTGAACCCGGCAGCATGCTTAACGCAGGCAGCACGGTACTCACCCTGTCGCTCACTCGCCCGGTGTGGGTTCGCGCCTATATCGACGAAACCAACCTCGGGCAGGCCAAACCCGGCAGCGAACTGCTGATTTACACCGATGGCCGCCCGGACAAGCCATACCACGGCAAAGTGGGATTTGTGTCTCCAACGGCGGAGTTCACGCCAAAAACGGTTGAAACTCCCGATTTGCGCACGGATTTAGTCTACCGCTTACGCATTATCGTGACCGATGCAGATGACGCGCTGCGTCAGGGCATGCCCGTTACGGTGAAATTCAACGGTGGAACTCAGCATGAGCAGCAATGACGCGGTCATTCATCTGCAGGGGCTGGTGAAGCGTTTCCCTGGCCTTGAAAAACCGGCCGTCGCCAGCCTGGATTGCGAAATTCATGCCGGGGCCGTCACCGGCCTGGTCGGCCCGGACGGCGCGGGGAAAACCACGCTCATGAGGATGCTGGCTGGATTGCTGCAGCCAAGCGAAGGCGCAGCCTCGGTGATCGGCCTCGACCCGATTAAAGACGATCGCGCTTTGCACGCTGAACTGGGCTACATGCCGCAGAAATTTGGCCTGTATGAAGATTTGACGGTAATGGAAAACCTGAAGCTTTATGCCGACCTGCGCGGCGTGACCGGGGAGCAGCGTAAAAGCACCTTTGCCCGACTGCTGGAATTCACCTCTCTCGGGCCGTTTACCGAGCGGCTGGCGGGCAAACTCTCAGGCGGGATGAAGCAAAAGCTTGGTCTCGCCTGTACGCTCGTCGGCCAGCCGAAAGTCCTTTTGCTAGATGAACCTGGCGTAGGCGTAGACCCCATATCCCGGCGTGAACTGTGGCAAATGGTGCACGAGCTGGCGGGCGAAGGCATGCTGATCCTCTGGAGCACATCGTATCTCGATGAGGCCGAGCAGTGCCGAGAAATCCTGCTGATGAACGAAGGCGAGCTGCTTTATCACGGTGCGCCGAAAGCGCTGACGCAAAAGATGGCCGGGCGTTCACTACTGGTCAGCCACGATCAGGAGAATAATCGCCAGCTACTTCAGCGCGCGCTGAAGCTGCCGCAGGTCAGCGACGGCGTGATTCAGGGGCGCTCTGTGCGGCTGATCCTTGCCAAAGAGGCAAAAGTGAACGATCTGGCAAATGCCCTGCACGTGCCCGAGTCCAGCCTGAAAGAAACTGACCCGCGCTTTGAAGACGCGTTTATTGATTTACTGGGTGGCGCCGCCGCGAACGAATCTCCGCTGGGCGATATTCTTCATACCGTTGACGGCGAGTCAGGTGAGACGGTGATTCAGGCCGAAGAGCTAACCAAAAAATTCGGCGACTTTGCCGCCACCGACCACGTTAACTTTGCCGTTAAGCGCGGTGAAATCTTCGGGCTGCTTGGCCCTAACGGCGCCGGCAAGTCCACCACCTTCAAGATGATGTGTGGTTTGTTAGTCCCCACTTCGGGCAAAGCACTGGTGCTGGACATGGATTTGAAAACCAGCTCCGGCAAAGCACGCCAGCACCTGGGCTACATGGCGCAAAAATTCTCCCTCTATGGCAACCTGACCGTGGCACAAAATCTCCGTTTCTTCTCCGGTGTTTATGGCCTTCGCGGGCGCGTTCAGCAGGACAAAATTGCCCGCATGAGCGAAGCATTTGCGCTGCAGCCTATCGCCAATAGCACGACAGATTCTCTGCCTCTGGGTTTTAAGCAGCGGCTGGCGCTTGCCTGCTCGCTGATGCACGAACCGGATATTCTGTTTCTCGACGAACCGACATCCGGCGTGGATCCTATTACCCGCCGTGAGTTCTGGCTGCATATCAACAGCATGGTAGAGAAAGGCGTGACGGTGATGGTGACCACTCACTTTATGGATGAGGCCGAATACTGCGACCGCATCGGGCTGGTCTACCGAGGCAAGCTGATTGCCAGCGGCACGCCGGACGACCTAAAACAGCAGATAGCGGATGACGACACGCCCGACCCCACCATGGAGCAGGCGTTTATCGGGCTGATTCACGAGTGGGATAAGGAGCACAGCGATGAGCGAACATAGCCAAAGGATATCGTGGCGCCGCGTCCGCGCCCTGTGCGTGAAAGAAACCCGGCAAATCGTGCGCGACCCCAGCAGTTGGTTAATCGCCGTAGCTATCCCGCTTCTGCTGCTGTTTATCTTCGGCTACGGCATTAATCTCGATTCCAGCCGCCTCCACGTCGGCGTGCTGATCGAGCAGCAGAGCGAAGACGCGCTGGATTTCACCCACGCCATTAGCGCCTCGCCGTTTATTGAGCCCACCATCAGCGATAACCGCGAGCAGCTGATTCAGCTCATGCAGGCCGGGAAAATTCGCGGCATGGTGACGATTCCGCCCGATTTTGCGCAGAACATGGCCCGCCCCGGCGCAACGGCCCCGATTCAGGTGATCACCGACGGCAGCGAGCCCAATACGGCTAACTTTGTTCAGGGCTATATGCAGGGGATCTGGCAGCTTTGGCAGCAACAGCGGGCGGAAGATCGCGGGGAGCACTTTGAGCCCTTAATCGAAGTGCAGCTGCGCTATTGGTTTAACCCCGCCGCCATCAGCCAGCACTTTATAATTCCCGGCGCGGTGACCATCATCATGACGGTCATTGGCGCTATCCTGACCTCTCTGGTCGTGGCCCGGGAATGGGAGCGCGGCACCATGGAGGCTCTGCTTTCCACGCAGGTGACGAAGACCGAACTGCTGCTCTGCAAGCTGGTGCCCTATTATGTTTTGGGGATGCTAGCCATGCTGCTTTGTATGCTGGTGACGGTGTTTATTCTCGGCGTACCGTGGCGCGGCTCGCTGTTACTGCTGTTTCTGATCAGCAGCCTGTTTTTACTTAGCACGCTGGGCATGGGGCTGCTGATCTCCACCATTACACGCAACCAGTTTAACGCCGCGCAGGTCGCGCTGAACGCCGCATTTTTACCGTCCATCATGCTGTCCGGCTTTATTTTCCAGATAGACAGTATGCCGGCGATTATCAGGGCGGTGACCTACGTCATCCCGGCGCGCTACTTCGTCAGCACCCTGCAAAGCCTGTTCCTGGCGGGGAATATCACCTCGGTGTTGATCGTCAACACGCTGTTTTTGATTGCCTCGGCGGTGATGTTTATCGGCCTGACGGCGCTGAAAACCAAACGTCGGCTCGATTAGGGAGAAAGCATGTTTTATCGTTTATGGACGTTGATTCGCAAAGAGCTGCAGTCGCTGTTACGCGAGCCGCAGACCCGCGCCATCCTGATTTTGCCGGTGCTGCTGCAGGTGCTTTTGTTCCCGTTTGCCGCCACGCTTGAGGTCACCAATGCCACCATCGCTATTTATAACGAAGACAACGGTAACCATTCGATTGAGCTGACCCAGCGCTTTGCCCGTGCCAGCGCCTTCAGCCACGTGCTACTGCTGAAAAGCCCGCAGGAAATACAGCCGACGATAGACAACCAAAAAGCCCTGCTGCTGATTCGTTTCCCGGCAAATTTTTCGCGCGATATTGCCAGTCAGAATCCGGCGAAGCTGCAGATTCTGCTCGACGGGCGTAACTCAAACAGCGCGCAGATTGCCGCGAATTACCTCCAGCAAATCGTCAATAACTATCAGCAAGAGCTGATGACCGGCCTGCCCAAACCCAACAACAGCGAGCTGACTATTCGCAACTGGTATAACCCTAACCTCGATTACAAATGGTTTGTGGTGCCGTCGCTGATTGCGATGATTACCACCATCGGCGTGATGATTGTAACGTCCCTCTCCGTGGCCCGGGAACGCGAGCAAGGCACGCTCGATCAGCTGTTGGTTTCGCCCCTGGCCACCTGGCAAATCTTTATTGGCAAAGCTGTTCCCGCGCAGATTGTCGCGTTGGTGCAGGCCACCATTGTGCTGGCGGTAGGAATTTGGGGCTACCACATCCCCTTCTCCGGCTCGCTGCTGCTGTTTTACTTCACGATGATTATCTACGGGCTGTCTCTGGTGGGGTTCGGGCTGCTGATTTCCGCCCTCTGCTCAACCCAGCAGCAGGCGTTTATTGGCGTGTTTGTCTTTATGATGCCGGCGATCCTGCTCTCCGGCTATGTCTCACCGGTGGAAAACATGCCGGTGTGGCTGCAGGATTTGACGTGGATAAACCCGATTCGTCATTTTACCGATATCACCAAGCAGATTTACCTGAAGGATGCGAGCTTTGGGATTGTCTGGCAGAGTTTGTGGCCGCTGCTGGTGATTGCGGCCACGACGGGTTCAGCGGCGTACTGGATGTTTAGGCGTAAGATTGCGTGATTTGTCTTTCGCGAGCAGAGAGAAGATAGCTGGCCCGGCGAGCATTGCCAGGCCGGCGAGCGCCAGAAGAAGGTGACTCTGTACCACTCGAGACAGTAGCCACAGCGCAATCATTGCGTTGCCGAAATACCATGTAGTAGTCAGCTCTTCAAGAAAATCACCGATATCGCGCAGCAAACCGGTGTGAAAACGCTGGAAGATAAACATCAGCACCACGGTGGCGACATAAAGCAGGCACAGCCCTACGCCCACGGGGATCAGGGTCGCGGTTTTCCAGCCAACGAGCAGCGCAGCGACCACCGCAAGATGCAGCATAATCTGCCAGCAACCCAGCCCGGTTCTCACTCTTACACGTTGTTGCCACTTCATGTTTTATCTCCTGGAGTATTTCTTCCTGTTAATCAGAGTACGCAAGTGTACGGAAATTTCCTCAATACGCCCCCTTTTTGTGACAGATATTGCAATTTATTTCCGTTCAGGCAGGTAAAAGTCGCGCGAGGAAAAGCAAAACTGCGGGGAAAACTCCCTCCCCGCGAAGGGGAGGGAATATGTAGATTAGCGGCGGTTACCGAAGATACGCAGCAGCATCAGGAACAGGTTGATGAAGTCCAGATACAGCCTCAGGGCACCCAGAATTGAGTATTTACGCAGCATTTGCGCGTCGCGGGTATCAATTTGCTCGCCGATGTTTTTCAGTTTTTGCGTGTCGTATGCGGTCAGGCCCACAAAAACCACCACGCCGATGTAGGTGATGGCCCACATGAGCGCATCGCTTTTCAGCCAGAAATTAACCAGCGAAGCCAGTACAATCCCGATCAGCGCCATAAAAAGCATGTTGCCGAAGCCGCTCAGGTCACGTTTGGTGGTATAGCCATAGAGGCTCATGGCACCAAACATCCCGCCTGCCACCACAAATGTGCTGGCGATGGACGAATAGGTATAAACCAGGAAAATGCTCGCCATGGTCAACCCGGTCAGCGCCGAGTAAAGCATAAACAGCGACGTCGCCACGCCAGCGCTCAGCTTGTGCACCATGCCGGAGAGCACAAAGACCAGCCCCAGTTGAACGATGATCAGACCAAAGAAAGTGATTTTACTGGAGAAGACAAACTCCATCACCGCCGGGGTATTCGCCGCGTACCACGCGATAAAGGCGGTTAAAAGTAGACCGCAGGTCATCCAGCCGTAAACTTGCGCCATAAAGGTCTGAAGGCCCGTATTGGCACGCTGCACGATAGTCTCATTGGGACGCGGGAATCGGTCCATGATGCTTCCTCTGTGTTGTGAATTAAACTTCTGACGCGAGCTGTTTGGCTCACCCGCTTTAAGATTAACACATCCCGCAGACCGCGTAGCCTACCAGCGTTTAGCCGCCTGCTTATCGCTGTCCCGGGCTTCGACCCAGCGGTCGCCTTCGGCGGTCGCTTCACGTTTCCAGAACGGGGCGCGAGTTTTCAGGTAATCCATGATGAACTGGGCGGCTTCAAACGCTGAGCTGCGGTGGGCGCCCGTCACGCCGACAAAGACAATTTCATCGCCTGGCCACAGTTCGCCGATGCGGTGAATCACCGTCACGCGCTGCAGCGGCCAACGGCTTCTGGCCTCGGCGACAATTTCAGCCAGCGCTTTTTCGGTCATGCCCGGATAATGTTCAAGCATCAGGGCGCTAACGCTGTCGCCAAGGTTGTGATTGCGAACTTTACCGGTGAAGGTCACGACCGCACCGTCTTCATCGCACTGAGAAAGCCACTGATACTCTTCGCCGACGTTGAAATTCTCGCGGCCAACAATAATACGGGTGTTGTCCACTTAACCTCCGGTCACCGGTGGGAAAAAGGCCACTTCGTCGCCCTTCGCCAGCGGATGATCAAAGCTCACCAGCGTTTGATTGACCGCGGCCAGCAGCTTGCCGGACTCCAGCGCCAGCGCCCACCGGCTGCCTCTGTCGGCCAATGCCGCACGCAGTTGCTCCACATCGCCGTAGGCTTCATCCAGCGCCAGGCTGTCGCAGCCGACCAGTTCGCGTACCTGGGCAAAAAACAGAACATTAAGCATGGTTTGCCACCTTAAAATCGCCGGATTTTCCGCCGCTCTTTTCCAGCAGACGGACAGGGCCGATGACCATGTCTTTTTGTACGGCTTTGCACATGTCATAAATGGTCAACGCGGCGACGGAGGCCGCAGTCAATGCCTCCATTTCTACGCCGGTTTTTCCCGTCAGGCGGCACACGGACTCGATGCGAACTCGGTTTTGCTCAGTCTGAGCCTCAAGCTGCACTTCTACTTTGCTCAGTAAAAGCGGATGGCACAGCGGAATCAGTTCCCAGGTGCGTTTAGCGGCCTGGATCCCCGCGATACGTGCGGTGGCAAAAACGTCACCTTTGTGGTGGCTGCCGTCAACAATCATCGCCAGCGTTGCCGGCTGCATGGTCACAAACGCTTCGGCGCGGGCCTCACGAACCGTCTCAGCCTTGGCGGACACGTCCACCATATGTGCTTCCCCGGCGGCGTTAATATGGGTCAAATGCGACATAACTTACTTCTTAATATGTGGGTGGAAATTGCACGGGCGCTGACGGGCATCCAGTTGAGGCTGAATGATATTTTCCCAGGCGGTTCGGCAGGCCTTCGTTGAGCCCGGCATGGCGAAAATCAGCGTTTTGTTCGCCATGCCCGCAACGGCGCGTGACTGCAGCGTAGAGGTGCCAATCTCTTCAAAGGAGAGCATACGAAACAGCTCGCCGAAACCTTCAACTTCCCGGTCAAACAGCGGGAGAAGCGCCTCCGGCGTCTGGTCTCCGTCGGTAAACCCGGTGCCGCCGTTGATCAACACCAGCTGAACCTGCTCATCGGCAATCCACTGCGAAACTGCGGCCCTGATGGCATAACGGTTTTCTTTGACGATAGCTTTGTCTACCACCTGATGCCCCGCTTCCGTGGCGACTTCACTCAGATAATGACCCGAAGTGTCGTCATCTTCACCACGACGGCTGGACACCGTCAAAATAGCAATACGTGCCGGGATAAACTCTGCGCTTACCTGACTCATCGATATTCTCCTTGTGGGCAGGCTCTAGCCGCCGATATACGACAGATTTTGGGTGATGCCGGTGTTACCGTCATGCAGGAAATGGGTTTGCTTTTTCTGCGCCAGCGCGGAAGAGATACGTCCCTCCAGTTCGCTTTGCTGGGCGTCATCCGCCAACAGATCCCGCAGCGCAATTCCCTGCTCGCCAAACAGGCAGAGGTGCAGGTTACCGACGGACGAAACTCGCAGCCGGTTGCAGCTGGCACAGAAATCTTTCTCATACGGCATGATGAGCCCGATTTCGCCTTTGTAGTCGGGATGGTAGAACACCTGGGCAGGGCCATCGCTGCGCTGACGCAATTGGTGAACCCAGCCTCGCTCAAGCAGCTGGTCGCGAATGGTTTTACCGGAAATATGGTGTTTGCGGAAAAGCGAGCCGCCGTCGCCGGTTTCCATCAGCTCAATAAAGCGGAGCTGGATGGGGCGGGGTTTGATCCAGGCAAGGAAGGTCTCGAGCTGATTGTGGTTTACGTCGCGCATCAGCACGGTGTTCACTTTTACTCGCTCAAACCCCGCGTTGAAAGCCGCGTCAATGCCATCCATCACCTGCCGAAATTTATCCTGGCCGGTAATGGCATGAAACTGACGAGCGTCCAGGCTGTCGACGCTAACGTTCAGGGCAGTCAGCCCCGCATCACGCCAGGCGTTAACATCCCGGGCCAGGCGATAGCCGTTGGTCGTCACCGCAAGCTGGCGAATAGACGTGTTTTCACGCACCGCGGCGATGATTTCGGTAAAGTCGCGGCGCAAAGAAGGTTCCCCGCCCGTCAGGCGCACCTTTTCGGTACCCAGAGCAGCAAAAGCCCGGGTAACGCGACGGATTTCATCGACGTTGAGGAAGCTTTTATTGGCCACGCCGTGCGGCTTATAGCCGTCGGGCAGGCAATAGCTGCAGCGAAAGTTGCAGACGTCGGTAATTGATAAGCGCAAGTAATAGAACTTACGCGCAAAAGCATCGGTAAGCTGGGACACTGAATACACCTTTCCAAATACGGGAGATGCAGTCATTTCTTCCTGCACCCTGGCAACCTCAGGGGCTGCGGCCAGGGCACCTTATCTTGTGACTTAGGTACCATGGCTTGAGTGTGTGTTACTGCGATAGTAGCGCGACATCTGGCTTCGCGCTATATCAGTTTTCGCTATATAAATCTATACATAACGAGATAATTGCTTAATTTCGCTACAGAGTACTTAAAAAGCTAACTTTTACTTTGATATGTATCATTATCCACAGAGCAAGAATCGTCTTTTTGGCGCTTTTACGCTACCTTAAGCGCCTGTATGCCTCTTAAGGATTATCTTTTCTATGCGTAATCGCACGCTTGCAGATCTTGATCGGGTTGTCGCGCTGGGCGGTGGGCACGGCCTGGGTCGCGTCATGTCATCCCTTTCATCCCTCGGCTCACGTTTAACCGGCATCGTCACCACCACCGACAACGGCGGCTCAACCGGACGTATTCGACGCTCTGAGGGCGGGATTGCCTGGGGAGATATGCGCAACTGCCTGAATCAGCTGATCACTGAACCAAGCGTGGCATCAACAATGTTTGAGTATCGTTTTGGCGGTAACGGCGAACTTTCAGGCCATAACCTCGGAAATCTAATGTTAAAGGCGCTGGATCACCTCAGCGTGCGCCCGCTGGAGGCAATCAATTTAATTCGCAACCTGCTAAAGGTCGATGCGCAGCTGATTCCGATGTCGGAGCATCCGATCGATTTAATGGCTACCGACGACCAGGGCAACGCCGTGTATGGCGAAGTGAGTATCGACCAGTTGCTCAATCCACCGCAGGATCTGGCGGTCTACCCGAAAGTCCCGGCCACGCGTGAAGCCTTAGAAGCCATCGCTGAAGCCGATTTAATTTTGATTGGCCCCGGCAGCTTTTACACCAGCCTGATGCCGATTTTGCTGCTTGAAGAGATGGATCAGGCGCTGCGCCGCACGCCAGCGCCGATGGTGTATATCGGCAACCTGGGCAAAGAGCTAAGCCCTGCCGCAGCCAGCCTTTCCCTGCGCCAAAAGCTTGAATTGATGGAACAGCATATCGGAAAACGCGTTATCGATGCCGTGCTGGTTGGCCCACACGTTGAGGCCAGCGAAGTGGGCGACAGGTTGGTTATTCAACAGCCGCTGGAAGCCAGTGACATTCGGTATCGCCACGACCGCCAGCTGCTGCGGGCAGCCCTCGAACAGGCCGTGCAGCAGCTCGGGTAAACCTCGCCGCTTATGAGGCGGCGATAAAGAGTTCGCGCAGCTTGTGAAGCTGGTCGCGAATCTGCGCCGCTTCTTCAAACTCCAGATTTTGCGCGTGTTCCAGCATATTCGCTTCAAGCTGATGAATTTTCTGCTGCAGCGCTTTCGGCGTCAGCACAACTTCATCATCTTCAATCACGCTGCGTGCTTTGGTTTTAACCCGCCCTTTGGTCTTCGCCATGCCTTCGCCAAGCTGCAGAACGTCCACGACTCGTTTGTTCAGGCCCTGCGGCGTAATGCCATTTTCTTCGTTGTAGCGCTGCTGCTTCTCACGGCGGCGTTCGGTTTCACCAATCGCTTTGGCCATTGACGGCGTGATTTTATCGCCGTAGAGAATCGCCTTACCGTTAACGTTACGCGCCGCACGGCCGATGGTCTGAATAAGCGAGCGCTCGGAACGCAGAAAACCTTCTTTGTCCGCATCCAGAATGGCAACCAGCGACACTTCCGGCATATCAAGACCTTCTCGCAGCAGGTTGATCCCCACCAGAACGTCAAATTCACCGAGGCGCAAATCACGGATAATCTCCATGCGTTCCACGGTGTCGATATCCGAGTGTAGGTAGCGTACGCGTTCACCATGCTCCTCTAAATATTCGGTCAGGTCTTCCGCCATCCGCTTGGTTAATGTCGTCACCAGCACGCGTTCATTGATGGCCACACGTTTACGAATTTCAGAAAGCAAATCGTCTACCTGCGTTGCCACCGGACGCACTTCAATCACCGGATCGAGCAGCCCCGTAGGACGAACAACCTGGTCAACGATGTCCTCGCCAGATTTTTCCAGCTCATAGTTGCCCGGCGTCGCTGAAACGTAGATGGTCTGCGGGGCCAGCGCTTCAAACTCTTCAAATTTTAACGGTCGGTTGTCCAGCGCCGACGGCAGGCGGAAGCCATATTCCACCAGCGTTTCTTTACGGGCGCGGTCGCCGCGATACATGCCGCCAATTTGCGGAATGGTGACGTGGGATTCATCCACCACCAGCAGGCCATCTGCCGGAAGATAGTCAAAAAGCGTTGGGGGCGGTTCGCCAGGCCCTCGCCCGGAGAGGAAGCGCGAGTAGTTTTCAATGCCCGAACAATAACCCAGCTCGTTCATCATCTCGAGATCAAACTGGGTACGCTGGGCAATACGCTGCTCTTCCAGCAGTTTATTATTTTCCAGCAGGAACTTGCGGCGCTCGGCCAGCTCAACTTTGATATCTTCCATCGCCTGCACAATACGCTCGCGCGGCGTAACGTAGTGCGATTTAGGGTAAATAGTAAAACGCTGAATAGTTTGATCGATTTGCCCGGTCAGTGGATCGAACAGCGACAGCCTCTCAACCTCTTCGTCGAACAACTCTACACGCAGCGCAAGATCGTCTGATTCAGCCGGGAAGATATCGACCACCTCCCCTCTTACGCGGAACGTACCGCGCTGGAATGCCTGATCGTTGCGGGTGTATTGTAACTCCGTAAGACGGCGCAGGATCGCCCGCTGATCGATGATCATACCCTTCGTCAGGTGAAGCATCATCTTCAGGTACAGGTCCGGGTCACCCAGACCGTAGATCGCCGACACGGATGCCACCACGATGACGTCCCGCCGCTCAAGCAACGCTTTGGTCGCCGACAGACGCATCTGCTCAATGTGTTCGTTCACCGACGCATCTTTTTCAATGAAGGTGTCCGAGCTTGGCACATAAGCTTCAGGCTGATAGTAATCGTAGTAAGAGACAAAAAACTCAACGGCGTTGTCCGGGAAGAACTCTTTCATTTCACCGTAAAGCTGCGCCGCCAGCGTTTTATTTGGCGCCAGTACCATCGTGGGGCGCTGAAGGTCGGCTATCACGTTTGCTACCGTGAAGGTTTTACCCGATCCCGTTACGCCCAGCAGCGTCTGGTGCGCCAGCCCGTTTTCAAGCCCGTCTTTCAGGCGAAGGATTGCTTCAGGCTGGTCGCCAGAAGGTTTAAATGCGGAATTCAGTTTGAACGCTTTACTCATGAACGGGCTACCTGATGAAGAAACGAGCGGGCCGGAGAGTAATTTTACCCGGCAGCAGGATTTTTGCCAGTATAAAAACTGTATAAAACACCAGTTCTCATTTTTACTACGCCTGCTAACGACTGCTTTTTGCCACTTTGTTTGCCCAGAATTTGCCCCTTCACCAGATAAATCTCCAGCCACGACCGGTTATCCCCAAATTTTTTCGCCTTTTAACATTTGTCAAGGGAGGTAAGGATACCTCGGGCCGAATGTTTGACAGTTTTATTGCAACTGTTGCTTTTATTTAACAACTTGAATTCAAATGAATATTTCACAAAGACCGGTTTCGCGCCAATTTGGCCGCAGGCCGCGCCCGCTCTCGCTTTCGTCAAGTTTTCTAACTCTAATGCACAAGGTTATCCACAGGAATGGTGGATAACTGCAGCAAGCCCTTTTGCTTAGCCACTCGGAAAAATCCCTGATCTTCCTGTGCCAGGGGCGAAAAAAAAATTTCGCTAATTTTTTTGCTTTTATTCATTCGATTTCGCTATACCCGGCCATATTGAGCAAGATCCCGAAATCGAGATATATCCTGAGGTTAAAAGGCATTTTATTGCACCAAATTCGTACTTTTTAGCACCCGTCGAGTGCAGCGAGATCTCATCTTGCGCATCGGCTTTATCCTTTCAGGAAACCGATACTCAGTTTTATCCTGAATAGCGTGATGCTTTCAGGCATTATCACCAAGCTGGCAAGCTAATTGCAGCATATCCAGGAGGGAAACGACTCCCCAACCCAGGAGATGAGCCATGCTTAGCTTACGTGCTGTTAATCAGTTTTACGGTGACCACCACATACTGTGGAACCTCGACCTCGAGCTGACCCCGGGAGAATGCACCTGCGTGCTTGGCGCGCCAGGGCAGGGCAAAACCACGCTCGTAAACTGCATTACCGGCTATTTGCCAGTACAAAGCGGCAGTATGCTGTGGCAACAGGCGGGACAGCCGCCTGAAGACCTGGTGAATAAACCCGTGGAGCGCAGAACTGCGCTTGGAATCGGCTACGTTCCCCAGGACAGGCGCATCTTCTCCCAGCTTAGCGTTGAGGAAAATCTTCAGATAGCGATGATGGCGGGACATCATCGACCCCGGGTCATTCCTGCGCTGATTGATGACCTTTTTCCCGAGCTCTATAGCCTTCGGCAGGTAAAAAGCGGCGAACTTAGCGGGGATATGCAGCAACAGTTAGCGCTTGCCCGGGCACTGGTTTTAGAGCCCAGATTGCTGATACTGGATGAACCCACTCTCGGCGGAGGGCACCGCTTTATCACAGAAATGGGCAACCTCATCCGGCGCTTAAACCGCGACTTCGGCCTGACCATTTTACTGGTCGAACAGCGGCTGACTTTTATACGCCGGGTTGCAGACAAGTTTTGCCTGTTGCATAAAGGCCGAAATGTCGCGCAAGGGAATGTCTCCCAGCTGGACGACAAGCTCGTGGCGGGCTGGTTAGATCCCTGAACGCAGTCCCTACTACAAATTTTTCAATTTTTCCTGAAAAACCGGGTTGAGCTCCGTCATCGCCCGATGCAGGTTGCACTGCCGCGTCACTTTCGCGATATCCAGCAAAGGCGAAGGTATGGACTTCACGCCAGAGCTGTTCATCCAGCGTAAAACCGCGTCGAGATTCCATAGTGCAGTTTTCCCGTCATGTACCGGCGCTGGAAACGCCTCCCGGGAAACCATAACTTTGCGAATATACTGCCGGGACACGCCTAGCAGTTCCGCTACGTCACTCAATCCCACTAAATCAGGGGCAGCTTCAACCAATAACGCGCCTTGAATAATGCCTGAAACGTCCTTCAGCGCGCTCAGTAAGGCTTCTTCTGCTGTGTCGGCCTCGCGGATGAAATTCAGAGCAATACGCCCCGTCACACCGATGCCAACGAGGGCATCATCACACCCTCCTGCGCCCAGCGCAGCAATCCACTTCTCCGGATCTTTTTTCCCTTCTGGTAGAGTAAAAACAAGCGTGAACGTGTATTCCGCCATGGAGCCTTCTCCTTGTTAATGCAGGACGCTACGTGATGCCCTATTGGCGCATCCATCCACAAGCCTGCGAATTTGTCTGGCATGGTTCTCTGCGTTGCGAGGCGTGCTCCAGACACAGCTGATACAAAACTCGCCGCACCGGCATGTTTTATCGTTCCAGGGGCAATACATTTTTCCCCAGCAATGCGAACCGCCCTCTTTGACCCGCCAACCCTGGCATTCTGCGTAGCTTAATGCCGCCTCTATCTCTTTTTGCGGGTGCCGTTTTCTGGCCATATCTCCTCCGGCTAAAAAAGCATCTCATAAAAGGTTGTCATATGACAACTCAAAGTATGAAATACTCTATAGACGTTGCAGCCTGGAATGAATCTTTGTCAGTGGGGAAAAGGTTAAAGCGGGAGCCAGCCCGAGGCTTTGCTGCGGGCCTGGCTTTTGTTGCAGTCGCCTTGCGGCTTAGATCGTAATAACGGAGAGATCGAGGTAGTGACCAAGCTCGGTTTGATCGCTGATACCCTTAAGCCAGGGAATTTCCCCCAACAGCGGGGCCGGCAGCCGCTGTTTGAGCGTGGCAAGATATTCCGCATGCCTTTTTCCTGCGGGTTGAACACCGTTTGCTACCCAGCCCGCCAGCGGTAAACCAGCGGCCAGCACCGCCTGTACCGTGAGCATTGCATGATTAATGCAGCCAAGTTTCACGCCCACCACTAAAATAACCGGCAGTTGCTCGCTGATGGCCCATTCGGCAAATGTCGTGGTGTCAGACAGCGGGGTAAACCAGCCTCCAGCCCCTTCAACCTGAACCCAGTCGGCTTTTCCGGTAAGATTCTTTAGACCTTCAGACATAGCAGAAAAAGTAATGGGGCGCTGCTCTTCAGCACTAATGATGTGCGGGGAGGTCGGCTCAAGAAAAGCCAACGGATTGATCTCCTCATACGGCAATTTAACCGAACTATTGCGCTGCAGCGCTAACGCATCACTGTTGCGAATGCCTTCAGGGGTCATTTCACTGCCAGAGGCCACAGGCTTATAGCCCACAGAGCGATACCCCGCAGTATTCGCCGCCTGAAGCAGCGCGCAGCTGGCGATGGTCTTCCCAACTTCAGTGTCGGTGCCGGTCACAAACCATTTTTTAATCACGTTCAATTACTCCAAAAATTATCTGCCAGCTAAGAGAGAACTGCCCGTCTTGCCGGGGCCACGCTTCGCTGAGCCGCTGCAGTTGCCCACGCGTCAGCAGAGTGTTTTTGCGGCCATCGTGCAGGTGTGTTGCCCCAACGCCTTTTAGCGAACGCATGGCGCTCATGACGTCAGGAAAACGCTGGCTGACGGTGCGGCTGGTTAATACGTAACGCCATGGGCGACACGCCTGGTCAATTTCGGCCAGGGATAAAAACTGGTTGGCATGCGCCCGTTCGTCTACCCCGCGCCAGGCCTCGTGCAGTTCAGGCAGTGAACCTGCCGCAAGCGTGCTGAACGCAATGCATCCACCCGGTTTCGTCACGCGATAAAGCTCGGATAAGCCTTGCTGCAGATCGCTGCACCACTGAACGGCAAGATTACTCCAGGCCAGATCCACCTGGTCATCCGCCAGCGGAATAGACTCGATATCCCCCTCAAGAAAGCGATGCGCCGACTGGGTTTGCTGGCACCGCTCAAGCATCGCTTTCGAGATGTCCAGCGCCAGCACTTCGCTTCCTTTGTCCCGCCAAATTCGGCTGTACCAGCCGGTACCGCAGCCTGCATCCAGCACGCTTACGGCACGGCGGTTTTCCAGCTCGGCCAGCAGGTTATCACCGCAGATACGCTGCAGCTCGGCGAAACGCTCGTAGCTGCCTGCCGCCCGGCTAAACGCTGCCGCGACGGCGGCTTTATCAACAAGCTGCGTCATAAAGCGCCTCCAGCAATGCGTCTATGTCGCCAGAAGTATGCGCGGCCGTAAGGGTGATGCGCAGGCGGGCGCTGCCGGGGGGAACGGTAGGCGGGCGAATGGCTGTTAACCAGAAGCCCCGCTCTTTCAGGCGGGAGGCGAGATCCAGCGTGCGCTGATTCTCCCCCACAATCAGAGGTTGTATCGCGCTACCTGAATCCGCCAGATTCAGCGAGAGTCGGGCAGCACCCTGCCGAAAACGCAGAATATTTTCAGCAAGCCTTGCTCTGTACTCATCGCCATGCTGAACCACCTTTAACGCGGCCTGAAGCGACACGGCCTGCGCCGGTGGCATCGCGGTGCTGTATATCAAGTGGCGGGCAAACTGCAGCAGGTAAGTTGCAACGTCTTCGTCGCACAATACCGCCGCACCGCTGCCGCCAAACGCTTTGCCAAAGGTGACGACAAGAATATCCGGTTTGATTTTTTGCCGATAGCAACTGCCACGCCCCTCTTTGCCGAGGACACCAATACCGTGCGCGTCGTCGACCATTAGCCAACCGTCTGCTTGTCTTGTTGCCTGTGCTATTTCAGCCAGCGGCGCGCTGTCCCCGTCCATGCTGAATATGCCTTCGGTCAGGACAAGCCGTTCACCTTCATGCGGTTTACCGAGCTGCGTGGCAAGGGCCTGAACGTCGTTGTGATGAAATCTGCGTAGCTGAGCCGGACTTTGCATCGCCGCTTCCATCATTGAGGCATGGCAAAGTTTATCGGCGATAAGTGTGTCCGTTTTTTGCGCCAGCGCGGAGATCACCGCCTGGTTTGCGCTGTAGCCGGAGATAAACAACAGCGCTCGCTCAAAGCCGAGCCAATCCGCCAGCTGTTCCTCAAACGCCTGATGTGCACGGCTATACCCCGTGACGTGACCAGACCCGCCGCTGCCAACGCCGAACTGCGTCGCGCCTTTTTGCCAGGCCTCCGTAATCTGCGGGTGATGACTCAGTCCCAGATAATCGTTGCTGGAAAAATTCAAATATTCCCGACCGTTGGCCGAAAAAATACGCCCGTTACCGAGCGTATTGGCCTGTCGGGTGCGAAGGCTGGCGCTGGTCCGCCGTTCGCTTAAAGCCCCGGAGATTCGCTGTGGCCAGCTCATACCGCCGCCGCGTTGTAGTAATTGTCGGTATCGGCGTTCAGGATCTGCCCGGCGAGCTGCTCCTGCTGTTCGTTGTCACCCATTTCGGTGGTGGTTTGCTGCGGATTAAGCCCCAGCTTGCGGAACAGCTGCAGATCTTTGTCCTCTTCTGGGTTCGGCGTCGTCAGCAGTTTGCAGCCGTAGAAAATAGAGTTTGCACCGGCCATAAAACACATTGCCTGCGTCTGCTCGCTCATCTGCTCGCGGCCTGCGGAAAGGCGCACGTAGGAGGTTGGCATCATGATCCGGGCCACCGCGATGGTACGAATAAAATCAAAGGCATCCACGTCTTCGTTATCCGCCAGAGGCGTGCCTTTCACTTTCACCAGCATGTTGATAGGGACGCTTTCTGGTGGCGTTGGCAAATTCGCTAATTGCAGCAGCAGTCCGGCGCGGTCGGTGACGGTTTCACCCAGGCCGACAATCCCACCGGAGCAAACTTTGATCCCTGCATCACGAACTTTATCCAGCGTGTCCAGACGTTCCTGATAGGTTCGGGTCGTGATGATGTTGCCGTAAAATTCCGGGGAGGTGTCCAGATTGTGGTTGTAATAGTCCAGCCCAGCGGAGGCCAGGCGCTGCGCCTGTTCATTGGTTAACGTACCGAGCGTCATACAGGTTTCCAGCCCCATAGCGCGAACGCCCTGCACCATCTGCTCAAGGTAAGGCATATCGCGCTCATGCGGGTTCTTCCAGGCGGCCCCCATACAAAAACGTGTCGAACCTGCGTTTTTAGCCTTGCGGGCGGAGTCCAGCACCTGCTCAACTTCCATCAGGCGTTCAGACTCCAGGCCTGTTTTATATCTGGCGCTTTGTGGGCAATATTTACAGTCTTCCGGGCAAGCACCGGTTTTTATAGACAGCAAGGTGCTGACCTGTACCTGTCGGGGATCGAAATGCTGGCGATGCGTCTGCTGCGCTTCAAACAACAGATCCAACAAAGGTTTTTGAAATAAAGCAGTGACCTGCGACATTGTCCAGCGTGCGTGGTGAGCCATGGGGCCTCTCCAAAAGGGGTGTTATGGGAATTCGATTGACGTTATACTCGTAAACCTAAATGTTTTTCAAATGGTTTACAAGTCACCCTATGACCCCTGATGATTTAGCGTTCGACCAGCGACATATCTGGCACCCGTACACCTCGATGAGCCAGCCGCTCCCGGTTTATCCCGTTGTGGCCGCGGCGGGCTGTGAGCTGCAGTTGGCTGACGGACGCATGCTCGTCGACGGCATGTCCTCCTGGTGGGCGGCTATTCATGGCTACAACCACCCGCGACTGAATCAGGCCATGAAGCGCCAGATTGATAGCATGTCACACGTGATGTTCGGTGGTATTACGCACCCACCTGCCGTTGAGCTGTGCCGCAATCTGGTCGCGATGACACCTGCCCTGCTGGAATGCGTGTTTCTGGCGGACTCCGGTTCCGTCGCCGTTGAGGTCGCCATGAAAATGGCGCTGCAGTACTGGCACGCCAGGGGACAGCCTCGCCAGCGTTTTCTGACCTTCCGCAATGGCTATCACGGCGATACGTTTGGTGCGATGTCAGTCTGCGATCCTGATAACTCGATGCACAGCCTGTGGCAGGGCTATTTGCCTGAGCATCTTTTTGCCCCTGCTCCGCAGTGCGGCTTTGGTGATGAATGGAACGAGATGGATATCGTGCCGTTTGCCCGCCTGATGGCTGCTCATCGCGAAGAGATTGCCGCCGTTATTCTGGAGCCTGTCGTCCAGGGCGCGGGGGGCATGCGTTTTTACCACCCTGAATGGCTGCGCCGCCTCCGCCGCATGTGCGACCGGGAGGGGATTCTGCTGATCGCCGACGAGATCGCGACAGGTTTTGGCCGCACCGGGAAACTGTTTGCCTGCGACCACGCGGATATTTCACCGGATATCATGTGTCTCGGCAAAGCGCTAACCGGCGGCACAATGACGCTCTCCGCAACACTTGCCACCCGCCATGTCGCAGAAACCATCAGCGAGGGTGAAGCCGGCTGTTTTATGCACGGCCCTACTTTTATGGGGAACCCGCTCGCCTGCGCGGTTGCCAGTGAAAGCCTGGCGCTCCTGGCGGAAGGAGACTGGCGGCAGCAGGTTCTGGCGATTGAGCAGCAGCTTCGGGAAGGTTTGCTGCCGCTGACGGCGAACGAAAACGTAGCCGACGTGCGCGTACTGGGTGCTATTGGCGTGGTGGAAACACGCCGGCCTGTAGATATGGCCGCTTTGCAGCGTTTCTTTGTCGAACAGGGCGTGTGGATCCGGCCGTTTGGCCGCCTGATCTACCTGATGCCGCCTTATATCATCGGCCCTGAACAGCTGGATAAATTAATTGTGGCCGTCGCGCAGGCGGTAAAAAATCCTGAGTTTTTCCACTAGTTTCTGTTTCAACCGGGTCGGTATCGCTTGCCGGCCTGGTCTGCCCTTCCGCTAATCGATTTCTGGAATGAATTTACTCAAATAAATCCAGTTAAGTTATTAATCCCTTCCCGTCTCGCTGCCGATTAACCTTTCACCAGATTCACATCACAGAGAGACAGAAATGAAGAGAACCGTTGTACTCAGCTTCTGCCTGATGGCAGGCAACGCCCTGGCCGATACCGGCTCGCCCCAGCTAAAGGCGGAGACACAGTCAGTGATTCGCCAGGCGGGTTATCAGTGCGATACCGTGAACAGCGTGTACCCCGCCGCATTCGGAGGTTCACTTACGGTCTCCTGCGATGATGACCACAAATATGTTATTCGCAAAAAAAACGGTCAGTACGAAGTAGAAAAAGAATAACAAATCGCTTTTTCATCGCCGAAAAATACCCTCACCCCCCTTTCTGAAGCCGATTTGCACAAATCGGCTTCCCGTTTCGCTCAACTTAGTATAAAAAGCAGGTTTTGAAATAACCCTCTATTCCACCGTACAGCAAGGAGCAACCTTGAACACATTATCGGTTTCTCGTCGCGCCGCAGCCCTGGCTTTCGCCGTGGCGCTGAGTGCATGTAGCTCAACCCCACCCCAGGACAAACCGTCTACTCAGGTGGCGCCGGGAACCCAGTCCCGCCCGATCCTGGCGGCTGACGAAGCACAGAATTTTGTGGCAGCGCGCTACTTCACCGCGATGAACCCAAATGAAGCCCCATGGACGCCGTCCTCGATTCGCACGCCTCAGCAGCCTGATTTCGTGGTTGGCCCTGCCGGTACGCCTGGCGTCACCCACACGTCAGTCCAGGCCGCGGTGGACGCTGCTATTATCAAGCACAGCAGCTCTCGCCTGTATATCGCCATCATGCCGGGTCAATATGAAGGTACGGTGTATATTCCTGCGGCTTCCGGTAGCGTGACGCTGTACGGTACTTCCGGCAACGCAGATGATGTCAAAATCGGCCTGACGCTGGACTCTGAAATCGACCCGACAACCTGGCGTCGCACCGTTAACCCGGGCGGGAAATACATGCCAGGGAAACCCGCCTGGTACATGTTCGATAACTGCCAGAGCCGCCGCGGCGCGACCGTGGGCGTGATGTGTTCCGCTGCCGTTTGGTCACAGAATAATGGCCTGCAGCTCCAGAACCTGACCATCCAGAACACCCTGGGTGACAGCGTGGACGCCGGCAATCACCAGGCCGTGGCGCTGCGCAGCGATGGCGATAAAGTACAGCTGAATAACGTTCACCTGCTGGGCCGCCAGAACACCTTCTTCGTCACCAACAGCGATGTTCAGAACCGCATGTTGACCAATCGTCAGCCGCGTACGCTGGTAACCAACAGCTACATTGAAGGTGATGTGGATGTGGTCGCAGGCCGCGGTGCCGTGGTGTTTGATAACACTGATTTCCGCCTGGTGAACAGCCGCACCAAAGAAGGTTCCGTGTTCGCACCAGCCACGCTGCCAAACATCTACTACGGCTTCCTGGCAATCAACAGCCGCTTCACCGCAGCCGGTGACGCTCAGTTGGGTCGCTCATGGGATTTAGGCCAGGCCGCAAATGGCCAGGTTGTAATCCGCGACAGCGTGATCAACGAAGGTTTCAACACGGCTAAACCGTGGGGCGATGCGCTGGAGTCCAAGCGTCCGTTCGCGGGCAACATTGGCACCAAAGACGATAAAGGCGCGATCAAACGCGATCTGAATGACCCGAGCTTCAACCGCATGTGGGAGTTCAATAATCGTGGTGTAGGCAGCCCGGTCGTCGAAGAGAAGTAATTTTTAGTTCAGTAAGAAAAAACCTCGCCGCGGCGAGGTTTTTTTATGGCTGACAATCAGTGCGCGTTAATCACAACCCACATTGGGCCCTGCCCGACGGCGTAGCGGCCTTTTTCTTCCAGCAGCCCCTGCTCGCCGTTAATTTTGTACACGGCGGCATGATGGGATTTCTGCCCAACGGCAACCAGGTACTTACCGCTGTGGTCAACGTTGAAGCCGCGAGGCTGCTCTTCCGTAGGCTGGTAGCCTTCGATATTCAGCACGCTGCCATCTTCGGAAACGCTGAAGACGGTAATGATGCTGGCGGTGCGGTCACAGGCATAAAGATGGCGACCGTCCGGGGTGATGTGGATATCGGCAGCCCAGCGGGTACCGGTGAAACCAGGCGGCATAAAGTCCAGCGTCTGCACGCATTCAATTTTACCGTGCGGGTCGCGCAGTTCCCAGACATCAACGGTGCTGTTCAGCTCGTTCACGCAATACACATACTGCTGTTTCGGGTGAAATGCCATGTGGCGCGGGCCTGCGCCCTCAACCGTCGTGACCTCAGCAGGCGTTTGCGCCACCAGCTTGCCGTCATCGGACAGCGTGAACAGGCAGATACGATCCTGCTTCAGCGCAGGCGTCCAGAGCGTGCGGTTATCCGGGGAAATATTCGCCGAGTGGCAGCCGTCCAGCCCTTCAACCACATCGACGGTTTCGCCCGGCAGGCCATCGTTTTCAAGGCTAATCACCGCCACGTTTGCCGCGTTGTATGACGCGCTGAACAGGAAGCGGCCTTTGCGATCGGTAGAAATGTGGGTTGGGCTGCCCGGCAGAGGTGCCACGCCAGCTTCTGTCAGAGAGCCATCATCCGGCGTAATGCGGTAAGCCACTACGCGAAACTCGGGGCGCACGCCAACGTAAAGGAAGCGTTTATCCGGGCTGATAACCATCGGCTGAACTTGCCCTGGGGCATCAACCACCTGCACAAGGGTCATTTCACCGCTGGCATGCAGCGTCCAGACGTGGATCTGCTGGCTTTCCGGGCTGGCGGTATAAACTGTCTGTTTCATGACTTTACTTTCCTCCTGACGTCGTAAGTAAGCATCATAAGGCCGGCTCACGGCGCGAGCTATTTTGCGCTATAGCGTGAGCGGTGTACCATCGGAACGAACCTTATGAATAATGACTGGAACCCTAAATGAGTTATCGCGTAATTGCTCTCGATCTCGATGGCACCCTACTGACCCCGCAAAAAACCATTCTCCCGGAGTCCATTACGGCCCTTCAGCAAGCTCGCGAAGCGGGCGTGAAAGTGGTTATCGTAACGGGTCGCCATCATGTCGCCATACATCCTTTTTATCAGGCACTGGCTTTGGATACACCTGCAATTTGCTGCAATGGCACTTATTTGTATGATTATCATGCAAAAAAGGTTCTGGCGTCCGATCCTCTTCGCCCGGAGCAGGCCGCACAAATGGTGGATTTACTGGCCGCTCACCGGGTACATGGCCTGATGTACGTCGACGATGCGATGCTTTATCTCGAAAGCTCAGAACACGTCAAAGCCCACGTCGCCCGCACCCAGACCTGGGCGCAATCATTACCTGAACAGCAGCGGCCGGTTTTCCGTAGCGTGCCTTCACTCAAAGAGGCGGCTCAGGATGTGGAGGCTATCTGGAAATTCGCCCTGACGGATTCAGATATTCCTAAGCTCAAGCAGTTTACCGTTGAGGTAGAGCGCGAACTGGCTCTCTCCTGCGAGTGGTCGTGGCACGATCAGGTTGACGTCGCCCAGCGAGGCAACAGTAAAGGCGCCCGTCTGGCTCAGTGGGTAGCGTCTCAGGGTCTGGCCATGGATCAGGTGATTGCGTTCGGTGACAACTACAACGATCTGAGCATGCTGGAAAGCGCCGGGATGGGTGTGTCCATGGGCAATGCTGACGACGCAATTAAATCCCGCGCCGATATGACTATCGGCACGAATCTGGAAACCGGAATCGCCGAAACGCTTTATAAGTACGTGCTGTAATCAGGTTGCGATCGACACGCTTTTCACTTGCGCATACAGCCACTGGCCGGGTTTTACCGCCAGTTCGTCCCGGGCCCAGGGGCTGATGCGCGCCCACAGCGTGCGGGAGCCCACTTCGAGCTGAACCTCCACCTGCCCTTCGTCGTCAAAGCACTGGGCAACCCTTGCCCGCAGCACGTTACGAATACTACTGTTAACCGGCGGCTGAAGCACCAGCGAGACGTCAGAAGCCTGGATGCGAATGCGCAGTGGGGCCTGCACCGGTTTGTCGATTTTGTTCACCCACAGGTGCTGATCGCCAAGCGCCAGCGCCGTCATAGCGTAATGAGGATGATGCTCAAGCACGGTCACTTTCAGCACGCTGCTTTGCTGCTCTTTAGGCAGCCACGGATGCATCACGCTGCTGCCCCAAACCTCTTCAAGGTTACCAAACGCTTTAACATTTCCCGCATCCAGCACCAGCACTTTATCCGCCAGATGTAAGATTTCCTCCAGCGAGTGGCTCACGTACAGCATGGGAATATTGATCTCGCGGGCGAGCCGCTGGAGATAAGGCAACAATTCACGTTTACGGGGAATATCCAGAGAGGCTAGCGGCTCGTCCAGCAGCAGCAGTTCCGGCGCGGTCAGAAGTGCCCGTCCAATGGCAACACGCTGCTTTTCACCGCCGGAAAGGCTCCAGGGAAAACGCTCCAGCAACTCTTCGATGCCGAGCAATGCCACCAGCTTATCAAACTGGCCGGCCATGCTTTTTGCCATGCCGTATTTTAAATTGCCGCGAACTCGGTAGTGCGGGAACAGGCGCGCATCCTGGAAGACATAGCCCACCCGGCGTTTTTCCGGCGGCAGATAAAGCTGTTTTTCGGCATCGCTCAGAACGCGATCGTTCAGCACGATACGCCCCTTCTCCGGCTTAGTCAGGCCGCTAATCGCATTGATTAATGAGGTTTTCCCTGCCCCAGAAACGCCAAAAACAGCCGTGATGCCCTGGCCCGGCAGGGTTTCGTTGATTTCCAGCCGGTGCGTACCCAGCGTCTGAACGAAGTTAAGTTCCAGCATCAGTTTGCCCCCATACGCTTGCGGCTGACTCTCGCCAGCCATTCGGCCACCAGCAGCGAGGCCATCGCCAGCGCGATAGCAATCAGGCACAAACGTGCGGCGGCGCTTTCTCCGCCGGGGGTTTGAATCAGGGTATACATGGCCGAAGGCAGCGTTCGGGTTTCACCGGGAATGTTGGACACAAAAGTAATTGTCGCGCCAAACTCGCCCAGCGAGCGGGCAAAGGCCAGCACGGTACCCGCAATAATACCCGGCAACGTTAACGGCAAAGTAATGGTGCAAAAGACACGCCAGCGCCCTGCGCCCAGCGTTCTGGCGGCCTGCTCAAGACGGAGATCAACCCCTTCCAGCGCAAGGCGGATTGCCCTGACCATCAGCGGGAAAGACATAACCGCCGCCGCCAGCACCGCCCCTCGCCAGCTAAAGGCGAAGGTAATGCCAAACCAGTCATACAGCCAGGCACCAATAAAACCGCGGCGGCCAAAAGCCACCAAGAGCAAATAGCCCACCACCACCGGCGGCAGGACTAAGGGAAGATGAATCAGGCTATCGAGCAAGGCTTTGCCCGGGAAGCGGCAACGAACCAGCACCCAGGCAAAGAAGATCCCGACAGGAAGGCTGAAGAGTACCGCAATAGATGAGACTTTTAGGCTTAGCAGTACCGCCTGCCACTCGGGATCGCTCAATATCATTGTTTCGTCGTAAATCCGTATTTTTGGAAGACTTTCGCCGCTTCCGGTCCTTTCAGATAGCTATAGAACGCGGTCACTGACGGGTTATCGTGGCCTTTCACAATCGCAATCGGGTATTCCACTTTCTTGTGGGAATCTTCCGGGAAGGTGCCCACGACTTTTACGCCTTTTCCAGCGACGGCGTCAGAACCGTAAACGATGCCCAGCGGCGCTTCGTCGCGCTCAACCAGCGCCAGCGCACCACGGACATCTTCCGCCGGAGCAAGTTTACTGGATAAACTGTCCCATGCGCCCAGCTTTTGCAGCGCCTCTTTGGCGTAAATCCCCGCAGGAACATGATCGGGATCGCCCACGGCCAGACGGCCACCTTTCAGCAGCGATGCCCAGTCGGTTTTCGCATCAATGGTGATGTCGCCCTGCTTGCTGGCGGTTGGCGCGACGACAACCAGGCTGTTACCCAGTAGCGTTTCGCGAGTGTCCGTTTTGATGGTGTCTTTCTCAACAGCATAATCCATCCATTTCTGATCGGCAGAAATAAACAGATCTGCCGGCGCCCCCGCTTCAATCTGGCGAGCGAGCGTGGAAGAAGAGGCAAAAGAAGAAGCAATCTCAACTTTCTTCTCTTTCTGATATTGCGTGGCAATATCCTGCATCGCATTGGTTAACGACGCCGCCGCAAAGACGGTAATTTTACTACTTTCAGCCAGTGCCTGGCCTGCCAGAGAAACAGATAATGCCGCACCCAGGGCGAGGCGAACCCAACGTTGATTCATGTTTTCACTCCGTTTGTTTCGTTATGTAACGTGAAATATAACGATTGCAATGCGGAAGATACAGAATTTATCGGCAGAAAGAAGAAGGGCTTTAAAGTTCTTGACGGAGATCAACGGAAAGAGCGTATGTAGAGGGCACTAAGGCGGCAGAAAGAGAAAACCCGGCAAATGCCGGGCCTTCAGGGAATCAGTGATGCTGTTTCGGCTGTTGGTCGCGATGACCGACTTTTGAAAAGACGTTAAACACTTCACCCAATCCGTAGATGAGACCGAGGATCACTGCCATCACAACCGGCACCATGACCACGGCAAACACCAGGCTTTTCAATAACTCGAACATAGTTGCCTCCGGCAAAAGCGAGAGTGATTATTCTAGCGTCAGTTGAGAAAAACGCACTCTCCTTTTGTGCCATTTGCCCGCCCGCCTCGGCTTATCCGGCTGACCAGGTATAAGGTGCCGCAATACCAAGCGGCATTTCAAGCCCCCACCATACCAGCAGGAAGAGGCTCCAGCTCACCAGGAAGGCGATAGAATAAGGCATCATCATCGACACCAGCGTGCCCACGCCAGCGCCTTTCACATAGCGCTGGCAGTAAATCACGATCAGCGGGAAGAACACCATCATCGGCGTGATAATGTTTGTGGAAGAATCACCGATGCGGAATGCCGCCTGCGTAAGCTCTGGCGATATCCCAATGGCCATAAGCATCGGTACCATAATAGGCGACAGCAGCGCCCATTTTGCCGAAGCCGAACCAATCAGCAGATTAACCAGCGCCGTCAGCAGCACCATACCGATGATTGTCGCCTCTCCCGGCAGCGCCATGGCTTTCAGGCCGTCCGCCCCCGCCAGCGCCACCAGCGTACCAATATTCGAATCGCTGAAGGCTTTGATAAACAGCGCACAGAAAAACGCCATCACCATATAAGAACCCATTTTGCTCATTGAGTCGTTCATTGCCCCAATGACGTCTTTCCCCGATTTAAAGGTACCTGCCGCAAAACCATAGACAATGCCCGGCAGGATAAAAATAAGGAAGATAAGCGGCACGATTGACTTCATGATAGGCGCGCCGAAGTCGGTTAACGCGCCTTCAGGGCTGCGCAGCGTTGAGCTTTCAGGCCAGGCAACAGCGGCAAGCCCCAGCAAACTAAGGAGCATCACCAGCCCCGCACGACGGAATGCCCGGCTCTCTTCTGGCGTGACGCTGGACATATCTTCATCATGCTTAAAGTCGCCATCAACCGCCATTTTACTGACCCGGGGCTCGACGATTTTCTCCGTCACCCACCAGCCAACGAGAGTAATCAATATTGTTGAGCCGATCCCGAAGAACAGATTACACAGCGTGTTCACGGTATACGTTGAGTCGAGCAGTTGAGCCGCGGCCTGGGTGAAACCTTGCAGCAGCGCGTCGTTCCCGGTTGGCACCATATTGGCCGCAAAGCCACCGGATACGCCGGAAAATGCCGCCGCGATCCCCACCAAAGGATGGCGTCCGGCAGACATAAAAATAATGGCACCGAGAGGGATCACCAGCACATATCCCGCATCCGCCGCGACGTGGCTAAACATAGCGACAAAAATCAGCATCGGCGTCAGCAGTTTTTTCGGCGTAACGCGCAGCATTTTTTTCAGCGCAACGTTAATAAAGCCGGAGCTTTCGGCAACGCCGACGCCCAGCATCGCCACCAGAACAATGCCTAAAGGAGCAAAGCTGGTAAAAGTGGTCACCATCGTAGAAAGCGTAAGCGTTAACGCCTCGGCGGAAAGCAGGTTATTGACCTGCACGGCCTGCTGCGTTACCGGATTAACGATGTCAAACTCCAGCTGTGACAGCACGGCGGATAGCCCCATCACAACCAGTAAAAAATAGAAGAAAATCAGCGCGGGTTCCGGCAGTCGGTTACCAGCTTTTTCGATGGCGTTAAGAAAACCGTTCAGTAAGCGGTTATCTTTTGCCTCATTTCCTTTTGTTGTCGACGTACTCATAGTTGCCCCCAATCCCGACAAATGTCTGTGCTGTCATCCAATGTACGGCAGGGATAATAAAGGTAATGACACGATGAAACTATTCTTTTAATGAAATTAATCTCTGAATAAGACCGGGTTAATAAAAATTAAAATCTAATAAACAGACAAAAACTGGTTATTAATTCGATATAATCGAACAGTAACCCTGAAATTGCTGTGCTCAATCAGGAACGATTTGTCCCCTGGCGGCGAGCTGATATAATTTTCCCCATGATTACAAAGGGAAACGCTGAGCCGGTTTGCGGCGCGGAGAAACTATGCAGGCTGAAATTTTATTAACGCTGAAACTCCAGCAACGGCTGTTCGCCGACCCGCGACGCATTGCGCTGCTTAAACAAATTCGCCACACGGGCTCCATTAGCCAGGGTGCAAAACTGGCGGGTATCAGTTACAAAAGCGCCTGGGATGCCATTAACGAAATGAACCAGTTGGCAGAATCAAACCTGGTTGATCGCGCCACCGGCGGCAAAGGCGGCGGCGGTGCCGTCCTGACACGATACGGCGAGCGCCTTATTCAGCTTTACGATCTGCTCGCGCAAATTCAACAAAAGGCCTTTGATGTTCTGCAGGATGATGCCCTGCCTTTAGACAGTCTGCTCGCCGCCATTTCCCGCTTTTCGCTGCAAACAAGCGCCCGCAATCAGCTGTTTGGTACGGTACTTAAACGCGATGACGAACAGGTTCAGCAGCACGTCGATATTCTGCTGGCTGACGGTGAAACTCGTCTGAAAGCGGCGATTACCCGCCAAAGCGCAGAGCGGCTTGGGCTGGACGAAGGCAAAGAAGTATTGGTGCTTATCAAAGCGCCGTGGATAGACGTCACCACTGATGCTAATGCGGCGGGCAATGCCGATAACCAGTTGCCGGGCAAAATCAGCAGCATTGAGCAGGGCAAAGAACAAAGTGAAGTGCTGGTTCAGTTGGCGGATGGCCAGACGCTGTGCGCCACCCTGCCGAATATCCACGTAGAACAACAGGCGCTGGCAGAAGGTGCTAAGGTCACAGCATATTTCAATGCAGACAGGGTGATTGTCGCGACACTCTGCTAAAAGTCCGCTTCTCATTGACATCAGCGCAGACACGCCGTATTTCTGTAGCCTCATCGCTGCAAAAAATGGGATAAAACATGTCTGCGTTGCAAATTTCGCAAGGTACGTTTCACCTTAGCGACATAAAAACCCTTACCCTGAACGACCTTACCCTTCGCGCCGGAGAAAGCTGGGCCTTTGTTGGGGCGAACGGCAGCGGCAAATCCGCTCTTGCCCGTGCGCTGGCCGGTAGCCTGCCCATCATGAAGGGCGAACGCCACTGCGGCTTCACCCGCATTGCTCATCTCTCTTTTGAACAGTTGCAAAAGCTGGTCAGCGACGAATGGCAGCGTAATAACACCGATATGCTAAGCGCCGACGAAGACGACACCGGTCGCACCACCGCAGAAATTATACAGGAAGAGGTGGTCGATGAGGCTCGTTGCGGCGAACTGGCCGCGCTGTTTGGCATTGAACATTTGCTCACTCGCCGCTTTAAATACCTGTCGACGGGGGAAACGCGCAAAACGCTGCTTTGCCAGGCGTTGATGTCAGAGCCAGAACTGCTGATCCTGGATGAGCCGTTCGACGGGCTGGACGTGAAATCCCGCCAGCAGTTGGCAAGCCTTCTCGAGCAGCTTAGCGCCCAGGGCTACACCCTGGTTCTGGTCCTGAACCGATTCGATGAAATCCCGGATTTTGTGCAATTTGCCGGCGTGCTGGCGGACTGCACGCTGACAGAAAGTGGTAAAAAGCAGGCGCTACTTGAGCAGGCGCTCATCGCTCAGTTGGCCCACAGCGAGAAGCTGGCGGGCGTGGCGCTCCCGGAAGCTGACGATCCGTCCGCTCGCTATACGCTGCCGGAAAACCAGCCTCGTATTGTGCTTAACGATGGCGTGGTGGAATACAACGATCGCCCTATCCTGCACAAACTTAGCTGGTCAGTGAATCCCGGCGAGCACTGGCAAATTGTCGGCCCTAACGGCGCAGGAAAATCAACGCTACTCAGCCTGATCACAGGGGATCATCCGCAGGGCTACAGCAACGATCTGACGCTGTTTGGCCGCCGCCGGGGCAGCGGCGAGACAATCTGGGATATCAAAAAGCACATTGGGTACGTCAGCAGCAGCCTGCATCTGGATTACCGCGTGAGCACCACCGTGCGAAACGTTATTTTGTCGGGCTATTTTGACTCCATTGGGATCTACCAGGCCGTTTCAGATCGTCAACAGAAGCTGACCCGCGAATGGCTGCATATGTTAGGGATGGATAACGCCACCGCCGATGCGCCATTCCATAGTTTGTCCTGGGGGCAGCAGCGCCTGGCGTTAATCGCCCGCGCGCTGGTTAAGCACCCCACATTGCTGATCCTCGATGAGCCTCTGCAAGGGCTGGATCCGCTCAACCGGCAGCTGATACGCCGCTTTGTCGATATTTTGATTGGCGAGGGAGAAACGCAGCTGCTGTTTGTGTCCCACCACGCCGAAGATGCGCCGCAGTGCATTACCCATCGGCTGACGTTCATACCCGACGGCGACAAATACGGCTACCAGCTGGAAAAAATTCTTCCCGCATAATCTCGCAACACGCGGCGGCTATTCCTGACCTGACTTTCGGAATAGCCGTACGCTTTTATTCTACCTGTCTGTTTTACAATGCCTTGTATACTGCTTTAGCCATATTATTGACGCAGTGTAAACGATACCACTAATCTGGTGCATATCACATTTTTCAGCCATCTGTTATGCTATGGTTATCTTAACCCATAAGCTATATGGAGCGAAAAATGAGAGTTTTGGTCACAGGTGGTAGCGGTTACATTGGAAGTCATACCTGCGTACAATTGCTGCAAAACGGTCATGACGTGGTGATCCTCGATAACCTCTGCAACAGCAAACGCAGCGTACTGCCTGAAATTGAACGTCTGGGCGGCAAGCATCCGCTGTTTATCAACGGTGATATCCGCGACGAAGCCCTGCTGGCAGAAATTTTCCACGATCATCGTATTGACGCCGTAATCCATTTTGCCGGTCTGAAAGCCGTCGGCGAATCGGTGAATAAGCCGCTGGAGTATTACGATAACAACGTGACCGGCACCCTGAAGCTTATCGCCGCCATGCGCGCGGCAAATGTCACTAACTTTATCTTCAGCTCTTCCGCTACCGTTTACGGCGACCAGCCTCAAATCCCTTATGTAGAAAGTTTCCCTACCGGTAAACCCGCCAGCCCTTACGGCCAAAGCAAGCTGATGGTTGAGCAAATTCTTACCGATCTGCAAAAAGCCCAGCCAAACTGGAGCGTTGCGCTGCTGCGCTACTTCAACCCGGTTGGCGCCCATCCGTCGGGCGATATGGGTGAAGATCCTCAGGGCATCCCAAATAACCTGATGCCGTACATCGCGCAGGTTGCCGTAGGCCGCCGTGACTCGCTAGCTATCTTTGGTAACGATTACCCAACCGAAGATGGCACCGGCGTGCGTGATTACATCCACGTGATGGATCTCGCCGACGGCCACGTCGCCGCTATGCAGGCACTGAACGGTAAACCAGGCGTCCATATTTACAACCTGGGCGCAGGCGTCGGCAGCAGCGTGCTCGACGTGGTGAACGCCTTCAGCAAAGCCTGCGGTAAACCGGTGAACTACCACTTTGCCCCTCGTCGTGATGGCGATCTGCCGGCCTACTGGGCCGACGCCACCAAAGCCGACAAAGAACTCAACTGGCGTGTCAGCCGTTCGCTGCAGGAAATGGCAGACGATACCTGGCGCTGGCAGTCACGCCATCCCCAAGGTTATGAAGATTAAGGATATGTGATGGAGCAGTTTAACCCGGTCGATCACCCGCATCGCCGCTATAACCCGCTAACGGGTCAATGGATTTTAGTTTCGCCACATCGGGCGAAACGCCCCTGGCAGGGCGCGCAGGAAACCCCTGCGCAAGAAAAACTTCCGGCACACGATCCGGACTGTTTTCTTTGCCCAGGGAATACGCGCGTTACCGGGGATAAAAATCCCGAGTACACCGGCACTTTCGTTTTTACCAACGATTTTGCGGCGCTGATGACGAACACGCCCGATGCCCCAGTGAACCACGATCCCTTGATGCGTTGCGAAAGCGCGCGCGGTACCAGCCGGGTTATCTGCTTCTCTCCCGACCACAGTAAAACATTGCCAGAGCTTACGCTTCCCGCTCTGGAAGAAGTCGTACAAACCTGGCAACAGCAGACCGCTGAGCTGGGGCAGACATACCCGTGGGTTCAGGTATTTGAAAACAAAGGCGCGGCCATGGGCTGCTCCAACCCACATCCTCACGGACAGGTTTGGGCAAACAGCTTTTTGCCTAATGAGGTCGCCCGTGAAGATGCCCTACAACGTGAATATTTCGCCCACCAGGGCACCCCAATGCTGCTGGACTACGTGCAGCGTGAACGGTCGGACGGTAGCCGCACCGTGGTTGAAACCGAACACTGGCTGGCCGTCGTCCCTTACTGGGCAGCCTGGCCGTTCGAAACGCTGCTGCTGCCCAAAACCCACGTCCTGCGTATCACCGACCTCAGCGCAGAACAAGGTGCTGACCTGGCGTTAGCGCTGAAAAAACTCACCAGCCGCTATGACAATCTCTTCCAGTGCTCCTTCCCCTACTCAATGGGCTGGCACGGCGCGCCGTTCAACGGTGAAAGCAATCAGCACTGGCAGCTTCACGCGCATTTCTACCCGCCGCTGCTGCGCAGCGCCACGGTACGTAAATTTATGGTCGGCTATGAAATGCTGGCCGAAACCCAACGAGATTTAACCGCAGAGCAAGCCGCAGAACGCTTGCGTGCCGTCAGTGATATCCATTTCCGCCAGTCAGGAGCGTCATTATGAGTCTGAAAGAGAAAACCCAGCGTCTGTTCGCTGAACAATTTGGCTACCCGGCCACCCATGCTATTCAGGCCCCTGGCCGTGTAAACCTGATTGGTGAACACACCGATTACAACGATGGTTTCGTGCTGCCCTGCGCCATTGATTACCAGACGGTTATCAGCTGTGCCAAACGAGACGACCGTATCGTGCGAGTTGTTGCCGCCGATTATGACAATCAACAGGACAGCTTCTCCCTTGATGCCCCTATCGTCTCGCATAACACGCAACAGTGGGCTAACTATGTTCGCGGCGTAGTGAAGCATCTGCAAAAGCGAGATAAAAACTTTTCCGGCGTGGATATGGTGATCGGCGGGAATGTGCCGCAGGGCGCAGGGTTAAGCTCGTCAGCTTCGCTGGAAGTCGCGGTCGGCAAAGTCTTCCAGCATCTGTACCACCTGCCTCTGGATGGCGCTCAGCTGGCCCTCAATGGCCAGGAAGCAGAGAACCAGTTTGTCGGCTGCAACTGCGGCATTATGGATCAGCTGATTTCCGCCCTTGGCAAGAAAGACCACGCCCTGCTGATTGATTGCCGCTCCCTCGGAACGAAAGCGGTCTCCATGCCAAAAGGCGCTGCAGTAGTCATCATCAACAGTAACTTCAAGCGCACGCTGGTGGGGAGCGAATACAACACCCGCCGCGAACAGTGTGAAACCGGTGCCCGTTTCTTTAGCCAGAAAGCCCTGCGCGACGTTGAGCTGGCAAAATTCAATGCCGTAGCGCACGAGCTGGATCCAATTGTTGCCAAACGCGTTCGTCATGTGCTGACCGAAAATATCCGTACCGTGGAAGCCGCAGATGCACTTGCCAAAGGTGACCTGGTTCGCATGGGCCAGCTGATGGCCGAATCTCACGCCTCCATGCGCGATGATTTCGAAATCACCGTGCCACAAATCGATACTCTGGTAGAGATCGTCAAAGCGACGATTGGCGAGAAAGGTGGCGTACGTATGACCGGCGGTGGTTTTGGGGGCTGTATTGTCGCCCTGGTGCCTGAAGATCTCGTCCCGGCCGTGAAACAGGCTGTGGAAGAACAGTACGAGAGCAAAACCGGGATTAAAGAAACCTTCTACGTTTGCAAAGCCTCCGAAGGAGCAGGTCAATGCTAAAAGAGACGCCGCAGCTGGCGCCGGACGGCCAGCCGTTTCGGCTTACCACCCTGCGCAATAGCGCGGGGATGGTTGTCACCCTGATGGACTGGGGCGCGACCTTGCTTTCCTGTCGGGTGCCGCTCAAAGACGGTAGCGTGCGGGAAACGCTGCTGGGCTGCGCTTCGCCTGAGCAGTATTTACAGCAAAGTGCCTTTATGGGTGCGACCGTCGGGCGCTACGCTAACCGTATTGCCGGAGGGAAGCTTACCGTCGGCGGTGAAATGCTCCAGCTTGAGATTAACCAGGGCGAAAATCAGCTTCACGGCGGGCCGGAAGGCTTCGACAAACGCCGCTGGCGCATTGCCGTGCAAAATGAGCAGGCTGTGACGTACGCGCTGGATTCCTGCGACGGCGATCAGGGTTTCCCCGGTAAATTACACACCACGGCGCGCTATGCCTTAACGGAAGATAACCGCATCAGCATCGAGCTTCGTGCCACCGTCGATAAGCCGTGCCCGGTCGGTCTCACCAACCACGCCTACTTCAATCTTGACCGCGTTCAAAGCGATGTGCGGCAGCATAAACTTCAATTGCTGGCCGACAGCTATTTACCGGTCAACGCCAGCGGCTTGCCTGCTGGAGACCTGAAAGAAGTAGTCGACACCAGCTTTGACTTTCGTGAACCTAAAACGCTTGCACAAGATTTTCTGGCCGACGCCGATCAGCAAATCACCAAAGGCTACGACCATGCTTTCCTGCTGCAGGCCAAAGGCGATCTCAGTCAACCCGTGGCACGACTCTGGTCCACCGACGGTGCGCTGGAAATGAACGTGTTTACGACGGCGCCCGCGCTACAGGTCTATAGCGGAAACTATCTGGCGGGCACCCCTGCACGCGATCAAGAAAGCTACAGCGACTGGAACGGTCTGGCGCTGGAGAGCGGCTTCCTGCCGGACAGCCCAAATAACCCGGAATGGCCGCAGCCGGACTGCTGGTTAAAACCGGATGAGACGTATCTCAGCATTACGGAATACCAGTTTCAGCCCCATTAAAACCCATTGCCCTTTTCATTAAGGGCAATTTCTCACCAAATCGCTGACTTTCCCGCCAGATCGAGCCAAAAATATAACAACCTTTTACAACCACCTTACACTCCACGCGCTTTTTCGCTATGTTAAACGTTTATCATTGCCGTGGCTTATGGCGCGGCAATATAATGATAATTGTTATCATTAATCCCAGGCTCATTAAGGAGTAAATCATGGCTGTTACTAAGCTGGTACTGGTTCGTCACGGCGAAAGCCAGTGGAACAACGAAAACCGCTTCACTGGTTGGTATGATGTTGATCTGTCTGATAAAGGTCGTACCGAAGCTAAGGCTGCCGGTAAGCTTCTGAAGGATGAAGGCTTCACTTTCGACTTCGCTTACACCTCTGTGCTGAAACGTGCCATCCACACACTGTGGAACATCCTCGATGAACTGGACCAGGCCTGGCTGCCGGTCGAGAAATCCTGGAAACTGAACGAGCGTCACTACGGCGCCCTGCAGGGTCTGAACAAAGCGGAAACCGCTGAAAAATACGGTGACGAGCAGGTTAAACAGTGGCGTCGCGGCTTCGCGATCACCCCACCAGAGCTGTCTAAAGACGACGAGCGCTTCCCTGGCCACGATCCACGTTACGCTAAACTGACCGACAGCGAACTGCCAACTACCGAAAGCCTGGCGCTGACCATCGACCGCGTAACGCCTTTCTGGAATGAGTCTATTCTGCCACGCATGAAATCCGGCGAGCGCGTTATCGTTGCGGCTCACGGTAACTCCCTGCGCGCACTGGTTAAATACCTGGATAACCTGAGCGAAGATGAGATCCTCGAGCTGAACATCCCTACCGGCGTACCGCTGGTTTATGAGTTCGATGAGAACTTCAAACCGCTGAAACGTTACTACCTGGGCAACGCTGACGAAATCGCAGCGAAAGCCGCCGCAGTAGCCAACCAGGGCAAAGCGAAGTAATTCTCCGCCCATAAAAAAGGCGTGGTAAGCACCACGCCCCAAGACTGCTGACAAACCTATGGTTATAGAAGAAATATCAGAAGGCTTGTTGAAAAACAGGAAAATCAATTCATTGATTTTCGGCTGATAACCACAAAGAGGGAAAAACCACGATTTTTCCCTCTTTGTCAGCAAACAAAAGGCGTGGTAAGCACCACGCCTTTTTTATTGCTCAAATCAGGCCATTAGCCGCGACGAGCTTTTACCGCAGCAGCAAGCTGACGCAGCGCCACTTCTGTATCATCCCAGCCAATGCAGGCGTCGGTAACGCTTTTGCCGTAGACCAGCGGCTCGCCGCTCTCCAGGCTTTGGTTGCCTTCTACCAGATGGCTTTCAATCATCACGCCGATGATAGCCTTTTCGCCGCCGGCAATCTGGCCGCAAACGTCGGCAGAAACATCCATCTGCTTTTTAAACTGTTTGCTGCTGTTGGCGTGGCTGAAATCGATCATCACCTGTGGCTCAAGCCCCGCTTTAACCAGGCCAGCTTTGACCTCTTCCACATGCTTCGCGCTGTAGTTAGGCTCTTTGCCGCCACGCAGAATAATGTGGCAGTCACCGTTCCCGCTAGTGTTAACGATAGCTGAATGGCCCCACTTGGTTACGGACAGGAAGCAGTGCGGCGCTCCAGCAGCGTTGATGGCATCAATCGCAACTTTGATCGTGCCGTCGGTGCCGTTTTTAAAGCCAACCGGGCAAGAGAGGCCGGAAGCCAGTTCGCGGTGTACCTGTGATTCAGTGGTACGCGCGCCGATAGCGCCCCAGCTCATCAGATCCGCCAGATACTGAGGCGTGATCATATCGAGGAATTCCCCCGCCGCTGGCAGGCCGGAATCGTTGATATCCAGCAGCAGTTTACGCGCAATACGCAGACCGTCGTTAATCTGGTAGCTGCTGTCCATGTGCGGATCGTTAATCAGACCTTTCCAGCCCACGGTGGTGCGCGGCTTTTCGAAATAGACGCGCATCACCACTTCCAGTTCGCCCTGAAGCTCTTCACGCAATGCCAGCAGGCGCGCGCCGTACTCTTTGGCGGCTTTGGTGTCGTGGATGGAGCAAGGCCCGATCACCACCAGCAGGCGATCGTCGCTGCCTTTAAGGATTTTATGGATCGCTTTACGCGCCTGAGAGACAGTGTGGGCGGCTTTTTCAGTGGCGGGGAATTTTTCCAACAGCGCTACAGGGGGGAGAAGCTCGTTAATCTCTTTAATTCTTAAGTCGTCGTTCTGATAATTCATGATATTTCCGGGGTCATCCTGATATTTTTCTTCGTTGCAATCCTTTCAATCTAACTCGCATAACCACAAGTGTAAACGGGCTTTTACACTTCTCATAAATTAATCCTGAAAACTCGAAAAAAACAGTGAAAACATAATGAGAATCGATGGATTAACGCCATGTTTCAATGCTTACCACTGAAGGATGTTAAATTTTCAATATTGAATGCTATTTTGAAAATTAAGGTCCCATTCCCATTTTTGACTCGCAGGATTTTTCAGCCTCTTTCAACCAGTTGAAACCATGGAGCAGTTATAATTAGCCCACCGGGATTAATTTTTTGCGAGAGATCATGGCGCATTCACACCAACATACCTCTGCTGATAGCAACGTAAAACGCCTGCTGTTTGCCTTTCTCATCACGGCAATTTTTATGGTTGCCGAAGTTATCGGCGGCCTGCTTTCCGGCTCGCTGGCTCTGCTGGCCGATGCCGGCCATATGCTCACCGACGCAGCGGCGCTGCTGTTTGCTTTGTTGGCCGTGCATTTTGCTCGTCGGCCGCCCAACGCCCGGCATACCTTTGGCTGGCTGCGCCTGACGACGCTTGCCGCTTTTGTAAACGCTATCGCTTTGGTGGTTATCACCATACTTATCGTCTGGGAAGCGATTCAGCGCTTCTCAAATCCTCAGCCTATTGCAGGCTGGGCAATGCTGACCATTGCGATCGCCGGGCTGCTGGCGAACCTGGTCTCTTTCTGGATCCTGCACAGCGGCAGCGGAGAGAAAAACCTCAACGTCCGTGCGGCAGCGCTGCATGTTCTGGGTGATTTGCTGGGTTCAGTGGGGGCAATTGTGGCCGCGCTGGTGATCCTCTGGACCGGCTGGACGCCGATTGACCCAATCCTGTCGGTGCTGGTGTCCTGCCTGGTGCTACGCAGCGCCTGGAGTTTGTTGAAAGAGAGCGTCAATGAGCTTTTAGAAGGTGCGCCGGGCGCCATCGACATTGCAGCCCTGAAGCGCAATCTTTCCCGCTCGATACCAGAAGTGCGTAACGTGCATCATGTCCATATCTGGCTGGTAGGTGAAAAACCGCTGATGACGCTGCATGTTCAGGTTGTACCGCCCCACGATCATGATGCTTTGCTGGCGCGCATACATCACTTCCTCGAGCACGAGTATCAGATAGAGCATGCCACGGTACAGATGGAGTATCAGGTTTGTCACGGCCCTGACTGCGACCTGAATGAGCATGACCACAGCGCTGGTCATGCCCATCATCACCATTGATCAGGAGAAGGCGCGCGAGCCGGACTGCCGCGCGCTGTTAATCCACATCCGGCTGCCATTCAGCGCAATGAACGTCAGAATGAGGTATTCCAGCGACATCGCGTAAACGCCCTGCAGGGCAAAGATAACCACGCTGATGACGTTAATGACCGTCCACAGCAGCCAGTTTTCCACGTATTTCCGGGTCATAAGAATCATCGCCACAATCGACAGCACCATCATGCACGAGTCCCAGAACGGATAGGCGTCTGGCTGTAGTTCCGGCAAGGTGACGTTCAGCCCCAGACTCTGCATCACAGACACCGCAACCCGGGTCAGGAAGGCAAAGACCGGATCGATAAACAGCGTCATCAACCCAATCGCTGCGACGATAATCACCAGCCATGCAATTGCCTTAGGCAAAGGTAGCCAGCGAATTTGCAGCAGGGATTGATGGTTACTGCTTTGCCGCGACCAGGCGTACCAGCCGTAAATGTTCGCCACAAAAAAGAACAGCTGCAAAAGAAGGCTGGCGTAGAGCTGAATCTGAAAGAAAATGATGGCAAACAGCGTGACGTTAATTAACCCGAAGGCATAGTTGCCTATCTTCTCCAGGCTGGCAAGCCAGATACATAGCAATCCCGCCAGCGTTCCCACGGCTTCAATCCATGATAAGTCATACCCGCCCGCCCCAATGGGGATGTGGACGAGAATGTTCTGCGTGCTAAAAAAATCCATGAACTCCCCAGAGCGTAATACTGTTACGCGTTGCCTTTAATCGTTCGACGCAATTCTGCCGCAAAGTCGAGCATGCGATTAAGTGGAACCAGCGCGCCTTCACGCAGCGCCGCATCCACTTCAATCGTGTGTGCGGCCCCGCCCTGCTCCAGCCCCTCAGCAATCGCTTTAAGCCCGTTCATTGCCATCCACGGGCAATGTGCACAGCTGCGGCAGGTTGCCCCTTCTCCTGCGGTTGGCGCCTCCAGTAGCTCTTTGTCCGGACACGCCTGCTGCATTTTATAAAATATCCCGCGATCTGTAGCCACAATAAGCTGCTGGTGAGGCAGAGTTTTAGCCGCATTGATCAGTTGGCTGGTCGAGCCTACAGCATCGGCCATATCCACCACGGCCTGCGGTGATTCAGGATGAACCAGCACCGCTGCATTCGGGTACAGCGCCTTCATCCGCGCCAGCGCCTGAGTTTTAAATTCATCGTGCACTATGCAGGCACCCTGCCAGCACAGCACATCGGCACCGGTCTGCTTTTGCACGTAGCTGCCAAGGTGGCGATCCGGTGCCCAAATGATTTTCTCACCCAGGCTGTCGAGATGTTCAATCAGTTCTACCGCAATACTGGACGTCACGACCCAGTCCGCCCGGGCTTTTACCGCGGCAGAGGTATTAGCATAGACGACCACCGTGCGATCCGGGTGCTGGTCGCAGAAAGCGTTGAACGCCTCAATCGGACAGCCGAGATCCAGTGAGCATTCGGCATTGAGGGTAGGCATTAAAATGGTTTTTTCGGGGCTAAGGATTTTCGCCGTTTCGCCCATAAAACGAACCCCTGCGACCAGTAACGTGGACGCCGGGTGGTTAGCGCCAAAGCGAGCCATCTCGAGCGAGTCAGAAATACACCCGCCGGTCTCTTCCGCAAGAGACTGGATTTCCGGGTCGGTGTAGTAGTGTGCCACCATCACCGCATCCCGCTCTTTAAGCAGGCGCTTGATTTTTTCACGATAAAATTCTTTTTCATCCCTGCTCAAAGGCGTGGGTTTCGGTGGGAAGGGATAAATCGCAGTTTCCGGGTCAAACATTACGCTCATCATGCAATCTCGTTTTACTGACTTAACATTACAGGCCAAATAAAGCGTAATTTACGCCATCTTTGGCATTCATTGTTTTATATGCTAAACAAGATAGCGAAATTTAGTCGAAATGTCGTGGGTTATTGCTCGATGCGCAGAGAGAAACAGAGCAGTGGGGAATGAGTGCCAGGAATAACAGTGTTTTCAAATCGCAGATAGCAAAAAGGCGCCTTTAGGGCGCCTTTCTACACTGGTGGGTCGTGCAGGATGATTTCACCCTGGGGGTCGTCGCAAGCGACATGCAAAATCAAAAAGCGATTTTGTCGAACCTGCTGCAGGCTCGAACCCTGCCCGAATTCAGAATAGCAAAAAGGCGCCTTTAGGGCGCCTTTCTACACTGGTGGGTCGTGCAGGATTCGAACCTGCGACCAATTGATTAAAAGTCAACTGCTCTACCAACTGAGCTAACGACCCGCTTTATGCGGTTACTACTAACTTCTTTACTGCTTACTACTTTAAAGTGGTGGGTCGTGCAGGATGACTATCACCCTTCGGGCAGTTGTTATCACAACGTTGTTTCGCTTTCGCTCAACTCAAACCTGCTGCAGGTTCTAACCCTTCACGCCTTGCTACTGCTTACTACTTTAAAGTGGTGGGTCGTGCAGGATTCGAACCTGCGACCAATTGATTAAAAGTCAACTGCTCTACCAACTGAGCTAACGACCCACTTTTGCGTCACTTTGGGTTTGTTTAGTATCCCTTGGCAACGGCGGCATATATTACTGATTTAAGATTTTGACGCAACAATAATTTTGACGCAGATCGCTCAACTGCTTATGTTTCGCACGGCAAGACCAGAAAAGCGACGATATCTGGTCAGGCCGCACGCATTATTGCGCATTCAGACGTTTTTGAGCCTGCTTTGCACCGTCAGTATTGGGATACTGTTTAACGACCTGCTGGTAGACGGCTTTCGCTTTTGCAGCGTCGCCTTTGTCCTGCATGATCACGCCAACCTTAAACATGGCGTCCGGCGCTTTAGGGGATTTCGGGTAGTTTTTCACCACGGAGGCAAAATAAAACGCCGCATCGTCCTTTTTCCCTTTGTTGTAATTCAACTGACCCAGCCAGTAATTGGCGTTAGGCAGATAAGTTGAATCCGGATACTTCTTCACAAAGGACTGAAACGCATTGATAGCATCGTCCTGGCGCGATTTATCCTGCACCAGCGCGATAGCAGCGTTGTAATCGCTATTAGCATCACCGCCTTGCACTGGGGCAGCAGGCGCCGCGTTAGAGGCCCCTGCGTCCGGCGTGGCAGTCTGGGATGCACCGGCAGCAGGCTGTTGCCCTGCTCCCGCCGCAGCGCCGCTAAGGCTATCCATCTGCAGCAAAATTTGCTTTTGACGTTCCACAACCTGATTCAGCTGATACTGACTTTCCTGGATCTGACCACGCAGGGAATCAATGTCATTCTGGTTATCGGAGAGTTGCTGCTGGAGTTGGGTCAAAAGCTGACTGTGAGCGTTAGAAATACGCTCGAGTTGAGTGACACGGTCTTCGACCGAGCCTGAGCCGACACTACTGATTGGCGCCTGAGCAGTAGCGGCCCATGGGGCCGCTATGCCAACCAGTAACGACAGACTCAACAAGTGATGTCTGAAGTTACTGCTCATGCGATTCTCTTAGTAAACCAGTACGGCACGACGGTTTTTAGCGTAAGCCGCTTCGTCATGACCCAGTACTGCAGGTTTTTCTTTACCGTAAGAAACGATGGAGATCTGGTCTGCAGAAACGCCTTTACCTTGCAGGTACATTTTAACAGCGTTAGCACGACGTTCGCCCAGTGCGATGTTGTACTCTGGGGTACCGCGCTCATCCGCATGACCTTCTACGGTCACTTTGTAAGACGGGTTGCTACGCAGGAAGTTAGCGTGTGCATCCAGCATTGCAGCGAATTCAGAGCTAACATCGTATTTGTCCAGACCGAAGTAAACGATGTTGTTCTGCTGCAGCTGTTGCATCTGCAGACGAGCCTGCTCTTCAGAAGACATGTTGCCGTGGCCGTTAGCGTCCATACCAGTGCCGGCACCCAGCATACCTTCACCGCTCTGACCATTGTTGGCGCTCTTGTTAGAAGAACACGCCGCGATAGCCATAACCGGCAGAGCAATCATCAGCCCTTTCAGCACTTTGTTCAGTTGCATTTCTTTGATCCTTTAATAATCAATATTGTTATCACAGATACGGCGACCAGGCAGGGAATTTGACCTGTCCATCAGTTGCCGGAAGACGCGCTTTGAAACGCCCATCTGTTGAAACCAAATTCAGCACGGATCCCATCCCCTGAGAAGAGCTGTAGATTACCATAGTGCCGTTAGGTGCCAGACTTGGCGTTTCATCCAGGAACGTTGACGATAAAGTTGTTACGCCACCCGCTACCAGATCCTGTTTGGCAATGTGCTGCTGACCGCTTGCGGAGCTGACCATTACCATAATTTTACCGTCGGCACTGACATCGGCATCCTGGTTCTGAGAACCTTCCCAGGACAGACGCTGCGGAGCACCGCCACTAATACTGACTTTATAAATCTGTGGACGACCCGCCTGGTCAGAGGTATAGGCCAGGGTTTGGTTGTCCGGGAACCAGGTCGGTTCGGTGTTGTTGCTGCGACCTTCAGTTACCTGACGAATCTGGCCAGAGCCCAGGTCCATCACGTACAGCTGCAGGCTGCCGGTTTTAGACAGCGCGAACGCCAGCTTAGAACCGTCCGGAGAGAACGCCGGTGCACCGTTGTGCTGCGGGAACGAAGCAATCTGACGTACTGCACCGTTAGCCAGCGTCTGCACAACCAGCGCAGAACGGCCGCTTTCGAAGGTCACATAAGCCAGTTTACTGCCGTCCGGAGACCAGGCTGGAGACATCAGCGGCTGCGGAGAACGGTGTACCACAAACTGGTTGTAGCCATCGTAATCAGACACGCGAAGCTCATACGGGAACTGGCCGCCATTGGTCTGTACAACGTAAGCAATACGGGTACGGAATGCGCCTTTAATGCCGGTCAGCTTCTCAAACACTTCATCGCTGGCGGTATGGCCGGCATAGCGCAGCCACTGTTTGTTCACTTTATAGGAGTTCTGCGCCAGCACCGTGCCCGGTGCACCAGAGGTGTCAACCAGCTGGTAAGCCACGGTGTAACTGCCGTCGCCGTTTGGCGTAACCTGACCTACCACGACGGCGTCAATGCCGAGCGCGGTCCAGGCAGCAGGCTGAACTTCCTGAGCAGAACCCGGCTGCTGTGGCAGGCGAGATCTGTCGAGCGGGTTGAATTTACCGCTGTTACGCAGGTCAGCGGCAACAATACCACCGATATCTTCAGGCGCGGCGCCAGGGCCTGCCCAGGTGAACGGAACCACACCGATTGGACGAGCAGAATCCACACCCTGGGTGATCTCGATACGAACTTCTGCGTGCAGCACTGCTGCCCACAGCATTAAGAAACTTAACGCTACACGAAATGCCTGCTTCATCATATCTCCCTTATCCGGGCGAAAAGCCCACGATAATTTAGCAGAATGTTAACAAACCCAAATACACAAAACTACCAAAACCCTGTAACTCAGCTTAGTGTGCTTTCCCCGTCGTGACGGGGAAAACCGCGTTAAGGCTTAAAGTCGATCGGTGCGTTCTTGAAGACTTCATAAACAGCTTCACTTGGCGGCTTCGGAATCTTCGCCAGACGCGCTGCCGCAACGGCAGCCTGACAAAGTGCTGGATCACCGCCTTCTGGCTTGATATCAAGCAGAAGGCCGTCTGGTGCCAACTTGATCCGCAGCGAACAGGTCTTACCGGCAAACGAAGGATCGTTATAGAACTTACTCTCGATCGCTGCCTTTATCTGACCAGCATAGCCGTTGATCTCCGCGCCACTAGCGCCGTTGTTCTTATTATTCCCTTTTCCAGCGGCAGCTGCGGCATTACCTTTCGCCCCACCGCCCGTTTTCGGTGCATTCTTACCTGAGCTTAAATCACCGAATAAATCGTCGACGCCCTGCGCTGCGGCCTTGTCAGAAGCAGCTTTCTCAGCAGCAGCCTTTTTCTTCGCGTCGGCGGCCGCTTTCTTATCTGCGGCGGCTTTCGCTGCGGCAGCCTTGTCAGCAGCGGCCTTCTCGGCAGCTTTTTCTGCCGCTGCCTTTTCTGCAGCAGCCTGTTTCGCAGCTTCAGCTTTTTCAGCAGCAGCCTGCTTAGCTGCTTCAGCGGCAGCTTTCTTCTCCGCATCCTGCGCAGCCTTCTTAGCGGCAGCATCTGCAGCTTTCTTCTCAGCATCCTGCTGAGCTTTTTTCGCTGCAGCAGCAGCGTCAGCGGCGGCTTTTTTCTCAGCGTCAGCTGCTTTCTTAGCAGCTTCTTCAGTGGCTTTCTTCTGAGCATCCGCAGCCGCTTTCTTCGCGGCTTCTTCCGCAGCTTTGGCCTGGGCATCAGCCTGAGCTTTTGCCTGCGCGTCAGCCTGCGCTTTCGCCTGAGCGTCCGCTTTTGCCTTCGCCGCTGCGGCCGCAGCTTCGGCCTGTTTTTGCTGCTCTTGAGCCTGCTTCGCGGCCGCTTCAGCCTGTTTCTGCTGTTCGGCCTGCGCTTTTGCCTGCTCCTGGGCGGCTAAACGCTCCTTCTCCAGCTCTTTCAGGCGCTGTTGTTCCGCCGCCTGTTTTTGCTGAAGCTCTTCTGCCTGCTGCTGCGCCTGTTTTTCGCGCTGTTCAGCGGCGCGCTTGCTGCTTGCCTGCTGCTGCTGTTGGCGATTGTAGTTTTCCACTACCGCACCCGGGTCAACCATCACCGCGTCAATAGAAGAACCACCGCCACCGCCAGCGGATGCATCAATGTGCTCATCAAACGAGCTCCAGATCAGGATGGCAATCAAAATGATATGCAGCACCACTGAAACGATGATCGCCCGTTTTAATTTAGCGTTCTCTTCGGTTGCCTTTGACACTCTCGGTTCCCAAACGGTTTAAGCGAAATGGATCAGATTGGCTGTGTCATCAAACCAACGGACTTCACGCCCGCCTGATGCAACAGATTCAGCGCCTTGATGATCTCGTCATACGGAACATCTTTTGCGCCGCCGATCAAAAAGACCGTTTTTGGATTCGCCTGCAGACGGCGCTGCGCTTCGGCAACAACCTGCTCTGACGGCAGCTGATCCATGCGATCTTTTTCAACCACTACGCTGTACTGCCCTACCCCGGACACTTCAATAATGACCGGCGGTTCATCGTTACTGCTGACGGTCTGAGAATCTGTCGCATCCGGCAGATCCACCTCGACGCTCTGGGTGATGATCGGCGCTGTTGCCATAAATATCAGCAGCAGCACCAGCAGCACGTCCAGCAATGGAACGATGTTAATTTCTGACTTCAGCTCACGACGACCACGTCCGCGTCTGGCCATGACTTACCCCTTGTTACTGCTTTTCGCTGCTGGTAAAAGCCTGACGGTGCAGGATAGCCGTGAACTCTTCCATGAAGTTGTCGTAATTCAATTCCAGTTTGTTCACGCGTTGGTTAAGGCGGTTGTACGCCATAACGGCCGGAATAGCAGCAAAAAGACCAATCGCAGTCGCGATCAGCGCTTCGGCAATCCCTGGCGCAACCATCTGCAGCGTCGCCTGCTTCACCGCGCCCAGGGCGATAAACGCATGCATGATCCCCCACACCGTACCAAACAGGCCGATATACGGGCTGATGGAACCAACGGTGCCGAGGAAAGGAATATGGGTTTCCAGCGTTTCCAGCTCGCGGCTCATCGAGATACGCATCGCACGAGATGCCCCCTCAACCACAGCTTCTGGCGCATGGGTATTGGCGCGATGCAGTCGCGCGAACTCTTTAAAACCGGAATAGAAGATCTGCTCAGAACCGCTCAAGCTGTCGCGGCGGCCCTGGCTCTCCTGATACAGGCGAGACAGTTCGATACCGGACCAGAACTTGTCTTCAAACGCCTCAGCTTCACGGCTGGCGGCATTAAGGATACGCGTTCGCTGAATGATGATTGCCCATGATGCGATGGAAAAACCAATCAAAATCAACATGATAAATTTGACCAGAAGGCTTGCCTTCAGGAACAAATCAAGGATATTCATGTCAGTCACTGCTTGAACTCCGCGACAATAGACTTGGGAAGCGCACGAGGCTTCATTAGGTGTGGATCAACGCAAACAATCAGCACTTCAGCTTGGTTAAGCAACTGATTTTCAGCGTTGACTATTCGCTGCGTAAACACCATAGAAGTGCCGCGCATCGATGTAATTTCACTTTGGATTTCGAGTAAATCGTCGAGTCGGGCAGGCGCAAGATAATCAACCGTCATCCTGCGTACGACAAAGGCGACACGCTCCGCCAACAAGGAATGCTGATTAAAGTTGTGCTGGCGCAGCATCTCTGTGCGTGCTCTTTCATAAAAAGCAACATAACTGGCATGGTAAACCATACCACCGGCGTCTGTGTCTTCGTAGTAAACACGGACCGGCCATCGAAACAGCGTTGTACTCACTTTACATCCCGGTAATGCAATTAAACGCTGCTTACTATACGCAAGAGAATGAGGGTTTGGAATGGATTGTTTTAAACGTTAAGTAAATTTTTATGGGCTTGTTAAAGCCCATAATTTCTGCTTCAGGCGGGGGAATGTACGCAGACATTCAGAAGAAGAAAAACAGCAGGCCAGCGATGAGCACTAAATCGGCAACCAGCGGGCAGAAAATGCCCTGCCAGAGCACTTTGGTTGGGCGGAAACCCACGCCGTGAATGATCCCAGCACAAACGCCCCACATCAGCAGGAAGCCATGCCAAATCTCCAGCTCACTCGTTTTGGCGGCAAAACGAGACGGGTCCCAAAAAATACACCCAGCCAGCACCAGCGCCATCACTAAGGAAAGAGCCCGCAAGGGGCTCTTGTCCATTACCGCGTACAGTTTCGCGATAACGTATTCCATCAGTGCTCTTCTTTTCCGGCTTTGCTCGCCTCAACGTGCTCGAGAGCCAGCGCGGTAATAATCCCGAATGCACACGCCAGAAGCGTGCCCAGAATCCATGCAAAGTACCACATAATCAGCTCCTTATTAGTACAGAGAGGTGGAGTTGCTTTCGATGTGCTCTTTCGTGATACGACCGAACATTTTCCAGTAACACCAGGTGGTGTAGAGAAGAATGATTGGCACGAACACGATGGCAACATAGGTCATCACATTCAGCGTCAGCTGGCTGGATGTCGCATCCCACATGGTCAGGCTAGCGTTCATCATGGTGCTGGAAGGCATCACGAACGGGAACATCGCGATACCGGCCGTCAGGATCACACAGGCCAACGTCAGCGAAGAGAAGATAAACGCCAGAGCGCCTTTCTCCAGACGAGACATGAGGATGGTCAGCAGCGGCAGCACAACACCCAGAGCAGGAATCAACCACAGCGCTGGCGTATTGTTGAAGTTCACCAGCCAGGCACCCGCCTGACGCGCGACTTCTTTGGTCAGCGGGTTAGATGCAGCATGATGATCCAGAGCAGAAGTCACCACATAGCCATCAATGCCGTAGATCACCCAGACACCGGCCAGCGCGAAGCAAACCATCATCACCAGCGCAGCAATCTGAGCCGCCGCTTTAGCACGCAGATGTAACTCACCTACGGTACGCATCTGCAGATAGGTTGCGCCCTGGGCCACGATCATCGACACGCTAACAACGCCTGCCAACAGGCCAAACGGATTTAGCAGTTGGAAGAAGTTACCGGTGTAGTAAAGGCGCAGGTAGTCATCAACGTGGAACGGAACGCCCTGCAGCAGGTTGCCGAAAGCGACACCTATCACCAGAGGTGGTACGAAGCTACCAATGAAAATGCCCCAGTCCCACATGTTGCGCCAGCGGGTATCTTCGATCTTCGAGCGGTAGTCGAACCCTACCGGACGGAAGAACAAAGAAGCCAGCACCAGAATCATCGCGACATAGAAGCCGGAGAAGGCAGCGGCATAAACCATTGGCCAGGCAGCAAACAGAGCCCCGCCCGCGGTGATCAGCCAAACCTGGTTCCCGTCCCAGTGCGGCGCGATGGAGTTAACCATGATGCGGCGTTCAACGTCAGTACGGCCAATCACGCGCGACAGCATGCCCACGCCCATATCGAAGCCGTCGGTGACGGCAAAGCCAATCAGCAGAACGCCGACCAGCAGCCACCAGATAAAACGCAATACTTCATAATCGATCATTTGACGACTCCTGTCTTAGCGTGCCGGCTGAGAAGCCACGTTGGACTGCTCAAAGTGATAGCGCCCTGTTTTCAGACTGCTCGGCCCAAGGCGAGCAAATTTGAACATCAGGAACAGTTCCGCCACCATAAACAGCGTGTAAAGGCCGCAAATCAGTATCATGGAGAACAGCAGGTCGCCCACGCTCAATGACGAGTTTGCCACTGCCGTCGGCAGAACCTCACCCACCGCCCAAGGCTGACGCCCGTATTCCGCGACAAACCAGCCGGATTCGATAGCGATCCAAGGCAGTGGAATACCGTACAGCGCGGCACGCAGCAGCCATTTTTTCGAACCAATGGCGTTACGGGTCACGGTCCAGAAGGACACAGCAATAATGAACAGCATCAGGAAGCCACAGGCCACCATAATACGGAACGCGAAGTACAGCGGTGCTACGCGAGGAATAGAGTCTTTGGTTGCTTTCTGAATCTGCTCTTCGGTCGCGTCAGTGACGTTTTCCGTGTAGCGCTTCAGCAACAGACCATAGCCCAGGTCTTTTTTCACGTGGTTGAAGCTATCACGCACGCTTTGATCGGTTGAACCACTGCGCAGTTGCTCCAGCAGACTGTAAGCCTTCATCCCGTTACGGATACGCTCTTCGTGCTGCACCATCAGCTCTTTCAGGCCCGTGACCGGCTTATCTACCGAGCGGGTAGCGATGATGCCCAGCGCGTAAGGAATTTGAATGGCGAAGCGGTTTTCTTGTTTATCCTGGTCAGGAATACCAAACAGGGTAAACGCCGCCGGCGCTGGCTGAGTTTCCCATTCGGCTTCAATCGCGGCCAGTTTGGTTTTCTGCACGTCACCCATTTCGTAGCCAGACTCATCGCCCAGTACGATAACGGAGAGAATAGCGGCCATACCGAAGCTCGCGGCAATCGCGAAGGAACGCTTCGCAAAAGCGACGTCGCGGCCTTTCAGCAGGTAGTAGGAGCTGATACCGAGCACGAACATCGCGCCACAAACATAGCCGGACGCTACGGTGTGTACGAATTTAACCTGCGCAACCGGGTTCAGGACCAGCTCGGCAAAGCTGACCATTTCCATACGCATGGTTTCGAAGTTGAAATCGGAAGCGATAGGGTTTTGCATCCAGCCGTTAGCGACCAGAATCCACAGCGCGGAGAGGTTGGAGCCCAATGCCACCAGCCAGGTGACGGCCATATGTTGAACTTTGCCGAGGCGATCCCAGCCAAAGAAGAACAGACCAACAAAGGTAGATTCGAGGAAGAATGCCATCAGGCCTTCGATCGCCAGCGGCGCACCGAAGATATCCCCTACATAGTGAGAATAGTAAGACCAGTTAGTCCCGAACTGGAACTCCATGGTCAAACCGGTTGCCACCCCCAGCGCAAAGTTGATTGCAAACAACTTGCCCCAGAATTTGGTCATATCTTTATAAATCTGCTTACCTGACAGCACATAGACCGTTTCCATGATGGCCAGCAAGAACGCCATACCTAGCGTCAGCGGCACAAACAGGAAGTGGTACATCGCGGTCAAGGCAAACTGTAAGCGCGACAGTTCGACAATATCAAACATCTTGACTCCTTGCTCTTCGCATGAAGACTTCGACTGTGGTTCACCGGGAGGTTCACCACAAGCATGCCCTAATACAAATACATTCGCTTCCAGTCCCCTTTTTCTCGCCCACTTTATTCAAATGTGAAATCAAAAGGTGAAAGGTTACAAACACGTTAATTAAATCAAAAATAACCCGTAATTATATTACCCTGCAATTCCCTTACAATAAACAGGTCTTTGCTTAATGTTTTTTACGTTTTACGACGGCGATCAATTTATAGCTAAAACACCGTTATTCGGCCAGTTTGATCTGCAGCAATTTTGCCCCTTTATACCCCGCAACGCCAGCTTTAAACATTGATCCAAAACAATTTACATTGGCAATGTTAATTATTTTTCAATAGAGAATTAATCGTGAATTTGTTGTTAATGATATGTTCCAACGCTTCGTTTGAGGTTAATTTCATGACGCTTATTCTCAACATAAAGCCGATATTTAAAGCTGAAGATTAAATTTCTCCCATGCACGCCAGGTCATCTTTACACTATTTATCGGGCATCTTTTTCCGTAGTTTTGGCTCCCTCCTTTTAATATTCACAAATAATTCACTTTTGATATAAACTAAATTAACAAATCATTATTTTTTATAAGGTTACATCAAGAAAATATTGCAGAGAGAAATTATTCAGGAAAAGAATAAGTGCGTGGGCATGCGCGATACAACGTAAGACGAGGCAGGGTTATCAAAGCCGAAACATAAAAAAAGGCCACCCAGGGTGGCCAACCATGTCGAACACTTATTATTACTGTTTCCCCCGCTTGCGCGGGGGCATCTGCTTACTGCGGCAGAATAGCTTTCAGCGCATCGCCAATGTCGGCGAGGCTGCGAACGGTTTTCACGCCAGCGGCTTCCAGAGCAGCGAATTTCTCATCCGCCGTCCCTTTCCCGCCCGCGATGATGGCGCCCGCGTGGCCCATACGCTTGCCTTTTGGCGCGGTAACGCCGGCAATGTAGCCCACAACAGGTTTGGTCACGTGCTCTTTGATATAGGCCGCAGCTTCTTCTTCTGCGCTCCCGCCGATTTCACCGATCATCACAATGGCCTCGGTTTTCGGGTCTGCCTGGAACATCTTCAGGATATCAATGAAGTTGGAGCCAGGAATCGGGTCACCGCCGATACCAACGCAGGTTGACTGGCCGAGGCCGATGTCAGTTGTCTGCTTAACGGCTTCATAGGTCAGCGTCCCGGAACGGGAAACGATGCCTACTTTGCCCGGCAGGTGAATGTGGCCCGGCATGATGCCGATTTTGCATTCGCCTGGGGTGATAACGCCCGGGCAGTTTGGCCCGATCATGCGCACGCCAGCTTCATCCAGCGCCACTTTCACGGTCAGCATATCCAGCGTAGGGATACCTTCAGTGATGGTGATAATCAGCTTAATGCCCGCATCAATCGCTTCCAGGATAGAGTCTTTGCAGAACGGGGCTGGAACGTAGATAACGGAAGCAGTCGCGCCGGTAGCTTCAACGGCTTCACGCACGGTATTGAATACCGGCAGACCCAGATGTTCAGTACCGCCTTTGCCTGGCGTCACGCCGCCAACCATTTGCGTACCGTAGGCAATCGCCTGTTCGGAGTGGAAAGTCCCCTGGCTGCCGGTAAAGCCCTGGCAAATTACCTTGGTGTTTTTATCGATCAAAATGGACATTATTTCCCCTCCACGGCAGCAACAACCTGCTGTGCTGCGTCCGTCAGACTTTTCGCTGCAATGATGTTCAGGCCGCTATCTGCCAGTTTTTTCGCGCCCAGTTCGGCGTTGTTACCTTCCAGACGCACCACCACCGGCACGTTAACGCCCACTTCAGCTACCGCACCAATGATGCCGTCGGCAATCAGGTCGCAACGGACAATACCGCCGAAGATGTTCACCAGAACGGCTTTGACTTTGTCGTCGGACAGGATGATTTTGAACGCTTCGGTAACGCGCTCTTTGGTCGCACCGCCGCCCACGTCGAGGAAGTTAGCCGGCTCGCCGCCGTGCAGCTTAACAATGTCCATGGTGCCCATTGCCAGGCCCGCACCGTTAACCATACAGCCGATGTTGCCGTCCAGCGCCACGTAGTTCAGTTCCCACTGTGCAGCCTGAGCTTCACGCGGGTCTTCCTGAGACTGGTCGCGCATTTCACGCAGATCCGGCTGGCGGAAAAGCGCGTTACCGTCAGCGCCCAGTTTGCCGTCGAGGCAGATCAGGTCGCCCTGCTTAGTGATCACCAGCGGGTTGATTTCGATCAGCGCCAGGTCGCGCTCGAGGAAGATAGTCGCCAGCCCCATAAAGATCTTGGTGAACTGCTGAACCTGTTTACCTTCCAGACCCAGTTTGAACGCCAGCTCACGTCCCTGGTAAGGCATTGGTCCCGCCAGCGGATCCAGCGCAACTTTGTGGATCAGGTGCGGCGTTTCTTCCGCTACTTTTTCGATTTCCACGCCGCCTTCGGTGGAGGCCATGAAGACCACGCGGCGAGAGCTACGGTCAACTACCGCGCCCAGATACAGCTCTTTGTCGATGTCGGTTGCAGCTTCAACCAGAATCTGGTGTACAGGCTGGCCAGTAGCGTCCGTTTGGTAAGTCACCAGACGTTTGCCCAGCCAGTGCTCGGCAAAAGCACGAATGTCTTCTTTGCTGTTAACCACTTTCACACCGCCCGCTTTACCGCGGCCACCGGCATGAACCTGACATTTCACCACCCAAGGACCCGCGCCAATTTTAGAGGCGGCTTCTTCCGCTTCACGCGGTGTGGTGCAGGCGTAACCGACGGGTGCCGGCAAACCATACCGAGCAAACAACTGTTTCGCCTGATATTCGTGTAAGTTCATGAGTTCTATCCATCCAGATAAAGAGCATTAATGCTCGGGGTAAGGTTAGATTTGGTTGTAGGGGCGGGTGTCATAGCACCCGCCAGAGTCTTGTTCGACTACACGTCCAGCAGCAGACGAGTTGGATCTTCCAGCAGCTCTTTAATGGCTACCAGATAACCCACGGACTCGCGGCCATCGATCAGACGGTGATCGTAAGAGAGCGCCAGGTACATCATCGGCAGGATCTCAACTTTACCGTCCACCGCCATTGGGCGGTCTTTGATGGCGTGCATACCCAGGATCGCACTCTGCGGTGGGTTGATGATTGGCGTAGACATCAGGGAGCCGAAGACGCCACCGTTGGTGATGGTGAAGTTACCGCCGGTCAGCTCTTCCACGGTCAGTTTGCCGTCACGGCCTTTCACCGCCAGCTCTTTGATGCGTTTTTCGATGTCGGCCATGCCCAGGGTATCAACGTCTTTCAGCACTGGGGTCACCAGGCCACGCGGGGTAGAAACCGCGATGCTGACATCGAAGTAGTTGTGGTAAACCACGTCTTCGCCGTCGATGGAAGCATTCACTTCCGGATAGCGTTTCAGCGCTTCAACAACCGCTTTAATGTAGAAGGACATGAAGCCCAGACGCACGCCGTGGCGTTTTTCAAACGCTTCACCGTACTGCTTACGCAGTTCCATGATTGGCTTCATGTTCACTTCGTTGAACGTAGTGAGCATGGCGGTAGAGTTTTTCGCTTCCAGCAGACGTTCGGCCACGCGCTTGCGCAGACGGGTCATCGGCACGCGTTTTTCGCTGCGGCCAGCCAGTGGCGCAACCGGCGCCTGAGTGGCTTCGGCAGCTTTCGCCTGCGCAGGTTGTTTCGCTTTCGCTTCGCTCAGGTGTTTTTCAACATCTTCACGAGTGAGACGGCCACCTACGCCGCTGCCTTTAATAGCGCTGGCGTCGAGGTCGTTCTCTGCGATCAGGCGGCGGATAGCCGGGCTGAGGGCATCATTGCTCTGCTCTTCCAGAGAAGCCTGCTGACGCTGAGCCGGAGTAGACTCTTTGCTGTCAGCTTTTGCGGAGGTTTCTTTCCCGCCGCTGTTGCCTTCACGCAGACGGCCCAGAATCTGACGAGAGGTCACGGTCGTGCCTTCGTCTTCCAGTACCGCATCCAGAACGCCGTCCGCAGACGCGGGGACTTCCAGTACCACTTTGTCAGTTTCGATTTCAACCAGTACTTCGTCACGTTTGACGCTGTCGCCCGGTTTTTTATGCCAGGTTGCCACTGTCGCGTCGGCTACGGACTCAGGCAGGTCAGGAACTAGAATATCTACGCTACTCATTATTTATCCTTTAATTTATTCGACGTTCAGCGCGTCATTAACCAGATCTTGCTGTTGCTTCTGGTGAACGGACATATACCCTACCGCCGGAGAGGCGGAGGCCGGGCGACCTGCATAACGCAGAGCGGACCCAAACGGAATCACTTCGCGGAAGTGGTGCTGGCTGCAGTACCAGGCGCCCTGGTTCAGCGGCTCTTCCTGGCACCAGACGAAGTCGTGTACGTGTGCGAACGGCTTCAGCGCTTCCTGTACCGCCTGGTGCGGGAACGGATAGAGCTGCTCAATACGCACAATCGCCACATCCTTCTGCTCATTCTTACGGCGCTGCTCAAGCAGGTCGTAGTACACCTTACCGGAACACAGAACAACGCGCTTCACGCCTTTCGGATCCAGTTCGTCAATCTCACCAATTGCCGGCTGGAACGTGCCGTTGGCCAGTTCGTCGAGGCTGGATACCGCCAGCGGATGGCGCAGCAGAGATTTCGGCGACATGACGACCAGTGGACGGCGCATCCCGCGCAGCGCCTGACGACGCAGCATGTGATAAACCTGAGCCGGAGTCGACGGCACGCAAACCTGCATGTTCTGCTCGGCGCACAGCTGGAGGTAACGCTCCAGACGCGCGGAGGAGTGCTCTGGGCCCTGGCCTTCATAGCCGTGTGGCAGCAGCATGACCAGGCCACACATACGGCCCCATTTCTGCTCGCCGGAGCTGATGAACTGGTCAATCACAACCTGTGCCCCGTTGGCGAAGTCGCCGAACTGCGCTTCCCAAATGGTCAGGGTGCGAGGTTCTGCCGTGGCATAGCCGTACTCAAAGGCCAGAACCGCTTCTTCAGATAACACGGAATCCCAGACTTTGAAGATGCCCTGGCTGTTGTGGACGTGCGCCAGCGGCGTATAGGTAGAGCCGTTGGTTTGGTTGTGGATCACGGCGTGGCGGTGGAAGAAGGTCCCACGGCCAGCATCTTCACCGGACAGACGAACGGACACGCCTTCATCTACCAGCGTTGCATAAGCCAGGTTTTCCGCTGCACCCCAGTCGAACAGTTTGTTGCCGTTCGCCATGTCCTGACGGTCGCTGTAGATTTTCGCCACGCGGGACTGCATTTCTACGGCTTCCGGCACGGTGCTGATGCGCTTAGCCAGTTCCTGAACGCGCTTCATCTCAACCTTGTTCGGGTAGCTTTCGTCCCACTCGTGGTTGAGGTACGGCGACCAGGTAAAGGAGTGCATGTTCATCGGACGCCACTCTTGCACGACACATTCGCCGGCATCCAGCGCATCGCGGTACAGATTCACCATTTCGGTGGCATCTTCCAGCGTGGCCAGTTTGTCCTGCTCCAGCTTGTCAGCATAGATCTTACGCGGGGTCGGATGTTTTTTGATTTTCTGGTACATCACCGGCTGCGTTGCGCTTGGCTCGTCAGCTTCGTTATGGCCGTGGCGACGGTAGCAAACCAGGTCGATAAACACATCACGCTTGAAGGTATTACGGAAGTCCAGCGCCAGACGGGTAACGAAAGCTACGGCTTCCGGGTCATCCGCATTAACGTGGAAAATCGGCGCCATGACCATCTTACCGATGTCGGTACAGTATGGCGTGGAGCGCGCATCCAGCGGGTTAGAGGTGGTGAAACCAATCTGGTTGTTGATCACGATACGCACGGTACCGCCCACTTCGTAACCACGCGCTTTGGACATGTTCAGGGTTTCCTGAACCACGCCCTGCCCGGCTACCGCGGCATCACCATGAATGGTGATCGGCAGTACCTGGTTGCTGCCTGGCTTATCCAGACGATCCAGACGCGCACGCACGGAACCGATAACCACCGGGCTAACGATTTCCAGGTGAGACGGGTTAAACGCCAGCGCCAGGTGAACCAGGCCGCCTTCGGTTTCAACATCGGAAGAGAAGCCCATGTGGTACTTCACGTCGCCGGTGCCGAGATGTTCTTTATGTTTGCCCGCAAATTCGTCAAACAGATCCTGCGGTTTTTTACCCAGCACGTTGATCAGCACGTTAAGACGACCGCGGTGCGCCATACCCAGCACCACTTCGCGCGTGCCGCTCTTACCGGCGTGGCGAATCATCTCTTTGAGCATCGGTACCAGCGCGTCGCCGCCTTCCAGCGAGAAGCGTTTCGCCCCAGGGAATTTAGCCCCCAGGTAGCGCTCCAGCCCTTCCGCCGCAGTCAGCTCGCTCAGGAAACGTTTTTTCTCTTCCTGAGTAAAGCTTGAACGCCCGGCTACCGATTCGATGCGCTGCTGGATCCAGCGTTTTTCTTCGGTATTGGTGATGTGCATGTATTCCGCACCGATCGACCCACCGTAGGTTTGCTTCAGCGCAGCGATCAGGTCGGCAAGCTTCATGGTCTCTTTGCCGATGGCAAACGAACCCACATTGAAACTCTGCTGCAAATCTTCTTCGGTCAGGTTATGGAACGCCGGATCCAGATCGGCAACCGTTTCCTGCTGCCAAAGCCCGAGCGGATCGAGATTAGCAGCCTGATGGCCGCGGAAACGCCAGGCGTTGATCAGCTGCAACACTTTTACCTGTTTGGCATCGGTGTCAGGATCGGTAACTGCGGTGGAGTAACGTGAGGCATCCTTCGCCAGACGACGGAAATAATCACGCGTTTTTGAATGGAATTGATCCGGTCTGGCTCCGGTGCCAGGTAACTGCTGGAACATCGTGCGCCAGTGCGCATCAACAGAGTCAGGATCGGTTAAGAAGTCTTCATAGAGCTGCTCTATGTAGGACTGGTTTGCGCCCGCCAGCCAGGAAGAGTCCAGCCAGGGCTTCATCGCGCCGTTCTGCATCGTGATCCCTTAAGCATTTTATGCTTATTTCGCCGTGGATAACTATAACGCACACCGTAGGGTATACAGGTATACGTTCCAGGGTTCACTTTCTTCGAGCCTGTTGCCGTGGAGGGCGGCCCGCGAAGGAACCTTTAGAAACTGTCTTAAGGGTTTCCCCTCACCCCTTCCCCTTATATAGAGAGGGAAGATCGTCGGCAGTTTTTAAAGATTTCCTGCAATTTGCACCCTCTCCCCTGCAAGGAGAGGGTACTTTTCTGACTTAAGCGCTTTTTTGCAACAGCATCGACTTAATATGGCCGATAGCTTTCGTCGGGTTCAGCCCCTTAGGGCAAACGCTGACGCAGTTCATAATGCTGTGGCAGCGGAATACGCTGAAAGCATCGCTCAGGCCGTCCAGACGCGCGTCCGTTTCGGTGTCGCGGCTGTCGATCAGGAAGCGATACGCAGCCAGCAAACCGGCCGGGCCGATAAACTTGTCCGGGTTCCACCAGAACGACGGACAAGAAGTCGAGCAGCAAGCGCAAAGAATGCACTCGTACAGACCATCCAGCTTTTCACGCTGTTCAGGCGACTGCAAATGCTCACGAGCGGGTGGATTTTGCCCATTATTCAACAAGTAAGGCTTAATCTTCTCATATTGAGCATAGAATTGCCCCATGTCTACCACCAGATCGCGGATCACCGGCAGGCCAGGCAGAGGACGGATGACTATCTTCTGCTTACCGTTGCCGAGCGCCGAGATTGGCGTGATACAGGCCAGCCCGTTTTTGCCGTTCATGTTCAGGCCGTCGGAGCCACAAACGCCTTCACGGCAAGAGCGACGGAATGACAGACTAGGATCTTTTTCTTTCAGCTGCATTAAAGCGTCAAGCAGCATCATGTCGCGACCCTCTTCCGCTTCCAGGGTGTAATCCTGCATGCGCGGAGCGTCGTCTACATCCGGGTTATAACGATAAACTGAGAATTCGAGTTTCATTGTCCTGTCTCCGCATTAATAAGTACGAATCTTCGGCGGGAACGCCGGACGCAGTTTCGGTTCCATGTTAACGCTACGACGCGTCATGGATTCCGTCTCTGGCAGATACAGGGAATGGCACAGCCAGTTTTCGTCATCACGCTCCGGGAAGTCGAAGCGGCTATGCGCGCCACGGCTCTCGGTACGGAAGTTTGCCGACACCGCCGTGGCGTAAGCGGTTTCCATCAGGTTATCCAGCTCCAGGCACTCAACGCGCTGGGTGTTGAACTCGCTGGAAGTGTCGTCCAGACGGGCATTTTTCAGGCGCTCGCGGATTGCTTTCAGCTGCTCAAGCCCTTTGGCCATCGCGTCACCTTCGCGGAATACCGAGAAGTTGTGCTGCATACATTCCTGCAGCGCTTTGCGGATTTCCACCGGATCTTCACCGTTACGGTTGCCATTCCAGCGGTTAAGGCGCTCAAGGGAGGCGTCGATTTCAGCGTCGGTTGCGTCAAGCAGATCGCCCTGCTCGGCAATGGATTCCTGCAGGTGCAGGCCAACAGCACGCCCGAACACCACCAGGTCAAGCAGGGAGTTGCCGCCCAGACGGTTCGCACCGTGTACGGAAACACAGGCAATTTCGCCCACGGCGAACAAACCAGGGATAACCACATCTTCGCCCTGCTCGTTCACGGTCAGCGCCTGGCCGGTCACTTTGGTTGGAATACCGCCCATCATATAGTGGCAGGTTGGGATAACCGGGATCGGCTCTTTCACCGGATCGACGTGGGCGAAGGTACGGGACAGTTCCAGAATGCCCGGCAGGCGGGATTCCAGCACTTCTTTACCCAGGTGGTCGAGTTTCAGTTTGGCGTGTGGCCCCCACGGACCATCACAGCCGCGGCCTTCACGGATTTCGATCATGATGGAGCGCGCCACCACGTCACGACCTGCCAGGTCTTTCGCGTTCGGGGCATAACGCTCCATGAAGCGTTCGCCGTGTTTATTCAGCAGGTAACCGCCTTCACCACGGCAGCCTTCTGTGACCAGAACCCCTGCCCCGGCAATGCCGGTTGGGTGGAACTGCCACATTTCCATATCCTGCACCGGCACGCCAGCGCGGATAGCCATACCAACGCCGTCACCGGTATTGATGTGGGCGTTGGTGGTGGATTGATAAATACGGCCTGCGCCGCCGGTTGCCAGCACGGTTGCGCGGGCTTTGAAGTAAACGACTTCACCGGTTTCGATGCACAGTGCGGTACAGCCAACCACTGCGCCATCGGCGTTTTTCACCAGATCCAGCGCATACCACTCGGAGAAGATGGTGGTGTGGTTTTTCAGGTTCTGCTGATACAGCGTGTGCAGTAAAGCGTGGCCGGTACGGTCAGCCGCTGCCGCAGTACGCGCCGCCTGCTCGCCGCCGAAGTCTTTCGACTGGCCGCCGAACGGACGTTGATAAATGGTGCCGTTTTCCAGACGGGAGAAAGGCAGGCCCATGTGGTCCAGTTCCAGAATCGCTTCCGGGCCGGTTTTACACATATATTCGATGGCGTCCTGGTCACCGATATAATCGGAACCTTTTACCGTGTCATACATGTGCCATTCCCAGTTATCTTCATGGGTATTACCCAGCGCCACGGTGATACCACCCTGCGCAGATACGGTATGGGAACGAGTTGGGAACACTTTAGAAAGCAGCGCACAGGTTTGGCCGCTCTGGGAAATCTGTAGCGCCGCGCGCATACCTGCGCCGCCGGCACCAATCACTACAGCATCAAATTCTCTGACTGGCAGTTTCATTACACACCCCACACCACAACGAATCCATAAATGACGTAAACCAACAGCGCGACAACAATCAGCAGCTGTAAAGGAAGGCGAATCGCCAGTGGTTTAACGTAGTCGGTCAACACCTGCCACATGCCAATCCAGGCATGGATCAAAATAGAGAACAGTGCCAGCAGGGTGAAAACTTTGGTGAAGGCAGAGGCAAAGAAGCCGTGCCAGACGTCGTAGGTCAGCTCGCCGGTGACAGCGAAGAAGCCAATCATGTAGATGATGTACAGGGTGAGTACGATGGCGGTAGCGCGAACCAGCACATAATCGTGCACGCCATTGCGACCCAATGCGGAGGCATTGCTTACCATACGAGGACTCCTGCAAGAATTGAAAGCACGACAGTAATAACAAAGGCGATATGTGCGGATCGTTTGCCCGCTACAAAGGTCTCTTCCAGATAGCCAAAGTCCATCAGCAGATGGCGAATACCCACCACCACGTGATAGGCCAGAGCCGTCAGAATGCCCCACATTATAAATTTAACGATAAAGCTGCTCATCACGGCGGACGCGGTCAGAAAACCTTCCGGGGAGGAGAGTGACAGTCCCAGCAACCAAAGCAGAATGCCGACCGCCACAAATGTGATCACGCCGGAAACGCGGTGGAGGATGGAAGCGATTGCAGTGACGGGGAACCGGATCGTTTTCAGATCCAGATTGACAGGTCGTTGTTTTTTCACGTTTCTTATCATGAATAGCGCCCACATGCTCTTCTTATTGTTTCCTTCCTCCGGATCTGCATTCGGGGTCAGACAGCGCTAACTTTCTATAACTGTGCGTCATGCAAAAAACAGCTACATCCAGAGGCCAGGGATCTGGCTACAACGCTGGGTGGCTCCCGGTAGCAGGGTGTTCCGGAGACCTGGCGGCAGTATAGGCTCTTCACAAAATCATTACAATTAACCCACATAATGTTTGAAGGGTTTTGCTCGGAACAGTGAGCAGGATCACGATAACAACATTATTTTAAATTTTAATCATCTGATTTGACAAAAGTTAAACATTCTTGTTACAAACAGGGCCAGAAAAGCCGTATAATTCGTAAAAGTTATAGGGTCAGCCTTTCACCTGAGTAATAGTTATGTAACAGTGGATGGGTATTGACCCGAGAGATCAGGACAGTTATTAGTGATATACAGGTTTGAATGATACTGATTGCTAAGACGCTGATTTGCTGTAGTTTCGCCCCCAAAGCGAGTGTTACCTGCAAGCGCCCATCGCTCTGTACCCTGGTTGTACTCCTCTAAACAGAGCCGCGAGCCAATTAAAAAACTGGTAACCAACCATTGTGGGTTCGAATGCAAATCGGACGCCCGGCAGTCTTATGAAATAAGGCGCTAAGGAGACCGTAAATGGCTGATACTAAAGCAAACCTCACCCTTAATGGTGACGATGCTCTCGAACTTGATGTGCTAAAGGGCACGCTAGGTCAGGATGTAATTGATATCCGTAGTCTTGGTTCTAAAGGTGTATTTACTTTTGACCCAGGTTTCACCTCTACCGCATCCTGCGAATCCAAAATCACTTATATCGACGGTGACGAAGGCATTCTGTTGCACCGCGGTTTCCCGATTGACCAACTGGCCACCGAATCCAGCTACCTGGAAGTGTGCTACATCCTGCTGAACGGCGAAAAACCGACGCAGGAGCAGTTCGACGAATTCAAAACTACCGTTACCCGCCACACCATGATTCACGAGCAGATCACCCGTCTGTTCCACGGCTTCCGTCGCGACTCACATCCGATGGCCGTGCTGTGCGGCGTAACCGGCGCGCTGGCGGCCTTCTACCACGACTCCCTTGACGTGAATAACCCACGTCACCGTGAAATCGCGGCGTTCCGTCTGCTCTCCAAAATGCCAACCGTAGCGGCAATGTGTTACAAGTATTCGATTGGCCAGCCGTTTGTTTACCCACGCAACGACCTCTCCTACTCGGCTAACTTCCTGAACATGATGTTCTCCACGCCGTGCGAAGAGTACAAAGTTAACCCAATTCTGGAGCGAGCAATGGATCGTATTCTGATCCTGCACGCTGACCACGAGCAGAACGCATCGACGTCAACCGTACGTACCGCAGGTTCTTCCGGCGCTAACCCATTTGCGTGTATCGCGGCGGGGATCGCTTCCCTGTGGGGACCGGCTCACGGCGGCGCGAACGAAGCTGCGCTGAAGATGCTGGAAGAAATCAGCACCGTGGAGCACATTCCAGAATTTATCCGTCGTGCCAAAGACAAGAACGACTCGTTCCGCCTGATGGGCTTCGGCCACCGCGTGTACAAAAACTACGACCCGCGCGCCACCGTGATGCGTGAAACCTGTCACGAAGTGCTGAAAGAGCTGAACCTGAAGGATAACAACCTGCTGGAAGTGGCGATGGAGCTGGAACACATCGCGCTGAACGACCCGTACTTCATCGAGAAGAAACTCTACCCGAACGTAGACTTCTACTCCGGCATCATCCTGAAGGCGATGGGCATTCCTTCATCCATGTTTACCGTTATCTTCGCGATGGCGCGTACCGTGGGCTGGATTGCACACTGGAACGAAATGCACGACGACGGCATTAAAATTGCCCGTCCACGTCAGCTGTACACCGGCTACGACAAACGTGATTTCAAATCCGATCTCAAAAAGTAACATTTCTTACTTGATGAGTAAAAACGCGCCCTGTGGCGCGTTTTTTTTATTTCTGGCAGCGAGGGCACCAGTAAAACGGTCTTGAAGAGAGGTTGGTTCTTTCAATAATCCCTCCACATCGTTCGCACGGTTCACCCGCCCGGTGAAACACCCTAAAGCTGAAAACAGCCCCGTGATGTTTGTTCTCATCTCCCTGGCCTCGCGTCTGATAAGAAAGCCGTGGAATCGCCAGCAAAGCAGTCGCTAACCGCTCAATCTGCTCTTCGCTTAAATCCTCCGCGCGGTGCTGCGGCGCAAGTTCCGCTTCCCAAAGGATTTCCACTCGCAGGTAATTCCCCAAGCCGGCAAGAAAAGCCTGGTCGAGCAGTAACCCGCTGAACTGCCGGCGGCGAAACTTTGGCGACAGCAAACGTGCTTTGACCAGATCCACCGTCAGCGTTTCATCCAGCACATCCGGCCCCACGCGCTGCAAGAAAGGCTGTTGTTCAAGCTGCCCCTGATCGAGGATTTCGATGTCCGAGGCGCTGTAAAGAAGAATGGCTTTTTCAGCCGTTTGCAGCCTGACACGCAGCACACGGTTCGTTTCTGCTACTTTACCTACGTCAGTCACTCGCCATACGCCGTAAAGCTGATTATGACTGTACAAGGTTAAGCCGTTGGAAAAATGCGTCAGCATTGCTTTTCCCCGGGTTTCGATACGATCGATGGTTTTCCCCACCAGCATCGCTTCAAACGGCTTAAGCTCTTCAAAAGCAAACCAGGCTTCGGTTAACGGCTCCCCGCCCACGGCGGCTTCCAGCTTGTCCGCCGCGCGGCGAATCTCCGGTCCTTCCGGCATACTAAACTCCCTGAAACGTTATGCTTCCTGTGCCAGTTGCCAGGCAATCTGCTCGAGATAAATAGCCTGTTCGCGGCGCGCTTTGAGCGCCTCCGCCAGCGTACACGGCACAAAATGAATGGGTTCCCCCAGCCTGACCTGAGCCAGATGATAAAGATCGGCCTCAATCACGCAGGCAATGCGAGGATAGCCCCCGGTTGTCTGGGCATCGTTCATTAACACAATCGGCTGGCCGTTATGCGGTACCTGAATCACGCCCGGCAGCAGGCCATGAGACAGCATTTCTCGCTGGGTCGTCCGCTCCAGCTCTGGCCCCTGAAGCCTGTAGCCCATCCGGTTACTCTGCGGGCTAATTTGCCAGGCCAATCGCCAGAAACTCTCCTGAGATGCCTGGCTGAATTCCTGATACTCCGGCCCGGTCACGGCGCGAATGCGATTTCCCCAAAGCAGTTGTTTTACACCGCGGGGATGCTGAAATTTACGTTGAGGTTTACGCAAAGCTAAACGGTCACCATCCCGCAGCAAACGGCCATGATGACCGCCGATCCCGGCTTTAAGATCGGTGCTGTAAGACCCCATCACTTCCGGCACATCCAGGCCACCGTCGACGGCAAGGTAGCTGCGCATACCGTGCGTAGGTTTTTTCAGCGTCAGCCTTTGGCCTTTTTTGACAGGCAGTCGCCAGCCCGTCCACACGGCGTTGCCATCCAGCTCCGCATGGCAGCCCGCCCCGGTAAGCGCAAACCAGCCGCTACGCCCGAATTCAATCACGCACTGTCCAAGGGTGATTTCCAGCGCGGGGGCATCTGGCGCATTCCCAACCAGTAAATTGGCGACGGAGATGGCGGGGGTATCGAGCGCGCCGCAGCGGCTCACGCCCAAATGACGCTGCCCTTCCCGGCCCGTATCCTGCACGCTGGTTTGTATCCCGGCGCGAATAATATTCAGCATATGCCCCCCTGCTGCGGGACGAAACGCACGGTATCACCCGGCAACAATAAAGTGGGTGATGAGCCGTTGGGGTTAAACAAATCGAGTGAGGTGCGGCCGATGATTTGCCAGCCTCCCGGCGTCACCAGCGGATAAATGCCGGTTTGACTGCCACCAATGCCTACAGAGCCAGCGGCAACCTGCAGCCGGGGTTCTGCCCGGCGGGGCGTAGCGAGGACTTCAGGCAGTCCCCCCAGATAAGCAAAGCCCGGCTGGAAGCCAAGGAAGTAGACGATGTACTCCGCTCCAGAATGCAGGGCAACTACCTGTTCGGGCGTTAAGTTATTGTGGCGAGCCACGACATCAAGATCGGGCCCCACCTCGCCGCCGTATACGACCGGAATATCAATCTTACGAGGCGGAGGGATCACAGCCTCACTTTCTTCCCACCAGCGCTGGAGCCATTCAATGCCATCCAGCGCCAGCCGCGGAGGATCTTTCAGCACCACGGTGATGTTATTCATGCCCGGAATGGCCTCGCTCACCTCGTCAGAGGCATTCAGGCGCTGCAGCAGTCCCCAAATGCGCTGCTGGCTGGCAAGCCTGACAGGAGGATCCAGCTCCAGAACCACCGCTTTTTCACCCAATAAATAACAGCGAGCTCGTTGCACAGCTCCTCCGGTATCAGGCTGGATTAGGGATATCGATAAAGATAACGTCGAGATCGGTTTCGCTGTTTAGCCAGTCGCTAAGCGCCTGGATCCCACCCCGCTCGGTGGCATGGTGACCCGCGGCGTAGAAATGCAGCCCCTGTTCGCGGGCGGAATGAATCGTCTGCTCGGAAACTTCGCCGGTAATAAACGCATCCACACCAAAGCGCGCCGCGCTATCGATAAAGCCCTGCCCACCGCCCGTGCACCACGCCACGCGGCGGATCTGATCCGGGCCTGTGTCTCCACACCACAGCGGCGTGCGGCCTAAGCGCATTTCAATCCAGGAAGCCAGCTCTACGCCGGAAAGCGGCGTCGGGAACTCGCCCCACGGGACCAGCGGCTCAACTTCCCCTTTCGTTTCAATCCCCAGCAGCGCGCCAAGTTGGGCGTTATTCCCCAACTGCGGATGGGCATCAAGCGGCAAATGCCAGCCGTAAAGGTTGATGTCGTTCGCCAGCAGCGTTTTCAGGCGGTTGCGCTTCATGCCGCGGATCACCGGCGATTCATTTTTCCAGAAATAACCGTGGTGGACGATCACCGCATCGGCCTGCTGGCGCACAGCTTCGTCCAGCAGCGCCTGGCTGGCAGTAACCCCAGTGACAATCTTGCGTATCGCTTCCCGGCCTTCAACCTGCAGGCCATTCGGGGCGTAATCACTGATTGCCGCGCTGTTCAGCTTGTCATTAATCAGGCGTTCCAGTTCACTGTTTTTCATCATTATTCTCTTTGGTTATTTTCTTGCCGCTTCATAAGCCGCAAGCGTATTCAGTCGGGCCTGCCTATGGTCAACAATCGGGCGCGGGTAGTCCAGCGTTTGCTTTTGTTTATCAGCCCAGTCCCACGGCGAATGAATCTGTTTCCCTGGCACAGTTTTCAGTTCAGGTAGCCAGTGGCGAATAAAATCCCCTTCAGCATCAAAGCGTTCACCCTGAGTTGTCGGGTTAAAAATGCGAAAATAAGGCGCGGCGTCGGTGCCCGTAGAAGCCGCCCACTGCCAGCCGCCGTTGTTCGCCGCCAGATCTCCGTCAATCAGCTGTGACATAAAATAGCGCTCGCCCTGCCGCCAGTCGATCAGCAAATCCTTCACCAGAAAACTCGCCACGACCATGCGTAAACGGTTATGCATCCAGCCCGTTTGGTTCAGCTGCCGCATCGCCGCATCGACAATGGGGTAACCCGTTTTACCCTGCTGCCAGGCTTCAAGCCATGCATTATTTCCGCTCCAGCGAACTTTATCTGTCCAGGCAATAAACGGCTGGTGACGGCAAAGTTTTGGGTACGCAACCATCAGATGGCGGTAAAACTCGCGCCAGATGAGTTCGTTGAGCCAGGTAGCTCCGGCTTCGCCCTCCAGCGCTTTAGGGTGCTCTTTTAGCAGACGATGCAGGCACTGGCGCGGAGACAAAACGCCGGTGGCCAGATAAGGTGACAGCCGGCTGGTGCCTTCTATCGCCGGGAAATCACGTTGTTCCGGGTAGTCGGCAGCGGGCTGCAGGCAAAATTTACGCAGCATGCCAATGGCCTCCGGCTCACCCACCGGGAAGAGTTCGCGGTCAAACGCCTCACGGGGCATATCAAACGCAAAGCTTTCATTGAAGTCGCACTCTCCACGGGCTTTTGGCGCAGGCACGCATTCCGGCAGCCCTTCCTGCAAGCGCCGAATAAACGCCTTGCTGAACGGGGTAAAGACTTTGTACATCTCGTGGTTGCCGGTAGTGACGCTGCCCGGTGCAAGCAGCAGGCTGTCATCAAATCCCTGCACGGTAACGTCCACATCCAGAGCTTTTTCCAGCGCGGCGTCACGGGCACGCTCGTTAACTTCATACTGGTAGTTGTAAAAAAGCGCATCGACTTTTTGTTCAACGCAGAACGCTTTTATACACTCTATCGACGCGGCAAAATCCGCAGCCTGTTGGATATGAAGTTCAATCCCACGCCCGGCCAGGGCATGACCCAATGCCCGTAAATGCTCAAAGATAAATTCGGCCTGTTTGGGTGCCATGACGTGCTGCCGCCATTGTTCGGGCGTCACGACAAAAAATCCGATGACTTTTGCATCGGGATTACGGCAGGCGGCGTGTAAGGCGTAGTTATCGTGAATACGTAGATCGTTGCGGAACCAGACCAGATGGGTAGGCATAACTCTCCCTGGATTCATTACCTGACCGCCGCCATTGCGCGTTGGCGACGGTTCAATATTGGAAGTTATTCCGGACAGCAGAAGCATACCAATGCCAGACTAAGCGACATCGCTGGCTGCCCGCGTCTCAGTTGTTAATTCAGTGTAGCAAGACGCAGGCAACAAAAAAGCTACCCGGAGGTAGCTTTCGTCAAATCGATTCAGCTTTTAGTAATAATCGAAGGCGGCGGCTTCAGATTGCGCCATCCACACCGGCTTGTCGCTGGTTTTGGACCAGACGCGGTGCAGGTAGCTGTAAAAACGCGCGCGATCTTTCCAGAACAGCATTACAGGCAGCGCCAGCACACCGGCAGCGATTGCGAAAATGCGACGCAGGATGACCTGATGCGCAGGGTATTCTTTGTATAAAGACATAGGCTTCTCCTCATAATGTGTGACCGACACCGCATGTCGGAAAATCGAAACTTGTTATCTGGTCAAAATACTATCTCATTGTTTGAAAGTTTACTACTCCTCCGACCAGATAAATGCACTTTTTTGTGCGCTATTTATCTTTTCACCTGTAATTAAGTTACAAAATAGTTAAATAAATACTAACCATTAGTTAACTAATGGCTTTTGCCATTTTTATACTTTTTTTACACCCCGCCCCCGGACTTTTACGACATCTTTTCACCCGAAATCCTATTCTGCCGCGAAATGCTTAACGCACCGTTGGAGGTGGATTGTGAGTGCAGGCGTCATAACCGGCATCGTGCTGGTCTTCTTGCTGTTGGGTTACCTGGTTTATGCCCTGATTAAAGCGGAGGCGTTTTAATGGCTGCGTCCGGATTTTTACTGATCGCCAGCTTCCTGCTGGTGCTCTTTGCCCTTGCGAAACCGCTGGGCGCCGTGCTGGCACGACTGATCGACGGCGAACCGCTGCCGATCGTGGGCCGCATTGAGCCCATTTTGTGGTCCCTGATGGGCAGCAAAGGTGAAGAAATGGGCTGGAAACGCTATCTGATGGCGATTCTGGCATTTAACGTTTTTGGGCTGATCCTGCTGTTCGCGATGCTGCTGTTCCAGGACAGTTTGCCGCTTAACCCTCAGCATCTGCCGGGCCTCTCCTGGCATCTGGCGCTGAACACTGCCGTCAGTTTTGTCTCCAACACTAACTGGCAGTCTTACGGCGGCGAAACCACGCTGAGCTACTTCAGCCAGATGATGGGCCTGACGGTACAGAACTTCGTTTCTGCCGCCACCGGCATTGCCGTAGTGTTTGCGCTGATCCGTGGTTTCTCTCGCCATTCCACCAGCACGCTGGGCAACGCCTGGGTCGATTTAACCCGCGTTACGCTGTACATCCTGCTGCCAATCTCGCTGGTGATGGCGCTGTTCTTTATCAGCCAGGGTTCGCTGCAGAACTTCTCTGCTTACCAGCCTTACACCACCATTGAAGGCGTTCAGCACCTGCTGCCGATGGGGCCGGTGGCTTCTCAGGAAGCGATTAAAATGCTGGGAACCAACGGCGGGGGCTTCTTCAACGCTAACTCCTCTCACCCGTTTGAGAACCCTACGGCGCTGACCAACTTCGTGCAGATGGTTTCCATCTTCCTGATCCCGGCCGCGCTCTGCTTCGCCTTTGGTGAAGCCGTGGGTGACCGCCGTCAGGGCCGCGCGCTGCTTTGGGCGATGACCATTATCTTCGTGGTCTGCGTGGTGGTAGTGATGTGGGCCGAGCTGCAGGGCAACCCGCACTTTATCCAGTTGGGCGCCAACAGCAGCATCAACATGGAAGGCAAAGAGAGCCGCTTCGGCATTCTGAATAGCAGCCTGTTCGCGGTGATTACTACCGCCGCATCCTGCGGGGCGGTCAACGCCATGCATGACTCCTTTACGGCGCTGGGCGGCATGGTGCCAATGTGGCTGATGCAGATTGGTGAAGTGGTCTTCGGCGGCGTAGGCGCTGGCCTGTACGGCATGCTGCTGTTCGTCCTGCTGGCCGTGTTTATCGCCGGGCTGATGATTGGGCGTACCCCGGAATACCTGGGTAAGAAAATTGACGTGCCGGAAATGAAGATGACTTCGCTGGCCATTCTTATCACCCCTGCCCTGGTGCTGCTCGGCACCGCGCTGGCGATGATGACGGATGCAGGCCGCAGCGGCATGGCAAACCCAGGGATCCACGGCTTCAGCGAGGTGCTGTATGCGATTTCTTCCGCCGCAAACAATAACGGTAGCGCCTTCGCCGGCCTGAGCACCAACACGCCGTTCTGGAACGTTCTGCTGGCTGTATGCATGTGGTTTGGTCGCTTTGGGGTGATTATCCCGGTAATGGCTATTGCCGGTTCCCTGGCCGCGAAAAAATCCCAGGCCGTCAGCATCGGTACGCTGCCAACGCACGGCCCGCTGTTTATCGGTTTACTGATTGGGACAGTGCTGCTGGTTGGCGCCCTGACCTTTATCCCCGCCCTCGCTTTAGGCCCGGTTGCGGAACACCTTTCTCTGGTTAATTTCTAATTACGAGGCTTCCATGAGTCGCAAGCAACAGGCGCTGTTTGAACCTGGTCTGATCCGTCAGGCGCTAATTGATTCTTTTAAAAAGCTCGCCCCGCAGGTGCAGTGGCGCAACCCGGTGATGTTTATCGTCTGGGTGGGGAGCATCATCACTACCCTGCTCGGGATAGCGATGTTCACCGGCCTGCAGCAGGGGGATGCCCTCTTCACGCTCGCCATCAGCCTGTGGCTGTGGTTTACCGTGCTGTTCGCCAACTTTGCTGAAGCGCTGGCAGAAGGCCGCAGCAAGGCCCAGGCGAACAGCCTGAAAGGGGTGAAAAAAACCAGTTGGGCACGCAAACTGCGCAGCCCACAGCATGATGCGCAGGTGGACCACATTCCGGCGGCCGATCTGCGTAAAGGCGACGTCGTGCTGGTGGAAGCCGGGGACATCATCCCTTGCGATGGCGAAGTCCTTGAGGGCGGTGCATCGGTGGATGAAAGCGCCATCACTGGGGAATCCGCCCCGGTTATCCGTGAGTCCGGCGGCGACTTTGCCTCGGTGACCGGCGGGACGCGCATTCTGTCCGACTGGCTGGTCATCCAGTGCAGCGTTAACCCAGGGGAAACCTTCCTCGACCGCATGATTGCCATGGTAGAAAGCGCCCAGCGTCGTAAAACGCCGAACGAAATCGCCCTGACTATCCTGCTGGTAGCGCTGACAATCGTCCTGATGCTGGCGACCGCAACCCTGTGGCCGTTCTCTGCCTACGGCGGCCAGGCGGCTAGCGTAACCGTGCTGGTAGCCCTGCTGGTCTGCCTGATCCCAACCACCATCGGCGGCCTGCTTTCCGCCATCGGTGTGGCCGGGATGAGCCGCATGCTGGGTGCGAACGTGATCGCTACCAGCGGCCGGGCGGTAGAAGCTGCCGGGGATATCGACGTCCTGCTGCTGGATAAAACCGGCACCATCACGCTCGGTAACCGCCAGGCCTCCGCCTTCCTCCCTGCCCCTGGCGTGGATGAAAAAGAGCTGGCCGATGCCGCGCAGCTGGCCTCACTGGCGGATGAAACGCCAGAAGGCCGCAGTATCGTGGTGCTGGCAAAACAGCGCTTTAACCTGCGTGAACGCGACGTGCAGAACCTGCAGGCAACGTTTGTGCCGTTTACCGCGCAAACCCGTATGAGCGGCATCAATATTCAGGACCGCATGATCCGCAAAGGTTCTGTGGATGCCATCCGCCGCCACGTAGAAGTGAACAACGGCCACTTCCCGGCCCAGGTCGACACGCTGGTTGAAGGCGTGGCTCGCCAGGGCGGTACGCCGCTGGTGGTTGCCGAAGGCGCTAACGTGCTGGGCGTAATCGCGCTGAAAGACATAGTGAAAGGCGGCATTAAAGAGCGTTTCGCACAGCTGCGCCAGATGGGCATCAAAACGGTGATGATCACCGGGGATAACCGCCTGACCGCCGCGGCGATTGCCGCCGAAGCCGGGGTGGATGACTTCCTTTCTGAAGCCACACCGGAAGCCAAGCTGGCGCTGATTCGCCAGTATCAAGCCGAAGGACGTTTGGTGGCGATGACCGGCGACGGCACCAACGACGCCCCGGCCCTTGCGCAGGCAGACGTAGCGGTAGCCATGAACTCCGGGACTCAGGCAGCGAAGGAGGCCGGGAACATGGTTGACCTGGACTCTAACCCAACCAAGCTGATTGAAGTGGTCCACATCGGGAAGCAAATGCTGATGACTCGCGGGTCACTGACCACCTTCAGTATCGCTAACGACGTGGCGAAATACTTCGCCATTATCCCGGCGGCGTTTGCGGTGACTTACCCGCAGCTGAACGCGCTGAACGTGATGCACCTGCACTCCCCTGCTTCGGCCATCTTGAGCGCGGTGATCTTCAATGCGCTGATCATCATCTGCCTCATTCCGCTGGCGCTAAAAGGCATTAGCTACAAGCCGCTGAGCGCGGCCGCGATGCTGCGCCGCAACCTGTGGATCTATGGCCTGGGCGGTATCGTCGTGCCGTTTATTGGTATCAAAGTGATTGACGTGATCCTGACCGTACTCGGTCTGGTCTAAGAGGAAAAGAACATGGCTACGTTACGCCCCGCTTTATTACTGCTGATTATCCTGACGCTGATTACCGGAGGGGTTTATCCTCTCCTCGCCACGCTGCTGGGGCAATGGTGGTTCCCGGCTCAGGCCAACGGCTCGTTAATCGTTGAAGACGGCAAGGTTCGCGGTTCAGAACTGATTGGTCAGGACTTCACTAACGCAAAATATTTCCAGGGCCGCCCCTCTGCCACCTCGGATAGCCCCTATAATCCAATGGCATCCGGCGGCAGCAACCTTGCGGCCAGCAACCCGGAGCTGGACAAAGAGGTTAAGGCTCGCGTTAGTGCGCTGCGTGCGGCTAACCCGGAGGCTAATCCAGCGGTACCCGTTGACTTAGTCACCACCTCCGCCAGCGGCCTGGACGGGCAGCTTTCTCCTGAAGCGACCGCGTGGCAAATCCCACGGGTAGCGAAAGCCAGAAATCTGCCGGTGGAGCAAATCGCTCGCCTGGTGGCGGAGAACACCACCACGCCGCTGGTGAATTTTATCGGCATGCCGGTAGTGAATATCGTTAAGCTGAACCTGGCGCTGGACCATCTCCAGGCGAAGTAAAAAGGACGTGTTATGACCGAGGAGCCGCTGCGCCCCAACCCCGATAAGCTGCTGGAGAAAGTCAACCGCCAGCCGCGTGGGAAACTGAAAATCTTCTTCGGCGCCTGTGCAGGCGTCGGGAAAACCTACGCGATGCTTCAGGAGGCGCAGCGCCTGCGGGCGCAGGGCCTCGATGTGCTGGTGGGCGTGGTGGAAACCCACGGCCGCCAGGAAACTGCCGAACTGTTAAAGGGGCTGACGATTCAGCCCCCTCGTCGTATTCACCACCGGGGGCGTCTGGTCCAGGAGTTTGACCTGGACGCCGCCCTCGCCCGCAACCCTGCCCTGATTCTGATGGACGAACTGGCGCACAGTAACGCGCCAGGCTCGCGCCACCCCAAACGCTGGCAGGACGTGGAAGAGCTGCTGGAAGCCGGGATCGACGTCCTGACCTCCGTTAACGTTCAGCATCTGGAAAGCCTGAATGACGTAGTAGGCGGAGTCACCGGGATTCAGGTACGCGAAACCGTCCCCGACCCTATTTTCGACGCCGCCGACGAAGTCGTGCTGGTTGACCTGCCGCCGGACGACCTCCGCCAGCGCCTGCACGAAGGCAAAGTTTATATCTCCGGCCAGGCCGAACGCGCCATCGAGCACTTCTTCCGTAAAGGCAACCTGATAGCGCTGCGAGAGCTGGCCTTGCGACGCACAGCCGACCGCGTTGACGATCAGATGCGCGCCTGGCGGGACAACCAGGGACAGGAAAAAGTCTGGCACACGCGGGACGCCATTCTGCTGTGCATCGGCCATAGCAACGGCAATGAAAAACTGGTTCGCACCGCCGCTCGCCTTGCCGCCAAGCTCGGCAGCGTCTGGCACGCCGTCTACGTCGAAACGCCGCAGCTTCACCGCCTGCCGGAACATCAGCGCCGGACCATTTTAAGCGCTCTGCGGCTCGCCCAGGAGCTGGGAGCCGAAACCGCCACGCTTGCCGATCCCAATGAAGAAAAAGCGGTGCTGCGCTACGCCCGCGAACACAATCTCGGCAAAATCATTATTGGCCGTCATACCACGCGCCGCTGGTGGCACCGTACGTCTTTCGCCGACCGGTTAGCCAAACGCGCTCCGGACCTCGATCTGGTGATTGTTGCGCTGGATGAAAAACCTCTCCCCTCCCCGACCAGAGCACCGGACACCAGAACGCTAAGCGAGAAATGGCGCATTCAACTGCGCGGCTGCGCCGTGGCGGTGGTGCTCTGTGCGTTTATTACCTTTATCGCCAATCAGTGGCTGGTGGCCTTTGATGCCGCCAACCTGGTGATGATCTACCTGCTTGGCGTGGTGATGGTCGCGCTGTTTTATGGCCGCTGGCCGTCCGTCCTCGCGACGGTCATCAACGTGATTAGCTTCGACCTGTTCTTTATTGCGCCGCGAGGCACGCTCGCCGTGTCGGATGTTCAGTATCTGCTGACCTTCGGCGTAATGCTCACCGTCGGGCTGGTGATCGGTAATCTGACCGCCGGAGTACGTTATCAGGCACGCATCGCCCGCTACCGGGAACAGCGCACCCGTCATCTGTATGAAATGTCTAAAGCACTGGCCGATGACCGCACGCCGCAGGACGTCGCCGCCACCAGCGTGCAGTTTATTAACAACACCTTCCAGGCCCGCAGCCTGCTGCTGCTGCCGGACGATCACGGGAAACTCAGCCGTATCGCAGCCGAAGGGGAACCCGCTCAGTGGGATGAAGCGATTGCCCGCTGGAGCTTTGATAAAGGCCAGCCCGCCGGTGCCGGAACGGACACGCTGCCGGGCGTGCCCTACCGCATCCTGCCGCTTAGCACCACGGAAAGGACCCTGGGTCTGCTGGTCGTTGAGCCGGAGAATCTGCGCCAGCTGATGATCCCCGAACAGCAGCGCCTGCTGGAAACCTTTACCCTGCTGGTGGCCACCGCGCTCGACAGGCTGCTGCTCACCGCCAGCGAAGAACAGGCCCGGCTTTCCAGCGAACGGGAGCAAATCCGCAACTCGCTGCTGGCCGCGCTTTCGCACGACCTGCGCACGCCGCTGACCGTGCTGTTTGGCCAGGCAGAAATCCTCACGCTGGATCTCGCCAGTGAAGGATCAAAACATGCCCCGCAGGCCAACGAAATCCGTCAGCATGTGCTGAACACCACCCGGCTGGTGAATAATCTGCTGGATATGGCCCGCATTCAGTCGGGCGGTTTTAATCTTCGTAAAGAGTGGCTGACGCTAGAGGAAGTCGTCGGCAGCGCGCTGAAGATGCTCGAACCGGGCCTCGGCGGCCGCCATATCGCCCTTAATTTGCCTGATCCGCTGATGCTGATTGAAGTCGACGGCCCGCTGTTCGAACGCGTGCTGATCAACCTGCTGGAGAATGCGGTGAAATATGCCGGTTATAAAGCCAACATCGGTATAAAAGCGACCTCGACAGCAGACAAACTGGACCTGGAAGTTTGGGACAGCGGCCCGGGGGTTCCCGCTGGTAAAGAGCTGCTGATTTTTGATAAATTTGCCCGCGGTAACAAAGAGTCAGCTATTCCAGGCGTTGGGCTTGGGCTGGCTATCTGCCGGGCGATTGTTGAAGTTCACGGCGGCACAATTTATGCGCTTAACCGCCCGGAAGGCGGTGCCAGCTTCCACGTTGTGCTACCTTTATCGCCTCCCCCCGAACTCCCTGAAATGATTGAGGTGCTGTGACAACGGTTCTGATAATTGAGGATGAAAAAGAGATCCGCCGCTTTCTGCGCACCGCGCTGGAAGATGAATCGTTGCGCGTGTTTGATGCCGAAACCCTGCAGCGCGGCCTGATTGAAGCCGCCACCCGCAAGCCGGATCTGGTGATTCTGGATCTCGGCCTGCCGGACGGCGACGGCATCGATTTTATTGGTGACTTTCGCCAGTGGAGCCAGACGCCGGTCATCGTCCTGTCGGCCCGGAGTGACGAGCAGGCGAAGATTGCCGCCCTGGATGCTGGCGCAGACGATTTTCTCAGCAAGCCGTTTGGCATCGGTGAACTGCAGGCCAGGCTTCGCGTCGCCCTGCGCCGCCACGTCAGCACCGTTCAGCCCGATCCGGTTTATCAGTTTTCCGAAATTCGGGTCGACCTCGCCTCGCGCCGTATTACCCGCGGCGAAGAGGAAATTCACCTGACCCCCATTGAGTTCCGCCTGCTGGCAACCCTGCTGAATAATCACGGCAAAGTCCTGACCCAGCGCCAGTTGCTTAATCAGGTTTGGGGCCCGAATGCCGTGGAACACAGCCACTATCTGCGCATTTATATGGGCCACCTGCGCCAGAAGCTGGAGAGCGACCCCGCTCGCCCTCGCCATCTGCTCACCGAAACCGGGATCGGCTACCGTTTTATGCTCTGAAGGAGTAATCTCTGGCTCGTTCAAGAGGAGCCCGTTATGAGCGCATGGTTAGTCTACGCCCTGTTGTCTGCCGCTACGGCAGCGCTGGTCGCTATTTTTGGCAAAGTTGGTTTGCAGCATCTGGATGCCAATACCGCCACAGCCGTTCGCGCTGTGGTCATGGCGTTATTTTTAGTTGGGGTGGTCGTCGTTCAGGGAAAACTGAATCTTGTTAGTACGGTGTTTGCCGATAAAAAAGCGCTGCTGTTTATTTTGTTAAGCGGCGTGGCCGGGGCGCTGTCCTGGCTGTTCTATTTTATGGCGATCAAAAGTGGTGACGTGTCGAAGGTCGCCCCTATCGATAAGCTGAGCGTGGTGTTCGCGGTGATTCTGGCGGTGATTCTGTTTGGTGAGAAAGTGTCGCTGATTGCCGGGATAGGCGTGGCGCTTATCACCTGCGGCGCACTGATGGTGGCTTTGGGTTAAAAGAGAAAGGCTCCCTGGGGAGCCTTTTTGCATATTACTTCGCGCTTTTCAGCACTTCGCTGACAATCTCTACCGCTTCTTTCTCGATCTGCTCGCGGTGCTCTGCGCCGAGGAAGCTTTCACAGTAAATCTTGTAGGCGTCTTCGGTGCCGGACGGACGAGCGGCAAACCAGCCGTTCTTGGTCATCACCTTCAGGCCGCCAATGGAAGCGCCGTTGCCCGGTGCCGCCGTCAGACGCGCGGTAATCGGGTCACCTGCCAGCGTGTCTGCACTCACCATTTCTGGCGACAGCTTGGACAGCGCGGCTTTCTGTGCAGAAGTGGCTGGGGCCTGAATACGGTTATAGCTCGGTGCGCCAAAGCGCGCGGCTAACTCATCGTAATGCTGCTGCGGATTTTTGCCCGTCACGGCGGTGATTTCTGCCGCCAGCAGGCACATGATGATACCGTCTTTGTCGGTCGACCATGGGGTGCCGTTGAAGCGCAGGAACGATGCCCCGGCGCTCTCTTCGCCCCCGAAGCCGAAGCTGCCGTCGAACAGGCCGTCAACGAACCACTTAAAGCCAACCGGGACTTCCACCAGCTTGCGGCCCAGATCTTCTACCACGCGGTCAATCATCGCGGAGGAAACCAGGGTTTTACCGACGGCCACATCTTTGCCCCACTGCGGACGGTGCTGGAACAGATAGTTAATAGCCACAGCCAGGTAATGGTTCGGGTTCATCAGGCCCGCTGGCGTGACGATGCCGTGGCGGTCGTAATCCGGGTCGTTGGCAAACGCCAGATCGAATTTGTCGCGCAGCGCCAGCAGGCCCGCCATCGCACATTCGGAGGAGCAGTCCATGCGAATTGCGCCGTCTTTATCCAGGTGCATAAAGCGGAAGGTCTGGTCGACCTGATCGTTCACGATGGTCAGATCGAGGTTGTAATGCTTCGCGATACGGTGCCAGTATTCGATCCCGGAACCGCCGAGAGGATCAACCCCCAGCTTCAGGCCCGCTTTTTGAATCGCGGCCATGTCGACGATATCCACCAGCCCTTCGATGAACGGCTGAATCAGATCCTGCGCCTGAACGTGACCGCTTTCCCAGGCTTTATCCAGCGTAATGCGCTTCACGCCTTTCAGGCCGTCGGCCAGCAACGCGTTAGCGCGATCTTCAACGACTTTGGTGACGTTAGTATCAGCCGGGCCACCGTTTGGCGGGTTGTACTTGATGCCGCCGTCGTCCGGTGGGTTGTGGGATGGCGTGATAACAATCCCGTCCGCCTGAGGGCCGCCCTTTTGGTTATGCACCAGGATGGCGTTAGAAATCGCAGGCGTCGGCGTATAGCCGTTATCCTGCTGCACAATGACGTCCACGCCGTTAGCGGCCAGCACTTCCAGCACGGAGATAAACGCAGGTTCGGACAGCGCGTGGGTGTCTTTGCCCACATAGCATGGACCGGTGATCCCATTCTTTGCGCGTTCTTCAGCGATAGCTTGCGCAATCGCCAGAATATGAGGTTCGTTAAAGCTATGCCGTGCTGCACTGCCGCGGTGGCCGGAGGTCCCGAATTTCACCGCGTGTTCGCTATTCCCCACCACTGGCTTAAGCACGTAATACTGCGCCGTAAGCTGGGCTACGTTAATCAAGTCGCTCTGTTGTGCAGGTTGACCCGCACGATCGTGGTTAGCCATTGGCTCTTCCTTACTGACGCCAGGTTTTTAAATAGTGCCGCAAACCTTTTCAATCAGCTCCGCAGGGAACTGCATTGACTGCATGATGTGTTCGATCATGCTGCATTTACGACCAGTATTCGTATTGGTGATCACCCAGTATGGGGTGCCCGGAACATGTTTCGGCTTGGTTTGATTGCCGTTTGCCAGCAGAGTTTGCTCATCGCCAGCAAAATAGACGCGGGTGCGGCCATGCAGCGATTCAGTGGCTTCGCCAAAGGTTTTTGCATCCAGCATATACAGCGTGGACAGCACCATCATAAAGCGGTTTACGGCTTTATTCTGGGCAGCGTACTCGTCGGAAAGCAGCAGCTCACGAACGGCACGCACGCGATTACGAGCGGTGTTCGCAGGTTTTTCTTCAACAACGGGAGCCGCAGCGCGCTCAGGCGCAGCGGGCGTAGAAGTGGCTGCTGGTGTTTGCCCGGCGGTAAATTTAAGCATACGCCGTAAAATGTCTGACGCGCTCTCGCCGATGTGTTTAGTCTGGCTGGCAATATAGCGGTAAAGCTCGTCATCAACTTCGATTGTTTTCATCTTAATCCAGTGCGATATCTTTTCTGAATACAAGTCGTTGGGATTATAGGGTCAAATCCCAACAGCGAACAGGAGAGGCGACTCAAAGTCAGAGTAAACTGAATATTTGCCGCACGCCCGCGAGAATGCCAACATGATACCCTAACCAAACGAACCAAAATAAAGAACTTTGCCATGAAATTAAATGCTCGCCTGCAAACTGCGCAACAATTGAATAGCAATTCCCCTATCGTACTGATCCACGGCCTGTTCGGCAGCCTGGATAACCTGGGTGTCCTGGCACGTGATCTGGGTAAAGATCATGCGTTGCTGCAGATCGATCTGCGCAATCACGGGCTGTCACCGCGCAGTGATGATATGAGCTATGCCGCAATGGCCGGGGACGTTCTGGACACGCTGGACGAATACGGCATCGAGAAGGCCACATTTATTGGCCATTCCATGGGCGGCAAAGTGGTGATGGCGCTTACCGCAATAGCCCCTCAGCGTATTGATAAGATTGTGATGATAGATATTGCGCCGGTTAACTATCAGGTTCGCCGTCACGACGAAATTTTCGCGGCTATTCGCGCGGTCACCGAAGCGGGCGTAAAAACTCGCCAGCAGGCGGCGCAAATCATGCGCGACCACGTAGCTGAGGAAGGCGTCATTCAGTTTCTGCTGAAATCCTTTGCTGACGGCGAGTGGAAGTTCAACGTGCCCGTGCTTTGGCAGCAATACGAAACTATCGTTGGCTGGCGGCCTGTTCCGGCCTGGCCATATCCTGCACTATTTATTCGCGGCGGGAATTCTCCATATGTTGATGAAAGCCACCGCGAGGCGCTGCTAAGTCAGTTCCCACAGGCCCGTGCTCACGTCATCGCTGGAGCGGGTCATTGGGTTCATGCGGAAAAACCGGATGCCGTTCTACGGGCGATCCACCGTTATATCGACGCAGAGTAGAAAAACTGATTAAAAACAGACCGACCGGGCAGCTGAAGTCGCTAACGCGTTGGCGCGAATGGCGCGCTGATGTATGATGGCGCGCTTAATTGCACCGGCACCCTGCCCCTGCAGCCAGAATTTCCTGTCAGTATTCTAATCATGGCAAAAGAACAAACGGACCGTACTACATTAGATCTGTTCGCGGACGAGCGTCGCCCCGGGCGGCCGAAAACTAATCCGCTCTCGCGCGATGAGCAATTGCGTATCAATAAGCGCAATCAGCTGAAGCGCGATAAAGTGCGTGGTTTGAAGCGGGTTGAGCTAAAACTGAACAATGAGGCGGTCGATGCCCTCAACCAGCTGGCTGACGCCCGTAACATCAGCCGCAGCGAACTGATCGAAGAGATGCTGTTCGAGCAGCTTAAAAATCTCGGGTAACGCCTTCAGCCACCCTGCGGGTTATCTGAAATCTCAAAAGGGTGAGCAAAACCATGTTGCAGACTGTGCACCCGGGCGTGATAGCTGTTTCCGCTGCTGGAGCTGTTCTGCTATGATTGCCCTATACGTGGGCATTGAACGGCCAGCATACTATTAAGTTTCAAGAGGTTATTTTACTCATGGCAATCGTAGGCATTTTTTTCGGCAGCGACACCGGTAACACCGAAAATATCGCGAAAATGATTCAAAAACAGCTCGGTAAAGACGTTGCTGAGGTGCATGACATTGCTAAAAGCAGCAAAGAAGATCTCGAAGGTTTCGACATTCTCTTGCTCGGCATCCCGACCTGGTACTACGGCGAAGCCCAGTGTGACTGGGATGACTTCTTCCCTACGCTTGAAGAAGTCGATTTCAACGGTAAACTGGTGGCGCTGTTCGGCTGCGGCGACCAGGAAGACTACGCGGAATACTTCTGTGATGCGCTGGGCACCATTCGCGACATTATCGAACCGCGCGGCGCGGCGATTGTGGGCCACTGGCCAACCGCGGGCTACCACTTTGAAGCCTCCAAAGGCCTGGCGGATGACGACAATTTTGTCGGCCTGGCCATCGATGAAGATCGCCAGCCGGAACTGACCGCTGAGCGCGTTGAGAAGTGGGTTAAACAGGTTTCTGAAGAACTGAATCTGGCGGATATCATTAACGCCTGATTTCTCTGGCGCAAATACAGCATTTGCGCCATCTTGATAGCTTTTAGCAATGAAAATAATTGCTACAAGTTTGTAACTTTCTCGTACATCCCTGTACAATGTCTTCCTGATAGCTTGGCTGATAATTACTGTAAATGGCGACGCCGCCACGATTTTTCAGCCTTATTTTGCACCATACTTGCGGTTCCCATTTAGAAGTAGCAGTTCTATAATGAGACGCATTACTCTTTACGCTCACTGCAGTTTGAGCGAATCGTTAAGCAACAGGACACTTTCCGCATGACTGACAACAATACCGCATTAAAGAAGGCCGGCTTGAAAGTCACGCTTCCTCGATTAAAAATCCTCGAAGTGCTGCAAGAGCCGGTAAATCATCACGTCAGCGCGGAAGACTTATATAAACGTCTGATCGACATGGGCGAAGAAATCGGCCTGGCGACCGTCTATCGCGTGCTGAACCAGTTTGATGATGCAGGGATCGTGACCCGCCATAATTTTGAAGGCGGCAAGTCCGTTTTTGAGTTGACCCAGCAGCATCACCACGACCACCTGATCTGCCTCGACTGCGGTAAAGTGATCGAGTTCAGCGATGATTCTATTGAATCCCGCCAGCGTGAAATTGCCACTCGCCACGGCATCCGCCTGACTAACCACAGCCTCTATCTGTACGGACACTGTGCTGAAGGTGACTGCCGCGAAGACGACACGGCCCACGATCCTAAATAAGTAATCCGCATTAACAAACGCTGCTTCGGTGGCGTTTAAAAGCAAAAACCGGCAGGTTTCCCTTGCCGGTTTTTTTATTGACTGAAAAAGGCTATCAGCTGTTATTGGCGCGAATCTCCTGCCAAATCTTATCGCAGCGTACCTTCGCGGCTTCATCATTGCCGCTCTTTCTTGCCTGGATACATTTCTGGTAATCCAGCACGTTCACCGTTTCTTTCTCAACAAACGCTTTATGCTGTTTTTCCTGGCGCAGTACGTTCAGCACGCTTTGGCAGGCTTCAATTTTATCCGGATTGCCTTCCGCCGTATTGATACAGGCGCTATAGGCCTGCTTCAGGCGTGAATCTTCCGGAGGTGCAGGAGGTTGAACGCAGGCAGACAGCGTGAATACAGCGGCGGTAATCAGCAGAATCTTTTTCATGTTCGGTTCCTTATAAAAAAACGGGCGCTTGCGCGCCCGGTTTCACATCAGAAGATGGTGAACGGAGCAATCACGATGAATTTCACGTCACGCTCATCCTGGAAGATGTTGCCGTACCCACCGCCCCAGCTTGGGATGTCGGAGTGGTTGTCGTACTGAGTGAAGTGCAGTTTGAACAGCGTGCCTTTCGCACGGCCTTCCTGTACGGTATACATGGCGTCGAGGCTGTAAGAAGACTCTTTGATCTTGTTGGAAGCGAGATCCTGGCGGTTACCGGAAGCATCAAGCGCCCATGTAGATGGTTTTGCGTCCCATGCATAAACGTAAGAAGCACCCACTGCCCAACCCGGCAGGTTCCAGTTGCTCAGGTCATACATTGCACCGAAGAACACGGCTTTTTCACCGTTGGCGTTGAAGTCAGAGCGGTTATCCCACCACACATCCAGACGACCGTTGGAAGACGCGTAGGTTGGCGTCATACGCTGCAGGAAGTAACCCTGCTGGCCTTCTGCCTTCACCATGGTCCCTTCCAGACGCAGGTCGACCTGGCCAATTTTATAGCCAAATGTCAGCGCCTGGAGCCATGCGGTGCCATCGTAGATATCATTGATGGTGTTGTTCGCGGCTTTATCACGGGTGCCGTAGAACTGGTAGCTGGTGCTCAGCGGGCTGCCTGCAACGTCGAATTTGTAGCTGGCTTTAGCAAAGTACTGATCAACAAAGCCCTGAGCCTGACCGAATGCGGCTTCCAGAATCAGATCGTTTTTGAAGTCATACTTCGCGCCGATGGAGTGCAGATAGTCAACTTTGGTCTTTTTATCGTTCTGGTAGAACTTGTCGGTTTCAAGGTGCCATGGCGCCTTGTACTCGTTAGTCCACATGTAGGAGAAGCTCAGCGCACCGGCATCACCGTAGTCAAATGCGGCTCCCGCTTCAGCCCCCTGATAAGTACCAGGCATGAAGCTCCAGTGTGGTGCTAACAGCGTTTGACCGGTTGGCTGAATGTAACCTGCGCGAGCCCAAACCGGGCCGTATTTGAATTTGGCCGCCGCTTTATAAAGGCTGATGCCACCTTTATCGCCGGAGTAGTCTTCGTCGTAGGTTTTATTTTTAGAGGAGAATGCGATTTCGTTCGGGTGACCGCTGGCGCTGTCTTCGGCCATTTCAATGGCGGTGAAAGCGGCAATATCAAAACCAAACATATCGGCCGCATAGCCAGACTGGAAGTCGAGGTTGGCGTTCCAGGTTGAGTGCGACAGGTTAGTTTTGTACTTACCGTCGGAGACGTCTTTACGGTCACGTTCACGCTGCCAGTAATAGATGCCGCCGGTCAGCGTGGAGTCATCAACAAAGCCCGCGGCGCTAGCCTGCGGAGCCACGACAAAACCTGAAAGAGCGGTAACGCTTGCAATAGCAAGAGCAAGCGCACTACGTTTGCCACTAAACGTACGCATAGTTAAATTCCTCTTTGACGTAAAAATCATCGTCTGACGTGAAAAGCGCCAATGACGAAAAAAAGTAAAATTGCCTGACGGCTAAAAGCGGTTTTTGCCTAACACACCCGCATTACTGCTGCTCATAGACTATTTTTCGCGACGCGAATTATCAATGACTTTGTATCAGAGATTTCCTGGAGTATGACAGAGAGCACATAATCTATGTGCATTTGTAACAAAATTGCGCAGCAGATTATTAACCCTGATTACGATTGATTTTAAGAATAAAACTTCATTGAGAGCGCTTTCATTATAAGCATCAGGAGATTACGGGGAAGGCATGACTTCCTGTGAGGAAATTTTCACAGAAATGTGAATGAGAATTAATTCGCATCGCGAATGTGCATATAAGGTTAATGACTGGTAATCAAAAAGAAAAAACGCCGCATTTAGCGGCGTTTTCATCAGGCAATAAACGGCAATTATTCGCCGATCTTAGCCCAGGTATCACGCAGGCCAACGGTGCGGTTAAACACCAGTTTTTCCGCCGTCGCATAGCGGCTGTCCAGGCAGAAGTAACCTTCACGCTCGAACTGATATGCCTTACTTTTTTCCGCGTTCTGCAGACTAGGCTCAGCGAAGCCCTGGCGAATGATCAGGGAATCCGCATTAATGGTAGACAGGAAGTCTTCCGCAGCCCCTGGATTCGCGACGCTAAACAAGCGGTCGTACAGACGAATTTCAACCGGCAGCGCGTGTGCCGCGCTCACCCAATGAATAACACCCTTCACCTTGCGACCGTCCGCCGGATCCTTGCTCAGGGTTTCCGGATCGTAGGTGCAGTAAAGTTCGGTGATATTACCTTCTGCGTCTTTTTCTACGCGTTCGGCTTTGATCACATAGGCATTACGCAGGCGAACTTCTTTACCCAGCACCAGGCGCTTGTACTGCTTGTTTGCTTCTTCGCGGAAGTCAGCGCGATCGATATAGATCTCGCGGCTGAACGGCACTTCACGGCTACCCATTTCAGGTTTGTTAGGATGATTCGGCATGGTAACCGTCTCTTCTTCACCTTCAGGGTAGTTAGTGATAATAACTTTTACCGGATCCAGCACGGCCATTGCACGCGGCGCATTCTCGTTAAGATCGTCACGGATGCAGGATTCCAGAGAAGCCATTTCAACGGTGTTGTCCTGCTTGGTTACGCCAATGCGCTTACAGAACTCGCGAATGGATGCTGCGGTATAGCCGCGGCGACGCAGGCCGGAGATAGTCGGCATACGCGGGTCGTCCCAGCCTTCTACAATCTTCTCGGTCACCAGCAGGTTCAGCTTACGCTTGGACATGATGGCGTATTCGAGATTCAGGCGAGAAAATTCGTACTGACGCGGGTGAGCAGGAATGGTGATGTTATCCAGCACCCAATCATACAGACGGCGGTTGTCCTGGAACTCCAGGGTACACAGCGAGTGCGTAATGCCTTCCAGCGCATCGGAAATACAGTGGGTGAAGTCGTACATCGGGTAGATGCACCACTTGTTGCCGGTCTGGTGGTGATCGGCAAATTTAATGCGGTACAGCACCGGGTCGCGCATAACGATGAACGGCGAGGCCATATCGATTTTGGCACGCAGGCAGGCGGTACCCTCGGCAAACTCCCCGTTGCGCATTTTCTCGAACAGCGCGAGGTTTTCCTCAACGCTACGATCGCGGAACGGGCTATTTTTACCGGGCGCAGTCAGAGAGCCACGGTATTCACGAATTTGTTCCGGACTCAGCTCATCAACATACGCCAGTCCTTTATTTATCAGCTCAACGGCATAATTAAAAAGCTGGTCAAAATAGTCAGACGAATAACGCACGCTGCCGGACCAGTGGAAGCCCAGCCATTCAACGTCGTGCTTGATGGACTCTACGTATTCGATGTCTTCTTTTACCGGGTTTGTGTCATCGAAGCGCAGGTTGCATTGCCCCTGGTAATCCTGGGCGATGCCAAAGTTCAGGCAAATAGACTTGGCGTGACCAATATGCAGATAGCCATTTGGCTCAGGCGGAAAACGGGTGCAAATACTGGTGTGCTTACCGTTCGCCAGGTCTTCATCAATAATCTGACGAATAAAGTTAGTTGGGCGGGCTTCAGCCTCACTCATCGCGGGTTCCTCAAAGCGTGTACCTTAGTTAACGGCGTATGATCTAATAAGCGGCCTCGGGAAACAACCTTTAGTTGCATAAATTAGGGTTATCCATGTCGGCTAACGGCACGCAATAAAAAAGCGGCTGACGATTTACGTCAGCCGCTTAAGGCACAAATGCTTACTCAGGAGCGATTATTTGCCTTTAATCTCATACAGTGGCGTTTGGCCTGCAACCACCTGACCTTTAGCCTGGATAACCAGACCGCTGAAGTCGTCGATGTTGCTGCAAACTACCGGGCTAATCATGGAGCGCGCGTTGGCGTTCAGGAAATCGAGATCCATTTCCAGAATCGGCTGGCCGGCAACCACTTCGGCCCCTTCTTCCACCAGACGCGTGAAGCCTTTGCCACCCAGAGCAACGGTATCGATGCCCATGTGAACCACAATCTCTGCACCTTTTTCTGTTTCAAGGCAGAACGCGTGGTTGGTGTTGAAGATTTTCACGATGGTCCCGGCGGCAGGAGAAACCACGGTTTTGTCCGTTGGCTTAACGGCTACGCCATCACCGACTGCTTTGCTGGCGAAAGCTTCGTCAGGCACCTGATCCAGCTCAACCACGTCGCCAGTGACTGGAGAAACCAAAGCGGCAATAGTTGTGCTGGTCGCGTTTGGAACAGCCTGTGGTTTAGCCGCAGCAGCCGGTGCCGCAGCAGCAACAGGCGCCGCTGCTTCTACAGTGCCAGCTGTTTTCATTGCGTTAGCAATTTTTTCTGCCGCAAAGCCAACGATGATTTGCACGCTGGTTTTGTTCAGGCGAATAACGCCTGTCGCACCGAGACGCTTAGCCAGCGCTTCGTTAACAACGGAAGAGTCTTTCACGCTCAGGCGCAGACGAGTGATACAGGCATCAATACCGGTCAGGTTTGCAGAGCCACCTACCGCAGAGATGTACTGACGAGCCAGACCAGAAACGTCCTGGTTTGCGTCACCGCTCACGTTCACGTCCTGACCATCAGCTTCGTCACCGGCTACAGCCAGTTCACGGCCTGGCGTCAGCAGGTTGAATTTGGTGATAGTGAAACGGAACACCACGTAGTAGAGAACGAAGAACACCAGACCCTGAGGGATCAGCATCCACCAGTGGGTTGCCAGCGGGTTACGGGAAGAAAGCACCATATCCACCAGGCCCGCGGAGAAGCCAAAGCCCGCAATCCAGTGCATGCTTGCTGCGATAAATACGGAGATACCGGTCAGCACTGCGTGAATCACGTACAGTACCGGCGCAACGAACATGAAGGAGAACTCCAGCGGTTCGGTGATACCGGTGAAGAACGCAGCGAAAGCAGCGGCCATCATGATACCGGCAACTTTTGCTTTGTTTTCAGGACGTGCACAGTGGTAGATGGCCAGCGCTGCACCCGGCAGACCGAACATCATGATTGGGAAGAAGCCCGCCTGGTAGCGACCGGTGATACCGACAACCGCTTTACCTGCTTCGATGGACTGAGCGCCACCCAGGAAGTTAGGGATGTCGTTAATCCCTGCCACGTCAAACCAGAACACGGAGTTCAGAGCGTGGTGCAGGCCAACCGGGATCAGCAGACGGTTGAAGAAGGCGTAGATACCTGCGCCCGCAGAACCCAGCTTCTGAATGTGCTCCCCGAAGTTCACCAGACCGTCGAAGATCATCGGCCAGACGTACATCATGATGAAGGCAACAACGATCATCAGGAAGGAGGTGAGGATAGGAACCAAACGGCGACCGCTGAAGAACGAAAGCGCTTTCGGCAGCTCAACACCGCTGAAGCGATTGTACAATTCCGCAGAGATAATACCGACCAGAATACCTACGAACTGGTTTTCAATTTTACCAAATGCCGCCGGAACCTGATCCACCGGAATTTTCTGGATCATAGCAACCGCTGCCGGTGAGCAGAGGGTGGTCAGAACCAGGAAGCCAACAAAGCCGGTCAGTGCCGCGGCACCGTCTTTGTCTTTGGACATACCGTAAGCGACGCCGATGGCGAACAACACGGACATGTGATCGATAATGGCGGAACCGGATTTAATGAAGAGCGCCGCTAACGCGTTGTCTCCACCCCAACTGACTGGGTCAATCCAGTAACCAACCCCCATTAATATTGCTGCTGCTGGCAGTGTAGCCACCGGCACCATAAGTGCCCGGCCCACGCGCTGTAGATAACCTAGAATACTCACTTTATTCCCCCTATGAGACCCCGTTAAGGCTCGCTCAAGCAGTGTTTTTATTGTCTTACTTACATTGAATACACGGCGACGATTCACATCACACGGTGAAGTGTGAAAAAAATTAATTCGTACCGCAAATTAAACGCACCTTTTTTGTGATATTTATCACCAAATATCGCTTCAACCCTCCCCCTTCACTGGCTATCTCCGAAAACTTATTTTATGATTCAAAAAATCAAGACGGATTGATCCCTGTCGGTTCAGTATAAAAGTGGTTTACCCTTATGCTTATCGAGATCGATTCAGCTAACCCTATTTTTACTCTTAAACTACGAGGTGAATGATGAGACTGATTCCCCTGGCTACCCCGGCACAAGTCGGCAAATGGGCAGCTCGCCATATTGTAAATCGCATCAATGCATTCAAACCGACCGCGGACCGTCCTTTTGTTCTGGGTCTGCCAACCGGCGGCACGCCGCTGGAAGCTTACAAAGCTCTGGTTGAGATGCATAAAGCAGGCCAGGTTAGCTTTAAGAACGTCGTTACCTTCAACATGGATGAATACGTCGGCCTGCCGAAAGAACACCCGGAAAGTTATTATACTTTCATGCACCGCAACTTCTTTGATCACGTTGATATCCCTGCAGAAAATATCAACCTGCTGAACGGCAATGCGGAAGACGTTGATGCAGAGTGCCGCCGCTACGAAGAGAAAATTCGCTCCTACGGCAAAATTCACCTGTTCATGGGCGGCGTAGGTAACGACGGTCATATCGCGTTCAACGAACCAGCGTCTTCTCTGGCTTCCCGCACCCGTATTAAAACCCTGACCCATGACACACGCGTGGCAAACTCCCGCTTCTTCGGCGGCGACGTGACTCAGGTACCTAAATACGCGCTGACCGTTGGCGTGGGCACCCTGCTGGATGCAGAAGAAGTGATGATCCTGGTGCTGGGTGGCGTCAAAGCGCTGGCGCTGCAGGCGGCCGTGGAAGGCAACGTTAACCATATGTGGACTATCACCTGCCTGCAGCTGCATCCGAAGGCGGTAATCGTGTGTGACGAGCCGTCCACCATGGAGCTGAAGGTGAAAACGTTGAAATATTTCAACGAGCTGGAAGCAGAAAACATTAAAGGCCTTTAAGGCCTGGTCGGCCACTGATGCGCCTCAAACGGCAACCGCTGAGGGCGTCAATAGTTCTGGAAAATCAATGCATTGGTTTTCTAAAGTCAGTCATAAAGAGGAAGGTGTTTCGGCTTTTCCTCTTTATTAGCGATCTTACAGTCTTAAAGCACGACGTTATTACCGGGGGTAGGATATGTATGCATTAATCCACGGTCGGATTTATACCGGCCACGAAATTTTGGATGACCACGCGGTAGTTATTGCCGATGGCCTGATTGAGCGCGTTTGCCCTGTTGATGCACTGCCGGCAGGTATCGAAACGCGCGATGTGGGCGGAGCCGTCATTGCCCCCGGTTTTATTGATGTACAGCTGAACGGCTGCGGCGGCGTGCAGTTTAACGACACAGCAGAAGCCGTTTCCGTTGAAACGCTGGAAATCATGCAGAAAGCAAACGAACGCTCAGGCTGCACCAGCTACCTGCCAACGCTTATCACCACCAGCGACGAGCTGATGATGCAGGGCGTGAAAGTCATGCGCGACTATCTGGCGAAATACAGCCATCAGGCGCTGGGCTTGCACCTTGAAGGGCCGTGGCTCAACATCGTGAAAAAAGGGACGCACAACCCAGGCTTCGTCCGCAAGCCGGATGCGAAGCTGGTTGATTTCCTCTGCCAGAATGCCGATGTGATCACCAAAATCACCCTCGCACCTGAAATGGTTGAGCCATTAGTCATTCAGAAACTGGTGGCAGCAGGCATCATCGTTTCTGCCGGTCATTCCAATGCAACGATTAAAGAAGCCAAAATTGGCTTCCGCGCAGGGATCACCTTCGCAACCCACCTTTTCAACGCGATGCCTTATATTACCGGCCGTGAACCTGGCCTTGCGGGCGCAATTTTTGATGAAGCCGACGTTTACTGTGGCATCATTGCTGATGGTTTACATGTGGATTATGCGAACATCCGCACCGCAAAACGTGTGAAGGGCGATAAACTGTGCCTGGTTACCGACGCAACCGCGCCGGCAGGTGCCAACATCGATCAGTTCATTTTTGCTGGCAAAACAATATACTACCGTGACGGTCTGTGCGTAGATGAGAACGGTACGCTGAGTGGGTCTGCATTGACCATGATTCAAGGCGTTCGCAATTTGGTGGAGCACGCGGCCATCGCACTGGATGAAGTTCTGCGAATGGCAACCCTCTACCCTGCTCGCGCCATGGGCGTGGATAAACACCTGGGCGCAATCGAAGCCGGTAAAGTGGCCAACCTCACCGTGTTTAACCGCGACTATAAAATTATCAAGACCATCGTTAATGGTAACGAGGTCGTAACTGAGTAAATAGCATGACGACTGGCGGACAAGCCCAAATTGGTAACGTTGACCTGGTAAAACAGCTGAATAGCGCGGCGGTCTACCGCCTGATTGATCAGCACGGTCCCATCTCGCGCATCCAGATTGCCGAACAAAGCCAGCTTGCGCCCGCCAGCGTCACAAAAATTACTCGCCAGCTTATTGAGCGCGGCCTGATAAAAGAAGTCGATCAGCAGGCCTCCACCGGCGGCCGCCGCGCTATCTCTATCACTACCGAAACACGTAACTTTCACGCTATTGGCGTGCGCCTCGGGCGCCACGACGCCACTATCACCCTGTTCGACCTGAGCGCGAAATCCATCGCCGAAGAGCACTATCCGCTGCCGGAACGCACGCAGGAAACGCTCGAGCATGCGCTGCTTAACGCCATTAGCCACTTCATCGAAACCTGGCAGCGTAAAACCCGCGAACTTATCGCTATTTCCGTCATCCTGCCAGGGCTGGTTGACCCCGAAAGCGGCGTGATCCGCTACATGCCGCACATCGCCGTCAACAACTGGGCGCTGGTCGACAGCCTGGAAAAACGTTTCAAGGTGACCTGTTTTGTCGGCCATGATATTCGCAGCCTGGCGCTGGCCGAGCACTACTTCGGTGCAACCCACGACTGCGAAGACTCTATTTTGGTGCGGGTTCACCGCGGCACCGGGGCGGGCATCCTGTCAAACGGGCGGATTTTTATCGGCCGCAATGGGAACGTGGGTGAGATTGGCCACATTCAGGTCGATCCGCTGGGCGAGCGCTGCCACTGCGGTAATTTTGGCTGCCTGGAAACCATTGCCGCGAACGCCGCCATTGAAAAACGCGTCCGCCATTTGCTGGAGCAAGGCTACAACAGCCGCCTGACGCTGGATGATTGTAGTATTCAGGCCATCTGCAAAGCGGCCAATAAAGGCGATGCGCTGGCCTGTGAAGTGCTGGAACATGTTGGCCGCCATCTGGGGAAAGCCATCTCCATCGCCATTAACCTGTTTAACCCGCAAAAAGTTGTCCTTGCCGGCGAGATAATCGAAGCCGAAAAAGTGCTGCTGCCTGCCATCGAAGGCTGCATCAACACCCAGGTATTGAATGCCTTCCGTAAAAACTTGCCTATCGTCTGCTCAAAGCTGGACGACCGCTCGGCAATTGGCGCCTTTGCGCTGGTTAAGCGCTCAATGCTAAACGGCGTCTTGCTTCAGCATTTGCTGGAAAGTTAATGCTGCCCAGGCAGCATTTTACGCTATAGTTACCGACTTCATTCCGTGAGCCAGAGTTGTTAATGACCACCATCCAGAACGTAATTTGTGATATCGACGGCGTGCTGATGCACGACAACGTCGCCGTGCCGGGCGCTAATGAATTTCTGGCACGTATTCTTGAAAAAGAAATGCCGCTGGTGCTGCTAACCAACTACCCTTCCCAGACCAGCCAGGATCTTGCCAACCGCTTTGCCTCCGCGGGCATCGACGTGCCGGAGAGCGTGTTTTACACCTCGGCCATGGCCACGGCTGATTTCCTCCGTCGTCAGGAAGGTAAGAAAGCCTATGTCGTCGGTGAAGGGGCGCTGATTCACGAGCTCTATAAAGCTGGATTTACCATTACCGACATCAATCCCGACTTTGTCATCGTCGGTGAAACCCGCTCTTTTAACTGGGAGATGATGCATAAAGCCGCTTACTTTGTGGCAAACGGGGCGCGTTTTATTGCCACCAACCCTGACAGCCACGGCCACGGATTTAGTCCGGCCTGCGGCGCGCTTTGCGCTGGCATTGAGAAAATCTCCGGGCGCGAGCCGTTTTATGTCGGCAAACCAAGCCCGTGGATTATTCGCGCGGCGCTTAACAAAATGCAGGCGCATTCCGAGCAAACCGTTATCGTCGGCGATAACCTGCGGACGGATATTCTCGCGGGCTTCCAGGCCGGCCTTGAAACCATCCTTGTGCTGTCTGGCGTCTCCAGCCTGAACAACGTTGACGATATGCCCTTCAGGCCGAGCTGGATTTACCCCTCTGTGGCTGAAATCGATATCTTCTAATTCAGAATGCCGGCCCAGAGCCGGCATTTTTATATCGATAAAAAATTGCCGCGTAGCAGAAGCAAACCTCAGTGCAAATTGTTAAAAATTGACGATCCGTTAATTTTAACGCCCAAAACATCATCATTTTTCATCAATCAGCAATCCTCACTGCACTATTTATTAGCTGAAAGCTAAAAGCCTTGCATTCCCTTCAGCGATTGAGCATTTTCATTACTAAGCAACGCAGCAAAGCCGCAGTAAAAGCAAAAATCGGCAACGCAGCACCACAACTCAAATCGCTCAGGCAAGTGTACGGAGAAGTTATATGTGTTCTATCTTTGGCGTTCTGGATATCAAAACTGATGCAGTTGAATTGCGCAAAAAAGCGCTGGAATTATCGCGCCTGATGCGCCATCGTGGCCCGGACTGGTCGGGTGTTTACGCCAGCGATAAAGCGATTCTTGTGCACGAACGTCTGTCCATCGTTGACGTCAACGCGGGCGCTCAGCCGCTGTACAACACCGAAAAAACTCATGCCCTGGCGGTTAACGGCGAAATCTACAACCACCAGGCTCTGCGCGCCGAATACGGCGACCGTTATACCTTCCAGACCGGTTCAGACTGTGAAGTCATCCTGGCGCTGTATCAGGAAAAAGGCCCTGACTTCCTTGATGAGCTGCAGGGGATGTTCGCCTTCGCACTTTACGACAGCGAGAAAGACGCTTACCTGATTGGCCGTGACCACATCGGTATTATCCCGCTGTATATGGGCCACGATGAACACGGCAACCTGTACGTCGCTTCAGAAATGAAAGCCCTTGTGCCTGTTTGCCGCACCATCAAAGAGTTCCCGGCGGGCAGCTACCTTTGGAGCAAAGACGGCGAAATTCGCAGCTACTACCAGCGCGACTGGTTCAGCTACGAAGAAGTAAAAGACAACGTCACGGACAAAAACGCGCTGCGCCAGGCGCTGGAAGATTCCGTGAAGAGCCACCTGATGTCCGACGTGCCTTATGGCGTTCTGCTGTCCGGCGGGCTGGACTCTTCGGTGATTTCCGCGATCACCAAGAAATTTGCCGCACGTCGCGTAGAAGATGAAGAGCGCAGCGAAGCGTGGTGGCCGCAGCTGCACTCCTTCGCCGTCGGCCTCGAAGGTTCTCCTGACCTGAAAGCCGCGCAGGAAGTCGCTAACCACCTGGGCACGGTTCACCACGAGATCCACTTCACCGTGCAGGAAGGTCTGGATGCGATCCGCGATGTTATTTATCACATCGAAACTTATGATGTGACAACGATCCGCGCTTCAACACCGATGTACCTGATGTCGCGTAAGATTAAAGCGATGGGCATCAAAATGGTGTTGTCCGGGGAAGGCTCTGATGAGGTATTCGGCGGTTACCTGTACTTCCACAAAGCGCCAAATGCCAAAGAACTGCATGAAGAAACCGTACGTAAACTGCAGGCTCTGCACATGTTTGACTGTGCCCGAGCGAACAAGGCGATGTCTGCCTGGGGCGTTGAAGCCCGCGTCCCGTTCCTGGATAAAAAATTCCTCGACGTGGCAATGCGCATCAACCCGCAGGACAAAATGTGCGGCAACGGCAAAATGGAGAAGCATGTCCTGCGCGAGTGCTTCGAATCCTACCTGCCGGCAAGCGTGGCGTGGCGCCAGAAAGAGCAGTTCTCTGACGGCGTGGGCTACAGCTGGATTGATACGCTGAAAGAAGTGGCCGCTGAACAGATTAGCGACCAGCAGTTGGCCACCGCCGCCTACCGCTTCCCGTACAACACACCGGGCTCGAAAGAAGCCTATTTGTACCGCGAAATCTTTGAAGAGCTATTCCCGCTGCAAAGCGCGGCAGAATGCGTACCTGGCGGCCCGTCAGTGGCCTGTTCTTCCGCAAAAGCAATCGAATGGGATGAGTCGTTCAAAACCATGAACGATCCATCAGGACGCGCGGTAGGTGTGCACCAGGCCGCCTATTAATCGCTGATTTAGCTTAAAACAACGGGCCTTATGGCCCGTTGTCGTTTCTGTATTCCTGTCGAGGCTTTATCCCTGTTTTTAAGCGGAATTAAAAACAAAAACGTGCGTTATTGTCGATATTTCAAGCAAGCTGTTCGCAAGTCATTCAAACGAGCATTCTGAGCGGGTTTTCGGGAAAAAACTAGTTGACGCTGTAGAGTCAACTCAGCATAATGCGCCCCGCAACGCCGATAAGGTAGCGCGTAAAAAGATGGCTACGTAGCTCAGCTGGTTAGAGCACATCACTCATAATGATGGGGTCACAGGTTCGAATCCCGTCGTAGCCACCATCTTTTTTATGCGGGAGTGGCGAAATTGGTAGACGCACCAGATTTAGGTTCTGGCGCCGCAAGGTGTGCGAGTTCAAGTCTCGCCTCCCGCACCATTTATCTCTCGCGTTGCACGGATGGGGTATCGCCAAGCGGTAAGGCACCGGTTTTTGATACCGGCATTCCCTGGTTCGAATCCAGGTACCCCAGCCATCGAAAAATATGATAGAGTTTGGCTACGTAGCTCAGCTGGTTAGAGCACATCACTCATAATGATGGGGTCACAGGTTCGAATCCCGTCGTAGCCACCATACAAAGGAATTATTGATAAACTTCGATAAATCCAAAAAAATTGTTGGGGTATCGCCAAGCGGTAAGGCTCTGGTTTCTGATACCAGCATTCCGAGGTTCGAATCCTCGTACCCCAGCCACACACTGAAAAGCCCGCGCAAGCGGGCTTTTTGCTATCTGGCATTTAGTTAGCACGAGCAGAGCGGGAAACCGCCCTGCTCGTCTTCATTATAATCCCAGGGCGTATTTCAGCGCTTTACGCTTCAGTCCACCGGCTCTTTCCGCCGCCATCAGCCCAATATTTCGCACCACGCGCAGCGGCCCCAGGTTATTGCTGAATCCCGCATAGAACAGATCCATTCCACTCTGCATCAGGAAATTATCCGCCTGACGGCGCCTCTGATAACGTTTCAGGATAGCCTCGCTCGCCCAGGCTTCCGCATGGCTACGGGCACCGATCAGGACATCAAGCAAAGCATCCACGTCACGATATCCCAGATTAACGCCCTGCCCGGCCAAAGGATGAATCGTATGCGCTGCGTCCCCTATCAGCGCCAGCCCTGGCTGGACGTACTGCAAAGCGTGTCGACGAGTCAGCGGAAATGCCCCACTGGCAACCGGCGTAACCGCCCCGAGTCGCTGAGGGAAAGCGGCCGTAATCGCTTTTTGCAGCTGGGGTATGTTCATTCCCTGCAGCTGCCGAATACGTGCCGGGGTGTCATACCAAACCAGAGAGGCCCAGTTATCGAACAGCGGCAGGAAAGCGTGCGGCCCTGTCGGCGTGAAATGCTGCCAGGTGCTGTCCCCCGGCTCAAACTCGCATTTAACGGTAATCAGCATACAGGCCTGGCGATACTGCCAGGCATGTACGCCAATCCCCGCCCATTTTCTGACCTGGGAATTCGCGCCATCCGCACCAATCACCATTTCAGCATTGAGTGAAGCGCCGTCATCAAACTCGAGCGTCCAACCTGCTGCCTGGCGATGGATTTGCCGCAGCCTCGCCGGGCAGCGTAAAGAGATATTCGGATGCGCCTCAAGCGCTTGCCAAAGCACGCGCTGCAGCACGTTATTCTCGACCATGAAGCCCAGCTCGGGTAAGCCCAGTTCTTCGGCATTAAAGCTAACGTGTGCGCTCTCCCATTCCCAGGTTTCCAGCCGGCGATAAGGATGTGCGCGCATCGCTAAAACACTGTCCCAGACGCCAAGAGACTTGAGCAGGCCAACCGATGCGCTGCTGATGGCCGAAATGCGGACGTCAGGCTGGCTACCTGGAACAAAAGCCTCAGGGGCATGATGTTCAATCACCGCCACACGGAAACCATGCTGTGCCAGCCCCAGCGCTGCCGCCGCGCCGACCATACCGCCACCAACAATGGCTACTTCAATTGGTTGATTTACCATAAGTCTCTTTCCTTCATTCATCTTTGCTGATTCTACTGGCTTTTCCCAGGCTGGTCACATCCATAGCAAAGCATTACACTATCCGGCTTAATTCCTGACTTCACCTTGAGCAATGGCAAGTCGATGACAAAAAAACTCCATATAAAAACCTGGGGCTGCCAGATGAACGAATACGATTCATCGAAGATGGCCGACCTGCTGGACAGCACCCACGGCTTTACGCTGACCGATAACGCGAATGAAGCGGACGTTCTGCTGCTGAACACTTGTTCTATTCGCGAAAAAGCCCAGGAAAAGGTGTTTCACCTGCTGGGGCGCTGGAAGCATATCAAAGCCAAACGTCCGGACGTGATCATTGGCGTCGGCGGCTGCGTTGCCTCTCAGGAAGGAAAAAAAATTCGCCAGCGGGCGCACTATGTAGATATCGTCTTTGGGCCACAAACCCTGCACCGCCTGCCGGAAATGATCAACCAGGTTCGCGGCACCCGCAGCCCGGTGGTGGACGTCAGCTTCCCGGAAATCGAAAAATTTGACCGCCTGCCGGAGCCAAAGGCCGACGGCCCGACCGCCTACGTCTCCATCATGGAAGGCTGCAACAAATATTGCACCTATTGCGTGGTGCCTTATACCCGTGGCGAAGAAGTGAGCCGCCCTTGCGACGATATTCTGTTTGAAATCGCTCAACTGGCGGAACAGGGTGTGCGTGAAGTAAACCTGCTGGGTCAAAACGTTAACGCATACCGCGGCGCGGCTTACGACGGCGGCATCTGCTCGTTTGCCGAACTCCTGCGCCTGGTTGCCGCGATTGACGGTATCGACCGCATTCGCTTCACCACCAGCCACCCGATTGAATTTACCGATGACATTATCGAAGTCTACCGCGACACGCCGGAACTGGTGAGTTTCCTGCACCTGCCGATTCAAAGCGGCGCCGACCGTGTGCTGAATATGATGGGGCGCACGCATACCGCGCTGGAGTATAAATCGACTATCCGCAAGCTGCGCGCTGCGCGCCCGGACATTCAGATCAGCTCAGACTTTATCGTCGGCTTCCCAGGCGAAACCAGCCAGGACTTCGAGCAAACCATGAAGCTGATTGCTGACGTCAACTTTGACACCAGCTTTAGCTTTATTTTCTCCGCTCGTCCGGGCACCCCGGCGGCCGACCTGGTTGATGACGTGCCGGAAGAAGAGAAAAAACAGCGCCTTTATATCCTGCAGGATCGTATTAACCAGCAGGTAATGGAATGGAGCCGTAAAATGCTGGGTACGGTACAGCGTATTCTGGTGGAAGGGACTTCGCGTAAAAGCATTATGCAGCTGTCCGGCCGTACCGAAAATAACCGTGTGGTGAACTTCGAAGGGACGCCGGATATGGTAGGGAAATTCGTGGATGTCGAAATCACCGAAGTCCTGACTAACTCCCTGCGCGCGAAGCTGGTGCGCACAGAAAGCGAAATGGGCCTGCGTATTGCTGAAACCCCGGCTTCCGTTATCGCTCGTACCCGCAAAGAGAATGACATTGGCGTTGGGACTTACCAGCCTTAATTCTCTCCACGGCCTGCCGGAACGCTAATTCCACGTCCCGGCAGGCTGTCTCATTGTTTGCACTTGCATTCTGAAGGCATCACCCAAATATCAATTGTGACGCTTGCGCCATCACGCTGCGGGATAAATAATTTCCCTGTAGCCGAACCGTATTTTCGGCTACGCGAGACCGTTTACTCTAACTGGCCCCGAGTGACCCAGAGGATAAGTTTGAATATCGAAACACGTGAATTAACGCTGGAACCGGCGGATAACGCCCGTCTGCTTAGTCTGTGCGGCCCTTTTGATGACAACATCAAACAGCTGGAACGCCGACTGGGGATTGAAATCAACCGCCGTGACAATCACTTCAGGCTCACCGGTCGTGAGCTTTCCGTTAACGCCGCGGCGGATATTCTGCGACATCTGTACGTAGACACCGCGCCAATGCGCGGCCAAAGCCAGGATATCGACCCGGAACAAATTCATCTGGCTATTAAAGAAAGCCGGGTGCTGGAGCAAACGGCCGACAGCGTGCCGGATTACGGTAAAGCTATCCATATTAAAACTAAGCGTGGCGTCATTAAGCCGCGTACGCCTAATCAGGCGCAGTACATCGCGAATATTCTCGACCACGACATCACATTCGGCATAGGGCCGGCAGGGACAGGTAAAACCTATCTTGCCGTTGCCGCCGCGGTTGATGCGCTGGAGCGCCAGGAGATCCGCCGCATTCTGCTGACCCGCCCGGCGGTTGAAGCGGGCGAAAAGCTGGGCTTCCTGCCCGGCGATTTAAGCCAGAAGGTTGACCCATACCTGCGCCCGCTGTACGACGCGCTGTTTGAAATGCTGGGCTTCGAGAAAGTCGAAAAGCTGATTGAGCGCAACGTTATCGAAGTGGCCCCGCTCGCCTACATGCGTGGCCGAACCCTGAACGATGCCTTTGTCATTCTCGATGAAAGTCAGAACACCACCACCGAACAGATGAAAATGTTCCTGACCCGTATAGGCTTCAACTCCAAGGCGGTGATTACCGGCGATGTGACGCAGATAGACCTGCCACGTAACCTCAAGTCCGGCTTACGTCATGCTATCGACGTCCTGTCCGAGGTGGATGAAATCAGCTTCAACTTCCTTAACAGCGAAGACGTGGTACGCCACCCGGTTGTGGCCCGCATTGTTAACGCCTATGAAGCCTGGGAAGCCGCCGATCAAAAACGCAAAGACGAGCTTGCCGCCGAGCGCAAACGCGAAGCCCTTGCCCTGCAGGCTACCGCTCAGGAGAGCAAATGAGTCAGGTTATTTTAGATTTACAGGTTGCCTGCGAAACAGAAAGCGGCCTGCCGGATGAAGCACAAATTCAGCGCTGGCTGGATGCGGTTATTCCTCAGTTTCAGCCAGAGTCTGAGGTCACCGTTCGTCTGGTAGACGAAGCCGAAAGCCACGACCTGAACCTGACCTATCGCGGGAAAGATAAGTCCACCAACGTGCTTTCTTTTCCGTTTGAAGCCCCACCTGGGATCGAGCTTCCGCTGCTCGGCGATCTGATCATCTGCCGTCAGGTGGTTGAGCAGGAAGCCAAAGAACAAGAGAAGCCGCTGGAGGCCCACTGGGCACATATGGTTGTACACGGCAGCCTGCATCTGCTCGGTTACGACCACATCGAAGACGATGAAGCCGAAGAGATGGAAGCGCTGGAAACAGAGATAATGCTTGCTCTTGGGTATGCCGATCCGTACATTGCCGAGAAAGAGTAGTCGGCTCAGGGCTTTCCCTTTGCCGCCGTCACGCGCAGGCAGTGCACCATCAGGCTGCCTGTTAGTTTTTGATTTATATGAGGCCTAAAACCTAACGCCATGAGCGACGACAATTCACAGAATAGTGACACGCCGGAAGCCAAAAAGGGATTCTTCTCCCTCATTCTCAACCAGCTGTTTCACGGTGAACCGAAAAACCGTGACGATCTGCTGACGCTTATTCGTGATTCTGAGCAAAACTCTCTGATAGACCAGGACACCCGCGACATGCTCGAAGGGGTGATGGATATCGCCGACCAGCGCGTCCGCGATATCATGATCCCGCGTTCGCAGATGGTGACGCTCAAACACAACCAGACGCTGGACGAGTGCCTCGATGTCATTATCGATTCCGCTCACTCCCGTTTCCCGGTGATAAGCGAAGACAAAGATCACATCGAAGGGATTCTGATGGCGAAAGATCTGCTGCCGTTCATGCGCAGCGACTCTGAGCCTTTCAGCATGGAAAAAGTGTTACGTCAGGTGGTTGTCGTGCCTGAAAGCAAGCGGGTTGACCGCATGCTGAAAGAGTTTCGTCAGCAGCGCTATCATATGGCGATTGTCATTGATGAATTTGGCGGCGTTTCAGGTCTCGTGACGATCGAAGATATTCTCGAACTGATTGTCGGGGAAATTGAAGATGAGTACGACGACGAGGAAGACGGTGATTTCCGTCAGCTGAGCCGCCATACGTGGACGGTGCGCGCCCTCGCCTCTATTGAAGACTTCAACGAAACCTTCGACACGCACTTTAGCGATGAAGAAGTCGACACCATCGGTGGTCTGGTGATGCAAGCCTTTGGACACCTGCCAGCCCGTGGCGAAACCATTGAAATAGATGGTTACCAGTTCAAAGTCGCCATGGCCGATAGCCGTCGTATTATTCAGGTTCATGTCAGAATTCCGGACGACTCGCCGCAACCTAAACTGGACGAATAACTCAGCTATGGCTATAGCTCAACTTCTTCAACGCCAGCGCGTTCGCCTGCTGCTGGCGCTTTTCTTTGGGGCCTGCGGAACGCTGGCTTTTTCCCCTTATGATTTCTGGCCTGCAGCTATTGTTTCTCTTGCTGGCTTGCAGGGCCTGACGCTTAACCGTCGCCCGGTACAAAGCGCCGCGATTGGCTTCTTCTGGGGGCTTGGGCTGTTCGGCAGCGGGGTCAACTGGGTCTATGTCAGCATCGCACAGTTTGGCGGCATGCCGGGCCCGGTGAACGTGTTCCTGGTGGTTCTGCTGGCCGCTTATTTGTCGCTCTACACAGGTTTGTTCGCCGGTATTCTCAGCAGGTTGTGGCCAAAAACAACGTGGTGGCGCGTAGCTATTGCCGCGCCGGTCGTCTGGCAAATTACCGAATTCCTGCGTGGCTGGGTGCTGACCGGCTTCCCCTGGCTGCAGTTTGGCTACAGCCAGATCGATGGCCCACTAAAAGGCATCGCGCCGATTTTGGGCGTCGACACCATTACCTTCCTACTGATGATTATCAGTGGCCTTCTGGTGTACGCCCTGCAGGCACGGAAATGGGCTCCTGCGGTGGTTTCTGCGGCTTTACTGTTATTACCCTGGCCACTGCGCAACATTCAATGGTTCCAGCCTCTGCCAGAGCGTTCCGTTGACGTAGCGATGGTACAAGGCAACATTCCCCAGTCTCTGAAGTGGAATGAAAGCCAGCTGCTGGACACGCTGAAAATTTATCTGGATAAAACAGAGCCGGAGATGGGCAAAGCCAAGCTTATCATCTGGCCGGAATCGGCTATCTCCGATCTGGAAATTAATCAGCAGCAGTTCCTCACCATGATGGATGACCTGCTGCGGGCAAAACACAGCTCATTAATCACCGGTATCGTCGATGCGCGTCTGAATAAGCAAAACAGGTACGATACCTACAACACCATTATCACGCTCGGTGAAGGTAGCCCTTACAGCTACACCAGCAGTAATCGCTACAACAAAAACCACCTTGTGCCATTCGGTGAGTTTGTGCCGCTTGAATCGATTCTGCGCCCACTGGCCCCGTTCTTCGATCTACCCATGTCATCGTTCAGCCGTGGGCCCTATGTTCAGCCGCAATTGCTCTCTAACGGCGTCAAGCTGACGGCGGCAATCTGCTACGAAATTATCCTGGGTGAACAAGTTCGGGACAATTTCCGGCCAGACACTGACTTCCTGCTGACTATCTCCAACGATGCCTGGTTCGGTAAATCCATCGGCCCATGGCAGCACCTGCAAATGGCGCGTATGCGCTCGCTGGAGCTGGGGCGGCCTTTGCTGCGCAGCACTAACAATGGCGTAACTGCCGTGGTCAACGCCGAAGGTGAGATCACTAACATCATCCCGCAGTTCACTCGCGAAGTGCTGGAAGCGAAAGTCACACCGACCACTGGCTTAACGCCTTATGCACGCTTCGGCTTCTGGCCGCTGTGGGTGGTGACCGCTTTATTCGGTTTCACCGCACTGGTGATAAGCCTGCGTAACCGCAGCAAAAAGTAGCACACCCTTCTCGCTCATAGAGGCCGGCAAATTTGCTGGCCTTTTTCATTTCTGGCACAACCTTTGCTAGATATAAACAGTTGAAATCAAATAGCTGGCGCAAAGACGCCCTGTGGCCTGGCTGTATCGGGCAGTGAAAAATGCATGCACCAAAAAGCGACATCGCAAGCACCGTTATAGTGCGCTGGCATATCTTTGCCTTTAAATGGTGCGGCGCGCTTCGCAAAAATAAACATCTTATTAGCAATTTCTTTACATTCAGCTAGGTTAGATGCTAACAAAAGGGCATTGCATGACGCTTTTAGCAGCATGAAAAAACAACAAAACACAACACTCACATCGGATACCGGTGCCTCCTCTGGCACTAAGATTAAGGAGTTGGATATGCAACTACGTAAACTGGCCACGGCAATGCTGGTGATGGGCATGAGCGCCACAATGGTTCATGCAGAAGACGCGACGCCTCAGCAGTCAACGCTGGATAAAATCAAAGCCAACGGCGTTATCGTGGTCGGCCACCGTGAATCATCTGTACCTTTCTCTTACTACGACAATCAGCAAAAAGTGGTTGGCTACTCTCAGGACTACTCTAATGCCATCGTAGAAGCGGTGAAAAAGCAGCTGAATAAGCCCGATCTGCAGGTAAAACTCATTCCTATCACCTCTCAGAACCGTATTCCGCTGCTGCAAAACGGCACTTTCGATTTTGAATGTGGTTCCACCACCAACAACGTAGAACGTCAAAAACAAGCCGCATTCTCCGACACCATCTTCGTTGTCGGCACCCGTTTGCTGGTGAAAAAAGGCGGCCCAATTAAAGACTTCCCTGACCTGAAAGGGAAAACCGTTGTTGTGACCTCTGGCACCACTTCCGAAATCCTGCTCAACAAGCTGAACGACGAGCAGAAAATGGGCATGCGTATTATCAGCGCCAAAGACCACGGTGACTCCTTCCGTACCCTGGAAAGCGGCCGTGCCGTTGCCTTTATGATGGATGATGCCCTGCTGGCCGGCGAACGTGCGAAAGCTAAACAGCCGGATAACTGGGAGATCGTCGGCAAGCCACAGTCCCAGGAAGCCTACGGCTGTATGCTGCGTAAAAATGACCCAGAGTTTAAAAAGCTGATGGATACCACCATTGCGCAGGCACAAACCTCCGGTGAAGCCGCGAAATGGTTCGATAAATGGTTTAAACAGCCAATTCCACCGAAAAACCTCAACATGAACTTCGACCTTTCTGACGAAATGAAAGCGCTGTTCAAGGAACCAAACGACAAAGCTCTCAACTAATTAGAAACACAGGGGCCGGAAAAATCCGCCCTCCCGATTGACGAACTGAAGCCAGGACAGACTATGCGTTGGTGGGTCGTTCCCCCACCAGCGTGAAGGTGCCCAAAAATGCAGACAAAGATCTGCTTCAGGGCACCGGCTTCTCATCAATCTTCGAGGGTAGCCTACGCTACCCTCTTTTTTTATCTCGGAGTAAGTTATGTCTATAGACTGGAACTGGGGAATCTTTTTACAGCCCGCCCCGTTCGGCAACACAACCTATCTGGGCTGGATTTGGAATGGCTTCCAGGTCACCGTCGCCCTGTCAATAACCGCATGGATCATTGCTTTCCTGGTGGGGTCTCTGTTTGGTATTTTGCGTACGGTCCCTAACAAATTCCTGTCCGGGCTAGGTACGCTCTACGTTGAACTCTTTCGCAACGTTCCCCTGATCGTCCAATTCTTTACCTGGTATCTGGTGGTGCCTGAACTGCTGCCGGAAAACATTGGCATGTGGTTTAAGTCCGAGCTGGATCCCAATATTCAGTTCTTCCTCTCGTCAATGATTTGCCTCGGGCTGTTTACCGCCGCTCGCGTTTGTGAACAGGTACGAGCCGCTATTCAATCCCTGCCTCGCGGCCAGAAGAACGCGGCTCTGGCAATGGGACTGACGCTGCCTCAGGCCTATCGCTACGTGCTGTTGCCTAATGCCTATCGCGTTATTGTGCCGCCGATGACCTCCGAAATGATGAACCTGGTGAAGAACTCGGCCATCGCTTCAACCATTGGTCTGGTGGATATGGCGGCGCAGGCTGGCAAGCTGCTGGATTACTCGGCACACGCCTATGAATCCTTTACGGCGATTACCCTTGCCTATGTACTGATCAACGCCGTCATCATGGGCGTGATGTATGTGGTAGAACGTAAAATTCGCCTGCCTGGCAATATGGGGGGCAAATAATGCTCAATCTTGACTGGAGTTCTATTCTTCCTGCCCTGCCTTACTTAATGCAGGGGCTGGTCATTACGCTCAAAATCACCGTTACCGCCGTGGTGATCGGTATTGTCTGGGGCACGCTGCTGGCCGTCATGCGCCTGTCGAGCTTCAAGCCGATCGCGTGGTTTGCTACCGCTTACGTGAACGTTTTCCGCTCCGTGCCGCTGGTGATGGTACTGCTGTGGTTCTATCTGGTGGTGCCTGGCTTCCTGCAGTCGGTGCTTGGCCTGTCGCCAAAAACCGATATCCGCCTGATTTCCGCGATGGTCGCCTTCTCCATGTTTGAAGCCGCCTACTATTCGGAAATTATTCGCGCCGGTATTCAGAGTATTTCCAGAGGGCAGTCAAATGCCGCCCTGGCGCTGGGTATGACCCACTGGCAGTCGATGAAACTCATCATCCTGCCGCAGGCCTTCCGCGCGATGGTGCCGCTGCTGTTAACCCAGGGCATCGTTTTGTTCCAGGATACCTCGCTGGTGTACGTTTTAAGCCTGGCAGACTTCTTCCGCACCGCCTCCACCATTGGCGAGCGTGACGGTACACAGGTCGAGATGATCCTGTTTGCCGGCCTGGTCTATTTTGTGATTAGCCTCAGTGCATCGCTGTTGGTCAGCTACTTGAAGAAAAGGACTGTGTAATGATTACCCTGAAAAATGTTTCTAAATGGTATGGTCACTTTCAGGTGCTGACCGAGTGCTCCACCGAAGTGAAGAAAGGCGAAGTTGTCGTCGTGTGCGGGCCTTCTGGTTCTGGCAAATCCACGCTGATTAAAACCGTCAACGGCCTTGAGCCCGTACAGAAAGGCGAAATCCTGGTGAACGGCACCCAGGTGAACGACAAGAAAACCAATCTGGCGCAGCTCCGCTCCCACGTTGGCATGGTGTTCCAGCACTTCGAGCTGTTCCCTCACCTGTCGATTATCGAAAACCTGACGCTTGCCCAGGTCAAAGTGCTGAAACGTGATAAAGCCGCTTCCCGCGCCAAAGGGTTAAAATTACTCGAGCGCGTAGGGCTGGCCGCACACGCCGATAAATATCCGGCGCAGCTTTCCGGCGGCCAGCAGCAGCGTGTGGCGATTGCCCGCGCCCTGTGCATGGATCCGATTGCAATGCTGTTTGACGAACCAACCTCAGCGCTCGATCCGGAAATGATCAACGAAGTACTGGACGTTATGGTTGAGCTGGCCAATGAGGGCATGACCATGATGGTGGTGACCCACGAAATGGGCTTTGCCCGCAAAGTGGCAAACCGCGTGATCTTTATGGATGAGGGGAAAATTGTCGAAGACTCAAACAAAGACGACTTCTTCAATAACCCTCAGTCTGAACGTGCCAAAGACTTCCTGGCGAAAATCCTGCACTAAACGTAACGCACCACAGTAAAAAGCCTTCCTTGCGGAAGGCTTTCATGTTGATGACAAAGAGGAAAAAAGCGTGGTTTTTCCCTCTTTGTGGTTATCAGCCGAAAATCAATGAATTGATTTTCCAGTTGGTTAACGAGCCGCCGGGCTTTTCTTTTCTCGCCAGAGGTTTGCTATCCGTCTGAAAGCCTTCCCTGCGGAAGGCTTTTTTTTAAGGCTCAAACGGCCGACGATGAAACTGATTATGGCCGCATTTCGGGCAAACCGGCAGCACATCAGGCGTGTAAATCGCAATGTGATGATGACAGTTTTCACACACCAGATTGCCTAACCCAACAACTTCCCCGCTGTGATACACCCCGTGATGGCTGAGATCTTTAAACACTTCCCGCCACTCAAGCTGCGTTTTGTCGGTAATGTCCGCCAGCTCCTGCCATAAACTCTCTTTAATCACCCGCATAAAAACGCTGTCGGTGAACTCTTCCTGACTTTCCCCGTAGCTACGAGCAAACTCTTCAAGGTCACGGCGCACCGCACGCGTTACCTCTTCTATCTCCGTTCGGGTCAGTTCGCCTGTATCATTCATCTGCTTACGGGCGCTGGCAACCAGCGCATCAATATCGCGCTCACCCTTGCGTAGCCGTTCACTTAGCGATTCGACCAGTTCCCGATAAAATTGAGCAACCTTGTTCATCGTTAGCCTGCCTCCTTGAAGGATTCCCGCGTTTGCGGCGTGGTAACTGACTCTAATAGTAGACGTTAATCCGGCAACGCTTTGTTAGATTAGCCACACCCCGGGTAAAAAACTGCAAGCGTTACGGAACGGTGAAATGGTTACTGAGGGCGTTGAAAGGCTGTTTTGCCGCTGTCGAATCGGCTATGCTATGGCGATCTAAACTCGAATTCATTAAAGGCTACGTTTCGTAGCCGTCTTTCATACACAGGACTACTGGCTGCCATGCAAGAGCAATACCGCCCGGAAGAGATAGAATCCAATGTCCAGCAACACTGGCAAGAGAACCGTACTTTTGAAGTGACCGAAGACGAAGGCAAAGAGAAATACTACTGCCTCTCCATGTTGCCCTATCCTTCCGGCCGACTACATATGGGCCATGTCCGTAACTACACCATCGGCGACGTTATCGCACGCTACCAGCGTATGCTGGGTAAAAACGTCCTGCAGCCGATCGGCTGGGATGCCTTCGGCCTGCCGGCTGAAGGCGCCGCGGTAAAAAACAACACCGCGCCAGCCCCGTGGACCTACGACAACATCAATTACATGAAGAACCAGCTGAAAACGCTGGGCTTCGGTTACGACTGGAGCCGTGAACTGGCTACCTGTACGCCTGAATACTATCGCTGGGAACAACAGTTCTTCACTCAGCTGTACAACAAAGGTCTGGTTTACAAAAAAACCTCCGCGGTTAACTGGTGCCCGAACGATCAGACCGTGCTGGCGAATGAGCAGGTTATCGACGGCTGCTGCTGGCGCTGCGACACCAAAGTTGAGCGCAAAGAGATCCCGCAGTGGTTCATCAAAATCACCGCCTACGCCGACGAACTGCTGAACGACCTGGATACCCTGGATCACTGGCCGGATCAGGTTAAAACCATGCAGCGCAACTGGATTGGCCGTTCCGAAGGCGTGGAAATCACCTTCGACGTACAAAACAGCGCCGAGAAGCTGACCGTTTACACAACTCGCCCTGATACCTTTATGGGTGTGACTTATCTGGCCGTTGCCGCCGGTCACCCTCTGGCGCAGCAGGCTGCAGTCAATAACCCTACCCTTACCGAATTCATTGAAGAATGCCGTAACACCAAAGTGGCCGAAGCCGACATGGCGACCATGGAGAAGAAAGGCGTCGCCACCGGCATTAACGCCATTCATCCGCTGACCGGCGAAAGCGTTCCGGTTTGGGTGGCCAACTTCGTGCTGATGGAATATGGCACAGGTGCCGTGATGGCCGTTCCAGGCCACGATCAGCGTGACTGGGAATTCGCCACAAAATACAGCCTGCCAATCAAGCCGGTAATTCTGAATGCCGACGGCAGCGAGCCGGATCTTTCCGCCTCCGCAATGACCGAAAAAGGCGCGCTGTTTAACTCTGGCGAGTTCGACGGTCTGGACTTCCAGCAGGCGTTTAACGCCATTGCCGACAAGCTGGCCGCTAAAGGCGTGGGCGAGCGTAAAGTGAACTTCCGTCTGCGCGACTGGGGCGTTTCCCGTCAGCGTTACTGGGGCGCCCCCATCCCAATGGTCACCCTGGAAGACGGCACAGTGATGCCAACCCCGGAAGATCAGCTGCCGGTTATTCTGCCGGAAGATGTGGTCATGGACGGTATCACCAGTCCGATTAAAGCCGATCCTGAGTGGGCGAAAACCACCGTCAACGGCATGCCTGCGCTGCGTGAAACCGACACCTTCGACACCTTTATGGAGTCCTCCTGGTACTACGCGCGCTACACCTGCCCTCAGTACGACAAAGGCATGCTGGATTCCAAAGCTGCTAACTACTGGCTGCCGGTGGATATCTACATCGGCGGGATTGAACACGCCATCATGCACCTGCTTTACTTCCGCTTCTTCCACAAGCTGATGCGCGATGCGGGCATGGTGACGTCCAACGAACCAGCCAAACAGCTGCTTTGCCAGGGCATGGTGCTGGCGGACGCCTTCTATTACACCGGCGTTAACGGCGAGCGTAACTGGGTTTCCCCAGTCGACGCTATCGTTGAGCGCGATGATAAAGGCCGCATTGTCAAAGCCCGTGACGCAGAAGGCCGTGAACTGGTCTATGCTGGCATGAGCAAAATGTCGAAGTCGAAAAACAACGGCATCGACCCACAGGTCATGGTTGAACGCTACGGCGCGGATACCGTGCGTCTGTTTATGATGTTTGCTTCACCTGCAGACATGACGCTTGAGTGGCAAGAATCCGGCGTTGAAGGCGCCAACCGCTTCCTGAAACGCGTCTGGAAACTGGTCTACGAACACACCAACCGTGGTGCTGCGCCAGCGCTGGACATTGCTGCCCTGGGCGAAGATCAAAAAGCCCTGCGTCGCGATGTGCATAAAACCATTGCTAAAGTGACCGACGATATCGGCCGCCGTCAGACCTTCAACACCGCCATCGCTGCCATCATGGAGCTGATGAACAAACTGGCAAAAGCACCGCAGGACGGCGAACAGGATCGTGCGTTGCTGAACGAAGCGCTGCTGGCCGTTGTACGTATGCTGTATCCGTTCACCCCGCACGTTTGTTTCGATATGTGGCAGTCGCTGGGCGGTGAAGGTGATGTGGATAACGCACCGTGGCCGCAGGCTGACGAAAAGGCAATGGTCGAAGACTCTCGCCTGGTGGTCGTTCAGGTTAACGGTAAAGTACGCGGTAAAGTCACCGTGCCTGCCGATGCCACTGAAGAACAAGTGCGCGAGCGCGCCGGTCAGGAACATCTGGTCGCGAAATATCTTGAGGGTGTAACCGTACGTAAAGTGATTTACGTTCCGGGTAAACTGCTCAACCTGGTTGTGGGCTAAGCGCAGGAGGAAGCGTGCGACATCCCTTTATCACCCTGTTAGTAACCCTGGCGGTGCTGGTCACCGCTGGATGTGGTTTTCACCTGCGTGGCAACACGCAGGTCCCTTCAGAGATGAAGACGCTGATCCTCAACTCTGGCGATCCTAACGGTCCGCTAACGCGTGAAATTCGTAAACAGTTGCGCTTAAACGGCGTCACGATTGTTGACGATACCGGCACTGGCGTGCGTAAGGATATTCCGTCCCTGCGCGTGGGCGCCTACGGTCTTAGCCAGGACACCGCTTCAGTATTCCAGAACGGCCAGACCGCGGAATACCAGATGGTGATGGTTGTTAATGCTCAGGTCCTGATCCCAGGGCACGACATTTATCCGATCAGCGCGAAGACCTACCGTTCGTTCTTTGATAACCCACTGACTGCCCTGGCAAAAGACGCCGAGCAGGATTTGATTATCAAAGAGATGTACACCAACGTTGCCCAACAGCTGATCCGTAAACTGATGGCAGTACACGCGGCCGATCTTGCAGCAACGAAAGACGAAGTAAAGCCCGTTAGCGCAGAGAAACCAGCCGTAGCTGCAGGCCGGGTGTCCACCACTCTGCCGGCAACCTCTGGTAGCAAATGATCCGAGTGTATCCGGAACAACTCCACGCGCAGCTCAATGAAGGGCTGCGCGCGGCGTATCTGCTGTTAGGTAACGATCCTCTCTTATTACAGGAAAGCCAGGATGCGGTGCGCAAACACGCCCAGCAAAACGGCTTTGAAGAACATCACGCCGTTCAGATAGATGCCTCCACTGACTGGCAGGCTCTGTTTGCTATTTGCCAGGCGCTCAGTCTGTTTGCCAGCCGCCAGACGCTGCTCTTATTGCTGCCGGAAAACGGCCCAAATGCCGCCATTAACGCTCAGCTAGAAACGCTGGTGAGCCTGCTCCACGACGATATTTTGCTCCTGGTTCGCGGCAACAAACTGACCAAAGCGCAGGAAAATGCCGCCTGGTTTACCCAACTGGCAAACCGCTCCGTGCTGGTGACCTGCCAGACGCCAGAACAGGCCAATCTGCCCCGCTGGGTATCTCAGCGCGCAAAACAGATGAATCTGACGCTGGACGAGGCTGCTAATCAGCTGCTCTGCTACTGCTATGAGGGCAATTTGCTGGCGCTTTCTCAGGCATTAGAGAGGCTATCGCTCATCTGGACAGACGGTAAATTGACGCTACCGCGCGTTGAGCAAGCCGTAAACGATGCCGCCCATTTCACGCCTTTTCACTGGGTAGATGCGCTGCTTGCCGGAAAGAGCAAACGAGCACTGCATATATTGCAGCAGCTTCGTCTGGAAGCCAGCGAGCCGGTCATTCTGCTGCGAACCCTGCAGCGGGAACTGCTGCAACTGGTCAATCTCAAACGTCAGTCGGCAACTACGCCCTTACGGACGCTGTTCGATCAGCAACGCGTGTGGCAAAACCGTCGCCAGTTGGTTACTGAAGCGCTCAATCGCGTTTCTCCGGAACAGCTTTATCAGGCCGTTCGTTTACTGACGCGTATCGAACTGACGCTGAAGCAGGACTACGGGCAGTCAGTCTGGGACGAACTCGAAGGCCTTTCTCTGCTGATCTGCCATAAAGCCTTACCGGAAATCTTTATTGATGCCTGATTCATCTCTTCTGGCGCTGTATGGCGGCACCTTTGATCCTATCCACTACGGTCATCTGAAATCCGTTGAAGCCCTTGCCAGGCTGGTGAAGCTGAAAAGCGTCACCATCATGCCCAATAATGTGCCGCCGCATCGCCCACAGCCGGAAGCGAGCAGCGCCCAGCGCAAAGAGATGATTGAGCTAGCAATAGCAGGCAACCCGCTTTTCACGCTGGATGACCGGGAGCTGAGCCGGTCGACACCTTCATGGACCGTGGAAACGCTGGAGCAGATTCGCGCCGAGCTGGGGCCAAAACAGCCGCTGGCCTTTATTATTGGCCAGGACTCATTGCTCAGCCTGCACCGCTGGCACCGCTGGGAAACGCTGCTCACGCTGTGCCACCTGTTGGTCACCCAGCGGCCCGGCTATCCGCTAACCATGGAAACGCCCGAACAGCAAACGTGGCTCGCGCAAAACGTCACTGATTCAGTCGTAACGCTGCACCAGCAGCCCGCCGGGAAAGTCTTTCTAGCCCCAACCCCGCTCTACGATATCTCCGCAACCACCATTCGCCATCGGCTTGAGAGCAATCAGCCCTGCGACGATCTGCTCCCGCCTGATGTACTGGCTTTTATTCTCCAGCACGGGCTTTATCGCTAAGCGTTGGGGCTCGTCTAAATTACGGGAGGAGAACAGTGAAGCGCACTGGATTACGCTATTATGATTCACCGGGAAAGCCAGCCATTGACACCACTTCTCAGGCTGTTATGCTCCGCTGCCATAATTTCCTGCCCGTAATCCGGCTTTTCTGAAATAGTTTTACAAAAATGGCAATGCAAACTCCGGCGCGCAATGGGATGATAGCCCGCGATTCGCGCTGGTCGGCCAATTTTTCAGCCAAAGCCGCCTGCCCTGCTGGTCCAGGGTTATTACGGGCTAAACCAAACACTCTCATTCTCTCAGGGGGAACACTTGCAGGGTAAAGCACTTCAGGATTTCATTGTCGATAAAATCGACGACCTCAAAGCCCAGGACATCATCGCAATCGATGTTAAAGGCAAATCCAGCATCACCGATTGCATGGTTATCTGCACCGGGACATCTAACCGCCACGTCATGTCAATTGCTGAACACGTTGTGCAGTCCTCCCGCGAAGTTGGCCTGTCGCCGATGGGCGTGAAAGGCATCAACGCTTCCGACTGGGTTGTTGTCGATCTGGGCGAAATTATCGTTCACGTCATGCAGGAAGAGAGCCGCCAGCTGTACGAACTGGAAAAACTCTGGAGCTAACGGGTGAAGCTGCAACTGGTGGCCGTTGGAACCAAAATGCCTGACTGGGTGCAGACAGGCTTTACCGAGTACCTGCGTCGCTTCCCGAAAGATATGCCTTTTGAGCTGGTAGAAATTCCGGCTGGAAAACGCGGCAAAAATGCCGATATCAAACGTATCCTCGAAAAAGAGGGTGAAATGATGCTGGCCGCCGCGGGCAAAGGTAATCGAATCGTGACGCTGGATATTCCCGGTCAACCGTGGGATACCCCCCAGCTTGCCACGCAGCTCGAGCGCTGGAAGCAGGATGGCCGCGATGTCAGCCTGTTAATCGGTGGCCCCGAAGGATTAGCACCAGCCTGTAAGGCCGCTGCCGAGCAAAGCTGGTCGCTCTCCACGCTAACCATGCCTCATCCGCTGGTCAGAGTGCTGGTGGCGGAAAGTCTCTATCGGGCGTGGAGCATTACCACCAACCACCCTTACCATCGTGAGTAAACCTGAGCGGGTAATACTAAGCAGCGAATGAAATTACAGAATTCTTTTCGCGACTATACTGCTGAGTCTGCGCTCTTTGTGCGCCGGGCGCTGGTCGCTTTTATCGGCATTTTGCTGCTTACCGGCGTGCTGATCGCCAACCTTTATAATCTGCAAATCGTTCGCTTTAACGACTATCAGACGCGATCCAATGAAAACCGCATCAAGCTGGTGCCCATCCCGCCCAGCCGCGGCATTATTTACGATCGTAACGGCACCCCGCTGGCGCTAAACCGCACCATCTATCAAATCGAGATGATGCCGGAGAAAGTCGATAACGTTCAGGATACGCTGGAGGCGCTGCGCCCGGTGGTTGACCTGACCGATGACGACATCGCGAATTTCAAGAAAGAGCGTGCCCGCTCGCACCGCTTCACCTCCATTGCGGTCAAAACTAACCTGACGGAAGTTCAGGTTGCCCGCTTTGCCGTAAACCAGTACCGCTTCCCGGGTGTGGAAGTGAAAGGCTACAAACGCCGCTTCTATCCTTATGGCTCCGCGCTAACCCACGTCATTGGCTATGTTTCTAAAATCAACGACAAAGACGTTGAGCGCCTGGATAAAGAAGGCAAGCTGGCCAACTACGCCTCGACCCACGACATCGGCAAGCTCGGTATCGAGCGCTATTACGAAGATGTCCTGCACGGGCAAACGGGCTACGAAGAGGTTGAGGTTAACAACCGTGGCCGCGTCATCCGCCAGCTTAAAGAAGTGCCGCCTCAGGCCGGGCATGACATTTATCTGACCCTCGATCTGAAGCTGCAAACCTACATCGAAACCCTGCTCGCAGGGAGTCGTGCTGCGGTGGTCGTTACCGATCCGCGTACGGGCGGCATTCTGGCGCTGGTTTCTATGCCAAGCTATAACCCGAACCTGTTCGTCGACGGTATCTCCAGCAAAGACTACTCTGGCCTGCTAAACGACCCGAACACGCCGTTAATTAACCGTGCGACTCAGGGTGTGTATCCACCGGCCTCTACCGTGAAGCCTTATATGGCAGTTTCTGCATTGAGCGCCGGAGTGATCACCCGCAACACCTCGCTGTTTGACCCCGGCTGGTGGCAACTGCCCGGCTCGGAAAAACGCTACCGCGACTGGAAAAAATGGGGCCACGGCCGCCTGAACGTCACAAAATCCCTGGAAGAATCGGCGGATACCTTCTTCTACCAGGTCGCCTATGACATGGGGATCGACCGCATTGGCGAATGGATGAGTAAGTTTGGCTACGGTCACCTGACGGGCATCGACCTTTCAGAAGAGCGCGCGGGCAACATGCCGACGCGCGAGTGGAAGCTGAAGCGCTTTAAAAAACCGTGGTATCAGGGTGACACCATTCCGGTCGGTATCGGCCAGGGTTACTGGACGGCCACGCCAATCCAGATGAGCAAGGCGATGATGATCCTGATCAACGACGGCATCGTTCGCGTTCCGCACCTGCTGATGAGCACCACCGAAAACGGTAAACAGGTTCCCTGGCAGCAGCCGACTGAAGCGCCGGTGGGCGACATCCACTCGGGCTATTGGGAAATTGCCAAAGACGGGATGTATGGCGTAGCCAACAGGCCTAACGGTACTGCGCATAAATACTTCGCGAATGCGCCTTATAAAGTGGCAGCAAAATCAGGTACTGCGCAGGTCTTTGGCCTGAAAGCCAACGAAACGTATAACGCGCATAAAATTGCCGAACGCCTACGTGACCACAAGCTGATGACAGCATTTGCGCCGTATGACAACCCACAGTACGCCGTGACCATGATTCTGGAGAACGGCGGCGCAGGCCCGGCCGTCGGGAGCATCATGCGTCAGATCCTCGACCACGTCATGTTAGGGGATAACAACACGGTACTGCCGTCGGAAGCACCGGCCGCCTCGGCCGCAGAGGATCAATAAGCATGACTGACAATCCTAATAAAAAAACAATTTGGGATAAGGTTCACCTCGACCCGACCTTCCTGGTGACCATCCTCGCGCTGCTGGTGTTCAGCGCCCTGGTGGTATGGAGCGCCAGCGGCCAGGATATGGGCATGATGGAGCGTAAAATCGGCCAGATCCTGATGGGGCTGGTGATCATGGTCGTCATGGCGCAAATTCCGCCTCGCGTCTACGAAGGCTGGGCGCCCTATCTCTATATCTTCTGTATTATTCTGTTGGTGGCGGTTGATGCCTTCGGGGCCATTTCAAAAGGGGCCCAGCGCTGGCTCGATCTGGGCTTCGTGCGTTTCCAGCCTTCGGAAATCGCCAAGATTGCCGTTCCGCTAATGGTTGCCCGCTTTATTAACCGCGACGTTTGCCCGCCCACGCTGAAAAACACCGGCATTGCGCTCGTCCTGATCTTCATGCCGACCCTGCTGGTCGCCGCCCAGCCGGACCTGGGCACCTCCATTCTGGTCGCCGCATCGGGCCTGTTTGTGCTGTTCCTTTCCGGCATGAGCTGGCGACTTATTCTGGTTGCCGTTCTGCTGGTAGCCGCCTTCGTGCCGATCCTGTGGTTCTTCCTGATGCATGACTACCAGCGCGCGCGCGTGATGATGCTGTTAGATCCAGAAAGCGATCCGCTCGGCGCGGGCTATCATATAATTCAGTCCAAAATCGCCATCGGCTCCGGGGGCCTGCGCGGCAAGGGCTGGCTGCATGGCACGCAGTCGCAGCTAGAGTTCTTGCCCGAACGTCATACGGACTTTATCTTCGCGGTGCTTGCGGAAGAGCTAGGCTTAGTCGGCATTCTGGTGCTGCTGGCGCTCTATCTACTGCTGATCATGCGCGGCCTGTTTATTGCCGCTCGGGCACAGACCACCTTTGGCCGCGTAATGGCCGGCGGGCTGATGCTGATCCTGTTCGTCTATGTATTTGTAAATATTGGCATGGTTAGTGGTATCTTACCGGTGGTCGGCGTACCGCTGCCGCTCGTCAGCTACGGGGGGTCGGCGCTAATCGTGCTGATGGCCGGGTTTGGTATCGTCATGTCGATACATACTCACAGAAAAATGTTATCAAAAAGCGTGTAACTGGATGAGGTGCGCAATGGGTAAGCAAAAACGGTGGGCTGGCGTCTGCATCGCAGCAGCGTTACTGGCAGCATGTTCGTCAAATGATGAGAGTCAGCAGCCGGTTAATCAGGCGCCACAGCCGGCCGTGTGCAACGGTCCAGTCGTGGAAATCAGCGGCGCCGAGCCACGTTACGAGCCGCTGAATACGTCAGTTAACCAGGATTACCAGAACAACGGCAAAAGCTACAAAATTGTTCAGAATCCGGCAAACTTCAGCCAGGCAGGCTTCGCGGCTATCTACGACGCCGAACCGGGCAGCAACCTGACCGCCTCTGGCGAAGCGTTCGATCCTAATGCGCTGACCGCAGCACACCCAACGCTGCCTATTCCAAGCTATGCGCGAATCACTAACCTCGCGAATGGCCGCATGATTGTGGTTCGCATCAACGATCGCGGCCCTTACGGCAACGATCGGGTGATCTCGCTGTCTCGCGCGGCAGCAGACAGGCTGAACACCTCAAACAATACTAAAGTCCGTATCGACCCTATTATCGTTGCACAGGATGGCACCATGTCCGGTCCAGGTACGGCCTGTACGACTATCGCCAAACAGACCTATGCGCTGCCGGCCCGTCCGGATCTTAGCGGCGGCATGGGAAGCGCCTCCTCCCCTGCTCAGCCAGCGGCACCACAGGGCGATGTGCGCGCCATCAGCAACTCGACGCTGCAAAGCGCAGATACCACCGGCGCACCTGTTCAGAGCAGCGGTTTTCTCGGTGCTCCTACGCCACTTGCGGCAGGCGTGATAGAAACACCTGATGCTCCGGCCACGGCTGCAGCAGCCCCCGGGACGCAGCAACCTGTCGCAGCAACAGCAGCACCAGCCGTGGCGCCTACTCCGCCAGTAGCCCCACAGCCAGCGCCGATCGTTGAGCAGCCAGCGCCTGCCGTTTCTGCGCCAGTCACCGCACCTGGTTCAACTCAAGGTCACGTTCAGCGCAGTGTAGCTACAGCAAGCGTACCCGCCAGCAGCGGCCGTTACGTTGTTCAGGTCGGTGCCGTGAGCGACGGCGCACGCGCCAGCCAGTGGCAGCAAAAGTTAAGCCAGCAGTTTGGCGTGCCGGGCGCAGTGTCTCATAACGGCACCGTGTATCGCGTTCAGCTTGGCCCGTTCAGCAGCCGCGCTGAAGCCACCGCCCTGCAGCAGCGCCTGATGTCGGAAGCGCAACAGCAGTCATTTGTGACCAACGCTCCCGCTATGTAAAGCTATGACTGGCCTGTTTCTTGCCCGTAAATTTGTGTAAAGACCATTAACAAACTCACGCGCAAAGTCAGATGCCAGTCAAAAATGCTTTTGCTATAGTAAGGCACTTTTTTTAATTCCATCACGGACGTCGTAGTTCCATCATGAATACAGCTCCTTCTGCACGTTTTGTTAAGCGCCTGGCGCTCACCTCGGCTTTCGCTCTTGCGACTATGGCCTCTGCTCAAGCTGACGACCTCAACATTAAAACTATGATCCCGGGCGTCCCGCAGATTGATGCAGAAGCGTATATCCTGATTGACTACAACTCAGGCAAAGTGCTGGCCGAATCAAATGCTGACGCACGCCGCGACCCGGCCAGCCTCACCAAGATGATGACCAGCTATGTCATTGGCCAGGCGATGAAAGCCGGTAAATTCGACGACAATGCGATGGTCACCATCGGCAAAGATGCCTGGGCCACCGGTAACCCGGTGTTTAAAGGCTCCTCGCTGATGTTCCTGCAGCCGGGTATGCAGGTACCGGTCAACAAACTGGTTCGCGGTATTAACCTGCAGTCAGGTAACGACGCCTGTGTGGCGATGGCCGACTTCGTCGCCGGCAGCCAGGATGCTTTCGTAAGCCTGATGAACGGCTACGTTTCTGCCCTGGGCCTGAAAAACACCCACTTCCAGACCGTGCACGGCCTGGACGCTGAAGGTCAGTACAGCTCCGCGCGTGATATGGCGCTGATCGGCCAGGCGCTGATCCGCGATGTGCCGAACGAATACGCTATCTACAAAGAAAAAGAGTTCACCTTCAACAACATTCGTCAGACCAACCGTAACGGCCTGCTGTGGGATACCAGCCTCAACGTTGACGGCATTAAAACCGGCCACACCGATGCCGCAGGCTATAACCTCGTGGCTTCCGCTACCGAAGGCCAGATGCGCCTGATCTCCGCGGTTCTTGGCGGGCACACTTACAAAGGCCGTGAAACAGAAAGCAAAAAGCTGCTGACCTGGGGCTTCCGCTTCTTTGAAACGGTTTCTCCGCTGAAAGCCGGCAAAGAGTTTGCTTCTGAGCCAGCCTGGTTTGGCGATAACGACCGTGTTTCTCTCGGCGTGGATAAAGACGTTTACCTGACCATTCCTCGCGGCCGCATGAAAGATCTGAAAGCCAGCTACGTGCTGACCACCACTGAACTGCATGCCCCGCTGCAGAAAAACCAGGTTGTGGGCACCATCAACTTCCAGTTGGACGGTAAAACCATCGAGCAGCGTCCGTTAGTTGTGCTGCAGGAGATGCCGGAAGGGAATTTCTTCAGCCGAATCATTGATTACATCAAGCTGATGTTCCACCACTGGTTCGGTTAATTATTGAACACTTGAAAGTGTCGAACCTGACCCCATATACTTAGCATCAAAGCAACTCCCGCCCGCCGGCGGGAGTTATTATTTTTATTGCCGTAACGCTGGAGCTACCATGAAAACCAAACTGAACGAACTGCTCGAATTCCCCACCTCTTTTACTTACAAAGTAATGGGCCTGGCGAAACCGGAGCTGGTTGATCTGGTCGTTGAGGTGGTGCAGCGCCACGCCCCTGGTGACTACACGCCGCAGGTTAAACCGAGCAGCAAAGGGAACTACCACTCAGTTTCTATTACCATCAATGCCACCCACATTGAGCAGGTTGAAACCCTGTATGAAGAATTAGGCAACATCGAAATCGTTCGTATGGTGCTGTAATCTGATAACCCGGCTCAGGCCGGGTTTTAGCTGTGATATACTTCCCGCCACCCTTTTCTCCCGGAGACGTTGTTTTGTCTCAAGACACTATCCTGATCCGCACCCTTGGCCTGCAGCCTTATGAACCTGTCTCGCAGGCAATGCATGACTTTACCGACACCCGTGATGAGACGACGGCCGACGAGATCTGGCTGGTTGAGCATCCTCAGGTTTTCACCCAGGGCCAGGCCGGTAAAGCCGAGCACGTCCTGATGCCGGGCGATATTCCCGTTGTGCAAAGCGATCGCGGCGGCCAGGTGACCTTTCACGGCCCTGGCCAGCAGGTTATGTATTTCCTGCTGAACTTAAAACGACGCAAGCTGGGCGTACGGGAACTGGTCACCATGCTGGAACAGACCGTGGTGAACACGCTGGCAGAATATGATATTGAGGCTTACCCCCGCGCCGACGCGCCGGGCGTGTATGTCGACGGACGCAAAATTTGCTCTCTGGGGCTTCGTATTCGGAGGGGATGTTCCTTCCACGGTCTGGCGTTAAACATCAACATGGATTTATCCCCTTTTCTGCGGATTAACCCCTGCGGCTACGCCGGGCTGGAGATGACCCAGGTCAGCCATTTTGCAGAAGGCATCACCGTAGCGGATATCCAGCCCCGGCTGGTAGAAAACTTTATCTCACTGCTAAACCATCCGCCATACGAATACCGCGAAGTGGAGTAAACGTCAGGCCTGCCTCCCGCAGGCCTGATATTGTCTTTTTATCACTTTTTCACCCATCGGTTATAATCACTAATTGGATAATTCAGCAACGCCATTATTTAAATAATATGACAGCTGGGAATAGCTTCTGAGGCTTAATTTTTCTCATTCGTGCTTGGGTTGGCAAAATAACTATGCTAATTCCCCCAAACGGTCTATTTGTATCTATAAATATAATATTCTTTATTTTTTAGCGGAGACCTGACATGGGGCAAAACCCACTGTCTGAGAAAAAAATCGTGGATCGCGATGGTGAAAACAACTATCCCGTATTCAAGACATTACGCAACATAGATTTAAACTTGCTGACCATTTTTGAAGCTGTCTACATTCATAAAGGCATCGTCAATGCAGCCAGAGTGCTAAATCTCACGCCCTCGGCTATCAGCCAGTCTATCCAAAAGTTGCGCTATATTTTTCCCGATCCTTTATTCATTCGCAAAGGCCAGGGCGTCACGCCGACGGCGTATGCGGCACACCTGCACGAATATATCAGCCAGGGCCTGGAATCCATTCTCGGCGCGTTGGATTTCAACAACAGCAATGACCAGCAGCGCACCATCACCATTGCCACCCAGCCGTCTATTGGGGCTTTAGTTATCCCTAAAGTCTATTCGGCGATCCGCAAGGTCAATCCAAATCTGCTTATTCGCAATGTGCCCATTAACGATGGTGAGTCCCAGCTCAGCCAGTTTCAAACCGATTTGATTATTGACACCAGTCGCCACTATGCACGAACCATCACCAGCGTGCCGCTGTATCAGGAAAGTATCGCCGTGGTCTGCCGGGAAGGTCATCCCTGTCTTGAACAGCGGCTCACTCGCGAAGATCTGCAAAATATGGAGCACACCTTCCTGATCATGCAGGATGATTTGCTGCGCGACCTACGCCAGGAGATCAGCGAGCGGCTGCCCAACAGGCAGATAGCGTTTAGCAGCTACAACTATGTCACCCTGTCTTCATTACTTGGCAGCAGCGATTTGCTGGGCTTCATGCCCTGGCGGCTGTACGAAATGTTCAAAGAGACCTGGAACCTGCGAGCCGTTGACTGCGATCTGTTTGCTGATAAAACAATGGAAACCAGCATGCATTTTAACAAGCTAAGCATCCGGGACACGGTTCTGCAGGAGATAATCAAAGCCATTCACACCGAGTTCGCTTGATCCTCAGTGGTTTTCACCTCTTGCCGGACGTTTCAGAGGTGAACACCATGCCCGTTAACCTCGTATTTAGCACAAAACAACAACCCATTTACAATTCTTTCTCCATTTCACGTTGGGGTATACTGATTCTCCCTGGCCGTGATGATATACTTCCGGCCATTAATTCAAAAATAGTTGATAGATCCTAACTTAGCTTGAATTAGCCTGACTTCATTATCCGCAACTGGAACACGCACCCTATGAGCAAACCCATTGTGATGGAACGCGGCGTTAAATACCGCGACGCCGATAAAATGGCTCTGATCCCGGTTAAAAACGTGGCGACAGAGCGCCAGGAGCTGTTGAGAAAACCAGAATGGATGAAAATCAAACTCCCGTCTGACTCAACCCGTATCCAGGGCATTAAAGCGGCGATGCGCAAAAATGGTCTGCACTCCGTTTGCGAAGAAGCTTCCTGCCCTAACCTCGCTGAATGTTTTAACCACGGCACCGCGACCTTCATGATTTTGGGCGCCATTTGTACCCGCCGCTGCCCATTCTGCGACGTCGCACACGGTCGCCCTGTTGCGCCAGATGCTAACGAGCCTGAAAAACTGGCACAGACCATCGCCGATATGGGTCTGCGTTACGTCGTAATTACCTCCGTTGACCGGGACGATCTTCGCGACGGCGGTGCCCAGCACTTTGCTGACTGCATCCGCGCTATTCGCGAAAAGAACCCGACCATCAAAATCGAGACGCTGGTGCCTGACTTCCGTGGGCGTATGGACCGTGCGCTGGATATTCTGACCGCAACGCCGCCGGACGTGTTCAACCACAACCTGGAAAACGTACCGCGCGTCTACCGCAACGTCCGCCCAGGTGCTGACTACAACTGGTCTCTGAAGCTGCTTGAGCGCTTTAAAGAAGCTCATCCGAATATTCCAACCAAGTCCGGCCTGATGGTGGGCCTGGGTGAAACGAACGAAGAGATCATCGAAGTGATGCGCGACCTGCGTCGTCACGGCGTAACCATGCTGACGCTGGGCCAGTATCTCCAGCCAAGTCGTCACCACTTGCCGGTACAGCGTTACGTTAGCCCGGATGAGTTTGAAGAGATGAAAGCCGAAGCGCTGGCAATGGGCTTCACCCACGCCGCCTGTGGCCCGTTTGTTCGCTCCTCTTACCATGCGGACCTGCAGGCAAAAGGGATGGAAGTGAAGTAAGACTGGTTACATCTTGTTACTTATAAACTGACATTCATAAAAAAACCGGCCATTCTGAGCCGGTTTTTTTATTTTGCCGTCGTCGTTCAGTCTTTATGAACGAGGCGTTGCTCTGCAGCGGCTTCAGCTTCGGTATCGGGCTTTTTGCCATTGTCGTCTTCAGCCATCGCTTTCTTAAAGCCTTTGATGGCAGAACCGAGATCGCCGCCCAGCGTGCGCAGCTTCTTGGTACCAAACAGCAATACGATCAGCGCGCCGACAACCAGCAGCTTAGTAATACTAATCTCTCCCATACCTACCTTCTTTTGTGATGCGTGCCGTGGCAACGGCGAATAAAAGACCTGATTGCATTAACGGACATTTGTCCGCGCGACACAATAGCAATCTGTAACAAGGTGAATCAAGATTTGATTAAAAAAACATCATAACATTTGCGGTGGCGCAAACCGGCGGTTACGCAGCACCGGCAGCATTTGCCTTACGTCCAGCACTCGCTCTGCTGTCATCTCGGCAAAAATCAGCGCAGGCACCTCGGCTGCTGCCGCGACGGTCACGCCCAGCGGGTCAATGATTCGGCTCTGGCCGATATTTTTATTGCCGCACTCCCCGGAAGCAACCATGTAGCAGGTTGAATCCAGCGCGCGAGCGGCGAGCAGTGTCGCCCAGTGAGCCTCTTTATGCGGCCCTTTTAGCCACGCTGCAGGCAAAACCAGCACTTCTGCTCCGCTAAGCGCCAGGCTCAACGCCATGTCAGGAAAACGAAGATCGTAGCAGGTCATCAGCCCGACGTTCATGCCGGCAACCTTAATCAAGGGGGCCAGGCTTGCTCCGGCATCCACCTGCTTAGATTCCTGCACGCTGAAAGCGTCATACAGATGAACCTTCTGGTAGCTCGCCACAATCTCACCGCCACGAATGGCCAGCAAAGTGTTTGCCGCCCGTCCATCACGGGTAGGGACATGCAGCGTTAGCACCGTTGTCATCTCGTTCTTCCGGCTTTCAGCCCGCAGCTGTTGTACATAGCCGTCATCCAGCTTCTGCGCGGACTTGACTGACATATCCGGGTCAGTATCACTCCGGGCTAGCACCGCTTCGGGTAAGACTAACAAATCGGCCTCTTTGGCCGCCGCTTGCGCCATAAGACTGACACAGGTCGTCGCATTTTCCTGCCAGACTGGCCCCACCACAAACTGCCCGACCGCCACCTTCATATTCGCCTCGCCGTTCAAAGGATTAATTACAGCACATTGGGTATAAATCTCCCGACCTGAACGCTACACTTTTCCCATTGTTGATGTTTAATAAGGATTAACCGTGATTCAGATGCTATTCGCCGTCTTTATCGGCGGCGGGATGGGCAGCGTAGCACGCTGGTTTCTTAGTATGAAGTTCAATCCCCTGCATATGGGGATCCCCATCGGGACGCTAATCGCTAACCTGACCGGGGCGTTTATCATCGGCCTTGGGCTGGCGCTGTTCAGCCGCTTCAGCAACGTCGATCCGATGTGGAAGTTGCTGATAACCACCGGTTTCTGCGGCGGCCTGACCACGTTTTCGACGTTTTCTGCGGAAGTGGTTTTGCTGCTGCAGGATGGGCGATTGATGTGGGCCAGCATGAACGTCCTGCTCAACCTGGCCGGCTCGTTTATCATGACCGCGCTCGCATTTTGGCTGGTTTCTCTCTTCGTGACCCAATAAGCCCTGAAGCGTTAATGTTAGCTTAATTTTTCTCTGCCACTATCCCAGTCATATCTTTGGCGGAGCGGGCAATGAAAGAGCAAATAACCGGCTGGGCGAGCGTGCTGATAAGCGTCGTTATCGTTGGGCTGTTTTTGAAAACCTATCTGTTTGCCTAAAATCACAGGCAAAAAAAAACCCGCCTTGGCGGGTTTTTATATTCTACTGGTAATGACTTAGATAGGCATTACGTTTGCAGCAGAAGGGCCTTTGGCACCGTTAGTGATTTCAAACTCAACGCGCTGGCCTTCAGCCAGGGTTTTGAAACCATTGCTCTGGATTGCAGAGAAGTGTACGAACACGTCTTTGCTGCCATCTTCCGGAGTAATGAAGCCGAAGCCTTTGGATTCATTAAACCACTTAACGTTACCTTTAATCTTAGACATCAAAATTACCTTTACATGAAAAAACGACACAAATGCTGTGTCGGGCATCAGTACAACAATTGTGGTGGCTTTTGTCCAGTCCAGAATTGCTAAAAAGTGATAAAAGTCGCTAACTTTTTACTAGCTTGCGCATTACACCTTGTTTTTTAAGGGGTATAAAAACCCTCAATTTTCACCGGCTTCAGGCCGACAAAATCAGAACTGGAAACGCATCCACGCGAAGTAGACGTTACCGTTGTTATAGGTGCCTGGAATGTAGGTCATCTGGAAGGTTGCCGGGCCGTAGCCAATAGACGCCAGCGGCAGCACTACCGGGATTGGGATGTATTTCCAGTTGTCGCGAGCAGTAACCCCGACGGTGTACCCCAACCCTAAATGGAAATTATCATCGCTCAGCGGGCGCCAGGTTTTCTCCCAACCATAGCCGCCGATTGGCTCCCACTTATTGAAGGAGTCCTTGAACGCCATCAAATAGATGCCGTTCCAGTTACCATTTTCATCCCAGCGGGACTGGCCAAAACCTGCACCCCACGGCCGCTCGTTGTAGCGATCCGTTTTTTCTTTGTCATAGGCAAAGCGGGCGTGCCAGGTAATCGCCGGCACGTAAAGATCGTAGTGTTCTGGCTCACTCCAGGTTTCAGACACCTGGCCCGAGAAAGTTTCCCATGCATTGCTGAAAAAGCCGCCTTCCGCAGCAGCAGAAGCGCTCAACCCAAGCGTGCAAACAAAAATCAAAATTGAGAACAGTTTATTTGCGTAAGTCACGTCTTTATTACCATATTAAAATTCGACAGGTACCTTACTGAATTATATCTCAATGAAGGCTAAATCAGCACATGACTTGTAAAGAAAATTGTCCACTGCCTGTTGTCAATACGCTGAATTCCCAAACAGATGTCAGACAACGTTGAATAAAATTGCAAGCCGGAGCGCATAACTATATCCGCTCCGGCGAACAACACTTATTTCCGTTTTTTAATCAGCATATATACCGCAGGGATAACCAGCATCGACAGCAATGGCGCCGTCACCATCCCCCCAATCATCGGGGCGACAATACGTCGCATCACTTCCGATCCAGTCCCGTTGCCCCACATAATCGGCAGTAAACCTGCCATAATAGTGGCCACCGTCATCACCTTTGGCCTGACGCGCAGGACAGCCCCCTCGTGAATGGCGCGCCGCAGCATACCGTCATCCTGTACCTCATCGGCTTTTTGATGCTTAGTCAGTGCCTGGTTTAAATAAAGTACCATGATCACGCCAAATTCAGCGGCAACTCCCGCCAGGGCAATAAAGCCTACGGCTCCGGCCACCGACAGGTTATATCCCAACAGGTAAAGCAGCCACACGCCGCCAATTAGCGAGAACGGTAAAGTCCCCATAATTAATAGCGCATCCTTCACTCGCGAGAAGGTGACATATAACAGTACAAATATGATTAACAAGGTAAAAGGCAGAACAACTTTTAATTTCGCCGTCGCACGTTCCAGGTATTCAAACTGCCCTGACCATGAAAGAGAAACGCCTTCAGGCAATTTCACCTGCTCGGCCACCGCACGCTGCATATCCTCCACGGCGGACTTCAAATCACGGCCACGCAGATCGACATAGATCCAGTTTGAAAGACGCGCATTTTCGCTTTTCAGCATCGGCGGCCCTTCTGTAATCGCAATATTTGCCAGCTCAGAAAGCGCCACCTGGCTGCCGTTGGAGGTAATAACCGGTAAATCACGCAGTTTCTGCAGGTTATCGCGCAGTTCACGCGGGTAGCGCACATTTATTGGGAAACGCTCACGCCCTTCGATAGTTTCACCCATGTTTTCCCCCCCGATAACCGTGGCAACCAGCGACTGCAGTTCTTTAACCGAAACGCCATAGCGCGCCGCTTTACGCCTGTCGATGTCAATGTCCACATAGCGCCCGCCGCCCAGGCGCTCAGCCAACGCGGACGTCACACCCGGCACCTGCTTGACCACATGTTCAATCTGCTCGGCAACCGACTCAATGGCGGCAATATTATTGCCGTTCACCTTTATCCCTACCGGACTTTTAATCCCGGTGGCCAGCATGTCCAGTCGGTTACGAATAGGCGGCACCCACACGTTGGCAATGCCCGGCACCTTCACCACGCTGTCCAGCTCATTCACCAGCTTGTCCATCGTCATTCCCGGCCGCCACTGGTCGCGTGGCTTAAAGCGAATGGTGGTTTCAATCATTGTTAGCGGCGCAGGGTCGGTGGCCGTTTCGGCGCGTCCCGCTTTGCCAAAAACGGTTTCAACTTCCGGCACCGTTTTGATCAGCCGATCGGTCTGCTGCAGCAATCGTCCTGCCTCACGCGCCGAAATACCTGGCAACGTGGAAGGCATATACAGTAAATCCCCCTCATCCAGCGGCGGCATAAATTCGCTGCCCAGTTTGCTCAGCGGCCAAAGCGTGGCGACCAGCAACACACCGGCTACCGCAAGCGTGGTTTTCGGCCTGTCGAGCACCTTTTCCAGTACAGGCTCGTAGGCCGCAATCAGCCAGCGGTTAATCGGGTTGGCCTTTTCATCGGGGATCTTGCCGCGAATAAACCAGCCCATCAGCACCGGTACTAGCGTAATTCCCAGCCCCGCCGCCACCGCCATAGAATAAGTCTTGGTGAAGGCCAGCGGCGAAAACATCCTTCCCTCCTGCGCTTCAAGAGAGAACACCGGGATAAACGACAGGGTAATAATCAGCAGGCTGCAAAATAATGCCGGCCCCACTTCTACCGCCGCCTGCTGGGAAATTTGCCAGTAATCTTCGCTGCGCGGCTGCTCTCCCGGATGATCGTGCCGCCACTGCTCAAGCACTTTGTGCATGTTTTCAATCATTACTATCGCCGCGTCGACCATCGCGCCAATGGCAATTGCTATCCCGCCCAGCGACATGATATTGGCGTTCACGCCCTGGTAATGCATGACGATAAACGCCCCTAAAATCCCCAGCGGCAAAGTAATAATCGCCACCAGCGCAGAGCGGAAGTGGAACAGGAACAGCGAACAAATAATGGCGACCACGATAAACTCTTCCAGCAGCTTGTGGGAGAGCGTTTCAATCGCGCTTTCAATCAGGTGCGAGCGGTCGTACACCGGCACAATTTCAACGCCGGCGGGCAAACTCTTCTGCAGCTGAGCCAGCTTTGCTTTTACCGCGTTAATCGTTTCAAGGGCGTTTTTGCCGTAGCGCATCACGATAATACCGCCCGCGACTTCGCCTTCACCGTTAAACTCCGCCACGCCCCGACGAATTTCAGGCCCAAGCCTCACGGAAGCGACATCGGAAAGCAGCACCGGCACGCCGTCCCGGCTGGTGATAACCACCTGCTTGAAGTCATCCAGATTTTTGAGATAGCCAGAGGTCCGCACCATATACTCGGCTTCGCCCATCTCGATCACCGAACCGCCGCCTTCCTGGTTGGCGCTTTTCACCGCGTTAATGATCTGCTCATGGGTAACATTCAGCGCCTTCATGCGCTCCGGATCGAGCACAATCTGATACTGACGCACCATGCCGCCGACGCTTGCCACCTCAGAGACGTTGGGCACAGTTTTCAACTCAAACGTCAGCGTCCAGTCCTGAAGAGCTCGCAGATCCGCCAGGCTGTGCTTGCCGGTTCTGTCCACCAACGCATATTCGTATACCCAGCCAACCCCGGTAGCATCTGGCCCCAGCGAGGCTTTAGCCTCCGGCGGCAGCTGAGACTGCACCTGGCTCAGGTATTCAAGTACCCTGGAGCGAGCCCAGTAAGGATCGGTCCCATCGTCGAACAGAATGTAGACATAAGAATCGCCAAACATGGAGAAGCCACGCACCGTTTTGGCTCCCGGAACGGACAGCATGGTGGTGGTCAGCGGATAGGTGACCTGATCCTCCACGATTTGTGGCGCTTTGCCCGGGTAGCTGACCCGCACAATCACCTGCACGTCGGAGAGATCCGGCAATGCATCCAGCGGCGCTCTCTGCAGCGACCAAAGCCCCCACGCCGCCATAATGATGGCGGCCAGCACCACCAGCAGACGATTTTTAAGCGACCAGCGAATAACGGCGGCAATCATTTGTGCGCCCCCGCCATCGGCATCAGGTGAGTAATAACGGCCCCTTTTTCATCGTCCATTGTAAAGCTGAACATGACTGCATCACCCGGTTTCAGGCTGGTCGGCGATGTCAGCGCGAAAGGCATCACCATAGCGCCCCAGTTCAGCGCGGGGATAGGATGATGGGCAATAGTAATAGCGTCCGCGCTCACCGCTTTGACCACGCCTTCGCCGTCGTAGGTCTTTGCTGCAGGCGGCGCTTTTGGCTGAGCGTCTGTTTCAGGCAACGCGCTGCGCAGGCTCGCCTCTGAGTCGATAAGGAACTGGCCGGAAGTGACCACTTTCTCGCCCTCATTCAACCCGGAACGAATCTCCACCCAGCCCTTGTCGCTGATGCCCGGCACCACGTTCACCGGGCGGAAATGGCCGCCGTCTTCGGCAACCAGCACCCGGCTTTGGCTTCCGGTTTCAATCAGCGACTCCTCCGGCACGGCCAGAACCGCGGCGCGGGGCTGCTGATTTGCCAGATGCACACTGAGGTACATGCCGGGCTTGAGCTTCATTTGCGGATTATCCAGCACAATGCGCGCCTTCAGCGTGCGGGTGGTGGTTTCGAGGTTCGGCAGCAGTTCGCTTACTCGCCCGTGGAATACCTCTCCAGGCCAGCTGTCGGCGGTCGCCACAATCTCGCTTCCCGGCTGCAATGCCTGAGCCTGAGACTGCGGGTAATCCACCACAATCCAGACGGAATCAAGGCTTGCCACTTCGAACAGCGGGGCATTCGCGGTCACCTGCTGCCCTTCCCGCGCCTCCAGTTTATTTACATACCCGGCAAGCTTTGCGCGAATGGTAACGCGGGTTTGTGGCTTGCCGCTGCGCTCAACCTGGCGAATCACTTCCGTGGGCATAAACTGCAGCTGCAGCCGTTCTCTGGCCGCCGCGGTTAAAGCGCTGTCTCCCAGCTTGCGCACCGCCAGAAACTCCTGCTGTGCGGCGGTCCATTCCGGGAACCACAGCTGCGCCAACGGTTCCCCGGCTTTCACGTACTGCTGAGGGGCTTTGACATACAGCGTTTCCACAATACCGTTAGCGCTGGCCGGGATGATTTGTACGCTGCGTTCGTCCAGCGTTACGGTGGCAAAAGCGGCGAACGGCACGCTCAGAGCCTTGCGCTCAACGGCGGCAGTCTTAATGCCCAGGTTTTGCTGCTGGCGGTTGCTGACCGTCACGCCGCCATCGTTGGCCACTTCATCGGCATAGCGCGGGACCAGCGCCATATCCATAAACGGCGATTTCCCCGGCTTGTCGAACCGCTGACCGGGCACCATAGGATCGTACCAATACAGCACTTTGCGGCCGCTTTCCTGCTGGGGCTGAGCTTCGGCATGTTGGTGAAAGGTTGGCTGCTTCCCGGCGTAATATCCCGCGGCCAGCGCGGCAACAACCGCCCCTGCCAACAGGGAAAAAGTGAGTGATTTTTTCATTGGTTAACATCCTGAGGCGTAAGGTAGCGGATCGCCGCCCAGTTGGTGGCCACGGCTTTTTCCGCACTGCTGGCGGTCAGCTCGGTGTCCAGAAGATCCCGGCGAGCGGCCAGCAGCTCAGTCAGAGAGGATTGTCCGGCGCGGTACTGCGACGCCAGCAGAGACAGGCGTTGGCGCTGAAGCGGTAAAGCCTGATCCTGCTGCCGCTGCCAGACGCTTTGCGCAGCCTGGTAATTAGCCACCAGCGAGTGAACCAGCGCAACACGCTCCCGACGAGCCAGTGCCAGTTGATCGTTCGCTTCCATCGCACGGGAAACGTCGGCAGAGTAATCTTTATCCTGCCGCTGAGGCTTAAACAGAGGCAGATCGACGGTGAACATCACGCCCGCCATATCGTCATAACCTTCAGCGCGGCGTCCGTAATACACCTCAATCCCAACATCAGGTTTAGCGGCTACGGCGGACTGGGCTGATTTCGCACGAGCAACGTCGGCTTCACGGGCGGCTTCAATCACCTCCGGATGCTGCATCACGCCTTCTTCAAGCACTGCCGGATCGGCCGGTAACCGCTGGTAGCGGGGCAATGTCCCCACCACGCTATCGACCGTCTGCCCGGTCAGTTGCAGAAGCCGGGTCTGCGCCAGGGTGACATCCCGCTCGGCAAGCGTGACTTTGTCCTGCATGGAGAGCAGCGTCATACGAATATCTACCACGCCGGAAGCGGGCGAGCTGCCGCTGGCCACGGTGGCTTTCTGGACGCCAATCTGCCGCTCGGTTTCGCTCACCAGCTTACGGGCAGCCGTCAGCACTCGCTCAGATAAAGCAAGATCCAGCCACGCCTGCGCGGTATCGCGCTGAAGGTTGGCGCGAATCACCTCCGCTTTGGCCTGGCTACTGGCCGACTGCGCCAGAATAGTGTCCGCTTTACGGTCGCGTTTATCTTCGCTGACGTAGTCCTGCATGATGCCGATACGCTGCATGGTCATGCCGTCACGGCTAAAGCGATGGTTATTACTTCCCCCCACCGGCACGTTTTCGATACCAAACTTCAGCTTTGGATCGGGCAATTGCCGAGCAGAGTCAGCCATGGCGTTCAGCGCATCGCTCTGATTACGGTTGGCGGATAGCGCCGCAGAATAGTGCTCGGCGGCCAGCAGAGTCTGTTGCAGGCTGAGCTCCGCCGCCTGAGCGGCGGAGACAGACGTAGCCAACAGCACTCCACCAAGCCAGAGGCTCAGGGTGTGTTGTTTCATAGCAACCTCGGTTAGTTAAGCGGGGTTGCGGAAGCCAGCTGATACCCGGCCGCATGCTGGGTGAAAGAGAAGGCAATCTTCTCCCCCACCTTAAACGCCGGCAGCGAACCGTCTTTCGGCAAAGTGAACGTCATCGTCATGGCTGGCCAGCCAAGCTCGGCGACGGGATGATGGGCAATAGACACGCTATCGGCGGTGATGGTCTTCACCACGCCTTCGGTTTTGTAGACCTTGATCGCCGAAGTCGCATCAGAAGACATCGTCATGCCAGGCATGTCAGACATCCCCTTCATAGAGGACATATCGTGGGAAGTTTCAGCGGAAAAAGCAGGGAAAGCGGCAACAACAAGCAGCGCACCGGCCGCAGCAGAACGAATAGCGTTAAACATGATTTATCTCCAAAACACAGTCAAAAAGGGAATGGGCAAAGCCCCAAAACATTGACGGTGCTGGAGTTATTCTCTAAAGCGGCAAAAACGAATGGTTGCCGGAGGTCCTGTTGCGGGAGGGGTAACATAAGGGGCGGATTCAACGACCGTTGAACACTGAGGCTCAACCAGCGCAAGGGTATCTGCAACCGGTAACGCCACCAGCGAGCTGTGCCCGTTGTCTTTTTGCATTACGTCAGGCACGCAGTGTTTTTCACACAGCGGGTTACTGAGTTTCGCCTGCATCGCCTTGTCAGGCATCTGCATGGTGTCGGCATGCGGGGCTACCATGGGGCCAGCGGTCATATCAACCGGGCAATCGTAGGACGCTATCGCCACCTGACTGTTGACAAAAAACCAGCCCAACGCCAACAGCAGCATCAAAAGATGCTTCCTGATAAAGCGCCAGCGGCTTGTCGACCAGAGGGAGGTGTGCAGCATAAAAACCCCGACATAAAAGAGATCGGCAGTATAGGCGGCAGCCTGTCGCGTTTTAAAGTTTTTTTTAACTGGTTTACGAAAAAGCCATTCGTTAACAATCAGGCAAAACAATCATTGTTTTTACATAACCGATCGTCGGTTATACCGCCAAAACTCGCACAATTTTTATGCCTTATTTTTTATCGACCACGTCGATAAATGTAATGCAGCCAACAAAAGCTTTGCCTAAAGTTGATCCGTTGCAACGAAAGTTGACGCTTATCAGAAACTCCAAACGGGTTCTGAGGCAAATTCTTAGCCCTTTACAGTCGCCTGTAAAAAATCACTATTTTAATTTCTGAGAGAAAACCACTTACAGCCGCAAGCGTAAGGACGCCGAAGAGCGCCTTAGCGTATCAGGGGATATCATGCTTACCATTCTGGAACTTATTATCGGGGTCGTGGTGATTGTGGGCGTTGCCCGCTACATCATCAAAGGCTATTCCGCCACCGGCGTGCTGTTCGTCGGCGGGTTATTGTTACTTATCGTCAGCGCGTTGATGGGGCATAAAGTGTTGCCCGCCAGCGCGGAAAGCACCGGCTACACCGCCACGGACATCTTTGAATACGTCAAAATCCTGCTGATGAGCCGTGGCGGCGATCTTGGCATGATGATCATGATGCTCTGCGGGTTTGCCGCCTACATGACCCATATCGGCGCCAACGATGTGGTGGTCAAACTGGCCTCTAAGCCGCTGAAATTCATCAACTCGCCTTACTTACTGATGATTGCCGCCTACTTCGTCGCCTGCCTGATGTCGCTGGCGGTCTCTTCCGCAACCGGGCTTGGGGTGCTGTTAATGGCTACGCTGTTCCCGGTCATGGTCAATGTCGGTATCAGCCGCGGAGCTGCCGCAGCCATTTGCGCTTCTCCGGCGGCGATTATTCTGGCTCCAACGTCCGGAGACGTGGTGCTGGCCGCTCAGGCTTCTGAAATGTCGCTGGTCGACTTTGCCTTTAAAACGACCATTCCTATCTCCATCGCCGCCATCATCAGCATGGCCATCGCGCATTTCTTCTGGCAGCGCTATCTCGACAAGAAAGAGCACATCAACCACGAAATGCTGGACGTGAGTGAAATTCAGACTTCCGCGCCCGCTTTCTACGCCATCCTGCCGTTTACGCCGATTGTCGGGGTACTGATTTTCGACGGCAAATGGGGCCCGCAGCTGCATATCATTACTATCCTGGTGATATGTATTCTGATTGCCGCGCTGATTGAGTTTTTCCGCAGCTTCAATACGCAGCACGTCTTCTCCGGGATGGAAGTTTGCTATCGCGGCATGGCAGACGCCTTTGCCAACGTGGTGATGCTGCTGGTTGCCGCCGGCGTTTTTGCCCAGGGCTTAAGCACCATCGGCTTTATTCAAAGCCTGATCTCCATTGCCACCTCGTTTGGTTCCGCAAGCATTATTCTGATGCTGGTGCTGGTGGTGCTGACCATGCTGGCGGCCATGACCACCGGCTCCGGTAACGCACCGTTCTATGCCTTCGTCGAAATGATCCCGAAACTGGCTCACTCTTCCGGGATTAACCCGGCATACCTGACCATTCCGATGCTGCAGGCTTCCAACCTGGGCCGCACCATTTCTCCAGTTTCCGGCGTGGTAGTGGCCGTTGCCGGGATGGCAAAAATCTCACCTTTCGAGGTGGTGAAGCGTACCTCTGTGCCGGTCGCCGTCGGTCTTATTGTGGTGATTATCGCCACGGAGATTCTGGTTCCTGCTGCAGCGATCGTTCACTAACCCGCAGCCATCATTGTTTCAAGCGCCTGCATCAGGCGCTTTTTTTATGCCTATAATAAGCCCGCCTCCAGGACAGATAAGAGAATAATGATGAATTTCACACCGCGACATTTACTGCTTTGCACGCCGCTTTTACTTAGTCCACTTGCGTTTGCCGACGCCCTGCAGCCCAGCCAGTACGGGGATTTTGATCGCTACGTGCTGGCGCTCTCCTGGCAAACCGGCTTCTGTCAGAGCATGCACGACCGCAATCGCAACGAACCCGCGGAGTGTAAAGCCCAGCAGGAACAGGCGGATAAAAGTGCCTTCCTGACCGTTCACGGCCTCTGGCCCGGTCTGCCAAAATCTGTCGCGTCACGCGGCGTCGATGAAAAACGCTGGATGCGCTACGGCTGCGCCACTCGCCCGGTGCCGAATATGGCCGAAGCCAGGGCTTCAAACAAATGCGCCGCGCCGGATACCGGGCTTTCCGTTGAAATGACCTCAAAGCTGGCGGGCGTGATGCCCGGCGCCGGGGAGCAATCCTGCCTGGAGCGCTACGAATACGCCAAGCACGGCGTTTGCTTTGGCTTTAACCCCGACGATTACTTCGGCACGATGGTGCGCCTGAATGGAGAAGTGAAACACAGCGCTTTTGGCCAGTTCCTGGCTCAGCACTACGGCCAGGTGGTGACGCGTAAGGCGTTTAACCAAGCCGTGAAGCAAACCTGGGGCAGCGATGCGGTGAATGCTATCAAGCTAACCTGTGACGGTAATCCCGCCTACCTCACGGAAATGCAGATCTCCCTGCTGGCAGACAAGATTAACCAACCGCTGCAAACTGCCTCCTTTGCCCCGCAAAAACACCCCGGCAACTGCGGGAAGAGCTTCCGCCTGGACGCAGTTGGCTACTGACAGAATAAATACTGAAGTCAAAAATTAATCGCATCACTATTTGTTCCGGTTTTTTGGTTATAGCCTTCAGGTAACGAACCTGGAGGTGACCATGAACAGAACAAAACGGTACTTACTGCAGCTAAGGGCGCAGTTCGAGCGTGAAGGCAGCCAGCAAAAACTGCTGGGGTTTATCTGGCTCTCGCCGCAGCAGCGCTATGAAATTCTCAAAGAGCTCTTGTTGCCGATAGCGGAACACCCTGCTCGTTAAAAGCCGCCGGGCCCCGTGCTACACGGTGGCCCCCGCAGTATTTCGCTCCCTGATGGTGTAAGTCAGGCGCGTGTCAGACTTTTCCCAGCCAAACAATTCCCCCGCTCACCTTTCGCACTGATTATTTTGATTGTTTGAACTTCGTCCCAGAATGTTAACAAACATTACAGAGTTCATTTACAGGCAACCGGATGTTACCGATATCATGTTACCGGTATCAGCATCACCCAATAACACGCTTTTGGTGCATTCATCTGAGAATTTGCCACTGGGGAAATAAAATGACCGAAATAACAACAAGTTTAGGCGCAGGAAGCCTGCTGGGTATTGCCGCCTGTTCCGTCGTGCTCCTGCTCGTATTGATCATGCGCTTTCGCGTACATGCCTTCCTGGCGCTGACCCTGGTCAGCGTCATTGTGGCACTCGTCACAGGCGTGCCGTTCGACAAAATTGTACCCACGATCCTGGGTGGCTTTGGCAGCACCCTGGCAGGCGTCGCTTTATTAGTTGGACTCGGCGCCATGATTGGCCGCCTGTTGGAAATTTCCGGCGGCGCAAAGGTGCTGGCGGACACCCTGGTTGGGACCTTTGGCGCTCACCGGGCACCTTTTGCCCTTGGCGTCGCGTCACTGCTTTTTGGCTTCCCGATCTTCTTTGACGCGGGTCTGGTGGTGATGCTGCCGATCATCTTCAGCGTCGCCAAGCAATTCGGCGGCTCAACGCTGAAATATGCGCTCCCGGCGGCCGGTGCTTTTGCGGTGATGCACGCGCTTCTGCCGCCGCATCCAGGCCCGGTGGCCGCCAGCGAACTGCTGGGGGCGAACATCGGTCTGCTGGTTGTGGTAGGGCTGATTATCGCCATCCCGACCTGGTATCTCGGGGCCTATCTCTTCGGGCTGTATGCCGGGAAGAAATTCGATATTCCTCTGCCGAGTTCTTTCCTCGGTAAAGTCGAAGTGGATCAGAATCACCAGCCGCCGTCATTCGGCATGGTCATGACAATTTTACTGATGCCGCTGGTGCTGATCTTCCTCGATACCGGCCTCAACACCGCCACTGTGCTCGGCTGGGTCAGCGCCGACAATACGCTGGTGAACTTCTTGCGCATGCTGGGCAAAACGCCTATTGCGCTGCTGATTACCGTCTTTTTTGCCCTGATGGTCTTCAGCGGCAAACATAGCCGCCAGCATCTTGAAAAGGTATGTGACGGCGCACTCGGCCCGATTTGCGGCATTATCCTGGTGACCGGAGCGGGCGGTATGTTCGGCGGCGTGCTACGCGCAAGCGGCATTGGTGACGCGCTGGCTGGCGTCCTCTCAGACACCGGCATGCCGGTTATCGTTGCCGCCTTTGTTATCTCGACTGCGCTTCGCGTTGCTCAAGGGTCAGCCACCGTTGCCCTGACTACTACCGCCGCGCTGGTCTCACCGATGGTCGAAGCCACCACGGGCCTGAGCCAGTTTGACCTGTGCTTTATCGTTATCGCGATTGCCGGGGGCGCTACCGTCCTGTCTCACGTGAATGACTCCGGCTTCTGGCTGGTGGGGCGTTTCCTGGAAATGGATGAGAAAACGACGCTGAAAACCTGGACCGTGATGGAAACGCTGATCGGCACCATCGCCTTCCTGCTGGCGGCGCTGGGGAGCGTGATTCTGTAAGGGACTCGGGGGAAGCCAAAATGTGACTGATCTCGCTTTCAACTCCGGGCTAAGCTCAGTATCATCGGTCCTACGTGAACAACCCTCGCCGGTTTCGGTGGGGGTTTTTCTTTGTACGATTTCAGCACATGAGTGCCCTGCTTTTTTACACGGAGAGAACTATGTCCAGACCTGCCATCATCATTAACGAACTAGACGCCGAACGCCTTGACCGCCTGCTGGAACAGCCGCAGTACGCCAAAGCCCCGGTGGCAGAGGCGCTCAACGCCGAACTGGATCGCGCGGAGATGTGCAGCCCGGAGAAGATGCCGTCGGATGTGGTGTCCATGAACAGCCGCGTAGAGTTTCGCGATTTAAGCACTCAGGAAGTCCACGTACGCACGCTGGTTTACCCGGCGAACCTGACCGACAGCGATAACCAGCTTTCTGTTATGGCTCCAGTCGGTGCCGCGCTGCTCGGCCTGCGGGTTGGCGATAGTATCAACTGGACGTTGCCAAACGGCAGTCAGACTCACCTTGAAGTGCTCGCTTTGCACTACCAGCCTGAATCTGCCGGTGAATTTCACCGCTAATTCAATTCGCGGCGGCGGTCTCTCTTTCGGGAGGGACGGCTTCTTATCCTCTCCCTAAAAGGGAGAGGGCCGGGGTGAGGGGTCTGACCTCACAGAACCGCCTCCTCGGTCAAAATACGCTTCGCCCCCAGGTAATGATCCTGCCAGTAATTGTCTGCCAGTTGGCTGATGCGGATATTCAGCCCGGTTCTGGGCGCCTCGATAAACTGCCCTTCTCCCAAATAAACCCCGACGTGATCGGCGCGATCCTGGCTTTTGATACTGAAAAACACCAGATCGCCACGCTGAAGCTGGCGCTGACTTATTCGCTTTAATCGCCGATCCTGAAACATACCGTTGGCGGTACGCGGCAGCTTTTGGCTAAGCAGCTTGTTATAGGCGTAATAGATTAGCCCGCTGCAGTCGAAGCCCTGCTCGGGCGTCTGTCCACCCCAGACATAGGGTTTGCCCAACTGTTGCTTGAGCCGCGCTATCACTTTGTGGAGAGTGGCTTCCACACGCGGGCTTACCATCTCAGCCATAAGCGCTTCGGTCGCCAACGGCCACAGACCTTCTGAGCCCCCCATCAGCCCAGGACGCCAGCGAGTGTGCATGGCGAGCTGCTCACGGTTCAGGGCACGAGCGACCAGTTTTTCAGCAGCCTGACGCTTTTTCTGTTCGGGCGTAGGCGGGACAACTGCAAGGCGATTTTTGGCACGGGTAAGCAGCCTTGCACGATTTTTCATCCGTTCACGGGCTTCTTTACTCTGCGGCTGCGCGATCTGTGTGCGCTTCACGCTTGCTTTAGACTTTTTCGCGGGTGAAGCCCAGGCCTGGGACGAAAACAGGACGAATAGCAGCAGAAAAAAAAATCCCGCCCTACGCCGGGAGAGTTCGGACGCAGGCGAAAAAGTGGAGACAATTGAGGTGGAAATAGACATAAGCAACACAAATACCTGAAAACTTAGCGTGCCGCGGAGGGCTGCTGCGCCACGCGCTCGGCCAGCGGCTTAAGCACTTTTTCGCCATGCTGACCAAAGAATTGATACAGCGAAGCGCTAGCGGAATGGGTCAACACCATGATTTCAATACGGCGGTTGGCCGAACTGAGCGGATGGTCAGGATCGAGCAACATCTGGTCAGCCATCCCGCTAACCTGCAGCACTTTTCCGGTATCCAGCCCGCCCTTCGCCAGCGCTTTGCGCGCCTGCATGGCACGCTCGCCGGAAAGGTTCCAGTTGTTGTAAAGCTCCTGGTCACGAAAACGCGTCGCATCGGTGTGTCCGGTAATAATAATTTTGTTGTCAATGGCGTTCAGCGCCGTAGCAAACTCCGTCAGCAGGCGGTTAAAAAAGGGAGTCAGAATGGCGCTGCTGCGCTGGAACATTTCTCGTTTTTGATCATCCTGCACCAGAATACGCAGCCCCTGCGGCACGATCTCGATTTGCAGATTAGACTGCGCCTCATAGGCTGAAGTGATCTTCATGATCACCCGGGCCAAATCTTCAATTTCCTGCTCTGAGCGGCGGTTCACGTCTTCCAGACTTTCCCCATGGCTTGCCGCATTGGTCAATGCCTGTAGCGCAGCAACATCCTGCTGAATAGCCTGGCTGGCATCATCCGGCTTTGGCTTCCCGGCCAGAACAGTAACGCTGCCTCCGGAGCCGTTTAGCTGGGTAATCGGCATCCCGGACATGCCGTCAAACAGCGAGTCGCTGTTAAGCAAAGAGACAATCTCTTTCCGCTCTTCTTCGGTGACCGCCCCCATAATTAACTTCGTGGTGGTCACCAAAGGCGCAGAACGTATTTCTGAAGTGTCCGCCCGCTTTACCCTTGACGCCCTGCCCGGCAAACAGATGGCGATCGATGCCGACCTGAATGCCGGATTAATTAATCAGCAACAGGCCAAAACCCGGCGTAAAGACGTTGCCAACGAAGCCGATTTCTACGGCGCGATGGACGGGGCCTCAAAGTTCGTGCGCGGCGACGCCATTGCCGGGATCATGGTGCTTATCATCAACGTGATCGGCGGGATTTGTATTGGTATTTTTAAATACGATCTTGATGCCAGCCACGCCTTCCAGCAGTACGTGTTGCTGACGATTGGTGATGGCCTGGTCGCGCAGATCCCATCCCTGCTGCTGGCGACTGCGGCCGCTATTATCGTGACCCGAGTAAGCGACGACGCCGACGTTAGCCACGAAATTAAAACGCAATTGCTCGCCCGCCCGAACGTACTTTATACCGCTGCGTTCGTGATGTTTATTCTGGCCATCGTGCCGGGTATGCCGCATATCGCCTTCCTGAGCTTTACCGCTCTGCTGCTGTTTGCCGCCTGGCGGCAGAGCAAAGTGGTACAGCCTGCGCAGCAGCAGGATGATGACATTCTGGCGATTCAGGAGGCGCTCAGCCCCGACACGGAACCTACCGTCAGTTGGGACAGCATTCCGCTGGTCGAGCCGATTGGTCTGAACCTTGGCTACAAGCTGGTTTCGCTGGTGGATACGGCCAAAGGCAGCCCGCTTTCGCAGCGTATTCGAGGGGCGCGACAGGTTATCTCTGAGACCTGCGGCGTGCTGTTGCCAGAGATCCGCATCCGTGAGAACTTCCGCCTCAAACCCGCCCAGTACGCCATCCACATCAATGGTATTCGAGTGGCGCTGGGGGAAGTGAACTCGGAAAAACTGATGGCGATCCCCGGCAGCGAACTGTACGGCGAGATTGACGGCGTGCTGGATACCGATCCGGCTTACGGCATGGCTATCGTCTGGATTGATCCCGACCAAAAAGCGCGGGCGTTAAATCTTGGCTATCAGGTGGTGGATTGCGCCAGCGTGGTGGCCACGCACGTCAACAAAGTGGCGCGCCAGCATTTGCCCGATCTGTTTAATTATGACGATATCACGCATCTCCATGCGCGCCTGGCGCTGCAGGCTCCCAAGCTTGCGGAAGACTTAAATGCTGCGCTGAATTTCAGCCAGTTGCTGAAAGTGTACCGGCAGCTTCTGCTGGAACAGGTGTCGCTGAAAGACATTGTCACCATTGCCGCCACGCTGCTGGAAAGCGCCGCGGTGACCAAAGATCCGCAGCTGCTGTGTGCCGATGTGCGTTACGCCCTGCGGCGCGCTATTTTGCATAACATCAACGGCGACCGCGGTCAGCTTGCCGCCTACACCATGGATAACGAGCTGGAAAACCTGCTGCTGAACGCCCTGAATCAGGCCCAACAGGCCGGGAAAGTGGCACTGGACAGCTTCCCGGTTGACCCCAATATTCTGTCGCAGCTGCAAAATACCATGCCGATGATTTACGAGCAGATGAGGGCGAAAAGCCTGCCGCCTTTGCTGCTGGTTACCCCACAGCTTCGCCCGATTCTGGCGCGCTATGGCCGCCTGTTTAGCACCGGGCTGCATGTGTTGTCTTATAACGAGGTGCCGGACGACAGTGATTTGAAGATTGTCGGGACATTGGCGTGATTTCCCCCTCACCCCGGCCCTCTCCCTTCCAGGGTGAGGGTAACGACCTGAAGCGACGTTAAGTTTGAAAGAAGTGGCGGCTTGAGCAAAGCTACTTATCTAAAAACCGCAGCTTCCAGCCCCGGATAGTGCGCGGCAGCGGGTCTGCCTCATTGCTCTTCGAGCGGTAAAACTTGGCTTCCTGCCCCCCTTTTTTACCCGGCGACGTTCGCGCCGCCCACATTTTACCTTCCGGGGTGTACATGATAATTGCCGTATGGCGATTGGCTTCACCCCGTACCCACATGGCAATCACCTTCGCGCCAATATTGTCTATATCATCCTGATAGATATAGACATTTGCGGCATCCACAAAATTCTGGTAGTCATTGCCCACCATCTCTCTGAAGCGATTGTCGGTTTCAACATCCGGGAATATACCAATGGACAGCAACGTGGCTTTCGGACGTGGGTCCTTGGCGCTTTTCACATAGCGTCCGTCAACAAATACCCCCACCGGCATCGACAATTTACAGCCCCATTCGCCATTACTGTGCACCTGGACCGAGCCATTCTGCCTCGGGATAAGCAGCAGTTTACAGTTACTGGTGCTTTGTACTTTCTCCACTATCACCATGCCGTATATTTTCTGGGCCTCTGCTGTGAAGTCGTCATGGTTTATGCCAGCCCAGGCTCTGATATCAAGGGTTAATGACCATTCTGCATTACGGCTAAAGGTTAATTTGCCCCCGCTTCGATTAGCTGCCGTGATGTTCCACCATGTACCCTGCCAGTCAAAGCCCTCTTTCACCCCGGAAATTCGGCTGATGCCTTCATAGTAGGCTCGTTCAATACAGCCGTCGGTGGTACAGTTTTCAAGCGATTTTTCCCACTCAAGATAGTCTTTATGCACCTGCGCGCCATTACCCTTCACCAGCATAGAGCGATAAATGGCGCCCATCGTGCTGTCCAGCCAGTGCAGGGTGTCGTTATTGCAGATGGTGTTTTCCAGCGGCCTGGCCGCTCGCTGGCAATCAACCGCCAGCGCGTTTCCGGTATAAAAACCCAGCATTAATAATAGAGAGGGAATAATTCGCTTGAGCATATTTAAGAGAAAATTCTGAAAGAGAAGCGACTATTCTGACCAGAATATATGCGGTTTGCAATCTCAGGCTGATTTCATGATTAATTGAAATAAAAATGAAAATAATGCGTTAATAATATGCCATTAATGTGGGTGAAAGGGATTAATAGCATAATAATAACGGACGGATAATATACTTCCCGTTATGCAGATTCGCGCGGCACCAGTTCACCAGAAATGATAATTCTCTGGGCAGGAAGTTCCGGCTGTTTAATTTTGCTGACAATTAATGCGGCAGCTTGTCGCCCGGTCTCTTCACTGGAGGCAGAAACATAGGTAAAGCTCGGCGAGGTCAGATTAATGTACATCATATCCTCAAAACCAATCAGCGAGACCTGCTGCGTTAAGAAAACGTCTTTCCCAACGGTACGACCCACTTGCTGAATACCGGTGATGGCGCCGATGATCGCCGCCGGAGAATGACACAGCATGGCGGTAATTTGGTTGCTCTTTTCCAGCATCAGGCGCGTGGCAAAAGCCGAAGCCGATGTGTCGTCTGCACATTCCGGCGCCCACTCTTCTCTGAACGGCAAGCCATACTGCTGCAGGGCGCTGCGGTAGCCAGACAGCCGCTCGGCGCGGATGAGACAGCTTTTTGTGCCTCCCAGCCAGGCAATATTGCGGTGGCCGCGCTCAATGAGAAAACGCGTGGCCTGGTTACCGGCCTGACGATTATCCCGCCCAATCACATCACGGGTGCTGGTAATGGTTGATTCAGAGATAACCACCGTGGGCAGCGGGCAGTCGGTAATGGCCTGGGGAACCTCAGCGGAGTGGCAGTCGGCGGCCAGATAAATGACCCCGGCTACGCCCTGCTGGCTAAACGAGGTCAGGCAGTTGCGCAGCTGTTGCTCTCCGTCGCGCGGCTGGCCAAGAAACACCATGTAGCCTTGTTTTTCGAGCTGCTGAACAACGCTCGCGGTGACGTTGACGGAGAAAGAGTTGTTAAAGTCACGAATAATCAGGCCAATCAGGTTAGAGGTGCTGGAACGAAGGTTGGCGGCGGCAACGTTATGCACATAGCCGAGTTCCTTGATAGCGGCATTGACCTTATCAATGGTCGCCTCAGAGATCTTGCCCTTCTGGCGAAGCACCAGCGAAACCGTCGAAACCGATACGCCCGCAAGCTCAGCGACATCAATGATGTTGACCTTTTTCATTCCACCCCTGTAACCGCACATCCATAAATTTCAGCCCCCTGAAACATACAGGAGGCCGAAAGGTATTACATTATTTACCGATCATCGTCGACATTGTCTGTGCAATAAATTGCGCTCTGGCACCAAATATGACCTGGATACCCGAATCGCCGACGAATACCACGCCGCGAGCGCCCAGGCTGTTCAGGCCGTCTTTGTCGACCATCGAACTGTCGTCCACTTCCAGGCGCAGGCGGGTAATGCAGGAGCCCACGGAGTTGATGTTTGGTGCCCCGCCCAGCAGGCCGATGATATCGCCCGCCAGTTCGGTGTCGGTTTTGTCTCCCGCGTTAGCGGTGACTTCGGTACGGCCCGGCGTTTTCACGTCGAAACGGCGAATCACGAAGCGCAAAGTGAAGTAGTAAATCAGCGCCATCGGCACGCCCACGACCACCGCCATCAGGAAGTTAGTCTGGTAGCCGTTGAACGACGGCAGGATCCCGAAGGAGATGTAGTCGATCATCCCGGCGGAGAACGATTTGGCGATATGGGCATGTAGCAGGTACATGCACATATAAGACAGGCCAGCCATCACCGCGTTGAACACATACAGAATCGGAGCCACGAAGATGAAGGTGAACTCAACGGGCTCGGTGATCCCGGTGAGGAAGCAGGTCAGCGCCGCGGAGAACAGAATACCGGAGGCAATTTTCTTATTCTTGGTGTTGGCTTCATGGTACATCGCCAGACAGGCCGCAGGCAGCGCGAACAGCATCAGCGGAAACTCGCCCTGCATGAATTTACCCGCATTCTGGTAGCTGTCGCTGCTGAAGGACTTCACGCCCTCTTCCAGCATTTTGAACCAAATCGTCTGGTCGCCGTGAATCACCTGCCCTGTATGGGTGGTGTATTCCCCGAAGGAGTACCAGAAGGACGGATACCAGATGTGGTGCAGGCCCAGCGGGATTAAAGCGCGCTCAACCAGCCCGAAGATAAAGGTTGATGCGGCCTGATTATCTCCGTTAACCACCACCGACAGCGCATCAATACCGGACTGAATGTACGACCACACCCACGGCAACACCATCCCCAACAGGAAGGAGAGAAACGCCGTCGCGATGGCGACAAAACGCTTGCCGGAGAAGAAGCCGAGGAATTCCGGCAATTGCATGGTGTGGAATTTGTTGTAGCACCACGCCGCCAGGATACCGGAGATTAGCCCGCCAAAAACGCCCATTTGCAGCGTCGGGATGCCGACCACCATGGCATATTTCCCGCCCGCAGAGGCCATTTCCGGCGTGATGTGCATGACGGTGCCAATGGTAATGTTGATGATAAACACCGACACCGCCGCCGACAGCGCGGCAATACCCGATTCTGCAGCAAGACCTACGGCAGAACCGATGGCAAACAGCATTGGCAGGTTATCGAAGATAACCCCGCCCGCGTTCATCATCAGCGGTAAGTGAAACTTATCGCCGAACGCCAGCAGTAAACCTGCGGCAGGCAGCAGAGAGATAGGCAGCATTAACGCACGGCCAATCATGGAAAGCTTTGATAACGATTTAACAACACTGGACAACAGACTCATGGACGTTTCCCCCGGTGCAGACGCAGTAACCGCGTTTTGTCTGTTCACGCGTTTTTATGGTAGGTAGAACGTTCTAGTAGAACGTTCTACCTAGAGTGCCGAAACGGTTTTTGCCCCGCAACTGAATTCTGCGCTGTTGCCATATTGTTATCGAATATTTGAAGTGACGCAGGTTTTTAAGCCTGGTATTGATAAGGTAATTGGGTTCTGAGGCGGGAAAGGCTCTGCAACTCTCCTTCACCCAAACGGCAAGGAGAGTTGATGCCAGCCCTTTTCGTTCTGAAAAGGGCGCGCGCGATTAAGGCTGAACGGTAATGCTCAGGCTCTCAAAGACGACGGTCTGCCCCGCCACAATTTTGCAGCGCTTGCGGGTTTCAACTTCACCGTCCACCTTCACGAGGCCTTCGGCAATCACCGCTTTTGCCTGCGCGCCGCTTTCACACCAGCCTTCCAGCTTGAGCAAGTCGCACAGTTCAACGTGAGGGTGTTTACCTAATGAGAAGGTCGCCATTATTACTCTCCATCAACATCATGATATTCCTCGCAGGCCTGCAAGGTATTCTGAATTAGGGTGGCAACCGTCATTGGGCCTACGCCACCCGGAACCGGCGTAATATACGAGGCTTTGGCGGCTGCTTCATCATAAATTACGTCCCCGACCACTTTCCCGCTTTCCAGACGGTTGATGCCGACGTCCACCACAATAGCGCCTTCTTTAATCCATTCACCCGGAATAAAGCCAGGTTTGCCCACGGCGACAATCACCAGGTCGGCGTTCTCAACGTGCTGGCGGAGGTTTTTAGTGAAACGGTGCGTTACGGTCGTGGTGCAACCGGCCAGCAGCAGTTCCATGCTCATCGGGCGACCCACGATGTTGGACGCGCCAATGATGACCGCGTTCAGGCCGTAGGTGTCGATGTTGTAGCGCTCAAGCAGCGTCACGATACCGCGCGGGGTACACGGACGCAGGCGCGGCGCACGCTGGCACAGGCGGCCAATGTTGTATGGATGGAAGCCATCCACGTCTTTGTCCGGGTCGATACGCTCAAGCACTTTGACGTTATCGATCCCGGCAGGCAGCGGCAGCTGTACCAGAATGCCGTCAATCTCGGCGTCCGCGTTTAGCGCATCGATCAGCCCTAACAGCTCCGCTTCGCTGGTGGTTTCCGGCAAATCATAAGAGCGGGAGACAAAACCAACCTCTTCGCAGGCTTTGCGTTTGTTCGCGACATAAATCTGGGACGCAGGGTTCGCTCCCACCAATACAACGGCCAGACCAGGGGCACGTTTTCCTGCGGCAACTCGGGCTTTTACTTTTTCAGCAACTTCAAGCCGGACCTGCTGCGCAATCGTTTTACCGTCAATAATCTTTGCTGCCATCAGAGAGAGAATTCCATCTGTAAACTTAAAGGAAGGGGGTTGCTGCTATTTTGTCAGATGCGCGGCCCGCTGTCAGGCACTGATGTAGGTTTATGCTCATTTGTCGCGCAGGTGGTTGAAAAGCCATTGACTCAAGAGGTGCTGACCGTATAATCCACCCCGCATCAAGCCGTAATGTTTCTCTGCATTACTCCGTGCGCCCTTAGCTCAGCTGGATAGAGCAACGGCCTTCTAAGCCGTAGGTCACAGGTTCGAACCCTGTAGGGCGTACCATTTTGACGTCAACACACCTCTACTGAATTCTTTTTTTCTCTGCCCCATTATCGTTCAGGCTCCCTTGTTGCAAGTCACTGTGAAACAACGCCACCACCGCATTGTCCATTCTTTTTTTGCCAGAACGTCCTGCTGCATGGCCTTGTTAAGGCTCAAGCCTGCCCCCCTATTTAAGGCGAAGATTTTCCTCTTAGAGCAACCTATATGTTTCCGTTCTGAAGGAGAGTGAGACGTTTCCATTCTTACCCACCCGGCATTGAATTAAAAAGCAAGAACCAGGGTTTTTATTGCACAACCCGAGCATAGGCTTACGGATAACCCGTTGAAATCACCCGGCGACACACATCAGGAAAATTAACAGAAAGATTCACACTGAGATTCGGAATCTCATGAATGAAATGGGGAACGTTATGAAGTTACTTGCCGGTAAAGTCGTTGCTATTACTGAGCCTTCGGCCGGGCGGTTGCCGTTTTGTTTGCCCTGCCGGTTTGTCAGTTTTGATTAATGATGTTCAGACCCAGTATGTCAAACTGCCCCCGGCTATTCTGGCCGGGGGCATCCAGCCTTTATGGAAACCAGCGTCTGCGATGACGTGCCGTTGAGATCAGACCGAATGCACCACCGGCCTGGCTTCCTTTACTTGCTCTTCTGTAGTTAATCCTTTGATGTATATGTTGTATTTCCACCATGCAAAGCCCAGGAAAATCACTATTCCCCCCACGTTATAGAAAACGATCGTCAATATATTGCCGCCGGTTGGGAACGTGGAGGCGATAAAACCGACGGTGAAAATCGCAATGAGCATTGAGACGATGGCCATGCCGGTTCTCTGCGATCCCATTTTAAAATCACGCGGCAGATGATCGTATTTACGGCGTAAATTGAGATACGCCAGCATGATGAACAGCGGGGGTAACATGGAAGCAGCGGCTGTCATGTTGATTATGGTGTTCATTAAATCCTGGACGGTGCTGGATCCCAGCATGGGGATAATCATCAGCGGGATCACAATCAGGAACTGAATCCAGGCGGCACGCGCGGGCACGCCGTTTTTATTTAGCGCCACGGTTTTTTCACCAAAAATACCGCCGGGGATTTCCGAGAAGAAGATTTTCACCGGCGTTGCCGTCCACATCAGCAGCGACCCAAACATCGCGGTAAATGACACCAGGCCCACGAAGCGGTTGACCACGATTTCCGGGAGACCGAAATAGACCGCCATGCCGTGGAAAACCTGTACCGATCCCCCGGTAAATTTCAGCTCTTTACTGCTGATAAAAACATTAATCAGCACCGAGGAGACGGAATACAGTAAGCCGATAAATATTCCGGCCAGGATTATCACTTTCACAAAGGATTTAGACCCGCCTTTCACGTCGTTGACGTACACGGCCACCGATTCGGCCCCGCCCGCCGCCATAAATATCCAGGTTGTGATCCCAAGAAATGCCCAGTTAAAGTTGGGAATCATCGCCTCTACGGAGATGGGGTCTGCCGGTTGAATACCGCCCACCAGCGCCGCCCCTGACAATAAGACATAGGAGAGCGTCAGCAGTAGCATCAGGGAGGATGTCACCGAGGTGATTGGCCCCAGCATTTTTGCCCCATTGGTTGAAACCCACGTTGATAAGGCGAACAGCGCCATGCTCAGCACCGTGGTGGCGACCGGCGTCAGCATGTATTCATACCCGAGGAACGCGTAGGATGCATAGGCGATAACGCGCGGCAGCAGAGAAGTGAAAAAGAACAGGTTAACAAACCAGTAAGTGTAGGCCGTAATAAAAGCCCAGCGGCCCCCCAGCGCGCTTTTAACCCAGGCATAAACCCCGGCCTCCGAGTTTTTATTCAGCGAAACAAACTCGGCGATGATTAAACAGAACGGAATGAAATAAAGCAGCGTGGCCAGGAAAAACATCGGCGCTGACGCTAACCCAAGCTCGATATTGTTATTAATGACGTTATTAAAACTGTACACGGCCGCGAACGTCAGGGAGAGCAGACCGAATTTACCGATAGTATTACGCTTCGTCTCAGACATAACACATCTCCACGCAGTCTTCAGGGCTGCGTTCTTTTGTAGGGAAGAGGACGTTAATTTTTATAATTTATTTTGGTAAAATTTTAGTAAAAAACACAAAGCCAGTTTGCTTTAACCCCATCGCGAAAATGGCGGGAGGGTGAAGGCTTAGCCAGCCGCAAAACGGCTGGCCAGGGGCGGAATTATTTCGATGGTCGGGAGGTGAAATCCGGGCTGCTCTGCCGCTTTGCCTTCTGTTTATTCTCAAAGCGACTGATCCACCACCAGGCCAGGCCCGAGAATACTGCCGTCATAAAGACGTTAATAAAGAACGCGTTGACCAGATCGACCCCCGGTGGGAATGCCGAGGCGGTCATGCTGACGACAAAGATCAGCATCAGCATGGAGACAACCCCCATCCCCACTTTTCTTGACCCCATACGGAAATCTCGCGGCGTGTCATCGTGTTTCCAACGGAAGACAAAGTAAGCCGCCATAATAAATATTGGCGGCAGCATGGCCGTGCCCGCCGTCAGGTTAATGGCCGTGTTCATCATTTGCTGGACGCTGGCGGAGCCAAAACCGTTGACGATAAGCATTAACAGTACGAAGACAAACTGCCACCAGGCCGCCCGTACCGGCACGCCGTGCTCATTCAGCTCAGTGGTTTTCTTGCCATAAATGCCTTCCGGAATTTCCGAGAAATGGATTTTGACCGGCGCGGCAGTCCACATCATCATGCTGCCGAAAATGGCAATAAACAGAATAATGCCGACAAATCGCCCCATTAATGCTTCAGAAACATGGAAATATGCGCCCAGGCCGGTGAAGATTTCTACCATACCGGCCGCATAGGTGAGATCTTCCCGCGCGACAAAAACGTTCACCAACAGCGAGCCCAGCGCGTACATGCCGCCAATCAGCACTCCGGCGGTAATGATCACTTTGATGAAGGATTTCTGGCCCCCTTTCGTGTCATTCAGATACGCCGCAACGGTTTCTGCCCCGCCTGCCGCCTGAAAAATCCAGCACATAATGCCCAAGGTGGCCCAGTTGATGGTTGGTGCCATCGCTTCCAGCGTGATCGGCTGCGCAGGAACGTGCCCGCTGCCCAACGCCGTTAATGCGCCGACCACGTAGATAGCAAACAGCGCAAAGACACCATAGGCCACGCACTCTGAGATTTTCCCCAGCCACGTCGCCCCTTTGGTCGAGATATGCGTCGCCATCGCAAACAGCACAATCGAAATCAACGACGTGATCATCGGTGAGAACGGAATGGCATAGCCCATGATGGCGTAGGAGGCGTAGGCGACCACGTTTGGCAGCAGCGACAGGAAAAAGAACAGGTTCACAAACCAGTACAGAAACGACCCCAGATAGGCCGCCCGCGTGCCCAGCGGCTGTTTCAGCCAGGCGTACATACCTGATTCAGAATTTTTATTCGCCGAAACAAATTCGGCGATGATAAAGACGAAGGGAATGAAGTACACCACCGTCGCAAATAAGAAAATCGGCGCCGAGCTTAGCCCTAACTCAATGTTGTTATTGACGATGTTTCGTACGTTAAAGACCGCCGTAAACGCCATCGACAGCAGGGCAAACTTGCCTATTTTTGCCCGAATGGATGTGGACATACGTCCTCCAAAAATTCACATCCCCGTCATGGGGAGGGTACAGGGAAGACCAGCGGAGTATACCGCTGGCCGTGGTACGCATCGAAACTGGCGTTATTTATTAAGGAAATAGCCGTCTTCAATCGTGACTCTGAGGACCACTTTTTTTACCCACTCATCGCTGATGAAACGGTAAGCTTCCTCGGGGTCGCAGATCACCATCTGCCCTTCGGTCACCGTCACGATGTCGCCGATGCCTTTCAGGTATTCCCGGTCGGTTTCGTCCCGGTAGCAGGCCACCGTTTTCAACTGCCCTTTCGGCGCAAACTCAATTTTTTGCCGACCCTGCAGGTAGTAGTGCACGTCAAAATAGCGACGACTCCCCACAAACAGCGCGTCGGTGCAGCTGTCGGTACTCACCCGGTATGAGAGGGAATCACCAATGGAATGGGCCACGCCGGGACGAATGTTGTCGACGTTATTGATAGCTTCCACGCAGCGCTGCCACTTCCGGCCGCTGTGATAGATCTGCTTAAACTGTTCTAAATTCTCGAGAACTCTCATTGTTCAGCCTCGCTATGTGAAACAGGAGAAAAGAAATCTGTGCCGAAATCGTGATTAACCAGCGCCTGCGAGGTGTTACGCCCGCCTTCCAGCGGCAACAGCGTAAAACCGTAGCTGAAGGCGTGGAGCCACACGCGCCAGCTGTCCAGCACCTCGCTTCCCCACGAGTTGGAGCCGAGTCCGAGCAGTTGAACGTCAAGGTTTAGCGTGATGTCGTCGCTGCGCTGCAGCTCATTGCAGTGCTGCGCGGCGTGCAGATTTTCAGCGGTGTAATGCCAGGCACTGAGGTTGATAGGCTGGCGCGGCACAACCAGCAGGCCGCTGCCGTGGCGATCGGTCAATGAAGCCCAGCGCACGTGCTGGCGATTGCCGTTATTCTGTGGGAAGGGATAATTGACGAACATGTCGTCCACGGTGGTATGCCAGAGGTCAATGATGTTGCTTTGCTGGCTGTCGGCATAGTTCTCGCCCGGGCCACGGCCGTAATAATCCACCTGTTCAAAGGCGCCGTTAATCCCTAACGTAAAGCCAATGCACGGCACGATATGCGGGTAATCACCATAGCGCTCGCCCTGCACTTCGACGTTGATATGCCCTTGCGGGGTGACCTGCCAGCGGTAGGTACAGCGCATACCAAAATCAAACACCGGCGGGGCGATGATAGTCTGCGTAACGATCGTCACGACATCGCCGTGCATTTCAGCGCTGAATCCGCGTAAATGCTCCTGCATAATCGGCAAATGTGCCGGCTGCCACAGCCCCTCGAACTCCTGCTTGTGGTTATCTATCATGGGCTTGAAGAAGTTAATCTTCGGCTCACGCGTCACCTGTTCGACCCCATTGACCAGCCACGCCGTAAGCTTGCCGCTGACTTTTGAGAACACAGCCTGGAAATTGTGGCCGATGACACGATAGCTCAGGCGGTCATCAACGATTTGCAGCGGCGTCGCGCTGGTATTGCAGTGCGGTACTTTTGCCAACGTGCTCGCTTTTAACGGGAACTGATAAACCGCAATCGGGTGGTTGGCTTCGCTATAGAGCGTGCGGGAGTCTTTGGTCACGGTGATATTGACGAAGGTTTCGCGTTCGTCGAGCGCAGGCAATGTTATGGCTACATCGCGGCCGCTGTTGGCCGCCAGCCCCTCAACTTTTAGCCGCTGGCTGGAAAGTGTCTGGCCTTCGGCGCGCACTTCGACGTTCAGGGTGTAATCGTCCAGGCTTGAGAACCACAGTTTATTTTCAACGTGCAGCAAGCCGCGCGAAAGATCTTCGGCCCGGACTTTAACCGGCGCAATAACCTGTTTGTATTCCTGCAGCCCCGGCCCGGGCGTTTGATCGGAGAAAATCAGCCCGTCCAGGCAGAAGTTATAGTTGTTAGGGTAATCCCCATAGTCACCGCCGTAGTTGTACCGCACCGCGCCAGTTTCATCGGTGGCCTGGATACCATGATCGCACCATTCCCAGACGTAATGCCCCTGGATACTTTCGTGCTGATAAAAGACGTTCTGGTACTCCGTTAACCCACCAGGCCCATTGCCCATGGCGTGGGCGTATTCACAGATAATGCGTGGTTTGGCATGGGGATATTCGCCAAACTCATTCATCAGCGGAACGCGGGTATACATGGTCGAGATAATATCGACGACCTCCGCATCACGATCTTCTTCGTAATGCACAAGCCGGGTGTCATCCAGCGCCTTTGTGGCGCGATACATCGCGCGGATATTGCAGCCGTAGCCAGATTCATTTCCCAGTGACCAGATGATGATCGACGGGTGGTTCTTCTGGGCATGGACGTGACGCACAATGCGCTCTACGTAGATGTGCTCCCAGGCGGGGTCGTCCGTGATGCGGCTCAGGTCACCGACGTTGGCAAAACCGTGCGATTCCACATCCGTTTCCGCCATGACGAACAGGCCATAGATGTCACACAGCTCATAGAAACGTGGATCGTTTGGATAATGTGCCGTTCGCACTGAGTTGATGTTGTACTGCTTCATTAGCTGCAGGTCTTTTTCAACACGATCCATCCCCACGGCCCGGCCTTTGAGGTGGTCATTGTCGTGGCGGTTAACGCCGTGCAGCATCACATAGTGATTGTTGATGTAGAAAAGGCCATCGCGGACCTTGATATCGCGGAATCCCACGCGCTGGGGAATGATTTCCAGCACCTCACCCATCGCATTTTTGAGCGTTATCACCAGTTGGTAAAGATAAGGATTTTCCGCCGACCACTGCTGAGGTGCTTTGACGTCAATCGAAAAGTCGATATTGAGCTGCCGATCAACCGTTAAATGCTCTTTCACCCCGCGATAAAGCGCGGTGTCGCCATCAAACAAGGTGTATTCCAGCGTGGCTCCGGCAGCCTGGGTTGTGAGGTTTTCCAGCATCAACTGGCAGGCAAGCGTCGCGTTGCGGTAGTCGTCGCTGAAATCGGTACGCAGCGTGAAATCCTGAACATGCAGGGGATGCTTCCCAACCAGGTAAACATCGCGGAAAATCCCCGCCGTCCACCACATATCCTGGTCTTCAATATAGGTCGAGTCAGCCCACTGCATGACGCGGACAGCCAGCAGGTTATCGCCGGTTTTCACCGCCGCGCTGATATCAAACTCGGCCGTCAGGCGGCTCCCTTTGCTGAACCCAACGTACCGGCCATTCACGTAGACTTCAAAGTAAGTTTCTACGCCATCAAATTTGATAATCGTTTGTTTATCCTGCCAGTTTTCGCCCAGCGTAAACATCCGCTGGTACGCCCCCGTTGGGTTATCGCTCGGCACAAACGGCACATCAATAGGGAAAGGAAAACCTTCGTCGGTGTACTGCAGCTGGCCGTGGCCTTCCATCTGCCACATTCCCGGCACGGTGATTGTGCCCCACTCCGCCATCAACTCTGTGCTAAATGCCTCTGGAACTAAGAGCGGATTAGTAAAGAAACGGAAGTTCCACTGCCCGCTAAGGGACAAAAAGTGGTTACTGTTTTCACGTACAAACGAGCGGGCCTTCGCCAGTGAATCATAAGCGAAGAAATAGGCGCGCGGCGGCAGCCTGTTTTCATGAGTAAGTTGCAGATTTTCCCAGCGATTCATCTCGCCTCCCTGTACTGACTAAATAATTACGTTTAATTTTAGTAAAATTTTTACCAAATAAAACGAGCGAAGGCCATTTGCTTTAACTCGATCACAAAATGAGCGTTCAGGACAGGGGGATATCGACAGACCAGGGAGACCACCGGAAAACGATTGTTCTCCGGCGTGAAAGTAAGCTAGTGCGTGGTACCGCGTAGTTTAAGCACGCTGGGAACAAAGACATTGAGCGGCAGGGCCCGGCCATCGCGGGCCTTTTCAACCAGCAGATTAACGCCCTGGCTGCCCATCATTTCGGAATGGATGCGCACCGTGGAAAGCGGCGGGAAGGTAAAACGTGCGGTGGGGATATCGTTCACGCTGATCAGCGAAATATCGTCCGGGATCTTTAGTCCGCGCTCGTGAATGGCACGTAATACGCCAATCGCAATGGAATCAGATGCCACAAAAAGCGCAGAGGGGTAATCTTCCTGGGCGAGCATCGTTTTTGCCAGTTCGTAACCTGATGAGCTCGAGAAACCACCGCGCCAGATGTCGCTCTCGGACACCACTCCCTTCAGGCGGCCATATTCAGCAAATGCTATCTCACGAATATCGGCTTTTCCCGGCCTATCCTGACCGCCAATAAAACCGATGCGCGACATGCCCTGGGCAATAAAGAAATCGATCACCTCTTTAGCAATGCGCACCAGGTCAATGTCTACGGCATCGTACTGGCTACCCGGTTCATGGAAGTCAATAAAGCAGAGATTATCTGTCATCGCGCGCAAGGTTTCGCGCGTCGCGTCGGAAGGCTGGCCCACCACCAGGACGCCGGTCACCTTTTTCATTTCAGGCAAAGAATGCCCGAGATAACAATTCGTTAGTTCGATCCCGAGTTTCTCACATTGCGTCTCAATACCGTGGCGAATAGCCAGATAGTAGGGATCGTTAATTTCCAGATCTTGCTGATAGCTGTAGAGAGCCAAAAAATGATGCTGTCCAACGGGATTAGCCAGCATTCTGCGCGAACTGCTGTTTTTGTATTCCAGCTTTTCCGCGATTTCAAGGATCCGCCGCTTGGTCTCTTCTTTCACATTCAGGCTGGGGTCGTCATTCAACACCCGTGAAACCGTCGCCAGCGAAACGCCCGCCTCAACCGCAATGTCTTTCAATGTCGCCATCTTTTTCCCTATCGGACGCAGCTCTTTGTTTGCCACATAGTGTAAAGCAAGCCAAGGGACATGCATCTGTTTTTAGTAAAAATAACCGTTTTTTCAGCCCTAACGGCTAGTAAACTCGATGAAAAAATACCGACGGTAAGCCTTTATGCATAGCAAACGGCGAAGTTCTCTTTTTCACGGACTACTGCGCATAAATCGCCCCATTAAGACTCTTTTTTCCGATGATAAAAAAATAAGAATTATTTTTAACACCCTCACGTTGTTCCACCAGGTGCTTAAGACTAAACAGGGAAAATTAAGTTTGTATTTATTTACTGGTAACAATTTTATCGTTAAAGTTTAGCCCTGCTTAGGGTCATTAAAAAGGAGCCAATCATTAAAAAAACATCAAAAAGACTGAAGACAATCAATAACAACTTCACCTGAAATTATCTGAAGGGAAATTATGCGGTATTAGTTTCTATTAGATTCAATACACTTATAAAGGCTTACAGTGTTTAAATATATTATAGAACCGTATTCACAGCCAGTGACAAACTGTAACACAGGCCGCATTATTGGCTTTGAAATATTACTTAGGGTGATGAAGGAAACGCCCATTAAAAAATACCTATCACCAGACTCACTGGTACACACCTTCAAGTCAAACGTAGAATACAACCACTTGACGATATGCTTAATGAGCCATGTCAATGAGCGAATAGAGGAGATCACTGACAAGCTATCGCCTGATGGCTTCATCAGCTTCAATATTATTCCCAATCAACTATTATCCAACTCTTTCATGAAGTATTTGCTCTCGTTCAGGAAAAAGATAAGAGAAGACATAAAACTCGTTCTGGCGCTGGTGGAAGGCAATGGAGCAATACTGACAGATAGCATGATTGATGCAATAAAATCACTGTCAGAAAACAATATAGATATTGCAATTAATTTTTGCAACAACTCCATATCCATAAAATACATTGAAGCAATGGGGTTTTATATGCTCAAACTCGACAGGGAATTGTCTCTAACGCATGGTAACAGTCTGATTTATGAAAGTACGATAAAATCGTTAGTTTATTTATCCTCTCTGGTCAATACCATACTTGTTGCTGAGGGTGTTGAAACAAAAACCCAAAGAGATTTACTTCATAAATGCGGAGTAAATTATATGCAAGGATACTATTTTGGCGCACCGGTATCAATTTAGAAGACACTACCATCCAGGTCAATTAAATAAATAGATCAATGCAAAAAAATGGCATTCACTGAATAACAATGACATTCTAATTTAACATTAAGCAACACCATTTCATCACTATTAAATAAAAATTAAATATATAGGAAAAGACCACCCCACGCTTGAGGTGGCATAACGTATTTTTTTAAGAAAGCCTGAACTATAAATGAATGGAGCTATATTATCGCTTGCAGAAAAATACCGGAACCCCTCCTCTTAAAAAAAGGTAATCGTCTCCCTGAGGAAGAATATCATAAATCACACTCGACCCTTTATTATAATAAAACTCCGGCAAAATCCTTTCAATTTTTTCTTTTTCATCACTTAGTTCAACTGTATTTTTTGTTGCAGTCAGTACAAATGATTCTTTAACCCTCCTAACATCAAACATTGTAGAAATAACAATATTACTGACTTTAGTTGAATCACTTTCGAGTACTCCACTTAGAACAGCCGTTCCTTCACTGCCGGAAAATGTCATTCGCGCATTAGCATGAAGCACAACGTCATTGTAGGATACAGAATATACCCCATTACAGCTAAAGTGATTGGCATGATAACGCCGTAGCCCGCCCACCGATATGACAACAATAAGTAAAAAAACAAGAAATGATATCATCATTAAATATCGTCTATTATTCACACATCAACTCCCCACAAAAAAACAAGCTGACTTGCAACTATTTTTTTTATTGCTTCCCAGCGGCTGCGCACATGAAATAACAGAAATATCAGAAAATAGATTACTGTAGGAAACATAATTCCATGGCGTTCTTTCACATTTGCTGATTAACTTATCGGTAACAAACTTGATATCTCTTTGTGTCGTTACTGAGGTATATATATTGCATCCATCATTATTAAGGTACGCATGATAGCTAAGAAAGTACGAAGACTGACGTGATGTACTGGAAACAAATAACGCCGAGGCAATGGTAGTCAAGACAGCCAATGAAATGATGGCCATAGGATGGAGCATTTTATTTTTTACAACGTCGTTTGCAGCAACATTAACACCAGGAGCTGGCTCTTTTTTTACCTCTATCGGATTTTCATGGCGCTCATGGCTTTCATGGCTTTCATGGCTTTCATCATACTCAACTTTCTCCGAAGGAATTTTTTCAACTTTTATCTCGGTATCTATCGAAAAACCTATTCTGGGGATTGTTTTTATTAAATTGAGACCTGGACTTAACTTTGATAGCGCGCGGCGAATGAGCGAAATATTTTGATATAGATTGTTGGGTGTGATCATGCTCTCATTTTCACCCCAGACATATGAGTATATAGTTGCCTGGTCAACGATTCCGTTGCGTGATATTAGCAAAAGAAAGCATTTTGTTGTGGGGGTATTAAGAGTTTCAACATTGGCTTCGTCATCCACACGATACAAAACTCGCTTATCAGGATTGAAGATTATCTCATCATTTATCATATAGTTATATGAACCACTTGAGCTACACTGCTCCATTTCCACTTATCCTTAGTCTCCAATAGGCATGTATTCAACTCCGTGTACTATTCAATTATGAGAAACCACAATAGGCAACAGTACCGGAGAAAGGACCATACCCAAATAATGATCTTAACACAAAGACAAAAAGCTAAACAAGTTAAGGCCCATCTTAATTAAGAGCGGAAATTTAATTTCCTACACATTCATTTTTACTGTTTTGATTAATAATGATTAATTAATAACATTTTCATTGCTAAGAAATACACCTTCCTGTCTAATTTCCCAACTAACGGATAATGGCGATTACACTTGCCGGTCACAGACATGATAAATAAGGATCATAGCAATATCATTTCATGATTCTGATTCTGATTCTGATTCTGATTCTGAGGATTTAGCTATAAAAACCTCAGTAGAGTTGTTAAATATTTGTTTGTCATCGGTGTTTTCTTTCATAACACCGCATTTAAGAAATGGCTTCCAACGGCCTTGACGCTAACTGCATGGCTTTTTTTTTGCTAAATAATGTTTTAACACTCAATCTTTTATTTAATGGATAAACTCATGAGCAATACACAACATAAACTGGATAAAGCTCGCCCACCGCGAGTACAAATTACCTATGATGTTGAAATAGGTGATGCACAAACGGCAAAGGAACTCCCTTTGGTTGTGGGTGTGATGGGTGATTTCACCCAAAGTTCCGATACATTGAAAGATCGTAAATTCATTAATGTTGATAAAGACAACTTTAATGAGGTTATGCGTTCAATGAAACCTGAAGCTGAGTTTTTGGTGGATAACACGCTTACAGGTACGGATGGAAAACTGGCCGTTTCGCTGACCTTCAATAGCATTGATGATTTTTCTCCAGACAATGTTGTACGCCAGGTAGAACCGCTTAAAAAGCTCATGGATTTACGTGAGCAGCTTAGCGATCTTAAAAATCGGGCTGCAAGTAATGAACGTCTAAAAGAACAACTCCTGGAAATGGCTACAGAGCAAAATACCTTAGCAGGTAAAACTGAGATAGGTGGGGACGATCAAGAATGAGCACCGAACAAATGCAGGAAGCAGTGGTAGAATCCTCGTTTAACGATGATTATCTTAATCAGGTTATCGATAATACCCAGGCTATTCGTCGTGAGTCCGACCGCGACCGTATGAAGTCTCAGCTGAATAATTTCCTGTCCGAAGTCCTTTCCGGCGAAGTTGTTATCTCCAGCGATCTGATTGGCAGTATTGAACAGCGAATTGCCGCTATTGACGCCCTGCTGTCTGAACAAGTGAGCCAAATTATTCATGCTCCAGAGTTTCAGAAAAAAGAATCTTCCTGGCGCGGTTTGCATAAACTCATCCAATCCAGCGTAACTGAAAATACGCAGGTTCGCTTGCTGCAATGTACCAAGCAGGATCTGATTAAAGATTTTAAATCCGCCAGTGATTTTGACCAGTCGATGCTCTTTAAGTGTGTTTACGAAAGTGAGTATGGCACATTTGGTGGCACACCTTTTTCTGCCTTTGTCGGTGATTTCCAGTTCGACAATACCCCTCAGGACATCTCTTTACTGGAGCAAATTTCGCACGTTGCCGCTGCGGCACATGCACCGTTCCTTAGCGCCGTAGCCCCTGGCATGCTGTCAATGAATGATTTCTCGGAGATCCCACGCCCGCGCGATCTTGCAAAAATGTTCGACACCACCGACTACGCCCGCTGGCGTTCTTTCCGTCAAAATGACGACAGTCGCTATATTGGCCTTACGCTGCCTCGCGTCCTTGGCCGACTCCCTTACGGTACAAAAACAATTCCGGCGGAAACTTTCACTTTTGAAGAGTCCATCAAGGAAGACGCCGCAGGACAGGATTACCTCTGGATTAACTCCGCGTGGGAACTCGCGGGTCGTATTGTTGAATCATTTGAAGAATATGGCTGGTGTGCATCCATTCGTGGTGTAGAAGGCGGCGGACTGGTCAAGTCACTGCCGGCTTATACCTATGTTTCTGAAAGCGGAGAGCGTACTTTGCAGTGCCCAACGCAGGTAGCCATTTCCGATCGTCGCGAAAAAGAACTGTCCGATCTTGGTTTTATTCCCTTAGTACATTGTAAAGGCACCGACTATGCAGCCTTTTTTGCCGTACAGTCTTTTAATAAACCACGTCTTTACAATTCCGATGAAGCAAATGCCAACGCTCGCTTATCAAGCCAGCTACCTTATTTGCTTGCGACATCCCGTTTTGCGCATTACCTCAAATCTATCGTCAGGGACAAAGTTGGTAGCTTTATGTCCCGCAGTGAATGTGAGGAATATTTGCAGAAGTGGATCATGCAATATGTCGTCGCCTCAGATAATGCAGGCCCTGAAACCAAAGCACGTTTTCCACTCCGTGAAGCCCAAATTAATGTTGTAGAAGTACCAGGATTACCGGGTACCTACAAAGCAATTGCATGGTTAAAACCTCATTTCCAACTTGAGGGATTAAGTATGTCTCTACGCCTGGTAGCTGAATTGCCATCTGCTGCGGGCTAATTATTTCATGTTGTTAATATCACCACTAGAGGAAGTTTTTTATGGCTAAATTGCAAGACTGCCAATTTATTGAAGTTAAGATTGATGGAAAAACCATTGCAGGCTCTTCAGAAGAGAAGAAATACAGCAAATGGATGGAGGGCTACGCCCCTGCTGGCCTGAATACTTTTTCTGGCCCTGATGGAACCTATTTTGACTCCGTTCAGATGTCTATTCTGGTAACGAAAGAAACCAGCAAAATATTTGAAAACTATCTAAAAAGAGGTCACAAAGACGTTACGATCACCATTGTACACCGTGGCTCTGATAAATTTGACGCAGACTATGAAATACAGCGCGCCGTATATTCCACTTGTACAATTCAAAGCCTTAGCTTTGAAATGCGTGACCAACTTTTCATTAACCTGACCTTCTCATTTGAAGGAATGGTTGAAGTTGTCTTTAACGTTGCCAATGCTACAGAATCAGGCCTCGATAAGATTGGACCGATTAAATATAGCATTCCAGAAAAAGTGCTGAAATAAAAATCTCCCGCCCATAGTCCCTATGGGTGGGAACAGGAACGCCATAATGATACCTTCGCTTCTTTCCAGACTCAGTGATAATCATCCTTTTGAACTTGAGGATGATTACTACTGTGAAGAAAGGCCAGAGGATACATTATTAAAAGAGTTGATGATGCTGCTGACTTCCCGCTCACGCACTCCGGACATTGAAACGGTCCAGTATGTTAACGCATCGATATTAAATTATGGCATAGACGAATCATTCAGCAGAGTACATGAAGTAAATACGCGTAAATCAACAATAGAAAAACGCTTAATGAATACTATTGACAGATTTGAACCCCGTCTGACAAGCATTTCGGTAGCAAGCCATACGGGCAATAACCAAAACATTATTTTCACGCTGCAAGGATATTACGATCAATCCCCTGTGCTCTTCGAGCTGGAATGGGACGACTGTAACGGAAGATTTTATCTCCATGAATAAATTACTTTCTTATTATCAGAAAGAACTTCGGTTTTTAAAGGAACACGGAAAGGTTTTTGCATACCGTTTTCCGAAAATCGCGCGTCGTCTCGGATTTGTTGAAGGTGAGTCAGAAGACCCTCATATCAGTCGCCTCATTGAGTCTTTTGCACTATTAACATCCCGCATCCATCAACGGCTGGATGATGACATCCCCGAAGTTGTTGATGCATTACTCAACACCCTTGCACCTCAATTTCTACGGACATTACCGTCAACGTGTATTGTAACGATCACGCCGGATATTTTGCGTTCCGGAATTACTGACAAAAATAGGTTTGATGCAGGTACGTCTCTTTTTACACGACAAAGCCCAGAGCTACCTTATCAATTTCAAACAATCTATCCGGTAACGTTGTTACCTTTGTCTGTTAACGAGGCAAAGCTTAGTTTTGACAGCGATGCGTTAAGCTGGAAACTACAATTACTTTTCCAGGTTTGGCCTGGAGCAAAACTGGCTAACGAGCGAGTGCGTATTTATCTGCATGGTCCTGTTAATGCCGTAAATACGCTTTACACTTTACTCTGCTCTGAGGTTGAAAGGTTATTTCTCCGCCAAAATGATATCAGCATATCTTTAGAGCCCCATGTATTGTCCTCAGTGGGATTTGATGCTGGTGAAGCGCTGCTCACGCCAGATCCCCGGATCGCCCCCATTCATATCTTATTAATGGATTATTTTTGGTTTCCACAGAAGTTCTCTTTTATCGACATTCAGCTTCCTGATGGCTTCAGCGTACAGAGCAATGGGGTATTTGAATTACAGGCAGTAATAAAACGGAATGCATTAACTGAACGTCTGGAAAAACTGGCCGAATTAGTCGACAAAAACTTTTTCCGCCTCAACTGCACGCCAGCCATTAATCTATTTCCGCAGCGAGCAGAACCGATCACGCTGACCAATAGCCAGCCAGACTATCCCATTGTGCCCGATGCTCGTCATCAAAATCAGATTCATGTGTGGGCAGTGCATCAAGTTTCCCTGCAGCGGAAAGTGAATAACACTATTGAACATCTGCCCGTGCAGCCTCTCTTAGAGAGCCACGTTGCCTCCGCCAACGAGCAGGACGCTGGACTTAGCTGGCAGGTATTACGTCGTGAACTCCCCACCGGAAACAGTCTGGAATTAAAACATTTTATCGCATTTAGCGAACACAAAACGCGTCAACCTTCTGAAAGCCCAGAAATTATTACCATCAACACGACCTGTACTAACCACGGGCTGCCACATCAACTGCAGTATGGTCATCATGAGGGCGATTTTGACTCCTCAGCCCCTATTGCAGGATTGAAGATTACCTGCCTCACGCACCCTACCAGCCCGATAAGCCCACTGGAAAAAAGCGCTCTGCGCTGGCGTTTCCTTTCACAGCTTTCACTCAATCATCAGTTGCTGGATGGCGCGCATGGGGCTCAACGCCTGAAAGATATGCTGGCACTTTACAATATTGCAGGAGACACCGAAAAAGCCCGCCTGGTCAATATGATAAAGCACTTATCCTGTGAACCCGTGACGGCCAGGCTGATTAGCAACGATCCTCACTCGCTTGCACGGGGAATATCAATATCCCTGACGTTTTGCCACGATGCGTTGGGAGAACCCGATTATTACCTGCTTTGCTGCTTACTCGATCGCCTGTTGGCGCTTTACGCACCGGTCAACAGCTTCACCCGCCTGACAACCGTCATTGAACAAGAATCACAAACCACGCGCATCTGGCCCGTGAGAGCGGGGAGACTGTCATGGCTATGATCCCCGTTATCAGCAAATTCAACTGGTACCAGCAGATCCGCTTGCTGCTACGTAAGCTGAGAAAGGGCAATATTCCTGATGAAAAGCTGCTTGATGAAAAACTGCGAATAACATCCACACTTTCGATGGATGCACCCGATGGGCAAGTCGAAGCCCTGAGTCAGGCCTCTCATGATGCCCCCATCGCAGTTAGTACCTGGATCAACGGATTAACGGGTGCAATGGGTGCACTTCCAACGGCGTATACGGAATGGATGATTGAACGCCAGTACCGTTACAGCGATCTCAGCGCTAAAGCCTTTATCGATCTCTTCGGGCACCGCCTTTACTGCCTTGATTACCTGGCATGGCAAAAGCATCACCTTTGCGCCCAGGCAGAATCTCAAGAGGAAAAACCGCTGCAGCTTGCGCTGCTATCGCTAACAGGCCTGCTGGCTGAAGCTAACGCGCAGGCGCTAACAATGCATGCCCCTCTTTTTTCATCCCCCGTGAGATCAATGGTGAATCTTGAGCGCTGGCTTAGCCAAAGATTTGGCGTTGAGGCCAGCATCGTGCCCTTCACTGGCGGATGGCGCGAAGTGAAAAAAGAAGAGCGCTGCCAACTGAATAACCCAACCCAAACATTATCCACGGCGCCAATGATTGGAAGCGCGCGCCTCGAAGTCCATTCCCATTTCGACGTGATACTTGGCCCCATGTCACCAGAAGTATCACGCCAGTTTGCCTCTTCAGGCCAGGCCAGAGAGGCCGTCTGGTCTTGCATCCGGGACTATGTCGGTCCCGTGGTGGATTTCTCTGTCTCTCTGGTAATCAGTAGCGCCAACCTGGCGCCGCGTGGGCTTGGTATGAGTGCCTTAGGGTTAGATCTCTGCGTTGGACAAAATAACGAGTCGCACTTGCATCTGGTACGGCTCCCTGCCCCTGTCCTCTCATCAGGATGTACTTCATGTTAAATAGCAATCAACTTAAAACGGATCAGGAAAACCACTTCATTCGGTGGAATGGGGATATTGCCAACGACCTGCGCCTCGTTTCTCTGGCTGGAAAGGAGTCGTTGTTCGTTCCTTATGAATACGAACTCCATTCGTTGACGCATAAAAAGGAAGCGGAATTACTGCGCTGGCACGGGCAGGAAGTTTCCTGCCAGATAGGGGGCGGCGGTAATGAACTCCCCCAGCGCGTTTTCCATGGCGTTGTGACCCGGATTCGCTATGCCCAACGCACATCTGAAGAAGGCGAATGCATCCTGACGCTGGAGCCTGCATTTTCTCAGCTGAAACACGGCCGGGGAATGCGCGTCTGGCAAAATATCAGCGTACCGGATCTGGTTCATGACTTGCTCAATGAACACAAGATTAGCCAGCTAGACCTTCAGCTCAACGGCACGTATGACAAACGCGAATATTGCGTGCAATACCGCGAATCGGCCTTTGACTTTATTCAGCGGCTTTTGCAAGACGAAGGGATCTACTACTACTTCAAACACAGTGAAAGCGGGCACACCTTAGTCCTGACCGATCACGCAGCCGGCCATAAGCCGACGCCTGGAAAAGCGTTACTCTGGCACCATCATGGCGATGTGATTTCTGAGGGCACCATCACCAAACTTGAGTCCTCGGCAACGCTGCTTCCTGGAGGCGTGGCGCTGCATGGCGTCAATATGCAGCAGTCTGCTGCAATTGAAGATCTACAAAAAACCAGCGGCAAAGCGGCTAACAACGAGTCCGTCATGTTTGTCGACATCACCCCGCAGGGTGAACGCGCGCTGATTACTCAGGAAGCCAAAAACACCCTTGCGGCCTATGAAGCCAATAATCAGTTCTTTTCTGCAACAGTGCAGGCTCACTGGTTAAATGCAGGGGAAACGTTTGATCTTAAAGAACATCCCGCCGGAGACCAGGCATACCTTATCCACGCGATAAGCATTGTGGTAAGCAATGATTTTGATGGCAGCAGCAGTAGCCAATGCCAGATTGAAGCCACCCACGCCGACAAGCCCTGGCATCCCCCTTTTCTCCACCAGCAGCCTCAAATCCCAGGCATTCTGACGGCCACCGTCGTCGGCCCCGACTCGGAAGAGATCCACACCGATGAGTATGGCCGTATCAAAATCCAGTTCCCCTGGGATAAAGAAAACAAAAACGACGATGCCAGCTCCTGTTGGGTGCGCGTGGCGCAAACCTGGGCCGGTGGGAAGTTTGGGGCGCAGTTTATTCCCAGAGTCGGTAGCGAAGTTCTGGTGAGCTTTATCCAGGGAAATCCCGATTATCCCCTGGTCACCGGTACGGTCTACAACGGTCAAAACAAACCACCTTTCGACCTGCCGGCGCAAAAAACACAGAGCGGATTCGTGACCCGCAGTGCAACAAAAGGCAGCGTCGAAGACGGGCACCGCCTGAGCTTCGACGACAAAAAGGGCGAAGAGTTAATGACCATTGTCGCTCAGAAGGATCTCGAGCTGACCGTTAAAAATGATGTTACCAGCACCATCGCAGCCAACCGCAGCACCGAACTCACCAAAGGTAATGACCTGCTGCTGCTGAAAGAGGGAAATTTGAACCTCACCCTGGAAAAAGGGAACTGGCAACAGGAAATCAGCGGGAACATCACCACCAAAATTAAAAATGGCCACTACATCCTGGACGTCGCAGGCGGCAGTGGCAGCGTCAAAGTGGAGAAAGCGCTAAGCATTGAATCCACACAGTCTATCGAACTAAAAGTCGGCAACAACAAGATAGCCATTTCAACCAGTGGCATCACCATCAACGGTACAGCATTCAAGGTTGAAAGCAGCGCTGGCGCTGAATTGAAAGGCGCCATGGTGAAAGTTGAAGGCAGTGGAACCGTCGAACTTAAAGGCGCGATGGCCACCGTTTCTGGCAGCGGCATGACCACTATCTCTGGCGGCATTATCAACATTGGATAAAAACAAACCATGACACAGAACGAATTCAATCCAGACAAGCTGCTGGAGGAAGGTCGGTGGGAGGAGGCTCTAACATGCTGGGCACATTCCCTGCCCGCCAATCGACTCGGTTCGCAGCTCGTCGCATTGCTTCGCGAAGCCGTTCCGCCGAGCTTACATCCACTCCTTAGCGAGATGAATCAGCAGTTTAGCCAGTACGATAACGCGCGCAGGTGGCATATTTTTGAACAGGCTCAAAGCCAGGATCTTAACTCCCCCACAGGTGCCCTGGCACTTTCGCTGTTTTGGGCCAACGGTAGCATGAGCCCAGACGATCTGCCCCCGGTGTATCCCGAGCCGCAGCTTTCCTCCCGGATGCTTGAGTGCGCGCTCGTTATGCTGGCCGTCGAGCTGGGAGAAACTCCCGTTGAAGGCGCTCGTCACCTTATACAGCGATGCCTGACTAAGGAGGCTTCCTGATGGCTCAACCTGCAGCCCGCGTCTCTGACATGCATGTCTGCCCGATGGTCGCTCCGGGTCTCCCGCCTTTGCCTCATGTAGGCGGCCCCATTTTACCCCCCGGCGCTCCCACCGTGTTGATCGGTGGGTTACCCGCGGCGACGGTAGGTTCAATGGCAACCTGCGTAGGCCCGGTCGACTCCATTGTGATGGGCAGCACAAAGGTGCTGATCGGCAAAAAACCAGCAGCGCGTATGGGCGATAGCTGCGCCCACGGCGGCACCATCGTGGCCGGATGTCCCAAAGTATTAATTGGATAATTGAGGTTCTCTATGCAGTCAGATTTTTCAACTCTGCTGGCACCAATATCGCTCGACAACCCTATGGGAAAACACCTCGAGTATGAACCCGTCTTCGACCAAATCCGCGAGGCGCGAGAAAGCGATGAGGACGATCTTCCCCAAGGTGATTGGGCCGTAAGCGAGCCTCGCCAGGCGAACTGGCATCTTGTTCAATCCTTGAGTGAACAAGCGCTGGCGGAACAAAGTAAAGACCTGCAGCTTGCGTGCTGGTTTGTCGAAGCAACATGCCACCTGAAAGGGCTGGAAGGCCTGCTGGGCAGTATTGATTTTCTGAGTGAGTTCATGGCTCGCTTTTGGTATCAATGCTGGCCGTCGCTGGAAGAAGAAGGTCTCACCATCCGCCGTAGCAAGCTGATACGGTTGGATCGCGAGCTCAATCAAATTTTATTAACCCAGCCGATGCTGCGCCAGACCAACACCACCTTGGCAAAATGGCGGCAAATCCTCGCCTTTGAACACAAAATCAATAGCAACCCGGAGTCCCTTGATGCGCTGATAGAGCAAGAAGGGGACCTGACGATGGCGACCTTTGACAAACAGGCCGCGGCATTTTCCTCCATTGAAATCAGTCAGCAGGCCGCTCGGGTAGAACAAATCACCACCCTATTGAAATCGCTGGAAAGTCGCTATACCTCGCTGAGCCAGGATCAGGAGGGGGAATTATTTACCCTAACCCGCCAAACGCTGAGCGATCTTAGAGACTACCTTCAGCGCCTGACACAGCGTGCGATCCCACTTCCTGATGAAGCCCTCACGCTTACCCAAGTTCTTGAAGACTCTCCGCCGCAGTCAACAGAAGCGCCAGTGCGCCATTCACCACAGGCAATGAGCCGTGAGCTTGCCATCAGCCAAATGTTGGCGATCGCGGCCTATTTTCGCCAGTCAGAACCCTCCAGCCCGGTTCCCTTCCTGATGGAAAGAGCCGCACGCTGGGCAAACATGACGCTAACTGACTGGCTGCAGGAAATGATCGAAGACAGCGGCAGTATCAGGGAAATCAATAATGTACTGACAGGAAAAGTGGACTGATGCGCAGAGCAACCATGTTAATCGCGCTCCTCTCCGTCGTGTTACTAAGCGGCTGCGCTGCCGATGCCGACTCACAGGCATCTGAAAAACTGGCTATAGAGCAGGTTAAAGCACCTTTTTCATCCGGGGCCATCACGGTGCAACTTCAGGCGGATCCGGATCTCAATTCTCTGAATGGGATTGCAAACAGCTGCACCGTTTTGATTATTCAGGCAAACAAGGCTGAGACGCTAACACAGCTATTTTCAACGCCCCTGACGCTGAAAAACCTGTTCCGTGCCGCCGGCAGCCATAACGACATTCTCAAGATAGATCGCTACGCCGCCATGCCGGGGCAAAACGCCACTCTGCATATAGACCGCAGCGAGAATACGCGCTTTTTTGCCGTCGTGGCGGGGTATTACCCCTTTCCACAGAGTCAGCATATGGCCCTCGTACCCGTGCCCGTCACCAGCACAAAATCAGGCTGGTTGCGGCCTGGCTGGCAAGCACATCTGACCCCCGTCACGCTGAATATTCGGCTTGGCAGCGACAGTATTAGCCAGTTCTCCGGGGCAGAAAAAGCCCCCTTCACGCTCAATAACACCGCGCCAACGGACACAGGAGAATAACGTGTATCCAGAACTTCAACAGATCTACTGGTACTCCGGCGTGTACCTTCAGCCGCAGCATCTACAGTCGGTCGATTTACACCACAACTATATGTTGGCGCGGCATCGCCAGCTGTCGCAACCCTGGAACACCGGCCTTATTCACTGTGATTTCAATCCTGAAACACTGGTGGACTTCACCCTCAAGATAGACCGATTGCAGGCTATATTGCCGTCCGGTGATTATCTCGAATATCCCGGAAATTGCTTTTTACAGCCTCGCATGTTCCGTGAAGCCTGGAAGCAAATTGAAAAGCCCTTCACGCTTTGGCTAGCTTTACGCCGGTTCGATCCAGGCCATGCCAATGTTGGGGACTCCCCCAACAGTCGATGGCTAAAACCTCGCCAGGAAGATGTCATGAAAGACGTTTACTTCAACGGCCCGGAATGTAGCGTATCCCGAATTTTATATAATGTTCAGATCCTTAGTGACGATGAAAAAGCCTCCGTCGTCGACTGTGAATTTTTACCTTTATTAAGGCTTCGCTATGAAAATGACAGGGTAGTCATCGATCCAAACTTTGCGCCTCCCGTAATCACGCTGAATGGGTCGCCGGCGCTAAAAACGCTCCTGGACGGTTTGTATGCTGAACTGGCTAATCGCGCGCACCAGCTAGCGGAGTACAAACGTTCGGATCAGCTCAAAAATGCCAGCTCGGGGGACATGACCCAACTGCTGGTCATGCGTTCATTAAACCGCGCTCTTCCTCTGTTACAGCATTGCTGCCGCGTATCCTCCATGCATCCATGGCACATTTATGGGCAGCTGTTGCAGCTTATCGGTGAGCTCTCCAGCTTTAGCGAGCAGTGTTCTTTCAACGGTGAGTGGGAAGGTGAAACCCCTTTACTGCCGTACGACCATTTCAACCTCTGCGCCTGCTTCACCAGCGCCAGAAAATTCATTCTTGCCCTTCTGAATAACCTGACGTTAGAAGACAACACCTGGGTGTCGTTAGTCGCAGACGAGCAGCGTGTTTTTTACGGCGATTTGCAGGCATTACCGTGGGAAAAAACCGGCAATGTTCTCTTAATGCTGAGTTCAGAAACCGCGTCCAACCCGGACAGTTCAAACTTTAAAGTTGCCGCAAAATCGGCCATTCACACCTTGATTCAGCATGCCCTACCGGGCATTCCAGTTTCCCGGCTAACGCCAACCCCACGAGGCGTACCCAACCGTAAAGATGCTTTCTACTTCATGATACAAAAGCAAGATGACCTATGGAAAAGCATTGAAAATCAAAAAAATATTGTTTTTTACTGGGATGACGCACCCGACGATCTTGTGGTTCAGGTGATTTTTATGGGGGCGGAATAATGCAGCTCCTTGACAGCTATCTTCCGGTATTCAAGCAGGTATTACATATCACGGGGGGAAACGAGCTGACCGACTATGAGCAAAGCCGTCAGCTCTGCATCAAGCTGTTCGAAAAAGCAGAACAGGACGCTGCGTTACAGGATACCTGCGGGGATGAAAAAGAAGCGGCACGTATCGCCGTTATCGCCTGGCTGGATGAAGCCATTCTCAGTTCTGACATTCCCTGGCGGCATCACTGGAGAAGTGAGCTGCTGCAGCGGAAGTATTTAAATATCACAACGGCAGGAGAACTTTTTTTTACTCAGCTTGAGAAGCTTAACCCCGCGTATAGCCAGGCACGCAAAGTGTTTCTCTTTTGCCTGCAGCAAGGTTTTCAGGGCCAGTACAGCACGTCTGAAGACAAACAGCCTCTTCATATCGTGATCGAAGAACAGCGAAAACTTTGCTTGCCCGAAAAATGGCAAAAATGGCCGAATGAGGCGGAAATCATGCCGGAACGAATGCCAAAATCCACCTCCATCTCCCAGCGGCTGCGCCCGCTTCTTTTGGCCGCGCTGGGCGTATTCCTGCTTTATTCGATTCTCTTTTTCGCCCTTTACGATATGTCCTGAATACTATGCTTAAAAAATTAGCGTGTTTTACCGGCTGGCTGCTGGTTCTTTGTTTCTCGGTTTTATTTAGCTTTACCCTCGGCTTATGGCAAAACTGGAGTACAACCTCAATACTGGTCTTTTGCCTGTCAATGCTGCTCATTACCGTCTTGTTATGGTGCGCTGGGCATGGCCTTGTTCTGATAATAAAGGGCAAAAAAGGGCGACGCCTCTTTGAAAAATATCGTCTTTCCCGCCGTGAATTTGTGCTGAAAGCGCACTGGAAAACCGGGGCCAGCATTATCAAAGGGGCACGCCGTCAGCGAGAGACAGTCCCGCTATATTTGATATTGGGCGATCGCTGCGGAAAGAGCACGCTGTTGGCCAGCGCTGGTTTGCCAACATTTTATAATAGCGCCGATGATACCGAAATAAGACCAACCAGAACGCTGCGCTGGTGGTTCTTCCGCCAACTTTGCGTCCTGGACGTCTCCAGTAATTTTCTCTCCGGTTCACCAGCTATCGCCCAGGCATGGAAAAGGCTGGTGCAATGGTGCACAAGCATGCCAGCCCCCGCAGGCGTGATTATTGCGATTCCGGTAACTTCGCTGCTAAACCAGGATATTAGCGCATTACATTCACTTATCCGCCAGCAAAGAGCGCTTCTCGAGCCGCTGGTTCGTCGTTTTGGTGAACAACTGCCGCTGCATATTTTAATCACCCAATGCGATCGTTTTCCCGGCTTCAGCCTTTGGGCTCAGCAGCTCTCCTCTGAGCAACGCCTACAGCCGTTGGGCTACACATGGAGCCAACCCCCGCATATAGATGGGCAAGATGAGCAGATCCTGCAACCGCTGTTTTCAGCGTTAAGACAGGGTATGTCACACATCAGGCTCAGCATGGGGCGCTCTGACGGTCTCACGGCAACTGAATACGCCACGCTACTCGACTTCCCGGAAGCGTTCTCCCGGCTGGAGCCTTCACTTTGCTATACCGTGGCGTCTTTGTGCGAACCCAACGCGTATTTTCGACACACAACTCTCAGCAGCATATGGTTCTGTGCGACGGAACCTTTAGAGGAAAATCGCAGCCGCCGGACGGGGCTTTTTATTCATCATCTACTGGCCCACCATTTAAAAGATCTTGGCCTGCGTCGGGGCAATCAACACTGGTTCCAGCGCTCCCATGCCAGAAAAATATGCTCCGTTGCAATCGCATTTATCGCAGTTTGGATCACGGCCAGCGCGTGGCTAAGCTTTGACTATCTAAACGCCAAAGCCCCCCAACAGTCCCCCGATAGCCTGGCAGCATTTTTAGCCAAAGATGAAGCGCGACATTCTCTTTCCCCTCGCTATCTGCCGTTTTTGCCTTTACTTGAGCAGCGGCGAGAGAAAGCAGAAACACGTTTAGTGCAGTCGCCATCCAGTAAACGTCAACCAGAGGCTGCTCTGGATGCCTATCAATGGCTGGTATTACGTGCGGCCCCTGAAGAGCAGCGAGATCTTATCCTCTCCCTGGCCAATGCGGTAATTACCTGGCAGCAAATGCGGGCTGGCGCCACGCTTGATGAACTGCAAAAAAACGCATCGGTAAAAGAAGCCTTGCTGCAGCGTGATTACCCACAAACGCTCTCTCCGCTGACTGTTATGGCGATAGAACGCCACTTCATGCGCAGCCCGGACGGCGAAAAGTGGCTGCATACGGCCCAACGGCTGCTGGAGAGTTTAGTGAATCACGATCCTGCTCTGCAGTGGCTCGTTGCACCTGGCGCTATGCCATCCCCACTTCAGGCAGCGGCCTAGTGGCCGTCGCTCTCCGATTCGATAGCGCTCTCAAGTCTCTGGACACTCGAGGGCGAAAAAACCTATTTCGGGTGGATAAATACCCTGGAAAAAGCGGTCGCTCATCCCCTGCCTATTCTTACGCAGGAAAAAATGCGATGGCCGGCACGGCGACAGGATGCCTGGCAGCGATATCTGATTGAGGTGAGCGCCCATTTGTCTCCTACAACGCCCTCAAAGGTGTCGCATCCGCATCTCATCGCAATGGGGCAAAATAAAAGTGCGGCGATGCAATTTATGCACCGCACACTGAACGAACTTCATGGCATAACGGCTGCCCAGGCGCAGCCATGGCTGCAAACGCTTCGCCAGCTTCACCAACTGTCAGCCGATGCAAACACCAGTGCCATGGTACGCCGTACCAGGCAAATAGACAGGCAGGTTCGCCAGTCTTTTATCGCCTGGCTACAAGGCAGAAAAGATAACAACATCCCCGGCAGTTCCGCGCCCGCCGATCGGGCATGGCTTCACTGGCAGGACGTTCGAAACAAAGCCGTCAAAGAGGCCGTATCACAGGGGATCCCTGACGCACACCTGACCCGAGCCCTTTTTGCAAAAAATGATAACGGTGACGGTAATCCGCTAACCGATTTATTACCGGCTCTCACCGCGCTTCAGGAACACCTGACACCTCAGAATACCGACGCAGGAATCAACGCCGTATGGCTGTTTTATCAAAATGATGCCCGCCGCTTAGCGGCGAATGCCATCCATCAGAGCGCCTGCTGGCTTAATGAACAATGGAAACGATCTGTCATCTGGCCCCTGGGGAAAAATAACGAAACCCGTGACTACGAACAGCAGCAGGCGCTAAGCCAACAGCTGGTAGGCGATTTTTTGCGTGGCCCCGCCAGCCCTTTCCTCGCAAAAGCTAAAAACGGCCTGGGGGCAGTCAGTTTTACCGGCATACAGGCTCCTCTGACAGAGGAGTTTATTCATCTCGTCAGGCACAATTTTTCGGCAGAAAAGCTTCTGGAAGTTCAGGACCGGCAATCAACGCGAGACGGAGACCAAATGGCGGCGTTGGTGGCAAAAGTGGCCACCCTGGAAGGCGAACAAACCACGCTGTCGAAAAAAATCTGGAAGCTCAATGTCGCCAGTATGCCAGCCTCCGTGCCAGGTGGCGCACAGCTAGTGCCTACCGGTACGCAGCTAACGCTGAGCTGCCAGAAGGGTGAACAGAAATTTCTCAGCATGAACTTTGCCGACAAACATGACTTTAGCTGGCAGCCCGGCCAGTGTACCGACGTCACTGTCAGCGTCATTTTCCCTGGGTTCACCGTCCACCATCGCCTTTATGGCGAAGACGCCTGGCCGGCCTTCATTCGCCGCTTTAATTCCGGCGAAGCATTATTCCAAAGCGATGAATTTGGCGACGATGAAGACTTGCTCAAACAGACCGGAATCAAACACCTGCTGGTGCGTTTTGCCCTCTCCGACACGAACCAACTGGAAACGGCCTGGCAAAGCTGGGATGCCCTGGCGCAAAACATCGACAGTCTTAACACGCAAATTGCCGACCTTGCCTTTCGTTCAGAAACACAACTTAGCAACCCTATTTCAGCGCTGCCCGGCGATATCGCTCAGTGCAATTAATACCCGATGGAAAAAGTGATGAACCATTATTTAAAATCTATTATCAGCAGACTTAATACCGATACCCGAGCCGCGCTCGATACTGCCGTTAGTCATGCAGCCTCCCAGCAGCATACGGAGGTGACGCCAGAGCACCTGCTGCTGGCTATCATTCAGCAGCAAAGCACCTTATTTGAAACGCTAAGTTTGCAAACAGGTTTGCCCGTCAGCCAGTTATTCAGTGCGCTGCAACATGCGCTGACCCAGGCGAATAAAGCGCAGGTGCCCACGCCGGTATTTTCCACCGAGCTGGTAGAGTGGTTAACGAATGGGTGGATGCTGGCCAGCGCACGGTGGGGAAGCGGCTCACTAACGCCTGAAGCGCTAATTGCCAGCGCTTTCAGCGATATAGTTAAACCGCTTTTCACTAAACAGGTTCAGGATGCCCTGCACTGCGAATCGGACAAAGTTAATGAACTTCTTCGTGCTTCTTCGCCAGCCAGTTCCCAGCCAAATAATGACCACCTTGTCACGCAGTCTTCACTGAAAAAATATACCCGCAATCTGAGCGAATTGGCCCAAAAAGGTGCCCTGGATCCCGTGCTCGGACGTGAATCTGAAATAAGGCAAATGGTCGATATCCTGCTGCGACGCCGGCAAAACAACCCGATTTTGACGGGCGAACCGGGCGTGGGTAAAACGGCTATCGCCGAAGGGCTGGCGCTACGGATTGCCGAGGGCACGGTGCCGCCTGAACTGAGAGCGATGGAAGTTCTGACCCTGGATCTTGGGTTGCTGCAGGCCGGAGCCAGCGTAAAAGGAGAATTTGAAAACCGTCTTCAGGCATTGCTAAAAGAAATCACGCGTGCCCCCAAACCCATTATTTTGTTTATTGATGAAGCCCATATGCTGATTGGCGCCGGTGGCCAGGCGGGTCAGAACGACGCGGCCAATCTCCTGAAACCCGCCCTGGCTCGCGGCGAACTGCGCGTGATTGCCGCCACTACCTGGGCTGAATATAAAAAGTACTTCGAAAAAGATGCCGCATTGACCCGCCGCTTCCAGGTTGTCAAAGTCGCAGAACCTGATATCGAAAATGCGACAACCATGCTCAGAGCAATGTCTCCGGCAATGGAGCAACACCACGGTGTGCCCGTATTAGAAAGCGCGATCCATGCGGCGGTTACTCTTTCCAATCGCTATATCGCCGGGCGGCAAATGCCGGACAAGTGCGTCAGTCTGTTGGATACGGCCTGTGCCCGAGTCGCCGTGTCTCAAACCCACGAACCCAAAGAAATTGAAGCGATTAACGTCCAGCTACGGGCGATTAGCAGTGAATGTGAAGCCCTGAGACGAGAAGACACAGCGCCAAAGCGCCTTGAAATATTGACGCGGCAAACCACAGAGTTAACGCAAAAGCTTGAAGCCCTTACCAAGGAATGGAGGGAACAAAATGACCTGGTTCAGCAATTGCTGAACAGCAAAGATGCCGCATTTATTTCCCACGGCCGGGAGAGACTGTCGGCCCGACATCAGCAACATGCCATGGTATTTGAATGTGTCGATGCGACCTGCATTGCAGATGTAGTGGCCGACTGGACGGGCATTCCACTAGGGCGAATGCTGGAGAAAGAGCATCAGCAAATCGATGCTTTATTTGAGCGACTGGCCGGAAGAGTGATTGGTCAGGATCACGCTCTCAAACAGATCGCGCAGCAGGTACGAATCAGCCGGGCAGGTATGGGGGACCCGCTCAAGCCAATGGGGGTCTACATGCTGGCAGGTCCATCCGGCACGGGAAAAACGGAAACCTCGCTTGCGCTGGCCGAATTGCTGTTTGGCGGTGAGGAAAGCATGGTGATCATCAATATGTCCGAATACCAGGAAGCGCATTCAGTTTCCGGCCTGAAAGGCTCCCCTCCTGGCTATGTCGGCTACGGCCAGGGTGGCGTACTTACTGAAGCTGTTCGTCGCAATCCCTACTCTGTCGTCTTGCTTGATGAAGTAGAAAAAGCCCACCCGGACGTTATGGAGCTATTTTATCAAATCTTTGATAAGGGCCAGATCGAGGACGCAGAAGGCCAGCAGATCAACTTCCGCAATACGCTGATTATTATGACGTCCAATCTCGCCAGCGAAACGTTGATGGCAACCTATGATTCAGGGGAAATCAGCCCGGAGGCGCTGTGTAATGCCATTCGCCCGGAATTTGAACGCGTATTTAGCCCGGCACTCATGGGGCGCATGACGCTGACGCCCTATCTGCCGCTCTCTTCTGACGCGATGAATGAAATCATTGGTCTTAAATTGCAGCGTTTGTGCCAGCGATACCAGAAAGCAGCAGATGCCTCCGCGCAGCCGGGTTACAGCAAACGAGCCGTCAGTTGGATTGCCGAGCGCTGCCGGGTGGCTCAAAGTGGTGCCCGCGATATTGATCAGGTTTTGAATCAGCATCTGCTCCCGCTGATGGCCGACAGCGCATTGCATGGCGCGCCGGGAATCCCCTTAAGAATCGACGTCAGTAAAAAAGTCCTCACCCTGCGCGCAGAGAAGGTCACAACATGAGCGAGCCCATCCATTCTGAGCATACCCGCACGTTGAAAATTAACAGCCACGATCCGCGTGGCCATCATACTTTTCTCCAGTTCAGCAACGACATGCACCGCTGGAAGATTTATTCAGACGACGGTAACTGGTGGAGAGAACGGGAAAAGGACTGCAATCAGCTATTCCAAAAATTTGGCTACGACCTTCAAATTGGGATGTGGTACTGCCTGATTGCCTGTCAGCGAAATGGCTGGAAAGGTGTTGCCAGTGCAACCCAGGTCTTTACCAGTGGATTTGCCAAACAGCATCCTCCCTGTTGGCCTCCCCTGTCAGCGCTCGATCTGCGTCGCCAAATGATCGATAGCTACTGCCGGTACCTAACGCCGTTAATTTATTGCCTTCCGCTACAGACGGACAACATCCCGGCGATGGAACAGTTGCTAATGTCATCGGGGATGTTAGAAGCCCAGGCCGTTGAGCTGCAATCTTCCCAGGGAGATGTTTTTCGGCAGCTCTCACTGTGGCTGGAGATGAACATCAAAATGCTCCAGCAACAAACCCAGCAGAGCAAACCCGCCGTACCGGCAGCGCCAAAGCTGGAGCCCACGATAACACACCTGCAGCTCCCCGAATCCCGGCCATTAACCTGGCCCAATAAGCTTTGCTGGAGTCTAGCTGGCGCAGCCTTTGCACTTTCCATTTTGTCCCTCTACCAAAGTGCCGATAATCCAGACGTACTGCGAGTGACCAACAGCATCTGGCAAGATAATCCGTTGGTCACTCAATGGAAAAACAAGCAGGAAATTGCCAGCAAATCTGCGCCGGCTAATACAACCTATGAAGAGTTGATTTCACAGCTTACAGCCATTGAAAAACGACTTTTAGAGGCGGAACAAAAACGAACCTCCTATATGACTATTTCCGAGTTAAAAACGGCAATATATCAATTACGTGAAACAGTTCACCGGCAGAGCACCATGGTAGAGAATCAGCTCAATCAGATCCAACGTTTAAAAGATAACGACAGGCAGATACCACCGGCGCAACTGTATGCGCTATCAGCCAAAATAGAAGGATTGAAAAGTAAATTCTTGCTATTGAAAATGGAAGATGGAATTTAATTAATAAATAACACTCAAAAAAACCCTTAATTTAAATAGCGTTAAGGGTTTCTCAGTGTTCAGATTATGAATATTTATCAACGCACATTCATTCAATACGCTCCCTGCAGCAAGAAAGATAAAAATACCATGTATTATCCACATGGCATTTAGCTTTCTTAATTTATCCTGCTTTATGCTTCAACCGAAAAACATTCACCGGCAACATTAAAAGTATACACATTCGGGTGTAACGTAGATAATATTGTTTTGATTCTGCTTTCCGCGAACAATACAGGTATTTGCCACGTCATCCGCTTTTTCGGCATTCGGCCAGATGTAATGCTTCCCCCGACTGCTAAACTGCCCTGACATCACCTCATCCCCGGCGTTTATCGCTTTCATGAACATACAAAATTAATATTACCTGGGTAAATAAAACTCATATGCCACGACAATAACGGCAATTAAATTTATTATCACAGTAATAAAAAACCAGCGTCTGAACGGCTGTTTCTGAGTTTTATGGCGAAAACTTTGCTGAGCCAGAATCGCCCCGGGCCAACCGCCCGTCAGCCCAAAGAGAAGCAATGTTGCCTCCGGCACGCGCCGCCAGCCTTTTACCGCAGCCAGTTTGTCAGCGCCGTAAACCAGCAGCGTGAGCACATTCACCAGTACAAACCACATGCCCAAAGAGTGAGGCATAAAAGCGCTACCCAGCGCGGCGAGCATCAGAAGACAATAGCAGAAAGGGTTAAGGGTCATCAGTTACCGCAGTAATATCCCATTGAAAATAAGACGAAATGATACCTAAAAATTGTTCATGGGTCCTGCCGGGTTGTTGGGCGGTTCAGTCACTTAATAAATCACGGCCATTATCATTAGCGAATTAATTATTTCACAAGAAACATATTCACTGTCTATCTTATTGAATAGTTTGAGATCGTCGGTAAGCAATTGTGGCAAATGACACGCTCTTTTACTTTTCCTCGCCAGCGCATATTTCTCGCCGCAGTAGACTTATCGGTACCGCCATCTCCTCCGGAGCTGGCACCCAAAACGCTAATGTCAGCAGGTGAATAACATGCATAAAGCCATCAAAATGCTGCTTGCCAGCTCGATTTGCTTGCCTTTATTCGCCGCAGCGGCCGACCCTGTCATTCCCTGGGCCGACAACAGCGGTGGAACAGAAAGCCAGCACATCGCCGCCATGGGGCAAAACCTTAACGGCCAGCATCAGGCCATCAGCAAAACGCAGGAAGGTGTCTGGGCGGATAACAGCGGTTCGATAGGCGCTGACGAACAGGCTCTAAGCAGCAGTAAACCCGCTTTTGCCGGTGACCCAAAACTGATGCCTCATCAGGGCTAACCACGCTGCACAGGGCTTTGCGCCCTGTGCCTTAAAACCGCAGCCCCCAGCCCTCAATCACGCCCGGCAATTGTGAAAGTAAATAGAGCACCAGTCCGACCGAGCCCCCCACCAGCGTGCCGTTAATGCGAATAAACTGCAGATCTTTGCCGATGTTGAGTTCAATCTGCCGCGACATGTCTTTTGCGTCCCAGCTTTTCACCGTGTCGGTAATGTGCCGGGTGAGAAAAGCTGAGAAGTCCGGCGCGATATGCCGGGCAGCCTGCTCAAGGTGCTCATTCAGCGAGGCCCGCAGCGAAGCATCGGCCGTTAGCGTTTCCCCGAGCCATTGCCCCGCTTCGGCAATGCGCTTTTGCACCCGCGAATCATCGCGGGCGATATCTGTTTTCAGCCAGCCCCGCAGGTCATTCCAAAGCTCGCCGAGGTAGAGATTAAACTTCTCATCCTCCTTCAGGTAACTTTTGATCGTTTCCGCTTTAGCCGCCATTTCCGGGTCATTTTTCAGGCTGTCGATAAGCCGCTGCACGGCGCGATCGAATGCCCGGCGAAGCTGATGCGTTTTGTCCTGGCTCACGTCATCCAGCAGAGAGTTAACGGCGTCGGACACCAGCTCTGCGCTTTGCTCGCCCAGCCATTCGGTGGGCAGCACTCTGGCCTTAACCGGGTGCTCAGTTTCCAGCCAGTGGACGATCTGGCGGGCAATAAATTCCCGGCTGGCCGGTTTCTCGAGCAGCGCCAGCAGTTGAGCTATGACCGAATCGAGCAAGGCCTGATGACGGTTGTTTTTGGTCAGGCTTTCCAGCAGCAGCGCGCTGGAATAACTGAGGTCGACTTTATCAATAGCTTTGTGCACCGCCCGGCGAATCAGCCCCTGAATCCGCGTGTCATCGGTCAGCGACAGCCAAGCCTCCATCACCTTGAGCATATGCCGCCCTACCTGCTGAGCATTTTCGGGCTGCCGGAACCAGCTCCCCATCATCTGCGCCGGCTCATGGCGACGAATCAGGTCAATCAGCGACTGGGTATCCAGAAACTTTTCCTGCACGAACTTGCCGAGATTCTCGCCGATACGGTCTTTATTACGCGGAATAATGGCGGTATGCCGGGCGATAAACGGAATCGGTACGCGGCGAAACAACGCCACCACCGCAAACCAGTCGGCCAGGGCGCCGACCATCGCCGCTTCAGAAATTGCTTTCAGGCCGCTCACCCAGAAATTAGGCGGCAAGAACAAAGTGGCGACAAACGTCGCGGCGGCAATCAGCAAAAGTGAGAGCGCCAGGCGTTTGGCGCGCTTTAATTCGATGAGTTTTTCCATTACTTAAGCGTAGCGCCCGTCTCTGCCACCAGCCAGTCATGGAACAGCGTCACCTCCGGGCGTCGACTGGAGCGCTCTGAACGCACGATGAAATAGGACCAGGTCAGCGGCCATTTGTGCTGCGGGAAAAGCTGGCGCAGCTGCCCAAGTTCGATCAGCTGCTGGACCAGCGCTTTGCGCACCACCGCCACACCACGCCCGCTTAGAGCAGCCAGGATAACGGCCGACGTAGAGTTAATGTGCAGGCCGTTTTGCTCACACAACGCCACGCCAATGTCCTGAGAAATCGTTTCCCACTCCGGGAAATTCGCCCCGGGATGCGGTGTATCATCATAAATAAGCTTCTGTTTTGACAGCCAGTCAGCTTCGGTGACGCCAGTCAGCAAATGCGGACTGCAGACAATCACCGCCTCTTCGTCCATTAACCACGTTGACTGTAAACCGGGCCAGTTGCCGGGACCGCAGCGTATGCCGACATCGGCCTCGCCGTGCAGCACATCGGTCAGTTTTTCCGTGACGTTAAGGCGCAGGTCGATGCTGTCATGCTCCTCGGAAAAGCGGTTGAGGCGCTCCATCAGCCAGTTCATCATCAGTACCTGAGAAGCGGTAATCACCACCACCGCGCGGGCTCTGGCACCTCGCAGCTTATTCAATCCCTGCTCCAGGCTGTCCAGCCCAACGGTAATGTCCTGCAGCGCCTCCCTTGCTTCCTCCACCAGCGTAAGTCTTTCTTTGCCGCTGCGCGTGCGGTGCAGCAGCGGATGGCCGACCCACTCCTCCAGGGAACGAACAAGCTGGCCCACAGCGGCGGGCGTTACGCCCAGCTCTTCCGCCGCGCCGGTAAAACTGCCGTGGCGCGCCGTGGCTTCAAAGGCGTGCAGCCATTTCAGGCGATTCAGCGATCTCATATTTTCTCTTCGACAAGGACGACATACCGACAAGATAGTTTTTCTTTCTCGATATGCAAGTTCTTATGCTTCGCCAGGCCGAAATAGGTTTGGCATTCTGTCGCCATTCCGAAGCGCCAGGCAGGCTGCTTCACCTTATTAAGCAAAGAGAAACGAGGTCATCATGTCTACATCATTCGCAGGTAAGAAACTTTTAGTTGTTGGCGGCACCAGCGGTATGGGTCTGGAAAGCGCCCGTCAGGTGCTGGAAAACGGCGGGAAAGTTGTGCTGGTCGGGAATCGCGCGGAGAAAGCCGAACAGGCACGCCAGGCGCTGTCTGCCCTCGGGGAAGTGTCCGTCATCGTCGCAGACCTGATGAGCAGCGAAGGGATGCATAAAGTGATGGACGTGATTAACGCCGAGCACAGCGACATTAGCCTGCTGGTGAACGCCGCCGGGGTCTTCTTCCCGAAAGCCTTTACCGAACACGAAGAGGCGGATTACGACATGTACATGAACATCAACCGTGCGACCTTCTTCATTACCCGCGAAGTGGTGAAAAACATGGTTGCCGCCGGGATCAAAGGTTCTATCGTCAACATCGGTTCCATGTGGGCTCAGCAGGCCATCGGCGCAACACCATCTTCCGCCTACTCCATGGCGAAAGCCGGTCTGCATGCACTGACGAAGAATCTTGCCATTGAACTGGGTTCGCACGGTATTCGCGTCAACGCGGTTTCTCCGGCCGTGGTGCATACGCCAATTTATGAAGGCTTCATTCCTAAAGAGGATGTGGCGGGCGTGATGGGCAGCTTTGATAGCTTCCACCCGATTGGCCGCGTAGGTACGCCACGCGACGTTGCCGAAGTAGTGAGCTTCCTGCTGTCCGACAATACCACCTGGGTGACAGGCGCCCTGTGGGACGTTGACGGCGGCGTGATGGCGGGTCGTAACTAGGCGCGATCGCCCCTCACCTCAGCCCTCTCTCCAAAGGGATGAGGGAGAAAATAAAAGCCTGGGAAACATTGGTTATCCCCTCTCCCTTCCAGGGCGAGGGGATAAATGCCTTATTTCCCCGCCAGATCACGGCGAAACCGCATCGTTAGTGCCAGAATGGTTGAAACGTTACCAAAAGGAGCTGAACGATGTATAAAACCATCTTAATGCCGGTGGATGTTTTTGAAATGGAGCTCACGGATAAAGCTATTCGCCATGCCGAATATCTGGCGAAAGAGTCTGAGGGCACAATCCACCTTCTGTACGTTCTGCCTAAATCCCCGCTGTTTAATACCCACGGTTTTTCCTCTGACATCCGTAAATTCGACGAATACCTGAAGAAAAACGCCGAAGAAAAGATGGAAGAATTGCGCGGGCACTTCTCACTGCCTAAAGAACGCGTCGTGCTGGAGATTCGCTACGGCTCGGTGAGGGACGAAGTGAACGAAGTCGCACAGGACATTCATGCGGATGTGATCATTGTAGGTTCGAAGAACCCGTCTATTTCCACCCACCTGCTCGGCTCCAACGCTTCCAGCATTATTCGCCATGCCCGCTTCCCGGTCTTTGTGGTTCGGTAAAGTGTCAATAAATAGCCTGCTTTTGCAGGCTATTCTACCTCGGATTAAATCACGCTTCCCCAGACTAAATTGCCCTGATGGAAGGTCGCGGTACGCGGCGAAATACGCGCCACCGCTTCCGCTGAGCATGATGTATCCACTAGCACAAAACTCGCCTCATCCTGCGCCTTCGGCCACACCTGTTTACCTTTATCATCCAGCGGCAAAACATTGCCGGTGGCAATGGCCAGCGAACGCGACAGGCTAAACTCGCTCGGGCGAACGTAGAGCTGCGCATACAGGTTGGCTTTTTCCAGCATGTCGCCCAGCCCGTACGGCGACCAGTGATCGATCACGCTGTCGGTGCCGGTCATCACCAGCACGCCTTTTTGCTGGAGCTGCTTCAGCGGCATATGCAAAGTCCCGATGGGCACCGTAGAAGCGAGACTGATCTGCTGGGCAGCCATGCGCGTGGCAATATCATCCACCTGCTGCGGCGTAAGGGTCGCCAGTGCAAAACCGTGGCTGATGGTCAGTTTTCCCTTAAGCTGCGGGGTTTTCTCAACCGTTTCCACCATGTAATTCACCGCCGCCACGCCCGCCGGGCTGGTTTCATGCAGGTGAATATCCACGCCTTTGTCGTAATCAAGCGCTATCTGGAACATGGTATCAAGGGATTTCTCCATCGCGCCATCCACGTTGGTTGGATCCAGCCCCCCTACGTAGTGGGCCCCGGCCTGCATCGCTTCGCGCATCAGCGGTTCAGATTTTGAAAGCAGCAAGCCATGCTGCGGAAACGCCACGATTTCACAGTTCAGACCTGACTTTCTCTCCGCCAGCACCGCCTGCAGGTTTTCAAGGTTTTTCAGCCCGGAAACCGGCTCAATGTTGCAGTGGCTACGGGCAATCGTCGACCCTTTGGACTGGATAAGATCGATAAGCTTGCCGGCGCGCTCGCGGGTGTAGGGCTGCAGCTCCGGCAGAATTTTACGCTCCCATGCAATCATATCCATGATGGTGGTACCTTCCGGGCGGTTATGTACCTGCCACGGGCCGCCATAAAACGTCTTGTCCAGATGGATGTGCATATCGCGCATCGCCGGCAGCAACAGCTTACTCCCGGCGTCATAGCTGCGCAGCGTGCCGTCAGGGTGCGATTTATTGGCACGAACTGCCGCAATTTTGCCGTCTTTGATTTCTAACGTGTGCAGTTCGGTGCGGGTACTGACGGCGGTTTCGCCTTCATAATTAAACCCGGTTTCCAGCAGCACATTGTCGAGGTAATAGTGTTTTTCGCTGATAGCATTCATTTGGTGGCTGCTCTCACAGGCGGTTGCAGGTGTTTTCGCGGCCCAGGCTGCGGTGCCGCTAGCCCCAAACAGCGCGCAGGCTGCGGCGACCTTGCCGCCTCCGCTAATAAAGTCGCGACGGCTTTTCTCAATCTCAGTCATTATTATTTTTCTACCCAGAGTGTGATGGTGGTTGTCAGGCATACAGCGGCTAAGCGCCCGCTTCTCTCAGCAATTGAGCGATTTCGCGGTAGCCTTTTTCTTCGGCCAGTTCCCGCGGCGTTTTACCGTATTTATCCGTCATGTGCGGGTTGGCGCCGTGTTCCAGCAGCAGCGAGATAATCTCCTGCTGCTTTTTGCCGCCGTCGTTCAGCACGATGGCCTCAAGCAGCGGCGTCCAGCCGAGGAAGTTGGTGTGGTTGACGTTAATCTCGGTATGCACCAGCAGCTCGCGCACAATCTCGACGTGGCCTTTCTCGCTGGCAGGCGTAATACCCACCCCGCCAAAACGCGTTAAGCGAGTCAGGTCAGGCTTCGCGGGTAGCAACAGGCGCAACAGCTTGAGATCGTTATTCAGGCAGCTAATCAGGAAGGGATTAAAACAGGTTTCATCCTGCTGATTAATGTCCACACCCGCCTCAATAAGCAGCGCCACGCAGTCATATTTTTGGTTCAGGCTGGCGATGGTGATGGCCGTTCTGCCCTGCCGGTTGGTGACGTTAATATCCACGCCCTGCGCCACGCATGCTTTCAGCGTTGACGCGTCCCCGTTCAAAGCCGCCGTCAAAAACCCGGTTATCAGCTCGTTGTCAGACATCATGTTCTCCTGTCGTTCGCGGTTATAGCCGAAATTCGAGAATAACAACGCCCTGGCGGGAAAAACATCCGCTTAAAAAAGATTCATCGCTGATGCCGCTATTGTTGAATGTGTTTTAATAATCTTTTTCAGAATGTGTCAAACTCCCCGCATCACGCGTCATCGAAGGGAGCCCGGAATGCACTCCATCTTTACCGAAGAGAACCTGCAGGCTTTCACCTGCGCCGCCCGCTACGGCAGCTTCAGCCGGGCTGCCGAAGAGCTGGGCGTGACCACCTCCGCCATCAGTTACACCATAAAACGCATGGAAACGTGGCTCGATGCGCCGCTGTTTATCCGCAACACCCGCAGCATTGAGCTGACCGAATCCGGGATCTATCTCTACCGCAAGGCCAGCGACTTGTTGAATGATTTTCAAGGGATCCGGCGGGGCATTGAGACCATTTCGCAGGGCATTGAAGCGAAAGTCAGGATCTGCATTAACCATCTGCTGTACACGCCTCAGCACACGGCCAGACTGCTGAATATTTTGAAAAAGCAGTTTCCCGGCTGCCAGATTGCCGTCACCACCGAGGTGTACAACGGCGTCTGGGATGCGGTGCTCAACAATCAGGTGAATATTGCCATCGGCGCGCCGGATGCGCTGCTGGGCGGGGGCGGCATTGACTACACGGAGATTGGCGTTATCCGCTGGGCGTTCGCTATCGCACCAGATCACCCTCTCGCCGCGGCACAGGAACCGATCCCCGAAAGCCAGCTCAGGCTGTATCCGAATATCATGGTGGAAGACACCGCCTCCACCATTAATAAAAAAGTGGGCTGGCTGCTGCACGGCCAGGAAACCCTGGTGGTACCGGACTTCCCGACCAAATGCCAGTGCCAGATTTTAGGCGACGGCATCGGTTTTTTGCCGGATTACATGGCGCGTCGCGAGGTAGAAAACGGCCTGCTGGTGACCCGCCAGGTCCATAACCCACGCCAGCATTCCCGCATGTTGCTTGCCACACAGCACGCGGCGACGGGTCAGGTTACTCGCTGGATCAAACAGCAATTTCGCCCCGGCGGCGTGCTCGCAGAGCTGTATCAGGACTTGATGCACCAGGCCTGACCTCCCCCACCTATTTTACCCGGGTATAATTGACAAGGTCGGGCTCCCCCGATAGGCTACTATTTTTACCCGGATAAAATAGGTCACCCATGTCTTCTGTCACCCTTACCGCCTTTATGCAGCGGCAGTTGATTGCCCACGGCAGCCTGAACGAACTGTTGCGGCAGCTAAAGGCCACGCCAATCGGTAACGAGCCGGTGTTTATCTTCCATGACCAGACCGGCAAACGGCTCGATATCCACGTCCACGGGGACGAAGCCAGCGTCATTGCGGCTTACCCCGAGTTGGCCGAACAGCTAACCGAAGAGACCGCTGCGGTTAAAACTCGCGGCAGGCCTAAGCTTGGCGTATCGGCGAAGGAGGTCACCCTGCTGCCCCGCCACTGGGAGTGGCTGGCCACGCAGCCGGGCGGCGCTTCTGCAACCTTACGTCGACTGATCGAACAGGCCAGAAAAGCCAGCGAACCGGCGGACAACAAGCGCCGCAGGCACGAAAGCGCCTACCAGTTTATGCACGAGGTGGCGGGCGATCTGCCGGAGTATGAAACTTGCCTGCGCGCGCTGTTTGCCGATGACGAAACGGCCTTCAACGCCGCGATGGAAGACTGGCCGCAGGATATTCGCCGCTATGCGGCAACGTTAGCTTTTGGCAAGCAGGAGTCCAAAAAATGACTGAGACACCAAACAAAAAAGATCTGAAGCAGAGCTATAAAGACAGCCCGACCACGGCGGGCATCTATTTGATAGCCAATACGCAAACCGGCCATAAGCTGCTCGCCAGCGCCGCAAACGCTCAGGGCGTGTTAAACCGCCATCTGTTTGAACTGAAGTTCGGGCAGCACCGCAATAAGGCGCTGCAGCTGGCCTGGAACCAGTATGGTGAGTCCGCTTTCGAGTTCACCGTGCTTGAAAAGGTCAAGCCGGATGAGCAAAACGTTAAAGCCGCGCTGGAAAATCTGCTGGAAGCCTGGCAGAAAAAACTGAGGATCGCCCATGAACACAGCGACTAACCTGCCGGTCTCCCTCTACTTCGACAGTTTCGGTGATAAAAAGCACCCGGCAATAGTCCTGCTGCCGGGGCTGGGAAGCCAGAGCATCAGCTGGTCGCAGCGTTTTTGCCAGCGGCTGGCCGACGCTGGTTTCTATGTTTTACGGGCCGATAATCGTGACTGCGGGCTGTCCCCCTCCTTGAACCACGCGGGCGTGCCCGACCTGCAGGCGCTCTCCCAGGGCCAAAGGATCCCCATCGCCTATACGCTCCGGGACATGGCGGCGGACGTTGCCCTCACGCTGAACAACGCCGGTATTCAGGCGGCGCACATTGTTGGGCGCTCTATGGGCGGCATGATTGCCCAGCTGTTTGCCGCGCAATATCCGCAAAAAACGCTGTCTCTGTGCGCTATCATGTCCAGCACAGGCAATCCTCAGCTCCCGCCTCCGGCCCCGGATGTGATGGCAATGCTAATGGGGCCGAAGCCCGATCCGCATTCGCACCAAAGCGCCTGGCTTGAGCAGCAGCTCGCGTTCTTCAGGCGCATTGCCTCAACGCACCTCCCGTTTGACGAGGAGTACTACACGGCGCTGCTAAAAACCTCGCTGGCGCGCGCCAGTTCTGTGCCCGGCATGCTGCGTCAGATTGCAGCGATGGCGGCCACAGGCGATCTTCGTCAGGAGATAAAACAGATCGTAGCCCCCACGCTGGTGCTTCACGGCACTCACGATCCCCTCTTCCCCGTAGAAGCCGGGCAGGACATTGCCGAGACGATCCCCGCCGCAAAATTGCAGCTCATTGCAGGCATGGGGCATGAAATTCCTCCTGCGCTGGAAGAAGACGTGGCCTCTCTGCTTCTCGCTCATTTTGCCGCTGGAAAATAACAGGAATAATTATGGTCACGTCCTCAAACACGACGCCTTACCTGCAGCCCACCCCGCAGGCCGCGCGACATTTTGTGATGAAACAAATTTACGGGGAGGTTTATATGCTCAACCTCCTGCGTTTTAGGGCAATGGCGGATTACTCAGCCACCCCGGAATTAATGCCGCTTAGCGCGATTAGCGGCGCGGAAGCTTTTCAGCGCTATATACAGCACACGCTGCCGTTTTTACGCCAAAGCGGCGGGGACATTATTTTCTTTGGCGCCGCAGACAGCTGGCTGATTGGCCCGCAGGATGAACGCTGGGACTGCGCCATGCTCGTGCGGCAGAGCAGTGCCGAAGCTTTTCTGGCCTTCGCGAATAATGAAGCCTGTATGCAGGGAATTGGCCATCGCACGGCGGCGCTGGAAGACTCTCGCCTGTTACCGATGACGCAGCGTGATGCCCTAATGTGAATAAGGCCTGGAGATAGAATGGATATTCCCTGCCCCGAACATCGTTAATTACAATTATTCACATAAATTATTTATCGCTAACAAATAAACGTTTTTTAAATTAAATTAAATAGCATTTCATGCGCTTGTAAATTTAATAAATTGCTAATTTGTTAGCATTATGAAATTAATTATACTTCACCTGCCGACCAATAAATTTTATTTAGGGGTTAATTCTGATGTCAGAAATTATTTCAACACCCGTTACTTATCAAGTCGAGAATCAAACCTTTGAAAGCGTACTGGTCTACCAGGAAAACCAAAGCGCTGCGCGGCCCGGCGTCCTGATCGCTCCCAACTGGATGGGCGTGAGCGCTGGAGCGGTTGAACAGGCCAAAGGGATCGCCGCCCAGGGCTATGTCGTGCTAGTCGCCGATCTCTATGGCCAGGGCAAGCGCCCTACCAACGCCGATGAAGCCGGTGCCCTGATGATGGGCGTGAAGGACACCCCGGCGGAAGTAGGCCGTATGCAGGCCGCGTTAGACACGCTTGCCACGCAGAAAATTGCCGCCGTCGACGGCAGCAAACTGGCGGTAGCGGGCTTTTGCTTCGGCGGGCACTGCGCGCTGGAGCTCGCAAGAAGCGGCGCGGATATCAAAGCGGCTGTTTCCTTCCACGGCACGCTGAATACCCTAAAAACCCACGCCGCCGGAGAGATCAAAGCCTCTATTCTGGTGCTGGACGGTGCGGAAGATCCGCTGGTGCCGCGCGAGCAGCTGAGCGAGTTTGTCAGCGAAATGAACGCCGCATCGGTAGACTGGCAGTTGGTGAGCTACGCCGGTGCCGTGCACTCGTTTACCGACCCGGGCGCGAACGTTGAAGGCGTCGCGAAATACCACCCGGAAGTGGCAAAACGCGCTTTCACCCAGATGTACACGCTGCTGCAAAACGTTTTTAACTGATGATGATGGCCTCTGTTCGCAGGGGCCGCTTTTTTTACCCTTTCTCAAATGGTTTACACCCGGGTGCACTTTCCCGGACAATAGCCTTTTAACTTCAGGCTAACAACGTCATGAACCATCCACATCAAGCGCTGTTGAGCGCGGGCGGCATTTTGCTGCTGGCCTTTCTGTCATGCCTGCTGCTCCCGGCCCCGGCGTTAACGCTGACGCTGGCACAAAAGCTGATCGACACTTTCCACCTGGTCGACCTTAGCCAGCTTTACGTGATCCTGTTCTGCATCTGGTTCCTCGCTTTGGGCACCATTGAATATTATCTGCTGCGCTTTATCTGGCGCCGGTGGTTCACAATCACCCGCATCTGACTCAACGCCTGCCTCGTGCCGTTTCCCTGATAAACGGCACCGCCTCTAACCACGCCGCTTTACTCCCCTTTTCTCTGCCCCAGGCACACGCCAGTGTTATCTCCGTCAAATAACCACTAATACCAAAGGGGTAATCACCTACCCAATGTTTATCGAATTGATTTCACGCAATATCTGAATGGCTATAGCTGCTATTTTCGCCCGTACTAAAAACGTCATAACAATGAGGTGACGATGAACGTCAGTCGCAGGAAGTTTTTCAAAATCTGCGCCGGCGGAATGGCAGGTACAACGGCGGCGGTGCTGGGCTTTGTCCCAAAAGCCGCGCTGGCGGAAACGCGCAACTACAAGCTGCTGCGTGCAAAAGAGACTCGCAATAGCTGTACTTACTGTTCTGTTGGCTGTGGTTTATTGATGTATAGCCTCGGGGATGGCTCGAAAAATGCCAAATCCAGCATTTTCCATATTGAAGGGGACCCGGATCATCCGGTCAACCGCGGCGCGCTGTGCCCGAAAGGCGCGGGGCTGCTGGACTACATTCACAGCGATAATCGCCTGCGTTACCCGGAATACCGTGCGCCTGGGTCAGACAAATGGCAGCGCATCAGCTGGGACGAGGCGTTCTCCCGTATTGCCCGCCTGATGAAAGACGACCGCGATGCCAACTTCATCGAGAAAAATGAACAGAATGTGACGGTTAACCGCTGGCTTTCTACCGGGATGCTGTGCGCCTCGGCGGCCAGCAACGAAACCGGCATGTTAACCCAGAAGTTTGCCCGCTCGCTGGGTATGCTGGCGGTAGATAACCAGGCACGCGTCTGACACGGACCAACGGTAGCAAGTCTTGCTCCAACATTTGGTCGCGGTGCGATGACCAACCACTGGGTTGATATCAAAAACGCCAACGTGGTGATGGTGATGGGCGGTAACGCCGCTGAAGCCCACCCGGTCGGTTTCCGCTGGGCGATGGAAGCCAAAAACAACAACGACGCCACGCTGATCGTGGTCGATCCGCGCTTCACCCGCACGGCATCGGTGGCGGACATTTACGCGCCGATCCGCTCCGGCACCGACATTACCTTCCTGTCGGGCGTGATTCTGTACCTGATCTCCAATAACAAAATCAACGCCGAATACGTCAAACACTACACCAACGCGGCCCTGCTGGTGCGTGAGGACTTTAGCTTCGAAGATGGCCTGTTCAGCGGCTACGACGAAGAAAAGCGCCAATACGATAAAACCACCTGGAATTATCAGTTCGACGAAAACGGTTTTGCGAAGCGAGATGACACGCTAACCGACCCGCGCTGCGTCTGGAACCTGCTCAAAGAGCACGTTTCCCGCTACACGCCGGACGTCGTCGAGCATATCTGCGGCACGCCGCAGGCAGATTTCCTCAAAGTCTGTGAAGTGCTGGCCTCCACCAGCGCAGTCGATCGCACAACTACGTTCCTGTACGCGCTGGGCTGGACTCAGCACACCGTGGGCGCGCAAAACATCCGCACCATGGCGATGATCCAGCTGCTGCTCGGCAATATGGGAATGGCGGGCGGCGGCGTCAACGCGCTGCGTGGCCACTCCAACATTCAGGGCCTGACCGACCTCGGCCTGCTGTCCACCAGCCTGCCGGGCTACCTCTCTTTACCGTCCGACAAGCAAACCACGCTCGACGGTTACCTGGCCGCCAACACGCCAAAAGCAACGCTGCCGGGCCAGGTGAACTACTGGGGGAATTATCCGAAGTTCTTCGTCAGCCTGATGAAAACCTTCTACGGCGACGACGCGCAGAAAGAGAACGGCTGGGGCTTTGACTGGCTGCCGAAGTGGGATCAGGCGTACGACGTGCTGAAGTACTTCGACATGATGGATCGCAACCTCGTCACCGGCTACCTGTGCCAGGGCTTTAACCCTGTCGCCTCATTCCCGGATAAAAACAAGGTTGTCGCCAGCCTGAGCAAGCTGAAGTACATGGTGGTTATCGACCCGCTGGTGACGGAAACCTCCAACTTCTGGCAAAACCACGGCGAGATGAACGACGTTGACCCGGCGAAAATCCAGACCGAAGTGTTCCGCCTGCCGTCCACCTGCTTTGCGGAAGAAGATGGCTCCATCGCCAACTCGGGCCGCTGGCTGCAGTGGCACTGGAAAGGCGCGGATGCGCCGGGTGAAGCGCTGAATGACGGGGAGATCCTTGCCGGACTTTACCACCGGCTGCGCCAGATGTACCAGGCCGAAGGCGGCAAAGGTATTGCGCCGCTGATGAAAATGCGCTGGCACTACGAGCAGCCCGATCATCCCGAGTCCGAAGAAGTCGCTCAGGAGAGCAACGGCTACGCGCTGGAAGATCTGTTTGACGCCAACGGCAACCTGCTGGCGAAAAAAGGCCAACTGCTTGATTCCTTCGCGCTGCTGCGTGATGACGGCTCCACGGCTTCCGGCTGCTGGATTTACGCCGGAAGCTGGACCAGCAAAGGCAACCAGATGGCAAACCGCGACAACGCGGATCCGTCCGGGCTGGGTAATACGCTGGGCTGGGCATGGGCGTGGCCGATGAACCGCCGCGTGTTATACAACCGCGCCTCGGCAGATCTGCAGGGCAAGCCGTGGGACGCCAAACGCATGCTGATTGAGTGGAACGGTACGAAATGGGTCGGGAACGATATCCCGGACTTCAGCACCGCCGCCCCGGACAGCGGCGTCGGGCCGTTCATCATGCAGCAGGAAGGTTTGGGCCGTCTGTTTGCCCTCGACAAACTTGCCGAAGGGCCGTTCCCGGAGCACTACGAGCCGTTTGAAACGCCGCTGGGCACCAACCCGCTGCACCCGAAAGTGGTTTCCAACCCGGCGGCGCGCCTGTACGAAGCGGACGCTAAACGCATGGGTAACAGGCAGCAGTTCCCGTATGTCGGCACCACTTATCGCCTGACTGAGCACTTCCACACCTGGACCAAGCACGCGCGGTTGAACGCCATCGTGCAGCCGGAACAGTTCGTAGAAATAAGCGAAGGGCTGGCGAAAGCGAAAGGCATTGCGCACGGCGATCGGGTGAAAGTCAGCAGCAAACGCGGCTTTATTAAAGCCGTGGCCGTGGTGACGCCACGCCTGCAAACCCTGCAGGCGGGCGGCCAGGAAATCGAAACCATCGGGATCCCGTTGCACTGGGGCTTTGAAGGCGTGGCCCGCAAGGGCTATCTCGCCAACACCCTGACGCCGTCGGTGGGTGACGCCAACTCGCAAACGCCGGAGTACAAGGCGTTTCTGGTCAACATTGAGAAGGCGTAAGGGAGGAAACAATGTCCATGCAATCTCAGGATATTATCAAACGCTCGGCGACCAACAGCTTCACCCCGCCGCCGCAAGCACGTGACTTCAAGGAAGAAGTCACCAAGCTCATCGATGTCACAAGCTGTATCGGCTGCAAGGCCTGCCAGGTGGCCTGCTCGGAGTGGAACGACATCCGCGACGAAGTCGGCCACTGCGTAGGGGTATACGACAACCCCGCTGATCTGAGCGCCAAGTCCTGGACGCTGATGCGTTTTTCAGAAACCCGTGAAAACGGCAAGCTGGAATGGCTGATCCGCAAAGACGGCTGTATGCACTGCGAAGATCCGGGCTGCCTCAAGGCCTGCCCGTCCGCTGGGGCAATTATTCAGTACGCCAACGGCATCGTGGACTTCCAGTCCGAGCACTGCATCGGCTGCGGCTACTGCATCGCGGGCTGCCCGTTCAACATCCCTCGCCTGAACAAAGACGATAACCGCGTGTATAAATGCACCCTGTGCGTTGACCGCGTTAGCGTAGGCCAGGAACCTGCCTGCGTGAAAACCTGCCCGACAGGTGCGATTCGCTTTGGTATTCGCAAAGAGATGCTGGACATGGCAGAGCAGCGCGTTGAGAAGCTGAAAAAACGCGGCTTTGAACATGCGGGCGTTTACAACCCGCAGGGCGTGGGCGGCACACACGTCGTTTACGTGCTGCACCACGCGGACCAGCCAGAGCTGTACAACCTGCCGAAAGAGCCGAAGATTGACACCCCAATCAACCTGTGGAAAGGCATTCTGAAGCCGCTCTCGGCTGCCGGGTTTGTTGCTACCTTCGCGGCCCTGATTTTCCACTATGTCGGGATCGGGCCGAACGAAGAGGTGGACGAAGATGAGGAGGACAAGCATGAGTAAGATGATCGTCAGAACCAAATTCATCGACCGTGCCTGCCACTGGACGGTAGTGATTTGCTTCTTCCTCGTGTCGCTGTCCGGCATTGCCCTGTTCTTCCCGACGCTGCAATGGCTGACGGAAACCTTCGGCACGCCACAGATGGGGCGCATTCTGCACCCGTTCTTCGGCGTGGCTATCTTTGTGGCGCTGATGTTTATGTTCGTGCGCTTCGTGCATCACAACATTCCCGACAAGCAGGATCTCCCCTGGCTGAAGGGCATTGTTGAGGTGCTGAAAGGCAACGAGCATAAAGTGGCGGACGTGGGCAAGTACAACGCCGGGCAGAAGATGATGTTCTGGAGCATTATGAGCATGATCTTCGTGCTGCTGGTGACCGGGATTATTATCTGGCGGCCCTGGTTTGCGCACTACTTCCCAATGTGGATGATTCGCTACAGCCTGCTTATCCACGCCGCTTCAGCCATTATTTTGATCCACGCCATCCTGATCCATATGTACATGGCGTTTTGGGTGAAAGGATCGATTAAAGGCATGGTCATTGGCAAAGTCAGCCGCCGATGGGCGAAGAAGCACCACCCGCGCTGGTATCGCGCCATCGAGGCCGAAGAAGCCAAAAAAGAGAGCCGGGAAGGCATAAACTAACCGCTCGTTTCCCCTCTTCCCGCTCGGGGAGAGGGGTTATCCCGGCTCAGCACAAAAGAATTGTGTTGTTTTGTATCCACGCCGCCCACGGCTAAATAACAAAACAAATCCCCTTCCCTCTGACACAGCCCACATACAAACCAGGCGTTAAATAAGCGCATCCGCCACCTTCAGGCGGCAACGTATTCAACGACCCGATATGTGAGGCTTATGATGAAACTGTTCCGCACCGTTATTCTCCCGCTCGTCCTGGCCGCTACTGTAGCGCCTGCCTTTGCTGCCAAAGAAGTCCACAGCGCTCAGGGCCTGGTCAAAATTGGCACCGTCACAGAAAGCGATAGCACCACGCTGTCTCTCGACCAGCTCAATGAAAAACTGGCTGCAAAAGCTGAAAAAGCCGGGGCCAGCGCCTGGCGAGTGGTCTCCGCCGGCGGCAACAACAGCTACTTCGGCAGCGCCGATATTTACCGCTGATTTATTCCCACCCCCTAAAACAGGAAAAGAAGATGAAACCCACGCGTAAAACGCTGCTGGCGCTGGCTGCGGCTGGCCTGATGACCGGATTTGCCGCCCAGGCGGAAACTCAGCACACCATCGTGTTAGTGCACGGCGCCTTCGCCGACGCGACCGGCAGTTGGGAGCAGGTGATCCCGGTTCTGCAAACGCGCCATTACGAAATCATCACCGCGCAGATCCCATTAACCTCACTCGCAGACGACGTGGCGGCGACCAAACGCGCCATCGCCCGTGCCAAAGGCGACGTTATTCTGGTAGGTCATTCCTGGGGCGGGACGGTGATTACCGAGGCGGGTAACGATCCGAAAGTGAAAGGCCTGGTGTACATCAATGCCTTTGCACCATCGCCGGGTCAGTCCACGGCCGATCTGGCCAACAGCTTCCCGGCCCCGCCCGGCAGCGCAAAAATCATCAAGGGTGCGGACGGCTTTCTGAGCCTCGATCCGAAGGCCGTCGCCACCGATTTTGCCCAGGATGCGACGCCTGAAGCGCAGAACATTATTGGCATCACCCAGATGCCGATCGCCGCCGCAAGCTTTACCGAAAAAGTGACCACCGCTGCCTGGCAGCAGAAACCGAGCTGGTTCCTGGTCGGCAGCAATGACCGGATGATCAACCCGGATCTGGAGCGAGCGATGGCGAAGAAAATTCACGCCCACGTCACCGAGTTACCGGTCAGCCATGTGCCGATGCTGTATGACCCGAAAAATGTCGCCCGCACGATATTTAAAGCCGTGAATATTACGTCGGGAAATTAATGCGTCTTATTCAATGAGGAGGAAATAACGCTCTCAATAAATAGCCGATGATTGCCGTCCCTAAATTCATTTTAATTATCTGGAGAACACGATGAACCGTATTGCTATGTCCGCGATTGCCCTGTCTTTGGTTTCTTTCAGCGCGGCATCCTTTGCCGCTGAATTAACCGGGCCAAACCTTGAGCGCTGTTTTGGCATTGCCAAAGCCGCAGACAACGACTGTAAGGCCGGCGCCGGTACCACCTGCGCGGGCACCTCCAAAGTCGATTACCAGAAAAATGCCTACAAAATGGTGCCAGCGGGGACCTGCACCGCGATCCAGACGCCGAATGGCCACGGCTCGCTGACCGAAGGCTAATCAAAGGGCCACTCCCATGACGATGACACACTCTTTAGGCGCCGGATTAAGCCTTAAGCCCGAGCATTACGCCGACGCCTGGGCCAGTCCATCCTCTCTCTGGTTCGAGGTTCACAGTGAAAATTATCTCATGGCGGGTGGCCCACGCAGAGAGTGGCTGGCGGCCATCCGCCAGCAACACCCGATCTCGCTGCACGGCGTTTCGCTTTCACTGGCCGGTGACGAGCCACCGGACGCCCAACTGCTCGCGCAGCTAAAAGCGCTAGTGACTGACATCAAACCAGCGCTTGTTTCCGAGCACCTCGCCTGGTCGCGCTGGAACGGGATTTATTATCCTGACCTGCTGCCGGTGCCGAGGACAACGCGGGTGATGCACCGCGTTATTGACAACATTAACCGCACGCAGGACACGCTGGGCTGCCAGATTTCACTGGAAAATCCTACGCACTATTTGCAGATGCCGGAACACGAATGGGATGAAATCGAATTTCTCGACGAAGTCAGCCGGCGGAGCGGATGCGGCCTGCTGCTGGATCTGAACAACGTCTGGCTCAGCGCCCACAACCTCGGCTTTGAGGCCGTAGCATGGCTGAGCTGTTTCCCGGTCGAACGTGTGACTGAGATCCACCTGGCGGGCTTTAGCCCCGACGAAGGGGGCAGCGATTTGCTGATCGACAGCCACGATCAGTCAATATCCGAGGAGGTCTGGCGGCTGTATACGCAACTGATTCAGCGGGCGGGAGCAAAACCCACGCTTATTGAACGGGATGACAACCTGCCTGTGTTTAACGTGTTGCTGGCCGAACAGCAGCGTGCCCAGCGCATCCTCGACACAATGGGAGCCGCCGTATGAGCACTCAGTTAAGCCGCTACCACGAGGCATTTATTGGCCTGTTATACGGTGAGGCTAGATCCGAGCTAAGCCATCTTCAGCATCAGCCCGGTATTGCCGTTTATCGCAACAGCGTGATCAAAGCCTGCGTTGACGCCCTGGACGCTAACTTCCCCAGCGTATCCAGGCTTACCGGAACCGATTTTTTCCGTCAAATGGCGCGCGGCTATGCGCTTGAACGCCCCCCATACGAAGGTGAACTGGTTCGCTATGGCGACGCCTTCCCCGCCTTTATTAGCGCTTATCCTCCGGCCAGAGAACTGACTTATTTAAGCGCCGTGGCCGAGCTGGACAAGCTGTGGCTGGAGGTGTTTTGTGCCCCGGCCTCGGCCCCGCTGGACGTGCATGCACTGGCAAGCACCACGGCGGATACCCTGGGCACCACATCATTACGGCTGCGGGACAGCGTTCGCTGGTACTGGCACCCCACGCTGCCGGTGTTCACGCTCTGGACGTTCAACCGTGAACAAACCGCCGCGCCGGAGACAATCCACTGGCAGGGCGAAGGCGCTCTCCTGGTTCGCCGCCAGCAGCGTATTTTTGCCGAACCTTTAAGCCAGGGCGGATCGGTCTTCCTGACCGCCTGCCGTTTGGGGGCAACCCTTGACCAGGCTAGCAAACAGGCACTGGCTGCCGAGCCAGCCCTCGCCCTCGGCCCTTTTTTCAGCAACCTGCTTATTCGCGGCGTGTTCGCCGCATTTTAATCACACCTTTTGAGGCTAAATGATGAAAGTATCTGAACAACACATGACAGAACAAGGCGTGAGAGCGCTATGGAATAGACTCTGGGATCGCATCGAGAGAGGCGTCGGCGACAACTTGCTGTTGCTGATAGCCCGCGTGGGCGTTGCCGCCGTGTTCTTCCTTTCTGGCCGCACAAAAGTCACGGGGTTTATGACGCTAAAACCGTCCACCTACGAGCTGTTCCGCACCGAATATGCGCTGCCGCTTATCCCCTATGATATCGCCGCGCACCTGGCCACGCTGGCCGAACATACTTTCCCTGTTCTGCTGGTGCTGGGATTATTTTCACGCTTCGCTGCAACGGGATTGCTGTTTATGACCCTGGTGATTGAAATTTTTGTCTACCCGGACGCATGGCCCACGCACCTGATCTGGGGCGGATTACTGCTGCTGGTTATCGCCCGTGGCGCTGGCCGCTGGTCGCTGGACAGGGTTCTGAGGCTGGTATGAGAAAAACAGGCGAGGCACTTCATCTATCGCGCCTCGCCTGCTGCCTGTACGGCAGTGAACAAGAGCTTTTCACAGCTAACGCCTTGTTGAAACTGATAAAGCTGTCTCTTTTCTCCTTCCTGTCCTTTTTGGGACACGACTCTGCTGAATGGATAAATCAATGAGTTACGAAGTGGGCCAGGAAAAGGGTCTGCGCGTCTTCGGGCTTTGATGTCGCTGAACCAGAATAAAATCCGCTTATCACCAACGGCTCAGGAAGAGTATCTCAGCGCATCCACCAGCAGGGAGAACGCGGTCGTGTGCTGCTTACGGCTGGGGTAGTAAAGGTAATAACCTGGGAACGGTTTGCACCAGGACTCCAGAACCCGGACCAGCCGCCCTTCGGCAAGCTCATCGGAAACCGTGTCGCTCGGCACAAATGCCAGGCCGAGACCTTGCAGCGCGGCATCAATGCGCTGGCTCAGGCTGTTGAACGTTAGTTGCCCATCCACGCGAATTTTCAGCTCACGCCCGTCCTTTTCGAATTCCCACGCATACAGTCCTCCCAGGGTAGGCAGCCGCATATTGATGCAATTATGCTGCTGGAGATCCTGCGGCGTCGCCGGGTAGCCATGTTTCGCAAAATAGGTCGGAGAACCAATGACCGACATAGTAAGCTCCGGGCCAACGCGCACGGCCACCATATCTTTTGCCACCTGCTCGCCGAGACGAATCCCGGCGTCGAACTGCCCGCTGACAATATCGGTCAGGGCGTTATCCACGCTGATTTCTACATTGATGTCCGGGTAGTCGACCAGGAAAGTTTTCAACACCGGCCATAAAACCGACTGCAAGCTGTGTTCGGCCGCATTGAGCCGAATGTTGCCCGCCGGCCGCGCACGCATTTCACTCAACGCAGCCAGCTCGTTTTCAAGATCCGCAAAGCGAGGCGACAGGCTGGCAAGCAGCTTTTCACCGGCTTCAGTGGGCGCGACGCTGCGCGTGGTGCGGGTCAGTAAACGCAGTTGAAGACGCTCCTCAAGACCACGAATCGCGTGGCTGAGCGCGGACTGGGACACGCCAAGCTTTGCCGCTGCTCGGGTAAAGCTGCGCTCGCGTGCCACTTCGATAAATGACATTAGATCGTTGAAGTTTTCTTTCAGCATGGCCGAAACAAGCCTCACTAAGGAACAGAATATTCCCAGTATAGCGAGATTAATGAACTGGATTCATAAGCTCTTGTACTTTTCCCTGGCTAGTTCTCTACAGCGTTCGGGACTACCGTATGACAACGAACGATGACCTTCTCGACTGGAGCATTTGATGAAAATTATCCGCAGCGGTTCACAACCTTCACAGCAGGGCCCGGAAAGTTATTTCACCGGCACAGTACGCATTGATTCACCTTTTAGTGGCACTGAAAACGCCCGCGTTGGCGGAGCAATTGTCACCTTTGAGCCGGGGGCACGCACGGCCTGGCATACTCATCCCCTCGGCCAGACGCTGATAGTCACCCAGGGGCGAGGCTGGCTTCAGGCATGGGGCGAAGAAATTCAGGAGCTGAATCAGGGCGATATCGCATGGATACCTGAAGGCGTTAAACACTGGCATGGCGCATCGCCGGAGACGGCAATGACGCATATCGCCATAGCGGAGTCCTTAAACGGCAGCCCCGTTGAGTGGCTGGAAAAAGTCAGTGACGAGCAATACAAAAAATAAGCCGCAAAACCTGCGTTGTCATCCCCCCGGCAATCGCTTTCTCCCTTCACGGCTCTCCCGCCAGGAGAGCCGTTTTTTGGTCCTACCAATCTGACTAAAAACGTGCCCTTTTCTACAAAACGCTGATAAACACTCGTCGGGCCGTTGCCTTTCATTAACACAAGATTAACCATTAGCCATCATTTGCTCTACAAAGCAAAATTGGTCCTACCAATCTAATAAAAAACGATAAACGCCTCACCCTGGAGAACACCTGCATGCAAGTCTGGCCCCAACTCTACGACCCGCTCGGGAATATCTGGCTGTCGAGCCTGATTGCCGCGCTCCCTATTCTGTTTTTCTTCTTCGCGCTGATTAAGCTGCGGATGAAGGGCTACAAAGCGGCAACGATCACGGTATTTCTCGCCCTGCTGGTTGCCCTGTTTTTATACCGCATGCCGGTGGATCGCGCGCTTGCCTCGGTGGTGTACGGCTTCTTCTACGGCCTGTGGCCCATCGCCTGGATTATTGTGGCCGCGGTGTTTGTCTACAAAATTTCGGTCAAAACCGGGCAGTTCGACATTATTCGCTCCTCTATCCTGTCGATCACGCCGGACCAGCGCCTGCAAATGCTGATCGTCGGTTTCTCTTTCGGCGCCTTTCTGGAAGGGGCTGCCGGGTTTGGGGCGCCGGTTGCCATTACCGCAGCCTTGCTGGTCGGCCTCGGGTTTAAGCCGCTGTACGCCGCAGGTTTGTGCCTGATAGTGAACACCGCGCCGGTGGCCTTCGGCGCGATGGGAATCCCCATTATCGTTGCCGGGCAGGTTACCGGCCTGGACAGCTTCGAAATCGGCCAGATGGTAGGCCGCCAGCTGCCGTTCCTGACGATCATTGTGCTGTTCTGGATCATGGCGATTATGGACGGCTGGCGCGGAATCAAAGAGACCTGGCCGGCGGTAATCGTAGCAGGCGGCTCGTTTGCTATCGCCCAGTATCTCAGCTCTAACTTTATCGGCCCCGAGCTGCCGGACATTATCTCTTCGCTGGTGTCGCTGGTGTGCCTGACGGCGTTCCTGCGGGTCTGGAAGCCGGTGCGCATTTTCCGCTTTGATAACGAGAACGCGGCTGCAACCGTGCAGGCGCAGACTGCGCAGAAATACACGACCGGGCAGATTGTCAAAGCCTGGATGCCGTTCCTGTTTTTAACGGCCACGGTTACGCTGTGGAGCATTCCGCCGTTTAAAGCGCTGTTCGCCAAAGGCGGCGCGATGGCGGACTGGGTCTATAATTTCTCCGTGCCGTTCCTGGATAACCTTGTCGCCAAAATGCCGCCGGTCGTTACCGCCAGTGCGCCTTACGCCGCGGTGTTTAAGTTCGACTGGCTGTCAGCCACCGGCACGGCAATCCTGGTCGCGGCGCTGATCTCAATTGTTTACCTGCGCATGAAACCGAAAGCGGCGCTGGTTACTTTCGGCGAAACGCTCAAGGAGCTGGCGCTGCCGATTTACTCCATTGGCATGGTGCTGGCGTTTGCTTTTATCTCCAACTATTCCGGGCTGTCGGCGACGCTGGCCCTGGCGCTGGCGCATACCGGCCACGCGTTTACTTTCTTCTCGCCGTTCCTTGGCTGGCTGGGCGTGTTCCTCACCGGGTCGGACACCTCGTCTAACGCGCTGTTTGCCGCGCTGCAGGCCACGACCGCGCAGCAGATTGGCGTGTCGGACCTTCTGCTGGTGGCGGCCAATACTACCGGCGGCGTGACCGGGAAGATGATTTCACCGCAGTCGATAGCCATTGCCTGTGCGGCGGTGGGGCTGGTCGGGAAAGAGTCAGACCTGTTCCGCTTCACCGTGAAGCACAGCCTGATTTTCACCTGCATGGTGGGAGTGATTACCACGCTGCAGGCCTATGTTTTAACCTGGATGATCCCATGACCCAAGCTGTGCCGCGCCTTGCCGACCAGATGGTTGAGCGTGTTAAGGCGCTGATTGAAGAACGTAATCTGGAGGCGGGCATGCGGTTGCCCGCCGAACGCCAGCTGGCCGCCGAACTGGGCTGTTCGCGCTCGATTTTACGCGAGGCGATTCAAAAGCTGATTGGCGAAGGCGTGCTGGCCAGCCGGCGCGGCGGCGGCACTTATCTGCGCTACCAGACCGAACAATGGTCGGAACAGCGCATCGTACAACCGCTGAAAACGCTGGTTGAGGGCGACCCTAATTACCAGTTGGATATCCTCGAAGCGAGGCACTCCATTGAAGGCAGTACGGCCTGGTACGCCGCCATGCGGGCGACGCAGGCCGACAAAGAAAAGCTGATCGCCTGCTTCGATGCCACGCTAAAATTTAAAGAGAGCGATGACCCGGATTTAGCCGCCCAGGCCGACGTCAGGTTTCACCTGGCGATTGCCGAAGCCTCCCACAATATCGTGCTGCTGCAGACCATGCGCGGGTTCTTCGACCTGCTGCAATCTTCGGTGCTGCACAGCCGCCAGCGCATGTACACCGTCCCGGCCATTTTTGCCGGGCTAACCGAGCAGCATGACGAATTATTGCAGGCGATTCTGGCCGGAGACGCCGAGCGCGCAAGGCGAGCTGCCCAGTCGCACCTCGGCTACGTCCACACCACTATCAAAACTCTGCAGGAAGACGAAGCCCGTCAGGCACGCATTACCCGCCTCCCGGACGAAGCAAGTGATGAAATAAGGGAAAAGAAACGATGATTATTTCCGCAGCAACCGACTACCGTGCCGCCGCCGAGCACATTCTGCCGCCTTTTTTATTCCACTACATTGACGGAGGAGCCTATGCCGAGCATACGCTGAAGCGCAACGTGGAAGATCTGGCGCAGGTGGCGCTCAAGCAGCGCGTACTGAAAAACATGTCGGCGCTGAGCCTGGAAACCCGGTTGTTTAACGAAACACTCTCTATGCCCGTCGCCCTCGGCCCTGTGGGGCTTTGCGGGATGTACGCCCGCCGGGGAGAAGTTCAGGCCGCAAAAGCTGCCGCAGCAAAAGGCATTCCTTTTACCCTGTCGACGGTGTCCGTTTGCCCGATTGAAGAAGTCGCACCGGCGATTAACCGCCCGATGTGGTTCCAGCTTTATGTTTTGAAAGATCGCGGTTTTATGCGCAACGCGCTGGAGCGGGCGAAAGCCGCCGGGTGCTCCACGCTGGTATTTACCGTCGATATGCCGACCCCTGGGGCGCGCTATCGTGATGCTCACTCAGGCATGAGCGGCCCTAATGCCGCGATGCGCCGCTATTTCCAGGCGATGACGCACCCGCAGTGGGCATGGGACGTTGGCCTAAATGGCCGCCCTCACGATTTGGGCAATATTTCCACCTATCTCGGTAAACCAACCGGGCTGGAGGATTATATTGGCTGGCTGGCCAATAACTTCGATCCGTCCATTTCATGGAAAGATCTGGAGTGGATCCGCGAATTCTGGGACGGCCCAATGGTGATTAAAGGGATCCTCGACCCGGAAGATGCTCGCGATGCGGTACGCTTCGGCGCCGACGGGATCGTGGTGTCTAACCACGGTGGCCGCCAGTTGGACGGCGTGCTCTCTTCCGCCCGCGCCCTGCCCGCCATTGCCGACGCGGTAAAAGGCGATCTTACCATTCTGGCGGACAGCGGCATCCGCAATGGCCTGGACGTGGTACGTATGATTGCGCTTGGCGCTGACACTGTGCTGCTGGGGCGCGCTTTCCTGTATGCACTCGCCACTCATGGTGAGGCTGGCGTTAGCAATCTGCTGAACTTAATGGAGAAAGAGATGCGCGTGGCGATGACGCTCACCGGCGCGAAGTCCATTGCCGAAATCACCCCTGACCTGCTGGTTCGCCAGGGTTTATAGCGTACGGTCAGCCCGCAATCTCTGAAAAATGAATCCCCACCGCGTGCAAAACCTTTTTGGTGGTTTTGATGGTGGGGTTTCCACGCTCCGACAGCGTGCGGTACAGCGTTTCACGGTTTAGGTTTGCCGCTCTGGCAATCTCCGTAAAGCCACCTCTGGCTTCTACCAGCCGACGCATGGCAATGAGAAACACCGCTTCGCCGTCGTCACCGTCCAGCCCAATAAAAGCTTCTTTCAGGTACTCCACGGCGAAGGCACGATCGTCGCGGAGCATATCAATAACCGTTTGATCAAATTCGCTAAATTTCATTTTTTCTCCCTTGATGTTCAAGCCACCATTCTTTTGCACGTTCGATATCCGCCTGTTGATTGCGTTTATCTCCACCCGCCAGTAGCAGCCAGACGGCTTTGCCGTCCTGGGCGTAGTACACCCTATAGCCAGGCCCTTCATCGATGCGCATTTCCCATACGCCCTGTCCACAGGGTTTATGATCGCCAGGGTTACCAAAGGAAAGTCGGTCGATCCTCATGACTATTTTGGTTTTTGCCCTCGCATCTTTTAACGCCTTTAGCCAGGCTTTGAACGGCGTTTTTCCTTCTGTCGTTTTGAAGAACGTAATCATGTACATCCTTGACTCCCTGAGTGTAGCTTTAAAGCAACGGGCAAGCACGAACAAAATTTAATCGCGCTTATTTTTCTCAGGGCAGGCTAACGAATTCTTGCTTGAGGTTGGTTGAAATCGTTCTTTGGTATGCAGGGTTTGCGGCACGGCTTCCGGGGAGTTATTCATCCTGGCGCGGGGCTTTCAAAAATATGCCTGAAAGCCCCTGGTTTATTTACTGCACAAATGCGGTCAGGCGGTTAAAGATGCCTGGGTCATCGGCGTGGCGAATGATCTGCACCACATCCTCCAGCTTATCGACCTGACTGACCATCTGCTCCAGCCGCTGATCGTCTGCTACCTGCAGCCAGATGCGGCTCTGATCGCCTTCCGGCAGCGGTAAACAGAGAATGCCTTCCACGTTAAATGCGCGGCGGGCAAACAGGCCGCAGATATGTGACATCACGCCCGGGTGGTTGCGCACCGTGAGTTCCAGAATGACGGTGGATTGTTTAGTGATAGATTGCTGCATGATTTACTCTCCAATCATCTGAGTGTTGGCGGCACCCGGTGGCACCATTGGGTAGACTTTTTCATCGGCGTCGATACGCACGTGGATCAGGCAAGGCCCAGGGCGAGAAATCGCTTCCTGCAGCGCGGCCTGCGGATCTTCCGCCTGGTTCAGGTCGCAGGTTGCCAGGCCAAAGCCACGGGCGATGGTCAGGAAATCCGTCATGCCGGGGTAAGTCGCGGCGAAGATATTCTGCTGGTAGAACAGCGTCTGCTGCTGGTGTACCAGCCCCAGCGCCTGGTTGTTCATCAGAATGATTTTTACATCCAGATTATTTTCCGCCGCCGTCGCCATCTCCTGGATATTCATCATCAGGCTGCCGTCGCCGGAGAAGCACAGCACTTTACGGCCAGGTTCGGCCAGCGCCGCGCCAACCGCAGCCGGTAAGCCAAAGCCCATGGTGCCCAGGCCGCCGGACGTCAGCCACTGGCGCGGACGGTTGAGCGGATAAGCCTGAGCCACCCACATCTGGTGCTGGCCTACGTCGGTGGTAACAATAGCCTCATCGTCTACGCAGGCCGCTGCGGCTTTGATCAGTCCATAAGGCATCAGCGGATTATCTGCTCCCGGCGTGGCAAATGGGAACTCACGCTGCAACTCGCTAACCGTCTGCAGCCACTCGCTGCGCTGGGCGTTTTTGGTCTGCGGAATAAGCTGACTCAGCACTTCACGTACGTCACCGCGAATCGCCACGTTGGCCTGCTTAATTTTGCCCAGCTCGGCACGATCGATATCAACGTGGATAATTTTGGCATTCGGGCAAAACTCCTCGGTTTTACCAATGGCACGGTCGTCAAAGCGTGCGCCCAACACGATCAACAGATCGGCTTCGTGCAGGATAAAGTTGGTGCTCCGCGCGCCATGCATTCCCAGCATTCCCAGAGAGAGCGGATGTCGGGCGGGGACCGTCCCCAGCGCCATCAACGTCATGGTTGTCGGCAGACCGGCACGCTCCGCCAGCTCTCGCGCCTGCTCCGCTGCACCCGCGCTGATAATGCCGCCGCCCAGATAAAGCACCGGGCGTTTGGCTTCGTTGATCATTGCGGCCGCACGGGCGATGTCCTGATGGTCAAAGGCCGGGGCAGCGGAAGGCGCGGCTACCGCGGGCAGTTCGGCAATGTCGATTTCAGCGGTCTGAATGTCTTTAGGAATATCGATCCAGACGGGCCCTGGGCGGCCGGACTGTGCGATACGAAAAGCGTCGGTAATCACCTGCGGCAGCTCGTCAATGCTGCGCACCAGGTAGTTATGCTTGGTGATAGGAATCGAAATACCGTAGGTGTCCACTTCCTGGAAAGCATCGGCGCCAATCATTGAAGTGGGGACCTGGCCGGTGATACAAACCAGCGGAATAGAGTCGAGACGCGCGTCGGCAATGGCGGTGACAAGGTTTGTGGCCCCCGGCCCGCTGCAGGCGATGCAGACCGCCGGTTTGCCGCTGGTACGCGCCATGCCCTGCGCCATAAATCCCGCGCCCTGCTCGTGGCGAGCCAGAACGTGGCGAATGCGAGGGCTTTGGCTCAAGGCATTGTAGAGCGGCAGTACGGTGCCACCGGGAATGCCACTAACCGTTGTAATGCCATGATGCTCCAACATTTTTACAATCAGCTGGGCGCCGGTGATGCGTTGTGCGGGTGTGTCCGAAATTGCCATGCTCCAGTCCTTCTAATTAGCCGGTTCGCTTCTGGGCAGGCACTTAAAACAAGAAACCCCGCCCGGTTTGCGCCGGCGGGGTTTGGAATCGATGCGTTGATTCAGTCCCTACGGCGCATTGCCGACGACCACCACCACACGCACGACGACCACCGCGGCTGGTAGCGCGGTAACTAGTAGGGTCGAAGTCTGCAGGGAATGAGTCATGGGTTTCCTGAATCAAGATTAAAAGTCGATATTGATAAAATCATACTCGCTGGTTTCGCACAACAGGATTTTTACCGTCAGCTAAAAAACGAGCTAAATGTCACATTTTTGTTAAATGCTAAGTTTCAGCAGCAGCGTCCGCCGCCTTTACCGCTGTAGCGGGCATCCTGCCGCTCGCGGAAAAATTCTTCATAGGTCATTGGCGTCTGCTCAGGGTGCGTCAGGCGCATGTGCTGCACGTAGTTGTCGTAGTCGGGTACGCCAATCATCAGCTTCGCGGCCTGACCGAGGTATTTCCCGGCTTTGGCTAGACTATCGAACATGGTACCTCCAGTGGGTTGCCCCTCGCCCCGGCCCTCTCCCCAAAGGGCAGAGGGGAAAAGATAAAAAAATGCGCCCTTCTCCGCTCAGAGCTAAGGTAAACCCCAATTTATCCCCTCTCCCTTTCAGGGAGAGGGTAAAAATCAATGTACGCTCTTCGCCTGCGCCACGATCTGTTCGTAATTATCAGGCATCGGCTCATACGGCGTTTCGCTCGACGTCGGTTGCTCAGACTTCAGCGCCTTAAGCGCAGTTTTCAGCGAGAACCAGCCGAGCACCACAACCACCACCATAAAGAAGATGGTCAGCCCCGCATCCAGGCGGTTGTTAAACACCAACTGGCTGAGCTGCGACTGCGTGTACTGCGCCGGAATATTACCGCTGTCGATCATCGCCTGGAACTTATTGGCGATGGCGAGGAAGCCCACTTTTGCATCCGAGCTGAACGCTTTCTGCCAGCCTGCGGTTAACGTGCACACCAGCAGCCAGGCGGTCGGCATCAGCGCCACCCAGGCATAGCGCTGCTTCTTCATTTTGAACAGCACAACGGCGCACAGCATCAGCGCCATGCCCGCCAGCATCTGGTTGGCGATACCGAACAGCGGCCACAGCGTGTTAATGCCGCCCAGCGGATCGACCACGCCCTGATGCAGGAAGTAACCCCAGGCGAGCACACAAAGCCCGGTGGCAAGCAGGTTGGCCGGCAGCGAGTCCGTCCGTTTCAGTCCCGGAGAGATTACGCCCAGCAGATCCTGCAGCATAAAACGTGCCGCACGAGTCCCGGCATCCACCGCCGTCAGGATAAACAGCGCTTCAAACAGAATGGCAAAGTGGTACCAGAACGAGACGTCCATCAGCCCGCCGAGCGCGCCGTGCAGAATATACGCCATGCCAACGGCCAGCGTTGGTGCCCCACCGGCGCGGGAGATGATGCTCTGTTCGCCCACTTCGTTGGCAATGTTGGTCAGCGTTTCCGGAGTGATATGGAAGCCCCACCCGCTCACCACCTGCGCGGCAGAAGCGACAACATCCGCCGTGCCAGCAGGCGCCAATACAGCCATCGGGCTGTTCATCGCGAAGTACACGCCCGGATCGATGATACAGGCTGCCACCAGCGCCATGATCGCTACGAAGGACTCCATCAACATGCCGCCGTAGCCAATGAAGCAGGCCTGATTTTCGTTCGCCAGCATTTTTGGCGTGGTGCCGGAAGCAATCAGCGCGTGGAAGCCGGAAACGGCCCCACAGGCGATGGTGATAAACAGGAACGGGAACAGATCCCCACTCCAGACCGGGCCGGTGCCATCAATGAATTTTGTTAATGATGGCATTTGCAGCGTCGGACGCATGATCAAAATGCCGATAGCCAGCCCGATGATGGTGCCGATTTTCAGGAAGGTGGAGAGGTAATCACGCGGGGCCAGCAGCAGCCACACCGGCAGCACCGAGGCCACAAAACCGTACCCTACCAGCATCCAGGTGAGCTGCACGCCCGTAAAATCAAAGTACGGCGCCCAGGTCGGGCTCTCCGCTACCCAGCCGCCGGAAATAATGGCAAACACCAGCATCACCAGGCCAATCACCGACACTTCGCCGATACGCCCAGGGCGCAAATAGCGAATGTAGACGCCCATAAACAGCGCCAGCGGGATGGTGAAGGCCACGGTGTAAGTCCCCCACGGGCTGTGGGTTAACGCCTTCACCACGATCATTGCCAGCACGGCCAGGATAATCACCATGATCATAAAGCAGGCGACCAGTGCGATAACCCCCGCAGTGTTGCCCATTTCTTCTTTAGCTAACTCCCCCAGCGAACGCCCGTTGCGACGCGTGGAGACAAACAACACCATAAAGTCCTGCACGGCGCCCGCCAGTACCACGCCTGCCAGCAGCCAAAGCATGCCCGGCAGGTAACCCATTTGCGCGGCAAGCACCGGTCCCACCAGCGGCCCCGCCCCGGCGATGGCGGCAAAGTGGTGGCCAAACAGCACTTTTTTATCCGTTGGGACGTAATCAAGGCCGTCATTGTTTCGCACGGCCGGCGTCATGCGCGTGGCATCCACCGTTAGCACGCGTTTAGCGATAAACAAACCGTAGTAACGATAGGCAATCAGGTAGATACAAACTGAGGCAATAACAATCCACAGCGCATTTATCTGTTCACCGCGATTCAGTGCGATGTAGCCGAGGGCGAATGCGCCGATCAAAGCGAGCACGACCCAGACGAGGTGTTTCCCAAATCTATCCATCAATTTTGTCCGTTTTCTAAGTGGATACCGAGAGTTGTTACATTTTGTTTCTAGCCTGGAATAGAGATTCTCACAATCGGAAGGGGGCAAAACACGGGGCATTTACCTCAGTTTGTTAATGAGATCACCTAAATATGTATCGGAACCGTAACAGCAGAAGGTCAATTGTGGAGCATCAGGTTAATGAATGATTGATACGGGGAGTAATAACCCAGGCTGATTAATTAGCGGCTTTAATAGATTGCAAAAATGCAATTGATAAAGACATTGATAATTGTTTTCATTTGCAATAGCGTGTTTCCGCACTTTCAACTCCAGGCACTTTTGCCGCGTCCTTCCTCGTTTGGGAAAGGAACTTAAGGGACGCAGGCGGTGACACTCAGGATAAATAATGAACAATACATTATCGTACTCCCTCGCCACACTGGTGAGTCTGGGCCTCTACGGCACCGCTTTTTCAGCGGCAGCAGCAGAGGTAACCCCCGCTGAAAACGAAGACACGCTCGTCGTCACCGCAGCCCAGCAAACGCTGCAGGCACCCGGCGTGTCGGTGATTACTTCCGACGAATTAAAGAAGCACCCGGTCGCGCGCGATGTCTCTGAAATCATTCGCACCATGCCGGGAGTTAACCTGACCGGCAACTCCACCAGCGGGCAGCGCGGCAACGGCCGCCAGATCGACATTCGCGGTATGGGGCCAGAAAACACGCTGATCCTGGTTGACGGTAAACCCGTCACCAGCCGCAATTCAGTGCGCCTGGGCTGGCGCGGCGAGCGTGATACCCGCGGCGATGCCTCCTGGGTTCCACCGGAAATGATCGAACGCATTGAGGTCCTGCGCGGCCCGGCAGCAGCCCGCTACGGCAATGGGGCGGCTGGCGGCGTGGTGAACATCATCACCAAACGCAGCAGCAACGAATTCCACGGCAGCTGGAACACCTATTTCAATGCCCCGGAGCACAAAGATGAAGGCGCAACGAAACGCACCAACTTCAGCCTGACCGGGCCGCTCGGTGACGACGTGAGTTTCCGCCTCTACGGCAACCTCGATAAAACGCAGGCGGACGCCTGGGACATCAACCAGGGGCACCAGTCACTGCGCACCGGGTCTTACGCCAACACGCTGCCAGCGGGCCGAGAAGGCGTTATCCATAAAGACCTGAACGGAATGATCCGCTGGGAATTTGCCCCGATGCAGGCGCTGGAGTTTGAAACCGGCTACAGTCGCCAGGGGAATCTCTATTCAGGTGATACACAGAATACGAATACCAGCCAGTTGGTGAAGGACAACTACGGCAAAGAGACCAATCGTCTCTACCGCCAGACCTATTCCGTGACCTGGACCGGCGGCTGGGATAACGGCGTCACCACCAACACTTATGCGCAATACGAACACACCCGTAACTCGCGCATGAATGAGGGCCTGGCGGGCGGCACGGAGGGGATTTTCTCCAACAACCAGTTCTCAGATATCGATCTCAGCGATGTCATGCTGCACAGCGAAGCAAGCATTCCGTTTACCCTGTTGGTGAATCAAAACCTCACCGTCGGTAGCGAATGGAATCAGCAGCGCATGAAAGACGGTACCTCCAACACCCAGTCGTTAAGCGAAGGCGGGCCGATTCCGGGGCTCTCATCCACCGGCCGAAGCCCTTATTCCAAAGCGGAGATCTTCTCTCTGTTTGCCGAAAACAATATGGAGCTAACCAGCAGCACCATGCTGACACCGGGTCTTCGGTTCGATCATCACTCCATCGTGGGGGATAACTGGAGCCCGTCGCTGAATCTGAGCCAGGAATTGGTGGAAGACTTGACGCTGAAGCTCGGTATTGCCCGGGCTTATAAAGCGCCAAGTCTGTATCAGACCAACCCGAACTACATCCTTTACAGCCGCGGTCAGGGCTGTGCGGCCAGCGGCGGGGCGTGTTATCTGATGGGGAATGAGGATCTGAAAGCCGAAACCAGCGTCAACAAAGAAATTGGCCTGGAGTTCAAGCGTGACGGCTATCAGGCCGGGATCACCTGGTTCCGGAACGACTATCGCAACAAAATTGAATCCGGCTATTCACCTATTGCCTCTAACAGCAAGAAAACCGACATCTACCAGTGGGGCAACGTGCCTAAAGCGGTGGTGGAAGGTCTTGAAGGTACGATTAATCTGCCGCTGACGGAGACCGTAAGCTGGAATAACAACCTGACTTACATGCTGCAAAGTAAAAATAAGGAAACCGGCGATCGCCTGTCGATCATCCCTGAATACACGCTTAACTCCACGCTTAGCTGGCAGGTTCGCCCGGACATTTCGCTGCAAAGCACCCTGACGTGGTACGGCAAACAGGCACCGAAGAAGTACAACTATAAGGGAGTTCCTGTCACCGGCAGCGACACCAACGAGGTCAGCCCTTATAGCATCCTTGGCATGAGCGCGACCTGGGACGCGACCAAAAACGTCAGCTTCACAGCCGGGATCGACAACCTGCTGGATAAGCGCCACTGGCGCGCAGGTAACGCCCAGACCACCGGGAATGACACGACCAAATCCTACATGTACGGCGCTGGCGCGGAGACCTACAACGAGCCTGGCCGCACGTACTACATGAGCGTCAATACGCACTTCTAAGCTCGGTTCGGGAGGCTAATAAGCCTCCCAAATTGATCGCCAACGGCCGAAAAACAGAGAAGACAATTTATTGTCTGTTATTAGACCGAAATTTAGATTTTTTTAGGGTTAATAGCCCGACTAAACGCTTCCCTTCTTTATTGCCTTTCCGGTGAAAAAATCGCTTGATGCCCGTTCATAAGAAAATGTTATAGTCGAAAAATCACCCAAAAAAAGACAGACAACATAATTTTCAACAAGGAGTTACCTCTGATGGCTCAAGCATTATCCCTCGAAGGCTTTTTAACCTCAGTACAGTCCCGCGATCCGCACCAGGTAGAATTCGCTCAGGCGGTTCGCGAAGTGATGAGCACGCTGTGGCCGTTTCTGGAAAACAATCCGCAATACCGCCAGCAGGCGCTGCTCGAACGTCTGGTTGAGCCAGAACGCGTGATTCAGTTCCGCGTCGCCTGGGTGGACGACAACAATCAGGTGCAGGTGAACCGGGCCTGGCGCGTGCAGTTCAACTCGGCCATTGGCCCGTTCAAAGGCGGCATGCGCTTCCACCCTTCCGTTAATCTGTCGATCCTCAAATTCCTCGGCTTTGAACAGACCTTTAAAAACGCCCTCACCACGCTACCGATGGGCGGCGGCAAAGGCGGCAGCGACTTTAATCCGAAGGGCAAAAGCGAAGGCGAAATCATGCGCTTTTGCCAGGCGCTGATGCTGGAGCTTTATCGCCACCTTGGCCCGGACACCGACGTCCCGGCGGGGGATATCGGCGTTGGTGGCCGCGAAGTCGGCTACATGGCGGGGATGATGAAAAAGCTCTCCAACAACACCGCCTGCGTGTTTACCGGCAAAGGGCTGTTGTTCGGCGGCAGTCTGATCCGCCCGGAAGCAACCGGCTACGGCCTGATCTACTTCACCGATGCCATGCTGCAGCGCCACGGCCTGGGCTTTGAAGGCCTGCGCGTGGCGGTTTCCGGCTCCGGCAACGTCGCTCAGTATGCGATTGAAAAAGCCATGTCGCTCGGCGCTCGCGTGGTCACGGCGTCTGACTCCAACGGCACCGTGGTAGATGAAGCAGGCTTTAACGCAGAGAAACTGACCCGCCTGTGCGAAATCAAAGCCAGCCGCGATGGCCGCGTCGCCGACTATGCCCGAGAGTTTGGCCTGACTTATCTGGAAGGCCAGCAGCCGTGGAGCGTGCCGGTCGATATCGCTCTGCCTTGTGCTACACAGAACGAGCTGGACGTCGATGCTGCCAAAACGCTTATCGCCAACGGCGTGAAGGCGGTAGCCGAAGGGGCAAATATGCCAACCACGATTGCTGCGACGGATCTGTTTGTGGAAGCTGGCGTGCTGTTCGCGCCGGGTAAAGCGGCAAACGCAGGCGGTGTAGCAACGTCCGGGCTGGAAATGGCGCAGAATGCGGCCCGTCTGAGCTGGAAGGCCGAAAAAGTAGATATTCGCCTGCACCACATCATGCTTGATATTCATCAGGCCTGCGTGGATTACGGTGGCGAAGGAAAACAAACCCAGTACGTTCGCGGCGCGAACATCGCCGGGTTCGTAAAAGTCGCGGACGCTATGCTGGCTCAGGGCGTGCTGTAACTTGCAGGGTGAGGGCCTTCGCCCTCACCTTCTCTGCCTACAAGGTAAGCTTCATCTCGTATTGCCGAATCTTATCCAGGGTAAAGCCGCTGCCTAAAAACACCGGCGAAACGGTTTCGGGCAGGCTGGGAATAGTCACTAATCCAGGGAACTGGCGCTGAAGTAAAGCCAGCAGCTTTTTTGCCTTCCCGGATCGTCGCGCATACGGCTCAACAAACAGCCCTCTGAGCTTCGGTATTTCGCCGGGAACGACCATCGCATAAGCCACTTCATCCAGTACAAAAGCCTTACCGGGCAGCTTATACAGCGTTTCAGCCGCGCAAAGCCACGGCAGCGGCGCATCGTTAGCGGCCATCATTCTATGGGTCATTTGCAGCGGATCGATTTCCAGCAGTTCGCCGTCGGCCTCGCCTTCAGGAACACCTGCAGACTGGAAGCCCACCAGCGTTTGCTGGGGCACAAAGCCCATTCGCTCATAGAGCGCCAGCCCGCCTTCGTTGCCTAAAATCACTTCCAGATAAAATTGCTTATCCCCGCGCTCGCGCGCGGCATCAATAAGCTGCTGAATGAAGATCTTGCCTAAACCCTGCCCGCGCAGTTCCGGGCGAATCGCAAACGCGGCCAGGCGGCAGGTTTGCCCGCGTCGTGTCACCAGCGCCATGGCTTTGGGCTCTCCACGGTAAAGCCAGATAGGGCTGTCGCCTGGGAAAAGATCTTCTGAGGCAAAACGCCAGCCGAACGTTTCCCCTTCCAGACGAAAAGGCACCACGTACTGTTCAAAACAGTGGGTTAATATCTCTGCCAGCTGAAAGCTGTTCCAGTTCAGCGCGGGTTTACTCACAATCTCGTGCCGCATACTCTCTCCCGTTTTAAGCAATTATTATTCTCCGGAAGATAATGTTTAGCACAGCTACGGCATCAGAATGTAGCTTCCTGTGCAGGAGTCGCTGTGTTATTCAACGGCTTAACGCGAAACCACGGCAGGCAAAGCTGAATGAGAGGCCCGATAGCTAACGCATAAAGCACGGTGCCCACGCCAAAACTGCCGCCCATCAGCCAGCCGGAGATCAGTACGGTCACCTCAATGGCGGTACGCACGCTGCGCACCGACCAGCCCGTTCTGGCATGGATCCCGGTCATCAGCCCATCTCGCGGCCCGGCACCAAAACCAGCGCCGATATACATGCCCGTCGCCAGGGCGTTAACCACCAAAGCACCGACCAGCAAAACGGAGCGCGCAAGAAGCGATTCCAGCGGCGGCATTAGCGCCAGCGTGGCATCCGCCGCCAGCCCCAACACAATCACGTTGCTAATGGTGCCAAGGCCTGGACGCTGACGCAGCGGGATCCACAGCAGCAACACCAGCGCCCCCACAATAATCATCACCAGCCCGAGGTTGAGCGAAAAAAGCCTGGCCACGCCGAGGTGGAAAACGTTCCACGGGTCCGCGCCCAGATCGGCACGCACGAACATGGCGGTTGAAATGCCGTAAAAGACCAGGCCGGTATAAAGCTGCAGCAGGCGACGAGCCATCATGACAAAGATCCTCAGTGTGTTTTTATGGCTATACCCTCTCGCAAAATGGACCTAGTATTAAGGTCCAGTTATCAGAAAGTGGACTGCTATGACGCTGCGCAGAATCGGAATTTCATCTTTAACTCGCCTGCTTGGCCACTGGCATCAGGCATCATCCCGCTCGCCGGTCTATCGCCAACTGGCGGACGGACTGCGGCTGCTGATCCTTGATGGGCGCCTACCGCTCGACAGCAGGCTGCCGGGGGAAAGAGAGCTTTCTGGCGCGCTGGGCGTGAGCCGCACCACGGTGGCCTCTGCGCTGGCGCAGCTCAGGGAGGAAGGGTATCTGCTGAGCCGCCAGGGCTCAGGCTCTGTCACCATGCTGCCCGAAAGCAGCCCGGCCATTTCCCCCTTGCCCGGCAATGCTCCGGTACTGGATCTCTCCACCGCCGCCCTCAGCGCCGGGCCGGAAATTCATCGGGCATACTCCACCGCGCTCACTTTCCTGCCGGAACATTTGTCCTCAACCGGCTATGACAGCCAGGGCTTGCCGGAGCTGAGAGAAGCAATTGCGCGGCATTATGCGTCACGGGGATTACCCACGACGCCTGACCAAATCATGGTGGTCAACGGTGCCGTCAGCGGACTGGGGCTAATACTTAGACTGTTCACCGGCCCGGGAGATCGCGTAGTCGTAGATCATCCCACTTACCCGATGGCGTTGGCGGCGATTCGCGGCGCCTCCTGCCGCCCCGTGCCGGTCAGCCTGCCCGCAAGCGGTTGGGATGTTGACGGTTTAGCGGCGACTATCGCCCAGACTTCTCCCCGGCTGGCTTACTTGATTCCAGATTTCCATAACCCAACTGGCCGCTGTATGGACGCGGCCACGCGCCAAAGGGTGAACGAGATAGCCGCCCGCAGCCACACCACGCTGGTTGTGGACGAAACGATGGCCGATCTCTGGTTTGATGCTCCTCCTCCTTCTCCCCTGGCGGCTTTTGGCCCGGAAGAACACACCATCTCGCTAGGCTCCGCCGGGAAAAGTTTCTGGGGCGGGCTGCGCCTCGGCTGGATAAGGGCTTCAGGCAAAACCATCAGTTCGCTGATACAAATCCGCAATACCTTTGATTTAGGGACGCCTCTGCTGGAGCAACTGGCTGCCACGCAGTTGTTTGCCGACGCGGCGCAGTTCTTGCCTCAGCGCAGAGAGATGCTGCGCCAACGCTGCGAAACCAGCTTCGCCGCGATGCAAGCGCTGTTCCCGGACTGGCAAACATCGCCCCCGGAAGGCGGCCTGTCGTGGTGGGTGGAATTACCGAAACCGCTGGCCACGATTTTTGCCGCCGCCGCCGAGAGTCAGGGCATTCGGATCGGTGCCGGGCCAAGGTTTGGGGTCGATGGGGCTTTTGAGCGCTTTTTACGCCTTCCCTTCAGCCTTGAACCCGCAGAGATGCAGCTTGCCCTGCAGCGGCTGCAGCCGCTTTGGCATCACCTGGCGACAACAAGAAATGAAAGTCTGCGGGGAATGGTATTTTAGAAAGCGAAATATTTCCCTCTAAAATAAAAGAGGGAAATATTATTCTGCAAGCACAGCAATAGGGCGATGCCATAAATTAGTTTTGTGAAATTCTGGGAATAGCGAACCCTTTTAGGGTGATGGTGAAATGTTCACCCTCTTTTTTAATACTGGCCCCGGTATCGCACCAGTCTGAAGCAATGCGGAAAAACTCATCGCTGCCAATATTCCAGCCCAGCTTCACTTTTTTCAGGTAACCTGAACGCAATAACTCACAGGCTTGCTGATAGCTGTAGGCGGTACTGTCCGTACCGGCGTTCATTTTTTCTTCTTCAACAGTTTACGCAATGCCTTGATCTCACGATCGTTTAATGGCGTCACGCGGGCCTCAGAAGTATGCTGACTGTCCACATCATCTTCATCGACGCCCACGTCGCTGTCGAGCTCGTCAAAGGCTTTGGACAGAAGTCGTTCCGTTACGCTTGCCAGGGTTTCACTATTCTCTTCCGCATAGTGACGAATCTTCTCTTTTAACTCGATGCTTATTTTTACGTTCAGCGTAGCCGTCGTCATTGCAAATCCTTAGTGCTTAAACAGAGGTTGGTGTTTAATACTATAGAGAATAAATAAGATCCAGCCAGTGAGATAAATTTAATATTTCTGTCATAATTCAAATACCCGGAAAATATATCAGGTTTATTTATTTACAAAGGCGGCAGCCTGCGTTTCACCGGCGTGCTTTTGACGATAGACGTATTGCACTGGGCAAACTCAGCCAGCTCATCAAGAATTTCATCAAGTTGCTCAATAGAGCGGATCACCAGCCGGATGATGAAGCAATCTTCACCGGTGATTTTGTCGCATTCTATACACTCGGGAATCGCCTGAATCATCTTCTCCACTTTATGCAGCATACCCGGTAACGGTTTCATGCGAACCAGTCCCTGCAGGGTGTAACCCAGAGCCGTGAGATTGGCGTTCATGGTGTAGCCGTTAATCACGCCGCGTTCCTCCAGCCGCTTTACTCGTTCTGCCGTGCTCGGTGAAGAGAGACCAATTTTTCCACTAAGCACTTTCAGGGAGATACGAGCATCCGCCGCAAGAATAGTCAGAATATGCCTGTCGATATCATCGGGAAGGTAATCACTCATTTTTATCTCATTTATAAAGGTAAAAGTATCTTATAACCTAATTTTTACACTTCAACGAGTTCGCCGCAGTGCGCAGAATAAAGTTCTTTATTCTGGAGAGACAAAATGATTCGCGAGATAAGAACCGGCAGCCTGCAAATGATTGTGGCGATGCTCATCTCCGGCACCATCGGCGCCCTCGTAGTAATATCTCAGCAGCCTATCGCCAACGTCGTTTTCTGGCGCTGCGTGTTTGCGACTATTACGCTGTTCATATTGGGCCTGATGAGCGGTAACTGGCGCAGCCATCTGACCCGCAGGGTCGTTGCGATATCCGCCCTCGGCGGCGTGGCGCTGGTCGTCAACTGGCTGCTGCTGTTCGCCGCCTATTCACGAACGTCCATTGGGCTTGCCACGGTCCTGTACAATACGCAGCCGCTGATGCTGGTCGGGATGGGCGTTTTTATCCTGAAAGAGAAAGTCAGCCGCAGCAAGTGGCTTTGGCTGGGAGCATCCTTTATCGGCATGCTGCTTGTGCTCTCAAGCGGGCTAAATCATGACGGGAATGGTGGCTGGCTTTTGGGCATCGTGCTGGCGCTGGGCGCCGCGTTCTTTTATGCCCTGACGGCGCTTGCCACACGCCAGTTAAGGGGCATTCCTCCACAGCAAATCGCACTCGTTCAGGTGGCCGTCGGCACGCTGCTACTGCTGCCACTGGTAGATTTCCAGTCGCATATGACATTCACGCATTGGGGAATTGTCGCCACGCTGGGCATAGTGCATACCGGCATTATGTACCAGTTGCTGTATGGCGCGATCCAAAAGCTGCCGACGTCGATTACCGCCTCACTCTCGTTTATCTACCCCATTGTGGCGGTGATCGTGGATCGCTTCGTCTTCCATCACAGTCTGAGCCCGATTCAGTTTATCGGTGGCGCGATGATTTTGCTGGCAGCGGCTGGGATCAACTTAGGATGGGGAGAAAAGCGCATGACTAAAACATCGCTGGCTAAGGGGTAGCCAGAATTGGGTGGGGGCCCTGCCAGCTACATCCCGGCACACACGTCGCCTGCTGCGGCTGCTTCCTTCCGGACCTGACCGAGTTCACAAGTTAGTGTTGCGGGAGAACCAACAGGGCCCCCATTGAGAGCGTTGTTATCCAACGCGCTGGCGCATTATCCACATCCCCCCCGCGAATTGCAAGCCAGCGGCGGTCAGGTGTTGGTTTATTGCGCATCAACGGTTTAACTTGGTGCTTTCTCCGTCGCCGATTATCCTTAGAAGCGATTTTGCCAGGAGTTCTCTATGGATAAGCACGATTCCTTTCCACAGCGCGTTTACCAAATTGTTGCCGCCATTCCCGAAGGTTGCGTGACCACCTACGGCGAAATTGCCGCGCTTGCCGGGTCGCCCCGGGCAGCCCGCCAGGTGGGTGGCGTACTCAAGCGTCTGCCCGAAGGCAGCCGTTTACCGTGGCATCGGGTGGTGAACCGGCAGGGTGTGATTTCACTGACAGGACCCGATCTCCAGCGTCAGCGCCAGGCGCTGCTTTCTGAAGGGGTGGTGGTGTCAGGCGACGGTCATATCGATATGCTGCGTTACCGCTGGAAATATTAAAACGCCCCCAATTTGGGGGCGTTTCGCTTTAGTAAGTTGTTGGCGCAGGCACCGCTGAAGATGGCGTGACCTGAGTCGGCGAGGTGGATGGCACCGTTGTTGCCGCCCCACCACTTTGCTGAAGTGGAATCGCCGTATTTTGTACCGGCACCAGCGTCAGATCTGCCTTCGTCCCGCCCTGGTTGATCACCGGCTGGAAGGTATCGGTGATAAACATCAGCTTACCGTTCACGGTGATGGCGGCACTCAGCAGGATACGCGCGTTCGGCTGAATGTCAGCCGGGTTGAACGGGATCACGAAGCTGAAAGGCGCCTGTTTACCTTCGGTACGCGTAACTTTCTGGGCAATGACTTTCGAAGGGGCATCGGCGAGTGAAGCGTCAGAGACAGTCACCGTCAGCACGGCATCTGGCGGCAGAGCAACCCGCTGACGGATCCATGCCGTACCGGATACGTTAGGCATTGCGATGTTAGATTGCTGGGCAGATGCGGCTCCGGCGGATGCACTCGGCGCAGGAGTAGGCACATCAGCACTCTTGTGTGCACAACCTGCAACAGCAACCGCGATAGCCAAAGCACTTAACATAGGCACAAGTTTCATTGATTTTTTCTCCTTATTATCAATGTCGCGCCGGGGACTAACCCCGTTGAAAAACGCGCTTAACGGCTTAAGTGTGGCACAGATCACTGAATTCTGCTGAAAACCAGGAATGTTCCCAGCATCCGTGCATCAAATACGCTGTTTACGGGCATGTTATAATCGAGAAAATTTGCCGCATTCCCTTTTATTGAGGACATTTTATGAGTCAGGCGCTCAGCAATTTATTGGCGTTACTTAACCTGGAAAAAATTGAAGAGGGATTGTTCCGTGGCCAAAGCGAGGATTTAGGCCTGCGTCAGGTGTTTGGTGGGCAAGTGGTCGGCCAGGCGCTTTACGCAGCTAAAGAAACCGTACCGGAAGAGCGCCTTGTTCACTCTTTCCACAGCTATTTTTTACGCCCGGGCGACAGCCAAAAGCCCATTGTTTATGACGTAGAAACCCTGCGCGACGGCAACAGTTTTAGCGCCCGCCGCGTTGCTGCGGTGCAGAACGGCAAGCCGATTTTCTATATGACCGCGTCATTCCAGGCCCCTGAATCTGGCTATGAGCACCAGAAAGAGATGCCCCCAGCGCCAAAACCGGATGGCCTGCCGTCCGAAACGGACATCGCCCGCTCTCTGGAAAAATTCCTCCCGCCGCATGCGAAAGAGAAGTTTCTTAGCGAAAAGCCGCTGGAAATTCGCCCGGCCGTATTCCACAACCCGCTGAAAGGCCATGTCGATCAACCTTCCCGCCAGGTCTGGATCCGCGCGAACGGCAACATGCCGCAGGATCTGCGCGTGCATCAGTATCTGCTCGGCTACGCCTCCGACTTCAATTTCTTGCCGGTCGCCCTACAGCCGCATGGCGTAGGTTTCCTGGAACCGGGGATGCAGGTCGCGACTATCGATCACTCAATGTGGTTCCATCGTCCGTTCGACATGAACGAATGGCTGCTGTATAGCGTGGAAAGCACCTCCGCGTCGAGCGCTCGCGGCTTTGTCCGTGGAGAGTTTTATACGCAGGATGGCGTGCTGGTCGCGTCGACGGTTCAGGAAGGCGTCATGCGCCATCGCGGGTAGTTAACGCTGAAATAAAAAAACCACCTGCATAACAGGTGGCATTTAGAGAGAAGTAAAACCTCGTCCAACCGGGCGAGGTTTTGATAACGAATCAGTTGTTGTACGCGTTTTCGCCGTGGCTGTTAACATCCAGGCCTTCGCGTTCCTGCTCTTCTGGAACACGCAGACCTACGGTCAGGTCAGCAATCTTGAACGCGATGAACGCCACCACGCCGGACCAGACAATGGTAATTGCCACGCTTTCAAGCTGAACCAGAAGCTGATGCCCCATAGTCACGCCTTCTGCATAACCCACGCCGCCCAGAGAAGTTGCCGCAAAGATACCGGTCATGATGCACCCGATGATGCCGCAGACGCCGTGCACGCCGAACACATCACATGGGTCATCCACGTTCAGCCATTTTTTCAGCGTCGTCACGCCCCACAGACCGGCCAGACCAACAACCAGACCAATCAGCAGTGCACCGCCCACGCCAACGTAGCCACACGCCGGGGTAATACCCACCAGACCCGCGATAGCACCGGAACAGGCACCCAGCAGAGAAGGTTTACCGCGCAGCGCCCACTCGCCAAAGACCCAGGAGAGAATCGCCGCCGCAGTGGCGACAACGGTGTTCACGAACGCCAGCGCAGCGATTTCGTTGGCCGCACTTGCAGAACCGGCGTTGAAACCGAACCAGCCGAAGTAGAGGATTGCGGTGCCGATAAACACCATTGGCAGGTTGTGCGGCTTGAACGCTTCTTTGCCGAAGCCAACGCGTTTACCCACCAGGTAAGCACCTACTAAGCCAGCAACAGCGGCGTTAATGTGCACGACTGTACCGCCCGCGAAGTCCAGCGCGCCGTGCGTAGCCAGAATACCGCCGCCCCAGACCATGTGCGCAATTGGCACATAAGAGAGCGTCAGCCAGACGGCAGCAAAAATTACCACTGCAGAGAAGCGCACGCGTTCGGAGAGAGACCCTACCACCAGTCCAACGGTAATACAGGCGAAAGAGCCCTGGAACGCCACATGAATATACTGATAGAAAGTGCCCATCAGCGCTTTCAACTGGATATTTTTCAGCATCACCCAGTCAAAGCTGCCGAAGAAGTTATTGCCGGTGCCAAACGCCAGGCTATAGCCATACACGACCCACAGCACGCAAACCATGGCGAAGGTGACGGAGATTTGCGTCAGCATCGACAGCACGTTTTTAGAGCGAATCAGACCGCCGTAAAACAGCGCAAGGCCAGGGATGGTCATAAACAGCACCAGCGCGGTGCATATCATCATAAAGGCGTTGTCGGCTTTGTCCGCGACCGCAGGCGCGTCCGCAGCGAAGGCGAGCGTTGGCAGTAATGCCAGGGTGCCTAAACCAAGGAGTGCAGCTAATTTTTTCATTTTTCCCATCCCAATCAAGGCTTGCCAGCAGTTACAGAGCGGCTTCGTCGGCTTCGCCGGTACGAATACGAATAACGCGTTGCAGTTCTGCAACGAAGATTTTCCCATCACCGATTTTGCCGGTGTAGGCGGCTTTGCTGATCACGTCGATGACTTCATCGAGCTGGTCGTCAGCAATAGCAACATCGATTTTTACTTTCGGCAGAAAGTTGACGCTGTACTCGGCGCCACGGTAAAGCTCCGCATGGCCTTTCTGGCGGCCGAAACCTTTCACTTCGGTCACGGTAAGCCCCTGAATACCGATTGAAGAGAGCGCTTCACGCACGTCTTCAAGCTTGAACGGTTTGATTACCACGGTTACCAGCTTCATAAATTCTCTCCACTCAGAATTAGGTCGTTACCTGCACCTAGAGAGCAAAGCAAAGCCCATGCCAGGAATAAAAAAACAGGGTTATTCAGCACGTTTTCAGGCTTCAGGCGGGTTGCCGGAAAGCCAGATGAAGGCGTCGGATCGGGCGGGATTAGTCTGAAAAGAAAAAACGCACCACTGCGGTGCAGGATGCGTTTTTGTTTTGCACCAACGCGGAGAAGCGAAGGTTTTTATGCGACGCGTTGCATGGTTGTGGTGCATCAGGCCGTGAGCGATTCTTCCTGCGCGGCGGCGGCCAGTTCCTCACCGGCTAACTGAAGCTGATACATCTGCCAGTAGCGGCCCTGCTGCGCCAGAAGTTCACTGTGCGTACCGCGCTCCACGGCCTGCCCGCGATGCAGCACCAGAATCGTGTCGGCATCGGTGATGGTAGACAAACGGTGGGCAATCACCACCAGGGTCGTGTGCTGACGAACTACCGCCAGCGCCCGCTGAATAGCCTGCTCGGTGCCGGAGTCGATATTCGCCGTGGCTTCGTCGAGGATCAGGATCTGCGGAGCTTCAACCAGCACGCGCGCCAGAGCAAGCAGCTGCTTCTGGCCAACGGAGAGATTGTTCCCCTGCTCGCCCAGGCGGGTATGGATACCCTCCGGCAGCGCTCGCGCCAGTTCGGCCAACTGAACCGTCTCCAGCGCCTGCCAGACTCTCTCTTCGCTGATGTCCCGCCCCAGGGTTACGTTGGCAAAGAACGAATCGGCCATCACCACCGGATCTTGCTGCACCATCGCCACGCCGCGGCGCAGCGTTTCATGGCTGAGGGAGTCCAGCGGCCGGCCATCGAGGCGTATTTCGCCTTTCGTTAACGGGTAATAGCCCATCAGCAGGTTGGCCAGGGTGCTTTTTCCGCTGCCGGTATGCCCGACCAGGGCAATAAAGCTCCGCGAAGGCACTTCCAGATTAATATCCTGCAGCACCAGGCGATCGCCACGGTAGGCAAATGAGACGTTGTCGATGCTGATCGCGCCGCTGGCGAGGGGCCGGTTGTCATTGCCGTAATCCTGACGTTTGCCGTCCATCAGCTCAAACACGCGTTCCCCGGCCACCACCGCCTGTTGCAGAATGGATTGCTGGGTGGTCAGCTCAATCAGCGGTTCGTTCAGGCGGCCAAGGTAGTTAATAAAGGCATAAAGCACGCCAACTTCGATGGTGCCGCGCGAGGTGAAGCCGAACAGCATCAGCAGGCCACACAGAATCATCGCCGAAAACAGGCTAAGCAGCGGCCGTAGAAGCCAGCCATCAAGCCGCAGGGTTTGCATCCGCGCCAGGTAGTGAGAGCGGCTTGCCTGCCCCATGCGTTCGCCGAAGCGGGCCTGCTGGCGGAACTGCTGAATCACGCTCATGCCGTTGATGACTTCATTAAAGCCGTCGTTGATGTCCGCCAGATAGCTGCGTACCCGGCGCACAATCGGCGTGCTGTAGCGCTGGTAGATAAACATCACGGCGATAACCGCTGGGAAGATGGTGATCGCCACCAGCGCCATGCGCCAGTCGAGCGTGAACATCGCCACCAGCATAGCGCCGATCAGTGCCGCGCTGCGCAGCACCGTTGCCACAACGGTGACATACAGGTCACGGATCACTTCGGTGTCGTTTGTTACGCGCGAGATCAATTGCCCTACCGGCTGCGTGTCAAACGCACTCAGCGGCTGGCGCAGCGCAGCGTCCATGACATCGGTACGCAGTTTTTGCACCACACCTACCGCCGCGCGGTTAAACAGCAGCGCCTGAAGGTAGTGCAGCCCGGCAGCGCTAATCGACAACAGGATATAAGCCACCGCCAGTCCGGCCGCCAGGCCAAGCGGCATCTGGTTTTTCGCCACCAGGTTATCAATAAAATAGCTCACCAGCACCGGGCCACAAACCTCAGCGGCAGCCGCAACCCAGAGCATCAGCATCGCCCCACCCAGCGGTTTGCGCCACGGCGATCCGTAAGCCAGCAGGCGTTTAATGGTAGGCCACTGTTGTTTACGACTCATTGGCGCTCTCCCTGACATCTTCCTGCTCCGGGGCTTCGTCCAGCGCGGCCTCCAGCTGTTGATAGCGGTACATATCCCGATACCAGCCCGGCTGAGACGCGAGCGCATCATGGCTGCCACGCTGGGCGATATGCCCGTGCTGCATCACCAGGATCTCGCTAGCTTCCGTTAATGCAGACAGGCGGTGGGCGCTGATAATGACCGTGCGGTGTTCACCCCACTCGCGCAGGTTGTGCAGAATTTGGTGCTCGGTACGGCCATCTACTGCGGAAAGCGCGTCATCCAGAATCAGGATTTCGGCATCAAGCAGCAGCGCCCTGGCAATAGAGATACGCTGTTTTTGCCCACCCGAAAGCATGACCCCACGCTCACCCACTTCGGTATCGTACCCTTGCGGCAAGCGCAGGATATCTTCATGAACGCTGGCCAGGCGAGCGACACGCTCAATGTCCTCCTGGGTGGCACCCGGTTTACCCAGCGCAATGTTGCTGGCCACGGTGTCAGAGAACAGGAACGGCGTCTGGTTCACGATAGCCAGACGGCTTCTCCAGCCGTCAATTTTCAGCGCCGTGAGCGGAATATCGTGGTAGCGAATATCGCCCTCTTCCACGTCGAAATGACGCTGGATCAGCGCGAGAATCGTGCTTTTACCGGACCCCGTTGGCCCGCACAGGCCAAGCATTTCACCCGGTTTAAGGGTGAAGTTGACGTTTTGCAGCGTCGGCTGAGCGGTCTGCGGGTAGTGGAACTGGCGAATCGAAGCCACCAGTTCAGCCCGCCCTTCCGGCAGCGTTTTATCGCCGTCGACCACGCCCGGCTCTTCTTCCAGCATCGCGCGGATACGGCTGTAGGCCGCACTTCCTCGTTCGACAATATTGAACATCCAGGCCAGCGCCAGCATTGGCCAGATCATCAGGCCGAGGTACATCACAAAACTGGTGAGCTGCCCCAGGGTAAGCGAGCCCTCGATAACCATCCAGCTTCCGCCGCCGATGGCTAAAAGGTTTGCGGCCCCAATTGCCACATAAATGGTGGGGTCAAAGCGGGCATCAATGCGCGCGACGCGCATGTTTTTCGCCCCGGCATCCTGAGCTTCTGCGGCAAACAGCGCCGACTGCCTGTCTTCAAGGCCGAACGCCTTGATCATGCGGATGCTGGTCATGCTTTCCTGAGTACGATCGTTTAAGGCTGAGAATGCCGCCTGCGCCACTTTGAAGCGATCGTGCAAACGCGCGCCGTCACGTTTAATCACCACGGCCATAATCGGCATCGGCAGAAGCGCCAGCAATGTGAGCTCCCAGCTGATTTGGGTGGACATGACTACCAGCACCGCCAACCCCATGACCAGCGAGTCCACCAGCGTTAGCACCCCTTCCCCCGCGGCGAATACCACGCGATCGACATCGTTAGTCGCGCGCGCCATGAGGTCGCCGGTACGGTGACGGAGATAAAATTCAGGGTGGTGGCGGCTTAGCTGGCGGTAATAGTTTTCCCGCAACTCAACCGCAAGCTGGTAAGACGCCCCGAACAGCAGGACGCGCCAGACGTAGCGCACCAGATAAACTACCACAGCAATAAGCAGCATCAGGCCAATCCACATCAGCACCTGCTGAGAGGAGAGACTCTGCTGCACCACGCCATCCACAATCACGCCCACCACTTTTGGCGGCACGAGCTGCAAAATAGCGATGATAATAAGCAATGCCACCGCGCCGAGGTAGCGTCGCCACTCGCGGGTGAAGTACCAGCTTAATTGAGCAAATAATCGCACGAAGTTTAGATCCTGAAATGCTGCCTGCCGGCCAGGGCAAAAGAGTGGAGGCTACTGTTCCGCACATTGCGGAATCAGGAAGTTAGAGGTAATGCTGTGGTGTATTTTATCTGTTCCATGGCAAAACTCGAAGTGACATCGCTTAATCCCGGGATGCCGTTCACCAGCCGCTTATAAAAGTCGTCGTACCGCTTCATGTCGGCGACCTGAACCCGAATCAGATAGTCATATTCGCCGGCCATGCGCCAGAACCCCAATACTTCGGGCATGGCTTCCACCACCGAGACAAATCTGCAGTACCACTCGCTGCTGTGCTGCTGGGTTTTAATCAGCACAAAGGCCGTCAGGCCCAGGCCGAGTTTTTCCGGGTCCAGCAGCGCCACTTTGCCGCGAATATAGCCTTCGTCTTCCAGACGTTTTAAGCGTTTCCAGCACGGGGTGGTGGTCAGATTAACGGCATCCGCCAGCGCCTGCAAAGACAGGGTACAGTCCTGCTGCAGCATCGCAAGCAGCTTTTGGTCAATTTTATCTATCATGAGACCACCGGAGAGAAATATTTTCTCTAATGGAAGCGCTAAACAGGCAAAATGGCAACTTTTTTATCCTGACTTTGGATTACGCTAAGCACAAATTGATAAATGAGAATTTTCCATGACCAGTACCTGGGTGACCAACGCCATCAGCGAGATCAACGCCGACTATCAACGCTCTGCGGATACGCATCTGATCCGCCTGGCTTTGCCCGCTTTTCCGGGTATTCAGCTGTATCTGAAGGATGAGAGCACTCACCCGACCGGCAGCCTGAAGCACCGCCTCGCGCGCTCCCTGTTCCTGTACGGGCTGTGTAACGGCTGGATTAAAGAAGGCACCACGATTATCGAAGCCTCCTCTGGCTCAACGGCGGTGTCAGAAGCCTATTTTGCTCGTCTGCTTGGCCTGCCGTTTATTGCCGTAATGCCCGCCAGCACCGCAAAACGCAAAATTGAACAGATCGAATTCTACGGCGGCCGCTGCCACTTTGTAGACAGCGCCTGCGAAATTTACGCCGCTTCGGAAATGCTTGCCCGCGAGCTGAACGGCCATTATATGGACCAGTTCACCTACGCTGAGCGGGCAACCGACTGGCGCGGGAACAACAATATCGCCGACAGTATTTTCCGCCAGATGACCCATGAGCCGAATCCGGTACCGGATTACATCGTGATGAGCGCGGGGACCGGCGGCACCTCAGCCACCATTGGTCGTTATCTTCGCTTCCAGGGCCACGACACAAAGCTGGTCGTCGTCGATCCGCAGAACTCAGTATTTCTTGATTACTGGCAGCAGCGCGACTGTGGCCTGAAAAGCGCAGTGGGCAGCAAAATCGAAGGGATTGGTCGCCCGCGCTGCGAGCCTTCGTTTATTCCCGATGTGATTGACGAGATGATGCGCGTGCCGGACGCCGCCAGCGTCGCCACCATGCAATGGCTTGAATCCCAGCTTGGCCGCAAAGTGGGGGCCTCAACCGGCACCAATATGTGGGGCGTATTGCAGCTTGCCGCGAGAATGCGTGAGGAAGGCCGGAGTGGTTCTATCGTGACGCTGCTTTGCGACAGCGGCGAACGCTACCTTGAGTCCTACTACAATTCAGCCTGGGTCAACGATCATATCGGCGATCTCTCACCGTTTAAGGCTGAGATTGGCTGTCTGATTAAATAAAAAACCGGGCGAAATGCCCGGCGCTGTAAAGTCTCAATATTCGGGGGAATAGGTGAGATGTGGAGTGTCCAGCCAGTGCGTCAAATAGTGCGAGACCGCCTGGTTACGGCAGTGGCCGATAACCGGCAGATGGGGTAAATCCGCTTTTAGCTGCGGCATGGCGTTGCCCATAATCAGGCCGTGCCCAACCGCCGAGAGCATTTCGCGGTCGTTCATCGCATCGCCAAATGCCATGCAATCTTGCAGAGTCAAACCTAAGTGGGCGCTCAGTACATCAAGCGCTGCGCCCTTGTTGCTGCCCACCGGCAGCACTTCCAGGCAGTCCATTGCCGAGAAGCAAAGAAAGGCGCGATCGCCCAGCGCTTCATTGAGCTGAATGCGCAGGCGGCACAGATCGTCATGATCGCCGCAGAAGCAGATCTTGGTGACCTCGTGAGCCGGTAAACGACGAAGATCGACGATATGTGGCCGGAAACCGCTGTATACGTGTGCATGAAGCATCTCCGGGATTTCATGGCTGGTTAGCCAACCTGAATCGTTAAAGGCATGCATGCTCGCTTCGGTATCCCAGTGGCCGTGCAGCACCGTCTCTACCGCCCACGGCGAGAGATCGTTGCGATGCATTAGCTCACCTTCCATGCTGTGAATGCGCGTGCCGTTGCCGGTGATCAGGAAAGCGTCGAGATCGATCTTGCCGAGAATATGGCGCATCTCCAGCTCGTGGCGGCCGGTTGCAAAAGCTAGGGTTATCTGGCGCTCTTCACGCAGGCGCTTCAGCGTATTCAGGGTTGCTTCCCCAAGGTGATGGTCGGGCAGCAGCAGCGTGCCGTCCATATCAAATGCAGCCAGACGAGCCATGGTTACTCCAGAAGTGATCGTGACAGGCAAAAGTATCCTCTGGAATATACGGAACTAATAGTGAATACTTGGGAAAAAATGTTCCGGGTTTATTATGCGACTTCTGAATCGGCTCAATCAATTCCAGCGTTTATGGCAGCCTTCCGGCGGGGAACCGCAGCAGGTGACCGTTGCCGAGCTGGCCGAGCGCTGTTTTTGTAGCGATCGCCACGTCAGGACGCTGCTTAATCAGCTTGAAGACGCGGACTGGCTGCGCTGGCGTGCACAGTCTGGCCGCGGTAAACGCGGTGACCTGACCTTTCTGGTTTCGCCGGAAAACGTGCGTTCCGGCATGATGGAGCAGGTTCTGGATAAGGGCCAGCATCAGAATGCGCTGGAGCTGGCTCAGCTTGCGCCGGAACAGCTTCGCCAGTTATTACAGCCGTTCCTCGGCGGCCAGTGGCAAAATGACGTCCCCACGCTGCGTATTCCTTATTATCGCCCTCTCGATCCCGTTGCCCCTGGTTTTCTGCCGGGTAGAGCCGAGCAGCACCTCGCCGGGCAGGTGTTTTCCGGCCTCACGCGCTTTACCCGTGAAAGCCCGGAGCCCCAGCCTGACCTCGCCCACCACTGGCAAATATCAAACAATGGCCTGTGCTGGGACTTTTTTATTCGCTCAACCCTGCACTGGCACAATGGCGAACCCGTAGAAACCCATCAGCTTCAACAGCGGCTGATGATGTTGCTCGAGCTGCCCGCCCTGCGGCGGCTGTTTATCAGCGTCAAGCGTATTGAGATCCCTCACGCGCAGTGCCTGCGCTTTATTTTGCATCGGCCGGACTATTGGCTCGCGCATCGCCTGGCGAGCTACTGCAGCCGCCTGGCCCATCCGCAGGATACACAACTGGGCTGCGGCCCATTCCGCATTGTCAGCTTCAAGCCGAACCTGGTGCGGCTGGAAAGCTTTGAAAGTTATCATCTGAAACACCCGCTGCTGAAAGCCATCGAATACTGGATCACCCCGCAGCTCTTCGAAACCACGCTCGGCACAAGCTGCCTGCATCCGGTGCAAATCGCCATCGGCCAGCAGGATGAGCTGGAGAACCTGCGCCCGGTCAGTAATAGCATCAGCCTGGGCTTTTGCTATTTAGGCATCAGGCCACAGGGAAGGCTCAGCGCAGAGCAGGCCAGAACAATCATGCAGATTGTCCGGGAGCCAGAGATGATAGGCTCGCTGCCGCTTAACAGTGAGCTGATCACGCCCAATAGGGAGATGATCCCTGGCTGGCAGATTCCCGGCTGGGATGCGCACACAGCCGTCACGTTACCGAAAAAACTGACCCTGGTTTACCATTTGCCGGTCGAGCTTCATGCGATGGCTCTTCAGCTCAGGCACTATCTGGCAGAGCGCGGCTGCGAACTGACGGTCATTTTTCACGACGCTAAAACCTGGGCTGGCTGCGAAGATTTAGCCCAGGCCGATATCGTGATGGGCGACAGGCTGATTGGCGAAGCGCCGGAATACACCCTGGAGCAATGGCTGCGCAGCGATGTATTGTGGCCCAATTTATTGAGCGCCGGCCATTATGCCCATCTGCAGGCCACGCTGGATGCCGTGCAGGCTTCCCCTCCTTCTTATGAACGCAATGAAGGGCTGAAAGACGTTTTTCATGGCCTGATGCGGGATGCCGTGGTCACACCGCTGTTTAATTATCGCTACCAGATAAGCGCCCCACCCGGCGTGAACGGCATTGAACTGAATGCCTGGGGCTGGTTTGATTTTTGCGAAGCCTGGCTCCCGCCGCCGGGAATGACGTGAAGAAGCTGGCTCACGCCCTGGCGGGACGTTACCATAGCCTTTTCCAGACACCCTAATGAACGACAGGATAGAGAATGAAACGTACAGTCGTGGTTTTCAGCGGCGGACAGGACTCCACCACTTGCCTGATTCAGGCCTTACAGCAATACGATGAAGTCCACTGTGTGACCTTTGATTATGGTCAGCGCCATCGGGCAGAAATTGACGTGGCCCAAAAGCTCTCGCTGAAACTTGGCGCCCGTGCGCATAAAGTCCTGGACGTTACCCTGCTGAACGAACTGGCGGTGAGCAGCCTGACGCGAGACAGCATTCCGGTGCCGGGTTATAACCCGGAGGACAAAGGCATCCCAAGCACTTTCGTCCCAGGCCGCAATATCCTATTCCTGACCCTGGCGGCGATTTACGCTTATCAGGTTGAAGCGGAATCCGTGATAACCGGCGTCTGCGAAACGGACTTCTCTGGCTACCCGGACTGCCGCGACGAGTTTGTCAAAGCACTTAACCATGCGGTAAGCCTCGGGATGGCAAGAGATATCCGGTTTGAAACGCCGCTGATGTGGCTGGACAAAGCGGAAACCTGGGCGCTGGCCGATTACTGGCAGAGCCTGGAAACGGTCCGCCAGGAGACGCTGACCTGCTACAACGGCATCCAGGGCGACGGCTGTGGCGAATGCGCCGCCTGTAATCTGCGAGCTAAGGGCCTGAACCACTATCTGGCCAATAAACCCGCATTCATGGCCGCAATGAAGCAAAAAACAGGCCTCAAATAAAACATAACGGCGTGGTCACAAACCTCTGTCGATAGAAGAAATACCGGACAGTTTGTAAAAAGACCGGAAAATCAATTCATTGATTTTCGGCTGATAATAACAAAGAGGGAAAACCAGGCTTTTCCCTCTTTGTCGGCCATTTTAGGCACTCATCATCTGTTCCAGTTTCTCACGCAGTTCACCTTCCAGCGGAACGGCCTTTTGCGTCTTTAAATCAATGCAGACGAAGGTCAGCAGCGCGTCGGCCACGGCTTCGCCTTCAGGCTCCAGCGTCACCACCTGGCTCAACACACCGCTTTTACCGTTAATCTGCTGGAGTTTGCTGTCAATGCGCAGCAGATCCCCAAGTACCGCCGGACGGCGGTAGCTAATATTGATGTTCACCACGATAAAAGCGATGTTGTGTTCCGTCATCCACTGGAAGCCAGTCGTTTTTTCCAGCCCTTCCCAGCGGGCCTCCTCGAGGAACTCAAGATAACGGGCGTTGTTAACGTGTTGATAGACGTCCATGTGGTATCCACGAACTTTGATATGTGTCTGCATAGCGCGAAGCCCTTGTTCTGTTCTTGTTGTCATCAGGTGAAGGTAAGCGAGGCCATACCCCGACAACTGGTATGACCTCTAACTCAGCGTAGCAAACTTTCCTCTTCAGGTGGAAGCCTGAGCACGTAAACTCAAAGTTTTATGCGAGCCAGATTACGTTCTACCAGCGATGCGCCAATGCCCGGGACCTCCTGCAGCTGATCTAGCGTTTTAAACGGGCCGAACTCGTCACGGTAGCTGACGATGGCCTGCGCCTTTTTCAATCCCACGCCATTCATTTTCTGGGCAAGTTCTTCCGCCGGGGCGCTATTGATACTCACCAGCCCCTCCCCTTGCTCTGCCGTTTTGGCAGAGGCAGCTTTAGGCTGCGTCGCTGCCGAGCTGACCGAGGCCGAACCGGCTTTTTCTGCGGCGGCATGTGCCGGGGCGCAGCCAAGTAAACCGGCCAGAACGAGGGAAAGTGAAAATGCTTTAATGCCTGATGTCATGCTGTGTCCTCCATGTATGTTGACAGCACGGTCACCATAGCGAGGATAAAAATCAGGAACAAACGACGGATTTAAAATGTGGAAAAGGCCGCGAAAGCGGCCTTCAGGTATTACACTGCGTTGCAAAAATTTGCGAGGATTACTGCTGTTGGTCGATGCTATCGCCCAGTTTGATCTTCGCTTCTTTGCGCAGGTTGGACATCAGCGCTTCGAAAGCAATCTGGGCATTGTTCTGGGTGATCCCCTGCACCATCGCTTTTTTCTGCTCGTCCGGCATAGAGCCTGCTTTCACTTCATCCAGAGACAGCAGCACAACGTTGCCCTGCATATCATTGGCGACGCCATAGCTCGGCTTGTCTTTCGCCGGCAGAGGCAGCCCAAAGGCGGCCTGGCTGATCGGATCCTGCCCGGTACGGCTCAGGGTTTTCGCTTCGCCGAAGCTCAGGCCCGCTGCTTTCAGTTCGTCACTGCCTTTGCCCAGTTTTAGCGCGTTCAGCAGTTTGTCAGCATCCAGCTTCGCCTGCTGCTCCGCTTTCTGCTGCTTCACGGCGGCAATCACCTGGTCACGCACTTCGGTGAGTGGTTTAACCGCTTCAGCTTTGTGCTCGGAAACACGCAGGACGAAAGCGCGATCGCCATCGACGGTGATAATGTCTGAGTTGCTGCCCGGCGAACCGTTTTCACCCACCAGACCACCGCTGAAGATAGCGTCGGCAACCGGTTTGAAGTTCAGCTCTTCCGGCAGGTTGTCGTGGCCGAACCAGCCAGTTTCAACCGCTTTAACCCCGGCGACTTTCTCAGCGCTTGCCAGAGATTCGTTGTCGTTGCTCGCGGCATCGCTCACTTTCTGCTGCAGCGCATAGTAAGCATCAACGGCTTTTTCCTGCTTCACTTTAGCCACGATGCCATCGCGAACTTCCGCCAGCGGCTTCACAACGGCAGGCTGGATGTCATCCAGGCGAACGATCAGGAAACCAACGGAAGATTTAACGACGCTGGACAGCTGACCTTTTTCTTTCAGGCCGGCATTTTTCAGTTCGTCAGGCGTGGTAGAGGCTTCCAGCCAGCCCATATCACCGCCGTTGCGGGCAGAGATGATGTCAGCAGACTTAGCCTTCGCCAGTGCAGCAAAATCGCCGCCCTTGTTCAGCTCGTCGAGAATCGCTTTCGCTTCATCTTCGGTTTTAGTCTGAATCACGCTGTAGCGGTTACGCTGCGGCTGGGTGAATTCGTCTTTGTGCTGGTCGTAGTAAGCCTGAACGTCCGCATCACTGGCCTCTTCCTGCATGGAAGCCGCGTCCAGCTTGATGTAGCTAACCTTAAACTGTTCAGGGGTGATGTAGCGGTTTTTGTTCTGCTCGTAGTTGGCGTTGATTTCCTGCTCGGAAGCGCCTTGCTTCGCGGCCAGCGCTTTCACGTCGATTGTGGCTTCACGCACGACGCGCTGCTGGGAGACCAATGCCGCCAGCTCGTCGGTTTCGCCGGTGAGCATAAAGTCGGTGCCGACCACGGCTTTGATCAGCTGGTCGGTGGTGAGCTGATTGCGCAGCGCCTGTGCATATTGGTCGGCAGTTAATCCCATATTGCCGATGATGGCGTTATAGCGAGCGTTATCGAACTTACCGTTAGTCTGGAAGGCAGGCTGGCTGAAGATAGCCATTTTTACCTGCTCGTCGCTGATACCGAGGCCCAGATGTTTGGCGTACTGGTCAAGCAGCGATTCATCAATCAGCTGGTTGAGAACCTGCTGGCGCATTTGCTTCATGTAGCCTTCGTTACCGGCAAGAACGGAGAACTGGTCGCCCAGCTGCTGCTGCTGACGATTACGTTCGTTCGCTACGGCATTTTCGAACTGGCCACGGCCAATCTCCTGGCCATTTACTTTTGCGGCATAATTATTGTTACCGCCAGTCAGGTAGCTACCCACGCCAGTCAGAACGAATGACAAGATAATCAAACCCAGAATGATCTTGAGCACGACATGGTTAGCCGCCGCTCGTAAATTGTCCATCATGGTGTAACAACACTCCGCTGTAGTATGACTTGGTAAACCTGCGCAGGCGCTAAGCTGGCATCCTTAATGACTCAAGCTGCCCTGTGCTGCGCGCAAGGGCGTATTGTGACAAGAAACCCGCTGCAAATCATCAACACCTGCGTAAAATTCGGCTTCAGGCAATAAAAAAGGCACATCAAATGATGCGCCCCTGCGATACCTGACACCATCTACCCCAGTCAGTCGGGGCCAATAAATCAGTTAACAGCGTCTTTCAGCGCTTTACCAGCACGGAAGCCTGGTACTTTTGCTGCGGCGATGGTGATTTCTTTACCGGTTTGAGGGTTGCGGCCAGTACGGGCAGCACGCTCTTTAACAGCAAAGGTACCAAAACCTACCAGTGCTACGTCTTCCCCGGACTGCAGAGATTCAGTAACAGAAGCAATAACAGCATCTAATGCACGTCCAGCCGCGGCTTTAGAAATATCAGCACCTGCGGCAATTTTGTCTATCAGTTGAGATTTATTCACTCTTCTCTTCCTCTCTTTATAATTTATATCGCACCTGATATCCCTCAGGCGCGACCGCGCAGCAGTTATAACAGGCTCGTCATGCCCTTACAACAGGAGTTGTGGACGATAAGCTCAGCCAGCAACTAAATTAGCGACACAAAAAAAAGCTGGCAAGTGACAATTCACTTACCAGCCCTAATTTTATTGACTGTATTTGCGTCAGGTCACTATTTTGCGGTGACCACCTGCATGCCGGAAGGCTCATTCTGCAGCGCGAGGGCCAGAACTTCCTCAATACGCTTCACAGGATGAATCGTCAGGTCTGCAATCACGTTGTCCGGAATTTCTTCCAGATCGCGCTTGTTGTCGTCCGGGATCAGCACGGTTTTGATGCCGCCACGATGCGCTGCCAGCAGTTTCTCTTTCAGGCCACCAATCGGCAATACCTGGCCACGCAGGGTAATTTCACCGGTCATTGCCACATCGGCACGAACCGGGTTCCCTGTCAGGCAGGAAACCAGCGCGGTACACATTGCGATACCGGCGCTTGGGCCGTCTTTTGGCGTTGCCCCTTCCGGCACGTGAACGTGAATATCACGTTTTTCGTAGAAGTCACCGTTGATACCCAGTTTTTCAGCACGAGCACGGACAACGGTCAGCGCCGCCTGGATAGACTCCTGCATAACTTCACCGAGGGAGCCGGTATAAGTCAGCTTGCCTTTACCCGGTACGCAGGCGGTTTCGATGGTCAGCAAATCGCCGCCCACTTCCGTCCACGCCAGCCCGGTCACCTGGCCTACGCGGTTTTCGCTGTCGGCACGGCCGTAATCAAAGCGTTGCACCCCAAGGTAATCCTTCAGGTTGTCGCCGTTGATTTCGATGTGCTTGAGCGATTTATCCAGCAGCAGCTGCTTCACCGCTTTACGGCACAGTTTGGAGATTTCACGCTCCAGACTACGGACGCCCGCTTCACGAGTGTAGTAGCGAATGATGCCCACAATGGCGCTGTCATCCACTTTCAGCTCGCCTTTTTTCAGGGCGTTGCGCTCAATTTGCTTCGGCAGCAGGTGCTGTTTGGCAATGTTCAGCTTTTCGTCTTCGGTATAGCCAGACAGGCGAATCACTTCCATACGATCCAGCAGCGGCGCCGGAATGTTCATGGAGTTAGAGGTCGCCACAAACATCACGTCGCTGAGATCGTAGTCCACTTCCAGGTAATGATCGTTAAACGTCACGTTCTGTTCTGGATCAAGGACTTCCAGCAGCGCAGAAGCAGGATCGCCGCGCATGTCGGAAGACATCTTGTCGATTTCATCCAGCAGGAACAGCGGGTTTTTGACGCCGACTTTGGCCATCTTCTGAATCAGTTTACCCGGCATAGAGCCAATGTAAGTCCGGCGGTGACCACGGATTTCCGCTTCGTCACGCACCCCGCCCAGCGCCATACGCACGTATTTACGACCCGTGGCTTTAGCGATGGACTGGCCCAGAGAGGTTTTACCTACCCCCGGCGGCCCAACCAGGCAAAGAATTGGCCCTTTCAGCTTGTTGACACGGCTTTGGACTGCGAGGTATTCCAGAATGCGATCTTTCACACGTTCCAGACCGTAATGGTCGGTATCGAGGATTTCCTGCGCCTGACGCAGATCTTTTTTGACCTTGCTGCGGGCGTTCCACGGCACCTGAACCATCCAGTCGATGTAGCCGCGCACCACGGTAGCTTCCGCAGACATTGGCGACATCATTTTCAGCTTCTGCAGCTCGGCTTCGGTTTTCTCGCGCGCTTCTTTCGGCATTTTTGCCGCGTCAATTTTGCGCTTCAGCGCTTCATTTTCATCAGGCGCGTCGTCCATTTCGCCCAGTTCTTTCTGAATCGCCTTCATTTGCTCATTCAGATAGTACTCGCGCTGGCTTTTTTCCATCTGCTTTTTAACGCGGTTGCGAATGCGTTTCTCCACCTGAAGCAGATCGATTTCCGACTCCATCATCGCCATCAGGTATTCCAGACGCTCGTTGATATCGGACATCTCAAGCACAGATTGCTTGTCCGACAGCTTAAGCGGCATATGGGCGGCAATGGTATCGGCCAGACGTGCAGGATCGTCGATGCTGTTCAGCGACGTCAGCACTTCTGGTGGAATTTTTTTGTTCAGCTTGATGTAGCCTTCAAACTGATTAATTGCGGTGCGAACCAGCACTTCCTGTTCGCGCTCTTCAATCGCCGGCGAGTTCAGGTACTCCGCCTGCGCAGAGAAGTGGTCGCCGTTGTCAGACAGCGTGGTGATACGCGCGCGCTGAAGCCCTTCTACCAGTACTTTTACCGTACCGTCGGGCAGTTTCAGCATCTGCAGAATTGAAGCAACGGTACCTACAGTGAACAGGTCGTTAACACCTGGCTCATCCGTCGAAGCCTCTTTCTGCGCCACCAGCATGATTTTCTTATCATGGTCCATTGCAGCTTCCAGGCAGCGAATGGATTTTTCACGCCCGACAAACAGTGGAATAACCATGTGCGGATAAACCACCACATCGCGCAGCGGCAATACGGGGATTTCAATGCGTTCAGAACGCTCAGGATTCATAGAGCTCTCTCTTAGTTTAGTGTCCGCCAGGTGATTTGGTGAACGCTTCCGCTCCACCAACAAGTAAATCAGTATATGGGGCTGTTTCCCGGACATTCAACTGTGGGAATGCAGGAAAAATAAATGGGGGATAAAATCCCCCATTTTCTTATTAACTGACTGGTTATTCTGGCGAATTATTCACCGGATGCCTGCTGCGCTTCCGGCTTACCATAAATTAATAGCGGCTTGGACTGGCCAGCGATGACGGACTCGTCAATCACCACTTTTTCCACGTCGTCCAGAGATGGCAGATCGTACATGGTGTCCAGCAGCGCGCCTTCCACGATGGAACGCAAGCCACGAGCACCGGTTTTACGGATCATCGCTTTCTTCGCAATCGCGTCGAGCGCTTCATCACGGAATTCCAGCTCTACGCCTTCCAGGTTGAACAATGCCTGATACTGTTTGGTAAGCGCATTTTTCGGCTCTTTCAGGATCTGGATCAGCGCGTCTTCGCTCAGTTCGCTTAAGGTTGCGACCACCGGCAGACGACCAATGAACTCAGGGATCAGACCGAACTTGATCAGATCTTCCGGTTCAACCTGGCCGAGCAGCTGGCCTTCGCTGGCTTTCTCAGACTTCGCTTTTACCGTTGCGCCAAAGCCGATACCAGAACCCGTTTCCACGCGGTTGGCGATCACTTTATCCAGGCCTGCAAATGCGCCGCCGCAGATAAACAGAATCTTGGAGGTATCAACCTGCAGGAATTCCTGCTGCGGATGCTTACGGCCACCCTGAGGTGGAACGGCAGCCACGGTGCCTTCAATCAGCTTCAGCAGCGCCTGCTGTACACCTTCACCGGACACGTCACGGGTGATGGACGGGTTATCAGATTTGCGGGAGATTTTATCGATCTCATCGATATACACGATGCCGCGCTGGGCTTTCTGTACGTCGTAGTCGCATTTCTGCAGCAGCTTCTGAATGATGTTTTCAACGTCTTCACCCACGTAACCTGCTTCGGTCAGCGTGGTTGCATCGGCCATAGTAAATGGCACATCCAGCAGGCGAGCCAGCGTTTCTGCCAGCAGCGTTTTACCGCTACCTGTCGGGCCGATCAGCAGGATGTTGCTTTTACCCAGCTCAACGCCGTTGGACGTGTCGCTGTTGCGTAGACGTTTGTAGTGGTTGTAAACCGCAACCGCCAGCACTTTCTTCGCCTGCTCCTGGCCGATAACATAATCGTCAAGATGATGGCGAATTTCGTGCGGCGTTGGCAACGCACTGCGTTCACGGTGCGGCGCAACTTCTTTAATCTCTTCGCGAATGATGTCGTTACATAAATCGACACACTCATCGCAGATATACACTGACGGCCCGGCAATCAGCTTGCGCACTTCATGCTGGCTTTTGCCGCAAAAAGAGCAGTACAGCAGTTTGCCTGAACCGTCTTTGCGCTTATCTGTCATCAGTAAAACCTCTTCTCTGTTTCTGTGTGCTACCACCGGTAGCACAAGTGCCATTCTACGGCGCAGCCGATAGTGAAGCGTTAAGTCAGGCCGCGACGTTGACTATAGTATAGCGGCCTAAAGCTTCGGGCATTAGTTACGGTGAGTCAGGATCGAATCAACTAAACCGTACTCTACCGCTTCGCTTGCGGAGAGGAAACGATCGCGCTCGGTGTCTTTCTCGATTTGTTCAAGCGATTTACCCGTATGTTCCGCCATCAGCTCGTTCATACGTGCTTTCACTTTCAGGATCTCTTTAGCGTGGATTTCGATATCCGTCGCCTGGCCCTGATAGCCGCCCAGCGGCTGGTGAATCATGACGCGGGAGTTCGGCAGGCAGAAACGCTTACCTTTTGCCCCAGCGGTCAGCAGGAATGCGCCCATCGAGCAAGCCTGGCCCATACAAATGGTGCTAACGTCAGGCTTAATAAACTTCATGGTGTCGTAAATCGACATCCCGGCCGTAATTACGCCACCCGGAGAGTTGATGTAAAGATAGATATCTTTTTCCGGGTTTTCTGCTTCCAGAAACAGCATCTGCGCCACAATCAGGTTAGCCATATGATCTTCTACCTGACCGGTCAGGAAGATGACGCGCTCCTTAAGCAGACGAGAATAGATATCGTATGAACGTTCGCCGCGGGATGTTTGTTCAACAACCATCGGCACCAGGGCCATATGGGGTGCTAATTGATCTCGTTCGCCACTGTATGACATGTCCGTCTCCTGGAGTAATTAAGCCTACTGTACTGATTCTACTTGAGACGCAGGATATTGACTATGTTCCTTGCGCCGATTCTGGACGGAGTCAGTCAGGGATTGTTAATGGAACCTCACCCGAATAATGGGGATGATTTGCCCTGTTTCAAGCATAACAACCTTTTGTTGTTACGCTAACCCTGAAATGGGGTTTTATTGATGGCTTATCGTGTGATTTAGCAATAAAAAAGCCCGCCACCAAAAGGTGACGGGCCCGATGCTGCGTTTTTTGGCTAATCAGCCAAAAAGCACTTACGCCTGCTGGTTCATCAGCTCGCTGAAAGTGGTCGCTTTTTCGGACACTTTCGCTTTAGCCAGAACGGCTTCAACAGCCTGCTCTTCCAGCGCAACGTTGCGCATGTTGTCCATCAGCTCTTTGTTTTTACCGTAGAACTCGATGACTTCAGTCGGATCTTCGTAAGCAGAAGCCATTTCTTCGATCAGACCTTTAACACGCTCTTCGTCAGCTTTCAGCTCGTGGGTACGAATCACTTCGCCCAGCAGCAGACCAACAACAACGCGACGTTTAGCCTGCTCTTCGAACAGTTCACGTGGCAGTTCCAGAGCCTGTTTCTCGTTGCCACCGAAACGCTGTGCAGCCTGGCGACGCAGAACGTCGATTTCGCCGTCGATCAGCGCAGCTGGCACGTCGATGTTGTTAGCGTTAACCAGACCGTCGATTGCCTGAGACTTGATGCGGTTACGCACGGCGCCTTTCAGTTCGCGATCCATGTTTTTACGCACTTCGGTACGCAGGCCAGCCACGGAACCATCTTCAACGCCGAAACGCTTGATGAACTCTTCGGTGAATTCTGGCAGCTCGCGCGCTTCAACTTTCTTCAGCACGATGTCGAACTTCGCCGCTTTCCCTTTCAGGTTTTCAGCGTGATATTCTTCCGGGAAGGTTACTTCGATAGTGAACTCTTCGCCCGCTTTGTGGCCAACGATGCCGTCTTCGAAGCCAGGAATCATACGACCCTGACCCATTGCCAGCACGAAGTCAGAGGCTTTGCCGCCTTCGAACACTTCGCCGTCAACGGAACCGGTGAAATCGATGGTAACGCGATCTTCTGCAGTCGCTGCAGCGTCGCTGTCTTTCCAGGTCGCCTGCTGCTTGCGCAGGGTGTCCAGCATCGCATCAACGTCTTCGTCGGTCACATCAACAACCGGTTTTTCAACTTCGATGGCTTCCAGACCCTGCAGCTCAACTTCTGGGTACACTTCAAACTCTACCGCGTAGGTGAAGTCTTCGCCCAGTTTGTATTCGCCCGGCACATAGTTAGGTGCGCCAGCCGGATTGATCTTCTCTTTGATGATCGCATCAATAAAGTTGCGGCTCATCAGCTCGCCCAGCACGTCCTGACGAACGGAAGCACCGTAGCGTTGCTCAACGACGGTCATCGGCACTTTGCCTTTACGGAAGCCATCGATACGTACTTTTTTAGCTACGTTGACCAGCTCGCTTTTTACAGCGGTTTCGATGCTGTCTGCAGCGATAGTAATCGTGAGACGGCGGCCAAGGCCCTGAGTGGTTTCAACTGAAACTTGCATCTTGTTACCTCAAAAAATCACAGTGCTCGGTCAACTCTGGAAGCCCTGGTGGCTTCACAGAACCAGGATGTTCTCTGAATCAGAAACACATTCCCTGTCGTCAGAATCATCCCGAAGACATTCAAAAAATAAGACGCAGCATTATAGCGGCATCACAGGGGTGAGTCGAGAACGGCAATAGCGCTCGGCTGCGGCCTTTTTCACACTTCTTTGTCATTTATTCTTCTTTGCCCGCTACCTTAAAGAGACGGACAAAACAAAACGGCCCGCAGGCCGTTTTGGGAAACGCAGTATACATACCGCAACATAACGGAAAAGTTCCCTTAGTTGCAAACGCTTAGCGGTTAATCAGGCAATGCTGCCCGCGCCACGGCAGTTCGGGGAGGCAAACACCGTGTCCTGCAGCCCTTCCCACTCTTTGACGGTGTAAGTATGCAGCGCCAGCGCGTGTACCGGGCCTGCCAGTTCCTCGCTTAATGTGCCATAAATCATGCGATGGCGGTTTAAAAAGCGCTCGCCGGTAAAACGATCGCTAACCAGCACCACCTTAAAATGGCTTTCGGAGCCCGCCGGGACATTGTGACGATAGCTTTCATCCACGACTTCCAGGTACGCGGGGGTAAAGGCGGCTTTTAACTTCTCTTCTATCTGCTCGCGTATCAGCATGAACTTTCTCCTCGACAACGTAGAGATGCCACTCATCCCTTTAAATGTTAGCCGCTTTTAGCCAGATTTTGCTTTGAACACAACAAAAATTTAACTTTCGCGGGCCTTTCTTCACCCGGTTATCAGAACGTTCATAGGGTTAAGGCACTAAACCGAATGAAAAGTGTCAGAAGGTTTTGCTGAAGCCCGGAAAAATGGCAACGCGATGAAATTCCGTGCGTTAAGCACTTCCCCTGCACGACCGCAGTGTTATGATGGCGTGATTTTTTATCAGCCTGCCCTTTGAGTACATTGAGAAAGCGAACATGTTAAAAAAATTACTTTTCCCGCTGGTTGCCATGTTTATGCTGGCCAGCTGCGCAACACCGCCAACCACCATTGAAGTGTCACCAAAGATCACCCTGCCACAGCAGGATCCAAGCCTGATGGGCGTGACGCTAAGCATCAACGGTGCCGATCAGCGTACCAGCCAGGCGCTGGCGAAGGTGACCCGCGACAATCAGCTAGTCACGCTAACGCCATCCCGCGATCTGCGCTTCCTGCTGCAGGAAGTGCTGGAGAAACAGATGACCGCCCGCGGTTATATGATTGGGCCAAACAGCCCGGTTGATCTGCAGATCATCGTTAACCAGCTGTATGCAGACGTTTCCCAGGGTAACGTGCGCTACAACATCGCCACTAAAGCGGATATCTCCATCATTGCTACCGCGAAGAACGGTAACAAGATGACCAAGAACTACCGCTCCAGCTATAACGTTGAAGGCGCGTTCCAGGCTACCAATAAAAATATCGCTGACGCGGTTAACTCCGTGCTGACCGATACCATTGCGGATATGGCTCAGGACACCAGCGTTCACGACTTCGTTAAGCAGAACGCTCGTTAATTTTTACCCCGTTGGCCTGCTCACGCGGGCCAACAACAGAGTTTGTACAATTCCCCTATGTCCAATCATTATCTGCGCATCTTTCAGCAGCCAAAATCAGCCATTTTACTGATTCTGGGCTTTGCGTCCGGCCTGCCTCTAGCCCTGACTTCAGGTACGCTTCAGGCCTGGATGACCGTCGAAAACATCGACCTGAAAACCATCGGTTTCTTCTCGCTTGTGGGCCAGGCCTACGTCTTTAAGTTTCTTTGGTCGCCGGTAATGGACCGCTATACCCCGCCGCTGCTCGGGCGTCGTCGTGGCTGGCTGTTAATCACGCAAATTCTGTTGTTGGTGGCAATCGCCGCCATGGGGTTCCTTGAACCCTCCTCGCAGCTGCGCTGGATGGCTGCCCTGGCGGTGATCATCGCCTTCTGTTCTGCCTCCCAGGATATCGTCTTTGATGCCTGGAAAACTGACGTTCTGTCTGCCGAGGAACGCGGGACCGGTGCCGCCATCAGCGTGCTGGGCTACCGCCTGGCAATGCTGGTTTCCGGCGGTCTCGCGCTCTGGCTGGCGGACCGCTATTTAGGCTGGCAGGCCACCTACTGGCTGATGGCAGCCCTGCTTGTGCCCTGTATTATCGCCACGCTTTTGGCGCCAGAGCCTACAGATGCCGTCCCCGTCCCTAAAAGCCTGGAGCGCGCCGTCGTTGAACCGCTGCGTGACTTCTTTGGCCGCAACAATGCCTGGCTGATTTTGCTGCTGATTGTGCTTTATAAGCTGGGCGATGCCTTCGCCATGAGCCTGACCACCACGTTCCTGATCCGTGGCGTTGGCTTTGATGCCGGTGAAGTCGGCGTGGTGAATAAAACGCTGGGGCTGTGCGCCACCATTTTCGGCGCGCTGCTTGGCGGAATGCTGATGCAAAAGCTCACGCTGTTCCGCGCCTTGCTGATCTTCGGCATTTTGCAGGGCGTGTCCAACGCCGGTTACTGGCTGCTGTCGGTAACGGATAAAGACATGATTACCATGGCAAGCGCGGTGTTCTTCGAGAACCTCTGCGGCGGCATGGGCACTGCAGCCTTCGTGGCGCTGCTGATGACGCTGTGCAACAAGTCATTCTCAGCCACCCAGTTTGCGCTGCTTTCCGCGCTTTCCGCCGTGGGCCGCGTGTATGTCGGCCCGATTGCCGGCTGGTTCGTGGAAGCCCACGGCTGGCCGACGTTCTACCTGTTCTCCGTAGTCGCCGCTGTACCGGGGATCCTATTATTACTGGTCTGTAAGCGCACGCTGGAGTTCACCCAGCAAAACGAAACCTTCATGACGCGCAGTGAATTTGCTCCGGCTTACCGCCTGGCGCTGCGTATTCTGGGCTTTGGCTGCCTGCTGCTGGCGGCGTGGCTGCTGGTTATTATCAGCAATGCGCTTGGGCTGACCGAATGGGCATTTGGTTTACAGCTGCTGGAATGGGGCGCTTTGTTCGCCATCGGTGGGATTCTGTTTGGCGGCCTGCTGGACTTCCTCGCCCTGCGCAAAACGTCACTTATCTGATAAGAATAAAAAAACCGGGCGGATAAACGCCCGGTCTGAGAAAGCCGGCAAGGTCACCCTGCCGGCTTTTTTATCGCCTTAAGCCAGCGCGTGTGCTGCCGCGTTTTGCCCGGCAAGTGTACCAAAGATGATGATATCGGCGACGGCGTTGCCGCCGATGCGGTTTGCACCGTGAATGCCGCCCACCACTTCACCTGCGGCCCAGACGCCCTGAATCACCTGATGCTGTTCGGTTACCACTTCTGCGCTGGTGTTAATGGTGACACCGCCCATCGTGTGGTGAACCCCTGGCGCAATGCGGATCGCGTAGTATGGCCCGGTGTCCAGTGGGAAACGCATCCCGGTGGTACGCCCAAAGTCTTCGTCCTTTTTCTGCTTCACAAAGCCGTTGTAGCGATCCAGCGTTTGCTGCACCGCGTGCGCATCCATATTCAGCTTCACCGCCAGCTCTTCCGCCGTTGGGGCGCTGATCACAAACCCACGGGCAATATATTCATCCGCCGCTTTGTTGTTCTGGCGTACCTGCTCATCAAACAGGATCCAGGCACTTTTCTCCGGCAGAGCGATAATCTCTGCGGAAACCTTGTCACGGGTTTCCAGCTCATTGAAGAAGCGCTGCCCTTCCTGACTGACCAGAATAGCCCCTCCGCCGCGAATGGACTCGGAGATCAGATAAGAAGTCGTTTGCTCCACGGTCGGGTGGATCTGGATCTGATCCATGTCCACCGTACCGGCGCCGATCTTCTCCAGCAGGGCAATACCGCTCCCGGTCGCACCTTTATGGTTGGTGGTCACAAAACCTTTCAGCTCAGGGCGGTAGTGAACCACCATTTTACGGTTGGCGCTGAAGCCACCGGTAGCCACAACCACGCTTTTCGCCAGCAGAATATGGTGTTCGTTATATTCGTTCGCGACCTTAACCCCGGTTACCACGCCGTTTTCATGCAGAATCTCTTCCACGGTGGTATCCAGCAGTACGTCGATACTGCGCTGGTTGACGTTGTTGACCAGGCCGCTTATCAGGAAGCCACCAACGGCCGAGCGGTCTGCCGGGCGGTGTGTACGGTCAATGCTCATCCCGCCGGTGATGGTAATGTCGTTCAGGACGATATCCAGGCTTGCCAGCCAGTCAATGGCGCCTGGCGCGCGCTCGACGAACTCTTTCAGCAGCTCGGTATTGTTTCTGAATTTACCGCCTTTCAGCGTCTCATCGTAGAACAGCTCTTTGCTGTCTTTGATGCCCTTCATCGCCTGGAAGCGCGTTTCCGCGGCGTTCATGCCCACGGAGGCTTTGATGGTGTTGCCGCCGATGGTTGGCATCTTCTCGATGATCACCACGCGGGCACCGGCATCGGAAGCACGAATAGCCGCCGCCAGGCCTGCACCGCCGCTGCCGATCACCGCCACATCGTAGCTTTGAGGTGCATCCGGGTTGCCGCCTTCTTCAATCACATGTTCTTTGCTGGAGGTGGTCATCGCGCGGGAGACCGCTTTCTTCAGGGCCTCACTTTGTGCCGTTGCTCCGGTCACCGCATCCACATACGGGCTGTTGGCCACCAGCATACGCGAGCGCAAAATTTCGAAACTTGGGGTGAAATCGACATCCACCGAATCGTCCTGCACCAGAGTAATGTCGGTGATACGGTCAGTGTCGAGCGTGACGCTGATTTTGAGCTTGAGCGCTTCGGCCTCCACTTTTTCCTGGAAGACCCCGGCTTTGTATTTGCGGCCAGTGGTGCTGGTGTCGCGGATCATGGCATCGACCAGCGAGAAGCGCCACAGCGGCTCAGGGATCAGCAGCTCTTCACGCTTGGTGCTGTCAATGAACAGATCCAGCGTTTCATTTTTTAGAATGCGATCGGCCCAGTCCGGGTAGGCAATACAGGCTTTCCCGACGGCAATCAGGTCGTACCCGAGGCCCAGCGCTTCTTCGGCATCAGTGCGATTAACGACCCCACCCACCCCGATAACCGGCACTTTCGCCAGCGTTTCAGACCGCATCGCCAGATACTTGTTGATCAACATGGTCGGATCTTTGGTATCGACGATCGACGCACGCTTGAAGTAGCCCACGGAGAAGTGCACGTAATCAACGCCCCTTTCCGCCAGCTTTTCCAGCAGGTACATGGTGTCATCGAAGCGGATGCCCGGCACCTCAATCTCTTCCGGCGAGAAACGGTAGCCGATAATAAAGGAAGCATCGGCGAAGCGGCTGGCCATTTTGTGGGTGATTTCGAGCACTTCCAGCGGGAACCTGGCGCGGTTGTCGCGGCTGCCGCCCCACTTATCGTCACGCTGGTTAGAGTTTGGCGAATAGAACTGCTGAATCAGGTAAGTGTTTGCGCCGTGGATCTCCACGCCGTCGAATCCGGCTTTGATTGCACGGTTCACGGCATCGCCAAACTTGGTGATCATCACATCCACTTCTTCGGCAGTCAGGGCTTCTGGCGTGGTGGCCCCTTCACGCGGTGCGGCAATGGCGCTCGGCGCGACGGGCTTCTTGCCGCCAATCAGCTCCGGCTCAACCATTCGGCCGCCGTGATAAATCTGCAGAATGGCTTTAGAGCCGCGGGATTTAATCGCGCTGGCAATTCGCGCCAGGCCAGGAATTTTGTTGTCACTGTCGATAGCCAGAGCACCGGGGAAAGCGGGGCCTTTAGGATCGATAAAGCAGCATTCGACGATAACGGTGCCGATGGTGCCCGCGCGTTCGCGGTAATACTCAACCAAATCGCTGGGCACGCTGCCGTCGTAAAAACCGGTACAGGTGGTCATCGGCGCCATGATCAGGCGGTTTTTCAGCACCGCACCGTTGGGCAAGGTGAGTGGCTTCAGGATCGGAGTTTTGGAGTTCATTCTTTATCATTCCAGCAGGTGAGGTCGACATTGTCCGGCACTCAATGAATAGCCCCGGCAGGCAACACAATTATCAGGGAGTAACGTAATTTGAATTAGAGAACAGAAACGGCAATTTTGCGGAATATATTTTTCGAATGTTAGTCAACGCCTTAAAAAAAGCAAATACAAATAATAACCATAAATAACAAAAGGTTTTATATCACTTTGCTTCTACTGAATAGTCGATGGCAATCAGCGAAGCGGCTTATTTACATCAGGTTACGATTTGATCTTTAACCACTTAAAGACTATGGATATAAATGAAGCGGATTTTTTTAGTTAAATAAAATCGTTGGCTTTTTGCTATACAGAAACCAAAATCAAATACCTGACACGGCCAGCAGGAGCGCAAAAGAAGGGATAATCTCCCATTGTTTCAGTATGATGAAGGATTCGAGAAACAATCGCTTATCACTCAATAAATATGAGGTTAAACGGAGGCAGGGAGCAGGTGCGATGGGCGGTCAGATTTGCACCGGTTAAAAAAACTATCATGAATGTATAAAATTCTGCCTATAAAAGATGAGGTGGAAATAAAAGTCGGGAAACAGGTTTTGCAGGGAATATTAATCGAATTCATCATGATAACTTTAAGGCACAGGCTATGACTAACACCTCACCAATAAGCGCGACAGCGAAAGCATCGCCCCCGGATGCGGGGAATAAAAAGCGCTTGATATTGCTATTTTTACCTATCCTTATCAGCATCATTATATTACTGCTTCCGGTTCCGGCCGGATTAGAGCCCTACGCATGGCACTTCTTCGCCATCTTCGTCGGGGTGATTGTCGGGCTTATCTTCGAACCCTTACCAGGCGCAGTTATCGGGCTGACAGGCATCGTGGTTATCGCGCTGTTCAGCCAGTGGCTATTGTTTAGCCCGGCCGAGCTGGCAGACCCTAAATTTAAGCTGGCGAGCCAGTCCTTCCAGTGGGCGGTCAGCGGCTTTAGCAACTCCACCGTTTGGCTGATCTTCGGCGCCTTTATGTTTGCCGCCGGCTACGACAAAACGCAGTTTGGCCGCCGTCTGGCGCTGATCCTGGTGAAATACCTGGGCCGACGCAGCCTGACGCTGGGTTACGCGATCACCTTCGCCGACCTGCTTCTCGCCCCGTTCACTCCGTCTAACACCGCGCGCAGTGGGGGCACGATTTACCCGATTATTGCTAACCTGCCGCCGCTGTATGGCTCTCTGCCCAATGACCCAAGCTCGCGCAGAATTGGCTCTTACCTGATGTGGGTGGCGATCAGCGCCGCCTGTATCACCAGCTCGATGTTCCTCTCCGCGCTGGCACCGAACCTGCTGGCGCTGGCGCTGGTGAAAAGCATCATCGGCTTTGAGATCTCCTGGGGCATGTGGTTCCTGGCCTTCCTGCCACTGGGCGTGCTGCTGATCCTCACCATGCCGCTGCTGGCTTACTGGTTCTATCCGCCGGAAGTGAAGGTGAATGACGAAGTGCCGAAATGGGCTGCCGCAGAGCTGGAAAAACTGGGCAAACTGTCGCGCAACGAAATCCTGCTGCTGCTGTTTGTCTGTAGCGCCCTGCTGATGTGGATTTTTGCCGCCGCATGGATTGAGCCTGCCATGGCCGCTCTGCTGGTTATTATTCTGATGCTGTGGACCGGCGTGCTGAACTGGAACGACATTATCAGCAATAAACCGGCCTGGAATACCTTTGCCTGGTTTGCCACCCTGGTGGCGCTGGCCGATGGCCTCGCTCGCGTGGGCTTTATTGCCTGGCTGGGTAAAGAAGGTGCCGCGCTGCTGCACGGCTTCGACCCGCAGGTGTCGGCGGTGATGCTGCTGGTGGCGTTCTACCTGCTGCACTATCTATTTGCCAGCACCACGGCGCACACCACCGCCCTGCTGCCGGCCACGCTGACCATCGCCGCATCCATTCCGGGTATCAATATGCCTGTCTTCTGCCTGATGATGGTGACTTCACTCGGCGTGATGGGGATCATCACCCCTTACGGCACCGGTCCAAGCCCGATTTACTACGGCAGCGGCTACCTGCCAACCAAAGATTACTGGCGAATGGGTACCATCTTTGGCGCTATCTTCCTCTGTTCGCTGATGCTTATCAGCTACCCGTGGATGGTGCTGATGTTCTGATGCACAACGTTTGATGCAAAAGCCCCCGGCATAAACCGGGGGCTTTTTTATTTTATGAAGTAAACCATTTCGATGGTGATGCCATAAAGCATAGGCAGCAATATCATGCCCAATAGATTCACCAGGGGAGGAAGTTGACGGATAAATAAAACCGGGAACATCAGGACAACAACCACAATCCTGACAGGTAAGTTACGCCAGTCGCCACGTCTTTGCCAAAGCGCCCATCCCACCGGGATAACAAGGAAGAGCAGGATAACCAGCGCCCGCATCGTTATGACATCTTTTCCCTGCCATGCGCTCGCTCCACGCCATGCGCTATAAAATGCCATCGCAAGAAGCAGCCACGATGCCAGCCAGAAAACAGTATGGACGCATTTGCTTGCCGCTCCTCCGGATTTAAATCGGCGTTCAAGAAACGGATATCCCCAGAGAAAAGTCGCCACTACGGCCAGCATGACGCCTGACTGAAACGCGGCTTTCGGTGACTCATGGCCCGTTAGCCAGGCCGTATACCCCCAGAAAACTACGGCAATGATGGCTCCCCAGCTTAGCGCCAGGGTTGGTTTTTGCAGCACCTCAAGGAGTGAAGGATTAAGGCGCTCCAACAATGCGGGCGACTGCTGGCGTAATTCCCCCACCTGCTTCGCCAGCTGCGACAGCAGATCGGGAACCAGCCTTACCCACCCTGGAATCGCCATCCCTTTTTCCGTCAGCAGCCGCCATTTCAACTGAGCATAACGATTGCCTCCATATTGCCTGGCCAGATACTGCCAGTAGTTCTCCCGGTTAGTTATCGCAATCTGCTGTTCGAGGGCATGTACCAGCCAGTCAGGAAGTTGAGAGGAGCGGTAGCTGTCAATCTGCCAGTCCATCACCGCAGAGACTTCATTTAACAGGCTGCGGTTAAGCCACTTCTGCTCGCTTAGTGCTTCGGCGAGCATCAGGCTAAACACGTGTCGGGCTTCAAGTGCATCGGGGATTTCATTATCAAGGTAACGATGCAGCGTCCCCAATCCTTCAAGTTCATCCCTGATTAACAGAGTCGAAACTGACTGCGCCTGTTCCCAGAGTTCATTTTTGCTCCAGAGTGTTTGTGGCTGAGAGGTCTGCTCCTGCATCAGTTCCCGAACATAATCCATCATCGGCGTAGGTTCAGGTTTACCCGGGAAATGCTCATCTTCGTCGTTCAGAACAACCGTCGAACTGGCATAGCGTTTGGCGCTATCAAACGCCTCGCGCAACGCCTGAAACCCCTTCGGGTCTTTGTCCGGCCGCCGTAGCTTTAGCTCCCGGGCATAAGCCCGACGAATTTCGCTTTCATCTCTTGTAGGCTCAATGCCCAGCACATCCCATATCGTCGCCATCTTTACAGTCCGTCGTTAAGCTGGTCTAACACCCGACGCAGGTCGTCCCGCGCGGCAGCAATAACACGCAGATCCTGGCGGTCCAGCGCCTGTTCAAACTGCGTCGCATAATGATCGATAATCTGGCGTCTGTCTCCCAGCGTCTGCTCATAGCGTTTTGCCGCTTCGGCAGCCAATTGGCGATTTTCAGGCACGTCCCGGGGATGTTGTTTGAGCGCGTCCAGCTGTTTTAAGCGGTTTGCAATATCCTCAGCGCTGAGCATGCCCGGCGATTTCTCGATCACCATTGTGGACGCGGTTTGCTCGCCGCTGACTCTGCATTCCACTTCCAGGATGCCGTCAAGGGTATAGGTGAAACGCACGTCCACGCTAACTTCCCCCGCTTTGCGCGGCGGGATCTGAATCGACATGCTGTCCAGGCGCAGGTTGTCGCTGACTTTGCGGGATTCTCCCTGATAAACCTCAATATCTATCTTGCGCTGGTTATCATTCATGGTGCTGAAGGTCTGCATCACGCTAACCGGCACGAAGGCGTTGCGCTCAATCAGCGGCGAGAAAAAGCCTTCTTCTATTTTGTCCCCGTGCCGGCGGGCCACTTCGATCCCCAATGAATAAGGCATCACATCGGTGAGCACCACGTCGTCCAGCGCTTTGTCTTCCGCTATAAGTCCGGCCTGAACGCCGGCGCCCAGCGCCACCACTTCGTCAGGATTCAGTTCATTACGAGGGAAGCGACCAAACATGCGGGTCACTAGTTGGCGAACCAGCGGCATACGGGTTGCGCCGCCCACCAAAATAACGTGGTCGAGTTGCGCAACGTCAAATTGCGCATCCTGTAACGCCTGAACCACCGGTTTTTTCAGGCGGGACAGCAGCCCACTGCAACATTCCTGGAAAGCCTCTTCGGTCATATCCCAGCCGTATTCCTCACCACCGCAAGTCAGTTTCGCAGTGGCTTTTTCCTGATTGCTGAGCTGGCGTTTTAACGATTCCGCCTGGCGGGTCAGTTCTGCGGCAAACGCCGGGTCATCAAGCGTTAGCTGGGGATAGTGGCTTAGCATCCACTGGCGGATTGCTTCGGTAAAATCATCGCCCCCCAGCCAGGCATCGCCGCTGCTGGCGCGCACCTCTATGACGCCTTCAAACATATCGACGATGGAGACATCAAACGTTCCACCGCCTAAGTCGAAGACCAGGAATTTTTGCTCACGGCTGTCGGCCAGTCCGTAGGCCAGCGCGGCTGCGGTGGGCTCATTAAGAAGGCGCTCAACGTCCAGGCCGGCCATCTGCCCGGCAGCTTTCACCGCTTTACGCTGGGTATCGTTGAAGTAAGCCGGTACGGTAATGGCCGCACGCGTGACGCTGCAGCCAAGCGTAACTTCGGCATCCGCTTTTAATTTTCTCAGCACTAACGCGGCAAGCTCTTCAGCACGAAATGACTGCTGGCCAAGAGTGAAGGTTTTATCGGTGCCCATATAACGCTTGAAACTGGCGACAGTGAGATGAGGATGACTAACCAGTCGGGCCTTTGCCGCCTCGCCAACCAGCAGATGCCCATCGTCATCCAGCCCGACAACGGAAGGGGTTAAACGCTCACCGCGGCGGCCCAAAATTAACGTTGTCCCCGCAGCACCAAACCAGGCCACGGCGCTATTGGATGTGCCGAGATCGATACCAATAATGGGTGAAATATCTCCTGCCATGATCTTATCCCTGATTATAAAGTGGCTACTTAACGCCCTTAACCCTGTCGTTTTCACCTGCTTTGTGATTAAGAAAATGTAATTAATACCGGATAGTTACTTTTTTTGTCTATTAATTACCCAGGCCATAAAGTGTTACCGTCGAGGACTATTTATCGTAATTAAATACAGTTTTCTTTAATTACTTTGTTCAATAAGCATTAAAAGATTATCCTTAACGATTCAGCCCGGTGAGAAATTAATATTTGTTGGAAACATGTGACAAATGCTGCCGCATTGTTAATTAAATGTATTTTAATTTGACTGGTTATACTCATTTCCCCGGACTATTTCCGCCAACATAGGTTTTCGTTATAACCTGCGGAGCCCGCGCACCAACGCTAGATTTTACAGTTTGTTGCATTCTGTGTGACATCGTAGGCAGAACCCGGTAACACCCTACTGACACTGCGCCATTCATGTTTACAGTAATGTAACCTTCCCGTAAAATGCCGGCACACTTTAAACGACAATAGAGCTCCCTGGAATTGAGGTCGTTAAATGAGACTCAGGAAATACAATAAAAGTTTGGGATGGTTGTCATTAATCGCAGGCGCTTTTTTACTCAGTGGCTGTGATTCTGCACTCCTGGATCCCAAAGGACAGATCGGACTGGAACAACGTTCACTGATACTGACGGCCATCGGCCTGATGTTGATTGTCGTTATCCCTGCAATTGCAATGGCTATCGGTTTTGCCTGGAAGTATCGGGCATCCAACAAAGACGCCAAATACAGCCCTAACTGGTCGCACTCGAACAAAGTGGAAGCTGTAGTCTGGACGATTCCTATCCTTATCGTTATCTTCCTCGCGGTACTGACCTGGAAAACCACTCACTCTCTTGAACCTAGCCGCCCGCTGGAACATGAAGCGAAGCCGGTGACCATCGAAGTTATCGCCATGGACTGGAAATGGTTCTTCATCTATCCGGAGCAGGGTATCGCTACGGTGAATGAAATCGCCTTCCCGGCCAATACCCCAGTGGAATTCAAAATCACCTCTAACTCGGTGATGAACTCCTTCTTTATTCCGCGCCTGGGTAGCCAAATCTACGCAATGGCAGGTATGCAGACCAAACTGCACCTGATTGCCGATGAAGCCGGCACCTACGGCGGTATTTCGTCAAACTACAGCGGTAAAGGTTTCTCCGGCATGAAGTTCAAGGCTATCGCCACGCCGGACATGGACACCTTTAACCAATGGGTTGCTAAAGCGAAACAGTCTCCTGAAGTCATGAACGATATGGCGACCTACGAGAAACTGGCCGCGCCAAGCGAATACAACAAAGTCGAATACTTCTCCAGTGTTAAACCTGATTTGTTTAAAGACGTGATTAACAAATTTATGGGACACGGGAGCATGCACATGACCAAGCCGGAAGGTGAACAGGCTTCCCATGACGATATGAAAGGCATGGAAGGTATGGAAGGCATGGACATGAGTCACGCGGAAACCTCTCACTAAGGGGCCGAGGAATAATACGATGTTCGGAAAACTTACACTGGATGCAATCCCGTACCATGAGCCAATTGTCATGGTTACGGTTGCGGCAATCATCGTCGGGGGACTGGCGCTGCTTGCGGCTATCACTTACTTCGGTAAGTGGGAATATTTATGGAAAGAGTGGCTAACCTCCGTTGACCACAAACGCCTCGGCGTGATGTACATTATCGTCGCTATCGTCATGCTGCTGCGCGGCTTTGCCGATGCGGTAATGATGCGTAGCCAGCAGGTACTGGCCTCCGCCGGCGAAGCAGGCTTCCTGCCGCCTCACCACTACGATCAGATCTTTACCGCCCACGGCGTTATCATGATCTTCTTCGTAGCGATGCCATTTGTTATCGGCCTGATGAACATCGTTGTGCCTTTACAGATTGGCGCGCGTGACGTTGCCTTCCCATTCCTGAACAACCTGAGCTTCTGGTTCACCGTTGTCGGCGTGGTGCTGGTTAACCTGTCACTGGGCGTGGGCGAATTCGCTCAGACCGGCTGGGTGGCTTATCCACCGCTATCGGGGATTGAGTACAGTCCGGGCGTCGGGGTCGATTACTGGATCTGGAGTCTCCAGCTGTCCGGTATCGGTACGACACTGACAGGTATTAACTTCTTTGTGACCATTCTGAACATGCGTACCCCGGGTATGACCATGTTCAAAATGCCGGTGTTCACCTGGGCTTCGCTGTGTACTAACGTACTGATTATCGCCGCGTTCCCAATCTTCACCGTGACCGTCGCGCTGCTGACCCTTGACCGCTACCTTGGCACCCATTTCTTTACCAACGATATGGGTGGCAACATGATGATGTACATCAACCTCATCTGGGCATGGGGCCACCCGGAAGTTTATATCCTGGTGCTGCCGGTGTTTGGTGTGTTCTCTGAGGTGGTTGCAACCTTCTCTAAAAAGCGTCTGTTCGGTTACACCTCCCTGGTGTGGGCGACCATCGCGATTACCGTGCTGTCGTTCATCGTTTGGCTGCACCACTTCTTCACCATGGGCAGCGGGGCGAACGTAAACGCCTTCTTCGGTATTGCCACCATGATTATCGCCATCCCGACCGGGGTGAAGATCTTCAACTGGCTGTTCACCATGTATCAGGGCCGCATCGTCTTTAACTCCGCGATGCTGTGGACCACTGGCTTCATCGTCACCTTCTCTATCGGTGGGATGACCGGTGTTCTGCTGGCGGTGCCGGGCGCGGACTTCGTGCTGCACAACAGCCTGTTCCTGATTGCACACTTCCACAACGTTATCATCGGCGGCGTGGTCTTCGGTTGCTTCGCAGGTCTGACCTACTGGTGGCCAAAAGCGTTCGGCTTCACGCTGAACGAAACCTGGGGCAAACGCGCCTTCTGGTTCTGGATTATCGGTTTCTTCGTGGCATTTATGCCGCTGTACGTGCTGGGCTTCATGGGCATGACCCGTCGTCTGAGCCAGCAGATCGATCCACAGTTCCACACCCTGCTGGTTGTTGCAGCCTGTGGTGCGGCGCTGATCGCTCTGGGCATTCTGTGCCAGCTGATTCAGTTCTACGTTTCTATCCGTGACCGCGAGCAGAACCGCGATCTGACCGGTGACCCATGGGGTGGCCGTACGCTGGAGTGGGCAACGTCTTCCCCACCTCCGTTCTATAACTTCGCCCACCTGCCGCACGTTCACGAGCGTGATGCATTCTGGGAGATGAAAGAGAAAGGTGAAGCGTACAAGCAGCCTGCGCACTATGAAGAGATTCATATGCCGCGTAACAGCGCAGCCGGTATCATCATCGCTGCATTCAGCACCGTGTTTGGCTTTGCCATGATCTGGCACATCTGGTGGCTGGCGATTGTTGGCTTTGCCGGCATCGTTATCACCTGGATTGCGAAAAGCTTCGACGAAGATGTGGATTACTATGTTCCGGTGGCTGAAGTCGAAAAACTGGAAAATCAGCATTTCGAAGAACTCACCAAAGCAGGGCTGAAAAATGGCAACTGAGACTGTAAATAACGCCCACGCCGCGGAGCACGGGCACCACGATGCGGGAACCAATAAGGTCTTTGGTTTCTGGATCTACCTGATGAGCGACTGCATTCTGTTCTGTTGCTTGTTCGCGACCTATGCCGTTCTGGTGAACGGCACCGCAGGTGGCCCGGCAGGGAAAGACATCTTCGAGCTGCCGTTCGTGGCCGTTGAAACTGCCCTGCTGCTGGTGAGCTCCATCACCTACGGCATGGCGATTATCGCCATGAATAAAGGCAACAAAAGCCAGGTTATCTCCTGGCTGGCGCTGACCTTCCTGTGCGGTGCAGGCTTCGTTGGGATGGAAATCTATGAATTCCATCACCTGATCAAAGAAGGCTTCGGCCCGGATCGCAGCGGCTTCCTGTCAGCGTTCTTCGCGCTGGTCGGTACCCACGGTCTGCACGTCACTTCCGGTCTGGTGTGGATGGCATTCATGATGATTCATGTTTCCCGCCGCGGCCTGACCAGCACCAACCGTGCGCGTCTGATGTGCCTGAGCCTGTTCTGGCACTTCCTTGACGTGGTTTGGATCTGCGTATTCTCTGTAGTCTATCTGATGGGGGCAATGTAATGAGTCATTCAACTGAACATAGCGGCGCCCACCACGGTAGCGTGAAGACCTACATGACAGGTTTTATCCTGTCTATCATCCTGACGGCTATTCCGTTTTGGATTGTAATGGAAGGCACGGCCTCTCACGGCACCATGCTTGCCGTGATCCTGGTGACTGCAGTCGTCCAGATTCTGGTGCACCTCGTGTGCTTCCTGCATCTGAACACCTCGTCGAGTGAGCGCTGGAACCTGGTGGCCTTCGCCTTTACGGTGCTGATTATTGCCATTCTGGTGATTGGCTCGATCTGGATTATGTGGAACCTCAACCTGAACATGATGGTTCACTAAGAGCGGCATGTATGATTAAGCAATACCTGCAAGTAACGAAACCAGGAATTATTTTCGGTAATTTAATTTCTGTCATTGGGGGATTTTTACTGGCCTCGAAGGGCAGCATTAATTACCCGCTGTTCCTCTATACGCTGGTTGGCGTATCACTGGTGGTCGCATCAGGTTGTGTTTACAACAACTTTATCGACCGCGATATCGACCAGAAGATGGAGAGAACGAAAAATCGGGTGCTGGTTAAAGGCCTGATTTCACCGAAAATTTCGCTGGTGTACGCCACCGTGTTGGGTATTGCTGGCTTCATGCTGCTGTGGTTTGGTGCAAATCCGCTGGCGATGTGGCTGGCCGTGATGGGCTTCGTGGTGTATGTCGGGGTGTATAGCCTCTACATGAAACGCCACTCGGTCTACGGCACGCTCATCGGCAGCTTGTCCGGTGCGGCTCCTCCGGTTATCGGCTACTGCGCCGTGACCAACGAGTTCGACACCGGCGCCGCTATCCTGCTGGCTATCTTTAGCCTGTGGCAGATGCCGCACTCCTATGCGATTGCCATCTTCCGCTTTAAAGATTACCAGGCCGCCAATATTCCGGTTCTGCCGGTGGTAAAAGGCATTTCCGTCGCCAAGAACCACATCACGCTGTACATCATCGCTTTTGCGGTGGCGACGCTGATGCTTTCTCTGGGCGGCTATGCCGGATACAAATATCTGATCGTCGCCGCGGCGGTCAGCGTCTGGTGGCTGGGTATGGCGCTGCGGGGCTATAAAGTGGAAGACGATAAGGTCTGGGCGCGCAAGCTGTTCATCTTCTCTATCGTGGCCATTACCTCGCTGAGCGTCATGATGTCGGTCGATTTTATGGTGCCAGACTCACATAATCTGCTGACTTACGTCTGGTAAGTCGCGAAAAGCATAAAAGGGCACCTCGGTGCCCTTTTTTATCAGTATCATCAAAGCACCTGCCCTGTAATATCTGCTAAATAACTAACGATTTACCCTCCCCTGCCCTCGCACTACACTAAGGCCGACTTTTTATCTGAGGTGGTAATGAACGATTACAAAATGACGCCCGTCGAGCTGCGTGCGACGTGGGGTTTAGGCACTGTCTTTTCCCTGCGTATGCTGGGTATGTTTATGGTATTGCCGGTTCTTACCACCTGGGGTATGGCGCTGCAGGGCGCAAGCGAAGCGCTCATCGGCCTGGCAATCGGCATTTATGGCCTGGCGCAAGCCGTCTTCCAGATCCCTTTCGGCCTGCTTTCTGACCGTATTGGCCGCAAGCCGCTTATCGTTGGCGGGCTGGCTATCTTTGTGCTCGGCAGCGTTATTGCCGCCCTGAGCGACTCCATTTGGGGCGTCATTTTAGGCCGTGCGCTGCAGGGCTCTGGCGCAATCGCCGCCGCTGTTATGGCGTTACTCTCCGATCTAACCCGTGAACAGAACCGAACCAAAGCGATGGCCTTTATCGGCGTCAGCTTCGGGGTAACCTTCGCCATCGCGATGGTGCTCGGCCCGATCATTACTCAGGCGCTTGGCCTGCAGGCGCTGTTCTGGATGATTGCCGTCTTAGCCAGCTGCGGCATTCTGATTACGATTTGGCTGGTCCCGAATAGCAAAACGCACGTGCTTAACCGCGAGTCGGGGATGGTCAAAGGCTGCTTCCGCAAAGTGATGATGGAGCCGAAGCTGCTAAAGCTGAATTTCGGCATCATGTGCCTGCATATCATGCTGATGTCCACCTTTGTCGCCCTACCGGGCCAGCTTGAACAGGCGGGCTTTCCAGCGGCTCAGCACTGGAAAGTCTATCTTTGCACCATGCTGATTTCGTTTGTTTCGGTCGTACCCTTCATTATTTATGCCGAAGTTAAACGCCGCATGAAGCACGTCTTTGTCGGCTGCGTGGCGGTACTTTTGATTGCTGAGATCGTGCTTTGGGGCGCGGGCCCGCACTTCTGGGATCTGGTGATTGGCGTGCAGCTGTTCTTCCTCGCCTTTAACCTGATGGAAGCGATTCTGCCTTCGCTTATCAGCAAAGAATCTCCGGCGGGCTACAAAGGCACCGCCATGGGCATCTACTCCACCAGCCAGTTTATCGGCGTAGCCATCGGCGGCTCGCTCGGCGGCTGGCTGAACGGGCTGTTTGATTCGCAAACCGTCTTCCTGGCAGGCGCGGTGCTGGCGATGGTCTGGCTATTCGTCAGCTGGACAATGCAGGAGCCGCCTTACGTCAGCAGCCTGCGCATTGAGCTGCCGGAAAGCAGTGCGAACGACGAACATTTGCGTGAAAGGCTGCTGGCTCAGCCAGGCGTGAGTGAAGCGAACATCATTCCAGAAGAACGCAGCGCGTATGTGAAAATCGACAGCAAGCTGACGAACAGATATGAGATTGAGCAGGTGGTGAAAGGATAGAACATCCCTCACCTGATGCGGTGAGGGATTAAGCAGCATGCCCTCTCATGTTTCAGGAGAGGGCGTGAATCAGTCGCGGAAGTTCTTAAACTGGAACGGCTGCCCCAGATTGCCGCCACGAATCAGCGCCATTACGGCCTGTAAATCATCGCGAGCTTTACCCGTCACGCGGATCTCTTCGCCCTGAATCTGGGTCTGAACCTTCAGCTTGCTGTCTTTAATCAGCTTAATGATTTTCTTCGCAACGCTTGCTTCAATACCCTGTTTCAGCTTAGCTTCCACGCTCCAGGTTTTGCCGCTGTGAACAAACTCTTCAGGCACATCAATAGAGCTGCCTTCGATGCCGCGCTTAAGCAGCTTGGCGCGCAGGATATCCAGCAGCTGGTTTACCTGGAAGTCAGATTCGCTGGCAACTTTGATGGTCTGATTTTTTTCATTCAGTTCAAAGCTTGCCGGCACGTTACGGAAGTCAAAACGGGTCGCCAGCTCGCGCTCGGCGTTCTCTACCGCGTTGTTTACTTCCTGCAGGTCGATTTCAGAAACGATATCAAAAGATGGCATGTGTTTTCTCCCTCTCTGGTTTGCGTTGCATAATACCCGCTGGGCTGCGCAAAACAACCTGTTAAAGAGCCGGGAAGCCGATAACGCTATAATAGAAAGTAAGTTTAGCATTCGCGCAGTGTGCGAATGGGGGAGGCAATAATGAAAATCACCGTGCTGGGTTGCGGTGCGCTGGGTCAGCTCTGGTTGACCGCACTTCACAAGCAAGGGCATGAGCTTCAGGGCTGGCTGCGTGTGCCGCAGCCGTATTGCCACGTCAATCTACTCGATACCACCGATGGCAGCGTCTTTAACGAGTCCTTCACGGCTAACGATCCCGAATTTCTCGCCACCAGCGACCTCCTGCTGGTGACGCTCAAAGCGTGGCAGGTTTCTGATGCCGTGCGCACTTTGTCAGCCCAAATGCCTTCGAGCTGCCCGATATTGTTGCAGCATAACGGGATGGGGACGCTGGATGAGCTAAACGGATTGCCCCAACCTTTGTTGCTCGGATTAACCACTCAGGCCGCGAAAAGAGACGGAAACGTGATTGTGCACGTCGCTTCCGGCATCACTCACGTTGGCCCGGGGAACGCTAAAGCCAGCGACTTTAGCTACCTTGCAGATACACTCCATGCCGCGCTGCCCGATGTGGCCTGGCATAACAATATCCAGCCGGCGAGCTGGAACAAACTCGCGGTAAACTGCGTGATAAACCCGCTGACCGCGCTGTACAACTGCACTAACGGCGAATTGAAGAATCATCTCGATGAGGTGACCAGCATTTGTGAAGAAGTCGCCCAGGTGATGACGCGCGAGGGCCACCACACCTCACCCGAAAACCTGCTGGATTATGTCGGGCAGGTGATAGAAAGCACGGCAGAAAATACCTCATCGATGCTGCAGGACATCCGCCTGGAGCGCCACACGGAAATTGACTATATCACCGGCTACCTGCTGCGCAGAGCGAGAGCTCACGGCGTCCCTGTGCCTGTGAATGCCCGGCTCTATGAGCAGGTTAAACGTAAGGAGAATGAATATGAGCGCACAAGCGCTGGTCTGCCTGGCACCTGGCACTGAAGAGACCGAAGCGGTTACCACTATCGATCTGCTGGTCCGCGCCGGGATCAAGGTGACGACGGCGAGCGTTGCTCCCGATGGCGACCTGAAAATTGTTTGCTCACGCGGCGTGAAATTACTGGCGGATGCACCGCTGGTTGAAGTGGCCGACGGCGATTTTGACATCGTGGTGCTCCCCGGCGGCCTGAAAGGTGCCGAATGCTTCCGCGACAGCCCGCTGCTGGTCGAGACCGTTCGCCAGTTTCATCTGTCAGGCCGCATCGTTGCCGCCATTTGTGCGGCGGCAGGCACTGTTCTGGTCCCGCACGAGCTGTTCCCGATAGGCAACATGACCGGTTTTCCAGGCCTGAAGGACACCATTCCCGAAGGGCAATGGCAGGATAAACGCGTCGTCTGGGACCCACGAGTTAACCTGCTCACCAGCCAGGGGCCAGGAACCGCGATTGATTTTGCACTGAAGATTATCGATTTGCTGGTGAGCCGCGAAAAAGCTCATGAAGTGTCGCAGCAGCTGGTGCTGGCGGCGGGGATTTATAGCTTCAGGGATTATCAGTAAGAACCCCTCACCCTAATCCTCTCCCCATGTACAGTCCGGGGACATGGTAGACAGGTGTTCGCAGACATGGTGAACACTTTTTAACATCCTTTACCCATGGTGATCGACTTATTCTTCAGGTCGATCACCCCCACTTTCGTGCTGTACCACCACACTTCATAACACCCGTCTTCCATCGTCTCTTTCAGTCCCACATATTCTCCTCTGAACGCTTTACCTGCCTTCAGACTGCTGCCCCTGAAGCTCAGCTTTCCGCTGATATCTACCTTCCGTACCTCCACTCCCTCATCGTATTCCGGTGGCTTAACGTCTGCACTGTACTGCCGGGACGATGGCTGATATCGCGAAGCCGGTGCCTTCATCGCGAGGGCCTCGTGGGGCCGCTCCAGGTTATACACCGTCCGCCAGTGATCGAAGGCCCGTTGCAACTGCTGGCTGTCCGTAAACCACTGGCCCTGCAGCACTTCCGCCTTCAGACTGCGGTGAAAACGCTCCAGCTTGCCCTGTGTCTGTGGGTGGTAAGGCCGGGAATGGCTCACCCGGATACTCTGGCGCATCAGCCACAGTTCCAGTGCTGTCCAGGTCCCGGTGATATCTCCCCACGGCGCACCGTTATCCATCGTCATCCTCTCCGGCAGGCCATAGCGTTCAAAGACATTAATCAGTTGGGTCTGCACGGTGACACGGCGTTCATCGGTACAGTGAGCCAGACAGAGTGAAAAGCGGGAATGGTCGTCCAGCAGCGTCAGCGGATGGCTGCGGCCACCGGCAAAGGAAAAGTGGCCCTTAAAATCCATCTGCCAGAGCTGGTTAGGCGCACTGTGTTCATAGCGGCCGGTAGCCGGGATGCCGGGAGGAACACCGGGCAGCAGACCGTGACGGGCCATCAGCTTATGAACGGTACTGAAGGCGGGCAACTGATGCCCGTGGTCTTCAAGCCAGCCCTTAATCTTGCGGGCACCCCAGCGTGGATGTGTGGCATGTGCCATCCGCAGCAGGTCGGTAATGCTGTCGTCGGTTCTTGCGGGGGAAAAGTGTGGTGCACGTGAACGGTCAGCAAGACCGGCAGTGCCGTCCTGTAACCAGCGATGAAGCCACTTGTAGCCAGTGGCAGGAGAAATGCTATAGCGACGGCACAGAAGACGAATGTTCGCCCCGTCCTGCGAGGCGAGCAGAACAAACTCAGAACGTAATGACATGGTATCTCTCGCATCCCACGGCATAAGCGGCTCCATAAACGGGTTCTTATGCCTTAGTTGTAAGTGTCTACCATGTCCCCGAACAAGTGTTCACGATGTCCCCGGACCGTACACCCCAAAGGGGCGAGGGAACCAGAACGGTGTGCTCCCTCTCCTTTTTAGGGACAGAATACTCCGTCTGAATTCTCCCTCTCCCTTCAGGGAGAGGGCCGGGGTGAGGGTCAGTCCTTTATGGGCGGTAAACCTTAATATTCTTAAAGCCCTGCTCGCTCAGATACAGAGCCTGCAGGCGGCTCATCACGCCACGCTCGCACCACAGCAGGTAAGTTTTGCTCTGGTCGAGATCGCCGAACTTAGTGCTCAGCTTGTAGAACGGCAGCGCCACAACCTCAACGCCTTCCAGCGCGAAAGGTTTCTCGTCCACTTCGTCGTTGGAGCGAATATCCAGCAATACCTCGTTGGCGCCAAACGCATTAACCGTTTCGACTTCCACGACGTCCTGCTTCGTCTGGGTCGCAATATCGCGAATATCGATATTGGTCGCCTCGGCAACCACGCGGTCCAGAATCGAGAAGTCAAACTTCTGCTCTTCTTCCTCAATCTTCGCCTTCACAGCTTTCACGGTCGGGCTTTTCGAGATCACACCGCAGTATTCTGGCATGGTGCGAGCGAAATCAGCGGTACCGATTTCACGGGCCAGATCGATAATGTGCTCTTTGTCGTGAGAGATCAGCGGACGCAGGATCAGCGTATCGGAAACGTTGTCGATCAGGCGCAGGTTGGTCAGCGTCTGGCTGGACACCTGGCCTAGCGCTTCGCCGGTCACCAGTGCCTGAACGCCATAGCGTTCGGCAACCTGAGAGGCGGCGCGCACAAACATACGTTTCAGCACGACACCCATCTGCCCGTCTTCCACTTTCTCCAGGATCTCGCCGACTACTGGCTCAAAGTTAATGGCAACAAAACGCACACGGTGAGAGCTGCCGAAGCGGTTCCACAGATAATGTGCCACCTGCTTCACGCCGATTTCATGAGCAGCGCCGCCCAGGTTGAAGAAGCAATAATGCACGCGGCAGCCGCGACGCATCAGCATGTAGCTGGAAACGCCGGAGTCGAAACCACCGGAAATCAGCGACAGTACGTCTTCCTGAGTCCCGATTGGGAAACCGCCGATGCCTTCGTAACGGCCTTTAACCAGCAGCAGGCGATCGTTTTCGATCTCAAGGTTAACCGTCACGTCCGGATCGTTGAGCTTAACGCGCGCGGATTCGATGTGCTGATTCAGGCCGCCGCCAACGTAGCGCTCAACTTCAATGGAGCTAAATTCGTGTTTGCCACGGCGTTTTACGCGCACGCAGAAGCTCTTACCTTCCAGCTTGTCGCGGTACAGCTCCAGCGCCTGCTCAAAGATATTGTGCATGTCGGTGTACGGCACATCTTCAACTTCAAGAATGTGGTGGATACCCGGAATGCGGGTCAGCGCTTCACGAATGGCAATACGCTGGTTTTCATCTTTGGCGCGAACTTCAATGTTGTCCCAGTGGCGAACAACCGCCAGGCTCTCATCGTAGTGTTTTAAAACGTTACGAATATTCCCGGTGAGCATCTTAATAAAGCGTATGCGCACAGATTGGCTCTTGATGGTGATTTCCGGGAACAATTTAATGATAAACTTCATGGCGGTAAGGGTTCGTTTAGTCAGCCGGGCTGGCTGCGCAGCACGCGGGCATAGAAAGAAGTACTTGCAGCGGCGTCATGCCACCTGCATCCGAGGCGCGCAAGTATATCACCATCCCACAAAGACTGCGCACCTTAACCGACTTGCACTAGCTAGCTTGATAATCACATTGACTCCGCTACCATGTCGGCGTCGAATTAAAACAGAGTCAGACATTCACCATGCCGAAAAAAACCGAATCTCCGGCCAGCTTCGAAACCGCACTGGTCGAACTGGAGCAAATAGTTACTCGTCTGGAAAGCGGCGATCTTGCCCTTGAAGAGGCGTTAAACGAATTTGAGCGCGGCGTGCAGCTGGCTCGCCAGGGACAAGTGAAACTCCAGCAGGCAGAGCAGCGCGTACAGATCTTACTGAGCGACAGCGAAGACGCCCCTCTGACTCCCTTTACCCCGGACGCCGAGTAATATGGATTTTAATCAACAGCTTCAGGCCCACGTTGTACGGGTTAACGACGCTATTGCGCGCTTTCTGGCGCCGCTGCCGTTTCAGAACAGTCCACTGGTTGAAGCGATGCACTATGGCGCACTATTGGGCGGTAAACGCCTGCGCCCGTTCCTGGTGTACGCCACCGGCGAAATGTTTGGCGTCGCCGACGAAGCGCTCGACGCGCCTGCTGCGGCAGTGGAATGCATTCACGCCTACTCCCTGATTCACGATGATTTACCGGCCATGGATAACGACGATTTACGTCGTGGGCAGCCGACCTGCCACATAAAATTTGGTGAAGAGAACGCCATTCTGGCCGGAGACGCCCTGCAAACGCTGGCGTTTTCTATACTGAGTGATGCGCCAATGCCCGGCGTTGATATGGCCGATCGCTTAGCCATGGTTTCGGAATTAGCCACCGCCAGCGGTGTGGCTGGTATGTGTGGCGGCCAGGCGCTGGATTTAGAAGCCGAAGGCAAGCAAGTTGACCTGGCTTCCCTGGAACGCATTCACCGTCATAAAACCGGGGCATTGATTCGCGCCGCCGTTCGCCTGGGCGCGCTGAGCGCCGGTGAAGCAGGCCGAAAAGCTCTGCCGATTCTGGACCGCTATGCTGCAAGCATCGGCCTCGCTTTCCAGGTTCAGGATGACATCCTGGACGTTGTCGGCGATACCGCTACGATAGGCAAACGCCAGGGTGCCGACCAGCAGTTAGGCAAAAGTACCTATCCGGCGCTGCTGGGACTTGAACAGGCGCAGGCAAAAGCGCAGGATCTCTATCAGGAAGCACTGCAGGCTCTGGCCGAACTTGCCGAGCTGTCGCTGGACACGGCGGCACTGGAAGCGTTAGCCAACTACATTATCCACCGTGATAAATAACGTATAACAACGATGAGTTTAGATTTCTGATGAGTTTTGATATCGCCAAATACCCGACCCTCGCTCTGGTGGATGCCAGCCCGGATCTGCGAGTGCTGCCTAAAGAGAGCTTACCTAAGCTTTGCGATGAGCTGCGCCGTTACCTGCTCGACAGCGTAAGCCGCTCCAGCGGGCACTTTGCCTCCGGCCTCGGCACGGTCGAACTGACCGTGGCGCTGCACTACGTCTATAACACGCCGTTCGATCAACTCATCTGGGACGTCGGCCACCAGGCCTACCCGCACAAAATTCTGACTGGGCGCCGCGATAAAATTGGCACCATTCGCCAGAAAGGCGGCCTGCATCCGTTCCCATGGCGCGCGGAAAGCGAGTACGACGTGCTGAGCGTGGGCCACTCTTCCACCTCCATTAGCGCGGGTATCGGGATCGCCGTTGCCGCTGAAAAGGAAGGGAAAGACCGGAAAACCGTTTGCGTGATTGGCGATGGCGCAATTACCGCCGGGATGGCCTTCGAAGCGATGAACCATGCCGGCGATATCCGCCCGGACATGCTGGTGGTGCTTAACGACAATGAAATGTCGATTTCCGAGAACGTCGGCGCGCTGAACAACCATCTGGCGCAGCTGCTTTCCGGCAAGCTTTATTCGACACTGCGCGAAGGTGGCAAGAAAGTCTTCTCCGGCGTGCCGCCGATTAAAGAGCTGCTGAAGCGTACCGAAGAACACATCAAAGGCATGGTGGTGCCTGGCACGCTGTTTGAAGAGCTAGGCTTTAACTACATCGGGCCAATTGATGGCCACGACGTGATTGGTCTGGTCAATACGCTGAAGAACATGCGCAGCCTGAAAGGCCCGCAGTTCCTGCATATCATGACTAAAAAAGGACGCGGCTACGCGCCAGCGGAAAAAGATCCGATCAGTTTCCACGCGGTGCCTAAGTTCGATCCGCAGAGCGGGACGCTGCCGAAAAGCACCGGAGGCCTGCCAAGTTACTCGAAGATTTTCGGCAACTGGCTGTGCGAAACCGCAGCCCACGATGACAAGCTGATGGCAATTACACCTGCCATGCGTGAAGGCTCCGGCATGGTGGAATTCTCGCGCCAGTATCCTGACCAGTACTTTGATGTGGCGATTGCCGAGCAGCACGCAGTGACCTTCGCGGCGGGCCTGGCGATTGGTGGCTATAAGCCAGTGGTTGCGATCTATTCCACCTTCCTGCAGCGCGCTTACGACCAGGTGATTCATGACGTAGCGATTCAGAAGCTACCGGTGATGTTTGCCATCGATCGCGCAGGCATTGTCGGCGCTGACGGCCAGACGCACCAGGGCGCTTTTGATATCTCCTTCCTGCGCTGCATCCCGGACATGGTTATCATGACGCCAAGCGACGAAAACGAATGCCGCCAGATGCTGCACACGGGTTACCACTACAGCGCAGGCCCAAGCGCCGTGCGTTACCCGCGTGGGACCGGAACAGGCGCAGAGCTGGAACCGCTCGTGGAGCTGCCGATAGGTAAAGGCGTTGTGAAACGCGAAGGCGAAAAAATTGCGCTGCTCAACTTCGGCACTTTGCTGCCGGAAGCCGCAGCGGTAGCCGAAGCGCTGAATGCCACGCTGGTCGATATGCGTTTTGTTAAGCCACTGGATGAAGCCCTGATTCTGGAACTTGCCGCCAGCCACGACTCTCTGGTGACGATTGAAGAGAACGCCATTATGGGCGGGGCCGGGAGCGGCGTAAACGAAGTGCTGATGGCTCACCGTAAACCGGTTCCGGTGCTTAACCTCGGCCTGCCTGATTTCTTCATTCCTCAGGGCACCCAGGAAGAAGCACGTGAGGCGATTGGCCTTGATGCGGCCGGGATCGAAGCTAAGATTCGGAGCTGGGTGGATTAACTTCATCCGTACACTAAATAATTCAACCCACAGCACAACGGCAAGTGAGCATATCCCGATGAGCTTACTCAGGTAAGTGATTCGGGTATGAGAGCGCCGCCAACACCGCAGTGGTTTGAAGGATGACGTGTACGGCCTGCTATGCTTAATAGATATTCCTACATAGCAGGAGCGATATCATGCAATACAACCCGTTAGGCACCACCGACCTTAGCGTCTCCCGCCTTTGCCTCGGCTGTATGACCTTTGGCGAGCCGGACCGCGGCAGCCATGCCTGGACGCTTCCCGAAGAGAGCAGCCGGGAAATAATCCGCCGCGCGCTGGAAAACGGCATCAATTTCTTCGACACCTCAAATAACTACTCCGACGGCAGCAGCGAAGAGATTTTAGGCCGCGCGCTGCGCGACTTCGCTCGCCGCCAGGACGTTGTGGTTGCCACTAAGGTTTACAACAAAGTTGGCGATCTGCCTCAGGGCCTCTCCCGCCCACAGATCCTGCGTTCGATCGACGAAAGCCTGACACGACTCGGCACCGACTACGTCGATTTGCTACAAATCCACCGCTGGGACTACAGCACGCCTATTGAAGAGACGCTAGAGGCACTTAACGACGTGGTTAAGGCCGGGAAAGCACGTTATATCGGCGCCTCTTCAATGCGCAGCGATCAGTTTGCTCAGGCCCTGACTTTGCAGGCTCAGGCAGGCTGGGCAAGATTCGTTACCATGCAGGATCACTACAACCTGATTTACCGTGAAGAAGAGCTGGAGATGCTCCCGCTGTGCTACAAAGAAAAAATTGCGGTGATCCCCTGGAGCCCGCTCGCACGCGGCAAACTGACTCGTCCATGGGGAGATACCACGGCAAGATCTGTCTCGGATGAAGTGGGCAAATCGCTGTACCAGACCAATAACGAAAACGACGCGCTTATCGCCGAGCGGCTGGCAAATATCGCCGCAGATAAGGGCGTTTCACGCGCGCAGGTAGCGCTGGCCTGGCTGCTTAGCAAACCGGGTATTGCCGCACCAATTATTGGCCCATCAAGGCAGGAACAGCTGGACGACCTGCTTGGTGCGGTAGATTTAACGTTGAAACCCGAGGAGATTGCCGAGCTGGAGACGCCGTATCAACGGCATCCGGTGGCGGGATATAAATAATCGCCCTCGCAGGTTCACTCTTTCGACTTTGGGTTTTGCTCCCTCTCCCTTTTAGGGAGAGGGTTGGGGTGAGGGTCATGACCAGCTACCAGGAAAAGTGATCGTAACCCTTCATCTCCAGCGTCACCGGCTTCCCTTCACGGGTAAACTGCAGCCCTTCAGAGGAAGAAACAATCTGCCCGATACAGGTATAAGGCACGCCCAGATTGCCGATAGCCACTTCCAGCGCCCCGCGATTTAGCTCCGGCACGGTGAAGCACAGCTCATAGTCTTCGCCGCCGGACATCGCCCATTTCAGCGCCTGCTCTGGTTCAACATGCTCGCGCAACGCTTCGGAATACGGCAGCAAATCGAGATCGATACGTGCCCCGCAGTCGCTGGCCTTCAGGATATGACCGAGATCGGAAATCAACCCGTCTGAAAGATCGATGGCACTGTTGGCCAGATCGCGCAGCGCCTGCCCGTGTAAAACACGCGGCGTTGGGCGCAGGTGCCGCTTAAGCAGATAATCCGCATGCTGTGTATTCGCAACATGCAGGCGCTTCTGCAGAATTGCCAGACCAGCCGCGCTGTCGCCCGGCGTGCCGGTGACATAGATCCAGTCCCCTGCTTTTGCACCGCTGCGCTTCAGCGCCCGGCCAGCCGGGATCATGCCGTGAATACCCAGCGTCAAAGAGAGCGGGCCACGGGTTGTGTCGCCGCCAATCAGCTGCATATCGTAATAATCCAGCTGTTCAAACAGGCTGTCGCTGAATGCCTCCAGCCACGCTTCATCCACTTCCGGGAGCGTGATCGCCAGCGTCAGCCAGGCCGGATCTGCGCCCATTGCGGCCAGATCGCTTAAATTCACCGCCAGCGCTTTGTAGCCCAAATCACGCGGGTCGATATCCGGCAGGAAGTGATTACCGCTCACCAGCGTATCGGTGCTGATCGCCAGCAGTTGTTTTTCGGGTACCGACAGCAACGCACAGTCGTCGCCAATACCGGCTTCCACATCACGACGAGAACTTGTAACGCGATCGAAGTAACGGGCAATCAGGGAAAACTCACCGCATGCCATGCGTGATACCTCAGGAATGTCAGTTGCAGGAAAAAAGAAGGCCGGGAAAACCCGGCCAGGAGATTACTTCTTGTGGGGACGAATAGCGGGAGCAGCTTTGTCGAGAACGCCGTTAACGAACTTATGGCTGTCTTCGGCACCGAAGGTTTTCGCCAGCTCAATCGCTTCGTTGATGGCCACTTTGTACGGCACATCATCACGTTTAGACAGTTCAAACAGCGCAATGCGCAGTACCGCTTTTTCCACCTGGCCCAGCTCTTCAAGCAGACGGGACAGGTAAGGCTTCATCAGCCCATCCAGATACGCGCTGTTGGTAGCCACGCCGCTCAGCAGCTCGCGGAAGTAGACAACGTCAACGTCTTTGACGTCCTGTTCCGCCAGGAACTGGTATTCAACATCAGCGATGTCGTTTTTAGACAACTGCCAGGAGTAGAGCGCCTGGACGGCACACTCACGGGCGCGGCGACGAGCAGCAGGTTTCACGGATTTCCCCTTACAAAAATCAGGCCTTGATGGCTTTCAATACATTAATCATTTCAAGCGCGGTCAGTGCAGCTTCTGCACCTTTGTTACCGGCTTTGGTGCCAGCACGTTCGATGGCTTGTTCAATGCTTTCAGTGGTCAGCACGCCGAAGGCAACGGGAATACCGCTGTCCTGGCCTACGCTTAACAGACCGTTGCTGGCACCGCCGGCAACGTATTCGAAGTGTGCAGTGCCTCCGCGAATCACGGTACCCAGCGCGATAACAGCATCGTATTTACCGGTTTTAGCCAGTGCATCAGCGGCCAGCGGCAGCTCGTAAGCGCCCGGCACCCAAACTACGGTGATGTTTTTGTCTTTCACCTGACCAATGCGTTTCAGGGCGTCGATAGCACCTTCCAGCAGGCTGTCATTGATGAAGTTGTTAAAACGCGCGATGGTGATGGCGACGCGAGCGTCAGGAGTAGCAACAGCAGCTTCAATAATGTTCATAATCTTCCTTTACGGGTTCTGTTTAGCCCCGCAGGGGGGCGGATTTTATCATAATCTTTTCGTGACTGCTTACGTTTTACTGGCGTCCGTAAATGGGCGTCAAATGCAGGCACAAATCGGGGCCAACCTGGCGGACTTCGCTAAAGCTGAACGCCGGCGCATCAGCAAGTTTTTCAAGGCCAGGAAGCTCGCACAAACCGCGGGCATCATTGCCTAATAATTTAGGTGCGACATAGACAATCAGCTCATCCACCAGGCCTGCCTGCAACAGCGCCCCGGCAAGCGTTGCCCCGGCCTCAACCCAGACAGAATTCACCTGGCGTTTGCCAAGCTGCATCATTAACACGACCAAATCAAGATGCCCATTATGTTCAGGCACCAGCAGTTGCTCGACGTCCTCCGGCCAGGATTGTTCATCCGCCTGGCTGCGGGCAAGCCAGGTTTGCCCCGGATTGGCAATAATTTGGTGCTGTGGCGTTACCCGGTTTTGACGATCCAGCACAATGCGAATCGGCTGACGTAAATCCTGTTGGGAATAAATAGCCTGGCTGGCGCTATCCAGCTCATCCCAGCGAACCGTTAATGACGGGTTATCTGCCATTACGGTCGCGTCGCTGGAAAGAATCGCGGCACTTTGCGCACGCTGGCGCTGCACATCGCGACGCGCCTGGGGAGAGGTAATCCATTTACTCTCTCCGCTTGCCATCGCGGTACGGCCGTCCAGCGAAGCACCAAGCTTAAGCTGGATAAATGGAAAACCCGTGCGCATACGCTTGAGGAACCCGCGGTTCAGCGCTTCAGCTTCGTTCATCATCAGGCCGTGGCTGACTTCAATGCCAGCCTGCTGCAAGCGGTAGAGGCCCCGGCCGGCAACCTGCGGGTTAGGATCCTGCATGGCGGCCACCACGCGAGAAACGCCTGCGGCAATCAAGGCATCACAGCACGGTGGCGTGCGGCCATGGTGGCTGCAGGGTTCGAGCGTGACATAGGCCGTTGCGCCCCGGGCCTGTTCGCCTGCCATGCGCAAAGCGTGAACTTCCGCATGAGGTTCACCGGCGCGAAAGTGGAACCCTTCCCCCACAATCTTGCCGTCTTTAACTATCACGCAGCCGACATTCGGGTTCGGTGCAGTGGTAAAACGCCCGCGCTTAGCCAGCTCAAGCGCTCGAGCCATAAACTGTTCATCAAGGGACATCGGCATTAATCCTGTAAACGGGCGATTTCTTCACCAAATTCTTTGATATCTTCAAAGCTACGGTAGACCGAAGCAAAGCGAATATAGGCGACTTTATCCAGCTTTTTGAGCTGCTCCATCACCAGGTTACCGATGAGTTTACTCGGGATTTCGCGTTCGCCGGTTGCTCGAAGGTGCGACTTAATATGGCTGATGGCCATTTCCACGTCGTCAGAATTGACCGGACGTTTTTCCAGCGCTTTCAGGATGCCGCTGCGCAGTTTGTCTTCGTTAAACGGCTCGCGCACCTCATTACTCTTCACCACTCTCGGCATCACCAGCTCCGCAACCTCGAAAGTCGTGAAGCGTTCGTGACAGACCAGACACTGGCGCCGACGGCGCACGGAGGAACCTTCACCCACCAGGCGAGAGTCGATAACTTTGGTGTCCACGGCGAAACAGAATGGGCAATGCATAGCGTTTCCTGCTGGGATTATAAAGATGAACAATAGTTTACCGCGAAGTTGCGGGAGTACAAAGACAGCGCCGACACTGCAACATCAAATATGACTTTTCAAGCGCGAAGAACTACGCTTAAATCAGCGAACCTTAGCAAGGAAAAACTAACCATGACAAAGACTTACTTAAGAATTATCCTGGTTTCAAGCCTGATAAGCCTGACCGCTTGTGCCCAGCAAACTGAAGTGCGTCAGATGCGCAGTCAAATTGGTTCGTTAAATCAGGAAATGACTAAACTTAGCCAGCAAACGGTGAGGCTGACCCAGCAGAATGCCCTGAACGCGAAGTCGACCAGCGGCGTTTATCTGCTACCGGGTTCAAACACGGCAGCGCGCCTCAACAGCCAGATAGGTAACCTGAAAATGTCGCTGACAAACGTTGCGGCTGAAGCCAACGGCACCCGCGCCACGCTGCTGATTCAGGGAGAATCCAACGATCCGCTGCCGGCATTTAGCGGCAAAGTAGAATGGGGGCAGATCCAGGGCACCACCGACAGTTTCCAGGAAGTTAACGTGCAAACGCAGTCCATAGACGCCCCGGCCAGCATTCTCGCCCCAAGCGACGTGTCGATTCCGCTTCGCCTGTCCGGCATCACGCCCGACCAATTAGGGTTTGTGCGCGTTCATGATATCCAGCCAGTTTCTTCCGCACAGCCAGCACCCGCGCAATAATTCTTTCGCCCCCTTGTCCGGCGCTCGCTTCAACCACAGCTTCGCTTCTTACCCTCTCCCTAAAAGGGAGAGGGAATAAATCATCGGCAGTTTTCCCCCTCTCCCTCCGGGAAAGGGCCGGGGTGAGGGCTGAAGTCACCCCACTCATCCGCAAAAATGTGAAAGCAAAAGATGGCTAAGAGACATTTTCCGGCGAGGCGCGCCTGTCACACTCTTTCACACCCCCCGCACAATATGTGAAGCAAACCCCCTGTTATCATCTCGTCTTTATAGTGATCCATATCACACTTACATGTAACAACTGGGCATACGTTTGCGTAATTTGTCGAAGCAGGTACAATCACGCCGTTTTTAATGTGCGCAAACGTGAACGCAATCGATTACGCATATGAGAAGAATGTGAAATAGAACATATTTTTGTGAGCAGGGATTTCTATAATAGTCGCGCTGCAAAGGTCCTTCCCTGAGACCGGCGGCCAGGGATGACATCTCACATCCGCATCGCACCAAAATTACGTAAACAGTGGCTAAAAATATGAAAAAAATTATTCTGGCAGCCGGCACCGTTCTGGCACTTTCCAGCTCTTTCTCTGCCAGCGCAGAAGAAGCAAAAAACAGCGAATACCTCTCCGACTGGTGGCACCAGAGCGTTAACGTTGTCGGCAGCTATCACACCCGTTTCGGGCCGCAGCTGCGCAACGATACCTACCTGGAATATGAAGCGTTCGCCAAAAAAGACTGGTTCGATTTCTACGGCTACGTGGATGCGCCAGTCTTCTTCGGCGGCAACACTCAGGCGAAAGGGATCTGGAACCACGGCTCCCCACTGTTTATGGAAATCGAACCTCGCTTCTCCATCGACAAGCTGACCGGGACCGACCTGAGCTTTGGTCCGTTCAAAGAGTGGTACTTCGCGAACAACTACATTTACGACATGGGTCGTAACCAGGCTAATCGCCAGAGCACCTGGTACATGGGTCTGGGTACCGACATCGATACCGGCCTGCCAATGAGCCTGTCGATGAACGTGTATGCCAAGTACCAGTGGCAGAACTACGGTGCGTCTAACGAAAACGAGTGGGATGGCTACCGCTTCAAGGTGAAATACTTCGTGCCGATTACCTCCCTGTGGGGCGGTAAGCTGAGCTATATCGGTTTCACCAACGTTGACTGGGACTCTGACCTGGGCAACGAGCAGTACCGTACCAATAACTCCGTTGCGTCCAGCCACATCCTGTCGCTGAACTACGATCACCTGCACTACTCCTTCGTGGCCCGTTACTTCCATAACGGCGGCCAGTGGAAAGATGGCGAGCAGCCGTTCTTCATGAACGAACGCGTGAAGTCGACCGGCTTCGGCTACTACGTGGTTGTCGGTTACAACTTCTAATCGCCACCACTTGTAAAAAACCGGCCCGCTGGCCGGTTTTTTTATTTCTCAGGCAGGTAACCTTTGGCCTTCTGAAGGGCAATAAAAGCCTGCAGAGAACGATCGTGTCGCTCCTGAAACACATTTCCTGTTAAATGAATATCCCGGCAGCGATCCAGCCTGAAGCTACGATAATCATTCCGAGCCTCGCACCAGGCCACCAGCAGCCAGACCTCTCCCCAAAATGACAGCCCCAGAGGGTGAATATCCCGCTCCGTCAATTCCCCTTTTTCATCCTCATACAGCAAATGAACAACCTGGCATTTGTCGATGGCGGAATGAAACAGATCGAACCGGGCTTTCACCTGCGGAAACTTGTTAAAATTAGGCGAAATTATACGGCTACGTTCGGCAACCCGACGCTTTTCCGGGGTGAGCACTGCGAGAAGCTTCTCATGCACGGACTCGGCAGATTTCGCCAGCGTTTCTCCGCTCCAGGTTTGCACCATTCTTAACGCCGCAATCACCGCCTCCACCTCTCCGGTCGTCAGCATCAGCGGTGGAAGATCGTACCCGGCCAGCAGGCGATAGCCGCAGCCAGCCTCCCCTTCTATCGGCACGCCGGAGAGAGAAAGATCCTGAATGTCGCGGTAGACAGTCCGCTCTGAGACTTCCAGCCGTTCGGCAAGCTGTGCAGCCGTCGTCAGGCGCCTGCCGCGTAGGATTTGCACTATCTGAAATAATCGATCGGCTCTTCGGCTCATGGATGTTCCGGAAAAAATAAGGCCTGCCCGAGCGGCAGGCTTTAGCGTCAGTATTGAGGCTTAAACAGGCTGATGCAACCCAACGCGATTGCCTTCGCTGTCGATCATTAACGCAATCGTGCCGATATCATAGGGCAGCACCTGAGGACCAAAGTCCAGCCGGCCTCCCGCCATCTCTACCTGCTGTAATGCTTTAACAATATCGGGCGTATAAAGATAAATCACCGCGCCTGTCGCAGAAGGCACAAACCGCTCCCCTTTCACTAAAGAACCACCGGTGGCCGGTTGGTTATACGAAAATACAGCATTCTCCACGCCGGCTATCGTTTCGCGACGAAATTCAGCGTTCAGTACTCGTTGGTAAAAAGCGACCGCTCGCGCCATATCGGTAACGGGGATCTCAAACCAGTTGATAAGTGTGCTCATTGTTTTTCTCCTGTGTTGTCAGTAACCACGAGTCTACTGGCCCCCTCCTGACACCATACTGTCAGGAGAAAAACACCGGACGAAAAAAAACCGCAGCTCGAAGGCTGCGGTTTTATCAAACGCTTAACGCTATTACGGCAGAATAGACGGCTGATCCGCCCCTTCTTTCTCTACCTTTTGCTGCAGCATGTGCTCGCGCTTCATGCCCAGTTTCAACGCCAGCGCAGAGGCTACGTAGATAGAAGACACGGTACCGATGGTGACACCGATAAGCATCGTCAGGGAGAAGCCTTTCAGCAGCGCCCCACCGAACAGATACAGCATCAGGATAACCACTAAGGTGGTACCGGATGTGATCAAGGTCCTTTGCAGCGTCTGGGTCAGGGAGACGTTAAAGATCTCGTAAGGCGTCCCGCGGCGGATCTTGCGGAAGTTTTCACGAATACGGTCCGAAACCACGATGCTGTCGTTCAGCGAGTAGCCGATAACCGACATCAACGACGCGACGATGGTCAGGTCAATCTCAATGTGGAACAGCGACAGCACGCCCATGGTAATTACCACGTCGTGCGCCAGCTTGATAACCACACCGGCAGCCAGACGCCACTCGAAGCGGAACCCAACGTACACCAGAATCGACAGCAGCGCGACCAGCAGCGCCATCGCACCGTTTTGAGCCAGATCCGCACCCACGCTTGGGCCGACAAACTCAATACGCTTCACTGCCGCATTCTGACTGGTCGCTTCGTTAATCACGCTCACAACCTTGCTGCCGAGCACCTGGCCGCCGGTTTCGCCTTTAGCAGGTGGCATGCGCACCATGATGTCACGGCTGCTGCCAAAGTTCTGCACCAGCGGCTCTTCAAAACCCGCCTTCTGCAGCGCGGCGCGCATGGTGTCCAGCTCGGCTGGTTTTTCCAGCCCGATTTCGATAACCGTACCGCCGGTAAAGTCCAGACCCCAGTTGAAGCCTTTCACGCCGATAATCGCGACGGAAAGGATCAGCAGGATACCGGAGATGCCGAAGGCCCAGTTGTCCCAGCGCATAAAGTCATAGACTTTACGGCCGTGGTTCAATTGTTCAACAGTATATTCCTGTGCCACAACGCACTCCTTAGATAGACAGCTTGTTGATGCGTTTGCCGCCGTACAACAGGTTCACGATGGCACGGGTGCCGACGATTGCGGTAAACATCGAGGTCGCAACGCCAATACCGGTGGTAATAGCAAACCCTTTGATCGCCCCGGTGCCCACGGCATACAGGATGATAACTTTGATAAGCGTGGTGATGTTGGCATCGAAAATGGAGCTGAACGCGCCTTTGTAGCCTTCATCAATTGCCTGCTGTACCGAACGTCCGTTTCGCAGTTCTTCTTTGATACGTTCGTTAATCAGTACGTTGGCATCCACCGCTACCGCAAGGGTTAAGACGACACCCGCAATACCCGGCATGGTCAGCGTCGCCCCCGGCAGCAGGGACATGATCCCCACAATCAGCACCAGGTTAGCCAGCAGCGCAGAGGTCGCAATCAGGCCAAACTTCTTATAGAAGAAGACCATGAAGATGATGGAGACCACCAGACCCGCCAGGCACGCTTCCAGGCCCTGCTTGATGTTTTCCAGGCCCAGGGTTGGACCGATGGTACGTTCTTCAACAATCTGAATCGGCGCAATCAGCGCACCAGCACGCAGCAGCAGAGAAAGCTGGCGAGCTTCATTCGGGTTGCTGATCCCGGTGATGCGGAAGCTGTTACCCAGGCGAGACTGAATGTTCGCCACGTTGATAACTTCTTCTTCTTTCATCAGGACGGAACGGCCATTCGCGTCTTTCTTACCGCTGTCCTTGTACTCCACAAAGAGGGTTGCCATCGGCTTGCCGATGTTGTCTTTAGTGAAGTTAGACATGATGTTACCGCCAGCGCTGTCCAGGGAAATGTTTACCTGAGGCTGGTTGTATTCATCCATGCTGGACGTGGAGTCAGTGATGTGGTCCCCGGTCAGAATCACGCGCTTGTACAGCACAACCGGCTGACCTTCGCGAGTCTGCTTCACTTCGGAGTCACCCGGCACGCGGCCAGAGGCTGCCGCAGAGGCATCCACGTTGGTGTTCACCAGACGGAATTCCAGCGTAGCGGTTGCCCCCAGAATTTCTTTGGCACGCGCGGTGTCCTGAATACCCGGCAGCTCAACCACGATACGGTCAGCACCCTGACGCTGCACCAGTGGTTCGGCGACGCCAAGCTGGTTGACACGGTTACGCAGGATATTGATGTTCTGCTGGACCGCGTACTCACGCGCTTCGCTCAGGCGAGCATCGCTCATCACGGCACGCAGCGTATTGCTCCCCTGGTTGGAGAACACCAGATCGCGATGGCGGGAGGAGAGGTAATCTCTTGCTGAGTCGCGCGCGCTTGAATCACGGAAGACGATGTCTACGCCGTAATTGTCGGCTTTACGCACGTTGGTGTAAGCAATGCCCTTGTCACGCAGGTCGCTGCGCAGGCCATCGATATTTTGTTCCTGGAGCTTGCCCAGCGCTGTGTCCATATCGACTTCCATCAGGAAGTGGACGCCGCCGCGCAGGTCAAGGCCGAGCTTCATCGGGTTCGCACCGATAGTCGACATCCAGCGAGGGGTAGCAGGAGCAAGGTTAAGCGCCACGACATAGTTGTCGCCCATCACGCTCATCAACGCTTCACGCGCGCGGAGCTGGGTATCGGTAGAGTCGAAGCGAGCGAGAATAGCGCCCTCTTCCAGCGCCACAGACTTAGCGGTGATATTTTCTTGTTTTAAGGTGTTTTCGACCTGGATCAGCGTTTGTTCACTGGCGGCGGCACCGCGCACGCCAGTTAACTGAACTGCCGGATCCTCACCATACAGGTTGGGAAGCGCATACAGCAGGCCAATCGCCAGTACGGCGATCAGCATGATGTACTTCCACAAAGGATAACGGTTTAACACGTGTAGTTCCCTTAGGGAAAACGAAAATTACAGCGCCTTCATGGTGCCTTTCGGCAGAACGGCAGCTACGAAATCACGTTTGATAACCACTTCGGTGGTATCGTTCAGCGCGATAGCAACATAGCCAGTTTCAGCTACTTTGGTCACGCGGCCAACCAGGCCACCGTTGGTCAGCACTTCATCACCCTTAGAGATGGAGTCCATCAGTTTTTTATGCTCTTTGGTACGCTTTTGCTGCGGACGCAGGATCATAAAATAGAAAATCAGACCAAACACCACCAGCATAAGAATCAAAGAGTACGGGCTACCCTGCGATGGAGCACCTGTTGCAGCTACCGCATCAGAAATGAAAAAGCTCATTAAAATTCCCTCATTATTAAATTAATCAACGTTCAAAGGTGGAACCGGCTTACCTGTCCGCTCGTAAAAATCCGTCACGAAGTGGTCTAATTTACCCTCTTCAATGGCCTGGCGTAAACCAGCCATTAAACGCTGGTAATAGCGCAGGTTATGAATGGTATTAAGACGCGCGCCCAGTATTTCGTTGCAACGGTCAAGATGATGCAAGTAGGCACGTGAATAATTGCGACACGTATAGCAATCACACTCGGCATCGAGCGGGGCGGTGTCATCTTTATGCTTAGCATTGCGGATTTTCACTACGCCGTCCGTCACGAACAGGTGACCGTTACGCGCATTACGAGTTGGCATGACGCAGTCGAACATATCGATACCGCGACGAACCCCTTCAACCAGGTCTTCCGGTTTACCTACGCCCATCAGGTAACGTGGTTTGTCGGCAGGGATTTGCGGGCAAACGTGCTCGAGAATACGGTGCATGTCTTCCTTCGGCTCGCCTACCGCCAGGCCGCCGACAGCGTAGCCATCAAAGCCAATCTCTACCAGACCTTTTACCGAGATATCTCGTAAATCTTCGTAAACACTGCCCTGGATAATGCCAAACAGCGCATTTTTATTTCCAAGGGAATCAAAGCGATCGCGGCTACGCTGCGCCCAACGCAGAGACATTTCCATGGAGCGTTTCGCGTAATCCCAGTCCGCCGGGTACGGCGTACATTCGTCGAAGATCATGACGATATCGGACCCCAGATCGTACTGAATTTCCATGGATTTTTCAGGATCGAGGAAAATAGGATCGCCGTTGATCGGGTTGCGGAAATGTACGCCCGCTTCGGTGATCTTACGGATATCGCCCAGGCTGAATACCTGGAAACCACCGGAGTCCGTCAGGATTGGGCCTTTCCACTGCATAAAATCATGCAGGTCGCCGTGCAGTTTCATGATTTCCTGGCCAGGACGAAGCCATAAATGGAAGGTATTGCCCAGGATAATCTGCGCGCCCGTGGCTTCAACTTCTTCCGGCGTCATCCCTTTCACGGTGCCGTAAGTACCCACCGGCATAAAGGCCGGGGTTTCGACGGTGCCACGTTCAAAGACCAGGCGACCGCGTCGTGCGCGTCCGTCGGTGGTATCTAATTCAAATTTCACATTTCCTCCAGCACCAGAGAAACAGTCTGGTGAGTCAATTAACGCCGTGGGCGGTGCTCACGGCGGAATAAGCGGGGGTGGGTTACCCTCACCCCGGCCCTCTCCCTGGAAGGGAGAGGGAGAATACTTTCTCTGTTACCCAATACTCTCACGGGGGAGAGGGCCAGGGTGAGGGGCAATCACGCCCCCGGGCGTTCGTTTATCGCCTGCGGATTACAGGTAATGAACATCGCATCGCCGTAGCTAAAGAAGCGATATTCCGCTTTCACCGCCTCGTGGTAAGCGTGCATTGTGTTTTTATAACCGGCAAACGCGGAGACCAGCATAATCAGCGTAGACTCCGGCAGGTGGAAGTTCGTCACCAGCGCGTCGATCACTTTGTACTGATAGCCCGGATAGATAAAGATTTGGGTATCGCCGAAGAACGGCTCGATCAGGTCGTTCTGCGCAGCCTGAGCGGCGCTTTCCAGGGAGCGTACCGACGTAGTTCCGACCGCAATAACGCGATTGCCACGCGCTTTACAGGCCAGCACTTCATCCACAACGTCCTGGGGCACTTCGGCATACTCAGAGTGCATGATGTGGTCTTCGATGCTGTCCACGCGCACCGGCTGGAACGTCCCCGCCCCGACGTGCAGCGTGACGAACGCCATATCGACACCTTTATTGCGCAGTTTTTCCAGCAGCGGCTCGTCAAAGTGCAGACCTGCTGTCGGCGCAGCAACCGCCCCCGGCTTCTGGCTATAAACCGTTTGATAAAGCTCGCGGTCGGCTTCTTCATCCGGGCGGTCGATGTACGGTGGCAGCGGCATATGGCCGATGTTATTTAAGATATCCAGTACGGCGCGCTCGTCGTTAAACTCGACCTCAAACAGCGCATCGTGGCGCGCAACCATGGTGGCGTGTACGCTTTCATCATCGCCCAACAGCAGCTCGGCGCCGGGTTTTGGCGCTTTAGAGGCGCGAATATGTGCCAGAATGCGTTTATCATCCAGCATACGCTCGACCAGTACTTCAATTTTCCCGCCGCTGGCTTTACGGCCAAACAGGCGAGCCGGGATTACGCGGGTGTTATTGAACACCAGCAGGTCGCCGGGGTTGAGCTTGTCGAGCAAATCGGTGAAAGTGCCATGCGCCAATGCGCCCGTCGGCCCGTCAAGTGACAGCAAGCGGCAGCTGCTGCGCTCGGCTTGCGGATAATGAGCAATCAGGGATTCAGGCAGTTCAAAGGAAAAATCAGCAACGCGCATGGTATAGCACTCAGACTTAAAAACAGGCGGCTTAGTCTAGTGGCAGGGGGCTTTCCCTGCAACACGTTTACCCTGCTCAGGCCGTTTTAACGCCATAAATGGAATAACTATTCGATGAATTTTCTCGCCCACCTGCATTTGGCACATCTGGCCCAAAGTTCACTGCTGGGAAATTTGCTGGCGGATTTCGTGCGCGGCAGCCCGGACGACAGCTTTTCGCCCGAGGTCGTGGCCGGCATTTATATGCACCGCAGAGTCGATGTCCTGACGGACGGACTGCCGGAGGTGGCTTTAGCCCGCGGCTGGTTCAGCCCAGAGACGCGGCGAGTTTCGCCGATTTCTCTGGATGTCATGTGGGACCACTTCCTGTCGCGCCACTGGCATAAGGTTTGCCCGGATATCGGGCTCGAGGATTTTATCGCCTATGCTCGCGGGCAGATTGTGCCCAGGCTTAACGACACGCCGCCGCGCTTCATTAATCTTAATAACTATTTATGGCGTGAACGCTGGCTGGAGCGTTATCAGGATATGGATTTTATTGCTAACGTTCTCAATGGGATGGCGAGCCGTAGACCAAAACTTGATGCCCTGCGAGCCTCCTGGCACGATCTCGACGCCCATTATGACCAGTTGGAGGAGTTGTTCTGGCAGTTCTACCCACGCATGATGGTGATGGCGGAACAAAAAAGTTTGTGATCGTTCCCGGTTCACGTTAGAACAACTTGCCCTTTTCGAAAAAAGGGCTATCTTGGTTATCGGCATCAAGATATGCGTCTTTTTGATAGCCAAAACCTATCTGATTGATTGGCAAGATGCCATTGAGCTACATGGAATGGAGCCCCTATACTCCCCCCGTTGCGTTAACATTCACTTTAACAAAATTAACAGGAGTACATATGGTCCTGGTTACTCGTCCAGCCCCTGACTTTACCGCTGCTGCCGTTCTGGGCAATGGCGAAATCGTTGAAAACTTCAACTTCAAAAAACACACCAACGGTAAAGCCACCGTTGTGTTCTTCTGGCCGATGGACTTCACCTTCGTTTGCCCGTCTGAACTGATCGCGTTCGACAAGCGTTACGAAGAATTCCAGAAACGTGGCGTAGAAGTCGTTGGTGTATCTTTTGACTCCGAGTTCGTTCACAACGCATGGCGTAAAACCCCGGTTGATAAAGGCGGCATCGGCGAAGTGAAATACGCGATGGTTGCTGATATCAAACGTGAAATCCAGCAAGCCTACGGCATCGAACACCCGGAAGCGGGCGTTGCGCTGCGCGGTTCCTTCCTGATCGACAAAGCCGGTATCGTTCGCCACCAGGTGGTTAACGATCTGCCGCTGGGTCGTAACATCGACGAAATGCTGCGTATGGTTGACGCGCTGCAGTTCCACGAAGAGCACGGCGAAGTGTGCCCGGCTCAGTGGGAAAAAGGGAAAGAAGGCATGAACGCGTCTCCGGACGGCGTTGCTAAGTACCTGAGCGAGAACGTTGCTAAGCTGTAATGGCTAAGCAAGTTCGAAGAAAAGGCCGCGATTGCGGCCTTTTTTGTTTTTGTCAGAAGGCGAAGCAGGAACAGCCCATCATGCCCCAGAACGCCGTCTCATCGCCGACGGGAATCGAGGAATTACGCGCCACATCATGCTGATGCCCGTGGACGTTACAGCTCCCGCAGCACTGATGCACCGATGCCATCATCCCCACTTTTGCCGCCGCTGGTGGCGCGGAGCGGTAATGCCCCGGCACGGTCACCACAGGCGACCAGTCAGGCACAACGGGAATGGCTGGCGGTGCCAGAGGCGTAAAGGCTCCGGTGGCATAAACCACTTTTCCATCCACCACGGTCATCACCGATTCAATACCCTTGATAGCCTCTTCCGGCACGCTGAAGTAGTCCTGAGACAGCACAACCAGGTCAGCCAGTTGCCCCGCCTGAATCCGCCCTTTCTTGCCCTGCTCGTTAGAGAACCAGGCGCTGCCTGCGGTCCATAGCTCAAGGGCGACATCGCGGGACATACGGTTATTCTCGTCGTACATCTGCATACCGCCCACAGTGCGCCCGGACACCAGCCAGTAAAGCGCCGTCCACGGGTTGTAGCTCGCCACGCGCGTGGCGTCGGTGCCTAACCCCACGGGCACACCTGCGGCTAGCATTTTCGCCACCGGCGGCGTTTGTTTCACCGCCTCAATCCCGTAGCGCTCCGCATAGTATTCGCCCTGGAAAGCCATGCGGTGCTGAACCGCAATCCCACCGCCCAGCGCCTTAACCCGGTCGATATTGCGTTCGGTAATCGTCTCTGCATGGTCAAACAGCCAGTGCAGACCGTTGAACGGAATATCGCGATTGACCTTTTCGAACACGTCCAGCATGCGGCTGATGGACTCGTTGTAGGTGGCATGCAGCCGGAACGGCCAGCGGTGTTCAACCAGATGGCGCACCACACGCTCCAGCTCCTGTTCCATGCCGTCCGGCAAATCCGGGCGTGGCTGCAGGAAGTCTTCAAAGTCTGCAGCCGAGAACACCAGCATTTCACCGGCCCCGTTGGCGCGGTAGAAGTCGGTGCCCTGCCCCGGCGTCAGCATGTCGGTCCATTTTTCAAAATCTTCCAGCTCATGCTGAGGGCGCTGGGTAAACAGGTTATAGGCAATGCGCACCGTCATCTGCTTTTTACTGTGCAGCTCGTCGATAACCTGGTAATCCTCAGGGTAGTTCTGGAAACCACCGCCCGCGTCAATCGCGCTGGCCACGCCCAGGCGGTTCAGCTCTCGCATAAACTGCCGCGTTGAGTTCACCTGCATCTCCAGCGGCAGTTTCGGCCCTTTTGCCAGCGTGGAATAAAGGATCATCGCGTTAGGCTTCGCCACCAGCATTCCGGTCGGATTCCCGTTGCCGTCACGGACAATCTCGCCACCCGGCGGGTTTGGCGTCTCTTTGGTATAGCCCACCGCTTTCAGCGCGGCGCGGTTGAGCAAAGCTCTGTCGTACAGATGCAGAACGAATACCGGCGTATCGGGCGCGGCCTCGTTAAGTTCTTCGATGGTAGGCATGCGGCGTTCGGCAAACTGGAACTCTGTCCAGCCCCCCACCACGCGTACCCACTGCGGAGACGGCGTGCGCAGCGCCTGTTCTTTTAGCATGCGCAGGGCATCGGCCAGCGAAGGCACGCCTTCCCAGCGCAGCTCAAGGTTGTAGTTCAGCCCGCCGCGAATCAGGTGCAGGTGCGAATCGTTCAGGCCGGGGATCACCGTGTGGCCTTTCAAATCGACGACCTGGCTACCTTCTCCGGCAAAGCTCATCGCATAGGCGGTGCTGCCCGCCGCCAGAATTTTACCGTCTTTAATCGCTACCGCTTCGGCAAGCGGATTCTCTTTATCCAGCGTGTGAAACTGGCCATGAGTCAAAATCAGTGAGGCATGTTGAGACATAATCAGGGACTCCTGAGAAATCATGCTTTTTTTAGCCAACCGGCAAACAGCTTCGTCACCATCGGCATCCAGAGCCAGACCACCAGCGCTACCACGCAGGCATCGTTAAGCAAGTGCCCGGGAAGCGTGCCGCGTAAACCTGGGAACAACATGCCCGTCACCCACGGCACAAGGTTGGTACTGGGGAAGATAACGAGCAGCGTGATCAGGAACTGCTTCCACTGCGGCGGGCGTTTCACCGTCGCACTTTCCGGGGTAAACCAGAAGGCCGTTTCGGTGTGCACCTGCACTTTGTCGTCATCGGCAAGAGAGGATTTGATCTCTGCCACAAGGCGATGGCGTTCAGGGGAGTCAGTCCAGGCATTGAGATGCTCGAGCGTGTCGAAGCGAATCACCACGTTATAGGTGTCGTTCCCGGCCGTGGGGCGAATAACATGCACCCCAAGGTGACCGGGGAAACGAGCGGCGGTCGGCATGATCTTTTCCAGCCATTGTTCGTAGCGAGCGGCCTCGCCTGGCCGGATTGCGTGGGTGATCACCAGCGTAACGGTATTGTTGTCGGCCATGCCGCAATTCCTGAGTCAAAATGGGGAGGAAAAACGGAGCGGCGAACCCGCCCCGACTGTGATCCATCAGGCTTTACGTTCTGGGGCGCCGTGAACCATCGTATAAGCGTAGTCGACGCCCATGCCATAAGCCCCGCTGTGCTCACGAACCAGGTTCATCACTGCGTCATAAGTTTCTTTGCGTGACCAGTCGCGCTGGTACTCCAGCAGAACCTGCTGCCAGGTCACCGGCACGGCACCGGCCTGCACCATCCGGTCAATGGCGCGTTCGTGGGCATCCACAGAAGTCCCGCCGGAAGTGTCGGTCACCACATACACTTCAAAGCCTTCTTCCAGCGCCATCAGCGCCGGGAAGGTCAGGCACACTTCGGTCCACAGCGCTGAAATAATCAGTTTTTTACGGCCCGTCGCCTTCACCGCCTCAACAAAGGCTTTATCTTCCCAGGAGTTCATGGAAGTACGCTCAATGGGCTTAATGTCAGGATGAACAGCTAATAATTCAGGCCAGATATAGCCGCTGAAGCTTTTGGTTTCGACGGAGGTATAAATCGTCGGCACCTTAAATATTTGGCCCGCCTTTGCCAGCGCCACGGTGTTATTTTTCAGGGTCTGGCGATCGATATTCGCCACGCCGAAAGCCATTTGCGGCTGGTGATCGATAAAAATAAGGGTGGAGTTAGTTGGGTCAATCAGTTCACGAATAGACATTTTATTCCCTCAGCTATCAATGAGTTATTAAGGTATCCATCTCTGGATGACGCCTTTATTTTCTGCATACAGCCGCAGGGTTGATAGCCGGAATTTTCTAACGTCTTATTTAATTTTTTGGTGATAGACTTTTGCAAGGCCAAAGCCCGAACGGATTATCACTATGCGCGTAAATTTAGATGTGCTGCTCATTCTTGATGCCTTAGATAAGCACGGCAGTTTTGCCGCCGCCGCTGAATCGCTGTTTAAAACGCCTGCGGCGCTGAGTTATATGGTGCAGAAGCTAGAAAACGATCTGAATATTAAACTTCTGGATCGCTCAGGCCATCGGGCAAAATTTACCGACACCGGCAGGATTGTGCTGGAAAAAGGGCGGATGGTGCTCAGCGCCGCGAAGGATCTGGAAAGCCAGGCTTTGCGCTCCACCTCCGGCTGGGAAAAAACGCTGACCATTGCGCTGGACGGTTCATTTCCCTTCCACCTGCTGCTGCCGTTGATGGAGGAGTTCTACGCTCTCGACCAGCAAACCACGCTTAATTTTACCCACCATACGCTGGCAGGAGCCTGGGAAGAGCTGACCCACAACGGCGCGAACATTATTCTCGGCGCCATTAACGAGCCGCCGACGTCATCCGAATACGCCTACAAGATGCTGGGCACGCTGGACAACGTGTTTGTCGTCTCCCCCAAGCACGCGCTGGCAAAAGCGGAACATGTGCTTTCCAGTGACGAAGTTTGCCGCCATCGTGCGGCCATCATTGGCGATACGGCACGTTACTGCCAGCCAATCAACACCAATTACATTGAAGAGCAAGAACGCGTGGTGGTGTTCGACTTCCCTAGCAAGGTCGCTATTTTAGTCTCGGGCCTGGCCTGCGGATTTTTACCCCGCCACATCGCCCAGCCACTCCTTAACAGCGGCAAATTAATTGAAAAACCAGTTGTATCGTTCCGCCAGACGGACGTGACCTACATCGGCTGGCATAACCGGGGTGAAGGCCTGGCCGCACGCTGGTGGCGAGAAAAGATCATTGAAGGGGATTTGGTCAACGCCCTTTATCAGCCCCCGGCGGAGAGCTAAACCTCTCCCCGCCGGGTTACCGACCTAAAGACTGCGCCAGACCGCGGCGCTGACGGCAGGCAAGCTCAGCTCGCGGTTATTGAGCGCCGCCTCGCCTTCGATCTGCGTCCAGGCTCTGCCGCTCAGCAAGGCATCCCACGGGAGCGTGGCCTGAACCTCGCTGCCGCGATTGATGGCCACCAGAACACGTTCGTTTTGATAAGCACGCACGAACACGACGACGTCCTGCTCAGCGTAGATGACCCGGCAACCACCGTGACGAAGCGCCCGGCTTTGTTTGCGCAGCTTGCCGAGCCGCTGATAAAGCGCCAGCAGATCTAAATCCTGATCCTGTTTCTGCCACGGGAAAGGCTTGCGGCAGAAAGGATCGTTGTTGCCATCCAGCCCCACCTCATCGCCGTAATAGATACAGGGCACGCCGGGCCAGGCGTACAGCCAGATGACGGCCAGCGGCAAGCGGGCAACATCTTTACCAAGAATCGACTTAAAACGGGCGGTATCGTGGCTGTCGAGCTGGTTAAACATGCGCAGCTGCTGCTGATGGGAAAGTGCCGAGCGGTACTCTTCCATCCATGCTATACAGGTTTGGGCGTCAATATCCTGCGGCTCGTAAGAGATATCGGTGTTTGCCAAAAATCCCCACAGCGGGAAAGTAAAACCGCGATAGTTCATGGCGGCATCTTCGGCATCGGCCTGCAGCCACTGCCGGGCATCGCCAAAGTGCTCGCCGAGGACGTAAGCATTCTGTTTGGTTTCTTTTGCCGCCTGGGTAATGCCGCTGACGTGCAGAAGATTATTTTTCGCCCCGCCTTCCTCTCCCAGCATATGCACTACGTCCAGCCGCCAGCCGTCAATGCCCCAGGGCTCCCGCAGCCAGTGCCGCACAATGCTTTGCTCGCCGCGATAGATCTCATCCACCAGCGTGGCCGAGCGATAATCCAGCTTAGGCAGGCTGGAATAGCCCAACCAGTCCAGCGCCAACCCTTCGTCAGAAAAGCTGTACCAGTCGCGCCACGGAGACTGTGGGTGATGGCAGGCGCCATTCTCACCGTTCTGATGCCTGTCAAACCAGCCGTGCGTATCGCCGCTGTGGTTAAAAACGCCGTCCAGCATCAGCTTCATCCCCTGCCGGCGCGTATTTTCCCTCAGCCGCAGGAAAGCGGCATTACCGCCAAACTGCTCGTCTACCTGCCGGTAATCCTGAGTGTCGTACTTATGCACGCTGGGCGCGGTAAAAATAGGGTTCAGATAAAGTGCCGTCACGCCGAGCTTTTTCAGGTACGGCAGCTTTTCACTGATCCCGTCCAGATCGCCGCCGTAAAACGTCGATCCTCCGGCTTCCCCGGTTAAAGGCTCATGCCACTCCCGGCGGACGATATCCCGCCCGGCCGCATGATGAAAATAAACGTTATCCTGCACCGGCTGGCGATTAGCCCCGCGCGCAAAACGATCCGGGAAGATCTGATAGAACACCTGGTCCTGCACCCAATCCGGGCCGTCATCCGGCGTATCAAAAGCGAACTGTTCCAGCCGGGCCGGCGGCGTTTTTTGGAAGCCCTGAGGTGTGTACCAGCGCTGCCTGTCCTGCCAGAGTAGCTTAAAGCTGTAGCGACGGCGCGGCTGCCCTTCGGCGGTATCGAGGGTGACTTTCCAGGCAACAACGCCCTCAAGGGGAGCCTGTTTCTGGCGCACCATGACCAGAGAAATCTCTTCGTTATCTTTTTCGCCACGCAGAATCACTTTTTCCGGCAGGTCGTCCCCCGCCAGCCACAGGGTAATGACAAGGCTGCGTTCCCGCGTCTGGATAAACGGCGCCACCGGCAGGTGCCAGGCATTCAACATAGTAACTTTCCCATCGCTTAAAAATGACGCCACCTTGCCACAGCATAAGGCTTTATCACTCATCATTCCGGGTTAATTTGGGGGAGGACAGGAGGGGTGGAGACGGGAGAAATTATTCCCCTCACCCCGGCCCTCTCCCCAAAGGGGCGAGGGGGGGAAAACGAATGAGGAGAACACTATTTATTCCCTATCCCTGCCAGGCAAAAGGAAATGAGGCAGCAGAGAACGCTATTAATTCCCTCGCCCTCACAGGCAAAAGGAAAAGCAGTACCAGAGAACGCTATTAATTCCCTCGCCCTTCCAGGGAGAGGGTCAGGGTGAGGGTAAAACCAGATACCGCGTTCTAACCGAATCAGCCACTACACTGGCAACGACTGCGCCTTAACCCGGCGCTTAACAACCCAGCCAATAAGCAGCAGCGCAATCCAGCCGCAGCCCACGTACAGCGAAATACGGGTATCCGGGTGGTAACCAATCAGCCCGATAATAAACACCAGGAACACCAGGCCCACGACGGTCGTCGCTACGCCACCGGGGATCGGGAATTTCAGCGCTTTCGCCTCTTCCGGCGACAGGCGGCGGCGGAAGGCAATCTGCGACAGCAGGATCATTATCCAGACCCAAACGGTGGCGAACGTTGCCAGCGACGCAATCACCAGGAAGACGTTTTCCGGCATGATGTAGTTCAGGTAAACCGCCAGCAGCAGCGCGCAGGCCATCACCACAACGGTGACCCACGGAATACCGTTGCGGGAAGTCCTGGCGAAGATTTTAGGCGCGCTACCCTGCTCGGCCATGCCGTGCAGCATGCGGCCCACGCCAAACACATCGCTGTTAATCGCCGAGAGCGAAGCTGTGATAACCACAAAGTTCAGAATACCGGCTGCAGCGGTAATGCCCATATGCTGGAAGGTCATCACAAACGGACTGCCTTCGGTGCCCACCTGGTTCCAGGGATAAATGGACATGATGACAAACAGCGTCCCCACGTAGAACACCAGAATACGCAGCGGCACGGAGTTTATTGCGCGCGGAATGGATTTCTGCGGATCTTTCGCTTCGCCTGCGGTGATGCCGATAATCTCAATCCCGCCGTAGGCAAACATCACCATCTGCAGAGACATGATCATGCCCAGCCAGCCGTTGCTGAAGAAGCCACCGTTGCTCCACAGGTTGTGGATACCGGTCGCCTGGCCGCCGTTGCCAATCCCCCACACGATAATGCCGATCCCGGCAATAATCATGATGATGATGGTGGCGACTTTAAAGAATGAGAACCAGAACTCCAGCTCGCCGAACACCTTCACGCTCATCAGGTTGATGGCGCAGATAATCAGCACCACACTCAGCACCCAGACCCAGTGCGGCACCGCCGGGAACCAGATACCCATGTAGATCCCGAACGCGGTCACGTCGGCGATGGCAACAATCAAAATCTCAAAGCAGTAGGTCCAGCCGGTAATATAGCCAGCCAGCGGCCCAAGGTTGTCCTGAGCATAGCGAGAAAACGAGCTGGCAGCGGGATTGTGCACCGACATTTCGCCCAGCGCGCGCATAATAATATAGGCCGCCACGCCGCCGATGATATACGCCAGCAGAACGCTCGGCCCCGCCATTTTGATGGCGTCCGCCGAACCGTAAAACAGCCCTGTGCCAATCGCCGACCCCAGCGCCATAAATCGAATGTGCCGGGTGCTCAAACCGCGCTTGAGCTTGTTGGTGTTTTCCATGAATCCAGGTTCCACGCTTTACAATAAAAAAACCACGGAGGACGACTCCGTGGTTACTTAGCAATCAAAAAATTAGTGGGCGGCGGAGGTGACCTGACGCCCCGCTGCTTTGTCCCAGATAGCGGTGATCACCACCATCGCAACGGTCGGCAGCAGCCAGGCAAGTCCCTGATCCGCCAGCGGCAGTTTCGCCGCCCAGCCAGGCAGCATGTCGCTGATGGCCGATGCCTTAATGCCGTCAATCATACCAAACAGCAGGCTTATCAGCATCGCCGGGGCAATAACGCGGGTGGAGTTGTTCCACCACGGACGGGTGAAGCTCAGCACCACCAGGGCAATACAAGGTGGATAGATTGCCGTCAGTACCGGGATCGAAATCTGAATCAGGTGGCTCAGGCCCAGGTTAGATACCACCATCGAGAACAGGCCGAGGATAAACACCAGCGAGCGGTAAGAGAGCGGCAGATACTGGCTAAAGAACTCCGCGCAGGCACAGGTCAGGCCCACGGCGGTAACCAGACAAGCCAGGAAGATCAGCGCCGCCAGGAAGAAGCTACCGGCCCCGCCAAAGGTATGCGCCACATAAGCGTGCAGAATAGCCGCGCCGTTGGCTTTCTGATCGACCAGGTTCGCGCTATCGGAACCGAGGTGGAACAGTGCCAGGTAGATAACCGTCAGGCCGATACCGGCAATCAGGCCAGCCCAAATCGTGTAGCGGGTCAGCAGGCGAGATTCGGTCACACCGCGAGAGCGCGCGGCATTCACGATAACAATCCCGAACACCAGCGAAGCCAGCGTGTCCATCGTCAGGTAGCCGTTCACGAAGCCGTTAGAAAACGCCGCGTTCTGGTAGGCTTCAGTCGCCGTGCTCAGGCCACCGGCTGGCCACAGCACCGCCCCGGCCGCCAGGATCAGCAGCGCGATGATTTTCACCGGCGCCAGCACGTGGCCCACGGTGTCCAGCAGCTTACCCGGATAAAGAGAAATCCCGATCACCAGCGCAAAGTACACCAGGCTGTAAATAAACAGCGGCATATCGCCCATACCGGTCAGCGGAGCAATTCCCACTTCAAAGGAAACGGTGGTGGTACGCGGCGTGGCAAACAGCGGCCCTACGGCCAGGTAGCAGACGGTCGCCAGCAAAATACCGGCGCGGCGGCCAATCGGCGAGCTAAGGCTGTCAATACCGCCGCCGACGCGGGCAATCGCCACGATAGTCAGAACGGGTAAACCTACCGCCGTGACCAGGAAGCCAAGCGCCGCCGTCCAGACGTGCTCGCCAGCCTGTAAGCCAACCATAGGAGGGAAAATAATGTTGCCCGCGCCGACAAACAGCGCAAAGGTCATAAAGCCCAGAGCGATGATGTCACGAGATTTCAAATGATAGGTCATAAAATAAAGCAGCCTGTGGATGTGTGGTGTTGAAAATGCTCAAATTTTTAAACCGACGTTCAGTCCAAATAACGTTCGGTAAAAACGCGGTTATTACCGGTAACGACAGCGGAATATGCTTCTCCGGATCGGTGGCGAAGAATAGTTAGTCGAATTACCACGCAATTTCAGTCGGTCTGGTAATAACAGGGGGGCAATTAAAACGCTTATAGCGTTTGAAGACAAGAAGGGATCGGGAAACCAGAAATATATCCTTTAAAAATACGCATAACCAGTGAATAAAGTTGATTATACGCTTTTGTTATGGCTTATCATGCGGACAAAAAAGCATCAATTCGATATTCATCTCTTAACGAGTGGTGAAAATACAAACAAAAAGGCCAGAAAACTGGCCTGTGGAAAGTGTACTTGACGGTTGCGGTGAATTAATGTGCAGCCACCGCTGACTCAGGAGCGATTAAGCGCTCGGGCAGGATGAACGAAAACGTCGAGCCCTGCCCCGGTACGCTTTCGATATCCAGCCGCGCATCATGATGGCTAAGGGCATGCTTCACGATGGCCAGCCCAAGCCCGCTGCCTCCGGTCTGCCGGGAACGCGCTTTGTCTACTCGGTAGAAACGCTCCGTCAGGCGCGGAATGTGCTCGGCGGAGATCCCCGGCCCGGTATCCTTAACGCTGAACGCTACGCCGTGAGGCAGCCTGCGCCAGGTGACGGTGATGTGCGTCCCGGCAGGCGTGTGATTCACCGCGTTATACACCAGGTTAGAGATCGCGCTGCGCAGCTGCTCTTCGTTACCGTAAACCTGCAGCCCTGGCTCAACGTTAAAAGTGAGCGTTTGCTTCTGCTGGCTCAACGTCTGCGCCTCTCGTTCCACCACGCGCAGCATCAGCGGCACGTCGATTTTCTCATTCATCGACAGCGTGGGCGCGGCTTCGATGCGCGACAGCGTTAACAATTGCCTCACCAGCCCTTCCATGCGTGAAGTTTGCTCGCGCATGGTATGCAGGGCTTTATCCCGCAACGGCCCTTCCAGAGCCTGATCCTGCATCATCTCCAGGTAACCCTGTAACACGGTCAGCGGCGTGCGCAGCTCATGGCTAACGTTGGCAAAGAAATTGCGGCGAGCGCCTTCAAGCTGGTGCATCTGCGTGACGTCTCGCGCCACCATCAGCCACTGCCCGTCGGCGTAGGGCATCACGCGGAACTCAAGATGACGGCCATTGTTGAGTATCAGCGTCAGCGGGCGACCAAACTGCTGCTTCGCCACGTATTGTGAGAATTCAGGGTAACGCAGCAGGTTGAGGATATTTTGGCCGCTGTCGTCAGGCCAGCGCAGGCCAAGCAGCTGTTGCGCCAGGCCGTTACACCAAAAAATGGTGCCTTCTTCGGTGGTCAGCACCACCGCATCGGGCAGCGATTCGGCTCCGCTTCGGAAGCGTTTGATCAGGTTGCCCAACTCTTTGCGGCGCTTTTTATTACGCAGCTGCATCTGGTGCAGCCCGTACAGCAGAGGTTCCCAGCTTCCCCGCCCGGGCGGCGGGGTCATGCTGCGGTCAACCCACAGCCACCAGGAAAGACGAAGTAAATTCCAGAAATGCCAGCTTAACAGGGCGGTCACCGCCGCCAGTAAAAACCACGGCAGGTGGCCAAAAATCAATCCGAGAATTGCCGCTGGCATACAACAGAGCACCAGCTCCAGTACCAGCCTTTTCCATGACAGCCGTTCCAGCACGCGTCACGCTCCTGTCAGCATATTAAAAACGGGTTGAAAAACGATAACCCGTGCCGCGAACTGTTTGCACCATTTTGTCATGACCACTTGTTTCCAACGCTTTACGCAGGCGACGAATATGCACGTCTACGGTACGGTCTTCAACGTAAACGTTCGTTCCCCACACGTTATTGAGCAGCTGTTCACGGCTGTAAACGCGCTCCGGGTGGGTCATAAAGAAGTGTAACAGCTTAAATTCAGTTGGCCCCATGTCGAGCGGATCTTCGCCGGTCATCACGCGGTGTGAGGACGGGTCCAGGCTCAGCCCCTGCATCTCAATCACTTCTTCCACCGCCATCGGGGAAATACGGCGCATCACCGCTTTAATACGCGCCACCAGCTCTTTAGGCGAGAACGGCTTAGTGATGTAATCATCGGCACCGACTTCAAGGCCACGCACGCGATCTTCTTCTTCGCCACGCGCGGTCAGCATCATCACCGGAATTTCGCGGGTCAGCGCTTCACGTTTCAGGTGCTTGATAAACTGGATCCCGGAACCGCCTGGCAGCATCCAGTCCAGCAGGATCAGGTCGGGGAAAGGTTCAATCAGCAGGTTAACCGCGCTGTCATAATCTTCCGCCTCTACCGACTGGAAGCCATTTTGCTCGAGCACAAAGCTCACCATTTCACGAATCGGAGCTTCATCTTCTACGACTAAAATGCGTCTCGCCATGATTTACCCTGTTGAAAAGAGACCATCTCTTATTAATTGTGCGCCAGTATGCGTCAGATTTGTGACAGATTTATGAAAAAGATGACGGCAAGATATTTCACCTTTTTGAATTATGACAGCCATGGATTTTTACTGGCGGTTACGCTGCCAGCTCAATAGCTTATAATCGGTAATTCGCCTCTTTGCCATGGGACAGGTTATGCGCATTCTCCACACATCAGACTGGCACCTCGGCCAAAACTTCTATACCAAAAGCCGGGCCTCTGAACATCAGGCCTTTCTCGACTGGCTATTAAACGCCGCGGTCGAGCATCAGGTGGATGCGATCCTCGTCGCGGGAGATATCTTTGACACCGGCTCGCCGCCGAGCTACGCCCGTGAAATGTATAACCGTTTTGTCGTGCAGCTGCAGAGCACCGGCTGCCAGCTCGTGGTGCTGGCGGGGAATCACGATTCCGTAGCTACCCTGAATGAATCCCGGGAGCTGCTGGCCTGCCTGAACACCCGAGTCATTGCCAGCGCCCGCCATAACAAAGACGAACAGGCGCTGCTGCTCAATCAAAAAGACGGCACGCCGGGGGCGATACTCTGCCCTATTCCTTTCCTGCGTCCTCGCGACATTCAAAGCAGCCAGGCGGGGCTGTCCAGCCATGAAAAACAGCGCTCTTTAATGGAAGCCATCAGCGAACATTATCAGCAATGTTATGCCGCCGCCGTGGCGCTTCGCGGTGACCAGCCGCTGCCGATAATTGCCACCGGGCACCTGACCACGGTAGGCGTCACGAAATCCGATGCGGTGCGTGACATTTATATTGGCACGCTGGATGCCTTCCCGGCGCAGCACTTCCCGCCCGCCGACTACATTGCGCTCGGGCACATTCATCGCGCGCAAAAAATTGGCGGCACGGAGCATATTCGCTACAGCGGCTCGCCGATTCCGCTGAGCTTCGACGAAACCGGCAAAGCAAAAACCGTTTTTCTGGTGACATTCAGCGGCGGAGCGCTAACCAGCGTCGAGCCTCTGGAAGTCCCCATCAGCCAGCCGCTGGCCATCGTGAAAGGGTCGCTGAGTGAAATCGAGCGGCAGCTAGAGCAGTGGCGAAACGCGCCTGCTGAACCCAAAGTCTGGCTGGATATCGAAATCGCCACCGACGAATATCTGCACGACATGCAGCGCCAGGTGCAGGCGCTCACAGACGATTTGCCGGTTGAAGTTGTTCTGCTGCGCCGCAGCCGCGAACAGCGCGAGCGGGTGATTGCCAGCCAGCATAAAGAGACGCTGAGCGAGTTAAGCGTTGAAGAAGTTTTTGAGCGGCGGCTGAGTCAGGAAGAAACCAGCGAGGAGCGCGCCGCCAGGCTAAGAACGCTGTTTGCCCAAACCCTTTCAGATTTGCACCAGCGGGAGGAACAGGCATGAAGATCCTCAGCCTGCGTTTAAAAAACATTAACGCCCTGAAAGGCGAGTGGAAAATTGATTTCACCCAGGAGCCTTTCGCCAGCAACGGGCTGTTTGCCATCACCGGCCCCACGGGCGCGGGCAAAACCACCCTGCTGGATGCCATTTGCCTCGCGCTGTACCACAAGACACCGCGCCTCAGCACCGTGTCGCAGTCGCAAAATGACTTGATGACCCGCGACACCGCAGAATGCCTGGCCGAAGTCGAGTTTGAGGTAAAAGGTACGGGCTATCGCGCCTTCTGGAGCCAGAACCGCGCCCGCAACGCGGCAAACGGCAACCTTCAGGCGCCGCGCGTGGAGCTGGCTCAAATCAGCGACGGCAAAATCCTGGCGGATAAAATCAAAGACAAGCTGGAGATTATCGCCGCGCTCACCGGGCTGGACTACGACCGTTTCACCCGCTCAATGATGCTCTCCCAGGGGCAGTTCGCCGCCTTTTTAAACGCCGATGCCAACGACCGCGCCTCGCTGCTTGAAGAGCTGACCGGCACGGAGATTTACGGCACCGTTTCCGCCGCGGTGTTTGAAAATCATAAGCAAATCAAAAGCCGCCTTGAAAACCTGCTGGCTCAGGCTTCCGGCGTCGCGCTACTAACCGCTGAGCAGCAACAGCAGCTTACCGAGAGTTTGCAGGCGCTCACTCTGGAAGAGAAAAAGCTTTCCGTGGAGCACCAACAGCAGCAGCAGCACCAGCAATGGCTCGCTCAGCTAACCCGGCTTTCTGCCGACAAAGCCCAAAAGCAGCAGGCGCTGGGCACAGCCAGTCAGGCGGTCAAAGACGCAGAGCCCATGCTGGCGAAACTGACCCGAGCTTTGCCCGCCGAAAAACTTCGCCCTGACTGGCAGCGGCTGCAGGAAAAGCAGCAGTCGCTGAAGCAAAACAGCGAGGCGGCGGAGAAAGTGAATACCCGCTTACAGCAGCTTTCCGTCCGCCGGCAGCAAACCCGAATGCTGGCCGCCGAACAGGCTCAGCGGCTGAAGAGAGAAGCTCAGCAGGTCGAAGACTGGCTAGCGGCGAATGACCGTTATCGACTTTGGTCTGCCGAACTGACGGGCTGGCGCATGGCATTCACGCAGCAGCAGCGCGACGAAAAACAGCTTACTGAGCTAAAGCAGGCGCTCGAGGCCAGTCGGCAAAAGCTGCATGCGCTGCCGGAGCCAAAGCTTAGCCTTTCTCCTGATGAAGTGAGCGCTCATTTACAGCGGATGCTGGCAACCCGGCCTGCTCGCCAACTGTTGGCTACTTTGCAGCCGCAGTTTGCCACGCTGGAGAAACGCAAAACCGAGCAACAGCGCGAGCTTGTCGAGCTGGAGAAACAGATTGCCGAGCGAGACGTTGACCTGGGGCAAAAGCGCCAGCAGTACAAAGACAAACGCCAGCACGAAGCGGATCTGGAAAAAGTCGTCGAACAGGAAAAGCGCATCCAAAGCCTTGAAGCCGAGCGCGCACGCCTGCAGCCTGACTCGCCGTGTCCGCTTTGCGGCTCAACCCAACACCCGGCTGTAGAGGCGTATAAGGCTCTCGAACCTGGGGAGAACCAACAGCGCCTGGCCGCCCTTAAGCAAGAAGTGGCTAAACTCGCAGAGCTTGGCTTTGCCCTTAAAGGTCAGCTTGATACCCAGCGCCAGCAGCGCGAAAAACTGGCGCAGGCCAGCAGCACCATTGAGGCAGAGGAAACGTCGCTCTCGGCCCGCTGGCAGCAGCAGTGTGCGGAACTTGCCATCGCTTTAACGCCTCAGGACGATCTCAGCGCCTGGCTTGACGAGCAGGAACAGCGCGAGCTGCAGCTGCGGCAGCTTGGCGAGCGGCAGGCGCTGGAGGCGCAATATCAACGCGACAGCCAGCAGCATGAAAAACTGAAAGCAGACTACCTGGCACAGCGCGCGTCGCTGCAAGCGGGGCTGAAGCAGGCCGGTCTCCAGCATCCTGAGCCTGGCGAAGAGCAAACCTGGCTGGAAGCTCGCCAAAGGGAATCTCAGCAATGGCAGCACCAGCAGGACAAACTGCCGCAGCTTCACCAGCAGCTCTCCGCTCTCGGCATGTTGCTCTCAACCCTTGCGGACGATGGCTCCGCCCCGCAGCCGCTGGATGAACACGAGCATCAGGCGGCGCTGCAAAACTGGCAAGCGCTGCATAACGATTGCAACCTGCTGGAAGGTCAGCGCCAGTCTCTGCAGGAGCAACTGAAGCAAAGCGAAGAAGAAAGCACGGCGGCTCAAACGCAGTTCAGGAATGCGCTTTTGGCCAGCCAGTTCAGCGACGAAGCCGATTTCCGCCGCGCTCTGCTGGAAGAAGCCGAGCGCCTTGAGCTGGAACAGCGTAAACAGCTTCTGGAACGCCAGCATCAACAGCAGGTCACTCTGCTGGAACAGGCGGAAAGTGCGTTGACCCAACACTTATCGGCGCGGCCAGAAAATCTGCATGAAGAAACAGATCCTGGCGCACTGGAGGCGAAAATCACGGCGCTGGCCCTCCAACTGCGTGAGAATGCTTCACAACAGGGTCAAATTACCCAGCAGCTGCGGCACGACGAGGAAAACCGCGTTCGCCAGCAAACGCTGATGCAGGAAATAAAAGCCTGTGAAGCGCAGGCGGAAGACTGGGGCTACCTCAACGCGCTTATCGGTTCCAAAGAAGGGGATAAATTCCGCAAATTTGCGCAAGGCCTGACGCTGGATAACCTCGTCTGGCTGGCAAACAATCAGCTCAATCGCCTGCACGGGCGCTACTTGTTACAGCGTAAAGACAGCGAAGCGCTTGAATTACAGGTGGTCGATACCTGGCAGGCCGATGCGGTACGTGACACCCGCACGCTTTCCGGCGGCGAAAGCTTCCTGGTAAGCCTGGCGCTGGCGCTGGCGTTATCCGACCTGGTCAGCCATAAAACCCGGATTGATTCCCTGTTCCTGGATGAAGGTTTTGGCACCCTGGACGCGCAGACGCTGGATACCGCACTCGACGCGCTGGATACGCTGAACGCCAGCGGCAAAACCATCGGCGTGATCAGTCACGTTGAGGCGATGAAGGAGCGGATCCCGGTGCAGATTAAGGTGAAGAAGATTAACGGGTTAGGTGTCAGCCGGCTGGATAAGGCTTTCGCGGTGGAGTGATCCTTGCCAGGCTCTCACCAGAGGGAACGCTCTTTAAGTCACAAGTACGCTTATGAAGGAACGGTTAAGGTTCCGTTCACTTCCAGTTCGGTTTCATATGTCACCACCGCATCGGTGAACGTCTCAGGGGAATCACCGTCATTCCCCTGAGAACCCGGACTCCCGGCGAAATAAATCGACCGCTGAAGCGGCAGACCTCCGTTTTATCTCCCAGTCCTGGGCCGGCTGAGATGCGTTCCCGACGCTCTCAGCCTCCGGCCGTTCCCGACGTCCGGACCCTGGCCAGTCGGAGAGAAAACGAAGGCGATTTAAGCCTGAACCGTGTTTCGCTTTAAACCCGGTACTAGCTTCAACTACGCTGTCGCTTCTGGTTTTTCCCTTCCCCCCTACTCCTCTCCCAGAGGCATAGGGAAAAAACCACGTTTCCGGCATCTGTTTTCCGCCTCTCCCCTTTGGGGAGAGGGCTGGGGTGAGGGGCGATTTACTTCTCTATCGGCCACAGCCACGCCGCACCGCGAACGCCGCTGGAATCCCCGTGCACCGCTTTGCGAACGGGCGTTTCACACTCGCCGCCAAACACCCACGGTTTGATCAGCTGCGGCACCGTCCGGTATAAACGCTCCACGTTGCTCATCCCGCCGCCCAGCACGATCACGTCCGGATCGAGAATGTTGACGATATGCGCCAGCGACTTCGCCAGACGCGTCTCATAGCGGCTGATAGCCAGCTCTGCCAATGGATCCTGCTGCTCTGCCAGACTGATGATTTCGTGCCCTTTCAGCGTTTTCCCGCTCAGGCGCTGGTAGTCCGTGCCGAATCCGGTGCCGGAAATAAAAGTCTCAATACAGCCCTGTTTGCCGCAGTAGCACGGCACCTCTTTCCGAAAACGCAGTTCGTCTTCATCCATCCACGGCAGCGGGTTATGCCCCCACTCGCCCGCGGTGCCGTTGCCACCGATCAGACTTCGGCCATTGATCGCCACGCCCGCGCCGCAGCCGGTGCCGATGATCACCGCGAAGACGATCGGCGCCCCTGCGGCAGCGCCGTCAATCGCTTCCGACACCGCCAGGCAGTTAGCATCGTTCGCCAGCCTGACTTCGCGCTTGAGCGCCACGCTAAGATCCTTGTCAAACGGCTGCCCGTTCAGCCAGGTTGAGTTCGCATTTTTCACCACTCGGGTATAAGGGGAGATCGATCCCGGGATCCCAAGCCCTACCGTACCGGTCTCGCCCGTGGCTTCTTCCGCCAGCCGCACCAGCTCAACAATGTTTTTGATGGTGGCCTGGTAGTCGTTTTTTGGCGTGGGCAAACGGTGGCGATAAAGTTGTTTACCGTCGTCTGCCAGCGCGATCACTTCTGTTTTAGTCCCACCGAGATCGATACCTATGCGCACAAGAACTTCCTCATTTGGTGATAATTATCAACTACCTAAAATGCAGGCCAAGCAAAGACAATGAAACGAGGCCGTCAATTCGTTATCATGCCCGCTGCGTTTAACTGACAACCTGGGACAGAATCATGCTGTGGTTTAAAAATTTAATGGTTTACCGTTTAAGCCGTGACATCACGCTGACGGCGGATGCAATGGAAAAACAGTTAGCCGCCTTCACCTTCACCCCTTGCGGCAGCCAGGACATGGCCAAAACCGGCTGGGTGTCGCCGATGGGCTCGCACAGCGATGCATTAACCCATGTTGCCAACGGCCAGATTGTGATTTGCGCCCGTAAAGAAGAAAAAATTCTGCCCGCTCCGGTCATCAAACAGGCTCTTGAAGCCAAAATCAATAAGCTCGAAGCGGAACAGGCCCGCAAGCTGAAGAAGACCGAGAAAGATTCCCTCAAAGACGAAGTGCTGCACTCCCTGCTGCCGCGCGCTTTCAGCCGCTTTAGCCAGACTATGATGTGGATAGACACCGTCAACGGCCTGATCATGGTTGACTGCGCCAGCGCCAAAAAAGCGGAAGATACGCTGGCTCTGCTGCGTAAAAGCCTGGGTTCTCTGCCGGTGGTCCCGCTGGCGCTGGAAAACCCTATCGAACTGACGCTGACCGAGTGGGTACGTTCAGGGGATGTTCCGGCAGGCTTTGCGCTGATGGACGAAGCTGAGCTCAAGGCAATCCTTGAAGGCGGCGGCGTGATCCGCTGCAAGCAGCAAGAGCTGGTATGCGATGAAATCGCCGCGCACATTGAAACCGGCAAAGTGGTCACCAAGCTGGCGTTGGACTGGCAGGAGCGTATTCAGTTCGTGCTGGCGGACGATGGCTCAGTCAAACGCCTGAAGTTTGCCGATATCCTGCGCGAACAGAACGACGATATCGACCGGGAAGATTTTGGCGGACGTTTCGACGCCGATTTTATTCTGATGACCGGCGAGCTGTCGGCGCTGATTACCAACCTGGTGGAAGCCCTCGGCGGAGAAGCACAGCGTTAATTGCCGTGGCTGACGCATAAAAAAAGCCCCTCGCGGTGAAACGAGGGGCCTGAAAGTCAGTTATTTATCGGCCAGGTAGCGGCAAAGGTAGGACGTTGGCTCAGCAACCTGCAGATGAAACTCGCTGTGGCCCGGAACGTTAAAGACTTCGCCCGCAGCATAGGTTTTCCACTCTGTTTCCCCCGGCAGCAAAACGTGCAAAGCGCCGCTCACTACGGTCATCTCTTCCGGCTGGGCGGTCCCGAAGGTGTATTCCCCCTCCGCCATCACCCCAACGCTCGCACGGCCAGTGCTGCTGCTGGTAAAACCGATGGATTTTACTTTCCCGGAGAAGTACTCGTTACTCTGAAGCATGGACAGGCCCTTTATCGACATTAGTGAAAAAACCACTATAGAGGCGAACTCTCCGGCCTGTCACGCAAATTGTTAATTCCGTTCAGATAAGCAATTCTGCGGCTAATCTGGCCACCAGTACGTTGGATAAGAGCACCGGCACATCCAGCTGCTTTTGCAGTAAATCCCGGTGTTTTTGATGGTAGCCAAGGCAGTCGAGGACCAGAACATCCGCCCCTTCAGCCATCAGTTTTTTTCCGGCCTCCAGCAGCTCGGCTTCACTACCGTGGATCGGGTTCGCAAGCGAATAAAGCGGCGGATGGGTCAGCTTGCGCCACTTCAGCTCCTGAAACTTAATCATTTCTGCAACCGGCAGAATGATCCCTACCTGATGACCATCCACAATCGACGCCACTAGCGGAGGAATGATACGCTCAGGCTCCAGCAGAATGGCATTGCGGGCGCTTAACCCCGTCAGCGGCATCGTGCTCATCAGCAGGATAACTTCGTAGCCCTGATTATCCAGCTGTTCGATGATGCCCTGCATCGCAATGGAGATTTTGTCCCGCCCGACTGACGTAATGGTGTTATCCGCCAATAGCGTGAGCAGCGTTTCTTCACCGGGGGACGGGGAAAACTGACGGCGAACCTCATCGGGGGAGAGATTGCCCAACAGGCTGACCTGAGAGATTTGTTGTTCAGAGATATGTTCAGTTAAAAAAGGTAAAACCTCACTGACTGACACTTTGCCGACGGTGAGAATGGCTACAGTTGGTTTCATGCTTCGCTCCGCTATTACTCAGTTACCGCCCTCTTCGCTGCATTGCTCCACGTCCGCTATGAAATAACTCCGCCGGGTCGATCATTTTTTGATCGCCACAATCCGCAGCATACAACCAGAGCGACATCGAAATCCTTAACGAAACATCAACTACTGAGCAACATCTCTAAGGAATATATTTTAGCTAAATGAATGAGATAAACGTTTCTCTTAGGAAGAAGGTCGCACGCGCGGCGTACGCCTGATCCTGCCGGTCAGGCTCTCGACGAAAAGTGGCTGAATGGCCATCGCTCGTCCTTAATTTCTTATGGATGAGCGTTAAGTATAGGCTAACTGGCGCGGGCCATTTGTAATGCGCTGAGGATAGATTCCACTACCGCATCAGGAGAGCGGGTAGCGTCCACAATATGACGGGCAACCTGCCGGTAGAGCCCTTCGCGAGCGGCTAGAACATCGACAATTTCGTCGGTAATGCCTTTACCGGTCAGCGTTGGGCGCTGCCCTTCTTCTGGAGAAGCGCTCAGGCGCGAAGCCAGAATCTGAGCCGGGGCATGTAACCAAACCGGGATACCATTTTCCTGCATAAACTGACGGTTGCCCTCAGCCAGCACCATCCCGCCACCGGTCGCCACAACCGTCGCCGGAGCCGTTACGCGCTGCAGCGCATCGGATTCACGAGCACGAAACCCTTCCCAGCCCTCTTCGGCCACAATCTCCGCCACGCTCTTGCCGGTGTGGTTCAGCAGGAAACTGTCGGTATCGACAAAGGCGTAACCCAGCTTTCTCGCCAATGCGTGACCAACGGTCGTCTTACCACAGCCGCGCGCGCCGACTAAGAATAGGGGTTGAGTCATCAAAGATAATCCTCGGAAATGCGGGCCTGAGGCCACAAGGGGCAAAAGCAGGAAAACAGAGTGCGATAATACCATTAAACTAGTACGCGACAAGTGTAAACTTATAATTACAAAAATAAAATCTATCGCTCAAAACCCAGCTATAACGGCATTAACTGATACGTAACAAGTGTAAACTAAATCCACCACCTGCTAACTGCGCCACAATACTTTAAACGCCAGGCCAATGACAACCCTTAATCTGAGATTCGGTAACACATTTATGGTTAGCTTTACGATTAAGGCGTTTCACCTACGCTGAATGTGATCCAGACTCGTTTTAAGATTTCATCATGACAGAGGTATGAACCATGCAAGCTGAAGAGCAGCGTCTTATTGACGGGCTTTTTGACCGTCTGAAACAGGCCGAAAGCCAAAGTGCCACCCGCGATGCGGCCGCCGAACAGCGGATTGCGCAACACCTCAGCCAGCAGCCGGGTGCCGCCTACTACATGACGCAGACGATCCTTATCCAGGAAGCGGCCATGAAGCAGCTGAATGGCAAAATTCAGGCCCTGGAAGCGCAGGTGAGCGAGCTGGAGCAGAAATCTCGCCAGCAGCAAAGCAGCGGCGGTTTCCTTGCCGGGTTGTTCGGCGGCGGCAGCAGCAGTAATAATACTGCTCGTGGCTCCGATCCGATTCCGGGTAGCCAGAACTATGGCACCTCTTCTGCGCCAGGCTACGGCGCGCCACAACAGGGCGGATATGGTGCACCACAGCAACAGGCTGCCCCGGCCAGCGCCCCACGTGCCGGAGGCGGGTTCTTATCTGGCGCGCTGCAAACCGCAGCGGGCGTAGCCGGTGGTGTCGTGGTGGCAGAAATGCTGACCAGCATGTTCCACCGCAGCCAGCCGGAAGAGATCGTCAATATTATCAATGAACCGGCGCCGACCTTCGACAACAGCTCATTCGACTCGGTCAACGACTACAGCCAGGTCGATGACCGTCAGTTCCAGAACCAGGGCGGCTGGCAGTCGCAGGACAATACCGATTACGGTAACGATGATTTTGGCGGCGACGATTACGGCGACGATTACGGCGACGACGACGACAGCTTTATCTAAGACTTTTGCGCCCGCGCGACCTTCAGCAGCCACTTTTCCAGCTCATTGGCAAACTGCTGGCGGTCGCGCTGGCTCAGGCTGTCCGGCCCGCCGGTTTGCACGCCGCTGGCGCGCAGAGTATCCATAAAGTCACGCATCGTCAGGCGTTCACGAATGGTTGCAGGGGTATAAAGCTCGCCCCGGGGATTCAGCGCCACCGCCCCTTTCTCCAGCACGTCTGCCGCCAGCGGAATATCGGCGGTGATAACCAAATCGTCTTTCTCGCAGCGACGCACTATTTCGTTATCCGCCACGTCAAATCCAGAGGCAACCTGCAGGCTGCGAATAAACCGCGACGGCGGCGTTTTCATCCCCTGATTAGCCACCAGCGTGACCATAACCTGAGCGCGATCTGCCGCGCGAAACAGCACCTCTTTGATGACTTTTGGACACGCATCGGCATCCACCCAAATTTGCATTATGGCTCCTGACTTTCGGTGGGAATGGGGGCGATTTTGCCGTGCTTTTGCCGAATGACAAAATTTATCTGTTTCCACCCCGGCCGTTCGCCGTTGCGTGCAAACATAGCCTAAGCGGTAAAAAGCGCGTTAAGAGATTGCTGACAAAGAGGGAAAAAGCGTGGTTTTTCCCTCTTTGTGGTTATCATCCGAAAATCAATGAATTGATTTTCCAGTTTATTTTTATGGCGACACATTGCAGAATTTTATCCCCATTAGATTTGTCAGAAGTCTGGTTAAGCTATTACCATCAAATAACAAAACACATCACCATGGAGTCATGCTATGGACAAGAAAATAGGGTTTATTGGCTGCGGTAACATGGGCAAAGCCATCCTCGGCGGCCTGATTTCCAGCGGCCTTGTGCCTGCCGGCAATATCTGGATCTACACCCCGTCGCCGGACAAAGTTCAGGCCCTGTGCGAAGAATACGGCATTAACCCGGCGCAGAGCGCGCAGGAAGTTGCGCAGATAGCCGACATCGTCTTTGGTGCCGTGAAGCCAAACATCATGCTTAAGGTGCTGAGTGAAGTTAACTCCGACCTGAACAAAGACACCGTGATTATCTCCATTGCCGCGGGTATCACTCTGGAAACCCTGGCCAAAGTGCTGGGCCATGACCGGAAAATTATCCGTGCAATGCCGAATACCCCTGCACTGGTGAACGCGGGCATGACGTCGGTCACGCCAAACGCGCTAGTCACGCCGGAAGACATTGCCGATGCGGTGAGCATTTTCCGCAGCTTTGGCCAGGCCGAAGTCGTAAGCGAAGCGATGATCCACCCGGTCGTGGGCGTCAGCGGATCTGCCCCGGCTTATGTATTTATGTTTATCGAAGCCATGGCCGATGCCGCCGTGCTGGGCGGTATGCCGCGCAAACAGGCCTATCAGTTTGCCGCTCAGGCGGTGATGGGCTCGGCGAAGATGGTGCTGGAAACCGGTACCCATCCGGGTGAGCTGAAAGACATGGTTTGTTCCCCTGGCGGCACCACCATTGAAGCGGTCAAAGTGCTGGAAGAGAAAGGTTTCCGCGCTGCCGTGATGGAAGCGATGGTGAAGTGTATGGCGAAGTCAGAGCTGCTCGGGAAGTCCTGATTTTGATATAGCCCCTCACCCTAACCCTTTCCCCGCGGGGGAGAGGGGATTAGATCGAGCATAAATCCCCTCATTAAAACCCAAAATAAAAGCCCTCTGCCGAGGGGAGAGGGCTCTGAATCGAGCATAAATCGACCGTCCCCCCCTCTCCCTCTCAGGAAGAGGGCCGGGGTGAGGGTCATTCAAAACAACTTATTTTTTCTTCAGGCAATTACTCATAAAGGTTTTTCTGGCGTCGCCCTTCAGCGATTGCTTCGCCGCGTCCGCATTACAGTCCTTCATTTTTTGTTGCTGAGGCGTCAGGGTTTTCCCCGCCGCGGCAGGCGCTTCCCCTTTGAGACAGCTGCTCATGTAGCTCTTACGCTGGTCCCCTTTCAGAGACTGCGAAGCCGCCTGCTGATTACAGGTCGTCATACGCTGCTGCTGCGGCGTCATCGTTTTATCCGCCGCCGTTGCTGACCCAACCAGCCCTACCAGTAACACCGCTAATAATGAAAATTTCATACCTTATTCCTTTTTTATTGTGACGTTTAAAGTCTGGCCTAAGGCAAAAAAAATGCGACGTTTCCGCCGCATTTTTTTCTTACCTGTTACGCAAGCTCACCTTTACTCCAGCGCCATCGCTGATTTCATGGTGTAGAACAGGTCGGTCTGATCGGTCAGCCCCACCACATTGGCTGCATGTGGGCCATAGGCCGCCACGCGTAGCTGGGTGCCGGTGTGCTCCTGAGATTCACCCTCGGAGTTGCCGTAGCTGATGACCATCACCGCGCCATCTTTGGTGTTCAGCGCCTGAGTCAGGCCAGGCGCTTTGGTGTCCGGCGCCACAATCTGGCTGGAATGGGCGTGGTCTGCGGTGACGACAACCAGGGTATTGCCGTCTTTACGGGCAAACTCCAGCGCTTTTTGCACGGCTTCATCGAGATCGACCGTCTCGCCAATCTGCCCGCATGGGTTAGCGGCGTGATCCTGTTTATCAATAGAAGCGCCTTCGACCTGCAGGAAGAAGCCTTTCTCGTTTCCTTTCAGCAGGTCGATAGCTTTTTCGGTCATCTGCGCCAGGGTCGGCACGCTGCTGTCGCGCTTCGGATTAGGCGTACAGGTCACGGCTGGCTGATCGATATTCCCGTGGTAAGTGGCCTTCGGGCCTTCCCAACGCACAGGCATATTGCCGTCGGCGAACATACCGATCAGCGGTTTTTGCTGGTTAGCTTCTGTCACCGACGCAAGGCCGGCGGCGTTATCCACCCACTGATAGCCACGGGCATCGGCCTGCTCGCGCAGCGTTTTCCCGTTCCATTCACCGGCTTTTGCCGTTTCACTAAAGGTTTTTGCCCCACCACCAAGCGTCACGTCGGCGCGGGTATTCAGCAGTTGCTCGGTAATGGAGCCTTTGCCCCCGTTTTCCAGCGCGTTAGTGGCACATTTTTCGCTGGTGGAGCTTGGGCCATAGCATTTACGCCCCGTCACGTGGGAAACCAGCGCCGCTGGCGTGGCATCCTGAATTTCCGCCGTGGATACGTTGCCCGTCGCCTTACCGGCCGCCTTCGCCAGTTCGAGGATGGTGACGTGATCTTTCCCGTCAACGTCCACGCCCAGCGCACCGTTATAGGTTTTCACGCCGGTGCTCCACGCCGTGGCGGAAGCAGCAGAATCGGTGACGTAATCCGGCTTTTTCGTTTTCTTGTCTAAAGAATAATGGGTGTATTGCCCGGTCAGCGGTAAGGCATCAATTCCTTTAAAGAAACCACCAGCCCCTTCGGCATAGTTTCTGGCGGCGGTAATTTCCGAATCGCCCATTCCGTCGCCAATCAGCAGAATAATGTTCTTCGCTGTTTTATTGTTGAGCGAGGCACGGATCGCTTCAGTTTGATCGCCTGTAATACGGCGAGCACCACCCGGCTGAGTTAAATCTCCCTGAGCGGCGCGATTTTCCAGAGGGGAAGAGGATGTTTCTTGTGATTTTGATGGGGCGCTGGCAAGCAGCAAAGGCAGCAGGCTGGCGATAATTACGCTCTGTTTCACTTTATTTTCTCCATGTAGTAACTACTGAATATAAATAAAAACAGAGCGAGTATAAAAATGACTTATGACACTAATATGACAGTAAATTTTGATTCAACTACGGGGATGGATAAGGAGCTTTTTTAAATATTGTCGGAGTAATTCGGTATCCTGGACCGGCACTGCCGTCTTTGGGGAGGCATCATCTAACGCCCCTTCAATGCTGGCAACCAGCGCCGAACGTTCTCCCTGTTCAAGGCGTCTCAATAAGGCTGTGACCACTATTTCCAGCGCTTCAACCTGAGCAACCAACTCTTTCGATTCTTCTTCCTTTTCGGCGAGCTTAACCAATAACTCAGCAATAAGATTTTTCATTTTCTCAGTCCCTGCGGGGTTAAGGCATGACGTTAACACTCAGATCCACCTGAGAGCAATATCTCAGGTTAAATATGTGCGTCACAGCAAATAGCAGCAATATTAAAATGATTCCGTCTGATAATAATCCCGACAACGAATTTTTTGCACCACAAAAAAAGAATAATGGAATATTATTCTCTAAATCTGTGGTAGCGACTAAATGAATAATAAGTCGAAATCAATCTTCATATTTTGCTCAATAATATCCCACACAGAGAAACTGGCTGGCGGCTAAGTGCTTTTACTGGCCAGCGCCTGGCGGGCATTCTTGCGCTTAAAAGCCACCGCCAGCTGCCAGACATTGAACAGCACAACCACGGCGGTTGCCGCAAAAACGTAACGAAAACCGGCCATTGCGGAAACCCCTGCCCCCATTAAAGGCCCGGCGACATTCCCCAAATACATAAACGACTGGTTATAACCGAAGATACGCCCGGTGACCTGGTCGCTGCAGTATTTGAGCAACAGCGTTTGCACCGCCGGTAACATTGCCCCGTCGGCAAAACCCAGCAAAAAGCGCAAGATGCCAAGCTGCATCGGCGAGGTGACAAAGGACATGGCAAGGAATAACACCACGGCGCAGCACAGCGTCGCCATCAAAATACGTTCAGTGCCAATCCGGTCGCCCAGTTTGCCCAATTTAGGTGCGGCAAAGAGCGCGGATATGCCCGGCAAGGCGGCGATAAACCCGCTCATAAACGCAATATTGTTGCTGTCCGGGGCCAGCTGTTTAATAAACAGCGCCAGAATCGGGCCAATCGAGCCGTTACAGAGCTGGATCACCAGCGTGGTGATAAACAGACTGAGGATCAGCCAGGGGTAAGGCAGCGTGGCGAAAACTTCCTTCCCGGTCAAGCGCTCATCTTTGCTGATTTTCGGGCGAGCGCCCTCTTTTATCAGCAGCAGCGTCACCAGGAAACTGACCATCAGCAGCCCCGCGGTGGCAAAGAATACCGGCCTTAGCCCAAGATGATCCGCCATAAAACCGCCGAGCAGCGGGCCCACAATCACGCCGCTGATTTGCCCGGTTGAGAGCGTACTGATAGCCCAGCCGCTGCGCTCGCGTGGCACCTGAGAGGCAATCAGCGCCATTGCATTAGGAATATAACCCGACGTTAACCCCATTACCGCGCGCAACAGGAACAGCTGCCAGACGTTGGTGGCAAAGGCCTGGAGAAGAATCGCCACCGCCATACCAAACGAGGCGCGAAGCAACATCAGCTTGCGCCCTTTGCGGTCGGCCAGGCTGCCCCACATCGGCGAAACGATAGCCGAAACCAAAAACGTGACGCTGAACGTCAGGCCGGACCAAAGGGAAAGGGCTTCGTGGGAAGTGACGCCAAGCTGCTCAACGTAGAGCGGAAGAAAAGGCAAAATTTGGCTGATCGCAAGGCCGGTAAAAAAACAGCCGAACCAGACCGAAATGAGATTGACCTTCCAGGACTCCATAGCGCGCTTTTTCAAAGGGGATGCAACCAGAATAGAACGATTTCAGGAAAGCTTATCACACTAATGAATATTGCCGTCAGCGCCCCGGCGCTGTCATTACGATCCAGACATGATTGCTTACTAAAGCACATATCCTGCCCGACCGGACAGGTTGTTGCAGGAACCACATGAATCCCCGGAATGAGCGTGCTATGTTGTCCTCTTTCGTAAAGTTTATGGGTGGATTAAAGGCATGGCAAAACTGCGGGTTGGTATCGTGTTTGGTGGAAAATCGGCAGAACACGAGGTGTCGCTGCAGTCGGCAAAAAATATCGTCGACGCCATTGATAAGTCGAAGTTTGATGTTGTGCTGCTGGGGATTGATAAACAGGGCCAGTGGCATATCAACGATGCGTCCAGCTACCTGCTGAACGCCAACAATCCGGCGCTTATCGCCCTGAACCGGTCAGAGAAAAACGTGGCGCTGGTCCCCGGCCAGACCGAACACCAGCTGATTGAAACCAGCACCGCAGAACAGCTTTCCCAAATTGACGTGATTTTCCCGATTGTGCACGGCACGCTGGGCGAAGACGGTTCCCTGCAGGGCATGCTCCGCGTCGCCAATCTGCCGTTCGTCGGCTCCGGCGTGCTGGGCTCAGCGGTCAGCATGGATAAAGACGTCGCCAAACGCCTGCTGCGCGATGCGGGCCTAAACGTGGCTCCGTTCATCACGCTAACCCGCGCTAACCGCGCCAAAATCAGCTTCGCCGAGGTTGAAAAACAGCTGGGTCTGCCGCTGTTTGTCAAGCCAGCCAACCAGGGTTCCTCCGTCGGCGTCAGCAAAGCCAGCACCGAAGAGCAATATCACGCGGCGGTGGCGTTAGCCTTTGAGTTTGACCATAAAGTGGTGGTTGAAACCGGCATTAAAGGCCGTGAAATCGAGTGCGCCGTGCTGGGGAATGATTACCCGCAGGCCAGCACCTGCGGCGAGATCGTGGTGAACAGCGAGTTCTATTCGTACGACACCAAGTACATTGATGAGCAGGCGGCACAGGTTGTCGTTCCGGCGGCGCTCGACGCCGACGTTAACGACAAAATCCGTAAAATTGCGGTTCGTGCCTATCAGGCGCTGGAATGTAGCGGCATGGCCCGCGTCGACGTGTTCCTGACGGAAACTAACGACGTGATCATCAATGAGATCAACACGCTGCCGGGCTTTACCAACATCAGCATGTATCCCAAGCTGTGGCAGGCCAGCGGTATCAGCTACCAGGAGTTGATAACCCGCCTGATTGAGCTTGCCCTTGAGCGCCACCAGCAGGATTGCGCGCTGAAAAGCTCGATCACTTCGTAATTCTTAAGGCTCCGCCGTGTCCGACTCTTCCCGGGGACGGCGGATAATAAAGCCCGCAAGCCAAAAACCGATCGCCCAGCTCACCAGCCCCACCGCATAGCTCTGCCAGCCCTTCGTTTCCAGGCCCAGCAGGCCGACCACGCCATTCAGAATAAAAATCAGCCCAATCGCCACCGCATAGTAGTGCCAGTCCCGACGCATTTTCAGGGTTAACATAGCCGCCTCACGCATTCAAAAATAAGCCTGCTGGCATTGTCGCACATCGGCGGCAGAGAAACGCGCGGTTGCCACGCACTCCGCTAGCATAATGTTAACGAGATTTACCTTAGGTTACGAAAATGTTAACTTGAGCAAAAAATGCAAATCCAGGAGGATTCTGGCCTCCAAATTACCAGCAATCTGATATTGACAACGCTTATCACCTGCCAAAATTCACGCCATGAGATGCCACACATTCGGTTCAGATTGCGTTTTTACGGGAGGTCGTGATGCCTGATATTTCATTGTCGAAAGCCGTTATTCCGGCTACTCGGGTCATAATGACAGCAAAATCAGAAAGATCGGTGCCGGGCAATATCGCCTATGCGCTGTTCGTTCTCTTTTGCTTCTGGGTGGCCACCCAAATGCTGAATCTTATTGTGCAGGCGCCCGGCCTGCTGGAATACCTGGCGCAAGGCAACGATGCCAGCCGCCCGCGCATTGAGATGGGCCTGGCGGTCAGCACCGTGTTCGGGCTGATTCCCTTCCTGCTTGGCGCTGTCGCCATCGGCATTGTCGCCCTGACGATACGCCTGAGAAACCGCCGCCACTCCGCCTGGTATTACTGATCAAAAAGGCGGAAGCTTTGCCGCTTCCGCCCGCCATCGTCACCTCTGCATACAGCTTGCCCGCCTGTCGTCCACGCGTTTTGCAAACCAGGCCGTGGTCAAATTACGGGTGATTTTAGGGCTTTCAAGCACGATCCCCGGCAGCACTTCTCTGGCCAGCGGCTGCCCCGCTTTTTTCTCCGCTATCGCGAAGACCTGCTTGTAAAGACTGGTTTTTTCAAACCCAATGCTGTCGCCTTTTTGTAGCGCCCGGCGGATTTCGCTGTCGCTCATATCCAGCTGTTTCGACAGCTTACGTACCGCCATTTCGGTGCTGCTCGGTTTATCGCTGGTGTACAGAATCAGATCCCCGTCCAGCGCCAGCTTCATGCCCGTCGCCTTACTCACTGCGCTCTGGAAAGCCGCATTGCGGCTGGCGTACCAGCCCGCGTTGTAGTCGGCGAAGCGATAAAGCGGTTTCGTATAGTTAGCCGGGTAATTCAGCAAGTGGTAAGTCCCGAACCAAAGCCCACCGCGGCGGGTGAAAACTTCCTGCCTCACCGTCCCCTCTATTTTCCACGGGTAGCCATCGGTATGTTTCTCGGCAAACGCCACGCTGACCTGCATCGTGCCGCCGGTGCGTACCGGGTTAAAGCTGCCGAACAGCTTTTGCCCCATCGGCACCATCGTCAGGAAATCATCGAAAATAGCGCTGAGCTGCCCTTCGGTTTTGACGTTATCCAGCCGCTCGCTATAGCTTTTGCCGTTGGGGGAGTTAATGCGCAGCGCGGTGTGCACCAGCAGCAGCGGGATGTGCATTTTTTCCGCGCGGCGGTCGATCTCTTTCCAGGCAATTTTATTCAACCCCGGCACCGCCGGATCGGCCTGCAAATTAGACTCCTGCAGCGCCACCGCCAGCACCGAACAGATATTCTCTTCGCTCTGCTCGAGGTTCTGGCTTTTCAGGGTCGTCAGCAGATCTTTTGCCAGCCCCGCGCGGTCCTTCACCCCGTCAGGGATTTTGCGCTGGGCCAGGGTTTCGATATCTATCGGTTTTGCCGCCGTTGTCGTGGTACCCGGCGTTGTGGTTTTAGTTGTACAGCCGGCCAGCACAAGCAGCGCCAGCAGCCCCGGCACGGCAAGCCGCCGGGCCGGGGAGAGAGAACCCACCATGTTAATATCCTTTCCCTTTCATCATCAACCGCACCACCCTGCCTGTTTTTCAGTTTGTGCGCTACTGGAAATCACCGATTGACAACTAGATGCCTGGTCAGTAATTTCATTTGCAACTACTGACCAGGCAAATACCATGAGTAATACTACGGGTAATCCCTATTCCAAACTGCACCTTGGCCTGCTGATTCACCTGTCGAACCAGTTCAAAGACCAGCTCATCACCCAGTACTTTTCGCCGATGGGCATCACCGGTGCGCAATTTAAAGTCTTGATAAGCATCTTTAAGGGCTTTAACAGCCCGGTAGAAGTCAGCAAAAACCTGGTGATGGATACCGGCGCCATGAGCCGCATGCTTGAACGAATGGTGAAGCGAGATCTGATCGTGCGAAACGTGAATCCCGAAGATAAACGCCAGGTCATTCTGGCGCTGACTGAGAAAGGGCAAGAGCTGTGCGAAGCTTTCCAGAACGATGCGCTGGCGTCGATCATCGGCACCCTTACCGAGCGCCTGACGCCTGAAGAAGCAAAGCAGCTCAATGAACTGCTGATCAAAATGCTGCCGGATGAGATCACCGAGCGCCACCTCTAAGCTTTCTGATTAAGGCCACATAAAAATGCAAACCTCTACCGAGCAGGTTGAACGCGCGCCGAGCAAGCGCAAGCGTAACTTCGCCATTTTTCTCATTATCCTGCTGCTGATAGGCGCCGGCTGCGTGGCGTGGTACATGCTTTACGCGCGCTACTACGAAACCACCGACGACGCCTACGTCAACGGCAACCAGGTCACGCTGACGCCGCAAATCGGCGGCACGGTAACGCAGGTCAGCGTCGATGAAGGAGACTACGTCGAAAAAGGGCAGCCGCTGGTACAGCTCGACCCAAGCGACACCGAAATCGCGCTCCAGCAGGCAGAAGCCAACCTTGCGAATACCGTGCGTCAGGTACGTGGACTTTACAGCACCGCGGATAACTACCGGGCTCAGGTCGCCGCGAAGCAGGTGGCACTGCAAACGGCACAGAGCGACTACGCTCGCCGCCAGAAGATTTTTGCCACCGGGGCTATCGCCGCTGAAGACCTGTCCCATTACCGCGATGCCGTGACCAGCGCGCAAAGCGATCTCACCGCCGCCCAGCAGGCATTGCGTACTAATTTAGCGATGGTGGATGACACGGTTATCGACAGCCATCCGGAAATTAAAAGCGCCGTAGCCACGCTGCGCCAGCGCTTCCTCGATAACGCCCGCAGCACCATCGTTGCGCCGGTGAGCGGCTTTGTCGCTAAACGCGCCGTTCAGCTGGGAATGCGCGTTGATTCCGGCACCACCCTGCTGGCGATTGTGCCGCTGGACCAGGTCTGGGTTGACGCCAACTTCAAAGAGAGCCAGATGCAGGACATGCGCCTGGGGCAGAAGGTAACGCTCACCGCCGATCTCTATGGGGACGACGTGGAGTATCACGGTACCATTGAAAGCCTCGGCATCGGCACCGGCAGCGCCTTCTCGCTGCTACCGGCCCAGAACGCCAGCGGGAACTGGATCAAAATCGTTCAGCGTCTGCCGGTGCGCATCACGCTTGATCCGCACGACATGCAGAAACACCCGCTGCGGGTAGGCCTGTCGATGTTCGCTCGCGTTGATATTCGCAATGCAGACGGCCACCTGCTGCCGCAAAAAACCGTCGCCGCGCCGCGCTTCACCACCGACGTTTACCAGAACGCGCTGGACGAAGCTGACCAACTGGTCACCAAAATCCTTCATGACAACAGCCAGCCGGTAGCGTCAGCCAACCGCTAAGAGAGACGTTATGCAAGATAAGGCGGCGTTTACGCCTCCCAGCCTGCTGCTGGCGACGATCGCGCTGTCGCTGGCGACGTTTATGCAGGTGCTGGACTCCACCATCGCTAACGTGGCGCTGCCGACGATCGCCGGTAACCTCGGCGTCAGCGCCGACCAGGGTACCTGGGTTATCACCTCGTTCGCGGTGTGTAACGCCATTGCCCTGCCGCTGACCGGCTGGTTTACCCGCCGGTTCGGGCAGCTCAAGCTGTTTGTGGGTTCTGTGGCGCTGTTCACCCTCACCTCGTTCCTGTGCGGCTTTGCCCACAGCATGACCGAGCTGATTATCTTCCGCGCGCTGCAGGGCTTTTTCGCCGGGCCGATGTTCCCGATGTGCCAGACGCTGTTGCTGATTATCTTCCCGTCCAGCAAGCGGAGTATGGCGCTGGCGCTGCTGTCGATGGTGACGGTTGTCGCGCCGATTGTCGGGCCGATCACCGGCGGCTGGATCACCGATAACTATTCCTGGCCGTGGATCTTCTACATCAACGTGCCGATCGGGATCTTTGCCGCCATCGTGGTCTGGACGCAGCTGCGCGAGCGTGAAGAAACGACCACCATCGCCCCTATCGACTACATCGGGATTGCGCTGCTGGTGCTGGGCGTGGGGCTGCTTCAGGTGGTGCTGGATAAGGGGAACGATCTCGACTGGTTCGCCTCGCCGGAGATCATCACCATGTCGGTTATCTCCGCGGTTTCACTGGTGTCGTTTGTCATTTGGGAGCTTGGCGAGCGTCACCCAATAGTCAACCTGCGGCTGTTCGCCGACCGCAACTTCGCCATCGGCACGCTGTCGCTGACGCTGGGCTACGCCGCGTTCTTCGCCATCAACATTATTCTGCCGCAGTGGCTGCAAACCCAGATGGGCTACACCGCCATCTGGGCCGGGCTGGCCGCCGCGCCGATGGGTGTGTTACCGCTGTTGCTGACGCCGATTGTCGGGCGCTACGCCAATAAGGTTGATATGCGCCTGCTGGCCACGCTGTCGTTCCTGACCATGGGCGCTTCGTGCCTGCTGCGCGCGCAGTTTAATACCAACGTGGATTTCCGCACCATCGCCGAAGTGCAGCTGTTTAGGGGATTGGCGTGGCGTTCTTCTTCATGCCGATCACCACCATTGTGCTGTCGAACCTGCACGGCGTTGAGGTCGCGGAAGGCTCCGGGCTGGCAACCTTCTTCCGCGTGCTTGGCGGGTCGTTTGCTTCGTCCCTGACCACCTGGATTTGGTCGCGCCGCGAGGTTTATCATCATGCCAACCTGACGGAGAGCGTCTCAGCCTACAATCCGTCGGCGGTGGATTACCTGCACAAAATGGGCGGCGCCACGCAGCAGCACCTGGCCGTGGTGGATAAAACCATTGAGCAGCAGGCCTATATGATGTCGACCATCGACTACTTCTGGCTGCTGGGCTGGGGCTTTATGGCGCTGATTGTCGTGATTTGGTTTGCCCGTCCGCCGTTTATACGGGCTGGAGCGCCGGGTGCCCCTTCCGCAGGGCATTGATCAGAAAGAACCAGTAAAAAGGGATGGCATTACGCCATCCCTTTACGGTTGCTGACGAAGAGGGAAAAAGCGTGGTTTTTCCCTCTTCGTGGTTATCAGCCGAAAATCAATGAATTGATTTTCCTGATTTTTTAAAAAGCTGCCTGGTATTTCTTCTGCCCACAGTGCTTACCACCAGTCTGAAAGGGATGGCATTGCGCCATCCCTTTTCTTTTCTCCTCAGACGGCTTCTTCGGTGCCCGGCACCGGCACATCCTGCAGCGTTCGCTCGAAGCTGCGCAGACGTTTGTAGATAGACATCAATTCAACCAGCGTGGTCCAGGAACTGATCAAGTACTGGAACGAGCCGCGCACCTGGCCAAAAGCGTTGGTGATCTGCTGCATCAGCCCCAGGGTAATCGCGCCTGCGGCAATAGAAGGGAACAGCAGGAAAAGACCAAACACGTTGTCTATCTGCAGATAAAGAATCCGCACAATATTAAAGTAGGTGTAGTGGAAGTAGAGACGGAAATAGTTATGCCGCACGTCGCCAAACAGCGCTTTAACCGTTGGCGGCGTAGCACGGCTGCCGTCGTCTTCCCCGTAAACCAGCTCTTTACGGTAGGCGGCCTCAACTTTTTGGTTATTAAACTGCAGCCCCGGCAGCTTTATCCCGACCGCGGCCAGCAGGCCGGTTCCCATTAGCGACCAGATAATCGCCGCAATCACCAGGCCATAAGGCACCGCCCCGACAATCGGCAATTCTTTCACGTGTGGAGACAGCGCGACAAGAATCGGCAGGAAAGCAATCAGCGTCATCACCGACTGCAGCAGGCTCACGCCCATATCCTCAAGCGTTGAGGCAAAGCGCATGGTGTCTTCCTGCACACGCTGGGCAGCCCCTTCGATATGACGCAGCTTCTGCCAGTGCTCCATATAGTAGTCGTTCATCGCCGTGCGCCAGCGAAACACATAATGGCTGATAAAGAAGCTGTTCAGCACGCCGACAGTGACATAAATCAGCGCGATACCAAGAAACACGCCGGTTTCGCTATAGAATCGCTGCAGCGGGACTTTATTCGGGGACGCTAACGCGGTTTGGATAAGGTCAAAGAACGGCGCATACCAGGCGTTGATCGCCACGCCCAGTTCGACCATAAACCAGGTCACAAAGACGATAAGCGAAGAGCCGAGAATCGACCAGCGCTGCCACGGATGCGGACTCACCAGTGCCCATACACCGGCAAAAAGGCCCACACTGACAGCATAAAAAGCATAAAAAACAAATGCTTTTAACGTCCAAAAACGTGCCGCACTGATCGGTATTTGCTGGCTGGCACCCGCAAGGTTTTCCAACCACAGGCCGCCGCCGGCCTGCCAAAATATGACTGCGAGTAGTCCCCATATTGCCGCCGAAAGAAAAAACAGCTTCGGCGACGGGAAGAAAGATTTGAACATGACAACACTCCTGGGACGACTTTTTGTTGTTATATCTGCCGGTTATAGCGAACGTTCTACGATAATGCTTGCAGAATGTTGTATCAAGGAGTGAGAGAGGCTTACATAAGCTGGCGCCAGCCTTTGAGAATGGCCTCGGCCGTTCTTATGCGGGGGCCAGGAGACCGTTGTGCCCCTTCCCCGCCACCACAAGGCCGGGTTCAGGCCTGCCAACGCACTTCAAAAACGTGGCACGCCTGCCTGAAGATTAAATCGTGTAAAGCCTGGCGTGGCCAAAAGGCCGGGTTTTAAAACGGCGGTGCAGCCACAGATACTGCTCCGGCGCGCGCATAATTTCGTGCTCAATTTTACGGTTCATATAGGCTGCGGCGGCCTGCTCATCTTCGCCGGGATAATCACAGAACTCCGGCTCGATGACCAGCTGGTAGCCCGTCCCACAGGGCTTGCGGATCAAAACCGTGGTCAGAATGGCGGGTTTTGCCAGACGGGCAATAGTAAAGGTACCGTTGGTTGTCGCGGCCTGTTGAACCGCGAAGAAAGGCGCAAAAGAACTGCCTTTCGGACCATAGTCCTGATCCGGGGCGAACCACACCGCCTCGCCGGATTTCAGCGCTTTCACCATTCCCTTCAGGTTACGCCTGTCGAGCATCGCTTTGTTGGAGCGCGAGCGCCCACGGGTTTGCACATATTCCATGACTTTGTTGTTGTGCGGCCGGTACATCGCCATCATCGGGCGACACAACCCCATGACGCGCCCGCCCAGTTCCAGCGACATAAAATGCACGCCGATCACCATCACGCCTTTGCCTTTGTCGCAGGCGGCATTGATGTGCTCCAGGCCACGAACATCAAACCATTTTTGCACTCTCTCATCCGGCCAGAACCAGGCCATACCGGTTTCAATCAGTCCCATGCCGAGGGAGGCAAAGTTTTGCAGCACGGTGGCCTCAACCTGCGCTTCGCTGTAGTGCGGGAAGCAAAGGTGAAGATTCTGGCGGGCAATGGTGACCCGGCGCTTGAGAAAATGCATCGAGAAACGGCCAATCAGGTCGCCCATTTTCATCAATGCCGGGTACGGAAGCTGAACCCACAGCCAAAGCACACCCAGCCCAAACCAGGTCAGCCAATAGCGAGGATGCAGGAGGCACTTATAAAACAGCGGTTTAGTAGACATATTCACTTCTTTAATGCGAGGGGATAATGTATCGCATAAAGAATTGAATCAATCGCGGTACGCCTTAAGCCGTTACTAAGATTCCGGGGTTCAGAAATAGTTGCACTCAGACCGTTAATAACGAGCAGGATAATACGCACTTTTTGCTAAAGCAGCGTAGCGAAATCATCGGTCTTTAATCTTATTTAAGATCTTTCTTTATGGTCGCCGGGCAACAGCGCCAGCCTGAGTGTAAAAACAGGCAAAAAATGCTTTATTAAACCGTAACTGACAAACTTTTGTGCGTCATCTGGTGATGTAACGCACGGTTACGCTTTGCAGGCCGTAAAGGCTGAATTGACGCTTTGCATAAGGGCGCGGAGTAGTATAAATACCTGCTATACCGCCTTATTTTTTAAACTGGATTTTTGCGTTGAAAACTCGTCTTCCTCGTCTTCTTTTGCTGGCCGCTGCGCTGCTGCCAGCGCTCAGTTTTGCGCAACCGTCTCCGGCACCTGAATTTGCCGCCGACGTTGTGGATCGCTATGCCAACCATATTTATTACGGCAGCGGAGCCACCGGCATGGCTATCGTGGTGATTGACGGTAACCAGCGGGTGTTTCGCAGCTTCGGCGATACCCGGCCAGGCAATAACGTTCGCCCGCAGCTGGATTCGGTGATCCGCATCGCCTCACTGACAAAGCTGATGACCAGCGAAATGCTGGTAAAAATGCTCGATCAGGGGAAGGTTCAGCTCAACGATCCGCTCAGCAAATATGCGCCTCCCGGCGCCAGGGTACCGACCTTTAACGGCCAGCCGATTACGCTGATTAACCTGGCCACGCATACCAGTTCCCTGCCGCGCGAACAGCCCGGCGGCGCAGCGCACCGCACGGTGTTCACCTGGCCGACGCGGGATCAGCGCTGGAACTGGCTCTCGCAGGCCACGCTGAAAGCCGCCCCGGGTACCGTGGCCGCCTATTCAAACCTGGCGTTTGACCTGCTGGCTGATGCCCTGTCCCGCGCAACCGGCAGGCCATATGCCGACCTGTTCGATGAGCAAATCGCTCGCCCACTGGGGATGAAAGACACCACCTTTACCCCGTCACCAGACCAGTGCAAGCGCCTGATGATTGCCGAGAAAGGCGCCAGCCCTTGCGATAACACGCTGGCGGCGGTGGGCAGCGGCGGCGTCTATTCAACCCCCGGCGATATGATGCGCTGGATGCAGCAATTCCTCTCTTCCGACTTCCATCATCGCGGCAGCCAGGCAGACAGAATGCAAACCCTGATTTATCAGCGCAGCCAATTGCATAAGGTCATTGGCATGGATGTGCCGGGGAAAGCTGACGCGCTGGGCATGGGCTGGGTCTGGATGTCACCGAAAGAGGGCCGCCCGGGCATTATTCAGAAAACCGGCGGCGGCGGCGGCTTCATTACCTATATGGCGATGGTGCCGCAGAATAACGTGGGCGTATTTGTGGTGGTCACGCGCTCGCCGCTGACTCGCTTCGTTAACATGAGCGACGGCGTGAACGATCTGGTGACTGAACTTAGCGGTAATAAGGCTGTAGTAACACCGGCATCCTGAGGATTGCGCGCGGCGTTTAGCTTACCGCCGCGCCATTTTTACGGCGCTTCTTATCCACATACATAAGCGTGTCCGCCTCGCGTATCGCATCGTCCGGCGTGATAGTAGCCGGATTCACGGCGATAGCCCCGATGCTGGGCCCCGCATAATCAATCACGCAGGATTTTAGCTGGTACTCGCCGCTCAGCAGCTCTGCCAGTCTGGCACGAAAAGCCATGGTCGCTCGCAGAGCTTCGCTGTATTCCGTAGGCCCCGCACCGGCAACGATAAACTCATCGCCGCCCAGGCGACCTAATATTTCGTCCCCCCTCACGCCCTCTTTCAGCCGCTGGCCGATGGCGCAAAGGAAATCGTCCCCGGTTTCATGCCCGTGCAAATCGTTTATCTGTTTAAATCCATCCAGATCGGCAAAGGCCACCAGCACGTAGCGGGCGTCATCTTTGGCGCGCGAGAACAAACGAGGCAGCTGATCGAAGACCGCGCGGCGGTTAGGCAACCCGGTTAATTCATCGGTGTAGCTGGCGGTCGTCAGCGCGACGTTGGCCTGCTGAAGCTTTTTCAATAGCTGCTCATTCTGAATCTGCTGTGCAATCAGCTGAGAAAACAGCTGCAAGACCTGTTCGCTATGATCGGTCAGCTCGCGCTGTTCAGAACTGGCGGCGCAGAGCGTGCCGTAGAGCGAACCATCGGCAAGGGTCACGGGCGTGCTGACGTAGGTCACAATCCCCAGCGCCTTTGCCGCTTCAGAGTCACCCCATATGCTTGCGACATCGCAGGTATAGCGGCGGCCTTCGTCTAAAGCGCGTTTACATAGCGTGTCTTCCCAGGGCACGGAAAGCCCTTCGGGAATGTTCATCGCCTTGGTATTGCGGGAGAAAACAATTTGCTGCTGGCTACCCTCCGCATCAATGCGGGTCAGGTAGGTGGATTCCATGTTAGTCACCAGCTCCAGCATTTCCAGCAGCTGTCTGACCAAACCTTCCAGGGTGTATTCGGCGTCTAAAGCGGAAGAGATTCGCTCAATCAGATTATCAATCATCACACTGAAATACCTTTATCGGAGGTGCAGACTTGCGCCGGGAAGCGCACTTTTTACCGTATCACAACGGCAACTTCTACCCCTCAAAATATGATATTTCTGCCGGTAATTAAACCTTGCAAAATGTAGCGACTTAGTGTGAATGCAGCTTGCCCCGGGAATCCAGAGAGATAAGCACCACCGAAGAGATAATCAGCAGCGACCCCAGCCAGTCCGGCAGCGTAAAGCTAATGCCCAGCAGCAGCACCGAGAGCAATGCGCTGCTCAGCGGCTCCGCGCAGCTAAGAATGCTGGCCTTTGGCCCGCCAATCATTTGCGCCCCTGTCAGGTAGAGGCTGAAAGTGATCGCCGTGCCGACTATCACCAGGTAGAAGAAGGCCAGCAGCGTGCCGCCGGTGGCGGTGAAACTGCCGATCTGGCTGGCGTAAAACGGCAGCAGCGCCGCGCCGCCCAGCAGCATACTCCAGCCCACAACGGGCAGTGTGCCGTAGCGAGCAATCAGCTTCGAGGGATAGGTCGTGTAAAACGCTGCGGCAAACGCGGAGGCGATACCCCAGAACAACGCGCTGCCGGAAATGGTAATCGACGCTGGGTTGCCATGAGTCACCAGCACAAACGTCCCGATTAACGAGGTGCCAATCGCGGCATAAACCAGTTTGCCGGAACGCTTTTTCCGCACAAAGGCAAACCAGGCCACGATAATGGTCGGCGAAAGGAATTGCAGCACCGTCGCTGTCGCGGCGTTTGACTGTTCGATGGTCAAAAGGAAGGTCAGCTGCACCGTCAACGCGCCGCAGAGGGTAAAAATCAGCAGGGAAATCAGGTCGTTTCGTTGCTTAAACACGGCGAAGATTTTGTCCCCGTGCATAAACGACAGCATCAGCAGAATCAGGCCGGAGAACAGCAGTCGGAGCATGGTCAGTGACGCCGAGGAAATATGGCTTTGCTCCATGATGTACTGCGCACAAACCCCGGAGCTTCCCCACAGCACCGCCGCAAACAACACATACAGCATCCCTTTCCGACTAACGCTCATTCCCCTGCCCTTTTAACACCCGTTTCTTTAGCGCAGCATGATAGCGTAAATCAGGGAGGATTAGTTGCCGAACGTTGCTGTTGTCCACCTCCGGCCTGGCATAATCAGCGGCTATCGTAGATTGTAAATGACACTTACCTGAATGAATTTTTTTTTCTCGTGGTGTGCAACCGTAATCGTCTCCTCGGGATCGCTTCCTTTCCAGCACGTTCCATCGATAAAACAATCATCCTGTTTTGTATATCCTTTTTCCTCCAGATAAAGATCAACTTTGCTGGAGTCATCAATATCATAAAAGCTGACTGCATGGATAAATGCGGCAGGTCCGGTAATATTCACATAATTAAAGTCGTAGCGGGGGGAAATACGCGGCATTTCTCGCAGGATATCGGGGGTATAAAATTTATATTCCCGCTTGTCCTGCTCGGTGTAATGGGCGCTACCCGCGAACTCCATTGTTATATAAGGCCACGCCCACACCAGCCCGGCGGCAATAACCACAACGACCGCGGTAAAAATTTTTAAAGAGTTACGCATAAGGTAGTACCCCGTTTCTTCCATTATCGATATATGAGCCCTCGGCGCTGACAACCCTGACAATGCCTGAGCGGAAATCGCTCCACGGCCTGACGGTTTGCATAAAGTTATCCTAAATACCGAAAGGAGCCGAACGTTGCTACCGGCAACGTCCGGCACAGCATAATCAGCGGCTATCGTAGATTATAAATAACGGTGACCTGAATAATGTTTTTTTCTGCCAAATGGCTTACTGTGATCGTCTCCTCTGGGTCGTTCCCCTGCCAGCAAACAGCTTCGAAAAAACAATCATTTTGTTTTATATACCCTTTCGCATTCAGATAGGTATCAATTCTGCTGGAGTCAGCAACATCATAGAATCGGATCGCATGAATAAGTGCAGCAGGACCAGTAATATTCGCATAGTCAAAGTCGTACCGGGGGGAAATACGCGGCATTTCTCGCAGGATATCGGGGGTATAAAATTTATATTCCCGCTTGTCCTGCTCGGTGTAATGGGCGCTACCCGCGAACTCCATTGTTATATAAGGCCACGCCCACACCAGCCCGGCGGCAGTAACCACAACGACCGCGGTAAAAATTTTTAAAGAGTTACGCATAAGGCAACGTCCCTCCCTTTGCTTTATCGATATATGAGCCATCGGCGCTGGCAATCCTGACAATACCTGAGCGGAAATCGCTCCACGGCCTGACGGTTTGCATAAAGTTATCCTAAATCCGGGAAGGAGACGAACGTTGCTATCGGCAACTTCCGGTACAGCAAAAGTAGCGGCAATCAGTAGTCATAAATGACGGCGATCTGGATAATATTTTTTTCTGCCAAATGGCTTACTGTGATCGTCTCCTCGGGATCGCTCCCCTGCCAGCAAGCAGCTTCTATAAAGCAATCATTTTGTTTTACATACCCTTTTACATCCAGATAGGTATCTATTCTGCTGGAGTCAGCAACATCATAGAATCGGATCGCATGAATAAATGCCCCAGGCCCGGTAACGTTCACATAGTCAAAGTCGTACCGGGGGGAAATCCGCGGCATTTCTCGCAGAATATCGGGGGTATAAAATTTATATTCCCGTTTGTCCTGCTCGGTGTAATGGGCGCTACCCGCGAACTCCATTGTTATATAAGGCCACGCCCACACCAGCCCGGCGGCAATCACCACAACGACCGCGGTAAAAATTTTTAAAGAGTTACGCATAAGGTAGTACCCCGTTTCTTCCATTATCGATATATGAGCCATCGGCGCTGACGACCCTGACAATACCTGAGCGGAAGTCGCTCCACGGCCTGACGGTTTGCATAAAGTTAGGCAAGTTGCCCTTGTAAGGTCTGGCGTTGGGGAAGATATCGGGGTCGGGAAACAACAGAGGCCGGAACGATTCGTTTTTCCAGCCGCCAATTTTGCCGTAATGATCCCAGCGTTTAAGCGCTTTTTCTCGGCTGACTACACGTAACATGCCAAATGGCTTTGGGATAGAAACAACCCGATAGAACCCCAGCAAATTTGACACCAGATCCTCGCCGCTGAATCCGCTGTCCGTCACCAGGCTAACGGGGAATGACGCCTGCAGCCCTTCGAACTTGCGCGCCAACGACATCATCATTGCCAGCGCAATACTTCTGCGCTCAAGTGGGGTGCGGCCACGTTTAATCCGCCATTTAATAAATTTACCCATTTTAATCAGTCGGCCCGGGCTGGTCATAGCCTGTGAATAAGCTACATCGTAATACTCCTTTTCCTGCCTTTCCCCCGAGTCAATGTCCCGCAACAAATTTCGTATATCGGTCCCCTGAGCGTGGCCCAAATCGACCCATCCCAGTACTTCTGTATAAATAAGACCATGGGAGATATCAACAGCAACCTCTCCACCAATTATATCACTCCGCTTGCTCATCGCTTTACACTCCTTGTTCAATAGATGAGATTTAATTTATGCAGTCACCTGTTTCATTCATCATAATTATATTACCCAGACATCACATCATTAAATACAATAACTCATAAAACAAACCCCTCTCGATTATATATAATCTCTCAAACCAGGGGATAAATTGCCACTGGAGAATATAAAATAAAAACTTAATTAATATTTAATTATAAATAACGCCAACCCGATTAAAAGCAGCTGGCGTTATTGGGGGGGACTTTAGTGGGTTTTACGGCGCAGCAGCTTAAAGGCAATAAAGAGGAACACTATCCAGGCCGGCAGCAGCATGGCAGACACGCGCATCCCGTCAATGGTACACATCAGCCCCAGCACCATCATCATAAAGGCGATGCACAGGTAGTTACCGAACGGGTAAAGCAGCGCCTTGAAGCGGGTTTCATGCCCCTGACGGCGCATCGCGCGGCGGAACTTGATGTGCGCCAGCGAAATCATGATCCAGTTCAGCAGCAGCGTTGCCACCACCAGCGCCATCAGCAGGCCAAAGGCGTCATGCGGCAGCACATAGTTGAGGACGACAACCAGCGAAGTGATCGCGCCAGACAGCAGCAGTGAATTCACCGGCACGCCACCGCGGCTGACTTTCGCCAGGAATTTTGGCGCATTGCGCTGCACGGAGAGGCCGAACAGCATGCGGCTGTTGGAATACACGCCGCTGTTATAAACCGACAGCGAAGCCACCAGAATCACGAAGTTGAGCGCCGAGGCGACCACATTGCTGTTCAGCTCGTGGAAAATCATCACAAACGGGCTGCTGTTGGACTTGATCTCCAGCCACGGGTAGAGCGAAAGCAGCACCACCAGCGAGCCGATATAAAACAGCAGAATGCGATACACCACCTGGTTCACCGCTTTCGGGATGGTGGTTTGTGGCGAACGCGCCTCGGCCGCCGTAATACCGATAAGCTCCAGCCCGCCGAACGAGAACATAATCACCGCGAGGGACAAAATCAGCCCGTGCCAGCCCGTGGCGAGGAAGCCGCCGTGCTGCCAGAGGTTGCTCACGCCCGCGCGCTCGCCGCCGTGGCCGGAAGCCAGCAGCCAGATGCCGAAGCCAATCATGCCGACAATCGCCAGCACCTTAATCAGCGCAAACCAGAACTCCATCTCGCCATAAAGGCGCACGTTCACGAGGTTCGCGGCGTTAATCACCACGAAGAACAGCGCCACCCAGGTCCAGGTCGGCACGTCCGGGAACCAGTACTGCATATAAATGCCGCCGGCGGTCAGCTCTGCCATGCCGACCAGCACGAACATCACCCAGTAGTTCCAGCCGGACAGGAAGCCAGCAAACGGCCCCCAATATTTATAGGCAAAATGCGAAAATGAACCAGAAACCGGCTCTTCAACCACCATCTCACCGAGCTGGCGCATGATCAGAAATGCAATGATCCCCGCCACGCCGTAGCCCAGCAGGACCGCAGGCCCCGCCATTTGGATCGCCGGGCCAATGCCGAGAAAGAGTCCGGTACCGATCGCGCCGCCCAGCGCAATCAGCTGAATATGGCGATTCTGCAAGCCGCGCTGTAATTGATGGCCATCCTCCGGCCCCGCACCCTGGCCCTGTGGCTCAGAGGCGACTGACGTGTTTTTCACGCCCTGCTCCTTTGTGATTTGTCAAAGGGGCACCTTTTAACACCTGAAGCTAAGAGTGGCAAGGAATGGTTACACTTCGGAAATAATCCTTGGTGAATGTTATGCTCACGCCCGTTTATCACCGGAGGAAAGGAGCAGGCATTGAAAACGCAAAAACGGGCGCTGGGCTGCGTGGCTATCGTCGTGGATGATTACGACAAGGCGATTGAATACTACACCCAAAAACTGGGCTTCACGCTCGTGGAGGACACGCCTCAAGAGGGAAAACGCTGGGTCGTGGTCACGCCAAACCCGGAAAGTGATTGCCACCTGCTGTTAGCCAAAGCCACCAACGAACGCCAGCAGGCTTCTATTGGCGATCAGTGCGGCGGCAGGGTTTTCCTTTTCCTTCACACCGATGATTTTTGGCGCGATCACGCCATGATGACGGCCAACGGCGTGCATTTCTGCGAAGTTCCACGAGAGGAAGAATACGGCACGGTTGCCGTCTTTGAAGATCTCTACGGCAACCGCTGGGACTTGCTCCAGCACAACTAATACGCTTTGTACGGGCTACGGAAGTAAAAAGTTAAATACTCTAAATAATTCAAGCTACAACAAGGCGGCAAGGCCAGTCATCGCCAGGAGCATAGCTAAACTATGTGACTGGGGTGACAAATCCGTCGGGAACGGATTTGAACGCTGCTCGCAGCGGCCCTTTAGGGTGAGGCTCATGGATAAGCCGAATAACAGGTGCGGTCAACGCAGGTATAGCTTGAAGAATGACGAGTATAAGGCATAGCGTTTCGTTATTAGACAGGCAAGATCTGGGCTTTTATCTTTCGTCATGATTTGTAAATTTTACAGCAAAAAATCTTGAGGGAATGCTATTGGCCAGGTTACTTGATGCATTACAAACAAAACCCACGCGCTTTCGCCTGGCCTTACAGGCAGCCCTGATTAGCAGCGTGGTGGCTTTCTCCGGCGCGGCGGCGGCCGATGACCTCTTAAAAGAGGGCATCACGCCCGCCACCGACGCCAGTCAAATCCCGGCCACGGCCAAGCTGCGCAAAGACACCGTGGTCGCCGGGATTTCCGAACCTCAGGGGATCTTCAACCCTTACTTCTTCGTTAACGGCTGGGATGAAAACGTCACCAACGTCATTTTCTCACGCCTGATCGACTGGGACAGCCATGGCAATCTGGTCCCTGGCCTCGCCGAAAGCTGGACGGTCAGCCCGGATGGCAAAGTCTATACCATCAAACTGCGCCCTGGCCTGACCTTTAGCGACGGTTCCCCGCTGACCGCCGAAGACGTCGCGTTCACGCTCACCGTGCTGTATGACCCGAAATATGATGGCGATACCGACATCACGCTCGCCAACATCGCGGGCGGTGCCGAATACAAAGCCGGGAAAGCCGACAGCGTCAGCGGCCTGAAGGTGATTGACCCGCTCACGCTGCAGGTCACCACCACCCAGCCGGGTGCGACCACGCCAGGCAAAATCGGCGGCCCCGTGCTATCGAAGGCGTACTACGGCAAAGGCTACCAGCGCGGCAACCTGGATTACCTGCGTACCCTGCACGGCAAACCGCTGGGCAACGGCCCGTATGTGTATGAGAAATACATCCCAGGGCAGGAAATTCGCTTCCACGCCAACACCTATTTCTATCGCGGCACCCCGCCAACGCCGCGCTTTATTTACCGCGTGACTAACCCGTCCACCAACTTCCAGCTGTTCCAGACCGGCGAGACGGATTACGACGCCTTTACTTCCCGCCCGGATGATATTGAGCAGCTAAAACTACTGGGCTTCGCCAATATCAACCTTTACGGCTCCAGCGACTACAGCAAGGTCGAATTCAACGTTCGCCGCCCGGCGCTGCAGGACGTAAAAGTTCGCCAGGCGCTGATCTACGGTCTGGATCGCCAAAAACTGATCGACGTGGTCTACCAGGGCTACGGCACGGTCGCCAACGAGCCGATCTCGCCGATCTCCTGGGCTTATAACCCGGAGGGCGTGAACCCGTATAAATTCGATCAGGCGCAGGCGAAAAAACTACTGGATGAAGCAGGCTGGAAGCCTGGCCCGGACGGCATCCGCGTGAAGGACGGCAAGCGCCTGGAGCTGACGCTGCTGGTCAGCAAAAAAGTGCTGAACGACGCGCTGATCCCTATCGCCAAAGAGAACTGGCAGCAGATCGGCGTGCTGCTGAAGCCGCAGGTTGTCGACTTCAATGCCCTGATGGCGCAGCGTAAAGCGGGCAACTACGATCTGGCCTCCTTTAGCACCAGCACGCTGAACGATCCGCACGACGGCGTGTGGGATTACTACAGCACCGAAGCCAAAGAATCCGGCTATAACAATCCGCAGGTGGACAAGCTGATTAACGAAGGCAACGCCACCCTCGACGAAGAAAAGCGCAAGGCAATCTACCACGAGCTGTATAAAGTACTGGCGGCAGATCCCCCGGCGATTCTGCTCGGCAACCGCAAAATCCTGTCCGCCAGCAGCGCCCGCGTCACCGGCTTTAAGCCAGACATCTACAACGGCCTGACCGGCAGCCTGCCGGATGTGAAAATCGTTAAGTAACGCAGTAACCCTTGCCGCCACCCTTTCACCGGGGCGGCGGCAGTGAGAACGTGATGAAAAATTTTATTCTGCGCCGCCTGCTGCAAACCCTGCCGATGCTGCTGCTCGCCTCGTTTATTATCTTTATGCTGTTTGCAAAAACGCCCGGGGATTTTATCGACGGCAATATTACGCTGACCGCCGCCCGCGCTGCCGAGCTCAAAGCAATTTACGGCCTCGACCAGCCGCTGTTCACCCGCTACCTTCACTGGCTTGGGCAACTGCTGACGGGAGACCTGGGCTTCTCTCTGCAATATCAAATCCCCGTTAGCCAATTGCTGAACCAGTACATCTGGAACTCTTTCCTGCTGGCCGCCATTGCGCTGGTGTTTTACTGGGGGATTGGTCTGGCGGTGGGGATTGTTTCGGCCATGAGACCCAATTCGCTGTTTGATCATCTGGTCAGCGTGCTGGTGTTCGCCGCCATGTCTTTCCCGACCTTTTTCCTCTGCCTGCTGCTGATCAAGTGGTTCGCGGTAGACCTGCACTGGCTGCCCGTCGGCGGCATGACCAACACCGGCAGCGACGCCACCGGCTGGGCCTACGTCGTGCAGGTTGCCGCCCACCTTGTGCTGCCCGTACTCGCGCTGGTGATGCTGCAGGCGGGCAGCCTGACGCGCTACTTCCGCGCCAGTATGCTCGACGTGGTGAAAATGGACTTTATCCGCACCGCCCGCGCCAAGGGGCTGCGCGAGCGTACCGTTATTCTTAAACACGCCCTGCGCAATGCGCTGCTGCCGATCATCACCCTGCTGGGCTTTGAGCTGCCGGGGCTGTTCTCCGGGGCAATCATTACCGAAAAGGTCTTTAACTGGCCGGGCGCCGGCCACATTCATATTGATTCCCTCGCCGCCCGTGACTACCCGGTTCTGATGGGCTTCACGCTGTTTCTGGCGGTACTTACCATCCTCGGCAACCTGATTGCCGACGTGCTTTACGCGTGGGCCGACCCGCGCATTCGGGTGAGGTCGTGATGCTCAGCTCTCTGTTTTCTACCAATCGCCGCCTGCGCAAAGCCGAAATTCCGGCGCTGGCACAGGTGACGCCTTCCCCGTGGCATCAGGCCTGGCAGGCGCTGAGGCGCAACCACCTGGCGATGTTCTGCCTGATTCTGCTGATAGTGATGGCAATCTGGTGCGCCCTGGGGCCGCTCTGGTCGCCGTGGAAGGACGACGCCACCGACGCCCTGATGATCAACAAGCCGCCGGGCGAAATCCACTGGCTGGGCACCGACTTCCTCGGGCGCGATGTCTACACCCGCCTGCTGCTGGCCGGGCGCATCTCATTAATTATCGGCCTGCTGACCATGCTGCTCTCGGTTACCCTCGGCTACCTGCTCGGCGCGGTTTCCGGCTATCTCGGCGGCTGGACCGACAAACTGATTATGCGCCTGGCAGACCTTGTGATGACCATTCCCAGCCTGCCGCTGCTGATCGTCGCGGGCGCGATGCTGTCGGAGCTCGACTTCTCGCCGGACTCGCGCATTTACATGGTGGTTATCATGCTGAGCCTGCTGGAGTGGCCGAAGCTGGCGCGCCTGGTGCGCGGGCAAATTCTCTCCCTGCGTGAGCGCGACTTTATGCTGGCGGCCCGCGTATTAGGCCTTTCCGCCCGCCGCCGCCTGTTCGGGCACTTGCTGCCGAACACCATTCCAATTCTGGTGGTGATGGCGACGATGGCGGTGGCCAACGCCATTCTGATGGAGTCCGCGCTGAGCTACCTCGGCCTCGGCGTCGTGCCGCCCACGCCTTCGTGGGGCAACATGATGGACAGCGCCAACAGCCTGATCGACTTCCAGCGCCGCCCGTGGCTGTGGATGCCGCCGGGTATCGCCATTTTTATCACCGTGATCGCCATTAACGTGCTGGGCGACGGCCTGCGCGATGCGCTGGATCCGAAAATGAAGCGAGGCGCGAAATGAACGAAGCGCTGATTGAGTTCAATAACCTTTCCCTCTCCTTCGCCGGAGAGCATGGGCGCGTGCGTGCCGTGCAGGACGTATCGTTTACCGTTCGCGCCGGGCAAACCGTCGGCGTCGTCGGCGAGTCAGGCTGCGGCAAAAGCGTGACCGCCATGTCGCTGATGGGGCTGCTGCCTCCGCAGGCGGCACGTATCGACGGCGGCGAAATCCTGTTTCAGGGGAAAAATCTGCTGGGCCTGAAGCCCGCGCAGATGGCAGATTTGCGCGGCAACGAACTGGCGATGATTTTCCAGGAGCCGATGACCGCCCTGAACCCAGTGCTGACTATCGGCGACCAGCTTTGCGAGCCGCTGATCCGCCACCGGGGCGAAACGCCCAAGGCCGCCTGGCAGCTGGCGACACAAATGCTGACCGACGTCGGGCTGGCGCGAGCGGAAAGCCTGATGGCCAGCTACCCGCACCAGCTTTCCGGCGGGATGTTACAGCGCGTGATGATCGCCATGGCACTGAGCTGTCGGCCAAAGCTGCTGATCGCCGATGAGCCAACGACGGCGCTGGACGTCACCGTTCAGGCGCAGATCCTACGTCTATTGCGGGATCAGGCTCGCCAGCACCGTATGGCGCTGATGCTGATCACCCACGATCTCGGCGTTATCGCCCAGATGGCCGAACACGTCGTGGTGATGTATGCCGGGCGCATCGTTGAGCAGGGGCCAACGGCGGAGGTGCTCCGCAATCCGCTGCACCCTTATACCAAAGGGCTGATTTCTTCCCGGCCTGTTCCCGGCGAACGCCGCCGCAGGCTCTATTCGATCCCCGGCCAGGTGCCCGATTTAGCCGCCCTGCCGCCCTACTGCGCCTTTACCGATCGCTGTGAACGCGCCACCGATCGCTGCCGCCAGGGCATTCCGGCGCTGCTCGGCCAGCAGCGCCAGGCCGCCTGTTTTTACAGTGAGTTAGCGGAGTCCGCATCGTGAACACTCAGTACGTGATTGAAGTCGAAGGGCTCAAAAAACACTTCCCGCTGCGCGACGGGCTTTTTGGCCAACAAACTGGTGAGCTGCGCGCGGTCGACGGCGTCAGCTTCAACATTCGCCAGGGCACGATTTTCGGCCTCGTGGGCGAGTCCGGCAGCGGAAAAACCACCGTTGGCCGCACCCTGCTTGGCCTGTATGACAAAACCGCCGGTAGCGTGAAGTATCGCGGCAAAGAATTGAGTGAGTTGAGCGCCAAAGAATCGCGGGCGCTGCGCCCCAAAATCCAGCTGGTATTTCAGGATCCTTACAGCTCTTTAAACCCGCGCATCCGCGTGGGCGATGCCATCGGGGAAGCGATGCTGGAGCACAAGCTGTGCACCCGCGCCGAACTGCGGGACAAGGTGCTGGAAGTGATGAAGATTTGCGGGCTGGCACCGCAGCATTACACCCGTTTCCCGCATGAGTTTTCCGGCGGCCAGCGCCAGCGCATCGGTATTGCCCGCGCGCTGATCCTTAACCCCGATTTTATTATTGCGGACGAACCGATCTCGGCGCTCGACGTCTCCATTCAGGCGCAGATCATCAACCTGTTTTCCGATCTGCGCGACGAACGCGGCGTGACGTTTCTGTTTATCTCGCACGATCTCGGCGTGGTGGAGCACCTCTGCGACGACGTCGCGGTGATGTATCTCGGCCAACTGGTGGAAACCGCCAGCCGCGACACGCTGTTCAGCCGACCACTGCACCCGTATACGCAGGCGCTGTTAGCCGCGGTTCCGACGCTGGATCCGGACAGCGAGCCGGTGGCCGCCATTCAGGGCGAAATCCCCGATCCTTCTCGCCCGCCTTCCGGCTGCCGCTTCTCCTCGCGCTGCCCGCTGGTCACCGACCGCTGCCGCCAGGAGGTCCCGGCGCTGCGGGAAGTGGGCGATGCTCATCGCGTCGCGTGTCATTTGGTGTAACTCTGTGATTCAGGCAGACAGCGGCCTGAGTACGCTGTCTGCCACCACCTGCCCTGACTCAAGCTTGATCAGCCTGTCCGCCAGCGGGAAATAGCGGTCGTCGTGGGTAATGGCGAGCACCGTTTTGCCTTCCGCTTTCAGCATCGGCAGCAGCACTTTGTAGAACACCTCTTTAAAACCGGGATCCTGATCTGCCGCCCATTCGTCAAACAGATAAAAAGGCCGGTTCTCCAGCCATGCCTGCAGCAGCGCGAGACGTTTACGCTGCCCCTGAGAAAGCGCGGTGGTCGAGAAACGCCCGCCCCGGAAGGCCACTTTGTGGTCGAGCTTCAGCAGGTGCAGCAGCTTATTCACCTGGTCCGCCGTGCGCTCGTGGACGTTATCCACGTCATCGAACAGGAAGAAATCATTGAATACCACGGCAAAATGCTGGCGGTAGATCTCACGCTGCTCGGGCGTTATCAGCCTGCCGTTTAGTCGGAGGTCGCCGCTGTCCGGCGGGTAAAGGCCCACCAGCAGATTGGCCAGCGTGGTTTTCCCGCTGCCGTTGCCGCCCACCAGAAAGACCAGCTCGCCCTGAGTGAAACGAAGATTAAGCGGCCCGAGAGTAAAACGTTCCCCCTCTTCGCCCTGATATTCGTAACGAATATCGGCCAGCTCAAGGCCGTCAAAACGCGGCGGGCTTTTCAGCGGCAGCAGCTTTTCCTGCGGCAGATCGGTTTTAAGCTGGGCGATTCGCTGGAGCGCGATGCGGGCGCTGGTCACCGTCGGCAGCGCCGACAAAACGCCTTCCACCGGCACAATCATGTACAGAAAAATCATCGTGTAGCCGGTCATCACCGCCGAACTCAGCGCCAGCGACTCCCGCAGCCAGTAAAGCACCACGCCGATAAACGCGAAGAACAGCACGCTACCCCAGCTCTTCGCCAGGCCGTAAAACACATACCCACGAGTGCGTTCGATGCGCACCGCCTCGATATTCTCGCTCAGTGGTCCGTCGACAAAATGTCGCCTGCGCGACGGGTTCAGGCGAAACTCGCGCCCGCCATCGAACAGTTTTTTACACTGGGCAATCAGCGTATCTTCCCGCTGCCGCGAGCTACGCAACAGCCCCAACGCTTTACCGTGGGCGGCGCGGTAGCCCATCGCCCCCAGGCCAAGCACCAGCAGCGCCAGCAGCAGGACCTGCCACGACAGCGTGCCGAGGTAAATCAGGCAGCCGACAATCGCCGCCCCATAGATAAGCAGCCCCGGCAGGCTGACGAAAAAGACCACCAGCGTGTCGAGATCCTGAGTCAGAATGGACACCGCTTTTGCCATGCCGGTTTTCTCCAGCTGCGCCCAGGCGGTTTCGCTGACGTGATCCACCACGTCTTTGCGCAGCGTGGCCTTCACTTTTTGCCCGAGCCACATAAACAGCGTTTCAGCCAGCACGCGGGTGCCCAGCATTAACGCGGCCAGCAACACAAACTTCAGCGCCACGTCGGCCAGCCCGCCGGGCGGCAGCGTCAGGCTATGGTTGATCACCGCCAGCAGCGAGGCGTTGCTTAACCCGCTGACCACGCTGGCAAACGCCGCCAGCACCAGCCAGCCGCCCACCAGGCGGAACAGCATCATTAACAGAGACATTGTTACTTCCTTTTCGACATTACTCTGCCGGCGCTATTGTTGATGTGTATGCGCCCGGCTACGGATCAGCGGCCATACCAGCAGCGGTACGCCGACCAGCGACGCCACCAGCCCCACGGGCAGCTGACGCGGATAGAGAAAATTGCGGCCCATCCAGTCCGCCAGCACCATAATCAGCGCGGACAGCAGCGCGGCGGTGAACAGCTGCGCCATCGGGCGTTTCGCGCCGGCTTTTCTCGCCAGATGCGGCCCCAGCAGCCCGACAAACGACACCGGCCCGACGATCAGCGTGGCCAGCCCGGTCATCAATGCGGCCAGCGCCAGCACGCTAATCCTCGCCCTGGCGACATTCACGCCCAGCGAACCGCTCACCTGCCCGAGCGGCAGCAGCAGTAGCCAGCGTTTGCACAGCGGAGAAACCGCCAACAGCAGCAACATGGCGAAGAACACGCCGATGGCGATGCCGTTATTGACGTAGTAGGTGCTGCCGGTCATCAGCTGCAGCAGCATCGAACTGGCCTGGCGGTTATTCAGCATCACAATGCTGGCGATGGCCTGGAACAGCGCGTTCAGCGCCAGACCGTTCAGCAGCACCCGCTGCGGGTTAAAGGCGCTCTGGCGGCTGCTCCACAGCGTTACCAGCAGGCTGATCAGCGCCCCGGCGGCGCTGCTGAGAATCATCAGCCCCGTTCCGCTCGTCGGGAACAGCAGCAGAAATGCCGTCACGCCCATCGCCGCCCCGCCGCCAATGCCGAGGATCTCCGGGCTTGCCAGCGGGTTACCGCTGACGCGCTGCATCAACACGCCCGCCGCCGCCAGCAAAGCCCCGGCGCTCAATGCCGCCAGCAGGCGCGGCAGGCGCATCGGCAGCAAAGCGGGTTGCTCCGCAAGGGTCGTCCAGTGCCAGCCGTGCAGCCCCTGGCCGACAAACAGCGACAGCACAACAGCCACCAGCAGCAGCGCAGAAGCCATGCCCGCCGGGAAGCGCACGCCGCCCGCTTCGCCTTCGTAAGCTGAAGGCGTGGTATCCAGTACCTGGTGCCGGGCCTTGCCCGCCAGCAGGATCAGCAGCGGGCCGCCGGTCAGGGCAGTTAACATCCCCACCGGCAGCAGCTGCCCGTCCAGCAGCGTGATACGGCTGACGCACAGGTCGGTGAACCACAGCAAACCGGCCCCAATAAGCAGCGAGTGGCTGAGCATTTGCCGGGTGGTACGCGCCCCACCTAAGCGCGCCAGGTGCGGGGCGGCCAGGCCGATAAAACCAATCACCCCGACGCTGTTAATGATTAAGGCGCTCATCACCAGCGCCAGCGCCATCGCTACCGAACGGATCAGCAGCGGAGAAGCCCCCAGGCTGCTCACCATCGCCTCCGGGAGCCTGAGCAGGGCCAGCGGGCGCAGCAACAACAGCAAAGCCAGGCCGCACAGCCCGAGCCAGGGCAGAATCGCCGTCACGCCGCTCCAGTCCTGCTGCGCCAGCGAACCGCCGCCCCACATCAGCACCGACAGCAGAAAACGGTCGTTGATCACCGCCATGATCATCGTCAGCGAGCCGCACCACAGGTTGACCAACATCCCCGCCTGAATCATCACCAGCGGCGACAGACGCTGCCGCCAGGAAAGCAGCAACACCAGCAGCAAAGCGACAACTTCCCCGGTAATCACTATGCCGGTTCGTGCAGAGAGCAGCGTCGCCGGGAACCACATCGACGCCACACCCAAAGCCAGCGTTGCGCCGGAAGTCATGCCGAGGGTAATCGGTTCCGCCAGCGGATTGCGCAGCGCCCGCTGCATCAGCCAGCCGCAAAGGGCCAGTACGGCGCCGCCGAGTAAGGCCATCACCTGGCGCGGGAACCACATGGAGTGCAGGATCACCGCCTGCGCGTCGGCCATTTTCGAGCTAAACAGCACGTTAAGGCCATGAAGAAGCCCGCCGTGCTGCGCGACGTTTTGCAGCGCCATGACGATGCTCGCCAGCCAAAGCCCGGCGATCAGCAGCCAGGAAGCCGTCGTTTTTCCCGTCTCAGCCATGCTGCCACCCCGCCACGATTTGCCCCAATGCTTCGGCAATGCGCGTGGCCGTCACAAGCGCACCACCGGAATTGAATTTTTGCGCCGGGAACGCCAGCTGAGTCTGAGAGGTGAGCGGCAGGCGCTGCCAGAGCAGTGAACTCTGCCAGCGTTGGATCTGCGGCCATTGCCCGTCCTCCGGCAAAAGAATCAGCCCGGCATTGTCTGCCCCAATGCGCGTCAGCTCGACCATAGCCTCGCCCTGCGCGTTAACGCCGCCGCGCCAGGCATTGCTGAAACCGCAGCGCGACAGCACATCTCCGGCGAGGCTGCCCGTGCCGTAAAGCCGCATATGCAGCGCGTCTACCGGCGTGGCGATAAACAGCGGACGTTGATAAGCAGAAGCGGATTCTCTGGCACGAATCGCAGCCTGCTCAAAAGCCGCCGTGACCGCACGAGCCTGCGCCTGGCGCTGGAGTACAACAGCCAGCTTATCGAGGGAAATTTGCCATTCGGCGAGACTGCCGGTTGGCAGCGTCAGCGTGGGCGCAATACGATCCAACTGAGGCTTAAGAAGCGCGTGACCCGGCGTGATAACGATCAGATCGGGTTTTAGCGCATACAGGGTTTCGAGGTTTGGCTGAAACAGCAGGCCGATATCCACCACGCTGGCGGGCAGTTCCGGCGTGCCTATCAGCTTGCGATACCAGTCGGGGGCCGATACCGACTGCGGCGTCACGCCAAGCGCCAGAATCAGCTCAGTCAGCCCCCAGTCCAGCACCGCCAGGCGCTGCGGAGGCCCGGAAACGGCACCAGCCGCCCCGATAAACGGGGCGGCCAGCGCAAAGGTCAGTAAACGTCTGCGGGAGAGCATTCGCTTACCACTGGTAGCTTAACGTGGCCACGTACTGACGCTTAACCGCGTACTCACAGCCGTTGTTTTGGCAGGCTGCAAGGTAGGTTTTGTTCGTCAGGTTAGCGGCGTTAAGGGCAACCTGCCACTGGCGGTACTGCCAGCCGATGCGGGCGTCATACACCGTGGCGCCCGGCACCTGTAGTGAGTTATCCGTTGTCGCATAGCTTGGGCCGACATAGCGCACGCCGCCGCCGAGGGAGAAACCATCCAGCGGGCCGCTGAACGCGTACTGGCTCCAGAGCTTGGCCAGGTTGCGGGAAATGCCCATCGGGTGTTTGCCTTCGCTGCCGTCGTTCGCCTGCAGCACTTCCGGGTCGGTCAGCGAGTAGGATGCGAGGATCTGCCAGACTGGCGTGACGTTCACTTTACCTTCCAGTTCGATCCCACGGGAGCGGATCTCTCCGGTCTGCACGCTGTAATTCACATGATCGGGATCCGGCGTGGCGACGTTGGTTTGACGCAGATCGAACAGCGCCAGAGTAAACAGCGCGTCCATTCCGACCGGATCGTACTTCAGCCCAACTTCGGTCTGCTTGCCTTTGGTTGGCTTAAACGCATTGCCGTTAAACCCGGTACCCGCGCTTGGCACAAACGAGGTGGAATAGCTGATGTACGGCGCAATGCCGTTATCAAAGTGGTACAACAGCCCCGCGCGGCCGGTGGTGGCGTAGTCATTGCGCGTCTGGTGAGAACCGTCCAGCAGGTTGGTCGCTTTGGTTTGCGCGCTGTCATACCGCCCGGCGAGGCTCATCACCCAGTTGTCCAGCGTCAGCTGATCCTGCAGGTAAAGCCCCGTTTGATCCATCGTCGAATGGCTGTTGCTGGTAAACGCCGGGATCTCGACCGGCGTGCTGTAGTCCGGGTTGAGGTAATTCAGCGGCACAGCGTCGCCGTAGCCCGCCTGGCTGCGCACCGAGGAGTGCATCACATCCACGCCGAGCAGCGCGGTGTGCGACACTGGCCCGGTATCAAAACGGAACTCGCCCTGGTTATCCGCCGCAAAGTTACTCATCGTTTCGGTAAGGTTCATGGAGTAGCGGTCAACCAGCGGCTGGGTTGGGTACGTCCCGAACGGGTACACCATGCGGTAATCGGCGCTGCTGCTGATGTAACGCACGTTCTGGCGCAGCGTAATGTTATCGTTCAATTCGGTACGGAACTGATAGCCGATGCTGCCCTGCCTGCGGGTGTAGGTATCAAAGCCCGGCTGGCCGCCGTAGAAGTGGGTGCCAATATTACCGTTCGGGTTGTTCACCAGCGTGCCTTTGACCGGCAGCATGTTGTAGAAACCGGTGTCAGGATCCTGGCGCAGCTGGGCCAGCAGCGTCAGGCTGGTGCGATCGTTTGGCTGCCAGGTCACGGACGGCGCAATGTCGTAGTGCTGGTAGCGGGTATGATCGACCTGCGTTTTGGTGTCGAAGAAGGTGCCCGCCACGCGGCCAAGCCACTCTTGGCTGTCGGTTAGCGGGCCGGTGACGTCAAAGCCGGTGCCAAACTGGCTGTTATTCCCGGCGCTGACGTAAACCTGGCCGCCCGGCTGGGCCTGCGGCGTTTTGCTGACAAGATTCACTACGCCGCCGGGGTTGGCCTGGCCGTAGAGCACCGAAGCCGGACCTTTGACCACTTCAATGCGGGAGAGCAGGAACGGATCCCACGCCGGGCGGCTCCACCAGGCTTCGCGCGGCAGGCGCAGGCCGTCCAGATATTCGTCGGCTTCAAAACCACGCACCATGATGGTGTCAAAGCGGGTATCCGGGCCGGCATCTTCCGAGGAGACGCCCGCGACGTAGCGCAGCGTCTGGGGAATGTTTTTTGCCGCCATGGCCGCGATTTGCGCCTGTGTCACCACCGAAATACTCTGCGGCGTGCGGCTAATCAGAGAGCTGGATTTGGTGCCAGCCACCGCCTCATGTGCCACCACATTGGTTTCATCTTCCTGCCCGGAAGAAGAAGGTGCCGTGGCCGTAACAACCATCGTGCTGTCCTGTGCCGCCGGTTTGTCCGCTGCATGGGCAAAGCCCGCGCACGCCGCAAAGACCGCACAACTTAACGCCTTTAAAGGCATGTTCCCGTTTACCCATCCGCCCTGTTTCATATCGACCGTATCATGTTATAAGAAGAGGATCGAAATGATAATTATTCACCTTTAAAAGAGAAGAGCACCCGTGGCAGAATAGCGCGATCGGTTGACGGGATATCGCAAAGCAGACAGAGATTGTCTTAACGCGCTACTGCATCATGAAATGGCGAGAATCGGACGAACGGCAGGCAACAAATGATAAAGCAATTCACACAGCAGAGTCCGCAGGAAGCGTTTCTGGAAGTACGAGAACTCCATTATAGCGCAGGAAGCCAGGAGCCGTTTCACGCCCACGAGCAGGGCCAGCTGATTTACCCGGTTAGCGGCGTGGCAAAAATCCGCAGCGAGCAAAACGTCTGGGTCGTCGCCCCTGGCCACGCGCTTTGGCTGCCGGGGCGACTGCCTCACGGCCTGGAAGCCATCGGCAACGTGGTCACCCACAATCTCTACATGACGCCAGCGGCTTCTGCCGCGTTCAGCCGCCACAGCCGCAGCCTGGCCGTCACGCCGCTGTTTCAGTCCCTGACCGTCGCTGGCCTGGAAAAACCCGCCGACCCGCAGCGAAGCCAGCTATTGCACGACCTGCTGCACAACGAGCTGCTGCGCCTGCAGGATATTGCCCTGTGCCATATCACCCTCCCCCACGACAGGCGTATTCGCCAGCTTTGCGATGCGCTGTGCAGCGACCTTTCCCAGCGGGAAACCCTGGCCTGGTGGGGAAAACGGGTCGGCGCAAGCGAAAGAACCCTGGCGAGGCTGTTCCGGGAAGAGACGCAGCTCAGCTTTACCGAATGGCGGCAGCAAATGCACCTGGTGGAAGCCGTCTGCCACCTTGCGCGCGGTACCACCATCAGCAATCTTTCCAGCACGCTCGGCTACGCCAGCAGCAGCGCGTTTATCGCTATGTTCAGGAAAAAGCTGGGCGTTTCCCCGCAGAGGTATATTGGCCGCTATCTCTGACACGGCTTTTACAATCCGGTTCCATCGGCGATAATCACCGTTTGCGCCCCGGACCGGAACAACCATGAGCGACACGAAGCCCCCGCAAACGACGGCCAAGCGCCCGATGAAACTCAGCACCTCGGTGACGCTGATGCTGTGCGCCGTTATCGGCTCGGTGCTGCTTGTGGTTTACGCCCTGTACTTTATCCAGATCAGCAACGCCACCCGCAGCGGCCTGAAAGACACCGCGCTGGCGGTGGCGAGAACCCTGGCCGACGATCCGACGATCAAATACGGCCTGACGCAGCCCCACAGCAAAGACATTATTCCGCCGGTAGCCACCCGCGTGCAGGAGCGTAACGACCTGCTGTTCGTGGTGGTGACCGACATGAACGGCATTCGCTATTCGCACCCCCAACCCGGCAATATTGGCTCGCATTTTATTGGCGACGACATTTTCCCGGCGCTGGAAGGCAAAGAGAATGTGTCGATCAACCACGGCGTGCTGGCGGAAGCCCTGCGCGTCTTTACGCCGGTCTATAACGAACAGCATAAGCAGATAGGCGTGGTCGCCATCGGCATCTCGCTGAGCAAAGTGGACGAGCAGATCAGCAAGAGCCGCTGGAGCGTGCTCTGGACGGTGTTGTTCAGCGCCCTGTTCGGCTCGCTTGGCACCTGGGTGCTGGTGCGTGTGCTGAAACGCATTCTGTTCGGCTTTGAGCCGTATGAAATCTCCGCGCTGTTCGAGCAGCGCCAGGCTATGCTGCAGTCCGTTAAAGAGGGCATTATCGCCGTTGACCGCGAAGGCCGCGTGACGCTTATCAACCACGCGGCGCGCAAAATGCTGCTCTCCCCGGACGATTTCCGCCTCGGTAAAACCGTGCCGCCGGGGCCGCTGGTGGCCACGCTGTGCGAAGTGCTGCACACCGGCACGCCGATTCAGGATCGGCAAATCATCAGCTATGGCCGCCTGGTCTTGTGTAATGCGGTGCCAATTCGTATAAATAATCAGGTGATCGGCGCCATCAGTACCTTCCGAGACAAGACTGAAATCAATTTGTTGACCCAGCGTGTAGACGGCATGGTGAATTATGTCGACGCGCTGCGCGAGCGCTCGCACGAATTTATGAATAAGCTGCACGTCATTCTTGGCCTGCTGCAGCTTAAGCATTACGACAAGCTTGAAGAGTACATTCTGCAAACCGCCAGCAATTACCAGACGGAAATTGGCACGCTGCAGAGCAAAATTAAGTCGCCGGTGATTGCCGGGTTCCTGATTGGCAAGATTAACCGCGCGCGGGAAGCGGGCCACCATCTGGCGCTTGCCGACGAATGCCAGCTGCCGGAGAACCCGAACGAACTTCAGGTGATGGCGCTGATTACCGCGCTGGGCAACCTGATTGAAAACGCGCTGGACGCGATGGGCGACCAGCCTGATGGCGAAGTAGGCGTGCTGCTGCACTACCAGAACGGCGTGCTAAGCGTGGAAGTCAGCGACGACGGACCGGGTATAGAGCCGGACCATATTCAGTCTATTTTTGACAAAGGCTACTCCACCAAAGGCGAGCAGCGTGGCGTGGGGCTGTTCCTTGCCAGGCAGCAGCTTGAGCGCCTTGGCGGCAGTATTCAGGTGGAGTCAGAACCCGGCGTCTTCACCCAATTCTTTGTGCAGTTACCCTGGGATAGTGAAAGGAACAATGCGTGATTAATGTCTTAATTGTTGATGATGATGCGATGGTTGCGGAGCTTAACCGCGCCTACGTCAGCCAAATCCCGGGCTTTAGCTGCTGCGGTTCCGCCTCCACGCTGAAACAGGCGCGGGAGATGGTCAGCAACCCGGAGCTAAAAATAGATCTGATCCTGCTGGATGTGTATATGCAGCAGGATAACGGCCTGGATCTGCTGCCGACGCTGCGTGAAGCGGGAAAAACCATCGATGTGATCGTTATCTCCTCGGCGGCGGACGCGGCGACTATCCAGAAGTCGATGCACTACGGCGTGGTGGATTACCTGATCAAACCGTTCCAGTTCCCGCGCTTTGAAGAAGCGTTAACCAACTGGCGCGAAAAGAAAAACCTGATGGGCACCCACAAATATTACGAGCAGGCGGACGTTGACCGACTGCTGCACGGTGGCTCCCCGGTGGTGGCGGACGCCAAGCGCCTGCCGAAAGGGCTGACGCCGCAAACGCTGCGCACCATTTGCCAGTGGATCGACACCCATCCGACGGAAGAGTTCTCCACCGACGAACTGGCAGCGGCGGTGAATATCTCTCGCGTGTCATGCCGTAAGTATCTGATCTGGCTGGCGCAGATCAATATCCTGTTCACCAGCATTCATTACGGCATGACCGGCCGCCCGGTGTACCGCTATCGCCTGCAGGTCGAACAGCTTGGCCTGCTCAAGCAGTACTGCCAGTAATCAGCCGGTAGCTGTCATCCAGTAACGTAAAGCGGAACTGGCTGGCGGAAGAGAGAATAATCTCTCGCTGTTTGGTGACAAAAATCGCCTCGATATCGGGGCGATTCGCCAGCACTGCGCCGCCCTTTTCTAATCCCATGCCGTAAATCAACGTCGTCCAGATGTCCCCATCCAGCGAGTCAGTCGAGACGATCGTCACGCTATCCAGGTCGTTATCCAGCGGGTAGCCCGTGCGCGGGTCGAGAATATGGTGATAGCGTTTGCCGTCCAGCTCGAAATAGCGCTCGTAAACGCCGGATGTCACCACCGATTTGTTCGCCACCTCAATCACGCCCAGCATCTCTTCCGGGCCGCTAAACGGCTTTTTCAGCCCGATGGACCAGCCGCCTTCCGGCGAGCCCAGCGTCTGCACGTTACCGCCGAGGTTAATCAGCCCCTGCGCCACGCCCTGCCGCTGCAGGAAGTCGCGTACCCGGTCGGCAATATAGCCCTTGGCTATCGCGCCCAGGTCTATTTCCATCCCGCTATGTGCCAGATAAACGCTGCCTTCGGCTTCGTCCAGCACCACCTGATGCGGCTGCGTGCGCGGCAGCAGCGCGGCGATGTCTTCTGCCGGCGGAACGCTATCGCCCTTGAAACCAATCTTCCACCGCTTCACCAGCGGGCCAATGGCGAGATTAAAAATACTGTCGGGGAACAGGCTGGCGGCTTTGGCGCATTTGATAAGCTCGAACACCGGACGGCTGACGGCAACCGGATGTTTGCCCGCCGCGTGATTAATGCTCATCACCTGGGATTCGGCCCGGTTCACGGTGAGCAGATCTTCGTATTGTTTGATCAGGCGGAACACCTGAGAGGCGAGAGTTTCGTTGGGTTCGAACAGCTTGAGGAGAATGGGCGAGCCCATTAAAACGGCGGAGTAGCCATAAACACCTTCGGGTTGCGACATAGCGGGCTCCTTTTGCTGAAAAGGTTGCGCCCCGGCGAGGGCCGGAGCGCAGTTGGGCTTAGCGTTTTGCCCAGCTTGCCGCCTGATGGCCCGCCAGGGTACCAAAGACAATAATATCCGCCACCGCGTTACCGCCGATGCGGTTGCCGCCGTGAATACCACCGGCCACTTCACCCGCCGCGAACGCGCCAGGGATAACCTGATGCTGTTTATCCAGCACTTCGGTTTCGGCGTTGATGGTCACGCCGCCCATGGTGTGGTGCACCCCAGGGGCGATGCGGATGGCGTGGAACGGGCCATCTTTAATCGGGTTGCGCAGCGCGGTTTTACGGCCAAAATCTTCGTCGTACTGATTTTCCACGAAGCCGTTGTAACGCTCAAGCGTGGCGAGGAAGGTGTGGTAATCCATTCCCAGTTTCTCCGCCAGTTCGCGAGGCCCTTCGGCGCTGACCACAAAGCCTTTGGCGATGTACTCATCTGCCGCTTTGTTTTTAGTGCGAACGTTCTCGTCGAACACGATGTAAGCGTATTTCTCCGGCAGCGCGATAATCTGCGCCGACACTTTATCGCGGGTTTCCATTTCGTTGAAGAAGCGGCTGCCTTTTTGGTTCACAAGGATGGCACCGCCGCCGCGAATGGACTCGGAAATCAGGTACGAGGTGGTTTGCTCCACGGTTGGGTGAATCTGTATTTCGCCCATATCCACGGTGCCTGCGCCCAGTTTTTCCAGCAGCGCGATACCGCCGCCCGTGGCGCCTTTGTGGTTAGTGGTGACAAAGCCTTCCAGATCCGGGCGATATTTCACCACCATCGAGCTGTTGGCGCTGAAGCCGCCGGTCGCCACGATCACGCTTTTCGCGTGGATGGTCAGCGCTTCGTTTTCGTCCGTCAGCAGCGCCACGCCGCTGACTGCGCCCTGGTCAAACAGGATTTCCGTTACCGCCGTTTCCATCAGCACGTCGATGCTGCGTTTGTTGATGTTACGCAGCAGGCCGCTGATCAGGTAGCCGCCGACCGCCGATCCGTCACGTGGGCGGTGGGTGCGGTCAATGCTCATCCCGCCGGTGGTGGTGATGTCGTTCAGCATGATGCCGCGATCCGCCAGCCACTCAATGGCCTGCGGGGCGTTTTCCACAAAGCGGTGCAGCAGCTCTGGGTTATTTTTGTTGTAGCCGCCTTTCAGGGTTTCGGCATAGAACAGCTCTTTGCTGTCGAAGATACCTTTGACGCGCTGGAAGCGGGTTTCCGCCGCGTTCATCCCGGCAGATGCCTTAACGGTGTTCCCGCCGATGGACGGCATTTTCTCAACGATCAGCACGCTGGCACCTTCGTCGTGGGCCTGAATCGCCGCCGCCAGACCGGCACCGCCGCTGCCGACCACAACCACGTCGTAGCTCTGCGGGGCGCTAACGCCGCCGCTTTCTTCAAACGCCTGCTGCTTGCTGGATTTCACCATCGCTTTAGAAACGGCTTTTTTCACCGCTTCGCTCTGGGAAGTCGCGCCGGAAATGGCATCCACAAACGGCGAGTTGGCGGTCAGGATACGGGTACGAATTTCTTCGAAGTTAGTGGTGAACTCCACGTCGTCCTGCGGGCCAGCGGCCAGCGCGATATCGGCGATGCGATCGCTGTCGAGGCTGACGTTAATCACCAGTTGGTTGACGTCATCGCTGACGGTTTCTTCGAAGATCCCCGGTTTAAATTTAGAGGCTCCGCCCATGCTCATGTCACGGATCATCGCCTCGACCAGCGAGAAGCGCCACAGCGGCTCAGGGATGGTCAATTCTTCGCGTTTGGTGCTGTCGATAAACAGATCCAGCACTTCGCCGTTGGCGATGCGGGCAGTCCAGTCCGGGTAGGCAATGCAGGCGCGGCCTACGGCCACCAGGTCATACCCGTGCTCCAGCGCGGTTTCCACGTCGGAAGCATTCACGATGCCGCCCACGCCCATCACCGGGATCTGCGCCAGCGCGTCGGAGCGCATTGCACAGTATTTGTTGATCAGCGGCGTCGGGTCGGTGGTGTCGTTAATGGACGGACGCAGCGAGTAACCCAGAGAGAAGTGCAGGTAGTCCAGGCCTCGCTCGGCCAGTTTTTCCAGCAGGTACATGGTGTCGTCGAAACGAATCCCAGGCACTTCAAGCTCTTCCGGGGAGAAACGGTAGCCGATGATGAATGCATCGTCAGCAAACTGACGCACCATCTGATGGGTGATATCCAGCACGGCAAGCGGGAACTTAGCGCGGTTGTCGCGGCTGCCGCCCCATTCGTCATCACGCTGGTTTGAGTTCGGGGAGTAGAACTGTTGAATCAGATAGGTGTTCGCGCCGTGGATTTCCACACCGTCGAAACCAGCCTGAATGGCGCGGCGAACGGCCTCACCAAATTTAGTCACCATGCCCGCCACTTCTTCTGTGGTCAGGGCACGCGGTGTTGCAGCACCGTCGCGTGGTGCGGCCAGCGCGCTTGGGCCAACCGGCGTGCGGCCACCGATGAGTTTAGGGTCGACCATGCGGCCGCCGTGGTAAATCTGCAGCAGGGCTCTGGAGCCTTCAGCTTTAATCGCGGCGGCGATTTTCGCCAGGCCAGCAATTTTTTCGTCGGTGTCTATCCCGATAGCGCCAGGGAAGGCCAGGCCTAAATCGTCAATAAAGCAGCATTCCACCACGATGGTACCGATGCTCCCGGCGCGGACGCGGTAGTACTCCACCAGCTCTTCGGTCACGGTGCCATCAAAATACCCGGTACAGGTAGTCATCGGTGCCATTAGCAGACGATTTTTTAACGCCGTACCGTTAGGTAAAGTAAATGGGCTTAACATGTTTTTGTCGGTGCTCATAATGTCGACTCCAAACTTTAAAATTTAAAACTGAGAATTCGGTTGCTGGCACTATTTTCGTTCTGGTTATTGGCCATTTCGCATGTCAACAATATAAGACTATTTTTAGTTACCAAACTATTTACGTTAGTTTAAAAACTATTGAAGAACCGTAATAACACAATTACCCACAACGTGTTATTAATTAAAATATAAAAGATAACAGCTTATTAAATTAATATAACATTTTAGTTACCTACCAGATGCACGCCGTGAACACGCGCCAGACCATGCGGTAAGCGGAATCGAGTCAGCAAAAAACATCAAAAATGACCTGAGCGCCGCTTTTTTAATGATCAAACTGATAACTTTTCGCCGTAAATAACCCTGCTAAAACACGAACTATTATTTTTTACGAAAAGAATAACCAGAATCTGTTTTTTTGATCTCGATCAATTGTCATATACCCCGAAAGCGCAATATATAACTATCCATAAAATTTAATTCACCGCCGATAAAAAGCGATGAATACCTATTTCCGCAACCGCTAACCAAGAGCGTTTAATTAATAAAGTAAGTTTAAAAACTAAAGTAAGCGGAAATATAAAACGAATCCTTAACTCCTTATAACGGTGTCATTATGAGTGTAATAACCACCAATCTACCGCCGCTCAAAGAGAGCAATAAAAAAGCAGGCAACAACAAACGTTGGCTGATGATGGCCCTGCCCATCATTGTGGCGCTGTTGCTGATGCTGGTTCCGGTCCCGGACGGCCTGCCGCCGTACGCCTGGCACTTCTTCGCTGTCTTCGTCGGCGTTATCGTCGGGCTTATCTTCGAACCGCTGCCGGGCGCCGTTATCGGCCTGACCGGGATCGTCGTCATTTCGCTCGGCAGTCAGTGGCTGCTGTTCAGCCCGGAGCAAATGGCCGACCCGAAATTCAAGCTGGCGGGAGCCTCCTTTAAATGGGCGGTCAGCGGCTTCGGGAACTCCACCGTCTGGCTTATCTTCGGCGCATTTATGTTTGCTGCCGGTTACGATAAGACCCAGTTTGGCCGCCGACTGGCGCTGATTCTGGTGAAATACCTTGGCCGCCGCAGCCTGACGCTGGGCTACGCCATTGCTTTCGCCGACCTGCTGCTGGCACCGTTTACCCCGTCCAACACCGCACGCAGCGGCGGGACCATCTACCCGATTATCGCTAACCTGCCGCCGCTGTATGGCTCAAAACCTAACGACCCAAGCGCGCGTAAAATCGGTTCTTACCTGATGTGGGTGGCTATCACCGCAGCCTGTATCACCAGCTCAATGTTCCTCTCTGCGCTGGCCCCTAACCTGCTGGCACTGGCTTTGGTGAAAAGCATCGTTGGCATCAACATCTCCTGGGGCATGTGGTTCCTCGCCTTCCTGCCGCTGGGCCTGCTGTTACTGCTGACCATGCCGCTGCTGGCTTACTGGCTCTACCCGCCTGAAGTGAAAGTGAACGACGAAGTGCCAAAATGGGCGAGCCGTGAACTGGAAAAACTGGGCAAACTGTCCCGCAACGAAATCCTGCTGCTGGTGTTCGTCTGCTCCGCGCTGGTGATGTGGATCTTCGCGGCAAGCTGGATTGAACCTGCGCTTGCGGCCCTGCTGGTTATCGTGCTGATGCTGTGGACCGGCGTTCTGAACTGGAACGACATCACCAATAACAAAGCGGCGTGGAACACCTTCGTCTGGTTCGCCACCCTGGTTGCCCTGGCCGATGGCCTGTCTTCTACCGGCTTCATCTCCTGGCTGGGTAAAGAAGGCGGCGCGCTGATGACCGGTATCGCCCCAGGCACCGCGACCATTGTCCTGCTGCTGGCGTTCTACCTGCTGCACTACCTGTTTGCGAGCACCACCGCGCACACCACCGCGCTGCTGCCAGCGATGCTGACCATCGCCTCCACCATTCCGGGCATGAATATGGAAGTGTTCTGTCTGCTGATGGTGACCTCGCTGGGTATCATGGGCATCATCACTCCATACGGCACCGGCCCAAGCCCTATCTACTACGGTAGCGGCTACCTGCCAACTAAAGATTACTGGCGCCTGGGCACCATCTTCGGTGGCCTGTTCCTGGCCGCGCTGCTGGTGATTGGTTATCCGTGGATGTCCCTGATGTTCTGATTTAAAGCCGCTGGAGGGCAACCTCCGGCGGTTTATTTTTATGGAGTAACGAGCTATGTCGAACAAACCTTTTGTTTACCAAAATCCCTTCCCGCTGGCGCATGACGACACCGAATATTACCTGTTAACCCGCGACCACGTTTCCGTCAGCGAATTTGAAGGCCAGTCCATCCTTAAAGTTGAGCCACAGGCGCTGACCCTGCTCGCTCAGCAGGCGTTTCATGATGCGGCGTTTATGCTGCGTCCGGCGCACCAGCAGCAGGTGGCGGATATCCTGAGCGACCCAGAAGCCAGCGAAAACGATAAGTACGTCGCGCTGCAGTTCCTGCGTAACTCAGACATCTCGGCCAAGGGCATTCTGCCGACCTGCCAGGATACCGGCACCGCCATCATCATGGGCAAAAAAGGCCAGCGCGTCTGGACCGGCGGTGGCGATGAAGCGGCGCTGTCTCAGGGCGTGTACAACACCTACATCGAAGATAACCTGCGCTACTCCCAGAACGCCGCGCTGGATATGTACAAAGAGGTGAACACCGGCACCAACCTGCCTGCACAAATTGACCTCTACAGCGTGGACGGCGATGAATACAAATTCCTGTGCGTCGCCAAAGGCGGCGGTTCCGCCAACAAAACCTATCTGTATCAGGAAACTAAAGCACTGATCACCCCGGCGAAGCTTAAAAATTACCTGGTTGAGAAGATGCGCACGCTGGGCACCGCGGCCTGTCCGCCGTATCACGTCGCGTTTGTGATTGGCGGCACCTCCGCAGAATCCACGCTGAAAACCGTGAAGCTGGCGTCGACCCACTACTACGACGGCCTGCCAACCGAAGGTAACGAGCACGGCCAGGCGTTCCGCGACGTGCAGCTTGAGCAAGAGCTGCTGAAAGAAGCGCAGGAGCTTGGCCTGGGCGCGCAGTTCGGCGGCAAATACTTCGCCCACGATATCCGCGTCGTTCGTCTGCCACGCCACGGCGCATCCTGCCCAATCGGCATGGGCGTCTCCTGCTCCGCCGACCGCAACATCAAGGCGAAAATCAACAAAGACGGCATCTGGATTGAGAAGCTGGAAAGCAATCCGGGCAAATACATCCCGGAAGAGCTGCGCCAGGCCGGAGAAGGCGAAGCGGTGAAAGTGAACCTGAACCGCCCGATGAAAGAGATCCTCGCGCAGCTGTCCGACTTCCCGGTGTCCACTCGCCTGTCGCTTAGCGGCACCATCATCGTGGCACGCGACATCGCCCACGCGAAGCTGAAAGAACGCCTCGATAACGGCGAAGCGTTGCCGCAGTACGTGAAAGATCACCCGATCTACTACGCTGGCCCGGCTAAAACGCCGGAAGGTTACGCTTCCGGTTCCCTGGGCCCAACAACGGCAGGCCGCATGGACTCCTACGTGGACCAGCTGCAGGCCAACGGCGGCAGCATGATCATGCTGGCCAAAGGCAACCGCAGCAAGCCAGTGACCGACGCCTGCCACAAACACGGCGGCTTCTACCTCGGCAGCATCGGTGGCCCGGCGGCGGTGCTGGCGCAAAACAGCATCAAGAGCCTTGAACTGGTGGAATACCCTGAGCTGGGTATGGAAGCTATCTGGAAAATCGAAGTGGAAGACTTCCCGGCGTTTATCCTGGTGGATGACAAAGGCAACGACTTCTTCCAGCAGATCCAGAACAAACAGTGCGCAGGCTGTAACAAGCACTGATTTCAGTGAATACGGATAATAAGGCGGGCGCTACGGTGCCCGCTTTTTTTTGCCCCAAAGTTACCCCATACTGAGGCCACATTTCAGCCAACGCCAACGCAAGGACTTCACATGTTAAGGATAATCAGCTGGCTACTGCTCACGCTGCTTAGCTGTGCGGGACTTGGCGCCTGGTTTTTACAGCAGCAGTACGAAGATAAATCCGCCGACTTCCGCATTCTTTACCGCGAAATCACGGTTAAGCTGTCCCAGCACGATGCCATCATTCCTCTGCTGCCCGTCAGCCAAAACGCCGTTGAGGTGCAGCACATTCTGCCGCAGATCGTCGAGTGGCGACGGCATGACAACCCGGAGCCTCGCCTGGCGATTGTGCCAGAAGCCAATGGCCGCTACTGGCTGAACCGCCCTAACCTCTCGCTGCTGATCGATCTCCCGACGCTGCTCGACACGCTGGGCGAGAAAAAGACGTTTCAACACCTCAGCATCAGCTGGAATAACACTCTTCTTTGCGAACAGGGCACCGCCAACAAGGGTTACTGGCAGTGGGATAAAACCGTCGCCAGCCCGACGCAGCCGTTTTTAGTTTCGGCCAGCGACAGCCCGGCATGGGCGAAACTGCCCTGGTGGCTGATAGCATCCCCGGCGCTGTTTTGGGCGCTGGCGATCTACTTGCTGACGCAATATCAGGCCAACAAACGCCGCCGGGACATTGCCGACCTGCGCGCCCGCTACGCCGAACTGACGCGTCTCAATACCATGGGAGAATTGGCGGCCGGCATGGTGCACGAGCTGAACCAGCCGCTGAGCGCCATCATGAGCTATAACCAGGCAGCAGTACGGCTGATTAAACAGGATAATCCGGCTCAGGTACCAGAACTGCTGGACGCCGCCGTGCTGCAGATAAAGCGCATCGACGGCCTGCTTAGCCAATTTCGCCAGAAGCTCACCAGCGAACGCGCCGAGCACCAGCGGGTCGATCTCCCGTCGCTCTGGCAGCGCGTGTGCAAACTGTTGGATAACGAACTGAGCCACAGCAAAATCCGCGTCACCAGCCATTTTGCCGACGACCTGCCGCCGCTCATCGCCCCGCCGCTGTGGGTTGAGCAAATCCTGCATAACATCGCCAGCAACGCGATTCAGGCACAAACCAACGGCGCAGGCTGGGTACACCTGGAGGCAAGCTCGGATAATAACGGCATCGCGCTGACGGTAACCGACGGCGGGCCGGGGCTTTCTCCTGAGGCGCTGGAACAGGTCTTTATTCCGTTCTTCACCACCCGAGCGCAGGGCGTCGGGCTGGGGATGGCGCTCGCCGACACGCTGGTACAGCGCCTGAACGGCACCATTGAGGCCGGCAACACATCAGCGGGCGGAGCCTGCTTCCGCCTGTCGTTCCCGCTTAAGGATGAGGAGAAATAATGGCACCATGTATCTGGCTGATTGACGATGACGCCGCCATTCGTGACTCGCTGAGTCTGCTGCTTGCCACCGTCGGTTGGCAAACCCAGGCTTTTGACAGCGCCCAGGCGTTTCAGCAAAACGCCGGTGACTTAAGCCAGCTCGACGGCTGTATGCTGCTCGATATCCGCATGCCAGGGAAAACCGGGCTGACGCTGCTGGAGGAGTGGACGCAGCAGGGCCTGGCGCTGCCGGTGATTATCATGACCGGACACGGCAACATCGATTTATGCCGGCGCGCCTTTAAGAACGGTGCCTTTGAGTTCCTGACCAAGCCGGTTGATGCCGATCTGCTGTTCGAGGTCGTGGGTACCGCAATGGAACAACAGAAAGCGAAAGTTGAAGCCCGGCAGCAATGGCAGCCGCTACAGGAAAAGCTGGCCACGCTTACCGCGCGGGAAAAAGAGATGCTGAAGCAGCTTATTCAGGGCTATTCCAGTAAGGAGATCGCGCAGCTGTGTTCGCTGTCGCCGCGCACCGTGGAAGCGCACCGCGCCAATATTTTCTCCAAACTGGAAGTCAACTCGCTGCCCAAACTGCTGAAAACCTACGGCGACATCACCAGAGAGACTAAGTAAAACTACCTGGAAAGTTAGGTGTTCGCGCCAATTTCCCGCTATCTCCGCGTTGCATAGTATTGCCCCATAGCCAACAACTCTGGAGCAACATCATGAAACGTCTTCTGTTAAGTACCCTGCTGCTGGGCGGTCTTGTCTCCACGGCCAGCGCCGCCACCGGCGTACTGAGCCAGAAAAACATCTCCCTCGACCTCGCCGATAAGCTGGCGCAAAACGTCCTTCAGGCCTGTGCCAAAGACAACTACAACGTGGCGGTCACCGTGGTCGATCGTTCAGGCACGCCGCTGGTGATGAAGCGCATGGACAACGCCGGGCCGCATACCATGGAAGCCAGCCGCATGAAGGCCTTCACCTCGCTGACCACCAAAAACCCAACCGACAACGTGATGAAGGGTTCCCAGTCCAATGCGGGCGCGGCCAACCTGCGTGATATTCCAGGCTTCCTGCTGCTGGCGGGCGGCGTGCCGGTGAAGTCGGGTGAACAGGTGATTGGCGCGGTCGGCGTCGGCGGCGCACCGGGCGGCCATCTGGATCAGGCCTGTGCCCTGGCAGGCTTAAACAATATTGAGAAAGAACTGAACGCGGGATAACACCACAAGGAGCAGGACATGCATGACAAGAAAAGCTTACTAACGCTGGCGCTTCTGCTGAGCGCAGGCCATGCCGCCGCAGCCACCAGCGATGAAGGCTACTACGCTTCGGCGAAATATGTACACAGCGAGCAGCGCGCCAGTGACCAGGACACCAGCAGCCGTCCCGGCGTCGGCCAGTTTGTTGGCGGTAAAGAGAAAGACAGGCTCGGCGGCGCGTCACTGGCGGCTGGCTACCAGTACGGCAACGGCTGGCGCACCGAAGGAGAATACACTTTCCGCCAGAAAACTGAATTTACCAGCGGCTCAACCGCCTTCCCGACCAGCCTGAACCACCTGAAGCTGAACACCGAGCGGCTGATGCTGAACGTCTATCGCGATTACGACATTGGCTATGGCGTGTCGCTGTTTGGCACCGCTGGCTTAGGTATTGCGAAAGTGAAGGCCGGCGGCTGGCAGGGCAACGCCGCCCGTGAATACGCCGACAGCACGCAAAACAATCTCGCTTATTCGTTGGGCGCGGGCATCAGCTACTCACCGATCGCTCGCCTGAGTTTCGACGTGGGCTATCGCTACGTGGATATGGGGAAAGTGGAAAGCGGCTATAACACCTTCGGGAACGTGCGTGGCCTGAAGGATGAGCAGATGAAAGCTCGCCTGGCCTCCAGCGAGTTCACTCTGGGTGCTCGCTACCTGTTCTAACAATAAGGCGGCCACCGGGCCGCCCTTTTACATTGTTAGTGATGCAGCATCTCGTCCACAACCTGCGCTTTGGTCATGTTGTACGGGTAATACGTCGGCCAGTTGTCCATCTCTTTCAGCAAAGCATCTTGTGATTCGCTCCCCATAAAGATATGGAAATGCTGCGACTGGCGCGGGGCGATGATGTGGTCGCTAAACTGCACGAACTTTGGCGCTTTGGACTGCGCATCTTTGCACTCAAACAGGTAGCGAACGCCCTTCTTTCCCGAGGCATAGGTCAGGATTTTATGCCCGGCGTAGTCGTAATGACAGCTTTGCACCGCTTTGCCGACGTGAAACTCGATGACATTATTTTCAATCCCTATCATCTCCACGTCAGTCGCATAGCCCTTTTGATAATACGCCCGATACTCCGCCACGCTTTTGCCGCTCTTTTTGGCTTTTTTCTCCAGCACCGGATCGAGGTCGCCGCTGAGCAGCAGGGGATTGACCGACTGCCAGATCCCGTCCCAGTCGGACAGCGCGCGATCTTTCACGTTAACGTCGTCAAAGATCCCTTCGCTCGCCTTTTGTTCCACTTCCGTGAGCGGTTTGCCGTGATGGTGGCCGTGCGCCAGCGCCTGATGGCTCGCCAGTAACACGCCCATGCCCAGAATAAACGCCGATTTTTTCATGATCATACTGTTCCCCTGTGTATTCCTTACACGAAAAAGAAAACGTTATAACATAACAAATCACGAAATCAACTACAGCCTGCGGTGAGCGTGCCCGGCGCCTGCCGAAGACGCACTCTTTCGCTGTAAAGCGCCAGCAGCATACCGGCCAGGCAAAGCGCGCCCATCAGCAAAAATATCCCTCTGTCCAGCCCGGCCATCAGCCCTAAAGAGAACACCATTGGCCCCAGGCTACTGCCCAGTGAGGAGAGATTTTGTGCCCCATAATAGCTGGCCTTCAGCGCCTCAGGCGCGATGTCGTCGATGTAGATGTATTCACTGGGGATCAGAATAATTTCACCCAGGCTGAAAACAAACATCGCCACACACAGCCCCGGCAGCGTATCCAGCTCGCCCATCGCAGTAATGGCGGCCGCCAGCAGGGCAAAGCCCACCACAATCAGTTTAATTAACGGCCTGCGATGCAGCAGCCAGAGGCTGACAGGATATTGAAGCAGTATCACCGTCAGAGAATTACAGCTAATGAGCACCGAAACAAAGCGCATTGCTTCGGGCTTGCCCATGCTGGTTAAGAACCAGAGCGGCAGGTAGTCAGAAAAACGCCCCATCACCACCCACGCAAATACGGTACTCAGGGTAAACCAGATTAAGACACGATCTCTTGCCAGCACGGACAGCGTCTTTAAAAATGATTCAGGCCGGTTGCCTGTGAATGCATTCTTAAAACGAGGCTGGAATAACACCCCCAGCAACGAGCAGACTCCCGCGGCCAAATAGACACTTTCAACATTCGGGGATAATACAAACGTGGTCAATAACGGGCCTGTCGCCCAGGCGACATTAATTAAGGTATAGCGAAGAGAAAATACTTTGGTTCTTTCGCCCTGAGGAACCAAATAGCTCAGGGAAGCCTTAACGCCAATGGCATAAAACGTATTCGCGACCTCGCTCAGGGTCAATACGAACAGCACGCCAGCCAGACTTTCCATCCAGCCAAGCAGCAGCCAGCCAACGGCCATCACCAAACCACAAAGCCTTAAAATAAGCGAGCGTGACAGCCTGTCCAGCCAGTATCCGCCATACACGCCCAGCCCGGAAGAAACCAGCAGCGCGCCGCCGAGCAGAAGTCCCGCAGACTCGAATGAAATATGTAAATTCTTACCGAGCGTAAGTACTAAAACAGGGGCAATCATCGCCCGGGAAATAGAGGATAAAAATGAGGACGCCAGAAGAAAATAAACGGTTAAAACCCGACCTGACATTTTTTTAATTCCGTTGACGGCTAAGGAGGAATTCACTATAGATAAAAAAGAGGAACACAAAAATGGATGAATAAAGGTGAAATTTATTCCTCTTTTTAGAGAAAAGTCATGGTGCTGATCGATAAATTCAACGTGTTATACCGACGCTTCGGGGATGCACCAGCCCAGCCGGGATTAGAGCAACTGGCAGACTTACTGCATTGCAGCGAACGCTATGCCCGTATTCAGCTGACTAAAATGCGCGAGCTGGGCTGGATTGACTGGCAGCCCGGTATCGGGCGAGGAAAACGCTCGACGCTACGGCTGGTGACCAGCCCGGAGCAAATTGAATGGTTACGGCTCAGGGATCTGGTCGCCAAAGGGCAGCTGGAAGCCGCCTTCGCGCACCTGACGTCGCCGCAGAGAAACCGGCTACTTGCCGATCTGAGCAGCCATCTTGGCGTGGTGGGCAAAGAGGTCAGAATCGCCATTCCAACCCTGCCAGCTACCCTGGATCCCCGGCGCATCAAAAACAGGATTGAGTCATATCTGGTCCGGCAAATTTACGACAGGCTCGTGGATTACGATGAAATAAACCAGCGAATCACCGGCGCCCTTGCCCACCACTTCGAAACAAATGCTCAGGCCACGGCCTGGACATTTTGGCTGAGGCCCGGCGTCACGTTTCACACCGGAGAACGCCTGGACGCAAGTATCGTCGCGCAAAGCCTGCTGCGGCTGAAAGAGCCGCCGGGACACTATGCCGGCCTTTTTCAGTCGTTAGATCGTGTTGAAGTTCTGAGCAGCGAGGTACTGACTTGCCATCTCACGCACACCGACTGGCTGTGGCCCCACAAACTGGCGACGGCGACCGCCTCTATCACACTTCCTTCGTCCCGGCACGGACGGCCCATCGGCAGCGGTCCATTCCAAATGGAGCAACAGAGCAAGCAGCGCATTGTGCTGCGGGCCTTCGATCGCTACTACGGCACACGCGCTTTAATTGAAAAAGTTGAGCTTTGGTCCCTGCCGGAATCCCCCGATCCCGTAACAGACATTACCTTTGATCCGGGGGCTGCAACTCAGCAAACCGATGTTCAGAACGGGTGCACCTATCTGATAGTGAGCACCCGCAGTCAGCTCATCCCAGTAGGAGAACGCCAGGCGATACTGGGGTTACTGAGCAACGCGCTTCCACCGGCAAACAACGCGGAACGAACGCCAGCCCTCAGCATTATCCCCGGCTGGGAAAGCCCACGTTCTTTGAGGCAAAATTCGCCGCCAGACATCACCGGCACGCTAAAAATCTACTCTTACGATCTGCCGTGCTTCACTATGCTGTTTGCCCGCCTGCAGCAGGTTCTTACCGCCGCAGGCATAAGAGCTGAACATATCATCCTCGGAAGCGAGGCTTTTCTTCGCCCGGAAGAGTGGCTCAGTGAGGCCGACCTGATCATGGGGAGTGAAATCCTCTACCACCGCGGTGCCTACGACATTTACGAGTGGCTCCACAGCTCAAAGCTGTTGAACGCGGGCATGACTAACACGGAGCACGAACGCCTGCATGACAGGCTCGCGCAGATAAGAACCGATCCCCACGAGCAATCCAGACAGGCAAAGTGCAAAGCGCTGGCGGACTGGCTGATTGCCGAAGGCATCTTGCTGCCTTTGTCCCATGAGCGAGTAGGCTACACGGCAAACCATCGCCTGCACGGCACCGGGCTGGCAGGCTATGGCTGGGTCGACCTCGCCCGCATCTGGATTAAAAATAATGAACTGAGTGTGTCCTGATGTGATACGCGTGGGGCAGAAATAAAAATAACGATCCCCCGAACTTTATACAGGCTCACATACAGGCTTATAGGAATGAAGGGCAAAAATAGAAGACAGCAGGTTAGAAACTCAGCCTCTATCATCCAGACGTTGGGCCATAGATTTAAAACCTGATTCCACCGGGCTAAATACTTCTGCCGAGAATGTATAAGGTGCTGGTCTGCGTGGCGCTGGAAAACGTCTCGTTTGTTAAGTGGCGCATGCCCTGGGCCTCATAAAAGCGCCGGGCGCCTTCGTTCCCTTCCAGAACCTGTAGCCACAGATAATGCTGTTCTCGCCGCTGCGCCAGCCGAAGCATTTCTTCGAAAATCAGCTTGCCGTAGTTTTTCCCCGTCTCACCTGGGGCAAGGTAGAGCTTATTAAGCAGGGCGCCGGAAAACGAATGCTCCGGCACCGGCAGGTTCCAGCTGATTTTGGCAAATCCCACCGGCTTTTCTACCTCAGCAATAAACCAGCTGACCCCAGGGCAGGCCAGGCTCTCGGCCAGCGTCTGCGGAGCGTATTCCTCTTCAATAAAAGCCTGAAGCTCCTCAGCAGAAACCCAGTGTCGCTCAAAGTGATGGCGATAACTTTCGCTCCCCAACGCAGCTAAGAGCGGCACATCTTCCAGCCTTGCTTTACGTATTTTCATACTCATGCCTTTCCCCCAACAAAGAAGATTTTTGCCATCAAAATTTGAATTTAAGCGATAGCGTCTAATAACTTAACCTTAAAGTAGAGCTCAGCGAAGCTTTTCACCTGGAGCTTACTCATTGCTGAACGCTTATGGAGGCTGATCTGCCGAATCGTTATGTTGAGAGAGTCTGCAATCATGGCGGGCCTATAGCCTTTTAACAAAAAGCGAATAACATTTATTTCATCGCAGTCTAAACGGCAGTACGGGCAGGAAGGCACGATACGCTGCCTTTTAGGGTACAGTATTTTCGCAATGGCTGAGTTGATTTTTCCGCCGATCGTATAACAATCATCGCTCAACGAAATAAAATAGATTTCTTCCCTGTACCAAATATCCTGAAGGAAAGTCTTCGCCCGGTCGGAACAAAATATGATCGACGGCGAAGGTATTCGGTGTCGAAACGCGCTGTTATAAAGCGCGTAGGCGTTATTTTCTGTAAAAATAAAAAACGGGATAAAACGCTGTCCGGTGATCCAGATACCCCATTCGGTGTAGTCGAGATGCATTCTTTCTAACAGCGTTAACAATCCGTCCAGATAAAAACATTCCTTTGCAACGATTCTCATATCCGTCATCACCTCAACCCATAAAAAGCATTCGGGCAGGCGCTAACCTGCCCGAATTTAAGGGCTTAGAAATTGTATTTCATACCAAACATCGCCGCAGCGTCGCTGTAGCCCGCATCCCCTATCTGCACGCCGACATTACCCCACAGATTCACCCGGGCGCTGATCTGCCCCTCGAGCCCAACTTTGGCTTCTGCAATATTGGTCGCGCCATTCTGGCCGATGCGAACCTCATCGAGGGTTGTTGCAAAACTGCGCGTGTTGTGCAGCCAGTTCAGCTCAACAAAGGGCTGGAACTCACGCTGCTTATGGCCATCGCGTGCGTGGTGGCTTTTGAGCCAAGTTTTAACCCCTAAGCGGGTCAGCACATTGCCGTCCCCCTCCTGACGGACGCGGGTGCCGTTCTCTTCCTGATGCTTGTCTGCGCGAACGCCCATCCAGACCGCCTGGGCGTGTGGCTGCACAAACCATTCGTTGACGGTACCCTGGCTGCCCCAAAACTGGCCCAGTTTCCAGGCGTAACCTGCTTCCAGCGAGGCGGTTATCCCATGCGACTTATAGGCTTCCGTCGCAAGGCTATCGCCCTTCACTTCGTTATTAAACCAGCCGTACTGAAGCCAGCTGTCCAGCCATGCGCCGGTGCGATCCTCTTCGTTAGCGTACCAGGTGCCGTAGCCGCCAATACTGTAGCCGTCCACCGTGCCTTTCGAACGATAGCCGCTGGATCTATTCTCCGTCGTGCTGCTGTTTTTCCCGTAACCCGCCATAACCCCAACATGCCAGCGGTCGGTGCCGTCCGTGCTCCAGCGAGCCACGTCGCCGCCCATCTGCGTCAGGTAACGGTTACTTTGTGTTTTTAGCTGCCCGCTGCCATCGCGCCAGACATTGTGGCCGCCAACCTGGCGTAGCCAAAGACTGGTCACCTCCCGTTGGCCGGTTAACGCATCAATAAATTGCGTCTCTCCGAGTCGGTCATGCAGGGTCATGATAAACAGGTTATTCGCTGCCGCGAGGTTAGCCGTATAGCTCCCGCCCTCAGGTCGAACGATAGGATCGACTTTCGGTTCGGGTGTAGGTGCAGGATCTGGCTCGGGTGTAGGTTCGGGATCCACCGGGGTAAGCTGGCTGGTGAGATACCAGCTGTCGTTTTTCCGAACCAGATCGTAGTCGTAGGCTCCCGCAACAATACGGCCCGCCTTAACGAAGCTGCCTTGGGACGTTCCCTGCACATCAACCAGTTCGATGCCTTCCACGGTACTGGCCCCGTGTCCCCCCAAATTATTCACGCTAACGTGCGTTGTGCCGGGCAAGACGTCGCCCTGAACTATCAGCTTATTCGCCGGAGAATTATCGTCGCCAAGCACGCTGTTCATCACCATCTGCCCGCCATCACCGGCGTAATCGCCTGCTACGGTAAGCGAGTCAAAATTGTTCTCGTCGGTAAAAACGAGCGTGCCATTATTGGTCAGTTGCCCAACGACAGAGCGGTTATTGATATTCCAGCGGCTGCTCTCGTCGAGCATCAGCGAGGATGCATGGGTCACGGCTCCCGTCAGCACGGAGCCGGATGTCAGATTTACCGCCACGCTATTGGCCGGATCGTCCACCACAATGTCACCTTTCAGCGCGCTGCTGGCGGCATTAAATGTCACCTTGCTGTAGACGTTGTTGACGCCGCTGGCCCCGTCATCATAGTGCTGCACCGACATCAGCTGGCCGTTGCCACCGCTGATGTCGGAATCCTTGACGTTCAGCAGCAGTTCGGTCGCCGTAACGTCAATGGCCCGAGCCTGGGCGGCATTCAGCCCCACATTTTCCAGCGTCACGGTGTTACTGATTGCCGTTGACGATGAGCTGCCATTCACATAGAGGCCGCTCGCGTCCTCTCCTGTGGTAGAAATCGTGCTGTGCCTGACGTCAAGCTCTCCCCCCTGGCTCCAGAGGCCAAAACTTGTTTTTCCCGTGGTTTCGATCTGCACATGGTCCGCTTTGATTTGCGCATTGGGGTAGGCCAGCAGGCCCGGGGCAAGCTCGCCCGACGTCGAGATATGGCTATTTGTTAAGCGGCCTTGCCCACCGCGTGCGGTAAACATGCCCACGCTGCCTTTGCCCGAAGTGGTGACAGACAGGTTATCGCCGGTAATCAGGTATTCGCTGTACAAACCGTGGGCATTATCCCCCAACGTTTCAATGGTACTGCGGGTCATCCGGGCTTCACCCCGCTGGGCATTAACGGCAATAGCGTTATCCCCTTTTGTGGTGATTTTCGCGTTGTTCACTACGACGGAGGAGTCCCTGGATGCCACCCAGACGGCATCGCTGTATGCGCCTTCGGTAGTGAAAGTGCCGCCTTCAATCGCAATTTTTGCGGCTAAATTGGCGTTAACCGCATAGCTGTGATCGCCCTCAGTACTGGCAGAGACGTTATTCAGCGTCAGCTCCCCGGCCATCACCCTGATAGCATCGCCGCCCTGTGTGGCGATCGCCCCATTGGATGCCTGCACCACCGACGTTCCCTGGTTTGCCGTCCAGTAACCGTCCAGTACCAGACCCAGCGCGTTGTCCTGCCCGGTAATGTTAAATTTATCTAATGTTCCAAGGCTGTCATTGGCAAAGTAAACCCCGCTGCCGCCCTTGCCGGTCACGTTGACCTGCAAATCCTGCACGTTGAATTCGCTATTATCTATCCATGCGCCTCCCCCATTCTTTCCGGAACTATTAAGAACCAATTGAGAGGCGGAGACGGTCGCATTATTTCGCGCCTGGACAATAAAATTGCCTGTAACCTCATTATTCAACGTCGTGTTGCTTAGGGTGCTATTACCGCCGTTGATAATAATCGTGTCATTATTGGCCGCCCACGCGGGCGAACAGCCAGCCGCAAGTACGCTTAAAATACACAGCCGTTGGGGCAGTAAGGGGTTTAATCTCCATTTGATGTATATTTTATACTTCATTTTCAATTCCTTTTAAGTTGATCATTGCCTCACAGGCAAAGGGTGTTTCTTTCATCGCGTCCGCAGCGGGCAATAAATGATGCGAACCGATAAAATTCGGCTCTATTTGCCGCCCCCATTTTTCGGCTGGCGTTACGATAATGCGTGCTAATGGTTTTTCTTGAGCGATTAAGGATCCTTGAAATATCGGTGCTGTTGTACCCCCGACCAATCAGAATCATTACATTATTTTCAGTATCAGAGAGCTGTGCATATTTCTTTAGCCCCAGGCTCCAGTAGGCCTCTTCCTTGTTGATGAGCAGGTTATAATCCGAACGCGCAATCGCAAGTATCTTGCCGATCTTCATGGATATGTCGTTAAGCGTTTGGTTTCTGGTTAAAAATGGAACATGGACAATTATTTTTTCATTCTCCTTGTATCCGCCATCAAACGAAACTTCATTATTCCGTTGGTTATTAATTTGAATCGTTACTCTGTCATCCTGAAAGATAATGTTAGCGATGTCATAACTCATTTCTTCGGACGGTAATAAAAAACAGACCTCACCGAGGCTTTCATCAGCAAGTTGGTTAGTAATTAAGAGGCTCAGTCCCGATGTCTGGTAATAGTTAGAATCCAATAATAATATGTTCAACATACTTCACACCCATGTGTTGCGATTCCCATCCAAGTTGCAGCTACTCCAGGGCATACGAAATGCTTGTCAGAAAAGACAAAGTGAGCGAATAGAAACAACTTATGGTAAGTTAAGCCATTCAGACATAACCTATCCGGCCCCTGACGTAATGCCTTCCTTAAATATTTTCCTCCATACGAAGATGAGAAAGATTAAGCTAACATACTGTTAAAGATAGAAAAACAGCCTATGTGATTAAACCAACCAGAGATAGAGACTAATTTTAATGAGACACAAAAATTGTGTGCAGGAGGATAAACGCCCCTCCTATTCTTAGATTAAGACTTTGTTGGAAGTCGGACTTAAGTTTACCCTCAACCCATAAAACGATCAAATATATCATTAACATGCGTTTTTTCAAAATTATCGTCTAGATAATAGGCTAAAATATAGTACTTTAAACTACAAACAATAAAAACAGCCGCGCACATTAATATAATGCGCAGCAATTTATTACACAGGAAGCATGGGGATTTAGCTAATGAGGATATTTTGAGATAAGTAGCCAGGAAAAAAGCCCGACCACATTTCTTAAAGATAAGAACACCCAGAAATGGGCATACCCCAAAGAGTAAATCTGTGATGCACTTATAGCAACTTCAAATCGACTTTTTCAGACTCAAAGTCATAACGCCCGCTCATGCATAAATCAACCGGCCTGGGCTGCCAGTATATGAGCCCGCGGATTTCGAACGGTATAACGGCATGCCGGGCTACACCCTCCTTATCCTGCAGTGAGCGGACGATAAGCGTCTCAGGAATAATTCTTGGCTCAAAGCGTAAAATAGTGTTACGAATCGTTTTTTCTATAACACTCCAATTCTTGTGATTTTCCTGGGTGCCTATCAAGGCCGACACCCCATAATTGAGAACAGAAGCCATAATTAGCTTATGTTGCTGCTCATTTAGTCTATCTTCTATATTGGTATGATTAATAAGATCAACAATCTCCTTTTGAACCAGACTCCGCATCCCCTTTATGTCAATTAATCTCGCGCGATCGTGAGGACTTTTGGGTTCATCGTCCTGCAGGCGCTGTAGCAGCGTGGGAAGATATTGCTGCTTTCGTTCTGAGGGATTATTCGAAAACAATGTCGCCAACTTCCATTATTGAACGATCGCTAATATCGGTCACCAGCACTTTACGCCCGGTACCCGCCGAAAGATCTTCAGACAGCGTTATCCACTCTGTTTTCAGTCCCAGTTTTTTTTGCTGATCGTCCTGAGGTTCTACGGGGTAACGGGCAGGGATATACCCGTGGTATACCTCATCGGCAACCTTGATGGTTGCAGGCACCCAAATCAGATCAAGCAAATCGCCAGGGGTGGAAACGCTGAGCGTTTGTATTGAGGCAAACGGCAGCCAACGATAGCCTCCTGCACAAATAAATTCGCAGACCGGCCCCAGGCGGCCATCGCTGTCGGCTATCCACTTGAATGCCGCCAGCGTGTCGCTTTGCCCTGCGCTTTCAGGCGCAAGCTCAAAAGCCTCATCGCGAGAAAGCGCCGCCAGTCGGGTCTGCCCCTGATAATGCTCGACGTTCGCCTGATGGAGCTTTTCCATCCATAACGGCATTTCTCCCTGCAGCGTCGCAGCCTGCCGTTCACCGGTTAAAACCTGCAAACGCTGCATTTCGCTGAAGACCAGATTTTTATACAGCTCTGTCTGCTTGTGCAGGGCATCGTCCAGCAGCGCCAGCGTTTGCAGCTGCAACAGCGCCTTGTCCCAGCTCCCCTCGACGCAGTAGAGCTTAAACAGCACTTCACGAGCTTTAAGATCCTGTGGATTCGTTTTAACCTGCGCCAGCACCTGCTCTAGCAGCGCATTCAATGACGCGTTTTTAAGCGCCTGGGTAAGTGAAGTAAAATCCTGCATCATGACAATTCCTTTAATTAGTAATAAGAGTCCAGACCCACTTTATTGAAGTCCTGAAATACCAGCTCAGGCACCGTATTTTTTCCTTTGGCCGCAATGTGCTCGGGCGACAGGGCAAGCAGCAAGTCGGTTTTTTCCTCCGCGCTAAAAATGTCATCCGCCGCTTCGCCACGTTCCAGCTCTGGCCACACCTTCTCCATGAGAAAATCTTTAGCAACAATACATTCGGTCAGCGTCTTGCCTTTGATTTGCGCGTTGACATCATCAAACCGCAGATCCGTTTTGATGATGTAATCGGCATGCTGAGCCATTCCACCTGAATAGCCGCCATCCTGCTCGCGCCAGATGAGAAAACGCTTGTATTCAACCTCAAGCGTTTTCAGCACATCATTGCCCCTGGCCTGCGCGAGGATAACGTCATTGAAATAGCGTAAGTCGTTGATGTAATGCCCGCCGTTGGGCAGGATATCTTCAACCTCAGGCACCTTATCCGCAGACTGCCATGCACCACCGGGGTAAATCAGCCGATAGAAAGTTTGCTCATCGACGTCAGTGCTGTCCTGGCTGACAAAGCCCAGTTTGAAGTGGCCTAGCTGCAGCTGGCTTTTATCGTTCAGCGGCTGGCTGCACCCATAGGCCACTTCGCAGCCATCAAGCAGGCACACATGGTGCAAGCAAAGGCTTAACATCACCGGTCTTGCCAGATGCCAGTAGAAGATGACGGCATCCTGCCCGGAATGGGCGTTATGGATGCCGAAACAGCCACTGGCTACATCAAACACGGCAGCCGTCTCGGCCGTCAGGTTTCTGGGCAGCGCGACAGGCGGGCGTGAAGCAGGCCATTCAAAGTGAATATTCACGGCTTAGCCTATGTAGACATCGCCGGAACCGGTGGCGACAACCGCGCCGCAGCCGGTCACGTCCCCCAGGCGCGCTGCCGGTAAACCGTTGATAAAGACCGACCCGGAGCCTGTCGCTACGGGGGCTGCCCCGTGCCCCAAAGCACAAGGCGCGACGCTCATACCAGCCATTGCCGCCGGCAATCCGTTGATATAAACATCACCCGATCCACTGCATAATGCTCCGCCATGCGCGGTCGCATCGCCTACTCGTCCTGCGTTTTGCATCGTTCGCACTCCTTAATAAAACAGTCAGGGCGGAGGCAAACGAACCACCGCCGTAATCATTTGAATGTTAAGGCTCTATTGTTTCACTTCCGGTCGGCGTCTCCGTTGGCGTTTCCGTCGGTGTCTCCGTTGGTGTCTCCGTTGGTGTCTCCGTTGGCGTTTCCGTCGGCGTTTCCGTCGGCGTTTCCGTCGGTGTCTCCGTTGGTGTCTCCGTTGGCGTTTCCGTCGGTGTTTCCGTTGGCGTTTCCGTCGGCGTTTCCGTCGGCGTTTCCGTTGGCGTTTCCGTCGGTGTCTCCGTTGGCGTCTCCGTCGGTGTTTCCGTTGGGGTTTCCGTTGGGGTTTCCGTCGGCGTTTCCGTCGGTGTCTCCGTCGGCGTTTCCGTCGGCGGTTGAGTTGGCGTTATCGTTGGCGGCGGCGGCGGCGGCTCTGGCGTTGGCAGCGGTGGTAAAGGAATAACCACACCAAACAGAGCCGTAATAGCCGGCAGCCCCGGCAAACCAATCATACCGCCACCGCCGCCACCGCCACCGCCGCCTCCGCAGTTGTCACCGCAGTCGCCAGGGTTAATATCCACTTCGCCGCCCTGGATAATCACCTGGTCTGAGCCGACGATTTTGATTTTCTTCGCGGAAATAACCAGCTCGCCCCCCGCGGAAAGCGTCATCGCCCCGCCGGCCACCATGGTGCTCGCGCCCCCAACGGCCAGGGAATGGTAACCGCCTACATTGACCTGATGTGCGCCCCCAACGGAAAGCGAATGGTAGCCCCCAACGGCAGTCATAAATGCGCCGCCGACGTTGATGCCTTTTGCCCCTAAAACATTGTCGCTTTGGCTGCCGCCCACCTGGATTGCCAGCGCCGCACCGATAATGGCGCTGCTGTTCCCGATAACGTCAGACATGTAGTTGGCCCCGACAAAGAGGTTGCGCGACAGGCCAACATTCACGTTAGAGTTCATGCCTATGGTCTGGTCTTCGTTCTGTTTCGTCAGGCGACTCATGTTGCGTTCAGCCTGCTCCCAGTACTGCTCCAGCCCCGGCTTATCCTCAAAACGGATCCCGTTAAAGTTGCTGCGACCGCCGCCTACGGTCCGGCTAACCAGCCCGCTCTGGGTGGCGTTAACCGGGAGATCCCAGGGCGGCATGGTGACGTTGTTGTAGAGGCTGCCGGTGATAAGCGGCCTGTCAGGATCGCCATTGATAAAATCAACAATCACTTCGTGACCAATGCGGGGAATGTAAATCCCACCGAAATTGTTGCCGGCCCAGGCCTGGCTCACTCGCAGCCAGCAGGAGTCCGATTCACGGTTTTTGCCGTAGCGATCCCAAAGAAAACGGACTTTTACCCGGCCATATTCATCGGTCCAGATCTCTTCCCCCGGAGGGCCAACGACGATAGCCGTTTGTGGACCGCTGGTTTTTGGCCTCGCCACCGTCATCGGGTGACGATAAATCTTGGTCGTCGGCTGAACGGTAAAGTTACAGCTATAAAGGAATTCATCGTGCGACGAGAGCTGATCGATTTCCTCAACCAGCAAATGGCTACGCAGTACCATGTACTCACGGTTGGCCTTTTCAACGGGATAGTTAACAAGCTCAAAGTCGCAGCCGCAGACAATCCCACGAAGTTCACCGGAACCTTCACAGCGGGAGCCTAAGGCGCCACGCTCTTCCATGCGGACGCGCGCAAGCTGCTCCCCGATGCTCGGCTGTTCGTAATCTCCCGGCCAGTGGAAGATCTCCATCTGGTTGAAGCTGGTCTTCCGAGGTTTGCTGTCCAGCGCCATGATATCGGCGCGTGATTTGGTGAAGTCGTAGTCATTCGTTACCCATTTCCCGGAAGTAATGGTCTCCTGGAAATGGAACTGGCTGACGTATTCCTGATCCATTTTTGGACGGTCTGAAGCGTACTGAATAACGTGATAAGCCTCGCTGGAGAATCGCTTATGCGCGCCCACGTTATCCACGAGGATCAGCTTATGACTGCCCTCGCTATGCTCGAAGAACCAATAGATCCCCCACTCTTCCATCAGGCGTTCAATAAAATTGAAATCCGTTTCGCCATACTGAACCTGGAAATCGAGAAGCGGATAATTCCCTGCAAGGCGCTTCTCAAACGGGAAGTTATAGTCGCCCAGCACCTCATCGATAATGGTCACCACCGATTTTTGCTGGAAAATTTTAAAGTCAGCCGTCAGCTCAGCGAGGTGCAGCCAGGGGCGAATAATAACTTCATACAACGCCTGATAGCCGTCGCGGCCAACATAGCGGGCACGCTGAACCATGCCGGAAATTTCACGAATCTCCTGACCGACACCGTGAACGTCTCCCAACCCATTCCCGTCGAGTTCAATATGAACCGTCATCTCTTTACCAATCAGCGACTTCAGGTCGACATTAGAAGCTGACTGCCAGGGTATTTGGGGATTGGCTGGCGTTTTAGCGGTAATCGCGTAGCTGTAGAGGGAGGAAAGTGACTCTTCCCCTTCCAGCTTCGAGATAACCAGCGCGGGTTCCCCAAGCAGCACAGGCATCGCCGGGCTGCTTAATCTAATAGTGCGTGACATGTAATCACCCGATGCGTTGTCAATAACTTAGAAGGATGCGTCGGGCGGTTTAGCCTCAGCGCGTCGTAAAGGGATCCTCTGAGAATCCACTATTTTTCTGTGCCGGCTTTGCCGCCAAATCCAGATACCCGCCTCCTGCTCAATACAGTCGGGCCAGTTCTTCCACGGCATAGCCTCAACACCATCACGGTTATGAATGCGATAATCTTCCTGTGACCCCTCCCTGAGTAACACCTGAGAATGATTTTTGAACTGCCAGGCTGGCGTCAGCACCAGCTTCTCCCAGAGCGGCGAATACGCTCGCCTCAGCGCTTTAACCCACTGCCACAGCGGGCGCCAGTTTTGCCCGGCCACGTCGCTATCGGGCACATTGTTTAAAATCCTTGATGCCCAAAAGGGCAGTGGACATTCATCCTGCAAATTTTTCTTCAGCCACGGCCAGGGCGCTTCGCCATAAATAATGACCAGCGAGGGAACGCCTCCTTTTCCAGGCCGCAGCATAAAAGCACCGCAATAAGCGTCGTGCCCTCGCGACGAAGGTGACGAAATAACAAACGACCACGGATAGTGCTCAGGTAAATAGTCGTCCGGTAATGAGGAGCCAATGCCCGGCAGAATCTGTTGGGTAATAATGGAGCGCACCTCTCGCTGCTTTTTCCCTCTTCTGCGAAACAGGCCAGCCCGCGACTCATCAACAAGTAAATACAGGCGTAGCAACATATTTTCCTCTGGCGAATGGTGGAGACGGCTATGCGTCTCCGGGGCAGCGAAACGCTTTTAAGAGATCCCGGACGGGGATGTCTTTATAGGTCAGGCCTGAAACCTGAATATTTGCCCGTCGCGAATCCAGCTTATAAACCAGCACCGTGTCATCACCTTCGCTGGCCACCATATCGTCGGCGCTGTCCATCCAGCGGAACAATGCCCACGGCCCGCTGAAGCTCAGGGACGAGGTGCCCGCCGTCACGCGCGGAGTCGCATTGATGCTGACCCTTGACGTCATGCGCGAGGCAGGCCAGACGAGAGAAACAGGGGCAACCGGCCAGTGGGCATAGCTCACCTGTTTGCCGTCAAAATTCATGTTCAGCTGCGTAATGGCCGGATCCAAATAAGGCACCGTAATGTCGAAGGTGAGGGAAAGTTTGCGCCCGCCTTCAGACTGGAAGAACGCGTCGCGAATCTCAGCGGCCTGCTCAAACACCTCCAGAGTGTCTTCGTTGCCCTCGACGTCACCTTTAAAGCGCCACGGATGCGAAGAGGTATCCACCTTGTCCGCCAGGTTCTTTTTGAAGTACTCATCCACCAGGCCACCCGCGGCAAAGAAGCGTTCGAAATCAGACGGTTTTACGTCACGCTGGCTCCAGGCAAACGGGTAACGCCCCTGCAAAGTTGCGCGGCAAACGCGCCCCAGGTTTTCATCTATCCCTTCGCTGCTTTTGGCGATGGCTTCCTGGTTGGCCCGCGTCCATGCCCCGTCCAGCAGAGGGGCAATCACATTCGGTAACGGATCGGGCCAGGTTTGCGACTCTGCGCCAATTTTTCTGGCCGTGCCGGATAACGCCACGGCATTACCGTTCTTCAGCGCATCATCGTAAATAACGAACAGCGTGTACTGCTCGCTTAACGCGCCAAGCAGCTTGCTCAGCTCCGCCCCCGGCCCCGCGTTACGCTCTCCTTCAGCCGGTTCACGGCTGCCGGTCACAAACTCGCGTAGTGGAGAAAAGTGGTCATCCACCCGCTCCCGCAGCAGCTTTTTTTCCATCGCGGCATAGGCCAGGCTGACCTTAGCGGCGGCATTCAGGATCCGTCCTTTATTCGGGACGTTATCGAGCAGCGATTTATCCTCTTTCCCGACCAGCGTCGTTTCCCGCACCGCCCGGGTCACCAGGCTTGCCAGCGGAGAATCAGAGGCGCTCAGCGCCCGCAGCATATAAATATCTGCCGCCACTCCCGCGCTGCCGTAGCCCAGCGGCAGTACGTCCGTTTTGATACGAATATTGCTGAGAAAATCCTGCCAGTGCCGCGTGTACTCATCGAGATAGAGCGCCAGAACCTGCTGCTGTATGGGATTAACCAGCACGCCGTTGCCGGCCATTTTTACCTGCGGCTTTGCCTCCTGGCTGCCCTGCTCTTCCCCATTCCCGGACACCCAGGCATCCTCACGCTCCAGCCACATCAGGCCTGGATCCATTTTTTTTTTAAACACGTCGTAGTAACCCGAACGGGTAAATAGACCGGGAATGGCGATTTCAGCGTGTTCATCAATCACGGAGAAAAGCTCACCGCTGCGTGACTTCGCCATGTCACTGAGCGTTAAATCAGCAGGCGCATCCTGAGCGGCGGCGTCTTTGAGACGCTCATACAGCCGACTGGCCAGGTCCTGACGCTGCAGTATGGCGCGCGCATATTTCACCAGCCCGTCGTCAGCGGGCTGGCCATAGCGGCGCCACTCTGGAGAAGAAAGCAGATTTCTCAGATGGGAAACAAAGATCTGACGCTCCTCGTAAGGCTGAAGCTTGCCGCGAGCCTCCCACAGGTTAGTGATGCTCTCCGTCAGAGACTGACGATCGAATTTGCCCTGCCCAAAAACCTGCAGATACAGCTTCAGCTGGTCATAGATACGTTCAGGTTTTCCGCCATCGACCGCTTCCTGTAACGCCAGCGTGGCCTGCTGTTCAATCTGCGGCAGCAGTAGACGCTGCAGGAAATACTGGTACAGCGAACCCGAGGCCTCAACCACATCCGTGCCGGTGTACAAGCCATAGCGCCAGTCGAGGGTCGGGTTAAAGACGTCGAGAGAGCCATACTCCGGCAAAGACTGCGCCAGCATTAAGGTACGCGGCAGCAAATTATCGTTTGCCGAACTGACGAATCGATTGACCTCGCCGCCCAAAACGGCAACCCGGCTCTTCACCTCGGCGAGGTATTCGCTGTTGTTCCCGTAGCTGTTGTAGAAGCCATTCAGCAGAATAAAGGCGATAACAACGCTAAGCGTGTGGCCCAGTAAACGCTGTAAACGGAACTTCGATTCATTCGCCAGGTTATGGCGCGCCAGGTCTTTGTCTTTGACGATCACGTCACTGAACAACTGCTTAAGGAAGTACTGACGCCCGTATGAAACGTCGCTTATCAGGAAGTCCCTGTCTTTTGGCTGCGCAATCAGGGTGGCCATCACCGGCGGCGTTTTATGCTCCACGTAGTTGAACCACTTGCGCATGATGCTTTGGTTATTCACCAGGCTAAAGTCGACCGGCTGATGGCTGCTACAGAAATAGATCCCGCGCAGCAGGGTATAGCTCTGCGACTCGTTGTAGCGGGAGGCAAAGAAGATGTTATGCACCACATCCGCCACCAGGCCGGAGAGCAGATGGAAGTCCTGCGGCAGGGCATACATTTTTTTGCGATCGCGGTTGTCGTACTCTTCCTGCTGACGAACGATCATGTCACGCTCGATCCTCTCTTCCAGCAGGGCCAGCTCGTCTCTGATTTGCCCGCTCAGCTCGGATACAGGCTCGGTGCGCGCCTCGCCGTAAGGGAAAGTCACGCCCCAGACCTGCTCACGTTCCTGCTCGGTCAGGATCCTGAAATACTCGGCAAAACCGGGAAGCTGATCGAGTTTGGTGACGAGGACATAAACCGGGAAACGCACGCCCAGCGTCTGGCGCAGATCCTCAATTCGGGCACGCAGGCTCGCCGCCAGCTCAAAAAGTTCGGCGGTGCTTCGCCCCAGGAGATCGGCGGCGGAAAAAGTGACGACGGCGCCATTCAGCGCTTTGACCGGCCTGTGTTTTTTTAACGCTTTGAGTATGGCCCGCCACTCACTAAGGCTTTGCTCAGGATCACTAACGTACTTGCCTGCGGTATCCACATAGATGGCGTCATTGGCGAACCAGCATTTGCAGTTACGCGTCTGCACGGCGGATTTGCCCACTTGATTAAGCTGCTCCGGCACCGGGAAGTTCTGTCCGGAAGCCAGAATCGCCGAAGTTTTCCCGGCATCATCAGTGCCGAGCACCATGTACCACGGCAGCAGATCGAGCGGCTTACGCGCTAAAATCACACGCTGGAAAAAAGAGAGCGTACTGCGATTTTTGTTCACATAGTCGACGGCGTTGCCAATGGCGGCAGCCGCTTCTGACGTATCATTTTCAACCGTAGACGTCTTGCCGCGGGTGAGTTTATCCAGCAGTTTTGGGTTGTCTTTCAGCGCCAGCAGCAGCAACCACAGGCCGTAAAGCAGCGCCAAAAACAGCATAACTGCAATGACCATCAGCCTGATGCTCACCGGCTCCAGCGGATGTTTTTCGCCCACCAGGAGGAACGGCCCCAGCACCCAGACCACCACGCAAAGTGCCGCAATCACCATGATGAAGACCGGCCAGCGTAGCCAGATCCCGGCGAGGCAAAATGCCGCCAGCAGGATAAAAATAATGCGTGACTCAACGCTAAGCAGCGGGCGCGACTCGCCAAACCCAAAGAACGGCCCCAGGAACCAGATAGCGGCAACCAATAGCCCGATACAGCACATAATCAGCAGCGTCTTCAAAAACCGCGCCGCGAAGACTCTATTCAAATAAGACATTGTCGCTCTCGTTAATACGTGACAAAAAACTCTACGCGGCGATTCTTCGCCCGTCCCTGAGCGGTAGCATCAGAGGCCACCGGCTGGCTGCTGCCCACCCCTTCGACTTTCACTTTGCTCTCCGGCACGCCCGCCTCAATAAAGTAGCGGGCCACTTCGGCGGCTCGTTTTTCTGAAAGCACTACGTTGTTGGGTAAGCCCGGCCGGCTGATCGGCGTGGCGTCGGTGTGGCCGACAATCACCAGATCGCCGTTAACGCGACGGACTTCACGGGCCACGCGTTCAATCACGTTGATCATCTCAGGCTGGACTTTGGTTGAGCCGGATAAGAACAGGGAATCGCCCTTCAACACGACTTTGCTTTGCTTTTGCGTTTCATCGACGCTAAGCAGCTGCCGTTGAATTTCATTGCGGAGCAAAACGCTCAGTCTGAGCCGCATTTTCACCGGCGGCGCGCTGACCTTAATATTCTTCATCGCATTGATATCGCTGATGATTCTCGTACTATTCACCAGCAACGAGTACTTACACCAGATAAAGGCCGAGGCCACCAGAATGCCCGCGCAAAGCGCGGTCAGCCGGACAGGTACAATCAGCCTTTCCCGCCGGGCCGGGCCATGAGGCTGAAGTCCGTGCGGTGACAATGCAGGCGGCGTGGTGTTGCGCGTGCTTTGTACCAGGGTCAACAGGCGCTGGCGGATCTTGGTGAGCTGGCGATCCCCGTCCTCAATGATGCTGTATCGGCCCTCGAAGCCGAGGCCAAGGATGCGCAGCAGGACCTCAAGGACGTCAGCAAACTCGGTCGGGTTCATCGACAGGCGACCGATGAGCAGGAAGAACTTGTTCCCGCCATCGTTATCCCCTTCAAAGTGGTTGAGCAGGTTGCTTTGAGACCAGCCAGCCTCGAGCCCCCACGGCGCGGTGTGTGCCGCTTCATCCAGCGCGGTGCACAGGCAATAGCGAACTATTGCCATTTTTTTCCACGGGATGTTCACTTCATCGCAGACGATGCCGAAGAGATTAATCTGGCTCTTAAGCGTATTTTTCAGGATCTCAACGTGCGTTAAATCGCCAATCTGCTCCGGCATATCGCTCAGCGCACGCAGCAGCGGCTGAGCGGCTTCAAGCAGCGGATTCTCAGCGGCGCTGACCTTGATCATGCGCTGCTGAACGCTTTCGCTTCTTAACGCCCGGTCATCGCCTGTCCTGGTCTCGCTATTTTCCCCGGCGCGGCCCTGAGCCGTCGGCGTGGCTTCCGGCTCCTGGATCCAGTCCCCCTGCTCATCAAGAAGAAAACGGCCCAGCGCCTGAGGAGAGGTATCGTCATCCTGCATGCCCCCCGGCGTTGGCGTAGCGTGCTGATTAATCTCGTCTTTCATCAGGTCCGGATTCCCCAAAGTTCCATTTTCAGGCCAGGGAACTCACCGGCAACGTGCAGCGCCAGCGCGCCGGTTGCCGAGATTTTTTCCCAGAAAGGTCCGTTTTTAAGCAACTCGAAATACACGTACCCGGTGCTGTAGGGAATCTGCCGCGGCGGTACCGGCAGCCCCTGCAGAACCAGCCCCGGCAGGTGGGAGCGCACCAGCTCGTGCAGCTGCTGTGGCGCGCTGATTTTGGCCTGGGCCTGGAACTGCTGATGCAGCACATCCATCGGCAGCTGCGCGTGAACGGCCAGCACCAGGTTAGAGAAGGAGCGCAGCTCGTTCGGCAGCACGGAAGCCGCCCACACGCCGTTGCCTTTCGCCTGCAGGTCAATGAGCTGGCCCGCACGAACCAGAATCTGGTTCAGCAAATCGTGTACATCATCGACCAGAGGACGGATCGAAGGATAAAGCCGCGCATGATCGTATCCCGGCGCAGGTTTTGGCCGACGCGTTTTGGTTCGAACAAAGGTCGAAAGCTCCCCTGCCAGCTTGGCCAGCTCTTCGTAAAGCACAATGGGCGGTAGCTCGGGTATGTGGCGTAAATGGTCGAGAATCGGCTCGTACTTGTTGAAGATCTGCAGCAGCAGGTAATCAACAATTTCGGCGCTGGCGCTGGCTTTGCCGTCAGAGGAGGAGAGGCGATTAGCCAGCATGCCGGCACGCATTTTTACCAGACCATTAAGGTGCGTCAGCCATTCACCCAGCAAAGGATTCGCCGCATAGCCGGTCACCGGCGGGATGTAGTCATCCGTGTGAAGCAGCACGCTCCCGTCTGGCTGAATCGCTTTCACCCGCGTCAGCGGAAGACCAATCCAGGATTCGGTCATTTCAGTTTCAGAGACCAGCTTGAGCCTCAGTTGGGCAATCTGTACGGGTTTTGGCCCCTGGCGAATGGCGTTGGTATCGCAGAGTTCGGCTTCCTGAGCGCGGAAACGCGCCAGCGAGCTGGCGTCATGCTGGCTGAAGATCGTTTCATCGCTGTTATCCAGACGCAGCGGCACCGCCAGATAGATCATTTTGCCCAGATGTTCAGGCAGGATCGTCAGCGGCTCAGGCAAATCGGCATGATCGGGGACATCGAACGGCGTGCCGTCGGGCAGGACGCCGCGCGCGGCGCGCAGCACCAGTTTGCCGTATGACAAAGCCTCACGATCGATTTCGTACTGCGAAAACCCCCAAAAGAAAGGGCTGAGCGTCGACGCTCTTTTGTGGGCAAAATATTCAAAGTAGCGTTCTTGCTGTTGAAAAAGCTGCGGGCGCAAAAACAGCCCTTCACTCCAGACGACTTTATTTGTTCTCATGGTTTAATCCATTTTTTTAATTGTAATTGCTGTTTTTTGGAAATGTGCCTGCAGGGTCAGCGAGTCGTCGCTGAACATGTTCCGCCACCACGATGTTTCCTTTTCCGGTCGCGTCCATGTCGCCAGCCAGATAGCATTATTTAGGTCACGATAAGCACCAATAAACCCCAGGGTTCTGCCGTCACCATCGGGCTTAATTGTGACGCTACGCGACTCACCCGGCTGAAGGATGGCCTCGTACTCTTTTGATATAGCGGTTTGCAGGGTTTTATTATTTCCTTCTACAATTTCAAAAAAATCGGCATTGGTGAAAACATCCCGCTCTTTGACGTTATAAATAAATATGTTGAGCGGTGCCGGATGGCCGCCATCGTTAGGATTAATATCTTTGTCTGCAATCAGATTAATTTTTATTTCACTGCCAGCAGGCTGCTTATCGTTACTGCTGCTGCAGGAAAATAACAAAGTCCCCAGCCCAATAATCAGCAGACACTTCACAAGCGCTACCCGGCAATTCTTTCTTTCTGTTTTGCAAAACATATCCCTATCCACGCACTTTATTTCCTGAACGATGTGTATCGAATTAACGCGCGACCCGCGCAGGGAGCGACATATCCCGCTCCCCCGCCTGGAGAAAGTTTTGCCGCCGAAGCGGCAAAACCCTTGATAACCCGGCAGTATTAGCTGCGCAGGTTAGCTTTAACGTCGTAGCTGGTAGAAATAACGCCGGATTTAGCGCCTTCTGCATTCTGCATCACGTAGTCCTGAGTGAGTTTGGTGAAGGCGAAGGTCACCTTCTCACGTGGACGCGTTTCGTCTTCGCTGGAGCCCGCAGTTTCAACGTGAGTAATAATCACATCGGTGAATTTCAGCGTCAGGTATTCCAGCGGATCGCCACCGGCTTTACGAATAACAAACTGAATGTCTTTGATGTGCTTACCGGACAGGCAGTAGCTCAGCAGGTTGGTGCTGGCCTTGTCGACATAGTGCTCGAAGCAGAAATCGTCCACCGTAGCTTTACCGGAACCGCCGCCGGAGCCGCTGTGCATATTTGAGTGCTGTGAGCTGGCCCAACGCCATGCGAGCACTTCAATTTCATTTTTATGGGTAGCATCCAGAGACTCGCCTTCGATGCCATCAATTTTAATAAACATATCCTGAGCCATAATATTTCCTTTTCAGCTCTCATTTAAGAGTGTCACACAGTGTGCAACGTTAAAATTAAGTCGTAGAAGCAATTTCATTATGATGAAAATTCTCTACAACATTTTCGGCGCGCAAGAATCCCCGGCGCGGCCGCACCTTTAAAGAATAATGAAGTGATTATTCTTTATTTAAATTGCCTGAATCAGACAACCATTTTTAAATTGCCTTATCAGGCAACGTCTTTCAGCGAAGGTAATTTGGCTACCATACGCAGTGACACCGTCAAACCTTCCAGCTGGAAGTGTGGACGGAGGAAGAACTTCGCCTGGTAATAACCCGGGTTGCCTTCAACATCCTCAACCACCACTTCGGCCGCGGCCAGAGGGCGGCGAGCTTTCGTTTCCTGAGAAGAGTTTGCCGGGTCACCGTCCACATAGTTCATTACCCAGTTGTTCAACCAGCGCTGCATATCTTCACGCTCTTTGAAGGAGCCGATCTTGTCGCGCACGATACACTTCAGGTAATGCGCAAAACGCGAGCAGGCGAACAGGTAAGGCAGACGTGCGGACAAATTGGCGTTCGCCGTTGCGTCCGGATCGTAATATTCGGAAGGTTTCTGCAGCGACTGGGCGCCAATAAAGGCCGCATAGTCAGTATTTTTGCGATGCACCAGCGGAATAAAACCGTTTTTGGCCAGCTCGGCCTCACGACGGTCAGAGATAGCAATTTCGGTTGGGCACTTCATGTCCACGCCGCCATCATCGGTCGGGAAGGTGTGGCACGGAAGATCCTCCACCACGCCGCCGCTTTCTACGCCGCGGATCATGGTGCACCAGCCGTAATGTTTGAATGAACGGTTGATGTTCACCGCCATCGCATAAGCGGCGTTAGACCACACATATTTGCTGTGATCGGCCCCGTCGGTGGTTTCTTCGAAGTTAAAATCATCCACCGGATTGGTATTGATGCCGTAAGGCAAACGCGCCAGGAAGCGCGGCATCGCCAGGCCAATGTAACGAGAATCTTCCGACTGGCGCAGCGAGTTCCAGGCCGCATATTCCAGGTTTTGGGTGAAGATTTTCGTCAGATCGCGCGGGTTAGCCAGTTCCTGCCAGGAATCCATCTGCATAACGGACGGCGCCGCGCCGGTAATAAATGGCATATGGGCGGAAGCCGCCACTTTACCGATGGACGAGAGCAGATCTACGTCCGGCGCGCTGTGGTCGAAATGGTAATCCGCCACCAGGCAGCCGTAGGGCTCGCCGCCAAGCTGGCCATACTCTTCTTCGTAAATTTGCTTGAACAGCGGGCTCTGATCCCAGGCAATCCCTTTGTAACGCTTCATGTTGCGGCGCAGATCGTTTTTAGAGATGTCCATAAAGCGCAGCTTCAGCTTTTCATCCGTCTCCGTGTTGTAGACGAGATAATGCAAACCGCGCCATGCGCTTTCGAGGCGCTGAAACTCTTCGTGATGCAGGATCAGGTTGATCTGCTCGGAGAGTTTCATGTCGATCTCGGCGATGATCGCGGCAATGTTTTTATAGGCGTCATCGGCCATGGTGATCGAGGTGCTTAGCGCCTGCTCAGCCAGGGTTTTTACGGCAATTTCGACCGCGGTTTTCGCCTGATCGGACTTTGGCTTAAATTCACGGGTCAGCAAAGCGTTAAAGTCGCTTTGGGTGGCGGCCTGCGGGGCTGCCTGTTTATTTGTTTCTGCTTGAGTAGCCATTATTATCTCTCTTCATCACTTTTGGGACGCGGCTTCATCAGCCTGTTTTGGCTTTGGCGACGAAGCCAGCGTGTTCAGCAGCGACTTATCGTTCAACACTTTCATGACCAGGCTTTCCGCCCCGGCTTTACCGTCCATATAGGTTTGCAGGTTGGCAAGCTGGGTTCTGGCTTCCAGCAGCTGGGATAACGAATCGACTTTGCGTGCAATGGCGTCGGGGGCAAAATCGTCCATGCTGTCAAAGGTCATATCAACCATCAGCTGCCCTTCGCCCGTCAGGGTATTCGGGACTGCAAACGCCACGCGAGGGCGCATAGCCTTCATACGCTCGTCAAAGTTATCGATGTCGATGCTGAGGAACTTTCTGTCGGCGACCGGGGGAAGCGGCTCAAGTGGCTTGCCGGACAAGTCCGCCAGAACGCCCATAACAAACGGCAGTTCAATCTTCTTTTCACTGCCATAAATTTCCACGTCGTACTCAATCTGTACGCGCGGAGCACGGTTTCGTGCGATGAATTTTTGCGAGTTGCTTTTGCTCATAGTAGTCAATACTCTTTAATAACCGTTTATGGATAAACCGTCGCTTGTCGGATGGTCAACGTTCAAATAATCAGCAAGCCTCCCTGTTATTTATAAACAAGCTCGACCCCCGCCACGGCGTGAACCTGGCCCGCGGTGACGGTCGAGTTCCCTTTTGCGTAATAGCTCGCTGTAAATCTGTGGCTCAATGGTTCGGCCGTGGCGGAAATAACGTAATCCTGCCCTGAATCAGCACTATCAATAATGACCTGCGAACTATTTTCTTTACGCAATCTAATTTGAACGCCGCGGCTTAAGTCCGTTCCGCTGCTATTCACTAAGTTTCCCGTTTCGGTATCAGCTGCAGAAATGGTGCTATTAAAAAATACCGTTATCGTTCTGCTGGCCGGGCAATCCTTGAGCGTAATATCGAACGGAACGCTGCCGGCCTCATTGCCGTCGCGGCTAAGCGAGGCCACGGCGACACGTGGGAGCGTCACAATTTCATTGCTGCTGGCGTTATTGATCGCCACACTGCAGGTTTCATCGGTGTAATTACCGGTAAAGAAAACATCTATCGAACAATTCGTTGAGCAGGCGTTCGCCGCGGCGAAAAACTGAGCGCCCACCAGGGCCGCATAACACAGGCCACGGCAAGTGCCTCGCCCGCCGGCAAGAGTATTCATCAATGACATAAGACCTCTACCTGAGTAATAGAGCCACGCGCGCCCTTCATTTTATTTGCAATATTGCTATCGGAATAAATAGTGCAAAGTCGCTGACCGGAAGCACTTTTTAAATACAGATTATTTTTCTCAGCCTGCCAGCCACGAATAAAGGCCATGCCTCCCTGACCAATAATACCGAGGCTGGCGTCACGCTCATCGTAAACATCCATCCCGATTGGCAGCGGCTCACCCTTGCTATCTTTCACAATCAATACGACCGGCTCACCGACGAGCGTTTTCACATTCACTTTTACCGCCGCACCCATGCGCGGGATGACCGTGCTCTCGCTTTCCAGGACGTCTACCGTGTCCGGCAGGCCGCGGGTATTCACCGCCACAATATTTTCCCGGTAAGGCGTCAGCGAAGGCACAATGGCAAACCCATTGCCATCAATTTGCGACCCATAGCCATTCAGCATTCTCGCGCCTTTGGCGCCTTCCGCCTCAACGAGGGCAAACGGATAGTCGCCCAGGCGAGGTCCGGCAGTGATCCCGCCCTGATGAGCCACCAGGCTGCCGTTGGCCGAGAACGAGAGCTGGTTCGATTTATTCCCGACGGAGGCCGTTGATCCGAACTGGCCAAACGGCGAGTTGTAGTTCACGTTGCCGTTGAACGCGCTGCGCGTCCCCGCGTTTCTCGCTTTGTTAACGGAAGTCCCGACGCCGTAGCTCAGTTCGTTTTGCTCGCCCTGACTGCCAATGGCGTTCATCTGTACCGCACTGCCGCCCTGGTTATCGTGGCTGACCGAGGAATAAAGTGAGTTAAACAGCGGTTTGCTGGTCATGCTCGCTCGGCCCAGCGGCACGCTGACGGACAGCATCACGCTATCGATATTCTCCCCGTCGCTGTTATAGGCCCGGGACGCAGACACCGCCCAGGAGAAATAGCGCTCGGATTTGTTGTACGACAGCATGTACTGGCTGGTGGAAGACCTGTCGTCCCAGTAGCTATAGAAGTTGCCGGACAAATTCAGCCTGGCGCCATTCCACAGCGGCTGCCCGACGTTCACGGTAAAGCGCTCTTTGGTCCGGTAATCGACGATAAAATTATCGCTTTTGGCCCCATAGCGATCTAACGCCGCGTCCCTCAGGCTATAGAACCCTTTCGAAGAGTAGCGGTAAGCCGCAAGCGTAACGTCGGTAGACGTCGTATCCAGATATTTACTGAAGCCAACGTTATAGCTATTCCCGGTGGAGACTCTGCCATTACCAAGCTCACTGCGTGCGCGGGTAATATCCATTGAAACCCCGCCCAGCGGCGTGTTGAAGGCATGACCAATCCCCAGCGCGCTGTAGTTATCGGCCAGCTGCCCGCCGCCGTATAACGTGTACATGTTGCCGATGCCGTACTGGTAAAATCCCTGCGCCAGCCCCGGCTCTTCTTTCAGCGAGTCATCCTTCAATTTGCCCACGGTGACGTCGAAGCGTGATACGCCATCGTGAAGCAGCATCGGCGGTGAGGAAAACGGTACGAGCTGGGTTCTCTGGCGCCCGTCAGCCTCGGTCACGGTAACCTGCAGATCGCCGCCATAGCCCATAGCCCCGATATCGCTCAGTTCAAACGCGCCAGGTGGCACGGTCGTTTCATACAGGACCTGCCCTCGCTGCCTGACCTGAACTTTGGCGTTGGTCTCCGCAAAGCCACGCACCAGCGGGGTGTAATAGCGAAGCCCATCCGGCAGCATACGATCGTCGGACTGGAGCTGGACGCCTCTCACCGTCATGCTGTCAAACAGATCGCCGCTGGTTGTGCTGTCGCCCAGCGTGAGCTGGCTTTTTAACACAGGGATATCGCGCTGAAGATACGTAAACAGGGACTGGCTGTGGGACGATTGATCGTTGCTCCAGCTGGTATTGAACCGTTTACGCAGCCGCCAGTCGAAAAAGTTAAGTCCCGCCAGCATGCCAAGATTACCGCTTACGGAATGCCCGTCTTTGCTGTCAAACCGATTGTTAGTCTGCTGCACATAGACGTTGGAGTTGTAATCCAACAATCCAATGGGTACGCCAGAATCCCACGTATTGGGGTCGGTATAGCCCCTTGGGTACTGAACCGTGGAGGCCTGAGGAACCGTCAAATCGAGATAGAAGTCGCCGGGCTGATAGCTGGCGCTGGCTCCGTCAACCCAGCGGTCAAGCGTGGCGCACTGTTTGTCTCCGTCATCTCCGGCGGTATGCGCCGCGCCGTCGAGCGGGTTATGTGACACTTTAATGCCCATTCGACCCAGCTGCTCCTGGCTAAAACAGGGCACAGCCCCGACGCTGCCGTTTACGTCCTTGAACAGAACCTTGTACTGGCCCCGCCCTTCTCCATTGACCGCAACCTGTACGCTGTATTCTCCGGCTGGAGCAGGGTTTCCTTCAAAATACCGAGAGACATCAACGCTCTGCCCATGGATAAAGGCGCTGTTAAATTTCACGCTTTCCGGGCGAGAACTCTGTTCATTTCTGGTCGGCAGGCTGGCGGTATTTCCCTGAGCCAGTACGGAAAAGCTAGCTCCTAAAGAAGCCATAAGGATATGGCGAACAGCAAACGCGACTTTCGATTCGCGCGTGACTCGTCGTGCATATTTCTTGCTTTCTTTTAGTCTCACGTCCCTGACTCCCTGACCACAAAGCGTGGCTATCCGGCCTTAAATAAAAAGCATTTCTGGCTCAGTTGAAAAACCGATGAAATTTATTGCAACTTTCTTTCTATTGTTAAGGTATTTCCCGAGGCGGGAATTAAGCGATATTCAATTACGCTGCCATAATCATTAATGACACGAACGACTGCACCGCTAATAGCACCCGATACAGAACCTTTATTTTCTGGTAAAAACACTTTGCTGCTAAAGGGCGCGATCATATCCACTGCCAATGGCTGCTTTACCGTCCCGGACATCAGCGATGCGCTATCAAAAGAGAAATGGTAAGGCGTAGGATTGTTCACTTTTATGCCTTTTCCTGCCCCCAGATTTTCCCAGGTCAATTTACCAATCTCCTGAGAGCTGCTGCTCTTCAAGACCGACGGACGGTAAAATATTTTAATTCGGGTGCGGAAGGCCAGCTCCAGATGGTCCGTTTCTTTGGCCCCCTCTTTCATTGGTGGGATCTCTAACATATTGAACCAAAATACAGATTCTCGATCCTGAGGCAGATTCATGCCATTGTATATCAGACGGATACTTTGCCCTTTGCCCGGATCAACACGATACACGGGCGGCGTAGTGGTAAAAGGAACTTTTATCTTATTAATGTCGTCATTTTTACCACCATCATCGACCCAAACCTGTACCAGCAAAGGCGACGGGCCTTTATTTGTCGTACGCACCGTCTGCTCTCTTTCACCGCTGGGAAATATAATCCGGGTACCGGATATCGTCATCCCAGAAAACGCCGACTGGGAGACGGCCAGCAGGAGAATAAATAAAGCTGTCAGTTTTGAGAATATTGCATATTGATATTTCATAGCACGGCCCTGCGCGTATAACATCTACCTGATAATGAAAGCAGGTTTTAAGAATGGGGCGATTGCTCGCCCCGCACTTCATTTAGAAGCAAACCTGTTATGGGTATGCCAGGGTGTAGCTAGCTTTCGCCTGAACCAAACCTGCGGTAGTGGCATCGGTCGCATAGTAACCACCGTAGTAACGCATAGTCGCTTTACCGCCAGTTACAGGGGCCGGAGCACCGGTTTCGCCCAGTTTCAGCTGCTGCTCGTCGGAGTTGTACAGACGAACTTCAACTTTGGTTGCGGCACCGGTGGTCGCGCTGTTGGTCAGGTTACCGGTCTGGCTGTTTACGCCGCTGCTGCCGACGGCTTCGAAGTGCGCAGCCACCTGAGTGATGCCGGTAGGGCAGTTTTCAACGTTCAGATCAAAACCTTTAGAACCCGCGGTTGTGCCGGAGGCATTCAGGGTCTGGATAGACACCTTTGGCAGCTGAACCTGGCGATCGACAGAATCGCTGGCGATGGTGCAAGTTTCGGCAATCAGTTGACCGTTGAAGGTGACGGTGCCCTGCGTTTCATCCGCCGCCAGGGCAGAAGTTGATACCGCAGCCAAAGCCATGGCGCACAGCGTCATTTTAAAATTGCGCATGATATAATTCCCTATATTTCAGTAAGTAAAAACTTTATAAACAGTAGATACATAATTCCTGGTGCAACTTTCTTAAATTACGTCGTCGGCAATTCCTCCGTTTGATGGATAAGTTCAATGCCTTTCTCATGTGAATAAGCCACACGCATGGCCACATTTTTATTTTGTGTAGCAGCTGCGCCAGTCGAATTTAAGATAGCTACGCCAACTTTCGGCAAAATGTTTTTCTCAATAAAGCGGATTAGCATCCTTGCCCCGGTTTCCGCCACCGGGCACTGCTCCACAACGTGCTGCACCAGTTCTTCGCTGAAGCTTAATTCAAGGTCATAATTCGCCTTAGCACGTTCGGCAATACGATTAAGATGAATATTAACAATGCGCTGGAGTGAAGACGTTGCCAGCGGTAAATAAGGTATTACGGTAACTCGACCTAAAAATGCTGCCGGGAAGACTTTCAGCAAAGCAGGCTGAATAACCTTCAGCAAACTTTCTTCGCCCGGCAGGGTTTCAGGATCCGCACAAGCGCTGCTAATAATGTCGCTCCCCGTATTACTTGTTAGCAATATAATGGTATTACGGAAGTCGATTTGCCGCCCTTCACCGTCTTCCATCGATCCTTTATCAAAGACCTGGAAAAACAATTCGTGCACGTCTGAGTGCGCCTTTTCCACTTCATCCAGCAGAATGACGCTGTAGGGTTTACGCCTGACGGCCTCGGTTAATACGCCCCCCTCGCCGTAGCCCACGTAGCCCGGAGGTGAGCCCTTCAGGGAAGAGACGGTGTGGGCTTCCTGGTATTCGCTCATGTTAATGGTGATAAGGTTTTGCTCACCGCCATACAGCTGGCTGGCAATGGCCAAAGCCGTTTCGGTTTTCCCCACCCCGGAAGGCCCCACCAGCATAAAGACGCCAAACGGTTTTTTCGGATCCGCCAGTCCTGCGCGAGCGGTCTGAATGCTCTGGCTCAGGCAGTCCAGCGCGTACTGCTGCCCGATAACGCGCTCGGCCAAACGCTGCGGCAGCTCCATCACCGCGCTGACATCATCTTTAAGCACCTGCCCGACCGGGATCCCCGTCCAGTTCGCCACAATCGAAGCCACCACGTCGGCATTCACTTCGGCCTGCACCAGCGGCTGCTCGCCGCGAATTTCGCTCAGCGTGGTTTCAAGCTCTCCTAAACGCTGCTGCAGATAGGCCACCTTTTCCGTTTCTGATACTTCGGTATCTTCAACCGTGGCCGCAAGAAGCTGCTGACGCGTGTCGATAATGCTGGAGACTAACTCGCATTCCTGGCTCCAGCGGCTGTCCAGAACCTTAGCGTTTTCGGCATGTTCAGAAATCGCGTTCTGGATAGGCTCTCTGCGCTTATCGTCCTCTTTGCCAAAGCCGATGGCTTTTTCCAGCAGCGACAGCTCGGCCTGGGCCGACTCGCTGTGGAACTTCAGCATCTGCAGCTCGGCCGGCGGCGCGTGCTGGGCCACGGCAACCCTGGCACAGGCGGTATCCAGCAGGCTAATCGCTTTATCTGGCAGCTGGCGGGCCGGAATATACCGGTGTGAGAGCCTGACGGCGGCGCGAATAGCTTCATCCATGATCCACACGCCGTGATGCTTCTCCAGCACCGGCAGCAGGCCTCGCACCATCGCAATCGCCAGCGCTTCTGACGGTTCTTCAACCTGCAGAACCTGGAAGCGGCGCGTCAGCGCAGGATCTTTCTCAATATGACGCTTGAATTCGCTCCAGGTCGTCGCGCCAATAGTGCGCAGCTGACCACGGGCCAGCATCGGCTTCATCAGGTTCGCGGCGTCGCCGGTTCCGGCGTTACCGCCAGCCCCCACCAGCGTATGAACTTCGTCAATAAACAGGATGACGGGCTCAGCCGAATTGACCGCTTCTTCCAGCACCGCTTTCAGGCGAGCTTCAAACTCACCTTTCATGCTGGCGCCTGCTGAAAGGGCAACCACATCCAGCGTAAGCAGGCGAACTTTTTGCAGGGAAGGCGGCACATCCCCGGCCGCAATCGCCAGAGCAAGCCCCTCCACAACCGCCGTTTTACCTACCCCGGCCTCACCGGTGAGCAGCGGGTTATTCTGGCGACGGCGCAGCAGGATATCGACCATGGTGTTGATCTCTTTATCGCGCCCCAGCACAGGATCAATTTTTCCTTCCCGCGCCAGCGCCGTCAGATCGGTAGAATACTGCGCCAGCCCACCGCCCTGAGCGCTGCCCATTGCGTGGCTGGCTTCGCCAGGCACCCCGGCCTCGTCGGATACCGCTGCGCCACCGGCTAAATCATTTTGTTCCGCCGACTCACGGGTGATGTACCCGAGATCCTTACTTAAATGTTCGAGAGGAATTTTTTCAAACGCCGGAGAGATAGCGAACAGCGCGCGGCGCAGCTCCATCGTCGTCAGCAGGGCAATCAGCAAATGGCCGCTGCGGATGCAAGTGTTATGGCATTCCAGGCTGGCAAATACCCACGAGCGCTCAATGGCCAGCTCAATGTGATAGGAGAAATCAGAGATAGCGCTGGCCCCGGCAGGCAGGCGAGTCAGCGCCTGAGAAAAATCACGCTCCAGCATTTCCGCATCAAGCTCGAAGTGCCGAATGATGTGTCGAATATCGCTATCCTGCTGCTGATATATCTGATTTAACCAGTGCACCAGTTCAACATAAGGGTTACCGCGTAATTTACACAGCGTTGTGGCGCTCTCTACGCCTTTAAACAAGATGGTATTTAGCTTACCGAATAGGTTTTTTCTGGTTATCGCCACGATAAAACTCGCCCTGTTTTAATTCGATTATTCGATTGTTTTATTCATCCACTTATCCACGTGGATCAGAGAGCCGAAACAACGCATTAAGCGCATCACGGAACGTTACCTGGAGGGCATAGTAATTAACAAAAATTGAAATAAAAACCCTTACTGGCCAACATCAAGGGTTTTAAGAATTACGCCCGGAAGTCATTCTTAAATTCTCTAAAACGCATGATGCAGGCATACGAAAATTTAACGTTTACTTTTAGAATCGGGTTCATAAACAGAAGAACGCCTCCGACAAAAAAGATTTTTTCTGTCTTCAAATATTTATCTCCAGCATGGCAAAAACATATTTGCTGTAATAATTGACAGGGTGACAAGTGGAACACAACTTTCTGGATTACTACAACCGGGAGCTAACTTTCGTCAGAGAAATGGCGCAAGAGTTCGCCGAACGTCATCCCAAGATTGCCGGGCGCCTGGGGATGAACGGCATTGAGATTGCCGATCCTTACGTTGAGCGTTTAATCGAGGCGTTTTGCTTCTTATCCGCCAGAACGCAGATAAAGCTGGACGCTGAGTTTCCCAAATTTACCCAGCGCCTGCTGGACATTGTCTATCCGAACTATAATTCCCCAACCCCCTCGATGGGGGTGGTGCAGCTGGAGCCTAACCTCAGCGAAGGCGATCTCACCCAGGGCTACAGGATCCCAAAACAAAGCGCCTTTTATAGCCGCATTTTGCCCGGTGAGATGACCCGCTGCGAGTTCAGAAATAACCAGGATGTGACGCTTTGGCCGCTGGAAATTGCCGAGGTACGCCTGACCTCAATCCCCCCGGATATCCCTAACCTTGAACATTACCGCATTAAGCATCATCAATTAAAAGGTGCTTTGAGAATTAAACTAAAGTTGCAGGGAGAGCTGGTCTTTTCTGAACTGAAGGGGCTAAATGAACTGCCGATATATATCCAGGGCGATGAGCGTATCGTCTCTCATACGTTCGAACTGCTTCACGGCAGTCACGTTGCGATGGTGGTGCGCAGCGGAGAACGGGAAAAAAACCGTTATCATGTCATCAATGAACAGCCGCTGAAATTTGAAGGCATGGCGCCAGATCAGAGCTTATTGCCGCTACAGTGGAATATGTTTCATGGCCATACGCTGATTCAGGAATATATTTCCTGCCGTGAAAGATTTTATTTTTTCTCACTCACGCAGCTGGCTGAATCCTTCGCGGATAATAACACCAATGAAGTAGAGATAATTATCCTGTTAAATAAGTTACCGCAGGATTTAGTCGCCCACCTGGACGCATCGCGCTTTCTGCTGTTCTGCACGCCCGTCATTAACCTTTTCCCTAAACGTGTCGACAGAATTGAGGTCAACCGGGCGCTCAATAACTTTCATATCGTGCCGGACCGCAGCCGTCCTCTCGACTATGAGGTGTTCTCGGTCAATAAAGTGTTTGGTCTGCAGGCCGAAACCAGCGAAGAGCTGACCTTTAACCCGCTCTATCAGACCCGCCATAGCGATACCGGCAACTTTGGCCGCTATTTTTCCGTCAACCGCACGGTGAGAACCAAAGAGTCCAGCAGCCGAAAATACGATACCCGCACGCCCTACAGCGGGACTGAAATCTTTATCTCGCTGGTTGATCAGCAAGAAGCACCTTACGGCGAGCATATTCGCTATCTGCTGGTCGATGCGATGGTCACCAATCGTGATTTGCCCCGCCTGCTGACCAGCAGCGGCAGCCTCGATTTGACAATGTCGGACTCGGTTCCCATTCACGGCGCGCGCTTTGTCAGTACGCCCAGCGCGCCCCGCTCACCGTTTGCTCTCGGTGAAACGGCATGGCGCCTGATTCGTCAGCTGAGCTTCAACTATCTGCCGCTGTCGGATATGGACCATGCTCAAGGGGGCGAGGCGCTGCGTAATATGCTGCGGCTGTTCACTACCGCCTCCGATCTGGAGTCCATGGCGCAAATTAACAGTCTCGTGGGCTGCCAGACCCGCCCGGTGGTTCGCCGCCTCTCGGATGAGGGCTTGCTGGTTTACGGGCGCGGCGTGAACTGTAGCCTGACGGTTGACGAAGAAGGGTTCTCCGGGGTCAGCCCTTATCTGTTTGGGCTGATTATGGAGAACTATTTGTCGCGGCATGCCGCCATCAATATTTTTACCGAAACTGAGCTGCACTCCATGCAGCGAGGCCTGGTCGCCCGCTGGAAAGCGCGCCCGGGCAGGCGAGGCGCGCTATGACCCTCCCGAAGTTGCCACAGGCCTCGTCATTACCGCCAGGGCTGGAAAACTGGTTCGATCCCAGCGCCCCCTGGGATGCGGGATTTATCAGCATTATGCGGGCTATTGCCGCCCGCACGCCGTCCCTGCCGCCGCCGGGTAAGGCCGCTCTCCCCTCTCAGGAGCGGTTCAGGCTCGGCCAGATCTCCAGCATGGCCTTCTCCCCTCGAGAGATAGCGGCCATCCATCAGCAGGACGACAAAATCAAACTGCAGCTTTTTGGGCTGGGGATCTGGGGCGCTCAGGGGGCAATGCCGCTGCACCTCTCTGAGCTGGCTTATTCCCGCTACGAACAGCACGACCCGACGCTGATTGATTTCGTGGATATCTTCCACCACCGGGCGCTGAGCCAGTTTTATCGGGCCTGGTTCTTATCGCAGGACACCGCCTCGCTCGATCGTAAAGAAGACGAGCGTTTTTCATTTTACGTGGGCAGCCTGGTGGGGCTAGATCCCTCCGAGCTCGATCCCGCCCCGCTGCCGATTCACGCCCGCCTGGCGTCATCCGCACACCTGATTCGAGAAGCACGTAACCCTGATGGCCTGCTAGGCGCCATGGAGTACTACTTCCAGGTGCCGGTGCAGATGGAAGAGTTTGAGCTGCAGTGGATTTTCCTTGAGGGAAAAGATCAAACCGCTTTGGGCGACGACCGCTACGCCGCGCTGCTGGGCGACGGGGCCATCCTCGGGAATACCGTCCTCGACCGGCAGCATAAATTCAAGCTGATGATGGGCCCGCTCACGCTGGCTCAGTACATGCTGTTCAGCCCCTGGGGCAGCGATATGGCGGTGCTGCGCGAGCTGGTTCGAAGTTTTATCGGCTTTGAGTATGCCTGGGATGTGCAGCTGGTGCTTGCCGCCGATCAGGTGCCCCGGGCCACGTTAGACGGCAGCCACCAGTTGGGTTATGCGAGCTGGCTGGAAAGAGAGGCCAGCGAAACCCCCGTTTTCGGGATGAGCTTTGAGCCCGAGATGTACCGCCGGTAGCCCTTCGCCTGGAAGAGAACGTAACCATGGATGAAAAGACACGCACATGAATCAATACGAAAGCCTGACCTGCTCGGACTATTACCAGTCATTGATGCAGCCCTTTCAGGGCGACTCGCCCTGCGGCGAAGCGCTCGATTACGATCCTGCTTTTATCATGCTGCAGTCGCGCCTGCAGCCAAAGCTTGGGGCCGAATACGGCGACTTCGTTGAAGCCGCTGAGCCGGTGAACTGGACGGAAACCGAACGCGACTGCAAGGCCCTGCTGCAAAAAAGCAAAGATGTTCGCCTGGTGGTTATTTTGATGCGCTGCCGCCTGCGTAAGCGCGGGCTGTCTGCGCTGGCCGAAGGCGCGGAGGCGCTGCTTGCCCTGCTGCAAAGCTGGCCGGACGACCTTCATCCACAGCTGCTTGACGAAGGGGAGTTCGAGCCAATGCTGCGGGCAAACGCCTTCGCCGAGCTGGAGGATATTGGTGGTCTGCTGACGGATCTGCGCAACCAACCGCTGCCCAAAGCTTCCGGGCTGCAAATTACCGTTAAAGAATTTGAAAAAGCCCATCAGCTGCCGAGAGAAGAAGGTGCGCTGTCGGACGAGGCCGTCGCCGCCATCATTCGCGAATGGCACACCAGCGCACGAGAAGAGATTCGCCCGCTAACGCAGGCCCATTACTTTGTGCAGCAGATAAAACAGATCCTGGCGGAGACGCTGGGACACGAGGCACCTGAGCTGCCGCTGTTGTCCGGCATTCTTGGCATGTTTAGCCGCGAGTTTGGCAGCGAAATGCCCGCCAGAGATCTCCCTTTGGAAAAAGCCCCCGAAAGCGTGCCGGAGCCTGTGCCCACGCAGCTCCCTGGTCAGGTAGCCGTCCCGGCTGACGAAGCGGCCTGGCAGCCTCCAGTCCCGGTGCCTCGTCCTGCGCGGCATGAACCGCAAAAAGGGGTTAATACGCGCGCGCAAGCGCTCCAGCGCCTGCAGGAAATCCGCAGTTGGTTTGCCGTGGCAGAGCCAAGCAGCCCGCTGGTGCCGGTGCTGAAATACGCGGAGGAAAGCATAGGCAAGAGCTTCGCCGAGCTGCAAAAAATGTATCCCCCAGAAGTTATCGCAATGCTGAACCAGGAAAAGGAATAAACAATGCTAAGGATACTCACCCTTCTGATTTCCGGGCTGCTGATGTCGCCTGGCGCATGGGCCGTTTGTACGCTGGCGCGCGGGACCCCCACGCCGCTCAGCATTGACGCTAAAACAATCATTATTTCCGCTGATGCGCCGGTGAGTACTTCTACGCCAATAGCCCAATATGACAGCCCGACGGTGGGCGGCGCTGGCGTAGGTTATGACGACTGTATTAAGGGAACAGAGTACGGCAAACGCGCCGTGTCGCTGTCCGGGCAGGATACATCCACAAAAATTTATGCGACCAACATTCCGGGCATTGGCATCAAAATGCTGGCGAGCAACGGCTCGGCGTTTGGTAATTTCCCGTCGACCAGTTATCTGACTTTCTCAAATGGCAGCTCGGTTGGTTCACTCGATATTCCACCGCAGTCTTTTTATCGAATTGAGTTTTATAAACTCAGCAATAACCTGCGCCTGGCCAATGCCGCGACGGGGGATACCATCCTGCCCGCCGGACAAATTGGCTACAACTATATCCTGTCAGATAACCCCGCGTCGTTCACCCATAGCCTCTCTATCGGGGAAATGAAAATTATCAGTACCCCGGCCTGCACTGCGGATAACGCTAAAACTATCGACTTTAACGACGTGACGCCCACGCTGCTAAAAGCCGGGGTTACCCGCAGCCTGGACTTCGCCATCGTCTGTAAGAGTGACTATGGATCCTACTCGGCCTCCGCGTCGATGATTACCGATACCCCTACGGCAGACGGCGGTTTTATTCGTATCAAAGACTCTGACGGCAATATGGATCGCTTGAAAATCCGCATCACCGACGGCGACAACAAAACCATGAAAGTCGATGGATCCACCTCTGAATCCTCACGGGTTATCACCAGCCAGGGTCCGGCTGAATTTGCCTGGAAAGCGACGCTGCTCCAGGGCAACGGTACGGCACCTGCCGGTGGCCTGTTCACGGCAAAAGCAGAAATTATTTTTAGTATTCAGTAAGCCAGGGAATAAGGAAATATGGGCAACCCCGCAACAATTTTTATCAGCATTGCCAGCTATCGGGATCCGCAGCTGATCCCGACGCTTCAGGATATGCTGCGCCACGCCAGCCAGCCTGAAAGGCTGCACATTGCCGTGTGCTGGCAGGACGATGAGGATCTCAGCCTCTTTACGCGACACGGCTTCGTCCCCATGGGCAGCCGGCATGTTGCCGGACACGAGGCGTTTATTTTCAGTTTCCAGCAGGCCCGAATCGAACTCATCAGCGTGCACTACTATGCCAGCCAGGGGGCCTGCTGGGCGCGGAGCCTCGCGGAATCGCTATTTGAGGCAGCAGACTATTTTCTGCAAATTGATTCCCACTGCCGGTTTATCCCCGGCTGGGATAACGAAATGATAACCACGCTGCGCCAGCTAGCGGCGACATCTCCCCGGCCAGTGCTCTCCTCCTACCCGCCTGCGTTTGTTCCCGGAGAAGACGAAGAAGCCAGTAAAAAACGTTATGTGAGCCGCTTAATCTTCCGGGAGTTCAACCCGCAGGGGCTCCCGATGTTCAGCTCCACGCCTTTTGAATCTCCCGAGCCCGTCAGGGGCAGCTACCTGGCCGGAGGATTTATTTTTACCCGCGGGGACTTCGTAAAAGAGATCCCCAACGACCCACAGATTTTCTTCGCCGGTGAGGAAATAGCTATGGCCGTGCGCGCGTTTAGCCACGGCTACGATATCTACCATCCCCATAAGCCTCTGCTATGGCACTACTATCAGCGCAAAGAGCACAGCAAAGTCTGGGGCGACCACACGAATCAGGCCAAAGAACAGGGCTCCGTTGAGAAGGCCTGGTGGGAGCGCGATGCCGCGTCGAAAAAGCGAGTCAGAACCGTGCTGGGTCTGGAGAGTGAGCCTGAAGGCGGCCTGGCCCCCTATGGGCTGGGAAAGATCAGAACGCTGGCACAGTTTGAATATCAGGCCGGTATTTGCCTGAAAAACGGCACAGTTTTACCGGAAGTCATGGCCAAGAATAAAGTGAATTTCTTCCCCGATCCGCCCGCCGACCATGCCGAATGGCTACGTCGGCAATATGCCTGGCATAAGAAGACCCTTACGCTGAGCAAGACTGATTATGAAGCAGACAACGGCGACGTAAGCGCACTGCATATCAGCGTCTATACCCAACAGAACGAGTTGTTCCACAGGCAAACGCTCACCCGCAGCGAACTGCATGAACTACGCCAAAAAACGTCCTCGGAAGAGATCTCGCTTCCGGTGGAATTTAAAACCACCAGCCTAAGTAAACCAGGCTCGATCAGGCTGTGCACCTGGTCAGACAGCCTGGGCTGGGGCACCGTCACGGAGAAGACATGGTGAAAAGTGAAGCCCTTTTTTGTCGATTAGTCAGCGTGGATACCCTGTTTTCTTTTGACGGCATTATTCCCTCTGCGCCGGACTTTCAGCTCAGGCTGATCTCGCTGATTGAGCAGTTCAACAAGGCGCTGCTGGTGGAAAACCAGGCGCCTGAAGAAAGCGAGGCGCTGTGCCGGGCGCTGTGTGATTATTTTGATAAGCGCTTGAGCAGCAATGCCCAAAACAACTCTCTGTCCTGGCAACGCTACTCGCTGGTGCAGTATTTCTATGGCTTTGTTGACAGCGAGGAAGCGCTCCCCCTTTCCGCACGGCTGGATGCCCTGCTCAACGCCGACAGCGAGATCATTTTTCGCTACGCCTGGAAGCTGCTGACGCTGGTGATGCAAATTGAAGGCAGTACCGATGCCCTGGTCTCGCTGCGGGCGGCTAAACGTGCCCGCTATTTTTCACGCGCCCGGGCAGAGACGCCTCCTTCGGAACACGCAACGGCATCCTGGGTGAGCCCACGGCCCGGGGCGGCAGGATCCCCGCGCTTAATGATCTTCGTCATCGGGCCGTTTGCTGGAAAATGGTTCAGCCAGTCAAACCTGTCATCCGGCAGCGAGCATGGGATCCTGTGGGTGATTGAGGAGAACGCCAACGGCCTGGCCAAACGGATGGCGTATTTAAAGAAAAATAACATCGCCCTTGCTACGATGGCTTATTTCCCGCTGCTTGCCGACGGCTTTGAAAGCAGTAGCATCATGATCGAGCAAATTACCGCCTGGCAATACGCCTTTTCATCCATCCGCCTTTCTGAGCCTTTACCCTGCATGCTGGGGCTCTACACCCGGCTCAGCCAGCAGCGCTCCGCCCACGATCCGGATCGGGCTATCTGGACCGGCGGGCTTGCCGAGCCGCCTTACGGCCACCTCAAGCTTGAGCATCAGTGGGCGAGCCTGCTGGCCGAGCTGGAAGCTAATGACGACGGGAAAGATCTCTACGCCATTCAGCGCCACGCGGTAGCCAGCACGCTGCTTTCCTGGCTGGCTGAAAGCCGTATCATGAACGTGTTACAAACCCTGTTTGACAGCACCCAGCTCGACTTTGCCGGCATCACTCTCGCCGATCACGGCCAGGGATTCACCCGGCATGGGGCCTGGTCCCTGTGGCTTTCAGAGCGATACGGTATTTTGCCAGGCCTGTCGGCTTCTATCGCCCTGCCTCCGCTGCCGGAGATTCCCCTGCCGCCGGTTGAAGAACCGCCTCCTACCCCCTCTCCTGCGCCGATTCCAGTGCCGGTGGAGATCCCACGCCGCCGACGCTGGCCTAAAGCACTCGCCGCCCTGCTGCTGCTGTGCCTCGCGGGCGGCATTGGCTACGCCATACAGCAGGATGCGGTGGAAATTCGCGGCCAGATTAGCCAGATAAAGCCGATCCAAAGGCTACTGGGAATAAATGACAAACCCGATGCATCGGCATTCCTGCAGCTCGTGAACAACGCGCCTTTATTTGAGAACGGCAGCAGTAACCTGATGCCGGAAAGCCAGCACATTCTGACGCAGCTGGTGCCTGAGATGGCGCGCAATCCGCTGCAGATGTATCTGATCATCGGCCATTCTGACAACACCGGCTCTGCCACTGTCAACATGGCCCTGTCCACAGAGCGCGCTCGCGTTATCCGCGACTGGCTGGTGGAACACTCGGGCCTGGCCGCCAGCCAGTTTATCGTTGAAGGCGCGGGCAACTCTCGCCCGATAGCCAGTAACGCCACCCAGGAAGGACGCGCGCAAAACCGCCGCGTCGAAATCATTCCGTTATCTATGCAAGACTACAAGGATTGAGAGAGTCGCTTATGAGTAACAAACCTGTGACCTACCCCCTCAATGAGGGCAGTTTCGTGACGTTGAATCCGCAGGAGGATCAGTCGATCAATATCCTTCGCTACATGGATGAGGATCACAATCCCTATAACATCTTGATCAACCGCACCACTCTTGAAGAAGAGCAGACCGTTGATCAGTTCTGTGAAAAACAGTGGGATAAAATGAAACGCTTCGTCCCGGGATTCGAGGTCGAAGGGAAGAACCTCAGGCATGAGATCGGGCCTGCCAAACTGCCGGTCCTGCAAACCGCGAATAAGTTTCTCGAGGACGGCACCTGGATCCGCCAGGTCTCGTCTATCATTACGCTTCCGGGGCACCCGGTGCTGAACCCGAATAAACGTAAGCTGCTGGTGTTTACCCTGGCCGTAAATAATGATTTCACCGAAGCACAGCGTAAACATTATGTCCGGATTATTAACAGCTTTGTTCCTCTGGAAGCGCCCCTCGGCGAAAGCGAATAACCCTCCCGCTGAAGCATCCCTTCTTTTCGGGGGCTGATGCTTCAGCCCCTTCATTCTTCGCCAGGCTTAAAATGAGCCGTAGCGTTTAATGTCTTCAATTGGCCGTTTAAAATACTCTCGTCTGTCCATGACCGTATTTTCTATATCACTGAGCCCGGGCCACTGATGCCCGATGCAGGGATATACACCGTACCAGTTTCCCTGAGCCATCAGTTTTAACCAGTTGGTATCCAGTCCAGCTTTATTGCGCGCTTCGCCCTGCTCCATTCGATAAATGGCCCGAGAATAATTGTGCATCAGCGTTCGATAATAAGGCCTGTTCACCAGATAACTGTTTGCCAGAAAAGCGAACTCGACTTTATAAAAAGCGGAACTCACCTTTTTAATGATGTAATAGCTGGCCGAAAGAAACCCCACATCCCAGTCAGTGCGCGCTAACTCACCCAGAAAAATATTAGCTCTTTCAATAGATTGGGGATCCTCATCGAACACCATATCATCTTCAAGAATCAGGACGTTGTTCCAGCCATTTATTTGCGCCATGATCAGGACATTCAGGTGGGACTTTGCGCAGCCCAGCGCGCCCTCTTCTTCCTCAATGGCCTGAAAATGGATAATTTTTTCTTCCGGAGCCTGAACCTTCTTTAACTCCGCGATAATTTCAGCCTTTCTATCCTGACGCTTCGCCAGATTGATATAGACAATTTTATCAATAAAACCCCAGTTTATTACGCACATATTCAGCCATTCCAAATAATTGCCAGCTTGTATTTTATCGCAAACTCCATGCCCTTACGGGCAACAGGTCTATTTTAGGATTATGGCTTTATTTTTCTTTCAAGATACTGTCATTGAATCTTTCTTGCCGATAGCCCTGCCGGGGGAAGTTTTTATATTCAGTTCAAATTCTGCGCTCACTCAGGAGCGCGAGATTATTTTCATCAAGAGCGTACTGAGTCATCCGCTACTTTTAACGAAAGGCAGAGGAAATTCCCAAACGTGGCGGGATGTTGACAGAAAAATACCTGACGTAAGTCCATAAGCCTTCGCGGCCTGGCCATACAACTTCCCCCGTCATCAAAGCGTAGCGGGAATTATTACAATACGTACTTCGTTGTACATACCGTTACACAGCAACGCTCATCATCGGGGAAAGGCTGGTATATAGTGCAGCGATGCACAGGGATGATTTGTTGTGTTGATAAAAAATAACAAATTTTAAACAAATGGTAGTCATGTAACCTCATATTAATAATGAAAATCAAGAATACTCTCTGCCTACATATCCTGATGGCGCTGCTTGCCGTTCTGGTCTTATGCGTTCCGGCCCTGGTGACGGGCTTGTTCACGCCGCTAACATTCCAGCCGCTGATTAAAAGCATGGACGGTACAGCGAAAGAGCAATCAGAGAAAATAGCGACAATTTCCCATGCATTACAAGGTAATGCATTATTTTTCCTCGGCGCTTCTGAGGTGTCGACATCGGAAGATGAACATTACGCTGTATATAATTACTTTAATAAGCAATTACATCAGCCGGTGGTGGCTTACGGGGATAGTTATGTCGATAACATCACACAATTCCTGCTGCTCTCACGTTTTAAAAACGATATAAATGCCAACAGTAAAATTGTTCTGCTGTTTGCCCCGGACAGTTTTTATTTTGACACTATTCCTCCGGCTATTTTTGCCGATCATTTCCCGGCCGCTATTTTTAACCCACTGATGGCGGATGAAAAAGCCCGTCCTTTCCTGGTCAATTACTTACACCATATTGATGAAGAGGACATCAGCCATTTAACCCTGGGCGAAATGAAAATATACGGCTGGCGGCCAAAAGTAATTTGGCAGTCTATTAATTATGAGTTTGCTAACTTCTGCACCCTGGTAAAAAACCATTGGCTGGCGTGGCTGCGCATTACGCCTGAACCTCACCGCCCATGGCCCGCTCCCGCTGATAAGTACGTCGCGCCAGACTGGAACGAACAGCTGGCCCATGCCCGCGTATTGAATCAGGTTCGCCAGCAAAGTGCCGCCACCTTGTGGATGGACAAAAGCGTTTATGAAGACGGAAAAACGGCGGAAGAGTGGTATGAAACGCCGGTGGTAAACCGCCAGATGGAAGCCTTCAAGGCCACCATCGATCTGCTCAAATCTCGCCATGCCCAGTTCGTGGTGATCGTCGATCCGCTTAACCCGTGGGCGCTGAAAAACACGCAAAAATTCCAGCCCGTTGACCGCCAGGTCAGGGCGTATCTCGAGCAAAACCAGGTGCGCTATTTCGATATGTACGCCCAGCCTTATCAAAACGGCTGGAACTGGGATCGCCTGCATCCCACCGAGCTGGCGTGGGTTGCTATGGACCGCTTTATTGCCGAGAGCTTTACACGATGAAAACTGCCGTTCGCCTGTTTGTGCTTTACCTCTTGCTGGCCATCACGGTGATCGCATGGTCTTCCGTGGACGACAGCATGAGTATCAAAGTGCATTTTGAATATCAAAAATTCTGAAGGATGAATGATGTATAGCTCCGGGGCATTTTTTTTCTTTCTGTTTTCATCGGCGCTGCTATTTGCGCTGGTTAACCGCGTACTGCATTACCGGCTGACCTATTTAGCAGCATTCTCCGTGCTGGCGGCGCTGGCATGGGGATATATTTTCCAGGGCGATTACCTGGTTCCGGTGGCGGTATTCTTTGCGTTTTATCTTCTTGTCACCCTGAAAGAGAAAGGCTGGTTAAAAACCTGGCAGGCGGTCACTCTCACGCTGCTCCCGCTATTGCTGGTGAAGCTACACCTGAATAATCACTGGGGCATGATTGGCCTGTCGTTTATGACCTTCCGCGCCATTGACGTGCTGCTTTACCGCAGCAAAAAAGATGGCCAGAACTTTTTGCATTATTTCTGCTATCTGTTTATGCCGTTTATTATTCTCGCCGGCCCGATGTACCGCTGGAGAACCTGGGTCGGCGATATTAATAAGCCGGTATTCAGGCTGACCCGCGAACAGTTTTTACTGGCCGTGGAGCAAATCGTCACCGGCGTCGTGCAGAAATTTTTGTTTGCGATGCTTATCGACAATCTGGTGATTGAATCCTGGAGCCACCGGCCGTTCACGCTCACCGTCGGCGTGGTGATGTCGGTCGCCTACAGCGCCTATCTCTACTTTGATTTTGCGGGTTATAGCAACATGGCTATCGGCGCCGGGCGGCTGTTTGGCCTGAATATTCCGGCCAACTTCAATATGCCGATTCTGGCCAAAAACCCGCAGGACTTCTGGCGCCGGTTCCACATCAGCCTGTCTGAGTGGCTGCGCGACGTGGTCTTTATGCCGATTTACATGAATCTGATGAAGCTCGATTTCTTCCGTCAAAACAAAACCCTAGCACAGAACGTGGGCATCTTCTGCACGCTCTTTTGCATGGGGGCCTGGAACGGGCTTGAACGACACTACGTCATCAGCGGCGCGCTGTTCGGCGCCATTTCCGTTGCCCATAACATGCTGCTTTGGTCAGCCAAACGCAGCCCGGCCTTGAGTAACGGCTTACGCCATCCGGTTATCGCGTTTTTTGGACGAATTCTGACGCTGGCTAGCGCCGCGGTCTCCCTCTACATCTTTAGTGGAATGTCACCTCTATGAACCTTCATCCAGAGCTTCAGGAACTGCAGGATTTTCTGCGTGCGGCATTACTCGACCCCGCGCGCCCCAGCCAGTTAGCCATCAGCGGCAGCGATACCGCCCTGACCTGGCAACAGCTTTCCGTCGCCGCAACCGACTGGGCGCAGCGCTACGCGCAGTGCGAACAACCCGCCGGCACGCCGGTGGTTTTATACGGGCATCAGCAGGCCGAATTTGCCGTGGCAATTTACAGCTGCCTGCTGCACAACATCCCGTATATTCCGGTGGACTGCATCTACCCGCAGGAGCGGCTGAAAGAGATCTGCCAGCTAGCCAGCGCCCCTTATTACTACGACGTCGTGGCGAAGCAGTTTGTGGCGACCGGCGAAACCGGCAGCGTGCTGGCCGAGCCCGATCTGGCTTACATCATGTTTACCTCAGGCAGCACCGGGAAACCGAAAGGCGTGCAGATTGGCCGCGAGAGCCTATGGCACTTCATGAAGTGGGTGCGCAATGACTTTGCGCTGCCGGACGTGCCGGTATTAATGAACCACGCGGTGTTCAGCTTCGACCTGTCTCTTATTCCTTTGCTGGCGAATCTCGCCACCGGCGGGCACATCGTGCTGAACGCCAAGGAAGATATTGCCGCTGAAAACTGGCTCGATCGCCTGAAAACCAACGAAGTTTCGGCCTGGGTTTCCACGCCCTCTTTTGCCTACCAGAAGCTGCTTTCCCCGCAGTTCAGCGCCGAGTATTTGCCCGCGCTGAGCGTGTTTGTGTTTATTGGTGAAGTGCTGAACAAAGCGCTGGTCAGGCAACTGCGCCGCCGTTTCCCGCAGGCCAAAATCCTGAACTCCTATGGCCCAACGGAAGCCACCATCGCCACCACGGTGATTGAAATCACCGACGAGATCCTGCACAGCGAAAACGACGTGCTGCCGGTGGGCACCATGATGCCGGAATCCCACATGGAGATTACCTCCGAAGGTGAGCTGATTATCTGGGGGAAAAACGTCATGCGCGGTTATCTCGGCCTGCCGCAGGAAAACGCCGCTAAGTTGCTGCACCGCGAAAGCGAGCAATACCGCGGCTACCGCACAGGCGATCTCGGCTACGAAGACGGGCTGCTGTATTGCCAGGGCCGTAACGACAGCCAGATCAAGCTGAACGGCTACCGCATTGAAATCAACGAAATTGAAAACCGCCTGCTGGCGATGTCCGGTATTAGCGAAGCCGTGGTACTGCCGCTGATGAAGTCCGGCGGCGGCGTGCTGCGCATTGCAGCGTTCTGCGTCACTGGCCTTGCCCCGGAGGCGATCAAGACTTCGCTCGCGAAGGTGATCCCGCCTTATATGGTGCCTTCACAAATCATTATTAAAGACGCTTTGCCGCTGAACCCTAACGGCAAAATCGACCGCAAGCTGCTGGATACCCAGGCTCGCACGAATTAATGACCCAGGAAAATAAGATGGAACAAGAAATTCTCGCCCTGTTTGAAAAAGTGTTATCCCGTAAGGTCGGTTTTAACGATGAACTGATCGAGTCCGACATTCTCGACTCTATTCTGGCCGTTGATTTGGTGCTGGAAGTGCAGGATGTGTACGGCTGCATGATCCCGCCGACGGAAGTCGCCACCGTGCTGAAAACCCCGGCGGATCTGGCGCGTTATATTGAAGAGAATCGCTAGTCACGGTTATTAGCGGTCTCACTCAAACATACGGGAACAGTTCAACCCCTCACCCCGGCCCTCTCCCCCAAGGGGAGAGGGGGAAAGGCCAGGCAGGGAACGTGATTTATCTCCTCTCCCTTCCAGGGAGAGGGTTAGGGTAATAGCGCTGATTCAGGCTATAGGCTGCACCGTCTCTCTTTTTTTCAAAGCCGCGATCATTTGCCGCAGTTCAAACTTAAAAACGGGCTGAGAGATACTGAACCCCTGAAAGAGATGCACCCCGGATGCCAGCAGCAACCTTAATTTCTCGCGGCTATCAATCCCCTCGGCAACGCAGTAACTTCCCGTTAATTCACAGTAGTACGCCAGGCTTTTGATCAGCGCCAGCGCGTGAGGTTCATACTGCGCGTCGGCCACGACTTTGCGATCCAGTTTGTAATCGTTGAACCGCACCTCCCGCACCGGGAAATAAACGCTGCTCTGCGAAAAGCAGTCATCAAGCATCACCCGGTATCCCTGGTGCTGAAGCTGGGTAATAAAGAATCGACTCTCCTGATGCTGATTCAAATTCAGATCTTCTGAGATTTCCAGCACCAGCCTGTCCGTCCAGAATGGATTTATCAGTCGGGTACTCAGCTGTTTAATAATGCCGAACAGACTTTCACTGTTTGAAACCGCGGCCGGAATATTCACCGCGAAATAGTACTCCCCCTTGTACTGATTAATGCCGCCCACCGCCTCTTGCAGCATAAAGGCCGTTAACAGCCGCCACGTATAGCTGGAGCGGATCTGCGGCAGAAACTCTGCGGGCTGTAGGGTTTGCCCATTTCGATGCCAGCGGGCCAGGATTTCCAGCCCTTTGAGCTGCAGCCCACCGTTCACAATAGGCTGGAATACCGGGTAAATCTGGCGGTTGTGAATGGCATAAACCAGCTCCCTTTCAAACGGTGAAAGGGCGGCCAGCATCCCCGCTGAGTCTCCTTTTTTCTGCTGATTACTCGCCATCGGCGCCTTCTCATGCAGCAGCGGATGAACCATTTTTTTTAACCCGGATATTCGCTGCACATACAGCGTCTTATGGCTGACGCCGCGCTGTTTCGCCTGCTCCTGAATCGTCTGCCCGGCGAGAGAGTCCACCAGCACATCCAGCTCTTTTCGGGTCAAACCTTCGGGCCGGATCTGGCTCACCAGCTCCTCTTCAAGGGCGTGTTTTTTGAGGCTGACGCTGTTATCCCAGTCCCCGTGCAGCAGCGCGGCCAGGCTGGCGCAGGGCAGATCGGACGGCACCACCCGCACGCCGCCAAGATAACCGTCTTTTTTCACTAATTTCTGCAGCGAACGCCAGATCCATGAGGCTGAGCTTCGGCTCAAAATGAGCATGGGGAGCTGGCCATCATGGCGATCGAGCAGCTGCGCTACCTGCCGCAAGACGACAAGCAGCCAGTAAGGTTGATCGGGCAGATAGACTACAAACCGCGCCCCGCTCTCTTCCTGCAATCTTTCTTCCCCTGAGCCAGGGAAAAATACCGCCCGGGTTTGACCTGCGGCTAACAGATTCTCAAGCCCACACGCCATCATGTTGCAGGGCGAGAGAACGTAGGTCACACGCTCGCTCACTTTTCCAGGTGTGCCGCTACTGGTAAACAAACGTCACCCCAACGATCGACTGCACATTACCGGCCGTAACCTGCCCGGTCGTTCTCGCGTAGGTCGCAGTCAGCCCCAGACTAACGGGGGTCGTCCCTACCGTTCCCAGCGAAACGGTGTTAGCGCTGCCGGCCCCCAAAGCGGCACCATTTCGCAAAAGCTGAACGCCAATTCCCTGAGCAGGCGAGCTGGAAGACGTATTGGTGAAAATGGAGTTATCGCTGCCCAGCGTGTTGCCAGACAAAAAGTAACCGATTCTCTGATTCTGCGCGCAGCGCACGGTGACGGGCGCAGGCGCCGTGCCCGGGTAATCAGGCAGATTCACCGTCACGTTACGGGCGGACACGTCACAGCCCCCGGTTGGCACCACAACATCGTTGTTCGCGTAGATATTCCAGTTGATGATCTGGCGATTCCCGTTAATGGAATCCTCTTTTTCCAGAATAAGCTGGGCAATCATGGTGTTGGCTTTAACCACTACGCCGCTGGCGGTGCTGATAGGCGTTAAATACAGCACCGCCTGCCAGCCACGATAATCCCCCCAGGTATGGTTCACCCAGGCGGTTTCCGTTGTGGTCGGGAAAGGATATTGCACCCCGAAGTAACCTAATGATCCTCTGAAAGCAGAGAGCACGCCCTGATACGCCGAGCCGGACCGGATCCTTACCGGATCGGTATATTGGCTTGGGGCATCGTTTTTGCACTGAATCGACTGGGAAAGATCGACCACTAAGTTTTGCCCTGCCGAAATGGACGGCACAAGATTAACATTGACGTTCACGGTGCCGGAGCCGCTGATGGATGTCCCCAGCGACTGGCAGGTAAAGGCCTGACCTGCGGTTGACCATCCCAGCCCGGCCAGAGTGGCCAATAACGCGATGATTTTTTTCATTCCATCCTCCTTGCGATCAGGACCAGGTGTAAGTGACATTGATCACCGCCTGAATGGTTCCCTGGGTAGTCCCGCCGTTGACCGTTATCGCTCTGACCTGCAGAGGAAAACTCGTCGCCTGACTGCCGGCATCCACCGGCACGGTTTTATTGGCACCGTTATTCAGCGTTGCCCCGCCGTTGTCCCGCAGCTGGAGCTGGAGGTTGCGCGCCGTACCCTGGTTGGCGTAATACCCCGTCGCATCCGCCGTGCCGCTGAACGTTGCGGTCACTTTAGAGGTCCCGACCGGGCAGTTGGTCAAGCTCAGGACAACATCATGCCAGGCGGATGAAGCACCGGCCTGCACCAGGCTAAAGGTATAGAGATCGCCCAGATCGACCGTGGCCGTTGGGGTCGAGATCGTGCAGGGCTTCGCCACTACCCTGCCGTTCACGGTCATGGTGACGTCATCCGCCTTTGCCGTGGCAGAGAGCACCAGCAGCACTCCGGCAAGCACCTTCCCGGGTAGAATCCATTTCATGTCCGCCTCCGGTTACTGAAATTCAAGTGTGAATATTGCGGTCGCATTTACGTGCCCGGCGGTGACCGGCAGCTGCGTTGCCATCAGGCGCGCATAAAAACCCAACACGTTGGTCTGGCCGGGCACCAGCGTGGTCCATTGAATTGCCGACGATCCCGCGTTGATCGGCATCGGCGTCCGGGCGCTGTTCAGGATTTGTATCCCCATGCCTGCAGCTGCCGCCGCGCCGCTATCCAGCTTTAATAAACTGGTGTTGACGCTATCCGCCACGCCGGTAAAGCCCACTTTCACCGCGGTAGCCAGGCCGCCACACGGGGAAAGCACGATGCGAAAAGGCACCAGCGCGGTGGTGGCTCCCACCGCAGAAAACTGTTTGGCCGGGTTATTCATCAGGTCGACGGTGAAATCTTTCGACTCCGCCGCAACCGCGCAGGCGTTGTCCCGAACATTGCCACTAATCGTAATGGTGCTGTCTGCCGCATCCGCAGCGGCGGCGAACAGTGACAGGGCGATGCCGACGATATAAAGAGATTTAGTCATGCTTATTCCTTAGCGACACAGCGCCGAAAGCGAGCTCAGCATCTGCTTCTGGCTCTCTTCACCCAGACGGTAGTCCGCCACGCAGCTGGCACCCGGCCCGTCTCCCCATTTGGCCAGCACCTTGCCCACCAGCGGCATTCCGCTCAGGTACACCTGCCCGCTGTCGGCCACAATACTGCTCACCTGCAGGCCTTCGGCGGTCACAACCGCTCCGAAAGGCACAGGCTTGCCGTTGTGGGTCAGCCTCATGAGCATTTTCACCCCAACCTGTGGCTTGAATTCCGCGCGCACCACGGCGCCGTGGGTGGGCACCACGTTGGCGACCGCATCCTGAAGGTCTACGTTGTCAGCCAGCGTGTTGGTGTCCAGCGCGATCCTGTTTTCGCGGTAATCGCTGGCATACGGGAGCACGGCATAACCGCGCCAGTCAGTACGAACCCCGGTTTGGTTTTCGACTTTGACGTCCCCGGCTCCGGGGGCTTTCACCAGCACGACCGTGCTGTTCAGCGGCTGGCTGAAGGTCACACCATCCGCATGCGCCAGTACGCCACCGCTCGCGCCGTAGTAAACCTGTTTCATGCCGTCGCTGCGGCTGTAGCCCACGTTGGCGTTGCCGTATCCGCCGCGGTAGTTCAGTGCGGCATAACCTGTACTGCTGCTATTCCCGTGCCCGCCGCCCGCATAGCCGGTCTGCACGCTATAGCTCAGGTTATTGTCCTCCAGCAGCGTGCCGTACAGCCCGGCCAGGTTGGTCATCCGGCCATTAAGATCGTGTGAGGCGCTGTAGCTGGCGTTGGCATTACGCCAGACGGATTTGCTGTCGGAACGCAGCCAGTGGCTGAACGGGATATTGACGTTTACCGCCAGCATCTGGTCACGCCCTTCCTGCCAGGCGTTTTTCGTCAGGCTGTAGCTGACCGTCCAGTTGATGTCATCCACGGCGGTGTTTAACCCCACCTGCATCTGTTCGTCGGCGCTGCTGCTGTTCCAGTAAGTCTGGTGGCTGCCGCTGAGATAAAGCGTTGTTGTTCTGCCCAACTGTTGGGTCAGGCTCAGCTGCACCCTGCCGCGCTTGTTGTAGACGAGGTTGTAGTAGTCGGTAAACTTAGGTTTAACCTGAATGACGCCGTCCTGCGTTTCCACGCGGTAACCGCTCATCCGGCTGTAGGCACTGTCGGCGAGGGTAAAATAGCCGCTGGTTGAATACCGGTAGCCCACCAGTTGGATGTTGGTGCCCAGTTCATTCAGCGATTTGTTATAGAGGAAGCGCAGCGATTGCCCCTGGTGTTCGCTGTCATCGGCGAGCCTGGCGTTGGCCTGAGTGACGTCCATCGACAGCGCCCCCAGCGCCCCCATGTTTTTCCCTACGCCCAGGTTGAAGCTGCGGTAACGGTCAGCCAGCTGGCTGCCGCCATAAAGCGTCCAGCCATCGGGCAAACCATGCAGCACCGTGCCCTGGAAGAACTTAGGCTCTTCCTGCTGGCGGTTGCCGCTGCGATATTCCCCGGCCGTCAGTGAAAAACGCGTGCGCCCTTCGCGCTGTAAAACAGGCACGGATGACCACGGCACGCTGAAGATCTGGCTGCTGCCGTCGGTTTCTTTGATAGTGACCTGCAGATCGCCGCCGCTAGTGGCAGCGTAGAGATCGTTAATAGTGAACGGGCCTGGCGGAACGGTGCCCTGATAGATTTCATAGCCATTTTGTTTGACGATGACGTGCGCCGTGCCCCGGGCAATACCGCGAATCACCGGCGCAAAGCCTTTCATGCTGTCGGGCAGCATATTATCGTCGGAGGCTAATTGAGCCCCCCGGAAATTGATCCCGTCAAAAATATCGCTGTCGGTATAGCTGTCGCCCAGCGTTAACCGGGAGCGCAGGGAAATAATATCGCGCTCAAGCCAGGTGTTGACGTGCTGCCATTTGTTTTCGTTCGCTGAGCTTCCGCCGCCGCTGTTGTAGCTCCAGGTGGTGTTGTCACGCAGTCGCCATGCCCCGAGATTGATCCCGCTCTGAAGGTTCAGCCAGGCATAATTGCTGTTACCACCGCGATCGTTTTGCACGCTATTGCCGGTAAAGTTGTAATTCAGCAGACCGGCGTTAATGCCGTTATCCCAGCGTTCAGGCGGGATATAGCCTCTGGCCCGGTTGCCCATAAACGCCTGCGGCACCGTCAGGTTGAGCCTTTGGAGACCAACATCAAACCCGGCGGTCGCCTCAGGAATAAGTTCAGTCATCGGGACGCAGGCGTCCGACGCCAGGGCATTCATGCCGGCAATGGCCGCTACATCGACGCCCATTCCGGCCCATTGCTCACGCGTCAGGCAGGGAGCAAGGCCGCCGCTGCTCTTTGCCGCATCAAATTTAACGTCCCGCGTGGCGACAAATCCCTCGTTGAGATAAATATCGACGCGATAGGTCCCCGGCGGCGCTTCCTGCCCACTTTCGAAGCTGGACAAATCAGCCACCGCGGAGGGATCGTCGGCTAAAAAGCGCGGGTTAAAATAGAGATCCGCATGGGCGGAACAGGCTTGCATAGCAATGAAAAGCGCCAGCGGCGTTTGTACCAGAGTAAAAAAAGAAGCTAATTTGCGCCGCGGACGACGGAAGCCGAAACGCGCTAATCCATATTTTAGATGTGACATTGTCCCTCCGGTCAGCATTCGCCCGGCAGTCAGTTCTTCGTTGTTATTTAACGCAGGACGGCCTGTCCTGAATTACTGCATAACGCCCTGCATCCGTGGCGTTAGCGCCCCGTAGTCGTTAATGGTCTGGTAAGTGATGTTGGTCCCGGCATTGGCCGGTAGCTTCACGGAGGTTTTTCCCATCGGCGGGACAAGCGCATTGTCCAGCACGCGGGTGCCGGCATTTATATCCGTCACCGTCAGGTAATACGGGGTGGGATTGTTTACTGTCAGCTGGCCGTTGCTGCGGCTAAAGGTCAGCTTTTCTGCCGCTTTCTCCGGGGCCAGCGCCAGGTTATCCGGGCGGTAATAAAGTTTAATTCGGCTGATGATCGCCAGCTGGAGCGTGTTCTCATTCAGCTTTGATTTTTCCATGGATGGAATGGCTTTCACGTTCAGCCAGAACAGGCTCTCCCGATCCTTCGGCAGCTGGTTATTGGTCGCATCTAAAATGCGTAACGTGGTTTCTTTTTTCCCTTTGATGGCAAACAGCGGCGGGGTAATCACGAACCGGCTGTCTTTATCGCCATTAGCGTTTTCTACCCACGACTGAATAAGGTAAGTACTTTTTTCATCGTTGCTGGTTACCGCCAGCTGAACCTGCTTTTGCCCTTCAGGATAAATAACGCGAGTCGCGCCTAACGCAACCCCCGCCTCTGCAGGAGCCATAAAGCCGATTGCCGCAGCTATCATCATCGCCGCCAGTAAACCGCGACCTCTTAGTAAGCTTTTTGTCACGCTCGCACCTTTGTCCTTGTCGTTGTTGTTTGTGTCCACTACGCCCGCATTCAGGCTACAGGTAGGTCAAAGAAAACCAGGCCTGGGCATTAGCCAGCCCGCCGGTAACCTGATGCCCGGTGGCGCGATATTTGGCGATAAAATGGAGAGTGTTTGGCCCGGCGTATATCCGGGTCCGGGCCTTTGCAGGGGCATTCAATGGGATTTGGCGCTCCTCGGCATCAAAAAGGGCAACGCCCACGCCTTCAGCTATGCCCGGTCCCTCGCCCACCGAAAGTACCGCCGGATTTTTACCGTCGGCCACGCCCATAAACGCCACGCCAACGTGCCGGCTAACATTGGTATTACAGTCCTGAAGGTGGAGCGCGAAAGGCACCGGGTCGCTGTCTTCGCCTGGCGCGTGGAAGCGATTGCTGCTGATCCTGCCCATTTCGACCGTCATTTGGCGGTCGCCCGCTTCCACGCGGCAGGATTCGGCAACGATCGTGCCCTGGAAGCGCATATTGCCGCCCGGCAGCATCACATGCGTTCGGTTACCGGCCAGCGCCAGGGATGGCAGGAGAACGCTCAATAGAATCAGCTTGATTCCTCTCATCATTATCACCTTCAAATCCGTAGTAGATGACGGGCCGTCCCTGGCCCCGAGTGATTTCCCTGTATGACTGATTACTCGTACTGAACTTTAAAGGTCGCGTCCGCGTTAGCGGTACCGGCCGTAGCCGCACCCAGCGCGATGTAACGGGCCTGCAGAGGAATAATATTGGTGCCATCGTTCAACGTGGTTTTGGCGCTGAAGGTTGCCCCATCCAGTGCCAGCGGTGTGCTGGTGTTGTCGAGAATTTGAATCCCCACATTAGTCGCACTGCCCGCCGCAGGGCCCTGAATTGCCAGCGTGTCGGTCTTGCCGGTGACGGCAACGCCAGAGAACGCAACGGAGGCTTTGGTGGAAACAGTGGTATCGCAATCGTTCAGTTGGATGTTGAAACCTACTGCAGAACTGGTGCTACCTGCCGCAGCCAGTCGGGCAGAACGAACCTGGCCCAGTTGAACAGTCTGGTCCACCGATCCCGCATCAACGGCACAGGCTGCGTTAACAATTTCACCTTTGAAATGAACGGTGCCACCGTTAACCGTCACGGCATAAGCCGCACCCGAGCTCAAAGAGAGGGCTGACAGTGCAACGAGAGCCAGATTTTTGATTTTCATAATTTATTCCTTTAAACAATTTCACTAAAACGAATCAGAACCGGCAGTCGCTATGCCTTCCATAAGACCTATGTTTCAGCTTCACGAAACGATCGCCTATTCACATAAGCTCGCCCCTAAGAGAGCTACCCTCTCAATATTGGTGGGAGCCGGGGTGAAATATTAATAAAGTATCCCGAATCGTCTTTGAAATTATATTTAACAAAACATCAATATCATCACATTGCATTGATTTTAAATGTTTTTTATATTTCATCCTATTAGGATTTTTCCCTAAACTTATTCTCAATAGCGCTTTTGGAATTAATTTCTATTGACATTCCACACGTTGTAAAGAAACTAGAGAAGAAACAGGAATGTTGACTAAAAATTCAAAAAAAAGACTACACATAAAAAACAACAGGGATAATTTCGCTTAAAATAATTATAAAACATTCATTGCATTGAATTTATCATTAATATTACAGACGAATAATTATCCAGAATTTATTAAAAGGAACTTAATATGCAGCGTTAATCTGGCATCAGCCGCAAATCTTAGTTTGCACATTTAAAAAGTAATACCTGACGCAAACATCTTTCATGCTGCGTCGGCCGGGCTTTCACATATCAAAAAAACCTCTGGCGAGGATATACCACGCAATAAAACCTATTGCATCGGGTATAGAAAATAATGACTAATGGACAATTGATATGAATATAACCTCACCGTTATTGCCTGTGCCACCTCAACATTCCCACGTTGAGTTTGTTTATCATATACTTTCTGCCTGTCATTTTTCCGCAACGGGTCTTTCTGAGTTGCTTCATGAAAAGGGAATGAATACAAAACTGATTAGCCCCGAGAAAAGCAGCCAACTTATTTCTAAAAATAATGAAAACGATGAATTTAACCATCTGATAGTTTTTATTCCTGAAGATCCCTTTCAGATGCTGATGACGCTGAAGAGCCTGATATCGCTATTACAAATGCATCACCATAAGATAAATATCCTGATCATAAGTGGGCTATCGTCGTCCTGGCTGTTTAGTTATTTTAAAAATGTGATGCCGCGAAAATCGAATCTCAGTACCATCAGAGTAGTCAGCATTTTTACCAGCGTGGTTAAACTCAGAAATACGCTGCATAAAGACCTTAAAAACATTCCCACGCTTGTCTCGCTTGCCAGACAGGAAGAACGCAACGGCAGTTTGCGCCACGAAGGCCTCACTATCCATGAGGTCAATACGCTGCTGGAGCTTTTTAGCCCGTCCGGCCATGAAGATACCGCGGCAATAAAAAGCTTCAGTACTAAAACGCTCTATAACCTGCGTTCAAGTGGGTTAAAAAAGCTGGCGGCCATTCACCCGATGATGTCCAGACTGCTGCCGGGCCGGCATCGCAAAGCACAGCGCCAGTCGAAGCCCAGGGGATTAACGACCAGAATGCTCAGCAGCGAGGAGAGGAAAATTACCCATGCCCTGCAGCATGGCCTGATCTTCCCCGTTTTCCAGCCCATTGTAGACGGCGAGATGCAGATAGCGGGTTTTGAGATATTTTGCCGCTGGTACACTAACGGCAACGTATTGTTGCCGAAAGACTTTTTCCATGAGATCAGGACGCGAGAAACGTGGATCATGCTCACGGCCTACATCATCAGAGAAGCCGTGGTGAATATAAATAACTATGCGGGGAAATTGGAATTTTCGGTCAATATTCCACGGATTCTCACCGAGAGTGCTGCCCTGTTTAAAATAGTTGAGACGGCCAAAGCTCAGCTGCTTGATCCGACCTGGATAAGCCGCCTGGTGCTGGATATTAACGAAAATGTGGATTTAAGCTACGAGTCTAAAACGGTCACGGTATTAAATCAGCTTACCGGGCTGGGCATAAAGCTTGCGCTGGATGATTGCTTCGCTAAAAATAGCGTCACGTTTCCAGTCAGGCAGCTAAAATTTAATAGCTATAAGCTGGACCGCTATATCGTTGAAAACTTTACGAGTAATCTCGATGATAAACACCTCATTGATGGCTTAATCTATTATGCGAGCGTAACAGGCAGGCAGTGCGTGGCGGAAGGTGTCGACAACCCGCAAAAATTCCTTATGCTAAAGCAAATGGGCGTCAGTTTATTTCAAGGGTATTATATTTCGAAGCCGGTGCTCCGCGAGGAGTTAGATGCGTTAGTTTTCCGCGGACTTCAACAACCCCAGACATAAAATGTCATTCGATTTATAAAAATGATTCTATTATTCGCATTATTTGCGGACAGGAATAGAACATTCTGTTTCAGGTCCCTTATTTTTTGGCAGACTGAGGATTAACAAACCTCTGCCGTATGCACATATTATGAATAAATAAGCAATGCGGAGTACTCATTCATTGCCATAGAGCTATTCAGATTAACTACGCCACGTCTCGAATGGATCTCATGAGTGGCGTTAGATAAGGGGCGAGGAGGCCCCTTGCCTGAAATCGTTAAATTCAAACCTGGCCTTGCCGGTTATGACAGCGGAGATTTGATCAGGTACTTTGAAATCCCGGAGACAATTAAACAGCCGACCTTTTTTGCTTTGAATAATTCCATAATATTAAACTGGTGCGCATAAAATGCTTTAATAGACACCCCCATCCTGGTTGATATTTCAACCGGGCTCATTTCCTGTATCAAATAGGTCAATACCAAATGTTGTTTTCTGGTTAATAGGATATCAGGCGGACAAACGCCGATGGCTCTGCCATGAATCAGCATAAAAAAATCCATCACCGCCGTGGTTCTTTTCAAAAAAACCACCGGCAACTCAGGCCAGAGCCTGTTCACCAAAAAAGGCCCCAGGATATAAACGCGCCGGGGATTTAATCGTCTAATTCTGATTTCAAAGTCGCTATGGAATAAATTATTTTCATAGGTATCGATAATGATATAGCACTTATTATGAAGATCCTCACGAATGTCTCTGTCAGACTTAACGTGTTGCACCCGAAATCCTTTTAGGATAAACCTCAGAGCATGTAAAAAATAAATATCTTTTGTTATTACCAGGTACACAATTCACCTCAAAATGCTAACACAGGCTCATTATGTAGTTAGTAACGGTGATTAACTATGTGCCAAAATACCAACTTTCATGTGAAAGTGAAATTCTAGTCACATAGTTTCTCCATCGTCATGTACGTTTCGAAATCAGCTGCATTCAAGGGTGGACTGAAATAAAACCCCTGCATCAGGACAATTCCTTTTTTTGCCAGAAGATCCACCTGTTCTTTCGACTCCACACCTTCGGCAATGACCTTCATGCCTAAATGGCGAGTCAAAGAGATAATATTATCGATGATGCTGGCGGTGATATAACAGGTCATTGCCTGGGAAACAAATTCCCTGGGGATCTTGAGCATGTCCCCTGCCACCTGCTGCATCAGCGAGAATCCGGCATACCCTGTCCCAAAATCATCCAGGGCAATTTTTACCCCTGCATACCTTAAGCGCCTGAGCCGCCGCTGAAACCGGGCGCTAATATCCGTCAACGGCAGCTGCTCGGTCAGTTCAAGCACGACGACCACCCGGTGAGCGGAAAGGCTTCGCAGCGCCTGGCTGGCACACAATAGCCACGTTTGCCCGGCCATATTGGGCGGAATATTGAACGTCAGAATAAAGCCATCTGAAACAGGATTCTCCCCCAGCCAGTGCCCGACTTTTATCATCAGGGTTTGGGTCAGGGCCGCCAGGCCGTCCATATCCTGCAGGTAGGCAAGAAAATCAGCGGGGGGAACAATCCCGTATTCCGGATGATAAAGCCGGGCTAACACTTCAGCCCCAATACAGCGCCCTGAAGCGCTGTCATGGACGGGCTGAAAATAGGGAATAATGTACTGGCGCTCCAGCGAATAAATTAAATCCTGTCGACTAAACACCTTTATTCCCCTGCCCTTTTATCTCAACCTTTACAGGTAAACCAGTTAATAACCCGAACAATATTTCAGCTCTATCAATAAGAAATTGATGCATGGTTATTGATAGGTAATCGTATACGTGATCGAGGTAGATACCGCCCCGGCAGTGACCGTATTTGAGGTACGAACCATGCGCGCAGCCAGGGGGAAACTCACGTTAGAAGTGCCTAACGCGGGGTTAAAGACTATATTATTGTCCAAATTAATGGGCGTATATGTGCTGCCCGACTGCGTCGCAATTTGAACCGCAACGCCGGTGGCGTACCCGCTTCCCGTCTGGTTCGCCAGTAGCCCCGTGGAGGCATCAAAGGGAGGAATCTGCGGGTTTAGGGTCATAGTCACTGTATTTTTGGCGAATGTTCCTGACTGTGATATCGATCCATAATAACTACTGCCTTGTTTCACAATTTGATAACTTTGAAAGTCTGACGAGTTGCCATTGAATGCCGAGCAACTGGTCAATGTCACAGGAGTGCTCACCCAGCCGCTGTTGTTATTGGTCGCCGGCGGGAATGAGTTACCCAAATTAAAAGTGAAATCAGGCGTGGTGCAACTGGGCTTATTTACTACAAATCCCCCCGAAATAAAATTGGTATAAGCTGCTCTCACCGGCGTAGATGAATCAGAATCAGTTAAATCCATTTTAATCGGAGGAAAATAAACCGCCCCAGCCTGGCCTGGCGTAATAGGGCCTATTTTATATGCAGTCAGGAAAAATGACAGAGTGGCGGTAGACAGCGTTCCCGATGCGGCAGGCAAGGCCATCGTATAGCTTGATGTCGGAGTTAATACAGCGGCGCTTTCATTAGTACCCGCATAGAATTTAATCCCGACCCCGGCTATCCCCGATAAAAAAGTATCCGCCGAACCAGGGGCCAGCGTTCCCCCTGGAACTGACACCGTTAACACAGGGTTACTCCCGGTACAGGTATAGTTCACATTAGCATAGCCGGGCACTAGCTGCCGGAATATGGCGGTTCCGACGGGCATATCGTCTCCGGCGCTTATATAGCTCCCTCGCAAAACGGTTGTGCCCGAGTATGGATTACTAACCGTGCATGTTGCCCACGCCATACGCGGAATAAATATATTCACAAAAATAAAAGCCGCCAATGCTGCCAGTCTAATCATTGTCTTTGTCATTGCTATATATCCTGATTCAATCTTTACTGGCCGCAGACATAGGTCATTTTCTGCATAGCGCCGCCCTGCTCAGCCGCTTGATAGGCAATAATGCAGGTTTCGGCTTTATCCTTTTTGTTAAAGGTCGCAAATAGCTTGCCTGAGAGCGCATTCACGCGGGCATAAACCATGCCCCCCTGCCCGGTCGTGCCGACGCTGTTGCCCTGGCTATCCGTCACGTTGGTGCCAAACGGCAAACCTGATTTTCCATCCGCAGGCGTGAACAGCAAGGCCTTGCCCTCCCTGACGCCAAACTCGGCCAGCACAACCGCCCCTGAACGCGGGATCACGCTTTGCGTCGTGCTTTCCAGCTCCACATCACTGGAGAGATGCTTGGGGTCAATGCCAATGGTATTGGTCTGATACGGCATCGAGGCCGGCACGGCCGCATTGCCCCAGGCGTCAAGCGTTACCCCTGGACTATTGACTACCTCAGCATTGGCGGCACCCGGGGCGTGAATCACCACCCATGTGTTCCCGGTGTAAGGGCTCAGCGTTACGCCGTGGGGATGAGCGATGACTGACCCGACCATTCCGGCAGAAATTGTACGCGTGTCCCGGCCGGCCGAGGCGGAAGCGCTGACGGAGGTCCACGGGGAAAGATATTGCCCGCTGACGCTGCCTGCGCTGCCGGAGATTTTATCGTTGGTGCCGGCCAGGCCCCAGGTAACCTGCTGCTTTTCACCGGCAGTGCCAGTCACTGAAGCCTGCTCCCCGAACCGCCCGTTAGCATCTCGGCTCAATGCCGCCGAGAACGAAACGGGCCGGGTTTCACCCAGCGGCAGGCTGAACGACAGCAGCCAGCTGGTTTCCATCGCCCCATCCATCACCCGGCTACGGCTCGCCGTGATGGTATAGGCAAGGCTCCCGAAACTGTTAGAGTAGCCCAGCTGGTACTGCATATCGCTGCCGCTGCGGTTCCAGTAGTCCTGAGAAATTCCGCTGCCGTAAAGCGAGCCCCAGCCGTCCGCCAGCCCCTGGCTGTAGGTCAGGCTAAAGCGGTTCTTGGTCCGGTAGAGCAAGCCTGAGAAGACCGCATCGCCCTGCTCATAATTTTGGTACTGAATAGCCTGGCTAAAATCGAGGTAGTTTCGCGTGGAGAAACGATAGGCCGCCAGCGAGATATTGCTCTTCGTGTCCGAGATCAGCTTGTTATAGGTAATTTTATAACTTTGCCCTTCCAGCTTGCGGCGGGTCGTTTTGGTCCTGGCGTGAGTCACATCCATCGAGAGGGCGCCCACCGGCAATGAGAGGGCGCTGCCGGCCTGCCAGGCCTGATAGTCGTTGCTGAGCTGGCTCCCGCCATAGACGGACAGACTGTTAGTCACCCCCTGCTGCCAGGTTGCCTGGTAAAAGGCCTGGCCATCTTTACCAAAGGCTGAACGGTATTTCCCCGCTACCGCTTCATAGCGAGAAGCGCCTGGGCGGAGCAAATCTGCCACCGAAGCATAAGGAACAAGGAATGTACTCTCCGCGCCGTTTGACTCCCGCACGGTTACGTTAAGATCGCCGCCGTAGCCCGTCGGGTAGAGGTCGTTAATCACAAAAGCCCCTGCCGGCACCGTTGTTTCATAGATGACATTCCCGGCCTGGCGGACGGTAACGCGGGAAGTGCTGTGCGCTATCCCCCTAATCTCCGGGGCGTAGCCGCGCTGAGACTCAGGCAGCATTTGGTCGTCGCTAAAAAGAGAAACCCCGGTGTAAGACAGGGTGTCAAACAGGCGCCCGGAGGTGTTGGCCTGGCCAACCTGCACCCGCCCGCTGATGGCCGAGATATCATGCTGGACATAGCTGTTCACGCTCTGATAGCGATCGGCGCTGCCGGTTTGCTGGCTTAATGACCCGTTATGCCGGAAATACCATCCCCCCAGGTTCAGCCCCGTATTCAGGCTCAGATACTGCGAGCGATAGGCTTTGCCGTTGGTTTCCGACTGATAGGCGTTGGCGTTGTAAGACGCAAAGGCGGCCGTGCTGCCGCTTTGCCACAAAGCCGGGGCCACGGTGCCCCGCGCCGTTTTCTGGATATCCTGCTGCGGAACATGAATGGTCAGCGCCTGGAGACCCGAATCAAACGTGACCCGCGCAGAGGGAATGATCTCTTCCACGGCGGTACAGCCGCTTTGGGATAACTTATCGGTGTTCTGCACCGCGGTTGACATGATGTGCAACCGCGCCAATAACCCCGGAGAGAGACAGGGGGTTACTTTGCCAGTGGCTTGCTTCGCGAAAGTCACCTTTTCGGTGGCCTTTAGATCATCGTTGAGATAAACCTCCACCAGGTACTTACCCGGCAGCATACCGTTGCCTGTGCCAAACTGGCTCAGGTCAACCTTCCCGGTGTAGCCGGTATCCAAAAAAGAGGTATTGAATTCCACATTATCGGTAAGCGTTTTTTCCGCAGCATAGGCATGCCAGGGCGCGGTTACCACCGCGGCGGCAAAAAAGAAACAGAGCCCTATAGACCCCAAAGCATCTGGCGCCGCTTTACATAATTTTTTACTCATCATGATGAAAGCCCACGGTCTAATTATTTTGCAAACGCTTTTTTACTACGGCCCCATAGTCATTAATAAACTCAATGCTCACCGCCGAAGAGGCATCAAGCTTAACGGACTGTGGGAGGGTGAATTTAGCACTGCCTTTAGGCGCCAGCATATCGGCAGGAATCATGAATTTCTTCCCGTTCTGCTCAACGCCAATTGAGACCGCGGAAATATAATAAGGGGTAGGGTTGGACAATATAATATTGCTCCCCTGCTGGCTCCAGCGAACTTCAGCCCCAGCCTCATTCGCCGCCTGCGCATTTAGCGCTTCCGGGCGGTAAAATATTTTAATACGCGAGCGAAACGCCACCTGAATCTGGTTTTCTTGCTTGTTGGTGACCGGAGGGATCTCCAGAATATTCAACCAATAAACGCTCTCCCGGTCTTGAGGGAGATTCGGACCCACAAACGTCAGGCGCAAGGTTTGCCCGGCGTGGGAATTCACCCGCGTCAAAGGCGGAGTGAGAAAGAAAGGCACGCGAACATTCTCTGGTTTAGCGTCAGGATTGCCATCATCCACCCAGCTTTGTAATAACACCGGGTATGAACCTGAATTATTAACCTGAATACTGACATCTTTCTCTTTACCGTCGTAAATAATACGCGTACTGGATATTTGCACGCTGGCAATGGCAAAGTTAATAGAGAAAAGAGCTGTACACAGCAGGGTAGTAAGACGAGTAATAGACATGATGAAAACCAGAAATGAGTTTATTAGAGAGTTCCGTGACTAAAGATGAATACGAATAATTACTGTATAGGTGAGGGTCCCTCCCCACCTACGCGATCAATTATAAATAAGAGTGTAAGTCACTGAAGCGGTTACACTCCCGGCAGTTGCTGTGCCGGTCGCAAAGTAACGAACAGCATAAGGTAACGTCGCCGAACCAGAAGTAATATTGGTGTAACCATTCGAACTCTGACTCGCGTCACCAACAATAATTGGGGTATTTGTGACACCATCGATTAACTGCAGAGCAACGTTTGTCGCCCCGCCGGTTGCGGTGTTGGTTAAGCGGCCTTGGCTGTCAACGTTCGCATTTTTTTCAAAGAGCGCTTTAACGTTACCTGCACCCTGTGGGGATGTGGTTGCACACCCGGTGACTGAGATATTAAAAGATGTTTGCCCCGCGGTATTACCTGATGTGGCCAAAACGTTAGCCTGAGCTGCAGGCAGGGTTACCGTCGCGGCGGTCCCGCTCGCGGTGGAGCCAATGGTTGCATTACAAGTTTGGGAGTTTACCGTGCCGGTAAAATTAATTGTCCCGTTACCCGCAGCCTGAGCACCTGCCACTGTAAAAGCGGATGTAATCGCGGCGATGATTGCGATCTTTTTCATATTTTTATTCCTGAGAGATTTAATGTTTGCCTGGCTTCTTTGGAATTGGAATTCTCTGATAAGAAGCTGGGCTTATTATGCTTGGGGTTAATAAAAAAACAATCTCATTTTCCGCAGGATAATACTTTCACTTATTTAAAAAATAGCCTCACGCATAAATACCATACACACCAGCCACATCAATACGCCAAAATTCCAATCTATAACGCCAAAAGAAACTCAAGGGCACAGTTAGACCCCTAACCATTTTTAGTTATAACTTTTACATTTAGAAACACCTCAATCGGGAGCAAAAAAAATATAACCACCTCGCCAGGATTTGAAATAATAATTTAGCCTGGTATTATTATCTTAAAAATAATTTGCGCAACACGGTTAAAATAATTAAGAATTTTACCTCTATAAATCCTATAAAGTAGAAAATTAAAAAGTAAACATTGATCCCTATCACCATTTCAACGCCGCTGCGCTAAAACTAAATTGCCAAACGGATCATTGGTTGCTAGATGTAAAACTCCCTGTGCGTTGACATAAATGGGTATACGCTTAAAGCATGTAATACAGATGCACCATTAAGGAATATGTATGGATATCAAGGCCTGGCTATCGCAGCAGTCAAATGCTGCAACCTCTGTTTTTCATATGGGGCGTTACTGTGGGCCGTGGAAAGCATCGACCCATGCAACGGGAAACTCAAGCTTTCACGTGGTGTTAGAAGGTGAGTGCTGGCTGGCGCTGGAAGAAGGTAGAGAGAGAACAAAACTGCACGAGGGTGACATTGCGTTCTTTTTCACTAACCGCCCTTTTTATTTAGTCTCTTCCGCGGACGCGCCCATAAATGAGCTGCCGCTGAGCACAATGAAGCCTTTAAATCAGGCACAACCAGAGGACACGGCCCTGCTTTGCGGCTTCATTCAGCCGGTAAGGCATGAAAGTAAGCTGCTGTTCGCGTTAATGCCCGAGTTTTTACTCATCAAACGGGATGGAAAGATCAGCCAGCGGCTGCATACGCTTTTTGAGCTGTTAAAAATCGAGTGCTGGCAGGCGGAAAATGAGTGCGAGTTGACCATCTCCAGACTCACAGACCTGCTGTTAGCCTATGTAGTGGAGGAGATTCTTGATGAGCACCTGGTCGATATCAACATACTCAAAGCCTCTCAGTGCGAGAGGCTGACATCCCTGATGTTGAAGATAACCCATCACCCATCCGAAAAATGGTCTATTGAGTGCATGGCCGCAAGTATGCATATGAGCCGTTCCACCTTTATCAGGAGAATTCAGGAGACCTGCAGCTACAACCCTAACGAGCTGGTGATGCGTTTAAGAATTAACATTGCCGTGAACCTGCTTAGAAGAGGGATAAGTATGACCGAGGCGAGTCAGCAAGTTGGGTATGACTCCCTCACCGGTTTTTATAAGGCGTTCAGAAAAGTCACTATGCAAACGCCCACCCAGCTCCTTAAAAATTTAACGCATTGAAAGCCAGTCACCAGGTAGAAGCAAACATATAAAAAGCAGGAAGCGTTTAGCTTCCTGCAACACTGATCAAAATCGCAGTATACGCTTATAAATGCTTTGCTCACTTATGATCCCCCTCTGAATTAAATCCCCCTCAGAATAACTCCCTCTATTTAAGAGCCACGTATTGATCTATAGTGCCGCTCTTTTATAAACCATGAGCAAAAAAAATATTTCACTCTGCCACAGTGAATTTTTATGCAAAAATTATTCATTTCGTTCCGCCCATTAAAAATCACCTCTTTTTTTTTAGCACCAAATTATCAATATTAAATAAACAATGAAATTTCAGGAGATTTATAAATAAAAAAAACACTTGTTAATGCATAACCTGGCTCTTGGCTCTATCTTGGCTGGCTAACCTGTGTATTGACCTTTTTTTATTCTTAGCGATAATAACCCTATCTTCTGCGGGAGGAGCATATCCACCGCGAAGGCGCACAACACCAGGGTTACTATTCGGGAATAAAAATGAAAGCCGTTACTCTCAACATGTACGGCTAAAACGAGACCGGCAAAAATTCTATATTTAAAAAGGTGAGACTGATTATGTATTCAGAATATCAGCCCCGCTGGCCAGTCGTCGTCAGCAACACTTAATCTCTGATTTTTAATTAATAAATGCCACAACACAACGCTTTGTCATCAGGAGTTAATGGTGAATAATAAAACAATATTACTTTCAACGATATTGATTGTCCCTTTTACGCTAAACGCAGCCGGCTCAGGGAGCGTTAACTTCTCGGGTAAAATAAGCTCTTCAACCTGTAATGCCACGATAAACTACGGGGGCACCAATAGCGGGAGCAGTAATGCCACTATTACGCTACCGGTAGTGCAGGCCTCCAGCCTGAGTTCACCCGGCTCTAATACCGGGGAAACCACTTTCACGCTCAGTATTAGTGGATGTGCCGCGCAGGGTACAGTGCGGGCATATTTTGAACAAGGTGCCGCGGTGGATTCAGGCAGTGGCAGACTAAATAATACCGCCACAACTTCAGCCGCCTCGGACGTTCAGCTTGAGCTATTGGATGGCTTGCAAAACTATACCCCGATTTATATCGGTAATATCAACCAGAATAACGCTGGTTTTGCCAACATCGCGGGGGCATCCATAACACTCCCGTATGCGGTTCGATATTATTCTACGGGCACAGCAGGTGCGGGGACGGTAACATCCTCAGTAACCTACTCCATCATTTACAAATAATAATAAGATGTCATTGTAATACTTAAGAGCCCGTTTTTCGGGCTCTATTTTTTTCGTTTTAACCTGAGGGTTCGTGCATCATTTTTCTACAAAAACAATGCATAACACCTTTGTCTTACGCTGTATTACAGCGACTTACACACTAAAAACTAACACAGCGCCCGGTGATTATCATGACAAAATCATTATCGGTTACTTTTCGTGTCCCTGCAGAACTGGTTGAGCCTTTTACGGAAGCAATTAATCAATCCGGCGAAGAGAAAACAGCCTGGCTCATAAGCGCGGTACGACACAAACTGGATAACCCAGCTCAGGCAGTCTTGGTTGAAACGCAGCCCGCGGTTAAGCATATCGTAGACATTTCAACGCCGGCATATAATCATCTAAACGGCCCCCTACTACTCAGCACGATTGAATTAACAGATGGGCTGAATAACAAAGCTGATACAACGCCCACTGTAAGACAGCCCTGTCTTACAGATAACTTACAGACGCAGAAAGACCTTAAATTGAAATGTGCTGAAAAGGCATATGAGATAGCCAAATGGTGTTTATGTGGCTATGCCTGCACGCTAATCATAACTGTTATCGGCAATGTGACTAATGAGAACGTGATTTCAGATACTGTCTTCATCGGGATTACCGCTGCCACAGCTTTAGTTTTACTTTTCGCTATTTTTTTCATTAACAGGAAATCATGATTCGCGCTTACGCATGCGGTCAACCAGGATGAGTACAACGTGATCCAGGGTATTCCCCTTTGTCTCTATCTTCCCAGACCCGGCCATGTCTAACCCCTTGCCTGTCTGTATACTTCTAATCCCACAGTCAGACACAGCGCATACAAAGCTTTAAACAAGCGCTGGCTGATATTTATGCATTTTCCAACACTGTCTTACAGCCGTAAGACAGCGTGTATTCAGGGTAAGATGCTATGGATTCACCTTAGGCAACGAGATAGTCAGCTCAGCCTGCTTCGCCCTGGAAACACAGGGTGTCATACAGCTTTTTCGCTCGCTTTGGCTTAACACCGAATCCCGGTGATCGACTTCGCCGTCATAATCTACCCTGCACTTGCCGCAGACGCCGGTTTCACAGGCCGATTCCAGCTGAATGCCGTGATTTCTGAGCGCATGGAGCATAGTTTCCTGCGGCTCCACCTGAATTTTTTGCCCCGTTTCTCTGACGGTGACGACAAAAGCGCTCTCCCCGCTTTGCTCTTCGGCGGCGAAGTTTTCAAAATGGACATAGTCAGCATGCCAGTGGCTGGCACTCTCTCTCACTCGCTGCACAAAATCGGGGCTTCCGCAGGTATAAACGTGCGTCCCTCTCGCGTGAGTGTCCAGCAGCTGGTTGATGTCCAGCGGGTTATCGAGCGAGTAAATCAGAACATGTTCTACATATTTTTCCAGCTGCGGCCTGAAGGCAAAGCTGCCCACATCACTCACGCAATAGTGAAGCTCAAAGGTTTCTTCCCGGGCCAGGGCTTCCTCTATCATCGGAATAAATGGCGTGATACCAATCCCGGCGGCAATAAAAATATGATGTTTATCCCGGGCCATGCTGAAATAGTTCGCGGGCTCAGAGACCGTTAAAATATCCCCTGGCCTGGCGGTTTGATGTAAATACTGAGAGCCGCCGCGGCTATTCGGGGCGTGATTGACCGCAATATGGTATTCGTTTTCAGCCCATGATTCACACAGGGAATAGGCTCTCGACAGGCCGTTGGGGAGCTGGAGAATAATATGCGCCCCCGCCGAATATTCAGGTAAAGCCCCATCGTCAACGCGGCTCAGAATAAAACGCTTAATCCCTTTAAACTCATCCACAATGTTGATGATGCGCATTTCAAACCCGCCGCTGCGGCCCGACAGCCTTCCTCCCCAATCCTCAACGTCATTATTTTCAATGCGGCGCTGAAAGACGCTTTTGACTTCGTTTCCCAGCGGCTCCAGCTTCGCCAGCTGCCCGGTTACCGCCAGGTTGTCAGTTTCGGTATAGAGGTAGTGCAGTATTTGCGCGATGCTCCACTGCGGCCAGGCACGCACGATCACCTCGATGGGATCGCCGGCATGAATCGTCCCTTCTTTCAGGACGCGGTAAAACCAGCCTGTTTTGCCGTTATCCTGCACAAATCGGGAGAGCGTAGGTTGTTTAAAGCGGTGATTAAGTTTAAAGCAGGGCTGCCTTGGCTGAGTGACCTGGAGGATTGCCGTCCCGGCCCGAACAATATCCCCGACGCACATATTGCTTTCATTCATTCCGCTGGTGACCAGATTTTCACCAAATCCGCCCGGAACAAACAACGAACCGGAACCCGGGAATCGGCTGGCCAGAGAAGCATAATGCGCAGAGTCATAGTGCAGAATTGCCCGCTCTTCCCCGCCATGGAAGGTTTCGGCCTGTTGGTCGCCGCTAAAACCGGTCAGGGTGACCTGAACACTGTTCGTCGGGTGCTTATCAATCCCGGTCTTGACCGAGAATAACTCTTTGACTTCACCTTGCCGTAATTCATCAATGATTGTGCCAGGGTACACGGACATGCCTTTAATGTTGCCGAATTAATTCCCCCAGTGTACTGACTCAGGCGCCGTAAAAATTTAGAACAACTGACTAATAATTGCTAAAAACGGTCAAATGAAATCAGAGGGCGGTCGTCAAGCCTGGCCGATATAGCGCTTCGGAGACTTCCCCAGCGCCTTTTTGAACATGGTGATAAACGCGCTCACGGATTCATAGCCCAGCTGCTCTGAGACGGACTGCACGCTGCCCCCCGCCAGCAAACGCTGAAGCGACACAACGATATGCAGCTGCCGCCGCCACAGGCCAAATGTCAACCCGGTTTCTTTCACCACCAGCCGGGTGAACGTTCTTTCACTCAGGGCAAGAAAAGCGGCCCATTCCCTGGCGGTTCTTCTGTCCGCGGGGTCGACCAGCAGCATGCTCGCCACTTGCCTGAGCCTGGCGTCTTTGGACAGCGGAAAGTTCAGCCGCTCGGCTGGCATTTGCGCCATCATGGAAAACAGCAGATTAATCAGTTGAAGCGTCTGCTCCTGCCCCGCCTCTGCCGGTGATATCCTGGCTAAATGAAGGATCATTTCCCGTATCAGGGGACTGACCGCGAGCGTGCAGCTTTTTTCCGGCATGGCGGCCCGCGACGTTTCAATAAACACAAAGCAGAACGTGGCTGAAGCAGCCGGGGTATTCCTGTGCGGCAGACCGGCGGGGATCCACATGGCAGACTCGCTGGGCACCATCCATATTTCATCCTCCACTTCGCAGGTCATTGACCCTGTCACCGGCATAACCAGCTGGCCGCGCCGATGAGAGTGCAGCGGCACGTCGAATGCTAAATCTGGTGCGGTGAGAAACAGGACATCGATCGGCGCCCCGGACGAGTCAGGGTCAAAATAATCCATATCATTCATATTTCAGGCGCCCATTAAATCCAGTTCGCAGAGATCTTACCCGTTGTTACCGGCCCACCTGGTACTCTGGTTATCATTTTTTTATCAATAAACTCGATGACGTGCCCTGTCCCCACCTTGAGCAACAGGGCCACACGCACCGCAAACACCAAAGTAACGGGCTAAAGCCGTGGTAGACGGCTTTACGTTTATTTCGTGAGGTCAGGAAAGAGGTCGAGAGAGTGCGGGAATATTACAGGGAAAAACCGCCGTCACCCACTTGCGCTACGGCATACCATTTCATCAGCTCAGCCGCTCCCGGCTCGTTTTCAGCGGGTGCCCATGGGGCCATATCTTGTTCAGCTACGGGCTGGTACGCCCCCTGTTTTACCTCAAAAATAACCCCACCTTTATCCAGCGATAACACCGCATGCCAGGTCCCGGCATCCGTCTCCAGCACCTTGCAGTCTTCACCTAACACTGCGCGCTGGGTCACGTTGCCATTCTCATCAAAATGCAATACCAAAAAGCGCCCGCTAAGGGGTGTCAGCAGCTCAAACGTGTGCGGATGGCGGTGAGGGCGAACATAGGTCCCCGGTTCCATAGCAATAGCCAGGCGCTGAACAGGATCGCTCAATTCAGGATGGAGATTACGATTGGCACGTAAGCGAGGGGAGTTTGCAGCCTGCTCGCTTTGTTTTTGTAGATCGCTGAACGTAATTTGTTTCATATTAACCTTTGTGAATGTAGGTCGCTCGCGGCACCGGGAGCCCGGATGCCGCAAGGTTGTATGCTATCTCAACGGACGATTAGCCACGGCATTCGCGGCACAAATCTCTGCCCGGATTATAGACGCTGGGGCTAAAGTCCCATAGCCCCGGAACGGGTCTATTTACAATGCCGCCGGCGTTCCGGCCGAGGTTTGCTTCCGCATGGCGCTGGCTGTCAGTAAAACGCTTTTCATGGGCCATGATAATGAGGCGGGACCTTAACACTTCCTGCCTTATACCTTTTATCAACGAAACCATTTAATTATTAAATTGTTAATTATTGCCACCCAATAAATCAGGTTAATATTACGATTTTCCCTTTTCTACCACCGGACTCCATAATAGTATGGGCCTTAATAATTTCATCAATATGCATGACTTTCTCAACAACAGGAACAATTAATTTTTTTTCAACTGCACTTGCAATTTCTTTTAATCTTTCTGCCGACTGAGTATTGAAGACAAAGTGAACCTCTCCATTTACAGCCCAACCTCCTAATAAATTCTGAGGAATAGATTGATCAACAATAGAGACGATTCTTCCTTTATTCGAAAGCAACCCTAAGCTATTTTGAATTGTATTCCCGCCTACCGTGTCGAGTATAATATCGAATCCATCAAGATGATCTTCAGCTATTTTACAATACAAGTCACAATCTTTGTAATTGTAGCAACTCTGTGCTCCCAGGGAACGGACAAACTCGAAATTACCAGGAGAACAAGTTGTCACGACATGAGCTCCAAAAAGTTTTGCGATTTGAAGGGCATAGACGCCAACACCTCCAGAACCTCCATGAATCAACACCTTATTTCCTTTTACTAATCGTCCTCGTTCCACCAAACATTCCCAGGCAGTTCCTGCGGCTAACGGCAGTGCAGCGGCATCCTGGTGAGATAAGTTTTTAGGTTTAAGTGCAACAATAGATGATTTTTCAACATGGTGTGTAGCGTAGCTTCCCTCGTTGGCAAGAAGCCTTGGTACATAATAAACTTCATCACCAATTTTAAAATTGGTCACATCTGAACCGACCTTCTCTACGACACCAGATATATCCACACCTAAACAAGCTGGAAGGTTAATATCAGCAGAATAATCACCGCGCCTTGTTTGAATATCTACAGGATTAACGGACGTAGCGACTACTTTTATCAGAAGTTCGTCAGCACTAACTTCTGGTGTCGGTAGTGTTACATACTCCATATTTTTTGCCGGGCCAAATTCTCTAATGATAATTGCTTGCATCTTTTCCCCTTTTTTATTAACGCGAAAAGGTGCATCATACATAACAGATTTTAAGTTTGTAAGAACGCAGTTTTATGATACCAAGTATTATAAAGTATACCTTGAGGAATAAATAGTGGACTACAATGCACCGTATGGATGTTCAGTGACAACGACTTTGAAAGTTATCGGCGGCCGTTGGAAGCCCGTGATCCTGTTCCATTTAATGGAAAACGGGGTATGTCGTTTTAATGAACTGAGAAGAATGATTGATGGTATCACACAGAGAATGTTAACTTCACAGTTGAAGGAACTTGTCGAAGATGGAATTATTATCAGAGTTGTTATAGAAAGTTCACCACCTCACGTTGAGTATTCATTAACAAAATATGGCAGTACTTTGGAGAATATTTTAAAAGAAATGCGTGACTGGGGTGCACAACATGCTGAAATACTTAATAATTAGCATTCATCTGGTCTTTAAAATGAAAACACATTCATAAGAATGTGTTTAATTACAGCATCAATCTTCGCAGTGATTTTTGATATTATAAAAATTACTGCCTGGCCATTTAAATTGACATCGCAGCAGAATATCTATCTTACATCCCCAGAAATTATATTTAGTCCCGAACTATTTTCACTTATTATATCAATGCAATGACTTTTCGAAAAATAGCTGAGCCGCATCATTTTTACATGATAAATCGTAATACGCTCAGATTATCGCTTTTATTTCATCAATGATATTTAAAACGCTTGTATAGCGGTCAGTGAAAATGGTTTGCTGCCCCTTACACAGGAAGAGTACCGTCTGATAGCTCAAAACCCGAAAGTTTCAAAAATGTGTGGTGCAAAAAGGGGGAGTACTTACATATAGGCTTGAGAAGAATTTGAAATGGTGCCGATAATAGGAGTCGAACCTACGACCTTCGCATTACGAATGCGCTGCTCTACCAACTGAGCTATATCGGCTTTCCGGACGCGCCACGAGCGTGGCTGCGGTGTAAAAGGTTAAGGAAGATTGGGTGATGCGTCAACCACTTATCAAACTGACCGCTGGTTTTTGCATCACCCTGTCTTCAATTACGCACGAATAGTGTCGTCGCCGAAACCGATCCACTTATAGGTGGTTAAGGCTTCAAGCCCCATCGGGCCGCGGGCGTGCAGCTTCTGGGTACTGACCGCCACTTCCGCGCCCAGGCCGAACTGGCCGCCGTCGGTGAAGCGGGTTGAGGCATTGACGTACACGGCAGAGGAATCCACTTCGTTAATAAAGCGATTCGCGTTGCGCAGCGTGCGGGTCAGGATAGCGTCCGAATGCTGGGTACCGTGCTCGCGAATATGGGCGATGGCATCATCGAGATCCGCCACCACTTTCACATTCAGGTGCAGCGACAGCCATTCGTCGTTGTAATCCGCCTCTTTCACCGCTTCCACCGCCGCCGGGCCGGTTTGCAGTACAGGCAGCGATTTCTCGTCAGCATGCAGCGTCACGCCGGACTCCGCCATCTGCTTGCTCAGCGCAGGCAGGAAGCGGTCGGCAATCGCCTGGTGCACCAGCAGCGTTTCCACCGTGTTGCAGGTGCTCGGGCGCTGGGTTTTGGCGTTCACGATGATTTTCAGCGCCGGTTCAATCTCGGCGGTGTCGTCCACCACGATGTGGCACACGCCGATGCCGCCGGTGATCACTGGGATCGTCGACTGCTCACGGCAGAGTTTATGCAGGCCCGCGCCACCGCGAGGGATCAGCATGTCGATGTAGCGATCGAGGCGTAGCATTTCGGTGACCAACGCGCGGTCCGGGTTTTCAATCGCCTGAACCGCCGCTTTCGGCAGGCCGCACTCTTCCAGCGCCTGCTGGATCACCGCCACCGTGGCGTTGTTGGTGCGCCAGGTTTCTTTCCCGCCGCGCAGAATAGCGGCGTTGCCGGTTTTCAGGCACAGGGAGGCGACGTCCACGGTCACGTTCGGGCGAGCTTCATAGATTACGCCCACCACGCCGAGCGGTACGCGGCGGCGCTCGATGCGCAGCCCGCTGTCCAGCAGCCCGCCGTCGATCACCTGCCCTACCGGGTCAGCGAGGCTGCATACCTGGCGCACATCGTCGGCGATGCCTTTCAGGCGAGCCGGGGTGAGCTGCAGGCGATCGAGCATGGCTTCGCTGAGGCCGTTTTTACGCGCTTCGTCCACGTCCTGCTGGTTGGCGGTCAGGATCTGCTCCGAACGCGCTTCAAGGTAGTCGGCAATTTTTTCCAGCACGCGGTTCTTTTCGCGGCCGGAGAGCAGTGCCAGCTGGTAAGAGGCCTCTTTTGCCGCTTTGCCCATTTGTTCAAGCATTAGTCTGCTCCTTAATTAACAATCATGTCGTCGCGATGCACGGCCACCGGGCCGTATTCATAGCCGAGGATGTCGTCGATTTGCTGGGAGTGATGCCCGGCAATGCGGCGCAGCGCGTCGCTGTTGTAGCGGCAAACACCGTGGGCGATGTCGCGCCCTTCCAGGCTGCGAATGCGGATCACCTCGCCGCGGGAGAAGTTGCCGCTCACGCTTTTGATGCCTTTAGGCAGTAGCGAGCTGCCACGCTCCAGAATAGCGGACAGCGCGCCGTCATCCACGGTGATTTCGCCGGCAGGCGGAGCGCCAAAGATCCAGCGTTTGCGGTTCTCCAGCGGCGACTGCTGCGCGTGGAAGCGCGTTCCTACAGGGTTGCCGGCCATGACGTCGCCGATAACGCCCGGCTTGCTGCCTGCGGCGATGATGACGTCGATACCCGCGCGGCAGGCGACGTCGGCCGCCTGGAGCTTGGTGCCCATGCCGCCCGTGCCGAGGCCGGAAACGCTGTCGCCCGCAATGGCGCGCAGCGCATCGTCGATGCCGTGCACTTCTTTAATCAGTTCCGCTGCCGGGTTGTTACGCGGGTCGGCGGTGTAAAGGCCCTGCTGGTCGGTGAGCAGCAGCAGCTTGTCGGCCCCGGCCAGAATCGCGGCCAGCGCGGAAAGGTTGTCGTTGTCGCCGACTTTGATCTCAGCCGTCGCCACGGCGTCGTTTTCATTAATGACCGGCACAATGTTGTTATCTAACAGCGCTCTGAGCGTGTCGCGGGCATTAAGGAAGCGTTCGCGATCTTCCATATCGGCGCGGGTCAGCAGCATCTGCCCGACGTGAATGCCGTAAATAGAGAACAGCTGTTCCCAGAGCTGAATCAGGCGACTTTGCCCTACCGCGGCCAGCAGCTGCTTGGACGCGATGGTGGCGGGGAGTTCGGGGTAGCCGAGGTGTTCACGCCCGGCGGCAATCGCCCCAGAAGTCACAATCACAATACGATGCCCCGCCGCGTGCAGCTGGGCACACTGGCGAACCAGTTCAACAATATGGGCGCGGTTCAGGCGGCGGGAGCCACCGGTTAATACGCTGGTGCCTAGTTTTACGACCAGCGTCTGGCTGTCACTCATGATTCTCTGCCGTTTCTACAAATAAGGGGAAATTAAAAAGCCAGATGACGTTGTAACAGGAGTCGCGCGGCTTGCCAACAGGCGGCGTGGGAAAAGGGCTAATAAGCCAGAAAGGATCGCTGAGGATAGCGGATATATTTTACATTTTTATGACATATAAACTTTATTACGTTTATTTAATCTTTCTCCTAAATTGTCATAAATCTTTAATCTGAGAACGATAAAACCCTTCCTGTTTTTAGCAGGAGCCCGACTCCTGGATCAATTTTGCAAGCGTTCATCATTCTTGGGATAACAAATGAAAAAGAGCACACTGGCATTAGTGGTAATGGGTATCGTGGCTGCTTCTGCTTCTCAGGCAGCCGAAGTTTATAACAAAAACGGCAACAAGGTTGACATCTATGGCCGCGTTAAAGCTGAACACTACTTCAGCGACAACACCGGTTCCGATGGCGACCAGACTTACGCTCGCCTGGGCTTTAAAGGTGAAACTCAGATTAACAGCCAGCTGACCGGTTACGGCCAGTGGGAATACCAGATTGCGGGTAACAAAGCAGAGAACGACTCTACCGGCACCAAAACTCGCCTGGCGTTTGCGGGCCTGAAAGCCGGTGACTACGGCTCATTTGATTACGGTCGTAACTACGGCGTGCTGTACAACATCGCCTCTTACACCGATATGATGCCAGAGTTCGGCGATGACTCTTTCGTCAGAACCGACACCTTCATGACCGGCCGTGCGACCGGCGTGGCGACTTACCGCAACAACAATTTCTTCGGTCTGGTTGACGGCCTGAAGCTGGCTCTGCAATACCAGGGCAAGAACGGGGCTGACAGCGCGAACACCCGTTCCGATACTTCTCGCCAGAACGGCGACGGCTTCGGTACCAGCCTGTCCTACGACATCGCTGACACCGGCCTGAGCGTGGGCGCAGCATACGCCAACTCTAACCGTACCAACGCGCAGAAAGCGTCCGTTTACGGTAAAGGCGATAAAGCTGAAGCCTGGACCACCGGCATCAAGTACGACAAAAACAACGTGTACCTGGCAACCATCTACGCTGAAACCCGTAACATGAACCCAATCAGCGTTCCGGGCTCCCTGGCGGGCACCAGCAGCAGCGTGTCTGGTTTTGCTAACAAAAACCAGGCGTTCGAAGCCATCGCTCAGTACCAGTTCGACTTCGGTCTGCGTCCATCCCTGGGCTACGTGCAGTCTAAAGCGAAAGACATCGAAGGCATTGGTGATGCGGATCTGGTGAAATACATCGACGTGGCCGCCACCTATTACTTCAACAAAAACATGTCTGCGTTTGTTGATTACAAAATCAACCAGCTGAGCGACAACAACAAGCTGAAGCTGAACAACGACGACGTTGTTGCGGTAGGTATGGTGTACCAGTTCTAATTCGCGATACTGCGGATAAAAAAATCCCCGTCAGCTTGACGGGGATTTTTTATTTTCAGGCAGAGAGTTTAAGCGACTTTTCCGCAAAGTTCTCGGCAGGCACCAGCCCAAGCTCAAGGGTGGCGAGTAAATCTTTCAGGCGTCCGTGGAAACCGCGCAGCGTCTGCTCCAGCTTTTCATCCACTTCTTTATCTTTTGCCGGGGTCGCCGTCCATTTGCCGTCTTTATCAAACAGGCCGAACTGCCAGGTGTAGGTAAACTGCTTTTCCTGGGCTTCCAGCACCATCCACCATCCACCATCCCCAAAATTCGCGTTTCTCCGGCGCGGGCTTTACGTTAACGCACACCGCCAGGCAATCGAAGAAGAAACGGTTGTCTTCACACTGCTCTTCCCGGATATACGGGCCAAGCGAGGCGAACTTTCTGATCAGTCTACTTTTCGGGTGTCCACTCGGTAACGTCATTACGATCTCCTGTTGTGAAGCAACTGTTTTAGCAAACCGCCATAATTTAGCAAATATTTAACGTAATCTTTGTTTCATCCAGCCGGTAACTTCCTGCAGCGCTTTGTCAAAATTTTGATACACCGGCTTAAACGGGATCTGGAGTAATTTGCCGTCGGCAGATGACGAAGTGATTAAACGGGATTCTTCTTCCGGGCTGAAAGGATCGTTCTCCCAAAAGCCGGATAGCATCGGCGTTGGGCAGCGGCGGCCCAGCAGCCCCTGCGTTTTCAGGGAGTAGCGGTTCAGCTCCACGCTCAGCGCGCTGTCGGAGATGCTGGTCATGCCCAGGCGGCTCGCAAGCACGTCAATGTACATTTCCGGCACGTTGGCCTGGCGCTGCGGGTCGCTCAGCAGGGCGTGAACCACCGGCCCAAGGCAGGCAACGGCTTTCAGGCGCGGCGCTTCGAGGTAGGCCAGGCGCACGGCAACGTTGGCGCCAAAGCGGAAGCCAAATGCTGCGACGCGCGTGTGGTCAACCCAAGGAATGTTGGGCAATGCTTTGAGCACGTGCTGGTGCAGCACGCTGGAATCCTGGGTCAGTTTCCACTTAGAGGAAAAACCGACTGACGGCATGTCGATGGTCAACATCGCGATGCCCTGTGGGGCAAAATATTTCTCAAACAGGCTGTAATAATCGCTCTGTAGGGCATCGAGGCCGCCGCACATCAGCACGGTCGGGAATGGCCCTTCTACCCCTTTAGGCATGTGCAGGAAGCCGCTGATGGTGCCGCCACCGGTCATCGGGAATTCAAGCTCGCGCAGCCCGCCGGACAACCGGGGAGCCGCCTCTTCGTAAGCCCGATTAGCCAACACCTGGGCCTGCTCCGCCAACGCGTCCCCTTTCAGGTGCGGGTACGCCGCAATGCTGTAGAGATTAGCCGCCTGCAGCCAGCATTTGCCGATTTTCTCTTCGTCCGTTTCCTGGCCGGCACGCTGCTGCCAGAGCATCGCCTGCTTCGACCATTCGTAGATCCAGTTCCCCCCGCGATAGCCCATCACGGTATCAAACAGGTCGTCGTTGGTACGTTCAGCCTCGGTGCAGGCAATCCGGGCCTGGACTTCGAGGATTTCACGTGGATCGACCCCGCGCCAGATCCACATCAGGCGGTTGATCATGCGGTACCAGTGGGGCACGTTTTTGCCGTCCAGCGCGGACTGGATCGCGGGCGTGGCGGTATGCCGTGCGCGACGAACAAGCGTGGACGTTTCCGGGTGTTTGAATCTTGGCTTAAAGAGGGTTTCGCTGAGGTTGGCCTGCGACATCGTTTCACTGCCTCCATGAATACGAGAAACGTCGCTATTGTAGCCTGATACGGTCCAAATAACACAAACGCCCGGCTATGCCGGGCGCCAAATAAATGACAAAGCTCAAATCATGGAGGGATTAACGGCCAGCCAACGGCGGCACAAACACCACGCCCATATCCCACGGCTGCTCAATCCAGGTGTCCTGCGGGATATCAATCACGTAATCGTCCACCAGCGGCTGACCGGCTGGTTTAGCGAAGATAGTGACGAAGTGAGCTTTCGGATACATTTCGCGAATGGCTACCGCGGTACCGCCGGTGTCGACCAGGTCATCGATCACGATAAAACCTTCGCCGTCGCCTTCCGCACGCTTCAGCACGGTCAGCTCACGCTGGTTGTCGTGGTCGTAGCTGGAGATACAAACGGTATCAACATGGCGAATACCCAGTTCACGAGCCAGCAGCGCGCCCGGCACCAGGCCACCACGGCTAACGGCAATAATGCCTTTCCACTGTTCGGCTGGCAGCAGACGCTGAGCCAGTTTGCGGGCGTGAATCTGCAACATGTCCCAGGTGACGACGTATTTTTCGCTCATGTGAAGTGTCCCGGCCTGTAAATAACGGCTTAAAAAGTATTCGAAGGAGTTTTGGTTGCGCGAGATTATAGAGATCTGGCGCACTAAAAACCAGTGCCGCAGGCCACTGGCAGCGGATTTTGCTCGTATTCAGCCTTCACGCAACAAAAGAAAGTGGTATTCTCAGAACATCGCGCAAGCCGTGCTTGTGGTGTATCTGAACCCGGCTAAAAACGTAACCGGTCAGCCAAAAAAACGACTCCAGGGAGACTCAACGTGTCTGAATTGTCTCAATTATCGCCACAGCCGCTGTGGGATATTTTTGCCAAAATCTGTTCTATTCCGCATCCGTCCTATCATGAAGAAGCGCTGGCGGAACACATCCTGTCCTGGGCAAAAGAAAAAGGCCTGCACGTCGAACGTGACCAGGTGGGGAATATCCTGATTCGCAAGCCTGCTACGCCGGGCATGGAAAACCGCAAACCTGTGGCGCTTCAGGCGCACCTCGACATGGTGCCGCAAAAAAACAACGACACCGTTCACGACTTCGCTAAAGATCCTATCCAGCCGTACATCGACGGCGAGTGGGTAAAAGCGCGCGGCACCACGCTGGGCGCAGACAACGGCATCGGTATGGCGTCCGCGCTGGCGGTGCTGGCTGACGACAGCGTGGCGCACGGCCCGCTGGAAGTGCTGCTGACCATGACCGAAGAAGCCGGGATGGACGGCGCATTTGGCCTGCAGGCGGGCTGGATGCAGGCAGATATCCTGATCAACACCGACTCCGAAACGGAAGGTGAGATCTACATGGGCTGCGCGGGCGGGATCGACTTTATCACTACGCTGCCGCTGCAGCGTGAAGCCGTTCCGGCTGGGTTTGACACCTTCAAGCTGACCATCAAAGGGCTGAAAGGCGGCCACTCCGGCGCAGATATCCATCTGGGCCTGGGGAACGCCAACAAGCTGCTGGCTCGCTTCCTGCTGGCTCATGCCGCGGAACTGGACGCACGTCTGCTCGACCTGAACGGCGGCACCCTGCGTAACGCCATTCCGCGCGAAGCCTTCGCCATGCTGGCCGTGCCTGCGGCGAAAGCGGCCGAGCTGAAGTCTGCGGCTAACGCTTACCTGGCCGTTCTGAAAAATGAACTGTCTGCGGTCGAGAAGAACATTACCGTGCTGGTGGAAGCCACAACGTCTGACAAACAGGCGCTGACCGCTAAAACTCGCGATACCTTCCTGCATCTGCTGAACGCAACGCCAAACGGCGTGATTCGTAACTCAGACGAAGTGAAGGGCGTGGTTGAGACTTCCCTGAACGCGGGCGTTGTGACCATGAGCGACGACAGTGCAGAAATTATCTGCCTGATTCGTTCCCTGATCGATTCCGGTAAAGACTACGTGGTTAGCGTGCTGGAGTCCCTGGGTGAACTGGCCGGGGCGAAAACCGTGGCGAAAGGCAGCTATCCTGGCTGGCAGCCGGACGCTAAGTCTCCGGTGATGGCCCTGGTACGCGAGACTTACCAGAAGCTGTTCAACCAGACGCCGAACATCATGGTTATCCACGCGGGCCTGGAATGTGGTCTGTTCAAAAAGCCGTATCCGGAGATGGATATGGTTTCCATCGGGCCAACCATTACCGGCCCACATTCCCCGGACGAGCAGGTACATATTGAGAGCGTTGGCCAGTACTGGACGCTGCTGACCGAGCTGCTGAAGGCGATTCCGGCGAAATAAGTTTTACCCTCACCCTAACCCTCTCCCTATAAGGGAGAGGGGATTTTCTTTGTCTGCCTCATTTTCAGCGAAAACGTGTTTTTCCCCTTCTCCCTTCCAGAGAGAAGGCCGGGATGAGGGTCTAATTCACAACCCCAGCAGCAGTTGCCTCTCCAGTTGCGGGTCGAGCAGCGTCACATGCAGCCCCACCAGCCGGACGCCGCGCCCTCCCCGTCGTTCTTCCCATGTTTTACGGGCGGTGGCAATCAGGTCTTCTTTGTTCAGCTTCGGCCAGACGTGCTCCTGGGTCGTCAGCTGAAAGTCATTAAACTTCAGCTTGATGCCTTGCCGGGCGATACGCAGGTCGGCCCGCTCTTTGGCAAGTCGCCTCTCAAGCTCCGGGTACAGGCGTTCAATAATCTCTTCGCATTCTGGCCATTCATGAATGTCTTCCGCGAGCGTCCGCTCTACCCCCACCGACTTTCTCTGACGATCGTTACTGATCTCACGCTCATCAATGCCCTGGCTGCGCTCCCACAGCACCCGGCCAAATTTCCCAAAGCGTTTTAACAACATGGCCAGGTCAGCATTTTGCACGTCAGCGCAGGTTCGCAGACCGAGCGTTTCCAGCTTTGCCACCGTGACTTTGCCCACGCCGGGAATTTTCCCGAGCGGTAGCGTCGCTAAAAAGTCCGGTACCTGTTCGGGCGTAATGACATACTGGCCGTTGGGTTTATTGAGGTCGGAGGCAATCTTTGCCAGAAACTTTATCGGCGCAATGCCAGCTGAGGCGGTCAGGTTCAGTTCGTCGGCAATGGCCTGACGAATTTCGCGGGCTATCAACGTGGCCGAGCCCTGGCAGTGTTCGCTGTCCGTAACATCCAGATAAGCTTCATCCAGCGACAAGGGTTCGATCAGCGGGGTATAGCGGGAGAAGATTTCACGAATATGGCTGGAGGCTTCTTTATAGGCGTCGAACCGGCCCGGCAATAGCGTGAGATGCGGACAGAGTTTTAGCGCCATCGCGGTCGACATCGCGCTGCGCACGCCGTATTTTCTGGCGGGATAGTTCGCCGTGCTGATCACGCCTCGCCGTTGGGCGCTGCCGCCAATAGCGAGGGGAATATCGCGCAGGGCCGGGTTATCACGCATCTCAACGGCGGCAAAAAAGCAGTCCATATCGACATGAATGATTTTGCGCATATCCACTCAACCAGAAAAATAACACTGGATAAGTATACAGCTAATTTTCAAAATGAGGAAATTGTCGCAGGCCACCAAATCTTTTCCTGCAAGTGGCATCACCTCGGGCATAAAGTGACACACCGCAAAAACTCCAATTGATTCCAATAAAATGTGTAAACGCCCGCGTCTGGCGCTTGCGAAAATTAGCCACGATGCTAATGTGAGCGCAATCCTGTACAGAATTTTCTGATTTCGGGTCCCTTTAGCCGTCCTGGCTGTTAGTTTCAGGTTTATCAAGGAATCAAGCAGTATGCGTAAGATCGCACTGATTATTGCGATGCTCTCTATGCCGTTTTTCTCTTTCGCCAGCCTGCTTAACAGCAGCGGTGTCGCCGCCCCTGTCGGCAAAGATAGCAGACAGCAGTTAATGGGCTCCCCGGTTTATATTCAAATCTTTAAAGAAGAGCGCACCCTGGAACTGTGGGTGAAGATGGGCGAGCAGTACCAGCTCCTCAACAGTTACCGCATCTGTAACTATTCCGGCGGCCTGGGGCCAAAACAGCGTCAGGGCGATTTTAAAAGCCCGGAAGGGTTTTATAGCGTTGATCGCAGTCAGTTAAAACCGGACAGCCGCTTCTATAAAGCCATTAATATTGGCTTCCCGAATGAATTTGACCGCGCTCACGGCTATGAAGGGAAATACCTGATGATTCACGGCGCCTGCGTGTCGATTGGCTGCTATGCCATGACCGACTCCGGCATCGACGAAATCTTCCAGTTTGTGACCGGGGCTTTGGTGTTTGGCCAGCCGCGCGTACAGGTGAGTATCTTCCCGTTCCGCATGACCGACGCCAATATGGAACGCCACAAGTACTCCACCTACATCAACTTCTGGAAAGAGCTGAAACCGGGCTATGACTACTTCGCGGCTAACCATCAACCACCGGGCGTGGCCGTGGTCAGCGGGAACTACGTCATCAGCAAACCTGCCGTGATGACGCCAGTTCAACCGCAGCTGGCTTCAAACTATAAGCTCACCGAGGCAAAATAACGCCGACTTGCCTGGCTCAATTTTGTGCCAGATTTCGTTGGCGGTCAGCGGCTGAGTTGCGATGACCGTGACCACATCGTTCGGTGTGGTCTCTTCCTGAAAATCAATTTCCACGTCCTGATCCAGCAGCTTAGCGACACCGAATGGCGCTCTGCGGGTGATCCAGAACAGGTTCGTCGAGCAAAACGCCATCACGTAGCGCCCGTCCGACAGCAGCATGTTAAACACGCCCTTTTCTCTAAGCTCTGCGCCCAGTTCAGTGATGTAGCGGAATACCGCTTCCATATTGCCCGGCGTGCGCGGGTAACGCTGCGTGAGTTTGTGCAGCAGCCAGCAGAACGCCTGCTCGCTGTCCGTTTCGCCAATCGGGCGGAACGTCCCCGTCTCCAGCGTGCGATAGCCCTTGAGTTGCCCGTTATGGGCATAGGTCCAGTTGCGGCCCCACAGTTCGCGGGTGAACGGATGGGTGTTTTCCAGCGCAACCTTGCCGCGGTTTGCCTGGCGAATATGCGCAATAACCGAGCAGGATTTAATTGGGTAATCCTGGACGAGGCGGGCGATGGGCGAGTTAAAGCTCGGCTGCGGATCTTTAAACGTGCGGCAGCCTTTTCCTTCGTAGAAGGTTATACCCCAGCCGTCTTTATGAGGGCCTGTTCCGCCTCCGCGCTGCACCAGTCCGGTAAAACTAAAACAGATATCCGTCGGTACGTTGGCACTCATCCCGAGCAATTCGCACATCTCTTCTCTCCCACAACGAATACCCCTGCTCCGGGAGGAGCAGGGACATTACGGGCTAAGCTTTAACCATTTCTTTTTCGATTAACTGAATCAGGATGTGGATCACTTTGATGTGAATTTCCTGAATGCGGTCCGCATAGCCGAAGTGCGGCACGCGGATTTCGATGTCAGCCGTACCGGCCATTTTGCCGCCGTCTTTGCCGGTCAGGGTAATGACTTTCATGCCTTTCGCGCGGGCAGCTTCAATCGCTTTGATGACGTTGCCGGAGTTGCCGGACGTGGAGATCCCCAGCAGCACGTCGCCTTCGCGGCCAACGGCTTCAACGTAGCGAGAGAAGACATAGTCGTAGCCAAAATCGTTGCTGACGCAGGAGATGTGGCTCACGTCAGAAATCGCGATCGCCGGATAGCCCGGGCGGTTCTCACGATAGCGGCCCGTTAACTCTTCCGCAAAGTGCATAGCATCGCAGTGTGAGCCACCGTTCCCGCAGGACAGTACTTTGCCGCCCGCTTTGAAACTGTCTGCCAGCAGCACCGCTGCGCGCTGGATGGCATGAATGTTGGCTTCATCCTTAAGGAAGTTAGTCAGCGTTTCCGCCGCTTCATTTAGCTCACTACGAATAAGATCCTGGTACATGAGGAGGTCCTTGAGGTTTGAGTGAATTTCACATCCCGCAGTGTACCGGATAGCGCCGAAAGCGAGAAGCGTAACCCCGCGTGTAAAGCCGGGGTTTTCCCTGGAAGTGCGGCAACAATGTGAGCGAGGTTGTAATTATTTTGTAAACACATTGCTAAAGAAAGCAACATCCACTACAACCAATACATCACAAGTGGTCAGACCTCCTACAAGCAAGGGAGCTTTCTTTATGTTGATTTTAAGCATTGTCCTTACCGTTGTTCTGCTGGGTGTGTTGTTCTATCACCAGGCAAATCTGCTGCTTAGCAGCGTGCTTCTGCTCGCGTGGACCGCCGCGCTGGGCTTCGCTGGCATCTGGTCTTTCTGGGTGCTGGTTCCGCTGGCGGTAATTCTGGTGCCGCTGCTGGTCACGCCGCTGCGTAAATCGCTGATCTCCGCACCGATTTTCCGTGGCTTCCGCAAAGTCATGCCGCCGATGTCCCGCACCGAAAAAGAAGCCATCGACGCCGGGACGACCTGGTGGGAAGGCGATCTGTTCCGCGGCAAGCCGGACTGGCAAAAACTGCATAACTACCCTCAGCCAAAGCTGACCGAAGAGGAACAGGCGTTCCTTGATGGCCCGGTGGAAGAAGCCTGCCGCATGGCGAACGATTTCCAGATCACCCATGAGCTGGCCGACCTGCCCCCTGAGCTGTGGGCTTACCTGAAAGAGCATCGCTTCTTCGCGATGATCATCAAGAAAGAGTACGGCGGCCTCGAGTTCTCAGCCTATGCTCAGGCTCGCGTGCTGCAAAAACTGTCCGGCGTTTCCGGGATCCTGGCGATTACCGTCGGCGTGCCTAACTCCTTAGGCCCGGGCGAACTGCTGCAGCACTACGGCACCGAAGAGCAAAAAGATCACTACCTGCCTCGCCTGGCACGCGGCCTGGAAATCCCTTGCTTCGCGCTGACCAGCCCGGAAGCCGGTTCCGATGCCGGCGCAATCCCGGACAGCGGCGTGGTTTGCATGGGGGAATGGCAGGGTGAACAGGTGCTCGGTATGCGCCTGACCTGGAACAAACGCTATATCACGCTCGCCCCTATCGCCACCGTACTGGGCCTGGCGTTCAAACTGTCTGACCCGAAACGCCTGCTCGGCGGCGAAGAAGACCTCGGCATTACCTGTGCGCTGATCCCAACCCACACGCCTGGCGTGGAAATCGGCAAACGTCACTTCCCGCTGAACGTGCCGTTCCAGAACGGCCCAACCCGTGGGAACGACATCTTTGTGCCTATCGACTTTATTATCGGTGGTCCAAAAATGGCCGGTCAGGGCTGGCGTATGCTGGTTGAGTGCCTGTCCGTAGGTCGCGGCATTACCCTGCCGTCGAACGCTACCGGCGGCCTGAAATCCGTGGCGATGGCAACGGGTGCTTACGCGCATATTCGCCGTCAGTTCAAAATCTCTATCGGTAAAATGGAAGGGATTGAAGAGCCGCTGGCACGCATCGCCGGTAACGCGTATGTCATGGATGCCGCAGCTTCTTTAATTACCTACGGCATCGTGCTCGGTGAGAAACCCGCCGTACTGTCTGCGATTGTTAAGTACCACTGTACCCACCGTGGTCAGCGCGCCATTCTTGATGCGATGGATATCGTCGGCGGGAAAGGCATCATGCTCGGCGACGCTAACTTCGTGGCCCGTGCTTACCAGGGCGCGCCGATCGCCATCACCGTTGAAGGCGCTAACATTCTGACCCGCAGCATGATCATCTTCGGCCAGGGCGCAATTCGCTGCCATCCGTACGTGCTGGAAGAGATGGCCGCGGCGCAGAATAACGACGTGAATGCCTTCGATAAGCTGCTGTTCAAGCACATCGGCCACGTGGGCAGCAACAAAATGCGCAGCCTGTGGCTGGGCCTGACCAACGGCCTCGGCAGCAGCACGCCGACCCGCGATGCAACTAAACGCTACTACCAGTACATCAACCGCCTGAGCGCCAACCTGGCGCTGCTGTCGGATGTCTCCATGGCCGTGCTGGGCGGTAGCCTGAAGCGCAGAGAGCGTATCTCTGCCCGCCTGGGTGATGTGCTGAGCCAGCTTTATCTGGCGACGGCGGTGCTGAAACGCTACGAAGATGAAGGGCGTAACGAAGCCGATCTGCCGCTGGTTCACTGGGGCGTGCAGGATGCGCTGTTCCAGGCCGAACAGGCGATTGATGACCTGCTGCGCAACTTCCCGAACCGCTTTGTGGCCGGTACGCTGCGGCTGGTTATCTTCCCGCTGGGTCGCCGCTACGATGCGCCGTCCGATGTGCTGGACCACAAGCTGGCGAAAATCCTGCAGGTGCCGTCCGCAACCCGGTCGCGTATTGGCCGCGGTCAGTACCTGACGCCAAGCGAGCATAACCCTGCTGGCCTGCTGGAAGCCGCTCTGCTGGATATTATGGCCGCCGAGCCAATCCACCAGCGCGTATGCAAAGAGCTGAAGCGCAATCTGCCGTTCACTCGCCTGGATGAACTGGCGAAGCAGCTGCTGGGTGAAGGCAAGATCACCGCCGATGAAGCGGCGATTCTGACCAAAGCGGAAGCCAGCCGCCTGCGCAGCATCAACGTGGATGAGTTTGATCCGGAGGCGCTGGCGACACAGCCGGTGAAGGTGCCGGAAAAGCACAGAAAGGTTGAAGCCGCCTGACCATTAACCCCTCTTATGAGGGGTTTTTTATTGCCAACAAAAGCACTTTTTCTCGTGCTACAGTGGATGAAATATTCTGCTAAGAGGCTGCCGATGGTGTCTGGTCTGAAAGTTTCCGTTCTGCAACAACCGCTCGTCTGGATGGACGGTGCCGCGAACCTGCGTCATTTTGATGTGCTGCTGGAGGGCGTGCGCGGACGTGACCTGATTATTCTGCCGGAAATGTTCACCACCGGCTTCGCGATGGAAGCCGCCGTGCAGTCAATGCCGGAACAGGAAGTGATTGACTGGATGCAGTTCAAAGCCCAGCAAACGCAGGCGATGATCGCCGGCAGCGCCGCTCTGCAAACCGAACGCGGGCCGGTGAACCGCTTCCTGCTGGTTCAGCCGGACGGCAAAGTGCATTTCTACGATAAGCGCCACCTGTTCCGCATGGCCGATGAGCATCATCATTATCAGGCCGGGGAAGAACGCGTGATTATTGAGTGGAAGGGCTGGCGTATTTTACCGCTGGTTTGCTACGACCTGCGCTTCCCGGTGTGGTCCCGCAATCGCAACGACTACGATCTGGCGCTGTACGTCGCCAACTGGCCCGCGCCGCGCTCTCTGCACTGGCAAAGCCTGCTGCAGGCGCGCGCCATTGAGAACCAGGCTTATGTGGCAGGCTGCAATCGCGTGGGCACCGACGGCAACGGCCACCATTACCGGGGCGACAGCCGGATCATCAGCCCGCAGGGCGAGATCCTGGCGAGCGTTGAACCTCACCAGGCGGCACGACTTGATGCCGATCTTTCGCTGATTGCGCTGCGGGAGTACCGGGAGAAATTCCCGGCCTGGCAGGATGCCGATCCTTTCAGCCTTTAAGAATGAAAGTATGCAGAAACCGGCCTATTCAGGCCGGTTTTTTTATTGTTCCGCCAGCACAGTCACGGCGCGAGTGAAAGCCTGGACGGCAAGGGCCACGTCGCTTTCAATAACGGATTCTGCCGGATGATGGCTGATACCCTTCTCGCAGCGAACAAACAGCATAGCGCTCGGCCAACGCTCGGCGATGGCAATGGCGTCGTGCCCTGCGCCGCTTGGCAACGACAGGCTCCGCCCCTGAACTTCGCTCACCGCCTGCGTTAGCGTTGCCTGCAATGCCGCATCACACGGCGTGGCTGGAATAGCGTAGTAGGCTTCTGCGGTAAACTGCATACCGCGACGGGCGGCAATCGCTTCCCCTTCGGCAAGAAGCTGGCCTAACAAACTCGCCAGGCTTTCGTCACGCGGGCTGCGAATGTCCAGCGTAAGCTGAACGTCGCCAGGGATGACGTTCACCGCGCCTGGCGCGCAGCTTAACGTTCCCACCGTGGCAACTTCGTCGGGGCCGTGGCGGCGCGTGGCGGATTCAATAAATGTCATCCATTCGGCAGCGGCGGCCAGCGCATCTTTGCGCAGCGCCATTGGCACCGTCCCCGCATGGCCCGCATGGCCGGTAAAGCTGCAGTTCAGGCGACGGGCGCCGTTAATGGCCGTGACCACGCCCAGCGCAAGGCCCTGCTCTTCCAGCACCGGTCCCTGCTCGATATGCAGCTCAAGGTAAGCGCTGAAATCGCTTTTTGGCCGCTCCGCGCTGGCAATACGCGTCGGATCCAGACCGGCAATCGTCATGGCCTGCGCCACGCTGACGCCGCTGGCATCTTCACAGCTCAGCCAATGCGCCGGCCAACTGCCGGTGATGCCTCGGCTCCCCAGCAGGGTAACCCCAAAGCGGGTGCCTTCTTCATCGCCAAAACCGACAATTTCGATGGCCTGCTCGAGCTGGATATTGTTTTGATAAAGGTACGCGACCACTTCCAGGGCACACAGCACGCCGAGCATCCCATCGTAGCGGCCCGCATTGCGCACCGTATCAAGATGGGATCCCAGCAAAATCGCCTGCGCGCCTTCTTGCCTGCCTTCGTAACGCCCACAAATATTGCCGACAGCGTCCTGCCAGGTCGTCATGCCGAGCTGCTCCATCCAGCCAGCGACCAGCTGATTCGCCCGCAAATGTTGCACCGAAAGGTAAACCCGTGTCAGCTGGCCCGCGCTTTCGCTGATAGCAGCTAGCTGGTCAGCCCTGTCCATGACGCGCTGGGCGGCAACCGCGGCATAGTTAGCATCCATAAGCGGCGCGCCCATTAGCGGGCACCCTGCGCGTAAACGTTCCACGCTGCCTGCATCGCTTCACCCTGCACGCTTTTAAAGCCGAGACGGTTAAGCACCGCTTCCAGCGCGGTGAGCGTTTGCAGCACGCAGTCTTTGCGTGCGTTGTAGCCCATGGTGCCGATGCGCCAGATTTTGCCCTGTAGCGGGCCGAAGGAGGTGCCGATCTCGATATGGAAATCTTCCAGCAGCAGCTTACGAACCTCTTCGCCGTGAACCTGCGCCGGGATAGCCACGCCGAGGACGTTGTTCATCTTGTGGTCAAGATCGCCGAAAGTTTCCAGCCCCATGCCCTGGATCCCCGCCACCATCGCCCTGCCGTGCAGCTCATGACGGGCAATACCGACGTCCAGACCTTCTTCCAGGATCACGCGGGCGCACTCACGGGCAGCAAACAGCATGCTCGTCGCTTCGGTGTGGTGATTAAGACGTTCCGGCCCCCAGTAGTCCATGATCATGCCCAGATCGAAGTAGTTGGAGTAGATCATCTCTTCGTCCCCGTCCTGATGGGCGGCAGTGCGAATGCCTTCTTCCACGCATTTACGGCGGCGAATGGCCTCTTCCATTTTCGGACTAAGGGTGACCGGTGAGCTGCCTGACGGGCCGCCCAGGCACTTCTGCAATCCGGCGGAAACGGCATCCAGTCCCCAGGCATCGGTGAGCAGTTCGTTCCCGCCAAACGATGCTGTAGCATCGGTGTAGAACAGCACGCCGTGGCGGCGGCAGATCTCCCCCAGTTCTGCCAGCGGCTGCAGCATCGTGGTGGAAGTATCGCCCTGCACGGTCAGTAGCAGGCGAGGTTTTACCGCTTTGATGGCGTCTTCGATTTGCTGCGGGCTGAATACTTCGCCCCACGGCACTTCAATGGTGTGCACTTCGGCGCGGCAGCGGCGGGCAATCTCACACAGCAGGTGACCAAAACGGCCAAACACTGGCACAAGCACTTTATCGCCAGGGCGAATAGCCGACAGCAAAATGGCCTCGATCCCGGCGCGGGAAGTGCCGTCCACCAGCATCGTCCATTTGTTTTCGGTGCGGAAGAGCTCGCGGTACAGCACCATCACCTCATTCATATATCCCGTCATCACCGGGTCATACTGGCCGATAAGCTGGCTCGCCATGGCACGCAGCACGCGCGGATCGGCATTGATCGGGCCTGGCCCCATCAGCAAACGGTGCGGCGGGTTGATCTGGGAAAACTGCTGAATATCAAACATGGCGATTCCTTGAGTCTGAGATTGAAACAAAAGATTCTTATAATCATCTTTTGCAACTAATGTGCCAGCCGCAGGCAAAATTTTTTCCGGCTGACAGACTTAAGCCAGCGCGGAAAAACAGGTTTGGGTAAAAACGATGAACTCTTTTGGCTCACCCGAACTGTGCAGTTGCACCGTCGAGGAGCATCAACGCTGTTCGAGTTCGTCCAGCTCTGTATACAATTCAGCGATATTATGGATACGCTGACGCCCACTGGTCAATGATTCATGCAGCACCGCGTTAGCCAGTAAATTCACCAGGCTCATGGCGCTGCTGTAGCTGTCAAACGCCGAAACGCTGTCGAGCGGCGCGCTCAAATGCCAGCCAGGATAACTTGCCAGCACCGCCGAACCCGGTTCGCTCAGCATCACCAGCGGTATACCGCGCTGCTGTAAACTGGTGAGCAGTGGCTTAATAATGCGCGGCCTGCGGCGAAACGCCACGGTGACGACGCAATCTTCCGGGCCGATATCCACCAGCTCTTCCGCCAGCGTCTGCCCCGGCTGCGGGAGCAGATGTACGCCGCTGCGCACCTGCAAAAGCTGCTGGCGCAAGTGCATCGCCACCGGCCAGGAGTTTCGCATCCCAATGATAAACAGCCGTTTTCCGGTCACAAGGGCCTTGACCACTTCGGCAAACGGGCCCGCTTCCAGCTGATTCACCAGTTGAGTAAGGTTCGCCATTTCCTGCTTGTAATGACGCGCCAGCAGCGTGTTGCCCTGCACGGCATCGCGGTTTTCCGTCAGCGGCATCCCGCTCTGGCGCAGGGTCCGCAGCTCTTCGCGCATATCTTTGTAGCGCTCGTAACCTAAGCGCTTAAACAGGCGGCTCACGGTGGCCTTGGACACGCCTGAAAGCCGCGCCAACTCGGCGCTGTTGTAGCTGATCAAGTCATCAAAGTGGTCAACGATGAACGAGGCCACGCGCTGCTCCTGCGGGGAAAAGAGCGCCCATGACGCCCGCAACCGCTCGTCTAACTGTTTCATGCCGACTCCTGCAACTTTTGTTTCATCAAAGCCTGACACAGTGAAACGATCCTCGTCAACCTGGAACATCTCTTGCTTCTGACTCCCCTACCCGAGCGGATTTCCTGCAAGAGAAGAAAAATATGCAAAGCAATATGGCCCCCGGAGGCATGGCGGTGACGCCCCATCATCTGGCTTCTGAAAGTGCGCTGTCTGTGCTGCGTCAGGGCGGTGATGCCGTTGAAGCGATGGTCGCCGCAGCCGCCACTATCGCGGTGGTTTATCCCCATATGAACGGTATAGGCGGGGATGGATTCTGGCTGATTGTTCCGCCTGAGGGGGAACCTGTGGCCATCGACGCCAGCGGGGCCGCCGGATCGCTGGCGTCACTGGATTTCTACCGGGGAGAACGCGCTATTCCCCACCGCGGCACCCGTGCTGCGTTGACCGTGCCCGGCACGCTGAGCGGCTGGGCAGAAGCACTGAAAGTGTCATCGGAGCTTGGCGGCGGGCAGATGCCGCTTTCCCGTCTGATGGCCGATGCTATTCGCTATGCGGCGGACGGGATCCCGGTCACCGCCTCTCAGGCGAACGCGACACAAAGCAAATACGCAGAGCTGGTTGATATTCCAGGTTTTGCCGACACGTTCCTGCAGCGCGGTGAAGTGCCCGCGACCGGGAGTCGTTTCACGCAGCCCCGGCTGGCCAGGACCCTGACGCGAATGACCGTAGAAGGCCTGGACAGTTTCTATCGCGGCCCGCTGGCTTCAATCATTGCCGAAGAGCTGGCTGAACTGGGACTGCCAATCACCGCGGCTGACCTCGCCGCACATCGGGCAACCCGCAGCAAACCGCTTCGCCTTGAGCACCAGGCCGGGGAAGTTTTTAACCTCGCCCCGCCTACGCAAGGGCTGGTCTCGCTGGCGATCCTCGGCATTACCGACCGCCTGTCGATGGCAAACGCCAGTGAAGTTCAAACCGTACACCGCATCGTGGAAGCCACTAAAAAAGCCTTTGCGCTGCGCGACAAGCACATCACCGACCCGCGCCTGATCGCGACCTCAATACAAAACCTGTTAGATCCCGAGGCGCTGGATCTGCTGGCCGCAAAAATTGATGACCAAAGCGCCGCCCCGTGGGGCAAAGGTAAAGGCCCCGGCGACACGGTCTGGATGGGCGTCATTGACGGGAATGGCCTGGCCGTGTCGTTTATTCAAAGTATTTATCACGAATTCGGCAGCGGGGTTGTGCTACCCCAAAGCGGCGTGCTGTGGCAAAACCGCGGGGCATCTTTCAGCCTCGATGCAGAGCATCTGCTGGCGCTGGCGCCGGGCAAAAAACCGTTCCACACCCTGAACCCGGCAGCAGCCAGGCTCGCCGACGGCAGAACGCTGGTTTACGGCTCGATGGGCGGCGACGGCCAGCCGCAGACGCAGGCGACAATCTTTACCCGCTATGTACTTCAGGGCATCGGTTTACAGGAGGCCATTTGCGCGCCGCGCTGGCTGCTGGGCCGCACCTGGGGGCAAGTTTCCGACAGCCTCAAGCTTGAGAGCCGCTTTAGCCAGGACACCGTCAACGCGCTTGAAGCCCTCGGACACGAGGTAGAAACAGTCCCCGCCTTCAGCGAGATCGTCGGCCACGCCGGCGCCATCGTCAGACATACCAATGGCATGCTCGAAGGTGCGTGGGATCCGCGCAGCAACGGCAGCGCCGCAGGCTTTTGAGGAAAATACCAATGAACCAATCTTCTTTTGACTGGCAGCACTACATTGTCCTGATGGAGCAACTGCTCGCCGTGCCGCTGACCGACGAGCGCCGCAAAGAGCTGGAGTTGCAGCTGACACGTATTGCGGCCATGGCTGGACCGCTGATGGCCTTCCCGCTTGCCGATCGCCAGGAAACTGCCGGAGTTTATACGCTATGACCGCCCTTTCTATCCGACAGATCCAGCAGGGACTGCGGGACAAAGATTTTTCAGCTACCGAACTGGCCCGGCAAACGCTGGCAAAGATTGAGCAGCGAAACCCGCAGCTTAATGCCTTTACGGAAATCACCCAGGATCGTCTTCTGGAGGAGGCGGCCTCGGTAGACCAACTGATCGGTCGCGGCAGCCCTTTGCCAGCGCTCGCGGGCGTGCCTTACGCGATAAAAAATCTTTTCGACATTAAAGGGGTAACAACCCTTGCAGGTGCGGAGTTGTTTGCCGGGCAACCCGCGGCCTCTGAAGATGCCTTCGCTATTACACGGCTGCAAAAAGCGGGGGGAATGCTAAGCGGGGCGTTGAATATGGATGCCTATGCCTACGGCTTCACCACGGAAAACAGTTATTACGGAGCCACCAAAAACCCGCACGATCTGTCACGTATTGCGGGCGGCTCGTCCGGCGGCTCAGCGGCAGCTGTAGCTGCGGGCATGGTGAACTTCACCCTTGGCACCGACACCAACGGCTCCATTCGCGTCCCGTCTTCACTTTGCGGGCTCGTGGGCCTGAAGCCGACTTTTGGTCGCCTGTCGCGCGGCGGCAGCCATCCTTTTGTCGCCAGCCTCGACCATATCGGCCCGCTGGCTCGGAGCGTGGAGGATGTCGCGGCGGTTTACGATGTGCTGCAAGGGTACGACAGTAGCGATCCTTTTCAGACTTCGCGCGCCATTGAGCCGGTTTGCGCAGCGCTTGAGCGTGATACGCCGCTTCGCGTGGCGGTGCTGGAGGGTTTCTTTGAAAGCTGGTGTGACGCAGATGCCAAAGAAGCCGTTAGCCGGGTAGCCAAAGCGCTCCAGGCTACGGAAAAAGTTTCTATGCCGGAAGCCGAACTCGCCCGTTCGGCGGCTTTTTTGCTGACCGCCGCCGAAGGGGGAAATCAGTACCTGCCCGCACTGCGAACCAGCCCTGAGCGCTTCGAACCTAACTCGCGCGAACGCCTGCTGGCGGGGGCCATGACGCCGTCAGCCTGGTACACCCAGGCTCAGCGTTTCCGGGCCTGGTTCCGCGATCGCACGCAGCCGCTGTTTGACCATTTTGATCTGCTTGTTGCCCCCGCCACGCCATGCTGCGCCACGCTTATCGGGCAGCAAACCATGCATATCAACGGGCAAGATATCCCGGTCAAAGCCAGCATGGGCATCCTGACGCAGCCAATCTCTTTCCTGGGATTACCGGTTGTCAGCGCCCCGCTGGTCGCGGCCAGCGGTTTACCGATTGGCGTGCAATTAATTGCCGCACCGTGGCGGGAAGACGTGTGTTTGCAGGCCGCTCGCCGCCTGGAATCTCAGGGTATTTTACAGACGAAGGTAAGTTAAATGATGCGAGATAATATCGACCGCCCGGCCGTTTTAAATGAAGTCACTGCGGCATTTTATCGCTACGAGCAGGCGCTGATTAGCAATGATGTCGCCGTTCTGGATGAGCTGTTTTGGGAGGATGCTCGCACCGTGCGTTTTGGCGCAACGGAAAACCTTTATGGCATTGAGCAGATCCGCGCTTTCCGCAACGGGCGTTCGCCGAAGGGGCTGGATCGCCAGTTGAGAAATACCGTTATCACCACCTTCAGCGACGACCTCGCGGTGGCGAGCACTGAGTTTACCCGAGAAGGCAGCGATAAGATTGGCCGCCAGATGCAGACCTGGGTCCGGTTTGCCTCAGGCTGGAAGATTGTGGCGGCGCATGTGAGTTTAATGGGGTGATAGTCTGTTTCTTCACCATAAAAATCTTCTGTTTATGAAAGCCCATGTCGTGTTCCGTTCACCTTAAATACCGCTTCATATGTTGCCACCATACAGGTGAACGTCTTAGGGGAGTCACCGTCACTCCCCTAAGAACCCGGACTCCCGGCGAAATAAATCGACCGCTGAATCGGCAGACCTCCGTTTTATCTCCCAGTCCTCGGTCGGCTGAGATGCGTTCCCGACGCTCTCAGCCTCCGGCTATGACCCAACTCAGGCGGGGTTGAGCTAGCCGGGCGGCCAGGGTTGTCAGGGAGATGGCGTTATCTCCCTGACAGGTTCACCGTGCTCTGAACGTGCAGGGGAAGCAGAGATACGGGTGAACGGAACAGCAACAAAGTAACAAATATCTCAGAAACGAGCCTCAAAGACATATCTGTATAAAAATGGCATCCACAAAAGAATGGGAAGGCCAATAACATCATTCAACAAACGGGTGCGTCTTCACCCAATGCTCGGCAATGTCCTGCCTTCTGCAAATCCACACCCCTTCATGTTGCTGCACGTAATCCAGAAAACGCTGCAAGGCCCGGAAACGGCCCGGTCGCCCTAACAGGCGGCAATGCATGCCGATAGACATCATCTTCGGTGCCGTGTCGCCTTCTTCATACAGCACGTCAAAACTGTCTTTCAGGTAGGTGTAAAACTGCTCGGCGGTATTGAACCCCTGCGCGGTGGCGAAGCGCATGTCATTGGTATCCAGCGTGTACGGCACGATCAGGTGAGGTTTGGTGCTGCCGTCTTCGCAGGCCACTTTGCTCCAGAAAGGCAGATCGTCGCCGTAGTAATCGCTGTCGTACAGGATACCGCCTTGCTCAACCACCAGCCTGCGGGTATTAGGGCTGTCGCGCCCGGTGTACCAACCGAGCGGGCGGGAGCCAAACAGATCTTCCAGGACTTCCATCGCCTGATGCAGGTGCTGGCGCTCGGTGGCAACGTCCATACTCTGATAATGGATCCAGCGCCAGCCGTGGCTGACCACGTCGTAGTCAGCGGCTTTGATCGCGGCCACGATCTCCGGGTTGCGGGCCAGCGCCATGGCGACGCCAAACACCGTCAGAGGCAGACCGCGCTTCTGGAATTCATTATGGATACGCCAGAACCCTGCCCGGGAGCCGTATTCGTACAGGGAGTCCATCGACATATGGCGGTCCGGGAAACTGGCCGCCCCGATGATGTCGGAGAGAAATTGTTCCGAGCCGCTGTCGCCGTGCAGCACGTTGTTTTCCGCCCCTTCTTCAAAGTTCAGGACAAACTGAACCGCAATACGCGCGCCGTTCGGCCACTGCGCATGGGGAGGGTTGCCGGCATAACCAGCGAGATCGCGCGGGTAGTTTTCGGTAAAAGGGTAGCGATTACGCTTTTGTTCTTCCGTCATAGTTGGCCTCTTTTAACCTTAACCCAGACGAGCAAAAGAGCCGGAAAGCGGCTTTTTATTCGGATAAGCGAGATCGCCAAATTTGCTGGTGCCGATCCCCAGCGCAGCCAGCGACTCCACCAGCTTCACCGCCGCGGTGACGCCGTCGATAACCGGGATACCGATCTCTTCGGTCAGCTCTTTCGCCAGGTTTGCCATGCCGCCACAGCCCAGCACGATCGCCCCACTGTTGTCTTCTTTTTTGGCCTGAATACAGCGCTCACGCACCATGCGCTGGGCCAGCCCGGTGCCGTCTTCCAGCGCCAGCACGGGCAGATCGATGGCATGCAGCGCCGCGCAGTGATGCTCGAAGCCGTATTGCTGCAGCAAATGGCGGGCGATGATCACCGTACGTGGCAGCGTGGTGACAATAGAGAAGCGGGTGGCGACCATCGTGGCCATATGCATGGCCGCTTCGGCAATGCCAATCACCGGCCCGCTGGCTATCTCACGCGCAGCCAGCAGCCCTGGGTCGCCAAAGCAGGCGATGACGTGCCCGCTCGCGCCCTGCGCTTTGCCCTGCTGAATTTGTTCCAGCACACCGATGGCCGCAATGGCTTCGTCAAAGTGCCCTTCTATTGACTCCACGCCCTGCTCCGGACAGGTCGCGAGGATTTGCGTACCGGGGGCGGCAACGCTACGCGCGGCTTCTGCAATGGTGTGCGTCATCGCCAGGCTGGTGTTGGGGTTGATCACTTGAATAATAGGCTGTGGCATGGTTATTCCTGTCGGGTGCCAAAGAGGCGGGCGAAGTCTGGGGTGGTTTCACCGCTGCGCTCAAAATGCAGGCTGGAAACAATGTGATCGAAGTGGTGCTTCATCGCCAGGGTCAGCGGCTCAATGTCTTTTTTACGCAGCAGATCGATAAGGTGTTCATGATCGTCACAGCGGCAGCCCCGCTGCCACGGCGCGCCCCAGGCAGCGATCACCAGCGAGGAGCGGTGCGTCAAACTGGTGACCATTTCCGTCAGCACGGCATTGCCGGAGATAGCCTGCAGCTGAATATGAAACGCCGCTGAAAGGCGGATGGCCGCCGGCCCGTCTCCGTCGCGGTGCGCTTTTTCTTCCTGCTGGATGATTTTACGCAGCGCGGCCAGGTGCGGCGCCTGAAGATGCTCGAGGACATGAGGCAGGTTGGCGCATTCGAGGACGGAGCGTGTCTGGAAGATCGCTTTTGATTCTTCGACGTCCGGCATCGCCACAAATGCACCACGCCCGGGCAGCAGGGTGATCATTTGCACCGTTGCGAGGCGCGTTAAGACTTTACGGATCCCGGTTCGGCTAATGCCAAAAACGTCCGCCAGCGCTTCTTCCGGCAGTTTGCTGCCTGGCGGTAGCTGGTGTTCGACCATCGCCGTCATCAGCGATTGCCAGATAACGGCTTCTTTATCATGCAGTTCTGCTGGGGCTGTCACCCCGAAATCACGCTTCATTCACCTCTCCTGTTAGCACCAGGCACTTTTTATTTGTATACAATATCACTGATAATTGAATACAAGAAATGCAAACCTGGCCTGGTTCCTGCAATACCTATGGCAGACGTAATCCATCTTCTGTTTTTATAGGAGCAGATCCCATGCCAGGTATAGAGAACAACGCAACAGCCATGAAAGAGAGTGCCAACGCCGGCTACAGCCCGCGCCTGTGCAACGATGACCTGGCCCCAACCCGCCACCAGACTTGGTCCTGGTATAATATTTTTTCGTTTTGGATGTCGGATGTACACAGCATGGGCGGCTACGTGGTGGCAGCCAGCTTCTTTACGCTCGGGCTGGCCAGCTGGCAGGTACTGATTTGCCTGCTGGCAGGGATTTGCATCGTGCAGTTTTGTGCCAACCTGGTCGCCAAACCCAGCCAGATGGCGGGCGTGCCTTACGCGGTGATTTGCCGCCAGGCTTTCGGCGTCTTCGGCGCGAATATTCCGGCGGTGATCCGCGGGCTTATCGCCTTCGCCTGGTACGGGATACAAACTTACCTGGCCGCTAACGCCTTAATGCTGGTGCTCTTGAAGTTCTGGCCAACGCTTGCGCCGATGACGGGCGTGAGCTTCCTCGGCCTGTCTCAGCTCGGCTGGATCTGCTTCGGCATTATGTGGGTGCTGCAGGCGATGGTGTTCTGGCACGGGATGAATGCGATTAAGCGCTTTATTGATATCGCGGGCCCTGCGGTATACATCGTGATGATGGCGCTGGCAGGCTGGATCCTGTATCAGACTGGCTTCGATGGCATCTCCTTTACCTTAGCCAGCAAACAGCTTAGCTCCGGCGAGCAGGTGTGGCAGATGATCACCGCCACCGCGCTGGTGGTGTCGTACTTCTCCGGCCCGCTGCTGAACTTCGGCGACTTCTCTCGCTACGGTAAAAGCATGAATGAGATCCGCCGCGGCAACCGCTGGGGCCTGCCGTTTAACTTCCTGCTGTTCTCTATTGTCACCGTGGTGATTGTGTCCGGTACTCAGTCGCTGTTCGGCAAAATGATCACCGACCCGATCGAAACCGTGAGCCATATCGGCAACAGCCTCGCAATGGCGATAGGCCTGCTGACGATGATCACCGCGACTATCGGGATCAATATCGTGGCGAACTTTGTTTCTCCGGCGTTCGACTTCTCTAACTGCTCTCCGCAGAAGATCAGCTTCCGTGCGGGTGGGATGATCGCCGCGGTGGGTTCTGTGCTGCTGACGCCGTGGAACCTGTTCCAGTCCCCGGAACTTATCCACTACACGCTGGATGTGCTGGGCTCGTTCATTGGGCCGCTGTTCGGCATCCTGCTGGCGGACTTCTACCTGGTGAAAGGCGGTAAAATTCACGTCGACGATCTGTTTAACGACACGCCGAAAGGCCGCTACTGGTACAGCCGAGGCTTTAACCCGAAAGCGATTATCGCCCTGGTGCCTTCGGTTGCCGTTTGCCTGACCATCAGCTTTATTCCTTCGCTGCATGAAGTCGCCAACTTCAGCTGGTTTATCGGCGTGTTCCTCGGCCTGAGCTGCTACCGCTGGCTGGCCCGTAGCGAAAAAGTCAGCGTTGCTGCCGGTTTTGCTGGCCGCGTCGCCACCTCCAAAGAGTAAACATTGAGGCCTGGGCCCGAAGGGGTTCAGGCTTTTTCATTTCCAGACATACTCTTTTTCTTCTCTGAGACGACGGCTGGCCCAGCACGAGTGATATATTCTCCCTTCGCCCTTTCCAGCAAAATCTCGTTTCAAAGGAGAGTCCCTTGCTCAGCAGTAAGAAGTCGGCCACTGAGGCTGCCCCCCATAAGCCGTCGGCCTGGTATGTTTTGCTCCTGTTCACCATTCCGCCGCTGCTTTGGGCGTGCAATTACATCGTCGGCAAAGCCGTTCGCAATGATATTCCCCCGGTGGGGCTCACCTTTATGCGCTGGCTGGTGGCGCTCATAGTGATTCTGCCGTTTGCGCTGCCTTATATAAAAAGAGACTTTCGTCGCTACCGGGAGTATCTGGGCTGGATTGTCGCCGTGTCGGTGACGGGGATCGTCTGCTTTAGCCTGCTGGTCTATATCGGCCTGCACCACACTTCGAGCACCAACGCGCTGTTGCTTAACTCCTGTATACCGGTGCTGATTATGCTGTTTGGTGCGCTATTCTTTGGGCACAAGCTCAGCGTTAAGCAGGTGGTCGGCCTGGCAATTTCCTGCTGCGGCGTGCTGTTTATTATCTTTAAGGGCGATATCCACGGGCTGCTGCAAATGGCGTTTTCATCGGGTGACCTGATGCTGCTGGCGGCCATGGCTTGTTTTGCGCTGTATACGCTGTGGATCCGAAAAATCCCTTCCGATATTAGCCGCATGGGGCTGCTGGGCGTTCAGGTGGCTATCGCGCTGGTGGTGACGCTGCCGCTGTGGCTGCATGAAATGAGCACCGGGGCTGTGCCACACTGGAATACCATGACGATTTCAGCGGTCGTGTTCCTCGGTGCATTCCCCTCTTTTGTTTCCTATCTGCTGTACGGACGCTGCGTGGAAGCCGTCGGTGCCGCGCGTGCCGGGCTTAGCATTCACCTGATCCCAGTCTTTGGCGTAGTGCTGTCGCTGGTGTTTCTCGGCGAAACGCTGCATCTTTTCCATATCATCGGGATTGCGACTATTTTGGTAGGTGTGGCGTTGGCCAGCAGGCACTAGAGGTGGTTTCAGCCAGCCCTCGCGCGATTGCGGTGCGGGGGTTAGGTGAATTTTTAAGAAAGACAGAAACGACGAAGGCCTGAGTCATTGCTGACTCAGGCCTTCTGAATTGTGGCGGAACGGACGGGACTCGAACCCGCGACCCCCTGCGTGACAGGCAGGTATTCTAACCGACTGAACTACCGCTCCGCGTTTTGTTCCCCGTCGGGAACGAAGCGGATATTACGGATTGCCCCGATAACCGTCAACGCTTTTTATCATAAAATTAACCGTTTGCCGCAAAAATCACCTGAGTGGTGATTTTTAACTCGTTTTGGCTATTTTTAGCTGCGCCAGAGGCAGCTGCCGCCCTTCTTCTGCACCAAATCAAGGCGCGATTCATGGGCCACCAGCTCTTCATCACTGGCGTGGATCACCCGCATACCTGTTGCACGACGTACCACGCGCTGAATGCCGCCGCTGCCCTGCTGCTGCTGCACATCACCTTCCATAGAAAATTTGAGTGACGTTTGCCCGCCGGTCATCATCAGATAAACGTCGGCCAGGATTTGGGCATCGAGCAATGCGCCGTGCAGCGTACGTTTGCTGTTGTCTATTTCATAGCGAGAGCAGAGCGCATCGAGGCTGTTCCGCTTGCCCGGGAACATCTTACGGGCCATTGCCAGGCTGTCGGTTACCTTACAGAAGGTATCCGTTTTAGGAATGTCGCGCCGCAGCTTGCTGAACTCGTAGTCCATAAAGCCGATATCAAACGAGGCGTTATGAATGACCAGCTCGGCGCCGCGAATGTAGTCGAGGAACGAGTCTGCAACCTGATCGAAGGTCGGCTTATCCGCCAGGAACTCGTCCGCAATACCGTGAACGCCAAAGGCTTCCGGATCCACCAGCCGGTCGGGCTTGAGGTAGACGTGGAAGTTGTTGCCCGTCAGGCGACGGTTGATCACTTCAACCGCACCGATCTCGATAATGCGATGCCCTTCGTAATGAGCACCGATCTGGTTCATACCGGTGGTTTCGGTATCGAGGACTATTTGTCTGGTGGGGGTAGAAATCATATAGCTGTGCTCATCGCGCTCGTTTGTGTCAGACTTGACGTTTTCATCACAGGAAGTCTACCAGAGATGCGTAAACAGGTAGAAGTTTTCACCGATGGCTCCTGCCTGGGGAATCCAGGGCCGGGCGGCTTCGGGGCAATTTTGCGGTACAAGCAGCACGAGAAAATCTTCAGCGAAGGGTTTCGTCTCACCACCAATAACCGCATGGAAATGATGGCCGCTATCGTCGCGCTTGAGGCGCTGATCGAACCCTGCGATGTGGTCCTCAGCACCGACAGCCAGTACGTCCGCCAGGGCATTACCCAGTGGATCCACAACTGGAAAAAACGCGGCTGGAAGACGGCAGATAAAAAGCCGGTGAAAAACGTCGATTTATGGAAGCGCCTGGACGCCGCCCTGAGCCATCACCAGATTAAGTGGGAATGGGTCAAAGGGCATGCGGGACACCCGGAGAACGAACGCTGCGACGAACTGGCGCGCAACGCAGCCTCCCGCCCTACTCATGAGGATGTGGGTTATCAGCCGGACGCGGCGGCACCTTAGCAACGGCTTCGCGGTACTGCCGCGTGGCCCCTACCGCCGAGCGAATCTGATTTTTCGCTTTGCGGCTTTTCATTGGGTTCAGCGTCAGCGGCAGCGTGCGTTTTCGCGCCACGATAACGTGCATACAGCCCAGCGCCGGCAGATGCGTACTCAGCAAACGCCCACCTTGCTTATGCCAGGGCAGGACCTGAAAACTGCGCCGGTACATCACTTCAAAATTCAGTAACGACAGCCAGTCTTGTTGCCTCATGGGGGTAAACATTCGGCTATTATAAGGCACACGCTTACGCAGGAACGGGACCATTTTCCCCAGCCCCAGCAAGCTAATGGGATTAAAACTGCTGAGCACGATCCAACCGTCGTCGATCAGGACACGATCCACTTCCCGCAGCAGGCGGTGGGGATCAGGGCACCAGGGTAACGTGTGGGCCAACAGGCAAGCATCCACCGACTTCGCCGCAAAAGGCAAGTGCAGAGGATCGGCATTAACCTGTAGGTGTTCACCCTGCAGGGCCACATTAACCTGATGCGAAATCGCACACGCTTCGGTGTTCACTTCCGCACTCAGGTTGCCAATTTTCAATAAGTGAAAGCCGAACATTTTCGCCAGCCACGGGCGGAGCTGCTCTTCGAGCGCATCCCGATAGTGTTCTCCCCACCGCAGCTGCGCCCAATGATGGGGGGAAGTGATAATCTCAGGTATCCTTGCCGGTTTCATCACTACCTTCTTAATGGCCATAGAGAGGTTGAACTATGAATCTTAACAGTATTCGTGCCTTCCAGGATAACTACATCTGGGTGCTTAATAACGAGCAGGGAAAATGTGTGATCGTTGACCCTGGCGACGCCGCACCGGTATTGAGGGGAATAGAGGAAAACGGCTGGCAGCCAGAGGCCATTCTGCTGACCCATCATCATGCCGATCATGTGGGTGGCGTTCAGCAATTAAAGGACAAGTTTCCGAAGATTAAGGTCTACGGCCCGGAGGAAACCCGACAGAAAGGCGCCACTCAGATCGTGGGCGAAGGGGATAAGTTTAGTCTGCTTGGGCGTGAATTTCGCGTGATAGCAACACCTGGTCACACTTTAGGACATATCTCCTTTTTTAGTTTTCCTTATCTATTTTGCGGCGACACAATGTTTTCAGGCGGCTGTGGAAGGCTTTTTGAAGGCACGGCATATCAGATGTTTAATTCATTTCAAAAGCTTAATGAACTCCCCGCCGATACACTGATTTGTTGCGCACATGAGTACACGGAATCGAACATAAAGTTTGCCTTAAGTATTCTACCCCATGATGAGCATTTAACGGGATACTATCGAAAAGTTAAGGAGTTACGCGCAAAAAATCATTCAACATTGCCGTCTTCCCTGCAAACTGAACGTGAAATAAATATTTTTTTACGCACTGAAGATGTTGTTTTAAAAGAAGAAATAAAAAAAGAAACAAACTTGCAACAACCCCATGAGATATTCGCCTGGTTAAGGACAAAGAAGGACAGCTTCTGAATATTCTGGTTGTGTTGTCGAAAAGGCGACGGTATCATCGCTCGTCTTTTAAGCAACCATTGACACACACATGAAGGCAAAAGCGATACTACTCGCCTCTGTCTTGCTTGTCGGGTGCCAGGCGTCAAAGCATGATGCCAACATTCAACAGCACGCACAGAGTCTGTCTGCAGCTGGTCAAGGTGAAGCAGGAAAGTACACGGGTCGAGCGACCTCCGCGCGATGGATGGATGATGGAACCTTCCTCGCGCAAGATCAAAACCTGTGGAACTTCATCGGCAACGAGCTAAAGATGGGGATACCGGAAAACATCCGTATCCGCGAACAGAAACAGAAGTACCTGAGTAATAAGAGCTATCTCCACGATGTAACATTACGGGCAGAGCCGTATATGTACTGGATTGCCGGGCAAGTTAAGAAACGCAACATGCCAATGGAACTAGTACTACTACCCATAGTGGAGAGCGCTTTTGACCCCCACGCGACGTCTGGTGCAAATGCCGCAGGCATTTGGCAGATTATCCCAAGTACGGGGCGCAATTACGGTCTGAAGCAGACCAAAGCGTACGATGCACGCCGTGATGTAGTGGCTTCCACCACTGCCGCACTGGATATGATGCAGCGTTTGAACAAGATGTTTGACGGCGACTGGTTGTTGACCGTGGCGGCGTACAACAGCGGTGAAGGCCGCGTGCTGAATGCTATTAAAGCGAACAAATCGCGGGGTAAACCTACCGATTTCTGGTCGCTGGCTTTGCCACGTGAAACAAAGAGCTACGTACCGAAAATGCTGGCGTTGAGTGACATACTCAAAAACAGTCAGAAGTACGGCGTACGTCTGCCGACAACGGATGAAAGCCGCGCGCTGGCGCGTGTTGAAGTAAGCAGTCCGGTTGAGTTAACGCAGGTCGCCGAAATGGCAGGCATGTCGCTCACCAACCTGAAGACCTTCAACGCCGGCGTGAAAAGCACCACCGTTGGAAAAAATCAGCGCTATGTGATGGTGCCGAAAAAGCATGCCGAGCAGTTGAAAGCCTCTCTGGCTTCAGGGGAAATCGATGCTTTACAGCCAACGTTGGTGGCGGATAACCGTCTCAACGCGGGTGGCAACAAATCCTATAAAGTGCGTTCAGGGGATACTCTGTCCAGCATTGCTTCACGCTTGGGTGTGAATACTAAGGATTTGCAGAGCTGGAATAACCTGCGCGGTTCGCACCTCAAAGTTGGGCAGACGCTCAGCGTGAAAGGTGGCGCCACGCAGCTGGCTGATAACAGCAGCATCACTTATCAGGTGCGCAAAGGCGACTCGTTGTCGAGTATTGCTAAACGTCACGGCGTGAACATCAAAGATGTGATGCGCTGGAACAGCGGTACCGATGACCTGAGACCGGGTGACCGTTTGACGCTGTTTGTCAGCGGCAACAGCTCGCCGGATACCTGATAGCCAGAACAAAAAAGGCACCTTACGGTGCCTTTTCTTTTTTACCTCACGCCTTTCGCGCTTCCAGCATGATGATATCGCTGGTGAATGAGCCGTCCCGCTGCAATTCAAAGTATTGTTTCACCTCGTCAGAGGCGCTTTTTTGATAGGCGCGGATTGCGTCCGATAACACTATCGGCGTGCGCATTCTGGCGATCCAGCTGGTAAATTCCAGATTCAACCTGTCACACAACACGCTGTGCGTGACCAGGCCCGCCTCATTGAACAGGCTAAGCCACTCTCCGCTGGAATAATTACGCACATGCGAGGTATCTCGAAGCGCCTCGACCGTTTGCAGCCAGATATCCTTAACCGGATGGCCTGGCGAGGTCACATCCATAAAGATGGCAATACCACCGGGCTTAAGCACGCGCTTTACTTCGCGCAGCGCCTGACCAACATCGTGCCAGTGATGCGCTGAGTAGCGACTGATCACCACGTCAAAAATACCGTCGTCAAACGGCAATGATTCCGCGTATCCCTGACGCGTCGCGATATTCGCTATTCCGCGCGTTGTTGCCGCTTCAGCAACGACCGCCAGCATCTGCTCGGACAGATCATAAGCCACCACCGATTTCACTTTAGCCGCGGCAATAAAGCTGGCGTGCCCTGCCCCGCATCCCATGTCCAGGAGCGTGGCATGAGGGAAGTCATTCAGCCTTGCGCTAAGCCGCTCCAGATCGCGCCCGGAAGCATGAACCGTACTGGTCAAATAGGCGCTGGCCTGAGATCCAAACTGCTGGCCAACTTTGTCGTGATGGGATTGCGTTGTCATCGTTATGTCCTTGCGGTTAAGTGAGAAAAAGGGCAGCGCACAGGTCTGCCCAACGGCAGACCTGACGAACCTTATTTCAGCTCAGGCTTGCCGGGACGGAATTCAACTAGTAGCGGATTATGGTCTGATGCACGAGTCACCAGCACCGAAGCTTCGGTGACGTTCAGGCCACGATAGAACACAAAATCAAGAGGGCGACCAAACGCCCGGCGGCGGTGATCGTCAGTAAAGCGGACTTCACGGAGCGTCATCTCGCGGGCAAAGCGGAAGAGCGCGTTCATGCGTGGACGGCTCCAGGCATTGAAATCACCGGCCATGATCACCGGCCCGTTGTGATGCCCTATCTGGTCTCCAATAGGCCCCAACTGCTTGCTGTAGACATCGACACCGAGGCTAAAATTGACGGCATGGATATTAATCACCATCAACATGCGTCCGTCTGGCAGCGGATAAACCGTGACCAAAGCGGATTTAGACAGGCGCAGGATCGGCTCGCGTTCACGCAGCGGGCAGCAATATACCGGATGGGCTGCAGACAGCGTCATCACGCCAGAAGGATGCTGGGGTAAAACAAAGGCAGGAACCTGGTCGGCAGCCAGATAGTTAGAAGTCGCAAACCTGACCAGCTCAGGCGTCGTTTGCGCTTCCTGGAGCAACATCAGATGTGCGTCTTTGCCGAAGGTTTGCAGCACTGAAAGCCAGTCGGCCCGCTGCTGCTTAAAGATGTTCCACACCAGAACGCGAATTGTGTCCTGACCGGGTAAAGGTTCACCGGGGGGTAATGCCTGGCCGATAGTCGCGAACGAGCCAGGAGGCAGAATGCGCTCTGCTGGCTGTCCGGCTACATATCTCATGGCATAGGTATTCTTGTGCACGTTTGGCTAACGACCTCAGTAACTCAACTTGCCCGCAGCTCGCAGGCTATCTTTCAGTTATAGGGACTTTAGCGCAGACTTTCAACGACCATTACAAACCATTGCCTTTCCGGAACGTAAACAATCACGCTCCGGAAGGATAAAACTTAACCGATGGCAACCCGTGATTGCTTATCGAGTCGGCCACTTAAGCCTATTAACAGCAGTGCCAGAACAACAATCACGGCGCCAATCCAGGGCGTTTGCGCCAGGCCGAAGTTCTGTACAGTCTGACCGCCAATAATGGAGCCCAGGGCAATCCCTACGTTAAAAGCCGCGATGTTGAGCCCAGAGGCAACATCTACCGCGTTGGGCGTGTATTGTTCAGCTTTTTGGACAACATAAACCTGTAATCCCGGCACATTGCCGAAAGCAAAAACGCCCATCACCAAAATCGTCAGCAAGGCAGCAACATGTGAATGCGCTGTGAACTGGAAGACCAGAAGTAACGCAGCCAGAGCAGCAAAGATAAACTTCAGAGCCGGCACCGCACCGTGACGATCCGCCAGTTTCCCACCCCAGATGTTACCTATAGCCACCGATACGCCATAACCGAGCAGGATCCAGCTAACCGCAGAAGGTGAGAAGCCGGCCAGATCCTGCATCATTGGAGCAAGGAAGGTGAAGGCGGTGAACACGCCACCATAGCCCAGAGCAGTAACCAGATAGATCAGTACCAGACGCGGATGCGTCAGGACCTGTAATTGCTCTTTTATTCCCGCCATCGCACGGTTAGGAATATCTTTCGGGATAAGGATCATGCTGCTGATTAACGCGATCACGCCAATAGCCGAGACCGCGAGGAAGGTTTCACGCCAGCCAAAATGCTGCCCGATGAAAGTGCCTAATGGCACGCCGGTCACCAGCGCTACCGTCAGGCCACCAAACATAATGGCAATGGCCGAAGCTGCTTTCTCTTTAGGCACAAGGCTTGTCGCAATCGTAGAGCCAATAGAGAAAAACACGCCGTGCGCCAGGCCAGTTAGTAGACGAGCCACAACCAGGGTCTCGTAATTAGGCGACAGCCAGGCAATAACGTTGCCCACTGTAAAGAGAGCCATTAGCCCAATCAGCAGCTGTTTACGCGGCAATCTACCCGTTAAAGCGGTCAGGACAGGCGCGCCAATGGCTACGCCCAGGGCATAGATAGAAACCAGCAATCCTGCCGACGGCACGGAGATCGCGAGTTGTTCAGCGATGGTCGGCACAAGCCCGACAATCACAAATTCGGTAGTACCGATTGCGAAAGCACTGATTGTCAGTGCCAGAAGCGCCAGAGGCATAATTTACTCCATAACAGGTGTCTTTTGATGACACGCAGTATGGCGGGATGCTTAAATAACAAAAATATGTAAAATCTCAATAGAATTTTGCTTGTGGAGCAACAATGAAGGCTACATCGGAAGAACTTGCGATTTTCGTTGCCGTAGTAGAAAGCGGGAGTTTTAGCCGCGCAGCAGAACAGCTGGGACAGGCTAACTCTGCGGTAAGCAGAACGGTTAAAAAGCTGGAGATGAAGCTGGGAGTAAGCCTGCTCAACCGCACAACCCGGCAGCTGAGCCTGACGGAGGAAGGTGAACGCTACTTCCGTAACGTGCAGCAGATTCTGCAGGCGATGGCCGCAGCCGAAAATGAAGTGATGGAAAGTAAGCAAACGCCGCGGGGATTATTGCGCATTGATGCCGCAACGCCGGTAATGTTGCATTTACTGATGCCGCTGATAAAACCGTTCCGCGAACGCTACCCGGAAATGACGCTCTCGCTAGTCTCTTCAGAAACCTTCATTAACCTCATCGAACGCAAAGTCGATGTGGCGATCCGCGTGGGCAATTTAACCGACTCAAGCTTACGTGCTCGCCCACTCTTTAGCAGTTATCGCAAGATTATTGCATCACCTGAATATCTGGCGGCACACGGTGTGCCGGAGACTGCCGACGATTTGATGAATCATGTCTGCCTGGGCTTTACCGAGCCGTCATCTCTTAACCGCTGGCCTGTTTCACAAGCGGATGGGCAGCTTTTTGAGATCAAGCCTGGGTTATCTTCGAATAGTGGCGAGACACTTAAGCAGCTCTGCCTGACGGGAAACGGCATTGCCTGCCTGTCGGATTTTATGATTGATAAAGAGATTGAGAGCGGAGAGTTCATTGAGGTGCTTGCCGATAAACTTTTGCCGGTCAATATGCCTTTCAGTGCGGTGTACTATAGCGACCGGGCGGTCAGTACACGTATTCGTGCATTTATTGATTTTCTGAGTGACGCAGTAAAACGGCCCCATGCAGGGCCGTAATCAGGATCAGTTATCCCACTTAGGTGCCAGACCTTCCGGGCTCACCAGGCGGTCATTGCATTCCAGAGCAGCAATAGCCGCCATGTCTTCTGCATCCAGCTTCAAGTTCAGCGCCTGCAGGTTGCTTTCGAGATTCACACGTTTGGTAGATGAAGGAATGACTGCGTAACCCAGAGCCATCGCCCACGCCAGAATCACCTGAGCAGGGGTCGCCTGATGCTTCTGTGCAATGCGGCCAATCGTTTCGTCTGCCAGTGCCTTGCCATACGCCAGCGTCATGTAAGACGTGATGTGGATGTTATGCTGTTTTGCCCACTCAACAACGGTGCGGTTTTGCAGGTATGGCGACAGTTCGATCTGGTTAGTCGCAATGTTTTCAGCGCCAATGGCGTCAATGGCCTGCTGCATCAGCTCTACCGTAAAGTTCGAAATCCCAATCTGGCGAGTCAGACCCGCTTCTTTCGCCGACAACAGCGCCTGCATAAATTCAGCAACCGGTACGGCGTCGTTTGGTGATGGCCAGTGGATCAGGGTCAGATCGACATAATCAGTATTCAGTTTCGCCAGGCTATCCTTCAGGCTCGGGATCAGCTTGTCCTTACTCAGATTTTCGATCCAGATCTTGGTGGTGATAAACAGTTCATCACGCGGAATACCGCTTTCTTCCAGGGCCTGACCAACAGCCGCTTCATTATCATAGATTTGAGCAGTGTCTACTGCGCGATAGCCCAGTTCCAGCGCAGTTTTAACCGATGCGATGACGACGTCGTCTTTCAGGCGGAAAGTGCCCAGACCGAATGCAGGAATTGCCATTATTAACCTCATTATAGGGTGTGCGTTTGTATGAGGCAGAGTATGCAGGGGAGAACTTTGATGAAAAAGGCAGATAAATGCAGAAGATTTTTGCTAAATCAGCAACAATGCCGCCGTGTGTGATGAAATTTAAAAACAAAAAAGCCCTGAGTCGAAGACTCAGGGCTTAAATAAGTGGCGGAACGGACGGGACTCGAACCCGCGACCCCCTGCGTGACAGGCAGGTATTCTAACCGACTGAACTACCGCTCCACCGAATTTTTCTACAACCACCGGTTTGTTGCCCCGGTTTACTGCTTAATTTGATGCCTGGCAGTTCCCTACTCTCGCATGGGGAGACCCCACACTACCATCGGCGCTACGGCGTTTCACTTCTGAGTTCGGCATGGGGTCAGGTGGGACCACCGCGCTACGGCCGCCAGGCAAATTCTGTTATTGACCGTTATATCTCTATATAACCATCAATCTAATCCTGAACTAAGCTGAAAATCTTTCGTCTCTGAAAACACCTTCGGTGTTGTAAGGTTAAGCCTCACGGATCATTAGTACTGGTTAGCTCAACGTATCGCTACGCTTACACACCCAGCCTATCAACGTCGTCGTCTTCAACGTTCCTTCAGGACCCTTAAAGGGTCAGGGAGAACTCATCTCGGGGCAAGTTTCGCGCTTAGATGCTTTCAGCGCTTATCTTTTCCGCATTTAGCTACCGGGCAATGCCATTGGCATGACAACCCGAACACCAGTGATGCGTCCACTCCGGTCCTCTCGTACTAGGAGCAGCCCCCCTCAATTCTCCAGCGCCCACGGCAGATAGGGACCGAACTGTCTCACGACGTTCTAAACCCAGCTCGCGTACCACTTTAAATGGCGAACAGCCATACCCTTGGGACCTACTTCAGCCCCAGGATGTGATGAGCCGACATCGAGGTGCCAAACACCGCCGTCGATATGAACTCTTGGGCGGTATCAGCCTGTTATCCCCGGAGTACCTTTTATCCGTTGAGCGATGGCCCTTCCATTCAGAACCACCGGATCACTAAGACCTGCTTTCGCACCTGCTCGAGCCGTCACTCTCGCAGTCAAGCTAGCTTATGCCTTTGCACTAACCTCACGATGTCCGACCGTGATTAGCTAACCTTCGTGCTCCTCCGTTACGCTTTAGGAGGAGACCGCCCCAGTCAAACTACCCACCAGACACTGTCCGCAACCCGGATCACGGGTCTACGTTAGAACATCAAACATTAAAGGGTGGTATTTCAAGGTTGGCTCCACGCAGACTGGCGTCCACGCTTCAAAGCCTCCCACCTATCCTACACATCAAGGCTCAATGTTCAGTGTCAAGCTATAGTAAAGGTTCACGGGGTCTTTCCGTCTTGCCGCGGGTACACTGCATCTTCACAGCGATTTCAATTTCACTGAGTCTCGGGTGGAGACAGCCTGGCCATCATTACGCCATTCGTGCAGGTCGGAACTTACCCGACAAGGAATTTCGCTACCTTAGGACCGTTATAGTTACGGCCGCCGTTTACCGGGGCTTCGATCAAGAGCTTCTCCTTGCGGATAACCCCATCAATTAACCTTCCGGCACCGGGCAGGCGTCACACCGTATACGTCCACTTTCGTGTTTGCACAGTGCTGTGTTTTTAATAAACAGTTGCAGCCAGCTGGTATCTTCGACTGCCTTCAGCTCCACCCGCGAGGGGTTTCACTTACCGACAGCGTGCCTTCTCCCGAAGTTACGGCACCATTTTGCCTAGTTCCTTCACCCGAGTTCTCTCAAGCGCCTTGGTATTCTCTACCTGACCACCTGTGTCGGTTTGGGGTACGATTCAATGTTACCTGATGCTTAGAGGCTTTTCCTGGAAGCAGGGCATTTGTTACTTCAGCACCGTAGTGCCTCGTCATCACACCTCAGCGTTAATAAGCGTCCGGATTTACCTAAACGCTCCGCCTACATGCTTAAACCGGGACAACCGTCGCCCGGCTAACATAGCCTTCTCCGTCCCCCCTTCGCAGTAACACCGAGTACAGGAATATTAACCTGTTTCCCATCGACTACGCCTTTCGGCCTCGCCTTAGGGGTCGACTCACCCTGCCCCGATTAACGTTGGACAGGAACCCTTGGTCTTCCGGCGAGCGGGCTTTTCACCCGCTTTATCGTTACTTATGTCAGCATTCGCACTTCTGATACCTCCAGCAAACCTCACAGTTCACCTTCGACGGCTTACAGAACGCTCCCCTACCCAACAACACATAGTGTCGCTGCCGCAGCTTCGGTGCATGGTTTAGCCCCGTTACATCTTCCGCGCAGGCCGACTCGACCAGTGAGCTATTACGCTTTCTTTAAATGATGGCTGCTTCTAAGCCAACATCCTGGCTGTCTGTGCCTTCCCACATCGTTTCCCACTTAACCATGACTTTGGGACCTTAGCTGGCGGTCTGGGTTGTTTCCCTCTTCACGACGGACGTTAGCACCCGCCGTGTGTCTCCCGTGATAACATTCTTCGGTATTCGTAGTTTGCATCGGGTTGGTAAGCCGGGATGGCCCCCTAGCCGAAACAGTGCTCTACCCCCGAAGATGAGTTCACGAGGCGCTACCTAAATAGCTTTCGGGGAGAACCAGCTATCTCCCGGTTTGATTGGCCTTTCACCCCCAGCCACAAGTCATCCGCTAATTTTTCAACATTAGTCGGTTCGGTCCTCCAGTTAGTGTTACCCAACCTTCAACCTGCCCATGGCTAGATCACCGGGTTTCGGGTCTATACCCTGCAACTTAACGCCCAGTTAAGACTCGGTTTCCCTGCGGCTCCCCTATACGGTTAACCTTGCTACAGAATATAAGTCGCTGACCCATTATACAAAAGGTACGCAGTCACCCCATAAATGAGGCTCCCACTGCTTGTACGTACACGGTTTCAGGTTCTTTTTCACTCCCCTCGCCGGGGTTCTTTTCGCCTTTCCCTCACGGTACTGGTTCACTATCGGTCAGTCAGGAGTATTTAGCCTTGGAGGATGGTCCCCCCATATTCAGACAGGATACCACGTGTCCCGCCCTACTCTTCGAACTCACAGTATGTGCATTTTAGTGTACGGGAGTATCACCCTGTACCCTGCGACTTTCCAGACGCTTCCACTAACACACAAACTGATTCAGGTTCTGGGCTGCTCCCCGTTCGCTCGCCGCTACTGGGGGAATCTCGGTTGATTTCTTTTCCTCGGGGTACTTAGATGTTTCAGTTCCCCCGGTTCGCTTCATTACGCTATGTATTCACGCAATGATAGTGTGACGAATCACACTGGGTTTCCCCATTCGGAAATCGCCGGCTATAACGGTTCATATCACCTTACCGACGCTTATCGCAGATTAGCACGTCCTTCATCGCCTCTGACTGCCAGGGCATCCACCGTGTACGCTTAGTCGCTTAACCTCACAACCCGAAGGTGTCTCGTAAGACACAATCGATATTGTGAAAATTTGAGAGACTCGAACATGTCTTAACCTCATTCTTTATTACGGAAGAATAAGACGACATGTCGTTTCAATTTTCAGCTTGTTCCGGATTGTTAAAGAGCAAATATCTCAAACATGACTCTTTCAAGTCAGCTTTGAGATAGTTCGGCACGCAACTTTCACTTACATACCAGCAAGTGGCGTCCCCTAGGGGATTCGAACCCCTGTTACCGCCGTGAAAGGGCGGTGTCCTGGGCCTCTAGACGAAGGGGACACTGAAGTCTCAATCGCAAGACGCCTTGCTTCTCTACATCTATCAGACAATCTGTGTGAGCACTACGCGGGTTGTATCTTTTAGGTAAGGAGGTGATCCAACCGCAGGTTCCCCTACGGTTACCTTGTTACGACTTCACCCCAGTCATGAATCACAAAGTGGTAAGCGCCCTCCCGAAGGTTAAGCTACCTACTTCTTTTGCAACCCACTCCCATGGTGTGACGGGCGGTGTGTACAAGGCCCGGGAACGTATTCACCGTAGCATTCTGATCTACGATTACTAGCGATTCCGACTTCATGGAGTCGAGTTGCAGACTCCAATCCGGACTACGACGCACTTTATGAGGTCCGCTTGCTCTCGCGAGGTCGCTTCTCTTTGTATGCGCCATTGTAGCACGTGTGTAGCCCTACTCGTAAGGGCCATGATGACTTGACGTCATCCCCACCTTCCTCCAGTTTATCACTGGCAGTCTCCTTTGAGTTCCCGGCCGAACCGCTGGCAACAAAGGATAAGGGTTGCGCTCGTTGCGGGACTTAACCCAACATTTCACAACACGAGCTGACGACAGCCATGCAGCACCTGTCTCAGAGTTCCCGAAGGCACCAATCCATCTCTGGAAAGTTCTCTGGATGTCAAGAGTAGGTAAGGTTCTTCGCGTTGCATCGAATTAAACCACATGCTCCACCGCTTGTGCGGGCCCCCGTCAATTCATTTGAGTTTTAACCTTGCGGCCGTACTCCCCAGGCGGTCGACTTAACGCGTTAGCTCCGGAAGCCACGCCTCAAGGGCACAACCTCCAAGTCGACATCGTTTACGGCGTGGACTACCAGGGTATCTAATCCTGTTTGCTCCCCACGCTTTCGCACCTGAGCGTCAGTCTTTGTCCAGGGGGCCGCCTTCGCCACCGGTATTCCTCCAGATCTCTACGCATTTCACCGCTACACCTGGAATTCTACCCCCCTCTACAAGACTCAAGCTTGCCAGTTTCGAATGCAGTTCCCAGGTTGAGCCCGGGGATTTCACATCCGACTTAACAAACCGCCTGCGTGCGCTTTACGCCCAGTAATTCCGATTAACGCTTGCACCCTCCGTATTACCGCGGCTGCTGGCACGGAGTTAGCCGGTGCTTCTTCTGCGAGTAACGTCAATCACCAAGGTTATTAACCTTAATGCCTTCCTCCTCGCTGAAAGTACTTTACAACCCGAAGGCCTTCTTCATACACGCGGCATGGCTGCATCAGGCTTGCGCCCATTGTGCAATATTCCCCACTGCTGCCTCCCGTAGGAGTCTGGACCGTGTCTCAGTTCCAGTGTGGCTGGTCATCCTCTCAGACCAGCTAGGGATCGTCGCCTAGGTGAGCCATTACCCCACCTACTAGCTAATCCCATCTGGGTTCATCTGATGGCAAGAGGCCCGAAGGTCCCCCTCTTTGGTCTTGCGACGTTATGCGGTATTAGCTACCGTTTCCAGTAGTTATCCCCCTCCATCAGGCAGATCCCCAGACATTACTCACCCGTCCGCCGCTCGTCACCCAGGAGCAAGCTCCCCGTGCTACCGCTCGACTTGCATGTGTTAGGCCTGCCGCCAGCGTTCAATCTGAGCCATGATCAAACTCTTCAATTTAAAAGTGTTTGATGCTCAAAGAATTAAAACTGTTTATAAAATCAGTAGTCACTCTTCAAGACTTGATATTTGTTTGCATCCGGAGATGCTGAGATATCAATCCTGCGAGTGCCCACACAGATTGTCTGATAAATTGTTAAAGAGCAGTGAGTCAGTCGCTTTCGCTTGCTAACTCGAGGTGGCGTATAATACGCTTTCCTCTTTCAGAGTCAAGCGTTTATTTTCGCTTTCGTCTGACTGACTGCCGGGTTGTGAAGCCGCTTTCGAAGCCGCTTCGCCGTGTCAGTGGAGGCGCATTATAGGGAGTTCTCAGAGCCTGACAACCCCTAATTTGAAAAAACTTTCTGACAGCCTATTTTTTAAACGAAACGCTTATTTTTAGCGCTTTTTGATAAGTTTTGGCAGGTCCGCGAGGCTATTAATAACCACATCTGCGGCCGCCTCGCCTGCTTCTGTCACTGGTTTTCCAGTGCGAACCAGCACTTTAGTCCCCACCATTGCGGCAGCACCAGCCTGCATATCTTCAATTTTATCGCCGACCATATAAGAAGAAGCCATATCAATGTGCAGGAAGTCACGGGCAGAAATCAGCATGCCAGGCTGCGGCTTACGACAGTCACAAGTCTGGCTAAACTCTTTCACGCTCCCATCCGGATGATGAGGGCAATAATAGATGCCATCGAGATCGACGCCGCGGTCCGCCAGCGACCAGTCCATCCATTCGGTCAGGTTTTCAAAGTCAGCCTCGGTGAACATCCCGCGCGCAATGCCGGACTGGTTAGTCACCAGCACCAGAGCAAAGCCCATCTCTTTTAATTCGCGCATTGCATCTATAACACCATCAATAAACTCGAATCGGTCAACTTCATATACATAGCCATGATCGACATTAATGGTGCCATCGCGGTCGAGAAAAATAGCGGGTACGGACTGTGCCACTTGAGAACTCCTGAAACGGGTTAATGGCGTTTAGTATCGCATGATTTAGTAATAAGGAGAGAACAGTCCTTCACTCGCTGATTGATTTAGACGTCTGGATGCCTTAACATCCATATCGATTACGGTAACTTTGGTTACTGGTAGCAGAAAATTCCACGGCTAATACAGATACGATAATAAATAACTCAATGATTAAACTTTCAAATATCACCAAGGTGTTCCAGCAGGGAAACCGCAGCATACAGGCATTGAACAATGTCAGTCTGCACGTACCTGCCGGGCAAATTTATGGCGTGATTGGCGCGTCCGGTGCGGGGAAAAGCACCCTTATCCGCTGTGTAAACCTGCTTGAACGTCCAACCGAAGGTTCAGTTCTGGTTGACGGTCAGGACCTGACAACGCTTTCTGAAACCCAGTTAACCAAAGCCCGCCGCCAGATCGGTATGATCTTCCAGCACTTTAATCTGCTTTCTTCGCGTACCGTTTTTGGTAACGTCGCTCTGCCGCTCGAGTTGGATAACACGCCAAAAGAAGAGATTAAACGTCGCGTTACCGAGCTACTGGACTTAGTAGGTTTAGGTGAAAAGCACGATGCCTGGCCTGCAAACCTTTCCGGCGGTCAGAAGCAGCGCGTCGCGATTGCTCGTGCGCTTGCCAGCAACCCAAAGGTCCTGCTGTGTGACGAAGCTACCAGCGCGTTGGACCCAGCCACGACCCGCTCTATTCTGGAGCTGCTGAAAGACATTAACCGCCGCCTGGGCCTGACCATTCTGCTTATCACCCACGAGATGGATGTGGTCAAACGTATTTGTGACTGCGTGGCCGTGATCAGCAACGGCGAGCTTATTGAGCAGGATACGGTGAGCGAAGTGTTCTCCCATCCGAAGACGCCTCTGGCGCAGCAGTTTATTCAGTCCACACTGCACCTCGACGTGCCGGAAGATTACGCGCAGCGTCTGAACGCAGAGCATAAAGAAAATGCGGTACCTTTATTACGCCTGGAGTTCACTGGCCAGTCGGTCGATGCCCCACTGCTCTCAGAAACAGCACGTACCTTCAACGTGAACAGCAACATTATTAGCGCGCAGATGGATTATGCCGGTGGCGTGAAGTTCGGCATCATGCTGTGTGAAATGCACGGCGAGCCAAAAGATACGCAAGCGGCTATTGCCTGGCTGCAGGAGCAACACGTGAAAGTAGAGGTGCTGGGTTATGTCTGAAGCAATGATTTGGTTACTGGCTCGCGGCGTATATGAAACGTTGGCCATGACCTTTGTGTCCGGTTTCTTCGGATTTGTGCTCGGTCTGCCAGTCGGCGTGCTGCTTTACATCACTCGTCCTGGGCAAATCAGCGCCAATGCGAAGCTTTACCGCAGCCTCTCGGCGATCGTTAACATTTTCCGTTCTATTCCATTCATTATCCTGCTTGTCTGGATGATCCCTTTTACTCGCGTCATCGTAGGAACGTCTATCGGCCTGCAAGCGGCTATCGTTCCGTTGACCGTTGGTGCCGCGCCGTTTATTGCGCGTATGGTTGAAAATGCCCTGCTGGAAATTCCAACCGGCCTGATTGAAGCTTCACGCGCGATGGGCGCTACGCCGCTGCAAATCATTCGTAAAGTACTGCTTCCAGAAGCACTTCCAGGCCTGGTCAACGCCGCGACGATTACCCTTATCACTTTAGTGGGCTATTCTGCTATGGGTGGTGCCGTCGGTGCCGGTGGTCTGGGGCAGATTGGCTATCAGTACGGGTACATCGGCTACAACGCTACCGTAATGAATACCGTACTGGTTCTGCTGGTCGTGCTGGTTTACTTAATTCAATTCTCTGGCGATCGTATCGTCCGGGCTGTTACACACAAATAAACACAACTGCATTCATACAAGGAAAAGGACATGGCTTTTAACTTTAAAACGTTCGCCGCGGTCGGCGCTCTGATTGGCTCTCTGGCCCTGGTGGGTTGCGGTCAGGAAGAGAAAGATCCAAACCACATTAAAGTCGGCGTGATTGCTGGCGCTGAGCAGCAGGTTGCGGAAGTGGCTCAGAAAGTGGCTAAAGAGAAGTATGGCCTCGATGTTGAGCTGGTGACCTTTACCGACTATGTCCTGCCAAACGAAGCACTCAGCAAAGGGGATATCGACGTTAACGCCTTCCAGCACAAACCTTACCTGGATCAGCAGATCAAAGATCGTGGTTATAAGCTGGTTTCCGTAGGCAATACCTTTGTTTATCCAATTGCCGGCTACTCCAAAAAAATCAAATCACTGGCTGAACTGCAGCCGGGTTCTCAGGTAGCACTGCCAAACGACCCGACTAACCTCGGCCGTTCTCTGCTGCTACTGCAGAAAGAAGGTCTGATCAAACTGAAAGACGGCGTTGGTCTGTTGCCAACCGTGCTGGATGTCACCGAGAACCCAAAAAATCTGAAACTGGTTGAGCTGGAAGCACCGCAACTGCCGCGTTCTCTTGACGATGCGCAGATTGCTCTGGCCATCATCAACACCACTTACGCTAGCCAGATTGGCCTGACACCAGCGAAAGACGGTATCTTCGTTGAAGACAAAAACTCGCCTTACGTGAACCTGATCGTTTCTCGTGAAGACAACAAAGATGCAGAAAACGTGAAGAAGTTCGTTCAGGCCTACCAGTCTGACGAAGTGAACGAAGCGGCTAACAAAGTCTTTAACGGCGGCGCGGTTAAAGGCTGGTAAGTTTCCATTCTTCAGTTTTACGTAAATAATTAAAGGCGGGCGCAAGCCCGCCTTGTTATTTTGGTTCGAGCTTGCTTCAATGTTCCCCGTTTTACATTCATTGAGGAAATATTATGCGTGCTTTACCGATCTGTTTATTAGCCTTCGCGCTGAGCGGCTGTTCAATGCTAAGCAGATCCCCAGTAGAACCCGTTCAAAGCACGGCAGCTGCGCCGAAGACAGAAACAGAGAAACCGAAAGCTCCTCGCCCTGTTCCGGTCAGAATCTACACCAACGCAGAAGACTTGGTGGGTAAACCGTTCCGTGATTTAGGCGAAGTCAGCGGCGAGTCTTGCCAGGCAAGCAATCAGGATTCTCCCCCGAATATCCCGACAGCACGTAAACGCATGCAGATTAATGCCTCCAAAATGAAAGCCAATGCGGTCCTGCAGCACAGCTGCGACATCACCACCGGCACGCCAGGGTGCTACCGTCAGGCTGTTTGCGTTGGCTCCGCGCTGCAAGTTTCGGCGCAATGACCCCATTTCAATTTGCACAAATAGGCGTTATTCGCTCCCCTTATAAAGAAAAGTTCGCCGTCCCGCGTCAGCCCGGCCTGGTCAAAGACGGCGGCGGTGAACTGCGTCTGCTTGCGCCTTACAACCAGGCCGATGCCGTTCGTGGGCTGGAAGAGTTTAGCCACCTGTGGCTATTGTTTGTCTTTCACCAAACGATGGAAGGCGGCTGGCGCCCAACCGTACGTCCTCCCCGGCTTGGCGGCAACGCGCGAATGGGCGTGTTTGCTACGCGCTCCACGTTTCGCCCGAATCCAATCGGCATGTCGCTGGTTGAGCTTAAAGGTATTCGTTGCCAAAAAGATGAAGTGATCTTACAGCTCGGCAGTCTGGATTTGGTGGATGGCACGCCCATTGTAGATATCAAACCGTACCTGCCATTTGCAGAAGCCGTGCCGGACGCACGTGCTGGCTATGCACAGCAGGCTCCGCAGGCGGACATGCCTGTGATTTTTACACCAGAAGTGCAGCATCAGTTGACCGGGCTGGAAAAACGCTATCCGCATCTTGCGCGTTTTATCAGTCAGGTGCTTGCTCAGGACCCTCGTCCTGCCTATCGTAAAGGTGAAGATGTCGGGAAAACTTACGCCGTTCTGCTGCTGGACTTTAACGTTCGCTGGCGCATCACAGAACACGGTTTTGAAGTGTTCGCTCTCGAAACGAGTTAATTTAGCCCTCTCTCTTTTGACATCTCTGCCACACTGGTAAACTAAACCACTTTTTTTGAAGCAGGCCGCCGCTGGCCTGCGCTCTGCCGTTCAAATGGAACCGTAACAACATGCGTACTAGCCAATATCTGCTCTCCACTCTGAAGGAGACACCTGCCGACGCTGAAGTAGTCAGCCACCAGCTGATGCTGCGCGCCGGGATGATCCGCAAGCTGGCCTCCGGTTTATACACCTGGCTGCCAACCGGTTTGCGCGTCCTGAAGAAAGTCGAAAACATCGTGCGTGAAGAAATGAACAACGCCGGTGCTATCGAAATGTGCATGCCGGTGGTTCAACCCGCCGACCTGTGGCAGGAGAGTGGACGTTGGGAACAATACGGCCCGGAGCTGCTGCGCTTTGTTGACCGTGGCGAACGTCCTTTCGTGCTGGGTCCAACCCACGAAGAAGTGATCACCGACCTGATTCGCAACGAACTGAGCTCCTACAAGCAGCTGCCGCTGAATCTGTTCCAGATCCAGACTAAATTCCGTGACGAAGTGCGCCCACGTTTTGGCGTAATGCGTTCCCGCGAATTCCTGATGAAAGACGCCTACTCGTTCCATACGTCTCAGGAATCCCTGCAGGAAACCTACGACAAGATGTATGAGGCTTACAGCAAGATTTTCTCCCGTATGGGTCTGGATTTCCGTGCCGTTCAGGCAGATACCGGCTCTATTGGCGGCAGCGCTTCCCATGAGTTCCAGGTACTGGCCCAAAGCGGTGAAGACGATGTAATCTTCTCTGACAGCTCAGACTATGCGGCAAACATCGAATTCGCTGAAGCTTTAGCGCCGGCAGCAGGCCGCGCAGCGCCAACCGCTGAAATGAGCCAAATCGACACCCCGAACGCAAAAACTATCGCCGAGCTGGTTGAGCAGTTTAACCTGCCAATCGAGAAAACGGTTAAGACTCTGCTGGTGAAAGCCACCGAAGGCAGCGCTTATCCGCTGGTTGCTTTGCTGGTTCGTGGCGATCACGAGCTGAACGAAGTGAAGGCTGAGAAACTGCCGCAGGTAGCAAGTCCGCTAACATTCGCCACCGAACAAGAAATTCGCGACATCGTGAAAGCCGGTCCTGGTTCCCTGGGGCCAATCAATCTGCCTGTTCCAGTTGTGATTGACCGCAGCGTTGCGGCAATGAGTGATTTCGCCGCTGGCGCAAACATCGACGGCAAACACTTTATCGGCATTAACTGGGAACGCGATGTTGCGCTACCAGAAGTTGCGGATATCCGTAACGTTGTGGCCGGCGATCCAAGCCCGGACGGCAAAGGCACCTTGATGATCAAGCGCGGCATCGAAGTGGGTCATATCTTCCAGTTGGGTACCAAGTACTCTGAAGCGCTGAAAGCCGCGGTTCAGGGTGAAGATGGCCGTAACCAGACCCTGACCATGGGTTGCTACGGCATCGGTGTTACCCGCGTGGTCGCGGCTGCGATTGAACAGAACTTTGACGATCGCGGTATTCTGTGGCCGGACGCTATCGCCCCGTTCCACGTTGCGATTCTGCCAATGAACATGCACAAGTCATTCCGCGTGCAGCAGCTGGCTGAAGAGCTGTATACCACGCTGCGCGCGCAGGGCATCGACGTGCTGCTGGACGATCGTAAAGAGCGTCCAGGCGTGATGTTTGCCGACATGGAGCTGATTGGTATTCCTCACACTATCGTTATCGGCGACCGCAATCTCGACAACGAAGAGATCGAATACAAACATCGCCGTGCCGGTGAGAAGCAGATGATCAAAACCAACGAGATCGTTGATTTCCTGGTGAAGCAGATCAAAGGCTAATTAACCGCTGAGCATAAAAAAGCCCGTCCATCTGGACGGGCTTTTTCGTTTTAGTCGTTACACTCTTTGCCGGGCTTAAACTTCGCACCCTTATCCGCGACCAGCGCTTTTTGTAACTCCCCACTGTCTGGAGAAGCCTGCAGCGTAAAGTGCCCTTCTACCACCAGCAGGATTGGCGCGCTGTTCTTGCCGCGTGCTGCCGCATAGGCTCTTTCCAGCTCGGCATTATCCGCAACGGCAAAGGTTTTACCGGTCGCACAGTCCTGGAACACCGCCGCGTCAGCCATGTATTTATACTTGCCTTTCATCGACATTGGCGTTGACGGCAGCTTCGCATCCACCGCTTTTAGCGTGTAGTTGAACTGCGAATCAATCGGATTGCCTTCACGATCCAGCATCACCAGGCTGTCGCCCTTAGGATGGTAATACTGCTTCTCGCCTTCGCTGTCGGTTAAGACCAGTTTATCGGCAGTCCGCGCCCATTTACCGTAGCTGGCAAATGAGGCTCCTTTACCCTGGTAAGTCTGATTCATCACCCAGGTGCCGTCCTTTTCCAGGAACAGCGAGGTTTCAATCCCTTCACAATCCGCACACGGCACTACGCCGCGATAGCTCTGCTGCATCGGTTTCAATTCCGCCGCCTGAGCCGGGATCAGAGTTTGCGTTTCCGTACGATTATTACAGCCAAATAGCGTGAACAGGCTGAGCGCTGCCAGCGCAGCCAGAAGACTCTTCTTCATGCTTCATTCCTTATGCCGTTGTCCCAATGTTCGTCGCTACTCCGGATGACGACGAACTTTGCCGCGTAGTGCTTTGGTTGTCGATTTCTGCGCCTTTGAGGCCAGACGCCGCTCTTTAGAAGCCCGCGTCGGCTTTGTGGCACGGCGGCTCTTCTGCACTACGGTGAGTTCTTGTATCAATGAAACCAGGCGAGCCACCGCCGCTTCGCGGTTCATCTCCTGGCTTCGGTATTCCTGGGCTTTAATCACCACCACGCCCTCAGGCGTGATCAAATGGTGACTTACTGCCAGCAGACGTATCTTATACGACTCCGGCAGGCTAGAGGCAGGAATATCAAAGCGCAAATGAATCGCCGTTGAGGTTTTATTCACATGCTGCCCGCCCGCCCCCTGGGCGCGAATCGCGGTAATCGTGACTTCATTGTCCGGGATAACGACCGTTCGCGACACGGAAATCATTGTTGCAGCCAGGCCGTAAAGTGAATTTCCAGATTATTCTCGCTGTCGGACAGCCAGATTGCGCCATCCTGAATCGTCGCCTGCAGGTTCATGGTGCGCGTACCAAACTCACTTAGCTTCGCCAGCTGTGCGTCATCCAGATACCAGATGGACAGGTTTTTAAACTGGCTCAGGCGGGTCTGGTTTTGCTGCCACCAAATTTCCGCCGCCCGACTATTATAGGTAAACAATGCCACCTCAGCCGACTGGCTGCAGGCTTTTTTGACCCGACGTTCTTCCGGTAACCCTAGTTCTACCCACAAATCAATGCCAAGGTGATCGTTTTTACGCCAGATTTCCGGCTCGTCTTCTGCGCTGAGGCCACGGGTAAATTCCAGCCGCTCATCCGCATATTTAATCCATGCCAGCAGGCGCAGCATCATGCGCTCCTGCGTTTCCGAGGGATGACGCGCCAGCGTCAGGCTGCTGTCCAGAAACCGATTACGATCGAGATCGGCCACATTTACCGTCGCCTTATAAATTGTCGCTTTTAACGCCATCACACTTCTCCATACACAATTGCGCGCTATTGTAGCGAAATAACACCCCTTCGGCTCTGTGTATGACGGGTATATTTGCGTGGCTGATATCGGTTACATTGCTGTGGTATAGTCACCTTGCTAAACAGAGTTTATCTTCGTAGGCTTAGACTTGACCCCACGAGTAGGTCTGAAGTCGGGACTCTGAGAGGAGGGTATGTGGAAAAGTATTGTGAATTAGTTCGGCAACGCTATGCGGAAATTGCCAGCGGCGATTTAGGCTATATTCCTGATGCCTTAGGATGCGTATTGAAGGCTCTGAACGAAGTTGCCTCCAGCGAGGCCGTATCGGAGTCGGTCAGGGAACAGGCGGCTTATGCTGCCGCGAACTTACTGGTGAGCGATTATGTCAATGAATGATGCGTATCAACCCATCAACTGTGATGATTATGACAATCTCGAGCTCGCCTGCCAGCATCATTTGTTACTGACGCTGGAGTTAAAAGACGGGGAGGTTTTGAAAGCCAAAGCGAGCGATCTGGTTTCTCGTAAAAACGTCGAATACCTGGTTGTCGATAACGCTGGCGCTACGCGTGAGCTACGCCTCGATAAAATTAACAGCTTTAGCCACCCCGAAATCGGCACTATCGTGGTGAGCGTCGAATAAATCTGATCACCCCATCTCAAACAAAACGGGCAGCTATCGAGGCTGCCCGTTTTGTTTACGGCTTCATTGAGGCGTAGTAGGCCGCTAAATCAGAGATATCCTCGTCTGAAAGCCCGCTGACGTAAGCCTTCATGATTTCTGCCTGCCCACCGCTGCGCTCCCCTTTTTTATAAGCCTGAAGCGAATGCTCCAGATAAGCTTCGCTCTGCCCGCCAATGTTTGGGTACAGCGGCGCAGAAGCTTTCCCACTCATGCCATGGCAGGCAACGCAGGTCATGGCCTTCGCTTCCCCGGCCTGGGGATCGCCTTTCGCCAGAGCAGGTAAACTGCAGGCTATCAGCCCAAGCAGCAATACGACGTTTTTCATTGCTCAACTCCCTTTTGCCAGTCTATGTGCCAGCATGAATGTTCCGTAGCTTGTCCTTCACGAGTGACAAAAATACCCGGCGCAGCGATAAGTTGCTCGCCATAAAACAGCAGCGGCGTGGCGTCACGTTCCCATGGCGGAATGCGCAATTCCTGCCAGATTTTTTTCAGCGTTCGCCTTTTATCACGGCCGACAATATGCAGCAAACCTGAAGCCTTAAAACGCAGGCTAACAATTTCGTCCTCTGCTGGCGCACGCACCGGCATTCCCTTCTCGCTGAGTAAAATCATTCCCAGCCCAGGGAGATTCAGGGGGTGATAAGGTGCGGGCCATAAATAGCTTTTTTCCCGATCGATCTTCAGCAGCGGAACCCAATACAGTTCCCCCTGAAAACGCCTGATTTCATGTTCGCCCAGGCGAAGGCTAGGATTGGCATCTTCCCGACTTAAAGCGACTTCCTGCCATAAACGCTGAAGAGAAGCCCGGGACGGCATCGCAGCCCGATGCCAGGAGAGCCAGCGCCGCAGCAGGGCAAATCGCCGTGCCTCACTCATCGCCAGCATCGACTCAATATGCAGCGCACCCTCGGGTGACATCAAGTTATCCAGCTGTTCGGCAAGCAGTTCATCAAGCAGCTGTTCCTGCTCACCGCATAACTCTGCGCTGCGGGCAACGCTGCAGGAAAAATGGGGCCATCTTTGCTGCAGCAGAGGAACGACTCTCAGACGCAGGAAATTCCGGTCATACTTATCGTCCTGATTACTTTCGTCCTCAATCCAGCTTAGCCGGTGAACGCCAGCCCACTCCTCGAGCTGTGCGCGCGAAGTTGCTAGCAACGGACGCAGTAATGAAGTATCGCCGAAAGGCAAAATCGCAGGCATCGACGCCAGCCCGGCCGGGCCGCTGCCGCGTTTAAGCGCCAACAGGAAGGTCTCACACTGGTCGTCCAAATGCTGTGCCGTCAGCAGCACTTCACCTGCCAAAAGCGAGTCAGAAAGCGCCTGGTAGCGGGCCGCCCTCGCTTCCCCTTCAATCCCCTTGCCGCCGGAGGGAAGCTGAACATAAGCCACTTCGAAGGGCACGTTCCACTTCTCACAAATTGCCCGGCAATGTTCCACCCAGCTGTCTGCTCTCGGGCTGAGTCCATGGTGGATATGCATTGCCCTGATATTCAGGTCGGGTTGCAGCGTATCTCGCAGGGTAACGACTTGATGCAGCAGAACCGTCGAATCCAGCCCACCGCTAAACGCCACCAGCAGTTGGCGGTGAGGATGCAGAAAAGACTGAAGTTCGCGGCTAGTCATAGTTCGTCGTTACGAGGGGTTTGCCCGGCAAATTACCGGGCATTCGCGGCGCTGGCAAGGTTTACTGCTGATAAAGTTCCAGCGGCAGGCCGTCGGGATCGCTGAAGAAGGTGAAACGTTTGTTGGTATAGGGATCGATGCGGATGGGTTCGCATTTCACGCCGTGGCTTTCCAGATGCGTAATCGCCTGGTCAATGTTTTCCACGCTGAATGCTAGGTGACGAAGCCCGCAGGCCTCCGGGCGACTTGGGCGTACAGGCGGAAACGGAAAAGAGAATAGCTCAATAACGTACTGGCCGTTCAGCGCCAGATCGCCTTTCCAGGAGTCCCGCTCTTTGCGGTAAACTTCCGCTTCCAGCGTAAACTCCAGCACATCGCAATAGAATTGCTTACTGCGTTCGTAGTCCGACGCGATAATCGCGACGTGATGAATTTGCTTTAAACCCAGCATAAAATCTCCTTAGTCACTTCAGGCAAGGTAATCATCGCTTCCCTGCAAAGCAAGCGCTCAAGCCTCTTTTAAGACTCGTACTCTGTAGACGCCGTCCTCACCGAGTTTAGCCCCGTGAATATCCGTTTCAAAGCCCGGATAATGTTCCCCCACAGAGCACAGCATCAGCAGGAAGTCGAGCACCGCCCGACTCTCTTTGGTGATCACTTCTCCCGGCATCACCACCGGCACGCCCGGCGGATAAGGCAGGATCATATTGGCTGAAACTCTGCCCAACAGTTCCTCTATTTCTACCGTTTCTACGTTGCCTTTCACCTGCTGCTGATAAGCCTCATGCGGCGTCATACGCATTTCTGGCAGGACATCAAAAGCGCGCAACATTAGATCGGGCAGGTTATGTTGCTTAATCAGTTTGTGGATCCCCTGCGCCAGCGTCTGAATGCGCATGTTGCGATAAAAGTCCGGATCTTCCGCATAAAGATCCGGCAGCATGTTCTTCACACGCAAATTAAGATCGTAAGACCGCTTAAACTCCGTCAGCCCGCGCAGCAGGCTTAGCGCTTTTGTCTTATCAATACCGATACTGAACAGGAACAGCAGGTTGTACGGACCGGTCTTCTCAACAACAACGCCCCGCTCGTCGAGAAACTTGGCCACCAGCGCCGCCGGGATCCCCTCTTCTGCCATTTCACCCAACTCGCTCATGCCCGGCGTCAGAATAGTGACTTTGATAGGGTCGAGATACATGTGTTCGGCATCGGCATCCCTGAAGCCATGCCAGTCTTCCTCTCCGGGGGCAATGGGCCAGCACTCGGCCTCATCAACATGATCGGGTTGCCAGATATCGAAGAACCAGTCTTCTGACTCTTCGCACAGGCGCTGCACTTCACGGCGGAAATGCAGGGCACGTTCAACGGAACGGTTGATCAGCCGTTTCCCCGTATTACCGCGCAGCATCGCCGCGGCCGTTTCAATCGAGGCCACCAACGGATAGCTTGGGGAAGTGGTGGTATGCATCATGTAGGTTTCGTTAAAGGTATCTTCATCGTAATCACCTTTAATGTGAATCAGCGAAGCCTGGGAGAACGCCGCCAGCAGCTTATGGGTCGACTGGGTTTCATAGATAATTTTCCCCGGTACTCGATCACCGCTCATGCCGCTTTTTCCCTGATAAATCGGATGGAAGTTGGTATAGGGCACCCAGGCGGAGTCAAAGTGAATCGACGGCACATCCAGCGTTTTCTTGATGAAATCGGTGTTGTACAGCAGCCCATCGTAGGTCGAGTTGGTGATAACCGCGTGTACCGGCCACTGCGCATTCGGGGTTTCAGCGACCTTTTTCTCGATATTTTCACGAGTAAATTCACGCTGCGGAATACCGCCCAGGATCCCCAGCGCGTTACGCGTTGGCTTCAGCCAGATTGGCACCAGATTGGTCATCATCAGCAAATGGGTCAGCGATTTATGGCAGTTACGATCGACCAGAATTGTGCTGCCGGATGGCGCGGCATACATGCCGACTATCTTGTTCGACGTCGAAGTCCCGTTAGTCACCATATAGCTTTGTTCGGCGCCGAAGGTGCGGGCAATGTACTCCTCCGCCTCCAGATGAGGGCCGGTATGATCTAGCAGCGAACCCAGCTCCGTAACCGAAATCGACACGTCGGCCTTCAGCGTGTTGCCGCCAAAAAAGTCGTAAAACAAGCAGCCGACCGGGCTTTTCTGGTAGGCGGTACCGGCCATATGCCCAGGCGTACAGAAAGTGTATTTTCCCTCTTTCACATAGGTGAACAGCGCTTTGGTCAGCGGCGGCGTAATCGTATCCAGGTACTCGTCGGTGTACTGGCGAATACGCAGGGCGATGTCGTCGGCCGCGCTCAGCGCATACTCGAAGAACCACAGCGCCATGCGCATTTCATTCACGCTAACGTTTAGAGAGGAATGTGTATTGATGAATGCATACAGCGGCAGATCTTCATTCAGCAGGTTAATTTCGCTGCACAAGTCGAGGCTGTATTCGTCCCAGTCAAAGACCACGCCGCAGATACGAGGGTTGTGCTCAATCAGCTTAAGCAGGTCAGTGCTGTTGGTGGGGTAGATGAGCTGAAAGCCCTGCAGCTCCAGCGCGCGATGCAGTTCCTTAATAGGCTCGTCTTTGTAGAAAACGCCGTGCGGCCCCATAATCGCAATGGTATTCAATGTTCACCTCCTGGAAATCACCTGGCTAAGCATAGCGCAATGGGATTTTCCATGAAGCAATAAATGCAAAAAGGGCCGGAAAATCCGACCCTTATCGATATTTTACAACTCAAAATCAGGCGTAGCCGTAGCTCATCAGGCGCTGATAACGACGGTTTAACAATTCATCTTTGTTCAACACGTCGAGATCCGCCAGATCGGCCAGCAGCTGTGCGCGCAGGGAAGCAGCCATCACTTCTGGATTGCGATGCGCACCACCCAACGGCTCTGGGATTACGGTATCGATCAGCTTCAGCTCTTTCAGTCGAGGAGCAATGATCCCCATCGCTTCTGCGGCCAGCGGGGCTTTATCCGCACTCTTCCACAGGATTGACGCACAGCCTTCCGGGGAAATAACGGAGTAAGTGCTGTACTGCAGCATGTTTACTTTGTCACCCACGCCAATGGCCAGCGCACCACCGGAACCACCTTCACCGATAACGGTACAAATGACCGGTACTTTCAGACGGGACATTTCACGCAGGTTGCGGGCGATCGCTTCAGACTGACCACGTTCTTCGGCGCCAACGCCCGGATAAGCACCCGGCGTGTCGATGAAGGTAATGATCGGCATGTTAAAACGTTCAGCCATTTCCATCAGACGCAGCGCTTTACGGTAGCCTTCTGGTGCCGGCATACCGAAGTTACGACGGATTTTCTCTTTGGTTTCGCGCCCTTTCTGATGACCAATGATCATCACCGGACGACCTTCCAGACGAGCAATACCGCCCACGATAGCTTTATCGTCGGCATAGGCACGATCGCCGGCCAGTTCGTCGAACTCATCAAAAGCCAGACGAACGTAATCCAGGGTGTACGGACGCTGCGGATGGCGCGCCAGCTGCGCAATCTGCCATGCACCTAAATCAGCGAAGATCTTGCGGGTCAGCTCAACGCTTTTCTCGCGCAGACGCTGCACTTCTTCGTCCAGATTAATATCCAGTTTTTCATCCTGGCGGCTAACGGCCGTCAGGGAATCGATTTTCGCTTCCAGCTCTGCAATCGGCTGTTCGAAATCAAGGAAATTCAGACTCATAATATTCCTGTTTTAGTCAAACTCCAGTTCCACCTGCTCCGAACCAATCAGCGTTCGCAGATCGTTAAGTAAACGATCGCTAGGGGAAACACGCCATGTCGCACCGAAGCGCAACCGGGCTCGTGCATCCACCCTCTGATAGTAGAGATGTACTGGAATTGTCCCCGAACGATGGGGTTCCAGAGACTGACGGAGACGGTTTAAAAGCTGGTCATCAATTTGCCTGTCCGTCAGCGAGATAGCAAGCCCACGCGCGTACTTTTCACGGGCTTCGTCGATGTCCATCAGCTCGCGGGCCGTCATTTTAAGCCCTCCGCTGAAGTCATCAAAGCTGACCTGTCCGCTAACGATCAGGATACGGTCTTTTTCCAGCAGATGCTGGTATTTTTCTAGCGCATCTGTGAATAACATCACTTCCAGACGACCAGAGCGGTCATCCAGCGTACAGATGCCGATGCGATTACCTCGCTTGGTGACCATAACCCGCGAAGCAATCACCAGACCCGCAGCCGTGGTCATTTTACCACGTTCCGTCGGGTGCATCTCTTTCAGGCGCATGCCACCGACATAGCGCTCGATTTCTTTCAGGTACTGGTTGATCGGGTGACCGGTAAGATACAGTCCGAGCGTCTCACGCTCCCCTTCCAGCACCACTTGTTCAGGCCAGGGAATCACGCTGGCGTAGGACTTTTCGACCTGCTCAGGCTCTTCGGCCAGAACGCCGAACATATCTGCCTGGCCAATAGCTTCCGCTTTCGCGTGCTGATCAGCTGCTTTTAACGCATCACCTAGCGCATTCATCAGCGCCGCGCGGTGAGGCCCAAGGCGGTCAAAAGCCCCGGACATAATGAGTTTTTCCAGCACCCTGCGGTTAAGCTTTTTGATATCGGAACGCGCGCACAAATCAAAGAGATCGAGGAAATGCCCGCCTTGATTACGCGCTTCGATAATGGCTTCAATCGGGCCTTCACCCACGCCTTTTATCGCGCCGATGCCGTAAACAATTTCCCCGTCATCGTTAACGTGGAAATGGTAAAGGCCAGAGTTAATATCCGGCGACAGGACTTTCAGCCCCATGCGCCAGCACTCATCCACCAGGCCCACCACTTTCTCGGTGTTATCCATATCGGCGGTCATTACGGCCGCCATAAACTCTGCCGGGTAGTGCGCCTTCAGCCACAGCGTCTGATACGAAACCAAAGCATAGGCGGCAGAGTGAGATTTGTTAAATCCGTACCCGGCAAATTTCTCTACCAGGTCAAAGATTTTCATCGACAGCTCGCCGTCGACGCCGTTTTTGATTGCGCCCTCTTCAAAAGTGCCGCGCTGCTTGGCCATCTCTTCCGGTTTCTTTTTACCCATCGCTCGACGCAGCATATCCGCGCCGCCGAGGGTATAACCGGAAAGCACCTGGGCAATCTGCATAACCTGTTCCTGATACAGGATGATGCCGTAGGTAGGCTCCAGTACCGGCTTCAGGCTTTCGTGCTGCCATTCCACGTCCGGATAAGAAATCGCTTCGCGGCCATGTTTACGGTCGATGAAGTTATCTACCATCCCCGACTGCAGCGGGCCCGGACGGAAAAGTGCCACAAGGGCGATCATGTCTTCGAAGCAGTCAGGCTGCAGACGCTTAATCAGGTCTTTCATGCCGCGGGATTCAAGCTGGAAGACCGCGGTGGTTTCCGAGCGCTGCAGCATGTCGAAGCTTTTCTTATCGTCGAGCGGAATGGCGGCGATATCAATCGGCTCCAGCCCCTGTTTTGCCCGACGCGGGTTGATCATTTTCAGCGCCCAGTCGATGATCGTCAGCGTACGCAGCCCCAGGAAGTCAAACTTCACCAGGCCCGCATATTCAACGTCGTTCTTGTCGAACTGGGTAACCGGATGCTGCCCCTGGTCGTCACAATAAAGCGGCGCAAAATCGGTAATTTTGGTTGGGGCGATAACCACGCCCCCGGCATGCTTACCGGCGTTACGCGTGACGCCTTCCAGCTTGCGCGCCATGTCGATCAGGGCTTTAACTTCTTCGTCAGCTTCGTAGATCTCCGGCAGCTGCGGCTCCGCCTCAAAGGCTTTCGCCAGCGTCATGCCGGGATCCGGTGGCACCAGTTTGGAAATGCGATCGACAAAACCGTAAGGGTGGCCGAGTACGCGACCTACGTCGCGAATAACCGCCTTCGCCGCCATCGTACCAAAGGTAATGATCTGCGAAACAGCTTCACGCCCATACATCTCGGAAACGTGGTCGATCACCTGGTCGCGTTTTTCCATGCAGAAATCAACGTCGAAGTCAGGCATCGAAACACGTTCCGGGTTAAGGAAACGTTCGAACAGCAGGTCAAACTCAAGCGGGTCGAGGTCGGTGATCTTCAGCGCATAGGCCACCAGCGACCCCGCACCTGAACCACGCCCTGGCCCGACCGGCACGCCGTTATCCTTCGACCACTGGATAAACTCCATTACGATCAGGAAGTAGCCGGGGAACCCCATCTGGTTGATAACCTGCAGCTCGATATCCAGGCGCTCGTCGTATTCAGGGCGTTTCTGCGCACGCACTTCCGGGTCCGGGAACAGGAACTCAAGACGTTCCTCCAGCCCCTCTTTGGATTTCATGACCAGGAAGTCTTCGGTGGTCATCTCTCCCGTCGGGAATTGCGGCAGGAAGTACTCACCCAGGCGCACGGTCACGTTACAGCGCTTGGCAATCTCAACGCTGTTTTCCAGCGCTTCCGGGATGTCCGAAAACAGCTCGCACATCTCTTCTTCGCTACGCATATATTGCTGGGCGGAGTAGTTACGCGGGCGCTTAGGATCGTCCAGCGTGAAGCCATCGTGGATCGCCACTCGGATCTCGTGGGCATCAAAGTCGCCGGCATCAATAAAGCGGACATCGTTGGTGGCAACCACCGGCAAGCCGCGTTCGTCAGCCAGCGCCACGGCGGCGTGAAGATAGTTTTCTTCATCCACCCGACCGGTGCGAATCAGTTCCAGATAGAAGCGATCGGCAAAATGCTGCTGCCAGAATTCCAGGCACTGATCGACCAGCGGCTGGTTTCCACGAAGCAGGCTTTTGCCAATATCTCCCATGCGCCCACCGGAGAGCAGAATTAACCCTTCGTTTAACTCTACCAGCCACTCTCGGTCAATAATCGGGCCCGCTACGCCGTAGCCACGCTGGTAGGCACGAGAGATCAGTAAGGTAAGGTTTTGATAGCCTTCATTGTTTGCAGCCAGCACCGTCAAGTGACTAAGCTCATCGCCTAACAGCTCGTTGGCAACGTTAAAGTCCGCACCGATGATCGGCTTAATACCGGCTCCATGGCCGGAACCATAGAATTTGACCAACCCACAGAGGTTGGTGAAATCGGTGATAGCGAGAGCAGGCATTCCCAGCGCCGCGGCTTTTTTTACCAGCGGCCCGGTCTTCGCCAGCCCATCAATCATGGAATAGTCGCTGTGCACCCGAAGGTGAATGAAACGTGGTTCAGCCATCTCTCACCAATTACTCTGTATCAGCTACTAAGGCTCAGGAGACGAGCCCAAGCGCGCGTTTGACGGGGCCAAAACTGCGGCGATGGTGCTCGGTGGCACCATGCTCGGCCAGCTTTTCGAGATGAAAAGCGGTTGGGTAGCCCTTGTGCTGAGCAAAACCGTACTGCGGGAAGCTGAGATCCAGTTCGGCCATTTCACGATCGCGCGTGACTTTGGCAAGTATTGACGCCGCACTGATTTCTGCCACCCGGCTGTCGCCTTTAACAACCGCCAGCGACGGCATAGGCAACACGGGGCAACGGTTGCCGTCAATCAACACATATTCAGGCACAACATTCAGGCCCGCAACCGCACGCTGCATGGCCAGCATCGTGGCATGCAAAATGTTGATATTGTCGATCTCGTGCGGCTCGGCACGGCCCAGACTCCAGCTTAATGCCTTTTCGACAATTTCGTCATACAGCGCCAGACGGCGTTTTTCAGATAATTTTTTCGAGTCCGCCAGCCCTATAATCGGCTTTGCCGGATCGAGGATCACAGCTGCAGTGACAACGGCGCCGACCAAAGGCCCGCGCCCTACTTCATCCACGCCGGCGACAAGGTGCGTATGCGGGTAAACAAATTCGATCATTGAGCCAGCTCCAGCACGGCGTCCGCCGCCTGCTTGTCCGCATTACAACGGATCTGCTGATGCAAATCCCGGAAGGTGTCATGCATCTGATGGCTGACGGCACCGTCTTCCAGCAGCGGCTCCAGCGCACAGGCAAGCCCGATAGGCTCACATTCATTTTGCAGCAGCTCTTTAACCAGTTCGCGGCCTGCCAGTAAATTTGGCAGGGAAACGTAATCAGTTTTCACCAGCCGCTTCGCCAGCCAGAACGTGAACGGCTTCATGCGATAGCCAACCACCATCGGGCATTTGGCCAACATACATTCAAGCGCAGCCGTGCCGGAGGCCAGAAGCGCCGCGTCACTGGCAATCATCGCTTCACGTGCTTTTCCGTCCAGCAGATGTACATGCAGTTCGGGGGCAATCTCAGCTTTAATCTTTTCGAACTGCTCACGACGCTTTGCATTCACCAGTGGCACCACGACTTCCAGTGCAGGCCAACGCTTGCGAAGCAGTTGCGCTGTTCTGAGGAAGTCTGCGCTAAGCATTTCGACTTCAGCGCCGCGACTGCCGGGCAACAACGCCAGGCATTTTGCATCTGCCGCAATGCCTAACGTCGCACGCGCAGCGTTTTTATCCGGATCGAGCGGCATGGCATCCGCCATGGTATGCCCGATGAAACGACACGGTACATTGAACCGGTCGTAAAACGCTTTTTCGAAAGGCAGAAAAGCCAATACCAGATCGGTCGCTCTGCCAATTTTGAAAACGCGTTTTTGTCGCCATGCCCAAACGGACGGACTGACGTAGTGGATCGTACGGATCCCTTGTTTCTTGAGGTTGCCTTCAAGCGTGATATTGAAATCCGGCGCATCAATGCCGACAAAGACGTCGGGCTGCAGCTCGGTGAAGCGCTTCGTGAGATCGCTGCGGATCTGCAGCAGGCGACGTAAACGGCCAAGCACTTCAACGATGCCCATGACCGCAAGCTCTTCCATTTCATACCAGGCTTCACAACCTTCAGCCTGCATAAGCGGCCCGGCCACGCCAACAAAGCGAGCATCAGGCACGCGAGCTTTCAGTTCGCGAATAAGTCCAGCACCAAGAATATCGCCGGAGGTTTCTCCGGCGACCAGGGCAATCGTAAGGGGACGACCAGGCTTCATTAACGAATCAAACCGCGCGTGGAGCGGGCAAAGAATTCAATAAATGCATTCACTTCCGGATGCTGAGCTGCAATTTCAGCAATTTCCGGTTTCGCCTCTTCAAGCGTCTTGCCGCTGCGATAGAGGATCTTGTAGGCGTTGCGAATAGCGTGCAGCGCTTCTTTGCTGAAACCGCGACGCTTCAGGCCTTCAATGTTCACACCAAACGGCGTCGCATGGTTGCCCTGTGCGATAACGTAAGGTGGAACATCCTGAGCAACGCCGGAACAGCCGCCAACCATCACGTGGGCACCGATGATGCAGAACTGATGCACCGCAGTCATTCCACCGATGATGGCGTGATCCCCGATTTGTACGTGACCCGCAAGCGTTGCGTTGTTCGCGAGGATAACGCGATCGCCAATCTGGCAATCATGCGCAACGTGCGCATTGATCATCAGCAGGTTGTCGCTTCCCACCTTCGTTAATCCAGCATCTTGCACCGTGCCGCGATGGATGGTGACGCTTTCGCGAATGCGGTTGCGGTCGCCAATTTCCACGCGAGTTGGCTCACCCGCATATTTCAGATCCTGGTTAACTTCACCGATAGACGCGAACTGGTAGATCTCATTGTCACGGCCAATTTTGGTGTGACCATTGACGACAACATGAGATTTCAGAACCGTGCCTTCGCCGATTTCAACGTTTGGACCTACGAGACAAAACGGGCCAATGTGAACGTTAGCGCCAATGACGGCACCTTCTTCCACAATAGCGGTTGGATGAATAAAGGCGGACTTATCAATCACGTATTATGCCTCCCGGCTGCGTGCACACATCATGGTCGCTTCGCAGACAATCTTGCCGTCAACAATTGCGACGCCTTTGAAACGCGTCAAACCACGACGAGTTTTCTCAAAGGTCACTTCCATAATCATCTGATCGCCAGGCACAACAGGGCGCTTAAAGCGCGCTTCATCGATGCCAGCAAAGTAATACAGTTCACCCGGCTCAAGTTTACCCACGCTTTTAAATGCAAGAATACCGGTAGCCTGTGCCATCGCTTCCAGGATCAATACGCCCGGGAAAATCGGCTTACCAGGGAAGTGCCCCTGGAAAAACGGCTCATTTACAGAGACATTTTTTACTGCGCGCAGAAAACGACCTTCTTCAAAATCCAGCACGCGATCAACCAGCAAGAACGGATAACGGTGCGGCAGAAGCTCTAAAATCTCTTCAATGTGCAGAGTATGAGTGTCAGTTGTCAAAATACTCTTCCTGTCTAAATATTCTAAATGACAATAATAACACGGCCTGCGGCAATCAAAGAATGCCAGCAGGCCGCAAATCAAAAAGCGCGGCTTACGCTCCAGCCCTAATGGCCGGAAACACGGCAGCGCAGGGAGCAGGCGACGATCAGTCTTGTTGATTGACCTTACGTTCGATGGCTTTCAAGCGTTTGCTCATCTCATCGATGTTCATCACCAGGGCGGCGGTTTTACGCCACGCTTTGTTCGGTTGGAGCGGGATCCCCGAAGAGTAAACTCCCGGTTCAGTGATTGGACGCATCACCATTCCCATTCCTGTCACGGTCACCTTGTCACAGATTTCCATATGGCCGTTGATTACGCTGGCACCACCAATCATGCAGTAACGGCCAATTTTAAGGCTGCCCGCCATGATAACGCCACCCGCAACCGCAGTATTGTCGCCAATCACAACGTTATGTGCAATCTGGCACTGGTTATCAATGATAACACCATTGCCGATGATCGTGTCATCCAGGGCGCCGCGATCGATTGTCGTGCAGGCACCAATTTCAACGCGATCGCCAATAATGACCCGGCCTAGCTGAGGAATTTTCACCCAGTTACCGCGATCGTTAGCGTAGCCAAAACCATCTGACCCAATCACCGTGCTGGACTGAATCAAGCACTGAGCACCGATTTCGATGTTGTGATAGATGGAGACATTGGCCCATAAACGGCTACCCGCGCCGATTTTGGTATTTTTTCCTACAAAGCAGCCAGCGCCGATCACCACGTTATCGCCCAGCTCAACGCCTGATTCGATAACGGCATTTGCGCCGATAGAAACATTTTGACCAAGCCTCGCGGTCGCATCAACAGCTGCGCTTGGCGCAATATTGCTTGCAGGCTGAGGCGTGGTATCAAGAATTTGCGCCATACGGGCATAGGTCAGGTAGGGATTCTTCACTACCAGCGCCGCGCTCTTAGCGTATGGAAGGTCGGCTTCGGTCATCACGACGGCAGAAGCCTGGCAGACAGCCAGCTGTTCACGATAGCGAGGGTTAACCATGAACGTAATGTGGCCAGACTGGGCAGTTTGCATAGATGCAACGCCGGTGATGACGATATCGCCATCACCGTGCAATTCTGCATCCAACTGCTGGGCTAATTCAGCCAGTCGAATTGAAGACATTACTTATTTAACCTGTTTCAGTACGTCTGCAGTGATGTCTTTAACGTCGTTACCTGCGTAAGCAACGGTGTTTGCATCCAGAACAACATCATAGCCTTTATCGTCTGCAACTTTCTTCACAGCGGCCTGGATACGAGTAACCAGTTTGCTGCGCTCTTCGTTGGAACGACGGTTACGATCCTGCTCAAAAGCCTGTGCTTTTTCGGAGAACGACTGGCGCTGAGCCATGACGTCTTTTTCCATTTTGCTGCGATCTGAAGCTTTCATGGTTGAACCATCGCGCTGCAGGCGCTGCATTTTGGATTGCAGATCGTTTTCCATTCCCTGCAGTTCGCTGGCGCGGCCTTTGAACTCATTTTCCAGGGTTTTAGAAACACCGGTATTTTGTGCGACCTGTTGGAACAGGTTGCCCATGTTAACTACTGCGATGCTGGAGGCAGCCTGAGCGCCGGCTGAAGCAACCATAGCAATCCCGAGACCTGCGGCAACTAACCACTTTTTCACTATAAACTCCTTACCATCCCATAGGCGTCCGAAGACACTGTTTTTTTGCGAGCACCTGCCAACTGACTAAACGGCTAACAGGTGCAGCGCCTCACTGCTGTTGCGTTCCATCGCGCAGAACAAATTACCAGGTTTTACCAATGTTAAACTGGAACTGTTCTGCCTTGTCTCCATCATATTTCTTATACGGCTGAGCATAAGAGAAGACCAGCGGCCCCAGAGGCGACATCCACTGCAGCGCAATACCTGCAGACATACGGATGTTACTTGGCGTGCTGTAATCAGGTATACCTGCCGCTCTGGTCGCGTCGGTGTTCTCCCATTTGGTATCCCAAACGGTACCTGCATCAACAAACAGGGAAGTACGAACAGAGTTTGCGTACTTCTCACTCAGGAACGGCGTCGGGGTAATCAGCTCAAGGCTGGCCACACCCATGGCGTTACCGCCCACCGCATCGTTAGAGTTACACACAGTACCAGTGCCACAGTTACGCTGGTTCGGGCCGTAATAAGCGGCTTTTGGACCAATGTTGTTTGACTGGAAACCACGCACGGTGCTGGAACCACCGGCATAGAAGTTCTCGTAGAACGGCAGTTCTTTACCACCCAGACCATCGCCGTAACCCCAACGGGTACGACCCAGCACAACCCACGTATGATTGTCATTGATCGGGAAATAACTCGCCGTATCTAACGTCACTTTGTAGAACTCGTTATCGGAACCCGGAATGGTGACTTTACCATTCAGGTTGACTCGAGAACCATCCGTCGGGAAGTAACCGCGGTCAAGGTTGCTGTATGTCCAACCATAGTTCAGAGTGAAGTCATCTGCCGAGAAACTGTTGTCGTTGGCATTCATAGTTGGGTGCTGACCCACAGAATCCAGGTAGCGCCACATAGCTATCTGCGGCTGCATGTTCGACAGATCGTTATGCACGTAACCCAAACCAAGGCGCAGCGTGTTGTATTCATTCACCGGGAAGCCCAGTGTTGTATCCAGCCCGTAGCTCTTGTTGGTGTAGTCAGACAGGTCCGCGTCATCAGCTTTAAAGTCGTTGAAGAAGATACGACCACCAAGGCTAACACCATCTACCGTAAAGTATGGATCGGTCGCTGACAGTTCCGCGTAGGTCTGGTAATCGTTTTTGGTGCCGCTGATCCCAACCGAGTAGCCTGTACCCAACCAGTTATCCTGCTGAACACCGACCTGGAAGCTCACACCGCTTTCAGTACCGTAGCCAACACCGAAGTTGAAGCTACCGGTGTTACGCTCTTTCACTTTATAGACAACGTCAACCTGATCCGGGCTGCCGGATACGCGCTGGGTGTCCACATCGACGGTCTCGAAGTAACCCAAGCGGTTCAGACGTTCTTTACCGGCATCAACAAGGTTGCTGCCCAGCCACGCCCCTTCCATCTGGCGCATTTCACGGCGCAGAACGGCATCTTTACTGGTGTCGTTGCCTTCGAAGCGGATCTTACGCACGTAGTAACGGTTACCGGAGTCGACGTTAACGTGCAGCTTCACGGTTTTGTCAGCGTCATTAATTTCTGGCTGAGTCTGTACGCGCGGATAAGCGTAGCCATAGCGACCCAGCAGTTTCTTAATGTCGTCTTCCATTTTGGTGACTTTGGTGCCGTTATACAGCTCACCCGGCTGCATCTTAGTCAGGCTTTCAATTTCCGCAGAATGCCCGGCCAGATTGCCTTTCACATCCACGCCGGCGATCTTGTACTGCTCGCCTTCGGTGATGTTGATGGTCACATAAATGCTTTTCTTATCCGGCGTCAGGCTAACCTGCGTGGAGTCAATATTGAAACGCGCATAGCCGCGATCCAGATAGTAGCTACGCAGGGTTTCGAGGTCCCCCGCCAGCTTTTGCTTCTGGTATTTACGATCGCCGACAACGTTCCACCACGGCACTTCATCACGCAGTTGGAAACGGGAGATCAGCTCATCCGTGGTAAACGCGTGGTTACCGACGATGTTGATCTGCTGGATTTTTGCGGAGACGCCTTCCTGGAACACCAGTTTTAGGTCAACACGGTTACGCGGCAGCGGCGTGACGACAGCTTTGACGCTGGCGCTGTACTTCCCGACGCTGTAGTAGAAATCTTCCAGCCCTTTCTCGATGTCGCCCAGGGTCGTGCGGTCGAGGGATTCCCCCACGCGTACCCCTGAAGCTTCAAGGTTCTGCTTCAGCATGTCATCTTTCACCGACTTGTTGCCGGAGAAGGTGATGCTGGCAATGGTTGGACGCTCTTTGACCTGCACAAGCAGCGTATTACCATCACGCAGAACTCGCACATCTTCAAAGTTGCCGGTGGCAAACAGTGAGCGGATTGTATTACTGATATCCTCGTCAGAGACGGTGTCGCCTACGCGAACCGGCATACTGAGGAGGGCCGCACCGACGGCGACTCGCTGCAGGCCTTCGAAATGAATGTCTTTCACCACGAACCCGTCTGCACCGTATACGGTGGCGCTGCTAAACAGCAGCGTCGCTATGAGGAGCTTTTTCATCGCCATCGTTGTTATGCGTTCTTCCTAACCTAATTCTCTCTATAAACGAGAGAAATCATTGAAAAGTGCAAGCCCCATTAATAGCACCAGCAAAATAGAGCCAATGCGATAACTGAAGTCCTGAACTCGCTCGGAAACCGGAGTGCCTTTCAGTTTCTCAACCGCCAAAAAGAGCAGGTGCCCGCCGTCAAGGACGGGAAGAGGAAACAGGTTAATGATCCCTAAGTTGACGCTGATAAGCGCCAGGAACATCAGAAAGTAAATTAACCCATATTCCGCCGACATACCTGCCCCTTGAGCTATGGAGATTGGCCCACTGAGGTTGTTCAGTTTTACATCACCGGTTATTAATTTCCCCAGCATGTTGACCGTCAGCTTCATCAGTTGCCAGGTTTTATCCGTGGCTTCTGCTACAGCGGTAAACGGCCCATACTGACGCACTGTTTTGTACTCGTCGGGCAGCGGGATAATTTTAGGTACTACCCCTGCAAACCCTTCTGCCTTCGCTTTACCCGGTTTTGTATCCGGTATCAGCGTCAAAGACAAGGGGCTCCCCTGTCTTTCAATCTCTAAGGCTAGCGGCTGACCTGGATTGTCACGCACCAGGTTAACAAACTCACTCCATTGAAGGAGTGGCTGACCGTTGACTTTAACGATCCTGTCCCCCGCTTGCAAACCTGCCTTATTGGCCGCGGACTGCGGCTGAACTTCGTCCAGCACGTTTTCAATCTGCGGACCACGGGGCCTGAATCCAAGTGATACGACCGGATCCTGCTTATCAGGCTCAAACTGCCAATGGCTTAGATCAAGGGTGACATCACGCGTTTGATTTGTCCCAAACGGCGCATAAGACACTCTCGCGCTCGCATCGCCAATCTTACCGATTAAAGCTAAACGAACAGCATCCCAATCAGGCGTTTCGATACCATCTATCGCTTTTAGTTCCATGCCGGCGCTAATTTGTGCTTCCGCCGCGATAGAGTTGGGGGTTATTTCACCGATCACTGGACGCAGACTGGGAATGCCAATGATAAACACCAGCCAATAGGCAAAGATAGCGAAGATGAAGTTAGCGATTGGGCCAGCGGCGATAATCGCCGCTCGCTGAGAAACCGTTTTATTGTTAAAAGCAGCATGACGCATCTCCGGCAGCACCGGCTCAACGCGTTCATCCAGCATTTTAACGTAGCCACCCAGCGGGATCAGCGCGATAACAAATTCGGTTCCCTGACGGTCAGTACGACGCCAAAGCGCCTTACCAAACCCGATGGAGAAGCGTTCCACACGAACGCCACAGCGGCGAGCAACCCAAAAATGGCCGAACTCGTGCACAGTAATTAAAACACCCAGTGCAACGATAAACGCAGCCAAATTCCAGAGTATGCTCAACATAAAACCTTCCGTTAAATCGTCCTGAATACCAGAAGCAGCAGACAGGCAAACACCGGCACTGCCGCTGTCAGGCTGTCAATGCGGTCAAGAATACCACCATGTCCCGGGATAAGGTGACCACTATCTTTAATCCCTGCTTCGCGTTTGAACATACTTTCGGTCAAATCACCTAAAACGGAAGCCAGCGCGGCAACAATGGAACAGGTTAGCAGAACAACAGGTGCCACGTTCAAATTCGCCCACATGCCGAACAACAACGAGATGACGGCAGAAGTCGCAAGGCCACCAATAAACCCTTGCCAGGTCTTGCCAGGAGAAACCTTTGGCGCAAGTTTATGCTTGCCAAACATCTTCCCGAAGACATAAGCGCCAGAGTCTGCGCCCCAGACCAGGAACATCACATACAGTAACCAAACAGAGCCGCTGTAGTGGTTAATATCATAATGCCAGCTGCGCAACGCTACCATGCCCCAGAAGAAGGGAACAATGGTCAGCAGGCCAAAGACCAGGCGAAGCGGTTTGGAATTACGCCACAGCGCCGCAGAAGCCGGATAGAACAGAACCAGCAACAGCGCCGCTACCCACCACACTAGCGATGCCCAGAGTGAGAATTCGATTATCGGCAAATGCACCGAATGCCGATACTCCGGCAACGAAATCAGCATGACGGCAAGCAACAGACCACATAGCACCGCCAACCAGACACGTTGCGAACGCGCAACAAAACCGGCGAGTTGCCCCCATTCCCATGCGGCCAGCATACAAATCACCAGCGTAGCAATCGCAAATCCTACTGGCGGAAGCCAAAACAGCGCCGCGATGACAACGGGAATCATAATAAACGCGGAAATCAGGCGATACTTCAGCAAAAGTGACCCCCAACAGGCTTATTCACCACCAGGTGCTGTGCCACCAAAACGACGCTCTCGGTTTGCAAAAGCATTTAGCGCACCTTCAAAGTCTTGTTCATCGAAATCAGGCCAAAGAACATCGGTAAAATAAAGTTCCGCATAGGCAATTTGCCAGATGAGGAAGTTACTGATGCGATGCTCTCCTCCTGTCCTAATTACTAAATCTACGGGAGCCAGCTCATGCATGCAGATCTGCTGACCGAGCAGTTCTTCATCTATCTGATCCGGGCGCAATGAGCCTTCCTGCACCTGCGACGCAAGCTGTCGCACTCCCTGAATGATATCCCAACGCCCGCCATAATTCGCAGCGATATTGAGCGTCAGCCCAGTGTTCTCACTGGTTAATGCTTCAGCTTTTTTGATTCTTTCCTGCAGGCGGAGATTAAATCGGCTGGTATCGCCGATAATACGCAAGCGAACATTATGACGGTGCAGGCTTTTCACCTCACTGTCTAATGCCCAGACGAACAGCTCCATCAACGCGGTCACTTCCTGAGCGGGGCGGTTCCAGTTCTCGCTGCTAAAAGCGTAAAGCGTCAGCGCATCGATACCGTTATTCGCTGCAAAAGTCACAGCGCGGCGTACCGATTTCGCGCCAGCTTTATGACCGAAAACCCTCATTTTACCCTGACGCTTAGCCCATCGGCCGTTGCCATCCATGATGATGGCAACATGGCGGGCGCCATGCGTAGTTAAGGATTCGCTTAATTGTTGATTAGCAGACAACATAACGCGTAATGATTCCCTGAAAAAAATTAAGCGGTACTCAGGAATATTGAAGCCTGGTGCATAAAAAAGCCGTGTTGTGACACGGCTTTCCACTCAACGCTCAGTCACATCTGGCGATTAAGTGGCGCAGACTATATCACTGAAGCACAAAGCGAACAAATGGCGGCACTTCAGCCGGATGAATTATCACCGGCTTGAGAGGTGCATCACTTGTTTCCTGGCGATTTCACGAGCAACAGCGTCCACACTAAGCACTTCATCCACACTTTGTGGATCAGTTAAATTCATTTGATCCAGCACGCTGCGGTTCAGCACTGCGATATCCGTAAATCTGACCTGCTGATTCAGGAACGCCTCAACAACCACTTCGTTTGCCGCATTTAGCGCGGTTGTCGCCGCCTGCCCCTGCGCGCTGGCATCAATGGCTAACTTAAGGCATGGATAGCGCTCAAAATCAGGTTCCATGAAAGTCAGCGAACCGATTTTGCAGAAATCGAGTGGTGTAACACCAGATTCTACGCGCGCGGGGTAAGCCATCGCATGGGCAATAGGCGTACGCATGTCGGGCTCACCAAGCTGAGCCAGCACGCTGCCATCGCGGTAACGAACCATAGAATGAATGACAGACTGAGGGTGAATCAGCACTTCCATTTGTGCAGCTGAAGCGTTGAACAACCAGCGAGCTTCAATGTATTCGAGACCTTTGTTCATCATAGTGGCAGAGTCGACGGAAATCTTACGCCCCATCGACCAGTTCGGGTGGCTGCATGCCTGATCCGGCGTCATCGCCGTCAGGTCTGCATAAGCCGTTTCCCGGAACGGGCCACCCGATCCGGTGAGGATAATAGACGACACGCCATTATCTTCGAGGCTAGCGTATCCCAGGTTACGCTGGATTGTTTCCGGCATACTCTGAAAAATGGCGTTATGTTCGCTATCGATAGGCAACAACTGCGCTTTGCTACGAGCAACCGCTTCCATAAACAAACGCCCGCAGGTAATCAGCGACTCTTTGTTCGCCAGCAGAACCTGCTTACCGGCGGAGATAGCGGCAAGCGTTGAAGACAGCCCTGCCACGCCCACAATAGCAGCCATCACCTGATCCACTTCATCAAGCGTAGCAACTTCGCAAGCGGCCTGCTCACCGGCCAAGACTTCAGTTTTACTCCCCTGCTCTTTCAGGGTACGACGGACTTCCGCCGCCGCAGACTCACTGGCCATGACCGCATACTTCGGCGAGAACGCCAGGCACTGCTCCACCATTTTCCCGACATTAGTGCCCGCAACCAGAGCCGTAACGGCAAATTTTTCAGGATTATGACGAACGACGCTAAGCGTGCTGACGCCAATAGAGCCGGTAGAACCAAGAATAGTGAGCTGCTTCATGAGGTACTCGGGGTCGTAAAATGAAGGATTAATGGCGCAATAGTTTGCGGCGCGGGACGCCCATTGTCTACGCCTTTACTTGACGTTTTTATAAAGCAAAACGCCGCCCGTAAACGCTTCGCGGTGCGCGAGGGCTTACTGGGCGGCGAATTTTCCACAGAAAATGTGGATTAGAACTGCATCAGCTCAGTTTCTTTTTCAGACAGAGCCGCATCCACTTTCTTGATAGCAGCATCAGTCAGCTTCTGCACGTCGTCCTGAGAACGGCGATCGTCATCTTCACTGATCTCTTTGTCTTTCAACAGCGCTTTAACTTTATCGTTAGCGTCGCGGCGAACGTTACGAACAGCCACGCGTGCGCCTTCGGCTTCGCCACGTACCACTTTGATCAGGTCTTTACGACGCTCTTCGGTCAGCGGAGGCAGTGGAACACGGATATCGGTGCCCGCAGAGCTTGGGTTCAGACCAAGGTCAGAGGCCATGATCGCTTTCTCTACCGCCGGGCCCATAGAACGATCGAAGACGTTGATCTTCAGAGTACGGGTATCTTCAACGGTGACGCTGGCCAGCTGGCGCAGCGGCGTTGGTGTGCCGTAGTATTCTACGACGATGCCGTCCAGCAGGCTTGGAGAAGCGCGGCCGGTACGGATTTTGCTGATTTGGTTTTTAAACGCTTCGACGCATTTATCCATACGCACTTCAGCATCTTTTCTGATATCGCTAATCACGTTACGAATCCTTGAAAACTGGTTTAAGGCAGACCACGCTTATTCTCTGCAGCTGCAACGCCGCAGGCTAAGTATAGCCCTGTTTATTCCTGGCTGTAGATAAAGCCAAATCTTACCCTGATTACCGGGCAACTGAAATTATTCAGTAATTAAAGTGCCTTCTTTCTCACCCATTACCACACGACGCAGCGCACCCGGCTTGTTCATGTTGAACACGCGGATCGGCAATTTGTGGTCACGAGCAAGGGTGAACGCGGCAAGATCCATCACTTTCAGCTCTTTATCCAGCACTTCACTGTAGGTCAGCTGATCGTACATGGTTGCAGCAGGATCTTTTGCCGGATCGGCGGTAAACACGCCATCCACTTTAGTGGCTTTCAGTACCACGTCTGCTTCGATTTCGATTCCACGCAGGCAGGCCGCAGAGTCAGTGGTAAAGAACGGGTTACCGGTACCGGCAGACAGGATAACTACGCGGTTAGCGCGCAGCAGGCTGATCGCTTCAGCCCAGCTGTAGTTATCACAAACGCCATTCAATGGAATAGCGGACATCAGGCGGGCGTTCACATAGGCGCGGTGGAGCGCATCGCGCATCGCCAGGCCATTCATTACGGTCGCCAGCATGCCCATGTGGTCGCCCACGACGCGGTTCATGCCGGCTTTAGCCAGGCCCGCACCACGGAATAAATTGCCACCGCCGATTACCACCCCGACCTGAATGCCAAGTTCCACCAGCTCTTTAATTTCCTGAGCCATACGGTCCAGAATACTCGCGTCAATACCAAAGCCTTCTGTGCCTTGCAGAGCTTCGCCGCTCAGTTTGAGCAGAATACGTTTGTAGACGGGTTTTGCATTGGTAGCCATGTTTCTTTCCTGAGAACAGTCAACGAATGGGGGATGGTTAATTCTGGCGACATTCTGTCGCATTTCAGTCTGCTCGCCTAACGGAGCGCTCTGAAATTGTAAGGCTGGATAAAAAGGAACCGCCGGTTGGCGGTTCCTTTTAAACCATTAAGACTGCTTGGACATGGCAGCAACTTCTGCTGCAAAGTCAGTCTCAACTTTCTCGATACCTTCACCCACTTCGAAGCGGATGAAGTTAGTTACGTCAGCATTGTGCTCTTTCAGCAGCTGAGCAACAGTTTTGCTTGGGTCCATAACGAACGGCTGACCAGTCAGAGAAACTTCACCGGTGAATTTCTTCATGCGGCCTTCAACCATTTTCTCTGCGATTTCTTTTGGTTTACCGGACTGCATCGCGATGTCCAGCTGAACCTGGTACTCTTTCTCTACAACTTCTGCAGAAACGTCTTCAGGTTTAACGAACTCAGGCTTGCTTGCAGCGATGTGCATGGCCAGCTGTTTAACCAGCTCTTCATCAGCACCTTTAGCGGCAACCAGAACACCGATACGTGCGCCGTGCTGGTAAGAACCCAGAACTTCGCCTTCCAGGGAAGAAACGCGACGGATGTTGATGTTCTCACCGATTTTAGCAACCAGTGCAACGCGCTCTTCTTCAAACTGCGCTTTCAGAACTTCAACGTCGGTGATTTTACCCGCGACTGCTGCATCCAGAACTTTGTTAGCAAATGCCTGGAAACCGCCGTCTTTAGCAACGAAGTCAGTCTGGCAGTTAACTTCCAGAATCACGCCGTAGTTGCCGTCGATCTTAGTGATGATCACGCCGTCAGCAGCAACGTTGCCTGCTTTTTTAGCCGCTTTGATCGCACCGGATTTACGCATGTTCTCGATTGCCAGCTCAATGTCGCCGTTGGCTTCGGTCAGCGCTTTTTTACAATCCATCATGCCAGCGCCAGTACGCTCACGCAGCTCTTTTACCAGGGATGCGGTAATTTCAGCCATTCTAAAATCCTCGGAGATGTTGCCTGCCCGGCGCATTGGCCAGACGGGCTTAAAAGTGAAAAAGGGGCCATAAAAAGGCCCCTAACCAAACGAGATACTACCTGGTTAAATAAGGGCTTTCCCCTTTATATTTCGAGCCGCAGGTGCGTTACCTTCACTCGCTCATCCTGGTCACTTACTGATGTAAGCTCCCAGGAATTCTCGAGTTTGCCGCCTTCCAGCAACTCGAAATCTCTTGGGGAATCATCAAACCTTATTATTCTGCTTCTACGAAGCTTTCTTCCGCCTGGGAAGCCAGATCCTGAGAACGGCCTTCACGAACGGTTGCAGCTACAGCGCCCAGGTACAGGCTAACAGCACGGATAGCATCGTCGTTACCAGGGATAACGAAATCAACACCGTCCGGATCAGAGTTGGTATCAACGATAGCAAATACTGGGATACCCAGGTTGTTTGCTTCTTTGATAGCGATGTGCTCGTGATCGGCATCGATAACAAACAGTGCGTCCGGCAGGCCGCCCATGTCTTTGATACCGCCCAGGCTGTTTTCCAGCTTGTCCAGCTCACGAGTGCGCATCAGCGCTTCTTTCTTAGTCAGCTTGTCGAAAGTACCGTCTTGAGCCTGAGTTTCCAGGTCTTTCAGACGTTTGATGGACTGACGAACGGTTTTCCAGTTAGTCAGCATGCCGCCCAACCAGCGATGGTTCACGAAGAACTGATCGCAGCTGTTAGCAGCGTCTTTCACCGCTTCGCTTGCAGCGCGTTTAGTACCAACGAAAAGGATTTTGCCTTTGCGAGAAGAAATCTTGTTCAGTTCAGCCAGAGCTTCGTTGAACATTGGTACAGTTTTCTCAAGGTTGATGATGTGAACTTTGTTACGTGCGCCGAAGATGAAAGGCTTCATTTTCGGGTTCCAGTAACGGGTCTGGTGACCGAAGTGAACACCAGCCTTGAGCATGTCGCGCATGGAAACAGTAGCCATGTTTTAAAACCTCTATATAAAGTATGGGGTTATGCCTCCACGTATCCCATATTGCCGACCCCAAAGGGCACCCCGGAATATGTGTCGATACGTGTGTGTTATTTACACAAAGTGAGCGTATTTGGCTGTACCCGAAAAATCGGAATACAGGTCCGGCGCGCTTTATACCATAAATGGCGCCCAGACTCCAATAGTTGTTGCCGTGATACGCACTTGATGATTCTCAATTTTGCAGGGAGACGCCCCCCCTGATACCATTACAGCAACTTCCCTGCTCATTTCATGTCGACGTTATCGACATCTGCGGATCTGATATGGCTATCTCAATTAAGACACCTGAAGAAATCGAAAAAATGCGCGTCGCTGGCCGCCTGGCTGCCGAAGTGCTGGAAATGATCGAATCCCACGTTAAACCGGGCATTACCACCGGCGAGCTGGATCGCATCTGTAATGATTACATCGTGAATGAACAGCAGGCTATTTCCGCTTGTCTGGGCTATCACGGCTTCCCAAAATCCGTCTGTATCTCTATCAACGAAGTGGTTTGCCACGGCATTCCAGATGATGAAAAAGTGCTGAAAGACGGTGATATCGTCAATATCGACGTAACCGTTATCAAAGACGAATACCACGGCGACACCTCTAAGATGTTCATCGTAGGCAAGCCGACGATTCTCGGCGAACGCCTGTGCCGCATCACCCAGGAAAGCCTGTATCTCGCGCTACGCATGGTGAAACCGGGCATCCGCCTGCGCACGCTCGGCGCAGCAATCCAGAAGTTTGTTGAAGCAGAAGGTTTCTCCGTCGTACGTGAGTACTGTGGCCACGGCATTGGTCGCGTATTCCATGAGGAACCTCAGGTACTTCACTATGACGCAGATGACGGCGGCGTAGTGCTTCAGCCGGGCATGACCTTCACCATTGAACCGATGGTTAACGCCGGTGATTACCGCATTCGTACTATGAAAGACGGCTGGACGGTGAAAACCAAAGATCGCAGCTTGTCTGCTCAATACGAGCATACTATTGTGGTGACGGAGAACGGCTGCGAGATTATGACCCTGCGTAAAGATGACACCATCCCGGCAGTGATTTCGCATAACGAATGATGCCCTGACGTCAGTCAGCAATCTAAGCCGGCCCTGAGCCGGCTTTTTTTATGGGTAGCGCACAATGAGTCCAGCTTTGCCAGAGCAGTTTGCCAACACCACCGAACCCGAGATCGCCGGCCAGCCGGACTATCCAAACAGCTGGCAGGAAGCCGAACTTAACTGCGCAGACATCAAGTCGCACTTAGACACTTTCCAGAAATGGCTGGGTAAAGCCTTCGATAGCGGCGTTTCCGCTGAACGGCTTATAGATGCCCGCACCGAATTTATCGATCAGCTGCTGCAGCGGCTGTGGATTGCCTACGGCTTTGCCGATGTTCCCGAAGCCGCGCTGGTTGCCGTGGGCGGCTATGGCCGCGCCGAGCTTCACCCGCTGTCGGATATCGATCTCCTGATTCTGAGTAGAAAACGGCTAACGGACGCCCAGGCGCAGAGTATCGGCGAGTTGCTGACCCTGCTTTGGGACGTGAAGCTGGAAGTGGGCCACAGCGTACGTACGCTGGAAGAATGCCTGCTGGAAGGCTTGTCCGATCTGACGGTCGCCACTAACCTCATCGAATCTCGCTTGTTAATTGGCGACGTTGCCCTGTTCCTTGAGCTTCAGAAACACATTTTCAGCGAAGGTTTCTGGCCGTCGGCCAAATTCTTTGCCGCCAAAGTCGAAGAGCAAAACGAGCGTCACCAGCGCTATCACGGCACCAGCTACAACCTTGAGCCCGACATCAAAAGCAGTCCTGGCGGCCTGCGTGACATTCACACGCTGCAGTGGGTTGCTCGCCGTCACTTCGGCGCCACCTCCATGGGCGAAATGGTGGACTTTGGTTTCCTGACTGAAGCAGAGCGTAAAGAACTGGATGAATGCCAGCATTTGCTGTGGCGCATTCGCTTTGCCCTGCATCTGGAAGTCAATCGCTACGACAACCGGCTGCTGTTTGACCGCCAGCTTAGCGTGGCCCAGCGCCTGCACTACAGCGGCGAAGGCAACGAGCCGGTCGAACACATGATGAAGGACTTCTACCGCGTCACTCGCCGCGTGGGCGAATTGAACCAGATGCTTTTGCAACTGTTCGATGAAGCCATTCTGGCGCTCGATGCCAGCGAAAAACCGCGCCCGCTGGATGATGACTTCCAGCTTCGCGGCACGCTTATCGATCTGCGGGATGAAACCCTGTTTATGCGCGAGCCGCAGGCTATTCTGCGCATGTTTTACATGATGGTGCGTAACCGCGACATCACCGGCATTTACTCCACGACGCTGCGCCACCTTCGTCACGCCCGCCGTCATCTGACCCAACCGCTCTGCTACATCCCGGAAGCGCGCGAGCTGTTTCTGGTGATGCTGCGTCATCCTGGCGCGGTAAGCCGTGCGCTGGTGCCAATGCATCGCCATAGCGTGCTGTGGGCCTATATGCCGCAGTGGTCGCATATTGTCGGTCAGATGCAGTTCGACCTGTTCCACGCCTACACCGTGGATGAACACACCATTCGCGTCCTGCAAAAGCTGGAAAGCTTCGCGAAAGAAGAAACTCGCTCTAAGCACCCGCTGTGCGTCGATCTTTGGCCGCGCCTTTCCCATCCTGAGCTGATTTTAATCGCCGCTCTCTTCCACGATATCGCCAAAGGGCGAGGCGGCGATCATTCCGTGCTGGGCGCGCAGGATGTGCTGAAATTTGCCGAGCTTCATGGCCTTAACTCCCGGGAAACTCAGTTGGTTGCGTGGCTGGTCCGTCAGCATCTACTGATGTCCGTCACCGCTCAGCGCCGTGATATTCAGGATCCTGAAGTCATTAAACAGTTTGCCGAAGAGGTGCAGACCGAAAACCGCCTGCGCTATCTGGTCTGCCTGACGGTGGCGGATATCTGCGCAACCAACGAAACGCTGTGGAACAGCTGGAAGCAAAGCCTGCTGCGTGAGCTGTACTTCGCCACCGAGAAACAGCTGCGCCGCGGGATGCAGAACAGCCCGGATATGCGCGAACGTGTTCGTCACCACCAGCTTCAGGCGCTTGCCCTGCTGCGGATGGACAACATTAATGAGGAAGCGCTGCATCACATCTGGGCGCGCTGCCGGGCAAACTACTTTGTTCGCCATACGCCAAACCAGATCGCGTGGCATGCCCGGCATTTGCTGAAGCACGATCTTAGTCAGCCAATGATCCTGCTGAGCCCGCAGGCAACGCGCGGCGGCACGGAGATCTTTATCTGGAGCCCGGACAGGCCTTATCTGTTTGCCGCCGTCTGCGCCGAACTCGACCGTCGTAATCTCAGCGTTCACGACGCGCAGATCTTCACGACCCGCGACGGTATGGCGATGGACACCTTTATCGTGCTCGAGCCCGACGGCAGCCCGCTGTCCATTGACCGACACAATATTATTCGCCACAGCCTCGAACAGGCGATCACCCAGACGACCTGGCAGCCACCGCAGCCACGCCGTCAGTCGGCAAAACTGCGTCACTTTACCGTCGATACCGAAGTCAATTTCCTGCCAACGCACACCGACCGGCGTACGTTCCTTGAGCTGATTGCGCTCGATCAGCCGGGTCTTTTGGCCAGGGTGGGTGAAGTGTTCGCCGACCTCGGTATTTCGCTCTACGGGGCGAGAATTACGACAATTGGTGAGCGAGTAGAAGATTTATTTATAATCGCCACCGCAGACCGGCGTGCACTTAATAATGTGCTCCAGCAGGAAGTGCAGCAACGGTTGACAGCGGCCCTTAATCCAAACGATAAATAACGGTCTTTTATTTTTTACCTTTTTAGCCCGAAAGCGACAGTCAAGTTGATTGTCGCCCAAAAGTTGAAAGGTAAGTCACAATCAGGAAATGTTCATCATGCAGCAGCTACAAAATGTAATCGAAACCGCTTTCGAGCGTCGCGCCGAGATCACCCCGGCAAATGTTGATACCGTGACCCGCGAAGCGGTAAATCAGGTGATTGCCCTGCTCGACAGCGGTGCGCTGCGCGTTGCTGAAAAAATTGATGGCCAGTGGGTTACTCACCAGTGGCTGAAGAAGGCGGTACTGCTTTCTTTCCGCATTAACGACAACAAAGTTATCGAAGGTGCAGAAAGCCGCTATTTCGATAAAGTCCCGATGAAATTCGCCGACTACGACGAAGCGCGCTTCCAGAAAGAAGGTTTCCGCGTTGTGCCACCGGCGGCAGTACGCCAGGGCGCGTTCATCGCACGTAACACCGTGCTGATGCCATCCTACGTCAATATCGGTGCTTATGTTGATGAAGGCACCATGGTCGACACCTGGGCAACCGTGGGCTCTTGCGCGCAGATCGGTAAAAACGTTCACCTGTCCGGCGGTGTCGGCATCGGTGGCGTACTGGAACCACTGCAGGCTAACCCAACCATCATCGAAGACAACTGCTTCATCGGCGCGCGTTCCGAAGTGGTTGAAGGCGTGATCGTTGAAGAAGGTTCCGTGATCTCCATGGGCGTTTACATCGGCCAAAGCACCCGCATCTATGATCGCGAAACCGGTGAAGTCCACTACGGCCGCGTGCCAGCAGGCTCCGTTGTCGTTTCCGGCAACCTGCCTTCTAAAGACGGCTCTTACAGCCTGTACTGTGCGGTGATCGTGAAGAAAGTAGACGCCAAAACCCGCGGTAAAGTGGGCATCAACGAACTGCTGCGTACCATCGACTAAGTTTTTTGCATCAAAAGGCGGGTTATCCCGCCTTTTTTGCATCTGGCACTAGCGGAAAAGGAATTTTCCGTTAACTCTCTAATGGTTATTGATATTGAAGGGTACCGCTTATGTACGATAATTTAAAAAGTCTGGGTATTACCAATCCTGATGAAATCGATCGTTACAGCCTCCGGCAGGAAGCCAACAACGATATCCTGAAAGTCTATTTCCAGAAGGATAAGGGCGAGTTTTTTGCCAAAAGCGTGAAGTTTAAATACCCACGCCAGCGCAAAACCGTGGTGGCCGATGGCGTAGGCCAGGGCTACAAAGAAGTGCAGGAGATCAGCCCCAACCTGCGCTATGTCATCGATGAACTCGATCAACTTTGCCAGCGTGACCGCACCGAAGTCGACCTTAAGCGTAAGATCCTCGACGATTTGCGCCACCTCGAGTCCGTGGTGACCAACAAGATCAGCGAAATTGAATCCGATCTGGAAAAACTGACTCGCAATAAGTAGTGCAGAACTCAATAAAAAAAGGGCCGCAAACGCGGCCCTTTTCAGCTCTACACGAAGATTACTGCATCAGAAGGTAAATCTGCGCATCACCGCGCTGGATGCTCAGCGCCATCACCGACGGCTTGCTGTCCATCACTTTACGCAGCTCAGCGATATTGTTCACCGCCTGCTGGTTCACGCCGACGATAATGTCACCTTTTTTCAGGCCAATACGCGCGGCCGGGGTATTTGGCTTCACGCTGGTGACCTGCACGCCTTTCTGGTCTTTACCGCCGCGGTTGCTCATCTCCGCACCTTCAATACCGGTGAAGATAGTGGCGGCATCAACCTGATTCTGAGTGCTTTGCTGCAGCTCCAGACTCACCGTCACTGGCTTGCCATCACGCAGCAGACCCAGCGAGATTTTGCTGCCCACTGGCATAGAACCCACTTCTGCGCGCAGTGCGGCAAAACTACTGATCGCCTTGCCGTTCAGCGTGGTGATCACATCCCCTGCTTTGATCCCTGCTTTAGCCGCGGAAGAGTTCGGCATGACCTGGCTGACAAACGCGCCACGCTGAGCGTCGACTTTCATCGCTTTCGCCAGCTCGGAGTTCAGCTCAGTGCCCATAATCCCCAGCTCGCCGCGACGAACCTGACCGTACTGCACCATCTGAGCGGTCAGGTTTTTCACCATGTTACTCGGGATAGCAAAGCCGATACCGATGTTGCCGCCGTCCGGGGCCAGAATCGCCGTGTTGATACCGATAAGCTCGCCGTTCAGGTTAACCAGCGCCCCGCCGGAGTTACCGCGGTTGATCGCCGCATCGGTCTGGATAAAGTTTTCGTAGTTTTCCACGTTCAGGCCGCTACGGCCCAGCGCAGAAACGATACCGGAGGTCACGGTTTCGCCCAGGCCATATGGGTTACCGATGGCTACGGTGTAATCACCTACGCGCAGCGCGTCGGAGTCGGCAATTTTAATCGCCGTCAGGTTTTTAGGATCCTGCAGCTGAATCAGCGCGATATCGGAGCGTGGGTCTTTACCCACCACTTTGGCGTCAAACTTACGGCCATCGCTTAGCTGAACTTTAATCACAGTGGCGTTATCCACCACGTGGTTGTTGGTCACGACATAGCCTTTCGCCGCATCAATAATTACCCCAGAGCCCAGGGCCATAAATTTCTGCTGCTGGCTGCCTCCGTCACCACCACCGCCCTGAGCGCCACCGCCCTGGCAGAAAGGTGAGCTTTGGAACGGCGAACCGTCCTGGCAGAACGGGGAATTGTCGCCGAAGAATTGCTGGAAATTACGCCCCATACGCGGAGTATTTACCGTTGTGCTCCCTTCAACGTTGATACTCACCACTGAAGGCATCACCTGCTCCAGCATCGGCGCAAGGCTTGGCAGCGGCTGCGCAGCAGATGCGGAAGAGGCCGTCTCAGCGGCGGAGGCAGACATCGGACTCAGCGCCAAACCCAGACTAAGAGCCAGCGCACTCATTGCTAACGTGGTTTTTTTCATGGAATCATCTCAACTTTCAAATAACGCAAAATTGCTGTGTTGGTACACCATTCAGAGTGAAGTTTACGCGCTAAGTTCAGCGCTTAAGTGCATGGAAAAAGTAAAAATTTATTCTCTATCTTTACAAAACTCCCGAGAAAACTCACTCCACCGCCATCAGGCGTCGATACTCATCCCAGGCATATAAATCGGTCATTCCACTGATGTAATCCTGAATAAGCCTTGCACGGAAATAGTATTCCCACACGGAAAAATCAAGGCTTGCCGGGTGCAAAGCGCTCACCGCTTCTACATAGGCAAGCCTATGTTTAGTTGAAAGTTTGTGGAAAAGTCTTGATTCAATAGGCAGACGACGCAGGCTTTCCTTGCTCACCAGCTCCGTGAAGTCCTCCGTTGAAAGCTCGAGTAAGGGACTGTAAATATCCAGTAAACCGCTGATAACCCGGTAACCCTGCAGCTCCAGTTGCTCAATATCCGGGTGGCTGAAGACCTGCCGCACGGCCACCTGCTTGTACAGCTCCAGCAGTCGGGCATACGGGCTGTCGTCCTCCAGCAGCGCATGATTGAACTCGCCGGAATAAATCTCAGGCAAATTGTCGATAAAACGCTGGGCGGCATACGGCGCCAGTTTGTTTAGCGTATTGACGCGCAGGTACATAAAGAACTGATCTTCCGCACTGCGGCGCATTTGGTTGGTGCGGGATTTCTCCCAGGCATCTTTGACTACCAGCTCAAAGAGATCGCCTTTCTTCTGCTCGCCCCAGGACTCGCTCAGATGCTGATAAAGCTGCTCGACGCTGAAAATACGTTTCTCAACGGCATCTTCGAGATCCGCCACGCAGTAAGAAATATCGTCCGCTGCCTCCATGATCCAGGTTAGCGGAAAACGGCTGTACTCGCCCAGGTTCAACTCTTTGCGCAGGCGCTCGATGTATCCTTCTTCCGACAAATAAAAGCCCGGCTTCTTCATCAAATAAGCGTGGCTTGCTGGCGGCTTTTGGGCAAACCAGGCCGGGCGGGTGTATTTGAGAATGCAGCCGACCTGCGCCCAGGTCAGGTTCATCCGCAGCAGGCTGTGCACCAGCCGGATGCCTTGCGCATTCCCTTCAAAATGGCACAAGTCCTGGCGAACTTTGCTGCGTAACGTATTTAATCCCTCTTCGCCTTCGCGCAGCCGGAGCACATCCACCTTGCAGCGATCGTCACTGCGTGGTTGCCCGCCGCTGTCTTTCGGCTGCAGACGCTGGCGGAACCAGTCGTTAATCGCCGACTCGCCAAAATGCCCGAACGGCGGATTGCCGATGTCATGCATCAGGCAGGCCATTTCCACTATGCTTTCAAACGGGCCAGTTAGCTCATCCAGCCCATATTTCTCCAGCGCCTTCTGCTCTTTCAGGCGGCTAAGGATCTCTTTGGCAATGTAGCGCCCGACCTGCTGCACCTCCAGCGAATGGGTAAGACGGGTGCGCACGGCAGCATTACGCTCCAGCGGGAAGACCTGCGTTTTCTGCTGCAGGCGGCGAATTGCGGGAGAATTAATGATCCTGCCGCGATCGCTTTCGAAGATACGCAGGATCTCAAGTTCGCTCTTCTCTCCTTCGGGCGAGCGGAAGCGTCGGTGCCAGTTAATTTTTTTGCGGAAGTCTATTTCGCTCATGCCCACTCCTGTTCCGTTGATAAGGAGACTGTATGCCATGATAGACTATGCCCCGAAAATTGAGTCATGTTCCACCACATTAGCGAGTATCTCTATGAAAGCAGGCATTATTGGTGCAATGGAAGAAGAAGTTACGCTGCTGCGTGACAAAATCGAAAACCGTCACACTCTGAGCATCGCCGGTTGCGAAATTTATACCGGGACGCTGAACGGCGTTGAAGTCGCGCTGCTGAAGTCCGGCATCGGCAAAGTTTCTGCGGCCATGGGTGCTACGCTGCTGCTGGAACACTGCAAGCCAGACGTGATCATCAACACCGGTTCCGCAGGTGGCCTGGCGCCGACGCTGAAAGTGGGTGATATCGTGGTATCTGAAGAAGTGCGTTATCACGATGCTGACGTCACTGCTTTCGGTTACGAATATGGCCAGATGGCGGGCTGCCCGGCAGCTTTCATTGCCGATAAAAAGCTTATTGAGGCAGCAGAAACCTGCATTAAAGAGCTGGATCTGCACGCGGTTCGCGGCCTGATCGTCAGCGGCGATGCGTTTATTAACGGCTCAGTGGCGCTGGCAAAAATTCGCCACAACTTCCCGCAGGCCGTGGCGGTAGAAATGGAAGCGACGGCCATCGGCCACGTTTGCCATAACTTCAACACGCCGTTTGTGGTTGTACGCGCCATCTCCGACGTGGCCGATCAGCAGTCCCACCTGAGCTTCGAAGAATTCCTGGCCGTCGCCGCCAGGCAATCCACCCTGATGGTGGAAAAACTGGTTCAGCACCTGGCTCGTGGCTAAGCTCATCCTTTGGCGCGGGGCGACCGCCCTGCTCCTTTGCCTCCCGGCGCTGCTGTTTGCGGCGCCTCGGGTCATCTCCCTCTCTCCCGCTAATACAGAACTGGCCTTCGCCGCCGGTATCACCCCTATTGCGGTGAGCGCTTACTCTGATTACCCGCCGCAGGCAAAGCAGATTGAACAGTTAGCCAACTGGCAGGGCGTGAACTTCGAGCGCATCGTTGCCCTGAAACCGGACGCAGTCCTCGCCTGGCGAGGTGGTAACCCGGACAGGCAGGTAAACCAACTGGTTTCGCTGGGCATTAAGGTCATCTGGCTGGATCCTAAAAGCGTTGCCGACGTTGAGGCCGCGCTGCGTCAGCTAGCCCCGCTCAGTCCAACACCAGAAAAGGCAATCAAAGCCGCAGAGACGCTATCCCGGCAGTTTGCAGAGCTAAAAACTCGCTACAGCCATACCCAAAGCAAAAAAGTGTTCCTGCAGTTCAGCCAGCAGCCGCTGTTTACCACCAGCAAAGATTCCATTCAGAACGAAGTCGTTGAGCTTTGCGGTGGGCGCAATATTTTCGCTGACAGCCGGGTTCCCTGGCCGCAGGTCAGTCGCGAGCAGGTTCTGACGCGTCAGCCGCAGGCTATTATTATCTCGGGCGATGCGAGCAATATTCCGTCGGTGCAGCAGTTCTGGAGTAATCAGTTGAAAGTTCCGGTTATTGCCGTGAATGATGACTGGTTTACTCGCTCGGGCCCGCGTATTATCCTCGCCGCAAAACAGCTCTGCAAAGAGCTGGCGAAAGCTTAACGTCATGCTCTGAGGGTCATAAATGCTGGTCTATTGGCTGGATATTGTCGGTACCGCCGTGTTCGCTATTTCCGGCGTTTTGTTGGCCGGAAAGCTGCGGATGGATCCCTTTGGCGTGCTGGTGCTTGGGGTGGTTACCGCGGTAGGCGGGGGAACTATCCGCGATATGGCGTTAGCCAACGGCCCGGTATTCTGGGTGAAAGATCCCACGGACCTTGTCGTCGCCATGGTGACCTGTATGCTGACGATCGTCCTGGTTCGCCAGCCGCGACGCCTGCCTAAGTGGGTACTTCCCGTGCTGGATGCCGTCGGCCTGGCGGTGTTTGTTGGCATCGGCGTCAATAAAGCGTTTCTGGCCCATGCCAGCCCGCTGGTTGCAATCTGCATGGGCGTAATCACTGGCGTAGGCGGCGGGATCATCCGCGACGTATTGGCTCGTGAAGTCCCGATGATTCTGCGCACCGAGATTTATGCCACCGCCTGTATTATTGGCGGTATCGTCCACGCCACGGCTTACCACACCTTTAACGTCCCGCTGGAGCAGGCCAGTATGATTGGTATGGTGGTCACGCTGGCGATTCGCCTGGCGGCCATCTACTGGCACCTTAAACTGCCGACCTTTGCGCTAAATGACCGACAATAGCGATAAAAAAAGCCGCGTTTGATACGCGGCTTTTTTATTTCAGCAACTTATCAGATGCTGAAGGAGGAACCACACCCGCAGGTGCTTTTCGCGTTCGGGTTAGTCACCACGAAGCGGGAGCCTTCCAGGCCTTCGCTGTAATCCACCGCGCCACCGACCAGGTATTGCAGGCTCATTGGATCCACAACCAGGGCAACGCCCTGCTTCTCGATGGTCATATCGCCGTCGTTGATCTGGTCGTCAAAGGTAAAGCCATACTGGAAGCCGCTGCAACCACCACCGGTGATATAGACGCGAAGTTTCAGATTCGGGTTCTCTTCGTCTGCAATCAGACTTTTCACTTTATTGGCTGCGGCTTCGGTAAACTGCAGCGGCAGCGCTACTACGTCATCACTCATTTTTTGCTCCCAACAATTAACAAGTCGGGCAGAAAACAACCCGCACTTTTGCGGCATTATCTAATACCCGAGTAATTCGTTCAAGTATTCTGCCCGGCGGAAGCCTGCTCGCCTGCTCGCGCTTTCTCAGCTTCTTGTTTTGCCAGAGTTCTTGCCAGAATCACCGAGTATAGCGGTTTCCCGCCCAAAAATTGTGCCAACAGTGTCGCCCCAAGACAGGTGATAATCATTGGCAGAATGAGCTGGTAATTATCCGTCATCTCAAGCACCAGCACGATAGCGGTGAGCGGTGCACGCAGTGAGGCGGCGAGTAACGCTCCCATTCCGGCAATCGCAAAGGTGCCCATGTCAAGATGATACGCGGGGAACCAGGCGGCACAAGCCGTGCCAAACGCGGTGCCAAGCAGCGTGCCCAGCGCCAGCATCGGGGCAAAAATACCGCCCGGTGCACCGGAGGAGAAACAGAGTAAAGTGGTGATGACCCGAGCGATGAACAGGAACAGCAGCATGCCAATGGTGTAATTCCCCACGGCCGCAATCGGGATAAGGCTAAACCCACCGCCGGACGCCGCCTGCTGAATAAGCCCCAGCACACCGCAAAGCCCGCCAATAAGCCCGCCGATCAGCACCCACTTCTTAATGTTGCCGCCGTGAATGCGCTGGAACATATCCTGAGCGCCGATCACCAGCCGGTTAAACACCACGCCGACAATGCCAAAAATCATGCCGAGGATCAGATACAGCCAGAGCGTGTTGACAGGCGCATCCGCCAGCTTACCCACCTGAATCACCGTGGTTTCGGTATTAAAGATCCGGAACACAATGCTCGACATAATCACGCCGATAAACACCGCTTTTATCGAAATCAGGTTATAGCGGAACTGGGTACGCATCTCTTCGATGATAAACAGGATCCCGGCCAGCGGCGCATTAAATGCCGCAGACAGCCCGGCAGCAGCGCCAGTTGCCAGCAGCGAATGACGAGCTTCCGCACTTTTCATGCGGAAAATGTCCGTCACCATACGCCCGATGTTACCGCCAAGCTGTACGGTCGGCCCTTCACGCCCCAGCACCATTCCCGCGCCGAGCGTGCCCATCCCGCCGATGAATTTCACCGGGATCACGCGCCACCAGCGCACCGGCCGCAAATCCTCCAGTGCCCCTTCGATTTCAGGAATGCCCGACCCACCGGCTTCAGGCGCGAAACGACGCACCAGAAAATAGCCGACCATCGCCAGCAGCGCCGAGCTGATAAACGCCAGCGGCCACACCAGCCAGGCGCTGTCCGCGACCTGCGCCAGCATACCGATACGGTGCTGAAGCACCCAGTTAACCGACTTCTCAAACGCCACGCCGACCAGGCCCGCTAGCGTGCCAACCACCGCGGCCATCAGCAAAATCATTAGCGGCATTCTATCCTGGCCAATCAGACGACGCAGAATCGCTCCGCGACGCTGTTGGACGCTTTGCGCCTGATCGAGAGAGTTATGGGCTAAATTCATGGTTCCGAACCGGTTAGTCATACAAATAAGGCGGGCATTTTACCCACAGAAAAGACCTTCGTCTTATTAAATTAGCTAATAAACCGTAACGTTTGATTTGGGCAAATATTTCAACGCGAGGCAGGTTTCACATAGAATAGCCCGCTGTCACCATTTCCACGAATCAGGAGCCGATTCATGAGTAAGTCTGAAAACCTGTACGCCGCAGCCCGCCAGGTCATTCCCGGCGGCGTTAACTCTCCGGTACGCGCCTTTACTGGCGTAGGCGGAGTGCCTCTGTTTATCGAGCGTGCGGACGGGGCTTACCTGTATGACGCAGACGGTAAAGCCTATATCGATTACGTTGGTTCATGGGGCCCAATGGTGCTCGGCCACAACCACCCGGCGATCCGCAACGCGGTCATTGAAGCCGTTGAGCGCGGCCTGAGCTTTGGGGCGCCAACCGAAATGGAAGTGAAAATGGCGGAGCTGGTTTGTGAGCTGGTGCCGACCATGGACATGGTTCGCATGGTGAACTCCGGCACCGAAGCCACCATGAGCGCTATCCGCCTCGCTCGCGGCTACACTGGCCGGGATAAAATCATCAAATTCGAAGGCTGCTACCACGGCCACGCGGATTGCCTGCTGGTGAAAGCCGGTTCCGGCGCTCTGACGCTCGGCCAACCAAACTCTCCGGGCGTGCCGGCTGACTTTGCGAAGCACACCCTGACCTGCACCTATAACGATCTGGCCTCCGTGCGCGAAGCCTTTAAGCAATATCCTCAGGACGTGGCCTGTATCATCGTTGAACCCGTCGCGGGCAACATGAACTGCATTCCTCCGCATGCGGACTTCCTGCCGGGCCTGCGAGCGCTGTGCGACGAATTTGGTGCACTGCTGATTATTGATGAAGTGATGACCGGCTTCCGCGTGGCGCTGGCGGGTGCTCAGTCTTACTACGATGTCGAACCAGACCTGACCTGCCTCGGCAAAATCATCGGCGGCGGGATGCCAGTCGGCGCCTTCGGTGGCCGTCGCGAAATCATGGACGCGCTGGCACCAACGGGCCCGGTTTACCAGGCGGGCACGCTCTCCGGGAACCCTATCGCCATGGCGGCGGGCTTCGCTTGCCTGACAGAAGTGTCGCAGCCCGGCGTTCACCAGACCCTGACCGAGCTGACGGAGATGCTGGCTAACGGCCTGTTGAATGCGGCTAAAGCAGAAAACATCCCACTGGTGGTGAATAACGTCGGCGGCATGTTCGGCCTGTTCTTCACCGATGCCGAAACCGTCACCAGCTATAAAGACGTGGTTGCCTGCGATGTAGAGCGCTTCAAGCGCTTCTTCCACCTGATGCTGGAAGAAGGCGTATACCTTGCGCCGTCCGCGTTTGAGGCGGGCTTTATGTCCGTGGCGCATAGCAAAGAAGATATTCAGCGGACCATCGACGCGGCACGCCGCGTGTTTGCGAAGCTGTAATTTTACCCTCCCCCGGCCCTCTCCCTGGAAGGGCGAGGGGAAAAACAGCAGATTTATGCTCGATACTGTTTCCTCACCACCTTAGGGCGAGGGGGAAAACAGCAGATTTATGCTCTTTTCAGTTCCCTCTCCCCTTTGG